>NZ_JAMLJJ010000009.1 GCF_023736155.1 Larsenimonas salina | reverse complement strand
GAATGCGTGGCTCGCATCATCATGATGGCGGCCCGGTCTTCAGCAGAAAGATGGCGATAGCAGTGGTTCATGGCAACACCGTACCTGATGGCTCACGTGTTGCACTTGGTCATTGAGACCGCCCATCACTACTTCAAAACATATTTATATGGCATAACTTACATACCTATAAGCGCCTCCATTCAAAGAATAAATAGCCTCGTAGAGGAAATAGAAAAGCAATATTTAATTATTTTAAAATTAAATCCCATCTCAAAAAATAAAGCATGCATAAATACTAAAAAATTAAATTTTTAAACAAAGCCCGATTGATGCAAAATACAACCTTATCGAACCCCTCTCGCATTACCTTAATTCATTGTTGCGCGCCATTTGTTCTGGTACTACTGGGGCCGCATTCGCACCGATTGCGCTGATTGACGATTCTAAATATTAAGCGCCATCGGTCGACATTAGCTGTCTGAGATCACAACCAGAACCAATGGAATGCCTCCGGGTTATTTCAACGTACAGAGTCTTGTGAATGGGCTATTTTACTGCGACGTATAACCTTAGCCTGGTCGTTTTATCCCTTGCCGTGGCAGGACTGGCTTCCTTGACCGCGCTTGATCTGGCCGGGCGCCTTCGCGTCACGACAGGGCGCGCACGCCTGGCCTGGCTAGGCGGCGGCGCCTTTGCCATGGGCACCGGCATCTGGGCGATGCATTTCATCGGAATGCTTGCCATGGATACCGCCGAATACGCAGGCTACAACCTGGCGCTGACCGCGGTGTCTCTGGGCGCCGCCATCCTGACGTCGGCCCTGGCCCTGTTTATCGTGCAGACCGGGCAGCTCAATCGATTCAGGCTGATCGCGGGGTCGATGGTCATGGGTGCAGGCATCTGCCTGATGCATTACGTCGGCATGATGGCAATGATTACCACCGAAGCCATTGCCTATCGTCCTGCCCTCTTCGTGCTGTCCGCGGCCATTGCGGTGTCGGCCTCAGGCGTTGCCCTGTGGTTGTCCTTTTACCTGTCACCAGCAACCGGCCGTGCCCCTTTGTGGCAACGTCTGTCGGCGGCGATGGTCATGGCCGTCGGCATCTCCGGCATGCACTACACCGGCATGGCCGCAGCGATCATGCCGAACAGCATCATGGCGCACGTTCAAAGCGGCATTAAGCCCGTGGAGCTTGCCATCGCGACGGCCGTGATCGCCACGTGCATCCTGCTGGCCGCCTTGATGATGGCAATCTACGACGCTCATCTGGGATCACGCACTGCCCGGCTCGCGGCGTCCCTGCATCAAGCCAACATCGAGTTGAAAGAACGGGTTCACCGGGACCCGTTGACCCACCTTCCGAATCGCATACTGTTCGAGGAGCGCCTCGATGCCCAGCTGCCGGTCGCGAACGGGCTGGCGGTCCTGTTTATCAATCTGGACCGGTTCAGGGCCGTCAACGACGCCTTCGGTCACCGCCTCGGTGACGCGGTGCTGCGCGCCGTGGCTAACCGCTTACAAAACGCGGTAGGCGCACACGACACCGTGGCCCGAGGCGGTGGCGATGAGTTCATGGTGCTGGTGTCGGGCAGTACCGACCTCGACACCTATCAGACGCTTGCTCAGCAGCTGATCAGCGCGCTTAGCCGCCCCTTTCACATCGAAGACCACCTCATTTCCTTGTCGGCCAGTATCGGCCTCAGCCTCTATCCGGATCAGGCCGCCGACCGCCACGCGCTGATGATCTACGCTGACACCGCCATGAGCAGCGCCAGCGCCAGCGGCGGCAATCGCTTTCAACTCTATGAGCCGGCGATGTCCTCCCAGGCCGAACGCCACTCGGCCATCGAGCGGCGTCTTCGACTGGCCCTCACAACCGATGGCCTGTCGCTTGCCTACCAGCCCAAAGTGAACCTTCGCTCCGGCCTCATCGAGGGCGTCGAGGCCCTGCTGCGCTGGGAGGACGACGAGCTTGGCCGGGTCACGCCAGACGAGATCATCCCAGTGGCCGAAGCGACCGGGTTGATCGTGCCGCTGGGGCAATGGGTGCTGCGTACGGCCTGTCAGAGTTTTGGGACCGACGCCCCCTTCGAGCGGCCCCTGTCCGTTGCAGTCAATGTGTCGGCACTGCAGCTGGATGACCGCCAGTTCACACGCAAGCTCACCCGTATTCTCGAGGAGACCGGTTTTCCCGCCGAGCGCCTCGAGCTTGAGCTGACCGAGAGCGCACTGGTGCATAACCCCGAGCGCGCGCGGGTCACCCTGACCGAACTGCGTGCCCTCGGCCTGACGTTTGCCATCGACGATTTCGGTACCGGGTATTCAAACCTTGCCCAACTCAGACGCCTGCCGATCCAGACACTCAAGATCGATCGCACCTTCATGATGGGTGTGACGACAAGCGCTCAAGAGGCCGCCATCGTCAAGGCCGTCATGGCGCTGGCGCACGCACTCGAGCTGCACGTAGTGGCAGAAGGCATCGAAACTCCGGAGCAGCTCGACTTCATCAAGAAACTGGGCGGCCATCACTATCAGGGGTATCTGTGCAGTAAGCCCCTCGATTGTACGGGCCTGTTGAGCTTCATGAAGACGTTACCGAGCACCGCCGAGCAACGACGAGCCACCTCAACACGCCGAGTGTAACCACGCACACCGTATGACTGGCGATTCGGACAAATCGCTGCGTTCAAGGTATCCTGCGCGTCTCACGATCGGACCGGTTTTAAAGAACCGCCATTACAGGATGCCCCTCATGTCGGACACCGCCCGCGCTCACGACCCACGTCCCGTGGAAGACGTCAGCTGCTTCAACTGCGAAGCCTGCTGCTGCCGGCTCGAGGTCATTCTCGATGGCGAGGACCTGGACCGCGGCCTTCCCCTGCATCTGACCGAGGAAGACGCCTGGGGCGGTCTGGTCATGCGCCGTGAGGACGACGGCTGGTGCGCGGCGGTCGATCGCAACACCATGCTGTGCACGATCCATACACGGCGTCCCCAGAACTGCCGCGATTTCGACGTCGCAAGCCCTGAATGCCTCGAGGAGCGCGCGATCCATCTGGTGCCACGCGCGCACTGAGCGCTTTTTTTCCACTCCGACAGTTTTTCACTCCAACAGGTTTCCACTCCGACAGGCGAGCCCATGGCCAAACTGACCGAAATCGATACCGCCGCCATTCCCGGGGGCCGCGGCCACCTGCGGCTTCTGCAACGTGACGATGAATTTTCGATTCGCATTGCCGGCAAGCCCGGCGAATTGATGAACAGCCGCCTGCACGGCTCCGAAGACGCCCTCGCTGAGCTTGCCTGTACGCGCGTGGCCGATCGCGCACCGAGTCGTGTGCTGGTCGGTGGGCTTGGCATGGGATTCACCCTCGCCGCGGCGCTCAAGAGCCTCCCCGACCACGCCGAAGTGGTGGTCGCCGAGCTGGTACCGGGGGTGGTGGACTGGAACCGGGGCCCGCTCGGCAACGCCGCCGGCCACCCAATCAACGACCCGCGCTGCCGGATTCTCATCGAGGATGTGGTGGCGGTGCTCGAGCAGAACCCGGGCGAGTTCGACGCCATCATGCTCGACGTCGATAACGGCCCGGAAGGCCTGACCCGCAAGGACAACGACCGTCTCTACAACGCACAGGGCCTCGAGACGATCCAGCGCGCCCTCACCAGCGACGGCGTGGTCGCGATCTGGTCGGCCGGCATGGACCCGGCCTTCAGCGAGCGCCTGAAGCGGGCCGGACTCTGCGTCGAAGAACATACGGTGCGCGCGCACCGCCCCGGCAAGGGCGCGCGACATACCATTTGGCTTGGCTGGTAGGCAGGTCATCGCCGATCGCGTTTATCCGTTTATTTGTTCATTCGTTTATTCGTTCATCCATTCGCCACTGTTTTTATTGTCGACAAGAAGAGGTGCCCTGCATGCCGCTCGAGGTCTCGCGCAACGTAACGATCCCCGATCATGAAATCGAGCTGAGCGCCATTCGCGCTCAGGGCGCCGGTGGCCAGAACGTCAACAAGGTCGCCTCCGCCATCCATCTGCGATTCGACATCAATGCCTCAAGCCTGCATCCGGGCATCAAGGAAAAACTGCTGGCCCTGCGCGACCGCCGCGTGACCCAGGACGGCGTGATCGTTATCAAGGCCCAGCAGTACCGTACCCAGGAGCAGAACCGGGACGATGCCCTCGCCCGACTCAAGGAATTGATTCGCCCGGTGCTCTATTCCGATAAGCCGCGCAAGGCCACTCGCCCGAGCAAAAGCGCCAAACGAAAACGCGTCGACAGCAAAACCAAGCACGGTGCCCGCAAGCAGCTCAGGGGCAAGGTGGACTATTGAGCCGTCCCGGCTTGACTACACTGGGCGTCGCCCGCAGTTCAAGGCACATAGACCAGGATTTACGGAGGCTTCATGAAGGCAGCCACACTCAGCGCGCCCGGTGGGCTCGATCACATTCGCATCAGCGACATCAACGACCCCGGCACCCCCGGGCCGGGCCAGATTCGAGTGGCCATTCACGCCACCTCGCTCAATTTTCATGACCTGATCGTCGCCGGCGGCCAGAGCCCGACCGAGGATGGACGGCTTCTGATGTCCGACGGCGCCGGCGTGGTCGAGGCCATCGGCGACGGCGTGACCGAATTCGCCGTGGGTGATCACGTCGTGTCGTGTTTCTTCCCCCAGTGGCCCTCAGGCCCTGCCACCACCCCGGTTGGCGGCTTCGCACAGACCCCGGGTGACGGCGTTAACGGCATGGCCGCCGACGCCGTTGTCCGAGACGCCGCTGCCTTCACCAAGGCACCCGCCGGCTGGAGCCACGCCGAAGCCGCCACACTGACCACCGCGGGCCTTACCGCCTGGCGGGCGCTGGTTCATGACGGCGGCCTCAAGGCCGGCGACACCGTGCTGACGCTCGGTACCGGCGGCGTGTCGATTGCCGCGATCCAGATCGCACGCCTGATGGGCGCCACGGTTATCGTGACCTCCTCGAGCGACGACAAGCTTGAACGGGCCAGGGCGCTGGGCGCGACTCACACCATCAACTACAAAACGCACCCCGAGTGGGCGGGCAAGGTGCTCGAGCTGACCGGCGGCGAAGGGGCCGATCACGTGATCGAGCTCGGTGGGCCGGGCACGCTTGCCCAATCCATTGAGGCGGTGCGCGTTGGCGGGCATATCTCGCTGATCGGCGTGTTAACCGGACTTCAGGGCGAGGTGCCGACCGCCACCCTGATGCGCAAGCAGGTTCGCTTGCAGGGTCTGATCGTTGGCAACCGCCAGATGCAAAAGGCGTACATCGCCGCGCTGGAGGCAAGCGATGTCCGCCCGGTGATTGATCGAACCTACGACGGGCTCGAGACACTGGCCGATGCCTTCGCCTACCAGCAAAGCGCCGATCATTTAGGCAAGATCTGCGTGACCTGGTAACTCTTCTCGCGCCGGAGGCCGGAGTGACGGCTCGGCTCCGGCGCAACGAGCCTCAAAGTGACTGTGCGCACCATGAACCCTGACGATCTAACCAAGCTGGTCCAGTGGAAGATGCCGTTTGGCAAGTACGAAGGCCGGCTGCTGGCCGACCTGCCCGGCCACTACCTGAACTGGTTCGCCCGCGAGGGCTTCCCGAACGGCGAACTCGGCCGGCTGCTGGCGCTCATGCACGAGATCGACCACAACGGGCTTTCGCCCCTGATCGAACCACTTCGTTCGCCGCGCACATGAAAAAAACGCCCGCCAAAGGGCGGGCGAAGCAGATTTCGGCGTTTCAGGCGTAATCAGTGCCCTAATATGATCGAGGTGATGATCCCGCTGGCCACGGCGGCAAGGACATAACGGCCATCCACTTCGTACCAGCGATGGCCAGCGGGCGGCTTGGACAAACCATGGGCGTGCCAGTCGCGTACTGCATGACGGTCGTCTCGGTATTGGCCCGGCATGCGCTCACCTTGACGCCAGGAGTCCGGACCTCGTTGATCATGCCCTTTCGCCTGAGCGGGGCGCTGTGTGTTCATGCGATCAGGGCCGGCCTGCGTGTCAGAATGGCCACGCTGGTCGTGTGCGCTAGAGCTCGAGTGCTGATCACGTTGCCCGTGCAGTTGTTGATCCTGTCGCAGCTTGGGGTCGCCATGGCCTTCATCGGCCATGGCGACCGAGCTCGCGCCAATGCATGCACCCAGGATCAGCGCAGTCAATTTTAATGTTTTCATGAGCGTTCTCCTAGATGTGTTCGGGAGTCACTCTACGGCCCAAATAAGGAAACAGTGTTCACAAACCGTGTCAGCGCGCTGCCTTCTTATTAAAATTAAGTTTTAAAAAAGCGTTCGGGTGTTAACCGACGCCCCTGTCGACCTAAGTTTCAAGTACTTCCGATGCCTATGGATGTCCGAGAGTGATCGATGTGATCACGCCACCGGCCACCGTCGCGAGCACTTAGCGACCGTCGATCATCAACCCTCGCACCCCGTCCGGGGAAGATAACAAGTGATAGGCTCGACAATCGGTGATCCAGTCGCGGTCGTCATGTATATAACGCGCCAGCAGATGGGCGCCGCATTCCCAGTCATCGTGGAGGGTGGGTGCCCTCAATCATCGTAGGCCGGCGGACCTTTCTAGAACGGCCGGTCGACGCGAGCGGAGTTGTAGAGAGAGTCACGGCAGCAAGCAAGGCAGCTGAAACTATCTTCATGAAAACCCACGTGTGGGTCAAAACGACATGATTAAAAAAAACAGTGTTCAAAACTCGTGGAGCCTCGATAACACTGTGTACTCGCTCCGGCCAAAACCACGGCGTCACCCATACAAAAGCCGTATATTGAATCGGCTGGAGCCTGCTAGCCTGATAACACATCGTTACTGGAGACGGCCATGAGCACCGCCCAACTGACCCTGATCGACACCCCCATCGGCGCCATTTCCCTGACCGCCAACCATCGTGCCCTCACCCAAATTCGCTTTCTGGGCGACACCCCGCAAGACCCCACCACCCTCGAGGACGAACACCATCCGGTGCTGGATCTGGCGGCCAGAGAGCTTGCGGCCTATCTCGGCGGGCAATACCACGATTTCACGGTGCCGCTCGAGCCTCAGGGCGCACCCTTTCAACAGCTTGTCTGGCAGGCACTCAAGGCCATCCCATGGGGCGAGACCCGAAGCTATGGCGAGATTGCACAGGCCATCGGTCAACCGACAGCGGCACGCGCCGTCGGCATGGCCAACCATAAAAATCCCCTGCCGATCATGATTCCCTGCCATCGCGTCATTGGCGCCGATGGCAAGCTTACCGGCTACAACGGCGGCATGACGATCAAGGAGCAGCTCCTTGCACTCGAACACGCCCAGCACAGCATGGCGCTGATCTAGCCCCCAGAACGGCGCAAAAGGTCTTTTTCTGCACGCCTTTCAGCGTCGCGGCCTGTCCTCTTATTCCTCGATTGCCAACAGGTGCGCTTACCGACAAGCCCGAGCCACTGTGCCGACTGCGCCATTTGTAAATCGGATGTTACGCATTCCTGATATCATGGCGCGGGTCTTTCCTTTCACCGTTCGGGGCTGCCCCGAATGCCTTGAATCATGCACCTTGCGCCAATGAGCGTCCGGCCTGCACCGTCGATGGCCGAGCGGCCTCATCGATGGCAGTGCAGCACCAACGCCAAGTAAGAATCTGGACGTTATACAATGAATTTTCGTTACGATATCAATGGACTGAGAGCGTATGCCGTCGCGGCAGTCGTGCTGTTCCATTTCTTTCCCACCTCGCTTGAAGGCGGCTTTGCAGGCGTTGATGTCTTTTTCGTCATCTCCGGCTTTTTGATGACCGCAATTATCTTCAAGGGCCTGAACGGCGGCAGTTTTTCACTGCTGCGGTTTTATCTCTCGCGCATCAACCGCATCGTTCCGGCACTGGCGGTGCTTTGTCTGGTGCTTTTGGTGGCAGGCTGGTTTCTGCTGCCGCCGCTTGATTACCGGACGCTTGGCAAGCACGCAGGGGCCAGCGTCGGCTTCATTTCGAACGTGGTCTATCTGAACGAGGCCGGCTATTTCGACGCCGATTCGCATCTGAAATGGCTTTTGCATACCTGGTCACTGTCGGTCGAATGGCAGTTCTACCTGCTCTACCCGGTGGTGCTTCTGGCGGCGTTCAAGACGCTGGGGGCAAGGGCCACCCGCGCGCTCGTGCCGGTCGCGGCGGTGCTCGGGTTCGGCTACGGCGTTTATCTCACCGAAAACGACGCCGAGAGTGCCTACTTCCTGCTGTCGAGCCGCGCCTGGGAAATGCTGGTCGGCGGCGCCGCCTTTCTGTACCCGATCACGCTTGGGCGCATGGCCAAACGCGCTGTCGAAGGCAGTGGTCTGGCACTGATCATTCTCTCGGTGCTCTTGATCGATGACTCCAATCTCTGGCCCGGTGCGCTGGCGTTTTTCCCGGTGATCGGGGCGTTCATGGTCCTTCAGGCCCAACGCAATGACAGCGTTTTCACCAATAACCCGGTGTGTCAGTCCCTCGGCGCCTGGTCCTATTCCATCTATCTGTGGCACTGGCCGCTGGTGGTGGCCATCTACTATTTCGAGCTTCCGGCATATACCAGCTATCTCGCCCTGGCGCTTTCGGTGCTGGCGGGCTTTTTAAGCTACCGCTTCATCGAGCGATTTTCATCCAAGAAGAACCTGTCGATTCTCGGGCTCTGGCGGTGCAAGCCGCTTCAACTTGCACTGGTCGCAGGCGTCGTGAGCGTCGCCGTCTTTCTGACCCAGGGGGCCCGCTTTCACTACAGTGACGCCGTCTGGGCCGCCGACAGCGGCCGGCTCAGCATCAACAGCCGCCGCTATGAGTGCCTGAAGGGCGGCAAGGGCGCCAGTGCCGCACAATGCGTCTATGACGGTGACGACAGCGCGCCGCGCGTGGCGGTCATCGGAGACAGCCATGCCCAGAGTCTGCTGCCGATGGTTCACTCACTGCACGACGGCAAGACCCTCGACTGGACCATGAGCAGTTGCCGGACCATCAGCGGTGTTTTCCGCATTCGAAACGATCAGGAAGAGCACTACTGCGGCAACTGGGTCGCACAGCTCAAGGAAAAGCTCGAGCCTGATGACACGCTGGTCATCCTGAACTGGCTCGGACGCATCTTCGATAACGATGAACCGGGCGAATACGTGCCCGGCACCATCGGGTTGCCCATGAAGGAGTACCGGGAACGGATGGCATCGGCCTACATCGACACCGTCTGTGAACTGGCCGATGCCCACCGCGTCATCGTGATCGAGGATACCCCGTTCTTCGAGCGGGACGTCCCCCGAGTCATGGCGCTCAAGCGTCTGCTTGATGACTCGAGCGACCAGGTGCGCATTCCCCGTGACGAGTACGAGGCGCAAATGGCCCACACCCGTTCCGTGTATCGCCGCGCGCAGAACCGCTGCGACATCACCCTGGTCTCTCCGGCCAAGGCGCTGTGCAATGAGCGCTACTGTTACGGCGAATCCGACGGACATGCGCTGTTTTTCGACAATAACCACTTGTCCCGCGAAGGCGCCGCCAAGCTCAAGCCCTTGCTGGCGCCGTACCTGGGGCAGGCGTCGGCCACGCCCTAATCAGGTCCGGTCGAGCCCGGTCGCGCCGAATGTCGGGTGCGGCCGGGTATGGCGGTCAGCGCGGTGAGCCTCTAGAGTGAGTCGCACGCCGGCCACCGCCGAGCCTCACGCATCGAGACCGTTTCAAGGAGACCGCATGGACACTCGCGTTGCCCTCATTTCCGGCGCCAATCGTGGCATCGGCGCCGCCATTGCCGAATACCTCTACCATCAGGGCTGGCAGCTCTCGCTCGGCATGCGTACACCAAAGCGTCCGAGATGGGACGACGAAGGCCGTTGCCATCTGTTCGCCTACGACGCAACAAAAGGTCAGGAGCAGGCCTGGGTCGAGGAGGCGCTCGCCCGGTTCGGCCGCATCGACGCGCTGATTCCATCCGCCGGCATCATGACGCCCAAAAATGTCATCGAGGCAAGCGATGACGACCTCGACGCCATGATGGCGGTCAACGTCAAGGCGCCGCGCCGGCTGGCCCAAGCCGCCTGGGAGCCTTTAAAGGCCCACGGCTGTGGCCGAGTGATTCTTTTGGCCTCACTGTCCGGGCTTCGCGTGAAATCGGCAGGCGCCGGGCTTTACGCCATGACCAAGCACGCAACGGTTGCGCTGTCGCACGCACTGCGCCAGCTCGGCTGGGACGACGGTATTCGAGCGACCGCCGTCTGTCCGGGCATGGTCAACACCGACATGACCCAGAACGCCGACATGCCAAATGCCGAGAAGATCGACCCCAACGCCATCGCCGCCTCGGTCGTTCTGCTTCTGAACCTGCCCAACAATTCGAGCGTTGCAGAGTTCAACATCAACTGCACGCTGGAACCCTCCTACTGAGTCTGCCCCCTGGAGGTCTTTACCCCGGCTCAATGATTGGGCCGCACGCGCTCTGCTGGTAGACTTGCCGGCCCGAATCGGACGGGTCGGCTGATACGAGCCGCCCCGAGCGCCCGCCATTCAAGGCGCGCGACTCATTCATGACCCCTCGTTCACATCGACACGCCGCGTGCAGGAACACATCATGTCATCATCGCCAGTCACCGAGGCCGCCCAGGGCGAAACTCGATCCCCAACGCTTACCTTCCGTTTCGGCGTCTGGGGCGCCGCCCTACCTCTGCTCTTTTTCGTCGTTTGGGCCATCACGATCAGCGTCCTGGGCTTTGCCACCGAAATCGGCCTGATCATGGGCGCGCTGTTCGGCCTCACGATTGGTCTCTTTTTCTGCAAGAGCCGCTGGCATGCCTACGCCGAGGGGCTGTTCAGCGGGCTAACGCAGCCGATCGGGGTGGTCGCGCTCATTGCCTGGTTCTATGCGGGCATGTTCGCACAGGTGCTGCAAACCGGCGGGCTGGTCGAGGGCCTGATCTGGCTCGGCAGCATCTCCAACACCACCGGCGGGCTGTTCGTGGGGCTGGCGTTTTTGTTGGCGGCGGTGTTTTCAAGCGCAGTGGGCACCGGCTACGGCACCGTCGTGGCCTTTTGCACGTTCCTGTACCCGGCCGGTATCGCGGTCGGCGGCGACCCGGTAATGTTGTTTGCAGCGATTCTGTCCGGCGCCATCTTCGGCGATAACCTCGCGCCGGTGTCTGATACCACCATCGTCTCTGCCACCACCCAGGACGCCGACGTCCCGGGCGTGGTGCGAAGCCGATTCAAGTACTCGATCATGGCGGGCATTCCCACGCTCATTCTTCTGGTGCTGTTCGGCGGCAGCGACGCCGAACTCTCAGGCCCGGAAGCGCTGGCGGCGATGCAGGCCAACACCGACCCGCAGGGCCTGATCATGCTGGCGCCCTTTGCGCTGGTCCTGGTGCTTGCCCTTCGCGGCCAACACCTTCTGACCTCGCTGACCTGGGGCATTCTGACCGGCTGCGCCCTGATGATCGCGACCGGCCTTGCCGAGCCTTCCGAACTGCTCGGCGTCGACGCCAACGGCGACATGACCGGCGCCCTAGTGCGCGGCGTGAAGGGCTATCTCAACATGGCGGTGCTGATTCTATTGATCGTTGGCGCGGCGCACCTGATGACCCTTGGGGGCACCATGGAGCGCATCACCGAGCTTTTGATGCGCTGGATCAAGAACTCGGTGCGCCGGGCGGAGCTTGCGATCTGGGGACTGGTTGCAGCGCTGAACAGCGCCATCACCATCAATACCGCCGCCGAAATCGCTGCCGCGCCGTTCGTGCGCGAGCTGGGCACGCGCTATCGCATCCACCGCTACCGACGCGCCAACATGCTCGACGCCGTTACCTCGGCGCTTGGCTACATCTTCCCGTGGGGCGCGCCGGTGCTTCTGGGCTGGGCAACGATCAGCTCGATGCAGGATACCTACGCTTGGCTTCCGATCGTGTCACCGACCTCGGTGTTCCCGTTCGTGTTCCAGGGCTGGCTGCTGCTTGCCATCATGCTGTTCGCCGCGATCACCGGCTGGGGCCGCACGTTTGAGGACAAGGACGGCAACGTCATGACCAAGCGCCCGACCGACTAACTCTTCAAGGCGCCGCCCGGGCGGCGCCGTTTCCGGCTACGCTTGTCGCATACCCCGGACAGGATATGCCATGGCCTCCCTCGTAGTTCTTCTGGGCGATCAGCTCAGCGACCGTCTGCCCGCCTTTGATGATTTCGAGCCGGACACCGACCGCGTCCTGATGGCCGAGGTCGAGCAGGAAGCGCGCTACGTCCCGCACCACCCCCAGAAGATCCTGCTGATTTTCGCGGCCATGCGCGCCTTTGCAGCGCGCCTCGAGAAGCAGGGCAAGCAGGTGATCTATCGAAAGATCGACAGCGCCGTCGAGGCCGACTCGCTCGAGGACGTTGTGCGCCATGAGCTTGCGCGCAAGCACTACGACCGGGTCATTCTGACCCACTGCGGCGAGCATCGGCTGCACCGGGCAATGCGGCGCTGGCAGAGCGAACTGCCGGTGGAAAACGTCGAGATTCGCGCCGACACCCGCTTCATCGCCCCACTGTCGTTTTTCAAGACATGGAGCGAGGGGCGCAAGGCGTGGCGGATGGAGTATTTCTACCGCGAGATGCGTAAGCGCACCGGGCTTTTGATGAACTCGGACGGCTCGCCGACCGGCGGGCAGTGGAACTTCGACGCCGAGAACCGGCGCGCCTACGACGGCAAGACACCCCTGCCCGAGCACCCTCGATTCGAGATGAGCGAGGCGACCAGAACGCTTGCCCGCCAGATCGATGCGCGTTTCGGCGATCACTTCGGTTCCCTCGACGACTTCAATTGGCCGACCACCCATGACGAGGCCGAGCGCCTGCTCGAGACCTTCATCGACGACGCCCTGCCCGGCTTCGGTGATTTCCAGGACGCCCTCACCGACGGCCAGCCCTTTCTGTTTCACGCGCTCATTTCCTCATCGTTGAATCTTGGCCTGCTCGACCCGCTGGACGTCTGCCAGCGCGCCGAACAGGCCTATAAGGAGGGCGCGGCGCCGCTCAACGCCGTCGAAGGCTTCATCCGCCAGATTCTTGGCTGGCGCGAGTACGTGCGGGGGCTCTACTGGCAGCTGATGCCGGACTACGCCGAGCGCAATCACCTGAACGCCCGCAAGGCACTGCCCTGGAGTTACTGGGGCGGCCACACCGACATGCACTGCATTCGAGAAGTCGTGCGCGGCATCGAGCGTTACGGCTACGCCCACCACATTCAACGACTGATGGTGACCGGCAACTTCGCCCTGCTGCTCGGGGTCAATCCGCGTGAGGTGTGTGAGTGGTACCTGGCGGTGTTCGTGGATGCGTTCGAGTGGGTCGAACTGCCCAATACGCTTGGGATGGCACTGCACGCCGACGGCGGCGTAATGGGCTCGAAGCCCTACGCCGCCAGCGGGCGCTACATCGACCGCCAGGGCGATTACTGCGCGCACTGCACGTACAACGTCAAAACCACAAGCGAGGACGACAGCTGTCCGTTCAACAGCCTCTATTGGGCGTTTCTTGATCGCAACCGCGACCGGTTCGAGGGGAATCACCGCATGAAAATGATGTACCGCAACTGGGACCGCCAGAACGAGGGCAAGCGCAAGGCGACGCTTGCTCGCGCCCGCTGGGTCAGAGACAACGTCGACACGCTCTAGCGTGCCAGGCCTTAAAGGCGCTCGGCCATGGCGTCGAGAAACGCCTGGGCGGTGTCGCGCTCATAGCGGTAGTAGGTCCACTGGCCGACGCGCTGAGAAGAGACCAGCCCGGCTCGGGAGAGCGTGGAAAGATAGAGCGAGATGGTCGGCTGAGACAGACCGGTCTTCTCGCGAATGTGGCTGACGCAAATGCCGCCCTCGGGCGCGGTGTCCTTTTGGGGCGGAAAGTGGCGCTCGGGCGCCTTGAGCCAGCTCAGTATGTCCAGGCGCACCGGGTTGGCCAGCGCGCTTATCACCGTATTGATGTCCATGATCACGACCCCAGAATGAAGGCCGGCCCAGTATACGCACTCCGGGCCGGGCTGCCGAGGCTACCCGACCCGACCTTAGTTCAGCGCACCAGTTCGTCGAGCGCAGCGCGGTCGAAATCGATCAGTTCATCAAGACGCTCATCACGCACCTTGGCCGCCCAATCGGGGTCGGACAACAGCGCCCGCCCTACCGCGATCATGTCGAACTCTTCCCGCGCGCGCTGATCGGCGAGCTGCTTGACGTCCACCCGGCTCTTGGAGGTCGGGTCCTCCTCACGGGTGAAGTGCCCGGTGCGGAAGGTCTTGTCGAGGCCGATGCTTCCGACCGCGATCACCGGTTTACCGGTCAGTTCCTGCGTCCACTGGGCAAGGGTCAGCTCGCTTCCGGCAAAGCCCGGCTCCCACATGCGGCGCGTGCTTACGTGAAACATATCGACGCCGTCGTCGGCAAGCGGGCGCAACAGCGCGCCGAGCGCCTCCGGGGTCTCGGCAATGCGAGCGTGGTAATCCGAAAGCTTCCACTGGGAAAAACGGAAGATGATCGGGAAGTCCGGCCCGACCACATTGCGCACCGCCTGTACGATCATGCGCGGAAACCGCAGTCGATTTTCCACGCTGCCGCCGTAGGCGTCGGTGCGCTGGTTGCTCTCGGCCCACAGGAACTGATCGATCAGGTACCCGTGAGCGCCGTGCAGCTCGAGGGCATCGAAGCCAAGGCGTCTGGCCTCGAACGCGGCCCGGGCGAACGAGGCCACCACGTCCTGAATGTCGTCTTCGGTCATCGCGCGCACGACCTCAACGCCCTCCTCGACAAGTGCCATCGGCCCGAACCCCGGGACGTCGGTGTCCGGCTCCACTCCGGGGCGACGCTCGCGCCCCACGTGCCAGAGCTGCGGTGCGATCATACCGCCGGCGGCGTGCACCCGCTCGACCACGTCCTTCCAGCCCTCAAGGCCCTCACCATGAAAGGCGGGCACACTTGGGTAGCCGTTGGCGCCCGGGTGGTCGATGTAGGTACCTTCAGTGATGATCAGGCCCACGCCGCCGCGGGCACGGCGTTCGTAATACTCGGCCACATCCGCGCCCGGCACGCCGCCAGGCGACATGTTGCGCGTCATCGGCGCCATGGCGATGCGATTGGGAAACGTGGTGCCGTTGATCGTCAACGGCTCGAACAGCGGCGCGGCCAGGGCGGCGTGGGTATCCGTCATGAGTTAATCCTTTATATATAGAGATATATAAATATATTAACCATCAAGACCATACCTGTATACCCCTCGGAGCCGCCCTAGACCATGCGGTCCGCCCGCTCACGTCCTTCGGTGTGATCACTGCGTTCGATGGATCGCTCCTTTGACGAGATCGTGTATTTCGGCTGGATCGTGTAGTCCGGCTGGATCGTTACACTTTGGTCGATTGCCCTAAAGTGGGATGGGCGACAGCTGGCCCAACTACCATACTAGTGAACATTAAAAAGGACACCGCCATGCCGACGTCTCTGCGCACACTCTGGAACGACATCACCGACGGCTCGGTTCGCCAGCGCCTGATTACGGTACTGCGCGACGCGATCATTCACATGACGCTCGAACCGGGCCAGGCCCTCTCTGAAAAGGAAATCGCGGACACCTTCGATGTCAGCCGCCAACCCGTGCGCGAGGCGTTCATTCGCCTGTCCGAGGCCGGGCTGGTCGAGGTTCGACCGCAGCGCGGCACCTTTGTGGTGCCCATCTCGGAAGCGGCCGTGCTCGAAGCCCAGTTCATTCGCGAGGCCATCGAAGTGGCGGTCGTGCGCGCCTGCGCCGAGCATGGCCTGAGCGAGGCGATGGCCCGTGAGCTCGATGACCTGCTGGTGCGTCAACGCAGGTGTCAGGCCACCGGCGACAGCGAGCGTTTCTACGCCCTCGATGAGGCGTTTCATCACACGCTCGCGCGCGCCGCCGGTCACAACATGGCCTGGCGCATTACCCAGGACGCCAAGGCGCAACTCGACCGGGTGCGTTATCTGAGCATGCCGAACACCACCCCGCTCGAAATTCTGATCGACCAGCACACCGCGATCATCGAGGCCATCTCTAGCGCGGACATTGTCGGTGCCGAGCGAATGATGCGCGCACACATGCGCGAAATTCTGAAATCGCTGCCAAACGTCAAGGCGCACTATCCGGCGCTGTTTGACGATGAAGCCCAAAAGACCTTCGCCACTATAGGCGCGGGACACGACCAGGAGAACGTCGGATGAAGATCACCGAAGCCTATACCATCGTCAGCTCGCCAGGGCGCAACTTCGTCACGCTCAAGATCAAGACCGACAGCGGGCTGTACGGCATCGGTGATGCCACCCTGAACGGGCGCGAAAAGGCCGTGGTGGCCTACCTCGACGAACATGTTCTGCCCGCTCTGATCGGCCGCGACGCCCACCAGATCGAAGACATCTGGCACTACCTCTATCGCGGTGCCTACTGGCGTCGCGGTCCGGTCACCATGTCGGCGATCTCGGCCGTCGATCTGGCGCTTTGGGACATCAAGGCCAAGGCCGCCAACATGCCGCTGTATCAACTGCTCGGCGGCAAGAGCCGCGAGCGGGTGATGACCTACGCCCACTGCACCGGGCAGGACATCGAGACCTGCCTCGAGGAAGTGCAGAAGCACGTCGACCTCGGCTACAAGGCCGTGCGCGTTCAGGCCGGTGTGCCCGGCATCAAGACCATCTATGGGGTGGCCAAGAACCCCGGCGAGCGCTACGAGCCGGCCGACGCCGCGCTCCCGGCCGAGCACTCCTGGAGCACCGAGAAATACCTCAACCACGCGCCGAAGCTGTTCAAGGCGGTGCGCGAGCGCTTTGGCGATGAGCTTCACGTGCTGCACGACGTGCACCACCGGCTCACTCCGATCGAGGCGGCACGCCTTGGCAAGGCCGTCGAACCCTATCACCTGTTCTGGCTCGAGGACTGTGTTCCGGCAGAAAATCAGGAAAGCATGAAGCTGATCCGCCAGCACACCACCACGCCGCTGGCGATCGGGGAAGTCTTCAACTCGATCCACGATTACCGCGAGATGATCGAAAACCAGTGGATCGACTACATCCGAACACCGCTGAGTCACGGCGGCGGCATTACCGGCCTGCGGCGGCTGGCCGATTTCGCCGGGCTCTACCACATTCGCACCGGCTTCCACGGCCCGACCGACCTGTCTCCGGTCTGCCTTGGCGCGGCGGTGCACTTTGACACCTGGGTGCCCAATTTCGGTATTCAGGAACACATGGCCCACGACCCGCTGACCGACGAGGTCTTCCCGCACGACTACCGCTTCGAAAATGGCCACTTCATTGCGGGCGAAGCGCCTGGTCACGGCGTCGACATCGACGAGGACGCCGCCGCCCGTTACCCCTACAAGCCCGCGAGCCTACCGGTCAATCGGCTTGAAGACGGCACGCTCTGGCACTGGTAATGCATCGTCAACCAATAACCCTATCGACGATCAACGGATGCAATCACGGCGCTGAACCAGCGCCTGAGAGGAGACGGCAATGAAGGTTTTTGAAGTACGCGCCCCCCATGAAGCCAGCCTGGTCGAGCGTGACACGCCCGCCCCGGCCCCGGGCGAAGTTCTGGTCAAGGTCGCATTCGTCGGGATCTGCGGCTCGGACATGCACATCCTGCACGGCGATAACGCCTTCGTGCGCTACCCGCGGGTGATCGGCCACGAATTCTCAGGAACCGTCGCCGCACTCGGAGACGACGTGACCGGCTGGACGGAAGGTGAGCGGGTCTGCGTCGATCCGGTCATCAGCTGTGGCACGTGCTACCCATGCCGCATCAATCGCCCGAACGTCTGTCGCACTCTAAGCGTGATCGGCGTGCATCGCGATGGCGGCTTCGAGCAGTACGTGCGCGTGCCGGCTGCCAACCTCTATCGCGTGCCGGAATCGATCCCGCTCGATCAGGCTGCGCTGGTCGAGCCCTATTCGATTGCCTCCAATGTGCTCTCGAACATGGGCGTTCATGCAGGCGACAGCCTGTTGATTGTCGGCGCCGGCGTCATCGGCATGACGGTATTGCAGGTGGCGCGAGCGCTTGGCATCGAGCGCATCACGGTCGCCGACATCCTCGATGACCGGCTCGACGTCGCACGCGAGCTGGGCGCCACACACACCATCAACAGCGCCCAGGACGATCTCGAGGCCCGTGTCGATGCACTGACCGACGGCGAGGGCATGAATCTGATCGTCGACGCGGCCTGCCACCCCGCGCTTTTACCGCAGATGGTTCGAATGGCATCCGCCGCCGGGCGCCTGGGGCTTCTCGGCTTCAGCAGTGTCCCGAGCGAGCTGGTGCAGCTCGAGGTGATCAAGAAGGAACTGACGCTTGTGGGCTCGCGGCTCAATAGCCGGCAGTTCCCTACCGTGATCGAGCTTCTTGAGACGGGCCGACTCGATGCCTCGCGCCTGATCAGCCACCGCATGCCATTTGAGGCCATGCCGGAGGCGCTGTCGCTGATCGAGCAGCATCCGGAACAGACCCGCAAGGTTCTGATCGAGATCGACACGACACTTGAGTAATCGTTTTTCCCTGCAAGGCTCGGCGCACAGCGCCCAATGAAATGAGGCCGGCCATGACCGGCCCGACAACAACCCGTGAGACGGCAGCATCTGCCGATGACACAACAGCCATGACGCCCACGCGTCATGAACAAAGAACCTCGGGAGAGAGACCATGTTGAAACGCCTGCTTGCTACCACATTGCTTGGTGCCGCCGTACTGAGCGCCTCGGCCCACGCCGCCGATTACACGCTGAAGTTCGGCCATCTGGCCAACAAGGACAACATTTGGAACAAGGCCGCCGAGCACTTCAAGAAGGAAGTCGAGGAAAACTCCAACGGCCGCATCGACGTTCAGATCTTCCCCAACGATCAGCTGGGCGGTGAGATGGAGGTCATCAACAGCATCCAGCTCGGCACCGCCGACATGACCATCACCGGTGAGAGCCTTCAGAACTGGGCACCGCTGGCCGCGCTGATGGCCGTGCCGTACGCCTTCAAGAGTGAAGAGCAGCTGGAACAGGCCGTTGACGGCGACATCGGCAAGAAGATCACCGATCAGATCGAACAGCGCACCGGCCTGGTGCCGATCGCCTGGTTCGAACGCGGCCCGCGTGAGCTGACCTCCAACCGCCCGATCAAAACGCCCGACGACCTCGATGGCCTGCGTCTGCGCGTTCCGAACGTGCCGCTGTTCGTGAAAACCTGGCAGGCACTCGGTGCCAAGCCGACACCAATGGCGTTCGGTGAAGTGTTTACCTCGCTTCAGCAAAACACCATCGACGGTCAGGAAAACCCGCTGTCGTTGATCGAAAGTGCCAGCTTCAACGAGGTTCAGCAGTACGTGAACATGACCAACCATGTCCGCAGCTGGATCTATGTCGTGATCGGCAAGCGCAAGCTCGAATCGATGCCTGAAGACCTTCAGCAGGTCGTGCTCGAGGCAGGCCGTGACATGCAGTCGTATGAGGCGACGCTGTTCAAGAAGGATCAGGCGCGCCTCAAGAGCGCACTTGAAGAGAAAGGCATGACGTTCGTCGATTCCGATGAAGCGGCGTTTGCCGAGAAGGCGCGTCCGGCGGTCGAGAAGGCGCTCAACGACGAGCAGCTCGAGCTCTACAAGGCCATTCAGAACCTGTAACGCCTTCAGAACCTGTAATGCCTTCGCCCCGGCATCCGCCGGGGCGCGTGCAAGGAGCGTCCCATGTCCGATTCGACCGACGTTGCAGCGCTCGATGCGCTGCCCGCCTACGCCGCTATTCCGCCAATGGGCGGACCGGTCGGCGCGCTTATCCGAGGGCTTGATCGCCTGTTTGCCACCCTGGCTGTGCTGGGGCTTCTGGCGATTGCCGCCGTGGTTATCCTTCAGATCGTGGCCCGTGTGGCCCTGCCATCGTCTCCGGTCTGGACCGAAGAGCTGTCGCGGTATCTGTTCATTCACATGATCGCGGTCTCAAGCGGTCTGGTGCTGCGCCAGCACCGCCATGTTGGCGTTGAGCTGTTTCAACACACGCTCGGGTTTCGCGCCCAGATGGCGCTGCGCGGTGTGACTTCACTGGTGCTCGCGGTGTTTTCCGCCATCGTCCTGCCCTATGCCTGGACGTATGCGCAGATCGGGGCGTTTCAGACCTCCCCCACCCTCGGTATTCCAATGATCTATATCTTTTCGGCCACGGCCATTCTGTTCGGCCTGAGCGCGGTCTATGGCGCGCTGGGCGTTATCGAAGCCGGGGTCGCGTTCGTGCGTGGCAGCAAGGAGCACACCTGATGGAAATCCTGATGCTGTTTGGACTGTTTCTGGTCCTGATGCTGATCGGCATTCCGATTGCCTTTTCCCTGGGCATCGCCTCATTGAGCTATCTGATGATGGAAGGCATTCCGCTGACCATTATCCCCCAGCGCCTCTATGGCGGGCTGGATTCGTTCGTGCTGCTGTGCATTCCAGGCTTCGTGCTCGCCGGTAACCTGATGAACGTCGGCAACATCACCGACCACATCGTGCGGTTCTCGAACGCACTGGTCGGTCATATCCGCGGCGGGCTCGGCCTTGCCAACGTGGGCGGCTCGATGATCTTTGGCGGCATTTCAGGCACCGCCGCGGCCGATGCCGCGAGCATCGGTTCGGTGATGATTCCGGGCATGCACAAGGCTGGCTACGACAAGCCCTTTGCGGCAGCCGTTACCGCGGCCTCCTCGACCATTGGCCCGATCATTCCGCCAAGCGTGCCGATGATCATCGCAGGCTCGCTCTCGGGCGTGTCGGTCGGTCGCATGTTCCTGGCCGGCGCCATTCCGGGGCTGCTTCTGGGCGTGGCGATGATGATCACGGTTTATATCCTGGCGGTGAAGCGCAATTACCCGAAACAGAAGCGGGCAAGCGTCAAGGAGATCATCAAGGAAGGCCGCAGCGCGTTCTGGGCGCTTCTGATGACCTTCATCATCCTCTACGGCATCATCGGCGGGCTGTTCACGCCAACCGAAGCCTCGATCGTTGCAAGCCTTTACGCCTTCGTGATTGGCCTGTTCGTCTACAAGGGGCTCAACTGGTCGAATCTGCCGAAACTGCTGGTCGATACCGTGCTGACGTCAGCCTCGCTGATGATTCTGGTCGGCATGGCCAACCTGTTCGGCTGGATTCTGACCAGCCAGCAAGTGCCGCAGATGGTGGCGGAACACATCCTCTCGTTCAGTGATAACCCGCTGGTCGTGATTTTGATCATCAACCTGATTCTGCTCGCGGTGGGCACCTTCATGGAGACCATCGCCGCCCTGATCATCCTGTTCCCTGCGCTTTTGGGCGTAGCGACCGGCGTCGGCATGGACCCGGTGCACTTCGGGCTGATGGCGGTATTGAACCTGATGATCGGTCTGTCCACGCCGCCGCTCGGCGTGTGCCTGTTCATCGTGGCAGGCATTGGCAAGCTGCCGATGCTGTCAGTGGCGCGAGCCATCGTGCCGTTTCTGATCTGTAACCTCACGGTGCTGTTGCTGGTCGCCTACATTCCGGCGCTGTCGCTTTGGCTGCCTAACCTCTTGATGGGAAAATGACATGACTCTGACGTCCATTTCGAGCCTCTACCCCACGCCCCGGGCCGGCATTGTCCATCTCGGGCTGGGCGCTTTCCACAGGGCGCATCAGGCGGTCTACCTGGAGCGCCTGATGGCTCGCCACGGCGGCGGCGACTGGGGCATCATCAGCGCCAACATCCGCTCCAACAAGGCGTTGGTCGATCAGCTCACCAACTGCGGCCATCGTTATCACGTTGCTGAATTCGAACGGCGTGAGCGGGGCGTCGCCCGCGAGGTTCGCTCAATCGTCGAGGCGCTGTACGCAGGCCCCGATGGCACGGACCGGGCCCGCCTGTTCGAGGCCATGAGCGACCCCGCCATTCGTATCGTGACCCTCACGATCACCGAAAAGGGCTACTACCTCGACCCGGCCACGGGCGATCTAATGGAGCAGGCCGAGCCGGTCGCCCACGACATCGCTCACCCCGACGACCCGCATACGGCCCTCGGCATGCTCGTGCACGCACTCGGCCGTCGCCACCGCGCGGGCGAGGCGCCGTTCACGGTGGTCAGCTGCGACAACATGCCAGGCAACGGTGAGCGCACGCGCAAGGCCGTCGTGCAGCTGGCCCGTCATCTCGACGGTGCACTGGCCGACTGGATCGAGGCCCAGGTCGCCTTTCCCAGCAGTATGGTCGACCGCATCGTCCCGGCGATGACCGGAGAGGACCATCAGCGGCTGATGAGCCTTGGCATCGAGGACCCGGCCGCCGTGGTCTGTGAAGCCTTCAGCCAATGGGTGATCGAGGATCGTTTTCCGGGCGGGCGCCCCGACTGGGAACATGAAGGCGTGCAGATGGTCGACGACGTCGCCCCGTTCGAAACCATGAAGCTACGCCTGCTCAACGGCAGTCATTCGCTCTTGGCGTATCTGGGTGGGCTTGCAGGCATCGACACCGTCGCCAACGCGGTCGCGCAGCCGGCGTTCAGGACGCTGCTGTCGCAGTACATGCGCCATGAGGCCGCCCCGACGCTGACCCTGCCCGAAGGCGTCGATCTCGAGCGCTACATCACCGCACTTCTTGACCGCTTTGCCAACGACAGCCTCGAGCATCGCCTGCTTCAGATCGCAATGGACGGCTCACAGAAGCTGCCACAGCGCTGGCTCTCCGGCATGGTGACGCAGCTTCAGGCCAAAACGCCGACGCCTGCAACGCTTCTGGGCATCGCCGGCTGGATCCAGTTCACCGCAGGCCAGAACGAGCAGGGCCAGCCGCACCGCCTCGATGATCCAATGGCCGAGACTCTGACAGAGCTTCACGAGCGCCACGAGGACGAGGAAGACGCACTGGTGCGCGCAATGCTGAACACGCGCTCGATCTTCCCGGCCGCGCTTGCCGGCAACGAACAGATTATTCAGCAGCTCGTTCGCCTTCTGGTCGCACTGCGCACGCGAGGCGTCACCGAGACGATCACGCAGACGCTGGAGGCCGAATCGATCACTTCCTCCGAGAAGGGGCTGTCATGAAGGCCACCTGGCGCTGGTTTGGACCAAGTGATCCGATCAAGCTCAATGACATTCGACAAACCGGCGCAACCGGCGTCGTAACTGCCCTTCACGAGGTACCCACCGGTGAGGTGTGGAACCAGGCCGCGATACAAGGGCGCAAGGCGCTTATCGAACGCGCAGGCCTTGACTGGTCAGTGGTTGAAAGCGTGCCGGTCAGCGAGGCGATCAAGCAGGGCCTGCCCGACCGGGACACACACATCGAGCGTTACTGCGAGACCCTTGCCAATCTGGGGGCACAGGGCATCGATACGGTGTGCTACAACTTCATGCCGGTACTGGACTGGACCCGAACCGAGCTGGCCTGGCCGCTGCCCAGCGGCGCGACCGCCCTTCGCTTCGACGCAACCGCCTGCGCGGCCTTCGATCTCTTCCTGCTAAAACGGCCCGGCGCCGATCAGGACTACGACCCTGACACCGTGGCGCGGGCAAAAGCCCATGTGGATAACCTGACTCACGCGCAGCAGAATGCGCTTATCCACACCCTGATTGCAGGGCTCCCCGGCGCGGAAGAACACTACACGCTGAGTCAGTTCCGGTCCGCCATCGCGGCGTACGACGGCATCGATCACGCACGGCTGCGCGACAACCTTGCCTACTTCCTGCGCGCGGTTGTGCCAGCCGCCGAAGCGGCGGGCGTACGTCTTGCCATTCACCCGGATGACCCGCCCTATCCGCTGTTCGGGCTGCCTCGCATTGTGTCTACCGCTGATGACGTCGCCTGGCTTCTCGACGCCGCCCCCAGCCCAAACAACGGCATGACACTCTGCACCGGCTCCTACGGCGTACGCGCCGACAATAACCTGGTGGCCATGGCGGCCCGCTTTGGGCCGAACATTCACTTTGCCCACCTGCGCTCGACCCGCCGCGAACGCGACGGCCGCTCGTTTCATGAAGCCGACCACTTGGACGGCGATGTCGACATGGTCGGGGTCATCCAGGCGCTTCTTACCGAGGAGCGGCGCCGCAACGCCTCGATTCCGATGCGACCGGATCACGGCCACCACATGCTCGATGACCTGAACCGCTCGACCCGCCCGGGGTATCCGCTGATCGGCCGACTCAAGGATCTGGCCGCGCTTCAGGGGATCGAGGCCGCGCTCAAAGCGAACTGAGGTGATCCCACGTCGCCGCGTGGCGTAAAGTGTCGATACGATCTCGTTGATCGTATCGACACCTTTTAGAACAGGTCATCTCCTTGAACATCCATTACCGACCCGCCACCACAGACGACTTCGACGCCATTGTCGAGCTGTTTCTGGACACCATGAATCTGAGCCTTTTCACCTCCGTCACGGACCGAGAGGCGCTTCGCCACATGGCCATACTCTTTCTGGCCAAGGACCTGCATAACGCGAACCACATCGACATCGCCGAGTGCGAGGGTGAGCTCTGCGGTGTACTGATGGGCACAACGCGAAAGGCGGTGAAAAAGGCGCTGCGCTTCGACCCCGACCCGTGGCTTGAAGCCGCCGATGCGGCCTTGTCATGCACGCCCGAGGGCCAAAACGTGCTGGACGACCTGGAACAAAGTCTCGAGGCGCTGCCGCCAAAATCCAGAGCCGTTTCGGACTGCGACAGCGAGCTGGTCTTTTTCAGCACTCGACCGCGCTATCGCCGCCGTCGGGTGGGCTCGACCCTTATTCGCCAGTTCGAGGCGTTCCTGTACGCCCGCGGCGCGTGCAAGTACTACCTCTACTCCGACAGTCTATGCACCTATCAATTCTACGACGCCAACGGTTTCGAACGCGTCGAACGGATGCAAAACACGTTCAATCCCGACATCGAGAACTATACCTACGTTAAACCTGTGCCGGAGAACGCGTGAGTGACTGATGCCCGGTGGCTCAAAAGCCAAAACCGGAACCCTCTTGAGCCCATATACCGAAAGGCAGCAACGGGCATAGAATTCTTAAGGCTTTCTTAGGTATTATAGTTAGCATGCTCACAATATAGGTGCGTCATGCGCTATCACGCTTTACCTCAGGACATGCTCGCCTCGCGCGTTTCACTGACCCTTGCCCGTTACCTTGGCTACGCTCTGATCCTGGCGATGATCTGCCAACTCGAACTCTGGACGCTGACCGTTGACGCCATGCCCCGTTTCAGCGAGACCTCGTTTGTCGAGCTGATCCAAAGCGTCGCGCTTGCGCTGTCGGTCGCGGTGCTTGCCTGGGCGCGCCGCTTCCCGGTGTATCGGCAAGGCGTCGTGCTCATGGCCGGATGGCTGCTCGCGTCATTGATTCGCGAACAGGATTTTCTGTTTGACCAGATGATGGATGGTCTATGGCAAGTGCTGGTCGCCGCGGTTGCTCTGCCCACCCTCGTTTACACCTGGCGGCAGCGCGCGACACTTGCGCAGGAGTGCCAGCGCTTTTTTGCGACTCAGGCCTTTGGCCTGTTCATGGGCGGCTTTCTGACGACCTACGTCTTTTCACGACTGTTGGGGCGCAAGGTGGTGTGGCAGGCCGTGCTCGGCTCGGACTATGCCTATCGCATCAAAAGCGGCGTGGAGGAGAATATAGAGCTGCTCGGGTATCTGCTGATGCTGTTTGCCTGCATCGAGCTGGCGCTTCAGGCCCGCCGACATTTTCGGCAAAGCCTGAGTTTCGAAGACGTGACGCATTGACGACGGCACCAGACGCCCGGTGCCGTCACCATGTGGCTCAGTCCGTGCGGTCGTCCGGCAGGGCCGATAGCGCGGCAATCACGCCCTGATTGAAGCGCTGTTCGGTGCGCGCCGAGCGGATGCCGTCCATGTCGATGTTCAGCACATCCTCATCGGCCGAAGGCACCGGCCAGCGAGCATCGATGAGCTTATAAAGGTATTTGGGCTGAGAAAACATCGATGATCCACCGCCCTGGGTTGTCATGACCAGCGCCAGTACGTCAGCCCCCCCGTCAAGGTCGAAGGGCTCATCAAGCCGAGCCTCACTGTGCTTCGAGTCTTCAACCAGCTTGGCTGCGCGCCGCTCAAAGAGGGCGTTTTGGGCCTCGACCAGCGCCTGAGCCTCGCTTGATTGCGCGTTACGCACGAAGCGCTGTTTCTGTTGCGGCGAATCAACCCGCTCGAGCTCCCGCTCGAGGCGCTCGATCTCGCTTTGAGTGCGGCCAAGGCGATTGTTCAGCGCCCTCATCGGCCCGAACTTGTTCTCCGCGACAATCTTTGCATCTCGCAGCGACTTCTGCGCGCTCTGACGCTGACCGCGCAGAGACCCGTCTTCATTGCGATAACTGCCGATCTTGTCCTGAAGGGCGCGGTACTCATCGAAATTATCGACGTAGACCTGGGTGCCGGAGAGGTCCTTCAGCGCCTTGTTGGGCAGCGACAGGTAATAACAGCGGCCGTCTTGCTGCTGACGGTCTACCGTTACCCGGCCATCGTATTCCTTACACGGGCCCGAGCGCGCGGTGTAGCCGTACACGCCCGTACGCGGCGACAGCGTTCGGACCGGAATTTCCTGTTTGACGATGTTCGTGTTCCAGGCCTCGATTGCCTCGCTTGCAAGCGCCTGGGCACGCGTCTGTGCCTTGTCGATCTGCGCCTCGATCGCTTCGAGCCGCTCCTTGGGCGCCTTGATTTCCTTGAGCATGTCCTGCTCGACCGCCTTTGTATCGCTCAGCGTGTCCTTGGCGTTGGAGAGCTCCTGATTCAGCGCCTTGCGCTGAGAATCAACCTGCTTGCCCCACGCCGATTCGGCCTCTTTGCGCGCCTCAACCAGCGCCTTGGCCGGCTGGTTGATCGCCTTGTCGTCAAGCGTCGAGAGCTTGGGCGTTTCAAGCACGGTCGTGTCGCGTACGAACGACTCGAGCGTACCGACATCGGCCACCAGCGCCTTGGCCGTGGCAATGTCGTCCTGCGAGAAATAGTGGATCCGAGCGTCAGTGGACGACGTCAATCTGGACAGCGCCTGCTCTGGAATGTCGAGCCGTGCCTCCTTTGGATAGTTGTTGTCGCCGCATCCCTGTAGCGCGCCTACCAGCGCGACTGCGGCCACCGCATAGGCCATCTTTCGTTTTATCATGAGTGTCGCCCGCCTGATCCCAAGAGTGAATGAACGTTACGTCCGCCGATTGTAGAGGCTCACAATCTGTTCAAGTGTAATTAAGTGTTATCTCACATGAGTTGCTCTGTGTGCTTAGCCATGAAGCCATAGCCCCCAGATCGGAAGCGTCAGCGCCGCCCCGATCGTGGACAGAAAGATGCAGGCGCCAAGGTCACGCTGCTGATCACCCGGCGCAACGAACGCCAGTACATTGACTCCGATCGGGCCCGCCGCAAGCAGAATCAGTACCTGACGCGCCGTATCGCCAAGCCCGGGCAGCACCGAGGTAACAAGGGCCACCAGCGTCGGAAACACCAGCAGCTTGGTCGCACACACGCCCCAGACATCCATGCTTGGGCGAAACCGATAGCGGGTGAGGCCCGCACCCAGAAAGATCAGCGCACACGGCAACGCCGCTCGCGAGAGCCAGTCGAGCATGGTCCAGAGGGTGTCCGGCAGCGGCAGCGCCAGAACGTTGACGACGCCGCCAAGCGCCATCCCGATCACGAGCGGGTTGGCAAGCGTCTTGAGCATCGTGCGCGGTGAAAATCCACGGCGCTCCGGGTCAAAAAGGGACAGAAAGAGCGAGTGCGCGGTAAAGGTAATCACGTTGTGAAACGCCAGGATCGCAAAGACGAACACCATGCCCGAATGACCAAACAGCGCCGTGACGACGGGCAGACCGACCAGAATGTTGTTCGAATACGCCCCCGCAAGCCCGAATACGGTGGGGGTGCCCGCCCGCCGGTATGTCCAGAGATTGAGCCCCGCGAAGACGAGCATGGCCGGCAGAAAATACGCCGCGATCAGCCACGGAGACAGCGCCTCGCTCAGTGATGCCCGCGCGATGCCCGAAAACAGAAGACAGGGCATGAACACCTTGAACGTGACCTGACGGAGCCCCTCGAGCTGCTCGACTGCGATCCACTGCCGACGACCAAGGATATATCCCAATAGAATCAGCCCGAAAATGGGCAATATGGCCAGCACTGCGGTCATGAAAAACCTCGAATGTCGTCGGTTGTGAAGCACTCGGTCGAGGTCACTACGCTACCACGCGCTCGACCATGGTGGCATAAGCGCACGCCCGGCTCGCAGCCGGGCCATCCCCTCGCTAAGCTGGCGACTGGCGATACCAAAGGAGAATCGTATGCAGTACGCGCTTTACTATTGGCCAAGCATTCCCGGGCGAGGAGAGTTCGTGCGCCTTGCCCTGGAAGCAGGCGGAGCCACCTATCGGGATGTAGGGCGTGAGCCGGACGGTCTCGAGCAGATCGAGGCCTTTCTAAACGGTGAAGCCACGGCCACCCCACCCTTTGCGCCCCCGTTTCTGGTCAGTGAGACTCGAGTGATTTCTCACGTCGCCAACATTCTTAGAACGCTCGGCCCCGAGCTTGAGCTCGTACCTGACGATTCCTACGCCCGGGACTGGGCCCATAGTCTGCAACTGACCCTGACCGACTTTGTTGCCGAAATACACGACACCCATCACCCGCTCGGCCCATCGCTATACTTCGACGAGCAAAAGACTGAAGCCCGCCGCCGAGCCGTGACCTTTTTGCAGGATCGGCTGCCGCTGTTTCTGGGCTACTTCGAGCAAATCCTCGACAACAACCCCGTCAGCGACTGCCATCTGGTCGGCGATCGATTGAGCTACGTCGACACCTCGCTCTTTCAGGTCATGATGGGCCTGCGCTACGCCTTCCCCAATGCGATGGAGGACATCCACCCCACGGTGGCCGGGCTCGACCGCGTGGTCACGGCCGTAAGGACCCACCCGCGACTTAGAAACTACCTCGACTCGCCAAGGCGCCAGCCCTTCAACGAAAATGGCATCTTCCGGCACTATCCGATGCTTGACCAGACGTGAACCTTGGCCCCAATGCCTGCGGTTGGCTAGGCTTTCATGATCAACACTCACTCTGCGAGGGGTCATGAAACTCTACGTCTACGATCACTGCCCGTTTTGCGTCAAGGCCCGCATGATCTTCGGTCTGAAAGACGTGCCCTTTGAGCTCGAGATTCTGCTCAATGACGACGAAGAGACGCCACGCCGCATGACCGGGGTCAAATCCCTGCCGATTCTTGAGCGCGACGACGGTTCCTTTCTGGGCGAAAGTCAGGACATCATCGAAGAAATCGACCGTACACACGGTGCGCCTGTGCTCGATGGGCCGCGTAACCCCGAGCTTGCCCGCTGGCTGAAGGCCACAAGTGACACCGTACTGGCGCTGGTGATTCCCCGTGTGCCCCAGGCGCCATTCGGGGAGTTCGCAACGCCTGAAGCCCGCGCCTACTTTACCGAGAAAAAGGAAGCGGCATTCGGGCGCTTTGATGAGCTGCGCGATCAAACCAGCACGCACCTGATCGACCTTGAGCGCTGGCTCAACGAGCTGGAGCCGATGATCCAGTCGACCGAGGCCGTTAATGGCGTGCTGTCGCAGGATGATATCGAGCTGTTCGCCACCCTTCGCCAGCTGTCGCTGGTCGAGGGGGTTCAGTACCCTGCGCGCGTCGACGCGTATCGCCACGCCATGGCCAAACTGGCCCAGGTGCCCTTGAACGACGAATTCGCCCTATAACCCCGACCGGGCCGGGCTGCGCCCGATGCACCTGCTGTGCGATACTGGGCGCTTTCCGTTTTCATTTCAGCGACCAAGACCGCCATGACCGACACGCCCATGCCCAAAGAACCCGGCCAGCTCTACATCGTTTCCGCCCCCTCGGGCGCCGGAAAGACCAGCCTGGTCAGCGCCTTGCTCCAGCGCACCGACCACATCGGCGTGTCTGTCTCACACACCACACGCGCCATGCGTCCGGGAGAAGAAAACGGGATCAATTACCACTTCGTGGCCGAGTCCGAGTTTGAGGCCATGATCGCGCGGGGCGAGTTCTTCGAGCACGCCTGGGTGTTCGACCGGCACTACGGCACCTCACGCCCGGCCGTCGAAACCCGGCTGCTTGCCGGCGAGGATGTGATTCTGGAAATCGACTGGCAGGGTGCGCGCCAGGTGCGTGAACAGCGCCCCGATGCCCGCTCGATCTTCATTCTCCCGCCCTCGCGGGAGGCACTGCGGTTTCGTCTTTCAAGCCGCGGGCAGGACGACGCGGCAACCATTGATCGCCGCATGCGCGACGCCATCAGTGAGATGTCTCATTTCGGCGAGTTCGATTACGTCGTCATCAACGACCGCTTCGACGAGGCCCTTGAAGAGCTCTCGAGCATCATTCGCGCCGAGCGCTGCCGACGCGCGCGCATTCAGACCGCCCGTGGGGCGCTGCTCAGCGAGCTCTTGTCACACGAGCCGCCAGTCGAGTAGACTCGATTTCCCCCCGAACATACGTCTTTTGTCGCGCCGGGCTTGTTTTATCCCTGAGCTGCGGCACGGCAAGAGCACCGTCTGACGATGTCGTCACACATTTAAACGATCAGGTAGATTACCCATGGCACGAGTTACCGTCGAAGATTGCCTCGACTACGTTGATAACCGTTTCCAACTGGTGATGGTCGCCACCAAGCGCGCGCGTCAGCTCGCACGTGGCAGCCGCAACAGCGAACTGGACTGGGAAAACGACAAGCCCACCGTCATGGCACTGCGCGAAATCGCCGCTCAGAAAGTCGGGCCAAGCGTACTCGACGAGCCGACCGAAGCGCCGGCCCCTCGCCCGCGTCCGCAACAGCCCCAAGACGTCTGATCAACGGGCCAACGGTCAGAAAGGCGACTTATGTTCACTATCGATGATCTGGCGGACCGACTGGACGGCTATCTGCCTCAGGAAGAAATCCGACAGGTCAAACGCGCCTTCTACTACGCCGAACAGGCCCACGATGGCCAGCGCCGCCGCTCGGGCGAGCCGTACGTCACACACCCGTTAGCGGTGGCGAACATTCTGGCCAACATGCACATGGACTATCAGAGCCTGATGGCCGCCATGCTGCATGACGTCATCGAAGATACCGGCGTGCCCAAGACGGCACTCGCCCGCGAGTTCGGGGAAGAAGTGACCGAACTCGTCGATGGCGTCTCGAAGCTGACCCAGATCACGTTCGAGGACAAGGCGGTCGCGCAGGCGGAAAACTTCCAGAAGATGGTGCTTGCGATGTCGCGCGACATTCGCGTCATCATCGTCAAGCTTGCCGACCGCCTCCACAACATGCGCACCCTCGGGGCGCTCAGGCCCGATAAGAAGCGCCGGATCGCTCGCGAAACGCTTGAGATCTACGCCCGCATTGCCAGCCGTCTCGGCATCAATACCATCCGCGTTGAACTTGAAGACCTGTCATTCCAGGCCATCTACCCCATGCGCTCGGAGCGCATCCAGCGCGCGGTCACCAAGGCCCGTGGTCACCGCCGCAGCATGATGCGCGAGATTCAGGGCACGCTTCAGCAGTGTCTGGATCAGGAAGGCATGACCGGCACCGTCATCGGCCGCCAGAAGCACCTGCTGTCGATCTATACCAAGATGCGCGACCAGCACAAGTCCTTCAACGAACTGATGGACGTGTTCGGCTTTCGCATCATCACCGATCAGGTCGACACCTGCTACCGCATCCTCGGCGCCGTGCACAATCTCTACAAGCCCGTGCCCGGCCGCTTCAAGGACTACATCGCCATCCCGAAAGCCAATGGCTATCAGAGTCTTCATACGACGCTGTTCGGCATGAACGGGATTCCGATCGAGGTTCAGATCCGCACCCGTGAAATGGAGGCGATGGCCAACAACGGCATCGCGGCGCACTGGCTTTATAAGGCCGGCCAGACCGATCGCCCGATCGCGATCGGAAGCCACGCGCGTGCACGCGAGTGGATCAAGGGGCTCCTTGAGATGCAGCGCCGGGCAGGGAACCCGCTGGAGTTTATCGAGCACGTCAAAAATGACCTGTTCCCGGACGACATTTATATATTCACACCCAAGGGCGACATTACCGAACTGCCACGCGGTGCCACCGCGGTCGATTTCGCCTACAGCGTTCATACCGACATCGGCAACAGCTGCATCGCCTGTCGCATCGACCGCTACCTAGCGCCGCTATCCACCGTGCTGCAGAGTGGGCAGACGGTTGAGATCATCACCGCCCCCGGCGCACGACCCAATTCAGCCTGGCTGTCGTTCGTGGTGACCGCCAAGGCCCGTTCGGCCGTGCGCCACCACTTGAAGCATCAAAAGCGGCGAGACTCGGTCGCGCTCGGCCAGCGCCTGCTCAACAAGGCGCTTCAGGGCTTCAATGCCAAACTCGACACGCTGGATTCCGCGCGCATCGACCATTATTTGAGTGCCAATCAGCTCGCCTCCCTCGACGACCTGCTCGACAGTATCGGCCTTGGCAACCGCATGGCCTACCCGGTGGCGCGCACGCTTGCCCACGGCGGCGCGGCCAACGACGACACCTCGTTTGACAGCGCCAATGCCCCGATCGTGATTGGAAGCGACGCCAACACCGCGATCAGTTTCGCCCGCTGCTGCTACCCGCTGCCGGGTGACCCGATCATTGGCCACGTCAGTACTGGCAAGGGGATCGTGGTTCACCGCCATGACTGCAAGAACCTGGGCGATCTTCGAAGCGACCCCGAGAAGTGCTTCCCGCTGGTGTGGGCCGACACCATCGAGCAGGATTTTCCGGTCGCGTTGCGCCTTGAGATCGAAACGCAGCGCGGGTTGATCGCGCAGCTGGCGAGTCTGATCAACGACGGCGACGCCAACGTCGAGCGGATCGGCATCGAGGAGCGCGACGCCAAGCTCTCGATCGTCAATCTCGTGATTTCGGTTCAAAGCCGGGTACAGCTTGCAAGAATCATCAAACGCATTCGCCATCTGCCCCATGTCAGCAAAGTGGTGCGCTTGACCAATTAAGGCGCGCCGTCGCCGCTCGTTTACGACCGTCAGCTTACAACAGCCGGTTTACGACGGCCGGTTTACAACAACAAGACCAACCACGGACAGCGGCGCCTGTGCGACCCGCTTTCCGAATGCATTGATTCGACAATAACCCAACTGGAGACGCATTCATGAGTAACAAGGCTGCAATCAAGACAGAAAGCGCACCGGCCGCCATCGGCCCCTATTCTCAAGCCATCAAGGCCGGCAATACGGTTTATCTGTCCGGTCAGATTCCGCTCGACCCGCAAACCATGGAACTCGTCGGAGGCGACATCGAAGCCCAGACGCATCAGGTCTTCAAGAACCTGGCTGCCGTGTGCGAAGAGGCCGCAGGCTCGCTGAGCGACATCGTCAAGCTCAACCTGTACCTCACCGATCTGGATAACTTCGCCAAGGTCAACGCGATCATGGAAGAGTACTTTTCAGAGCCATACCCGGCACGTGCCGCCATCGGTGTGCGTGCGCTGCCCAAGGGCAGCCAGGTTGAAGCCGAAGGCGTCATGGTCATCGGCGACTGAGCTCGCCAACACGTCGACTGCTAAAACGCGGTTGATGGCCCTAAAAAAAGCGCGTCCCGGACGCGCTTTTTTTTGTGTCGGAGATAGCCGCTCACTGCGTGCAGGGCAGCCCTGCGGCTTTCAGCACCTCGCGGTAGCCTTCACGGAAGGTCGGGTAGATGAACTCGTACCCGGTGGTCTGAAGGAGCGCACTGTCGCAGCGCTTGCTGGCACGGCGCCTGAGCGGCGATTGAATGATGTCGCTGGATTCGACGCCCATGGCCTTGCCAAGCCACAACATCACGTCATGAATCGGCGCCGCTTCCTTGTCGCTTGCCAGATAGACCGGCTCGAGCGTCACACCCTCGAGCGTCTTTTCGATCAGAAACGTCAGCACGCCCGCGCAGTCGTCCCGATGGATGCGATTGGAGTACATGGCAGGCGACTTCGGCGCGATACGCCCTTCACGCACTTGATTGATCAACCGCTCACGACCTGGGCCATAGATGCCTGAAAACCGCACGGTCGTGCCGGGCAGCGGGCTAGTCTGGAGGCGCTGTTCGGCGCGATGAAGCCACTTGCCGGCAAAGCCTGTCGGTTCGATGGCGCTGTCTTCGTTGACGGTTTCGCCCTCGCTTTGTCCATATACTGACGTAGATGAGGCAAAGAAAACATGCTTGGGCGAGTGCTTGCGCGCCTCGAACTCGCTCAGCACATGATCCAGTCCATCGTGGTAGGCCGCTTCGTACGCGCTCTCTTCGAAACGGTCGGCGCTCAGGATATAAAGTACGATATCCGCATCCGGCAGATTCGATAGCGCTGAACTATCATTAATATCCAGTGCCAGGGGCTCGATACCGGTGCCCTCGAGGGCCTGCGCTGAGCGGCGTGCCCCGATAACGCGATGCCCACGCTCGATCAGCGCCTTGCCGACCCGCGTCCCGACATCGCCACAGCCCAGAATAAGCGTTGTTATATTCACCTTTTCACTACTCCCTGTTACAACTGTACGGATATCATGGTGTTAGGTCGCACTGACCATCACCTGAACTGCCATCCCTGCATTCAGGCACTCTTTTAAGGCCAGCACATGACTCTAACAGAACTTCGCTACATCGTAACCTTGGCGCAGGAACGGCACTTTGGCCGAGCGGCAGAGCACTGTTTCGTCTCCCAACCCACTCTGTCCGTGGCGGTCAAGAAGCTCGAGGAAGAGCTTGGGGTTGCCTTGTTCGAGCGCAGTAAATCCACCGTACAGGTGACGCCGCTCGGCGAGAAAATCGTCCAGCAGGCTCAGCGTGTACTGGAACAGGCCAGCGTGATCAAGGAGCTCGCCTCGGAAGGCAAGGATCAGCTCTCAAGCCCTTTGCGAGTCGGCGCGATCTACACCATTGGCCCTTATCTGTTCCCCCATCTGGTGCCGGCGCTTTCAAAACTGGCGCCAAAGATGCCGCTCTATATCGAAGAGAATTTCACCGGGGAGCTTCGACGCAAGCTTCGAAGTGGCGAACTCGACGTCATCGTGGTGGCCCTGCCGTTCAACGAGCCCGATGTGCTGACCAAGGTCATCTATGAAGAGGCCTTCGAAGTTCTGCTGCCCGCCGACCACGCCTGGCTGAAACACGACACCATCGACAAGGAATGGCTGCTTGAAGAGCGGCTGCTGCTGCTTGGCGAGGGGCACTGTTTCAGGGATCAAATCCTCGAGACCTGTCCGGCCCTCAATGCCCAGCTCAATAGCCCCACCAATACGCTGATCGCCGAGGGCGGGTCTCTTGAAACTATTCGCCACATGGTCGCCTCGGGCCTTGGCATTACCATCCTGCCGAACTCCGCCACCGGTACCAGCCACTACGAGAGCGGCATGCTCGACAGTCGCCCGTTCAGTGAACCGGCGCCGAGCCGACGCGTGGCGGTGGCCTGGCGGGCAAGCTTTCCTCGGCCCAAGGCCATCGATGCATTGACCAACGCCATCAAGCAGTGCCAGGCCGCTAACGGCACCGAGACTGCATGACGGATCGGGCGACGCTTGCACAGCCCGCGTCCAGCCTGAAGGGCGTCGGGCCGGCCTTGACCGAGAAACTGGCGCGTCTTGGCATCGAAACCGTTTCCGACTTTCTGTTTCATCTGCCACACCGCTATCAGGACCGCACCCAGGTTACCGCCATTGCGCACCTGACCAGTGGCCGCGAAGCAGTGATTGAAGGTACGGTCACGGCCTCGGAGCTGGTCAAGGGTCGGCGGCAGAGCCTTTTGGTCCGCCTGAAAGACCAGACCGGCATCGTATCGTTGCGGTTTTTTCATTTCAGTCAGGCTCAGCTCAAGCAGTTCGAGCGGGGCACTCATGTGCGCTGCTTCGGCGAGGCCCGTGCGGGCAGCACCGGCCTCGAGTTCTATCACCCGGAATACCGGGTGCTGACCTCGAACGCGGCAGCCCCGGTCGAGGAGACCCTGACGCCGATCTACCCGACCACCGAAGGGTTGCCGCAGACCAAGCTGCGCGCCCTGATGCAGCAGGCGCTGGAGGCGTTCGAGTACGACCCAGACACGCTGCCCGAACTGCTCGACGATGCTTTGCGCGCGCGGTTTTCGCTGCCGACGCTCCATGACGCCTTGGCACTGATTCATCGCCCTCCGCCCGAGGTCTCGCTCGATCAGCTGATCGACGGCACCCACCCGATGGTATCGCGGCTGGCGCTGGAGGAAATGCTGGCTCACCAGCTGAGCCTGCGTCAGATCCGACAGCGCATTCAGCGCGACAGCGCCCCGCGCCTGCACTCCGGCGCCGGGCTCGAGGCGCGCTTTCTCGCGGGCCTTCCCTTCGCACTCACTGGCGCGCAGCAGCGCGTGCTCAACGAAATCCATCAGGATCTTGCCCACGGCGCGCCGATGCTTCGACTCGTCCAGGGGGATGTGGGCTCGGGCAAGACCGTGGTGGCCGCCATGGCGATGCTCAGCGCCGTGGCCAACGGCTATCAGGCCGCGCTGATGGCGCCGACCGAACTGCTCGCCGAACAGCACTACCAAACGCTCTCAAACTGGCTGACGCCACTTGGGCTGGAGGTCGGCTGGCTTGCCGGCAAGCTCAAGGGCAAGGCGCGTCTTGACGTCAAGGAAGGCTTTGCCAATGGCCGCGTTCAGATCGCGGTGGGCACCCATGCGCTGTTTCAGGACGACGTTCAGTTCAAACGGCTGGGCCTTGCCGTCATCGACGAGCAGCACCGCTTTGGGGTCCATCAGCGCCTTGCCCTGCGCGAGAAAGGCGAGGCCGAGGGCGTAACGCCGCACCAATTGATCATGACCGCCACCCCGATCCCGCGAACGCTTGCCATGAGCGCCTACGCCGACCTTGATGTGTCGGTCATTGATGAATTGCCGCCCGGGCGAACGCCGGTGCGCACCGTCGCGATGCCCAATGAGCGCCGCGACGAGGTCATCGAGCGTATTCGTGAAGCCTGCCTCGAGGGGCGTCAGGCTTACTGGGTCTGCACGCTTATCGAGGAGTCCGACGCGCTTCAGTCAGAGGCGGCGCAAAGCACCCACATCCGGCTTCAGGACGCACTGCCGGACCTGAGTATCGGACTAGTTCACGGGCGGATGAAGGCGGCTGAAAAAGCCACTGTGATGCAGGCGTTCAAGGCCGGGGAATTGGATCTATTGGTGGCAACCACCGTCATCGAGGTCGGTGTTGATGTTCCCAACGCAAGCCTCATGATCATCGAAAACCCCGAACGACTCGGGCTTGCCCAACTCCACCAGCTGCGTGGACGCGTCGGGCGCGGCTCGACCCAGAGTTTTTGCGTACTGCTCTATCATCCGCCGCTGTCGAATCAGGGCAAGGCCCGGCTTGGCGTCATGCGCGATACCAACGACGGCTTCAAGATTGCCGAACAGGATCTGGCGCTGCGCGGCCCTGGTGAAGTGCTGGGCACGCGCCAAACCGGGCTTGTCGATCTGAAAGTGGCCGACCTGACGCGGGACAAGGGGTTGCTTCCGACCGTTCGAGCCTGCGCCGAGGCGCTCGAGCAGGATGATGCGCGCCAGAGCGCGCTGATCAACCGCTGGGTCGGTCGCGGCGCGGACCGCTACGGGCAGGTCTAGCCCCGTCGACGGCCACGCTCACTTACGCACGTGCTTTAAAAGCGTTTGAAGCCGTTCGAGGTCCCGCACGCTGCCCACTAAACGCAGGCGGTGCGCCATCAAAAGCGTTCGGAAGTGGCGGGCGTTGGGGCGCTTGAGAAAGGAAACGGCGGTGGTGGTGTCTTGAAAACGAAGTTCGAGGTCGGTCGTGACTGGCACGCCCTCGCCGCTATCGACTCTGTTGGGGGAAAGCGTGTAATGGCGTCCAACGTCTGGATCCTCGTCAAGACCGATGCCGAAGCTGAACGGCCCCTTTTTTTCGAGGTTGTCGCGAAACTCCGGTGAGCGCCGATACGCACGCTTTAATAGTTGCCCTAAAAACCACAGTACAAATCGGTATTTCATTGGCGTTCTCCCAGGCCGACACCCTCTAAAGCCTAGGCCAAACAGGCGCGTACGCCCAGCGGCGTACGATCATAAAACCAGCCATAAAAAATGCCGGCGAATGCCGGCATCGATAGCGTACTTACTGAACTGCGTCCTTGAGCTTCTTGCCGGGCTTGAATGCCACGGTCTTGCTGGCCGGAATCTCGAGCGCCTGGCCCGTTTGAGGGTTCTTACCGGTGCGCGCTGCACGCTCGCGCACAGTGAACGACCCAAAGCCGATCAGCGTGACATCTTCACCTTTAGCAACCTGGCCCGTGATCTCATCGAGAATCACATTGAGCACTTGACCGGCCTTGTCCTTGGACAGGTCGGCTTGTTCCGCGATTGCTGCAGCAAGTTCGGGCTTACGCATAATGTCTCCTAAGTCGTGCGATACATGGCAGTCGATGCCGCGTGCACTGTTGTTTTCTCTTGACCGCCCGGTTTGCTTCCCCGGGCACGACCTACAAAGGCGTTGGCCGCGTGACGAGCACGCTCTAGCCTAGCAACCTCTGCCCCGACACCGCCAGCGCAACCTTAGCGTAACGCGATTTGAACGCCGCGGGGCAAGCGTCAGTGCGGCACCAGAGGCTACCCATTGGGAAGACGGGGCTCAAGCTCTATACTCACCGCGTCATATTGCACCTCGTTCACCGTGAGCAGACCCGATGCCCCGTTTTTCTTCCTGGCACGCCCTTACGCTATGGCCGACCACCCTCGATGCCCGCTGGGGCCCGTGGCTTGCAAGCGAGGATTCGCTGACCGCGCGGCTCGAGCACGCCATGCCAGCGCCGCTCGGCGTCACAGTGCTCAACGAAGCGTTCGAGCGCCCCCACCCGGACGAGCAACAGCGTCTGGGGCTAGCCTGCCGGCGTCATGTGCGCGTACGCGAGGTCACGCTCAACTGCGGTGACACGCCCTGGGTTTACGCCCGCTCATTGGCACTGCCGACCGCCCGCGCGGAGGCGTTACTGGCGCGCATGGGGCGAACGCCGCTGGGCCACTGGCTCTTTCGACAAAGCGCTACCCGCCGCTCGATGCTTGAAATCACCACACGCGACCCGCTGGGGGTCGGCGCGCTCGCCGGGCGCCGGTCAGTGTTCCAGCACCCGGACATCACGCTTTTGGTGCAGGAATTCTTCCTGCCCGCCATGACCACGGCCTGCCGACTGCCCACCCCAAGCCGATGATGCGTTAGACTCACCCGACGCCATGCACCTTCAGTGTCATCGTTCATCGCCCATCATTACCCACCCAAGGGAGCTTACGCCGCGTCATGATGTCCTTACCGCCCCCGTTTCAGCGCCTGCCCGACTTCTTGAAACTGATGCGTCTCGACCGCCCCATCGGCACCTGGCTTTTGATGTGGCCAACGCTTGCCGCGCTGTTTCTGGCATCAAACGGCCAGCCCGAGCGCAGCACGCTGATCATTTTCATCCTGGGGGTGTACGTCATGCGCGCGGCCGGGTGTGTGATCAACGATTACGCCGACCGTAATTTCGACGGCCATGTCGAGCGTACCCGTGCCCGGCCGCTTGCCACCGGGCGTATTTCCGCCAGGGAGGCGCTGATTCTGTTCGCCGCGCTGTTGGTGCTGGCGTTCGTTCTGGTCTGCTTTACCAACGCCTTCACCATCTGGCTGTCGCTGGGGGCGGCCGCGCTAGCGGCAATCTACCCTTTCATGAAGCGCTACACCCACTTCCCGCAGGCGGTCCTCGGGGCGGCGTTCGGCTGGGGCATTCCGATGGCGTTCGGCGCTGTACAGGAAAGCGTGCCCGCCATTGCCTGGTGGCTGTTCTTCGCAAACGTCGCCTGGACCCTGGTCTATGACACCCAGTACGCCATGGTTGATCGCAACGACGATCTAAAGGTCGGCATCAAATCCACGGCCGTACTGTTTGGCGCACAGGACCGGTTGATCATCGGCCTGTTGCAGCTTCTGGTGCTGGGTCTGCTGTTCATGCTCGGCCTTGCCGCCGGGCTCGACGGGTTTTACTGGCTCGGACTTGTCGGCATCGCGGTGACCTTTCTCTATCAGCAGCAACTCACCTGGACCCGCACCCGTGAAGGCTGCTTCAAGGCCTTTTTGAACAACCACTGGAGCGGCGTGCTGCTGTTTGCAGGCATTGCGCTCTCGGTCTGGCCCTAGGCGCAATCCGGCCCGACACGTGCCCCACGCCGTCTCTCGTTTCGCCGCGAGAGGCGGCCGCTTCTGAATAACGCCCCTTCCCGAACGCCTCACCGCCCCTCTTCTCGCCCCTGGCTCCGTGTGTCATATTGCTGTCACACCCAAGCGTTAAAACTGTCATCGCCTTGTCATCAATACAGCCGCACGTACCCACACCGCGACGTACTGCGCACTCAATAAAAGAGGCGACTCATGTCGAAAACTGTTCTGATCGTCGATGACGAAGCCGCGATTCGCGAAATGGTGGCTATCGCACTCGAAATGGCCGACTTCAAGGTCCTCGAGGCCGACAACGCTCAGGATGCCCATGCCCTGATCGTCGATGACCAGCCGGATCTGGTGCTGCTCGACTGGATGATGCCCGGCCTCAGCGGCATCGAACTCGCACGCCGGCTCAAGCGCGATTCCGCCACGGCCGAAGTACCCGTGATTCTGCTGACGGCCAAGGGTGAAGAAGACAACAAGGTCATGGGGCTTGAAAGCGGCGCCGACGACTACATCGTCAAGCCGTTCTCCCCGCGAGAACTGATTGCCCGGCTTAAGGCCGTCCTCCGGCGCACGACGCCCAAGGGCGTCGAAGAGGCCGTCGAGGTTGATGGTCTGCGTCTTGATCCCTCGAGTCACCGCGTCAGCGGCGCCGGCCAGCTGATCGACATCGGCCCTACCGAATACCGTTTGCTTCAGTTCTTCATGACCCACCAGGAGCGGGCCTATACGCGCGCCCAACTGCTCGACAAGGTCTGGGGCGGCAATGTCTACGTCGAGGAACGCACGGTCGACGTGCACATCCGCCGGCTTCGAAAGGCGCTTGGTGACCCCTATCAACAGTTGATCCAGACCGTGCGTGGCACCGGCTATCGGTTTTCAACCCAGCACTAGGCGACCGCCCCCACAATGCATTACTGGACCAACGAAATATGGCGGCTTTCCTACCTCGTGATCGGGTTCGGACTGCTGGGCCTTTTGATCGGCGCAGGCGGCTGGGGCGTCGCGCTGGGACTTGCCGTGCATATGACCTTTACGCTCTGGCACCTGAAAAAGCTCTACGGCTGGCTTGAAGCGCCGGTCATGCAAAAGCCGCCTTCCGGCGACGGCGTGTGGGGAGATCTGTTCGACCGCCTCTATCGCTACCAGAAAAGCCAGGCGCAACTTCAAGGCCGGCTTCGCCGCGTTCTGACCCGGGTCGAGGAGTCCTCGGAAGCGATGCAGGATGGCATCGTCATGCTCGATCGGGCCGGTCACCTGGACTGGTGGAACAGCGCTGCCGAGCGGATGCTTGGCCTTGACGCCCGCCACGACCGCGGCCACCACATCACCAATTACCTGCGTGACCCGGCCTTTATCCAGTACTTCAACCAGGCCGATTACAGCGAGCCTGTCTTTCTCTCATCGCCGGCGCATGACGGGCGTACCATCGAGGCCCGCATCACGGTGTTCGGCGATAACGAACGCCTGGTGCTCGCCCGCGACGTCACGCGGCTCCAACGCCTCGAGCAGACAAGGCGCGACTTCGTTGCCAATGTCTCTCACGAGCTTCGAACGCCACTGACCGTGGTCTCGGGTTACCTTGAAACCTTTCTGGATCAGGCCGACCAGCAGGAAAGCCCGGTACCGCCGCGCCTCAAGCGCGCCTTCGGCCAGATGCAAAGCCAGACACGACGCATGCAGAGCCTGGTCGATGACCTACTGACGCTGTCGCGGCTCGAAACCAGCGAGCGCCAGACCGAACGCCAGCCGGTCGATATCGCCGCCCTGTGCCGGGAGATCCACACCGACGCCGCCTCACTCTCGAACGGCCGCCATCAGTTCACCCTGTCACTTGATGAGCACCGGACGATATTGGGAGACGCCAACGAGCTTCGAAGTGCGCTGTCGAACCTGGTGATCAATGCAGTGCGCTACACCCCGGACGGCACCACCATTACCCTGCGCTACCTGGATCACCCTCGCGGTGCGATGGTTGAGGTTATCGACGACGGCGACGGTATTCCCAAGACGCATCTGAGCCGGCTGACCGAACGGTTCTACCGCGTCGACAAGAGCCGATCGACTCAAAGCGGCGGCACCGGTCTCGGCCTCGCCATCGTCAAGCACGTACTGCTGCGCCATGATGCCCGCCTTGAAATCGAAAGCGACGTCGGCCAGGGCGCCACCTTCCGCTGCGTCTTTCCGGCGTCGCGGCTGGCCGTGCCCAAGAAACCGCAGCAGATGTAAGCATGCTAGAGTTCGGGCTCTGCATTCACTGACACCGACGCCGCATGCTCTACTCGCTGACAAGACCGGCAAGCCTCATCGCCCTCGTGGTGTTGATGACAGGCTGCGCCAGTAGCTCGCTAACGCTTCCCACCGAGTGGCACCCCCATCAGGCGCCGCCGCTGTTGGCGCCCGGCCCGCCGGACCGCTTGAGCCAGTCGCATCCGTTGGACGCGCGGGCGGGTTATCTGGTCGATCACCACTATCCGGCTAACGTCAGCAATTCACGCGTGCGCTTTCTGGTGCTTCATTTCACAAGCGACGACAACGCGGCCGCGTTTCGCGCCCTTCAGGGCCCAAACGTCAGCGTGCACTATCTGATCACCCGTTCGCCCGAGCGCCGGGGCGACACCCCCATCGTGCTTCAGATGGTGCCGGAATCACGCCGGGCGTGGCACGCAGGCGTCAGCGCCTGGCAGGGCAGAACCCACCTCAACGACAGTTCGATCGGGATCGAGATCGTTAACGAAGGCCCGCGGGAGGGCACGCTCAATGGCTGGGCCCCTTACTCCGCCGACCAGATCAACGCCGTGATCGCGCTCGCCCGTGATATCTCCCGGCGCTACGGCCTTGACCCGACCGCCATCGTCGGCCACTCGGACATCGCCCCGACCCGTAAGGTCGACCCGGGGCCGGCATTTCCGTGGCACCGGCTTTACCGCGCCGGCATCGGCGCCTGGCCCAGACCTGAGAGCGTCGACCACTTTCGCGCGCGCTTCGAGCGTGAGCCGCCATCGCTCGCACAGTTTCTGGGTGCCCTCTCGGCCTATGGCTACGCCGTCTCGCCGACCGACCGATTGACCGACCAGGCCCGCGCCGCCACCCGCGCCTTTCAGATGCACTTCCGGCCCGCCGATTACTCGGGCGAGCCGGACACGCAAACCGCAGCGATTCTCTGGGCACTGCTCGAACGCTACCGCCCGGAGGCGCTTCCGCGCTAGCCGGCGCTCACTGCCGGCGGTCGGCAAACCCCTCGGGCAATGCCTCGGGCGCACACGCGATCACCCGTTCGTCGTTCGGCCCCGGGCAGTCCTTGAAGGTGAGCGTGGCGAACTCGTCGATGATCAGATAGGGATAGGTTGGCCCGGCGTCCCGGTAACGCACCATCGCCTCCAGATGGTCGTTCTGATAGCAGACCGTACGCTCCGGGTGCTCGGCGACCCAGCGCGGAAAGAAGATAATGCCATGCACTCGCCGCTCGGACAGATTGAGCGCCAGACTGACCGATGTGCCGGTCGGTTCATGCCAGGACACCTTGCACACCTCGTCGCTCAATCGAGCCAGATGCACTTTCTGATCCTTGACCCATCGGCCTCCGACCATGCCGCCGTGAATGCGGTAGTCGATGGTGTCGGCGTTCTTGAGATACAGCTCGTATTGCCAACCGTTGTCGTAGGTGTAGATGACGTGGTGGCCGATGAAGGGGGCCAGCTCATCCGGCCGAGTGGACTCAAACGATTCGTTGTTCATGACGTCCTCGGGATGGGTAGAAGGGGTGGCGCCTGTAAAAGAGGGTGGCGCCTGTTGCGCGCCTCGTCATTCGTACCAAGCGGCTCAATGTATACACATTGCTTGAGCGCCTAGTGCTTTAGACCAAATTTGGCTCGAAAAGGTCGCGAATTCCTTGCTTGCCCGATACATGTGTATACATGACGACGTGTTTTTCACCCGTGGAGGCAAGCGATGCGGCGGTCCATGTTCCCTCGAGCGGCCCGATCATGCGCCAGTCAGTGAGTGTGCTGCTCACCCTTCGAAGCTGGATTCTCGACGGCACCCTGTGCGCGGGTGAGCGTCTGTGGGAGGCTTCACTGGCCGACCGCCTGAGCGTTTCCCGAACGCCCCTTCGAGAAGCGCTCAGCTGCCTCGCCCATGAAGGGCTTCTCGAGCGCGCCGATCGGGGCGGCTACGCGGTGCGAAGCTTCTCGCCCGAGTACCTCAAGCAGACCATCGAGCTTCGAGGTACCCTCGAGGGGCTGGCCGCGCGTCAGGCCGCCGAGGCACGCCCACCCGCGGCCCGGCTCGAGCCTCTTCGCCAGCTCGTTGAACGCATCGACGCCCTTGTGATGCATCCCGTCCTCGATGAAGACGCCCTCTCGCAGTACACGACGCTCAACAGCGCATTTCACCAGCACCTGATCGCACTGGCCGACAACATGGCGCTGGCCGAAGCGCTGGCGCGCATCGAACACCTGCCCTTCGCCTCGCCCAGCGCGTTTGTCATGAGCTACGCCCACTCGCCCTCGGCGCATCGAAGCCTGCTCATCGCCAACGACCAGCACCGCTGCCTGGTCGATGCCATCACCCACGGCGAAGGCGCCCGCGCCGAACAGATCGCGCGCGAGCACGCACGCCTTGCCCAACGCAATCTCGACACCGTCCTCGAGCACCCGGCGCGGCTCGAGCGCCTGCGCGGCAGCGCCCTGATTCAAGCGCCCTGACCGACCGACTGCCCCTCTGATGCATGGGCATGCAATAACAACAACGAGGAGTCCTGCATGACACCCGACACCACCGCCCACGTTCACGCCGACCCACGCCAGCTGATCGACGACGCCCCGATGGGGCGCGCCCAGATCCTGGCCGTCGCCGCGACCGTCACCCTTAATGCGCTCGATGGGTTCGATGTGCTCGCCATCAGCTTCGCCGCGCCTGGCATCGTGGCCGAATGGGGCATCAATCGCGCCGAGCTGGGGGTGGTACTTGCCATGGAGCTGATCGGCATGGCGCTGGGCTCGATCCTGCTGGGCGGTTTGACAGACCGGATCGGGCGCCGACCGGCCAATCTGGGCTGCCTGCTTCTGATGACAATTGGCATGCTGATGTCAGCCATGGCGGCAAGCGTGACCGAACTGGCCACCTGGCGCGTGCTCACCGGCGTCGGTATCGGCGGTATGCTGGCCTCGATCAACGCGACCGCCGCCGAGTACGCCAACCGCAAGAGCCGCAATCTGTGCGTGTCGCTGATGGCCATTGGCTACCCGCTGGGCGCCATCATCGGCGGCACCGTCGCCGCCCAGCTTTTGCGCCTGTTCGACTGGCGCGCCGTGTTCTTCTTCGGCGCCGGGGTGACGGCACTGATGATTCCGCTGACTTTTCTGCTGCTCAAGGAAACCGTGCCGTATCTCTGCCAGCGCCGCCCCCCGAACGCCCTCGAGCGCATCAATCGTGAAATGCGAAGGCTCGGTCACCCAACGGTCGCGCACCTGCCGGAGCTGCCCGCCGATCAAAGTGACGGTTCGCTGCTGGCGATCTTCAAACCGGGGCTGATTCGCACCACGCTGCTGCTGACGCTGGCTTACTTCATGCACATCGCCACCTTCTACTTCATCATCAAGTGGGTGCCGGAAATCGTCGTGGGTATGGGCTTCGACGCTGCCAACGCCGCCGGCGTACTGATCTGGGCCAATATCGGCGGCGCGCTCGGCGGCATCCTGCTGGGCCTTCTGGGCCGCTACCTGCCGATACGCAAGGTCACCATCGCGGCGCTGTGTCTGTCGGTTGTCATGGTGATCCTGTTTGGCCGGGGCGCGGACTCGCTAAGCGAAGTCTCGCTGATTGTCGGGGTGACCGGCTTTTGCACCAACGCAGGTGTGGTGGGCCTTTATGCACTGTTCGCCCAGCGCTTCCCGACCGCCCAGCGCGCCTCGGGCACCGGCTTTGCCATTGGCGTCGGTCGGGGTGGCGCCGCGCTGTCACCGATCGTGGTCGGCATCCTCTTCACGCTGGATTTCGGCCTTCAGGGCGTGGCCATCACCATGGCGCTCGGCGCTGCAATTGCCGCCGTGGCGCTTCTGATGCTCGGCGCGTCACCGGCAGAAACGGCCAAGGATCACACGGGCTAAGCCCCTTGAACGACCAACGCCGGGGCAAGCCCCGGCGCGTTCAAGTGACGTCCAGTCAGTCGCCTAGCCTCGGTCAAGCGCGTCCCAGTTGTAGGGCGCCTGCGGGCGGTCGCCCTGAAGGCTCTGGATCAGGTTCTGAACCGCAAGTTCTGCCATCGCGAAGCGGGTCTCATGAGTGGCCGAGCCAATGTGCGGCAGAGTGACGGCGTTATCGAGGCGCGTCAGCGGCGAATCCGCCGACAGCGGTTCCGTTTCGAACACATCAAGGCCCGCCGCACGGATGGTGCCGTTTTGAAGCGCCTCGATCAGCGCCGGCTCATCCACCACACCGCCGCGGGAGATGTTGACGAAAATGCACTCGGCGCCCATGGCCTCAAACGCCTTTTGATCGAACATCTTGCGGGTGGCGTCTGACAGCGGCACCGTTACGCAGACGATGTCGGAGCGCTCAAGCAACGTCTCGAACTCGAGCCAGGTCGCGTCCAGCTCCTGCTCGACGACCTCATGGCGCGAGCGGTTGTGGTAGTTGACCGTCATGCCAAAGCCAAACTTCGCGCGCCGCCCGATCGCCTGACCGATGCGGCCCATGCCGACGATACCCAGCGTCTTGTGGTGCACATCGACGCCGAACTGAGGCTCCTTGACGCTCTCGGTCCATTCGCCCTTTCTGACCATGTTGGCAAGCTCGACCCCGCGCCGCGCCGCGGAAAGAATCAGCAGAAACGCGGTGTCTGCGGTCGTCTCTGTCAACACGTCCGGGGTATGGCACAAGACGATGTCGCGCTCGTTCAGATACGCGATGTCGTAGTTGTCGACGCCGACCGAAATGCTCGAAATCGCCTCCAGCCGCTCGGCACGTGCAAGCAATTCCCGGTCGAGCTTGACGCTTGCACCGATCAACCCATGGGCGCGCGGCAGCGCCTCGAGGAAATCGGCCTCCTCGGCCAGGTCGGTAACGCCGGTGAAATCGAGCACCGTGAAGCGCTGCTCGAGCTGCGCCATCAGGTCCGGCGCCAGCGGGCGCTTATAAACAATGACCGTTTTCTTCTCGGGGGGCGTAGTGGTGTCTGCCATCGGGCTGCTCCTTGTTCAAACCAGATAATACATGTTCATCGCGCAGCGCTTGCCGCCACGGTGTAGCCCTTGGGGGCTTTCTCGGTGGCGGGCTTTACGCACAGCGTCAACGCCGCCGCCGCCAGCAGGAACCCGCCCATGGCCACGTAGGACGTGGCGGAGCTGCCGGTGATGCCGTTCAGGTACCCGACACCGTAGGCGCCGATGAAGCCGCCGAGCGCGCCGAGCGAGTTCACCAGTGCAATGGCGCCACCGGCGACGTTTCGCGGCAGAATCTCGGGAATGATCGCGAAAAACGGGCCGTAGGGCGCGTAAAGACCAAAGCCCGCGACCACCAGCAGCGCGTAGGACCCCCAGAAATGGCCCGGCCCGAGCAAAAAGGACCCCAGAAACGCGACCCCGGCAATCGCCAGCGGCGGCCACACGAACCCACGGCGGTTGAGGCATTTATCCGAGCCCCACGACACCACCAGCATGCCGATCACCGCGGCAACGTACGGCCCGGCCGAGAGCCAGCCGGTTTCGACGATGTCGAGGCTACCGGCCTTCGAGAGCATCGAGGGCAGCCACAGAACGAAGCCGTAGACGCCGACACTCCAGCAGAAGTACTGCACGCACAGCAGCAGCACCTTGGGATTTTTGAACGCGCTTGCGTAGTTCTTGACCGGTTTCAGATCCTGCTGTTCGGCCTCGAACGCCTCGGCCAGCTGCGCTTTCTGGTCATCTCGAAGCCAGGTTGCCTGCTCGGGCCTGTCGACCACCAAAAACCACCAGCACACCGCCCAGATAAGCCCGGGCACACCCTCGATGATGAACATCCAGCGCCAGTCGGCGTGCTCGATGAGGTAGCCCGACAGCACCGACATCCAAAGGATCGTGACCGGGTTACCGAGGATCAAAAAGGTGTTGGCGCGCGAGCGCTCGGCGCGGGTAAACCAGTGGCTCAGATAGACCAGCATCGCCGGCATCACCGCCGCCTCGGTCACCCCGAGCAGAAAACGCACCACGATCAGGGCGTAGGCGTTGGGAATGATTCCGGTCAGCGTGGCCAGCCCACTCCAGGCGATCAGACACCAGAAGATCAACACCTTGGCGCTGCGCTTTTCGGCGTAGATGGTGCCCGGCACCTGGCAGAAGAAATACCCTAAAAAGAACAGCGACCCCAAAAGCGAGGACATCGCAGGCGTGATGCCAAGGTCGTCCGCCATGCCGCCGGCAGCCGCAAAGCCAAAGTTGGCCCGGTCGACATAGGCCAACGAATACGTGATGAAAACGATCGGCATCAGATACCACCAACGCCGTACGGGTAAGCGCGCGCTCATTGCTGACTCCTTGTCATGATCTGGCTTAGGGGTGACCGACGGGCTCGCGCCCGCCGGTCAGGGGCGTCAAGAGCTCATCGCACGCTCGAGCGCGTCTCGGGTCGGCAGGCCTTCCATGTCGCCGCTGGCCTGTACCGCAAACGCACCGATCTGATTGGCTCGGGCCACGCACTGCTCGGCAGGCAAGCCCTCGAGCCAGGCGCTGACGAAACCGGTCGCGAAGCCATCACCGGCACCAACGGTATCGACCACTCGGTCTACCTTAACGCCCGGCACCATGAATCCGGTGGAGTCGTTCTGATACCACGCCCCCTCGGGGCCAAGCTTGATGACCACCTCACGCACGCCCTGGGAAAGATAGAATTCAGCGACGCCCTGAGGCGTCGACTCGCCGGTCAGAATCTCGCCCTCGGAAAGACCGGGCAGCACCACATCGGCAAGCGACGCCAGCCGGTTCAGGTGATGACGCATGGTCTCGCGGTCCTTCCAAAGCGACGGCCGCAGATTGGGGTCAAACGACACCGATCCGCCCACGCGGCGCATGGTTTTCATCGCGTGCTCACTGAGCGCGAGCGGGCCCTCGCCGAGTGCGGGCGGAATGCCGGTGCAGTGCAGGTGTCGGGCGCTCGAAAGCAGCGACTCCGGCACGTCTTCCGGCCCCATATGGCTTGCCGCCGAGCCACGCCGGAAATACTCCACCGCCGGGTCGCCGCCGTCGTCACGGCGCGACTTCAGCTGAAACCCGGTGGGGTAGCGCTCATCGGTGCTCAACCGCGAGACATCGAGCCCCTCGCCGGCCAGCGTCTGGCGGATAAAGCGGCCGAAACTGTCATCGCCGACACGGCTGACCCACCCAACCGTCAACCCGAGCCGGGCAAGGCCGATGGCGACATTGTTGTCCGCCCCCGCGATGCGCTTGGTAAACCGGGTGACCTCGGCCAGCTCGCCGGGATCATCGGCCACCATCATCGCCATGGTTTCACCGAAGGCAATTACGTCGAACGTCGTGGATCGAGTCATGAAATACGCTCCTGACAGCATGCGGCTGTCGTATCAGGGGCGGTGAAACCGCCGTTTGAAAGAGAGGACAACGTCGAGACCCAGGCGCTCAACGCGTCCGGCGTCACGGGAAATTCGATGGCACGGGCCAGATTGGCCGGCCAGTTGACCCAGAGAGCAGCCCAATGCGCGAGGGTGGCCTCATCCGGTGCCGAAGCGTGCCACTGCCCGTCGCGCCAGACGCCCTGCTTGCAGTGCACATAGCCAAGCCAGGGCGCAAGACGCCGGGCGCTGTCGTCGAGGGCATGGCCGGTCCAGCATCCGTTGCCGAGATCGAGTGTGGCGTGCGGCCGGCTCGAGGATGGCAGCCGCTCTGCCAGCGCCTGGTGCAGCGCCTGGTGATGGCGTGGGTCGCCGCCGCCGGGGGTCTGATCGTTTTCGATCGACACCCCGACCTCAAGGGGCTCGAACAGCGCGACAAGCGCAGGCAGCGCCGAGTCGAGCCCGTCGAGCGACAGGTTGCCAAGCCCCACCTTGATCCGGCGTATACCGAGCATGACCGCCCGCTCACAGGCAGCCAGAAAACGGTCGCCGTCAAGCTGGCCGTTGTCTGAAAAAAGCGGCCGGGCGCAGGAATAGACGGTCGATAGCCCACTTCGTCGCAGCGCATCGGCAAGCGAGGCCAGCATGCCGGGGCGCTCATCGAGCAGTTCCTCACGAATCTCCACCCCTTGCGCGCCCGATGCCGCGATCCACTCAACGGCCTGAATCTGCCCGTTGGCGCTGCCCGCCGTACGCCCGAACGCGGAGGTGCATACCCACACACCATCACTCATGATCGTTACTGCCTATGCCATGGGGTTGACCGTTTGCCGCCACCCCGTGAATTGATGCTTGCCATTGGGAACGTTCCCAATGACACGTTTAATTGATCCAGCGCCGCCCCCGCGCGGAGCTAGGGCCGGACAGCCGCCATGGTCGAGCCGCGCGGCGTCAGTTCGCCCTCGAGCACGACCTGACATGGGGCGTCCGTGGCCCCCTCGATCCGGGTCCAAAGCCGCTCGACAGCCTGGGCACCGATCGCCTCGACCGGCTGAGCAATGGTCGAAATGCCCGGCCCCACCAGCGAACACCATTCGAGCTCATCGATGCCGATCAGTCCGGCGCGCTCAAACGACTGCGCGCCAAGCCGTGACAGCGCCTGACACAGCGCAAGCGTGACCACGCCATTGGCAGACAATAGCGCCCGGGGGTGCTCACCGCGCTCGAGCCACGCCCCCACGGCGCAGTCGAGCCGCTCAGCGTTATCGCCGAGTTCGATTTCAAGCACCTGATGGCCAAGGCAAAGCCGGCCCGCTTCGACGTCAAACGCCGCCACCCGCTCCTCACGGGAACTGATGCCCGCGACCGGCTCCGTGACCAGCATCACGTGTTGAAACCCCTGCTCGCTCAAGTGCGACAGCGCAAGCGCCACCGCCTGCGCGTTATCGAGGCCCACCATGTCGCACTCAAGGCCCGGCATATGACGGTCGACCAGCACCATTGGCAGGCCCGAGGCGAGACTCTGCTGCAGGGGCGCCAGGTTTTGTCCACGGGTATTGATGATCAGCCCTTCGATGCTGTAGCCCTTGAGAATATCGAGGTGGCGCCGCTCGAGGGCGTCGTCGTTGTCGGTATTGAACACCACAAGCGCATAGCCACGCTCGCGGCAGGCAAGCTCGGCCCCATGCACCATCGCGACCGTATAGGGGTTTCGAAGGTCGGCGACCAGCATGCCGATCAGTCCGGTCTTGCGTCCGCGCAGGCTACTTGCGATGCGGTCGGGCCGAAATTCAAGCCGGGCAATCGACGCCTCGATGCGCGAGCGCATCGACTCCGACAACAGCGTGCGTTCCGTGCCGAAATAGCGCGATACACTGGTTTTCGAAACACCGGCGTCCCGGGCGACATCGATAATGGTGGGCCGAGACGGTGAGCGAGAGGACGGCAAGAGGCGACTCCTTGATCAAGCCGATCCCGATAGGGCCAATGGACGCGCCAATGCGTCAATTACGCCAATGGGAACGGTTTCAGTACCAAAAGAATGCCCGCGATACGCGCTCGTATAAACCAGACCATCGCGGAACCAGGCGTTGCCAAATTACACCACCATCGACCTAAGTAGTGCGCTTTAACCACCTCTTTACCGGTTCACTTCGCCAGTCGCGGCCTCACGCAGCCCACGAGGCCTATCTTTTCGATGGAGTAGCTCAACTACAGCACACAGCGCATAGCGGTGACATCACACTGTCATCAAGGCGCCACTGGGCTGACATCTTGCCGACTTACGCTCGTATGAGATTTTTCTCACTTGCCCGCCCGGAGATACCTCGTGCGCTTCAACCGTCTACTGTCTGCCCTGATTCTGGCCACCGCGCCCCTTGCAACGCCTGTATACGCTGCGACCACCATCACCTGGTGGCACGCCATGGAAGGCGTGCTGGGCGACAAGGTCAATGAGATCGCCGATGCGTTCAACGCATCCCAGGATCAGTACGTGGTCAAGCCGGTCTACAAGGGCAGCTACAGCGACAACCTGACCGCCACCATCGCGGCATTCCGCGCGAACAAGGCGCCGGCCATCACTCAGGTGTTCGAGGTCGGCACCGCGACCATGATGAGCGCCAAGGGCGCGATCTACCCGGTTCATGAGCTGATGCAGGATACCGACACGCCGTTTGATCCCAACGCCTTCCTGCCGGCGGTGAAAAGCTATTACACCAGCGCCGACGGCCACATGCTGTCGATGCCGTTCAACTCCTCGACCCCGGTGCTCTACTATAACAAGGACGCGTTCAAGAAAGCCGGCATCGACGCGCCGCCGAAAACCTGGAGCGAGCTGGGCGACGATGCCCGGACACTGGTTGAACGCGGTGCGTCCGAATGCGGCCTGACCACCGCCTGGCCGAGCTGGACTCAGCTTGAGAACTTCAGCGCGATCAACGACCTGCCCTTCGCCACCAAGGCCAACGGCTTCAACGGCACCGACACCCGGCTGGTGTTCAATCAGCAGCCCGAGACCGTCGCCCACATCCAGCAGCTCGCCGACTGGCAAAAAACGCACGCGTTCGAATACGGCGGCCGCGGCGATGACGGCACCAAGCGCTTCCAGTCCGGTCGCTGCGCGATGCTGACCACATCATCCGCCTCCCAGGCCGGCATCAAGGACGCCTCGGCCGGCAACTTCGAATTCGCCATCGCGCCGATGCCCTTCGATCAGGATGCGATCAGCCAGCCGAAGAACTCGATCATCGGTGGCGCGTCGCTGTGGGTGATGAAGGGCCAACGCGACGAGGTCTACAAGGGCGTGGCCAGATTTCTGAACTTCGTCGCCTCGCCCGAGGTTCAGGCCGATTGGGCAAGCTTTACCGGCTATGTGCCGATCACCACCGCCGCGTTCGAGCGCCTCAAGCAGCAAGGCTTTTATGACAAGACCCCCGGCGCGGACGTGGCGATCAATCAGCTGACCCGCGGCACCCCGAACGACAACGGGCGCGGCCTGCGCCTTGGCAACATGCCGCAGATTCGAAACATCATTGCTGACGCGCTGGAAAACGCGTTCAACGGCCGCGACTCGGTGCCCGAGGCACTGGATAACGCCGCTAAACGGGGCAACGCGCAGTTGACGCAATTTCAGCAAAGCGTCGGCCAGTAACCCTCTGATCAAGGTCGCGGGCGGCACACGTCGCCCGCGAACGTCGTCATGACCGTATTCGAACGTCACCGCCTGACCCCGTGGCTTCTGCTCGCGCCGCAGCTCGTCATCGTCGTCCTGTTTTTCTTCTGGCCCGCGTTTGCCTCGCTGCGTCAGGCGTTTTACGTACAGGACGCCTTCGGCCTCGGCGAACGCTTTGTTGGTCTTGCCAATTTCGAGCGTGTGCTGGCAACCGCCGAGTATTGGCGCGCCGCCGGCGTCACACTGATCTTCAGCATCGCGGTTGCGGCCGGCGCCATGGGGTTGGCACTGCTGTTTGCGGTGCTGGCCGACCGGGTTCTTCGCGGCTCGAAACTCTACCGGGTGCTTCTGACCTGGCCCTACGCCGTCGCCCCGGCAGTGGCGGGGCTCTTGTGGCTGTTCATGTTCGACCCGGTGCTCGGTGTGCTGTCGCACGGACTTGCGCTGATCGGCGTGCACTGGAACGTGCACCTCGACCCGACTCAAGCGCTCTTGCTGGTGGTGATCGCCTCGGTCTGGCAGCAGATGAGCTACAACTTCGTGTTCTTTCTGGCAGGCCTTCAGATGATTCCGGCCTCGCTGCTCGAGGCCGCCGCCATCGACGGCGCCGGCCCCTTCAAGCGTTTTGCAACCATCACGCTGCCGCTGCTCTCGCCCACTGCGTTCTTTCTGCTGGTGATGAACACCGTCTACGTACTGTTCGAAACCTTCGCCACCATCGACAACACCACCCTTAGCGGGCCGGGCGGGGCAACGCGCACGCTGGTCTACAAGCTCTATGAAGACGGCTTCGTCGCCCGAGACCTTGGAAGCTCGAGCGCGCAGTCGGTGCTGTTGATGGCTTTGGTGGGGCTACTCACCGTCGTCCAGTTTCGCTACATCGAACGCCAGGTGCAGTACTGATGCGCTACTCCCGCCCGGGTCTTGACCGGCTCACTCATGTGATTTTAGTGCTCGGCGTGCTCGTGTTCGGCCTGCCGGTCTGGCTCGCCCTTACCGCCTCGACCCACAGCGCGGGCGCGCTTCAAAGCGGCGTGGCGCCACTGTGGTTTGGAGACGAAGGGCTTGCCAACTACTGGCAGCTTCTGAGCGAGCCCATCAGCGGGCTCGGCGTCAGCGCGCTCCGGCTCTTGTTGAATTCCCTGATCATGGCGCTGGGCATCGCAGTGGGTAAGATCGCCATTTCCCTGCTGGCCGCCTACGCCATCGTCTTCTTTCGATTTCCGTGCCGCACGCTGTGTTTCTGGCTGATTTTCGTAACGCTGATGCTCCCCATCGAGGTGCGCATCGTCCCGACCTACAGCGTGGTAGCCCGCTTTGGCCTGATCGACACCTACGCCGGCATGATCCTGCCGCTGATCGCCTCGGCCACCGCGACCTTTCTACTGCGCCAGAGCTTCATGAGCCTGCCTCAGGAGCTGATCGAGGCTGCCCGGCTCGACGGCGCCGGGCCAATGCGCTTTTTAAAGGATTTCGTCATACCGCTTTCAAGGACCAATCTGGCGGCGCTTTTTGTGATCATGTTCCTCTACGGCTGGAACCAGTATCTGTGGCCGCTGCTCGCGGCCAACTCCCCCGAGCACGCCACCGCCGTCATCAGCCTAAAAAACTTCGTACAGGCCACCGACACCCTGCCGCCGTGGCAGCTTGCCACCGCCATGGCCGTATTGACGATTCTGCCGCCGGTCGCCGTCATCATCGCCTTCCAGCGGTTTTTCGTGCGCGGGCTGACCGACCTCGATAAATGACCCCGCACCCCAAGGAGGCCCTGACATGGCAACGCTTGCCTGCGAGCAGCTCACGAAAACCTATCCCGGCGGCCAGCGCGCCGTACATGGTATCGACCTGACCCTCGAGGATGGCGAACTGATGGTACTGGTCGGGCCATCCGGCTGCGGAAAATCGACGCTTCTGCGCATGGTGGCCGGGCTCGAATCGATCAGCGGCGGTACGCTCACCCTGGGCGATCAACCGGCCAACACGCTCGAACCCGCCAGGCGCGACGTGGCGATGGTGTTTCAGAACTACGCGCTCTACCCGCACATGAGCGTATTCGGCAACATGGCCTACGCGCTCACGCTTCAAAAACGGCCGCGGGCGGAAATCTCGCGCCGGGTCAAGGAAGCCGCCACCCTGCTTGGCATCGAGCATCTGCTCGACCGGCGGCCGAAACAGCTTTCCGGCGGCCAGCGCCAGCGGGTCGCCATGGGCCGAGCGATCGTGAGAGAACCCAGGGTGTTTCTGTTCGATGAGCCGCTGTCGAATCTGGACGCCGCGCTCAGAGTGCAGATGCGCCTCGAAATCCGCCGGCTGCAAAAGCGCCTCGGGGCCAGCATGCTTTACGTTACCCACGATCAGGTGGAGGCCATGACGCTTGCAGACCGACTGGTGGTGATGCGAGACGGGCGGATCGAGCAGATCGGCACGCCGATGGCGCTGTTTGAACGCCCGGCCAGCTGCTTCGTGGCCCGATTCATCGGCTCACCGGCCATGAACCTGCTGCCGGTGCATCATGAGGGCGGTTTGGCCTTTCTACCCGGCCACCGTCAGCTCACGGGCTCAAATGCGGTGCTTGCGCAGGCCCGAACGCTGGGCATTCGCCCGGAACATCTGCGCCTGGACGCAGACGGCGCGCTTTCCGGCACGGTCGATCTGATCGAACCGCTTGGAACCGAGGCACTGGTGCATGTGCGTCTGCCCGGCCACGAGACGCCGGTGACGGCGCGTCGACCAATGGCCGAACTCAAGGCCGAAGGCGTTATCGTCGACGGACCGATTCGCCTCGCCATCGACGGTCCATGCCACTTGTTCGATGACCACGAGCGCCGGCTCGATCATGCGCTGGAACTCGATGAAACCGACGGCAGCCCGACCGTTCGGGTGAGCCTCTCGCCCTGAACCCCGCATCGAACTGAAGAGCGTATCGACACCGCCTTGCCGTCCGCACTATTCTTGTCGCCCAACAACTGCACCGCGCGCTTGCCGCCCCGGTGCCACGACAACAACAATACGGATCAACGTGTCCCCGGATGGCCGAGTCATGCTGTTAAATGCCAGTGCGCCTCAATGCGCGCCCCTGTCGGTGGGGTTCGTTCTTTTGCAGCGCTTCACCATGCTGCCCTTCTCGGCGTTCGTCGACTGCCTGCGCCTGGCCGCCGATGACGGCGACCGCAGCCGGCAGGTGCACTGTCAGTGGCGCTTCATGACAAGCCACGGTCAGAATGTCGCCTCCAGCTGCGGCGCGGTCATGACCGACTGCGAGCCCTTGAGCGCCCCTGAGCGCTTCGATTACATCGTCGTGATCGGCGGGGTGCTGTCAGACGAGGAGCACGACGACCCGCAGGACCCGGACGCCCTCGCCTATCTTCGCCTCGCCGCCGACAAGGGCGTGCCGCTGATCGGTATCTGCACCGGGGCCTTCCCGCTGATTCAGGCCGGGCTGATGGAGGGCCGGCGCTGCTGCATCAGCTGGTACCACCATCGCGATCTGGCTTCGCGCTACCCCGACATCGAGCCGGTCGCCGATCAGCTCTACCTGGACGACGGCGACCGGCTGACCTGCGCCGGCGGCATCGCTTCCGCCGACCTGGCGGCGTATCTGATCGAGCGCCATCTGGGCCGCTCGTGGGCACGAAAGAGCCTGCACATCATGCTGATCGATGAGCCCCGGGAGGCCTCGCACCCCCAGCCTCAGCCCGTGATCTTCAACCGGGTGGTCGACCCGCTGGTGCGACGGGCCATTTCGACGCTCGAGCAGCACCTCGGCACCATCCTGAGCGTCGATGAGCTGGCCGGTCGGCTCAACACCTCCCGGCGGAGCCTCGAGCGCCGCTTTCGCGATCAGCTCGGCATGAGCCCACAGAAATTCGCCCGCGACCTGCGCCTTCGCTACGGGTACTGGTTATTGAGCTACACTCAGGCAAGCGTCACCGACATTGGCGACCGCTGCGGCTTTTCCGACACCGCCCATTTCTCGCGTCATTTTCGCGACGCCTTCGGCGTATCCCCCTCGGAATTGCGCAAACGTTCAAAAACGGCGCACACGCCGCTGGTGGACCCCTTCTTCCTGCACATCGACGACCACAGCGACCGATAACAGCCGCGACATCGGTGTATCTCAGCGCGACATGCACGACTAATGAATGACGCGCTTTGTTACCGAAAAATGACGCAAATTCAAAAAATTAGCGTCGTTCGCGATTTCTTACAAAAGAACTGACGCAAACGTTCAATCATTTGCCTCTCGATCCAGCCAATGATGGGCTCATCACGGACGCGCCATCCCACCGGAATCGGCGCCAGCCGACGCGCATTGTCCAAGTCCCGCCTGCAAGGCCGCTTGGGCCGAACAATCACAAGATGCCGGGTACTTCCATGAACCATGATGATCTGAACGTCTTTGATCCCTTGATCACGGCCGCCATCACCGAAGAGGTCGAGCGCCAGGAAGCGCACATCGAGCTGATCGCGTCCGAAAACTACACCAGTCGGGCGGTAATGCAGGCCCAGGGCTCACAGCTCACCAACAAGTACGCCGAAGGCTATCCGGGTCGTCGCTACTATGGCGGCTGCGAGTTCGTCGACAAGGCCGAGCAGCTGGCGATCGAGCGCGCCTGCGACCTGTTCGGGGCCGACTACGCCAACGTGCAACCGCACTCCGGTGCCCAGGCGAACGCGGCGGTCTTCATGGCGCTGGTCAAGCCCGGCGACACCGTGCTCGGCATGAGCCTTGCCCACGGTGGCCACCTGACCCACGGTGCGGCGCCGAACTTTTCCGGCAAGCACTACAACGCCATTCAATACGGCCTCGACCCAGAGACCGGCGAAATCGACTACGACGACGTCGAGCGCCTGGCCAACGAACACCAGCCCAAGCTGATCATCGCGGGCTTTTCTGCCTATTCGCGCGTGATCGACTGGCGCCGGTTCCGCTCCATTGCCGATAACGTCGGTGCGTGGCTGCTGGTCGACATGGCCCATGTGGCCGGTCTGGTCGCGGCGGATCTCTACCCGAGCCCGCTGCCCCACGCCCACGTCGTGACCACCACCACGCACAAGACTCTGCGCGGCCCGCGTGGCGGCATGATTCTTTCAGCCAACGGCGACGCCGACCTGTACAAGAAGCTCAATGCAGCCGTATTCCCCGGCCAGCAGGGCGGCCCCCTGATGCACGTCATCGCGGCCAAGGCCGTGGCGTTCAAGGAAGCGATGTGTCAGGACTTCGTCAACTATCAGCGTCAGGTACTGGCCAATGCTCAGGTCATGGCCGAGACCTTCATCGAGCGAGGCTTTGACGTGGTGTCCGGTGGCACCAACGATCACCTGTTCCTCGTGTCGCTGATCAAGCAGGGCATTACCGGCAAGGACGCCGACGCCGCGCTCGGTCGCGCGCACATCACGGTCAACAAGAACACCGTACCCAACGATCCGCAGAGCCCGTTCGTGACCTCCGGTCTTCGCATCGGCACACCGGCCATCACGACCCGCGGCATGGTCGAAGCCGACTGCGTGCAGCTTGCTGGCTGGATCTGCGACGTACTCGATGCGCTCGAACAGGGCGATGCCACCGAGGCGGTCGAAGCCGAGGTTCGCGACCAGGTCGCACGCCTCTGCGCTCGTTACCCCGTCTACGGGGACGCCAAAACTTCCGCGATGGCCGACGAAAACGCCACCGCCTTCTGATTGCCTGACAAGAACGGATCGGCGTTCTTTGGAGATAAACATGAAGCGTTATTCAGGATTCGGGCTCGTCAAGCATGCGATGAGCCACCATGAGAACTGGGAGCGTCAATGGCGCAACCCGACGCCCAAGAAGCAGTACGACGTCATCATCGTCGGCGGCGGCGGTCACGGGCTGGCGACGGCCTACTACCTGGCCAAGGAACACGGCATCACCAACGTGGCCGTGATCGAGAAAGGCTGGCTTGGCGGCGGTAACACCGCGCGTAACACGACCATCGTTCGTTCGAACTATCTGTGGGACGAAGCCGCAGCGATGTTCGAGCACTCGATGAAGCTGTGGGAAGGTCTGTCGCAGGACTTGAACTACAACGTCATGTTCTCGCAGCGTGGCGTACTCAACCTGGGTCACACCCTGCAGGACATGCGCGACATCCAGCGCCGCGTCAACGCCAACCGCTTGAACGGCGTCGACGGTGAAGTGCTCGACGCCAAGGGCGTGCAGGACATCGTTCCGATTCTCGACTGCTCCAAGAACGCACGTTACCCGGTCATGGGCGCCTCCTGGCAGCCACGTGGTGGTGTTGCGCGTCACGACGCCGTCGCCTGGGGCTTTGCCCGCGCAGCCGACGCCATGGGCGTTGACCTTCTGCAAAACACCGAAGTGACCGGCTTCAAGATCCGTGACGGCCGCGTCTATGGCGTGCACACCAACCGCGGTGACATCGAAGCCAAGACCGTAGGCTGCGTCGCGGCCGGTAACTCGGGCGTACTTGCCAAGATGGCCGGCTTCAAGCTGCCGCTCGAGTCGCACCCGCTGCAGGCCCTGGTCTCCGAGCCGCTCAAGCCGGTACTCGACACCGTGGTCATGTCCAACCACGTTCACGGCTACGTCAGCCAGTCGGACAAGGGTGACCTGGTCATCGGCGCCGGTATCGATGGCTACGTCGGCTACGGTCAGCGCGGCAGCTACACGACGGTCGAGCATACGCTTCAGGCCATCGTCGAGATGTTCCCGATCTTCTCGCGTGTCCGCATGAACCGTCAGTGGGGTGGTGTCGTCGACACCTGCCCGGACGCCAGCCCGATCATCTCGGCAACGCCGGTCAAGGGCATGTTCTTCAACTGCGGTTGGGGTACCGGTGGCTTCAAGGCCACGCCAGGTTCCGGTCATATCTTCGCGGCAACGCTTGCCAAGAACGAAGCCCACCCCATTGCCGCGCCATTTTCGATCGACCGTTTCAATACGGGCGCACTGGTGGACGAACACGGTGCCGCTGGCGTCGCTCACTGAGGAGATTGCAGCATGTTTCATATCTATTGCCCGTACTGCGACGAGTACCGCGAAGAAGAAGAGTTCCACCCGAGCGGTCAGGCGCACCTGCGCCGTCCGGCGGACCCGGCGAACAGCACCGACGACGAATGGGGCGGCTACCTGTTCTTCCGTGATAACGAGCGCGGCGTTCACCACGAGATGTGGCTGCACGCGGTCGGTTGCCGCAAGTTCTTCAACATGACGCGTAACTCCGCAACTTATGAAATCTACGAGACGTACAAGATGGGTGAGCGCCCGTCGGTTACCGCTGAAAACGTTGGGGACCTGAAACGTCAGTCCGGCGTCCAGGCTGAAACAAGCGGCTGGCAGACCGTTGGCGCACGTCCCGAGAGCGAATCACTGAACGAGGAGGAACAGGCATGACACAGGCTAATCGTCTTGCCAAGGGTGGACGCATCGACCGTAAGCGGCCGCTCACGTTCACCTACAACGGCACACGTTACACAGGCTTTGAAGGCGACACACTGGCCTCGGCCCTGCTCGCCAACGGCGTCGACATCGTCAACCGCAGTTTCAAGTACTCGCGTCCGCGTGGCGTCGTCGCCGCAGGTGCCGAAGAGCCCAATGCGCTGGTGCAGCTTGGTTCGACCGAGTCCACTCAGGTTCCGAACGTGCGTGCCACTCAGCAGGCGCTCTACGAAGGCCTCGTCGCCAAGAGCACCAACGGCTGGCCCAACGTTCAGCGCGACCTGATGGGCATGGTCGGCAAGATGGGCGGTGGGTTCATGCCGCCGGGCTTCTACTACAAGACCTTCATGGCCCCGGCCTCCATGTGGATGACGTACGAAAAGTACATCCGCAAGGGCGCCGGTCTCGGCCGCAGCCCGCGTGAAAACGACCCGGACACCTATGACCACCTGAACCAGCACTGCGACGTTCTGATCGTCGGTGCCGGCGCGGCAGGTCTGATGTCGGCGCTTTCCGCCGGTCGCAGTGGCGTGCGCGTCATTGTCTGCGACGAACAGGAAGAAATGGGCGGCGCCCTGCTCGACAGCCGCGAGCTGATCGACGGCAAGCCGGCCGCACGCTGGGTCGCCGAGGTGCTCGAGGAACTGACACAGCTCGACAACGTCGAACTGCTGCCGCGCACCACCGCCAACGGCCTGCACGATCACAACTTCGTGACCCTGCACGAGCGCCGCACCGAGCACGTCTGGGACCGCGCCACGCCGATCAACGGCCGCCCGCAGGTTCGCTCGCGCATGCACCGCGTTCGCGCCAAGCGCGTGATTCTGGCCTCCGGTACGCACGAGCGTCCGCTGGTTTATGCCAACAATGACGTTCCGGGCAACATGGTCGCCGGCGCTGTCTCGACCTACATCCGTCGCTACGGTGTAGTACCGGGCAACACGCTGGTCCTCACGACCACCAACGACCACGCCTATCGCGCCGCACTTGACTGGCACGAAGCCGGCCGCAAGGTCGCCGCCATCGTCGATGCGCGTAAATCGCCCGAAGGCAGCCTGATCGATCAGGCCCGTGACCTCGGCATCAAGATCATCACCGGCAGCGCCGTGATCGAAGGCAAGGGCACCAACCGCGTCTCTGGCGCATGCGTTGCCGAAATCGATCCGCAGGGCTTCAAGGTCACCGGCAAGGTTCAGGACATCGAGTGCGACACCATCGCAAGTTCCGGTGGCTACAGCCCGGTCGTGCACCTGTCCTCGCACACCGGTACCCGTCCGCAATGGCGTGACGACGTGCTTGGTTTCGTACCCGGCGAGGTTCGCGGTCTGACCTCTGCAGGCAGCGTTACCGGCACCTTCGATCTGAAAAGCGTGCTTGAAAACGCCGCCGCCGCCGCCGAACAGGCACTCAGCGATCTCGGCAGCCTCGACAGCAGCAAGAAGATCGAAGTACCGAAGGTCGACGCACTCAAGGAAGGCCCGAGCTGCGAGCTTTACCAGGTGCCACACACCAAGGACACGCTGCGCGCGCCCAAGCAGTTCGTCGACTTCCAGAACGACGTCACGGCCTCTGCCATCGACATCGCGACCCGTGAAGGCTTCGAGTCCATCGAGCACGTCAAGCGCTACACCGCGCTCGGCTTCGGCACTGACCAGGGCAAGCTCGGCAACATCAACGGCATGGCGATTGCCGCGCGCATTCTGAAGCGCAGCATCCCGGGAGTCGGCACCACCGTGTTCCGCCCGAACTACACGCCGGTCACCTTCGGCGCCATCGCCGGCCGTCACTGCCGTGAGCTGTTCGACCCCGAGCGTTACACCGCCATGCATCAGTGGCACGTCGAGCACGGCGCGGAATTCGAGGACGTCGGTCAGTGGAAGCGTCCGTGGTACTTCCCGAAAACCGTCAACGGCAAGAAGGAAACGATGCACGAGGCCGTGAACCGCGAATGCCTCGCGGTGCGCGAGAAAATCGGCATTCTGGACGCATCCACCCTCGGCAAGATCGACATCCAGGGTCCGGACGCGCGTGAATTCCTTAACCGCGTCTACACCAACAAGTGGGCCAAGCTCGCGCCGGGTCGCGTTCGTTACGGCCTGATGTGTAAAGACGACGGCATGCTGATGGACGACGGTACCACCAGCTGCCTCGGTGAGAACCACTTCCTGATGACCACCACCACTGGCGGCGCGGCGTCCGTGCTCGAGTGGCTGGAAGTATGGCATCAGACCGAATGGCCGGAACTCGACGTCTACTTCACCTCCGTAACCGATCACTGGGCCACCATGACCGTGACCGGCCCGGACGCGCGGAAGCTGATGGAAGAAGTGACCACCGATCTGGACCTCGACCGTGAGTCGTTCAAGTTCATGGATTGGAAGGAAGGCACCGTGGCCGGCGTACCGGCGCGCATCTTCCGAATCTCGTTCACCGGCGAGCTGGCCTACGAGATCAACATTCAAGCCAACTACGCCATGAAGGTCTGGCTTGAGCTGTTCGACAAGGGCGAGAAATACGGCCTGACCCCGTACGGCACCGAAACCATGCACGTACTGCGTGCCGAGAAGGGTCTGATCATCGCCGGTCAGGACACCGATGGTTCCGTCACGCCGGAAGACCTTGGTCTTCAATGGGCCGTGGGCTACGACAAGCCGTTCGAGTGGATTGGCAAGCGCGCTCTGACGCGTCCCGACACCTCGCGCAAGGACCGCAAGCAGTTCGTCGGCCTCAAGCCGAAGGACCCAAGCGTGGTGCTCGAGGAAGGCGCCCAGATCGTGTTCGACCCGAACCAGTCGATCCCGATGACCATGGTCGGCCACGTGACATCAAGCTACTACAGTGCGCACCTGAAGCACGGCATCGCACTCGCGGTCGTCAAGGGTGGTCACGAGCGCATGGGCCAGACCGTCTACATGCCGATGGTCGATGGCACGGTGCATGAAGCAGAAATCGTCAGCCCGGTATTTCTTGATCCCAAGTGGGAGCGTCAAAATGTCTAATATCAAAGAATTCGATTGCCGTCCGGTCAGTCAGGAAGGCGCCGAGTCGCCGATGGCATGGACACACCAGCACCATGAATCACGCCCCGCCGGGCAAAACCCCGGCGTGCGCATCGCCGAGAAGGCGTTTCTGGGTCACCTGATCCTGCGCGGCGGTGCCATCGTGCTCGACGAAGCCGTTCGTGACATTCTCGGTATCGCCCTGCCGGGCCGCCCGAACACGATGACCCAGAACGACGCCGGTACGCACTCGGTTCAGTGGCTTGGCCCGGACGAGTGGCTCGTGATCGTGCCCGGTGGTGAAGAGGCCGAGCTTGAGACCAAGCTTCGCAAGGCGCTCGGTGATGCGCACTTCAGCATCGTCAACGTCAGCGGCGGCCAGACCGTTCTGACGCTGTCCGGCGCCAACGTTCGGGAAGTGCTGATGAAGTCCGTGGTCTATGACGTGCATCCGTCCGCGTTCCCGGTCGGCAAGGGCGTAACTACGGTCTTCGCCAAGGCGACCACCATCATTCGGCGCCCGGCCGAGGATCACTGGGAACTGGTCGTGCGTCGTAGCTTCGCCGACTACACCTACCGCTGGCTGCTCGACGCAGCCGCCGAATACGGTGTGACGCAAGAGCGCGCCTGACCCTATAAAGGCCGGCCCGTCCGGGCCGGCCTTTTTTCCAGTTTCTTTTTTTAAACTCCCGAGTTCTCGGACACGGGGGACGCCGTACGTGCGTACACAGCGGCGTTTTGGCAAGGAGTGGAAGCGTCATGACGGCAAAAGCGTCTACCTGGATACTGTCAGCGCAGTGCGAAAGCCAGCTCGGTTCGGTCGATGTCGTGACCCGCTTTCTCAAGGAGCGACGCTGCTACATCACCGAAATCAGCTCGTTCGATGACCCGCGCGCCGGCCGGTTCTTCATTCGGGCGGCGTTTACCGCAGACGACACGGCAACCTTCGATCAGGCCGAGTTCGAAACGGCCTTTTCAGAGCGCGCCGCGCCCTTTGCCATGACGTTCGAACTGACGCCCGCCGACAAGCGGGTCAAGACATTGATCATGGTTTCCAAGGCCGATCACTGCCTGAATGACCTGCTCTATCGCCACCGCACCGGCCAGCTGCCGCTGGACATCAAGGGCATTGTCTCGAACCACCCAGACCTCGAGCCATTGGCCCAGTGGCACGGGCTGCCCTATTACCACTTCCCGGTCACGCCCGACACCAAGCGGGCGCAGGAAGCGCGCATCCGGGCCTTGATCGATGAGGTCGATGCCGAACTGGTGGTGCTTGCGCGCTACATGCAGGTGCTGTCGCCGGAGCTCTGCCACCGTCTAAGCGGCCGAGCCATCAACATTCATCACTCGTTGCTCCCCGGCTTCAGAGGCGCCAAGCCGTATCACCAAGCCTATGAAAAGGGCGTCAAGCTGGTGGGTGCCACCGCGCACTACATCAACGACGATCTGGATGAAGGTCCCATCATCGCCCAAGGGGTCGATGCCGTGGATCACGCTCACTACCCCGAGGACCTGGTGGTCAAGGGCCGCGACGTCGAGTGTCTGACGCTTGCGCGCGCCATTGGGTACCACATCGAACGGCGTGTGTTCCTGCACGCCGGACGGACCGTGATTTTAAAACACTGACGGCGCAGACGCGCCGCTCTCCGCTCATTCGGCCCGTTACCTACGCGGTAGCGGGTGATAACAAGACAGGAGCAGGTTTCAATGCCAATCAGCGTATTCGAACTGTTCAAGATCGGTGTCGGGCCCTCGAGTTCTCATACCGTTGGTCCGATGCAAGCGGCCTTCGACTATCAAAAGACCCTGCGGGAGAAGCACCTGCTGCAGGACGTCCACCGCGTCGAAGCGAAGCTCTTCGGCTCGCTTTCCTCGACCGGCATAGGTCACGGCACCGATAACGCCGTGATCATGGGCCTGATGGGCGAGCGCCCCGACAGCATCGATCCGGACATCATCAATCCGTCCATCGCCGCGCTCAAGGCCGATGGCCAGCTGCAGCTCGGTCGTGAGACCACGGCCGAGTTCGTATGGGAGCGGGACATGCAGTTCTTCGATGACCCGATGCCCTACCACCCAAATGCAATGTCGCTGCACGCCTACGGCGCGAACGGCGACCTGCTGTACGAAAACACGTATTACTCGATCGGCGGTGGCTTCATCATCGACGAAGCTCAGGCCCAGGCCGGTGACACACCGCTCGATACCGACGTGACACTGCCCTACAACTTCGACACCGCCGTCGAACTGCTGGATCTTTGCAAGACGCACAACATGCGCATCAGCGAGCTGATGATGGCCAACGAGCTGGTCTGGCGCAGCGAAGAAGAAGTGCGCAGCAAGCTCTGGACCATCTGGGGCGCCATGTGCGACTGCATTCAGAACGGCCTAACCAACGAAGGCATTCTGCCGGGCGGGCTTAACGTGCGCCGACGCGCCCGCACCCTGCACCAGCGGCTTGAAAAGGCGGAAAACGATCCGTGCCTGATCGCCTCCACCTTCTCGGCGATGGAGTGGGTCAACATCTTCGCCCTCGCCGTCAATGAAGAAAACGCCGCGGGCGGGCGCATGGTCACCGCGCCCACCAACGGCGCGGCCGGCATCATCCCGGCGGTACTGCACTACTACATGAAGTTCCAGCAGGGCGCGAGCGAGCGTGATGCGGTCGACTTCCTGCTCGCCGCCGGCGCGATCGGCGTACTGTGCAAGAAAAACGCCTCCATCTCCGGCGCCGAAGTCGGCTGCCAGGGTGAAGTCGGTTCGGCCTGCGCCATGGCTGCGGCCGGGCTTGCCGAAGTGATGGGCGGCACGCCCGAGCAGGTCGAGAACGCCGCGGAAATCGGCCTCGAGCACAACCTTGGCCTGACCTGCGACCCGGTCGGTGGTCTGGTGCAGGTGCCCTGCATCGAGCGCAACGCCATCGCGACCGTCAAGGCGATCAACGCCGCTCAGCTGGCGCTTCGTGGCGACGGCCAGCACTTCATCTCGCTCGACAAGGTTATCCGCACCATGCGCGATACCGGCCGCGACATGCAGGACAAGTACAAGGAAACGTCCAAGGGCGGTCTGGCGGTCAACGCCGTCGAGTGCTGAGCCAAACCTTGCGTATCAACGAAACGGCCACCCCATCCGGGGTGGCCGTTTTTTTATGCCTGATGTTTATCGCCTCTATGTCTATCACCTCTATGTCTATCACCTTTATGCTTATCACCTCCGAAGGCGCTCACGGCGTACTCGTCATGCAGGCGTCTCGGTCAGGTGCGGGCCAAGACGGCGTATGAAGTCAGCGCCGAGTGCCAGCTGCTCGCAGGCAATGTACTCATCGGGCTGGTGCGCCTGTGTGATGCTGCCGGGCCCGCAGATAATCGCCTCGATGCCGGCGTTCTGAAACTGGCCGGCTTCGGTTGCATAGGCCACCGCGTCGAGTGGCGTCTTGCCAAGGAGTGCATCGCACAGCGCGATCGCCCGCAGGTTCTCGCTGCCGGCAAGCCCCGGCACGGTGTGCGTCAGAAACTCGGTGGTAATCGCTGCGCGCGCGTCACGCGCCTTGAGCGTCGACTCGAGCGACTCGCTGTAGGCGCGCACGTGTTCGAACACGGCCTCGAACGTTTCTTCCGGCAGGTGGCGAATTTCCCAGTCAAAGCTGCACTCGCGCGCCATGATGTTGATCGCGGTGCCGCCCTGAATCTTGCCGACGTGCAGGCTCGAGTGCGCCACATTGAACGCCTCGTTGCAGCAGCCGGCCGCCTGACGCTCTACCATGATGTCCTCGATCTTCGCAACCAGCCGCGCCGCAACGTGAATCGCGGAGATGCCCTGATCGACCTGGCTCGAGTGCGCCTCGACCCCGGTCACCGTGGTTCGAAGCGAGGTAATGCCCTTTTGCTGCGTCACCGGGCGCATCATCGTCGGCTCGCCGACAATCACCGCGGCCGGGCGCGGGCACTCGGCGACCAGACGCTCGATCATCCGAGGGGCACCGACACAGCCGACTTCCTCGTCATAGGAAAACGCCAGCCAGATCGGCCGGGCCAGATCAAGCGTCACCCACGTTGGCACCTCGGCCAGCGCGCAGGCGATAAAGCCTTTCATGTCACAACTGCCGCGCCCGTAGAGCTTGCCGTCACGCTCGGTCAGCGTGAACGGCTCGCTCGACCACGGCTGGCCATCGACCGGCACCACGTCGGTGTGGCCGGACAGCACCACCCCGCCCTCGACGTTCGGCCCGATGCGGGCCAGGAGATTGGCCTTGGTGCCGTCATCGCTTTCGATGCGCTGGCTGGTCACCCCAAACGCATTCAGATAACGCTCGATGTACTCGATCAGCTCGAGATTGGAATGGCGCGAGACGGTGTCAAAGCTCACCAGTTCGGCCAATAGGTCCTGCGGAGTCATGGGCGCTCCCCTCGGCGTCTCGCCGGGTCGTGAATCGTGAATCGTGAATCGTGAATGTGAATCGTGGATTGGTGCGGTTCAGTCCTGTCACCCTATAACCCCCGGGCAGGGGGCGCCACTCACGCACGGCGCGCGCCCAAAAAAAAGCGCCCCCGAAGGGGCGCCGCCACTGGCCTTGAAACGACTCAGTGATCGACCGCGCCGTGGGCGCCAAGCCCGGTCTGGGAGCGAACGAACTGAGCGTCGAACGCCTCACGCTCAAGCCGCGCCCGCTCCGAGTTATCAGTGATCGAGAACAGCCAGATACCGATGAACGCGACCGCCATCGAGAAGAGCGCCGGGTACTTGTAGGGGTAGATCGCGTTTTCATAGCCGAACACCTGCACCCACACCGTTGGCCCAAGAATCACCAGCGCGATCGCGGTCAGAAGCCCCAGCCCGCCACCGATCACCGCCCCGCGGGTCGTGAGCCGCTTCCAGTACATCGACAGCAGCAGCACCGGGAAGTTACAGCTCGCCGCGATCGAGAACGCAAGCCCCACCATGAAGGCGACATTCTGGGTTTCGAACGCAATCCCCAGAACGATCGACACCACCCCAAGCACCAGCACGGTGATCTTGGAGATCCGCACTTCTTTCGCTTCATCGGCGTTATCATTTTTGAGGACGCCCGCGTAGAGGTCATGCGAGATGGCCGATGCCCCGGCAAGCGCAAGCCCCGCCACCACCGCCAGAATGGTCGCGAAGGCCACTGCGGAAATGAAGCCCAAGAACAGGCTGCCGCCGACCGCCTCGGCCAGATGCACCGCCACCATGTTGGTGCCGCCGATGATCGCCCCGGTGTCGTCCATGAAGGTCGGGTTGGTGCTGACCAGAATGATCGCGCCGAAGCCGATGATGAAGGTCAGAATGTAGAAGTAGCCGATGAAACCGGTCGCCACGAACACGCTCTTGCGCGCCTCCTTGGCGTCACTCACGGTGAAAAAGCGCATCAGAATGTGCGGAAGCCCGGCGGTGCCGAACATCAAGGCAAGGCCCAGCGAAATCGCCGAAATCGGGTCATCCACAAGCCCGCCCGGACTCATGATCGCCGCGCCGTTGTCGTGTACATCGACCGCCTGCTGGAACAGGCCCTCGAGGCTGAAGTCCACGTGCGCCAGCACCATCAACGCCATGAAGGTCGCGCCGAACAGCAAAATCGCGGCCTTGATCATCTGAACCCAGGTGGTCGCCAGCATGCCGCCGAACAGCACGTAGCACACCATCAGCACGCCCACCGCGACCACCGCGATCACGTAATCGAGCCCGAACAGCAGCTGAATCAGCTTGCCCGCCCCGACCACCTGCGCAATCAGATAAAGCGCCACCACCGCAAGCGAGCCAAACGCCGAGAGCGTCCGCACGGGGCGCTTGCCGAGGCGAAACGAGGCCACATCGGCAAAGGTATAGCGGCCCAGATTACGCAGTCGCTCGGCGATCAGGAACATGATGATCGGCCAGCCGACCAGAAAGCCCATCGAGTAGATCAACCCATCGTAACCCGAGGTGAACACCAGCGCGGAGATGCCCAGAAAGGACGCCGCCGACATGAAATCGCCCGAAATCGCCAGCCCGTTCTGAAAGCCGGTGATCTTGCCGCCAGCGGCGTAATAATCCGACGCGGTGCGGTTCTGTTTCGATGCCCACCACGTAATCACAAGCGTTGCCGCCACGAACACCAAAAACAGCACGATGGCCGAGACATTGATGCTGCGCTTCTCGACCGACCCGGTGATGGCGTCGGCAAACACGATCTGCGGTGTCAGTACCAGCGCGCCGACCACCACCAGCCACAGAGCCCATAAAAGACGTTGTCGATTAATCACGCTGCCCACCCCCGATGCGCTGCTTCTTGACGTCGTCCAGAATCTCGGCGGTCAGCCGGTCAAACTCCCCATTGGCGCGGCGCACGTATATGCCGGTCAGCACACGATCGCCACCACGATCAGGCCAAGCCCGATCGGGATACCGAGGGTGATGACCGTCCCGCTTCCGAGCGGCATGCCAAGTACCCCCGGTGCAAAGGCGATCAACAGGATGAAGGTGAAGTACAGCGCCATCATGATCAGCGACAGTCGCGTCGCGAAGCGCCCGCGGCGCTCAACCAGGGTTTGAAAGGTCGGGTTGCGTTGAATCGCCTGCCAGGGGCTGGCGTCGTCGGTCGGTCTTGCCATGAGCTGCTCCCATCGAAGAATCCTATCGGTCAGGGCCATGTTTTATCCGTCTTATCTATGACCCCGCCTATAATCGATAGCGCATTTGTCTGACAAAGCGCAGCACACTTTGGTCTCTATTCGACCAAAGGCGAGTAAATAACTTGCACTACGCCCGCCCCCAAAGACCCAACGTTAATAAACGCCGCTACTGCTTGTTTCGAAACGAAAGCAGAAACAGTACGAGCACGCCGAGTGCGAAGCATGCAGGAAACAACCAGATGCCTTGCCAGTCATGGCCATCCGCCGCCACGAACCGCTCGGTGACCTGGCCGGCCACCCAAAAGCCGATCAGCATGCCCACGCCGTAGGTTGCAAGCGTGATCATGCCCTGGGCTGCACTCTTGAAACGCTCACCGGCCCGCTTGTCGGTATAGATCTGCCCCGAGACGAAGAAGAAGTCGTAGCACACCCCGTGCAGGGCAATCCCGATCAGTAGCAAGATGACCCCGTCGTCGGCGTTGCCGAACGCGAACAGCACATACCGTACGACCCAGGCCAGCATGCCGATCAACAGCGTGATCTTGATGCCAAAACGCTGAATGAATACCGGCAAAAGCAGCATGAACAACACTTCCGAGATCTGACCCAGCGTCATCTTGCCCGTCGGATTTTCGACCCCGATTTCAGCCAGAAACGGATTGGCGTTCTGGTAATAAAACGCAAGCGGTATACAGATCAAAATCGAGGCCATGAAAAACACCGCGTAGTTTCGATCCTTGAGCAACGTCAGCGCATCGAGCCCGAGCACCTCTCGAAGCCCACCACCGCCAGCCACCGGGGGTGTCGCTGGCAGGGTGAAGCTATACAAGCCGAGCGCAAGGGAGGCGATGGCACACATCAGAAAGGTGTAGCGCAGAAGACCCGCCTCGATGGCGGCCGTGGAATCCCATGAAAATACGAAGCTGATCATCAGACCTGCCACGATCCAGCCAATCGTGCCCCATACGCGAATACGCGCGAACTCGCGGCCCGGGTCTTCCATCTGCCGAAACGATACCGAATTGACCAACGCAAGCGTTGGCATATAGAGCACCATGTAGGCAAGCACGAGCGGGTAAAACGTCGAGAAGTCGGTCGATGTGTATAGGCCGAACATCAAGGCGGCGCCGGCCAGATGAAGCACGCCGAGAATGCGTTCGGCATTGAAGTAGCGGTCGGCAATCAATCCGATGATAAAGGGAGCAATGATTGCGCCCCAGGATTGGGTCGAAAACGCCATGCCAATCTCACCGCCGGTGGCCTCGAGATTGTTGGCCATGAAGGTCCCGAGCGTGACGAACCAGCCGCCCCAGATAAAGAACTGCAGAAACATCATGATGCCGAGCCTGGATCGAATCATGCCGTAGCCTCTCTGTTGTAGTGTTGGTCAAGGGGCGAACGCCCAGGTCAGTTGGCAGCGTCCAGCCCGAGCAGCCGCCGGTTACGCGCAGGACTGCTTTCTCCGCCTGCGAAATCATCGAACGCCTTCTCGGCGCGCTGAATCAGGTGGGATTTGATGAAGTCCGCGCCTTCGACCGCCCCTTGCGTGGCCTCTTTCAGACAGCATTCCCACTCGAGCACCGCCCAGCCGTCATAGCCGTACTGGGTCAGCTTGCTGAAAATGGTCTTGAAATCGATCTGACCGTCGCCAAGCGAGCGAAATCGGCCCGGACGGTCGATCCAGTCCTGATACCCGCCATAGACGCCGCTTCGAGCATCAGGCCGGAATTCAGCGTCCTTGACGTGAAACATGCCGATGCGGTCGTGATAGCGGTCGATAAATCCGAGGTAGTCGAGCTGCTGAAGCAGCAGATGGCTCGGGTCGTACAGGATCTTGGCTCGAGGGTGGTGATCGACGCCGTCCAGAAACCGCTCAAGCGTTGCGCCATCGTGCAGATCTTCACCGGGGTGCAGCTCGAAACAAAGATCCACACCGGCCTCATCGAAGCGATCCAGAATCGGCCGCCATCGTTTTGTCAGTTCGGCAAACCCCTCTTCCACCAGTCCGGGTGGGCGCTGAGGCCACGGGTAAAGAAAGGGCCAAAGCAGCGCACCGGAAAACGCCGCCGCCGAGGTCAGTCCCAGCCGCTCGCTTGCACGGGCGACCAGGTGCATCTGTTCGACCGCCCATTCGGTCCGTGCCTTGGGGTTCCCCTGAAGCGCCTTGGGGGCAAAGGTATCGAACAGCTCATTGCAGGCCGGATGAACTGCGACCAGCTGACCCTGTATGTGAGCCGACAGCTCGGTGATCTCGACGCCCGCGGCCTCACAGGTGCCCTTGAGTTCGTCGCAGTACGTCTGGCTTTCGGCGGCAAGTGTCAGATCCATACAGCGCGCATCTCCGCTTGGAATCTGAACGCCGCGGTAGCCTTTCTCTGCCGCCCACTCGGTCAGGGTGTCCAACCGATCAAACGGGGCAGCCTCATCCAAAAACTGGGCCAGAAAGAGACCCGGCCCGCGCATGCCTTGAGACGTTTCCTGTGTCATGACGTTATTCTCCCTGGGTCGCTTGGCGACGCTGAGCCTCGAGGTACGCGTCTGTATCGGTTACCGATGTCCATTTTTCACTGCTTCGCTGACTGGCGGTGACGGCCTCGATGAACGCCATGCCGCGAAGGCCTGACGAAAGCGTTGGCACGCCCTCGGCGTCGTGTGTTTTTTGAGCACGGATGGCGTGTACGAAATCGCTGTAGAGGTTGGCCAAGGCCTCCAGATACCCTTCCGGATGCCCGCCCGGTAGACGAAAGCGACGCTTGGCCTCATCGCACAGACCGGGTTGGTCGATGCCGCCTCTAAAAATCTGCATCGGCGCCTGTGCACGGCGATGAATCAAACTATTGGGCGCCATCTGGCGCCACTCGAGACTGCCGGCCTCGCCGTAGACTCTCAGACGCAGGCCATTCTCTTCACCGGTACAGACCTGGCTCACGGTCAATGTCCCGCTGGCCCCTTCTGCGGTTTTGAACAACACATCGCCGTCGTCATCGAGTTGGCGCCCCTCGGCGTGAATGCCGAGCGAGGCGCACAGGGCATCGATGCGATGCCCAGAGACAAACTCGGCCAGCCCGAACGCATGGGTGCCGATGTCTGCCATGCATCCGCTTGCCCCGGAAAATGCAGGATCAGTCCGCCAGGCGGCCTGCTTGTTGCCCTGCGCCTCGGGCTGATCGGCAAGCCACCCCTGCGGGTACTCGACATGAATCTTTCGAAGCGCCCCGAGTTCATTGCGCGCAACCATATCCCTGGCCTGCCACACCATCGGATAGCCCAGATAGGTGTGCGACAGACCATACAAACGCCCACTGTCGGCAAGGGCTTGTGGCAAGGCCTGAGTCTGCTCAAGTGATAGGCCCGCCGGTTTTTCCGACATCACATGAAACCCGGCCTCGAGTGCAGCAACCGCCATGGGCACATGCAGATGATTCGGAGTCACGATCGCGACCATCTGCATACGCTGATCTTCCGGAAGGTGGCGCTCGGCCTCCAGAAGCGCACGCCAATCGGTGTGTACTCGCTCAGGAGAAAGCCCACACAAGGCGCCGGTACGGCGATTGTTATCGTCGGTTCGGCTGAAACTGCCACTGACCAGCTCAATGTGCCCATCTAGCGCCGCGGCCAGTCGATGCACCTTGCCGATGAAAGCGCCGTCACCGCCACCAATCATTCCCATGCGAACAGGCACCAAGGGTTGCGCCATATCATTGTTCTCCGTTGAGCTCAATCGGGGCGTGCGGGTTTGAGTCCGGCCCCTTAAAATGAAATTGTAACCGGTTACAATGCGGTAGAATTTAGGTTTTCAACAGCAAACTGGTCAATCAGACCAAAGTTGACGCTTCAGGCGTCGGCGTGGAATCTATGAGCCTCACCCTGAAATCCGTTAAGCTTGTCCTGAACGGAAATCAATGGCTCGCACGTGGGGAAATGCAGTGAACGCAGGCGGCTTTCATGTCTAATATTCGCAAGGTAGCCGAGCTTGCCGGGGTCTCGGTCGCGACGGTGTCACGGAGTCTGGCTACACCCGAGATGGTCTCACCCAAAACGCGTGCCAAGGTGCTCGATGCGGTCGAACGCGCGGGGTACAGACCCAATCAGATGGCCGTCAAGTTTCGCTCACAGCGCACCCATAACCTGGTCGTGCTGGTGCCAACAATTGCCAATACATTCTATGCCCGCGTCATCAGCGGCATTCAGGAAACGGCGCGAAAGGCCGGATACAGCGTGCTGCTGTGCAATACCCAAGGGCAGGATGAGATTGAGCGCGACTATGCAAGGCTTGTGTCGTCGCGACAGGCGGATGGGATAATCCAGCTACGCGCGTTCAATCCGTTTTCAGGCGACGGCCCCACCCCTCCCATGGTCAACGCCTGTGAGCTTTTGGATAACGCCCCGTGCCCGACCGTTGGCATCGATAACCGTGGCGCCACCTACGAGCTGACACGGCATCTTATCGAGCTGGGCCATCGCCGTATCGCGATGATCCAGGGCCCCGGCCAGAGCCCTCTGACTCGAGAACGAAATGCAGGCTATCAAGAGGCGCTCGAGGCCGCAGGACTCGAGGCCGACCCCGACCTGTTTCTGCCCGGCAACTTCACCCCGCGCTCCGGGTTCGAGGCCGCCAGGCACCTGGTCGATCATGCAAACCGCCCAACAGCGGTCGTCTGCGAAAGCGATGAAATGGCGATTGGCGCCGTTCAGTATTTCAAGGAAGCCGGGCTTCGCGTACCGGGGGACATCTCGGTCGCGGGATTCGATGACATCGAGTTTGCCTCATTCATCGACCCGCCGCTTACCACCATCTCGCAACCGGCCGAACGGTTCGGCCAGGAAGCCGTTGCCCGGCTGATTGAGGTCATCGAAGGCAAGAGAGACGTAACGCCTCATCAAACGCTTCCCCATCGGCTGGTAATTCGGCGCAGCACCGCCGCTGCGCCGACCCGGTAATCATTCCAGTATCGCCTTGGAAAGGGGCTGGCCACGGTGCGGCGGTAGCCCCTAATCAAAGCCTGATCATCGCGCGCTCTTTTGTACCGACTTGGCATCGTGAGGAAGCAGCGCGCAGTAATGCCGGTTCCACATCATGACCGCAGCGGCGACCGCCGCCGGCATCATCAAAAGATTCACCAACGGAATCATGAGCCCAAGTGTGACGACGCCACCAAACGTCAGGGATTGCCACCATTTCGTTCGAAGGCGGCCGCGCATGTCGGTAAAGCTGACGCGATGAAGGTCCATCGGGTAATCCAGATATTGAATCGCCATGCTCCAGGCCGAAAAGAGTGCCCATAGAAAGGGGGCTGCCACATTGATGACGGGGATGAACCCAATCACGATCAGAACTGCCACGCGAGGCAGGAAGTACCCAAGCTTCTTGAGTTCTCGCCCAAGGCTATCGAGAGCCTGGCGCGTTAGGCTTCTCGAGTCATTGATCGGGCGCCCCGTCAGTTCTTCATCCAGACGCTCGGCAAGAAAGCCGTAAAAGGGCGCCGCGATCAACGTGGCAAACAGGTTGAAGGTATAGAACGCGACGATCAGCAGCGAGACCACCACCAACGGCCAGATCAACCACTCAAGCCATGAAAGCCACGCTGGCACCTGCGCCATCCAGTAGTCCATCCAACCGCCGAACTGGGTAAAGAGCCAGCCAATCAGCAGGCTGTACACCACCAGATTAAGCAGCAGTGGCACCACAACGTAGCGCCGACATCCGGGCTTCAGCACCATCCGAAGCCCTTTTTCCAACATGCCTACCGATTCAAGCATAGCGTTGCCTTCCTTTTATCGGGATCTGATACGACCAGGCCTTTGTGCCTATTGTCGCATTTACAAAATCGAGCGTTGAATTTTTCTTTCGAAGTAATCATTATTACTTTCATCTCAAAACAAGGCAGTCATCGTGACGGAAGTGCTAGCCAAGCGAAACACCCCGCAACGCCGACGCAGTATCGTGGAGTTCGTCAACGCCCAGCAAGAAGCGAGCGTCGATGAACTCGCGCGCCGTTTTCATACCTCAGAGGTCACTATCCGCAAGGATCTGGCGGCGCTCGAGAAAAACGGCCTGCTGCTCAGACGCTACGGTGGCGCGATTCCCCTGCCGTCTGAACTGGCCGAACAGCCGCCTCGACTTTCAAAGCAGAAGCAGGCCATTGCGCGTGCCGCAGCGGCAACCATCAAGGATCATAACCGCCTTATCATCGACAGTGGGAGTACGACAGCGGCGCTGATTCCGCTGCTCGAACCCCTGATGGGCCTGGTCGTCATGACGAACTCACTCTCGATCGCCCACCAGCTTCGCGGGCTCGAGCGCGAACCGACGCTTCTGATGACCGGCGGTACCTGGGATCCGCACTCGGAATCGTTTCAGGGTCAGGTCGCCGAAGGCGTGCTCAAGGCCTACGATTTCGATCAGCTCTTTATCGGGGCAGACGGCATCGATGTCGAACGGGGTACCACCACGTTCAACGAGCTGCTGGGGTTATCTCAGGTCATGGCGGAAACCGCACGCGAGGTGGTGGTGATGGCGGAATCCGACAAGGTCGGTCGGCGCATGCACAATCTCGAACTGCCCTGGTCCTGCATTGATGTCTTCATCACCGATGACGGGCTCAGTGACGGCCATCTAGAATCCATTGCAACACACGGTGTTCGAGTCATTCGTGCGTCCACCACGCACTGAACCGCATCGTGTCCATCAAGAACAAGGAGTGTACTTATGTGTGGCATCGTTGGCGCCATGGCTCAACGCCAGGTTCAAAACATCCTGCTGGAAGGCCTCAAGCGACTGGAATATCGGGGCTATGATTCCGCCGGTATGGCGATTCTCGACGATCAGGCCACGCTGAATCGCACCCGTGCGATGGGCAAGGTCGCCGCGCTCGAAGACAAGCTTCTGGAAAGCGCCCTGTCCGGTCACGCCGGCATCGCGCACACCCGTTGGGCCACCCACGGCCGGCCGTCCGAGCACAACGCGCACCCGCATCAGTCCGGCGACAAGCTGGCCGTAGTGCACAATGGCATTATCGAAAACTTCGAAGCCATCAAGGAGTCGCTCGAAGGCGAAGGCTACGTTTTCACGTCAGAGACCGACACCGAAGTCATCGCCCACCTGCTGGCCCGTGAGTTCGATAAAACCGGCGATCTGCTCGAAGCAGTTCAAAACATTGTCAGTGGCCTTGATGGCGCCTATGCGCTCGGCGTCATTCACGCCGACCAGCCCGACACCCTGATCGGCGCTCGCAAGGGCAGCCCGCTGGTCGTGGGCGTCGGTATCGAGGAAGCCTTCCTGGCCTCCGACCCGCTGGCACTGCTGCAAGTCACCGACCGCTTCATCTATCTGCAGGAAGGCGATGTGGTTCGCCTGCGTCATCAGGGCAATATTCAGGTCTTCGATCACGCCGGTGAGCAGGTATCCCGTGAAATCACCAAGTTCGAGCACGGTGACGGCGCGGCTTCGAAAGGCAACTATCGCCACTTCATGCTGAAAGAGATTCACGAGCAGGCAAGCGTCATCGCCGCCACGCTTGAAGGCCGTCTCAGCGATCACCACGTGTTTCCGCGCTGCTTTGGCGCCGACGCCGATGACATGCTGTCTCACGTAAAGAACATCCAGATCGTCGCCTGCGGCACCAGCTATCATGCGGGGCTCGTCGCACGTTACTGGATCGAGAAACTGGCCGGCATCCCGACTCAGGTCGAAGTAGCCTCGGAATACCGCTACCGCGAGGTGGTCGTGCCCGAAGGCACGCTGTTCGTGACCCTGTCTCAATCCGGTGAAACCGCCGATACACTCGCCGCATTGCGCTACGCCGCCAGCAAGGGCGGGTATCTGGCAAGCCTTGCCATCTGTAACGTTCCGGGCAGCTCGCTGGTGCGGGAATCCGATTTGTGCCTGATGACCCATGCCGGCCCTGAAATCGGTGTGGCTTCGACCAAGGCCTTCACCTCGCAGCTCATCTCCATGATGCTTTTGACGCTGGCACTTCGAAACGTCAAGCAAGGCGATGACGACATTCAGGCCGACATCGTCAAGGCGCTCCGCGCCCTGCCGGGTCTGTTCGAAAAAGGCCTTGCGATGGATGGGGCGATCGAGAAGCTGTCCGCGGCGTTTGCCGAGAAGCATCACGCCCTGTTCCTTGGCCGTGGCCCGATGTTCCCGATCGCGCTTGAAGGTGCGCTGAAGCTCAAGGAAATTTCCTACATCCACGCTGAAGCATACCCGGCAGGCGAGCTGAAACATGGCCCGCTGGCCCTGGTCGATGCCGATATGCCGGTCATCGCGGTGGCGCCGAACGATGAGCTGCTCGAAAAGCTCAAATCGAACCTGCAGGAAGTTCGCGCCCGTGGTGGCGAGCTGTTCGTGTTCGCCGACGAGCACGTAAGCTTCAAGGAAGACGATCACGTGCACGTGATGCGCCTGCCGGCGGTCGATGAACACGTCGCGCCGCTTCTGTACACGCTGCCGCTGCAGCTGCTGTCCTATCATGTGGCCGTGTTGAAAGGCACCGATGTGGACCAGCCCCGTAACCTCGCCAAGAGCGTTACGGTCGAGTAAGTCCCCCAGGCTTAGCCTTTAAAGCCTCGGCGCCGCACTCTGCGGCGCCGAGGCTTTATACTTGGTGCGATCCTCGGCATAGTGCAAGACTCACCCACTGCCTTAGTCGCTTATCCGCCATGCCTCACCTGCTCTCCATTCAAAGCCACGTCGCCTTCGGTCATGTCGGCAATCGCGCTGCGGTTTTTCCGCTTCAGCGCCTGGGCTTCGATGTTTCGGCCCTGCATACCGTCCAGTTTTCAAACCACACGGGTTACGGCCATTTTTCGGGCACGGTCTTTTCACCGGATCACCTGCTCGAGGTATTGAATGGCATGGAAACCCTCGGGGCACTTTCGAACATGACCGCGCTTTTGAGCGGGTATCTGGGCGATGAGCATACCGGTGACGTGGTACTGACGGCGCTCGAGCGCATCCGCCGTCATCATCCTGATGCGATCTACTGCTGCGATCCGGTCATGGGCGATGTCGGGCGCGGCTTTTTCGTAAAAGATGGGTTGCCCGACTGGATTCGCGAACACGCGATCCCTCGTGCCACCATCACTACGCCCAATCAGTTCGAACTGGGCTTTCTCACCGGCACCACTATCGCCACACGTCAGGATGCGCTCGAGGCGACCCGTGCGCTGCGGGCACGAGGGCCTGCCGAGGTGGTGGTAACTTCACTCGACATCGACGAATTGCCGGAGGGGCACATCGCGATGATGGTCGATACGGCAGAAGGCAGCTGGGAACTGGCCACGCCGCGGCTTCATTTTGAAACCCCACCGAATGGGGCAGGCGATCTGACCAGTGCGCTGTATCTGGCGCATCGCATGAACGCACTTGCCCCGGAAGACGCTCTGGCACGCACAGCGGCGTCCGTATATGACGTCTTCTCGGCAACGTTCGCGTCAGGCGAACGTGAACTTCAACTGATCGCGGCGCAGGATTCGCTCGTCACGCCGTCGCATCCGTTCGCGCCTCGACGCGTTCGCTGATGACCGATTATCCAGCGGCCCCGCTGAGACTTGGCCTCCCCATGTGGTCGTATGAGGAGTGGAAAGGTCACTTCCTGGCCCAAACTACCCCAATGCAGCATGCGCTCGAGGAATACGCGAGCGTATTCGGTGCGGTTGAAGGAAATACTACGTTCTATAGCGGCACACCCGCCCAGCGGACATTGGAGAACTGGGCGGCCCAGACCCCGGAGACGTTTCGATTCTGCTTTAAACTGCCACAGCTTCTAACGCACGAGCGCCGCCTGAATGACATCGATGGCTGCCTGGCGTTTCTCGAGGCACTTCGAGTTTTGGGGCCGCGCATCGGCCCGGTGATGGTGCAACTACCTCGGGATTTCGGCGCCAGTGAGCTTTTAAAGCTCGAGCGACTGCTTGCACGCTGGCCCGACGATATTGTGTGTGCGGTCGAGGTACGGGCGCTCGAGTTTTTCCACAAGGGCGATGCCGAGCGTCAACTCAACCGATTGTTGATAACTTTCAATGCCAATCGGGTGATGCTGGACGTACGTCCGTTATTTTCAAGTAGGGATGTTGCCAATCGAGGCTTGACAAAAGCGCAACAGGAAAAACCTCGACGCCCGCTGCATGTGCTCTCCACAGGCGACCACCCCATCGTTCGATTCATCGGTCACTTCGATGAGAAAGCGAACACTCACTTTTTTGAACCGTGGATTTCCCAGCTAAATCTGTGGATAAATCAGGGGAAAAAACCTTATTTCTTCGTTCACACCCCCGATAACATCTTGGCCCCGGCCTGGGCACGCACATTCTGGAACAGGTTAAGCGAGACTGTGGAGCTGCCTGAATTACCGGAATTCCCCGCCGATAAACAAACGTCGCTCTTTTGAGCGCAATGAGCGCCATCAGACACTTAATCAAAAAACGACGCCATCGTGCTATCAACGTGACGTTATCTTGAATAAACCGCCCGATATTGCGCGGAGCTCTTTTGAGAGTTCATGCTTAAAGTGCTCGGGCGGCTTGGCGTATACTTCGCGCCACTGCTTCTTGATCATGGCATCGAGCCAAGGTGCCATGTGGTTAAAGGCGATTACCCGCGCCGATCAGAAGCGTTATGCAAGCCTCTATGCAGGATCCATACTGGCTTGGTGACATAACAAACATAACAACAGAGGCGGTCGTGAGGACGCGCCTTCGACAAACAGGGTGAAGTGATGTCTCAAAAATCCCATACCCACGCGCAGTGGTCTTCTCGTGTTGCGTTTTTGCTGGCTGCGGTCGGGTCGTCTGTCGGCCTGGGCAACATCTGGAAATTCCCGTACATGACCGGCGAAAGCGGCGGTGGCGCGTTCGTGCTGGTCTATCTGATCTGTATCGCGCTGATCGGTTTGCCGATTCTAATGTCCGAGTGGATGCTCGGCCGGCTCGGACAGAAAAACCCCATGTCGACCATGCAGCAGATTTCAGGCCGCCTGAAACGCTCACCGGCCTGGGCCCTGGTCGGACTCGCCGGTATTCTCGGCGCGTATCTAATCCTTTCCTTTTATAGCGTGATCGGTGGCTGGGCATTGGCCTACGTGAAGTACGCCGTGACCAATACCTTCGGCGGGCTGGATAACGACAGCGTCGGTGGTCTCTTTGGTGGACTGCTTGAAAGCCCCACAGCACTTCTGGGCTGGCACAGCGTCTTCATGATCATGACGGTCGGGGTCGTCATCGGCGGTGTTGCGGGCGGTCTCGAGCGGGCAGCCAAGACATTGATGCCGGCACTTGGCATCCTTTTGCTGGTCATGGTGCTCTACGCCGCGACCACGCCCGGTTTTGCAGAGGGCGCGTCGTACCTTTTGATGCCGGATCTATCCAAACTGACCGGCGAAACGGTCCTTGCCGCACTGGGACACGCGTTTTTCACGCTAAGTCTTGGCATGGGCATCATGATGGCGTACGGCTCGTACCTGTCGGATGACGTCAACATCGGCCGCACGGCCGTCACTGTTGCAATCATGGATACCGTCATCGCGCTGATGGCCGGTCTTGCGATCTTCCCGATTGTGTTCAGTAACGGCCTCGACGCTGGCGCTGGCCCCGGCCTGATCTTCCAGACACTGCCACTTGCGTTCGGGCAGATGTCCGGAGGCTGGTTTTTCGGCATTTTATTCTTCGTTCTGCTGGTGTTCGCCGCCTGGACATCGTCGATTTCACTGTTGGAACCAATCGTTGAGTGGCTGGAAGAGAAAAGCCCGCTGAGCCGAACCGGGGCCACCATCGCCGCCGGCCTTGCGACCTGGGCACTGGGGATCGCCACCGTGCTGTCGTTCAACCTCTGGTCGGGCGTTCATCCTCTGGGCGTGTTCGCGATGTTCGAGGGTAAAACCATCTTCGATCTGTTGGATTATCTGACCAGCAAGATCATGCTGCCGCTGACGGGGCTGGCCACTATTATATTCGTGGGCTGGTACATGCAGCGCGACGAGCTCAGAACCCAGCTCAACATGTCGAGCGGTGCGTTCTCGGTCTGGTACGCCATTTCGCGCTTCATTACGCCAATTGGTGTGGCGGCCGTGTTTATCTTCGGCCTGCTGCACTGAGTTAGCCGCGACGCTGCGACTCAAGGGTCGACACGTTCTGCCGATAAGGCGGGCTTGTCGGCCCTTTTTCTTGGTCTGACGTTCATGCCTGGTTGGATAGGATAGCCCTACCGTCTTGATGACTACCTCCACCGAGGTATGGGGCTTTCATGTCAAACAAACTGACTTCTTCCGTGCTTAAACTCAGCCGACTTCCGATCAATGCCTCGACGCTCATCGGGCTGTCCGTCGGCGTGTTGCTCCTGGTGGCCGTTCTGGCCTATGGCGCTGACTCTCCCCTTGCCTTCCTGAATATTCCCGGTCTGTCGATCGTGATCGCCGGCACGCTGGCGGCTACCTTTCTGAGCTTTCCGCTGAAGGAACTCTCGCGTGTGTTTTCATCGCTTCCGGCCATCTTTCGCCGTGAGGACGACCACGTGCAGGAAGACATCGCCGAGCTTGTGAATCTGTCTCGCCAGTGGATGCACGGCCAGGGGCGCAATATCGAAAAAATGCTGGAGCAGACCCGCAACCCGTTTCTGAAAACCGGCATCAGTCTCGTCATCGACAACATCAAGGAAGAGGAAATTCTTGACCTCATGCGCTGGCGCATCGCCCGGCTCAAGGCGCGGGAACGGGCCGAAGCGCAGATCTTTCGCACCATGGCCGCCTACGCGCCGGCGTTCGGGATGCTGGGAACGCTTGTGGGCCTGATCAACATGCTGAGCGTGATGGAAACCGGTGATATCTCCGTCATCGGCCCCAGCATGGGCATCGCGCTGCTGACGACCTTTTACGGCATTTTGCTGGCGAATCTGGTGTTCAAACCGATTGCGGTCAAGCTCGAACGCCGCACCGAGCGGCGCGTCATTACCATGAACATGGTGCTTGAAGGCGTCTCGATGCTGTGCCGCCGCCGACTGCCCTCCTTCATCGAGGCCACGCTTCAGTCGTTCATCGCGGAATACCGCGATCAGGATGAACTCGGTGAACACCGCTCCATGGAGAAAGCCCCCCATGTTCGCCAAGCGTCTTGATGCTCAATCAGAGATTGAACCCGTTCGGCGCGCCGGCGCCAAGCACGATGCGCTGGATGATGCCGAAAGCCCCATCGAGCAGGCCGGATGGCTCATAAGCTATCTGGACGTACTGACACTTCTGATCATGCTGTTCATCATCCTGCTGATGTTCAATCGGCCAGCAAATGAGCCGGAACCTCCAATTGAGGCTCCAATGACTGGCGGCATCATGCCCTTGCACCGAGGCATTCAACCGATGGTCAATGGCGAAGTGGTCGGGCCTGCGAAACCTGCACGTCAGGCCATCGTCGAAACGCCCGGAGAGCGGCCCGCGCCTTCTGCTCCCGTCTTTGCGCTGTCTCCGGAAGCACTCATGGCGGTGGGGTTGGTCACAGCACCCTCCAACGCGTTCACACCACCGATCACGCCGGCACTCAGCGCCGAGTCAGAGCCCGCGCTGGCAAGCGATTCCGTGCCGGCAGTGGATCGGCTCGAGGACATGTTCCCGGCGCTTGAGGGCGTACTGGTCAGTCCGACGCCTCAGGGCGTTACCGTGCGCATTCAAAATCAGGTGCTTTTCTCAAGCGGTGACGTCGATATATCAGCCAGCGGCGAACGCTTGCTTGACCGGTTAGTGCCGGGACTCAGTCAGTTCAAGGGATCAATTTCGGTTGAAGGGCATACGGACAGCCGGCCAATTTCGACCGAGCGTTTCCCCTCGAACTGGGAACTGTCGACGGCACGGGCAAGTTCGGTGGTGCGTTTGCTGAGAACGCGAGGGATTGATGGCGAGCGACTGCGTGCGGTCGGGTTGGCATCGACCCATCCTGTGGCCGACAATGACAAACCGTCCGGACGCGCCGAGAATCGACGCGTCGAGCTGGTGTTGAAAGCCCTGCCCTGACTTGGGCGGGGCAAGTTCAGGAGAGCCGGCGTTTTCGTCGAGCCGCCTCTTCATTGATGTCTTTTAGATCGCGCTCCAAACGACGTTCTTCGCGATGCTGCTCGATGCCCTTGCGAGCCTTCACATACCGCATTTCTGCCGTTTGCTTGCGTTTTTCGTGCTGCTCGGCTTCAAGTGCCATATAAATGTCCAGAAGCTCGGCCTTGATGGTTGCAAGCTGTTCGCCCTTGTGCATGATCAACTCTCCCTTGGGGGATCTATGAACAATGCCAACCGAACGACGGGTCTATCTGTTAAAAGGGCCTATCTAAAACAGCGTTTTCGCCTAACGTTAAGGTCCGTTTAACAGTACTATGTGACGCATCATCCGGACGGCTGTCTCGTCGTGAACGAGGCGCTGCAACATTACTATAGCGTTATTGACAGTATAATGACGTTAGCCGAGCCAAATTTATGCATTGGGAGCTACCGTGAGTCTTGCCCTGTTTGATGAGCTGAGGGAACGTCTGCCCGATTTCAGACGCTCCGAACAGAAGGTGGCGCGCTACGTTCTGCGCCACCCTGAAGAAGCCATCCACATGCGTATTGCCGACATCGCCAAGAACGCTGGCGTGAGCGAGCCCACCGTTATCCGCTTTTGCCGGGCACTGGGGTGCGACGGTTTCCAGGATTTCAAGCTGCGGCTGGCCCAGATGCTCGCAACCGGTGCGCAATTCGCTCAGTTTTCCATGGATGACAGCCACGATGTGGCTGAATTCACCAACGGTATCTTCGATTCAACCGTAGGTATTCTGCTGTCCGTCCGCGACCGAATGAATCCCGAGTCCATCAGTCAGGCCATTCACGCCCTGACCAACGCCAACCGGGTCGAATTCTATGGGTTCGGCGCATCCGGCGCCGTGGCCTCCGACGCGCAGCACAAGTTCTTCAGGCTTCAGGTCTCAACCGCCGCCTACGCTGACCCACACATGCAGAACATGTCAGCGGTAACGCTTGGCGAAGGTGATGTGGTCGTGGCGATCTCACAGACCGGGCGCACAAGCTCACTGCTCAGCAGCGTCGATCTGGCGCGCGAGGCCGGCGCGACCGTCATCGGGCTCTGCCCCAAGAATTCCCCGCTGGCTCACGCGGTCAATCTGCCACTCTACATCGATGTCCGTGAGGACAGCGAAGTGTATACACCGATGACCTCTCGTATCGTCCACCTGGTCGTAATCGATATTCTTGCGGTGGGCGTGGCGAAGTCCAAGGGCCCTCAGCTCGATGAAAAGGTCCGGGCGGTAAAACGCAGTCTCGCGCCACTGCGCGTGCCCGAGGGCAGCGGCAACCACTGACGGGTATGGTAAGGTAAGGGCATTCAGTCACCTTCTGCCGACGGCCTTTCATGACGGATTCATCGCCTTTACTCGACGCCCTCAATTCGGACCAGTGCCGCGCCGTCAGCGCGCCGCAGGGCAACCTGCTGGTGCTTGCCGGCGCAGGTTCCGGAAAGACCCGGGTGCTGGTTCACCGCATCGCCTGGCTGATGCATAACGAGCACCTCTCCCCCTTTTCGATCATGGCGGTCACTTTTACCAACAAGGCCGCACGTGAGATGCGTACCCGCCTCGAAGCTCTGCTGGATGTCTCGCTGCGAGGCATGTGGGTCGGCACCTTCCACTCGATTTCTCACCGACTGCTGCGCACTCACTGGCAGGATGCCAAGCTTCAAGAGCACTTTCAGATCATCGACCCCGATGATCAGCTTCGTTTGATCAAGCGTTTGATCAAGGAATACAACATCGACGATGAGCGTTATCCGCCCAAGCAGGTGATGTATTTCATTGGAGGCTGCAAGGAAGAAGGTCTTCGTCCGCCACAGATCGATGCGCACGGCGACAGCTACATGATGCAGATGGTCGAGCTCTACGAGCTTTATCAAGCGGCCTGCGAGCGTGGCGGGCTGGTCGATTTCGGCGAACTTCTGCTGAGAAGCCTGGAGCTTCTTCGTGATAACCCGCGGCTTCTCGCCCATTATCAGGAGCGATTCGCGCATCTATTGGTCGATGAGTTCCAGGACACCAATACGCTCCAATACGCCTGGCTCAAGCTTCTAGCCGGCCAGCGTGAATGCCTGACGATCGTCGGCGACGATGATCAATCCATCTATGGGTGGCGTGGCGCTCGGGTCGAGAACCTCGACCGGTTTCGAACCGAGTTTGCCAATACCGAGGTGGTTCGGCTAGAACGCAATTACCGCTCGACCAACGTCATCCTCGATGCTGCAAACCATCTGATTCGCAATAATGCCGGGCGCATGGGCAAGGAGCTTTGGACCGACGTCGTTAACGGCGAAAAGATCGCCGTGTACTCCGGATTCAACGATCTGGATGAAGCACGCTTCATCGTCGACACCATTCAAAAACACGCCAAGAAAGGCATCTCGCGCAAGGACATCGCGATCCTTTATCGCTCAAATGCGCAGTCACGCGTATTGGAGGAGGCGCTGATTCGTGCAGGCGTGCCCTATCGCATCTACGGCGGACAGCGTTTCTACGAACGCCTCGAGATCAAAAACGCGCTGGCGTATCTGCGCCTGTTGATCAATCGCGACGATGACGCCTCGCTCGAGCGCATCATCAATGTGCCCGCCCGCGGCATTGGCACCCGCACGATCGAGCAGCTTCGCATGATCGCTCGTGAACAGGATATGTCACTGTGGCAGGCCCTGCATGAGGCGACAGCTCATAAGCTGCTCAAGGGTCGGGCGGCCAGCGCAGTCAGCCAGTTCACCGATCTGATCGAATCGATGGACAACGACACCGCAGGCGTCAGTCTTCATGAACAGATCGATCATGTGATCACAACGACCGGCCTGATCGAACATCACCGGGCCGAAAAGGGTGAAAAGGGCCAGGCGCGCGTCGAGAACCTGCAGGAGCTGGTCAGCGCCGCCAAAAATACCGGCACCCAGGATCCGTTCGCCGATACAGAGGCACTGCCTGAGGCTGATAACGGCCTGGCGACGTTTCTGGCAGAAGCGGCACTCGATGCAGGTGACCATGAGGCCGGCGAATTCGAGGATGCCGTTCAGATGATGACATTACACTCGGCCAAGGGCCTTGAGTTTCCGGTGGTGTTCATCACAGGCGTCGAAGAAGGCTTGTTTCCGCACAAGATGTCGCTCGAAGAACCCGGGCGGCTCGAAGAAGAGCGACGGCTCTGCTACGTCGGCGTTACGCGTGCCATGCAGCAACTCTATCTGACACACGCGGAAATGCGCCGATTGCACGGCAAGGAAACCTATCAGCGCCCCTCTCGCTTTATCCGCGAACTGCCGGACGAGGCACTCGAGGAAATCCGCCTGCGGGGGCAGGTCTCGCGCCCGGTTTCACATCGGCCAACCCCAACCCAGGGCGCCAAGGCGTCGGGAACGCAGTTGAGCGTTGGCCAGCGCGTTCGCCATCCGATGTTCGGTGAGGGCATCATCATCGATGGTGAGGGCGAGGGTGACCGCGCTCGGGTGCATGTGAGCTTCGAAGAGCACGGTGACAAATGGCTGGTTCTGGGCTTTGCCAAGCTCGACGTGCTTTGAGTGTCAAACGATTGTCATATTGATCGAATAACATGTTCAGCCATTACTATGGCACTCAACCGCCTCTTTTATGGCAGCAGGATGGGTTATGGATATCGACAGCGGCCGGCACAGCCAACATATCTCCAGTCAGTTCAATCAGGAACTGGAGGCTTTGAAGACCCACCTGATGGCCATGGGCGGTTTGGTGGAACGGCAGGTTCAAGATGCCATTGATGCCTTGCTCGAAGGCCATGCGCATCAAGCCCAGGAAGTGTGCAGGAAGGATCAGGAAGTCAACGAGATGCAGTTGCGCATCGACGATGAGTGCACGCACATCATCGCTCGTCGTCAGCCGGCAGCATCTGACCTTCGACTTGTCCTCGCGGTGACCCGAACAGCTTCGGATCTCGAACGCATCGGCGATGAAGCTAACAAGATCGCGCGAAACGCGCTGTCTTTGATTGAGGAAGGCCACACCAATCACGGGTTTGTCGAAGTGCGACGTATCGGCCAGCAGGTCCGGGAGATGCTTAGAAACGCGCTGACCGCGTTTGCACGCTTTGATACGGAGCTGTCGATTCAGGTCCTGCATACCGACGAAGCGGTCGACAGTGAGTACCGAAGTTCAATGCGCTCACTGGTCACCTTCATGATGGAAGACCCTCGCTCAATCGGGTCCATCCTTAATATCATGTGGGTACTTCGCGCATTGGAACGTATTGGCGATCACGCCAACAATCTGGCTGAATCCGTCATCTATCTGGTCAAGGGGCTGGATATTCGACACACCGACATCAGCGGTCTGGACACCAAGAAACTGGATTCCTGACACGCCGCTTCAGATGTCCTCGTGCTCGATGGCATTCACGCGCATATAAAAAAGCCGGGGCTCAATGCCCCGGCTTTTTTAGCGCTTACTTTTTGGCCGGTCTGACCCAGTCATTCTTCTCGACCTGACGACCACGCGCAATCGCAAGCGCATCTTCGCTGACCCTGTCAGTGATGGTAGAGCCCGCCGCGATGGTCGCCCCCTGGCCAACGTCCACCGGCGCAACCAGCGCGGTGTTCGAGCCAATGAACGCGCCGTTGCCAATAAGCGTCTTGTGTTTGTTGACGCCATCGTAATTGCACGTGATGGTGCCTGCGCCTACGTTCACATCACTGCCAAGTTCAGCATCGCCAATGTAGCTCAGATGATTGATCTTGCTGCCCTTTCCGACCTTGACGTTCTTGGTCTCGACGAAATTGCCGACCTTGGCCTGATCGGCCAGTTCCGTCCCCGGTCGCAGGCGCGCAAACGGCCCAACCGTTGCCTCTTCACCAACCTGCGCCGACTCAACAATGCTGTGCGCTGCAATAACTGTGTGCTGCTTGATGACACTGTTCTTGATAAGCGTATATGGCCCAACATGCACGCCATCTTCAAGCACCACATCCCCTTCGAAGACGCAGCCTACGTCGATAAAGACGTCCTGACCAACGCTCAACCGGCCTCGGACATCAATGCGGTTTGGATCGGCAAGGCTTGCGCCGCTGCGCATCAGTGTTTCAGCTTGTGCCTTTTGATGAATACGTTCCAGATAGGCGAGCTGAACACGATCATTAACGCCCTGTACCTCATGCTCGTTCATGGGTTCGGCGGTTGTGATCGTCACACCTTCGCCAGCTGCCATGGCGATGATGTCCGTCAGATAGTATTCGCCCTGAGCGTTGTTCGAGGAAAGTGCCGGAAGCCATTGCTTGAGCTTCTTGCCGGTTGTCGCAAGAATGCCCGTGTTGCATTCCTGAATGGCCTTTTGCGCATCCGTCGCATCCTTTTGCTCGACAATGGAAGTCACCGCGCCATTTTCACGCACGATACGCCCATACCCGGACGGGTCATCAACGGTCACGGTTAAAAGGCCCAGATGATCGTCATCGACTTTTTCCAGCAACGCGGCAAGCGTTTCCGACTTGATAAGCGGCACATCACCGTAGAGCACCAATACCGGGCCATCGCCAAGATTCTCAAGCGTTTGGGCAACGGCATGACCTGTCCCCTTTTGCTCTTTTTGAAGCGCAAAGCGGATATTCTGATCCGAAAGTGTTTTCTCGACCCGCTCAGCGCCATGGCCAACCACAACATGCAATGTGGCCTCTCCGATGGACTTCGCGGCATCCACAACATGCTGAACCATCGGTTTACCTGCCAGAGGGTGTAGCACTTTAGGCAGGGTAGATTTCATGCGGCTTCCTTGCCCAGCGGCGAGTATGACAACATCAGTGGTCATGATTAGCGGTACTCCTTGCGGCATCGTGAAAAAGGGGCCTTTAGTGTACCAGCGATAAAGATATGCGGCTTGATGGCTGTACGCACGGGGTATATTTCAGGCATAAAAAAAGGCCCCGATCGATTGATCGGGGCCTTGGTATAGATGCCTGACGATGACCTACTCTCGCATGGAGAAGCTCCACACTACCATCGGCG
>NZ_JAMLJJ010000008.1 GCF_023736155.1 Larsenimonas salina | reverse complement strand
GGCCAGGTCACGCGCACGTGGCTACCGGAACGAGGCCAACTTCATCGCGATGATCTACCTGATCGGCAGTCCGGTGGGCCGCCTGCTCGATCAGGCCAAATCCACATGAAGTGACGAAGAACCTTTAAAATTTCATAATTATCGATTAATTCAGGAGCCCGTCGTACAACAAGTAATCGTGCGCGCTCTTCTGCATGCTCGTTTAAAATTTGATCAGTTCTTTTCTGCGCGTGCATTACTGGATTTTATCCATCATCTGATCGCTGGTAATTCGGTGTTGTTTGATAATCTTTTCGCTTCACCGGGCTATGGTTTGGCAAACTCTTTAGTTGATCTTGACCCTTGCTTGGTGCGCTCACAGAAACTGGATCAGTTTGTTGTACAACATGCGTTATGTATAACAGATCAACAATTTGAAGAGTTCAAAAAATCTTATTGTGAACAATATGGTCATCGAGAGCTCTCATCTTCCAGTTGGATAAGAGCTTTCTACTGCCTTCAGGAAATAGATCTCGGCAACAATTATCATAAGTTTTTTTCTGAAGATTTTGCTTTGCCATTGTTTGATGAATATATTCGTGCATGGCAGCTACATCATTCTGATGATAGCAAAAAACAGTTAAGAGAGTTTTATAAAAAACAGTTAATCGAAAGCCTGGTAAAATTTGCCAACCGGCTGGAAACCAAAACGGTTGGCGATGGAATTTATTTGGAAAAAAGAAACAACATCGTTGTTTCAGCCAGGGTCGATGTGCGCCCCGATCTGGCTCGCATTGCTGATGCCAACCCGAAAAAGCATCAAATCCATTGTTTTTATGCCGTCATCAAGGTCGACCAAACTCAGCTTGAACCCTTTCCAGTTACTATTTCCTTTCTGGAACTGGCTCAGCGAATCCTTGCAGGCTACCGGCCCAACCGTCATGACAAGAATGCTGTGGTTATTTTGGAAGAGGTGATTGAAGAGCTGGTTGGCGTTGCCAATAAAACAAAATCGATCCACTTCCATGATCAGGACAGAGAATGGACATTACGATTAGAAGACGAAGAGTTTGTCGTGGAGGCAGAGTAGATGAGTCTTTATGAAAATCTGTCCGTTGTTAACAATCAAAAAATCAAAGAGAAAAATTTTGTTAACCATTATCTCACGTTTCGGCAGCAGCGAGGTGAGCGGAATAAAGACCCCGATACTTATTCTGTAGGTGGAGAACTGCTGTCAGTAGGATTGCAGCAATCATTAAAAAAAGGCCAAAATCTGGGAACTTTTACTGAAGCTTGCCGCGCTCGTTTTGCACAAAAAATTGATGAGCCAGAATTTCTGGAACTGCTCGAGGTGATGTACTTCGCTGACGATGCAAAAGGACTATTTGAAATCTCACCTGATTTCATGCTGTTCAAAAATGGTTCGTCTAATTCAGGCAATACCAGGCATGTTGGTGAGGTGTTAAGCGGTCTACTGGCTGCATCAAAAACAAGGATTCAGGCTAGCGAGAACAATATTAATTTTCTTGAGCGGGAAATTCTGGATGAATTTCATAAAGTGATCACCGACTTCGAGCCTGAAAAAACGGTAACCAGCTATCTGCCTTTTCTTGCAGATGATTTCGCTAAAGATTTCAAACTGCTATGTCAATATCCTAACTATATGATGCAAGCGCTCAAGGCATTTATAGCGTTATACAATTTTTTATACAGTTCTCAACTGGCTTTGAATATTAATTTCTGGAAATCCGAGCCTGAGAGTAAGCCATTGTTTTTTATTCTGGATACCGAGAAAGCTAGTACCGAGCGCAAGCAGGTTCGAAGCGCCGTCCAGGAACTAAGAGACAAAATCGCGGACCTGTTTCCGATGCTTTCCGCACTGGAGTATTTGAATCGGCCTGATTGCAAAAGCGCCCATCGCTACCCTCTCTGGGCGATCCGTGCCTACCTCCAGGATTGCTCCTTATCCGAGAGAGAAGATCTGGTTACTCGATTGTCCGCTTTTCTTGAGAGCTATCGTAAAGCTCGCAATCTTTCTCCCTGGGCTAATGAGATTACGACTCCAGATGAGGCTCTCGAAGCCATATCCGCTACGTCCAAGGAGGTTTTTAGTCAACCTCGCAGTGGTCAGCTAACCGTCAAGAAAAAGGTTGTTAGTGCTTTTGAAAATGAGGTAGCACGACACTTCATTCAAAATCGACGGCGTGGTGGTAATGTTTTGACTATCAATCAGGATTATTTGTTGCTTTTGACTAACCTGGCAGTTGGGTTCGAACCTCGCTTACAGTTTCAGCGGTTGATCGAAGAGTTTAAAGCCCGTGGCGTCTGGTTTGATTTACAATCTCAGCAAGCATTAATTGAGTTTTATGAACGAGTGGGAAATCTTGAAAGGATGAGTGATAGTGGAGACGCAGTCTATGTCCGAAAAACAATTTGAGTCTTTTCTGGTCGAAAATTTGAAAAATTGGCTAACAGAAAGGGTCAAGGCAGGCGAGCGTTTCCAGTTTCGTTCAACTGATCCGGAAAATACTATCAAGTTGCTTTCAGCGATCCATAACGCAGCTGATGGTTCAATGATGGATGGTGAAACTCAGTTGAACTATCTGCTAATAGATGATGTCAAGGTCGTGATTGCGGGACATTCTGAAGAGTACGGCATTGATGAAGGTTGCTATACAGAGAATTACCTGGCCAAGCTAAGAGATGATGCTGTTAATTGGGAAAGCACCCTATTAATGGTTCATAACAGTATGCTTGATACGATTACCAACAGCACCTTCGATCTGGCTAAACATGGTGCCGTCTGGTCAGTTGAAGGCATCAGGCAACAGCTTGATAGCCTGATCGACGACAGCATGAGCAATCAGAAAACATCCAGATGTTTGCTTGATTTCCAGGCTGAAGTTGTTGAATCGGACAATGCCAGCATCTTTGGATATCGAAGCCTTTATGAATCCATGACAAATGGTGAACTGCGATTTGATGAATTGGGTCTATTTAATGACCCCAGGCTCACTGATGACTGGGCTGCTCAGGGTGAAAATTTTAACCTTAAACAGATTGAACGACGTCTTGAAGAAAATCGAAAACTGCGTTCTGAAATCGAGTTCGAGATAGAGCATCACTCTGAAGAGCTGGAAGACCGTTTAGGGCAGTTTGGAAGCAGATTTATCAAGGACAATTTTGGTAATGGCAGTGAGGAATGGAAATCCAGAACTTTTGATGAATATACAAATGAAATAGAAAAACAAAAAAAGCAGGCTCTGGAGCTTGATGATATTTCGACGGCAACAGGCCTTTTGCAACATCGTAGTAAACGCGATAAAGGTGCAGGCCTGCGCGACATTCATATTCTGCTTGAGACCAGTCAACTCTCTGACAGCTTTGATATTTCGATCAAGTTTTCCGGGTCAAAAACGGAAAACAGTCAGTTTAAAATTATTCCTGCGAAGGGAATGCCAAATAGCGTTAGTTTTTATCATCGAGGGCGCGGCAATCAAACGACATTAACCATTAATGGAGTGGTTTCCAACCAACCGCTTTTTTTTACAGTAAAGTTGTCGCGCGAATTAAATTCTGAGCAGTATAGTTTTCATTGCGCTGTTATTCCTCAGGGTGTTTTTTATTTTGAGGATATGGTTAACCAGTTTTTGGTTAATCGCTCAAAGAAGGCGTTAGTATTACAGTCAAGTCAGCAATCCATTGTAGTTAATCCTGATGTCGAGGATGTGAAGGCTCTGGTCGACAATCAAGAATGTGTAGACGTTTCCCTGTTTGGAAAACTTGATTTTCAACAGTTATATGACGAGTCAGACGAGGTTCGCTTTCAGCTCAAAAATGGCGATACCGAGCTTGGTATTATGGTCGAGGGTGAACCAGCCAAACAGAATCTCGTGCTTCCGTTACTTGCTGACACCAGTCGTACGAAGCACTTATTGTGCGATCACTATTATGCTATCTACAAGCCTGGAAAAAGCACCGTAATATTGGATAATCAGGAAATAAAACAGGTTTTTCTGCGAGAACAGCTGCTGAATATCGAATACGATTTTATCGAAGATGAGCTGGTGTCCTGGGATAAAAATAGCGAAGTCTCAAACCAAGCAGACGCTCTGAAGGATGCAGGCTTTGTAGAGCTCCATGAAAGCTATGTAGCGTTTCTTCGCTATTTCAAAGACCATAATCGACGTACCTTACCTTCTCTTGAAAGCTGGGGTCCTAAAATCACAGGGCTGGCCAGAACCTATATTGATGCCTACCTGAATTACCTGGGAACTCTGGAAACTGGCAAAACACTGACCTCTTCAGAAAAATTTGTCACCAGGCTTGGTATCGCCCGGGTAGCTGATAGTCGGGAGGGCCGGCAGAAACAATACCTGACTCCGTTCCATCCGGTTGTACTGTCCTACTATTTGAATCTGATTAATGCCATTCGAGAAGATGGAAACAAGTACAGCTACAAGTCTCTTCCAAATGTAACGCTGAAGCGCCTCAACCCGCGCGGTCTGGTGCCTCATTTGTTCGATGTCCGTCAGGGTTATAGCTATACCCAAAGCGTGGATGAAAATCCTTTTTGGCTGGAAATAATTCCCAAGGAAAATTCCAGTTTTGAGTATGTCACCAAACTGGTTCGGCACAAGATTGAAGAGTTTGTCGAAACTTTCAAGAAACTGTTCGAAGAAGTGCCCGCTGCGCCCATACTCATCAACTCTATCAATAACGCAGGGAATCGAGAGCTTTTCAGAGGTATTTTGGCCTACTACATCGACCGTCTCGATGATGGCCGTCGAATTCACGTCAATCTTTATGATGATGACGAAATCGATACCGAGTTCGACATTTTTGCCGAGATGGCGACCTACGATGAGATCAAGGATCGATATGGTCTGGATAAAGGGGCAGCCAAACGCAATACCGACACGATCGTGGACGTGTTGCGCACCCATCTAAGCTTCAGCAAATTTCGAAACGGTCAGGTTGATCGTCAAAAATACGCTCACCTGAGCTTTTTCAGAAACAACCAGTTGATTGACCCGCGCAATAACGATGTTGATGAGCATATTTCCGGCATGTCGTGTGGCGGCCTCCTGGCGGGAGAATCCTCACTCAAGGAAAACGAGTTTTACTTCACCGGCCTGGGAATGAAGGGCGTTGATTGCTCTGACAAACCTCATCTTCGGGTTGCCAAGGCATTCAGTCGCCTCTGGCGGCCAGCCATCGTTAGTGGCGACACTTACGATAACAACTCTGCTATTCGCTTATCCGTTAGTACCTCTGTTAAAGAGCAGCTTGAGCGCTCCTACGACAGTTCGATATGGGTCACTATAATCGACCCGAAAGTAACCCTGGATTTCTTTCAGGATAATAATGACATCATCCTGATCCACTATTCGGATCAGTACACCAGCTCTTCCGGGTATGATGCTATTACAGTGACCAAGCAGTCCAACCTCTACAAGAGCGTATTGGGCAACGCCGGTGAAAGCCTGATTCGCGAGTTCAATGCCTTCAATGGCGAGTGGCTTTTGCAGATGGTGGATGACCCGCAACGAGAACGACTGGGTAAGCAAGGCGTAATCGCTTCTTACAAGGTTGTGGCTGCCATGTTGTCTCAGTCTGATATTTGCTGGGTGCCATTGTCTGTTGCCGAGATGATTCGGGTTGCAGGCAATATCGGCCTGGCCATGAGTGACTCGGACTTCTCGCGCCTGAATTTCAACATTAAGCATGGCGCGATCTCGGATGACATCCTGTTCGCAGGTTTCAAGAATGGGAAGCTTTACCTGCTACCCGTTGAAGCCAAGGCCGGTAGCCGTCCGGATTTCAAAAAAGCCTGCACACAAGCGATTGAACTCAAGCACTACATGGAAACCATCCTCGGGCAGGATAATTTGGCCGGCCGATTGTTTAGAGGGCTGTTTATTCGCCAGATTTTGCTCCAAGTTGAAAAGTATCAGCTTTACGAAGTGTTCGATAAAACCCATTTCGATAGCTTTCTTGAAGCGCGTGAAACATGGCTGGATGGCACCTACAGCATAGGGCAGTTAAATAATTACCCTGAAGCGATGGTTGTTGCGCTGCTTAACAGCGACGCCTGTTTCTCTGAAAACTACGAGGAAAGCGACGGGGTGCTGAAAGCAGAGATCCCTATTAGCATGATGGAGGCACTGATTCATACCCCATATCAGTCGCTAAAAAGCAAAATTCTGGAAGGCAAATCCTTGCGGATCCCCGAGCAGTACATGCTTGGTATGCAATACCAGGGTGAAGCCACCTCTGAAAAAGAAGGCCATGATAGCGCCAGAACAGACCATTCAGATGGGGAACATCCAGAGCGTAACAGCGAAGATGAGCAGTCATTCTCTGCAGCTGGGGGCGAAACGGCTGATGGGCATGAAGAGACAGGGCCTGCATCAACTCAGCCCTTGACCATACAGTTTGGTACTGACGTTCAGACCCAACAACCTGTTATCTGGGAGCCCACCGATACCGAGAAGCTGTTCAATACCAATACCGGCATCATTGGCACCATGGGGACTGGTAAAACCCAGTTTACCAAGTCGTTGATCACTCAGCTGGTCCGTAACCAGCATAACAATGTTGGCGGTACCGATATCGGCATCCTTATCTTCGACTACAAGGCTGATTACGTTAAGGATGACTTTGTAGCAGCCACCAATGCCAAGGTGTTTGACCTGTTCCATCTGCCATTTAACCCATTCGCGGTATTTGGCAATCGACCGATGCAGCCGATGCATACGGCTAATCTGTTTCGTACCACCATCGCCAAAGCGTTCGGTCTTGGTCCAAGACAGCAAAACAAGGTGCGCACGCTGGTGATGGAGGCTTATGAAGCTGCCGGGATATATCCGCAGGATTCTTCAACTTGGGTCAAACCAGCACCGACGCTTGCCGACATCTGGGCAGTCTTTCAGTCGCAGGAGAAGGTCGAGCAGGATTCTCTCTATGCGGCTCTGGATGATCTGATCGGATTTGAAATTTTTGAGCCGGATACCCGCAAAACGCAGTCACTTTACGACCTTGTCGATGGTGTCACCGTTATTAATCTATCCGGCTACGATCCCAGCATTCAGAATCTGGTCGTCGCGTTAACGCTGGATCTGTTTTACACCCAGATGCACCAACAGGGTAGCTCAAAGCTGGAAGGTAGCCTGCGTCAGATTTCCAAGATGATCCTGGTCGATGAGGCCGACAACTTCATGTCACAGGATTTCGATAGCCTGAAGAAAATTCTGAAAGAAGGTCGCGAGTTTGGGGTAGGCACCATCCTTTCAACACAGGAACTGACGCATTTTAAAACCGGTGATAACGATTACTCTACTCTGATATTGTCATGGGTGATTCATCAGGTTGCCAACATCAAGTCACAAGAGATTAAAGCCATTTTTAATACTCCAAGTAAGCAGAGTGAAGAATTTTATATGAGTGAAATTCGCAAGCTTGAAAAACACTATAGCTTGTATATCGATGGTAAAAAGAAAGTGGCCAAGATGAAAGATTTGGCATTTTGGGAGCTAGGCATTATACCGACACATATGCAATAGGAATCAAGGAGTATAAATGAAACTTCCCAATAGAAACGATTTTGTTATTTTAAACAAAAAGCTAGAAAAATACGCTAGCATTTTGGAAAAAAATTTAGCAATCTCATTGAATTTAAATAATGAGGGTCGGTGCCGTATTGGTTTCTATCCTTATATCTTGGAAAATGTTTGTGGTGAGACCGATATATCTGTTCTGACAGACTATATCGTTGATGCAGAGTTTAATAAGATTGTATATGGGCAGGCGATAAACGATCATGGTATAGATGCAATTTTTATTGATGAAGACGCTTTAGTCTTAAGGCTTTTTAATTTTAAATATAGGAAAAGTTTTAACCCTAACCAAACGCAATCTTTAAACGACAACTACACTTCAACGAAATTTCTTAATTTTGTGATTAACGGAAAGGAACAAGACTATAAGGTTCTTCCGGAAAAAATGAAAGAAAAAGTTTTGAAGGCGAATGAGATTTTTAATAATCCAAAGGGGGAGTGGCAAGTAGAACTTTATCAGGTAAGTAATGAAGCACAAGAAGTAAAAGAGGCCGGAAATGAATTGGCTTTACTGGCTGAACAATATGCTATCCAGATAATCCCGTTAGCATTACCTACTATTTTAGAATATATGTCAATTCGCCCTGAGCCGATAGATGCTACAATCATATTAGATTCTCAAGCTGTTATGAGCTATTCCGAAAGCGAAAAAGCCTCAGCTAAATCTTTTATTGTGCGAATGAAGTGTAGTGACCTATTACGTATAACATGCGATTCGCATGACCTTCGAGAACAGGTCGATTTAGAGGACAATGAAAACCTTAAAAGCTCAAATTTAGATTTTAGCGTGCTTTTCGATAATGTTAGAGGTTTTGTTAGAAAGTCAAAATATAACGAAAATATCGCAAAAACTTTAAAGCAAAATCCTAAAAAGTTCTTTATGTATAACAATGGAGTCACCCTTGTAGCCAACTCTATTGATTCTAGGGAGTTGCCAGGCAAAAAAAAATTAAAGCTCAATATAAAGGGTTTTCAAGTGGTTAATGGTGGCCAAACGTTAAGAACCATTCATGAGTTTAATAAAAAAGACGCTGATAACTTAGATAGCTATCTTTATGATGCAGAGGTACTTGTAAGAATTTTCATGCCAGATAGCGAATCCGATGAAAGGCATAAGATAGCAGAATATACCAATAGCCAAAATGCTATTAAATCAGTTGATTTAAAATCTCTTGCCTCCGAACAAATAGAGATAGAAAGATTTTTGAACGAAAACAACATTGCCTATGCTAGGAAATCAGGTGATACCGGGCCAGATGAAAATAAGTCCTACGATTATACAATCCATATGGAAACCTTTGGAAAAATTCTAAAAGCAATGTCTGGCCAACCTGAGAAAGCAACAAATGGATTAAAAGAAATTTTCGAAGGTAAATATGATGATCTTTTTATAGAAGGCTTCGATATGAATGCTGCCCCCGATATGATTAAAAAATACTATAGCATAATTCAAAAGTACAAAGACAAGAAAATAAATGGTAATCAATTGAAGTTTTTATATGTTTTATATTTCTCTTCTTTATTTGCTAATTTTTCTGAAGATAAAGTTATTGAATTGCTAGAAGAAAATGTAAAAACTTATTCTAATAAATATGAAACCACAGTAGTAAAGGCTTTAGGTTCAACCAATTTTAGACGTGGGTTTGAAAGCAACCTTGGAGCTTTAACGGCATAAAAAATCAATTTTAGGAATACAAGTTTTTTTTGAGATTTTAATAAGCCCTGTAGGTTTTAGGCCTCAGGGCATTTTTGTGTTTTGAAGTGACCCCCTCCATAGCTGCACAGGTTATAGTGCAGCCATCAGGAGGATAAAATGAGTGACGATACCCCATGACCTTTCCCCTGGATTAGCACCACTGACTCAATGAGATTCTCCACATTATGCCGCCCTGTGGGCATATTCAACGGGCGGCAGGTAATTGAGTGAGCTGTGAGGTCGAACGTGATTGTAATGATCTCTCCACTGTAATGACCCCCTGGTTTCTGCACACCCTAAACTGCTAATGCTGGATGTGCTCGGGGTGCCACATAGTCCAGAGACTGATGTGGCCGCTCTTCGTTGTAATACCGGATCCAGCGATCAATGACTACCCTGGCCTGGCCCAGTGACTCGAAGCGATGAAGCCAGATGCACTCCTCTTTCAAGGAACGAAAGAAGCGCTCAACGAGCCCGTTTTGTTCCGGTGTGTAGGGCGTTATAAACTGAATCGCCCCGGATATTCTAGACACCCGCCAGGCTCTGGAAATGGCGTCGTTCATACTCGATAGGTGACAGATTGTCACTCTTACTGTGTCGGCGCCTTGGGTTGTAGAACATCTCAATATAATCGAATACATCGCTTCTGGCGGCCTCTCGTATCGAATAGATCTTCCGCTTAATCCGCTCCCGCTTGAGGAGTTGGAAGAAGCTTTCGGCAACGGCATTATCATGGCAGTTACCTCGACGGCTCATGCTGCCCACCAGGTGATTGGCTTTCAGAAAGCTCTGCCAATCCGTGCTGCTGAACTGACTTCCTTGGTCTGAATGCACTATTACGACCTCTTGCGGCTTGCGCCACCACACCGCCGCCAGCAAAGCATCCAACGCCAAATCAGTGGTCATGCGCGGCTTCATCGACCAGCCAACCACCTGTCGAGAGAATAAGTCGATGACCACCGATAAGTAGAGCCATCCCTCGTAAGTGCGGATGTAGGTGATATCCGTCACCCACGCGACATTGGGCGCCGCCACGTCAAACTGGCGATTCAGGTGATTGGGTGAAACCACTGCCGGTTTACCACTATAGTGGCCAGGCCGTCGCCGATAGCCAGACTGTGAGCGTAGCCCTTCCCGACGCATTAGGCGGGCAACGCGATGCTTCCCACAGGCTTCTCCGATTTCTCTCAAGTCCCGATGGATCTTGCGATAGCCGTAAATCCCACCGCTTTCGAGCCAAGCATGCTTGATCAGCCCCAGTAAGCGCTGATCGTCTCGAGCCCGGTCAGAGAGGGTTCTACGGCACCAGGCATAGTAGCCGCTGGGGTGCACCGCCATCATGCGACACAGCCGCCGCACCGGATATTGATCCGCATGGTCTTGAATGAACGCGTACCTCAGTCGGACTCTTTGGCGAAGTACGCGGTGGCCTTTTTTAGTATATCTCGCTCTTCTGATACACGCTTCAGCTCAGCCCTTAACCGCCGGTTCTCAGCCTGAAGATCATCGTCCTGCTGGCGTTGCTCGGTAGGCTTGGCATAACGCTTGATCCACTGATACAGACTATGGCCGGATACGCCCAAGCGGGCGGCAACCTCGGCGACGGGATGGCCGCGCTCGGTCACTTGCTTGACAGCTTCGATCTTGAATTCTTCGGTGTATCGTTGATGGCTCATGAAACCTCTTGGATGCCTTCAGTATAAGGCCTGGAGGTGTCTACGAAACCCGGGGCGATTCACTGGGCCAGGCCAGGGTAGTCATTGATCGCTGGATCCGGTATTACAACGAAGAGCGGCCACATCAGTCTCTGGACTATGTGGCACCCCGAGCACATCCAGCATTAGCAGTTTAGGGTGTGCAGAAACCAGGGGGTCATTACAGTTTGGAATAGAGATTAACCTTTAGGTTTCTTGTAAAAATAGGAGATGTCTGAAACTTTTTTTACATGCCCCATTTTATGCAAACCCACATCAATTAATGACCGAACAATATCCTGAACATCGGCATCAATGTTTTGCTCAGCACAAAACTGCCGAATCAAGGCTTCATACACACCTGCCTGATCGCCAAACAACACGTCGCGGTTAATCACATGCGTCTGTTCAGGCTTGTTTTCGTTAATCGTTGCCGTATGCGTATCGCGCAGTGCCAGTACGATCGCCGTACGTGCCAGCACGTTAGGGGTCAGGCGGGTTTTCGTCTGTATATACTGCAGACGGTCCCATGTCTTCTTGCTTAACTGAATTCGAGAAGGAAACATTAGTGGGCCTCCTGCTCTTGCCAGAAATATCCTTCGTGGGCCCGGGTCGCGCCTGCTGCTGAGTCGTACTCAAGCTTATAGGCTCTGGAAATATCCGGAGACAACCTTGAATAGAACGACTCATCGACCTCGGTATCCGTCGACAGAATAATCATTTGATGACTCGCCACCGGGAAATACCCCTCCACGAGTCTGGCGCGGTGCTCTGAATCCAGCCTGCCCAGAGGAGTATCCACGATCATGGGAAGCTGACGTCCGGAGGTCTTGGCCAAGGCTTCAAGCATTGAAATGGCAAAAATCTGCTTTTCTCCGGCTGAGAGCTCATCCTTGGCAATGGTTTTGCCATTGTCTGTGAGAAGGCTCACATGGAACGTGCTGGTGTCGATACGGATTTGCAGATCTAAATCATCCTTCCGAGACAGTTTTGCAAAGCAATCGGTAAATTGTGTCTCGAGATCACGAATTTTCGCGGTGGCAGTTTGTCCCACGTAATCCGTGAGAAGACCGCTGGCATTATTGATGTAGTCAAACACTCGTTTTTGATCGCCCGATTTCGCAGCTTCTTCATAAAGCCGGTCGAGCCGTCGAGCGCTCTCAACGGCCTCATTGGCAGTTTCCCTTCCTTGGTTACGAAGCGTGTCAATTTCAGCATTCAGACGGCCAAGCGTTTGTTGCAGCTGTTGCAGATTTTCAAAATCGGTCGCGATCAGAAGATCATCCGGTGCCCGGGCGAGCGAGGCCCCTATCTCGTCGAGGTCTGTTTCAACCTTTTCCAGAGCTTCAAACAACGCCACCACATCGTCTTTCTGCTTTCGAGCTTCGCTAAATACAGAGAAAAGATGGCTGGCTTGAGATGGCGTAACATCATGGACGGGCTGTTGGTCTTCAAGGCCCTGTGTCGCCTGGCCAAGGTTATCCAGTTCTTCCAGAACAATGGCTAACGCGTCAGCAGATAACCTTGAATCAAGCGAATTTGCCAGTTGAGTCCGATATTCATCGTGAAGCCTGTGCTCACGATGAAGGGTTTGAAGATTAAGGTCGTGCTCAATCTGGCTCTCGGTTCTGACACAAAAGGCTTCTGCCAGCGCAAGAGGCGCAGCGTCAGACATCAGGATATTGATTCGGGAAACAATTTTGTCTCGCTCCCCCTGTAGCTCTACAAGTCTGGATTCGAGCTGCTTTCGAGGCGCAGAAAAATGGCCACCACGGTCGTCAATGTCCTTTTGGAGCCTGTTGGCGTGCTCCTGTGTTTCTGCACGCTGCGCATAAAGCGTGCTCATCTTCTGACGTACAGACTCAATCTGTGCTCTACAACGCTCAAGGCTGGATTGCTCCGAATCGATTTTCGACTGGATTTCCTGGGCTGAAGAGCGTTTGGTCAGATTCCGGTTTAAAACGGTCAGGTCGCCGGCAAGTCGCTCGACGACATCTAGGCCCAGCAGTTTCTTGATCGACTGCTCTAGAGCAGCACCGCCTGTATCATCTGCCAGCTGGGCTATTTTCTCTCCATCGAAGAAGAAGAGGTCCGACACGCCGGCGGGAATAAGCTCGTTCAGGAAATTTTGAGCCTGTTCCTGATTTAATCCTTTTATCGGCGCATCGTCTTCATGGATGGTCAGATATTCCTTGACGCCATTACTGCGTCGCTCCCATTCGCGCTTCACATGGTATTGGCTCTCGGTACCCAGCTTGGCATAGGTAAAGGTAAGCTCGACAGCTGCCGTATTGGCTGAGCGTCCCGTTGCGCGAGAATGATGCAGGGCTTCCAGCAAAAATTCATCGTAACGTCTTTGTGACACGGCGGAGCCCAGACACAGCTTCCCATACAGGGCGAGCCTAATCCCTAGAAGGATGCTGGTTTTTCCTGCGCCGTTGAGACCGCCAAAGAGAATGATGGGACGCAATTTGCCAGCATGTTTTTCCGGGCAAAGATTGAAATGATTCACGCCTTCGTAAACCCGGAAATCGGTCAGCGTAAGCTCTTTAATAAACATTAATGCAGGAACTCTGAAAATTCTTCTTTCACTTCTTCAGCGTAGGTCTTGCCACGTTTACGAAGGGAGTGATTGCGTTCATTGATGACTTCAAGGTCTTCCCAGTCTCTTTGGAGAATGCTTTCAAGGCTGTTCAGGATTCCGCGTCGATTGCCAAGCCCAGAGACCTGAAGTTCAGCTTCGAGCATCTTGCGGATAAGGGCAGCAGGTACGCCGTACTTTTCAGAAAGATGTTCCAGTGTTTCCGAATCCGCCCGCGTGAACGCGCCGGCGTCGTCTTCTACCCAATCCAGATCTTCACCGTAGACTGCTCGATAGATGCCCGGGAGAGAATCTTCCCAGTCGGGTTCATTGGGGTCTCTCAGCCATTCTCTTCTGATCATGTGCAGCTCGGGCCGCGTAATCAACTCAATGGACTCACCATCATCTTTGATCCCTTTCTCAATGGTCAGTAGCTCATGCAAAAATTCCTGACGTTTGGATAGCCAATAGGGACCCGGGATGTGGCGCACTTCCTGGATGCTGTCATCACTTATATCGCCCGAGTTATACGTGACACGCCCGGTCCGCCGACGAAAGTTGCGGTACTCTTCAGAGTTTTCGGGCTGACGAGACTGGTAGAGCTTGTTCCTGAAGGCCAGCAGCGGCGTCATCCAGCTGGCGCCTGATTCGATCAGCCCATGGAGTGCCTTGTCATCAGTCACTACGGTGCATGTCCAGCAGCCGAAGCGGCTATTGCCACAGGAAGGCGTGCTCTTGTCGATGACGATCGGGCACTCGCCTTGGTTTGACCCCTTGTAAAGTTCCAGAAGCTCTCTGTTGGAACCGCCCCAGGGGCAAGGAGCACTCATCAAATACATCCATACTTCATCTGCTGACCAGTTCTCGATCGGCATGTAGGTATAGGCATTAGGCAAAGAGGTATGGCGGCTAAGTGCCGAGCCATCAATCTTATGCTTGGAAATGACCTGAGCTCGAGACGCGCTTTCCTGACTACGAGAGCCCAAAACAACTACGGCCTCGCCAAATCTGGCGACCTTATCGAGGATAAATTCGCTGACAGGGTGAATTTTCATGCGCTCGGTGCACCATCGGAAACTCTGGTTGGGTGCAGGATAACCACGCCCCAATAAATTGACCCAGAAGGTCTGATCAGTCTTTGGTACAACGCTGTGAGCACTAATTGGCAGGTTTTCCTGCGGCGCTGACTCGTTAATCTTAGCGATGACACGTTGAATCATGTCAACGACAACAGGGGTTTCTACCAACGTGTCGGAAGAAACAACATACACATGCTTTTTACGCTTATCCTCCGGAAGCTGGAGTAGTGCCATATAGATAAGAGATAGAATGCATGTTGAATCCTTGCCACCACTAAAACCAATTATCCAGGGGCGGTCATCTGAGCAATAGATGGTCTGAATTTCGCGAATTAGATCTACAAGCGGGCGACCGGCAATGGTGTAATCCTGGATCATGGATAAGTGGTCCGGGAAAATGAATTTCTCTTCAGCAGCGGTCATTTAAAATACTCCTCATACTCCTGTTCTGTAGGCGTAAGTGGAATACCCAGCTGTTGCTTAATATAGTTGCCACTGAGTACCACACTACTACGTGCCTTGCTGATGCGGCCGTGATGCATGGCGCGCCCTTCCCAGTTACTGTTCGCTCGTGCCCAGTCGATGCTTTGTAGGCCCTTAAGAATGTCGCACCAATGCTGTTTCGGCTTGCAAAGGAGATCGGCACCTACATGCCCCATAGCCTGCAACATGACCCCATGAGCATGAATGTATTGCTCTCGTAATTCACAGGTTGCTACTTTTTTTTCCAATGCCAACCGCCAGTCTTGCATGTTGTCAGCGACCTCATTCCAGAACTCTACTGCCAGTCTTTGATCTTCTTCCATGACGGGGTCATGCTTCCCCTTCATCAATAAAGCCTTCGACGCATTTTTTATGGCTGAAAGGGTAAAGAGTTTGCTGCTCCGATTGGAGATACTCGATTTTTCCATTTCAGTAAGCCTGGAAAAGACCTTGACTTCTTTAACGACATATCTGGCGAGTTCCGATAAAGCATCCCGATGGTCATATAGAGTGCTTATAGAGTCACTCGGACGGACGGCATGCTTATTGAGATCAGCAAACATTTGCTGGCTTCTTTTAAGCCCATCATCAATGAAAAAAAGTACGGGGATATTGTCATAACCCAGTTCAGGGTTTTGCTCGATCGCTTGCTCAATGGCTTCACGTCGGTGCTGGCCATCATTGATCAAGATCCTGGCATCCATGGGAATGGAAAGCAGTCCGAGATTTTGTCCTGCGCCAGTATCAGCACTGGGTTCAAATGATACCTGTCCGTCTATGGAAGCAGTAATACCTGAAAGGGTGTAATCCATAGGGTTATCTACTAGATAGCTTACGATATCAGGTATACGAGTACGGTTAAGGGTGCGCTGTGCTCTAAGCTCAGGAGGCACTTCGTGCCCGTCGAAAATAAAAATTTTAGGTATCAGTCTCAGGGGACACATGGCCACATAGCAGGGCCTTCCAGATTGAACACCACGTGCGGCAGGAAAGGTATTAGAGAAGTCGGCCATGAATCCTCCCAAGAGAGGAAGTTAAAATAAAACGGAAGTTAAAATACCATTTTTTAACTTCCAGGTCAATTTATCTATAACTTTCCAGTATTTAAGCAGCTTACTATTGAAATTATTGAATAAAGCCTTTCATGTTTTATTTCTATTTCAATCTTCCTAGCCAATGAATATATAAAGCACCCTCCGATTGAGCCGCCTGCACTGAGGCTTGGAAAAATTTGCCCAAATCAGCGCTCTAAACCAGACTGAGTCAGACAGACAGCTATTGGTTAAGGAGAACCGATATGACGACGATGATTGTGGTAGCCGACGCAGCCCGTGCACGCATTTTCATGCACGATGCAGGTCTGATGAAAGAAGCCGACGCTCTGGTGCACCCTGAAAGCCGCGAGCATACGGGCGATCTTAGAACCGGCGGTAAGGGCGATTCGGGCAATGGCCCCCACCAGCGTCAGACCGGCGACGACGGTGCCACTTCCGACAAGCACGCCGAGTTTTTCGCCAAGGAAGTAGCGCAGTATATGAAGAAGGCCCACGATCAGGGCAAGGCGGATCGCCTCATTATCGCGGCAGCGCCCAAATTCCTCGGCGCACTGCGCCAGAAGATGGACAAGTCGTTGGCTCAATGCGTCGATCAAAGCGTGGACAAGGACCTCTCCAGCGCAAGCGCCGAGGAAATTCGTGACAAGCTGGTGCCGAAAGCCACCCTCGCCTGACGTGAGCACGAAAACAGCTCATGAAGCGTACCGCCCAAACGTAAAAAAGCCCGCGATTGCGGGCTTTTTTACAGCGGCACTGATCAATACTTACTTGATCTTGGCTTCGCGGTAGACAACGTGCTTGCGAACGACCGGGTCGTACTTTTTGAACTCAAGCTTGTCTGGGGTATTACGCTTGTTCTTCTTGGTGGTATAGAAGTGGCCTGTACCAGCAGAAGAAACGAGTTTAATCTTGTCACGCATGTCAGCGCTCTCCGAAAAAGGTCGTTGGGTTAGACGCGTTCGCCGCGGCTGCGCAGATCAGAAAGAACAGACTCGATGCCTTTCTTATCGATAACGCGCATGCCTTTGGAAGAAACACGCAGTTTAACGAAACGCTTTTCAGACTCGACCCAGAAGCGATGCGTGTGCAGATTGGGCACGAACCGACGACGCGTCTTGCGCTGAGAGTGTGAAACGTTGTTACCGGTCACCGGACGCTTACCGGTAACCTGACAAACCTGGGACATGGAAGCCTCCAAACCGTAAGCGCTGAACGCTTATGTAGGTATTAGGGTGATAGTGTCGGGCAAACCGGGAAGTGGCAGGCGCAGGCCTTATGCCCTGTACTCAAAGGGCGTACTTTATACCAGACACCCCACCCTCAAGCAACCCGAGGGCTTGGTTTTCGCTAAAAAAGGGCCAGTTTTCCCTAAAAAAGCGTGGCCGGAAACGCTATAGCCAACCCCGCTCGGCAAACGAGACAACCTCCCCATCACCGACCACGAAATGATCGAGCACGCGAATATCGAACAAACTGAGCGCATCCTTCAAGATGCGCGTGATCGAACGGTCCGCGTCGCTGGGTTCGGCCACGCCCGAGGGGTGATTGTGCGCAAAAATCACAGCACCTGCATGAAGGGCCAGTGCCCGCTTGGCCACTTCCCTCGGGTAGACGCTTGCCGCATCGAGCGTGCCGGTAAAGAGCTGCTCGAACTTGATCACCCGGTGTTGGGTATCGAGAAACAGCGCAGCAAACACCTCGTGGTTGAGGTCACGCAGATGCGCCGATAGAAACCGACGCACCAGCAAGGGGGACGTCAGCGCATCTCCCCGGCTCAACGTGGTTTCAAGGTGGCGTTTTGAAAGCTCGAGCACCGCCTGAAGCTGAACGTACTTGGCCTGCCCTAGGCCATGCGCCTCACAGAACGTGGCCTCATCGGCGTCAAGCAGAGGCCTTAATCCACCGAAGCGCATCAGAAGATCTCGCGCCAGATCCACTGCAGAGCGACCCTTGACGCCGACACGCAGAAAAATGGCCAGAAGTTCCGCATCACTCAGCGCATCCGGCCCCATCGTCAACAGTTTTTCCCGGGGGCGCTCACCCTCGGGCCAATGACAGATCCCCATGCAACTTACCTCGCACACAGTGTGAAGGTAAGTATCGACACCAGTTGCCTATTTCTTCAGACGCCAAGTACATGCAGCAAAGCACTCACGGGAGCGTGTTGGGGGGAGTCCAGGCCCGAAGGGCCGCCTTGCGCGCCACCGATTTCTGCTCGGGCGTCAATGACCAGTCACCCTCATAAAGCGCACCTTCCCAGGCCCCGTAAATCGGGTTGGGCAACAAAATGAAGCGCCGGCCGAACAGCGCCTGATCGGACTGTGCCGCCTGGCGACGACCCGAGGCGCTGTCGCTGTCGTAGGCACTTCGGAAGTCGGCCAGACTATCGCCCATCAGCAGTACCACCTTATGCTCGGCAAGGGCCTGGTCACGGCGGGCCTGTTTGTCGGAGTCGTCGGTCTTGAGCAGTAGCCTTGAGGGCGACAATTGCGAAAAGCCGAGCACGGCGAGGGTATCGTGTGTCGCTTGCCACCCAACGTGATCGCGGTTGGTGATGTAATAGACCGCAACGCCCTTTTGATCGGCGTAGTTGAGGAAGTCCACCGCCCCCGGCATCGCCTGCGCCTGTCTACTTTCCATCCAGCGTTGCCACAGCTCGTCGCTGTACGCCGTATCCTTGCCGACCAGATACGCCTCGAATGCACTGTTGTCGATGATGGTCTCATCGGCGTCCACGATTATCGCAAGCGGTTTGTCACCGGCCTTGTGATACTCAAGCGCTCGATCGAGCCGGTCACGGGCCACATTGAACGCCTGATAACTCAAGGCCTGGTATTCAGCCGCGCTTTGCATCCACGCGGTTGCCATCACCAACTGCTCATTGAGCTCTTGATTGGTATAGGAAGACGCGCTCTTGTCAGGTGGCGCCGAGGCGCAGCCACTCAATAGGCCGAGCGTCATCACGGCGAACGTACAGGATCGTGCAAGCGTCATGGTCACCTCATAAAGGGTCGGTTCGGGTTGGCTTGAACAACGGTTAAAGACAGCATAGCGGCTCACATGAGCGTTGCATCATGAACCATGACGGTCATTCACTGCGGTGCTAAGGTAGACGCCTGATCACAAGGAACTCTCACTGATATGTCTTCGTTGACCGGCCAGCGGATCCTGCTTGGCGTAAGCGGTGGTATCGCGGCCTACAAAAGCGCGATGCTTGCGCGCCTGATGAAGAAAGCGGGCGCTGAGGTACGTGTCGTCATGACCGAGGGCGCACAGGCATTCGTAACCCCCATGACCTTTCAGGCCCTGACGGGCGAGCCCGTTCGAACCACCCTGCTCGACTCGGACGCCGAAGCGGGCATGGGCCACATCGAGCTGGCGCGCTGGGCTGATCTCATCGTCATCGCGCCGGCAAGCGCCGATCTCATGGCGCGCCTGGCAAACGGCATGGCCAATGACCTGCTGACCACGCTGTGTCTTGCAAGCCCGGCCAAGCGCTATTTAGCGCCTGCGATGAACCAGGCCATGTGGGCGCATCCGGCAACACGGGAAAACCTCACTCGCCTCACAGGCCATGGCTGGCAGATGCTTGGCCCGGACAGCGGCGAACAGGCCTGCGGCGATGTCGGCAGCGGCCGAATGCTTGAACCCGAAGCGATCATGGCCGAGCTCGAACGAGAACGTGCGACACAACCAGAGGATTTTGCCCAGCGTACCGTGATCGTCACGGCCGGCCCCACGGTCGAGGCCATCGACCCGGTGCGTTACCTCACCAACAAAAGCAGCGGCAAGATGGGCTTTGCACTGGCCGAGGCCGCTCGCGCCCGTGGGGCACGCGTTATCCTGATTGCAGGGCCGGTCACACTCGACACGCCGCCAGGCGTTGAGCGCGTCAATGTTCAAAGCGCGCGCGACATGCTGGACGCCGCCTGTCGCTACGCCATTGATGCCGATATCTTCATCGGCTGCGCGGCGGTGGCCGATTACCGTGTAGCGACGCCTGCTGAGCACAAGCTCAAGAAAACGCCCGGCTCGAGTGGGCTGACGCTTGAACTGGTCGAGAACCCGGACATCATCGCAACGGTCGCGGCACTACCGACCCGGCCTTTCATGGTGGGTTTTGCCGCCGAAACACGTGAGCTTGAGCGCTTTGCCACCGACAAGCTCGCGCGCAAGGGACTCGACATGATTGCCGCCAACGACGTGCTCGCGCCGGATCTCGGCTTCGGGAGCGATCACAACGCCGTCACGCTCTACTGGCAGGATGGCGACAGCCCTCGCCACGAAGCACTGCCCCCGGCCACCAAACGAACACTGGCCCATGGTATTCTTTCGCGTCTTATGGCGAACTTCAGCGCCAAGGCATCATTTGACGACAGGACTCCCCATGGACAGACCGAGGCTTAAAGCCAAGATTCTCGACCCGCGCGTGCACGATTTCCCACTGCCCCACTACGCCACCGAAGGCAGTGCCGGCATGGACATGCGGGCCATGCTCGATGCGCCGCTCACCCTCGCCCCCGGCGAATGCGAACTCGTGCACACGGGCCTTGCCGTCTACATCGACGATGCCCGTTATGCCGGAATGGTGCTGCCCCGCTCGGGCCTTGGTCACAAGAAAGGCATCGTACTTGGCAATCTGGTCGGTCTGATCGACTCCGACTACCAGGGCGAGCTGATGATTTCGGTGTGGAACCGGGGTAACGAGCACGTCGCGCTCGAACACGGCGAGCGCATCGCACAATACGTTCTCGTTCCGGTCATGCAGGCCGAGCTCGACCTGGTCGAGGACTTCGAAGATAGCCTCCGAGGCGCTGGCGGCTTCGGCCATTCCGGCCGCCATTGACCGCGTGACTCAACGGGTTCGACCATCATGAACGACGCTTTTGCCAGTATTTTCAGGGCCTATGACATTCGAGGCATCGTGGACGAAGCCCTGACGATCGACGGCGCCCGTCTGATCGGCAAGGCCATCGGCAGCGAAGCGATTCACCGGGGCGAACATCGCCTGGCGGTTGCACGTGACGGCCGCGTGTCCGGCCCGGACATGGCAGACGCCCTGATTGACGGCCTTATCAGCACCGGCATCGATGTCATCGACATCGGCATGGTGCCGACACCGGTGCTTTATTTCGCCACGCACCACCTCATGCAGTGCCAGTCTGGCGTGGCCGTTACGGCAAGCCATAACCCGTCGAACTACAACGGTTTCAAGATTGTGCTGAACGGCGAGGCGCTGGCAAATGAAGCCATCACTCGCCTGCATGAGCGCATCGTTCAAGGCGCGTTCGCAAAGGGGCACGGGCAGCGCATCGCCCACGACCTCTCGCCCATCTATACCCAGCGCATCCTCGATGACGTGCACCTCGAGCGCCCGCTCAAGGCCGTGGTGGATTGCGGCAACGGCGTGGGCGGCGAACTCGGCCCGGCCATTCTCGCCGCGCTGGGCGTCGAAGTAGTGCCGATGTACGAGACCATCGATGGCACCTTCCCAAACCACGCCCCCGATCCCGGCAAGCTTGAAAACCTGAGCGATCTGGTGGCTCGGGTACGCCTTGAAGGCGCGGATCTCGGCATTGCCTTCGACGGTGACGCCGACCGCATCGGCGTAGTTACCCCAAGCGGCGAGATCATCTACCCGGACCGGCTGCTCATGGCGCTGGCCGAGGACCTGCTTTCCCGCACGCCGGGGGCAGGCGTGGTGTTCGACATCAAGTGCACCTCGAATCTGGCCCGCATCGTTTCCGAGGCCGGTGGCGACCCGGAGATGTGGTACACCGGGCACTCGCTGATCAAGGCGCGCATGCGCGAAACCGGCGCGCTGCTTGGCGGCGAGATGAGCGGCCACGTGTTCTTCAAGGAGCGCTGGTACGGCTTCGACGACGGCATCTACGCCGCCGCTCGCGTGCTGGAACTGCTGTCGAGACAGCCTGAGGACGCCGATGCGTTTTTCGCTCGCTACCCGCAAGATTTGTGCACATCCGAACTCAACGTGAGCGTGACCGACGCCGAAAAGTTCGCACTGGTAGAGCGGTTTGCTACCACCACGGACTTCGGGCCGGATGCCACCAAGACCCTCCTTGATGGCATTCGGGTCGACTACCCCGATGGCTGGGGCCTGTGCCGGGCATCCAATACGACGCCTGCCCTGGTATTTCGCTTCGAGGGCAAGAGCCAGGCTGCACTGGCCCGCATTCAGGACTGCTTCCGGGCCGCGCTCACAGTTACCGCGCCGCATGCCGTTCCCACGTTCTAGAAATCATCGCCGCGCACGCTGGAGCAGAACGCGTCCTCAAACAGCGCGTTCTGCTCGCCCTGTAACTTGATCGACCACGTTATTCAATCGACCACGCAACCTACTCAAACATTCAATCTATTCGAACACTCAGTCCATTCGAACACTCAACCGCCACACTCAGGAAGGTTCCATGAATTCACACGAGCGCGACCCGGCTCAGGTCGTCAAGATTCTTTCCGAAGCCCTACCCTACATTCAACGCTTTTCCGGCAAGACCGTGGTGGTCAAGTACGGCGGCAATGCCATGACCGATGACACCCTGATCGACTCCTTCGCCCGGGACATCGTTCTTCTGAAGGAGGTCGGCCTGAACCCCATCGTCGTTCACGGCGGCGGCCCGCAAATCGGCCAATTGCTCGAGCGGCTCAAGATCGAGTCCCGCTTCGTCGAAGGCATGCGCGTGACCGACTCGGAAACCATGGACGTGGTGGAAATGGTGCTTGGCGGCCTGGTCAACAAGAGCATCGTCAATCAGATCAACCAGGCCGGCGGCAAGGCGATCGGTGTGACGGGCAAGGACAACGCCCAGATTCGCGCCCGTCAGCTCAAGGTCCAGCGTTACAGCCCGGAGCTTGCCGCGCCTGAAATCATCGACATCGGCCATGTCGGTGAGGTGGAACACATCTCGACCGATCTGATCGACATGCTCTCCCAGGCCGATTACATCCCGGTCATCGCCCCTATCGGTGTGGATGAGCACGGCGCCTCCTACAACATCAACGCTGACCTAGTCGCCGGCAAGGTGGCCGAAGCACTCAGCGCCGAGAAACTGATGCTGCTGACCAACGTGGCCGGGCTGATGAACGCTCAGGGCGAGGTCATGACGGGGCTTTCGACCCAGGATGTGGACCGGCTGATCGAGGACGGCACCATCTATGGCGGCATGCTGCCAAAGATTCGCTGCGCACTGGATGCGGTCAAGCAGGGTGTCAACAGTGCCGTTATTGTCGATGGGCGCGTCGCGCATGCCATCCTGCTCGAAATCTTCACTAACTCGGGCGTGGGGACGCTGATTACCGACAACGCCTGAATCTTGCGGGCTTTTGGCCCGCTCTGATGTCTCAAGCAGGGAACAACGGCGTATGGCCACCACTAAAAAAGGCGCCGAACGGCGTGAACAGATCCTTCAGGCACTGGCGAAAATGCTTGAAAGCGATGACGGCAAGCGGATTACCACGGCCTCGCTTGCAAGCGAGGTCGGTGTTTCGGAAGCTGCGCTTTACCGCCACTTTCCAAGCAAATCAAAGATGTTCGAGGCGTTGATCGACTACATTGAAACCATTGTGTTCGAGCGCCTTGCGGTCATTGCCCGCGATGATCTATCGATCGACCAGCGCTGCCATCACACCCTGAAACTGGTGATTGGCTTTGCCGAGAAAAACCCGGGGCTGTGCCGTCTGATGACCGGAGAGGCCCTTGTCGGGGAAACCGCGCGACTCAAACCACGCATGCAGCAGTTCTTTGATCGCATCGAAACACAGCTGAAACAGAGCCTGCGTGAAGCTCAGGCCAGTGAGCAGGCGCGCCTTCCGATGACGGTCGGCGCCTGTGCGCATCTGTTCATGACCCATCTGGAAGGCCGTATTACGCGGTATTCGAGAAGCCGGTTCCGGCACTCGCCCGCTGAGCACTGGGACGAGCAGTGGGCCATTCTTTCCTCGGCCGTGTTCGCCCCCGAGCGTGCCCATCTGGCGCTCTGAGCCCGCTTTTCACAAGCGTCAGCCATTGGGCGAGGCCAGACGGGTCGCGAAGGTCTGCGCATCGACCGGCGTTCCGAAATAGTATCCTTGCAGCACGTGGCAGTCCTGTTCACGCAGGTACTGCCACTGCTGCTCGGTTTCCACCCCTTCGACAATTACTTCAAGCGACAACGCATGCGCCATGCTGATCACGGCCGTGATCACACCCCGCTCTGGCGTTCGTTCCGGAACCCCATCGACGAACCGCTTATCGATCTTGAGCCGGTCGATCGGAAGCGATGCCAGATACGCAAGCGAGGAGTAGCCGGTGCCGAAGTCGTCCAGCGCGATCGCCACACCCTTAACACGCAGCGCCTCGAGCACGTGATGACTGACCGTCAGATCACGGATCAACTGGGTTTCGGTGACCTCGAGTTCCAACCGGTCCGGCGTCAGACCGAACCGCGCCAGCAACATGGAGACCTGATCGACCAGCGTCGACGTCAGTTGCAAGGTGGAGACGTTGACCGAGACCCGAGGGACAATGATGCCTCTCGCATCCCACTCCGCAATCTGCTCACAAACGGTAGCCAGGCTCCAGCGCCCCAGTTCGGCGATCAACCCAAGCTCTTCAGCCAGGGGAATGAAGCGCTCGGGGGAAATTTCACCAAGGGTGTCGTGGTACCAGCGCATCAGTGACTCTGCCCCGATGATACGGCCATCCTCGGCACTGACCTGCGCCTGGTAGAACATGGACAACTCATCACGCATCAACGCGCACCGAAGTGCCTGCTCAAGCTTCAGGGGGGCACTGTCCTCTTCATAAAGGCCGACGCTGTACTCCGCGTGCAATCGGTTGTGCGCCCGCGCGTGCTGAAGCGCCAGCCGGGCATGACGCAGCAAGGCGTCCGCTCCCTTGTGGGTGTCCGTGGCAACGCCTGCGGTAATATCGACGGTGACCGCCTGACGGCCCAGCCAGTACTCGGGCTTGAGCGTCGCCATCAACCGCGCCAGTACGCCGTGACGGCATTCGGCGTCCGGGAGATAAACCGCAAATTCGTCAGCGCTCAGGCGGGCCAACATGGCGTCGGCGGACACACATGCCCGGATGCGCTCGGCCACCTGCTTTAAAAGCGAGTCCCCCGCTTGATAGCCAAGGCTGTAATTGATCGCGCTGTAGCGAACGATATCGAAATAGAGCAAGGCCCCGGGTTCTTGTTCTCGCGTCGCGTTTTCCAGGTATTCAAGAAACGGCAGACGATGCAGAAAGCCGGTGATGGCGTCGTGCTCTGCGGCGTGCGCCAGATGTTGCTGGCGGCGCTGATGGCCGGTCATATCGAGCAACACACCTTCAAGCGTGTCACCGCTGGCCCGGCGCCTTAATACGCCCCGATCCAGCACCCAGGTGATCGGCCGATGCCAGCCAAGCCCCGGCGCCAATCGATAGAGGATTTCATAGCGCTGATTGTCTTCCGAAAGCGCGGCCAGTGTCTGGTGCCAATGTTCACGGTCTTCAGGGTGCACCAGCATCTCGAAGCCAGCTCGCTGATGCAGCGCCTGCATTTGGCCATTCAATAGCCCATTGGCGCCCTGGCTCAGAAAACAAAGTGTCTTGGAATTGCGCGACAGGCAGTACACGGCGCCTGGCAAGCGGTCGACGATGGCCTCGGCCAATGCCTGACGCGAATCCTGCCCGTCACCGCCCGTGCAATAGGGAGTTACAGCAAGCGGGCTATGCTCCGCCTTGATGTGAGAGAGCCACCACTGCCGAAGTTTCACGTTGCCGGGCCTCTGTTACCTTTCTTGTTATGGACTTCTACCCTGCCCGCGCCAAATTCGGAAGCGATAATTAGTAGATTGGCATAAAAAAGCCCGGCTCTTTCGAGACCGGGCATTCGGAGTGCAGGGCACAATAGTGCATCATGCAGCGGCGTTATCCTCGACCATGTATGACTTGAGCTTTTTCATGGCGTTCTTTTCAAGCTGTCGGATACGCTCGGCAGAAACACCATAGGTATCAGCAAGCTCATGAAGCGTTGCCTTGTGCTCAGCCAGCCAGCGGCGCTGCAGAATGTCTTTCGAGCGCTCATCGAGCTGAGAAATGGCATAAGCCAGTCGACGAGAGGAATCCTCTTCCCAGTCCGAATTTTCAAGCAGTTCAGCCGGGTTCAGCTCGCTGTTTTCAAGATAGCTCGCTGGCGCCTGCGATGTAGCCTGTTCATCGTCTTCACCCGGCGCGTAATCAAAGCCTGCATCGTGCGCGGAAAGACGGCTCTCCATTTCACGTACAACACCGGGCTTCACGTTCAAGTCAGACGCGATGGCATCGACTTCATCGCTATTGAGCCAGGCAAGACGCTTTTTGGAACCACGCAGGTTGAAAAAGAGCTTACGCTGAGCCTTGGTCGTCGCGATCTTGACGATACGCCAGTTGCGAAGCACGAATTCATGAATTTCGGCCTTGATCCAGTGCACCGCGAACGAGACCAGGCGAACGCCCTGAGCCGGATCGAAGCGTTTGACCGCCTTCATCAGACCGACGTTACCTTCCTGAATCAGATCCGCCTGAGCCAGACCATAACCTGAATAGCTGCGCGCGATGTACACAACAAAGCGCAGATGTGACATGACAAGGCGCCGCGCCGCTTCGAGGTCGTTTTCCTCGTGCAGCCGCACCGCCAGTGAATGTTCCTCTTCTGCCGACAACACCGGAATGCCGTTAACGATCTGAATATACCCGTTAAGGTCATTGCCTGGTGACAAATTCCCGATAGGCTGAAGACTATTGCTCATGTGCACCGGGTCTCCACGTTGCCCTTACAATGCGTTGCTTCTTTAGAAGACAAAACGCGATTAAAGTTCCCTTGACCCGCCAGTATAACGTATTTGCGCCTAAACGCTAAAGAGGCCTCATTTTACTTGGGCGTCATGTGTGACAAATGTCGGCCAACAGCAATGAACGCGCCAAGCCAGCCAAGTAACGTACTGACGATCAATAGAAACAGGGAACCCTCAAAACCAAGTGACGGCACAGCCCACTGACCGCCATAACTTTCAGCCAATGCCGTCAATGGGGCAGAAAGCCAGGCCATTCCGGCGGCAAGCAAAATCAGAGAAGCGATGCCGCCGCCGAGCCCAAGCCAGGCCCCACTGTAGAGAAACGGCCGTCGAACGAAGGCATGCGTCGCTCCGATGAGCGTGATTACCTCGATTTCCTCTCGCCGATTTTCGACCGACAGTCGAATTGTATTCCCCACGATCAGGATCACGCCCAGTGCGAAAAGTGCCCCAAACGACAGCACTACGCGCTGACCGAGCGTCGACAGCTGCTTCAACCGCTCGAGCCACTGCATGTCCACCTGCGCCTCGTCCACCTTCGGCATCTGCTTGAGCGCAAGCGACAGCGCCGAGACCGCCTCGGGGGTCTGAGTCACGGGTTTTACGATCAACGCCGCCGGCAATGGATTCTTATCCAGCCCGCTCAGGGCGTCACCGAGGCCAAGGGTTTTCTGAAATTGCTCAAGCCCCTGCTCGGGCGTTACCAGAGTTACAGAGCTAACATCATCGCGCGCGCGAACGCGCTCCAGAAGCGAGCTTGCATCGGCGTCGCTGGCCGAAGGCGTCATGTAAACCGTGAGCTGGGCGGTGTCTGACAGGTTGCGATCAAGCACCTGCGCACTGCCTAGAAGCAGCCAGAGCGCTGCGGGCAGCACCAAAGCCACTGCGATCGCCATCAGCGTCATCGCCGTGCCGATCGGGCGCTGCTTCAAACGGTGCAGAGCATCCCGCGCCGTTTGACGGTGGTGTGCCTGCCAGGCAAGACGCTGCCGCTCAAAGGACGATTGCTGATTACGTGCGCCCTGGTGCGTACGACGTCCCTTCTTCATGAACCCATCCCCTCATCGCCCACGAGGCGCCCCTCGCGAAGCCGTAATACGCGATGCTTAAGCCGCGCGATCAAGGCCAGATCGTGACTTGCGATCAGAACCGTCGTACCAATGCGATTGAAATCCTCGAACAGCCGCATGATGTCTGCAGAGAGCTGCGGGTCCAGGTTACCGGTCGGCTCGTCGGCCAGCAGAAGCGCTGGCTTGTGCACCACCGCGCGCGCAATGCCGATCCGCTGCTGCTCACCGCCGGAAAGTTCGATGGGCAACGCTTTTTCGCGATGAAGCAGCCCAACCTTATCGAGTGCCGCGCGGACTCGACGCGCCACCTCATCGGCCGTGAACCCTTGAATCGACAGAGGCAAGGCGACGTTTTCGAACACGCTTCGATCAAATAGCAGCTGATGGTTTTGAAATACCACCCCGAGCTGACGTCGATAGAACGGGATCTGGGCGTTACCAAGCCGACCAAGATCGTGTCCGGCCACCACGATTCGGCCTCGAGACGGACGCTCGAGACACGTCAAAAGCTTCAGAACCGAGCTTTTGCCCGCGCCGGAATGCCCGGTCAGAAACACCATTTCGCCGCGAGACAGGCGGAAGTTCACATCCGCCAGCGCCTCGAAACGCCCTCCGTAACGCTTCCCTACGTGTTCGAAGGCAATCATCGGTTACGACTCATCTTCCTGAGTAAACAGCGCCTTGACGAAATCGTCAGCCTTGAATGGCCGTAGATCATCAAGCGTTTCACCCACCCCGATGTAGCGAATCGGGGTCTTCAGCTGCTTGGCGAGTGCAAAGATCACGCCGCCCTTGGCGGTACCGTCGAGCTTGGTCAGCGTGATGCCGGTCACCGGCACGGCTTCGTTGAAGGTCTGGGCCTGACTGATCGCGTTTTGTCCGGTGCCGGCATCGAGCACCAGCATCACTTCATGCGGCGCGGTGGCATCGAGCTTGGCCATCACGCGCTGCACTTTCTTAAGCTCTTCCATCAGATGCGACTTGTTATGCAGTCGACCTGCCGTGTCGGCAATCAGGATATCAACGCCACGCGCCTTGGCGGCCTCGACCGCGTCATAGATGACAGACGCACTGTCGGAGCCGGTGTGCTGAGCGATGACCGGCACGCGGTTACGCTCGCCCCACACCTTGAGCTGCTCGACTGCGGCGGCACGGAACGTATCACCTGCAGCCAACATGACGCTTCGACCCTGAGCCTGATAGCGCTTGGTCAGCTTGCCGATGGTGGTGGTCTTGCCCACACCGTTGACGCCGACCATCAGAATCACGAACGGCCCCTTGCCCTTTTCAGGCAGACGCAAGGGCGCAGACACCGGCGCAAGCACGGCCGTAAGCTCCGATTGAAGCGCCTCATACAGCGCATCGGAATCGGCCAGCTCCTTACGAGACGCCCGCGCCGACAGGTTATCCATGATTTCGGTGGTCGCCTCGATGCCGACGTCCGCCATCAGAAGTCGGGTTTCCAGCTCCTCGAGAACGTCATCGTCGATCTGCTTCTTGCCAAGCAAAAGCGTTGCAAGGCCACCGGTCAGATTGGAGCGGGTCTTGCCAAGCCCCTTGCGAACACGAGAAAACCAGCCCTTGCGCTCAGGCTCGGTGGAATCCGCCTTTTCTGGCGCCGTTTCCACCGGGTCGAACATGGCCGGCAGATCATCGGGCTTCGGCGCCGCAGGAACCTCGGCCTTAGCACGTACTGGCTCGGGTTCGGGTTCGGGTTCGGGTTCGGGTTCGGGTTCGGGTTCGGGTTCGGGTTCGGGTTCGGGTTCGGGTTCGGGTTCGGGTTCGGGTTCGGGTTCGGGTTCGGGTTCGGGTTCGGGTTCGACAGAGCGTAGCTCCGGCTCGACCGGATCCGCCGCAGGTGCCAAAGGCTCTGCATGAGGCGCTTCGTCACGGTCTGGTGCGGGGGGTGTGGTGTCAGTGGTTACGCGCGCAGCATCGGCTGCCTCGGTCTCCCGACGCAAAACCTCTTCCCAGGTAGGCTCGTCGGAACGGACCTCGGGCGTCTGCTCGGGCTCCTCGGCAGGCTGTCGCTCAGGGTCGACTGGCCGCTGTTCAGGCGTTACAGGTGACTGCTCGGGCTCAACGACTGGAGACGCATCTTCAGCGTGTGAGGCCGTATCCTCATCTTGAGACTCGTGAGAAAGGCGCTGCTGCTCTTGCTCTTTCTCCTGCTGGGCTTGCTTTTGCTTTTTGCGTTTAAAAAAACCGAACATAGATGGCTGTCTTTGATTGTCGATTCGTCACACCATAGTGGAGTCGTAGCCACTATGCGCAAATGGATGGCGTCGATGCGCCCGAAAACTGGGGCGAATGGCAAACCACCGCCATCCTACCACTGTGTCGTGCTCACGGGTACAATGCGCGCCATGACTCGACACCGCTCTCGCTCTCCATCCAAACCGGCTCGCCACGGTAAACTTCGCCTCATCGGCGGAGATTTCAAACGGCGCCAACTTCCGATTCTGGACCGCCCGGGTTTAAGGCCCACGCCGGATCGCGTCAGGGAAACCCTGTTCAACTGGATCGGCCCTCTAAGTGGCACCCATGTGCTCGATGCCTTCGCCGGCAGCGGCGCGCTCGGCCTTGAAGCCCTGTCACGAGGTGCGGCCTCGCTCACACTGATCGAAAAGGACCGTCAGGCCGCGCGTCAACTCGAGGACAACCTGACAACGCTTGACGTTCGAGCGCGCGCAACACTTCATCGCCTCGACGCACTGACCTGGCTGGACTCGGCCAAACCGACACCCTATGGCCTGGTCTTTCTCGATCCTCCGTTCGGCCAGGGGCTTGCCGACCCCATCTGCGCCCTTTTGGAACGTGGCGGCTGGCTTACCGAACAGGCAATGATCTATCTCGAAGTCGAACAAGCATTGATTCCGAACGTGCCCGCGCACTGGCGGCTTGAAAAACAGACGCGCGCTGGCGAAACCCAGGCCCGACTGTATCGCCGCACGCCTCTTGCCGAGGGGGATACAGACGCGTAGTCTTTCCGCCAGACGCAGCGCGTCAGGTCAAAAAGGACGATCAGGAGAGGTCGATGAGTATAGAATTGTTTGATCAACTCGAACAGAAAGTCAGTACAGCGGTCGACACCATCGAAATGCTACGCATGGAAGTGGAAGAGCTGCGTCAGGAAAACGAACAGCTCAAGAGCGAGCGCACTCAGTGGGAAAGTCGCTTGAACGGCATCCTGGCGCGTTTTCAGGAATTCGACGCCCAGCCGGCACAGGCCGAAGCGACTCACAGCTGAGACGCTAGGCCGATGATGTCGTATCCAGGTCACAAAGCGGGTACGACATCAAAACCCCATCTTCCCGCTCTGCCCCGTCGGCCGGGTAATACCCCGGACGCACGCCATCCTGAATGAAGCCTCGCTTGACGTAGACTCCGATGGCCGCCGCATTGCCGGCCCGCACCTCGAGCAAGAGCCGCTCCTTGCCCAGCGCCCGCCCGGAATCGATACCGCGCATGACCAACATGGAAGCTACCCCGCGTCGTCGCCGTTCCGGCGCCACGACGATCAGTTCAATTTCGGCGTCAAAAGGCTGAAGACCGAGCACCAGCACACCGATCAATGCGCCATCTTCCCAGACGCCCCAGACTTCATGCTCCGGACTGCCCAACGCCCGCACGAAATGGACCTTGGACCAGGCGCTTTCATGGCACCGCTGGTCCAGCGCCACGATGCCCTCAAGGTCACTGAGTGTGGCCTGCCGCACGTCGTACATTGATTCATTCATCCAAACGTTGCGCTCGCTCATCTGTTGATCCATGCCACCACTCATGCCACGGCTCAAGCCCTGCCCAAAGCGCACGCTTGGCATCGGCCGTATCAAGCTCACCCAGCGCCGGGCCCTGCCAGACCGGCAGCGTTAACAGCGTACTGTGCTCATTCTCGATGCCCAGCACACTCGAAAGCGTGTCATCGGAACCGAACGTCAATACGCGCTCGATGAACCAGCCACGCTCCTGCCGACCGCGGATGAACGCACGGATGCCGTCCTGCGCGTCGCCGAGCGGGTCGTGACACAAGAGCCCTTCGACGATCGGCCACTCGAACGATTCGAACGCGACCGGCTGACTTGGGAAGATGCGCCGCGCCGCCAGCAGCGCACGCAGTAGCGCCTGATGCCGAGGCGAGACCTCGCCCCCGAGCGCGACGATCAACCAGCGCCCCTCGAGCGCCGCCACCGACCAGGAAAACGCCAGCGGTGCTTGAGTGGGTTCCGAAGGCACTGCCTCAGTGACCGACTCGCGCTTCTCATGCTCGGGAAGCTCAACGTGGCCTTCAAGCAAGGCCCGCGCCGAGCGTGGTGATACAGACGATGCGTCATCAGCCTGGGCCTTGCCAGGCTGAGACGGCGCGGTTACAGGTGCCGTGTGGGCAGGCGTCGTATGGACAGGCGCATCGACTCGGCTTGCATCGCGCAGCGCCTCGACCCCTTGACGCGGCCCACGCGGGGACATCTCCGGCAGCGCCCACTCACAGGCCTCGGTCGGCTCTGCAAACGGCAAGCGATAGCGGGCCTCCCACGTGGGAAGCCCCATTGCTTCAAGGTACTGACGGCGCTGCGGTTCACTGACCATGGACGTCCATTACTTGACCATGGAGATGCATTACTGTCCGGCGCCCATACAGTTCGGCGATTCAGGGCGCGCCTTGCCACGGGCGTCCCATTCGCTCGGCGTGTAGAGATGAAGTGCAAGGGCGTGCACCGGGCCTGCCAACTCATCAGAGAGCATGCCGTAGATGCGCTGATGACGCTTGACCTGAGTAAAGCCCTCGAACGCCTCGGAGACCAGGGTCACCTTGAAGTGCGTTTCCGAATTCGGTGGCACATGATGCTTGTGGCTTTCGTTCTCCACCTGCAAGACGTCCGGGTTCAAGTCCTTCAATTTTTGTTCTATGACTTCCTGGATGCGCATTGAATCACCCCTGCTGGTTGAACATGTCGTGCGTTATGTGTGCTTCACGGGTCGTTTTTTTTACTCGTTATCGACAAGGGCCCGGGCACGCGTCAGTCTTGAGGCGCTGAGTGCCAGCGCGATCAGTGCCGCCACGATGGCCACGTTCAGAGCAAGCGTGATGAGCCCTGCGTGCGAGGTCTCGATGATTATTCCAGATAGCGCCAGCGCAACCAAGGCAGCCCCCAGCGACTGACCGAAAGTACGAACGCTTGCCATCACTCCGGCGGCGGTGCCGCTTTGCGCCCGCGGTAGGCTCCCCATCAGCTCACGATTGTTGGGCGACTGATACAGCCCGAACCCGAAACCACAAAGCGCCGTGCGCCAGGCTACGTCCCACATCGGCGCTGACGGTGAGAGCGTGGCCAACGCAATGACGCCTGCGATAAAGACGATGATACCACCGGTACAGACCAGAGGCGGCGAGAACCTGTCGGCAAGCCGTCCAGCCCGAGGTGCAGTGAACATGATGGCCAGCGGCCAGGGGGTGAACAGAAGCGCCGATTCGAGCGGCGTGTACCCAAGCTCGCTCTGAAGCAGAAACGGCACGCTCAGAAACGCCATCGACTGAGAGACCCAGGCGAAAAATGACGTCACCGCCGCCATCGAAAACCGCGCCTGTCTGAAAATGCCCAACGGCAAGAGCGGGTAATCGATTTGCTGCTGACGCCGGATAAAGGCCGCGCCGGCGATGAACCCCACCGTCAGATAGACCGCCCAGCCCATACTCCCCTCTCGACGCAGCTCATCCACCCCGATAACCAGACCGCCGAGCATCAGCGCCGAAAGCACCGCACCCAGAACATCGAAGGGCGCGCCGTTGCCCTCTGAACGCGGCAGATAGCGCAGGGTCAGAACCAGTGCGGCGGCCCCCATCGGCAGGTTGATCAAAAACAAGAGCGGCCAGTCACCGAGCGCCAGAAGCACACCGCCAAGCGTGGGCCCTGCGGCCACCCCGGTTGCCACCACCATCGAGGACACCCCGAGCGCGCTGCCAAGCAGCCGTGACGGAAAGACCGAGCGATAAAGCGCCGGCCCCAGGCTCATCATGGCCGCAGCGCCCAACCCCTGAAACGCGCGAAAGACGATCAGCGTTGTCAGTGAATTTGACAGCGCACAGCCCAGAGAGCTTGCAACGAAGACGATCAGCCCGCCGATGTAGATTCGCCAGGCGCCAATTCGGTAGCTCAGCGCCGCGAACGTCAAGATGGCGGCAGCGCCGGTCAGCTGATAGACGTTGACGATCCAGATCGCGTCCGAGGAAGAGACATCAAGGGTCTCGGCAATGGTAGGCAGCGCCACGTTGACGATGTTCATATCGAGTACTGCCATCAACGAGCACAGCATCAATGCAGCCATCGCCAAGGCCCGGGCGCGCGGCGGTAAGCCGTCGTCGTCCGGTTTGGAGGAGAGTAAGTGTTTCACGTGATACCGTTTCTCATTTTCATTTGAAATGAGAGGGCATCTTAATCGTCCTGACCCTCATTGACAAAGTCATCGCCCATGTCATCGCTTGAGAGCGGTGACGCGCCGTCAAGATCCACGGTCAGGTAGCTGTACTCAAGACGCACGAACTCCTTGAACAGTGCCCAATCACGCGGTGCAGGCCACTGGGTTTCATCGTCCTCCCAGGCACCGAACTCGTGCTCGAGAATGTCGACAAAGCGCTCGTGAACATAGGCGTGCAAGGCATTCTCGGTATCCATCTCCGGAATGAGGTACACGGTGCTTTCGCGCTCGACATCATCAAGAAGAAGATCCTCATCGCCCTCGGTGGGCTCCAGAGAATTGATCCAATCGATGAACGCCTGGGTCGGACGAACGCTCAAGGCCGAACGATTGACCAGATGCATGGTGTACTCCTTGCGTTAAAAGCGATGGAGCGCCCTCGGTTTCAAGGGCACTCAGGCACACACAGGGTAGCGGTCGCGCCGCCCCGTGCCAAGCACCGTCACCCGGCAGGCGTTACCCCGCCTGGGGACGCATGGCGGGGAACAGCAGCACATCCCGAATGGAGGGGGCATTGGCCAGGAACATGACCAGGCGATCAATACCGATACCCTCACCGGCGGTCGGCGGCATGCCGTACTCAAGCGCTCGAATGTAATCGGCGTCATAGTACATCGCCTCTACGTCGCCGGCGTCCTTCTCCGCCACCTGCGCCTGGAACCGCTCGGCCTGATCTTCGGCGTCGTTGAGCTCCGAGAAGCCGTTGGCGATTTCACGCCCGCCAATGAAGAACTCGAAGCGGTCGGTCACGAACGGGTCACTGTCGTTTCGACGCGCAAGCGGGCTGACTTCGGCCGGGTACTCGGTGATGAACGTCGGGCGGTCCAGCCGGTGTTCGGCAACCTCCTCGAAGATCTCGGTCTGCACCTTGCCAAGGCCCCAGCCGGGCTTGACGTCGATGCCGAGTCGTCCGGCAAGCGCCGTCGCGGTCTCGAGCGATTCAAGTTCAGTCGCCTCGATGCCCTCGCCGTACTTGAGAATCGAATCCTTCAGCGTCAGCCGATCAAACGGCTGGGCCAGGTCATAATCGGTGCCCTGATAATGCACGGTGGTCGAGCCCAGTACCTTTTGCGCCACCTCACGCAGGAGCGTCTCGGTCAGGTCGATCAGCGCGGTGTAGTCAGCGTAGGCCCAATAGAATTCAAGCATGGTGAATTCAGGGTTGTGCCGCGTCGACAGCCCTTCATTACGGAAGTTGCGGTTGATCTCGAACACTCGTTCGAAGCCGCCGACCACCAGCCGCTTCAGATAAAGCTCCGGCGCGATGCGCAGATACATGTCGATGTCGAGCGCATTATGGTGGGTGACAAACGGTCGCGCCGTTGCGCCGCCGGGAATCGGCTGCAGCATCGGCGTTTCCACTTCCATGAAGGCGCGCTCGTTGAAGAACTGGCGGATCGCGGCGATCACGCCGGCGCGAATCCGGAACGTATCGCGTACTTCCGGGTTCATGATCAGATCGACGTAGCGCTGTCGGTAACGCGCTTCCTGATCGGTCAGGCCATGAAACTTGTCGGGCAACGGGCGCAGGCTCTTGGTCAAAAGCCGAGCCTCAACCATCATCACGTACAGGTCGCCCTTGCCGGACTTGTGCACGGGGCCATGGCCATAGACGATGTCGCCGATGTCCCAGCTCTTGATGTCGTCGAGCACGTCCGTCGGCAGCCCTTTCTTGTCGACGTAGAGCTGAATCTGGCCGGACACGTCCTGAATCACGATGAAGGGTCCGCGCTTTCGCATGATGCGCCCGGCCACTTTCGCATGACGGTCTTTTTGCTCGAGCTCTGGCTTTTCGAACTCACCGAGCTCGGTTTGCAGATCCGCCGCCAGATCGTCGCGGGCGACGTCGTTCGGAAACGCGCTGGTGCCCTCGCTTGAGGCCTGCTCTCGCCGCGCGCTCAGTTTGGCCCGACGCTCACTGATCAGGTGATTGTCGTCGGCCTCGAATGATGAAGTGTCCTGTTCTGACATGGTCTGTCCTGTTGATGAACCCTGAGCGTCTTGCCGATGCCCGGTTTACAGCCCCTGCTTGAGGCTCGCCACGATGAATTGGTCAAGGTCGCCATCGAGCACTTTTTCGCAGTTGCTCGACTGCACGCCGGTCCGAAGATCCTTGATCCGCTGATCATCCAGCACGTAGGAGCGAATCTGGCTGCCCCACCCGATGTCGGCCTTGCTCTCCTCGGCCTCCTGCTTTGCGGCGTTGCGCTTTTGCATCTCGAGTTCCCAGAGCTTCGCCTTCAACTGCTTCATGGCGAAGTCACGGTTGGCGTGCTGACTGCGCTGGCTCTGACACGACACCACGACCCCCGTGGGCTCATGGGTAATTCGCACCGCCGAGTCGGTGGTGTTGACGTGCTGACCGCCTGCCCCGCTCGAGCGGTAGGTGTCGACACGAAGATCCGAGGGGTTGATCTCGATCTCGAAGCTGTCATCGACTTCCGGTGACAGGAACACGGAGGCGAACGAGGTATGACGACGGCCGCCGGAATCGAACGGGCTCTTTCTCACCAGGCGATGCACGCCGGTTTCGGTGCGAAGCCAGCCAAAGGCGTACTCGCCCTGAATATGAATGGTGGCGGACTTGATGCCGGCCACATCGCCGGCCGAGAGCTCTGTAAGCTCGGCCTTGAAGCCGTGATGCTCGGCCCAGCGCAGATACATGCGCAGCAGGATATTGGCCCAATCCTGCGCCTCGGTGCCGCCGGAGCCGGACTGGATATCGAGGTAGGCGTTGTTGGCGTCCATCTCGCCCGAGAACATCCGACGAAATTCCAGCTTCTCGAGCTGGGTTTCGAGACGGTCGAGCTCGGCGCGCACCTCTTCGACCGTGCCCTCGTCGTCTTCCATCACCGCCAGCTCCAACAGCTCCTCGTTGTCACTGACGCCTTGAGTCAGGCCATCGAGCGTTGCCACCACGTTTTCGAGCTGCGCGCGCTCGCGCCCGAGCTTCTGGGCGTAGTCCGGGTCGTTCCAGACGTTCGGGTTTTCAAGCTCCCGGGTTACTTCTTCCAGCCGATCCTTCTTTTCGGCATAGTCAAAGATACCCCCTCAGGACGTCTGTCCGTTCGGACAGGTCCTTGATGTGCTGATAAATCGGGTTGATCTCTTGCATGATCGTCCTCTGTTGCCACGGGCCCGTCCTGCGGGCGAAAGGACGCCATTGTAGCCAAGGCGCCGCCCTGGCGTCATCCGCGAGCGCTTGATCGGGCTCGAAAAGTCAGGCCCATCAAGCCTCACCCCTGACCACCGACGCCCATCTCAGTCACTTGACACGAACCACGCATTTCGCCCGGGTGCCTGTCTATACTGGGCACCGGGTTCATTATCTTTTCAGGGAATCGATCATGTACAAGAAGAAGACACATCAAGCCCTTGCACTCGCTCTCGGGCTTGGGGCAGCGCCACTCACGATGGCGGCGACCCTCAACGTCGGCATCAGCGGCGACCCCTCCTCGCTCGACCCGGCCAAGATCACCGGCGGCGTGTGGGAAGAGGACATCCTGCGCGACATCTACGAAGGGCTGGTCTCGATCAGCGCCGACGGCGAAGTCATCCCGGGCGTTGCCAACTCGTGGGAGATCAGCGAGGACGGCACCACCTACACGTTTCATCTAAGAGACGACGCCAAGTGGTCAGACGGCACGGCCGTGACCGCAGACGACTTCGTCGCCGGGCTTCGCCACCAGCTCGACCCCGAAACGGCCGCCAACTACGCACAGCGCCTTTACCCGCTCAAGAACGCCCAGGCGATCAATGCCGGCGACAAGCCCCTCGACAGCCTCGGCGCCGAATCGAAAGACAACGGCAAAACGCTGGTCCTGACCCTGAGCGAGCCTACGGCGTACTTCTTCAAATCGCTGGTGCTGCCGATCGGCTACCCGATTCCAGCGCACCTCAAGAAGGAATACGGCGCCAAATGGAGCGATATCGGCCATATCGAGACCAACGGCGCGTTCAAGCCGACCAAGTGGGTCTCGCACTCCGAGCTGACCACCGTCAAGAACCCGCATTTCCATGACGCCGACGCCGTCAGCCTCGAGGGCGTCGACTACTTCCCGATGGAAGACAAGAACGCCGGCATTCAACGCTTTCGTGCCGGCGAGCTCGACATCCTGCGCGATTTCCCCGCCTCGCGGTATCAGTGGCTCAAGAAAAACCTCGCGGATGCGACCCAGCTTTACCCATCGCTTGGCACCTATTACTACGTCTACAACCTGAAGGACGGCTCACCGGTCACGGATGTGCGCGTACGCAAGGCGTTGAGTCTTGCCATCAACCGCGAGGTCATCGCCGAGAAACTGCTCGATGGCGCCGTCACGCCCGCGACGACCCTGGTTCCGCCCGGCACCAGCCACTACGACGCCCAGCCGCAGCCAGGCCTTGATGCCCCGTACGCGGAGCGCCTGAACACCGCCAAGGCCTTGATGGAAGAAGCCGGCTACGGCCCGAACAAACCGCTCGAGCTCACGCTTCGCTACAACTCGAGCGATGAGCACAAGCGCATTGCCGTCGCCGTTGCGGCCATGTGGAAACAGCTCGGGGTCAAGGCGCAGCTTCAAAACACCGAAGCCAACGTGCACTACGCCGACCTGATGGCCGGCAAGTTCGAGGTGGGCCGCGCCGCCTGGATCTCGAGCATCGATGATGCCCAGAACTTCCTGCAACTGCTGCTTCAGAAATCGAACAACTACGGGGACTACCAGAACACCGAATATCAGTCATTGATGGCAAGATCGGACACCGAGCAGGACGCCGATGCCCGGGAAAGTTTGATGGAGCGCGCCGAAACACTGGCGCTTTCGGAGTACCCGCTCACGCCGATCTACACCTACAGCTCGCGCAACCTGGTCAACCCAGACCTTGAAGGCTGGGCCAACAACGCCCTCGACATGCACCCCTCCCGCTGGATCTCCATCGAGAAATAAGCATCGAAGGCGCGCGGCCGAGGCCGCGCGCCTTTACCTGCCGCCCCGCTAATACGCCGTCAGCTCGTATGGCTCCGGCGACACCAGCGATTCGAGCTCACCGAGCTGTGCGAAATCGACGCGCTCGAGCACCTGGTTCAACACCACCTCCTGCTGGCGAAGATCGCGCACCACCCGCACTCGAGTCGGCTGCCCCGACTCATCAAGACGCATCACCCACGCCAGATACCCGCGCGAAAACCGCACCAGGCTACCGATCGGATAGAACCCGTGGCGCTGCACGTAGCGAGTGACCCAGTGCCGCTCGAACTGCTCCGGATGTTGATAGACGAATCGATAGGCCTCCATCGCCGTGCTCGATCGGCGATCACCCCTCGGGCGCATCATCGCATCGATCACATCGATCACCGCCGCCATTTTCGACAGCGGCGTCAGCGCTTCGGCCTCGAGCCCATCGGGATAGCCAGAGCCATCCAGGCGCTCGTTGATGCCCTGAATGATTTCAAGGCACATGGCCTTTTCCACCTGCGCATTGGCCTCGAGCGCCTCAAGCAACACCGGCACATGCTGGCGAAAGCGCTGGCGGCGATCGGCCTCGAATTCACCCTCGAGCGTTGGAAACTCAGAGCCGACCATCATCGCCTTGCCCATGTCGTGCACAAGCGCGGCAAGCATCGCCGAACGAGCCCGCGACGCATGCTCGGGTTCGGCCAGCATCAGGTCGCACAGCCGGCACGATACACAAAGCGAATGCTGAACCCACTGCGGCTCATCGGAAAGACACCCGAGCGCGTAGAACATCTGCTGGCGATTGTGTTTGAGAAGCTGGATCAACCGGTCGGCGCTCTTGGCAAGGGCGCGCTCCGGCAGGGGGGTCTTTTGCTGCAACGCCAGCAGGTAAAGGTGCTGAGTGCGCACGATATCTCGCAGATCATCGACCATGGGTGAGCGCACTTCGACAGGCCGGCCTCGGGTGCGGCGCTGCCCTTTTCGGGCAACGGTTGCAACGTAGAGCGTCGATGCCCCGGCAAACTGCATGGCCTCCCCGTTTCGCCAGGCCACCTCGCGCTCTGTTTCGCTCAGAATGTGCATCAACTGCTGCATCTGCGCCTGAGCAAGGCTTAGAAAGGCAAGCCCAACCCGAGCGTGGTGGGAGGCGGCCAAGGGCCTGACGTAGCGAATTTCTGCCGATACCTCAAACCGTTCTTCGCTTGGAAACACCATCGACAGTGACACCGTCATGCCCACTCGGAGTGGACCACACCGCGACAGCGGCAACTCCATCATGCATCCACCGTTCGAGATGTCGCCGAGCCGCCCCCGTATTGCCGCCTGCCCCTCGAAACACACCAGCTCGAGCGGCACCTTCATGCCCGACGTCAATGAAACGCGCGCGCTCTGGCGCTTCGAATCCGTATGAAGCGCCTCCGGAAGCCCGGTCTCAAGCACTCGCCCGTCCTCGACATGGCGCGTCCGTTGGATGCAAAGGCCGCTAAAACGCACCACCTGCTGCGCGCTCTCAGCAATCAGGATCAGGCGCCCTGATTCCATGAAGGCCGCCTCCAGCCCCGGCATGTTCGTGACTCGAATCTGAAGACGCTTTTCCACATGATCGAAAAATTCGAAACGCGCGGGATAGCGGGTCTCGGAATGATCCTCGAAACAGACGGAAATACTGCACGGCTGATACGCCAGCCCTTCGAGGGCGTGCATGATGGAAAGAGGATCGCGAAGCTCGACTGATCCGCCCTCCTCCGAGGAAGGCGTCGTCGCAGATGGCTCTGCCATTGAGAATTCCCTGTACCGAAAAAGCGGGTGACGCTTATTTTGACTATCGGCCAGGGTAAATTATCGCTTTATGGCGCCAAAAACATTCGAAAAAACTCAATTAGCGTCTAAAACACGAAAAAGTGCCCGCCTCTAAAACAAGGGCAAGGGTCTTTACCTCCACTATTGTTATGAAATAACATAATTAAAAACCAAGGAGGATTTATGAAATCAGGCATCCACCCCGAGTACCGTAAGGTCGTTTTCTACGACACCAGCGCCGATGTGTACTTCAAGACCGGCTCGACCATGTCCTCAAGCGAAACCATCGAGTGGGACGACGGCAACAGCTACCCGCTGATCCGGCTGGACATCTCCTCGGCGTCGCACCCGTTCTATACCGGCAAGCAGCGCTCGGTCGGCACCGAAGGGCGCGCCGCGCAGTTCAAGCGCCGCTTCGGAAGCCTTGGGGCGCGCCGCAGTTGAAACGCCCCTGTGCTTCTCCTTTTTAAAGACCCGACGACGGGTCTTTTTTTTATGCGCACGTCGCTCCCCTTCTGCCTGATCGGCCGTCGGCTTTTATCGCATCGGATCATTAGGGATATCTGGACAAGGCGCATTTTCTGACTGTATGGTCAACTTCGGTCATATACTAAGCACCATAACAATCGTTGACCCGGGCCATACCCGACCAGAACACAACAATCAGTCAGGATACTCAGCCATGAAAACCCCATTTCAACGGTTCGCAGGCGCGTTTGCCGCAACTGCGCTGCTTTCCGCAACGCCTGTCTGGGCGCAGACGCTCAACATCGGAGTCATCGGCGAACTCGCCTCCTTCGATACCTCTCAGGTCTCGGGCGGCACCTGGGAATCGGATGTACTGCTCGATGTGTTTGAAGGCCTTGTGACCCAGAATCCGAAGGGTGAGGCAATCCCGGGCGTTGCGACCGACTGGGACATCTCCGATGACGGTCGAACCTACACCTTTCACCTGCGAGACGACGCGAAATGGTCCGACGGCACGCCGGTCACCGCAGGCGATTTCGTCTTCGGCTGGCGCCATCTCCTGAACCCGAAAAACGCCTCCAAGTACGCCTATAACCTGTACCCGATCAAAAACGCCCGCGCGGTCAATACCGGCGAACTGCCGCCGGACGCGCTCGGCGTGGTCGCCAGGGAAAACGGCAAGACCCTCGAAGTCACGCTCACCGAGCCGACGCCCTACTTCATCGAGCTTCTGACCCACTACACCGCCATGCCGCTGCCCAGGCACACGGTCGAGAAATACGGCCGCGACTGGACCGACATGGACCACATCGTGACCAACGGCGCGTTCAAACCGGTCGAGTGGGTGTCTCAATCGCGCATCACGGCGGTCAAGAACCCCGAGTACTACGACGCCCGGGATGTCGCGCTCGACAAGATCAACTACTACAGCACCGAAGACCGCAACGCCGGCATCTCCCGCTTTCGCGCTGGAGAACTCGATGTGCTGCGCGAGTACCCCTCGAGCCGCTATCAGTGGCTCAAGGAGAACTTGCCCGAGGCCACGCACATGAGCCCGATGCTTGGCAGTTACTACTACGTGTTCAATCAGCGCCAGGGGGAGCCCACGGCCGACCCGAAGGTGCGCGAAGCGCTCAACCTGGCGATTCGCCATCAGGTACTGGCCAAGCAGATCATGGCCGGCACTTTTCTCCCGGCCTACGCCTTCGTACCACCGGGCGTGCACCACTACACCCATCAGGAGCTGCCGTTCAAGGGGCAATCGATGGACGAGCGCATGGCGCGGGCAAGCGCCTTGATGAAGGAGGCAGGCTACGGGCCGGACAACCCGCTCGACCTTACGCTGCGCTACAACTCAAGCGATGAACACAAGAAGATCGCCATTGCCGTCGCGGCGATGTGGAAACCGCTCGGAGTGCGCGTGCACATGCAGCAGGCCGAGGCCACCGTGCACTATCAGGCCATCGCCCAGGGCGATTTCGACGTCGCCCGCGCCGGCTGGGTCGCCGACTACAACGACGCCGAGAATTTTCTGGCGCTACTGGGCACCGGCGCCGGCAACAATTACGGCGCCTACTCGAGCCAGGCGTTCGACCAGAAAATGACCAAGGCCTCGACCACCCTCGATGCCGACAAACGCGAGGCGCTGCTGCAGGACGCCGAGCGCATTGCCATCGATGACAACGCCGCCGCACCACTGCTTTATTACGTCACCCGCAACCTGGTCAATCCGGCGCTTACCGGTTGGCAGGACAACCCGGTGGACGACCATCTCTCTCGCTGGGTGAGTTTCACACCCTGACGCGTCGTAAAGGACTTGGCCGTTTCGCGCGTCTCCTTCTCGCGAAGCGGCCGACAGCTCGCTAGGATAAGCGCGCGCTTACTTCTTTCATGATGACGTTGACCAAAGCCCAGGAGATGCCTTCGATGCGCCCTCACGTTCTTTCCCTTCTCGGTCGCCGACTGCTCGGTGCGACCTTCGTGCTCGGGCTCGGCGTTGCCCCGGCGATGGCCGATACCCTGCGTGTCGGCACCCAGGGCGATCCCGCCTCGCTCGACACCGCCCACATCGGTGGCAGCGTGTGGGAAAACGACATTCTGGGCGACATTTACGAAGGCCTGGTGACGCTCTCGCCGGAGGGCCAGTACATCCCCGGCGCTGCCAAATCCTGGCAGGTCAGCGACGATGGCCTGACCTGGACGTTCACCCTCAGAGACGACGCCCGCTGGTCCGACGGCGAACCGGTGGTGGCAGACGATTTCAAGCGCGCCTTTACCCGCTTGATGACGCCAAGCAACGCCGCCGTCTACGCAAGCCTCTTCTACCCGATCAAGAACGGCCGTGCGATCACGGAAGGCACCGCCGCCCCGGAGACCCTCGGTGTGGACGCGCCGGACGCGCGCACGGTGGTGTTTCACCTGGAGCGACCCACGCCCTACTTCGAGGCGCTTCTGGCCAACATCGCCGCCTCGCCGGTGCCGACCCACGTACTGGATCAGTTCGGCGATCACTGGGCCGAGCCCGAGCACATCGTCACCAATGGCGCGTTCACCCCGACCGACTGGGTGGCCAACGACCATCTGAGCACGCAGAAAAACACCTATTTTCATGACGCCGCGAGCGTCTCGCTCGACGGTGTCACGTTTTATCCGATCGAAAACCGCAATACCGGCTTGAGACGGTTCCGTGCCGGTGAGTTCGACCTCGTTCGCGATTTCCCCCCCGAGCGGTATGACGCGCTGAAAGAGCAGCTGCCGGGCGCGGTGCATCTGGCCCCCCAGCTTGCCAATTACTATTTCGCACTCAACCAGCGCGACGGCCACCCCACCGCCGATGCGCGGGTGCGCGAGGCGCTCAACCTTGCAGTACGACGCGACATCATCACTGACAAGATCATGAACGGGACCGTCACCGCCGCCCGCAGCTTCGTGCCCGACGGCGTGAATCAGTACGATGCCCAGTCCATGCCGGGGCTTGAGGCGCCAATGGATGAGCGCATGACGCGCGCCAAGCGCCTTCTGAGCGACGCCGGCTACGGCCCGGACCGCCCGCTCGAGCTGACGCTTCGCTACTCCACCACCGAGGCCAACAAGCGCATCGCGATCGCGCTGGCCTCGATGTGGAAGCCACTTGGCATCAAGACCTCATTGATCAACGCCGAAGGCCGCGTGCACTACGCAGACCTCGCCGCGGGCACGTTCGATGTCGGCCGCGCCAGCTGGGTTGCTGATTTTGACGATGCCGCCAACTTCCTCGGCATTCTCGAGCAGGGCGCGGCCAAGAACTACGGCGGCTATCAAAGCGATGCGTTCGATGAACTAATGTCTCGCGCCGCCCGTACCCAGGACCCGGAGACCCGTCAGACCCTGCTCGAGCGCGCCGAACGGCAGATGCTTGGAGACTACGCCTTGATCCCGATCTACATCGACACCTCGCGCAATCTGGTGAACCCGAAGCTCACGGGCTTTGCCGACAACGTCCTGAACCGACACCTGTCGCGGTGGATCAAGTTCGTCGATTCAGACCACTGACCGGCCGTGCGCACCGACGGGCCTCAATAGCGACACACTCAATAAAAACAAGCTCAATAAAAAAAACTCAATAACAAAAAAGGAGTCTTTCATGGCCGTTCACTGGCGCACGCTGCTTACCGCACTGCCTCTTCTTTTGAGCCTGGGCACCGCCCAGGCCGCCACGCTTCACGTGGATAACGAAGGCGAACCCGGCTCGCTCGATCCGCAAAAATCGGCGAATCACTGGGATTCACGGATTCAAAAGGCGATGTTCGACCGCCTGGTCGACACCGCCGCCGATGGCCGCCTGATTCCAGGGCTGGCCTCGCGCTGGGACGTATCCGATGACGGCACCGTCTACACCTTTCACCTGCGAGACGCGCGCTGGTCCGATGACACACCGATCACTGCCGAGGACGCCGTGTTCAGCCTGCGCCGGCTGTTGATGCCGGCCACCGCCAACCACAACGCCAACCTCTATTACGCGATCCATAACGCGCGGGCGGTCAACCGCGGTGAGCGGGCGCCGGAGGCGCTCGGCGTCAAGGCCCTCGACGCCCACACGCTCGAGATCACGCTTGACCACCCGAGCGGCTACTTCCTGCAGGCCATGGCCATGGGCGAGGCCGCGCCGCTGCCGCGCCACGTTTTAAGCACCACTAAGCGCTGGATCGTTCCGGGCAACACCGTGGTCAGCGGTGCATTTACGCTTGGCGAGTGGCACCCGCAGTCGCAGCTCACACTCGAGAAAAACCCCGCGTTCTACGCCGCCGACACCGTCGCGCTTGACCGCGTGGTGATGTACCCACTCGAGGACACCAACGACGCCATTCGTAGGTTCCGAAACGATCAGATCGATCTGTCGTTTGCCCAGGTGCCCTCGAGCCGAATCGACTGGGTGCGCGCCCAAAGGCCCGACGCGCTTCGCACGGCGCCGTGGGCCGGCGAGTATTTCTACATGTTCAACGTGCGCGACGGCGCCCTGGCCGACGCCCGTGTCCGCAAGGCGCTGAACCTGGTCGTCCGGCGCGAGATCATCACCGACAAGGTGCTCGGCACCGGCATGCGCCCAAGTCATCGCTTCGTGCCCGAGGCCATGAGTGGCGCAGACGGCGTCACCATGCCGGGGCTCGATGCCCCCTACGCCGAGCGCGTCGAAAAGGCCAGGGCGCTGATGCGCGAGGCCGGCTACGGCCCGGACACCCCGCTCACGCTGACCCTTCGCTACAACACCGATGACGACCACAAGAAAGTCGCCGTCGCGGTGGCGGCGATGTGGAAACCGCTCGGGGTCACTGTCGAGCTCTATAACTCGGAAGGTGCGGTGCACTACGCCGCGATCAAGCAGGGCCAGTTCGACATCGCCCGCTACGGCATGGTCGCGACCGTCAACGACCCGATCGACCTGGTCGGAAGCTACGCCGCTGGCGGCAGTGCTGCGGCCGCCAGCGGCTATCAAAACGCCCGGCTTGACGCGCTCATCGAAAAAAGCGCTCACACCGCCAATGCGGCGGACAGACGAAGGGTGCTCGGACAGGCCGAACAAACGCTTCTGGACGACTACGCGGTGCTCCCCATTTTTGAATACGTCTCGAACCACCTGGTCTCCCCCAGGGTGCAGGGCTTTGAAGACAACGTCATGGATGAGCATCCGCTGCGCTTTCTGTCCCTTGCGCCCCCATCCACCCCCTCACACTCTGGAGAATGACATGGCACTCAGTGCACGACGCCATGGAGGCCACCGCCCATGCTGAGCTACACCCTGAAACGGCTGGCCTTTGCCGTGCCTACGCTTCTGGTCGTGATCACGATCTCGTTTTTCCTGATGCGTGCAGCGCCTGGCGGCCCGTTTGACGGCGAACGGCAGCTACCGCCTGAAATCGAGGCCAACCTCAAGGCGGCCTATCACCTTGATGAACCCCTGCCGATGCAGTATCTGCGCTATATGGGCAACCTGGCTCAGGGCGATTTCGGGCCGTCGTTCAAGTACAAGGATTTTTCGGTCACCGAGCTGATCATGCAGGGCTTTCCCGTAAGCCTTGAAATCGGCGGGCTCGCGATCGGCCTTGCGCTTTTGATCGGGCTGCCGCTTGGGGTGATCGCCGCGCTCAAGCGCAACAGCACCATCGATTATCTGGTGATGTCGCTGGCGCTTGGCGGCATCGCGGTACCGAACTTCGTGATCGCGCCGATCATGGCGCTGGTGTTCGGGGTGCTGCTCGGCTGGCTACCGGCCGGCGGCTGGAACGGCGGCGCCCTGCCCAACCTGGTGCTGCCGGTGATCGCGCTGTCGATTCAGCAGATCGCCTACATCGCCCGCATGATGCGCGCCTCGATGATCGAAACCATGGGCAGCCACTTCATCCGCACCGCCCGCGCCAAGGGCCTTTCGGAAGTACAGGTGGTGCTGCGCCACGCGCTTCGCCCCTCGCTTTTGCCGGTAGTGTCGTATCTCGGCCCGGCGATTGCCGCCATCGTCACCGGCTCGGTGGTGATCGAGCAGATTTTCGGCATCCCGGGCATCGGCCGCTACTTCGTGCAGGGCGCGCTCAACCGCGACTACACCCTGGTGATGGGCACGGTGGTGTTCTACGGCGCGCTGATCGTGCTGATGAACCTGCTGGTGGATCTGCTGTATTCCGCCCTTGACCCCCAGATTCGATACAACGACTGATTCGCCATGAAGATCGAGCCGTTATAACAACCAACGCGAGAGCGCCTCATGACCTCGACGACGACCCCCTACCGCGGCGAGCACGACGATACGCCGCTGCCCGCCGGCGGCCCCAACCCACCGGCCGGGCCTGACAAGAACACCGGCGAGAGCCTCGGCCGCGAAGCCTGGCGCCGGCTCAAGCAGAACAAGGCCGCCATGGCGAGCCTTGTGATTCTCACGCTGATGGCGCTGATCTGCTTTATCGGTCCGCATCTGCTGCCCTGGGCGCTCGATGAAGTCGACTGGAGCAACTTCCAGACCGCCCCCTCGCTTGAAAACGGCCACTATTTCGGCACCGACGCTAACGGCCGCGACATTCTGGTGCGCACCCTGTTCGGCGGCCAGGTTTCGCTGTCGGTGGCGCTGGTGGCCACCTTTGTCTCGCTGGTGATCGGCGTGCTCTACGGGGCGGTGGCCGGCTACGTCGGCGGGCGCACCGACAATCTGATGATGCGCTTCGTCGACATCATGTACTCGCTGCCGTTCATGTTTTTGGTGATCCTTCTGATGGTGGTGTTCGGCCGCAATATCTTCTTGATCTACGCCGCCATCGGCGCGGTGGAATGGCTCGACATGGCGCGTATCGTGCGCGGCCAGACGCTGGCGCTCAAGCGCCGGGAATTCATCGAGGCCGCCCACGCGTTAGGCGTTGGCGGGCCGACCATCGTGCGACGCCATCTGATTCCCAACACCCTGGGCCCGGTCATCATCTACGTCACCCTGACCGTGCCCAAGGTCATCCTGCTGGAAAGCTTTCTGTCGTTTCTGGGCCTTGGCGTGCAGGAGCCGCTCACCAGCTGGGGCGTGTTGATCAGCGAAGGCAAGGACATGATGGAAAGCGCGCCGTGGATGCTGATCGTGCCGTCGGTCTTTCTGGCCGTGACGCTTTTTTGTCTCAACTTTCTCGGCGACGGGCTGCGCGACGCCCTCGACCCGAAAACCCGCTGATCGGAGGCCACCGTGTCTGCACTGCTTGAACTCGCTCACCTGAGCGTCACCTTCGATCTGCCTACCGGCCCGGTCACCGCGGTCAAGGACGTAAGCCTTGAGGTCAAGGCCGGCGAAACCGTTGCGCTGGTCGGCGAATCCGGCTCCGGCAAGTCGGTCACCTCCACCGCCATCATGCGCCTGCTGCCGGAACTTGCCCGCATCGAGGGCGAGATTCGCTTCGACGGCAAGACCCTAACGAACCTCAAAGACCGCGACATTCGGGCACTGCGCGGCAACGACATCGGCATGGTGTTTCAGGAGCCGATGACCTCGCTCAACCCGATGCATCGCATCGAACGCCAGATTCGCGAAGTGCTCGAAAAACACACCGACCTTCGCGGCAACAAGGCCCGTGCCCGGGTACTCGAGCTCTTGAAACAGGTCGGTATCCCCGAACCCGAACGGCGGATAAAAAGCTACCCCCATGAGCTTTCCGGCGGCCAGCGCCAGCGCGTGGTGATCGCGATGGCGATCGCCTGCGAGCCGAAGCTCTTGATTGCCGATGAGCCGACCACCGCGCTCGACGTCACCGTACAGGCCCAGATTCTGGAACTGCTTGGCGAGCTTCAGGCACGCTATGGCCTCGCGATTCTGTTCATCACCCACGATTTGAATCTGGTTCGCCACGTCGCCGACCGGGTCTGCGTGATGCAGCACGGTGATCTGGTCGAGCAGGGGCCAACCCGCGACGTGTTCGCCAACCCGAGCCACGACTACACCCGCATGCTGCTTGCCGCCGAACCCGACGGCGTCAAGGCGCCGGTCGCCGACGACGCCCCGGTGGTGCTCGATGCCCGCGACGTTCATGTGCGCTTCACCACCAAGCGCCACCTCTTTCGCCCCGATGAAACGTTTGAAGCGGTTCGCGGCATCGACCTTCGCGTTCGCCGCGGCCAGACCGTCGGCATCGTCGGCGAGTCCGGCTCGGGCAAATCGACCCTCGGCCGGGCGCTGCTGCGGCTCTTGCCGAGCACCGGGCAGATCGTGTTCGACGAGATGGCGCTGCAGCCGCTCGATCAGAAAGCGCTGCGCCCGCTTAGAAAGCGCCTTCAGGTGGTGTTTCAAGACCCGTTCGGCTCGCTGTCACCGCGAATGACGGTCGGCGAGATCATCAGCGAAGGGCTCAAGGTGCACTTTCCGGAGCTTTCCCGGCGCGAGCGCGAGGCTCGCGTGATCGAGGCGCTCGGCGAGGTAAAACTCGACCCGGCCATGCGGGCGCGTTACCCCCACGAATTTTCCGGCGGCCAGCGCCAGCGCATTGCCATCGCCCGCGCGCTGGTACTGAAGCCGGAATTTCTACTGCTCGACGAGCCGACCTCGGCGCTAGACCGCTCGGTGCAGGTCACGGTGGTGAACCTTTTGCGCGAGCTTCAAAAGAAACACGGGCTTACGTACGTATTTATAAGCCACGACCTCTCGGTGGTGCGGGCGATGTCCGATACCGTATTGGTGATGAAAGACGGCGCCGTGGTGGAACACGGTCCGTCGGAGGCCATCTTCACCGCGCCCCGGGTCGACTACACCCGAAAATTGATCGAGGCGTCGTTCATCGACCGCGTCGCGTAAACGAAAAACACACACGCCCGTGCTGTCGACGTCATGTCGATTGACACGGGCCTGGCCAGCGCAAACCATGCAAACATCCGTTCTCTTGCGCAATCAGGTGGCTCATGCCCTTTTCCCTTGTCCAAACCGCCCGAGCCTTTCTTGACGGCCATCCCGACGTCGAGACTGTCGATGTGCTCATCAGCGACCTCAACGGCGTGATGCGCGGCAAGCGCCTGCCCCGGGACGGTCTGCTCAAGGCCTGCACTCAGGGCATTCAGCTTCCCGCCTCGCTGTTTGCCCTCGACATCTGCGGCAACACCATCGAGGAAACCGGCCTCGGGCTTGATTCCGGCGACGGTGACCGCACCTGCTGGCCCCTGGCCGACACATTCGCCCCGACGCCCTGGCGCCCGGGCCGGGCTCAGGTGTTGATGAGCATGTTCGAGCCCGACGGCACCGCGTTTTTTGCAGACCCGCGCCACGTGCTGGCGCAGACGCTCTCGCGGTTCACCGAGCGCGGGCTGACGCCGGTAGTGGCGCTCGAACTTGAGTTCTATCTGGTCGAGCGCCGGCGTGACGCCCGCGGGCGCATTCATCCGCCCTGCGCCCCGAGCACCGGCGAGCGCGCCGTACAGAGTCAGCTCTACGCCATGAACGAGCTCGATGAGTACGCAGGTGTGCTTGAAGACATTCAGGCCGCGGCCCGCGCTCAGGGGTTGCCGCTCGACAGCGCGTTGAAGGAATGCGCGCCCGGCCAGTTCGAGATCAACCTGATTCACTCAAGCAACGCACTCGCCGCCGCCGACAGCGCCGTACTGCTCAAGCGCCTGATTCGCGGCGTCGCCGAACAGCACGACCTTGAGGCCACCTTCATGGCCAAGCCCTTCGGCGATGAGGCCGGAAGCGGCGCTCACGTGCACATAAGCCTTGAAGACGCCCACGGCACCAATCTCTTCGCCGCCGATAACGGCGCCCTCACCGGAAGCGACACACTCGGCCACGCCATCGGTGGGCTGCTCGAGCTGATGCCTGCGTCGATGGCGGTGTTCGCCCCCAACCTGAATTCATTTCGCCGGTTTCAGCCCGGGCTTTACGTCCCGATGGCGCCATCGTGGGGGGTGGATAATCGCTCGGTGGCGATCCGGATTCCGTCAGGCCCCGACCACGCCCGTCGGCTCGAACACCGCGTGGCCGGCGCCGACGCCAACCCCTACCTGCTGCTTGCAACGCTTCTGGCATCGATTCTGTACGGGCTTGATCACCGGACGGCGCCGGGCGCACCCATTGCCGGCAACGCCTACACCCAGCTCGCACCCAGTCTCACCAACAGCTGGCGCGAGGCCCTGAGCCTGTTCGAACACAGCGATGCCCTGAAAGCGTCGCTTGGGGATGCGTTTCATTTTGTCTACTGCGCCAATCGGCGCGCCGAACGCGAGCAGGCGATGGCTCGGGTCAGTACGCTTGAGTACGACTGGTATCTACGCCACGTGTAGGGAATGCATGGGACAGGGCCACGCTACCAGCCGAGCCGGTCGCGCAGCTGGTAGTACCAGGCGCCCAGTGCGCTCAGCGGCACGCTGAACGTACGCCCGCCCGGCAGCCGACGGTGCGCAATGCCTGCAAAGGCATCGAAGCGGCTGCCATCGCCGGCAAGTGCCTCGGCCATCAGGCATCCGGCCAGGTGGGAACAGGTCACGCCGTGACCGGAATAGCCCTGCGCGTAATAAACGCTGGTCTCCACTCGGCCGAACTGGGGCAATCGGTTGAGCGTCAGCAGAAAGTTGCCGCTCCAGGCGTAGTCAATCCGAACGTCCGAGAGCTCCGGAAAAGTGGTCAAAAGCTTGGGGCGAATCGCGCCTTCGATGCTGTTCGGATCCTGACCGCCGTAACTCACGCCCCCGCCGTAGAGCAGGCGTTGATCCGCCGTCAGCCGGTAGTAGTCCAGCAGGTAGTTGCAGTCTTCCACCGCGCGGTCGGTCGGAAGCAGCGCCCGGGCCTGCGCGTCGGTGAGCGGCTCGGTGGTAATGATCTGCGTGCTGGCGGGCATCGAACGGCGCTCCATGTCGGGCAGTAACCCGCTCATGTAGGCGTTGCCGGCCAGCACCACCTTGCTCGCCCGCACCTCGCCGCGCTCGGTACGCACGCACGCGGGCTCGCCCGGCGTGACCGAGATGACCGGTGAGCCCTCAAAGACGCGCCCGCCCTGGGCTTCGAACGCCAGCACCTGCCCGAGCAGCAGATTGAGCGGGTGCAGGTGCCCGCCAGAATGATCGATCAGCACGCCGGTGTAGCGCTTGCTGCCCACCTCACGCCGGTAGGCATCACGGCCCAGAAGCTCGAGCTCTGCGTGGCCATAGCGCGCCCACAGTGCCTGATGGGCCTTGAGGCCCTGCCACTGGCGCTCGGTGCATGCAGCGAACAGATTGCCCTCTTTCAAATCGCAGTCGATGGCGTAGCGCGTGATGCGCTCACGAATGATGCGGTTGCCCTCGAACGCCATGCTCCCGAGCGCCCGCGCGGTCTCAGCGCCGTAACGGGCCTCGATCACGTCCATGTCCCGGCTGTAGCTGTTGACGATCTGGCCGCCATTGCGCCCGGAGGCCCCGAACCCGAGCTGCTCGGCCTCCAGCAGTACCACATCAAACCCGCGCTCGATGAGATGCAGCGCCGTGGACACGCCGGTAAACCCGCCTCCGACCACACACACATCGCAGTCAAGCGCGCCCTTGAGCGGCGCACGTTGTGAGGCATCACTCGCGGTGGCGGCGTAGTAGGACAGAGGGAGGCGAGATGCGCTCATGGCAGGCTCCGGTAAAGACGCACGATAAGTGACCGCGCGTGAGATCGAACTACGCGCGAAATGGAAACACCCAGGGGGGCCGAGCATATCAAGTCCGCCCGCCTTGTACATTGCCACGGCTCCGGCCAGGCCGGCGATGCTACACTGGGTTCGCCGTTTTCTAATTCAAGCGAGGTCACGATGTCTGGCAGGTTCTCATTACGCGCCGTGTGTGCAGGCGTTGCACTGACGTGCACCGCCTCAATGGGCTGGGCCGCCGAGCCCCCCGCCTCATCCACATCCACCAGACCCCCGGCCCCATCCGCCGAAGGGCAGTGGTCACTCGGCGACCTCTACGCCTCGCCCGAGGCCTGGCAGGCGCAGTTCAAGCGCACCGCCAGGGACATCGATGCCCTCTCGCGTTTTAAAGGCAAGCTTGCCGAGTCGCCCGAAACGCTCGCCAGGGCGCTTGACGCCATCGGCGAGGTGGAAAAGACCACGGCGCGCCTGGCGGTCTTTGCAAGCCTCACTGCCGATGAAAACCTCAGTGACAACCGCGCTCAGGAACGCCAGAACCGCATAACGCAGCTCGGGGCGCGACTCGACAGCGTGACCGGCTTCGTGACCCCGGCGCTTGCCGAGATGCCGCCCGAAACGCTGGCCGACTGGGCGACTCGCCCGGTGCTTGCCGATTACCGCTACCGACTGACCCGCATCAGCGAGCAGGCGCCGCATATCCTCGGCGCCGAGACCGAATCCGCGCTGGCGGCGCTGGCGCCCGTGACCTCCTCGGAAGAAAGCTACTCGCTGCTGTCGAACGCCGACATTCCCTGGCCCGAAATCACCGTCAACGGTGACCTCCGCCGTCTTGACAACGCCGGCTACGCTGCGCTCAGAAAAAGCGACGACCGCGCGGTACGAAAGCAGGTCTTCGATACGTTCTGGGCCACATGGCAGACCTACGCGACGACCTTCGGGGCGCTCTTGAACAAGGAAGTGACCGCGCACGTCACCAGCGCGCGCCTGCACCACTACGACAGCGCCCTCGACGCCGCGCTTTCAGGCAATGACATCCCGGTTGGGGTCTACGATCAACTGGTGGCCTCGGCCAACGCACACCTCGACAGCCTCCATCGCTATCTAAAGCTCAGGCAGCGCCTGCTTGGCGTCGAGACACTGCGCTACTACGACATCTATCCGCCGCTGATTGCCCGCGCCCCGGAGTTTGATCTGAATCAGGCCAGGGCGCTGACGCGTGAGGCTACCCAACCGCTTGGGCAGGCGTATCAGGCGCTGTTAAAAGAGGCCACCGACGCCGACTGGACCAGCGCCTACCCGGCCAGGGGCAAACGCTCAGGGGCCTATATGAATGGCGCGGCCTATGATGTGCACCCGTATGTCCTGATGAATTTCAACGGCCACTACAGCGACGTCTCGACCTATGCCCATGAGTGGGGCCACGGCGTGCATTCCATGCTCGCAAGCAGCCACCAGCCCTGGGCGAGCGCCGATTATCCGATTTTCACCGCCGAAGTGGCGTCCACCGTCAACGAGTTTTTGCTGATCGATCACATGATCGCCTCGGCCGACACGCCAAGCCTCAAGCTCTACTACCTCGGTCAGGCGCTCGAATCGCTTCGCGCGACGTTCTTCCGCCAGACCCAGTTTGCCGAGTTCGAACGCGCCATTCACCAAAGCGTCGAGAACGGTGACTCACTCTCGGGCGAGCGGCTGAACCGCATGTACGGCGCACTGCTTGAAAAATACTACGGCGTCGATAAGGGCGTGATGCAGATCGATCCGGCCTACCACGTTGAATGGGCCTACGTGCCGCACTTCTATTACAACTTCTACGTCTATCAGTACGCGACCTCCATCACCGCCGCCTACGCGATCGCCCGCGAGCTCGAGGCCGGAAACCTCGACGCACGCACAGCCTACCTCGACATGCTCAAACGTGGCGGCAGTGACAGCGGCTACCGTTTGATCAAGGCAACCGGCGTGGATCTGGCAACGCCTGCGCCCTACGACGCCCTGATGGGCTACATGAACGACCTGATCGATCAGGCCAATGCGCTTTTGGACAAGCATCCGGAACTTGGTGCGCAGTAATTGACGCAAAACGCCCGGCAGGTGCCGGGCGTTGGGTCGTGCCTTGATGTAGCACGTGTTGGACGAAGGGCTCGAACGCCCCCCTTAGAAGCGCCATGTCACCTGCGCACCGAAGCCATGGCCGTCGCTGTCGTAGCCGGCGTCATAGGTGCCGCGCTGCGGGTTGCTCTGGCTGACACTCACGCTCTCTTCGTTGAAGTAGCTGTAGGAAACATCGAAGGTCAGCGTATCGGTCGGCTGCCAGCCGGCGCCGAGTGAGTAGATCCAGCGGTCGCCGGTCGGGACACGCACCGTGCGGGTGGCGCCATCCATCGGCGATTCGTCATAGGCAACGCCTGCACGCACTACCCAGGCCGGGTCGAGCTGATAGCTTGCACCGACGGCGTACATCCATGTGTCGTCCCAGTTTTCAGGCTCCTGAATGTCGTTCACCCGCGGATTGCTGTTTTCGACGTAGAGCTCATCGAAGCGGCTCCAGTGCGTCCATGTGGCGCTTGCCATGACCGTCCAGCGCGGGTCGAGCTTCTGCGTCAGTGAGAGCTCGACCGATTCAGGCAGGGTGATGTCGAGCTTGGCATCGCTTCGCGCCGACACGATGTTGAATGTGGCGCTGTCGAGCGTGTTGTTGTAGGTCGTATGGCCGTCCAGGCTGTAATCGACCTTCGAGCGGTAGGCAAGACCGAGCGTGGTGGCCTTGGTCGGTTGATACATCAAACCGACGTTGTAGCCCCAGGCCTGATCATCGCCCTCAACCTTGACGTCGCCTTCATTGGTAGGGTCAAGCGGGTTGGCGGTCGCTGCACCCAGCTTGCCGTCGATCCAGTTATAAGTCACGCCCACCCCAAGCGACCACTGGTCGTTGAACTTGTAGGAAAGCGTGGGCTGCGCCGTGACCACTTCAACGCGACTGTAGTCACCGAAGTAGCGGCCCTGAAAGTCGTCGCTGTAATCGGTGATCAGGCCGAACGGCACGTAAACCCCAAATCCGAACGTCCAGCGCTTGTCGAGCGGCACCACGACGTACCCGAACGGAATCGCCTCACCCGGAATCATGTCCCCGTCGCTCTCACCGGAGACCGGAAGGCCAGTCAGCGGCTGCCCCGAGTCTCGGGTGGTGATGTCGCTTGAAAGGTTCAGGTAGACCGTACCGACGGTCAGTTGCGCTTGGTCAAGAAACGACATGCCGGCCGGGTTGTTGAACACGGTGGCCGCGTTGGTCGGCGTCGAGGCCCGGCCGGCGAAGCTGGTGCCCTGAGTCACCACGTCCTGCTCGTTGAGCTGAAAACCGCCTGCCCAGACCGGCCAGCATGCCCAGAGTCCGATCAGTCCTGCGCTTAGGTGTAGCGTCTTCTTTTTCATGGTCATGTCCCTTGCTCACGCGGCTCTTGCCATTCAAACGGGCGTTTACCGCAATCTCTTATGTTTTGGAAGAACCTGACCTTCCGGTCAATCCCGACCTTGGCCGCACGACCAAGGTCGGCCGACGTTCATATCGATGCGCAGCGCTTGACCTTTGTGTTACCCAAAGGTTTTAAACTGCAGGCCTATTCGACACGAGGTCGGCGCGATGAAAAAAGTCAGCGAAGTGGCAAAAGCCGCCGGTGTCACGGCCGAAACCGTGCGCCACTATACCCGAGAGGGCTTAATTAGTTCGACTAGAAACCCGAATAATGGCTACCAACTTTATGATGATGAGGCGCTAAGACGCCTGCGCTTCATTCAGCAGGCCCGCACGCTTGGCTTTAGCCTGAAAGACATCCACGACATTCTGGCCCACACCGAACACGGCGATTCGCCCTGCCCGTTGGTGCGTGATCTTTTGAACGAACGGCTGCCACAGGTGCGCGAGGAAATACGGGCGCTGGAACAGCTTGCCAAGCGTATGGAAGACGCGCTGGAGAGCTGGTCGAGCATGCCGAACGCTGCCCCGAACGGTCATACGCTCTGCCAACTGATCGAGCACTGGGAAACACCCGCCGACGAAATGACGCCCGACGCGCCATCCCCGCAGGGAGACAGACAATGACCTTCGAAGCCACCCCGCATCAGATGCAGTTCGAGCTGACGGGCCTCTCCTGTAAGGGCTGCGTCAAAAAGCTCCGACGCGGCCTCGAGGCCCTGGATGATCAGGCAACGATCACGCTCGATACTCACCACCTTGTCATCGGGTCCACCAAGCCCCGAACCGTCATCGAGCGCACCGTGGAGGACGCTGGATTCACCGCACGCCCGGCCACACGCATGCGCCAGGTCGCCACCATGAACTGCCAGGGCTGCGTCTCAAAAATGCGTCGTGCGATCCAGGGTCTCGATTCGGAGGCGACCGTCGAGGGCGAGCCGGCTCAAAAACGTTTGACGATCACCTCCGTTGCGGCTGACGCCGACATCGACCGCGTACTTACAGAGGCCGGCCACCCCCCGGCCACTGAGCCCCCGCATGCCGAGCCTGTCGAACCGGAAGATGCCCCCACGGCCGCCCGCGATCCCGCCGATACGTCGTCCGCTGTTGAAAAACAGGAGGGGCGAACACTGGAGCTCGCCTTGACCGGCATCACCTGCGCCGGCTGTGTGGCCACCATCCAGAACGCACTGGACCGCGCCGACGGCGTGGACCGCGCGACGGTCAACTTCGCCAGCCGCAGCGCCCAGGTTTCGACCCGGCTGTCGCCCGAGGCGCTTGTGCGCGTTATCGAGGACGCCGGCTATGGCGCGAGCGTGGCCGAAAACGCCGACGCACTCGACGCCGCGCAAAGCGACAACGCCTCCAGGGAATTTCGGCACAAGGTGCGAGACAGCGCGCTCGCACTGGTGCCGGGCGCGCTGCTCATGGGGCTGATGTTCGTGCACATGCCGGCGTTTTCAGGTACCGAGCGTCTTTGCTGGCTCGGCGTGGGCCTTTTGGTACTCGCGCTCATGGCCACCGCCGGGCGCGGCTTTTTTACCGCGGCGTTCAAGGCCGTACGCCACCATCAGGCCAACATGGATCTGCTGGTGGCACTTGGCAGCGCTGCGGCCTGGGGCTACTCGATGGCCGTGGTCGCCCGGCCCGAACTCTTTCCCGACAGTACCCGCCATCTCTACTTCGAGGCGCCACTGATGATCATCGGGCTGATCAGCGCCGGGCAGGCGCTGGAGGTGCGCTCGCGCGGCAAGGCCTCTCAGGCCCTGCGGGCGCTGCTGGACCTTCGGCCATCGACCGCGCGCCGAATCGGCCCCAACGGAGACGAGGATGTTGAGATTGAGCGCATCGCGGTCGGCGACCGGCTGCGGGTACGCCCGGGCGAGCGCGTGCCGGTCGATGGCGTAATCGAGGAAGGGCAAAGCCGGCTTGATGAGTCGATGTTGACCGGCGAGCCGGTACCGGTGTCCAAGCGCGTCGGCGATACCCTCACCAGTGGCACCCTCAACGATCAGGGCACGTTGATCTACCGCGCCACCCAGGTCGGGCGGGATACGACGCTTTCACGCATCATCGGTCAGGTGCGCGAGGCTCAGAACTCACGGCCGCCGATCAGCCGGCTTGCCGACCGGGTCGCCGCCGTGTTCGTGCCGGCGGTCATGATTGCAGCGGTACTCGCAGCCCTTGTCTGGTACAACCTCGGCCCCGAGCCGCAGGTCATGCACATGCTGATTGTCGCGACCTCGGTGCTGATCATCGCCTGCCCCTGCGCACTCGGGCTTGCCACGCCCATTTCGACCATGATCGGGGTCGGCCGCGGCGCGACCATGGGAGTGCTTATTCGAGACGGCGACGCCCTTCAAAGTGCCAGCCGGCTGGATACGCTGGTCGTCGACAAGACCGGGACACTGACCCAGGGCAAGCCCTCGGTCATCGATCACTGGCAGATGGACGAAGGCGACGACACCGCGGCGGTGGTCAAGGCGCTCGAAGCCCGCTCGGAGCACCCGCTTGCGCGTGCGCTCTCGGCGTTCGAGCCGATTCAGGCGGCCCGCGATACCGAGATGGTCGATATCACCTCGGTCACATCTCGCGGTATGGCCGCACGCGACGCGGCCGGCCGGCACTGGCGCATCGGCAACCGAGCGTTCATGGGAGAACACGGGGTCGCACTGACCGACGGCGAGCCTGTCCTCGAACGCTGGCGAGCGCAGGCCCCTACGGTTGTGTACGTTGCCTGCGATGAGCGCCTCACCGCGCTCTATGCCATCGCCGACCCGATTCGCCCGGATGCGGTCGACGCCGTGGCACGGCTTAAAGCGAGTGGTCTTATGCTTGTGATGCTGACTGGGGACAGCCAAGCCACCGCCGAAGCCGTCGCCCGAGCACTCGACATCGATGAGGTTCGAGCCGAATGCCGCCCGGAGGACAAGCTCGAGGCCATAAAAGCCTATCAACGCCAGGGCAAGCGCGTCGGCATGGTCGGTGATGGCATCAACGACGCACCGGCGCTCGCTCAGGCCGATGTCGGCTTTGCCATCGGTACCGGTACCGACGTTGCGCTCAAATCGGCCGGCATGGCCCTGATGCGCGATAGCCTTCATGGCGTTGCCGACGCCATCGCGCTGAGCCGGGCAACGCTTGCCAACATCAAACAGAATCTGTGGGGTGCGTTCGGCTACAACACGCTCGGTATCCCGATCGCCGCCGGTGCGCTCTATCCGCTGACCCACACGCTGCTGTCACCGATGGTCGCGGCGCTTGCCATGTCGCTGTCCTCTGTGACCGTGGTCAGTAACGCCAACCGGCTGCGGCGCGTTACCTTGCACCGGGAGACACGCTCATGACCTTTTTTGTCAACGCCTGCGGGTTACTAGTGATCGCCGCGATCATCGGCTGGTTCTGGGGCCCCTGGCGCGCACGGCGCGGAAAGAAACCGCAGTGACGCCCTAGGGCTCGAGGCGGTTTGGGGAGGCGCGCTTTCGTTTTCTGAGGTGGCGCGAGCCACAGACGTGCGAGCGGCACCAACGCCGCCCACGTCCGTGATCGATGAAGAACCAGCTGCAGCCGTCGCACTGACGTACTTGATCAAGCGAGTGCGTTCGAAGAAACGCCTCGATCTCAAGGGCAATGGCGTCCTCCCACCGCGCTGGCGACATCGAGGCGACACGCCATTCCATGTACTCACTTGACTCCATGCACTCACCTGACTGGCCCAGGTGCGCCCGTCCAAGTGCCCGACTCAAGCGCGCATTGAGCGCATCCCCCAGGCGCATCTGGGGCGCGCCATTCACGTGCGCCTGCACGTGCTCGTAAAAAAGCTGCTGGAGCGTCAGGATGTCATGCAGTATTTGTGCGTGACGGTCGGCGCTTTCACCGGTTTCAAAAAGCTCTCGCCACGCACGGCTGAGCACGCCTGATGCCTCGAACCAGGCCATGAGCGCCGGCCAGTCTCTCAAGCGATTGTGCCGGCGACTGCGGCCGGGATCGTCCACCGTATTCAGAAAATCAAGCGCCGGATGCCCGGCAATAAAATCGCGTTGGGGCCAGAGCACTTTCGTTGAGCGGGACATGACGCCTCCTTGACGATATCAACAGAGTATTCCCTGGTCGGCGAAGAAACCATGACCGTCACCGCATCGCCCTCATCTTGCGCGCATGTGCACAGCCCGTCGGATCGATCATGACCACGGCGCTTCAGCACCCTCACACCCACCGCCCTTCTGCTAGCCTGAAATCACGCTCAGCAACAGGGAAACCGACATGACATCGACCGCGCCCCCGCTTGGCCACGTGCTTGAAAGCGTGCTCTACACCGAGGACATGGCTCGCGCACAGCAGTTTTTCGAAACCGTGATGGGACTCGAGTCGTTTCGACGTGATGAGCGCTTCACCAGCTACCCCACCGGCAACACCATGCTGCTGCTGTTTCAGAAGGGGCAAACCGATGACAACGTCGTGCTGCCTGATGACATGGGCACCATTCCACCTCACGATGGCAGTGGACGCACCCATTTGGCCTTTGCCATCGAGGCAGAGAGCCTGCCGGCCTGGGAAACCCATCTCACGGCGCACGGTGTCGAGATCGAAGGGCGGACCCACTGGCCCGGTGGAAGCGACAGCATCTATTTCCGTGACCCCGACGGGCACTTACTGGAACTGGCCACACCAGGGCTCTGGCCCAATTACTGAGCCGCCTGGAAACCAGAAACACCTTTCAGCTTTCGCCGCGGTAACGCTCAGGCCGGTGGTTGATCATCACGATGGCGTTCAAGGCAACCGCCCCGACCACCGAGAGCGCGACCTTTTCAGGCGGCAGTACAAAAAGCGCCGCGACCATCAGGGCGATGTCGATGGCAAGCTGGATGTGACCTGCGCGGGCGATGTGCCGATCCTGAAGATAGAGGGCGAGGATATTGATGCCGCCGAGGCTGCCCCGGTGGCGAAAGAGCGCGAGAATGCCGAGCCCGATCAACGAGCCTCCCACCAGCGCCGCGTACAGCGGCTGCACGTGGGTTGGGCCCAGCCAGTGCGGCATCGCCATCGAGAACAGCGACAACAGCGCAATGGCGGTAAAGGTCTTGAGGGTGAAGGCAACCCCCATCCGCACAAAGGCCAGCCAGTAGAACGGAATGTTGACGAGGAAGAAGATCGGGCCGAAGTTCCAGCCGGTCACGTAGCTGATTAAAAGCGCAAGGCCTGCGGTGGAGCCGATCAGAAGCTCGGCGTCGCTGTAGAACTGGATGCCGAGGGCGGTAAGACTGACGCCGATCAAAATTGCCAGCGCGTCCTCCCAGGGTCGATGGTGAAGTACCGAGTGCATCATGATGATGTCCTTTATTGTTGTGCCACATGGGTAGTGGTTATCCGGGCTTCGCTTGTGGCGCCGCCCCACAACAAACCTACTCAGCCTCTTACGCCCTGTCGAGCGCTGTTACCACCTCCATATGCTCGACCATCAACTGGATCGATTCCTGCCCTCGAAAGCGGTTACGGTTGAGCTTGAACGCCACACGCACTCGATCGTCGACCGCCACTGGCAGCGCATCGCCCGGATCGACCGCCCGGAATCGAATCGCCTTGATCAAGGCCCCGCCGGCCTCCAGCGTCAGCATCAAATGGTTGCCCTCACTGCCGACCAGCCGGGCCTGATCCACCCGAAATTCGCCTTCAAACACCGGGGCATCGAATTCACGCCCGAACGGCGCCAGATGCGCAAGCTCATCAAGCGTTGCCAGGCTCATCTGCGCCGGGGCCAGTTCGCCATCGCAGAGAATGCGGGGGTACAGCGGCCGGGTGCCGAGCTGTTCATCCACCGCCTGAACGATCGCGCGCGTGAACGCCGCCACCGCATCGATGGGCAGCCCCACCCCGGCCGCGCCGCTGTGACCGCCGAATCGCGGCAGCGCCTCGGGCGCCAGCTCGAACGCACGCTGAAGCGCGTCGCGAAGGTGCACACCGTCCACCGAGCGGCCAGAACCGGTGAGCATGCCGGGGTCGGCGGCCGGCGTCAGCACAAAGGCCGGCCGGCCGTAGGCCTGCACCAGACGCGAGGCCACAATCCCCTGCACCCCGGCATGGCCCTCTTCAAGAAAGACCACCAGCACCCGCGCCTCATCCCGGATCGCCGGCTGCACCCGAGCCCGCGCGGTCTCGACCATGGTCTGCTCGATTGTCTTGCGGGCCTGGTTGTCCTGGTCGAGCAGCGTCAGATACTCGCGGGCGACGTCGTCGCGCTCGGCCAGCATGAAATGAAGCGCCGCGTAGGGGTCATCGAGGCGGGAGCGCGCATTGATGCGCGGGCCCATCTGAAACGCCAGCGTCTCGGCATCGAACGGCGTGCTGTCCGGCCCCAGCCGCTCGGCCATCACGCGCCAGCACGGCGCGTCCATCCGATTGATCAAGGAAAGCCCGAGGGTGACCACGGCGCGGTTGATTGCGCTGTCACCGAGCGAGACACAGTCGGCCACGGTCCCTAGCGCCACGTAGGACAACCACGGCGACAGCTTGGGCGACTCGGCCTCGAGCCGTCCCCGCTCGATCAGCACCGAACGGGTCAGCGACATCACCAGCCACGACACCATGCAGCCGGCAATGGTGGTGTCGGGGTAGTTGCAGTCCGCGCGCGAGGGATTGACCACCGAGTGGGCCGAGCGCGGCGGGCCGTCGACGGGCAGTGCGTGGTGATCGGTCACCACCACGTCGATGCCGGCCGCTGCAAGCTGGGCAAGCCGCGCCTCATCGGACGAGCCGCAATCGGCGCTGATGATGAGACTTGGACGTGGCGTCAGCGCCAGCGTCTTGTCCACCAGCGGTTGGGAAATGCCGTAGCCGTCCTGAATGCGGTGACCGATCAGGCTATGAAGACGCGCCCGCGGCACACCGAAGAGCTCATTGAGCGTTCGAAGGATCACCACGTGGGAGGTGATGCCATCAACGTCGTAATCGGTCAGGATACCGATGTGCTCACCGGCCTCGACCGCCTGGGCAATGCGGGCCGCAGCACGTGGCGCATCGATCAGCCGCTCGGGATGGGCGATGTGTCGAAGGCTCGGATTGACCAGCGCCTCGACCGGTGCCCTGGGCGTATCGAGCCTGCCGGCAAGAATCCGGGACTGAAGCTCGGACAGCCCAAACGCCTGCGCCTCGCGATACACGGACTCGTTCAAAACGCGCCGGGTGATGCGCGGCGTCACGCTGGAGGAAGTCGGGGTCATTGGGTACCTGAATCGAACGCGGGCGTTTCACCCTCGCTTGCCGCGAGAGTGAAACGGGTGACTCGTGTTTAGCGCCTGAACGCGCTCAGCGGCGATGCTCGGCCACGAAGCGCTGAACGGCCTCGAGCTCGGCCGGCAGCACCTCATAGCGCTCATCGCGCTCGAGAAGATCCGCCATCGATGGCGGCAGGGGCGCGCCTTCGAAACCGGCCTTGACCACGGCGTCCTCGAACTTGGCCGGGTGGGCCGTGGCAAGCGTGACCATCGGGGTGGTCTGATCCCAGCGCTTGGCTTCGGCGGCATAGAAGCCGGTGGCCGTGTGCGGGTCAAGCAGTTCGCCGGTACGCTCGAACACGTCTCGAATCACATCGATGATGCCTTCATCTGAAAGCGTTGCGCTGTCAAAGCGCTCACGAAGGTGCGACAGCGGCGCGTCGGCAAGCGCTGCCGGCTCCTGCTGGAACCGCTCGAGCAGCGCACGCACTTGCGCGCCATCACGGTTATAGGCGTCAAACAGCAGCCGCTCGAAGTTGGACGACACGACGATGTCCATCGAGGGCGCAAGCGTTGCCAGAAGCGCCTTCTTGGAGAAGTCGTTGTCGGCAAGCGTGCGGTGAAGGATGTCGTTGGCGTTGGTCGCGATCACGAACTGCTTGACCGGCAGGCCCATCTGGCTTGCGGTGAACCCGGCGTAGAGGTTGCCGAAGTTGGCAGACGGCACGGTGAAGCTGACCTCACGGTGCGGCGCGCCAAGATTGACGGCGGCGTACACGTAATAAACGATCTGGGCCATGATCCGCGCCCAGTTGATCGAGTTGACCGCGATCAGGCGGGTGCCGTTCAGGAAGTCCTGGTCGGCAAAGCTGCCCTTGACGATCGCCTGGGCGTCATCGAAGTTGCCCTCGATGGCGATGTTGAAGACGTTGTCGGACAGCACCGTGGTCATCTGACGCCGCTGCACTTCAGAGACCCGCTGATGCGGATGCAGGATGAAGATGTCCAGATGATCGCTGTGCCGGCAGCCTTCGATCGCGGCCGAGCCGGTATCACCGGACGTCGCCCCCATGATGACGCCCTTCTCGCCCCGCTTTTCAAGAAAATGGTTCAGAAGCCGGCCAAGCAGCTGCAGGGCGACGTCCTTGAACGCAAGCGTCGGGCCGTGGAACAGCTCGAGCAGGTAGTGGTTCGGGCCAAGCTGAACGCTTGGAACCACGGCGTCGTGCTTGAAGGTCGCATAGCTTTCATCGATCAGCCGGCGAAACGTGGCGTCGTCGATGCTGTCACCGACGAAGGGTTTCATGACCCGAAACGCCACTTCACTGTAGGGACGACCTGCCATGTCAGAAAGCTCGTCGGCACTGAACTGCGGCAGGGTTTCCGGCACGTACAGGCCGCCATCGCTTGCAAGGCCTGTCAGCAGCACTTCCTCGAAATCGAGAGCGGGGGCTGTTCCCCGCGTACTGATATAACGCATCGTTGATCTCACGGTTACCGCGCCGAGCCGGCGCGGGCATCATCAGGCGTTGTCGTCGAGGTTTTCCACACGAATGCGCGTGACGCTTCCGGCCACGTCGGCCAGCGCTTCGAGCTGGCGGATCGCCTCGTTCATGCTGGATTCGCGGGTGCGGTGCGTCATCATGATGATCGGCACCAGTTCGCCCTCGGTCGCTTCCTTCTGGATCAGCGCTTCGATGCTGATGCCCTGCTCGGAGAGGATCGAGGCGACCCGGGCCAGTACGCCAGGGCGGTCGACGGCCTGAAGGCGCAGGTAGTAGGCGGTAACGATGTTTTCCATCGGCAGTACCTGCGGAGCCGCTTCGCCCTGCTCGTTGATGCCGCTGAAGGCCAGATACGGTGTGCGGTACTTGTGTTCGGTGGCCATGTCACGCGCCACGTCCAGAAGATCCGCGACGACTGCAGAGGCCGTCGGCTCGGCGCCTGCGCCGGCGCCGTAATAGAGCGTGGGACCTACGGCGTCACCCATGATTTCGATGGCGTTCTTGACGCCATGCACATTGGCAAGCAGACGCTGCTTGGGCAGAAGCGTCGGATGCACGCGAAGCTCGATGCCCTCTTCGGTACGGCACGAGATGCCCAGGTGCTTGATGGTGTAGCCGAGGTTGTCGGCCTGTTCGATGTCTTCGCTGGTGATCTGCGAGATGCCTTCGGTGTAGGCCTTCTCGAACTGAAGCGGCACGCCGTAGGCGATGGACGCGAGAATCGTCAGCTTGTGCGCGGCATCGATACCTTCGACGTCGAAGGTCGGGTCGGCCTCGGCGTAGCCGAGCGCCTGTGCTTCGGCCAGAACGTCGTCGAAATCACGGCCGTCTTCGCTCATGTGCGTCAGAATGAAGTTGCCGGTGCCGTTGATGATGCCGGCCAGCCACTGGATCTTGTTGCCACCAAGGCCTTCACGCAGCGACTTGATGACCGGAATCCCCCCGGCGACTGCGGCCTCGAACGCAACGATCACGCCCTTCTCGGCCGCGGCCTGAAAGATCTCGTTGCCGTGAACGGCGATCAGCGCCTTGTTGGCCGTCACGACGTGCTTGCCGTTGTCGATGGCTTCAAGCACCAGCTGACGGGCAACGTCGTAGCCGCCGATCAGCTCGACCACCACGTCGATCTCGGGATTGCGCGCAACCTCGAACACATCGCGGGTAATGTTGATCCCGGTCAGGTCGCAATCGGGGTTGTCACGACGCGCGCCAACCTGCTCGACCACGAGCGGCCGTCCGGCACGGCGCGCGATTTCATCGGCATTGCGCATGAGCACATTGAACGTGCCACTGCCTACCGTGCCTAGACCACAGATTCCTACCTTGACCGGTTCCAACGTTGTCATCGTTTTGCTACCCAACCGTGTGTCCAAAAAGGATCGAATCGATCCGCGTCTCTAAATCTAAATAAGGGCCGCCCAGTGTAACGTCAAAGCCGCCGGCAATGAATGCCGAGCGCGCGATGAGTTACGAGTTATCGATCATGTCGATCAATCGTTCGGCCGGCAGGTACCCGGCAATCAGCTCACCGTTTGGCATCATGATCGCAGGCGTGCCCTGTACGCCGACCTGCTGGCCGAGCTGATACTGCTGGGCCACCTTGCTGGTGCAACCGCTCTTGCCACGCTTGCCGTCGCCGTTCATGGCAGCCGTCATCGCCTCGGTCTTGTTGGCCGAGCACCAGACGCTTGCCAGTTCCTCGGCGCCTTTCGAGTTCATCCCTGCCCGCGGGAAGGCAAGATAGCGCACCTCGATCCCGGCCTTGTTGAGCGTCGGCACATCCTCGTGCAGCTTGTGGCAGTACGGGCATGTGGTGTCGGTAAACACCGTGATCACGTGCTTGACCTTACCGGCAGGCTTGAACACCACCATGTTCTTTTCGTCGACGTTATCGATCATCGCCTGACGGGCATTGGCCTGTTTCTGTTTGGTCAGATTGACCAGGCCCTTGTCGGTGTTCTTGTACAGATCGCCCACCAGCAGATAATGACCCTGATCGTCGGTATAAAAGGTTTCACCCGAGGTCAGCTGGACCTCGTTGATGCCCGGCAGGGGCGAGCTCGCAACCGACTGGACCGGCATTTTCTTGCCGTTGACGACCAGCTTGTCGGCAAGGTCTGTCGTGTCCGCCATCGCCTGATGAGCCGTCAGTGCCAGTAAGCCGCCAAGCATCAGGCGGCCGATGTAGGTGCGTGAGATCATATCAACCTCTTGGATGATGAGTGGCGTGCAGGGCTTCCAGACGCGCCTGCGCGACGTGGGTATAGATCTGGGTCGTAGAGAGGTCACTGTGCCCTAAAAGTTCCTGAACGACACGCAAATGTGCCCCGTGATTGAGAAGATGGGTGGCAAAGGCGTGTCTGAGCGTATGCGGCGACAGGGGTTTGCGAATGCCGGCCGTGAGTGCGTGGCGCTTGATGCGGTGCCAGAAGGTCTGGCGGGTCATGAAGTTATCACCGCGGCCCGGAAAGAGCGGGTCACGCGTGATCACCGACATCAAGGCCGGCCGACCCACCCGAAGATAGAGGGTCAACCAGTCGATCGCGGCTTCGCCCATCGGCACCAGTCGCTCCTTGTCGCCCTTGCCGTGCACCCGCACCACCCCTTGTCGCAGGTTAAGATCGTTGACCCGAAGACCCACAAGCTCACTGACCCGAAGACCACAGGCGTACAGAAGCTCGAGCATCGCTCGATCCCTGAGCCCGAGCGGCTCGTCGGTATCGGGCGCCTCGAGCAGCGCGTCGACGTCGGCCTCGTCCAGCGTATCCGGAAGATCGGGTCGCACCTTCGGCATCGCGACCCGACCGACCGGATCATGATCGATGATCGCTTCTCGAAGCCCCCAGCGATAGAACCTGCGAAGACTCGACAGTAGCCGAGCGTTGGAGCGCTCGCTGTAGCCGTGTGCGAGGCGCTCGCTGAAAAAACGCTCAACGTTGTCTTGGCGTGCCTCGAGCAGCAACGCCTGCTGCTGGTCGAGAAAGCGCAGCCAGTGCCTCAAATCGGTGCGGTAGGCCGAAAGCGTATGGGCGCTTGCGCCCCGTTCGAGCCAGAGCGCGTCGAGAAAGGTGTCGATCAACGGATCATGCTCGGCCATTGCCACTCCTTGCGCGTGCGCTTCAAAAAATGCGATGAGCGCATAAAAAAAGCCCCGCGGCAATCATGCCAGCGGGGCCTTGCTGTCGGCCAGTGTTCAAACCGGCCTCGCGTAATGACGCGATTAGGACAGCTTTTCCTTGATGCGTGCGGACTTACCGCTACGCTCACGGAGATAGTACAGTTTGGCCTGACGAACGTCACCGCGACGCTTGACGGAGATGCTGTCAACGACCGGGCTGTACGTCTGGAAGGTACGCTCGACGCCAACGCCGTGAGAGATCTTGCGCACGGTGAAGGCAGAGTTCAGGCCGCGGTTACGCTTACCGATCACCACGCCTTCGAACGCCTGAAGACGCTCGCGGCTGCCTTCGACAACCTTGACTTGTACCACAACGGTGTCACCCGGGCCGAACGCAGGAACGTCTTTGTTCATCTGCTCGTTTTCGATTGCCTGGATCACCTTGTTCTTGCTGCTCATGACTTGCTCCTAAACTGTTCTTTGATGCCCACCGATTAATGCACGGCAGGCGTTGATCCCGGCGCTCGAAAACGCGGGAGTCACCTTGTGGATGACACATCCTGTCGGCTTCACCGAACTCGCCCTGATGTCGACCGCTCACCGGGCTAGGAGGATGCACCGCCGTCGCTGTCTGCGACGTAGTCCTTCTTGAACGCCTCGAGCAGGGAAAGTTCCTCCTTGCCAAGCGTTCGGTCATCGAGCAATTCCGGGCGTCTGAGCCAGGTTCGGCCCAGTGACTGCTTGAGCCGCCACTTGCGAATTTCGCCGTGGTTGCCACTCAGAAGCACGTCCGGAACGCGCTTGCCGTCGATTTCTTCCGGCCGGGTGTAGTGGGGGCAATCCAGCAACCCATCAGCAAAGGAATCCTCCTCGGCCGACCCCTGATGCCCTAGCACTCCCGGCACAAGCCGAGCGACGGCATCAAGCAACACCATGGCCGGTAGTTCGCCGCCACTTAGAACGTAATCACCAACCGACCACTCTTCATCGATGTCGGCCTCGATCACGCGCTCATCGACCCCTTCATACCGCCCGGCGACCAGAATCAGCTTTTCTCGGCCCGATAATTCTCGCGCCCCTTGCTGATCCAGTGTCCGCCCCTGCGGCGACAGATAAATAACGCGCGCAGGCGTGGCGTCCTCGCCGTGATCGAGCGCTGCGGCCCGAGCATCGGCAATGGCTGAGCGCAGCGTGTCGACTTTCATCAACATGCCCGGCCCGCCACCATAGGGCCGATCATCCACGGTGCGGTGCCGGTCAGTGGCGTAGTCGCGAGGATTCCAGAAGCGAACGCTCAGAAGCCCCTTGTCGACTGCTCGCCCGGTCACGCCGTGGCGCGTCAGCGCCTCGAACATGTCCGGAAACAGCGACACAACGCCTATCCACACAGCACACACCCCATCGGATGTTGGCTCCGGCGCATGTTAAAACTCCGGATCCCAGTCCACGGTCATGACGCCCTGCTCCAGATCGATGCGCTGAACCACGCCATCGATATAGGGCAAAAGCCGTTCACGCTTGTCCAGACTGTCCGCATCGCCCTTGACCACCAGTACGTCATTGGCACCGGTTTCGAACAGATACTCGATTCGGCCAAGCACATCGCCGGACACGGTAACGACCGAGAGACCTTCAATCTGATACCAATAGAATTCATCCGTACCGAGCGGCTCGAGCTTCTGAGTAGGCAGCCAGATCGTGGCGCCAGCCAACGCTTCGGCATCGGTGCGTGAATCCACCCCGTCCAGAAACACGACCAGACCCTTGCCCTGCGGGCGCCCCTGGCGAACGCGCATGGGAGTCAACGACTCTCCCGTGCCGACCAGCCAGTCAGGGTACTGAAAGATATTCTCGATGGGACTGGTGTAGGAATACACCTTGAGGCCGCCCTTGACGCCATGGGGGCTTGTCAATGTGCCAAGCTGCACCCGCTCGGAGGCACTCTTGTCACCTTGTACGGACGTCTTCAGGGCTGACATCGATCTTACGCCTCGGACGGCGCGGCTTTGCGAGCTTCCTTGACCAGCTCACGCACGCGGTCAGACAGCTGTGCACCCTGGCTTTCCCAGTGAGCGACGCGGTCCAGATCAAGACGCAGGCGCTCTTCACCACCACGGGCAACCGGGTTGAAGAAGCCAAGACGCTCGATGAAGCTGCCGTCACGCTTGCGGCGCGAATCGGTAACGTTGACTTGGTAGAACGGACGCTTCTTGGCGCCGCCACGAGCTAAACGAATGGTAACCATATCGCTCAATTCCTTTGGTTAAAGACGATCAGGGCAGTTTTTGCCCGGCTGAAACACTCACGTGCCCGCATGATGCGGGCACGTAGGTTTGAGGCCGCCGTATTTTACGGGAAACTTCAAGGCTTGGGAACCACAAGGCAGGCGTTATTTGCGGAAGGAGCCACCCGGGCCTCCGCCCATGGGACCACCCATTTGACCATTACCCATGCCGCCGCTTCCGCCCATCATGGAGCTCATGCCGCGCATCATCTTCTGCATACCGCCTTTCTTGCCCATCTTTTTCATCATCTTCTGCATCTGCTTGTGCTGTTTGAGAAGACGATTGACGTCAGCGATCTGCGTACCGGAGCCGGCACTGATGCGGCGCTTGCGCGAGCCGGTGATGAGCTCTGGCTTGCGGCGCTCTTTCGGCGTCATCGAGTTGATTATCGCCTCGAGCTTGCCAAATTCCTTCTCGCTGGCCTGCCCCTTGGCAAGCTCAGCCATCTGCCCCATACCGGGGAGCTTATCCATCAGGCTGCCCATGCCGCCCATCTGCTTGAGCTGCTGGAGCTGATCGCGAAAGTCTTCAAGATCGAAGCTCTGGCCTTTCTTGATCTTCTTGGAAAGCTGATCGGCCTTTTTCTTATCAACGGTACGCTCGGCTTCCTCGATCAGGCTGAGCACGTCCCCCATGCCGAGAATGCGCGAGGCGATACGGTCGGGATAGAACGGCTCGAGCGCGTCGGTCTTCTCACCGATCCCGAGGAACTTGATCGGTTTGCCGGTAATGTGTCGCACCGAAAGCGCGGCACCGCCACGGGCGTCACCGTCGACCTTGGTCAGAATCACACCGGTCAGCGGCAGCGCCTCGTGAAACGCCTTGGCTGTATTGGCCGCATCCTGGCCAGTCATGGCGTCGACCACGAACAAGGTTTCCTGCGGCGATACCGCCTTATGCAGGTCCTTGATCTCGGTCATCATGTTTTCATCGATGTGCAAACGACCGGCCGTATCGACCAGAACGACATCGTGGAACTTGATGCCCGCATGCTTGATGGCCGCGTTGGCGATATCGACCGGCTTCTGAGAGCTGTGCGACGGGAAGAAGTCGACCCCGACCTCGGACGCCAGCATTTCGAGCTGGTCGATCGCGGCGGGACGATAAATGTCTGCCGAGACCACCAGCACCTTTTTCTTCTCGCGCTCACGCAGGTACTTGGCGAGTTTCGCCACAGAAGTGGTCTTGCCCGCCCCCTGAAGGCCCGCCATCAAGATGACCGAGGGCTGCTTGCGACCGAGCTCGAGTGGCACATTCGCCTCGCCCATGATCGATTCCAGCTCCTGCTGGACGATCTTGACGAACTGCTGGCCCGGCGACAGGCTTTTTGAAACTTCCTGACCCACGGCGCGCTCGCGCACCTGATCGACAAAGGCTTTCACCACCGCCAGTGACACGTCCGCTTCCAAAAGCGCACGACGCACTTCCCGCAGGGTGTCCTTGATGTTGTCTTCGGTAAGTTTCGCCTGCCCGGAAATCGATCTGAGCGTGTGCGACAGGCGATCTGTCAAGCTGTCAAACATAAGCCTCTCCGGCAAGGAAGCACCGCGTGTAACGACGCGACGCCTGGGTAATTTCGTAATTTGCGGCGATTATACGCACATGACGAGACGGCCTCCATGGGTGCGGCGTCGATTGACCGCAATGAACGGGCCGATACGTCGGATGTCTTGGCCTCAAGGTTGCGTTATAGTGGCCTTGACGTAGTTTCCGCCGATCTGTTCGATTCCATAAGGATAACGCTTGTGATACCGGCGCTGCCCTTCGCCCTAGCCGCCACCGTCCTCTATTTCAGTGCAGGCCTGTGGCAAGCCATGGCGCTTGCCCGTCGCGTGGCCTTGAGACCCCACCCCATTCAGTTTCTCGGAGGACTGGGCGCGGTCAGCCATGCCGTTGTCGTGTATTTCTCGATCAACGCCACCCATGGCGTCAACCTGGGCCTTTCCGAAAGTGCATCACTCGCCTGCTGGATGATGGCCGCCCTGTTGATCATCATTAGCCTGTTCAAGCCCATCATCGCAGCCGCTGCGGTACTGCTGCCAATAGCAGGGCTTTCGGTAATGGCCGTGGTGAGTCTTCCGGGCAACATGATCGAGTCCGGGTTCACACCAGGCATTCTGGTGCACATCGCAACCTCAATTCTTGCCTACGCACTGCTCAGCATTGCCGCCGTGTTGTCCATCCTGCTGGCCTTTCAGCAGCACGCACTCAAGAAACACCACCTTCGCGGTATCGTTCAGGTATTGCCGCCTTTGGTACGAATGGAGCGATTGCTGTTCGAGGCCATCGGCTGGGGCATGTTCTTTTTGAGCCTGGCCATCGTTTCAGGCTTTCTGTTCGTCGACAACCTGTTCGCCCAGCACCTGATCCATAAAACGGTACTGTCGCTGATGGCCTGGGTACTGTTCGGCGTCTTGCTCTGGGGGCACCACCAAAAGGGCTGGCGTGGCCAGCGCGCGGTGCGATGGACGCTCGCCGGCAGCGCGCTGCTGCTGATGGCGTACCTGGGCAGCAAGCTTGCCATGACCCTGATTTATTGAGCCGCAGCTCGAGCTGCGGCTTGACAGGCCTGCCCTGAATCCATAAAACCAGCTTCTGCTTTGTTATTGAGGATGCGTAAACGTTGAGCGACGACACTCCGTTAGGGTTGATGTTCACCCTGCTCATACTGCTCATTGCCCTGTCGGCGTTTTTTTCAAGCTCCGAAACCGGAATGATGTCCATCAACCGCTACCGCCTGAGCCATCAAGGCAAGGCCGGTGACAAGGGCGCCAAGCGAGTCTTGAAACTGCTTGGACGACCGGACCGCCTAATCGGCGTTATCTTAATCGGTAACAATTTCGTCAATAACCTCGCCGCCTCGATCGCCACCATCATTGCCATTCACGTCTTTGGTGAGGTGTCCGGCCCGGCCATTTCCACCGCCGTACTGACGTTGGTCGTGCTGATCTTTGCCGAGGTCACGCCCAAAACGCTGGCCGCCGTCAAACCCGAGCGCATCGCCTTTCCCGCCTCGATCATTCTCGAGCCGCTTTTAAAAATACTCTATCCACTGGTGTGGCTGGTCAACGGCATATCCAACGGACTGCTGCGCCTGATCGGCGTCAAGGACGTTTCCGGCGGCGCCTCGAGCCTGACTCGAGACGAGCTTCGAACGGTGGTGCATGAAGCCGGTTCGCTGATCCCCAGACGCCACCAGTCGATGCTGATTTCGATCCTCGATCTTGAAAACGTGACGGTCAACGACATCATGGTGCCGCGCCACGAGGTGGTCGGGCTTGATCTCGAAGAGCCGCTCGAGACCCTGCTTTCGGAAATTCGCTCAAGCCAGCACACGCGCCTGCCCGTGTTCAAGGGCAACATCAATAACATCATCGGCATCCTGCATTTACGCAATGCCGCTCGCTTTCTGTCCAGAAGCGAGGTCACCAAGGCCTCGATCGTGCAGGAGGCCCGCGAACCCTACTTCATCCCTGAATCCACCCCGCTCCATACCCAGCTGCTGAACTTTCAGCAGCAAAAGCGCCGCATCGGCATCGTGGTTGACGAGTACGGCGACATTCAGGGGCTTGCGACACTTGAGGACATTCTCGAGGAGATCGTTGGTGAGTTCACGACTGACGTGTCCGGCACCCATCAGGACATTCAGCTCCAAAACGATGGCAGCTACGTCATCGAAGGCACCGCCAACATCCGCGAAGTCAATAAGGTGCTCGGATGGCAACTGCCAACCGACGGCCCGAAAACGCTCAACGGTTTGATCCTTGAGCAGCTCGAATCCTTCCCGGACGCCACCGCCTGCCTTCAGATCGGCACGACCCGCATGGAGATTCTTGACGTCAAGGACAACCTGATCACGGCAGCCCGCTGCTGGCAGGCCACCCTACGCCGGCCGCCGCGGGAGGAGTCTTGAAACACTGCACGTCAAGGGCTGATTCAGGTTTATTGCAAGCCAAGCCAGTACGCTAGAGCGCTTTAGAAGAAATGGAGCATTCCATGCCTTTTGACGCGCACCAAAACCGATCGGCCCAGCGGGCGCTGATGGCCCAGTTATCGGGGTGGAGCATGGGCATGGCATTTGCGCTGTCATCGCTTACGGTCGCGGCAGCGCCCTGCAGCGCCGGACTTTCTCAAGACGATGTCTTGCACCTCACCCGGTCAGGCCACATCAAGGCATTTCCTGCCATACTGGAAAAAGCACGCCACCACCATAGCGGCAAGCTGCTCGAAGCCGAACTCGAGTGCGATGCCAAGGGGCGCTACGTCTATGAGATCGAACTTCTTGACCAGGACGGCATGGTCTGGGAGCTTAAGTTTAACGCCGTTACCGGCGATTACATTACCGCCAATGAGGAAGAGTAAGTTATGCGGCTTCTTTTGGTAGAAGACAACGTGCCGCTCGCGGACGAACTCAACGCGCTGTTCAGCCGTAACGGATACGCGGTCGACTGGTACACAGACGGCCGCGACGCGGCCAACATGGCCGTGAAGGAACCGTATGACGTCATCGTGCTGGACCTTGGTCTGCCCGGCCGACCGGGCCTGAGCCTTCTTGAGGAATGGCGTGAAGCCGGGCTCGATATTCCAATCCTGATTCTGACAGCCCGCTCGAGCTGGAGTGAGCGCATCACCGGGCTTCGCGCCGGGGCCGATGACTATCTGCCCAAACCGTTTCATCCCGACGAGCTGATCCTAAGGCTTCAGGCACTGGTTCGACGCCGTCACGGTCAACGCCCGTCCCCGACGCTCAACGTCGGCGGCGTGACGCTTGATGAAAACAGCCAGACCGCAATTCGCGACAGCAATGGCACGCCCGTGAGCCTCACCCGCGCCGAATTCGCTATCATGCGCTATTTGATGCACCACCCAGAGCATGTCATTTCCAAGGATCGCCTACTCGATCATTTGTATGACAGTGAGCATGAACGCAATCCGAACGTGGTTGAAGTGCACATCAACCACCTGCGACAGAAGCTCGGCCGGGGCATCATCGTGACCCAACGAGGGCAAGGCTACCGCTTTGGTGGCGACACTACTCCATGATGTCGCTGACGCGTCGACTTGATCTGGGGCTTTTGATTGCAAGCCTTGTGGTCATGCTGCTGCTGTCTCAGGGCAGCGTGCTGCTGTTCGACCACGTCACTCGAAACTACCTGGGCGAACGCCTTCAGGAAGATGCTGAAAACCTGATCGCCACGCCGACGCTCGACGACTTGAAGCACGACCCCAACCCCGAAAGTCTTCGAGCGTCGTTCAATCGCGTCTACTCGGGGCACTACTTCTCGATTCGGATCGACGACGGTCAGGCTGTTCGCTCACGCTCGCTTTGGGACTACCAGATCGGCAAGCACGGCGATGGACTGGTGCCCGGCCTCGCCGACGGCCCGGGCAATCAGAAGCTGCTGGTCTGGAGCGGCACCTACCAGCGCGGCGGCCATACGCTCGACGTAACGACGGCGCTCGATTACACCCCGGTCACCGAACGCCTGTCCTGGCTTCGCTGGTCGATCTGGGGCTTTGGCGGCGCCATGGCAGGCCTTCTGGTACTGATTCAGCGCCGGGTCATCCGACTCGGGCTCAAACCGCTTGACCGCCTGCAGCGCGAACTCGCTCAGCTGCACGAAGGCCAGCGCATGACACTTGAAACCCCGATGCCGGATGAAATCGCACCGGTGGTCACCGAGCTCAACCATCAACTCAGCCGAATCGAACAAGTGCTCAACCGCTCGCGCGACGGGATTGCCAACCTCGGGCACGCTCTAAAAACCCCGCTTGCGGTCATGGAAGCACTACTGGGCCGTGAGGAACTGGATCATCTTCCGGACATCAAGCAGGGGCTACGCCACCGCCTCGATGATATTCACCGCTTGATCGAGCGCGAACTTCAGCGCGCTCGACTCGATACCGGCGAAGTTTCTGCCGCCGCCCGATTCAAGCCGGAAAGCGACCTGCCGCCGCTATTGGACACCTTGCGTGAAATTCATGGCGCGCGGGTCCGGTTTTGCGTGGCGGGCGACCGCCCCGCCTCACTGCCCTGGGACCGCGACGAAGTGCTGGAAGTGCTTGGTAACCTGCTCGATAACGCAGGGAAATGGGCGACCAGCCAGGCGCGTCTGACGCTTTCGACCACCAGTCAGGCGCTAACGCTTCAAATCGATGACGATGGACCAGGTATTGCACCGGAATATCGAGGCGACGTTCTCAATCGAGGCACCCGGCTGGACGAACAGGTAGCAGGCCACGGCCTTGGACTCGGAATCGTTGAACAAATCGTCGGCCATCACGGCGGAACGCTGACGCTCGATGACAGCGAGCTCGGCGGGCTCAGGGCATCGATCACACTGCCCTGGCCTACCTCCTCGACTGCCAAAACCTAGCCTGCCAAAACCTAGCGCGGCTCGCCTGCCGAAACCTAGTGCGGCGGGCGCAAGGGCGGCGTACTTGCATTAAGATCGCCCTCCTCCTTGAGCGCGACGACGCGATCTCTAAGCGCCTCACGCCCGGCATCCGGCGCCATGGCCTCACCAAAATGCAAACACACCTTGGCGCGAACGCGCCGAGGAAAGCCCTTGAAGGGGCCGCCGCCCTGACGTGAGGTCCAGGAGCCCCAAAGCCCCGACAGCGACGCCGGCACGACCGGCACCGGGTCTCGCCGTAGAATCAGGTCAATACCGCGACGAAATTCATGCACCTGACCATCACGAGTCAGACGTCCTTCCGGAAACAGCATCACCACCTCGCCATTGGCAAGCGCCTCACTGACCTGATCAAGCGCACGACGCATCCCCTTTGGGTCGCTTCGTTCGGACTCGACCGGAATGGCGCCTGCCATGCGGAAAAACCAGTTGAGCCAGGGCGACTCATAAATCGGCTTATCCATCAGAAACCGGAGCGGCCTGGAGCTTGCACCGCCCAGTACCAGTGCATCCATGAAACTTACGTGATTGCAGACAATCAGCGCAGGGCCGGTAGCAGGAATGTTGCGTCGGCCGGTCAATCGCAGGCGATACCAGATATGGATCATTAAAAAGATCACGATACGCATCAACGGACGCGGATGACGCGTTGCCACACTGACCGCGATCATCAGCGACAACAGTGACAGCAGGCCGAACAGCAGATTCAAGGACGCCTGAAACACGCCAAGCATCACCAGCCCGAAGACCGCCGCTGCGATCATGAACAGCGCGTTCAGAAGGTTATTGGCCGCGATCATGCGTGCACGCTGATCGTCCGGGCTTCGAAGCTGAATCAGGGTATACAGCGGCACGATATAAAGCCCACCGCCAAGCCCGATCATCATCAACTTGAACAGCATCAACCAGAATGCCCCCATCCCCAGGAGCGCCTCGAGCGACAACGGGGCGCTGGCGAGCGGCTCGGTCAGTGCAAACCATCCACCACCCAGCGCGATAATGCCCGCCCCGAGTGGCACCAGGCCGATTTCGAGCCGGCCAGCCGACAGACGCGCGCAGACGAACGAGCCGAGCCCGATTCCGACAGCGAACGCCCCCAGTAGAAAGCTGAAGGCCTTTTCAGGACCCATTACCACATCCTTGGTCCACTGCGGCAATTGGGTGAGGTAACAGGTACCGAGAAACCAGAACAGGCTTATGCCCACCAGCGCCTGGAAAATGCCACGCGCATGCCAGGCATCGCGCATGACCGAGACCGACTCGCGAATCGGGCGCCATACGATGGACTGTTTTTGCGCCGGCGGCGCCGAGGGAATGGCGTGGCTGATCATGACGCCCACCAGCGCGACCGACCAGAGACACAGCGCCGGCAGCCAGCCACCCCCATCACCGCTGATGACAAAGGCCGAAGCCAGCGTGCCAAAAAGAATGGCAAGAAACGTACCCATCTCGACCCAGGCGTTGCCACCTACCAACTCATGCCGGCCTAGATGCTGCGGCAGGATTGCGTACTTGACCGGCCCGAACAGCGCCGACTGTACGCCCATCATGAACAAAAGCCCGAGAAGCGCAGCGTACGAATCGGTCAACAGCGCCCACGCCGCCCCGGTCATGGTCATAAGCTCCAGCCACTTGAGCCCGACGATCAATTGACGCTTGTCGAGAGCATCGGCAAGCGTTCCGCCAAGAGCGGAGAACAACAAAAACGGCAGAATGAACAGGCCAGCGGCCAGATTGTTGACCGTACCGGCGTCCCAGCCCCGTTCGGGCACGGCCACGAACGTGACCAGCAAAAGCAACACGTTCTTGAAAAGATTGTCGTTGAAGGCACCCAGCGCCTGCGTCCAGAAAAAAGGCGCAAATCGCCGGTGAATCATCATGTCAGCGCTCACGCTCACTCCTTGTGGTAACGCAACCCCTTGATGATGGTGCCCAGGAGTTTATCCAGGAGTTCATCGACTTCAAGCGGCGCACCCTCCCACGAGCCAAGGCGTCGCGCTAGCCCAAGCTGCACCAGGCCGTGTACGCTCCCCCACAGCGAACGAGCCATGCGGTTGGCTTCAATAGCGGCCAGATCCGGCTGTATCTCGCGAAGCGTCTGCTCGACGCGAACGAACAATTGTTCGATCATCATATTCTGACGCTGATCAAGCTCGCCCTCCTGGGCCAGCGGATGCTCGAACAGAAGCTGCCACCGATAGGGGTGCTCATGCGCGAACTGCCAGTAGAACTTGGCCAGACGATGAATTCGTTGCCCCGGATCAGCGCAGGTATAATCGGCATCGATGCGCTCGCGCAGATCGTTGAGCGTGTCGATATTGACGTATTGAAGCAGATTGCTGAAGCTGCCATAGAGCTTTAAAAGCGTGCTGGGGGCACACCCGACTTCTCGGGCGATCGAGCGAAGTGACAATGCGTGAATCGGTTGTGTCTTGAGCCATTCATCGCATGCCGCCATCACTCGCGCATGCAGCTCCTCAGGCGCATGCTGTCGTGGACGGGCCATTGCATTCCCCTAGTATAATTATCATCGAACAGCGTTTTCATACAGCATATCGCTCCGTTACCTAAACGCAAGCGCTTTGTGCGCTGGGGTAACGCAACCCCCTTATCATGCAAGGAAGTGTTATGGCAGGCCGACTTTGGGTGGGCGATTTCGCACTGCCCTCAAGCCTTTCGCCGCTTAATGTGCGCCACCCGCGAAGAGAAAGCCCCAATATGGCGCCGCGTCAGCCAATCACCGTTGTGCGCAGACTCGATGAGGGCCTGGTCCAGGACGAATGCTTCTGGGGGCTGACGCCCTCCTGGCTCAAGGTACTCGATCACGCCCCGCACTGCGCGCGGGCCGAATCCCTGTTCGAGCGCGCGATGTTCAAGGAAGCGATCGCCACACGCCGCTGCCTGATTCCGGTCTCCGGCATTTATGTGTGGAAACCGCAGCCCAAGCGCAAGCAGCCCTTTTTAGTGGTTCACGCCAAGCGTCGTCCTCTCCTTTTGGCCGCGCTCTGGACTCGGTTCGAGCAATCGGTCGTACAACAGGACAGCTGCGCTCTAATTACCGTGCCAGCAATCGACCATCTTGACGCGTTAACGGACCGTCTACCGGCGATGATCGCGCCCCACGCGGCCCGCAAATGGCTTGACCCAGAGCTCGAGCTGTCCCACGTCTCTCAGATGCTTGCCCGCCCTTATCCGGAACCGATTGGCGCCTACCCGGTCTCAACACTGGTCAATGATCCCGCCCATCAGGATCGACAATGCACACACCCGACCGGCCCGTTCATCACCGATGCATCCTCATGAGCTCTAGAGTGACCCAACTTCGCTCCACACGTATCGCGGCGCTATTGAGCCTTTGGCTTGGCTGCACCGCGGCTGCGCACGCAGACGCGATCCATAAAAGCCCGAACGACCCGAGGGAGTATCGCGCCTTCACACTCGATAACGGCGTGCACGTCATTACCGTGCACGACCCGAACGCCGAACGCGCGGCGGTCGCCATGAACGTCGATGTCGGCAGCAAGGAAGACCCAAACGCGCGACCAGGTCTTGCGCACTTCACCGAGCATATGCTGTTTTTAGGCACCGACGCGCACCCGACCCCGGACGGGTTCGACGCGTTCATCAGCCAGCATGGGGGCGACAACAACGCCTACACCTCGCTGACCGACACCAATTACCACGCAACCATCGAGCCCGATGCGCTGGAGCCGCTGCTGGCCCGATTCGGTGAATTCTTCGCAGCGCCTCGACTCGACGCCGACCACGTCGACCGAGAACGCCACGCCGTCAACGCCGAATACCAGATGCGCCGCCACGACGACCACGCTCGGATGCGCGATGTGCTCTCGCAGCGCATGAACCCGGAGCATCCGGCCAGTCGGTTCACCATTGGCTCGCTCGACACGCTCAGCGGCCCGCCAAGTGAACTCCGAGGCGCGGTCGAGCGCTTTTTCACGCGCTACTACCGGGGTAAAAACATGACGCTCGCGATCAGTGGCCCGCAGCCTTCCCACCGCCTCGAACAATGGGCACGGCACTATTTCAGCGCCATCAGGAAGGCATCTCCGCAGCACCTGGACGATACGCGCACGCCGCTGCCATCGCTGATGGCTGAAAACGCCCTGCCTCAGGCACTTCGTGTGAAGACACTGGAGCAGCAGCGGCAGGTGCGCTTTCTATTTCCGATTCAGGATCCAACGCAATCGCCGACCGACAACGCGGTCTCCTACATCGCCAGTCTGATCGGCGACGAAGGCCCCGGGAGCCTGCTGGCCGCCCTGAAAGCGCGCGGCTGGGCCAATGCACTGTCGGCCGGCACCGTGTCAAGTGACGGCACCAATGCGTTTTTCTCCGTGCGCGTCGCCCTGACCGCCGAGGGCGCCCGGCATATTGCCCACATTCAGGCCAGCATGTTCGAGGTTATCCAGCGCATCGAGCATTCAGGGCTTGACCGCTGGCGCCTGAACGAACAGCGCCGCCTGACGGATCAGCAGTTCACGTTCGAATCACTGCCAAGCCCAAGCGCACTGGTGGGCTACCTATCGAGCGCGGCAGGCACCTATACCGACAAAAACCTTCGCCGCGGCCCCTACATCACCGGTGACTTCAATGCCCCGCGCCTTCGAGCGGTGCTTGCCAGGCTGCGGCCCGACCGTCTCCTTCGCATCTACAGCGGACCCGAGGTCGACGGTGACCGCCAGAGCCCCTGGTTCGACACGCGCTATCAGGTCGTACAGGCGGCCCACTGGCAAAAGGCCGACGCCCTGTCAGGGCTTTCGCTTCCGATGCCGAACCCCTACATCGCGACCGACCTGACCCAGCAGGCGCTCGAGACGACACCACCGACACAGCTTTCGACACCTGAGGGCATGACGGCCTGGTATCACGGCACAACCCGATTCAGTACGCCCAAAAGCAGCTGGCATCTAAGTCTTCAAAGCCCGCTGACCAGCCAAAGCGCGCGCGGACAAATGGCAACAACCCTGCTCAGCCAATGGTTGATCGATAGCCTTGGCCGAACCCTCTATCAGGCCTCGCTCGCCGGCCAATCGATCGGCGCTTACGCGCACGCGCGCGGCCTGACGATTCAGGTCGAGGGCTGGCGCGACCGCCAGGACGTCATTCTGGGCACTCTGATTCATCAACTTAAACAGGGTGAACTAACTGACACCGACATCGCACGTCTCAAGCAGAATCTGCTCGACGGGTTCGAGAGTCAGGCGCAGGCACCTGCCTATCAACAGCTTCAGCAGCGCATGACTCAGACAGGCCTTTCGCCCGCCTTTTCGACCGACGAGCAGAAAGCCGCGCTGAGCGCACTGACGGCTGAGGACCTTCGCGCCTTCAGAATTCAATTTCTTGAGCGCCTGCATCTGGATGCGCTGACGGTCGGAAACCTGACCCGGCCACAGGCCGAGCACACACTGGGGATGATTCAAAAACGGCTCCGGCCAACGCTTGGCTCTAACGCCATCCCTTCACTTGCCGCAATGCGCCCGACCCAAGCCCAGCCTCCCTGGTCGGTACCGGTCAAGGACCCCAATCATGCGGCACTGACGTATCTGGTCTGGCCTGACGCCAATGACACCAGTCGTGCGGCGGCGGCGGTCCTTGGGGCATGGCTTGAAAGCCCGTTCTACAGCACGCTCAGAACCAGGGAACAACTGGGGTATCTGGTGTCGGCTGGGTATCAGCCGTTGATCGACGTCCCGCGTCTGGCGTTTGTGGTGCAATCCCCCGAGACCTCGGGCATTGATCTATCACATCGCATCGACCGTTTCATCGACGCTCAAACCCCGCCAGCCACGCCCGCAGAGCTTGCGCCCTTCAAGCAAAGCGTGATTCACGCATTGAAGCAGCCTGCGCTTACCCTGTCGGAACTGGCCAATCGGCACTGGCAGGCGCAGGCGTTTGGTCAGCTCGGTCACGACCCACGAACGCGCCTGATCGACGCAGTCAATGCGCTGACACCGGCCACGCTCCAGCACGAATGGAGTCAGGTGGTGCGCGAACCAGCGTTCAAACTGGTCGCCGACCCCGCCGGCTCAAACACAAAACTGCAGACCCCGCCGCCTCCGGCCTGGGCCGCCATCGACGTCATACCTGAAGCACCCTCGAAAACACGGGAGATCACGGAAACGGCCCATGAGGCCGCCTTGAACATCACGAGCCCCTAACCGCATAGAGCGCGCCAATTGGCGCGCTCTATGCGGCTTGATACCACCGTAAGGCTTCGTCGAACGCAAAGGCTTAGCCGAACGCGTCTTCCGGCATCATCGCCTCGACGTAAAGCACGATCTCTTCGAGAATATGGCGCTTGCTCTCTTCGAGTTCACTCTGGTTGTAGCGCTCGATCAACCGGGCGAAATCCCTGAGCGTTAGCGACGAGAGCTGCGGCGAATTCATGCGCTCCCAGCGAAAGCGATCCCACTGGGCCTTTTCCTCGCCAGAAAGCGTTTCGGGGTAGTTGCGCGCCCGGTAACGAAAGAGCATTTCTTCAAGGCGCGGGTCCTGAAACGAGGGCGACCACTGAGCCAACGCCTCCGGTTCTGCTTCACGCACTTTCGCCATCTCGCGCTTGTCGGTGCTGCCGAAGAATGCGCCCCCATAGAGCATCAGGTCCGGATCCTGCACCGAATCCCCCGGCGGCTCACTGAAGACCGCCCGTGCCTTCTCGGCCACATCGGTTCGCCCAGCCAACCCCTGCCAGTGCTGCTCGGCCGTAGCCTTATCGATCGAGAGACGCTCGGCGGCGCGTTCATCGACCACCGAGATCGGCATTACCACCGGCGAGCGGTTGATGTGAATCACCTTGAGTGGAATGCGGGTGGTGCCTTCACTCAACTCCTCGGCGCTTGCGAACACGCGCGCCCGGATGTCATCGGCAGAAAGCTCGAACAAGGGTGCCGGATCGACGGCAAGATCATAGACGATCACGCCGTTGGGGTTGGTCGGGTGCTTGGCCAGCGGCACGATCAAGGCGCTGCAGCCTCGTGCTGCCGGGTAGCGTCTCGAGATATGAAGCATCGGCTTCTGGCGCGTGATATCGAGCTTCTCAGACACCACATGCTTGCTCTTGAGCGACAGAAGGTAGTCAAAAAGCTTGGCGTTTTTTGCCTTCAAAAGCTTGGCAAGCTCGATGGTTGCATAGACATCCGCCAGCGCGTCGTGGGCATTGCCGTGATCGATGCCGTTGGCGGCGCTCAGGTGCTCAAGCTTGAAGCTCGGCACGCCCGGCTCACGCTCAGGCCATTCAATTCCATCAGGCCTTAACGCATAAAAGGCCCTGACCGCATCGATCAGATCCCAGCGGGAATTGCCGTTTTGCCACTCGCGGGCATAGGGGTCGATGAAATTACGGTAAAACAGGTGCCGGCTGATTTCATCGTCGAAGCGCAGCGTATTGTAGCCCAGGGCGCAGGTGTTCGACGTCTGCATCAATTCATTGATGCGGCCAGCAAACTCGGCCTCCGGCATGCCTTCACGCCGCGCTTTCTGGGGCGTGATACCGGTCAGCAGACAGGCGTCCGGATGCGGCAGGTAGTCGTCCGCCGGCTGGCAGTACCAAATGACAGGCTCTCCGATAACGTTGAAATCATCATCGGTTCGAATCGCGGCAAACTGCGACGGCCGATCCCTGCGAGGGTCGGCGCCGAAGGTTTCATAGTCGTGGAACAGGAAACTCGAAGTCACCCGGCCTCCTTTCGATGCATCAAAGGGTCAGGTGTCGTCCTTGCTGTTGGGCAAGGTCACGTTGAGTTCGAGAATGGAACAGTCATCTTCGCTGTCGAGCGTGATGTTCACCGCATCCTGATCCACGGACACGTAGCGTCGAATGACTTCCAAAAGCTCCTGCTCAAGCATCGGCATGTAATCAGGCTGCCCACGGTGGCCCCGTTGATGGGCCACGATGATTTGAAGGCGCTCCTTGGCGACCGATGCGGATTTCTTGCGCTCTCGCTTGAGAAAATCGAGAAGTTTCACCGGCGCCCTCCAAACATTCGACTCAGGAAGCTTTTCTTCTGCGCTTCGTGGAATCTAAGCGGTACATCTTCGCCCAAAAGCCGAGACACCGTGTCAGCGTAGGCCTGGCCTGCATCGCTGTCATCGTCATGGGTGACCGGCACGCCCTGGTTCGAGGCGCGAAGCACCGCCTCGGACTCAGGAATCAGGCCGAGCAGCTTGATGGAGAGAATTTCGGTGATGTCGTTGAGGTTGAGCATGTCGCCATGATCGACGCGGTGCGGGTTGTAGCGCGTGATCAGAAGATGCTCCTTGACCTGCTCCTTGCCCTGCTCGGCCAGACGTGTCTTGGACCCCAAAAGCCCGAGGATGCGATCGGAGTCGCGCACCGAAGAGACTTCGGGGTTGGTCACGACGATGGCTTCGTCAGCGTAATACATGGCCAACTGCGCGCCGCGCTCGATGCCGGCGGGCGAGTCACAGATGATGTAATCGAATTCGTCTTTCAGGTTGTTCAAGACCTGCTCGACGCCTTCCGGTGTCAGAGCATCCTTGTCACGCGTCTGAGAGGCGGGAAGGATGAACAGGTTTTCGGTGCGCTTGTCGCGAATCATCGCCTGATTGAGCGTGGCCTCGCCCTGGATGACATTGACCAGGTCATAGACGACCCGACGCTCGCACCCCATGATCAAGTCGAGGTTACGAAGGCCCACGTCGAAATCGATCACGATTGTCTTGTTGCCACGAAGCGCCAGACCTGTCGCGATGGCTGCCGCGCTGGTTGTTTTACCCACTCCGCCCTTGCCGGAGGTCACTACGATAATCTTAGCCAAAATCACATTCCTATGCTGACGTTAAACGCGATGACGGCTGGCCAAACGCCAGCGTCGGGCTCACAGCGCCTCAATATGTAAATGGTCTTTTTCCAGATAGACCTGAATGGCCTTGCCAAGCAGCACCGGGTCGATGTCCTCAAGCCGCTTGTAGTTGCCGCTGACGGAAAGAAGCTCGGCGTGAAGCTCGTGACAGAACACGCCCACGTCGGTGTCTCCATGAATGCCTGCCAGCGCCCGACCGCGCAATGGGCCATAAACGTGGATGCTGCCTGCGGCGAGGATTTCCGCACCGGCATTAACCGCACCGACCACGACAAGATCCCCTTCCGGTGCACTGATTTGCTGACCGGAGCGCACGGTGCCGCGGTAGACTCGGCCCCCATGGGCCACGAGGGTTTCCGCCGCCACAGGCTCGGCAACAGCGGGCTCGGCATCTGGCACCGGGGCGAGCGTGTGCGTACGCGCCTCAACCGGTGGAAACCAGCCAAGCCCGAGCGCCCACGCCGATTGTTTGGCGCTTTCACCGCCGCCGCGCACGGCCACCGGCAACAGCTTATGCGACCGACAGATCGCGCAGAGCCGCTCAAGGGCCAGGTTCGGTCCATCGACCTTCTCGACGCTCAACACCACCGGAGTGTGCTGGAAAAACGCCGGAGACTGACTGACCTTGCCACTGAGCTGAGCCTCGACCTCCTCGGGGTTTGCACTGGACAACTCCATGACCGTCATCGGCAACATACCGCCTTTAAAGGTGAAGGCCGTATTTTCTCTGTCCACGTTAAGGCTCATGCCATGCTCCACGTTGGCTGACGTTTTTCATATCAAGGCCCTGCCCTGCGTGCTTTTGGCGGCTAACGCTATAGGCAAGTCCCTGCAAACGCAATCGATGATACGGCCTCGGCAGAACAATGTCAGGTGTTGCCAGCATGCGACAGTTTATCGGGGCGTCCTGCGCGATATAGCAACGGCCTTTTGCTTAAAATGCATGGCGCTGCCATGTAAACTCGTCGCATCAATAAATATTACGGTCGTGTCGAGCCATTGCGGTTCTCAGACGCGCCTCTCTCGCTCAGGACAGTTCATGTTTGGATTTTTCAGCCGTTTTTTCGCCCCTGCGTGGCGACATCCCGATCCCAAGCGTCGCCGGAAGGCCATCGACGATCTCGACTCCGAACAAAACAGAGCCGCGCTCGAGCATCTACTCGACGATAGTGCAACCCAGGTTCGAGACGCCGCACTGCTCAAGCTCGATGATCCCGAGCGCTTCATTGAACGCCTGGAACACCAACAGAACGACGTCATTCAGGCACGGCTGATCAAGCACCTGAACGGCAGTGCCGCCGGGGCTCTTTCGCTGGAAACCCGTCAGAAGCTGCTTGAAACGCTGAGCGAGCCGGCCCTTTTGAAAACCGTGGCCTTCAACGCCGACAATCAGCAGCTGCGCCTGACGGCCCTTGAGCGTCTGCGCGACGAATCGGACCTGATCGAGCAGGCCTGCCACAACAAGGTGGCGGCCGTCCGTCACGCCGCGGCGCAGCGCGTGGAAAGCAATCAGGGTCTTGAGCAGTTGATCAAGCTCTCGACCCGAGACCGCAACATCGTACGTCTTGCACGCAACCGGTTGAATGAGCGTCAGCAGAACGCACGCGAACTCAAGGCGCGTCATGAACAGCGCGAATACTGCATCGGCCTGATCGAAAAGCTCGCCAGAGGCAGCTGGGAACCTCAATACGAAGCCCGTCATCGTCATGTCCTAAGGGAATGGGACCAACTAGCAAGCGAGGCAGATGCCGACCAAAGTGCGCGCTTCAAGGCCGCGCATCATCAGTGCGAAGAAACCATTCGGGCGCATTACAACGCGCAATTGGCGGCCGAGGAAAAATCCCGCGCCGAAACCGAGGAGCGCGAGGCGAGAACGGCCACCATCGAGGCGCTCGATAATGCCCTGGATCATCTGAAACGGGAGCCGCACCCGCGACGTCAGGACATCGACAGTCTGCTGGCGCTCAGACGCCTTCAGGCTGAGCGCTGGATCAATCTAAGCGAGGACAACGCGCCCGCCCCAAGCGTACAGGCACGCTATCTCGAGCGCCTGGCCACCATCGACTCCCTGGTCAACACCTGGCAGACCCTCGATGAGCACCGCACCCAAATCGAGCAGGCGCTTGATCAAAGCGACATGGATGCGCTTGCGACTCATCGCCAAGCGATCGATTGGCCCCGCGAGTATCCGCTACCGCTTCTGCTTCAGGAAGTGGATACGGCGCTGGCCACGCACGCCGCTCCGAACACCGACACGGCTTCCGACGATGAGGCCCGGGCCGAATCCGAACACATCGCCAAACAAGCCGAGCAGCTCGAACAGCTGATCGAATCGGGCGAATTGCAAAGCGCCACGCGCCTTTTCGATGCCTTGCAGGCGCGCCACGCTAAACTCGACGCCCAATTCCAGAAAAAGCACGCCGCCCACATCAAGCGGCTCAAGGCGCGCATTGCCGAACTTCGGGACTGGCGAAGCTTCGTAGCCGCGCCCAAACGCGAGCACCTCTGCCAGGCCATGGAGGAGTTGGCTCACTCCGATGAGGCCGAGACCAACCGAGAACAACGCCATCGCCAGCTCGTCAGTGAATGGAAACAGCTCGGCAGTGCCGCCGCCTCTCGCGAGCTTTCCCAGCGGTTTCGTAGCGCCTCAGACCAGGTGCGAAAAAATCTTGAAGGCTATTATCAGCATCTGGATCAGCAGCGCACGTTGAACAAGCAGTACTGCGAGGCCCTGTGTAACCAGCTCGAGCAACTGATCGACAACGCCGACCAGCTTGCCGACCCGGACGCGCTTCGCACCATCCGAAACAAGGCCCGAGAAGAGTGGCGCACGTATTCGCCGCTGCCCCGAGAGCACGTGGCGACCCTGCGCCATCGCTTTGGCCTTGCGCTTCAGGGTGTACAGACTCTCATTGACCAAAAGGCTCGCGGCATTGCCGAGCAGAAACAGGCGCTGGTCGAGGAAGCAGAGCAACTTTTGACCGATGAGCGGGACATCGAACAGCGCACCCGGATCGCCAAGGACCTCCAGAAACAGTGGCGCAGCCTCGGACGCGCGCCAAAAGGCGATGAACAACGGCTCTGGAAACAGTTTCGAAGCGTCTGTGATCGGCTGTTCGAGTGGCGGGACAATGAGCGCACGACGCGCAAGGGTGCACAGGACCAGCAGCTCGACGCACTGCAGGCCTTGATCGACCGTGTGGATCAGTGGCATCCGACGCGGCTTGAGGACAGCGCCTATCTGGATCAGGTCGAGCAGGAACTGGAAGAATATCAACCACTGCCCAGAGGCCGACGCAGCGAGGGCATGCTGAAACGCTGGAACGGCATCGTTCGGCGCCGGCGTGAAGAACTCGACTCACTGGCAAATGACGAGCTCAAGCAACGCTGGCATGCCTGGCAGCCTCTGCTTGAAGCCCACGTCGAGGCCGATGAAGCACGAATGCAGGGCGACACGTTCGAAGACGTTGCCTCATTGACGCTTGAACCGCCGCTGACCAAACAGGCTCAGCGCGCGCATCAGGCCCGCAATCTCAATCGACGTCATGGCACCCCCACCGAAGACGACACGCTTCAGCGGCTCAAGGTGCATCTGGCGCTCATGGCAAATGCACCGATCAGTGCCGACGACAATGACCGTCGACTCGACATCCAGGTCGCACGTCTTAACGATAACGTCGGCCAGGAATACCAGCTGAGCGACGAATTCTCACAGTGGTTGTGCCAGTTGATTGCGACCGGGCCAGTGACGCGTACCCAGTGGGCACGTCTCAAATCCGAGCTGGATCAGCTGGTCACCCAGCTTGATTTCCATCAATGAACTCTTTTTGCCAACAAATGGTTGACGCTGGCCTGAAAATCCGTATTATACAGCCACGTCGATGCGGGGTGGAGCAGCCTGGTAGCTCGTCGGGCTCATAACCCGAAGGTCGTCGGTTCAAATCCGGCCCCCGCTACCAAACATGAAAAAGCCGACTCATTTTTTGAGTCGGCTTTTTTACGTCTGGACAGTCTGGACAAAGTCATTACGCGTACACGAATCAATGCCTGTCGCGAGCTAGTCCGGGTCGTTGGCCGCCTCCTGAAGCTTGCAGTCGCTTTTTCCGAACATATGATGTTTAAGATACGCCGCCTCGCGGTGCCTGCGCACACTGTACGCATCCCCAAAGTCCACCAGCTCGGTAATCATGCCCATCCAGTTATGGGTCAGTGCATAGGTCCAGAATCGCGGAGTACGGTGGGCCAAGTTGGGGCCGTACTGAACTGCGAGGCTGACAACCACCGTGGCCGCGGCTGACGGCAAGGCAGTCCATCCTTTTTCAGGCGACGCATTCTGCTGCGCGTCGAAGCGGTCAGCAACGTCTTTGATGATCGCGCCGTAAACGGCTCGGTCCAGCTGAGTCACCTCCTTTTCGGTCAACGTAAGCGGCGCATTCTCCAGCGCCTCGGCGGCCTTGTGCTGCTTGAGCCCGACATAGGGCGCAAGCTTTTCGATCAATCCTCGCGAAAGTGCCAGCCCGGCCAGACGCTCCATCGACATTTGACCGATATCAACACCATGCGCCACCGTCACGCCACTGTTGCTTTGCCCAAGCATGGGCACACAGGCCGTGGTCGGGTCACCGGCCTGCTCGAGTGCATGGATGAACTCGAAATCGATGGCGGCGGTATATACGAGGGTTTCTGTAGGGGAAGATGCCTGAGTCATGCGTGTACTCCTGAGTCGGTAGATTCACTACCAACGTAATGAGCGAATCGGCACAATTCAGCCAATCTTGCGTGTCCTAAGTTCCCTTACACATCCTGGCCGATCGGCGCATCGAACGAGAGCGCCTGACTGCTTGCATCGCTTTGCTTGGCAAGCGCAAGAAGTCGCATGACTTGAAGTGCGCTGTCCAGGCTGACCGGCGACTCACCACCTCTGAGCGCATCGCGCACGCCCTGATAGAAGGCCGGATAATTGCCCGGTTGAGTGGGCACGGTCTCTCGTACAAATGCTCCGTTTTGAAGGCGCGCAATCTCACCTGGAGTGGCGTCACGCCCCCAGCCGTCAAACGTCGGCCGAGCTCCACGACGCAGCATGTCCTCTTGAGGATCAAGCCCGTAGATAGTGAAGCTGCCCTCGGTACCATGAAGTGAAAATCGTGGTGTCGGCGCACAGGCCACCGTAGTGCTGTGCAAAATGACTCGAAAGCCATCGTAGCGAAGCATTACATGGAAATAGTCCGTTGCCTGCGCCTGATCGCGCAATGTACCCAGATCAGCGAATACCGAGCGCGGCGGCCCAAACAACGCAAGCGCCTGATCGCCCAGATGAGCACCCAAATCCATCCAGATACCACTGCCCTCGCCCGGTTGCTCACGCCATTTTGACGCGTCTACATCAGGCCGAAAGCGGTCGAAATGCGACTCGAACTGGGTGAGCGCGCCAAGCGTGCCCTGCTCAATGAGCTGCCGGACCGTCAAAAAATCGCCATCCCAGCGCCGATTGTGAAAAACGATGGCCTGCTTACCGATTGCCTCGCTGATCTCTTTTACCTTGAGTGCCTCGGAGTAGTTCAGCGCGAACGGCTTATCGATTACCACGTGCTTGCCCGCCTGCATCGCACGGATGGCCAGATCGGCGTGGGTATCGTTGGGACTTGCCACCACCACCAGCTCGATCTCGGGATGCTCAAGTACCTCATCAACGCTGCCCACCGAAGCGTTCGGATAGGCCTTTTTGACCTTATCGTTCTGACGTGTTGCCACCGTATGCAATGAAAGGCCTTCAGTGGTCGTAATCAGCGGCGCGTGAAACGCCGTGCCAGCCAATCCGAAACCAATCAACCCAACGTTAATCGCTTTAGTCATGCGTTCTTCCCTGGTCTTTTGTCATTGCGCTGTATTCCTACCCTGTGCATTCACTAAACTACGGTTGAATTCAGCGCTGTCTGACAGCATTAAAGTGATCACGAACATACCCAGTTAGGAAGGTGCCATGCAAATAGTCGACCCCCGCACCGGGGCTCCGATGGAGAACCCCGCAGAAACCTCCGGCCACCGCGCCGGCGCCCAGGATGTCGATGACGCCAGCATCATCGTGACCGTGGACATGAGCAACTTCCAGCAGGTCGTTCTGGAAGGCTCGATGAATACGCCGGTCCTGCTCGAGTGCCTTTCAAGCGGCAACGACGAGTGCCAACGCCTGACCCCCGTACTTGAAAAACTGGCCCGCGAATACAAGGGGGCGTTCATTCTGGCCAAGCTTGATATCGACTCGGAGCCTCAGATTGCCGCGCAACTGGGCGTGCGCGCCGCGCCGGACGTTAAGCTCATCGCTCAGGGTCAGCTTTATGATCAGTTCCAGGGTGCTCTGCCCGAACAGAAGATCCGCGAGTGGCTCGGTCAGTATCTTGAAGCACCGCAGGATACGGGCTTAAGCACCCAGGCTCAGGCCGAACAAGCCGTTGAGCAAGGCGATACGGCAACAGCCAAGACGCTCTATCAGCAACTGATCAATGAATCGCCGAATCATCATGAGTACAAGATTGATTACGCAGGCGTTCTAACCGCCGAGGGCGACTTCGCGCAGGCGCTCGAGATTCTCGATGCGCTCCCCCCCGAAGACCGTGACAGCTCAAAAGGCCGCGGTGTACGCGCCCGCATCGAGTTCGCCAAGGAAGCGCCCTCGCGTGAGGACGTGGACGCGCTCGGCGCACGGGACGACAGCGAAGCGCAGTTTTTGCAGGCGCAGTTCGCGCTCGGTCAGGGACAGTACGAACCGGCGCTCGAGGCTCTGCTCACGCTGATGCAGAAAGACCGAAGCTACGGCGACGACATCGCACGCAAGACGCTTCTGCGCGTGTTCGATGCCCTCGGCAAGGAACACACCCTGACCACAACCTACCGCCGCCGCATGTTTACGCTGCTTTATTGAGCACAAACGGGCCCAATCGGGCCCGTTTCAATGCAACACGGGGAACTGGGTTAGCGCAGCACCGTGTCCATCCGCTCGAGCGCGATCTGAAGGGTTTCAAGCGAGGTACCGAAGTTGATACGTACGAAGCCCGGCCAGCCAAAATCGGCGCCATCCGACAGCCCAACACGGGCCTTATCCAAAAGCGTCTTTTGCGGGGCATTGCCAAGCCCAGCCTGTCGAAGATCGAGCCAACCAAGATAGGTTGATTCAGGCTTGACCCAACTGACACCCGGCCAGGCAGTGACATAGCGGTCGATTAACTCGGCGTTGCTTGAAAGCACGTCGAGCAGTGCCTGACGCCACGGCTCACCATACTCAAACGCGGCTTGAGCAGCGACCAGCCCCATTGCATTGTCGGAGGGCATCAATCCAAGGCAAGCCCGCTTGAATCGTTTTCTGAGCCCGTCGTCGGCGATGACCGCGCAGGCACTGGTCAGCCCCGCCACATTGAAGGTCTTCGAGGGTGCCCAGAGCGTGATCGTACGCTCGGCAAGTCGAGGTTCTGCCTTGATCAAAGGTACGTGAGCACGATTCGCGTCATGGATCAGGTCACAGTGAAGCTCATCAGAGCACACCCATAGATCGTACTTCTCGACCAGCGCCGCCAGCTCGGCAAGTTCCTGGCTGTCGAACACATGCCCGGTTGGATTGTGTGGATGACAAAGCAGCAGCATTCGCGTGCGTGGCGTAATGGCGCGCTCTAGCGCCGTGATATCCAGCCACCACTGCGGGTTCTGCGCCGTTGGCGCACGCAGTGCAGCCGTCTGGGTATGACGTCCGACATTTTCCGCGACGTGAAGAAACGGCGGGTAGATCGGCGTCAGTGTCAGAATGTCATCGCCGAGTTCGGTCAGCGCCTGCGCCGCGATATGAAGCGCCGGCACCACGCCCGGCAGCCAGTGCTGCCAGGAAGGCTCGAGCGTCAGTCCGTAATGGCGCGCGCTCCAGTCACACAGCGTGCGCTTCAATGCATCGGAGGCGAAGGTGTATCCGAACACACCGTGCTTGACCCGTGCCTCTAGCGCCTCGATAACAGGCTCTGGCGAGCGAAAATCCATATCGGCCACCCACAGCGGCAGCACATCCTCATCAAAGCGGCTCCACTTGGTCGAGCCCATGTGACGACGCGTCGTCACCGTCGTAAAATCAAAGTCCGTACGCTCGCTTGCCATACAGTTACGCCCTTAATGTTTCTTTTCTCGGATACTGCCATGACCGATGCTCAAACGCCTCAGTTCTATCACAGCGCCATGCAGGGGCTTTCACACCTGGTCGGCCATTGGCTGCACATCGGCGACGCAAGCGCCGACCGCCTCGCGATTATCCTTGCCGATACCGCGCGCCTGACCAAGCTCGGACAACCGGAGGACAACCCCACCGGCGAACAACTCAAGGGCTGGGGCCAGGGTGAGACACCGCCGCTTTGGGCGGCCAAGGCCGCGCTCTTTCTTATTACTCAGATGCCTCAGCGCCCCGTGCCAACCACCGACGTCGAGTGCGCTGCGTGGGCCTACACCTGGCTTCGAATCCGTAGCTACCAAAGCGTTGCAGCCGCCATGGACGCCTTGCCCACTCATCTCCACCCCCTGCTTGAAGCAGCGCTTGAAACCGCCTGGGGCGATCTTCACTCCCAGCGGCTGATCTAGCGCCTGGGGCGGCGCGAGCTCGGCTGAAAGCCGGGAGGCTTCGCGCTGAGCCAGGTGACGAATTCGGCAATGTCTGGGTGCGTCATTAGCGCCGCGCGCGAGGCATACTGCTCAGCCATCGCCTGCTCGCTAAGCACCACATGGATATGACGATGACAGGGCCGACACAGCCACAGGATGGCCGTATGCATCTGCTCCTTGCTGTAGCGCTTTCGAAAGCGTTTCTTGCGGTGTACGGTTCGGGGAATCAGATGATGCTTGGTCAACGCCTCAACGGCTCGACCGCACAATTCACAGCACTCCGGCCGTGGCGGCACCGCATACGAGGATGTCACCTCATTCATGACAGCTCCACTAAATGGTCTAGCCCCACTGTAGCTGGCGGGCCACCGGTTTACATCTTCTCAAGGGCCAGGACCTCATGACACCTGCCATTCGCTATCTTGAACATGTGCGCATCGCACATCAGATGCACCGTTTCACGACAGACAGCGCACATGGCGGCAATTATGGGGCCGCCGCCGCCGAGGCGCTCGGCGTACCATCTGAGCGCGTATTCAAGACTCTAATGACCGATCTAGGCGGCAAAACGCTTGCCATGGCCCTGGTACCGGTATCGCATACGCTTGACTTGAAAGCGCCGGCGAAAGCGGCCAAGGTGAAAAAAGCCGTTATGGCCCCGACCGAGCGCGCTGAAAAGGCTACAGGCTATGTGGTCGGCGGCATCAGTCCGCTGGGCCAGAAGCAGCGCCACGCGGCCTTCATCGACCACAGCGCACAGACCTTTGACACCATTTTCGTAAGCGGCGGGCAACGCGGGCTTGATATCGAACTCGGCCCGAACGATTTGATCCAATGCCTGAACGCACTCTGTGCGCCGCTGGCTCGTCGCTGAATCGGCCGCGGCCTGACGGTAAACGTGACAGCCGCGCACCGATCACCGCACCCTGCGCGAGGACGCCAACATGCCCATTTCGTTCGATCTTTGGCTCGACCCTGACGACACCCCGCTGCACCGGCGTATCGAGCGTGAACTCGAACACTACTTCCTTGAGCGCTTTGCCGATTACCCGCACATCCGCTTGCCGGTGTCGCAAACCCACGACTATGATGCGCCCTTCAACCGGCTCTATAGCGCCCTGATCGAGCGCGCCCGCGCGTATTGCCTGCGGAAATGGCAGTATTCACCCAGCCCGATCCAGCTCAATCAGGCCTTTTTTCGAGCAGTGTCCCGCTCACCCAAGTTCATAATCGAAGACGAAACCCATCCCCGATGATTCATCACACCGACAACCGCCCGACCGAGGCACAACTGACCTGTATCGAACGTCAGCTCGGTAGAGCGCCCAACGGCATTCAAGCCGTCAGTGCCGAAAACGATCATGGCACACCGCTGGTACTGCGCATGCATTCGCTGGTCGATGGCAAGCCCTTCCCAACGCTTTACTGGCTGAGCAGTCAGACCCTCAAGGTCGAGCTGTCTCGGCTTGAAGCGCAGGGTGTCATCAAGGCACTTGAAGACGCGCTCGCTGAGGACACCGAATTCATGGCCCGTTACCGCGCGAGTCACGAGGACTACGTTCAAAAGCGCTGGCACTACATGACTGACGACGTGCGCCAGGCCATCGTTGACGGCGGATTCGAACCCCTGATGCGTGAGCGCGGCGTGGGAGGCATCACCAACTGGTCACAGGTCCGCTGTCTGCACACGCAATACGCCCATCATCTCTGTGGCGACAACGCGATCGGTCAGTGGATTGATCAGCACTATCCAGACATTGCCGCCTGTGCACTTGATGAGCGCTAACGATCAGCCGTTATTCCTTCAATAGTGATCCACACCGATACTTCATCTGTACCTTTTAGGAGCTTTCATGACGAGCATCTGTGTTTATCTCGGCTCGCGCAACGGCAATGATGAGCAGTGGGGCGCGCTTGCCGAAGCAACCGGGCGCGCCATCGCCAAACGCGGTTGGCGCCTGGTCTATGGCGGTGGGCGTGCAGGGCTCATGGGGCGCTGCGCCGATGGCGCACTCGCCGCGGGCGGCGAGGTAGTGGGCGTCATTCCCGAACAGCTCGTCGCCCGCGAAATGGCGCATTTCGGACTGACCGAGCTGCATCGAGTCTCGAACATGCATGAACGCAAGGCCATGATGGCTGACCTGGCCGATGGGTTCGTCACCCTGCCCGGCGGCATCGGCACGCTCGAGGAGCTGTTCGAGACCTGGACCTGGCGCTACCTTCAATTGCACAACAAGCCGTTGGGGCTGGTCGATCAGAACGCCTTCTTTACGCCCCTGTTATCCTTTCTGGATAACGCCGTAACGGCCGGATTTCTGGACGCAAGCACACGTCGGGCATTGGTTGCGGCCGAAACGCCCGAGGCTCTTTTGGATAACCTGTTTGATACGCCATGATGACCACAGGCTCTTGCCACATCTACTCCACCGCTTCATAAGGAGCCACCATGTACGCGATTGCGATAAACCAGGGGCAACTCGACTGGGTTGAACACAAGACACCCGAACTGGGTGATACCGAGGTTCGAATTGAGGTTGCCTGGGCAGGTATGAACCGCGCCGACAGCTTGCAGCGCCAGGGCAACTACCCACCCCCGCCCGGCGCCTCCGAGATCCCCGGACTTGAGGTGAGTGGCGTGATCGGTGAGGTCGGGCAGCACGTAACTCGGTTCAAGCCGGGTGACCGGGTCTGCGCCCTGCTGGCCGGGGGTGGCTACGCAGAACACGTCATAGTCTCCCAGCAACAGGTGCTGCCGGTGCCGGACTCACTGTCTCTTCGTGACGCAGCCGCCGTACCTGAAGTGTTCGCGACCGCATGGCTTAACCTTTTCATGGAAGCAAAGGCCACGCCGGGCGAGCGCATCGTGCTTCACGCAGGCGCCAGTAGCGTCGGTACCGCCGCCATTCAACTGTGCAAGAGCCTGGGTAACCCGTGCTTCGTGACCGCCGGCAGTGACGAGAAAATCAAGGCGTGCATCGAGCTTGGCGCGGAAGACGGTGCGAACCGTCACAGCGAGAATCTGGTCGAGCGGATTACCCAGTGGGGCGGTGCGGATGTCGTGCTGGACCCGGTTGGCGGTGACTACCTGACAAAAAACCAGCAGATCCTGAACCAGGACGGCCGACTGGTAATGATCGGCGTCATGGGTGGCACCAAGGAAACGCTTGATCTTGCCACGCTCCTGTTCAAGCGTCAGCGTGTGATCGGCTCGACCCTGCGCTCGCGCCCCGAAGATCAAAAAGGCGCCATCTTGAAAGAGATGCAGAGCTACGTCTGGCCGCGTCTGGAAAACGGAGAGATCACCCCGGTCATCGACCGTGAGTGGCCAATCGAGCAGGCGCAGGAGGCGATGACGTACATGGAAAGCAATGGGGGGATGGGCAAGATTCTGCTCAAGGTCGCCGAGCGCTGAGCCCTGCCGCTCAGTCAGTGCCGGAGAGCGTTCGTTCGTACGTTAACTGCAGAAGACGGGCGTCCTCTCCGGCCCGGTGTCGCCGAATCGAGGCACTGTCGATCATCGCCTCCTTGGTCGACATCCAGCGTTCGAGCTGCTGCTCGTTCAATAACCGCCGAAGGCTTTCGAGCCGGAACCGGGGCAGCAGGCTAGCGCAATCAAACAGCAGCGACACCCACGTGTTATCAAATCCCCAGCTGTCGCTGTAGGCAAGCCGGCAATCACCGAGCTCGTCATTGAGCCACTGCGCGACGTCTCGCACCGGGTAGCCTTCACGCATCAAGCGCTCGCGGGAAATACCATGAAGAAGCTCTGCTTTAGGATCCCAGTGGGTCCACTCCTCGCAGGGCTGAATAAGAAAGGCACAGGTACTGGCATCGGCACGTGCAATGCCGATTTCGATCGGATAGCTGCCCCGACCGAAACCCGAGGCTTCAACATCAAGAATGATTGGAAGCTTCACACACGCCCACCTTTGCTAGAAACATCAAGAGGCATCGATCATGCCCCTTTCCCTAGCCTAGCGGCTGGGTTCCTTTCAGGCGAGTGACCTAATGCACATGCTCCACGCCGCTTAAGCTTTCGACGTGGCTGGCCTCGGACGATGGCTGCCCCAGGTCATCCCAATAATCGGCGCGGACATCGTTCACCTGAAGCCCCAGTTGACCGTTGCGATAGGCACGAGCAAGACGATCTGCCGCCGGCGCGTAGCCTGCTTCTGCCGCACGCGCATACCAGGTCACGGCTCGGGATTCCCGCGCCACATACTGATTGCACCCGAACTCGAAGATTCGCCCGGCCTGAAACTGCGCCTGAACGTCGCCGGCTTCAGCGGCCTGAAGCACCATATGGGCGCCCTTGGCCTTTTCCTGCGCGGTGACACCGCATCGAAACAGCATCAGACCGTACAAGGACTGTGCATCGACAAGTCCTGCGTTGGCACACCGCTTGAATAACCGCATGCTCAATCGATGACAACGGGGTGATGGGCGACCCCGGTTGGCATGGAGCAACCGCTCGGCTATTCGATATTCCATTCGCGCAAAGAGGGTAGCAGCCTGCAACATGGCGACTCACCTTGAAACCGTGAACAAAGCTGTTCGACACGCGCCATCGTATCCGTGACGGCCTTGGTGTTCGAACCGAATCAGCAGGCTCTTTCGCTCGATGCCCCGGCGAGCGATCCCTGAGCCTGCAACGCATGCTGGCCGCCGTTAGGGCGGGCAGGCCGCGCAATATACGCCTGAGATGACGTATTCTCAACCCCCAAAATTGCCGGTTTTTGACGCCGCCGCTACCATGGGGATCCCATCACTCATTGCATAAGAGCGTTCCATGAAAAAGAGACCGTTAGGTGACAGTGGCATCGACGTTACGCCACTGTGCCTGGGCACCATGACGTTTGGTGAGCAAAACACCGAGGCAGAGGCACATCAGCAGCTTGATCGCGCGCTCGACGCCGGGATCAATTTCATCGATACCGCCGAAATGTATCCGGTACCTCCCAAGGGGGAAACCCAGGGTCGAACGGAAACCTATATCGGAAGCTGGCTTAAAAAGCGTGGGCGGCGCGATGACATTGTACTGGCCAGCAAGGCCGCAGGCGCCGGACGCCATATGACGCACCTGCGGGGCGGCCCGAAACTTGACCGCAACAATATTCATCAGGCCATCGATGACAGCCTGGCTCGACTCAACACCGACTATCTCGACCTTTATCAGCTCCACTGGCCGGATCGACAAGCCAATTATTTCGGAAAGCTTGGCTATACGCCGCAGGACGACACCGAGGCTACGCCTATCGAGGACACTCTGGAGGCGCTGAAAGAACTGGTGAATGCCGGCAAGGTACGGACCATCGGGCTTTCCAATGAAACGCCCTGGGGCGTAATGACCTTTTTACACCTGGCGGACAAACTTGGCCTACCTCGGGTCGTCAGCGTGCAAAACCCGTATAACCTGCTCAACCGCAGCTATGAAGTTGGTCTCGCCGAGATCAGCCACCGAGAGCGTGTGGGCCTTCTCGCCTATTCGCCCCTGGCGTTTGGTGTTCTCTCCGGCAAATACCTCGGGGGCATGAAACCTGAAAATGCGCGACTGACCCTGTTCGAGCGTTTCCAGCGCTACACATCAACGCTTGCTGACGAGGCCACATGGGCCTACGTCGACATCGCGCGCCGATTCGGGCTCGACCCGGCGCAGATGGCGCTGGCGTATGTAACCTCAAGGCCCTTTGTGACCAGCAACATCATCGGCGCCACTACGATGGCGCAGCTTGAAAGCAACCTGCAAAGTGCAGAGCTTGAGCTGAGCGATGAGGTCATCGAGGCAATCGAGGGTGTTCATCAACGTCTACCCAACCCAAGCCCATGATTGCGCTTGGTTTATTAACTCGTGTGCCTAGTGCGACGGGTATGACGCAAATAGCTTAAAGCAATCTGTACGACCACTCGCCGGCATGGGCGGGTGGTATACTATAGCTTTTACGAATCGGAGAAAGGTGAGCCTCATGCTGAGCGTCATTTCGCCGGCGAAAACCCTCGATTTCGAGACGCCCCCTGCCACAGCTACGTGCACGCACCCTGACCACCTCGATGACAGCGCTCGGTTGATCGACCGTCTTAAAGAGTACACTCCCGAACAGCTTGCAACGTTGATGGGGCTCAGCGACAAACTGGCCGGGCTAAATGTGGCTCGCTACGCCGAGTGGCAGCGCCCGTTTACTAAGGACAATGCCAAGCAGGCGGTATTGGCCTTTCAGGGCGATGTCTATCAAGGGCTCGACGCACCGTCCTGGTCGCAGGATGATTTCGATTGGGCACAATCACACCTTCGAATTTTGTCAGGCCTGTATGGACTGCTGCGACCACTCGATCTGATACAGCCTTATCGGCTCGAGATGGGCACCAAGCTTGCCAATGAACGAGGAAAGGACCTCTACGCGTTCTGGACCCGCGTTCTGAGTGATCATCTCGAGGCCGCCTTGCTCGAAAGCGGTTCGAACGTCTTGATCAACCTGGCCTCCAACGAGTATTTCAAGGCCGTTGACAAGACGCGACTGTCGGCCCGCATCATCACGCCGGTGTTCAAGGACGAAAAGAATGGATCGTTCAAGATCATCAGCTTCTATGCCAAGAAAGCACGTGGATTGATGGGCGACTGGATGATCCGTCATCGCCTTGACGATCCAGAAGCGCTCAAGGCATTCGACGTGGATGGGTATCAATTCAGCGCCTCAATGAGTCAAGGCGATGAATGGGTATTCATTCGAGAAGAAGCTTCACGTTAACGCCGGGCATTTTGCCCTTACCACCACCTCAGGAGTAGCGATGAAACACCTGCTCATTACGTTCATGGTCGCGTTCATGACCTTCGGGGTCGCCGTCGACCACGCTGACGCCAAACGACTTGGCGGCGGCAAGAGCTTCGGCTCATATTCACGCTCGGCTCAATCAAGCAGCACAGCGAGCTCAAGAGCCACCACCCCGCCCAGACAGGCCACCGCACCCAATAGCCGCCTGTCGCGCTTTGCAGGGCCCTTTGCAGGCATTCTCGCAGGCGGCCTTCTTGCATCGCTGTTCTTCGGCGGCGCATTCGATGGCATCCGCATGATGGATATGCTGCTGATCGCGCTTGTTGCCTTTATCGCCTTCAAGTTCCTGCGCCGCCGGCGTCACGCCATGGCCGGCCAGCAAGACAACACTCAGGACTGGCGCCAGACCCGCAGCGCGGAACAGCCCATGTCCTCAGGTGGTTCCAATGCGGGCGGCGCCGTACCGGGCACTCAAAACGCAACACCGGACTGGTTCAACAAAGAGCAGTTTCTCCAGGGTGCCAAGGAGCATTTCACGGCCTTGCAGCGCGCCTGGGACACTAACGACCTGCAAAAGATTCAGGAGTACGTCACTCCCGAGCTTTATAACCTGCTCCGTAAGGAGCGCGCAGAGCAACCGGTCAACAATGAAACTCAAATCGAGAAACTGTTCGTTGAACTGGGCAGCATTCAGGAGTTTGGCCAGGACGCGGAAGCAACGGTTCTTTTCCACGGCTTGATCAAGGAGGAAGGGGAAGTCAGCGAGTTCAATGAAACCTGGCACCTTACTCGCAAGCTCAAGGATGGCGCACCGTGGTACATCCAGGGTATCGAACAGAACCGGTAATTCCTGTTCGAAGTGACACAAAAAAGGCCAGCATACGCTGGCCTTTTTTTATAGCTAAAAAACGGGATCAGTGGTCAGTAGACTTTTCGACTTCATCACCCATTTCTTCAACCTTGTCCTGAGTTGCTTCTGCTGCATTGTCGGTATGCTCTTCGATCGCATCACCTGCGTTATCAGCATGCTCTTCGATCGCATCGCCTGCGTTCTCTGCAGACTCCTGAGTTTGCTCAGCAGCGTTATCGATGTTCTGCCCTGCTTCCTCTGCCGGGCCGTCGTCGCTGTCGCAGGCGGCTACTGCAGTTGCCATTACAAGCGCAAAAAAGATTCCAGTCAGTTTTTTCATTGATCTCGTCCTTGTGTTGTACAGAAAGCATCCGTGCATGGCATGCACGAGCCGTACTGTAACCTTTATTCTATACAAAAAAAAACCTCAGCACGAAAAGTACCGAGGCTCCCATCAATGTCGTGCCTGCAGCGTCAGCTACTGCACCCCTTTATTGGACCATTTTTGATTAGAATCAACTATTAAGCTTTAGCCGCACGACCAAAGTTTACTGAAGCAGAAACTTAAAGGCTCTTCCGGTATCAGCCACCTGAAAGGACCTGAAAGGGCTGTACGCACGGGGTATATTTCAGGCATAAAAAAAGGCCCCGATCGATTGATCGGGGCCTTGGTATAGATGCCTGACGATGACCTACTCTCGCATGGAGAAGCTCCACACTACCATCGGCGCGGGGTGGTTTCACTTCCGAGTTCGGCATGGGATCGGGTGGTTCCCACCTGCTATGGTCGT
>NZ_JAMLJJ010000007.1 GCF_023736155.1 Larsenimonas salina | reverse complement strand
ATTCTACCGAACCGGGCTGAAATGTCAACGTTCGATTTTTCAAAAAAGCCTAGAAAAACCAAACCAAATCAGCGCCTTGCGCACTTCATACTGCCTGGCCGTTTGCGACGTCCCCGACAGCGGGTGCGTACTTTACCCACGCACCGACTCGAGCGCAACCCCTTTGTCGAAAAAAGATGACATCCGGATGACACCGATGCAAAAGCGCCCCGCAGACCGGGGCCTGCAGGGCGCTTCTAACTTCCAGCTCAAGTAGCGTGTGCGTCAGGTATCGTGTTTATCAGACGCTGCGTCCTGGTGCTTTTGCTGTACCGACTCATCGATGGAGGACGCCTTCTTGCTCTTGGAGTGACCACGGTATCGCCTCCAAAGGGCACCGAGCGGCCCAGACAGCGCATAGCTGCCAAAGAGTAGCAGCAACATAACCGAGGGCTCGACCGAAATCACAACAAAGCCAAGCACAATGGCCAGGAGTACCACGAACGGCACCGGCCCTTTAACGTCAATGTCCTTGAAACTGTAGTAGCGCACGTTACTGACCATCAGGATACCCATGGCCGCCACGACGATTGCCATGAACAACTTGAAGCCAAAGCCTTCGGCATTGAAGTTGTGGAAGGTCCATACAAAACCTGCGACGACGGCCGCCGCGGATGGGCTTGGCAGACCAATGAACCACTTCTTGTCGACGCTTCCGATCTGGACATTGAACCGTGCAAGGCGCAGGGCGGCACCGGCAACGAACACGAACGCCGCGATCCAACCAAGCTTACCGATGTCCTGAAGTGTCCAGCTGAACGCAACGATCGCCGGCGCCACACCGAACGACGTCATATCCGCCAGGCTGTCATACTCAGCCCCGAATGCGCTTTGGGTGTTGGTCATGCGCGCAACACGGCCATCAAAACCATCGAGCACCATCGACACGAAAATGGCGATCGCCGCTGCCGCGTAATCGTTATTAAGTGCAGCGACAACGGCAAAGAACCCTGAAAACAGCGCAGACGTCGTAAAGAGATTGGGCAGGAGATAGATCCCCCGGCGACGTACTTTCTGACCGCCCTCCACGACCTCTTCGATAACTTCCGAATCCTCCTTGAACTCGGAAAATGAATCTCGAGGTGCGGGCTGCTCATCGCCAGGAGGGCGATTATCATTTGTCATAACGTAGTAATCCTGTTGTTGACTCATTATTAATGATGCCATTAACAGACAGGCTAGACGACTCATCGCCAAATAGCCGCCTTCCAAACGCAATACGGGCGCCCTAAGGCGCCCGTATTGGTAGCAAGTGCTGTTGGGGATCAAACCCCTGATCAGTTCTTACTCTTGTCGACCAGCTGATTGGCCGCGATCCACGGCATCATGCCGCGAAGACGCTCACCGACCTGCTCGATGTCGTGCTCAGCATTGAGACGACGACGCGCGTGCATGGACGGATAGTTGGTGTTGCCTTCCTGAATGAACATCTTGGCGTACTCGCCGGACTGAATCCGCTTGAGCGCGTTGCGCATCGCTTCACGCGACTGCTCATTGATAACTTCAGGCCCAGTCACGTACTCGCCATACTCCGCATTGTTGGAGATGGAGTAGTTCATGTTGGCGATGCCGCCTTCATACATCAGATCAACGATCAGTTTCAGCTCGTGCAGGCACTCGAAGTAGGCCATTTCGGGCGCGTAACCCGCTTCGGTCAGCGTTTCGAAACCGGCCTTGACCAGCTCGACCGCGCCACCACACAGAACCGCCTGTTCACCGAAGAGATCCGTCTCGGTCTCATCGCGGAAGGTGGTCTCGATGATACCGGTACGACCACCGCCGATCGCTGCCGCGTAGGACAAGGCAGTGTTTTTCGCCTGACCGGACGCGTCCTGCTCGATTGCGATCAGGTCCGGGATACCGCCACCGCGTGTGAACTCGGAGCGAACGGTGTGGCCCGGTGCCTTCGGCGCGATCATGATGACATCAAGATCAGTGCGCGGAACGATCTGGTTGTAATGGATGTTGAAGCCGTGGGCGAACGCAAGCGTGGCGCCTTCTTTCAGATTCGGCTCGATGTCTTGCTCATAGATCGCCTTCTGGTTTTCATCAGGCGCCAGAATCATGACCAGATCCGCATCGGCGGCAGCACCGGCAACGCTTGCAACCTTAAGACCTGCACCCTCGGCCTTCGCCGCAGAAGAAGAGCCCTTGCGCAGCGCAACGGTCACGTCGACACCGGATTCCTTCAGGTTGAGTGCATGAGCGTGGCCCTGTGAGCCGTAACCTACGATAGCAACTTTCTTGCCCTGGATCAGCGACAGATCGCAGTCCTTGTCGTAATACACCTGCATGTCGAATTCCTTTAAATCAGAGGTTTGAAGATCGTGTCCGCGTTGAGCCCCCGGCTTCGGGGATGCGCCGTCTTTTGCAGCGCTTTGAATGCACTCTACCGCGCGCCGCTCATTGCGTAAAATGCTATATTTGCAAAGAAACGTTGCAGGAAATGCAAAATGGATTTCAAGACCCTCAAACACTTTCTAACCGTCGCCGATCACCTGAATTTCAGTCGGGCAAGCACTCAGTGCCACGTCAGCACCTCAACACTCAGCCGCTCGATTCGACACCTGGAAGATCAGCTGGGCGTGGCCTTGTTCGAGCGCGACAACCGTACCGTGCGCCTAACCAGTGCCGGCCAGCGCTTTCACCCGTTCGCGCGGGATACCCTCGAGCAATGGGACCTCTTGCGTCATACCCTGATGGAGGAGCACGCAACGCTCTTCGGGGAAATCAGCATCTATTGCTCGGTGACCGCCAGCTACAGCTTTCTGTACGAGCTCTTAAGCGAATTTCGCCTGAACTATCCGCGCATCGAGCTTAAATTGCATACCGGTGACCCGGCGGACGCGGTATCACGCATCCTGTCAGGCCTTGAAGACATGGCCATTACAGCACGACCAGACCGTCTGCCTCCGGCGCTTGCGTTCAAGTCGATCGCCCGTACCCCGCTATTGTTTATCGCGCCCAGGGAGCGGCCGGACTGGCTTGAGACGCGCATCGCCGATAGGCAGTGGGACAGGATTCCGATGATTCTGTCGGAATCGGGTCTTGCACGTGAGCGCATCGAGCACTGGTTTCGAGAACGCGGCACCAAACCCCACATCTACGCCCAGGTGGCGGGTAACGAAGCCATTGTCAGCATGGTAAGCCTTGGCTTTGGCGTCGGCATCGTGCCCGAAATGGTGCTCGAAAATAGCCCCCTGGCCGACCGGGTTCAGGCGCTGGACGTTCACCCGACACTCACTCCCTACGATGTCGGCCTGTGCGTCAATCAAAAGAAACTCAAAAACCCGCTGACCATGGCGCTCTGGTCCCAAGTCGCCTCGCCGGATGACACTCAGTAAGCCTTCTCGGTGAGCGCTTCTCCTCCGGCACACCCGCATCATTCAGACATAAAAAAAGCCGCTCACGATGAGCGGCTCAATAACTCGACAAGGCGTCAGCTCACACGCTGAGTACTTTCTCGCCGCGAGCGATTCCAGAAACCCCGGTGCGAGCCACTTCAAGAATGCCGACGGGCGCGACGGCGCTCAAGAACGCGTCGAGCTTGCTGGCATCGCCTGTGATCTGAACCGTGTAGATGCCCGGCGTAACATCGACGATCTGGGCCCGGAAGATGTCTACCGTGCGCTTGACCTCATCGCGCTGGGCGCCGTAGGCCTTGACCTTGACCAGCATCAGCTCGCGCTCGATGTGCGCGCCTTCGGTGAGATCCACCAGCTTGACCACGTCGATCAGCTTGTTGAGCTGCTTGGTGATCTGCTCGATGATGCGCTCGTCACCGGTAGTGGTCACTGTCAGGCGTGACAATGTCGGGTCGTCGGTCGGCGCCACGTTCAACGTCTCGATGTTGAAGTTGCGCTGAGAGAAGAGACCAACGGCACGCGACAGGGCGCCCGGTTCGTTTTCAAGCAAGATTGAGATGATATGGCGCATCAGGTTCGCTCCGTCTTGGAAAGCAGCATGTCGCGCATGGAGCCAAGAGGCACATGCATCGGATAGACGTGCTCGCGCGGGTCGACCTGCACATCCAAAAACACCAGCTCATGAGGATGCTTGAACGTTTCTTCGAGCGCGGCCTCCAGCTCCTCCGGCGTGCGCACCGTGATGGCGCGGAAGCCGTAGGCTCCGAGCAACGCCTCGAAATCCGGAAGTGACTCCATATAGGACTGAGCATGGCGGGACTTGTAGTTCAAATCCTGCCACTGGCGCACCATCCCAAGCGACTGGTTGTTCAAATTGACGATCTTGACCCCGATCCCGAACTGCTTACAGGTCGAGAGTTCCTGCATCATCATCTGAAAACTGCCCTCCCCGGTGAACAACACAACGTCGTCATCCGGGTAGTTCAACTTGATGCCCATGGCGGCGGGAAGCCCGAAGCCCATGGTGCCGAGACCGCTTGAGGACACCCAGCGGTTGGGCTGATTGAACTTGTAGTACTGACCGGCAAACATCTGGTGCTGACCAACATCGGTGACCACATAGGCATCGCCGTCGGTGGCCTTGTGCACCGCCTCGACCACCTGCTGCGGCTTCAGCGTCTCGCCCGGCCCGGCCGGCTCGTACAGCTTGCCATCGCGCTCGCCGCGCCACTGCTCGATGCTGGTCCACCACTCGTCGAGATCATCGCGATTTTCCTGCTCACGCTCGGAAATCAGCCCCAGCATGTCGTTGAGCACATGGTTGGCCGCGCCCACGATCGGTACATCGGCCCGCACGGTCTTTGAAATCGAGCTGGGATCGATGTCGATGTGGATGATCTTCGCGGTCGGACAGAACTTGGAAACGTTGTTGGTCACGCGGTCATCGAAGCGAACGCCGACGCCAAGAATCAGATCGGCGTGGTGCATGGCCATGTTGGCCTCATAGGAGCCGTGCATGCCGAGCCAGCCGAGTGACTGACGGTCGCCCTGCGGATAAGCACCCAGGCCCATCAGCGACGTCGTGACCGGCACATTCAAGCGCCTCGCCAGATCGGTCAATGCCTCGCTTGCCTTGCCGAACACAACACCGCCGCCTGCGAAGATGACCGGGCGCTTGGCCTTCAAAAGCAGCTCAACGGCCTTCTTGGTCTGACCGGTATGGCCCCGGGTCACCGGATTATAGGAGCGCAGCTTGACCTTCTTCGGATAGACGTACTCGTAGCGTTCGGTCGGCGCGGTCATGTCTTTCGGAATATCCACCACGACAGGCCCCGGACGGCCGGAACTTGCCAAGTAGAACGCCTTCTTGAGCACGGTCGGGATTTCTGAAGCGTGACGGATGGAGAAGCTGTGTTTGACGACCGGCCGAGTCACTCCGACGATGTCGGTTTCCTGGAAGGCGTCTTCGCCGATCAAATGGCTTGCAACCTGCCCACACAGGACGACCATCGGGATGGAATCCATATAGGCCGTTGCGATACCGGTAACGGCATTGGTCGCGCCCGGGCCTGAGGTGACCAGCACCACGCCCGGCTTGCCGGAAGCGCGCGCGTAGCCGTCAGCCATGTGCGTTGCGGCTTGTTCGTGACGAACAAGAATGTGTTTTACATCATCCTGGCGAAATAGCGCATCATAGATATGAAGCGCGGCTCCACCGGGGTATCCATATACATACTCAACGCCCTCATCCTTTAAGAAGCGGGCGATCATGTCGGCGCCAGAAAGCAGTTCCACAGGTAATTCCTCTAGGTTAGGTCTCGATCGCAATCACGGAGCGGTGCGCACCGGAGTTCGAGGGTGGCGTGGCCACCTGCCGTCGCCCGAGGCAAACGGCACCTGAATGTCAGACCTGACGTGCCGACCCGGATAGCGGTCAGCGAGCAGCGACGAAGGTCGGTTGGACCCTCGCGGGGCAGATGGATGGCGGCGTATACTGCGCCCTGCCCGAACCGTCTTTCGACAGGATATCAGTGGAGCCTGGCTCCACATTTACGTAAGCGACGAGGGTGGTTCGTCAACGCTTACGCCCGCAATCAGGAGCGCCCAAGATTCCACCAGGGAGCGGACCGTGTCAACCGCCGAGCGTTATCGAGCGTAACAGAGGTACTGACAGGGAATTTATCGTGTCAGCAGTGCGCCCTGCCGGTTCACTGTTATCATGATTGCCACGTTGGTTTAATACTGAAATTCAAAGCTGCCGGAGCGCTGATGGCGACTGACAAACAAAGCGGTAACGCGGCCCCTCAGCACGCACTGCATAAAACGACCCCTGCCCCACCCAAGCTCTGGGGCGATCTTTTTATGGACGTTCAGAACCGTCATCTCTTTGCCGACAGTAAAACGTTCGTCGATATGGTTCCGTCCCTGCCGCCTGAAACCGTGCTATCTCATTACCGGGCGATCAAGGAAAAGCATGGCCCGTTCAGCGATGAAGAGTTGAAAACGTTCATCGAGGCGCATTTCGTCGAACAGGACACCGAGCAGGATTACACCCCCGAGCCCGGCCAATCGATCTCCAAGCACATCGACCAGCTATGGCCGGTACTGACCCGGCATCTCGGTACGGACCTGAACCCGCACTCCTCACGCCTGCCGCTGCCGTACGACTACGTGGTGCCCGGCGGTCGATTCAACGAGGTCTATTACTGGGACAGTTACTTCACCATGCTCGGGCTACAGGTCAGCGGCCTTGATCGCACGGTACGGGAAATGACCGACAACTTCGCGTTTCTGATCGAAACCTACGGTCATGTTCCCAATGGCAACCGCACCTACTATCTGTCGCGCTCCCAGCCGCCGTTCTTTTCGGCCATGGTCGCCATGCGCGCATTGCACGAAGGCGATGGCATCTACCGGCACTACCTGCCGATGCTGGTAAAGGAATACAACTACTGGATGGATGGCGCGGATACGCTCCCGCCGGAGCAGTCTCATCGCCGGGTAATCAAGCTTTCTGATGGCACCCTGCTCAACCGCTACTGGGACGATGAAAACACGCCCCGCCCGGAATCGTTTCGAGAGGACATCCTGACCGCGCGGCATATTTCACGGCCTCACGAAGACGTCTGGCGCAACATTCGCGCCGCCGGTGAAAGCGGCTGGGATTTCAGCTCCCGCTGGCTGGCCGACGGTCATCATCTGGCAACGATTCGTACCATCGATGTCGCACCGGTGGATCTGAACTGCCTGATGTACCGCCTGGAGGCGATGATCGCCCGCGGTTTCGAACTCGAAGACAACATGACCCAAACCCGGTTCTATCAAGCGCGTGCCCGCAAGCGGCGCGACGTGATTCGCACCCTCTTCTGGGACGATGACGCCGGCTTCTTCCGCGACTATCTCTGGCACGAGCGCACACAGACCCAAAGCGTCAGCGGCGCCATGGCCTTTCCACTCTACGTGCAGGCCGCCACCACCGATCAGGCAGAACGCACCGCCCGCGCAATGGAGCGCCACCTGCTGGAACGGGGCGGGCTCAGCGCCACCAATCTGGAAACCGAAGAGCAGTGGGACAAGCCCAACGGCTGGGCACCCCTGCAGTGGGTCTCGGTGATCGGACTTCGTCACTACGGCCAGCGCGCGCTCGCGCGCGACATCGCAAGCCGCTGGATCGAAACCAACCTCGAGCGTTTCTGCGAGGAAGGCAAGCTGATCGAGAAATACAACGTGGTCGACAAGAAGCGGGCCGAAGGCGGTGAGTATCCCGCCCAGGACGGCTTCGGCTGGACCAACGGCGTACTGCGCGCACTGATGGACCTTTACCCCGACGTCGCCACCAACACCTGCTAGCCGCCCAAGCCGAGCATCGCGTCAAACCGATGCTCGATGACGCGGTACGCCTACTACTCATAGGCGATCATCACGCCCCTCAGAGCTGCGCGTCGTACGCTTAAAAAAACCCCGCCTAGGCGGGGCTTTTTATTACTCAATGCGGCACGGAAAGGCGTTGCGCTTACGCCGATTTTGTATGGAACGACAGCGCCTCGTCCTCGACATCCACCTCGATGGTGTCGCCCGGCCCGAAGCGCCCGGAGAGCAGCGCCTGCGCCAACGGGTTTTCGAGCTGACTCTGAATCGCACGCTTGAGCGGGCGGGCACCGTAGACCGGGTCAAATCCGGCCTCGGCCAGCTTCGCCATCGCCGCCTCCGAAACCTCGAGCGCCATGTCACGCTCCTTGAGGCGCTGACGCAGGCGGTCGAGCTGGATCGAGGCAATCCGCGCAATCTCATTTTTCGCCAGAGCGTGGAAGACCACGACTTCATCGATGCGGTTGATCAGCTCAGGCCGGAAGTGGTTACTGACCACGTCCATGACCGAGCGCTTCATCGCGTCGTAGTCGGATTCACCGCCGCCAAAGGCCTGAATGACGTCGCTGCCCATGTTCGAGGTCATGACCACTACGGTGTTACGGAAGTCGACCGTGCGCCCCTGGCCGTCGGTCAGTCGACCATCTTCCAGCACCTGCAACAGGATATTGAACACATCCGGGTGGGCCTTTTCGACCTCATCGAGCAGCAGCACCGAATAGGGCTTGCGGCGAACGGCTTCGGTCAGATAGCCCCCCTCTTCATAGCCGACATACCCCGGCGGCGCCCCGATCAACCGAGCCACGGAATGCTTCTCCATGAACTCGGACATATCGATGCGCACCATGGCCTCTTCGGTATCGAACAGGAAGTTGGCGAGCGACTTGCACAGCTCGGTCTTGCCGACCCCGGTCGGCCCGAGAAACAGGAACGAGCCATTGGGCCGGTTCGGGTCACTAATGCCGGCGCGTGAGCGGCGCACCGCATTGGAAACCGCCTCTACCGCTTCGTTTTGACCGATTACGCGCTCATGCAGCGCCTCTTCCATGCGCAGCAGCTTGTCGCGCTCGCCTTCGAGCATCTTGGCCACCGGAATGCCGGTCCAGCGTGACACCACCTCGGCAATTTCTTCCTCAGTCACATTGGAGCGCAGCAGGTGCAGCGGCGTCTGCTCGGCTTCGCCGGCCTCGCTGATCTTGCGCTCAAGCTCTGGAATCCGGCCGTACTGAAGCTCGGACATTTTCCCGAGATCGCCCTGACGCCGCGCGGTCTCAAGCTCGATACGAGCCTGCTCGAGCTCGGCCTTGTACTGGGCCGCGCCCTGAAGACTCGCTTTTTCGGCGGTCCAGACCTCATCGAGGTCGGCGTATTCACGCTCGAGTTCACCGATGGTGGTCTCAAGCGTTTCGAGCCGACGACGGGAGGCTTCATCGGTCTCTTTCTTGAGCGCTTCGCGCTCGATCTTGAGCTGAATCAGGCGCCGTTCGAGCCGGTCCATTTCCTCGGGCTTGGAATCCATCTCCATGCGAATGCGCGAGGCGGCCTCATCGATCAGATCGATAGCCTTGTCCGGCAGCTGCCGGTCGGTAATGTAGCGCGTGGAAAGCTTGGCCGCCGCGATAATCGCCGAATCGGTAATATCGACGCCGTGATGGACCTCGTAACGCTCTTTCAACCCGCGAAGAATCGCGATGGTGTCTTCTTCGGACGGCTCATCGACCAGTACTTTCTGGAAGCGACGCTCGAGCGCGGCGTCTTTTTCGATGTCCTGGCGATATTCATCAAGGGTGGTCGCGCCCACGCAGTGAAGCTCACCGCGGGCAAGCGCGGGCTTCAGCATGTTGCCGGCGTCCATCGAGCCTTCGGCCTTGCCCGCACCGACCATGGTGTGCAGCTCGTCGATGAAGAGAATCACACGACCCTCTTCCTTTGAGAGCTCATTGAGCACGCCCTTGAGGCGCTCCTCGAAATCGCCGCGGTACTTGGCCCCGGCCAGCAGCGCACCGAGATCAAGCGACAGAACACGCTTGTTCTTGAGCCCTTCCGGCACTTCGCCATTGACGATACGACTGGCAAGCCCCTCGACAATGGCGGTCTTGCCCACACCAGGCTCACCGATCAGGACCGGGTTGTTCTTGGTGCGGCGCTGAAGCACCTGAATGGTTCGGCGAATTTCCTCGTCTCGACCGATCACGGGATCAAGCTTGCCACTGGCGGCGCGGGCGGTCAGGTCGGTGGTGTACTTCTCGAGCGCCTCGCGGGTCTCTTCAGCGGATGCGTCATCGACCGTCTCGCCGCCTCGAAGCTGATCGATCGCGGCGCGCACGTGCTTGGCGTCGAGCCCGGCCTGCTTCAAGAGCTTGCTGACGTCGTGCTTCATTTCAAGCGCGGCCACCAGCACCAGTTCGCTGGCGACGTACTGATCGCCGCGGCCTTGCGCCTCGCGGTCGGCCAGATTCAGAAGCTGGCCGAGCGACTGGCTCATGCCGACGTTGCCGTCGAACTGGCTGACGGTCGGCAGGTTATCAAGGTGCGATTCCAGCCCGCGGCGTACCTGGTCGGGGTTGCCACCGGCCTTTTGAATCAGCGATTTGAAGCCGCTGTCACGCGCATCAAATAACGCGCTCAGTACATGGGCGGGCTGCAGCTCGTTATGGCCCCGCCCAACCGCGAGCGATTGAGCGTCGGCGAGTGCGTTTTGAAGCTTGCTGGTCAGTCGATCCATTCTCATGAGTCATCCTCCAGGCATCTGGGCTCAAGTGGCTCGAAAGCCCCTGAATCAGCGATGCCGTTTAGTTCAATGATGACTCATAGATAGTGGCGAACCGATGGATTTCAAGGTAGGTCGCGCTAAAAAACCCGGACAGCCTGGCTCAGCGTGCCAGCCAGATGACGCTTGCCATGCGGCCGGTGACGCCGTCACGGCGGTAGGAATAGAACCGCTCGTCGGAGGCGGTACAAAAGTGCCCGCCGCTGATGCGATGCACCCCGAGCCCGGTCAGACGCTGTCTGGCCAGCTTATAGAGATCACCCATGTAATGCTTGAGCCGATACGGGCTTGGATCAAACGCCTTGAACGCCTCGGGCTGTACCTCGAGAAACGCCTCACGCACCTCTTCGCCCACTTCGAACTGCGCGTTCGAGATGGCAGGACCGAGCCAGACCAGAAGATCCGCCGGATCAGCCTCGAACGCCTCGATGGCCGCTTCAATCACGCCGTCACGCAGGCCGCGCCACCCGGCATGAACCACCGAGACCTGCGTGCCGGCGCCATCGCAGATGAACAGCGGCAGGCAATCAGCGGTCATCACTGCACAGGCGTACTCGGCATCATAGGCGATGGCAGCGTCGGCTTTTGGCGCGGTCTCGAACCGGCGCTGAACGGTGGTGCCGTGCACCTGATCGAGCCAGAGTATCGGTCGGTCATCACCGATCTCATCGCTGATCAACTGGCGGCAAAGCGAGACGGTCTCTGCGTCATCGCCGACGTGCATGGCCGGGTTGAAGGCCGTGTACGGCGTCCGACTTGGCCCGGTTTCCCGCGTGGTCATGAACGCGCCCACGGTGCTGGGCGCCTCCCATTCGGGCAGCAACAGGGTCGGTCGGGAGGGGATCATGACGCGTATTCTTCCGTGTCGGTTCGAAGGTGATGCAGCAAGATCTGCATGTCATCCGGCAACTCGGCTTCGATCGTCACCGGCTCGCCGTGATCCGGGTGCTCGAAGCTCAAGCGCCGCGCATGAAGCGCCTGTCGATTGAAGCCGCGCAGCGCCTCCTTGAGCGCGTCACTTGCACCGGCTACCTGCTTAAGCCGGCCACCATAGACCGGATCACCTACCAGCGGGTGGTGCACATGGGCCATGTGAACGCGGATCTGGTGCGTTCGACCGGTCTCGAGCCGGCAGCGTACGTGCGTATGGCCACGAAAACGCTCCTGAACGCGGTAATGCGTCACGGCCGGCTTGCCTGCGCTGACCACAGCCTGGCGCTTGCGGTCCTTCGGGTGGCGCCCGATGGGCTGGTCGACGTGGCCCCCGGCGATCATCGGGCCATTGACGATGGCGTCGTACTCACGCGTGACCGTCTTGGACTGAAGCTGCTCCACCAGCGAGGTCTGAGCCTGCAGCGTTTTCGCAACGACCATCAGCCCCGTGGTCAGCTTGTCGAGTCGATGCACGATGCCGGCTCGGGGCAGCTGGGTAAGCGAGGGGCAGTGATGAATCAGCGCATTCAACAGCGTGCCATCGTAGTTGCCCGCCGCCGGATGCACCACGAGCCCCGAGGGTTTGTTGATCACCAGGACACTGTCATCTTCGAAACGAATATCAAGTTCGATGGCCTCCGGCGTCCAGTCGCCCTGAGGCGCCAGCTCAGCATTGATGATCAAGGATTCGCCGCCCTGTACCTTCGATTTGGGCTTGGCCGGCGCCCCATTGCACAAAAGGGCCTGTTCGTTGATCCACTGCTTGAGACGCTGGCGAGAGAACTCGCTGAACAGCTCCGCCGCCGCCTGATCCAGACGCCATCCCATCATTTCGTCCGGTACCGTCCGGTCGCGCTCTATCTTATCGGCCATCCACTCTCCCGGGCGTCGATGCCCTAAGGTGTCTTATCATCAAGTGATGCTTTATAGTACCCGATCAAAGCCCGAGGGCTTGACGGATCATCGCGGCGAAGTCTATCACGCCCATCAAGAAATGCCCGATATGAGGAAAATGATGCGCGCCATTTCTCTGAGTGTACTCGCGTTGACGCTGGGCCTGCTGGCCGGTTGCGCAGGCGACGGCAACAAGCAGACTCAGGACGCTCCTGAGCAACAACTTTATCAACAAGCCCAGAAGGCACTCGACGATGGGCGCTATTCGGCAGCAGTCAACTATCTGGAAGCGCTGGACAGCCGCTACCCGTTCGGTGACTACGCCGAGCAGGCTCAGCTCGAGCTGATCTACGGCTACTACCAGGTCGAGAACTGGGATCAGACCCGCGCCGCAGCCAGCCGCTTCATTCGTCTGCACCCGGACAACGCTCAGGTCGATTACGCCTATTACCTGCGCGGCCTCGCGGCCTGGGAGGCCGGCCGGTTCAGTCTTGAGGGCCTTGACCTGATCGACATTTCAAAACGCGATCTCGGCGCGACTCGGGATGCCTACGTCGATTTCGGCGAGCTGGTTCGTCGCTTCCCGGATAGCCCCTACGCTCCCGATGCCCGTCAGCGCATCATTTATCTTCGAAACGTGCTGGCTCGAAACGAACTGCAGGCCGCCGATTTCTATCTGCGCAAAGAGGCCTACACTGCGGCGGTCAAGCGCGGTCAGTGGGTTATCGATCATTACCCGCAGACACCGGCCACACGCGATGCGCTTGCGGTCATGGTGGAAGGCTACTTGGGCCTTGGCATGAAGGATCGCGCAAGAGAAGTTCTGACCGAGCTGATCAAAAACGATCCGAAAAACGATCGACTGCGAGGCGACACGTTCGTGCCACGCTACGTTGATGCCAAACCGCTGAAAGCGCATGGCGCTGGCTGATTGCTGCCCGGGCCAATAAAAACCCCTGCCTAGGCAGGGTTTTTTATGCAAGCAGAAACAGATTCAATTGCCGGGCTGCCAGCCGTTGACGATCGGGTAGCGCCGGTCGCGGCCAAAGCCTCGCCGGGTCACACGTACGCCTGGCGGGGCCTGACGACGCTTGTATTCGTTACGATCGACCAGACGAATGGTGCGCTCGACATCGTCATACTGATATCCGCGCCCAACGATGGTTTCAAGGCTCTCATCGCCCTCGATGTAGCAGCGAAGAATCCCATCGAGTACGTCGTACTCCGGCAGGGAGTCGGAGTCCTTCTGATCCGGCGCCAACTCAGCCGACGGCGGGCGCGTAATCACCCGATCGGGAATCATCTCGCCGTCGCCCTGCTGATTACGCCAGCGCGCCAGTCGATACACCCAGGTCTTGTAGACGTCCTTGAGCGCGTTATAGCCACCAACCATGTCTCCATAAAGGGTGGCGTAGCCGACCGCCATTTCGCTCTTGTTGCCTGTGGTCAGTACCATCAGGCCCTTCTTGTTGGAGATCGCCATCAACAAGACGCCACGGCAGCGCGACTGAAGGTTTTCCTCGGTTGTGTCGCGCGCAAGGCCTTCGAAGCTTTGCGACAGCGTCTCGGTAAAGGCCTCGACCATCGGCGCGATCGGCATAACGTCATACTCGACCCCAAGCGCCCTGGCCTGCTCGGCGGCGTCTTCTCGCGAAATTTCGGCGGTGTAGTGATAGGGCATCATGACCGCGTGCACTCGATCAGCGCCCAGCGCATCGACCGCGATGGCAAGCGACAGGCCCGAATCGATGCCGCCTGAGAGCCCGAGTACTACCCCCTTGAACCCGCTTTTATTGACGTAGTCCCGCACGCCGGAGACCAGTGCGCAGTAAAGCGACTCTTCATCCGTGGGCCAGGGGTAACGCTCACCGGAAAGCGCCACGACACGCTCATCGCGCCGCTCGAATTGTACCGGCATGATTCCCACTTCCCAGGCCGGCGCCTGGGCGACGGTGTCACCGTCTGCATCGAGCGCAAACGAGGCCCCATCGAACACCAGCTCATCCTGACCACCGATCTGGTTGACGTACACGATACTGGCGCCGGCCTGACGGGCGCGCTGGCTCATCAGCGCCACACGCTCTTCGAACTTGTCGACGTGGTAAGGCGAGCCATTGGGGGACAGAATGATATCGACACCCTGATCCTTGATCTGCTCGATGGGGCCGTCATCCCACAAATCCTCACAGATCAGAAGCGCCAGTCGCGCTCCCTTGAACTCGAACACGCACGGCGCGTTGCCTGGCTCGAAATAGCGCTGCTCGTCAAAGACCAGGTAGTTGGGCAGGGCCTGCTTGCGGTATTCATGAAGCCACTGCCCCCCGTACAAAGCACCGGCGACGTTATAACGCTTGCCGTCTCTTAGAGCAGGGTAGCCGATCACGACCAATACATCGGAGGCCATCTGCGCGGCCATGGTGTCAAGCGCTTCCTCGACCCGTGCGTGCATCGAATCACGCAGTAGCAAATCTTCAGGGGGATAGCCCGTCAAGAACAGCTCGGGCAGCACGACGATATCGGCGTTGTGTTCGATTCGCGCCTCGCGCACACCCTCGATGGCCTTCAGGGCGTTGCCTCTGACGTCGCCGACCAGCGGATCGAGCTGGGCCATGACCACAGTCAACGACGTCGCATCCGATGGGGTTGAATACTCTTGATTCATGAACAACCTTTCTTTTATTCCCGAGGCGCGTTGCGCCGACTACATGGCTCGCGCCCGAACGTCACGCTCGGTCTGAGTAGCGGTCATTCGGACAGCTGTTTGATAACATGGGCTCATTGTACGCATTGTGAACGGTGACCTACCAAGGAATATCATGGCACGCTTTCTGATCCTTCTTGCGCTTATATGGCTTGGTTTCATGGCCTATCGCGCACTCAAGCGCAAAACGCGGTCGCTCAAGGCGTCAAATCCGGCCGCCCATTCGAATCAGGAGCACCGCATGGTGCGTTGCGCTCAGTGCCAGCTGCACATACCGGAACCGGACGCCGTACGTCAGGGGGCGGATCACTTTTGCTGTCAGGCGCATCGGGTACAGTACCTGCAACGAAACGATCGGCACTAGGCAATGGCGCAGTTCTTGAGCGCCGTGTGATACGACGTCGGATCCACACAGCAGGGATCCCCCGTCATCTGTTCGACCAATAAACGGCTGGCCCCCGGCGCCAGAACCACGCCGTTTCCGAAGTGGCCGGCGTTCACCCAGAGGCCCTTGATGTCGGCAACCGGCCCGATATGGGGAATGCTGTCTGGCGCCCCCGGTCGCAGGCCCGCCCAGTGGTGGACCACCGGGCAGTCGCCCAACGCTGGAAAAAGGTCGAGCGCCTGATCGAACAGTAGCGCGCGGGCCTGCTCGCTCGGCGTCTTGTCAAAGCCCACCTCTTCAAACGTGCTGCCGACAAGCACATGCCCATCCCGCCTTGGAATGGCATAAAACCCGTGCGAGAGCACCACGTGGGATAGGAATTCGGGCGAGGCCTTGAACAACAGCATCTGTCCCTTGACCGGGTACACCGGCAAGGTGATGCGATTGGCCGCCAGCAGCTCCCCGCTCCAGGCACCACTACACACCACCACGTCGCCGGCGCTTAAAAGTGAATGCGAGGTTTCCACGCCGACCGCCTGGGATTGATCGATGCGCACGCGCTTTACGTCGACGCCTTCAAGCAAGCGTACATGAGGCGATTCCTGCGCCCAGCGCCTAAGCGCCTGACCAAGCCTTGGCGTTCTGAGACTACCAAGACCCGGCATGAAGACACCGCTGTCATAGCGGTGGGACAAGGTGGGCAGCGACGCCTCGATGGGCGGGCCTTTCTGCGGCAACACTGTGGCAGAAAGCGCGCTGGCCCACTCAAGAATATCGTCGGTGTTATCGACATCGATGTAGTAGATGCCAGGCCGGGAAAATTCGGGGTCAATACCGGTCGCCTCCGTCAGTGCCGTGACCACCCCCGGATATTCGGCGATCGAGTGGCGTGCCAGTTCATTGACGCAGCGCCGGTATTTCCAGGGGTAAAGCGGTGAAACGATGCCGCCGCCGGCCCAGGAGGCCTCGCGTGCACAGTCCTGGCGGTCGATTACCGTCACGCTGGCGCCTGCCTCCACCAGATACCTGGCCGTCATAAGGCCTGAGACACCGCCGCCGATAACCACTACATCACTCAATTAAACGCCCCTAATATAAAATGTTGATTTTCACCGTTGCACGACAACGCGGCTTCTCGTTGATGTCCTGTCTGTGTGCGCTCGCGCTCGCAGGACTGCTCACTGCACTTAGTCTAGCGCAGATGGAAACGACGACGGAGCGGGAGATTGAGGCCGAAATAACGACGCTGAGTCGGCTGCTCGCCGTCGCAAGGCAGAGTAGCCAAGCCACACAGCACAGCGTCAGAGTGTGTGGCAGCGCCGATGGAGCGCATTGTCAAACGAACGTGGACTGGCAGACGGTATTGGTCGTAAATCGGGGGACGGATCAGATCATTGCACGGCACACATTTTCAGAGCGGGTGCAGGTGCGATGGCGCGGGTTTCGCCGCACGCTCGATTATCACCCGCTCCCCTGGCGTCAGGCCTTGAATGGCCGATTTTTCATTTGCCCCGCAACACCGAAGGCGCAGGCCGTACCTTACGCGCTAATACTCAACGCCATGGGCCGGCTTCGCCGTGAACGGGACATACACACGTCATGTGGTGATCTGTGACGCCATCTCGCCTGGCAGCGCCATTGGCACCGGCGCCTGAATGAAATACCCCTGGGCGTAATTAATCCCGATATGAGAAAGCGCGCGATAGAGCTCGGCGCTTTCGACATACTCCGCCACCGTCATGGCCTTGATTTGATCGGCTACACGCTGTATCGACTCGACAATGACTCGGTCGAGTGGGCTGTCCAGCAGATGCTTCACGAACGCGCCATCGATCTTGATGATGTCGACCTCGAACTGCTGGATATAGCTGAAGGAGCTCACACCACTCCCGAAATCGTCAAGGGCGATGCGACACCCGCGCGCTCGAAGCCTGAGAATCAGCGCACGGGCTCGATCAATATGATTGACCAGTGCCGTTTCGGTCAGCTCGAACACGATACTGGAAGGTGGCAATTGAGTCTGATCGAGCACGGTGGCGAGAAACTCGGGAAAGCTCGGATCGTTCAAGGATGCACCCGACAGGTTAATGCTCACCCCAACATCCCGGTCAGAAAGCGAAGCACCTCGCTCAATCAACACCGTACGAATGACCCAGCGGTCGACCGAAGGCATCAGCCCGAACTGCTCCGCCACTGGAATGAACAGCCCCGGCGCGATCAAGGTGCCATGGCAATCACGCATGCGCAAAAGCACTTCGATATGATCCCGATGCAGACCGTCCAAGCAACGAATCGGCTGCTCGTAGAGAACAAAGCGCTCCTTGGCGAGCGCTTCTCGCATCTCGGCCGCTACACTCATTTCCTCGGCGTGGCGCTCCACCGCAAGCTCGCCCGGTTCGAAAACACTCAAACGGTTGCCACCGTTTCGCTTTGAGCTGTGGCTTGCGATGTCGGCCTTGCTCAGTAACTCACTGACGGTATGGCTGCCCTCCTTGAACATCACCATTCCCATACTGGACGAGGCGTCGTATAGCCGCCCTTGCCAACTGAACACATGCTCATGAAGACTCTCGAGCAGTGACTCAGCAAACTGGCGCGCCTGATGCGTATCCTTGAACGGTCTCATCACACCGAACTCATCGCCGCCCAGCCGAGCGAGCACCGCCTGATCACCAGCAAGCGTCTTAAGCTTCACCGCCACCTCGCAAAGCAGTCTGTCACCAGCGATGTGCCCGGCCAAATCGTTGACCAGCTTGAAGCGGTCGATATCCAAAACGATCAGGGCGCGCACCTGATCCACGCCCGCCTCGCGCCCCTCATCGGCCTCCAAGCGCTCCTCGAGCGCACGCTGAAGTCGCCGTTTAAAGCCGGCTCGGTTGAGGGTACCGGTCAAGGCGTCGTGATCGTGGCTGTGGTTGAGCTGCTGCTGCAAAACGGTTGAATGGGTCACATCCTGCAGGGTAATCACGGCGCCGGCGAACTCACCCTCGAAACTTCGTATCGGCGACACCTTGCCCCGCACCGACAGTTGCTCCCCGAACTGATTTTTGAACGCTATCGGTGAATCCACGACCTGCATATGCCCACGCTCGGCGCAGCGGATAAATGGATGCACCGAGTCACTCGGGGCAATCTTTAACACATCGACGACATCAGAGCCTGCGACCTTATCAAACGCACACCCGATCAGCCGCTCGGCAGCGGGATTCATGAACATGATCCGCCCATTTCCATCGACCGTGATAACGGCATCCTCGATCGAAAACAGGGTCGTTTTCAGACGTTCCTTCTCTTCTTGAGCAGAGCTGATCAATTGCTCACGTTCGAGATGGAACTGCTTTTCCTGGGTAATCTGCACAAAGGTGCCACACACGAGCACCGTGTTGCCAAACCGAGCCAGACTCCCCTTGGCTCGAATCCATTCATAGTCTCCACGCGCATTCAGCACCTGATACTCGCACTGATAATAGCCATCCCGGCCGTCGATGTGGCGCGCCAATGCCCGCTCGACGCGGGCAATGTCTTCGTGTTTGACGAACGAAAGCCACTGGGCCCAGGTCAAGTGCGACCCAAGCCCTTCATATCCGAGCGCCCGCGGCGCATCGGTTGTATAGCGGATCGACCAGTCTTTCGGGTTCAGCCACCAGACACTACACCCACTGCCTTCGAGCGCGGCTTTCCAACGTTGTTCTCTGGAAGCATCGAGCCGTAAACGCGTCTGAAAAAGCGCCGCGCAACTAAGGCACAGTGTGATGAGCACCAGGCAAAGGGACCAGACAAGTGTGGCAGGCGAAAGGTGCATAACCGTCTCTAAATCAATGAATCTGCGCATGCCGACCCGAGAGTTCATCAGGCCCGCCGAGCGAGTGAGAAAGACACACAATGACTTATTAATTAAAATTAACTAATTAAAAAGTGGTACTTCCTAGAGCTGCGCATTATCCATACTAATGGCTAATTTTTCACTCCCTGTACCAATACCCAGGAAAGGTCACCATCTGATTGAGTACGCCTCCCTGCTCAGTGACCTTATCCGAAGCCTCGACCTTCTTGAAAAGTTCGGATACGACCGTGCCGTCAACCCCCGCCAAAAAGGTCGCCTGCTCGGTCACCAGCGTTTCCGGCGGCGTCTGAATGAAGTCCCCAACTTTCGTCTGAGCGGCCCGTACGGTGAATACACCATTCTTTTTGGTAAGCGTCACGATGTGAAGCTGGGTCGACCCCGAGGCGGGTGTGCATATACTCAGGGCGTTGGAGGGCACATACGACGTAAAAAGCAGCGAATCCGCCACCAGCACGCCCCTTGAAAACACTTTCTCACCGACGCTATCGAACAGAAGCTTCCAGCCCGCACCCAGCGTGTTGCTGGTTACTTCGGTTTCCTCATCCTGGTCCTCCATTAATATCGTAAGGTCGCTGTCGCGTATCGGAGCCGCCAATAGCGAGTCTTTCAGAAGCTCGGTCACGTTCAGCAAATAGAGCCTGTTTTCGGTCGCACTCGACTGAGGCCGTGCCCGGTTGCCACTGCCGAGCACCAAAAGATCTACAGCATCGCCCTCAAGCGTGGTCCGCCAGAGAACAGGCGCTGCAAAGAAGCGCCGATCGTTGCTCGCCGAGCCACCTCGGTCACGCCCAAGAGCGGCAATACGCTCTATACGCCATTCGCTGGTTTCACGCGCGCTGACGTCTCCCATCCAGACATTACCTCCGGTATCGCCGAAAAACAGCCGGTCCGTCACACCATCTCCATTGCTGTCCACGGTTAAAATGTCGGAAGGCACGCTGTTGGCAAGTGTTGGCGAAGATAGATGCTTGATCAGCGCGCCTGTCAAAGCGTCAACGACATAGACGCCTCGACCGCGCGCGTCATCGGTGCCAACCCCGTCGGCATCTTTGTTCGGGTCATAGCCACCACCGAATACGAAAACCTTTCTGGTCGTGCCTTCGCCGTTGCCGTTGCCGTTGCCGTTGCCACGGGTATTGGCTGCAGAAAAAATGGCAGGGATCAGCCCTGACCAGCTTTGACCGAGCTCGCTGAACCCCTTTTGGCTGGGCGAGATATGAAAGGCCAGTGTCGGCGGCGATTCAGGCTCACTGACGTCAAGCGCGTAATACTCGAACCCGCCTCGGCGCATGCCGACGGTCAGTCGTGTCGTGAAGGCGCCATTGCCATCGGGCAACGTGAACCGGGTCAGCGGGCCGTCGAGCCCATAGCGGCCGGCCTGACTGAACGTCTCCCCCTTTGGGGTCAAATACGCAGCCGGCAGGTTCAGCATTCGGTAGACGGCCATGTCGCTCATCGACGATGGCCAGAACGCCCAGCGTTCAGCGCCGCTGTTGCCATCGAAGGCATGCACCATGCCCTCGTTGGTGGCCGCAAACACGGTTGAGATGCAGTTGCTGCCAGGGCAGCCATAGTTAATCGCAAGCGGTGAAGAGTGAAGGATGTCCCCCATCAACCAGGGGCGTACGTTGTCCGTGCGGTTGGTGGCGTTTTCACCGGTGACGTCCTTGCCGATCAACCAGTCCACCACATCCTGCTGGCTGTAGAATGTCTCTCGAAGTTTGGATGCGACCGCAGAGCTCAGGGTCAAGGCGCCCTGACCGAGCGTTGCCAGAGACTGCAACCCGCCGCTACCGGTATCGGTATAGATAGCCCTGGCCGTCGACGTGTACACGTATTCTTCCGAACGTTTGAACCGGTCTCGAAGCCGGGCGCCAACACCACCGCTTTCGACCGCCGTAGAGGGGCTGTAGAGCGAAGGCGTCCAGGCTTCGGCGCTGTCATTGACTGAGCCGCTGAGTGTGTCGTATTCGAACTTCTTGAGATTACCGGTCCAACGCTGACTGGGCTTGGGCTGAAAGAGCGGCTGATAGACCACCGAGTCATTCACGAACCCATCGGCGCTTGCCACCGTGACCACCCCCTTCTGATCCGGCTTTAGCCCCAGGATCGAGGTCACGATAGCCGTAAACGCCTGGGTCAGTTCGTCTTCATCGTTGGCGGTGAAATAGCCTTTCGAGATGCTATCGGGCGTTGTTGCTGCATCTTCGAGGAGCTTTTGCTCGGTCGTGAAACCGACGGTAAAGGTGTAGGCGTGCTGTGTGCCTTCAAGCGCTGTAGAAAGGTCGGTGGTGGCTAGATACTCGGTCAGCGTCGGCAGACAGTTCTCAGCGAGAACGTTCTCATTGCTGTTGACCGGATTGATCGTCGTATATCGGCCACAGGACTTGCCCGTTTCGGACTTGATTGCTGCATTGGCGCGCGTGTCCCACTGAGGAAACCCATCGGTCACGTACACCACATACACGTTTTCGCACATGCGAAGCGGTGAACGGTACCGAACGCCCGCGGAGGTGCTGATCAATGCATTACCATCGACATTCGGCGTATCGGCCGAGGCTTTATCAAGACCGAATATCGGCGCCGAACCGGTAAAGTAGCGATACACCTCATACATGGTCTCGCACAATGGCGTCGAGGTTTGCGGTATTAGCGTATTGATTGTATTCAAAAGCGCCTGTCGGGAACTGGCACTTTGTTGATTGTCCGGACTCAACGCACGCACGATGCGCCCACCATTATGGCGATTCTCAACGGCGTATCGTCCGCTCATCGAGCACCAGGAGTCCGTGCAGTAGACATCGGCGGCGTTATTGTTGAATACGCTCAGGCCAAAGTTGATGTTGGGGTAGTTAGCTACCAGCCGTTGAACGACCTCCTTGCCGATCTCCATGCGGGTCTTACCAGAATTCGGCACTACGGTCGCCATACTGCCGGAGTTATCGAAGACGATCATGACCTGGGGCTGGCCAGAGACGTATTCCGGCAGATAGATGCTGGTGTCATCGGCCTTGACGACCTGGGCCATTACCAAAACCCATAAGAGCGTGATCATGACCCGCATTGGGTGTTCTCCTGTGTGTTCAGGGTGCGCATGTCCAGCGACTGCCGACTGCCTGCGCCCGGCGTCGACACCACCATGCCCTGGTGCAAGGTATACGGCGCCTGCCCGTCGCCATCGCCGCCGTTCACCTCGATATCGACCACCCGCCGCAGCACCGTCGTGGTATCGCTGCCCATGGCGCGAAGCTCGGCGCTTGAGGCGCACGTCAGCACCTTGTTCACAAGCGTCACCGAATGCCCGCTGTCTTCGGTGAATCGCTCACCCAATGCCAGCGCCAAGAGCGCCGTTCGATTGGCCTGGCTCCATGTACTCCCCAGTCGTACGGCCAGGCGCCCGTTGGTGTCCTGAAAGTTATCCACGCTCTCTTGGGTCCGGTGCGACAACGATAGGCCCAGAACGCCGCTCTTGCTGAGTGTGGCGCCAAGAAGCGCCAGCCCGAACAGCAAAATCATCGCCATCATCAAGACGAACCCGCGCTGTTTTTTCATGGCGCCACCTCGCCGAACGCCCGGCGGCTTTGAACATTGCCGAGCGCAACCGTGGTAGAAAACACGCGCCGTACTCGGCTGTCCTCAGGCGGTGCATAGAAAACCTCGCCTAGACGTAGCGTGGGTTGCGCGCGTAAAAGGCTTCGGTCGAGCGGCGCACTTTGAACCACCACAAAAAGCGTCGCGCTGACGGCCTGACGGGCCTGTTCGCTCGACAAGGCGCCGGTCGCCACACGGTCAGGCCTGCCATCGGCGTTGGTGTCGAGCCCCCATTCAAGCCGCAAGAGCTCCACCCCTGGGGCCACTTCGGTCATGCGGTAGGTCGACTCGGTCAGAACGCCCATGTAAAGCGCCGGGCGCGCGGTCTCGAACGCGCCGGTGCAGGCCGTGCGACGCCCCTGCCCGTCCTCGCAGATCTGGCGGACGGCAAAGGCAAGCGCCCGATAGCTCCAAAGCTCACGGGGCTTGGCCCCGTTTACGGCGCCACAGTCATTGACCTCGTTCAAGGAAAGTTGCAGGCAGGCGCCCTTGCTGGCCAAGTGCAGGGTGGCCCCTCCCGCATCCGAGGTGTCGGCGTAGCGGAGCATCAGGGCATCCGAAGCGGGCGCGGCAGAAGACGCTCGATAGTTCGTCGGCACCAGCGCGCAGCCGGGACTCTTGCACGGCGACGGCCCACTCCAGATCGGCAAGGGACCAAGCCTGTCGCTGTAGCCGGCTCTGGCCTCGTCGATTAATTGATCGTCGGCCGAAGTAAAACTTCCTTCGAAGCTTGCTTCCCAGGCAAAGCCCCAGAAGCCGGCACGCTTTAATTGATCAGCAAGAAAATGCGTCGTAAACCGGCCGGTCTCCTGAACCTGCGTCACGGCCTGCTGATAGCGAAAGTCCCGCGCCGATTGAAGATAAAACCCGATCAGAGCCGTGGTCAGTACGCTTCCGATCAGCAGCGCAATCATCAGCTCGATCAATCCGGCGCCCTGCTGACGCTGACGGCTCATGGCGTCACCACCGCGCTTTCAATTCGAACGGCCCGCCGTCCCGAGGAAATCACGTCACGACCACAGTCGGTGAGTGTGACATCACCCCCGCCACTGCCCTGCCACACAACGTCTGCCGTGACGCGTTGGTCGGACACAACAATGCAGGCCCTGCCTTCGGGCAGGCCGTCAAGCATGGAGGTAGCCCCCTCGCGCTGAAGCTGTTGGTCGATATCCCACAGGTCACGCTTTGCCCAGTCACCTGCCGAGCACGCGCTGGCGGTACACTCGACACGCCCACGAGCACCGCTTCCGAGCACGGGGTCGGTGGATTCACCGACGTTATAGATTGCGAGCGCCTCGGCACTTGGGTTGGCGCGCACCCGCTCGACAATGCCTTCGGCCAGAAGCGTTGCCCGAGTTCGGCTAAGCGCGGCGTCGCTGGCTCTGAGCGAGTTGAGTTGAAGGGCCACCGCGCCCATCACGCCGATGCTGACGATGACCAGCGTGACAAGCACTTCGATCAGAGTGAAGCCACGCTGGGTCGCGTGAGAATGGGTCATAATCTCTCCATGCGCGCAAGCGGATGCCTGCTGAAACGTCATAGGAGATTAACGGCGTGAGAACGCGCGCCTTGATGCATGAAAAAAGGGCTCGAATGAGCCCTTTGAGGAATAACCGAGCCGGGTCAGGCCTGACGTTTTCGCTTCTTCATCAGAGCCTGCTTGAGCGACTGCGGCGAGGGCACGATCAGAAATCCGAACGACACCGCCCCTTCGCGGGTACTGGTCGAGTGATGAAGCCGATGCGCCTCGATGCGATGGCGCCAGAACGCACGTCGGCGATTCAAGGGCACACGAAACCGACGATGCACAAGACCATCATGAAACACGAAGTAGATGACCCCGTAGCCCGTCACACCGAGGCCTAATGCCAGGGCCCAGCCATAGCCGGCTTCGGTGCCGAGATAGATCAGAACGATCGCCGGCAGCGCAAAAAACACCGCGAACAGGTCGTTGAGTTCAAAAACGCCCTGGCGCTCACGGTGATGCGAGCGATGCCAGCACCACAGTACGCCGTGCATGATGAAGCGGTGAGTGAACCAGGCCACGAACTCCATGCCGACCAATCCGATGAAAAAAAAGATCAGAAACTCTAGCACGCCGCCCATGTTCCACCCCGTTATCAGCTGCTGGCAATGACCCGCTCGCGAAGCTCTTTCGGCATCGAGAACCGAATGGTTTCTTCCTGACCAATCAGCTCATCAGGCGACTGCGCCCCCAGCGTCTTGAGGCGTTCGATCACCCCTTCGACAAGCACCTCGGGCGCGCTGGCCCCGGCCGTGATGCCGATCACGGCGCCGCTTTCGAACCAGCTTTCCTCGATCTGCTTTGCATCGTCGATCAGGTACGCGGGCGTGCCCATGCGCTCGGAAAGCTCACGCAGTCGGTTGGAATTGGAGCTGTTTGGGCTGCCCACCACCAGCACGACGTCGCTCTGTTCGGCCAGTATACGAACCGCGTCCTGCCGGTTTTGCGTTGCGTAGCAGATGTCGTCCTTGCGCGGCCCTTCGATGTTGGGGAAAGTCTCTCTGAGCGCATCGATGACCCTGGAAGTGTCGTCCATCGAGAGCGTTGTTTGAGTCACGAACGATAGATTATTCGGGTCGTTAACCTTGAGCGTTCGGGCATCGTTTTCGTCTTCGACGAGATAGATACGCCCACCATAACGCTCGTCATAACGGCCCATGGTGCCCTCGACCTCAGGGTGACCTTCATGACCGATCAAGATGCATTCGCGCCCACGCTTGGCGTAGCGCAACACTTCCATATGCACCTTGGTCACCAGTGGGCAGGTCGCATCGAAGATCTTGAGTCCGCGTCGGTCCGCCTCGTCCTGCACGGCCTGGGAGACACCATGCGCCGAGAAGATCACGATGACGTCGTCGGGCACCTCATGAAGCTCCTCGACGAACACCGCGCCCCGGTCTCGCAGTGAATCGACCACAAACTTGTTGTGGACGACTTCGTGGCGTACATAGATCGGAGCGCCGAAGACATCGAGCGCCCGATTGACAATATCGATCGCGCGATCAACCCCTGCGCAGAACCCACGCGGGTTGGCCAGTTTGATCTGCATCGGTTGAGGCATGAATCGATCCTCGGTTAGTGCGTGGTCGCTGGAACGATGTCCAGAACGTCGACATCAAAGGTCAGTGTACGCCCAGCCAGTGGATGATTGAAATCCACCTCGACGCGATCGCCGTCCATCGACTTGATAACCCCTGGCAATTCCCCGCCACCAGTCGGGTCGGCAAAGGACACGACCAGCCCTTCCTCAAGCTCGATGCTCTGATCGAAGTCTTCGCGCTTGAGCTGCTGAACGTTTTGCGGATTGTACTGACCGAACGCGTACTCGGGCGTGATCGCGAACTGACCGCTTTCGCCTACGCCAAGCCCCTTGATCGCGCGCTCGAACCCCGGCGGCAGGTTGCCATCGCCGTATACGAACACCGCAGGCACCTGCTCGCGGGTCGAATCCACTTCCGTTCCATCCTCGAGCAAGAGCGAAAAATGCAGTGTGATCTGCATGCCCTCGTCGACCGTATAACTACTCATTAGGCACCTCGCGTGCATGTGTGCGCTTGGGCAGGAGCGTATCCAGCACAAGGCCGATCGCCCCAAGCGTAATGGCCGTATCCGCCAGATTGAATGCCGGGAAGTACCAGTTCTGCCAATGAAACGACAGAAAATCGACCACGTAGCCAAGCACCACGCGATCATAAAGGTTGCCGAGCGCCCCGCCCATGATTAGTGCGATCGACACGGCCGTCAGCGTTTCATTGGCCTTGAGCCGTTTGAGCCAAAGCGTCAGCGCAACGACTGCCCCCACCGCGATCGCGGCGAACAGCCAGCGCTGCCAGCCATCGTGCCCGGCCAGGAAGCTGAACGCCGCGCCAGTATTGTGCAGTAGCGTCAGATCGAAAAACGGCAGAATCTCCCGGGGCTCGGCGTAGGAAAGCCACTGGGTCATCAAGAGCTTCGTGCCCAAATCGAGCGCGATGATCACGATCGACAAGAGCCACCAGCGAAGCGGTCGCCTCATCAAGGGCGCGTCATGCGTCTCAGGCATAGTGGCGCACCTCACCCGGGCCATCCGGCAGATTCAGGATCGAGCGCTCGCATAGATCCGGGTGTTCGGGGTGAGTACCGACGTCCGGACGGCGCTCCCAGCTCCGTGCGCACTTCTCATACGGGCTGACCTCGACCTGGACCTTGAGGCCGTCGAGCTCGGACATGCCAAGCGACGCGCCCTCCTCGAGCGGCTTGAGCACCACGTCTGAGGTGATCAGCACAAAACGCAGTTCATCGCCGAGCTTGCTCAGCCGCGCCTGCACATCGTCGTTGACGTAAAGCGTCAGGTTGGCATCGAGCGCGCCCTTGATCGTGCCGTCCTTGCGAGCGGTCTCGATCTCGCGGTTAACGGCGTGCTTCACGTCAAGAATGTCGTTCCAGAATTGGCGTCCGAAGACGTCATTGTCCGGCAGGGTCGACAGCCCCTCATAGTAGGTTGTGAAGAACACGGTCTGACTGCGATCGCCCGGAATATGTTCGTTGATCTCTTCGGCCGTGAACGAGAGTATCGGCGCGATCCAGCGCACCATCGCCTCGATCACGTGATAAAGCGCGGTCTGGCAACTGCGACGGGCCAGCGAATCCGCCTGAGTGGTGTACTGGCGATCCTTGATGACGTCGAGATAGAACCCGCCAAGCTCGCGCGAACAGAACGTATGCACCTGCTGGCACACGTCGAGGAAGCGGTACTCCTCGTAGGCTTTCTGAATGCGCGTCTGCAACTGTGCAGCGCGGTCGATCACCCAACGGTCGAGCGCGATCATGTCCTCGAACGCGACCTGATGATGCACAGGGTCAAAGCCGGTCAGGTTACCAAGCAGGAAGCGCGAGGTATTTCGAATACGGCGATAGGTGTCGGCGGTGCGTTTCAAAATCTCATCGGACACCGCCATTTCGCCGGAATAATCGGTCGAGGCGACCCAAAGCCTTAGAATGTCGGCGCCGAGCTTGTTCATGACCTGCTGCGGCGCGACCACGTTGCCGATTGATTTCGACATCTTGCGGCCCTGGGCATCCACGGTGAAACCGTGCGTCAGCACGCCTTTATACGGCGCGCAGTCGTTGATCGCGATCGAGGTCTTGAGCGAGGACTGGAACCAGCCGCGGTGCTGGTCGGAACCTTCCAGATAAAGATCCGCCGGGAAGCAGAGCTCCTCACGCTGGTTGAGCACACTGTAGTGGGTCACGCCCGAATCGAACCAGACGTCCAGCGTGTCGGTCACCTTGTCATAGTGCGCAGCGTCGGTGCCGAGCAGGTCGGAGGCGTCGAGTTCGAACCAGACGTCCATGCCCTCATCTTCGATGCGACGCGCGACCGATTCGATCAGCTCCGGCGTTTTCGGGTGAAGCTCGCCGGTATCCTTGTGTACAAACAAAGTGATCGGCACGCCCCAGGTGCGCTGACGCGAGACGCACCAGTCAGGGCTGGAGGCCAGCATGGATTCCATTCGGCTCTGCCCCCAGGCCGGCGTCCAGTTCACGCCCTTGACCGCCTCGAACGCCTTCGAAAGAAGCTGTTCCTTGTCCATCGAGATGAACCACTGCGGCGTAGCCCGGAAGATCAACGGGGTCTTGGTGCGCCAGCAGTGCGGATAGCTGTGCTGGAAGGACTCCTGCTTGACCAGCTTGCCTTCGCGCTCGAGCGCCTCGCAGATGGCGCTGTCGACCTTGTAGACGTGCTGACCGGCAAACTCACCGGCCTTGCTGCTGTAGGTGCCGTCGGCCTGAACCAGATTCAGCGTGCTGATGCCGTACTCCCGGCCGACCACGAAATCTTCCATGCCGTGATCCGGCGCCGTATGCACCGCACCGGTACCGGCATCGAGGGTAACGTGGTCACCCAGCACCACCGGTACCTGCTTGTCGTAGAACGGATGCTCGAGTGTCAACGACTCGAGGCGGCTGCCGGCAGCATTGGCAAGCACTTCATGGTGCTCGGCGCCCCACCGAGTCATGACGTCTTCGACCAGATCGGTCGCGACGATCACGTGTTCCTCGCCATGGCCCAGATCGACCCGGACCAGGGCGTACTCGAGCGAGGCCGACAGCGCCACCGCCTGATTCGACGGCAGGGTCCAGGGCGTAGTGGTCCAGATCACGATCGCAAGCGGCGCAGTCTCGCCACTGTACTCGAACGCGCGGTAGACCGCCTCGGGCGCACAGGCACTGAAGCGCACATCGATGGCGGTGGAGGTTTTTTCCTGATACTCGATCTCGGCCTCGGCCAGCGCGCTTTGCCCGACCACGCTCCAGTACACCGGTTTGTAGCCCTTGATCAGGTGGCCGTTGTCGACGATCTTGCCAAGCGCTCGAACGATGTTGGCTTCGGTCGCCTTGTTCATGGTGAGGTAGGGATTTTTCCAATCACCGACCACGCCCAGACGAATGAAATCTTCCTTCTGCCCTTCCACCTGGCGCGCCGCATAGTCTCGGCATGCCTGGCGAAATTCGCGGTAACCCACCTTGACGCCGGCGCGACCGATCTCGGTTTCGACCTTGTGCTCGATCGGAAGCCCGTGGCAGTCCCAGCCCGGCACGTACGGGGCATCGAAACCGGCCACGGTCTTGGACTTGATGATGATGTCCTTGAGGATCTTGTTGACGGCGTGGCCGATATGAATGCTGCCGTTGGCGTAGGGAGGGCCGTCATGCAACACGAACTTCGGGCGACCGGCGCAGTGCTCGCGCAGGCGCTGATAGAGATCCATTTCCTGCCACTGCGTGATGCGCTCGGGCTCCCGGCCCGGCAGATTGCCGCGCATGGGGAAGTCAGTGTGAGGCAGGTTGAGAGTGTGCTTATAGTCGCTCATAGCAGAAGGTCAGCCATCATCATGATCTGTGGATGCATACGTTAATGGCGCGGAAGCCAAAAGCGTATCCATGCGGTCCGAAACCGGCAGCGTCAGGTCCGCGTCATCAAACGACGCCTCGCCCGTCTGTCCGCCCGTGAAAGGTAGTGCGTTGAAATAGCGGCGAGTCAGCGCGATATCGTTTTTTATCTGCGCAAGCATCGCCTCCAGGCCATCGAATTTTTCTTCGCCGCGAAGGCGCGCACACGGCATCACCATCATCGGGCGGCCGTAAAGCTCTGGCGATATGTCAAGTAGATGCACTTCAAGCACCGGACGGCTCGAGCCTACAGTGGGGCGCCAACCCACGTTGGCAACGCCTGGGTACCAGGCGCCGTCGTCCAGAAGTGCCTGCACCGCGTACACGCCCCGAAGCGCCATCGGCCCTGGCAGCAGCGGCACATTGGCGGTCGGAATGCCAATGGTGCGCCCAAGCTGACGGTCCTTGACCACCCGGCCCATGAACACGTACGGGCGCCCCAGTTGGTGCGCGGCCTGACGGAAATTACCCGACGCCAGAAGCGTTCGCACCCGCGTGCTCGAGACGCGCTCATCATCGAGCATGAAGGTGTGGGTGTGCTCGACGTCAAACCCGTGCCGCGCGCCCTTTTCTTTTAAAAGCTCGAAGTTGCCGGCCCGGTCACAGCCGAATCGAAAATCATCACCAACCACCAGATGACGCACGCCGAGGCCGTCGACCAGCACCCGTTCGATGAAATCGTCGGCGGAAAGTTCTCGAAGCTTCTGGTTGAACGGCAGACACAGCACGCGGTCGGCGCCGTAGGCCTTCAAGAGGCGCAGCTTTTCCTTCATCCGCGTCAGACGCGGTGGCGCCTGGTCACCGGCGAAGTATTCCCGCGGCTGTGGCTCGAAGATCACCACAGTGACCGGCAGATTCAGGGCGCGCGCACGCGTCTTGAGCTGCTCCAGTATGGCCTGATGCCCACGGTGCACGCCGTCGAAATTACCGATCGTTGCCACACATTCCCGATGATGTGCGCGCAGCGTGTGCAAACCCCTTATCAGTTCCATAGTGCATCCTGTCCATCCGGCGGCGTAGCCCTCAAGTATAACGAAGGGGCACCAGCCTATCAGCCTTGAGGCTCAGCCATTGAGTCGGAAATGACGCATGCGGATTCCGACTAAGCCAAGCCACCCCACATACACCGCGCATCCGCCCGCCACCAGGGCAAGCAATACGCCGGCCCGCTCGGGCGCCGACCACGCAAGCCACTGCTGCCATCCGGGTGTAGCCCACCAAAGGGTTGCAAGCATCACAAGACAACCGCCCGCAAGCTGCCCGGAAAACTTGAGCCAGCCCGGCTGCGCCTTGAGCACCCCTTGCTTGTGCAGGCCGCGCCCGAGCAAAAAGGCGTTCAGGTACGCTGACAGCGCGGTTGCAAGCGCAAGGCCTGCGTGCGCCAGCGGAACGATCAGCGCCAGATTGAACGCCATGTTGGCAACCATGGCCACCACACCGATCTTGACCGGGGTTTTGGTGTCCTGGCGCGCGTAAAAGCCCGGCGCCAGCACCTTGATCATCATGAACGCCAGTAGCCCGGCCGCGTAGGCCCGAAGGCTCTGCGCAGACATCACAACGTCGTGGTCCGTCATCGCGCCATAGTGAAACAGCGTGACAAGCAAGGGCTCAGCCAGAACGAGCAGCGCCAGTGCCGAAGGTAACCCGATCAGCAAAACCGCGCGCAGCGCCCAATCCATCATGCGGGCGAAGTGCGTGGGATCTTCAGTCGCATGCTGGCGGGAAAGCGCGGGCAGAATGACGGTTGCGATCGCAATGCCAAACACCCCGAGTGGCAATTCCACCAAACGGTCGGAGTAGTAAAGCCAGGAAACGCTCCCCCCGACCAACAGGGAAGCCAACACCGTATCGAGCAACAGATTGATTTGAGAGACAGACACGCCAAACAGCGCCGGCCCCATCAGACGCAGCACGCGCCGAACGCCCGGATGGCGGAAATTCGGCACCGGCACTGGCAACAGACCGAGTCTGAGCAGAAACGGAACCTGAAACGCCAGCTGCAGAATACCTGCGATCAGTACGCCCCAGGCCAGCGCCATGATCGGCACCGACATGTGCGGCGAGAGCAGAAACGCCGCACCGATCATCGACAGATTGAGCAGGACCGGCGTGAAGGCCGGCACGGCGAACCGGTTCCAGCTGTTCAGGATGCTGCCGGCAAACGCCGTCAGCGAAATGAGCATCAGATAGGGAAAGGTCAGCCTGAGCATTTCAGCGGTCAGTGCAAGCTTGCCGTGCCCGTCGTCCTTGAAGCCCGGTGCGAACACCCACACAAGCCATGGCGCGCATACGATCGCCAAGGCCGTCACGATCAGAAGCACCAGCCCGAGACTGCCGGCGGTCGCGTTGATCAGCGCCCGAGTTTCATCGCGGGACTTGGACGTCGCGTATTCCGAGAGCACCGGCACGAAGGCTTGGTTAAATGCCCCTTCGGCAAACAAACGCCTCAGGAAATTAGGAATCCGAAAGGCGATAAAGAAGGAATCCGCCCCGGCACCGGCGCCGAACAGCGCCGCAATGGTCACGTCTCGAACCAGGCCCAACACACGCGACAGCATGGTCATGCAACCAACGATCGCCCCTGACCTCAGCAATCCGGCCGATTTACTCATTTCAGTCCCTTTCGATCTACCACTGCGCGACCCAGACCGGTCACTCGTCAACGACCCAACGTATCAACAAGGCATAAAAAAACCGGCCAAGGCCGGTTTTCATCATGCACGAGCGCCCGGCTTACGCAGCCAGCGCCTTAATTCGTGCGTTCAGACGACTCTTGATGCGAGCAGCCTTTTTCTTCGAGAACGCGTTCTTGTCGGCGATGCGGTCGATGACCGGCTGCGCCTTCTTGAACTCGTCCATGGCCTGAGCGTGATCGCCCGTTTGAATGGCCTTGATGACGCGCTTCACATAGGTACGAGCCATGGAACGCTGACTTGCGTTGTGCTGCCGGCGCTTTTCAGCCTGACCAGCGCGTTTACGTGCTTGCTTGGTGTTCGCCACCGTCTACTCCTTGGGGATCTCGACAGTCGTGTTCGAAATGAAAGCCGCGTGTACAACGGGTCGATTAGGACACCGAAGCGACTTCCTGCCATTGTCATAAATAAATGATCAACGGGCTGTGTCTGAGAGGATGGGGGATAATATCACCCAACAATCGCGATTGAAAGCGCCTCACGCGTCCAGCAAAACAAGGTTGTCGCGATGGATGATTTCATGCGCCTCGACAAACCCGAGCAGACGCTCGATCTCACTCGATGGCTTGCCCATGATGCGCCGCGCATCATCGACGTCGTAATTAACGAGCCCCTTCGCGACCCGATTCCCCTCCAGGTCGACACAGACCACAAGATCACCGCGACGAAAATCGCCCTCGACCGCTCGCACACCGACCGGCAAAAGACTTGACCCCTGATGGGCAAGCACCCGCGCGGCGCCGGCATCGATCGTGAGCGTTCCACGACTTTTCAGCTGCCCGGCCAGCCAACGCTTGCGCGCGGCGATCGGGGCATCATGAGGGGTCAATAACGTGCCGACGCATTCACCGGCAACGACACGTGAAAGCACATTGGGCTGATGGCCACTGGCAATCACGGTCTGCGCACCGGAGCGCGCGGCCAGCCGCGCCGCCCTTACCTTGGTCGCCATACCGCCCCGGCCGAGTACACCCCCGGTACCGGCCACATCGACCAGCCGCTGCTCATGGGCATCGGCCTCGGCAATCAGGGTGGCGTTTGGGTCACGACGAGGGTCGGCGTCAAATAGCCCTTCCTGATCGGTCAGGATGATCAGTGCATCAGCCTCGAGCAGGTTTGCCACCAGCGCACCAAGCGTGTCGTTATCGCCGAAACGAATTTCATCGGTTACGACCGTATCGTTTTCGTTGATGATGGGCACGACGCCGAACCCGTGCAGCGACGTGATCGCCGAACGCGCGTTCAGGTAACGACGACGGTTGGATAGATCGGCGTGGGTCAGAAGGATCTGGGCGGTCTGGCACTGATGGCGTTCGAAATGCTCTTCATAACACTCCACCAGTCGCGTCTGACCGATGGCGGCCGCCGCCTGAAGCTCGCCCAGCGATTCCGGGCGCACCGTGAGCCCGAGGCGGGCCATTCCGGCCGCCACGGCGCCGGAAGACACCAGCGTCACCTTGATCCCGGCCCGTCTCAACTCGACAATCTGATCGACCCAGCGCCCGATGGCCGGCTCATCCAGGCCTTGACCGTTGTCGGTCAAAAGCGCACTGCCAATCTTGACCACTACATGGCGTGCCGCACTCAGCGACGCCCGTCCGACCCCTGCCTCATTCATCACCTGATCCTATATCCTGTCAGAAAACGACCATCTTCAGGGAACGTATTCGACGTCCACATCGAATTCATCGTCATCGTCATCCTCGTCGGCCTCAGCGACCCGAGGCGACTTGCGCTGAGCCAGTCGCTCCTCGGCTCGAGCGATGGTTTCCGCTTCCATGCGTCGACGCATTTCAAGCTCCCGGGTGCGCGCCGCTTCATCTTCAAGCTCGAGCGTGCGCTGCTCGGTCAACCAGCGGTGCACCGCCTGCACCAGCGCATCGGTGCCCTGACCGCTGATGGCCGAGATTTCAAACACGGGGCCTTCCCAGCCAAGCCGTGACACGATGTCTTCGATCGTTTCGCGGCGCGTATCGTCATCGAGCATTTCACATTTGTTGAACACCAGCCAGCGCGGACGCTCGGCAAGCGTTTCAGAGAACTGCTCGAGCTCATGCGCGATCGTTTCGATCACCTCGGCCGGGTCACGCTCGTCAAACGGCGCCACATCGACCACATGAAGCAGCAGGCGCGTTCGGGTCAAGTGCTTCAAGAAACGAAGCCCCAGCCCTGCGCCTTCAGACGCACCTTCGATCAATCCGGGCACATCGGCCATCACGAAATGCTCGTGGGCACCGAGCTTTACTACCCCAAGGTTCGGCACCAGTGTGGTGAACGGGTAGTCCGCGACTTTCGGCTTGGCTGCCGACACGCTTCGAATCAAGGTCGACTTGCCCGCGTTGGGCATACCCAGAAGACCGACATCTGACATCAGCTTGAGCTCGAATCTCAGCTGACGCCGGTCGCCTTCGGTACCGGGCACGGTGCGTCGGGGCGCCCGGTTGGTCGAGGACTTGAAGTGCACGTTACCCAGCCCGCGCCGGCCACCCTGGGCCACCTTCAGCCGCTGGCCTTCTTCGGTAATATCCCCGATGACCTCAAGGGTTTCGACATCGACCACGGAGGTTCCGATCGGCACGCGAATCTCGAGATCCTCGCCCTGGCGACCACTCATCTGACGGCCCTGGCCCGGCTGCCCGTTCTCGGCCTTATAGAACCGCTGATACTTGAAATCGATCAGCGTATTCAACGATTCGTCGCCGATCAGAATGACACTGCCGCCATTACCACCGTCACCGCCGTCGGGGCCTCCTTTCGGCACGTATTTCTCTCGGCGAAAACTCAGGCACCCGTTACCGCCGTTGCCCGCTTCCACGGTGATTAAAGCTTCATCGACAAACTGCATGCCATTCTCCCGGCGTATTATATATTCGCCTTACGACAAAAAAGCCCCGCCTGGGCGGGGCTTTTTCAGCAATCACATCAGCGCGCTCAGGCAGAGACGATGCTGACGAACTTGCGGTTTTTCGGACCCTTGGTCTCGAATTTCACATGACCATCGGTCAGTGCGAAAAGCGTGTGGTCCTTACCAATGCCTACGCCGGTACCAGCGTGGAAGCGGGTGCCGCGCTGACGCACGATGATGTTCCCTGCGATGGCTTCCTGGCCACCGAAGAGTTTCACACCCAAGCGTTTGGATTCGGAATCGCGACCGTTACGCGTACTACCTGCGGCCTTCTTATGTGCCATGGAACTGTCTCCTTAGCGTTTGAACGTTAGACAGCGCTGCTTACGCAGAGATGCCGGTAATCTTGACTTCGGTGTACCACTGACGGTGGCCCTGGCGCTTCATGCTGTGCTTGCGGCGACGGAATTTCAAAATACCGACTTTCTTGCCACGGCCATGGGAAACCACTTCAGCAGTAACCTTGGCGCCTTCGACCAGCGGAGCGCCGATCTTGACGTCATCACCGCCGACCATCAGAACTTGATCGAAATCGACGTTTTCACCGGTCGCAATTTCAAGCTTCTCGAGCTTGATGCGCTGGCCTTCCTGGACGCGGTACTGCTTACCGCCGCTCTTGATGATTGCGTACATGCTTTTCTCCAAAGGGCTCATCTCATTTCGCTTCTTTTCATCGACCTGCGGCAATTGGCGCCCCTTTTGGCAACCATCTGACAGGGAGCACGATGAGTCGGGCGCGAATTATACACATGTTGGCGTTCTTGACACAATGCACGCCCTGGGTTATTCGCCCAAAGACGCCTTTGCCTTGACGTTATACAGGCCGATGCCTAGCATACCGGCAACCATGGCCACTCAGTTCGCGGCCCCACCCTAGATGACAAGCCGAGTCATGCAGCCAAACGCATTGCCGACCCATGCCCCGGTGGCTGACGATTTCGCCGCCGTGGATCGCACGATACAGCAACAACTTGCCTCTCGCGTTCCTCTGGTCCAGACCATCGGACACTACATTGTAGAAAGTGGCGGCAAACGTCTCCGGCCCCTTCTGGTGCTTCTTGCCGCCCGTGCACTGGGCTATGAGGGTGATCGCCATATTCTCCTGGCCGCGCTCATCGAGTTCATGCACACGTCCACGCTACTGCATGATGATGTGGTGGATGAATCCTCCCTGAGACGAGGCAAGGCCACTGCCAACGAAGCCTGGGGCAACGCGCCATCGGTGCTTGTCGGCGATTTCCTGTATTCCCGCTCCTTCCAGATGATGGTCGATGTGGGCTCGATGCGTATCATGGCGATTCTTTCGAGCGCGACATCAACGATTGCCGAAGGCGAAGTGCTTCAACTCACCAACATCGGCAACGCCGATATCGATGAGCAGGCCTACTTCGATACCATACAGGGCAAGACGGCCATGCTGTTCGAGGCTGCCTCGCACACTGGTGCCGTGTTGGCCGGTGGCAGCGAGCGTCAGGTCGAAGCGCTTCAGGTCTACGGCCGCCAGCTCGGCATGGCCTTCCAACTGATCGATGACCTGCTCGATTATCAGGGAAGCGCGGACGCAATGGGCAAGAACGTGGGTGACGATCTTGCCGAGGGCAAACCCACCCTGCCGCTGATCCACGCTCTCAAGGTCACCTCCGAGACCGAGGCGGCCGTGATCCGAAAGGCCATCGAGGAAGGCGGACTTGAGCATCTGGATGAGGTGCTTTCCATCGTTCAGCGATGCGGGGCGCTCGAATACACCCGGGAACAGGCCAATCGCTGCATTGAGCTTGCGCTCGATGAACTCGAGCATCTGCCGGATTCCCCGTTCAAGGACAGCCTGACCCTTTTGGCCCACCAGGCCGTGGAACGCACGTCGTAATGAAGGACTTGCATACCCAAAACGATTGCGTATAATGCTGCCTCGTCCACAAAGCAATACCTCTTGCTTTCGACGCTTCGGAATATAGCTCAGCTTGGTAGAGCGCTGCCTTCGGGAGGCAGAGGTCGTAGGTTCGAATCCTGCTATTCCGACCAAGAACGTTATGAAAAACCGCCACTTACGGATCATACCGGGTGGCGGTTTTTTTATACCTGCCTTCTGGGCTCCAATCAGGTTCCTAACCGCACATGTTCGCTCAGAGTGCCTCCTTCGATGCAACACGTGTATCACCTATATTGTCGTGCCCTAGAGGCGCGCACTGAGCACAATTCGCTCGCGTGGTAACGACCTTACCCAACACGATGTACCGGGCGCGATGAACTCTCCCAGCTCTACAGCGCGCCCGCTCTGAACGCAAAAAAGCCACCCGAAGGTGGCTTTTTTGCGATTACCGTCATGAATTACCCGGCATCAGAGGTTTGCGGCCAGCTTTCGACCTCATCCGACAGCGCCTTGAGGCGAGCGACAGCCAGCTTCGACACGTCGTTCAAATCGGCCCCATCCTTCTCGGCATACTCGATGATCTGCTGCTTCATCCGTCGCGCCCAGAATTTCTTGAGATGATGCGCGACCTCTTCGGCCGCGGCAGCATCTTCCCCATGATGGCGATTGTTGATACTGATCTGATTGATCATCTTGACCAGCACGTCAACTTCGTTCATTCGCTACTCCTCTCCTGGCGTACGTCATCATTGAAAGGCGCACTCATTTGATGGCCATGCCTTCCGATTCATCGGCACGCTCAAGATAGCGCTGCTGCTGCTCATCGAACTGCTGGAACCGCTGCTGCCAGTCGGAAGGCTGCGAGACCTTCTCGACCTGAACCGCCGTTACCTTGTACTCGGGGCAGTTTGTAGCCCAGTCCGAGTTATCGGTGGTAATGACGTTGGCGCCACTGCCCGGATGGTGGAACGTGGTGTACACCACGCCCGGTGCCATGCGGTCACTGACCCGGCAGCGAAGTACCGTATGCCCTACACGGCTTCGGATACCCAGCCAATCGCCATCCTTGAGGCCGCGATCTTCGGCATCGACCGGATGGATTTCCAGCACGTCCTCTTCATGCCACTCGCTGTTGGCGGTACGCCGCGTCTGCGCGCCCACGTTGTACTGGCTTAGAATACGGCCAGTGGTCAACAACAGCGGATAACGTCGGTTGGTGCGTTCTTCGGTGGCCACATACTCGGTAATGGCGAAATGGCCCTTGCCGATCGGGAAGTCCACCCCGTGCATTGTTGGCGTACCGATGGGGTAGTCGTCGTTACACGGCCACTGGATACTGCCCAGCTCTTCGAGTCGCTGATAGTTCACACCCGTGAACGTCGGGGTCAACTGCGCGATCTCATCCATGATCTCGGACGGATGGCTGTAGTTCATCGGATACCCGAGCGCGTTGGAGAGCGCCTGGGTCACTTCCCAGTCTTCCTTGCCGGCAACGGGCGGCATCACCCGGCGTACACGGTTGATGCGACGCTCAGCGTTGGTGAAGGTGCCGTTTTTCTCGAGGAAGGTCGCTCCGGGCAGCAGCACATGAGCGAACTTGGCCGTCTCGTTCAGGAAGATGTCTTGAACGATCAGGCAATCAAGCGCGGAGAGCGCCGCTTCAACGTGTTGCGTGTTGGGGTCGGACTGAGCGATGTCTTCGCCCTGTACGTAAAGCCCCTTGAACGTTCCGGCGACGGCCGCATCGAACATGTTCGGGATACGAAGCCCCGGCTCATCGTCGAGCTTGGCGTTCCAGACCGACTCAAAGCGCTCACGGACCTCGGTATTGGCCACGTGCTGATAGCCCGGCAGTTCATGCGGGAACGAGCCCATGTCACAGGAGCCCTGCACGTTGTTCTGACCGCGCAGCGGGTTGACCCCGACGCCTTCACGCCCGATGTTGCCGGTGGCCATCGCCAGGTTCGCGATCGCCATGACGGTAGTGGAGCCCTGGCTGTGCTCGGTCACGCCCAATCCATAATAGATTGCGCCATTGCCGGCTGTTGCGTACCTGCGCGCCGCTGTGCGAACCAGCGCTGCCGGCACACCGGTTTCAGCCTCGGAGACTTCCGGCGCGTGGCGCGCTTCCTGAATGAACGTGCGCCACTTCTGATAGCCCTCGGTGTCGCAACGCTTAGCCACAAACGCCTCGTCCTCGAGCCCTTCGGTGATCACCACGTGCGCCAATGCGTTGACGAGTGCCACATTGGTGCCGGGCTTGAGCGCCAGATGCAGGCCTTTTTCAGCGTGCGGCGTTTTCAGAAGATCGATGCGGCGCGGGTCGGCCACGATCAGCTCGGCGCCCTCACGCAGGCGACGCTTCATCATCGAGGCGAATACCGGGTGAGCGTCCGTCGGGTTGGCACCGATAACCAGAATGGCGTCGGCCTTCATGACGGAATCAAAGGTCTGTGTGCCCGCGGATTCACCCAGCGTGGTTTTGAGGCCATACCCCGTCGGTGAGTGGCAGACACGGGCACAGGTGTCGGTGTTGTTGTTGCCGAACGCCGCGCGAATCAGCTTCTGAACCAGATAGGTTTCTTCGTTGGTGCAGCGCGAGGACGTGATGCCGCCGACGCTGTCGCGCCCGTACGTTTGCTGGATGCCTTTCAGGCGCTTCGCCGAGAACTCGAGGGCTTCTTCCCAAGAGACTGCACGCCACGGCTGATCGATCGAGTCGCGAATCATCGGCTCGCGAATACGATCCTTGTGGGTGGCGTAGCCAAAGGCAAAGCGGCCCTTGACGCAAGAGTGGCCGTGGTTGGCGTCTCCGCCCTTGTACGGCACCATTCGAATCAGCTTGTCGCCCTTCATCTGGGCTTCGAACGAGCAGCCAACGCCGCAGTAGGCGCAGGTGGTGACCACGCTGTGCTCGGGCACGCCCTCCTCGATCACGCTCTTTTCCATCAGCGTCGACGTCGGGCAGGCCTGCACACAGGCACCGCAGGACACGCACTCGGAATCCATGAACGGCTCGTTCTGGCTGGCGGACACCATCGAGCCGAACCCGCGGCCATCGATGGTCAGTGCGAACGTGCCCTGAACTTCGCCACAGGCGCGCACGCAGCGTGAGCAGACGATGCACTTGCTGGGGTCGAAGCTGAAATACGGGTTGGAATCGTCGATCTTGGCGTCGAGGTGGTTGGCGCCTTCATAGCCGTAGCGGACTTCACGCAGCCCAACCGCGCCGGCCATGTCCTGAAGCTCGCAATCGCCGTTGGCCGGACAGGTCAGACAGTCCAGCGGGTGATCGGAAATGTAGAGCTCCATGATGTTACGACGGAGCTTGGCAAGCTTGCCGTTTTGCGTCGTAACCGACATGCCTTCAGTGACTGGCGTGGTGCAGGAGGCCGGATAGCCACGACGCCCCTCGATTTCCACCGCGCACAGGCGGCAGGAACCGAAGGCTTCCATGTTATCGGTCGCGCACAGCTTGGGCACGGTAATACCGGCAAGCGCCGCTGCGCGCATGACCGACGTGCCTTCCGGCACGCTGATTTCAAAGCCATCGATCGTCAGCGCAACGGCCTTGGTCGATGTCCGCCCGGGGGTACCCAGGTCGCGCTCGAACAGCGACGGATCAAAGCCATTGTGTGGCTGACCGGAATCGGGCTGTTTGGGATCGAAATAGTTCAGCATGGCGTGCCTCCCGCCTCTACGGCGTATTGAGGTGTCAAATCTTCGGGGAAATGGGTCATGACGCTCTGGACCGGGAACGGCGTCATGCCGCCCATCGCACACAGCGAGCCGTCAACCATTGTTTCACACAGCTCACCGAGCAGTGTGAGGTTCTTTTCTGCGTTCTCGCCGGCACGAATGCGGTCGATGACCTCGACGCCGCGTACGGCACCGATTCGACACGGCGTGCATTTGCCACAGGACTCGACCGTGCAGAACTCCATGGCAAAGCGGGCCTGGTCACCCATATCGACGCTATCATCAAACATAACAACGCCGCCGTGGCCCACAACCCCTCCGAAAGCCGCAAAGCCTTCGTAGTCGATCGGATTATTCCACTGACTCTCCGGCAGATACGCCCCGAGCGGGCCACCGACCTGAACGGCCTTGAGTGGCCGCCCGGAAAGCGTGCCGCCCCCGAAGTCGTTCATCAGGTCACTGAGCGTGGTACCAAACGCCAGCTCGACCAGACCGCCACGCTTGACGTTGCCGGCAAGCTGCATCGCGACCGTTCCACGGGAGCGACCCATGCCGTAATCGGCGTAGGCCTGACCGCCGTGATCGAGAATATAAGGGATGGCCGCCAGCGACAGGACGTTATTGACGACCGTCGGCCGGCCAAACAAGCCTTCGATGGCCGGAAGCGGTGGCTTGGCACGCACTAGGCCACGACGCCCCTCGAGACTTTCGAGCAGCGAGGTTTCCTCGCCACAGATATAGGCGCCGGCCCCAAGGCGTACCTCGAGGTAGAAGTTCTGACCGGAGCCCAGGATGTTCATACCCAGGTAACCGGCATCGGTCGCCCTGGCAATCGCATCGTTCAGCATCCGATGCGCGATCGGGTACTCCGAACGCAAATAGATGTAGCCCTGATCCGCTCCAACGGCGAGACCGGCAATGGTCATGCCCTCGATCAGAAGATAGGGGTCACATTCCATGACCAGACGGTCGGCAAACGTGCCCGAATCGCCTTCATCGGCGTTGCAGACGATGTATTTCTGACCCGGGGCCTCATCGTGTACGGTCTGCCACTTGATACCGGTCGGAAATGCGGCGCCGCCGCGACCACGAAGGCCGGACGTCTTAACCTCATCGACGATGCTCTGGCTATCGCGGGCGATCGCGCTTTTGAGGCCATTGAAGCCGCGATGCGTCTCATAGTCCTCAATCGACAGCGGGTCGGTAATGCCGATGCGCGAAAACGTCAGACGCTGCTGTTTTTTAAGGTACGCAATTTCTTCAGTCAGCCCGAGCGCGCGTTCGTGGGTCTGCGCGCCGTCGAACAGCCCGGCCTCGACCAGACTGGCCACCTCGGAAGGGTCGACCGGGCCATAGGCCACGCGCCCCTCAGGTGTATCGACCTCGACCAAGGGCTCCAGCCAGAACAGCCCGCGCGAGCCATTTCGCTTGATCGTCAAATCGAGGGAGCGCTCGCGTGCGGCCCGCTCGAGAAGCGAGGCCACCTTATCCGCGCCCAACGAGTGCGCCGTGGTATCACAGGGAACATAAACGGTCGTTGTCATCACTTCACCTCCACCACGGCCGTGGTCAGTTCATCGGCCAATTCTTCGAAACGCGTCGGCGTGACGCGCCCGTGAATGTCGTCATTGACGCGAATCGACGGACCGCAGGCGCAGTTGCCCAGACAGTACACCGGCTCGAGCGTGAACTCGTGATCGAGCGTAGTCTGGTGGTAGTCCACGTTCAGCGTCTTCTTGATGTGCGCTTCAAGCTGACGACTTCCGACCGCCTGGCACGCTTCGGCGCGGCACACATGGATCACGTTGCGCCCGGCGGGCTGGGTGCGAAAGTGGTGATAGAAGGTGATGATGCCGTGGATATCGGCGCGGGTGCAGCTCAAGGTTTCGGAAATCAAGGGGATCGCAGCGTCTGGAATGTATCCGAAACGGTCCTGGATCGCGTGGAGGATCGGCAGCATCGCGCCTGGCAGCGCCTTGTGGGCGTCGATTACTTCCTGGATCAGCGCCGGCGTCCAGGCGCCGGTTGCTGATGCACTGGCATTAGACATGACCTGATTGCCTCATCAAGTAGTCGAATTGGTCTGCCGGAACGGTCGGTCCGTCAGCACTCATTCAAACGTCGTATAGGAATAATTGTTCTTAATTGCTTTATGCTTAAGTCACTTGTGCGCAACCTAGCATACCCCGGGAATCCAACAAATATGCACAACGATGCTTAGAAAAAAGTTGAACATCGCCCCAGCCTGGCTGTTTCGAAGTGAGGATGGCGACCTGCTGGACCCGGTGACCTTTACTCTGCTCAGCGGCATCCATGAGACCGGGAAGCTTACGCGCGCCGCACAGCAGGCCGGCATCTCCTACCGCCATGCCTGGAACCTTTTGACTCGCGGTGAGCAGTTCTTCGGCATGGCGATGGTGGTCATGCGGAAAGGACATGGCACACACCTCTCACCGCTGGGCGAACGACTGCTCTGGTCGGAACAGCGCCTCAGAGCCCGGCTGGAGCCTCAGCTCGACAGCATGGCATCCGAGCTCAACAATCAGATCCAGCAACTGCTTGAAGGCGCCCACCCGGTGCTTCGGCTACATGCAAGTCATGGTTACGCTGTCGCGCTGCTGCCGGAACTCGCCGGTGAGCTGGATCTTCGTTACTGCAACCCGATCGAAGCCCTCAGCGCCCTGAAACGCGGCGACTGTGATCTGGCAAGTCTTCATCTGCCGGCCGACCCCACGCGCGCCGAACGCGTGCTTGCAACCTACCGACCGCTGATCCATGACCAGGACCTTCGCATCATCCGCTTCGTGACTCGAAAGCAGGGGCTGATTCTGCGTGCAGAGACTCGCGAACGCGTTCAGGGGCTGGCCGATCTGACTCAACCGGGGCTTCGCTTCATCAACCGAGACGAACATTCGGGCACCCGCCTTCTATTCAACCTTTTACTGGATGAGTGCGGCCTCGATGAAATCCGGCTGGCTCACGCCACCCAGGAAGAATTCACCCATACGGCGGTCGCCGCCTACGTCGCCGCCGGCATGGCCGATGTCGGCTTCGGCGTCGAGGCCGCAGCCGCCCAGTTCGGACTCGACTTCATTGACCTGGCCCACGAACACTACCTTCTGGTCTGCCACACGGCTCAGCTCAATCAGCACAACGTATGCCAGCTGCTCGACGCCATGACCACGCCCGAATTTCTGGCCTCCCTCGAACGCCTGACCGGCTACGAGCCGGATCATTGCGGCACGATCGGCACCTTCGATGATCTAACGCTCGGGCATGGGCGCGATGCCTGAGCGATCAGAGACCGGTTTGATCACCTCGAGCCATTAACGTACCGCCCGGCACTCGGGCGCGTCACATGTACAAACAGGGTTTACAAAAAGAGAAGCGACACCCTTGAGGCCTTAAGCGCGATAAAACGCCTGACCTGACACATCAGAGTTCTCAACTGGTATCCAATTGGTTATGTTTTGGTCTTTTACTGGTATGCAAAAAGACCACTGGTATCCAACAAGAGCCACCCCGTCATGACCGATCCTCTCGCGCGCATTGCCGTGCACCCGGGAAACACCACCCCGCTGTACCGCCAGCTTTCGAACCAGCTGGCACGCGCGATCGAGCTGGGCGAATGGCGCAGCGAAGACGCCCTGCCCTCCGAGCGGCTACTGGCCGAACGCGTCGGAGTCTCGCGCATTACCGCCCGCAAGGCACTGGAGCGTCTGGTCGAACAGGGGCTCATCGTTCGCACCCACGGCTCGGGCACCTTCATCGCGCCTCGCGTCGCCCCGTCACTCAGCCGACTGACCAGTTTCAGCGAACAGCTGGCTCGCCGCGGGTTCACGCCACGCTCGCACTGGCTCGATCGACATACAGGGCATACAAACCTTGAGGAACGGCTGCGGCTCGATCTGGGCCCGAACGACCCGGTCGTGCACCTCAAACGCCTGAGGCTCGCGGACGACATTGTGGTCGCCGTGGAGGAAAGCTGTCTTCCGGCACGGTTCATTCCCGAGCCAGACGCGCTCGAGGCCTCGCTTTATGCGTATCTGGAAAACCGCGGCACGCCTATCGTTCGGGCCAGGCAATCGGTCAGCGCCGTCAACGCCGATGAGGCACTTGCGACACTTGCCCAGGTCGCTCCGGGAAGCGCGCTATTGAAAGTCACCCGCCTTGGCTACCTCACCGACGGGACCGCCGCCGAGCTGACAAACTCCTATTGCCGAACCGACTACTACGACTTTGTCGTTGAACTGGGCGTTGCGCCCAAGGAGTCCTGATGTCTCTGATGAAGGAAGAAGCGCTGAGTTGCGCAGCGATACTGCGCCAGCAAACGCCCGCCCTCGAGGCGCCACTCGCCCGCCTTTCCGCCACCTTGCGATCACATCCGCCCGCCATGATGCTGACCGTTGCCCGCGGCAGCTCCGACCACGCTGCAAGCTATGCAGGCTATCTGGCGATGAAACACCTGGGCCGACCGATGGCCTCGATCCCCCCGTCACTGAGCACACATCATCAGGTGCCCTGGCACGTGGATGGCGCCTTGTCACTGGCCATTTCCCAGTCAGGTCAAAGCCCGGATCTCGTCGACCTTCAGCGCGCTCTCGACCAGGGTGGCGCCCGGACACTTGCACTGACCAACGCCCCCGATAGCCCGCTCGGGCACGCAAGCGCACACGAGCTGATCCTGCATGCAGGCACCGAGCAAAGTGTTGCCGCGACCAAGAGCTATCTGGCAACGCTTGCCGCCTGCGCGCAACTCATCGGCCTCTGGGCAGAAGACACAGCCCTTTTGGACGCGCTCACCGCCCTGCCCGAAACACTCGATCACGCCTGCACAAAGCCATGGACCAGCGCGGTCGAGCGGCTCGAGCACGCTGACCGAATGCTTGTGATCGGGCGCGGCAGCGGCCTTGCCATTGCCCAGGAGGCCGCACTCAAGTTCAAGGAAACCTGCGCCATCCAGGCGGAGGCGTTCAGCGGCGCCGAAGTCCGCCATGGGCCAATGGCCCTGATTGGCCCAGGCTATCCCGTACTGGTGTTCGCACCGCCCGGCCCCGAGCAACAGAGCCTTCTGGAACTGGCCGACTGGCTCGAAGGTGTCGGCGCCGATGTCTTGCTGGCCGCCGATCCCCGCATTGCCAGGCGCACGCTGACGCTTTCGGACGCCGCCCATGACGACCTGCAGCCGCTGAGCGCCATTCAAAGCTTTTACCTGATGGTCGAACAGCTGGCTAGGGCCCGTGGGCTCGACCCGGACGCACCCCCCCACCTCAGCAAGGTAACGCGCACCCGGTAATGCCCGGAATGCGCCACTCCAACAACAACACGTGGGCCGACCAGGCCCCAAGAGAGTCTTACATGACGGCCACTGACCTCACGCTCACCGCGCCTGTCGACGGGATCGTTGTCCCGCTCGACCAGGTTCCCGATCCGGTCTTTTCAGGCGAAACGCTCGGCCCGGGTATCGCTCTAGACCCGCTGGGCAACACGTTACACGCCCCTTGCAGCGGCGTGATCGTGCAGTGCGCTCGCACGCGCCACGCCGTTACCCTGCGCGACGACCACGGCCTCGAGTGGCTGCTGCACCTTGGCATCGACACCGTGGCCCTCGACGGTGAGGGTATCGAACTGCTCGTTCGCGAAGGTCAAGCGGTTTCAGAGGGCGACCCTCTATGCACCTACGACATCGACGCGCTGGCGTGTCGCGCCCGGGCCTTGATCACCCCGCTGGTACTGACTAATGCCGAGCGTGCAACGGTTCACGTCCTGGCACCCCCTCATCAGCGGGTCAAGGCCGGTCAGCCGCTACTGACAGTGCGCCTTGGCCAACACGCAGGCACAGCCGCCGCCCCAGCACTTGATGACACCCCGCGCGCCCACCGCCGTCTGCACATACGCCTGCCTCAGGGTATTCATGCACGACCCGCAGCGCGTCTGCGGGCCCTGGCCCAGCAGCACGAGGTCACATTGACGCTGACCAACGACCAGGGCCAGTCGGCCGACGCCAAAAGCCTGACCGGGCTGCTTGGCCTGAGCCTTGGTAACAATCAATACGTCGATGTCACGGCCAAGGGCGCCACGCCCGAAGCCGCGCTGGACGCGGTCGAGGCGCTGCTTGCAAGCACGCACGAGGCGCACGCCCCCGACGCTGGTCGGGCACAAGACACCTCTTTAAAAACAAACTCCGACGTTAAAACAGGCCCCGACGACCAAGAGGCGCCCGAGCACGCACTGGTAGGCCAGATTGCGAGTGAAGGCATCGTTTTGGCGCCATTGGCCCGCATCGAACAGGCGCTGCCGGAGGTTGAGCCACAAGGCGTCTCGCCAAAAACGGAGACCGTAGCCCTTCGTGAGGCGCTGACGGCGCTTGAACACGACATTACCCTAGAACGTGATCAGGCCCGTCAAAGCCAGCGCCGGGCCGACGCCGACGTGTTCGAGGCTCATCTGGCACTGGTCAATGATCCGGCACTGTTCGAGGCGGCCGTAAAGGCCATCGAGGACGGGGCCAGCGCCGCCCATGGCTGGCGGCGCGCCATCGACCAGGAGCTCGAGACGCTCGCCCGCAGCGACAACGCCCTGCTTCGAGAGCGAAACGACGATCTTCGAGACGTTCAGCGCCGCCTCATGGCGCGGTTCAGCCACGACAACGAGGGCAGTGCGACCTTTCCGGAGGGCGCAATCGTCGTGGCGGACACCATGACGCCCTCGTACTTCGTTGAGCGCGCCTCGCGCATGGGGGGCCTTGCGCTTGCAAAGGGCGGCACGACATCTCATCTGGCGATTCTGGCCAGGGCGCGCGGCTTACCGTGTCTGGTCGGGCTCGGTGCATCCGTACTTGATGTTACCGCTGAACGCGCACTTCTGGACACCCAGCACGGATACCTGTTGGCCTCACCGACGCAGGATCAACAGGCTGACGCACTTGATCGCCAATCGGCGCTGAACGAACGCCGAATGAAGGCCGAGGCAAACGCTCATCAGCGGGCCATCACCCTGGGCGGCACCGAGATCGGCATCTACGCCAACATCGGCACCGCCGAGGAGGCGTACGCCGCCGCCGAGAGCGGCGCCGATGGCATTGGCCTGTTTCGCAGCGAATTCCTGTTTCTGGACCGGGATCGCGCACCAAGCGCCGCCGACCAACAGGACGCCTACGCCCGTGCGCTGGCCGCACTTCCAGGCAAACCGGTCATCATTCGCCTGCTCGATATCGGCGCCGACAAGCAGGTGCCCTACGTTCAGGCCCCGTTTGCGCCTAACCCGGCGCTGGGCATCCGCGGCGTACGCCTCTGGCAGCACCAGCCCGAGCTTCTGGAAACTCAGCTCGATGCGCTGCTGCGCGCAGGCCAGGACGCAGGGCCAGATTCGAACCTGCACATCATGGTGCCGATGGTGACCGAAGCCCGGGAGCTTGCCTGGGTCCGAAAGCGTATGGAGGCTCGCGCTTCAGCGCTCGGTATCGAGAGACTGCCGAAGCTTGGCGCGATGATCGAAGTTCCAAGTGCTGCGTTGAATGCCGGCACGTTGGCCGCACACGCCGATTTCCTGTCGATCGGCACCAATGACCTCACTCAATACACTCTGGCCATGGACCGCGAGGCCGATGCGCTCGCCTCTTTTGCTGACGCGCTGCACCCGGCCGTCTTGCGCCTGATCAAGGAAACCATCGATCAGGCCGGTGCCACGTGTCCGGTCGGCGTGTGTGGCGGCGCCGCCGCGGAAACACTCGCCGCCTGCGTGTATGCGGCCATGGGGGTGGCCGAGCTTTCGGTCGAGCCCACCCGCATTGCCACCCTCAAACAGGCGCTCAGGCGGCTCGATGAGCAGACTCTGATCGCCATGATCCCAGACCTGCTGCGCCAGCCGGATGCGGCACATGTCCGCGCGCGCCTGGCCGATTTCTCGCTTACTGCCACGGAGACACCGTCATGAGAACGCCCCTTGGTCAAACAATGCTCGGCGGGTTGCAGCTGCTCGGCCGCTCCCTGATGCTGCCGATCGCGGTGCTCCCGGTCGCGGGTCTGCTGCTGCGACTGGGGCAGCCAGACCTGCTCGACGTTGCCTTCATTGCCGATGCCGGTAACGCCATCTTCGCGCAATTGGCACTGATCTTTGCCATCGGGGTCGCGGTCGGTATCGCCGATGACAACAACGGCGCTGCCGGACTTGCCGGCACCATCGGCTATCTGGTGTTGACTGCCGTGCTGAAGGCGCTCGACCCGGAGATCAACATGGGCGTGCTGGCAGGCATCGTGATGGGGGTCGTCGCGGGCGTTCTCTACAATCGGTATCGCGCCATCGATCTACCGGATTATCTGGCGTTCTTCGGCGGCCGGCGGTTCATTCCGATCGCAACCGGTCTGAGCGCGGTCGTGCTCGGGGTGGCCTTTGGCTATCTCTGGCCGCCCATTCAGCACGGCATCGACCTGCTCGGGCAGTGGCTGATCGATGCCGGCGAGCTGGGCCTGTTCGTCTATGGCGTGTTGAATCGCATTTTGATCGTGACCGGCCTTCACCACGTGCTGAACAGCTTCGTCTGGTTCGTGTTCGGCCACTACGGTGACGCCACGGGCGATTTGAACCGCTTCTTTGCAGGCGACCCGAGCGCGGGCAGTTTCATGGCCGGCTTCTTCCCCGTCATGATGTTTGGCCTTCCGGGTGCGGCGCTTGCGATGTACCACTGTGCACGCAGAGACCGGCGCGCCCAGGTCGGCGGCCTCTTGCTGTCTCTGGCGCTGACTGCCTTTTTGACCGGCGTTACCGAACCCCTCGAGTTCACCTTCATGTTCCTGGCCCCGGTGCTTTATGGCATTCATGCCCTGCTGACCGGCGCGTCGATGGCGCTCATGAGCGCACTGGGGGTCAAGCTCGGCTTCACGTTCTCGGCAGGCGCCTTCGACTACGGGCTGTCATACGGGCTCTCTACCAATGGCTGGATGCTGCTGCCAGTGGGCGTGGTGTTCTTCGCGCTTTACTACGGCATCTTCCGCTGGGCCATCGCTCGTTTCGACATCGCCACGCCCGGCCGCGAGAAGGACACCGTCACCGTGACGGCAGAGGAACTTGGTGAGCGCGGCCCGGCCTTTGTTACCGCACTGGGTGGGGCACACAACATCAACGGCGTCGGTGCCTGCACGACCCGGTTGCGTCTGATTCTGGCGTCCACCGACTCAATCGACGAATCCGCCCTGCGCTCACTCGGCGCCCGCGCCGTTCTCAAACTGAGCGGCGGTGGGCTTCAGGTGATTGTCGGGCCGATCGCCGACCAGGTTGCCGATGACATTCGACAGGCAATGCGCGCTCAGGGCACCGCCCCGAGCGAGACGGTCGCCACGGCCGAAGACACGTCAACCGAGCCCGCTCAGGCGCTTGATTCGACCCGACTGCGTGAGTGGCTGGAGGCCCTCGGCGGCCGCGACAACCTGCACGCTGCCGCGCCAGTGGCGCACACACGCGTGCGGCTCACGCTCGCCGATGCGGACAGGCTCGACCTCGATGCACTGCATGCGCTGGGCGTTCAGGGTCACCTCACCGTGGCGCAAGGCGTCGTTCATCTTATCGTGGGCGATGAGGCAACCGCGCTCGGCCAGGCGCTCGATGCCGCCCGCACGGCCTAGTTACGCAGCAAGAACCCCGCGCTGAGCATGGGCGCGCCGGATGCACTCGGCGCGCTCTTGATCTCTCGCTCAGCTCGAAAGCGTGCCGATATTTACTTCTCTCGCCCTTATTTATTCCTCTCGCCCTTATTTACTCCTCTCGCCCTTTCAAGCGCCGGTTACGCCGATAGCGGCGCGCCAGGGCTACGCCAAGCGCCGCGAAAAGCATCAACGCAAGCACCATGGCCTGCGCCGGGCGGACCTGCCCGGGCGGCAGCCAGGTTTCGAACGCAATTATCATGATGAAACCAAGCGCCTGGGATGAAATCGCCACCGCTCTCAATCGATCGAACACGCCTTTCTCTCCCTCGTCATCGTGGTGCGTCTGTACCGTCTGGGCCGGCGCCATGCTAGCAGCAATTCACCCGCCCGGGGCGATGGTCAGACTGGCCCTTAAGCCATCCCCACCTTTCAGGTAAGATACCGCGCCGCCGGCACGAACTTGGATACTTGAGGCCTTTTTTAAAGCATGAGCGATTTCATTCCCGGCCAGCGCTACATCAGCGATGGCGAAGCCGAACTTGGTCTGGGCACCATCCTGAACGTCGACTTCCGAAGCGTTACGGTGCTTTTCGGCGCCAGTGATGAAACACGCACGTATTCGTCGAAGGACGCCCCGCTGACCCGCGTGGCCTTCGGCAGCGGCGATCGAGTCGAGGCCACCGATGGCTGGATCTTGATCGTCGAGGACACCAAGGATCAAAACGGCCTGATCACTTACATCGGTGAAGACGAGCACGGTGAGCTTCGAGAGCTGCCTGAGCCGAAGATCAGCGACAAGATGCAGTTTCACCAGGCCCGCGACCGGCTGCTGACAGGACAGATCGATCGCAACGACTGGTTCAACCTGCGCTACCGCAGCCTTCAGTGCCTGAACCGGCTTCAGCGCCATCCTGCGTTCGGCCTGTCCGGGCCGCGCGTCGATCTCGTACCGCATCAGCTGTTCATCGCCGATGACGTTTCCCGCCGACGACTGCCACGCGTGCTGCTTTCCGACGAAGTGGGCCTTGGCAAGACCATCGAGGCCGGCCTGATCCTTCATCGCCTGCTAACGATCGGCCGTGCGTCGCGTGCGCTTATCGTGGTGCCGGAAAGTCTGACGCATCAGTGGCTGGTGGAGCTTCTGCGACGGTTTTCAATCGAGGTCACTCTGCTCGATGAGCAGCAAAGCGGCGCCATGGAGCGCACTCAGAACCCGTTCGAGAGCCGCCAGCTGATTCTTGCAAGCCAGCAATGGCTGTTCGCCAATCCGCACCGTCAGGAGCAGGCCGCGCAGAGCAGCTGGGATCTTCTGATCGTTGATGAGGCGCATCACCTCGAGTGGAGCAGCGACACCGGCGGTGATACCGGGTATGAGTGCGTCGAGCAGCTCGCCGCGGCAAGCCAGGGCATTCTGCTTCTGACCGCAACCCCTGAGCAAATGGGCCCTGAGAGCCACTTTGCCCGCCTGCGCCTGCTCGACCCGAACCGCTATACCGACCTTGAACGCTTCCAGGCCGAAGAAGCCAACTTTCAAGGGGTGGCCGGCGCCGTCGAGGCACTCGATCACTACCCCGCCGAGCCTGACAACCGCAAGGTGCTCGATGAGTTGCTGGATGACGCCGACAGCCAGGGTCTGCTCGAGCGGTTGGCCGAGGCCGAGGAGGACGACGCTATTGCATGTCGTCAATCGCTTCGCCGGCATTTGCTCGACCGTCATGGCACCGGCCGCGTCATGTTCCGCAACAGCCGCCGCCATGTGGCGGGCTTTCCAGAGCGTCGACTGCACGTCAGCGAGCTCGAGGCACCGAGCAACTATCAGCGCATTCTCAAGAAGCTGGACCGCGATGAGGAGTATCTGGATACGCTCTTGATCGAGACCGGCATCGATCACCCTGAAGTGCTTTTGTACCTTGAGGAAACGCTGAGTGCGCTCGACCGCGAGCGCATGAGTGGCGACGGCACCCCCTGGTGGAAAACCGACACCCGCGTCGAGTGGCTGACGCAGTGGCTCAAGGAGCACCCGGGTGAGAAGGCGCTGTTGATCTGTCACTTCGCCGAAACCGCACGCGAGCTCTCGGCCGGCCTTCAGGTGCTGACCGGACTGCATGTGCCGGTGTTCCACGAGGGCATGACGCTGATCGAGCGTGACCGCGCCGCAGCCGCCTTCGCCGAACAGGATGCGACAGAAGGCAGTCCGCTACTGATCTGCTCCGAAATCGGCTCAGAAGGGCGCAACTTCCAGTTCTGCCATCACTTGATCATGTTCGATCTGCCGCCGCACCCCGATCAGCTCGAGCAGCGCATCGGTCGACTCGACCGTATCGGCCAGCGCTATCCGATCGACATTCATCTGCCGGTCTTCAAGGAAAGCCCGATGGCGCGCCTGCTTCGCTGGTACAACGAAGGCTCCGACGCCTTCAGTTTTCCGCACGGGATAGGCAGCACGCTGTTCGATGAATTCGGGGACCGGCTGGCCGACAGCCTGCTCGATGATGAGGCGCTTGAAGAGCTGATCGCCGAGACCCGGCCGCGCTTCGAGGCGATCCAGGCCGAGCGGCTGGCCGGGCGTAATCGCCTGCTCGAACTGGGTTCTCAGAACCCGGCGCACGCCGAGCACGTGATCGATAATATCCGCGACCTCGATGACGACCCTACGCTACCCAAGTTCCTGGATCAGGCCTTCGACATTTTCGGCATCGATACCCGAGAGCTTGGCGAAAACCTGACGTATTTGCACCCCGGGCCGCACATGATGGATGGCCTGCCGGGGCTGATCAAAGGCGAGGAAGGCTTCACCGCGACCCAATCACGGGAGCTGGCGCTGAGTCGGGATGACATTCAACGGCTTTCCTGGGAGCACCCATTGGTGCAGGAAATGCTGTCGCATCTGACCATGGGGGCGATGGGCAATACGGCGCTCGGGCTTTTGCAGCACCCAAGCATTCCCGGCGACCGCGTGATGCTCGAGGCCATTTACTGCACCTCGACGCCTGCGCCAAAAAACATTCATGTGGGCCAGTACCTGCCACCGACCACGGTGCGTGTACTGATCGATCAATCAGGCAAGGATCTGTCCGCCAGCGTCTCCTTCGGCGGACTCGCGAAAAATCTTCAGCACGTCAAGAAAGGCATCGCACGCAACCTGATCAAGGACCGTCATACTCTGGTGCGCGACCTGATGGATCAGGCCGAACAGCACGCGGACGCCTCGCTCAAGAGCGTCGTGAACGACGCCCACGCCGAGATGAGCGACACGCTTGACGCGGAAATCGATCGGCTGACGGCGCTTTCACAGCGGTTCGGCAGCGTGCCCGAGGCGGAAGTCGACCTCATGCGTCAGGAAAAGGCGCAGCTTAGTGACGCCATTCGTACCTCGCGCCTGCGGCTTGATGCCGTGCGCGTGATCCTGACCGTGGATGTTCCGGCCTGATCATCGCCCGTTGACGATGGCCAAGAACGCGCCATCAAGCTCTGGGTAGCGAAACTCAAAGCCCGCCGCCTCAAGGCGTGCGGGCTTCATTCGTGCGCCCGTTAACAGAAGCCGAGACATTTCTCCCATGGCGGCTTTCAGGGCAAACCCGGGTATGCGCCAGGGCGCCGGCCGGTGCAAGGCATGGGCCAGAGACTTGGTAAAAACGCGATTGGTAACCGGGTTCGGAGCGCCAGCATTGAACGGCCCCTCGAGGGTGTCATGCACCAACAGGAACTCGATGATTCGGATTAGATCGGTGCGATGAATCCAGGGCATGTACTGCGTCCCCGACCCAAGCGTCGCCCCTAGGCCAAGCTTATACACGGGAAGCATCGGCTTTAACGTGCCACCATCGCGCTCGAGCACCAGCCCAATACGTATGATCGCCGTCCGCACGCCAAGCGCTTCGATACGGCGTGCAGCATCTTCCCATTTCTGACACAGCTCATGCGCGAACTCAGGGTTTGGAGGTGTTTCTTCCGTTACCTCCCGCTCACCCTGGGCGCCGTAATAGCCCATGGCCGAACCGGACACCAGCACCTTGGGCGGCGTGCTCATCGCCTGACAAAGCCGCTCCAGTGCCCTTGTTGTTTCAACCCGGCTATCGATGAGGGTTTTCTTGCGCGAGTCGGTCCAGGGGCGACCTGCAATCGATGCGCCCGCCAGATTGATGATGGCATCGATCGGCTCATCCTTGAACGCCATGGGGTCATCCTGGGCCTTGACCGGCATGCCAAGTTGTTCAGATGCCTTTTCCGGTGAGCGGCTTACCACCAATAGACGGTGCCCCTTGGCATCAAGCGCCTTGCATAGAGGGACACCGACAAACCCGGTGGCCCCTGTTATCAAAATATTCACTGTCTGCCACTCCCTCGATGTACTGGTAGGTTTTTTTCAACGATGTACTGGTAGGCTTTTTTCAACATAGTGCCTGCTAGCCTATACACGCTAGAAGAAACCTGTACCAGACTGATACATTATGACCTCACATCGATTCAGGGAAGGCTATGGCGTCGCCAAAGATTGCAGTCATTGGGGCAGGCATTTCAGGCTTGAGCGCTGCTCAAACGATAAGCCGTGCGGACTTGTCGGTCAGCGTGTTCGAAAAGGCACGCGGCCCCGGTGGCCGCATGTCGTCGCGCCGCGAGCGCGAATGCACCATTGACCTCGGTGTGCCCTGCTTCTCGGCGCGAAGCACAGAGTTCAAGCGCACTGTGGAGCGCTGGCTGTCGGCGGGCATCATTTCTCACTGGCCCCTGTCGCCCAAGCGTCTTAAAAATCGCCAGATCCACAACTACGACATGCAGCATCTGCGCTTTGCAGGCAATCCCCGCATGAGTGCGATTACGCGCTACATGTCTCAGGGATTGAACGTTACGACTCAGGCACACGTGAGCGCCATCGAGTACGCAAACGATCAGGTTTATCTAGAGCTTGAAAATGGCCAGCGTGCCGGCCCATTCGATCATGTCATTCTGGCGCTTCCTCCCAAACAGGCATTCGCGCTTCTGCCCGAGAGCGAGCAGGACTTAAAAGCCCTGTGCAGTAGAACGGCCTTTCACCCCTGCTGGAACGTCCATGCGGTATTGAATGAATTTCCGGAGCTTGATTGGGACGCGCTCTACATCGAAAGCGGCCCGATCGGCTTTGCCGAATACCAGTCGGCCAAACCGGGGCGCGAAAACTCACCGGCCATTCGCCTGATTGCCCGCCCGGAATGGAGTCGGACCCATCTTGAAAAAACGCCCGATGTCATTGCGGCCACGCTTTGGCACACCTTCCTGAATCGCTACCCTGACCCCCTGCCAGGCGCCATACGTCTGAAAGCGCATCGTTGGCGCTATGCCGAACCTTTGGTCGAACGTCGATCACCCGAACATCATCCACCGTCGTCGAGGCATTTAAGTGTGTGTGGTGATTGGTGTCTCGGTAATAACGTTGAAGCCGCCTGGCTCTCCGGACGCACCTGCGCGCGCAACGTATTGGCCCGCCTTCTTTCCAACTAAGCCTTTAATCGAGACCTTTTTTCATGAAAACCGCATATGTCCTCATGGCCCATGGCTCCCCCGATACCCAATGGCAGCAGCCGTTCCAGGAACTGGAAGCGCATTTAAAGCAGCGCGCCGAGGCTCGCGTCGAAATGGCTTACATGGAGCTTTGTGACCCGCTTTTGGAAGACACTATTGCCAACCTCGACAAGGAAGGCTTTGAACGTATCGATATTCTTCCCCTGTTCTTTGCTGTAGGTCGCCATCTCCGCAAGGACGTTCCTGCTCAAATTGAGGCCATGAGTGAACGCCATCCAGGTTTATCGATTCAGCTCATGCCGCCGGTTGGGCAGCACCCCGCGTTCACTGATGCACTCATTCGCATCATTGAAGAAGGTATCAGTGGGCAAAACGTGGATTAATCTTGTACAATAGCGATCACGTGTACAAAATTTTACTCAAGATACAGCATTTATTTCGCGATGCGGCGCTGAATGTCCGACGCTGGAATGGTGTCGAGAGCCCGGACCCAAGTGTCTTTTAGAACTCTCGCTACGTTTCCAATGCTGCACCGGCAGTCATTCTGGCCCGTGCCGCATCACGAAAAGGAGGCATCACCGACATGAGCGATCAAAGCGTCACGGAAACAGGCGGCCCACTTTATCCGATCCGCGAAGTTTCCCGATTGACCGGCGTCAACTCGGTCACGCTTCGCGCCTGGGAACGGCGATATGGTCTGATTCAGCCACGTCGCACACCCAAGGGCCATCGCTTGTACGGTCGAACTGATATCGAGCGCGTCGAGCGCATCGTTCAGTGGTTGAACCGCGGTGTGCCTGTAAGCCAAGTCAGTGATCTTCTCGATAAAGAGCTTCCTGAAGACACAGCCGCTTCAGAAGCCTCGCCCGAGGCCAAGCATGCAGAGGGCCCAGCCTCACTTGAGCAAAGCGGTGAATGGTCCGAGATTGCCAATGACATGCGCGCACTGATCGAGCGATTCGACGAGCAGGGGCTGGATCAGTACTACACCACGCTATTGGGTCGCTATCCGATCACTACCGTGCTCAATAACGTTTTGCGTCCCGTGGTCGATCAACTCGAGAACGCCGACTCTGAACACTCAGCGTCACGCTTGTTTCTTGAAAGCTTTCTGCGAACGCGGCTGTCACTTCGTCTTTATTACACCAACCTTGAGATCAGTACGCCGCGCCTACTTTTAGCGCCCTACCCCGAGCGTGGCGACAACCTGAGTCTTCTCATGCTTGCCAGCGCACTGTCAGCCGGCGGCTTTCACATTACGTTGATCGATCATCACGTTGATGCAGACGCCTTCCTGTCGCTGTTGCAGCGCTGCCGTACCGATATTGCCGTATTTGCTGGCGCCGCTCATGACGGCACGGCCTCCAAAGACGTCGCGGACGCGGACGCTGGCATCGAACGAATCATGAAAAATACGCACGTCCCTGTCTGCGTATATGGCTCGATGGCCTCCACCGATTCCAAAAATCTCAAGGCACATGGTGTACAACCCCTTGAAATCGATCTCACACGCAGCGTTCGGTTGATTCGCCATTTGATCGACTGACCCGAGTATTCCCCCTGACACGATGAACACGGAGGTTGTCCATGTCGGGAAACCAACTGGTCTGGTTTCGAACGGATCTTCGAATCCACGACCATGCCGCTCTTTCGCGGGCGGCTGCTCGCGGCCCCTGCATCGCAGTATGTACGCTAACACCGTCACAATGGCGCGAGCACGGACACGGCGATAACAAGCTTTCATTCTGGTACCGAGGCATTGAGGCCTTGGGTGCTGATCTGAAATCACTTCGAATCCCACTGAAACTGATTTACGCCGACACTTACGATGATTGTCCAAAGGCGCTGCTCGAGTTGGCCCAATCGCTTGAGTGCACCGACCTTCACTTCAGCAATCAATACGGCGTCAACGAACGCACACGCGATGAAGCTGTTAGCACGCTCTTTCAGGACAACGACCTCAACGTCCACCGCGATGACGCCAATCTAGTAATGGCGCCGGGGTCGCTGACCACGAACGATGATGCGTACTACAAGGTCTTCACGCCCTTTTACAAGGCGTGGCTTAAGGCCGTTGGCGATGATGAGCTCTCGCTTTATGACACGCCCAGCCGGCAGGCGCCGATCAAAGGCGTGGAAAGCGACACCCTTGAAATGCCAAAGCTCGAGTCAGCCATTGATGAAAGTCAGTGGCCTGCCGGCACTGAAGAAGCAGAAAATCGCCTCGAGTATTTCTTGAGACACCGCGTCCGCCATTACGATGACAAACGCGATTTTCCCTACGCGTCATCCACCAGCACTCTGTCGGCTTACCTGGCTCTTGGCATGATCTCGCCAAGGCAGTGCATTGCCGCTGCCATGGGCCGCAATGATAATCGGCTCGGCGATGGCGACGCCTCGATTGTCAGCTGGATAAGCGAACTGGTCTGGCGCGAGTTCTATCAACACGTACTGGTCGGCTTTCCCAGAGTCAGCATGCATCAGCCATTCCAGGAACAAACCAAAAAGCTCAAATGGCGCCAGAGCACCAAGGACTTCGACGCCTGGTGCGCCGGAGAAACCGGGTATCCGCTGGTCGATGCGGCCATGAAGCAGCTGGTCAAGACCGGCTGGATGCATAATCGCTTGCGCATGGTGACCGCCATGTTCCTAACCAAACATCTTCTGATCGATTGGCGCTGGGGAGAACGCTTCTTTCTTGAACACCTGGTCGACGGTGAACTCGGCGCCAATAACGGGGGGTGGCAGTGGTCAGCCTCAACCGGCACCGATGCAAGCCCGTATTTTCGTATCTTCAATCCGACTACTCAGTCTGAACGATTCGACCCGGAGGGCCATTTCATCGTGCAGTACCTCCCCTGCCTTGAACCGCTGGCCAAGAAGCACCGACACGCCCCGCGTAAGGAACAGCGCAAGGAGTGCGGCTACCCTGAGCCCATGGTCGATCACAAGGCCGCACGGGAAAGAGCGCTGGACGCCTTCAAGGCGCTTTGATGCCCTACGACGTATTAACATCGAAACACGGCATGATTGTGTGCAATAATGCATTCGGTTGTGTATAGCCGACAGGCAGCCGAGGCTGCCTGTCTTCGTTAATGCAGATTAGGACGCGCTCCAGAGAGAGAGCATAATCCTTACTATTCTCGGAACGAGTCAGTGACCAAGCAACACTCTTTTACGCGTGATGAGCTGCTTCAATGTAGCCAAGGCGAGCTTTTCGGCCCAGGTAATGCCCAGCTCCCGGCCCCCAATATGCTGATGCTCGATCGCATCTCGCATATCCATGAAGAAGGTGGCCAGTACGGCAAGGGCGAGCTCATTGCCGAGCTGGATATTCGTCCCGACCTCTGGTTCTTCGAATGCCATTTTCCCGGCGACCCGGTCATGCCCGGTTGCCTGGGACTTGATGCCATGTGGCAACTTGTCGGCTTTCATCTAGGCTGGCTGGGACACCCAGGTCGTGGCCGAGCCCTCGGTTGTGGCGAGGTCAAGTTTTCGGGCCAGATTCTTCCCGATGCCAAGAAAGTGACGTATCACATCAACATCAAACGAGTGATTACTCGCCGTTTGATTCTTGGCATTGCGGACGGCACGGTCAGTGTCGACGATCGGCCGATCTATCAGGCCAACGACCTCCGCGTCGGCCTGTTCACATCTACGTCGAACTTTTAATCGGGAGGCTCCCATGCGACGAGTGGTAGTCACCGGCCTGGGCATCGTTTCCTGCTTGGGCAACGACCAGCACCAAGTCCTTGATGCCCTGAAAAATGGCCGCTCGGGTATACGCTATCGCGAAGAATACGCTGAACGCGGAATGCGAAGCCATGTTGCCGGCGCTGTCGATATCGATCTCGACGCGCTTGTTGATCGCAAGCGTCGCCGCTTCATGGGCGATGCAGCCGCGTACGCGTACGTTGCGATGCAACAAGCCATCGAAGACGCCGAACTTTCTCACGATCAGGTCTCCAACGAACGAACGGGTCTGATCGCGGGCTCTGGCGGCGCGTCCTCGGCCAATCAGGTCGAAGCCGCTGACATCCTGCGCGAGAAAGGGCTTCGCCGCGTTGGCCCCTATCGTGTTACTCGCACGATGGGCAGTACCGTATCTGCGTGTCTGGCGACGCCGTTCGAGATCAAGGGACTCAATTACTCGATCTCCTCGGCCTGCTCCACCTCGGCACACTGCATCGGCAGCGCCATGGAACAGATCCAGCTTGGCAAGCAGGACATCGTGTTTGCCGGCGGCGGCGAAGAAGAGCACTGGACCCTGTCCTGTCTCTTCGACGCGATGGGCGCTCTGTCCACCGGCTATAACGATACGCCGGACAAGGCCTCTCGCCCTTACGACACCTCGCGTGATGGATTTGTCATTGCAGGCGGTGGCGCCATGCTCGTGCTCGAAGAGCTCGAACACGCCAAGGCGCGCGGTGCCAAGATCTATGCGGAGCTGACCGGTTACGGTGCAAACTCCGACGGGCACGACATGGTTGCTCCCTCCGGTGAAGGGGCAGTGCGCTGCATGAAGCAGGCGATCTCCACCTTGAGTGATCCAAAGATCGACTACATCAACACGCACGGCACCTCAACTCCGGTTGGCGACATGGCGGAGTTGAAGGCGCTTCGCAGCCTGTTCGGCGATAACGTTCCGGCAATCTCATCGACCAAGTCTCTGGCTGGCCACTCACTCGGCGCTACGGGCGCTCAGGAAGCCATCTACTCGCTGCTCATGATGAAAAACGATTTCATCTGCGCCTCGGCCAACGTCGATGAAAAGGATCCGGATGCGGACGGTTTCGATATCGTGACCACTCGACGGGACAACGTTCGCCTAAACCGAGTACTGTCGAACAGCTTCGGTTTCGGCGGCACCAATGCCTGCCTGATCTTCGAGCGGTATCAAGCCGACTGAACCTGTCGCATGAGCCCCACTAAAAAAGCCGGTGTCCATCACCGGCTTTTTTTTACGTCAAACACTGCGCCAACGACTACTTGGGCGGCGCATAGTCACGCGATATACGCATCAGCTGCTCATCCGACCAGCGTTCGACCTCTTGGATAACCTCTTTGGCACTGCGGCCATTAGCGTGAATCGGCGCACCGATAACAACGGTAATGGTGCCCGGACGCTTGATGAAGGTCTTCCCGGGCCAGCAGTCACCAGCATTATGAGCGATAGGCACGACCGGCACCCCCGCATTTGAGGCAATTAAAGCACCACTTTTATTGAATCGCCGACGCCTTCCAGGTTCAACCCGCGTTCCTTCGGGAAAGATCAGAATCGACAATCCGCTTTTCAAGCGCTCTCCTCCTTCCGAAATAACCGCACGCAACGCCGCTGAAGGATTCGATCGATCTAGAGGGATCGGGTTGAGCAGTCTAAGTGCCCAACCAAAAATGGGCAGACTGAGCAACTCTTTCTTGAGCACCGTACACACCGGCGATGTAATCAGCTGCAGATATAAGGTTTCCCACTCACTTTGATGATTGGACAGCATGACAAAGGTCCCCTTGGGCAGAGGAGCCTGGTATTCAACCTTATAACGCACGCCGCATGTCCACTTTAACCACAACACCGCAAAGCGGTTGTAGCTATTAAGCAGCGCGAACCGACGACGCAGCGGTAAAAACGCAGCGATCGGACCAAACAACACGCCAAAGAAAACGATGCCGGCAAAGTAGCCGATATAAAACAGAACACTTCGAAGCGCGCTCATACGTTGACCTCACCCGCCTGTGCCTGCTCACACCAGTGCTTTAATAACCGTTCAAGCTCGACGCGCCAAGGGCGCTGGTGCACCCCATAGGTTTCGAGCAAACGCTGACAGTTCAACACCCGACGCATCGGCTGATCGTGATGGTGACTGAGTGCGCGAACGTCACCCAGCGGTCGCTCCAGCCCCTGACCGCTCAGAAGCGTATCCAGCTGCGTGCGCACCATCGATGAAAATGCGAACGGCGTAACCGGCTCGATACCGGCCAGATGGTACGCCCCCCAATGCGTTGCTCCATAATTGATTTGAAGCAGGATACCGGTCAGCGCCATGGAGAGTGCCTCAACCGACGTCGGACCGACCACGACATCCTGAGGAGCGCTGATCGTTTTCTGAGCCAGCAATGTGTCGATGATGTTCGGCAACCATGCGTCTTCGCCCTCGATGCCAAAGAGCGGGCCGACACGCAAGATGATGTGCTTGGCCTTGCGCGCACGAATCATCGATCCGGTTTTCACAAGCCGACGGAGCCCTGAATCGATCGGCTCGGGAATCAGGCACTCCTTGATCGGCTCGTCACCGCCGGCTTCAAACATCTGATCGCTGACACACCACACCAATGGCAGATCATGACGCGCGCAATGAGCGAACACATGCTCGACCATTGCAGCATGATCGAACACTCGTGCGGGCTCTGCGCTTGCGGGATGCGCTAGCGGCGGTACGACAATTGCATCGATGCCCGGCTGAGACCACCCCAGATCATCAGGCGTTGCAGGGTCGTAGGTTTCAATGGACATATCGGCTCGGCGCGCACCGTCTCGTACAAGCGCGCGACTCAAGCAATGTGCCGCCCCAAGAACTAGAACTTTCACACTCACCCTTTTTTCAGAACCATCGAAGATCGAACACGTCTGCAGAAAAGACACCTCACTATACATTGGCAGTCGTGGGTTGTCCCTAGAACGCCCGGCGCGCGCCCTTTGATGCGATGACCGTCACTTGATACAAGAGAATGACTCTAAAAAAAGCCCGCGTGTCAGCGGGCTCTTTAACCGGGGATTCATGACGCGCTAAAGGACGCGTCTATCAGAACGGGATTTCATCATCGAAATCGTCAAAACCACCCGGCTGGGGCGCATTGGCGTTCTGATTCTGCTGCTGAGGCGGAGCCTGGCGGGTTGAGTTGCCGGACTGACCGTAGTTGCCGCCCTGCTGCCCACCTTGCGAGCCCTGGCCATAGTTTTGCTGCTGGCCTTGGTTGTAATTGCTCTGCTGGCCCTGATTGTAGCTGCCCTGCTGAGGCTGATCACCACCGCCACGGCCATCGAGCATCTGCATGTCATTGGCAACGATCTCGGTGCTGTAGCGATCCTGACCGTTTTGATCCTGCCATTTGCGCGTCTGTAGCCGGCCTTCGATATAAACCTTGGAGCCTTTCTTGACGTATTGCTGAGCCACTTCCGCCAGCTTGTTGAACAGCACAACCCGGTGCCATTCGGTGCGATCCTGACGCTGACCGGTTTGACGGTCCGTCCAGCTGTCAGACGTTGCCAGATTCAAGTTGGCAACCGCTGTGCCTGAGGGCGTAAAACGAACTTCAGGGTCTTGCCCGAGATTTCCGATCAGAATTACCTTGTTAATACCACGAGCCATGAAGATCTCCCTTCGTTAGCGACGCATCACACGTGCCGAACTCATTGCTGGATAGTGTCTAAAACCCTGTAGTGTAACACAGCAACGGCCTCTGACCGACGCTTGCGAATCAATTGTGTGAATGCTTTGCGACTCGACGAGCCCGCCTCCTATACTGGCACTTTTATACTGGCCGAGTAGGGTTATATGGATCAGATCTTTGTGCGCGGCGCGCGCACGCATAACTTGAAAAACATCGACGTAGACCTGCCTCGAGACAAACTGATCGTCATTACCGGCCTGTCCGGTTCCGGCAAATCGTCGCTGGCCTTCGACACGCTCTACGCCGAAGGCCAACGCCGTTACGTTGAATCGCTCTCGACCTATGCCCGCCAGTTCCTGTCCATGATGGAAAAACCCGACGTCGACCATATCGAAGGTCTGTCACCGGCCATTTCCATCGAGCAGAAATCGACCTCGCACAACCCACGCTCGACCGTCGGCACCATCACCGAAATCTATGACTACCTGCGCCTTCTGTATGCCCGCGCCGGCACCCCCCGCTGCCCCGATCACGGCACTGACCTTGAGGCTCAGACCATATCCCAGATGGTCGACCAGATCCTGACGCTACCGGAAGGTACCAAGGCCATGCTGATGGCGCCGGTCATCAGTGGGCGTAAGGGTGAACATCAGCAGTTGATCACCGAGCTTCGTGCACAAGGGTTCGTTCGCGCGATGGTCGATGGCCAGATTGTCGAATTCGATGATTTTCCGACGCTTGAGAAAACCAAGAAGCATGACATAAGCGTCGTCGTTGACCGCTTCAAGATTCGAAATGATCTCCAGCAGCGGCTTGCGGAGTCGCTTGAAACCGCCCTCGGGCTTTCAGAAGGCAGCGCGCTTCTGCATTTCATGGACGGCGAGCACGACGATATGGTGTTTTCGTCCAAGTTCGCCTGCCCAATGTGTGGCTACTCCATCGCCGAGCTCGAGCCCCGCATGTTTTCGTTCAACAATCCGGCAGGTGCCTGCCCAAGCTGTGAAGGGCTTGGCAGCTACCAGTTCTTTGATCCGGATAAGTTGATCCGCCAGCCCGAACTCTCTCTGGCCGAAGGCGTGATCAAAGGCTGGGACCGACGCAGCATCTATTATTTTTCGCAGCTCGAAGCGGTGGCCAAGCACTACGGATTCGAACTTGAGACGCCGTGGCAGGCGCTTGATGCACGTATACAGAAAATCGTGCTGCACGGCAGCGGCAAGGAAGCGGTTTCCTTCAGCTACGTCAACGACCGTGGCCGCAAGGTCGAACGCCAGCATCCGTTCGAGGGCATTTTGCCCAATATGGAACGCCGGTACCGAGAGACCGATTCCAACATGGTCCGCGATGACCTGGCCAAACTGCTGTCGGTACAACCCTGCCCCAGCTGCGATGGCAGCCGATTGAGAAAGGAATCGCGCAACGTATTCGTGGCGGAGCGCGCACTGCCTGATGTGGTCCGCGACCCGATCGGCGAAAGCCATACGTTTTTTGAGAACCTCGAACTGCCGGGCCGCAAGGGCGAGATTGCGCTCAAGATTCTCAACGAAATCACCAGTCGATTGCAGTTTCTGGTCAACGTCGGCCTAGAATATCTGACGCTCGAGCGCAGTGCCGACACCCTCTCAGGCGGCGAAGCTCAGCGTATCCGACTGGCCAGTCAAATCGGTGCTGGCCTCGTTGGCGTCATGTATATCCTGGACGAGCCGTCGATCGGCCTGCATCAGCGCGACAATGACCGCCTGCTCGGGACGCTCAAGCGCCTTAGAGATCTCGGCAATACGGTGATTGTGGTCGAACACGATGAAGACGCCATACGCGCTGCGGATCACGTCCTTGATATCGGCCCCGGCGCCGGCGTACATGGCGGCCAAGTCGTCTCCCAGGGCACTCCTGAGCATATTGCAGCCGATACGGCGTCACTGACGGGGCAATACCTGTCAGGCACTCGTCAAATCGAGATTCCGAAAACCCGAAAACCGGCTCACCCGGAACAGCAACTCGTGCTTGAAGGCGCCCGGGGCAATAATCTGCAAAACGTCACACTTACTCTGCCGCTGGGCATGTTCGTATGCATCACGGGCGTCTCGGGCTCGGGCAAGTCAACGCTGATCAATGGCACCTTGATGCCTATCGCGGCCCGTGAGCTTAATAAGGCAACCAGCCTTAAACCTGCCCCCTACCTCAAGATTCATGGCCTGGATCAGCTCGACAAGGTCATCGATATCGATCAAAGCCCGATCGGACGAACCCCCCGCTCGAACCCGGCCACCTACACCGGTATTTTCACTCCGATTCGCGAGCTGTTCGCCGGAACGGAAGAGGCTCGATCACGAGGCTACAAACCCGGGCGTTTTTCGTTCAACGTCAAGGGAGGGCGCTGCGAAGCCTGTCAGGGTGAGGGAATGATCAAGGTCGAGATGCATTTCCTGCCGGATATCTATGTGCCCTGCGATGTCTGCAAGGGCAAGCGTTATAACCGCGAGACGCTCGACATCCACTACAAGGGTAAAAATATTCACGAAGTACTCGAGATGACCATTGAAGAGGCACTCGAGTTCTTCAGCCCAGTACCAGCCATTGCGCGGCGGCTTCAGACACTGATGGATGTGGGACTTTCCTATGTCAAGCTGGGTCAAAGTGCGACAACGCTCTCCGGCGGCGAGGCCCAGCGCACCAAACTGGCTCGAGAACTTGCCAAGCGCGATACCGGACGCACCCTATACATTCTCGATGAGCCAACCACAGGACTTCACTTCGAGGACATCCGTCAATTGCTGGCTGTGCTGCATAAGCTACGAGATCAAGGCAATACCGTAGTCGTGATCGAGCATAACCTGGATGTCATTAAAACCGCCGACTGGCTGGTCGACCTCGGCCCAGAGGGCGGCTCTGGCGGCGGGCAAATTATCGCCGAGGGAACGCCAGAAGAGGTGTGCAGGGAAACGGCGTCTCACACCGGGCATTTCCTGAAGCCCTTGCTCGAACGCGGGTACTGATCAGCTAACGCTCCAGCTCGGCCAATTAACCGAAGGCAATGTGTCGAGCTGGGGGCGGGCAAAGAAATACCCCTGCTGAAGGGTGATCCCATGGTCAAAAAGCCACTGGGCGTCACCCATCGTCTCTACGCCTTCAGCCACTATTTGCGTTGCCTCGCCATCAAGCATCACCAGCATGGCATTGGCAATTTTCTGCTTGCGACGATCACTGCCGATACCATCGACAAGGGCACGATCCAACTTTAAATAGTCTGGCGTTACGTGTACCAGAGTTTCTAGATTCGAGCTGCCCGAACCGAAATCATCCAGGGCCACTTTCAACCCGAGGGATCTATAGGTATTCACTATATCAGCAAGATGATCAAACCTTGGAATCAGCTCGGTTTCGGTGATTTCAAAAATGATGCTCTCAAGCGGCCAGTGAAGCTTCTTGGCAATGGCAATGGTCGAGCGCAGACATGTTTCGGGATCATAAACAGCATTCGGCATGAAGTTGATAGACACCGGATGATGACTTTCAAGTGCAGAAATTTGTTTTAGCGACTGGGTGCGACAGGCCTGATCGAATCGATAGACATCATCGCTTTGAACACGAGAGAGAATACTGTGCGCGCCTTCGCCATTAACGCCTCGAACCAGCGCTTCATAGGCATGGATATCTCTTTTGGAGAGATCGACGATGGGCTGAAATGCCATTCTGATGTCGAACCCAAGAGGCCGATGGCACAGACACGACTGCTCGGAGGCACAAGAAGACATAGAGAGTAGGCCAGGGTCAGGAATTCCTACTCCATATCGGCCTGATGACGCACACCTATAATGGTTTGGTCATAAAAAAACCGGCCCTAAGGCCGGCTTTCATTAACGAACACGAGCGATTACTCGTCGTCGCTTTCAACAACGGGGCGATCGACCAGTTCGACAAACGCCATAGGCGCGTTGTCGCCGGCACGATAGCCGCACTTGAGTACGCGAACATAACCGCCGGGACGGGCGGTGTAACGCGGACCCAGTTCGTTGAACAGCTTACCTACAGCCTCTTTTGAGCGCGTGCGATCAAAAGCAAGGCGACGATTGGCGACGCTGTCGTTCTTGGCCAAAGTGATCAGCGGCTCGATATGACGACGCAGCTCTTTAGCCTTGGGGAGTGTGGTCTTGATCACTTCGTGCTCGACCAGGGAAACGCACATGTTCTTGAACATGGCGCTTCGATGCGAGCTATTACGATTTAGTTGGCGACCACTCTTACGATGACGCATGGTTGTGATTCCTTACCAGTCTTGGACTCGAGTCACCCGTTTAGGCGGAGGCCTTATCGTCTTTTAAACTCGCGGGCGGCCAGTTATCCAACCGCATGCCGAGCGACAGACCACGTGCTTCAAGTACATCCTTGATTTCATTCAAGGACTTTTTACCGAGGTTCGGCGTCTTCAACAGCTCAACTTCGGAGCGCTGAATGAGATCACCGATATAGTAAATGTTCTCGGCCTTGAGGCAGTTGGCGCTGCGAACGGTCAACTCGAGATCGTCTACAGGGCGAAGCAGGATCGGATCGATCTGCTCCTCTTCCTCTTCGACCTCTTGTTCCTTATCGGCTTCGAGGTCAACGAATGCTGCCAGCTGTTCTTGCAAGATAGTGGCGCTGCGACGAATAGCTTCTTCCGGATCGAGCGTGCCGTCAGTTTCCAGATCGATAACAAGCTTATCAAGGTCTGTACGCTGCTCGACACGAGCGGCCTCAACGGAATAGGAAACCCGACGCACGGGGCTGAAGGTAGCGTCAAGCTGCAAGCGACCGATCGGACGGGATTCGTCGTCGTCTTGGGCACGAACGTCGGCAGGCTCATAACCACGGCCACGCTGAATGCGCAGCTGCATCTTGAGCTCACCACCGTCGTTCAGGTGGGCAATGACGTGATCCGGATTAACGATTTCAAGGTCATGATCGACCACGATATCGCCCGCCGTAAGTACGCCAGGGCCCTGCTTGCTCAAGGTAACGGTCGCTTCATCACGGCCGTGCATCTTGAACGCCACATCCTTCAGGTTCAGGAGGATCTCAATGACATCCTCCTGCACCCCTTCTACTGCACTGTACTCATGCAAGACGCCTTCGATCTCGGCTTCCACGACCGCACAACCTGGCATGGAAGACAAGAGGATACGACGCAATGCGTTCCCCAACGTATGGCCAAATCCGCGCTCGAATGGTTCGAGAACGATTTTTGCGTGGTTGGCGTTGACTTCTTCGACCTTGATATCGCGCGGGCGAAGAAATTCTGTCACTGAACGCTGCATAAGAACACCTTTAAGGCTGCCAAACGGATACTCTTCGTTGCGGCTTGGGGATTACTTGGAGTACAGCTCAACGATCAGATTCTCGTTGATGTCGGCAGACAGGTCAGAACGCTCCGGAAGCGCCTTGAAGGAGCCTTCCATTTTCTTGCTGTCCACATCGATCCAAGCCACATCACCGCGGTTGCCAGCGATTTGCAGTGCACTCTGGATACGAGACTGATTCTTGGCTTTCTCGCGAACGGATACGACATCGCCAGGGCGAACCTTGTAGGAAGCCACGTTGACGGTCTTACCGTTTACAGAGATCGCCTTGTGGCTGACCAGCTGACGCGCTTCGGCACGGGTAGCTCCGAAGCCCATGCGGTAGACGACGTTATCCAAGCGGGTTTCCAACAGCTGAAGAAGAACTTCACCAGTGGCGCCCTTTTGACGAGCGGCCGCTTTGTAGTAGTTGCGGAACTGTTTTTCGAGTACGCCGTACATACGACGAACCTTTTGCTTCTCACGAAGCTGCATGCCGTAGTCGGAAAGACGTTGACGGCGCTGGCCATGTTGGCCCGGGGGCTGTTCGGACTTGCACTTCTTCTCGAACGGGGTAACACCACTCTTCAGAAAGAGATCGGTACCTTCACGGCGAGAAAGTTTGCAACTCGGTCCTGTATAACGTGCCATAAGTCCTTCTCCTTAAACGCGGCGTTTTTTAGGCGGACGGCAACCGTTGTGGGGAACGGGTGTCGCGTCTGTGATGCTTTGCACGCGGAAACCGGCGGCATTCAATGCGCGCACGGCGGACTCACGGCCCGGGCCCGGGCCCTTGACCAGCACGTCGACGTTTTTCACACCATACTCGGCTGCAGCAATCGCTGCACGTTCGCTTGCAACTTGGGCAGCGAACGGGGTGCTCTTACGAGAACCACGAAAACCCGACCCACCGGCAGTGGCCCAGGAGAGGGCGTTGCCCTGGCGGTCTGTGATCGTAACGATCGTATTGTTAAAAGAGGCGTGGATATGCGCTACGGCATCCACAACCTGCTTTTTAACCTTTTTGCGATTAGTACGCGGGTTAGCCATGTTGATGTTTCCTGATGTCAAACGCCGGAACGTGCGTTATTTGCGAATCGGTTTACGCGGCCCTTTACGGGTACGCGCGTTCGTCTTCGTGCGCTGTCCGCGCATCGGAAGACTGCGGCGATGGCGCAGACCTCGATAGCAACCCAGGTCCATGAGACGCTTAATGTTAAGCGTGATTTCACGGCGAAGGTCACCTTCTACGACATACTTGCCGACCTCGCTGCGCACTTCGTCGAGTTGCTCAGCGGACAGTTCGCCCACCTTTGCACTCGGCTCGATGCCAACAGCAACACAGATTTCCTGTGCGCGAGTCCGACCGATCCCGTAGATGTAAGTCAGCGAGATCGCCGCGTGCTTGTTGTCCGGGATATTGACGCCTGCAATACGGGCCATCAGCTTTCTCCGACTATTGAGCGGCTTGCTCGGTTGATAACTATAAAAAGGCGCGACAGTATATCCCCTCATCTACCATCAGGCAAGAGTCAGAATATATGCCGCACCCTTTTTACTGAAACAGAGTCAGGGCTTAACCTTGACGCTGTTTGTGACGAGGTTCAGTGCAAATAACACGAACCGCACCACGACGCCGAATAATCTTGCAATTTCGGCAAATCTTCTTAACAGAGGCTCGAACTTTCATCGTTCACTCCAGTTTGCTTAGCGGGCGCCTCAGCGCATCACGCCGCCACTGCCATATCCCTTGAGATTGGCTTTTTTCATCACCGACTCATATTGATTCGACATCAAATGGGACTGCACTTGAGCCATGAAGTCCATGATCACCACGACAACGATCAGTAGCGATGTGCCTCCGAAATAGAAAGGCACCTGCCATGCGACCATCAGGAACTGAGGCATCAAGGAAACAAGCGTGATATACAAAGCGCCAAAAAGCGTTAGTCGCGTCATAACCTTATCGATATAACGCGTCGTTTGCTCACCTGGCCGAATGCCGGGCAAAAAGGCGCCGGACTTCTTCAAGTTATCAGCCACGTCTTTAGGGTTGAAGACGAGCGCTGTATAAAAGAAGCAGAAGAATACTACGGCAACTGCAAAAAGCAAGATGTAAAGCGGCTGCCCTGGGCCAAGAGCCTGAGACACCGTTTGCATCCATTCCATTCCAGGCGTCTGGCCGAACCACTGGCCGACTGATGCCGGGAAAAGAAGGATACTGGATGCGAAGATCGGAGGGATAACACCCGCCATATTGACCTTCATCGGCAGATAACTGCTCTGCCCAGCATACATCTTGTTTCCTACCTGACGCCTTGGGTAATTGACCTTGATACGGCGCTGACCCCGTTCGATGAAGACAACGAACGCGACCGTTGCAATTGCAAGGACACCCAGTGCGAGAATAGGTAGAACATTCCATGCACCATCGTTACGGGCAAGTTCGAAGGACTGACCAAGCGCGCTTGGAAGCCCTGCAACGATGCCTGCAAAGATGATCAATGAAATACCATTGCCGATACCCTTCTCGGTGATTTGCTCACCAAGCCACATCAGAAAAACGGCACCTGCCACAAATGTGACGACAGCAGTAAAGTAAAAACTGATATCGGCACTGTAGGCGACTCCATTTCCGACCAGACCTACTGCCATACCGATCGACTGAATCAGGGCAAGAATGACCGTGCCATAGCGGGTGTACTGACTGATCTTGCGGCGACCAGCCTCCCCCTCTTTCTTCAACTGCTCAAGCTGGGGCGACACGACGGTCAGCAACTGCATGATAATCGACGCGGAAATATAGGGCATGATACCCAGCGCGAAGATACTCATCCGCTCCAGGGCACCACCTGAAAACATATTGAACAGACTCAGGATGGTGCCTTGGTTTTCCCTAAACAGGGCAGCAAGCTGGTCAGGATTGATACCGGGAACCGGGATGTGGGCACCGATACGGTAAACCACGATAGCCAGAAACACGAAGCGTAAACGAGCCCAGAGCTCGGAAAGACCACTTTGTGCGTTCGCCGGCATTTTTCCTGACTTGGCCATTTAGTCCTCTACCTTGCCGCCAGCAGCTTCGATTGCAGCTCGGGCACCTTTGGTGACCTTGAGTCCGCGCACGGTGACTGCCTTATCCAGTTCCCCGGAAAGGATGACTTTCGCGAATTGCGTAGCATCTTTCAGGACATTTGCTGCTTTCAGGCTTTCCAGATCAGCCACGTCGCCATCGACAAGGCCCAGCTCAGCAAGGCGAACTTCCTGAGATTTGAGCGCTTTATGCGACGTAAAACCGAACTTGGGAAGACGACGCTGAAGCGGCATCTGACCGCCTTCAAAGCCCGGCTTAACGCTGCCACCAGAGCGAGATTTCAAGCCCTTGTGACCGCGACCGCCTGTCTTACCCAAGCCAGAACCGATACCACGACCAACGCGCTTTGCAGCGTGCTTGGAGCCCGGAGCCGGGCTAAGTGTATTCAGTTTCATGGATTACTCTCCCTCAACACGTACAAGGTAATTTACCTTGTTGATCATACCGCGTACGGCAGGGGTGTCTTCCAGTTCGACAGAATGATTGATGCGGCGCAGACCAAGACCACGTACCGTGGCCTTGTGCTTTTCCAGAACACCAATCGTGCTGCGAACCTGCTTAACTTTGATTGTCGCCATGGTGATTACCCCGTAATCGCTTCGACGGAGAGGCCACGCTTGGCAGCAACGTCTTCAGGCGAGCGCATGGACGCAAGCCCTTTTACCGTTGCACGTACTACGTTTACCGGATTGGTAGATCCGTAGCACTTCGCCAGAACGTCGTGGACTCCAGCCAATTCGAGCACAGAACGCATCGCACCACCGGCGATAATACCTGTACCCTCGGAAGCAGGCTGCATGTAGACCTTGGATGCGCCGTGGTTGGCCTTGACCGGATACTGGAGGGTATGACCCTTCAGTTCGACCTTAACCATATTACGGTGCGCCTGGTCCATGGCTTTTTGAATCGCGATCGGCACTTCACGCGCCTTACCACGACCGAAGCCGATGCGGCCTTTGCCATCGCCAACGACAGTCAGTGCGGTGAAGCCGAAGATCCGACCACCCTTGACCACCTTGGCGACACGGTTGATCTGCACGAGCTTCTCTTGCAGTTCACCGTTCGCTTTCTGTTCGTTATTCGCCATCGTAGAACCCTTTAGAATTGCAAGCCGCCGTCACGGGCAGCGTCTGCGAGCGCCTTGACCCGACCGTGGAAACGAAAACCGGAACGGTCAAAGGCGACGTCAGTGATCCCAGCTTCTTTCGCACGTTCTGCGAGCAGGGAACCGACTTTAGCAGCAGCTTCGACGTTTCCAGAGGTCTCACCACGCAGGGATTTATCCAGAGTGGAAGCGCTTACGAGTACTTTACCGCCGTCCGCAGAAATGATCTGCGCGTACATATGACGCGGCGTGCGGTTGACACACAAGCGGTTGACACCAAGCTCGCGAATCTTTGCACGCGTACGGCGGGCACGACGGAGACGAGATTCTTTCTTCGCGTTCATAACCCTGCCTTATTTCTTCTTGGCTTCTTTACGGCGAACTTGCTCGTCGCCATAACGAATACCTTTGCCCTTGTACGGCTCCGGCGGACGGAAAGCACGGATTTCAGCCGCTACCTGCCCCAGACGCTGTTTATCAGCACTTTTCAGCACGATAACAGTGTTCTTCGGCGTCTCGGCGGTTACACCTTCCGGAAGTTGATACTCAACCGGATGGGAAAACCCGAGCGTCAGGTTCAGCGTGCCGCCATTGACTTGGGCACGATAACCGACACCGTTGATTTCAAGGGTCTTGGTGAAGCCAGTGGATACACCGACGACCATGTTGTTGACCAGAGCACGAACCGTGCCGGCCATAGCCCAGCCCTTAGCGGACGGGCTCGGCTTGAAGGTCAACTGACCATCTTCCTTGGCAACAATCACGTCGTTGTGAATTGCTGTTTCAAGCTGACCCTGGCTGCCTTTGACGGTCAACTTATCATTGTCGAGATTTACCTCAACACCGTTAGGCAGCGTAACGGGATACTTTGCGATCCTGGACATCTATCACTCCTAGAATACGGTGCAGATCACTTCACCGCCAACGCCGGCCTGACGCGCTGCGCGGTCAGTCATAACACCATTGGAGGTGGAGACAATGGCTACACCGAGGCCGTCAGCTACGTTAGGTAGCTCGTCCTTGCCCTTGTAGATACGCAACGAGGGCTTGGAAACACGCTGGATATGCTCGATGACAGGCTTGCCTTCGAAATATTTCAGCGTAACGACCAGCTGCGGCTTCTGTTCACCTTCAACAACCGCTTCTGTGATATAGCCTTCTTCTTTCAATACACGGGCCACTTCAACCTTGAGCTTGGAAGACGGCATGGAAACCGTCTCCTTGGTTGCGGCCTGCGCATTACGGATACGGGTCAACATATCCGCCAGAGTGTCTTGCATGCTCATGTAGTGCGCTCCTAATAAACGTGGTTACCAGCTGGACTTGGTCAGACCAGGAACGTCACCACGCATGGCTGCTTCGCGAAGCTTGTTACGGCCAAGGCCGAACTTGTTGTAGTAGCCATGGGGACGACCGGTAATGCGGCAGCGGTTACGCTGACGCACCGGGCTGGAATCACGCGGCAGCTTCTGGAGTTGAAGCTGTGCGTCGAAGCGCTCTTCATCAGAAGCATTGACATCTTGGATGATGGCCTTGAGCTGAGCGCGCTTGGCAGCGTATTTATCTACCAGTTTGGCGCGCTTCAGTTCACGCTCAACCATGCTCTTTTTAGCCATGATCTCAACCTTATTTCTTGAACGGGAAGTTCAGTGCACTAAGGAGTGCACGACCTTCGTCGTCGGTGTTAGCACTGGTTGTGATCGTGATGTCCAGACCACGAACCCGATCGACCTTGTCATACTCGATCTCCGGGAAAATGATCTGCTCACGAACACCCATGGAGTAGTTTCCACGGCCATCGAACGATTTGGGGTTCAGGCCTCGGAAGTCACGAACACGCGGAATCGCGATGTTCACCAGACGATCGAGGAATTCCCACATGCGTTCACGGCGCAGGGTCACCTTCACACCGATGGGCCAACCTTCACGGACTTTAAAGCCCGCGACGGATTTACGTGCCTTGGTGATGATCGGCTTCTGGCCGGAAAGTTTCTCGAGATCCGCAGCGGCGTTCTCGATCAACTTCTTATCGCTGGTCGCGTCACCCACTCCCATATTGAGAGTGATTTTAGTGATGCTTGGAATCTGCATCACGCTGTCATAGCCAAACTCTTCTTTCAGTTTGGCTTTGACTTCGTTTTGGTACTGTTCTTTCAAGTTCGCCATATTGCCACCCGAGTCGCTTTAGGCGTCGATCTGCTTTTGAGTCGACTTAAAGATACGGACCTTAGTACCGTCATCTTGCACCAAAAAGCCGACCCGATCCGCCTTGCCAGTCTCCGCATTGAAGATAGCAACGTTAGAACCATGGATCGGAGCTTCGCGCTCGACGATACCCCCTTGAGTACCCAACATCGGGTTTGGCTTAGTGTGACGTTTCACCATGTTCACACCAGAGATAACAAACCGGCCGTCTTGCAGTACACGCTTTACTGTACCGCGCTTGCCCTTGTCCTTTCCGGCGATAACGATTACTTCGTCGTCACGTTTGATCTTGCGCATATTCCGCCTCGCTCCTTACAGCACTTCGGGCGCCAAGGAAATGATTTTCATGAACTTCTCGTTGCGAAGCTCACGAGTCACTGGCCCAAAGATACGTGTACCGATGGGCTGCTCGTTAGCATTGTTCAGCAGAACGGCCGCATTCCCATCGAAGCGAATCAAAGAGCCATCCGGACGACGAACGCCGCTACGTGTGCGAACGACCACAGCCTTGAGTACCTGGCCTTTCTTAACGCGGCCACGCGGAATTGCTTCCTTGACCGTCACTTTAATGATGTCGCCTACACGTGCATAGCGCCGATGGGATCCACCAAGCACCTTGATGCACTGGACCCTGCGAGCGCCGCTGTTGTCGGCGACATCCAGCATTGTTTGCGTTTGAATCATTGGTTTTCTCCAAACCTAACTGTCTGCACTGGAGAGGCCAGCCGGGATTAACCCTTGGCCTGCTCCACCACTTCGACCAGAGTCCAAGCTTTCTTTTTGGAAAGCGGACGACACTCTTCGATTGAAACAGTGTCACCAAGACGTGCCTGGTTGGTTTCGTCGTGGGCGTGCAGCTTCGTAGAGCGTTTCATGTACTTTCCGTAGATCGGATGACGCTCACGACGCTCGATCATTACAACGATGGATTTCTCCATCTTGTCGCTCACCACCTTGCCAGTGAGTCGACGTGCATTTGTTTCTTCGGCCATCTCAATCACCTGACTTCTCGTTGAGCGTGGTTTTGACGCGAGCGATATCGCGACGAACCTGCTTTAGCAAATGAACCTGGGTCAGCTGACCGGTATTTTTTTGCATCCGCAGATTGAACTGCTCGCGGAGAAGCTCCAGCAGCTGGTCCTTAAGCGCCTCGACTGACTTTTCGCGAAGTTCCTGAGCTTTCATCACATCACCGTCCGTTTAACAAAGGTGGTGGATACCGGCATTTTCTGAGCAGCCAGCGTGAATGCTTCACGAGCCAGCGATTCAGAGACACCTTCGATCTCGTAAAGCACCTTGCCCGGCTGGATCTGAGCAACCCAGTATTCTACTGAGCCCTTACCCTTACCCATACGAACTTCAAGCGGCTTTTCGGAAATCGGCTTGTCCGGGAACACGCGAATCCAGATTTTACCACCACGCTTTACGTGACGGGTGATTGCGCGTCGACCCGCCTCGATCTGGCGCGCCGTAATACGACCACGACCTGTTGCCTTGAGACCAAACTCTCCGAAGCTTACATCGCTACCGCGATGCGCGAGGCCGCGGTTGCGACCTTTTTGCTGCTTACGGAACTTGGTACGTTTGGGCTGTAACATCGACTACCCCCTTACTTAGAACCTTTCTTCTTGGGTGCAGAAGGTTGCTGTGCCTGTTTCTGCTTGGCACGCACTTCTTCGATACCCCCAAGGATTTCGCCTTTGAAGATCCACACTTTGACGCCAATGACGCCATACGTGGTGTGGGCTTCATACGTCGCGTAGTCGATGTCGGCACGCAGTGTATGAAGTGGTACGCGTCCTTCGCGATACCACTCGGTACGAGCGATCTCGGCACCACCAAGACGACCTGACAGCTGAACCTTGATACCTTTAGCACCCAGGCGCATCGCATTCTGTACCGCGCGCTTCATGGCACGACGGAACATGACACGACGCTCGAGCTGACCAGCGATGTTCTGAGCAACCAGAGCAGCATCGAGTTCAGGCTTGCGAATTTCTTCGATGTTAACGTGAACTGGCACGCCCATCATCTCAGTCAGTTCGCGACGAAGACGATCAACGTCCTCACCCTTCTTGCCGATCACGATACCCGGACGGGCAGTGTGAACGGTAATACGCGCATTGTTTGCCGGACGTTCGATTTGAATACGGCTCACAGAGGCGTTTTTCAGACGATCTTCAAGAAAACGACGGACTTGGAGATCGTTGTTCAGCTTATCTGCGTAGGCTCCGCCCTCGGCGTACCAGACCGATGTATGGTCCTTAACGATCCCGAGGCGAATGCCAATTGGATTTACTTTCTGACCCATCTGGTCGACTCCTACTTCTCGGCTACCTTGACGGTGATGTGGCAAGTGCGCTTCAGAATCCGGTCTGCACGGCCTTTGGCGCGCGGACGGATGCGCTTGAGCGTCATGCCCTCATCGACGCAGATGGTCGAAACACGCAGCTCATCGATGTCCATGCCGTTATTTTCTTCAGCGTTAGCAACCGCTGACTGCAATACTTTCTTCACCAAATGCGCTGCTTTCTTTGGTGAGAAGGTCAGCAGTTCAATCGCTTCTGCGACCGGCTTTCCGCGTACCTGATCAGCAACCAAACGGGCCTTCTGAGCAGAGAGGCTAGCGCCGCGCAATGTAGCAGCTACTTCTTGCATTTCTTCGCTCCTTACCGCTTGGCTTTCTTATCTGCCGCGTGACCGCGGTAGGTACGGGTGGCAGCAAATTCACCGAGCTTGTGACCAACCATCTCTTCAGAGATGTAAACCGGCACATGCTGGCGACCGTTATGGACGGCAATGGTGAGTCCAACCATGTTTGGAAGGATCATCGAACGACGCGACCAAGTCTTGATCGGTTTACGATCGTTCTTTTCCACAGCCGCCTCAACCTTCTTCAAAAGATGAAGGTCAATAAAAGGACCTTTCTTCAATGAACGTGGCACAGCCGTTACCCCTTAATATCCTGTTACTTGGCTTTGCGGCGACGGACAATAAGCTTGTCAGTACGCTTGTTTTTGCGCGTCTTATGACCCTTGGTCGGCATACCCCACGGGCTAACCGGATGACGACCGCCACTTGTGCGACCTTCACCACCACCATGCGGGTGATCGACCGGGTTCATCGCGACACCGCGGACGGTAGGACGAACGCCTTTCCAACGCTTGGCACCAGCTTTACCCAGCTGACGCAGGCTGTGTTCCGAGTTACCGACTTCGCCCAACGTGGCACGACATTCGGAAAGAACACGACGCATTTCGCCAGAGCGCATGCGGATTGTGGCGTAGTTACCTTCGCGCGCTACCAGCTGAGCACTGGCACCTGCACTACGCACCATCTGAGCGCCCTTACCAGGCTTGAGCTCGATGCAGTGGATAGTGGAGCCCACAGGAATATTGCGAAGCGGCAAGGTATTGCCCCGCTTGATCGGCGCATTAACACCTGATTCAAGGCGATCGCCTGCTGAAACACCTTTGGGAGCGATGATGTAACGACGCTCGCCATCGAGATACTTGAGCAGTGCAATGTTGGCACTACGGTTCGGATCGTATTCGATACGCTCGACCGTTGCTGCGACACCGTCCTTGCTACGCTTGAAATCGATCAAGCGATAGTGCTGGCGATGACCACCACCAACGTGACGTGTAGTGATACGACCGTTGTTGTTTCGGCCGCCGCTGCGATGCTGTGCTTCGAGCAGAGGCGCATAAGGACGTCCTTTATAGACGGTCTCGTCAACAATTTTGACCTTGTGACGACGGCCCGCAGACGTCGGTTTTGTCTTAACTACTGCCATGATCTGTTCTCCTGCCTCACTCGTTGCCAGTGAAGTCGTCGAGCGTCTCGCCCTGCGCCAAGGTGACGTAGGCTTTACGATACCCCTGACGGCGACCTTCACCACGAATGCTGCGCTTGACCTTGCCTTTCATGTTCAGAACCTGAACACCTGCGACCTTGGTCTCAAACAGAGATTCAACGGCCTTTTTAATTTCAGGCTTGGTCGCGTCAGCGGCCACTTTGAACACGTACTGATTGCTGTTTTCAGCAACTGAAGCCGCTTTCTCGGTCATGTGTGGGCCGAGCAGGACTTTAAAAATACGTTCTTGGTTCATGCCAACTTCTCCTCGAACTTCCGCAGCGCCGGCACTGTCATCAGGACCTTGTCGAACGCAACCAGGCTGACAGGGTCAGCTGCGGCCACGTCAACAACATCGACATTGGGCACGTTACGAGCAGCAAGGAACAGATTCTGATCAACGTCTTCGGTAACAATAAGAACTTTTTCGAGGTCAAGTTCTTTAAGCTTACCGACCAACTGCTTGGTCTTGGGCGAGTCGACCGCAAATGATTCAACCGCGACCAGGCGGTCTTGACGGACCAGCTCGGACAGGATCGAACGCATTGCCGCGCGATACATCTTTCGGTTGACCTTCTGCGAGAAGTCCTGAGGACGAGCAGCAAAAGTCACACCACCGCTGCGCCAGATCGGCGAGCGAATCGTACCCGCGCGAGCGCGGCCGGTGCCCTTCTGACGCCACGGTTTCTTACCACCACCGCTTACGTCACTACGATTCTTTTGAGCACGAGTTCCTTGGCGAGCTGCTGCCATATAGGCAGTAACTACTTGATGCACCAACGACTCATTGAACTCTTTACCAAAGGTCGCATCGGAAAGTTCGACTTCCCCTGCGCCTGAACCAGTGAGATTCAAATTCATCGGAAATAACCCCTCAGCGAGCTTTAACAGCACTGCGCACGACAACGTCGCTACCGGTAGCACCAGGTACCGCGCCACGAACCAGCAGCAAGTTGCGTTCAGCGTCTACACGCACGACTTCAAGACCCTGCACTGTGGAACGCACATTACCCAGCTGACCCGCCATCTTCTTGCCTTTGAAGACACGACCGGGGGTCTGACACTGACCAATGGAGCCAGGTGCACGGTGAGCGAGGGAGTTACCGTGAGTATTGTCCTGGGTACGGAAGTTCCAGCGCTTAACGGCGCCAGCAAACCCTTTACCCTTGGACGTACCGGTCACATCAATCTTTTGACCGGCCTCAAAGAGGGATACAGTGAGTTCACCGCCGACTTCAGGTGCTTCATCACCTTCAGACAGACGAAACTCGGAGAGGGCCCGACCAGCTTCAACACCCGCTTTCGCGTACTGACCACGTACGGAAGCAGTAAGGTGCTTGGCCTTGCGGGATCCAGAAGTGACCTGAATAGCGCGGTAGCCATCGACTTCAAGTGTCTTGACGGCAGTTACGCGATTCGGTTCGACTTCGATTACGGTTACGGGGACGGACGTGCCGTCTTCGGTGAAGATACGGGTCATACCGCTCTTCTTGCCGACTAAACCGATAGTCATGCTCAGTCTCCTATAGTGTACGGGGCTATCACCCGCTATGGCTGCCCTTTCCAGAGCATTCCACTAGCACATTGTATGGCGCCATCCCGGCGCGTCGGCTTTAAGCCGAAGTGACTAGTGTAATTTAATTAATCAACCTTGATCTGAACATCCACACCAGCAGCCAGATCCAGCTTCATCAAAGCATCAACTGTTTTTTCAGTCGGCTCGACGATATCTAGAACGCGCTTATGCGTACGGATTTCATACTGGTCACGCGCGTCTTTGTTGACGTGCGGTGAAACCAAGATGGTGTAACGCTCGCGATTGGTCGGCAGCGGGATCGGACCACGAACCTGTGCACCAGTACGCTTCGCGGTATCCACGATTTCTTGTGCGGACTGATCAATCAGGCGGTGGTCGAACGCTTTCAACCGAATGCGGATTTTCTGGTTCTGCATTAGCCCTAAACTCCAACGGATTAAGGCGGCCCGACAGCTGAAGTTGACCGCCCGCCTACGCATTTAAAGGATGCGCATTATAGGCAGACCATCTTCAACTGTCAAACACGCACGACAAAGGGGCCCTTTCGAGCCCCTTCTTTTAAACATCAAGCGATAGGATCACTCAATGATCTTGGCAACAACACCAGCGCCGACGGTACGGCCGCCTTCACGAATCGCGAAGCGCAGACCGTCTTCCATAGCGATCGGTGCGATCAGAGTAATGACCATCTGGACGTTATCGCCCGGCATGACCATCTCAACGCCTTCCGGAAGTTCACAAGTACCGGTTACGTCAGTTGTACGGAAGTAGAACTGCGGACGGTAGCCCTTGAAGAACGGAGTGTGACGACCGCCTTCTTCTTTGGACAGGATGTAGACTTCGGATTCGAACTTGGTGTGCGGCTTGATCGTTCCGGTTTTCGCCAGAACCTGGCCACGCTCGACGTCATCACGCTTGGTGCCACGCAGAAGCGCGCCGATGTTCTCACCCGCACGACCTTCGTCGAGCAGCTTACGGAACATTTCAACACCAGTAACGGTGGTCTTGGTGGTGTCGTGCAGACCAACAACTTCAACTTCGTCGCCAGTCTTAACCAGACCACGCTCAACACGGCCGGTAACAACAGTACCACGACCAGAGATTGAGAAGACGTCTTCGATCGGCATCAGGAACGGCTGATCGATGGCACGTTCAGGTTCCGGAATGTACTCATCCAGCGCCTTGATCAGGTTGGCAACAGCAGTAGTACCCATGCCGTTGTCGTCCTTGCCTTCAAGTGCCATCAGGGCAGAACCGATGATGATCGGCGTGTCATCGCCCGGGAAGTCGTACTCGTTGAGGAGTTCGCGAACTTCCATTTCGACCAGCTCGAGCAGCTCTTCGTCATCGACCATGTCCGCCTTGTTAAGGAAGACAACGATGAACGGAACGCCAACCTGACGAGACAGCAGGATGTGCTCACGAGTCTGCGGCATGGGGCCGTCAGCTGCGGAACAGACCAGGATAGCGCCGTCCATCTGAGCAGCACCAGTGATCATGTTCTTGACGTAGTCAGCGTGCCCCGGGCAGTCAACGTGCGCGTAGTGACGTACTTCGGACTGGTACTCAACGTGCGCAGTCGCGATAGTGATACCACGCTCACGCTCTTCCGGAGCGTTATCGATGGTATTGAACTCACGCCAGTCGCCGCCGAAAACTTCAGCAGATACGCGAGTAAGTGCCGCAGTCAACGTGGTTTTACCGTGGTCAACATGACCGATGGTACCAACGTTTACGTGCGGTTTGGAACGTTCAAATTTTTCCTTAGCCACTGCTATAACCTCTTTAACTTAACTAACGGTCATCCGTTTTGGTTAATGACGGCATCCACGATGCTTGAGGGCGCCTCATCGTATTTCGCAAACTCCATGGAGTAGCTTGCCCGGCCCTGGGTCTGAGAGCGTAGATCGGTTGCGTAACCGAACATCTCACCCAGCGGTACTGTTGCACGAATGATCTTGCCTGAGGAAGAATCATCCATACCCTGCACCAAGCCACGGCGACGGTTGAGGTCGCCCATAACATCACCCATGAACTCTTCAGGGGTAACAACTTCAACCCGCATGACAGGCTCGAGAAGTACCGCCCCAGCCTTGCGAGCGCCTTCTTTGATCGCCATGGACGAGGCAACCTTAAAGGCGTTTTCGTTGGAGTCCACGTCGTGGTAGGAACCATCGAACAGCGTAACCTTGACGTCAATCATCGGATAGCCGGCAATGACACCGTTCTTAAGCTGCTCGTATGCACCTTTCTCGACGGCAGGCACGTACTCTTTCGGCACGACGCCACCAACGATTTCAGAGGCGAACTTGAAGCTCATCTCTTCGTCTTCGCCCTTGTCTTCGGCCGTGAGCGGCTCGATGCGAAGGTAGACGTGACCGAACTGACCGCGACCACCGGACTGACGAACGAACTTGCCTTCCTGCTCGACCTTGGTACGAATGGTTTCACGATAAGCAACCTGCGGCTTACCGATGTTCGCTTCAACCTTGAACTCGCGACGCATGCGGTCAACGATAATGTCAAGGTGGAGCTCACCCATACCGGAAATGATGGTCTGACCGGTCTCTTCGTCGGTCTGAACACGGAAAGACGGATCTTCCTGGGCCAGCTTACCTAGCGCGACGCCCATCTTCTCCTGGTCCGGCTTGGATTTCGGCTCAACCGCAACCGAGATAACCGGATCCGGGAATTCCATACGCTCAAGAATGATCTTGTCATTCAGGTCGCACAGAGTATCACCGGTGGTAACGTCCTTAAGGCCGATGCACGCCGCGATATCGCCTGCATACACTTCCTTGATCTCTTCACGAGAGTTGGAGTGCATCTGAACGATACGACCAACGCGCTCTTTCTTGGACTTAACCGAGTTGAAGATACTGTCGCCGGACTTCAGAACACCTGAATAGACGCGCATGAAGGTCAACGTACCAACGAACGGGTCGGTTGCGATCTTGAACGCCAACGCAGAGAACGGTGCACTATCATCGGCTTCACGCGTTGCGATCGTGCCGTCTTTGTCGTCGAGCTCACCCTCGATCGCCTTGACTTCGGTCGGGGACGGCATGTATTCGATAACGCCATCCAGTACCGCCTGCACGCCCTTGTTCTTGAAGGCACTGCCACAGGTAACCAGTACGATTTCGTTGTCGAGCGTACGACGACGCAAACCGGCCTTGATCTCTTCGATGGAAAGCTCACCTTCTTCAAGGTACTTGTCCATCAATTCTTCAGAGGCTTCGGCAGCCGCCTCGACCATCTCTTCGCGATACTTCTCAGCAGTCTCTTGAAGCTCTGCCGGAATATCGACGAGGTCGTAATTCATGCCAAAGTTCGCCTCATCCCAGAGAATTGCCTTCATCTGGATAAGATCGATAACGCCCTTGAAGCCGTCCTCGGCACCCCAGTTGATCTGGATTGGAACCGTATTCGCACCAAGACGTTCCTTGAGCTGGTTGACGACCATGAAGAAGTCAGCGCCAGCGCGGTCCATCTTGTTGACGAAGACCATACGCGGAACTTCGTATTTGTTGGCCTGGCGCCATACGGTTTCCGTCTGCGGCTGAACGCCGGAGGAACCGCAAAGCACAACGACCGCACCATCGAGAACACGCAGTGAACGCTCAACTTCGATCGTGAAGTCAACGTGTCCAGGTGTGTCGATGATGTTGATGCGGTGCTCATCGAACTGCTTGTTCATGCCTTGCCAGAAGCAAGTGGTAGCAGCCGATGTAATGGTAATACCGCGCTCTTGCTCCTGCTCCATCCAGTCCATGGTGGCTGCCCCTTCGTGGACCTCGCCAACCTTATGGGACAGACCGGTATAAAACAGGACACGCTCGGTAGTTGTGGTCTTACCAGCGTCGACGTGTGCAACGATACCAATATTCCGGTAACGCTTAAGTGGAGTCTTACGTGGCACGATAGCTAATCCTATGGTTTAGAAGCGGTAGTGGGAGAAAGCCTTGTTGGCTTCTGCCATGCGATGGACGTCTTCACGCTTCTTAACAGCGGCACCTTTACCCTCTGCCGCGTCCAGAATTTCGCCAGCCAGTCGCTGAACCATGGTTTTCTCGCCACGATTACGTGCCGCATCAACCATCCAGCGCATTGCCAACGCACTACGACGCGAAGGACGAACTTCGACAGGCACCTGATAGGTCGCACCACCAACACGACGAGACTTAACCTCAACCATGGGCTGAATGGTCTCAAGTGCCTTTTCAAACATGTCCAGCGGCGCCTCATTGGAGCGTTCGGCGACGCGATCCAGCGCACCATAGACGATGCGCTCGGCCGCGGATTTCTTGCCGCTGATCATCAGGTGGTTCATGAATTTGGCGAGACGCGTGCTTCCGAACTTCGGATCAGGCAGGATCTCACGTTTTGCTACGATACGCCTTCTAGGCATGACAAGCCCTCTTTTTTAAGGGTCCTTCAGGTAACCCCGGGACAACTTCGCCCGACCTTACTCTTATCAGACCAACATTGAATTTAGGATTTAGGACGCTTGGTGCCGTATTTGGAACGGCCCTGCTTACGATTTTGAACACCGGATGTATCCAGCGCACCGCGCACAGTGTGATAACGCACACCGGGCAAGTCCTTAACTCGACCACCACGGATCAGAACAACAGAGTGCTCTTGAAGGTTATGACCTTCACCGCCGATGTAAGAAGTAACTTCATAGCCGTTGGTCAAACGCACACGGCAGACTTTACGCAGTGCAGAGTTCGGCTTTTTAGGGGTCGTGGTGTATACACGGGTACAAACACCACGCTTTTGCGGGCAAGCCTGAAGCGCGGGCACGTCGCTTTTGGCGACAGGGCGCTTGCGCGGCTTACGCACGAGCTGGTTTACAGTTGCCATTTCTCACTCCAATGAGGGTTTCGACACTTAAAGCAGCAGGAGAGCATAGACTCTCCCACTGTCAAAGGCTGCGAATTTTAGGTTTTTGGGCAATAGGCGTCAAGCCCGCACCGAGCGGCATCGCCCCTCGGTGCCCCACTTCCCTTAAAAATCGTCGTCAGCATCCAGTGCCGTCAGATGCTCGCCAAGTTGCTGTTCGACGTCAACCGCCGACGGATGCGCAAACCGCTCGGCTTCATCACGCTTGCGGCGACGCTCGGCGTGATGCGCAAGGCCGGTACCTGCAGGAATCAGACGGCCAACAACAACGTTCTCCTTCAGGCCGCGCAGATAGTCGCGCTTGCCGGTTACTGCCGCCTCGGTCAGAACGCGAGTCGTTTCCTGGAACGACGCCGCCGAAATGAACGATTCCGTTGCAAGCGATGCCTTGGTGATACCCAGCAACACACGCTCGAACTTGGCCGGGAACTTGCCGTTCGCCTCGGCTGCCGCATTCACCTGAAGCACGCGATCGACATCAACCTGGTCACCCGGGATCAACTCTGTATCGCCGGCATCGAGAATCTCGACCTTACGTAGCATCTGACGCACGATAACCTCGATGTGCTTGTCGTTGATGCCAACGCCCTGCAGACGGTAGACGTCCTGGATTTCGACCGTGATGTACTTGGCAAGCTCTTCAACACCAAGCAGACGCAGAATATCGTGCGGATTGCTCGGACCGTCAGAGATCACTTCACCCTTCTCGACCGTCTCACCTTCAAAGACGCTGATTTGACGCCATTTCGGAATCAGCATTTCGAACGGATCGCCGTCGGCCGGGGTAATCGCTAGGCGACGCTTGCCTTTCGTTTCCTTGCCGAAGCTAACCACACCGGAAATTTCCGCCAGAATGGACGGCTCTTTCGGTTTACGTGCCTCGAAAAGGTCGGCAACACGCGGCAGACCACCGGTGATGTCCTTGTTACCGGACGCCTCAACCGGAATACGGGCAACGATTTCACCAACACCGATGCCGGATTCGTTCTCGACCGAGACGATCGCATTACCCGGCAGCATGTACTGAACCGGCGTATTCGAACCTGGCAGAGAGATGTACTCGCCACGCTCATCGACAAGCATGACCATCGGTCGCTTGTCACGCCCTGCTGCCGGACGGTTACCGCTCTCGATGACCTCGATCGAAGACAGACCCGTCATTTCATCGACGCTGCGGTTAACGGTCAGGCCGTCTTCCATGTCGGTGAACTGCACTCGACCTGCCACTTCAGCAACGATCGGATGCGTGTGCGGATCCCACTTGGCAACGGTCTGGCCAGGTTCGACGTGATCGCCGTCCTTGATGGACAGTTCGGCACCGTAGGGCAGCTTGTAGTACTCGCGCTCACGACCATGCTCATCGGCAACCGCCAGAGCGCTGGAACGCGACACCACGATCAACTTGCCATCGCTGCGCTCGACCGACTTGATGTTATGCAGACGAACACTGCCACCATGCTTGACCTGAACACTGTCGACCGCGGACGCACGAGACGCCGCACCACCGATGTGGAAGGTACGCATGGTCAACTGGGTCCCCGGCTCACCGATCGACTGTGCCGCGATGACACCAACGGACTCACCGACGTTGACCAGATGACCGCGCGCCAGATCACGTCCGTAGCAGTTCGAGCACACACCGTGATTGGTATCGCAGTTGATCGAGCTGCGCACGATGATCTCATCGACACCCATGGTGTCAAGCTTGTCACACCAGGCCTCGTCGAGAAGCGTGCCTCTCGGGATGAGGATATCCTGAGTCTGCGGATCGACCACGTCCTGCGCAACAACACGGCCAAGAACACGCTGGGCGAGCGATACGATGATGTCGCCGCCTTCGATGACCGGATGCAGCGTTACGCCGTTTTCGGTACCACAGTCCTCTTCGGTCACGACCAGGTCCTGTGCGACATCGACCAGACGGCGCGTCAGATAACCTGAGTTCGCCGTCTTGAGGGCCGTATCGGCAAGACCCTTACGGGCACCGTGCGTCGAGATAAAGTACTGAAGTACGTTAAGACCTTCACGGAAGTTGGCGGTGATCGGTGTCTCGATGATCGAGCCATCCGGCTTGGCCATCAGACCACGCATGCCTGCCAACTGACGAATCTGTGCAGCACTACCACGTGCGCCGGAGTCCGCCATGATAAAGACGCTGTTGAACGAATCCTGCTCGACTTCATTGCCGTCTCGATCGATCACGGTTTCTTTCGAAATACCGGCCATCATCGCCTTGGCAACCTTGTCGTTTGCCTTGGACCAGATATCGATGACCTTGTTGTATTTCTCACCTGCCGTTACAAGACCGGAAGAGAACTGAGACTCGATCTCTTTGACTTCGTCCTCGGCCGCATCGATGATCGATTTCTTCGAGTCAGGGATAACGAAGTCGTTGACGCCGATTGACGCGCCCGACCAGGTTGCCAGACGGAAACCGGTGTACATCAACTGGTCGGCAAAGATGACCGTTTCTTTCAGACCAACTTGGCGATAGCCTGAGTTAATCAGCTGAGAAATCGCCTTTTTCTTCATCGGACGATTCACCAGCTCAAACGCAAGCCCCTTGGGTACGATGCGATACAGAAGCGCACGGCCGACCGTCGTATCCTTGAGTGACGTGGATGGCACAAACTCACTGTGCTCATCTTCACGAGTCCACTCGGTGATACGAACGCGAACCTTGGCGTGCAGCTCGACATTTTGAGTACCGAAGGCGCGATCAAGCTCATTGAGATCGGCAAAGACCATGCCTTCGCCTTTCGCATTCACCTTCTCGCGGGTCATGTAATAAAGACCCAGAACGACGTCCTGCGACGGCACGATGATCGGCTCACCGTTGGCCGGTGATAGCACGTTGTTGGTCGACATCATCAGCGCACGAGCTTCAAGCTGCGCCTCAAGTGTCAACGGTACGTGCACCGCCATCTGGTCACCGTCAAAGTCGGCGTTATAGGCCGCGCAGACCAGCGGATGCAGCTGAAGGGCCTTGCCTTCGATCAGCATCGGCTCAAACGCCTGGATACCCAAACGGTGAAGCGTCGGCGCACGGTTAAGCATGACCGGATGCTCGCGAATGACGTCAGCCAGGATGTCCCAGACTTCCGGCACTTCGCGTTCAACCATCTTCTTCGCAGCCTTGATCGTGGAGGCATAGCCCAGCGATTGTAGCTTTGAATAGATAAACGGCTTGAACAGCTCAAGCGCCATCTTCTTGGGCAGACCGCACTGATGCAGACGCAGCTGCGGACCTACGGTGATAACGGAACGACCGGAATAGTCGACACGCTTACCAAGCAGGTTCTGACGGAAACGGCCCTGCTTACCCTTGATCATGTCGGCCAGCGACTTGAGCGGGCGCTTGTTCGAGCCAGTGATGGCACGACCGCGACGACCGTTGTCCAACAGGGCATCGACCGACTCCTGAAGCATACGCTTCTCATTGCGCACGATAATGTCCGGCGCATTGAGATCCAACAGACGCTTCAAGCGGTTATTACGGTTGATAACACGACGGTAAAGGTCGTTAAGGTCAGACGTCGCGAAACGTCCGCCATCAAGCGGTACCAACGGGCGCAGATCCGGCGGCAGCACCGGTAGCACTTCCATGATCATCCATTCCGGGTTGTTGCCGGACTTCTGGAAGGCTTCCATCAGCTTCAAACGCTTGGAAAGCTTCTTGATCTTGGTCTCGGAGTTGGTCTGCGGAATTTCCTCGCGCAGCTGCTCGACTTCTTCATCCAGCTCAATATCAGCCAGCAGCGCCTTGACCGCCTCGGCACCCATGCGGGCGTCGAAGTCATCACCGAACTCTTCAAGCGCTTCGAAGTATTGCTCGTCGTTAAGAAGCTGACCGCGCTCGAGTGTCGTCATGCCGGGGTCGATCACGACGAAGGACTCAAAATAGAGAACGCGCTCGATGTCACGCAGCGTCATGTCGAGCAGCATACCGATACGAGACGGCAGCGATTTCAGAAACCAGATGTGCGCGACCGGAGAGGCCAGTTCGATATGCCCCATGCGCTCACGACGCACGGCAGCCTTGGTCACCTCGACGCCACACTTCTCACAAATGATCCCACGATGCTTCATGCGCTTATATTTGCCGCACAAGCACTCGTAATCCTTGACCGGGCCAAAAATCTTGGCGCAGAACAGACCATCGCGCTCCGGCTTGAAGGTCCGATAATTAATAGTTTCGGGCTTTTTGACCTCGCCGTATGACCACGAGCGAATCATGTCCGGTGACGCCAAAGTAATCTTGATGGCGTCGAATTCGTCGGACTGTGCCTGCGATTTGAGAACTTTGACCAAATCTTTCATAGGGTCGGCTCCGTTGCGGAGTTGTCATGGGCAGGGGGGACGAATCCCCCCCGCGGACCAACAAAGGGTGTTCGGCGAATCGCCTTAGCTTTCAAGCTCGATGTCGATACCCAGCGAGCGAATCTCTTTGACGAGTACGTTGAACGATTCCGGCATACCTGCTTGCATGCTGTGATCGCCATCCACGATGTTCTTGTACATCTTGGTTCGCCCTTCGACGTCATCGGATTTGACCGTCAGCATCTCTTGAAGCGTGTAGGCTGCGCCGTACGCCTCGAGTGCCCAGACCTCCATCTCACCGAAACGCTGACCACCGAACTGAGCTTTACCGCCCAACGGCTGCTGCGTTACCAGCGAGTAGGAGCCCGTGGAACGAGCGTGCATCTTGTCATCGACCAGGTGGTTGAGCTTGAGCATGTACATGTAACCTACCGTCACCGGACGATCGAACTTCTCGCCGGTACGCCCGTCGAACAGCGTCATCTGACCGGAATCCGGCAGATCAGCGAGTCTCAGAAGCCCCTTGATTTCACTTTCCTTGGCACCATCGAAGACCGGTGTCGAAATCGGCACACCCTTCGACAGGTTCTTGGCCAGGGTGATGATTTCATCATCACTAAGCTCATCAAGCGTTTCCTGGCGACCGCCGCTCTCGTTATAGACCTTGGCAAGGAACTCGCGCATTTCGCCGAGCTGCTGATCGCGCGCATTTTGCATCATGCGGTTGATCTTCTCACCAAGCCCCCACGCGGCCAGGCCGAGGTGGGTTTCGAGAATCTGACCGACGTTCATTCGTGACGGTACACCCAAGGGGTTAAGCACTACATCGACAGGCATGCCCGTTTCGTCGAACGGCATATCTTCGACCGGCATGATCGCGGAAATAACACCCTTGTTACCGTGACGACCCGCCATCTTGTCGCCTGGCTGAATCCGGCGTTTAACGGCCAGATAGACCTTGACGATCTTGAGTACGCCCGGCGCCAGATCATCGCCCTGAGTCAACTTGCGTTTCTTGTCTTCAAAACGCTCGTCCATCTCCTTGCGGCGATTCTGAAGCTGCTCGTCGGCCTGAGACAGAAGCTCATTGAGCGTCTCGTCCTGCAGGCGCAGCTTGAACCACTGCTGACGCGGCAGATCATCAAGATAGGCTTCAGACAGTACATCGCCCTTCTTGAGATTCGGGCCACCGTTGACCGGCTGATCGCTCAAGGCACGATGAAGACGCTCAAACGTCGCATCTTCGGCGATACGATAGGTTTCCTGAAGATCCTTGCGCACTTCATCGAGCTGCATTTGCTCGATCGAGAGCGCACGCTGGTCCTTCTCGACCCCGTCACGCGTGAAGACCTGAACGTCAATGACCGTTCCTTTCATGCCCGTTGAGGCACGCAAGGATGTGTCTTTAACATCAGAGGCCTTCTCACCGAAGATGGCGCGCAGAAGCTTTTCCTCCGGCGTCAGCTGGGTCTCGCCCTTCGGCGTGACTTTACCGACCAGAATATCGCCAGGATTGATTTCCGCACCGATATAGACAATGCCGGATTCATCAAGCTTTGAAAGCGCCGACTCACCCACATTCGGAATATCCGAAGAAATCTCTTCAGAACCAAGCTTGGTGTCTCGCGACACGCAGGTCAGCTCCTGAATATGAATGGTAGTGAACCGATCCTCTTCAACGACACGCTCTGAAATCAGAATCGAGTCCTCGAAGTTGTAGCCATTCCAGGGCATGAACGCGAGACGCATGTTTTGACCAAGCGCCAGATCACCCATATCAACGGACGGACCATCGGCCAGGTTATCGCCACGCGCTACCAGATCGCCTGGGCGCACGACAGGCCGCTGATTCATGCAGGTATTCTGGTTCGAGCGCACGTACTTGGTCAGGTTGTAGATGTCGACGCCGGCTTCACCGCCCTCGATTTCATCTTCGCTGACACGAATAACGATACGCTTGGCATCGACCGAATCGACCACACCACCGCGACGCGCTACAGCGCACACGCCGGAGTCACGTGCAACAAAGCGCTCCATGCCGGTACCAACGAGCGGCTTGTCGGCGCGCAGTGTCGGTACAGCCTGACGCTGCATGTTCGAGCCCATCAAGGCGCGGTTAGCGTCATCGTGCTCGAGGAACGGGATCAGCGCCGCCGCAACGGACACGACCTGGCGCGGAGACACGTCCATCAGGGTGACCTTGTCAGGCGTCATGAAGGTGGTTTCACCCTTGTGACGAACCTGGACCAGATCATCAATCAGGTTGCCCTGCTCATCGACCGTGGCCGAGGCCTGAGCGATAACGAAATCGCCCTCTTCGATGGCAGACAGGTTCACAACATCGTCGGTCACCTTGCGGTCCACGACCTTGCGGTACGAGGTCTCGAGGAACCCGTAGCTATTGGTACGCGAGTACGTCGCCAGCGAGTTGATCAAACCGATGTTCGGGCCTTCCGGCGTTTCGATCGGGCACAAACGGCCATAGTGCGTAGCGTGAACGTCACGCACTTCGAAACCGGCGCGCTCACGCGTCAGACCACCCGGACCCAATGCGGAAACACGACGCTTGTGCGTGACCTCCGACAGCGGGTTGTTCTGGTCCATGAACTGGGAAAGCTGGCTCGAACCGAAGAACTCCTTCACCGCCGCCGCAACCGGCTTGGCGTTGATCAGGTCCTGCGGCATCAGGCCTTCGCTTTCTGCCATGGACAGACGCTCACGTACAGCACGTTCGACACGCACCAGACCGACACGGAACTGGTTCTCCGCCATCTCACCGACGCTTCGAATACGACGGTTACCCAGGTGGTCGATGTCATCGACTTCACCAACGCCGTTACGAATGCTGATCAGCTCACGCATCACCGTTACGATGTCGTCATTGGACAACACGCCCTCGCCTTCATCGGTATCCCGACGCAGACGGCGGTTGAACTTCATTCGACCGACACCGGAAAGATCATAACGATCTTCGGTAAAGAACAGGTTGTTGAACAGGGACTCTGCCGCTTCCTTGGTCGGCGGCTCGCCCGGACGCATCATTCGATAAATCTCAACCAGCGCTTCAAGGCGTGATGAGGTGGTATCGAGTTTGAGCGTATCCGAAACAAACGCACCCGTATCGAGGTCGTTGGTATACAACACCTCAAGCGAGGCAATGCCTGCCTGGCCCAACTTGGCGATCAGATCTTCCGTCAGTTCGGTATTGCAATTGCAGATCAGCTCTCCAGTGTTCGGGTCGATCTGATCCTTTGCCAGCGTCTTGCCAAGCAGGTACTCCATCGGAACGTCGAGACGTTCGATACCGGCCTTTTCGAGCTGACGAATATGCTTTTGAGTAATACGGCGACCTTCTTCGACGATCAAGCCACCTTCGTTGTCACGAATGTCGAAGATCGCAGTCTCACCGCGCAGGCGCGCCGGAACAAGGTCAACCGAGAATCCGGATTTCTCAACATGAAATACGGATGTATCAAAGAACTTGCCCAACATTTCTTCTGAGCTGAAGCCCAACGCACGCAGCAGCACCGTTGCCGGCAGCTTTCTGCGGCGGTCGATACGCACGTAGACGTTATCTTTGGGATCAAACTCAAAATCGAGCCACGAACCGCGATAAGGAATGACTCGCGCTGAATAAAGCAGCTTACCGGACGAGTGACTCTTACCCTTGTCGTGGTCGAAAAACACACCGGGACTGCGGTGCAGCTGAGAAACAATGACACGCTCGGTCCCATTGACCACAAAGGTGCCATTTTCTGTCATGAGAGGAATTTCTCCCATGTAGACTTCTTGCTCTTTAATGTCCTTAATTGCTTTGTTCGAAGATTCCTTATCATAAATGATCAAGCGAACCTTGACGCGCAGCGGTGCAGAGTAAGTTACTCCGCGCTGCTGGCACTCCTTGACATCGAAAGCGGGCGTACCAAAACGGTAGCTGACGTATTCGAGCGCTGCATTGCCCGAAAAGCTCTCGATCGGAAACACGGAGCTGAAAGCGGCATGCAGACCGACATCACGGCGCTTTGCAGGCGCCATCTCCTGTTGGAGGAAGTCGTGATAGGAGTCAAGCTGGATGGCCAGCAAGTAAGGCACATCCATCACTTGGGGCAGTTTGCCAAAATCCTTGCGGATGCGTTTTTTCTCAGTGTATGAGTAAGCCATCTGTATTCCCCAGCTTGTTCACCATGAGTGACCGGCACGGTCGGCACGCCGCGACAGGCCCGGCCTGTCAGGCGCCAACGGCAAGCCCTGTGCTCGCCGTTGTTAAATTCGTCCGACACCTCACACCATAACGTTGACTGACGTATTGAGTATGTCGGTAGCAACAGAAAAAGGCTGGCAGCGGTTAATCCGCCACCAGCCGTGGATGCGTTAAGCAGTGCACCCCAACCAAGCAATCATGCGATTACTTGAGTTCTACAGTTGCACCAGCTTCTTCCAGCTTTTTCTTGGCTTCTTCAGCGTCGTCCTTGGACATACCCTCTTTCAGGGTAGCCGGCGCGCCGTCGACAGCACCTTTGGCTTCTTTCAGGCCAAGACCTGTGATCTCACGAACAGCTTTGATGACGTTAACCTTCTTGTCACCAGCAGAAGTCAGAACCAGGTCGAATTCAGTCTGCTCTTCGGCTGCTTCAGCTTCGCCGCCACCAGGACCGGCAACAACAGCTGCTGCTGCAGTAACACCGAATTTCTCTTCCATCGCTTCGATCAGCTCAGCGACTTCCATGACAGACATTTCAGCAACAGCGTTGATGATGTCTTCTTTGTTCAATGCCATGATTACTCAATCCTAAAATCTTTGCGGAGCACCACGTGCTCAATCAATGAATGGATACACCTGCAGAGGACAGCAATTAAGCTGCTTCTTCCTCTTTCTTGTCGCGCAGTGCAGCCAGAGTTCGAACAAGCTTGCCAGCGGAGGCTTCTTTCATTACAGACATCAGCTTGGCGATCGCTTCGTCATAAGTCGGCAGATTCGCCAGACGATCAATATCGCCCGCTGCAATGAACTCGCCCTCGTACGCCATTGCCTTGACTTCGAAAGCCTGCTCTTGCTTAGAGAACTCCTTGAACAGACGCGCACCGGCGCCCGGATGGTCCATGGAGAAAGCCAGCAGAGTCGGCCCTACGAATGCTTCATTCAGGCATTCGTACGTAGTGCCTTCGAGCGCGCGACGAGCCAGCGTATTGCGCACTACGCGCAGCTGAACATTGTTGTCACGAGCCTGTTTGCGCAATTCGGTCATCGCGCCAACAGTAACACCACGAGAGTCGGCAACAACGACGGAGAGTGCAGCGCTAGCGGTTTCGCTGACTTCAGCAACAATTGCCTTTTTGTCTTCGAGACCTAATGGCACTTTACTTACTCCTTCGTACCCGCTTCGATTATCGAGGCGGCGGGGTTACCATCTATCTTCATCCAGGGATGAAGCCTTGAAGATGGCCAGCGCCAGGCGCTGTCACCATCTGCGTAGGCATGTCTTATAACATTAAGCCGAAGCGCCTACGGTCTTTGACGGAACCCCGCGCAAGCACGGGGACCGCAAAGTTTTCCGCTCCAGCCATTATGCTAGAGACGAATGATCGATTGTAACACCAGGACCCATCGTCGTGGAAAGAGAAACCTTTTTCAGGTAAACCCCTTTCGACGTGCTCGGCTTGAGCTTCTTGAGCTCGGCAACCAGAGCATCAACGTTGCCCTGAATAGCTTCAGCGCTGAAACCGACCTTACCGATACCGGCATGGATGATGCCGTTCTTGTCGGTACGGAAACGGACCTGACCAGCCTTGGCATTGTTAACCGCGGTAGCGACGTCCGGCGTAACCGTGCCGACTTTCGGGTTCGGCATCAGGCCACGCGGACCGAGGATCTGACCCAACTGACCGACGACGCGCATGGCGTCCGGCGCAGCGATAACAACGTCAAAATTGAGATTACCCTTTTTGACGTCTTCAGCCAGCTCGTCCATACCAACGATGTCTGCGCCCGCTTCTTTTGCAGCGTCTGCAGCAGCGCCCTGAGCAAATACGGCAACGCGTACGTCATTACCTGTACCGTTAGGCATAACGGTCGCACCACGTACAACCTGATCCGATTTACGCGGATCGACGCCGAGATTGACAGCCACTTCAAACGATTCCTTGAACTTTACAGAAGAAAGTTCATTAAGAAGTGATACTGCCTCTTCAAGGCTGTATGTCTTGGCCGGATCCACTTTCTCGCGGACCGCCTTCATGCGCTTGCTTAGCTTAGCCATTATTAAAGGCCCTCCACATTCAGACCCATGCTGCGCGCGCTACCAGCAATGGTACGCACCGCCGCATCCATGTCAGCCGCAGTCAGATCCGGCTCTTTCGTGCGAGCGATCTCTTCGAGCTGCTCGCGAGTAACTGTACCGACCTTGGTCTTGTTCGGAACACCAGAACCCGACTTGATGCCAGCTGCCTTCTTGAGCAGGACAGCCGCGGGCGGCGTCTTGGTGACGAATGTGAAGCTACGATCTGAATAGACCGTGATAACGACAGGTGTCGGAAGGCCCGGCTCGATATCCTGAGTCGCTGCGTTGAACGCTTTGCAGAACTCCATGATATTGACGCCGTGTTGACCAAGAGCCGGACCTACGGGCGGACTCGGGTTGGCCTTACCGGCTGCAACCTGCAGCTTGATATACGCTTGGACTTTCTTAGCCATTTTCTACTCCAGTTGGGTTATAGCGCCTGAACGGCTCCCCTGTTTTCATCCACCGAACCGGCGGACACAAACCAGACTACTCTTTCTCTACCTGAGAAAACTCGAGCTCGACAGGTGTTGCACGCCCGAAGATAAGCACGCTGACCTGAAGACGACTTTTCTCGTAGTTGACCTCTTCCACCACACCATTGAAGTCGGCAAAGGGACCATCGGTTACACGAACGGTCTCCCCTGCATCGAACATGGTTTTCGGACGAGGACTTTCACTACCATCCTGCACGCGCTGCAGAATTGCATCCGCCTCGCGCGTTGTGATCGGAGCCGGCTTTTCCGGCGTTCCGCCAATAAAGCCCATGACGCGGGGCGTCTCATTGACGAGATGCCAGGTCTGATCGGTCATTTCCATCTCGACCAGAACATAGCCCGGGTAAAACTTGCGCTCACTCTTGCGGCGCTTGCCATCCCGCATTTCGACAACCTCTTCCGTAGGAACAAGAATTTCCCCGAAAAGATCATCGACTTCATAAAGCTTGACCCGCTCCCTCAAGGAGCGCATCACATATTTCTCAAAACCAGAATAAGCGTGTACTACATACCAACGCTTAGCCATGACGCCTCCTAACCAATGATGCCCGACACCACCCAACCAAAGAAGGTGTCAATGAGCCAGAGCACCAGCCCTACAACCAATACGGCAACCAGTACAATAGCTGTTGTTTGAAACGTCTCTTGACGACTGGGCCAGACAACACGCTGAATTTCTTTACGTGAGTTCTTGGCGAGCGCAGACAGCTCCTTCCCCTGTTTCGTCATTAACGCAACGAACGCTGCCAACAGGCCGAGCGCGGTAATCCCGAGCACACGGTATAAAAGTGCAAGATCGGAGAAGAAGGAATTACCAACCACTATCGCCGCCACAAGAACAACAACAACCGCCCATTTCAACGCATCATGGCGCGATTCCTGCACTTCAGCCTCATGCTTCATGGAAACAAAACTCCCTAGGGCGTGCGACAGCTATTCAAAACGATTTGGACATTTCAGGAGGCTACCATCTTGCAGATGGCAGGCCAGGAGGGAATCGAACCCCCAACCTGCGGTTTTGGAGACCGCTGCTCTGCCAATTGAGCTACTGGCCTATTCAACCCTCAGAGCCTGCTAAGCGGCGGGAATACTACGCCCCTATTAACCACCTTGCAACCTTCGAGAAGTAGACAGGAAATTCATGCAACAAGACAATACACATATGGAGCTCATGGACGGAATTGAACCGTCGACCTCACCCTTACCAAGGGTGTGCTCTACCCCTGAGCTACATGAGCCTATCTGGAGCGGGCAGCGGGGATCGAACCCGCATCATCAGCTTGGAAGGCTGAGGTTCTACCATTGAACTATGCCCGCCAGCCAAGTGATATCTTGAAGTTGGTGGAGGGAGAAGGATTCGAACCTTCGAAGCTCTCGCGGCAGATTTACAGTCTGCTCCCTTTGACCACTCGGGAATCCCTCCAACTGGCGACGCATTCTACATTTGATGAATGCGATGTCAAGCCCTTTCGAATTCAGTAACCTGCATCCGCAGGGGCTCGCCTCAAGACGGTGCGCATTGTGTCAAAGCAACGTGGAAAATGCAAGACCTGCGCGTATCCTTTCGATCGATGGCGTATCAGGCAGCGCCGGCGCCCCACTAAGCCGCCCGGCACGCTCTGCGTTTGTCATGGGAAACAAGGCCTCGAGTCCGCCATACACCATATCGGGCCAGAGTGCGTGCGGCACACCAAGTGCAGTCGATACCACCCGCGCATCGCCTCCGGTCAACATCAACGGCAAGGCGACCGACTCCTTATCGCACACGTCGCAGTAGATGCGCTGGATGGCACTGATGGCCGCCATAAATACGCCGTGGTTAACTGCATCCACCGTGTTACGCCCCGGAGAATGAAGCTCATCAACAGCTGCGTCCGGGTCGATACTCACGCGCCGAGTGCCAAGCTTGAGCGTTTCCTTCATGAGACGAAGCCCAGGGATGATGTATCCCCCCAAATGCTGACCACCGGGAAGCACGAAGTCGATCGTAATGGCACTGCCACAATCCACGACGCAGCACCCCCCCGTCAACTGATACCCCGAAAGCACCCCCAGCCATCGATCCACCCCGAGCTTTGCCGGCGTATCATAACCACACGTGACACCCAGTGCCTCGACACTAGGCCGGGCAACATAGATGGAAGGAATGCGCTTTTTAAGCAACGCAACCGTTTCCTGAAGAACCTCATTTTGGGCAACACTTGAAATTCGGACCCGCTGAATCACTTCGAGATCGGGAATATCCGCTCCAGGGCGCCACTCTTCACGCGTCCAGACAGCTCCACGTGACCGTATCTCACTGGAAATTGGATCCTTGAGCCGCCACTTGGAGAGCGTATTACCTATATCAAGGTCGAGTATCATGCACTCTCCCTTACCGTCACTTCGCCTCCGCTGAGCCACTCGATCACACCGTCTCGCTCCACCTGTAATCGACCGGACTCATCCACACCCTGGGCTAACGCTTGAAAGGCATCGTTGCCTTGGGCAACCATGATTTCGCGCCCCTTGAAGGCATGATAGGTATTCCATCGATCGGCAAACGCTTCGAACCCGGCCGCCTCAAACTCAGGCATCAGCTTCAAGAGCTGCTCGAGCAACTCCGAAACCACCCCGTTTCGATCAAGCTCTGCGTAATCCCGCACACCAGCAACCGGCTGAATAGCGGCCAGTCGCGCAGGGTCCGGAGCATCCATATTGAGCCCGATGCCGACAACCACATCGCAGGGCCCCTCCATGTCACCTCGAACTTCAAGAAGATTGCCGCCCAGTTTGAAAAAGGCGCCGGATTTTTCAACGAGCACATCATTGGGCCACTTAAGCTTGACCGGCACACCATGACCCGAAAGAAGGTCGGCCACGACCACCCCGACGGCAAGACTCAGCCCCTCAAGCGCAGCAACGCCCTTGGAGAAACGCCAGCCCATCGATAGATAGACGCCCTGACCCCAGCTACTGACCCATGCTCGCCCACGACGACCACGGCCTGCAGTCTGGACTTCAGCCAATGCGACTTCGCCATGGCCGGCCCCGTGTACAAACCTGTCGAGCATGAACGCATTCGTTGACGGGAGCGAGTCCTCAACAAACAAGCGCGTCAGCCCTCGCCGAGCTTCACGCCCCAATCCGGCAATGATCTCGTTTCCATTGAGCGGGCCACGCCCCTTCGGCACGCGATACCCTCGCCCTCGAGTGGCCTCAATCGGTATTCCCATCTGCTCAAGCTTTTTAAGCTGTTTCCAGATCGCGGTTCGTGACACCCCAAAATACTCACCCAGCTCTTCTCCGGAATGATATTCGCCATCACACAAAAGCCGAAGCAAGTCTCGCACGGTCATAAAAGCGACCCTATTGATAAGCTAAGTTCGACATTCTATCCAAAACCCGACGCGCAATGCGAAAACAAAAAAGGGGCGCCGAAGCGCCCCTTGAGTCAGAAGAATCAATGATAGCCTTCGCCGACCCTAACCTTGCCCTTGAAGACTCGATAACTATAAAAGGTATATGCAAGGATCACTGGAATCAGTACGCAATATCCGACGATCAAAAAGCTCTGACTTTTCGGGGAGGACGCCGCCTCCCAGACCGTAATGGACGGCGGTATCAATAGCGGGAAGAAGCTGATGATCAGGCCAATTAGACCCAACACGAACAAGGCAATGCTTTTAACAAAGATCAACTTTTCGTGACGCTCGATGATGCCCTTGATAATGCTGTACACCAACGCAAGAAACATGATCGGCATGATCGCAAGCCACAGCATGTTCGGCATGGTGAACCACACATCGAAAATGCGTGAGTTGGCAAGTGGTGTCCATAATGAAACCACCGCCATGGCCACGGCTAAGAGGATCGCGAACGGACGAGCAAGAAAGTAGAACCGCCGCTGTAGCCCTCCTTCGGTTTTGACAATCAACCAAGATGCTCCCAGAAGACCATACCCAAGCATCAAGGCAACGCCTGTAAACAATGAAAATGGTGAGAACCAGTCGAAAGTGCCGCCGGCGTACTGACGATCAACAACCTGGACACCCTGGATGATGGCACCAAGCACAACCCCTTGAGCGAACGTGGCTACCATTGAGCCTGCGCTAAACACAATATCGAAAAAGGGGCGACTTCGGTTCGACTTGAAGCGAAACTCGAATGCGATACCGCGAAAGATCAACGCCAGCAGCATCAGGATCAGCGGCAGATACATGGCCGGCAGATAGACGGCGTACGCCAATGGAAACGCGCCATACAAGCCAGCGCCTCCCAAAATCATCCAGGTCTGATTGCCATCCCATACCGGCGCCACCGAGTTCATCATGACGTCACGGTGCTGATCATGCTTCACGAAGGGAAATAGAATACCCACTCCCAGACTGAAGCCATCCATCACAACGTACATGGTAATGGCAAAGCCGATCAGAAAAAGCCAGATAACCGGTAAATCGAATGCCACATTCATGACCGAACCTCCTCATCGTCCAACTCCTGCTCGACCACAGAGAATGGCCGTTTGGGATGGCGCTCATGACCCGGCCCGCCGTCCGGCACATCACCCATGGGCTCCTTGCGGATCAGTTTGGCCATGTAATAGATACCAATACCGAAAATGATGGCATAGACCACAATAAACCCGCTCAGACTTGCCGCCACGCTCCCCGCATTCAGCGGCGACACCGCATCGACTGTTTTTAAAAGCCCGTAAATGACCCACGGCTGCCGGCCAGCTTCGGTCGTCACCCACCCGGCAACGATCGCAATGAATCCGATGGGAAGCGTAAAAAACGTCAGCCGATGGAACCAGCGCGTGTCATAAAGGCGTTTGCGCCACCGAAGGAAAAGTCCCAGTACACCAATGCCCAGCATGGCCATTCCAAGCCCGACCATTATACGAAACGACCAGAACACAAGCGGAACGTCCGGCCATTCATCCTTTGGAAAGCTGTTCAGCCCCTGGATCTCACCGTGCAACGAATGCGTAAGATAGAGGCTCGCCAGGTTTGGAATCTCAAGCGCGTAATCGTTCTGCGCGGTTTCCATGTTCGGAAGCGCAAAGAGGGTCAGCGGCACGCCCGTCTCGCCCGATTTCGGCCCCCAGTAGCCCTCCATCGCAGCCAGTTTGGCCGGCTGATGCTCCAGTGTATTCAAACCATGCGCGTCACCCACCATGATCTGAATCGGCAAGGTCACAACGGCCATCCACATGGCCATGGAGAACATCTTGCGAGCCGCCTTGTCCGTCTTGTCGCGAAGAAGATGATAGCCGCCGACTCCTCCTACCACGAAGCTGACCGAGATGAACGCGGCAAGCACCATATGCAGAAGCCGATAAGGGAACGAAGGATTGAACATGATTTCCAACCAGCTGACCGGCTCGAAACGCCCATCGACCATCTCGAACCCGGCCGGCGTTTGCATCCAGCTGTTGGACATCAGTATCCAGGTCGCGGAGATCAGAGTACCGATCGCAACCATGCATGTAGCAAGGAAATGAAGCCGCTTACTCACGCGCGCCTGTCCGAACAGCATAATCCCAAGAAATCCTGCCTCGAGGAAAAACGCGGTCAGTACTTCATAAGTCAGAAGGACCCCGGTGATGTCACCTGCCTTTTCCGCAAAGCCACTCCAGTTGGTACCGAACTCGTAGGCCATAACGACCCCAGAGACGACGCCCAATCCAAACGCCACGGCAAAAATACGAATCCAGAAGTGATAGAGCTTTATATAGACATCTTTGCCGGTCTTGAGCCAAAGCCCCTCGAGTACCATCAAGTAGCTGGCAAGCCCGATAGAAAAAGCCGGAAAAATAATATGAAACGACACGGTGAACGCGAATTGAAATCGCGCCAGGTCGATGGCGTGCAAACCAAGCATGATCCAGCCCTCTTGCGCCGATAAGCGTTAGTACGGTCAAGAGAGAACACTAAGGTAACTGAGGGATAAATAAAAACGAGTGCGTCAACGTGACACAGAACGTGACACCGCTGATCTTGAAGGTAGGCTGCAAGTAAATCGGCTACTTGATCGTGAAGATATTGAAATATCGATCTGTTTTTTTAAATCCCACATTTTCTGCATGGCTATTGGTGGGATATTAGCAATCTCTGACAAAAAAAGAAACCGGCCGAGCCGGTTTCCTGTTTACGCAGTAGGTTGATAATCAACCGCCATTGCAAAACTCATGACCATCACAATGATGATGGAAAAGAAAAACAAGCGCCGAGCCCATTGCGCATCATCTGTTCGCGCTTTGGGGCACACCGCAAGATACAACCAGTACCCACCAAGAAACAGGGCAACCACAAAATAGAAGATGCCTGTATATCCCAGCAATGTCAGCGCCAGAGACGCGATCCAGAACGCTACGATATAGATCTTGATGTGCTTTTTGGCCGTCTTTATACCGTGCTTGACCGGCAGCACGGGAATCGATGCAGACGCGTAATCGTCGTAACGAAATATGCCGATTGCGTAAGAGTGCGGCATTTGCCACAGGCTAAAGATGATCAGTAGGCACAAGGCAGCCGCATCGAATTGTCCTGCAACCGCGCAATAGCCGATCACAGGCGGGCACGCCCCCGAAATACTTCCGATTAATGTGCCATGAACCGACCCACGCTTGAGCCAGAGCGTGTAGAGGAAGACGTAAACGAAAAAGCCGATCATTGCGAAAATGACAGCGACGGCATTGGTGTAAAGCGCCAACACCCCCACACCTGCAAGCCCCAACACTATCGAATAAGGCAGGCAGATGGCGGGTGAAATAAGCCCCTGCACCAACACGCGCTGTTCGGTTCGCGCCATTCGACGATCGATATCCCGATCAACGTAGTTGTTGACCACACACCCAGACGCGATGACCAGCGATACACCGATCAACGTGGCAAGGAAAAGGGGCCAATCCGGGCTTCCTTGAGAAGCCAGGAAAAAGCCCCCTGCTACAGATATCAGATTGCCGAAGATAATGCCTGGCTTCGTTATCTGAACATAGTTTTTCAACATTCAGCCACTGAGTCTCAGCCCATCATCATGTTGTAGTTCAGATTCAACATGATCCACAGCGAACCAATGACCAGGATAGCCACCATAATGACGGTATAAACGAACGCCATTACGTTCCACTGTTGCTCGGAAGAACGGTTCATGTGAAGGAAGTAGACCAGATGCACGAACAGCTGAATGAACGCGAGCACAAAGATGCTGATCGCGGTCACGCTTTTCGAAAATGAGCCGCTCATGACCATCCAGAATGGGATGACAGTCAAAATGACCGACAGGACAAACCCTACAATGTAGGATTTGACAGTCCCATGGCTCGCTCCACCGTGTGAAGTATGCTCGTTATGTGCCATTACAACACCCCTAACAGATAGACAACGGTAAACACGAAGATCCAGATGATGTCCAGGAAGTGCCAGAACAGGCTCAGGTTCATCATTCGTGTATTGTTGTTGGTATCAAGACCGTTCTTTTTGATCTGAACCATCATGACGACCAACCAGATCAAGCCGCAGGTCACGTGAAGACCGTGAGTTCCTACCAGCGTAAAGAACGCAGAGAGAAACGCGCTGTTGTGCGGCCCGAACCCTTCGGCAATCAAATGATGGAATTCGTAGATTTCCATGATGATGAACGAAAGGCCCAGCAGGAATGTCACGAACAGCCAGCCAAGCACCGATGACTTCTTGCCATGATGGCCTGCAATGGATGCAAGACCAAAGGTAAAGCTGCTCACCAGAAGGATCATGGTTTCGGTAAGAACGAAGGGCAGCTCAAAGATTTCGGCACCTGTCGGACCGCCGGCATAACTGTTCGCCAGCACTGCAAACGTCGCAAAGATCGTTGCGAACAGAATGCAGTCCGTCATCAGATAGACCCAAAAGCCAAAGACTTTCATGTCTGATGCATCGTGGTGCTCGTGCTCATGCCCGTGGGCATGAGCGTTGTGGTTGTTTACTGCTTCAGTCGACATAGTTCACGCCTGATTTGCAATGTTTTTGAGATGTTCGGACTCGATACGCTCGACTTCTTCAGCCGGGACGTAGTAATCGATGTCATCGTTGAACATACGAACGATTACGGAGATCAAACAGCCGACCGTGCCGACAATCGCCAACCACCAGATATGCCAGATTAGGGCAAAACCGATCACCAGGCTGAACGCACTGATGGTAAGTCCTGCAGCCGTATTCTTAGGCATATGAATTTTCTGATACCCCTGAGGCGTGTGGTACGCATCCTTGTTTTCTTTCATGTCCCAGAATGCGTCACGCTCTTTGACAACCGGCGTATGCGCGAAGTTGTAGAACGGGGGCGGTGAAGACATGGACCACTCAAGGGTACGAGCGCCCCACGGGTCACCGGTCACATCACGGTTTTTGTGACGCTGCATGACACTCACGACGATCTGAAGCAGCTGGAAGCCGATACCGAGCGCAATGATGCCCGCACCGATAGCCGCAACGATCAGGTAAGCCTGCCATTCCGGGTTATCGTAATGATTCAAACGGCGCGTCATACCCATGAAACCGAGTACGTACAGCGGCATGAATGCAAAGTAGAACCCGACGAGCCAGCACCAGAAGGCACACTTGCCAAGACGCTCGTTCAATGTGAAGCCGAACGCTTTCGGGAACCAGTAGGTAAAGCCGGCCAGATAACCGAAGACCACACCACCGATGATGACGTTATGGAAGTGCGCGATCAGGAAGAGACTGTTGTGAAGCACAAAGTCTGCGCCCGGAACCGCCAGAAGAACACCGGTCATGCCACCGATGGAGAACGTCACCAAGAAGCCCAATGTCCAAAGGATCGGCGTCGTGAAACGAACGCGCCCCTGATACATCGTGAACAGCCAGTTAAAGATCTTAACCCCGGTCGGAATGGAGATGACCATGGTCGCGATACCGAAGAACGCGTTCACATTGCCACCGGCACCCATGGTGAAGAAGTGGTGCAGCCAGACAATAAAGGACAAGAAACCGATTGCTGCTGTTGCATACACCATGGAGGTGTAGCCGAACAGACGCTTACTGCAGAAGGTTGCCGTCACCTCGGAGAAGATACCGAAGGCAGGCAGAATCAATATATAGACCTCTGGATGGCCCCACGCCCAGATCAGGTTGACATACATCATCATGTTGCCACCCAGATCGTTGGTGAAGAAGTGCATCTCCAGATAACGATCAAGCGTAAGCAGACCAAGCGTTGCGGTCAGGATCGGGAATGCTGCCATGATCAGAACCGCGGTAACCAGGATGGTCCAGGTAAAGATCGGCATTTTCATCAGGCTCATGCCAGGCGCGCGCATCTTCAAGATGGTGACGAAGAAGTTCACCCCGGTCAGAAGCGTACCGATGCCCGATATCTGTAGTGCCCAAATGTAGTAATCCACGCCTACGCCTGGACTGTACTTGATTCCCGATAAGGGCGGATAAGCAAGCCAACCTGTCTTTGCAAACTCACCCAGACCGAGGGAAAGGTTGACCAGGACAACACCTGCAAAGAACAGCCAGAAGCTCAGCGAGTTCAGGAACGGGAACGCAACGTCGCGCGCACCAATCTGAAGCGGAACCACGATGTTCATGAGACCGATCATGAACGGCATGGCCATGAAGAAGATCATGATAACGCCGTGCGCCGTGAAGATCTGATCGTAGTGATGCGGAGGCAGGTAGCCTTCGTTGGCTCCGTTGGCAATCGCCTGCTGCGAACGCATCATGACGGCATCGGCAAAGCCACGCAGAAGCATGACCATGGCGACGATGATATACATAACGCCAAGGCGTTTATGGTCCACGCTGGTCAGCCACTCTTTCCAGAGATAGCCCCATTTGCGGAAATAGGTAAGTGCGGCGGCCATAGCCAGACCACCCAGGATAATAAACCCGATGGCCCCCATGATAATGGGCTCGTGGTACGGCACCGCTTCAAGCGATAATTTTCCGAACATGTTTACTCCTCGGCACCTTGATGATGCATACCTTCATTTCCGCCTACGCTCTGCCCGCCCATGTACTTCTGGATGATGCTGGCAAAGAGGTTTGGCATCACGGTCGAATAATATTCTACTGGCGCGTCTTCGCTCGGCTTGGCTAGCTGGTCATAAGTGGCCTGATCGAGCTGCTTGGAAGACTGCTTGACGCGATCGACCCACGAACCGAACTGATCATCGCTATACGCATGAGCAGTGAAGTCCATTCCCGAGAACCCAGCACCGCTGTATTGAGCCGAGAATCCGTGATAGTCGCCAGGCTCACTCGCCAACAAGTGCAGGTCCGTTTCCATACCTGCCATGGCATAGATCTGACTGCCAAGCCGCGGGATAAAGAAGGAGTTCATGACCGTGTCGGACGTGATCTGGAAATGCACCGGACGATCGACCGGGAACGCCACTTCATTGACGGTCGCGATCTGCTGTTCCGGATAGATGAACAGCCACTTCCAGTCCAGGGCCACAACGCGGACGTTCAACGGCGCCTTCTCATGATCCAGTGGTTTGAACGGATCAAGCGAGTGGGACGTCTTCCAGGTAATGATCGCCAGAACGAGAATGATGACACAGGGAATGCCCCATACAACGGCCTCGATCTTATTGGAATGCGACCAGTTGGGAGAGTAAGTAGCATCCTTGTTGGACGCCCGATACTTCCAGGCAAAGATAAAGGTCATCGCGATAGCAGGAATAACGACGATCAACATCAGCACGATGGCTGTGATGATCAAGGTCTTTTGCTGCTCGCCAATAGGTCCTTTCGGATCCATGAGCGCCGCGTCACAACCACTCAAAAGCATGGCCGTGCCGGCTAGTAAGGCTAACTTTTTGAAAAAGCTAGTATAGTTCGATTTTCTCATCTCGCACTCTCTTGAACGACCTGCACGATCAACTCACTTCTTTATGAGACCTCATGCCTTTACAGAGGACGTAGCCCCTGCCCTTTTGCACTTCATACAGCCAGGATTGATCGCATGAAATGCATTCCATAACCCCACGCATCGACACAGTTGTTACTTGTGACTGATGGAGTTGTCCCCATATAAAAGATGCGGGCAACACGATTCGCGGGAGTCCAGCTAGATAAACGGCAGAAACATACGCTCAATGAAAGGCGACGGAGCGCAACCGGTCGGACTGCACATCGCCGATAGGCTAGCTTTCAGCGCCAGCGAGCTTCGGTGCGAAATCACAACGCTCAGGAACTCGCCGTGTTTGCTGCTGTCTCAGCCACTTAGCGGGGTTCATATTATAGATAGCGGACAGGCCCCGACAAGCACCCGATGCACTAAAAACATACATCTTGTATGCTTTGCCCTGCCTAAAAGCGCGCTACTACGCCAGTTTGGCTCGCACCCCGCGCGACATTATGCCACACACATCGCATGAACCGGATCAGAACCTGCGTGTCTGACCCGAGACTTGGATTCTATTAACCTGTAAAACGTTGGTCGCATATGAAAAAGCCCGCCCTTCTTCCTATCGAACTTAGAGCGATAGTAGGCCTTTCAAGCCTTTACGCGGTTCGTATGCTCGGGCTCTTCATGCTGCTTCCAGTGCTCGCCCTGTACAGCAGTCACCTTGATCATGCGACGCCGACCTTGATTGGTATTGCCCTTGGCGTCTACGGGCTTACTCAGGCCATTTTGCAGATTCCCTTCGGCATGCTCTCCGACAAGATCGGCAGAAAGACGGTGATCAGCCTGGGGCTTGGATTGTTCATCATCGGCAGTATTGTTGCGGCATTGTCCGAATCCATTTACGGCGTTATTGCCGGTCGGGCCCTGCAGGGCAGTGGCGCTATTGCCGGGGCCATCATGGCCCTGCTGGCAGATCGGACGCGGGAAGAAGTCAGAACGACTGCCATGGCGGCAGTAGGCATGAGCATCGGACTGGCTTTTGCTGCTGCGATGGTGGCAGGCCCCGTACTTGCACGATTCACAGGGCTTGAGGGCATTTTCTGGGCAACCGCAATCCTTGCCACATTGAGTCTGGTCGTACTTTGGAAACTTGTGCCTGCCGCGCCCCCCAAAAACCACCATGACGTTGGCTTGAATCTGGGTCAGATCAAAACCGTTATTACTGAACCCAACCTGCTCCGGCTCGATTTTTCGATCTTTTCACTGCACCTGATCCTGACAGCTTGTTTTGTAGCCATCCCGATCCGTTTGAAAGCGATCGGCATTCCCGCAATGGATCATGGCTTCATTTATTTGCCTGTCATGGCGGTCGCGTTCGTTGCGATGGTGCCGTTCATAATCGCCGCCGAAAAATATCGCAAGATGAAGCCCGTCTTCATGGGGGCAATCGCCACATTCATCATCGCCCTTGCCTTGATTGCACTGCTGCCCTCCAAGCTGTGGGGGCTTATAACCTTGCTTTGGGTATTTTTCATCGCCTTCAACCTCATGGAATCCATGCTGCCATCGATGATCAGTAAGATTGCGCCTGCAGGCGCAAAAGGAACGGCCATGGGTCTCTATTCGACCAGCCAGTTCCTGGGCGCCTCTGTGGGCGGTGTTGGCGGCGGAGTCATTGCCTCATCGTTTGGCACTAACGGCGTATTCTGGTTTACAAGCCTTGTGGCCATTATCTGGTTCATTGTGTGCGCACCACTCAAAACACCACGACACCTCTCAAGCGTTCTTCTGCCGCTGTCGGATGACCAGCTCAAAAGCGTTGAGAGCACGCGCACCACATTGCTTAACCGCCCAGGCGTTGAAGATCTTTATATTGCTACCGATGAGGGTGTGGCCTACCTGAAAGTCGATCGAGAGCGTTATGAGAGTACTGAAGCGAAAGAGGCATAAAGGTTTGGTCAGACAGGTTTTGACCAGACAACCAATGCATGACATGAAAGCCTTATGAGAGAAAAGAAAGGGGCATAGCAAATTCCCTTTTCATAACATTCTTAAGGCTATTTCCTTTCCCTTTAGGTGCATTCAAGGCGCATTTAAAGGGCATTCCTCCTCGTAAGTCCCCTATTCCTGTCGCGTTCGACCACTCACCGGTCGATTCTCTCCTGCACCAAGCTGAGGCCAGCAGCCAGCAGCCAGCATCGTGACCGCATGTCGCCGCTCAGTAAGCTCTTCCTTGACCCTGAGTCTATTGCAGACCAGTCAAGCTTCAAGCTTACTATCGCCGCTTGATGCAGCCCCTTTTAAGCATAGAGACATCGCCAGCTTGAGCTCGATGAACGACGAAAGCTCTTATTGAGCCTCTTAAAGGAAATTGATCGCACCCAAGAACCACCGCGGTTGTGTTGTTATGTACTCGCGCAGGGCTTTACGCACGGGGTATATTTCAGGCATAAAAAAAGGCCCCGATCGATTGATCGGGGCCTTGGTATAGATGCCTGACGATGACCTACTCTCGCATGGAGAAGCTCCACACTACCATCGGCGCGGGG
>NZ_JAMLJJ010000006.1 GCF_023736155.1 Larsenimonas salina | reverse complement strand
CACACGGCCTCGCCAGACGCTGGACTGGCGAACCCCACTGGAAGTCTACGCCGAGGTGCTAAAGAAATCCGTCGGCGGACCGAGCACCCTTCAATAGCGTTGCGCTTGGAACTTGAGACCGCCCTGTTTGATCGGCTCGAATACAGCGTGCCTGATAAAGGCCCAGAAACCGTGGTATGGGACTTTCAAGGCTGGTATGGCGGAGATATCAACCGCGTTTACCTAAAGTCAGAAGGCGAAAATGTCCAGGGCGACGGTGAAGATGCTGAATTTGAGTCTCTGGAACTACTCTATAGTCGTCTAGTGGCTGATTTTTGGGAGTTACAGGGGGGGGTCGGTTATCAAGGCGGTGTTTTCTCCGATGATCACGCCGAACGCACTTATGGCGTCATCAGCCTATTGGGGCTCGCCCCCTATCGCTTCGAGACCGATCTCGACTTGAGGATAAGCGATGAAGGCGATATCTCCGCCAGCCTGGAAAGCGAGTACGATCTGCGCCTGACGCAGCGGCTCTACCTACAGCCGCGTACCGAAATTGCCGTTGCTGCTAGCGAAGTCGAGGAGTTTGGGGTGGGCCAAGGGCTTAACTCCGTTCGTGCTGGCCTACGGCTAGGCTACGAAGTGACCCGACGCTTCGCCCCCTACGTCGGTGCCTATTGGGAGAAAGAGTACGGCGACACTGCAGATCTCTCCCGAGCCAGTGGCGACAACACGGAAGACACTGGAGTGGTGGCCGGTGTTAGAATGATGTTCTAACAACTCTGGTAATGGGTAACTTTTAACGTCACCAATTGGTGGCGTTTTTTTTATTGTTTTTATTTTTAAATTCAGCTTTGTTTCAAAAACCACAGATAATATAAACAAATCATCAACCACTGGAGTAATTATCATGAAAGTTAAATCAATTCTCTTTGGAGCGCTTGTAGCCAGCATTCTTTCAACACCTGTATTGGCTAACTTCGGCAATACAACCCAGGATCTGCCGCTACTTGAAAGAGGCGTCTCTTCTACACAGATTCTTGCTCAGGGGCAATCCAAACGTTTCAATATTAACATTGAAGAAGCGACTACCCTACAAGTGACGAGTGAGCACTTTCCAGGCGCAACCAGCACTGGTAACCGTATCTCTGCTGTGCTTTATAATGCAGCTGGACAGCAGATTGCAGAAGCATCCAGCCCACGTGGCCATTTTGAAATGGTCCGCCAACTGCAGCCAGGCAATTATCAGCTTGAAGTAAAAGGCAATGCACTGGGAGGTACTAAAGAAAATGACAATAACCGCTATGAGTTACATGTTGACTATTAATATATAGTCAATAATTTAAAATATAGGGTCAGCCTTCATGCTGGCCCTTTTGTTTAACATATATGTCTATCGTTGCATAAACCTATTCGTAACCGTAACTAAAATTTTAAAATAAAGGAGTAGGCTATACTTGCCTGTGTGTGGCACAAAGGTTCTATGCTGTTAATTAACACCATGTTTTTAGCGAAGGAGGCACAATGCCAAGGTCAGCACCCACTACCTCTGCACGGGTTTACCGGATGAAAACCGCCGAGCATATGTGCCCGTTCGGTTTGAAAACGGTTGATCTACTCAAGCGTAAAGGCTTTGAGGTTGACGATCACACGTTAACCTCCCGTGATGAGATAGACGCGTTCAAGGCGCAAGAAAACGTCGACACCACGCCCCAAGTGTACATCGGTGATAGCCGCATTGGAGGCTATGAAGAATTACGCAAACATTTGGGTATGAGCGTTTCCAATTCAAATGAAACGACTTATCGACCTGTACTGGCGATTTTTGCCGTCGCGCTGCTAATAGGTCTATCGATTAGTTGGGCCGACCAGGGTTCGTTTCTCACAGCGCGTATGCCTGAATATGCGGTGGCTACCGCCATGGTGCTACTTGGCCTGCAGAAACTGCAGGATGTCGAAAGTTTCAGCAGTATGTTTTTGAACTACGATTTGCTGGCTCAGCGCTATGTGCCCTACAGCTACGTTTACCCTTACGCCGAAACACTAGCTGGCCTGCTCATGCTGGCCGGGGCATTAACCTGGTTCTCCGCGCCGCTTGCCCTATTTGTTGGTACGGTAGGTGCCGCCTCTGTGTTTAAAGCCGTCTATATCGACAAGCGGGAGCTGAAGTGCGCCTGCGTAGGTGGAAACAGTAATGTGCCGCTGGGCTTTGTATCGTTAACTGAAAATCTGGTAATGATCGCCATGGGTCTGTGGATGCCATTACGCATGTTGGTAGGTTAAGCCTACCTCGCTTACGCCAAAGCATGATCTGGGTCAGATAATTAACTGGACTATATTCAGGTTGTATTCAGCTAATTCAACCAGACTTGCGTAGCACTTATCAGACGCTTGCCTAAGGCGCAGAATCTGCACGCCTTGGTCTTTATTTCTAGGAGTGTTTGTATGGCTGACTAGGATAGAACGCCACAGTACGAAGAAGGAAGTCTCTCACTCATCGGTGCCGTAGCGCTTGGCACTGGGGTAATGATCGGCGCAGGCATCTTTGCGTTAACCGGACAGATGGCAGAAATGACCGGCTCTCTATTCCCCCTGGCTTTTTTAGCTGCCGCAATCATTGTCTCTTTCAGCGCTTATTCTTACGTCAAAATGTCGAATACCTACCCATCTGCCGGGGGGATTGGCATGTATTTGCAAAAAGCGTATGGCTCAACCCTTCCCACCGCCTTTCATGCGCTATTGATGTATTTTTCCATGGTGATCGCGCAAAGCTTTTTAGCGAGAACTTTCGGTTCTTACACGCTGGAGTTATTTGACCTGGGCGATCGCTCGCTATTTGTGCCACTACTCGGGGTTGGCTTATTGCTAGCGGCTTTTTTGATCAATTTATCCGCCAATAAATTGATCGAGACAGTCGCTTCGGTGCTGGGTTTCATCAAAATTGGCGGCATCATCGTGTTTGGTATTGTTGGTGTCTTTATAGCCGATTCTATCGGCATGGGAACTGGCGGAGATGCGCCATCTCCAACCCTCTCGGGCTTTTTGGGCGCTACGGCGTTAGGTATTTTGGCTTTCAAGGGTTTTACGACCATTACCAATAGTGGCTCGGAGCTGAAAAACCCAAAGCGCAACCTGGGCAAGGCCATCATGATCTCTATCGCGCTATGCGTAGTCATCTATGCACTTGTAGGCTTTGCGGTGGCCAGCAATCTTTCCTTGTCTGAGATTATCGAAACTCAAGACTATTCGCTGGCGGCAGCGGCCCGGCCTGCGCTTGGTGAAGCCGCCGTTGGCTTTACCGTTGTTTTAGCCATGCTAGCCACAGCAGGTGGGATCATCGCCAGTGTGTTTGCGGTATCACGCATGCTCGCTATGCTGACTGAAATGAAATTGGTTCCACACCGCCACTTCCATATGCCAGGTAGCCTGCAAAAGCACACGTTGGTGTACACCATTGTGTTCGGCTTAGTCTTGACTGCATTTTTTGACCTTAGCCGAATTGCGGCGCTCGGCATTATTTTTTACTTGATCATGGATATGGCTATCCATTGGGGAGTGTTGCGTCACCTCAGGGAAAGCGTGGGCGCTAACGCGATTATTCCTAGCATTGCCATCTTGCTAGATGTCCTCGTACTGGGTGGCTTTGTTTGGGTAAAAGCCACTTCCGATCCACTGGTACTTGTCGTTGCTGCCGGAGTGATGGCCGTGCTGCTCATCGGCGAGTGGCTATTTCTTGCCAAGAGCAACAGCTCAGCCGATAGCGACCACACGCATTCCCACTAATCGCAACTGCAAAAAGTAAGGAACGAAGAAATGGAGATTAAAACGTTTGGCGAGTTAATCGATTGGACACGTCAGTTACATGCCCATCTTGCCCAGTGCTTGGCCCACTGCGCTAATCAGCACGAGGAAGAACGCGCAAAAATGCTGCTTAACTATCTGTCTCTTCATGAGGAAGAAATGCAGCGGGTAATCGCTGGCTTTGAAGACAACGCAAGCGACAGCGTATTACATACCTATGTGTACGACTACCTCTCTCATCAACCTATTCGCAGCCACCGAACCTGCGATGCGCCTTACGCCACGCTAGGGGCTGATGCTATCTGCAAAGAAGTACTAGATTTCCATGAGCAAGCCATCAGTTTATATCGCAGCCTGATCGGCAAAGCTGAAATTCGTGGAACCAAAGAATTACTTGAAACGCTTTTAGCATTAGAGGAACACGAGGCTATGCGCTTATCAAGGCAAACTGGAAGAATGCACGATATATAATGTTGTTGCGAATTTAGAAAATAATAACCGACTTGCAGAAAATGCAATGTGAAACAATCAAACTAACACTGCCCCTACGCTATGTAGGGGTATCTTAGCTGAGGTGCCTGCTACCCTAAAATCGGGCCATGATGCTTGAAACGTGTGAAAGTATACGATTAGCCAATTTTTTCAGAGAAGTTGTATTTTAACTCAAAAAGTGTTATTTCGTTTTAATTTAAAATAGTAAGCTTTAAATAGTAGATCATCACAATGTGTCCCTTGGGAAAATATTTGCTTTTTATGCTGGGTTGCCAAAAGCAAGCTGGCAGATTTAATAGTCTTGAAATGCCTAGTTTTTTTGGTTTTGAGAAGAATTTTGACGCCAAAAATTAGCACTGAAATTATTGAGGCCACGGCTATAGGAGTCAGTAGTAACCTTGAAGCTTAGAGGTATGTCACAGCCATTTCCACCGTCCCTAAAAAAATCTCTTAATGAGTGGAGGCTTAGCAGTTTTAGGTGTTCCCATTCACGTCTCAGCTTCTCTTGTCGTTCTTGAGCCAGTTTAGCAGCACTCGGTTTGCGTTTAGGTAATGGCATGCTGTAGTCAGGGGTAAGATCGGGAGTATATTGGAAAGTAATCATGCCATATGTCCAATCCTCTTCCGTATTTTTGCGCCACTGATACCTTAGTTTTACTTCTAAGCTGCCACTGAAATTGAAAAGGGGGGTAATATAATCATCGATCAAAAATAGTTGCTTCTCCCTCTCTTCTGTTTTCATTCGCTCCTGCATATCCTGAACTGCATGTGTCAGATCATCAGCTGCTCGCCGCATTTGGTACTCTGTTTCTTCGCGTTTTTTAGAAGACTTCGCCCTGCTATGCGAATCAATTGCCTTTTGGAAATCTCTCAGTTTGTTTGAAATATATATGCCGCAGCCTTCTAATCCAAGTTGATAAATCCCGCCTGTTTGTGAGTTCCTAATGCATTCCATGACTATCGAGTTTAGTTCATCTGAATCAATTTTTTTTAAAGCCTCTTGCTCTACACGAGAGATGTATAACTCACCCATATTTTACGTTCACTCAGTTGAGGTATGTATCAGTTGGTTGGTATCGCAGGTACGCTTTGCTCGCTTAATACATGGCTAGATCTCCACGTGTGATACCGACCTTGCTGAAGGCATTTAAGACTGCAGCTTCGCAGGGAACATGCTCATGTCTGGTTTTAGGGTGCTTGAACGTATCAGCAACCCCTGGGCAGTGCCCTGCCAACTTCTGTACGACCCCTTGGACATGCCGCACGTTGGAGAGTACCTGGCGTAACCAGTGTTCAAAGCTCCCCTGGTGGTTCAGAGTGAAGACTAAGCCTTTGTAGGAGGGTGGTTTTGACGCCTCCTCATCACCGCTAGCTCTGGGTTTTGGAGGACGGCGTTGAAGCTCCATGAGATAGAGCGTTTGATCTAACACATGCACCCTAATGACGAGCATCCCCCGAGGAACCTTGGTCTGAGTATCAATGTAGACCCAGTTGGCCACGGACGTTTCTACCTCATCGTCTTTACCGAAGGGTTCGAGACTAATCAATCGAGGATCAGGAGACGTACTGAAGCCATCTTCAAAGGTAAACCAGCTAACGCTATGAATCGCCGTGGGATAGGCGGATTTTAAATAGAGAAGCGCATTCCACATATCACGTAGAAAGCCCTGCGACTCCAGTGTAATGGGGGCGTGAATAGATGCTTGTCCCACTCCCTTCCCTGACCCATAGGGCTCTCCGGTGGAGAAAATCGTTTCGTCGCCAGGAACGGGGACGCCTCGTGTATCAGGCACGTTTTTTCGGGTATATCGTTTATCCAAGACGGCGCGAGGCTTACCTAAAATAACGAATTCGTCCTCAGTCAGGTCTAGCCAAGAAGAGCCATGGTCGGGCTCTTCGTCATCCGTCAGGTCAATGACATCGGGGATGTCTTGAAGCTGATGATAGGGAAATTGAGTGGGAGCATCATCGCCATCGGTAGCTGGTACTGTCGTTGACTTCTCTCTTTCGCGATGGATCGTGGCACCGTCGGGCTGCGTACACCCTAATATCTGCAAGCCTAGAAATGTGTTGCCACCATCAATCGGAACGCCATAAACAGAAAGCTCTCCGCTTCCCTGGAACCAAGGCGTGACCTCAAAAAGTATCTTATCTTGGGGAAAGCGGGCTTCAATCTGCGAATAAATTCTTCTGGCAGCCTGTTCAGCATAGGGATCGTACAGCATATGCGCGAGCAAAATGGCATCGTGTTTATGAACACGATACGTAAATTTGACAGGCCATGTACCTGGGGTTGCAGGCGCATTAAGCGGTCGATAAAGACGTTCTTTGACATCCTTCCAAGGATAAGTGGCGAGCACCCGCTTGATTTCAGAGGATCGGCCGTAAACGCGAGTAAAAAATTCTGTGCAAGGGATGAGCAAGTGTTTGCCATCTGGAAGGTCAAATTCGATCAGGTAAGATCTTTGCTTTCTGTCCAGTGGCAAATAGTTTGCATCATGAAAGGAGGTATAGAGGCTGCGCCCTGCTTTGAGTAAGTCATCTAGAGAGACTATCCGCCAGCCGCCTGGAGAGAATGAAACGGGGAATGTTCTCTCATCAAACGCGATGCGAGAGTTGCTTACCCCCTTTTCCCAGACGGAACCGATCCTCAAAAGCCCTACATGTGTTAAGACCGTCGTTCGCTCAATCACATCCCCTAAATTGTTATTCTTATCAATGGGTCGGAAAAATACATAAATTTTAGGGACGCTTTCTGAGCGGGTATTTTTTACGATAGGCCCATACCACCAAACGACCAAGCGCTCAGCTTCGTCTTTGAGAGTGCCATCTGAAAAGCTAAAGGTTCTGCATTGTTTGAGTGAAACCGTCACAAGGGCGCGCTCTATGTAAACTCAACATAGAGATTGTCGCAGTAATTATTGTTTAGTCGCAATAATTGTTGAAAATGACAACGGGGTTTGCCCCATTTACACAGTTCAAGGGTTTTGTATGTTTTTGATTTGCGGAGAAGCACTGTTCGATTTTTTTGTCGACGACACTGAATCGAGTCACTCGGGCCTTTCATTTAACGCGATTGCAGGCGGCTCGCCGTTCAATGTGGCGCTTGGGCTTGCGCGCATGGCGCGAAACGCGGGCCTTCTGACCGGCCTTGCCAACGATTTCCTGGGCGATCGTCTTTATTCGGTTTTGGAAAAGGAAGGCGTCACGACCGACTATCTGGTGCGGCTCGATGCGCCAACGACGCTCGCCATGGTCGCCCCTGGATCCGACGGCGCGCCCCAATACGCGTTTTATGGTGAAAAGGCGGCCGACAGGAGTCTCGAGGACGTGCATTTGCCGGCACTGGCCGAGACGGTCTCCGGCATCCATCTGGGGTCTTACTCGCTGGTGGTCGAGCCGACAGCGGGCACCTTGATGACGCTTCTGGAGCGCGAATCGAAGGGGCGTCTGGTCTCACTCGATCCCAATATTCGCTTGAGCATCGAGCCGGATGTTCGCCGGTGGCAGGATCGGGTCGAGGCCTTTGCTGCCTGGGCGCATCTGATCAAGGTCAGCGATGAAGACATCGCGCTGCTTTACCCCGAACGAACGCTTGAAGACGTTGCCCGGTCGTTTCTGTCCGAGCGCTGCCGGCTAGTCGTTGTCACGCGTGGCGGTGAGGGCGCGCTTGCATTCACCCATGATCACGAGCCGATCGACATCAAGGGCGAGCCGGTCGAGCTGGTCGATGCCGTGGGTGCGGGGGATACCTTCCAAGCCGCGCTTTTGTGTTGGCTCGACGAGCAGGGCATGGCATCGCCGGAAGGGCTTGCGGCGCTTAAGGCCTCTCACATTGAATCGATGCTGCATTTCTGCCACAAGGCAGCGGCGGTGACCTGCTCGCGGCGAGGGCCTGATCTGCCGAGCCGACAGGACATCGACGGCTGAACCGATCTGATTTTACTGGATTGATCGGCCCGGCTGTATCCAAGCCCCGTGACTGGTGTCATGCGCGGGGCGCTTGTCCATCAAGAGTTTGCGTGGATGGACGTTTTATAGTGGATACCGCGCGTTTTCCCTGTTTGAGAGGCTTTTATGCACATTGGAATACTGCAGTGCGACGACATGGCCCCGGCCATCGCCAAGGGCCATGGCAATTATCCTGAGATGTATCGACGCCTTCTGCACAAGGCCGACCCGTCGCTGACGTTCGAGGTCTGGCGGGTGCATGAAGGAGAGTTGCCCGAACAGCTTGACGAGGCAGATGCCTGGCTCATCTCCGGCAGCAAGGCCAGCGCCTATGACCCATTGAGCTGGATTCGACAGCTCGAAGCTTTCATTCAGCGTCTCTGGCAGCATCGCTGCCCGCTGGTGGGCGTTTGCTTTGGTCACCAGATCATCGCGCAGGCCCTTGGGGGCCGGGTCGAAAAAAGTGAGAAAGGTTGGGGGATTGGCATGTCGTTCAACGCCGTCACCTTACAGCTGCCGTGGATGAACCCATGGCAAGACGGCATGGATCTGGTGGTCAGCCATCAGGATCAGGTCGTCGAGCTGCCCGACAGCGCCGAGGTGCTGGCCGAAAGCGCCTTTTGCCCCTATTACATGCTGGAGTATGACGACTGCTTCTTGAGCGTTCAGGGTCACCCTGAATTTACCCGGGCCTGCAGCAGTGAGCTGATCGATGCCAAGGTTCAACTGCTCGATGAGCATGTGCGCCGAGCCGGCCATGCAAGCTTGAGCGCCGAGGCCGACGATACTGTCATGGCGCACTGGATCGTCGGCTTCATGCGTTACGCGCTGCGCTGACGTCGCTTAATCGTCACTGGAGGCCTTGATCAGTGTCGAGCGATCAAGGGCTTCGCTGTCCTGCGTCTTGAACCCGTTTGATGTCTTTTCGATCAGATAAACCGGCATATCGAGCTGGTTGGCAGCGGCGAGCCCTTCCTTTGGGCCCAGGCACAAAAGGGCCGTGGCCCAGGCATCGGTCAGCGCCGGGCGCTGGCCGAACACCGACGCCGACACCAGATGGTGCTGTACGGGGCGGCCCGTGCGGGCATCGATCACGTGGCCATAGGTCTGGCCGTTGTCATCGAAGTAGCGGCGGTAGGTGCCTGATGTATTGAGTGAAACCCCTGCCTTGTCCTGAACCTCGAATACGCGCTGAGCCGACAGCTGATCGGGCTTCGGCACTTCCACCCCGACCCGCCAGGGCTCGCCACTGGGCTTGCGGCCCTTGGCGTAGAGATCCCCGCCCATTTCCACCAGATAGTTCTGCACGCCGTGGGCCTCGAGTTCGCGTGCGAGCTGCTCGATGGTGTATCCCTCGCCCATGGAGGAGACATCGAGCGTGACGTTCGGTGTGCGTTTTCGAATCGCCCCACGTTCTGCATCGACCTCGATCTTGTCCAGCCCGATGTGGGTGCGCGCGGCCTGAATCGCGGCGTTATCCGGGACGTGGAAGTTCTCGTCGTGAAAGCCCCACAGACGAAAGAGCGGGCCAACGGTCGGGTCGTAACAGCCGCCCGAGAGCCGGTTGACCTGGCGTGCAATTCCGAGAAGTTCGATGACCGAGGGCGGGGCCTGGTGCCAGTCGGTATCACGGCGGGCGTTGAACTCGGCAAGCCAGGAGTCGTCGCGGTACGTCGAGAGCGCCTTGTCGATGCGCTTGAGTGTGTGCGTGATGGCCTTGCCAATGGCCTCGTCCGAGGCGTCGGTGTCTGACTCGATCCACCACTTGAGGTGGTAGCTGGTGCCCTGTGCCTGGCCATCGGCCACATGAAGCGGTGCCGGGCGGTCGCAGCCACTGAGCAGAAGGGCGCTGAGTGTGATCGAGGCAAAAAGGGCGGGGTGTGACAGCTTGGGCATTGAGGGCATCCAGCGTTGTTTCGATGGGCTGCATTGTGGCGAAGTCGTTCGGGTCTGTCATGTTGCGCGGCGGGTTGGCTACGCTTGAGTCACACCTTACTTCAGGGAGCACGCCCAGATGCCACTCGACTCTCGTTTTCGCCAATGGCTCGAAGACGCCGCCGCGCGCCCGTGGCCGGATTTTAAGAACGCAGGCGTCGAGGTCATTCGCGCCTTCTTCGATGAGGGTAATGCGGCCATTACTCGGCCGCCCTCCGAGTATCCGGTCAAGCAGGTCACTGATGACGTTATCGACGTTGAAGATGGGCGCATCGGCCTTCGCTGGTACACCCCGACCGTTCATGGCTCGAGTGCGGCAAGACCCGGTGTGCTGTTTTTTCACGGCGGCGGCTTCACCATCGGCAGCGTCGACAATTACGACACGCTGTGCCGGGCACTGTGCCGGGCCTCGAAGTGCGTCATTATTTCGGTGGACTATCGGTTGGCGCCCGAGCACCGCTTTCCCACCGCGGCAGATGATTGCCTGGCCGCATTGGCTCACGTGCGTTCTGTCGCGCACACTCATGGCGTCGATCGCGCGCGCCTGGCCGTTGCCGGCGACAGTGCAGGCGGCCAGCTGGCGGCCGTCACGGCACTGAGTGATCGGGGAGCCGACGCGCCACCGCTCAGGGCGCAGTGCCTGATCTACCCTCAGACCGACTTTTCACCCGAGGGAGCCCCGTCGCTTTCGACGTTTGCGGAAGGATACGGCTTGACCCGAGGGGCGCGGGATTGGTTTGTGGCGCAGTACTTGAGCCATCCAGCCGAAGCGCTCGACCCGAGAGCCGGCCTTTTGGGACGTGACGACCTTGAGGGGGTTCCGCCGGCGCTTGTGATCACGGCGGAGTTCGATCCGCTTCGAGACGAAGGCGAGCGCTACGCACAAAAACTTGCCGAGGCGGGTACGCAGGTGGTGGCTAGCCGCTACTACGGAGTGATTCATGGGTTCATGCGCCGTGTGGGTCAGCACCCGCTGTCCGATCAGCTGATTCAGCAGTGCGGTGGGTGGCTTAGAGAGGCTTTGACCGGTAAGCGCTGAGTGTGTAACGGTCCCGACAAAGGTCTAACGGTCTGACTACTTGATTCGGCGTAGCCTATTGAAAAGCCGCCCCTTGGGCGGCTTTTCAGGTTTGGTGGGCATCATTTACGCTTTACCCCGACCGACATCAGCCACCGCACGCCCCGTCATGGTGTGGGTGGTCAGCGCAGGATGCAGAGGACCACACAATGATAACGTTTCTGATCGCGATCGCTTTGTTGATTGGCGGCTACTTCACGTATGGGTTGTTCGTCGAGCGCGTCTTTGCCGTCAAGCGCCAGCGCCGCACGCCCGCTCACGCACTTCGAGACGACATCGATTATCTGCCGATGAAAACGCCGCGTAACGCGTTGATTCAGCTTTTGAATATCGCAGGTGTCGGTCCGATTTTCGGCCCGATCCTGGGCGCGCTCTATGGGCCGGTGGCGTTTTTATGGATCGTCATTGGCTGCATTTTCGCAGGGGCGGTGCACGACTATCTGACCGGCATGATTTCGATTCGAAACCACGGCGCGCATCTGCCGCAACTGGCGGGCAAGTTTCTGGGCAAGTCGATGAAACACATCGTCAACGGCTTTGCCATTTTGCTGCTGCTTCTGGTGGGAACGGTCTTTGTGACCTCACCGGCAGCGCTTCTGGCCAACATGTCTTCGTTCAACATAACGCTGATCATTCTGGCGATCTTTGCCTATTATCTGGTGGCCACGCTTTTACCGATCGACAAGGTGATCGGGCGCATCTACCCCTATTTTGGCGCACTGCTTTTGTTCAGCGCGCTGGGCATTGGCATTGCGCTGATCGTTACCGGAGCACCGATTCCGGAGCTCTCGCTTACCAACATGCACCCTGAAGGCGCCCCGATTTTCCCGCTGCTGTTTTTGACCATCTCCTGTGGGGCGCTGTCAGGTTTTCACGCGACACAGACACCGATCATCTCGCGCACGACCGAGAACGAGGACAACGGGCGCCGAATCTTTTACGGCATGATGATTGCAGAAGGCATTATCGCGATGATCTGGGCGGCGGCGGCCATGAGCCTGTTCAACGGAAGCCAGGGCCTTAATGAGGTGCTGGCAAGTGGTGGCCCGGCGGCAGTCGTCAGTGCGGTTTCGACCCAGATGCTTGGTGCCATTGGCGGCACGCTTGCCGTTCTTGGTGTGATTGTGCTCCCGATTACTTCAGGCGATACCGCCTTTCGAAGTGCGCGCATGATCATCGCCGACTATCTGAAAATCGGTCAGAAGCAGTTTTCAAGCCGGCTCTGGATTGCCATCCCCTTGTTCGTGGCCTCCTATGGGCTGACGCACATCGACTTCACGCTGCTGTGGCGCTACTTCTCCTGGGCCAACCAGACCACGGCAGTCATCGCGCTGTGGGTTGGCACCATGTATCTGGTGCTCGCAAAAAAACCGCACTGGATTACCTCGATTCCGGCAGTGTTCATGACCATGGCCACCTTTACCTATCTGGCGTACGCACCGATCGGGTTCGGGCTTCCCCTGAACGTAAGCTACGTGGTGGCAGCACTTGGGACGTTGATCGCGATCGCTTTGTTCATGAAGCGCGTGCGCCGATTGAGCCGAGCGACCTTCGCGGTCGACGAGCCCGAGGTGCCGGACGGCGCCTTCGGCATGATCAAGCGCGCGATATCGCCCCAGTCCTGAGGTTGCTCACGCTTTGCCCACGAAAACGGCGCCCTGAAAGGCGCCGTTGTTGTGTCGACTCGAGGACGGCGTGAACCGCTTACTCGGCCTTGGCGTCGGGGAAATACTTGGTGTAGAGGGTGTTGTAAGTGCCGTTGTCCTTGAGTTCGGCGAGCGCCTTGTTGAAGGTCTCGGCAAGTTCACGGTCGCGTTTGCGAAAGGCGATGCCAAAGCCTTCACCGAAGTATTTCTTGGGCTCGGTCAGCATCTCGCCGACGGTCTTGAACTGGCCGCTCTTGCTGTCGACCAGGGCGGCCTTGCCGGTGGGGTAGTCAAGAAAGGCGATGTCGAGTCGGCCGGCTTCCATATCGATGGCGACATCATCTGCCGTGGCGTAGCGCTTGATGCTTGCGTTGCTGCCGTAGTGGTCGGTCACGTAGTTGTCCTGAACCGTACCCCGCTGTACACCGATGCTCTTGCCTTTGAGGCTTTCCTCATTGGGTGAGCTGATTGTCGAATCCTTGGGCGTAAACCAGGCCGATGGCGGTGTCATGTACGGGTCAGAAAACAGGATCTGCTTCTTGCGGTCATCGTTGATGGTCATCGAGGACATGATGGCGTCGAACTTGCGGGCCTGAAGCCCCGGGATGATGCCGTCCCAGCCCTGGATGACCCATTTGCAGTCGAGCTCGGCCTGCTTGCACAGCGCGTTGCCGAGATCGATGTCGAACCCGGTCAGGGTGCCATCGGGGGTGCGGTATTCCATCGGAACGTAGGGAATATCCACGCCGATGCGCACTGTGTCGTAATCCCGTGCCTGAGCGTGGCCAGTCGCCAATACGGCGCCCATCAACGATAAAGTGATGATCTTTTTCATCGATACGTCCTTTTGATACGTGCCTTTGATTGTTATGCGGCCGTGAATGGGCCGGTGTCGTGAAGCGCGTGGCCGTGGTAGGGCCATGACCCTAGCATACCGGCGAGCGCGCGCCGGTGCCATGACTCAGCGTGCTGGCTTCAAATGCGCCAGCAGCCGCTTCTCAAGATACTTGAACAGGGCCTGAATGCTGAAACTCAGGACCATGTACAGCGCCGCCACGAATAGGAACGCCGCAAACGGCGCATAGAACCGGGCATAAATATAATACGCCGCGCCGGTGAGGTCCGTGATCGAAACCACGAAGGCGATGGCACTGGCGTGCAGCATGAAAATGACTTCGTTGCCGTAGGCCGGAAGCGCCCGACGCAGTGCGCTTGGCAGCACGATACGCCGCATCATCTTGGCCTTGCTCATGCCGTAGGCTCTGGCGGCCTCGATCTCACCGCGCGGGGTGGCCTGAATCGAGCCGTGAAAGATTTCGGTGGTGTAGGCGGCGGTATTGAGGGTGAAGGCCAACAGCGCCGGATAGAGCGGGTCATCCAGGAAGAACCAGAGCCAGGTCTCCTGGATACCCGGAATGAAGGCAAAACCGTAATACGCCAGATAGAGCTGAATGAGCAGCGGCGTCCCGCGGAAGAGATAGGTGTAGAACCAGATCGACTTGCGAAGCACCTGATTGCGCGAGCCGCGGGCAATCGCAAGCGGCACCGCCAGCACGAGCCCGATCAACAGCGAGATAAACACGAGCTGAACGGTGTTGGTGAGCCCCGTCCAGTACATGGCGAACGTGTTCGGGGTGAAGATGTCGTTGCCGTTCATCCAGTCAAGCAGCGGCTGCCAGAGTGTGCTTAGTTGTTCCATGAAGCCCCCTCTGCGCCGAAGCCGACGTCATAGCGGGCCTTTAGCTTCATGAAACACCATTCCGAGACGCTCGAGATCGCCAGATAGCCAAGCGCAACCGGAATCATGAACAGAAACGGTTCGTGAGTCGCCTTGGTGGCCTCGGCCGCGACCTTGACCATGTCGCTTAGCCCGATGATCGACACCAGCGCGGTCGTTTTCAAAAGCACCATCCAATTGTTGCTGAGGCCGGGCAGGGCGTGGCGCATCATCAAGGGAAACCGGATACGGCGGAACACGGTCCATGGACGCATTCCATAGGCACGGGCGGCTTCGAGCAGGCCGCCATCGACGGCCATGAAGGCGCCGCGAAAGGTTTCCGACATATAGGCGCCGAAGATGATCCCGATGGTGATGACGCCTGCAACAAACGCATCGACATTGACGAAAATATCGACATCGAACTCGTAGTAGAGCCAATCGGTTGCCATGTTGATGCCGATCTGGCCGCCATAGAACAGCAGCATCATCAGCACCAGATCCGGCACGCCTCGGATAACGAGGGTGTAGGCCTTGGCGATCGCGCGAATCACGATCGAGGATGAAAGTTTGGCACTGGCCGTGACCAGCCCGAGAACGACAGCCAGAATCAGCGAGAGAATCGCCAATTCAAGCGTCAGTAATCCGCCTTCGAGCAGGCGGTAGCCGTAGCCATGAAGATCAAGCATAACGAAGTCCTTTACCCTGTTCGCGAGAAGGCGCATTGGCCTCCCAGGCGGCGCCGGGCGTATGGATGAGTCAGTATCTGGGTGACAGGAACTGTTTCAAGCGCTCGGATTTTGGATGAGACAACACCTGCTCCGGTGCGCCTTGCTCCTCGATCACACCCTGATGCAGAAACATCACGTGGTTCGAAACGTCACGGGCAAAATCCATCTCGTGGGTCACCACGACCATAGTGCGCCCTTCATCTGCCAGTTCTCGCATGACTTCGAGCACATCACCGACCAGTTCAGGATCCAGTGCCGAGGTCGGCTCATCAAACAGCATCACTTCCGGGTCCATCGCAAGCGCACGGGCGATGGCGCCGCGCTGCTGCTGACCGCCGGAAAGCTGTGTGGGGTAATAGCTGGCGCGTTCTGCAAGGCCGACGCGCTCAAGAAGGCTCAGGCCGTTGGCACGCGCCTTGTCCTTGGGCTGGCCGAGCACATGGATCGGGGCTTCGATGACGTTTTCAAGCAGCGTCATATGGGGCCAGAGGTTGAAGTTCTGAAAGACCATCGACAGTTTTGATCGGATGCGCTCGACCTGCTTCCAGTCGCTTGGCTGGCGGCCGTGCTTATCAAACTTGAACTTGATGGGGTCGCCATGAACGACAATGTCGCCCTGGTCCGGCATCTCAAGCAGATTCATGCAGCGCAGGAACGTGCTCTTGCCAGAGCCGGACGCGCCGATCAGCGTAATGACATCGCCTTTTCGGGCGTCAAGCGAGAGCCCCTTGAGTACGGGCGTATCGTTGAAGCTTTTATACAAACCGTTGATCTTGAGCGGAATGGAGGTGTCGGCCATGGACTTGGACTCCTGAAGGCATGGCTGGCCCTGAACGATTCGGGACATAAAAGGCGCGTATCTTATCAGGCCGGGGCAAGGGATGCCGTATCCATGTAATGAATTATGACACATTAGTGTCTACGTAAATGAACGCTCTAGCGTCGCAAAAGTACATGCTTTTTTAGGAAAAGCCGTCAATTGGTGGCGTTTCAGCACGCGCTCCGGCGTGACCGTCTGAATGTATTTATTCCGGCACCTGTGGGTCGAACAAAAAGCCATCGTGGTGGACACGATACAGGTCGCTTGCAGGAAGCCCCTGTCGAGTCAGCCAGTGGGTCAGCTCCTTGAACACGGTATCGCTGATGAACGGTGAGCGTGAAAGAACCCATAGATAGCGTCGATTCGGCCCCACGATGACCGCGTGGTCATAATGGGCATCGAGGTAAATGATGTTGTAGCCGGCAAAAAAGCGCCAGAAGAAGCTGACCTTAAGCCGACCGGCCGGCGTGTTCTTGCCGGCCGGATAGGCCACGCCCTTGGCCGAGCGCCACTGGCGTCGAACCAGATCGAACCCGCGATTGAGCACATCGACGCCCCCGTCGTCTCGAGGCGTATAGGTCGCCGTTACATTGCTCAAGCGGCGCTCGAAAGGGTGATTCAGCCGCGCGATCTCATACCAGGTGCCCTGGTAGCGCGCCAGATCCAGTTGCTCTATCGCCTTGCTGCCTTTTGCAATGCCTGGGTCGCCTCCAAGTGCTGCCCAGAGCGCTCGGACGTTCGCGCGTATGTCTGCCGCTCTCATGCACTCTCCTTGGGTTAATCGTCTACCAAGTATATGGGCTTGGGCATAAAAACGCCTTGCTCGATCTGCGTTTGCAGGAGCTCGAGGGGGCTCAGGATGTCCTGAAGCTTCGGTCATGCACGCCGATAAAGAACGAAACCGGCTCTTTGTAGAGACTCTTCTTCAAGCGCCAACGTTTATATTTTCGTTCAAACGACAGAGTGGACTGACCAATGACGTCACCTGCATTTACCAAGAAGATCATGAGCGCGAGCCAGCGCGGCACGCCCTTCAAGGAGGCACTTGGTCAGCGTGCTCCGCGTCCTGGCAAGGCGCCGCTTACCATTCGTACCAAACTCTGGCTCGGGCTGGGGCTGATGTGGATCGGAATGATCGCGATCGTCCTAAGCCTTGCGCTCGAGGGGCGCGCCGAGATGTATTCCGAGCGCGAAAATGGACTGCGTAACGTGGTTCATATGGCCATGGGCGTCATCGATGCGGCAGCCGAAAAAGAAGCCAATGGCCAGCTGACCCAGGCTGAAGCCCGAGAGCAGGCATTTTCCACCATCAACGCGCAGCGCTTTGGCAAGGAGGGTGACAACTACGTTTTCACTTTCAACAGTCAAGCCAATATTTTGAGTCATCCGCGCCGTGATGCGGGCTCATCGATGGCATCCTACACCGACCCGCAGGGCAAACCGGTTTACATGGAGCTGATCAAGGTGGCCAAGGCGGAAGGCGCTGGGTATGTCGATTATGTATCCAAGGGCGCGACTGCTGATGATGCGTTTCGCCAAAAAGTCAGTTTTGTCGAGTATTACGCGCCGTGGGATACGTTCGTGGCGGCGGGTATCTATGTTGATGACGTTCGAGCGGCGTTTCTTTCTAACCTCGTCAATTACTTCCTGATTCTGTTGGCCGTCGGTGGTGTTGTCTCACTGGTAATGGGTGTGCTTATTCGTCAGATCTCGAAAAGCCTCGGCGGCGAGCCGGCGCAGGCCGCAGAGTTGGTTCGGCGTGTGGCGGATGGCGATTTGACCGCCGATCTTCCACTTAAAAAGAACGACACTAGCAGCCTAGTGTTCAACATTTTGCAGATGCGGGATACGCTTCGCGACACGCTGATGCATATTCGGGCGTCGAGCGACGCCGTTGATTCCGGTGCCAGTGAAATTGCGGCAGGCAATCAAAATCTATCTTCACGCACCGAGCAACAAGCGGCATCGCTTGAAGAAACCGCTGCGAGCATGGAGGAGATTACCGCAACCGTGAAACACAGTGCCGACAGCGCGCATCAGGCCAGTACGCTTGCGTCCGAGGCCTCGAACACCTCTCGGCGCGGCAGTGGGGTGGTCAAGGATGTTGTCAATAAGATGTCGAGCATCAGCGAGGGTTCCAAGCGCATCTCGGAAATTACGGCCATGATCGACAGCATTGCGTTCCAGACTAATCTGCTGGCACTGAATGCGTCTGTCGAAGCGGCCCGGGCCGGCGAGCAGGGCCGCGGGTTTGCGGTGGTCGCCGGGGAAGTCCGTGAGCTTGCAGGACGCAGTGCCAGGGCGGCCAAGGAGATACGCGGTTTGATTGATGACTCGACAAAAGAAATTGAGGAAGGGTCGGCGATGGTTGCCAATGCGGACACGGTCATGAGTGAAATGCTGAATTCGGTGCAGCGTGTGTCCGATCTGATGAGTGAGATTTCAGCCGCCTCGAACGAACAGACCCGCGGTATCGAGCAGGTCAATACAGCGGTGACCCAGATGGATCAGGTCACTCAGCAGAATGCGGCGCTGGTAGAAGAGGCCGCGGCTGCCGCGGCGTCGCTACAGGATCAGGCGCGGCAGATGAACGAGCGGATCAACCAGTTCAAGCTCGACTAAGCGGTTGCCTCGCCCATCAAACAAAGGCCAGCGCTATGCTGGCCTTTGTCGTTCAGGACGCCAGGATAATCAGCGCGCCTGCCATTCACCGTCGTCGTTTTTGAACAAAATAACCTTGTCATCGATCTTCTGGGCCTTGCCATCGACCACGACTTTGCCCTTGACCTGGCAGGACCAAAGGTCATCGGTATCCTGCTTTTTAGCCTTGTCATCATCCGTATTCTTGCCGCCGTCTTTCGGCGCAGGATGAGCGCATTCCTTGACTTCGTCGATGTTGACGCTGTAGTCGATGTTGTCGAGCTTGTTGTCGCTGCCGTCGCCCATCTGCTGGGCGATCGCCTTGAGCTGTGAGATCTGTTGGTCGAGGGTATTGTGCATTGCCTCGGATACATCGTCCTTGTTCGGGGCGCGGTCGCAGCCGGCCAGGGCAAGGGTCGAACCTAGAATCAGTAAGGGCAATATCCGTTTCATGTGCTTCTCTCCATGGGTCGACGGGCTAGGCTAGAGCCTGTGAACGGCCCCTGCAAGCCCTGCTGACGCCCTGGATGTTGCGTGACGTTACGATGTGCCCTCGCGCTGCTACTGCGTCTTTTTGAAAACCGGCATACTCAAGAGACCGATTTAACGAATCACTGACTTTGGGGACAGCGCGTGAGCTTCATCATTTGCAAGGCCGAGGAATGCGATCTTCCAGCCATTACCGAGATCTATAATCAGGCCGTGCGCGAGACCACGGCGATCTGGAACGATCGTGAGGTCGACGTGGCCGACCGACGCCAGTGGTGGCAAGCTCGGCTGGAAAGCGGCCTTCCCGTAATGGTCGCCCGAGACGGTCGCGGTCAATGCCTTGGTTACGCAACGTTTGGGCCGTGGCGGCCCCACGATGGGTTTGCGCATACGGTAGAACATTCGGTGTATGTTGCGCCGAGGGCCGCGGGGCAGGGGCTTGGGCGGTTATTGATGACATCGTTGATGGCGAGCGCGAATGAGCAGGGTGTGCATGTCATGGTGGCGGCGATCGAGGCGGACAATCAGCCATCGATTGCGCTGCATCGAAGGCTTGGGTTTACCGAGACCGGGCGTTTGCCGCAGGTCGGTCTCAAGTTCGGCCGCTGGCTCGACCTGGTGTTCATGCAGTACACATTCTAAAAGCGGCGTGGCGTTAACGAGGCGGGACGCAAAAGCGTCCCGCCGCGGTCGGCTTAGCTTGCCAGACGTTCCATTTCATTGCGGTATTCGTTGGCCAGGCGCGTCTTGTCGTCGTCGCTGAATTTCTGGCCGGCTGAAATGAAGTAGTGTTTTTCTTCGTCTTCGAAATGGTGAAGTGCCATGTCACGGAGTTTCTTGGCAAGGCTCAGCCAGCCTGGAGAGCTGAAGTCGGTCTCGTCCATCTGTTCCATAACTTCATCCATCTCGTGATGTTCGGCGATGCCGTGCCGCGACTTTTCAACGCCGCTGTCGTAGTCCATCAATGGGTTATAGAAATAGCGCTCTTCGGCGGTTTCATGATGATGCATGGCGGCCTTGATCTGTTCGAACAGCTCCTTGCGGCCTTCACTGTTTCCCTCGGTCTTGACCAGCAAATCCAGCAGCGTGCGCTGTTTGTCATGATCGGCGCGAAGTTCCTCAAAGATCGTAGTCATCGGTCAAAATCCTTTTTTTCAAGTGAATACCGGGTATACCGAACCCGGGAAAAGCATAGACCAAACTTGGGGGTTGGCGAGTACGATAAGTGTGCTCATCCAGCGCAGGGTGAAAGAGGACGAGCGCGATACCAGCCTGTACAATGCAGTCGCAGCCCGATCGTTAACGATCAGATGGGTGAATTTTCAGCAGTGCGTCGTCATGGAAGGCGTCTCAAAAGCAAGCCTTGACGCAAGGGTCGAGGCGCAGGAGGTAGTGCTTTGAACATTCTGGTGTTTACCAATACCTACCGGCCGATTGTCGGTGGCGTCAGCGAATCGGTTCAGCGCTTCGTTGATCAGTTCCTGGCGCTTGGTCACAAGGTGCTGGTCATCGCACCGAACATCGAAGGCCAGCCGTCTTACGAAGAGAACGTGCTCAGGGTGCCCTCGTTTCAGCGCTTCAACGGCACTCAATTCTCCTTTCCGATGTACATGACCGGCCCGGTGATCGACGCCGTCGAAGCATTCGGTCCAGACCTCATTCACGCCCACCATCCGTTTTTGTTGGGTGATTCGGCGGCGCGGCTCGCACAGCGGTTACGAGTGCCGCTGGTCTTTACCCATCACACGCTCTACGAGCGTTATATCCATTATTTCCCGAGCCGGTCGCCTGCCATTAAGCGTTTCGCCGTGGCACTGGCCTCCTGTTATGCCGAACTGTGTGACACCGTGATCGTGCCGAGCGAAAGCGTGCGCGAGATTCTGCTCAAGCGGGATGTGGAAACGCCCATCGAAGTTCTGCCAAGTGGGGTGTACACCGAGCGGTTTGCCAAGGGCGATCGTCAGACCTGGCGAGACCATTTCGGCATTAACGCTCACGCCCACGTGGTCGGCCACGTCGGCCGGCTGGCCAAGGAAAAGAACCTTGGATTCATGACGCGAGCGGTCTGTCGGTATCTGGTCGAGGCGCAGGAGGCGCATTTCCTGGTGGTGGGCGACGGTGACGAAGCCGAACAGATGACCGACATCGCGCACTCGTTCGGCGTCAGCGAGCGCGTTCACTTCACCGGGGTTTTGAGCGATCAGCCGCTGGTCGATGCCTATCACGCCATGAGTACGTTCGTGTTCGCGTCCCACAGTGAAACCCAGGGCATGGTCGTGGCCGAGGCGATGGCCGCAGGCCTTCCGGTCGTCGCACTCGATGCACCGGGTGTGCGCGAAGTCGTGCGCGATGACGTCAACGGCATGCTGCTGGAGAAAGAGGATGAGCACGTCATGGCGGACGCGCTCATGAGCATCAGTGCACCTGAGCGCTACCGCGCGTTGCGCGATGGGGCGCTTGAAAGTGCGCAGCAGTTTGATGCCGCGGTCTGCGCCGAGCGCTGTCTAACGCTTTACCAGCACCTGATCGAGCAGGCGCGCACCGAGCGAGGGCCGAAGCACGCGGACCCGACGTTCTGGGATAGCGTAACGCACCGCTTCGACGCTGAGTGGCATATTCTTCGCCACCGTGGGGCGGTGCTCAAGGAAGTGTTCTGGTCCCGTCGCGAGGACCCGGCCGATGACGATGAGTCCTCGGAGCGGTCGATCGCGGCGGGCAAATAGAGGAAGCGGCGGGCAAGCCGGCTCAGGCTGGCTGGCGTCGCTTTGCCATCTGTCGCAACGTAAGCAGTATGGCCAGTGCAGCTGCGATAATGCCAAGCGTTAGCCAGAGGCCATCAAGATTAGGTGCGTTGAGCAGTTCGCCGAGCTGGCTGCCGGCGATGGTGACCGCCGCCAACCCTGGCAGGATCCCGATGAACGACCCCAGCATATAGGCACTGAAGCGAAGGCGGCAGGCACCGGCAATCATGTTGGTAAAGGTGAAGGGTGCCAGCGGCAGCAGATTGAAAACGATCATAGTGCGTATGCCGCGATCTGCTAGACCATCGGCGAGGGCGTTGATTCGAGAGCCGCCATAGCGCACCAGCGCATCTCGCCCTAGCTTTCGGCCGACGTAATAGGTAGCTGCCGAGGCAAGCATGGTGCCTGTCAACGCATAGGCAAGGCCCAGCCATGAGCCAAAGATCAGCCCGGTCGCGCCGACAAGCAGGGTCAACGGAAAGACCAGTAGCGACGCCACGACGAAAATGCCCATCAGTGCAAAGGGCGCCCAGCCGGCATCGCGCAGCCCAATACCGCTTGCCAAGAGCTCACGCAGGTTGGGCACGGTCAGGACATCCCCCATCGCGAGCCACTGCCAAAGCCCACACAGGCCGACCAGTAACGCTATCAATGTAATCAAGAGCCAGAGCCGTCGAGGCATGGCAAGGTTCTCCTGCTATTGTTGCGCGTTTGCTCCGATGCCGACGCGGTGATCATGATACGGTGCGCACCCTCCGCCGTCATGGTATGGGACGGTACTTTTTTGTAAGAGTTCACTATACAAACACAGGAGTCACCATGACTGTTCTACCGCCACTGGCCTGGTTGCAAGCGTTCGAGGCCGCCGCTCGGTTGATGAGCTTTACTGCGGCAGGTGAGGAACTCTGTATCTCACAATCGGCGGTCAGTCAGCGCATAAGGTTGCTCGAAGGTCGGCTTGGTGAGCCGTTATTCATTCGACATCCCAACACCTTGAGCCTGACGGAAACCGGGCTCGCCTGGCTTCCAAGCGTGCAAGGGGCGTTTGAGATGCTGACCGAGAGCACCGCGGAAGTGTTCGGAAAAAAGCTTGCCGAGCCGGTGTTAATCCGCTCAACGCCTGTCATGCAACACTATTGGCTGTCCGCGCGCCTTGCAAGCTGGTGTCGATCCATCTCAGACGATGGCTTCAAACTCGTTACCGCCGTTTGGCCTCGTGATTTTAGCGTGGAAGATGTCGATTTCGAGGTTCGCTATGGCCGGGGGCAATGGCCTGGCGTTGAGGCCGTGAGTCTGGGGGAGGAAACGTTAGAGCCGGTATGCACCCCCGAACTGGCCAAACAGCTTTCATCTCCTGATGATCTAGGGTTGACGACCCTGATTCACTCCGCAGGTTTCGACGTCGGCTGGCCTGCCTGGCTTGCGCGGTTCAATCGATCTGCGCTGGAGCACAAGCACTCCCGGCTGACTTGTGATACGCAGTTGAGCGCGATTGCCATCGCGCGCGAGGGCGTGGGTGTGGCGCTGGTGCACTCTCGCTGGCTCGATCAGCTTGAGCCCGCTCTGATTTCTCCGTTCAAGCACCTCTCCCCCTCTCAGCGTCAGGTCATCGCGCGAGAGGGCTTCTGGCTTGCTCGTTCGAAGCAGAAACCGGTGCGTCCTGATGCCAATGCTCTGTGGCAGTGGCTCATAGACAGCGAGGACAACGAGCGCGAGCGCGAGCGCTCGGCAAGCGAGTGATTTACGTGTCGCGATCGAGCGTGATGTTTCGAAGTGATTTGTAAGGCGTGTGTTAAATGGCGGATTTTGCATAGTCCTTTAAAGGAATTGTCTCTATAAGACCGGCTAACTGGACGATTCACTTTGGAGCAAGTAAATGAAAGTCAAAAGCGTACTAACACTAGATGACGCAACGGTTATCTTGAGCAAGACGCTCGAGGAAGCCCGCCGCCAGAGCCTTCAGGTCAGTGTGGCGGTCGTGGATGATGGTGGGCATCTGCTCGGGTTTCAGCGCATGGACGGCAGCAGCGCTTTTGAAGCACAGCTTGCCTGTGACAAGGCGCGCTGCGCCGCGCTGACCGGCGGCGATAGCGGCCAGCTCGAGGCGCGCATCAACCAGGGTGAGGCCGCCCTTTTGAGCCACCGGGCGGTCGGTGGCATGCAGGAAGGCGGTGTGCCGGTCGTGATTCAGGGGCACGTGGCGGGCGCTGTCGGTATTGCCGGCGCCCGAGCCGATCAGGACGCGCGAATCGCGCGCGTCGCGATTGCTGCGGTGTCTTCGCTCTACTGAACCCTATAGCGCGACTTCAAGTTTTAATTGCAGGATCTGATGCGAAACGCGCCGCGCGAAGACGCCGCGTGCACGTTCAGGGCGTGTTGTCTCATCGGCGTGCCTTGAGCAGGATGTGGCTTCATGCCCTTGAGAGCCGAGCCTTTCAAGGGGGCTGATGTCGCCCTGATTTTTCGAGAATGCCATGACCGATGACCCGTCACTGCCTGCGCGCGTTCGAGCCCTTTTGGAGCGCGCGCCGGTTGATCAGTTGCCGATGACCTACCGCCAGCTTGCCGGCGCCCTGTCACTTACGCCTCCGCGTACGATCCAGCGTGTTGCCAGCGCTCTGGAGGCGTTGATGCGAGACGACGCGCGCGCCCATCAGCCGTTTATTGCCTCACTGGTGGTCAGCCAACGAGGCCACGGTCTTCCAGCCGATGGTTTTTTCGAGCTGGCGGTAGCGCTGGGTCGATTTCCCGCTGACCCGCAAAAGCAGCGTGAGGCGTGGGAAAACGAATATGCGAAGGCTATTGGGGCGCGCCCGTGATCGTGAATACTGGCTTTCTTGAGTCAGATCTTGAGTTAGAGCCGGGTCGAATCCAGGCCGCGGTCGGGCATGCGCGCGAGCGCGTCCTGATTAAAGTAGCGCGTCAGTAGGCTATAAAGCTCGGGGTAGACCCTGGAAAGTTGATTGGGGGCGGTAAAGAACATCTCGCAGCATACGGCAAAGCATTCACCTGGGTGGGTTGCAGCGTACTCGTCGATCGGCGTGACGTCATCGCGCTCCAGGTGTTCTTGAAGATCATTCCAGACACTCGTGAACACACGGTACCACTCTGCTGGAGAAATCGTTGCAGGCAGGGGCGGGCGGCCATCCGCCTGCCCGTTATGCTGCATGTCGAGCTTATGGCTGAATTCATGAATGATCACGTTGAGACCGGTCCAGTCGCCGCTTGACGTGACGTCCTCGAGCGACAAAACGATCGGGCCGTGGTCAAACGTTTCACCGATGCGCTCGTCATCGAGCTCATGCACGACGCCCATTTCGTCTTCCTCGACGAGATGGCGTCGAAACGGCCCCGGCACCACCACGACCTCACGCACGTCCGGCCAGAACCCCTTGTCCCATTCAAGCGTCATCAGCGCGACCTGCGTCGTAAGCTTGAGCGCCTGGGCCTCGCTCCAGGGTAGCTCCACCGGTGATGTGATGCGAAGCCTGTGCATGAGCGCCCAGGCCCGACCTGCAAGGCGCTCACGCGACTCATCCGCCAGCCCGTGCGCGATGGGCACTCGAGCAAGTGTGTGCTGCCACAGATCAACGGGCGGCTGGGCATCTCGCGGGCGACGCCCGCGAAGTCGGTCCAGCCAGCTCATCGCGGCTTACGCCTTAGCTTGATTTCCACGACCAGTCGCGCCAGCGCAGATCGAACAAGTCCTTGCGGCGGTCCTTGAGGTTGGTCACCGAGCCCTCACTGCGCACGACCTTGAGTCGGGTCAGGTCGAGGTCGGAGAACATCACCATTTCGGTGTTGGGCGTGGTCTCTGAAAGCACCGCGTCGTGGGGGAACGAGAAGTCCGACGGTGAGAACACCGCAGACTGAGCGTACTGAATGTCGAGGTTTTCAATTGAGGGCACGTTGCCGACGCTTCCACACACGACCACGTAGCATTCGTTTTCAATCGCACGGGCCTGGGCGCAGTGACGCACGCGCAGGTAGCTGTTCTTGGTGTCGGTCCAGAAGGGCACGAACAGAATGTCCATGTCCTGATCCGCCAGCAATCGGGCAAGTTCCGGGAACTCAACGTCGTAGCAGACCAGAATGCCGACGCGGCCGGCGTCGGTCTCGAACACCTGCAGCTCATCGCCGCCATCGACCACCCAGTCACGACGCTCCTGCGGGGTGATGTGGAGCTTGGCCTGACGCTCGATGCTGCCATCGCGGTGGCACAGGTAGGCGACGTTATAGAGGTGGCCGTCCTCGTCGCGCTCGACCATTGAGCCTGCCACGATATTGATGTTGTACGACACCGCCATGCGCGAGATTTCGGTCTTGAAACGCGCGGTGAACTCGGCCAGAAACTGGATGGCCTTGACCTGGTCGGACTGGTCGGTCAGTGCCATGAGCGGCGTATTGAAAAGCTCCGGCAGTACGGCGAAGTCGCTTTGATAATCGGCGATGGCGTCTACATAGAACTCGACCTGCTGAAGCACCTGCTCGACCGAGGCAAACTCACGCATCTGCCACTGCACCGCGCCGACGCGGACAAGCGTCTTGCGGCTTTCGATCACGCGCTCGGCCGGTTCAAACAGAATGTTATTCCACTCAAGCAGGGTGGCGTAGCCCTCGGAGCGTTCGTCTTCGGGCAGGTACTTTTGCAAAAGGCGCTTGACCAGAAAGTCGTTGGCAAGCTGGAACGAGAGAATCGGGTCGTAGATCTCTTTTCTGGAGACCTTGTCGAGGTACTCGGTCGGTGAAAGCTCTTCCGAGTGAAGGTAGTAATTGGGAATCCGGCCGCCGGCAAGAATCGCCCGCAGGTTCATCGAGCGACACAAGTCCTTTCGGGCTTCATACAGCCGACGGCCGAGGCGATAGCCGCGATAGGTAGGGTCGATCAGTACGTCCAGCCCGTACAGGGCATCGCCCTCGGGGTTATTGAGAATGATCTCGCGATGGCCGATCAGGTCATCGTATTTGTGCGGGTTCGAGAAGGTGTCGTAATCGACCAGCACGGTCAGGGCAACGCCAACGATACTGTCGCCGTCCTTGATGACCAGTTGGCCATCGGGGAATTCCTGGATCAGCTTGCTGATGGTGGCCTGGGGCCAGGCGCCGCCGATGTCGTTGTAGACGGCGTCCATCAGTTTTTTCAGGTCCGAATAATCATCGGGGCTCAGATTGGTCAGGTTGAGGTGGAGATCCTCGATCGACATGCACGTAATTCCTTGAGTGTTTCTTGTTACCTGGAGCGCTTTTGCGTTGGGCGCGTGGTGTGATGATCCAAGGATAACCAATTCATCGCCGGTGCGCAGGCTCGGGTGCGCAATCGCCTTGCAGTGGTGGATGCAGGGTGAGCGTCAATGGCGGGTATGGTAGAGTGCGCCGCGGTTTCAGCGCTCGATGTGTGCGCCCGAGCGTCCGGTTTCATTTTCCTCGTCTGGTAGACCCATGAACGCCATTGTCCTCTCTATCCTGGTTATGGTGACGCTGAGCCTGGCTCGTGTCTCCGTTGTGTTTGCGCTCGTTGTGGCCGCGCTGGTCGGCGGGCTCTATAGCGGCATGCCGCTTGGTGACATTCTCGATGCCTTCAATGGCGGGTTGGGCAGTGGCGCGCAGGTGGCGCTCTCCTACGCAACGCTTGGGGCGTTTGCGGTGGCGCTGTCGCGCTCGGGGCTGACCGAGGCGATCGCGCGCAAGCTGATCGGCCGGCTTTCCCATGAAAGTGATCACGGCGTTGCGGCTTCTCGCGCCGGCAAGACCGTCAAATGGTCGATCATCGGCGTACTTCTGGTTTCGGCGGTCTGCTCTCAGAATCTGATTCCGGTCCACATTGCGTTTATCCCGATCATGGTGCCGCCGCTTTTGATGGCGATGAACCGTTTGAATCTCGACCGTCGGCTGGTGGCCTGTGTCATCACCTTCGGGGTCACGGCCCCCTATATGCTGCTGCCAGTGGGGTTTGGCGCGATCTTTCTCAATGACATCCTGCTTTCAAACATCAACGAGGCCGGGGCGGCGTTCGGGCTTCAGGTCACCGCCGATATGGTGCCGATGGCGATGGCGATGCCGATCGGTGGCATGGCGGTGGGGCTTTTGATTGCGGTGTTTATAAGCTATCGGGGGCCGCGAACGTACTCGATGAGGGCGGTCGGGGTTGGCCATGTGGCCAGCGCCGACGATGTGGTCAGCGAGCGTGAAAAACGCGAGCTTGACCCGCTCAAGCCCTGGCAGTATCTGGTGCTTGGCGGCTCGATTCTGGCGGCGCTGACCACTCAGCTTCTGACTGACTCGATGGTGCTTGGCGGGCTACTTGGCTTTGCGATCCTTTCGGTCAGCGGCGTGTTTCGCTGGCGGGAGCAGGACGACGTCGTCACCGAGGGCATGCGTTTGATGACGCTGATCGGCTTCATCATGATTACTGCAGCAGGCTTTGCAAGCGTGATGCAGGCCACCGGCCAGATCGATACGCTGGTTGAAAGCTCGCGCGCCGTGATCGGCGATAGCCAGGTGCTGGCGGCGCTGGTGATGCTGGTGGTGGGGCTTTTCATCACGATGGGCATCGGCTCGTCGTTTTCGACCATTCCAATCATTGCCTCGATCTACGTGCCGCTGGCGCTCGAGTTCGGGTTCTCGCCCATGGCGACGATTGCGCTGGTGGGCACGGCCGCAGCCCTTGGCGATGCCGGCTCGCCGGCCTCCGACTCGACGCTCGGGCCGACTTCCGGTCTCAACGCCGACGGTCAGCACGATCATATCTGGGATTCGGTGGTGCCGACCTTCCTGCACTACAACATCCCGCTGCTGCTGTTTGGCTGGGCGGCTGCGCTGCTACTTTAGCGGTTTGATAAACCCCGCTCGGGGCACCATGCTGTTTCGACAGTTATCGACCCAGGAGCGGGTGTCATGAGCCGTTACATGTACGATCTGGCAGGCGCCGACGCGCGTCTGCGTTTCTCTCCCTTTTGCTGGCGCGTGACGCTTGCACTGGTGCACAAGGGCCTCGAATTCGAGCGCCTGGCCTGGCGTTTTACCGAAAAGGATCGGCTGGCGTTTACCGGGCAGGAGCCCGAGTCCAGTCGCAAGGTGCCGGTGTTGCTCGATACCGACGGCACCGCCGTCAGCGACAGTCTCGCCATTTTCGACTACCTCGATCGGACCTACCCAGGTGCGCCCCTGATCGGTGATGGCCCGGCGCGGGGGCGGTTCATGTTCGTGCGTCACTGGAGCGAAACCGCACTGGCGCCCGCGATCCTTAAAACGGTGGCGAAGGATCTGTTCGACCTGCTCGACCCCGCCGATCAACCCTATTTCCGCGAAAGCCGGGAAGCGCGGCTTGGCTGCACGATCGAAGCGTTTCAGGACCGTGACGCCGGGCTCAAGCAGTTGGGTCAGGCCCTGGCGCCGGTGCGTGCGCTTCTGGGTGAGGCGGCGTTTATTGACGGTGAGCGCCCGGGCGGTGCCGACTACCTGGTGTTCTCCATGCTGATGTGGGGGCAGGCGACCAGCCGCGTCGATCTGTTGAGCGAGGACCAGGTTGTCGCGGACTGGTTCGCGCGCCTCAGGCAGTGGGCCGAAGACGCCGGCGTCTCGTGCGACCTGGCTCGAGAGCTCGGCGCCCACCCCAGCGAACACTAAGCGGGCTCAAGCGTACCCCAGGGCGTCGGGTCGAGCCCGGCTACCCGCGCAAGCGCCATCCTGAGCGAGGCGGTAAACATCTGGCCGTGGCCATAGTCCGGCAGTAGCGTCGTTTTGATCGCTATATCGGGCGCACGCTCAGAAAGCGTCTTTTTCAGTTCGAAGATGTCCATGGTCTCACTGTCCGACGCCGCCTCCGGAGGCGTTTTTGTGTGTTCCTTGCCGCCTTTCAGCAGCCAAAGTGATGGACTTGCTGTCGTCGGGCGTTGCCACTGACGAGCCATATCCGGAAGCAGGGCGCCGCCCCAGCCAAGGCTTGGGCTTGCCGCGACAAATGAGGTCATTGTTTCTGGGCGGGTCAGAAAGGCATTAAGTACGCACAGACCGCCAAAGGAGTGCCCCCAGAAGGTGCGGTCGTTGACGTTGACCGGCAGCGTTCGTTCAAGTTTGGGCCGCCAATGATCGAGCACTTGGTTGAGAAAGGCGGTCGCGCCTCCGGCCGGCCGGCCATCTCGATCGACCATGGATTCGCCTGGCCGCGCTGGCGTATAGTCCCGGTGGCGCTGACGAACGTCGAAGCGTTTGTCGGTGTCGTAACCGAGGTAGACGATGATCGGCGGATAGGCGCGTGCAAGCGCACTCAAAAGCGCGGGCGTCGTGTCGTCGAGTGCGCCGTTGCCATCGAGGGCATATACGATCGGAAAGCCTTCTTCAGGCGGTGTGCCTTTGGGGATGGCGAGCCAGATGCGGTAGCGCCCGTCGCCTTTGCGGCGCGTGAATTGTTCGAAACGGTAGTCGGGGTGGCCAAGCTTGGCGATTGTGGGCTCGATGGACCGGCTCAGGTCCGGTCGTGCCCATGCCCAACCGGGCAGACTCAATCCTGCGAGGGCAAGCGCGCCGGTCGAGAGCACATGACGACGCGACAGTGAACAGCGAGATCGGGACATCGGTCCTCCGGTGCGGGGTAATCTCAAAAGTGTCGCATACGCCGATGTTTTTGAGAATTGTTATTGTTTGCAGGTGGGATACCGGTAAGGCGCGCTTGAGTGCGCGTCGGTCTCACTAAAACGACATTCAAACAGCATGAGAAAGAGGCAAGGGTATGAGTAGGGTAATTCGTTGGCTTCCGCATATGGCCATTGCCGCTGGCGTAGCGCTCGGCGTGAGCACGCTGTGTCCCCCGGTGCAGGCTGACCCCCTCACGGTTGACCAGCCCCCGGTCAGCACCGGCAAGAATATCTACGAACTTGGCTACAGCAGTGCCAACAATCGGCTCTACGTGGCCTCTGCCGGTGCGTTTGGCGGCGACGGCGGCGGCCAGCTCATCGGGCTTTCGACCGATCCGCTCAAGGTGGCCACCACCCTCGATCTGGCGCAGCGCCCGTTCGGTGTGGCCATCAATGACGATGCCGGTCGGCTTTATACCACCAATACACTCAATGGCTCGATCACGGCGGTCGATCTGGACAAGGGCCGAGTTATCCGGACGTTGTCGCTGGCGCCGGTCAAGGATAAATCGGTTCCCAAGGATCAGCAGCCACCGCAGGTGCGTGATGTCGTGGTCAATCCGGCCACCGGCACCGTCTACGTCAGCGGCGTCAGCGATAATGGGGTGGTCTGGAAGGTCAATGGCGATACCCTTGAGCTTGAATCGACCATTCACGACGTCGGCGCTGTATCGACCGGGATGGTGCTCGACAGCGCTTCCCAGCGTCTTTATGTCGCCAACATGGGCGATGCCAGCGTCAGTGTGATCGACCTCAAGACCGATACGCCGGTCGAGCGCATTGACGTCGGCAAAAAGCCGATCAACCTGGCCGTGGATGCCGACGCCAACCGCCTCTACGTGGCCAATAGCGGTGACAATACGGTCAGTGTGATCGATACACACGGCAATACCACGGTGAAGACGCTCAAGGTGGGCGAGCATCCGCTCGGCATTGACGTCGACCCCGGCGCGAAGCGCTTGTACGTGGCCAACCGTGGCGATGGCACGGTTCAGGCGTTTGATACCGAGTCGTTCGAGGTGCTGGAAACCTTCCATCCGGGGCTTCATCCGAATACGGTTGCCGTCGATACTGCAGCGCATCGAGCCTTTGTCACCAGCAAGGCGCTGTCACGCCATGAAACGGCCCCGGCCGAGGGTGTGACCAATACTCAGGGCGATGTAGTAACGGCGCTTACGGCACCTGAACGATCGAAGGCCGGCGCGTCCGAGAACACGCATGCCGCTTCCGATACGAAGGCGCAGGAAGGCGCCTGAGCCAAGACGCCTCGCGTTTTAAATAAGACGCGAGGCGTGGATGGGCCCGGCCACTGTGGCCGAGCCTACCCGGGCTTTTTGATTCAAATGGCCTATCGCGCCATAGATTAGCTGAGCATTTTATATTGTTTCAGAATGTCTTAAGGTGTGGCGTTCGATTTCTCAAGGAAGACCTTACCATGTCGTTACCCCGCACCGTTGCGGCGCATGTTGCGCTCGTTGCAAGCATTGGCCTTTCAGGGCTTGCGCACGCCGATTCAACTGTTCATGTCTATGCAGCCGCGTCATTGACCGACGCCATGAACGATCTGGTTGAAACCTATGAAGCCGCCCACCCCTCGGTCGACATCGTACCCGTGTACGCCTCTTCCTCGACCGTCGCACGACAGATTGCCAATGGCGCACCTGCAGACATCTATTTCTCGGCCAACGAGCAATGGATGGACTGGCTTGGCAAGCAGGGCGTGACGCTGACCGAGCGTCGGGATCTGCTCAAGAATCATCTGGTCGTGATCGCCCAAAAGGGCAGCCAGATTCAATCGTTCACTCCAGACAAGGATCACCGGCTCGACAATTACCTCGGGCGCAACGAGCGCGTGGCGGTCGGCGACCCGGATCATGTGCCGGCCGGCATCTACGCAAAGCAATCGCTCACCTCGCTCGATCAGTGGCAGGCACTTGAGCCGCGTCTGGCGCGGGCAAGCGACGTGCGCGCGGCCATGGCGCTGGTCGAGCGCGGTGAGGCGCCACTTGGCATTGTCTATGCAACCGATGCCAAGGCAAGCGATCGAGTCAAGACGCTCGGCACCTTTCCGGACGGCTCGCATCCGCCCATCACTTACCCCATCGCTGAGATCGGCTCGCCCGACAGCACCACCGAGGCCTTCTATCAGTGGCTGCAAGGGCAGGACGCCGCGCAGGTCTTTGCCGACTATGGCTTCGGCCCTGCAAAGCTCAAGCCGTAAGCGCTGACTCGTGCTGACGCCTCTGGAGTGGGAAGCCCTGCACCTCAGCCTCAAGGTGGCAGGCGTTGCGGTAGGCGTAAGCCTTGTGCCGGGCATCGCGCTTGCCTGGGTGTTGGCGCGACACACGTTTCCCGGCAAGTCACTGCTTGATGGGCTGATTCATCTGCCGCTGGTCCTGCCGCCGGTGGTCGTTGGCTATTTGCTCCTGCTGGCGTTCGGTCGACAGGGCGTCATTGGGCAGTGGCTTGCCCGATTCGACATCGGGCTGCCGTTCACGTGGCAGGGGGCGGCGCTTGCAGGCGGCGTCATGGCGTTTCCCCTGATGGTGCGCGCCATCCGGCTCTCACTGGAGGCGGTGGATGTTCGGCTCGAGGCCGCGGCGCGCACTCTGGGCGCGACTCGGGCTCGGGTGTTTGTAACCATTACATTGCCGCTGGCGTTGCCGGGGGTGCTGACGGGCATGATGCTTTCGTTTGCACGGGCGCTCAGCGAGTTCGGAGCGACCATGACCTTCGCCTCCAACATTCCCGGTGAAACTCGAACCTTGCCGCTGGCCCTCTATAGCGTGATTCAGTCGCCCGGGCGCGAGGCCGCCGCCGCGCGGCTGTGTCTGATTTCGATTGCGGTCGCGATGCTCTCGCTTCTTGTGTCCGAGTGGCTTGCCCGACGCTCGCGCCGTCGGATGGAGGGGCGCGATGTTTGAGCTTGACGTGACGCGCGTGCAGGGCGAGTTCTCGCTCGAGGTTGACCTGCGGCTTGCCTCCCGCGGGGTCACGGCGCTGTTTGGCCCCTCCGGCAGTGGCAAGACAACGCTTCTGCGTCTGATTGCAGGGCTTGATCGGCCGGATCGTGGGCGCATCGCCATCGAGGGCGACGTGCTGTGCGACACCGCCACGCGCCGGTTCGTTCCCGTTCATCGGCGAAGGCTCGGCATCGTGTTCCAGGAGGCGCGGCTTTTCCCTCATTACAGCGTGCGCGGCAACCTCTGCTATGGCATGCGCGACGAAGACCCGGCGGCGGTGGCGCGCATTAGTGGGCTGCTTGGTATCGACCATCTGCTGACGCGCATGCCCAATACGCTGTCGGGGGGCGAGGCGAGGCGCGTTGCGATCGGCCGCGCCCTGTTGTCTTCGCCGCGGCTTCTTTTGCTGGACGAGCCTTTGACCGGACTTGATGGGGCTCGCAAGCAGGAGCTTCTCGAGTACCTGGCCGCGCTGGTCAGAGACATCGATATTCCGGTGATTTTTGTTAGCCACGACCCGCAGGAGCTTTTGGCCGTGGCCGATGATCTGGTGCTGCTGGAAAAGGGGCGAGTGCTTGCCCACGGCGCCCTCAACGACGTGCTGGCACGCCCCGAGCTGATGTCACGGCTTGGGGGCTTCGACATCAGCGCGATGCTTTCGGCGCGGTGTCATCGTCACGACGCCAGGCGTCAACTGAGTGAACTGCGTCTTTCGGATGGTCAGATGCTCGAGCTGCCCACGCTCGATGTCGAGCCGGGCCAATGGCTCAAGATTCAGGTGCGCGCCCGCGACGTTGCCATCGCGCTCGAGCCGGTGAGTGGCACCAGTATTCGCAATACGCTCAAGGCAACCATTACAGCCTGTCAGCCGCTGGACGATATGGCCAGTGTCACACTGGTGATGCTCGACGCCGGTCAGCAGACGCTTAGGGCTCTGATTTCCACGGCTTCCTGTGAAGCACTCGGCCTTGCACCCGGTATGACCGTTCAGGCTCTTATACGGGCCGTTAGCCTTGCAAGGCCGGCCGCAGCGCCGGCGCTTGCCGATCAGGAGGTGCCGTGATGGCGCTGTGCTTACCGATTACGCAGTTAGACGATGTACGAAGTGCCGAGCTTACGCTTCTGGCCGAGGCGGTCGCGAGCGACCCGGGCGAGCAGGCGCCCGACTCTGCCTGGCGCTATCCGCGCTTTTGGAAGGATGATATCGGCCCTCGGCTGGGTCAGGACCTCTGGCTTTGGGAGGCGCGCCTCAACCGCGAGCTGGTTGGCTGTCTGCGCCTTCGCCGCGATGGGGCACCGGAGGCGCGCCACTGCAGTTGGATCGAGGGCATTTTTGTTCATCCAGAATGTGATACCTCCCGTATCGCGCAGGAGCTTCTGGCGGCCGCGAGTACCTTTGCACGCATGGACGGTACGCGCCATTTGACGAGCTGGGCCGCCAGCGGCTTCGAGCATACCGTGATGAAAGACGCGGGCTGGACACCTGTCGGAGAGATCGAGCGTTTCGCTGCCTCGGCAATTCAAGGGCCTCGCGACGCGGCGCTTTATCACACATCAACGACGTGATTTCAAACCACACACAGGAAATCCCATGACGCTGTTTCTCGTTTTATTAAGCCGCGATCAGGAGGTGAGTCACGAGCTGATCACGGCGCATCGTGATTACCTACACACGCTCAAGGCGCAGGACCGTCTTATGCTTGCCGGTCCGTTCAAGGACATCAAGGGCGGTGCGTACGTATTAAAGGCAGACACCCTCGCCGATGCCCGTGCGCTCGCCGAGCAGGACCCGCTGATCGACTCGGGCATCGCGACGTTCGTGGTTCATGAATGGGCTGCGCACTGAGTGCAAGGCAAGCGTGCTGCGGTTCATCCGCTCAAGCGTCGCTTATGTGTTCATGAGCCTTGTTCGAAACCGCACGTCATGTCTCGGCCCTGATGCTGCGCCCGCGTTAGTGCGTCTTCGGCACGCTGCACAAGGGCACGTGCCTGAAGCGGATGCTGCGGGGTCGAGACTGCCACGCCCTGGCTGATGGTCAGACGTTCTGACAGGGGGGACAAGGGGTTGGCAATATCTCGTTTCTTTATGCTTGCGGTAAGCCGTGCGGCGACGCTGTGCGCCTCGGATTGCCGTGTGCCGGGCAGAACCAGCGCGAACTGATGCTGCCCCATCCGGGCCAGCAGGTCATTGCGAGAGCGTGTGACCTCGGAAAGGCTTGCTGCCAACGTCTTCAATAGGCTCTCGGTGCGCTCGGCGCCGAATTTGGCCTGAAACGCGTCAAAGAAATCGAGCTCCACCAAAATACAGGTGACCGACTGGTAATACTGCTCGCTGATCGACAATAGCGTCGGCAGGCGGTCGAGCAGGCTGCTTCGAGTCAAAAGCCGGGTGGTCGGGTCGATCATCTGAGCGGCACTTTGATGTTTGCCTCGGTCGTATTCGTGCTCTGCAAGCGTTGCGATTTTACGTGTGATTTCCTGGGTCAGTGCATCCGTTCGTAGCGATGGCGTCACCGACCAGGGGGTCTGCGTGTCGCTTCGGTCGAGAAACGAAAGCGTATTCAGAAGTGGCCGCAGGAGGGTGACATGGGTAATCGTTGCCATCAGGATCAGCAGCACTGCAATGAGCCCCATGAGCAGCCAAAGTGCCAGGTTGAAGGTGTCGATGTCGCGATGCCAGTCGGTGGTCGAGTCATCGATATCAAGCCAGGGCGAGGCGGTTTCCGGCACGGTCGGGAGGTTGAAGACATGCGCGGGCGTGACGCTCTGGTGGTCGATCAAGCGAAGCTCAACGCCGAGCTGGGCTGATAACGCTCTGGCCCAGGCGTGATCGAGCGGTTTCAACATGAACAGATACCCTGCGCTCTCATTTTGTTGGTAGCTGTCCTGAACTTGTTGAAAGCTCAGCATATAGCGCGGGGTACCATCGAGGATGAACCGTCCCTTGAGTCGCCCCAGGTAATGTGACTTCACCGCGTCAAGCCGTTTGGAAAGCTCACTGGCAGGAGTGCAGGCCGCGGAGTCATCGGTGCAGATCGACTCGGACCCCGGCAAATGGATCAGTATACGCTTGATTTGTCCGTCCGGGGTTGCAAAGCCGAGGGCGCTGATTGAGAGATGAGTGAACGTGGTTGGGCCGAGTTGCTTGTCGAGAAACATCGGGTCATCGCCTTGAAGGTAAAGCCAGGTTTGATCCCAGGTTGACCAGTCGGCGGTAATGTCACTCAAGTGGCGGTGCGTCATGTCCACCATCTGCTCGACGTGTTTCTGCGCGCGCTCCAGGTGCTCGGTCGAAAGCTCGAGCAGTATCGGCAGGACGAGTGTTGCGTAGAGGGTATAAAGTGCAAGCATGCCGCTCGCCATGAGCGCGATAAACAACATCAGATAGTTTCGGCGTAACTGGTGGGCCCAGCGGTTCATGGCGGCGTCCGATCAAGAATCTTCTAGAGTCGGGGTATCGGCAAGTTATGTGTAGGGTTGAGCGACGCTTACGTGTACGAGGTCGTTGCGGCCAGCCATGAGAGGATGTCTTCCAGCGCTTTTTCAGGGCAGGAAAGCATGGGCACATGGCCGCAGCGGGGGTAAAGATGAAACCGGTTCTGGGCAAAGGCCTGATCGAAGCGGTAGGCGTGCTCGGCGGGAATTACCCGGTCACAGTCGCCGCCCATGATCAGTACAGGGCAGGTCAACCGACCCAGTTGATGTGCTTCTGCAGCAGGGTTGTCCGCCCATTCATGCGCAAGGGACAGTAGGACCTCCCGGTGGCCAGGACCGTGCAGCATATCCTGGTAGCGGTCGATGATCGCCTCCGGCGCACAGGCTGGGGCAAAGGTCGTGGCCATACCCTCGGAAACAAACCGGTCGCCGTTGGCGTAACGAAGTACAGTACGCCCGAGGGTGCTTCCAGCAAAGCTCATGAAATGATGGGCATTCTTGGCCTGACGGCGTTGGTCGGGCCATCCGGCGGCAGCAATCAGCCCGAGCCGGTGAAGCGAGGCGCCATGGGTCATGGCGTAGCGCCAGCCGATGTAGCCGCCCATCGAATGGCCGATCAGCGTGATATCTCTAAGCGCGAGCTTTGTGACGGCCTGGTGCAGCACCTCCACGAAGTTATCGATCGAGGCCGTCCAGTTCGAGGGCGCGCGCGACAGACCGTGGCCAGGCAAATCAAGCGCGATGACGCGGTGCGTCCGACTCAGTGTCTGTACCCACTTGTGCCAGACGTGGCTGTCCATCAGCAGCCCATGAACCAGAAGCAGGGTGGGGTGCTCGGGGTCGCCGTAGTCGAGATAATGCAGGTTCAGCTCATTTGAAAGCGCAAGCCACTGGCTTTCCGGCAGGCCATAGCGTGTGATCAGCGTCGACTGATCGATGTCGGAGGCCTTGACCAGCGCCGTGTTGTCAAAAAGGCTCGAAAGACGATCGGTAAAGCCGGCCATGGCACCCTCATGCGGTTGTTTATTACGATGAAACCCTTGGTGGTCGAGTATCACTGTAGTCTTTTCGGTGCGCTCTGCGTACCACGGCGACCTGCGCCTTTGGTTGCTCACTAACGGTTTCGTTTTTACTCAAGGATGGTTTCGATGACGTTAACGCTGCGCCCGGTACGTCCGGAAGACAAGGACGCCTTCTGGCACATTTTCGAACCGATCCTGCGGGCGGGCACGACCTACGCCCTGCCGCGGGACATGCAGCCTGCCCGCGCCTGGGCCTACTGGGGCGAGGCCCCGCTTGAAACCTGGGTCGCTGAAGATCAGGGGAGCGTGCTTGGAAGCTATTACCTCAAGGCCAACGCGCTTGGCGGCGGCGCCCACGTGGGCAACTGCGGCTACATCGTCGCCGACCACGCCCAGGGCCGTGGCATTGCTTCGGCCCTGTGTGCGCATTCGCTTGAACGCGCGCGTGCCCAGGGGTTCAAGGCGCTTCAGTTCAATTGCGTGGTGTCGACCAATACGCGCGCCATCGCCCTGTGGGAGCGCTTCGGGTTCCAGACGGTCGGGCGGCTGCCCGGCGCCTTCAGTCACCCGGAGATGGGCGAGGTCGATGCGCTGGTCATGTACCAGCGCCTTTAACGCCCACTCACTGCCTGAGCTTCAGGGTCCGTTCGACCACGTTGAGGCCCGGACGGTAATTGCCCTCGATGGCCTGAAACGCACATTCAAGCGTCATCTGTGCGATGCGGTCGTACTGCTGAGGCAGCGCATTGACCGGAAGCGGCAGGAAGTCCAAAAGCCGGTCATCGCCGAAGGTGGCAATGCGAATGTCGGGACGGGCGCTGTGCGCGAGCAAAACATCGAGTACGCCATCGAGCAGCGTGTAGGAGGCCGTGATCAAGGCATCCGGCAGCCCATCGGTATCGAGCACTTCCTGCATCAGTTCGGCGCCGACCCGGCGAGTATAGTGCGAGCCGCTGCGCTCGCTGATCCGGGTGATCGAGTCCGGCAGGGCGCGTCGAAAGCCTGCGCGCCGAGACGCACTGATGCTGAGTTCGGGCACGGCGTCGAGCCATACAATGTGACGGGTGCGTTCATCGATGACCGAGCGGGTCAAGGCCTCGGCCGCGCTGCCGTTGTTGCTTACGACGCAGGTAAAAAAGTCGGGGTCGAGGGCGCGGTCGACCGCAATCACCGGCATGTCCTCGCTCATGATCTCTCGATAGAACGGATCATCGGGCGCAAGGCTCGAGGCGACGATCAAGGCGTCGCAGCGCCGTGCCTTGAGGCCGCGGGCCAGCTCCTTTTCGGTGTCGGGCCGGTCGTCCGAACCCACGATCAGGAGCTGATAGCCGCGTTCCCGAGCACCCTGTTCAAGGCGTTTGGCAAGACGCGCATAACTTGCGTTTTCAAGATCGGGCAGAATGAAGCCCAGTGTGCGACTGGCGCCGCGGCGAAGTGCGGCGGCCTGAGCATCGACTCGGTAGTGATGCGTATCGACCACGCTCATCACGCGCTTGACGGTCTCATCGCTGATGCGATGTTCCCTGGATTTGCCATTGACGACGTAGCTTGCCGTCGTCCGCGAGACGCCGGCCAATCGAGCGATTTCAGCCAATGTCATGGATTTCATCTAAGCTGCCTCAATCCCGTTGTCCTTCGAATTCATGGAGTTTACAGCGTGCATCGAAAGTCGCACCCGATTTGGCTTGATTTGCGGGCTGAAACGTTTCAGCATGGCTACCATAGCACAGTGAAACGATTCAGCTAACGTTTTCCCCATTAGAGATTTGGTTATGCTCACGCTCACCCAAGATTCGGTATCCCTTGGCCGGACCGCCAGCGATTGGCGCGACGCGCTGGACCAGGCCGGGCAGTCATTATGCGAGGCGGGCCTTGCCGAGGACGGCTACCGTCAGGCCCTGTTCGACCGTGAATCCCAGTCCTCGACGTTTCTCGGCAACGGCATTGCCATTCCTCATGGCACGCCGGACAGCCGTCAGTTCGTCAAGAAGACCGGCGTTCGCGTACTTCAGTTCCCAGACGGCGTGACCTGGCATGACGGCGCCCACGTGACGCTGGTCATCACCATCGCCGCTCAATCCGACGAGCACCTGGATATCCTGCGTGCGCTGACGCACGTGCTCGACCGCGACGGCGTGGCCGATCAGCTTTCCCGCGCCGGCAATGCCGAAGAGGTCACCAACCTCTTGTCGAAGTCCCCCGCGCCGCCGACCAAGCTCGACGAAGAGACGCTGATGGTGGGCGTGCCCGCGCGTGACCGGCTGGAGCTTGCGACCGCCGCCGCCGCGCGCCTTCGCCAGCTCGGCTGCGCCGATGAAATGTTCGTCACCGATATTCTTGATCAGACGCCGGTGTCGCTCGGTCAGAAGCTTTGGCTGGTGCGTTCGCGCCATGGCGTCAAGCAGCCCGCCCTCGGCTTCGCGACCCCCCAGCCGGCCCTTAACGAAACGGCAGGCGTGTTCTGTCTGGCCGAGCTTGGCGATGGCCATGTGTCATTGATGGAGCGGCTGATCGGCCTTTTGGAAGACGGTAAGGGCGAGGAGCTTGCCCGCGTTAGCCCCCAGCAGATTCTGGCGCGGCTTTCCGGTGAAAGCTCCGACGCTGAAACCGCCAAGGTGCGCGTGCGCAACGCCCACGGCCTGCATGCGCGTCCGGCCAAGCAGCTGGTTCAGGTTGCCCGCGAGCAGGCGCTCGACATCAAGGTGCGCCTGATGGAAGGCGAGCAGCCGGCAGTCTCGGCCACGAGTCTTACCAAGGTCATCGGCCTTGGGGCGCGTCGCGGTCAGATGCTGGTGTTTTCCGCTCAGGGCCAGGGCGCCGGCGCCGCGCTCGAGGCCATGGTCAACGCCGTGCGTGACGGGCTCGGGGAAGTGGTGACCCCGCTTGATGACACCGCCGCCGCCCGGCCGTCTCGCAACAAGACCAAGTACACCCAGGTCGAGCCGCCCGCGGCCGACACCGCGCTCGTGGCGGTCAGCGCCTCGCCCGGCATGGCGATCGCGCCGCTGTTCGTCATGCGCCTGCCGGACTTCAAGTACGAGGAATACGCCTCCGATCAGGCCGGTGAACGCGCGCGTCTCGAAACGGCCATCGGTCAGGCCCATCATCAGCTCGAGACGCTGATCGATCAGGCGCCGGGCGGTGAGGTGGCTGAAATCCTCTCGATGCACGAAGAGATGGTGCAGGATCCCGAGCTCAAGGAGGCGGCGTTCGAGGCCATTTCCGAAGGGCTTTCGGCCGAGGCGGGCTGGTGGAAGGCGATCGATACCTCCGCGCGCGCTCAGGAGGCACTGGCTGACCGGCTTCTGGCCGAGCGGGCCGCGGACCTTCGCGACGTCGGCCGGCGCGTGCTCGGCATTCTTTGCGGTGCCGAGATGCCGCAACCGCCGGAACACCCCTACATTCTGGTGATGGAAGACGTGGGCCCCTCGGATGTGGCCCAGCTCGATACCAGCAAGGTAAAAGGCCTGTTGACCGCCAAGGGCGGGGCGACCTCGCACAGTGCGATTCTTGCGCGAGCGCTCGGCATTCCGGCGGTGGTCGGTGCCGGCGATACGGTGCTGGCGCTCAAAAGCGGCATCGAGATGATTCTCGACGGCGAGCGCGGCCGGGTGATCCCCGAGCCGAGTCAGGAACGCCGCGACCGGGCCGAGCTTTCGATCAAGGAGCGTGAGCATCGGGTCAAGGAAGCCTTTGATGCCCGTTTCGAGGACGCCACCACCCGCGACGGCCATCGCATCGAAGTCTGTGCCAACCTCGGCAACACCGCCCACGCCGCGGACGCGGTCGAGCGCGGCGCCGAAGGCGTCGGCCTGCTTCGGACCGAGTTCGTGTTCATGGCCCACCCGGACGCGCCGGATCTTGAGACCCAGATCAGCGAGTACAGCGAGGCGTTTGACGCACTCGGTACCTCGCGGCCGCTGGTGGCCCGTACGCTTGACGTCGGTGGCGACAAGCCGCTCGATTACTGGCCGATTCCGCAGGAAGACAACCCGTTTCTGGGCCTTCGCGGCATTCGTCTGGCGCTGACCAAGCCCGACATTCTCGAAACCCAGATTCGCGCGCTGTTGACCGCCGCCGGGGACCGTCCGCTTCGCATCATGTTCCCGATGGTCAAGGACGTGGCGGAGTTTCACGCGGCCAAGGCGATCGTCGATCGTGTACGCGAAGACGTACAGGCAAGCGATGTGCAGGTCGGCGTCATGATCGAGATTCCTTCCTGCGCGCTCCTGGCGCCGACGCTTGCGCCGTATGTCGACTTCTTCTCGATCGGCACCAACGATCTGACCCAGTACACGCTGGCGATCGACCGGGGCCACTCGCAGCTCTCGAGTCAGGCCGATGGCCTGCACCCAGCGGTGCTTCGCCTGATCAAGATGACGATCGATGCCGCCCACGCCGAAGGCCGCTGGGTCGGGGTCTGCGGTGAGCTTGCATCAGATGCTCAGGCGGTGCCGGTTCTGGTCGGACTGGGCGTCGACGAACTGTCAGTGGCGGCCCGTCAGGTGGCGCTGGTCAAGTCCCGTGTGCGTGAGCTGACACTCGCCGACAGCAAGACCCTGGCCAATCAGATGCTGACGCTTCCGACCTCGACGGCGGTCCGTGACGCTCTGGAGGCGCTGTAATGGCCAGAGTCGTTGCGGTATCGCTCAATCCGGCGCTGGATCTGTCGATTGGGGTCGAGGCGCTCGCGCTTGGAGAGGTCAATCGAAGCCATACCTCGCGCCTCGATGCGGCAGGAAAAGGCAATAACGTGGCGCGCGTGCTGGCCGCGCTCGGCCACGATGTGGCGGTGACCGGCTTTCTCGGCGAGGCCAATCAGGGCGCGTTCGAGCGCGCCTTTGCCGCCTGGGGCGTACGCGATGCGTTCGTTCGAGTGCCCGGGGAGACGCGGGTCAACGTCAAGGTCTCCGAACAGTATGGCCGTGTGACCGACCTCAACGGCCGAGGCGCCGAGGTCAGTGCGCAGGCACTTGCCGAGCTCGAGCAGATCCTGAAGGACGAGGCGGCCGGCTGCGATGCGGTCGTGGTCTCGGGCAGTCTGCCCCCCGGTGTGTCCCCAGCCCGATTCGGCGAGCTGCTGCGCGCCGTCAAGGCCCGTGGCGTCGCGCTTTGGGTCGATACCAGCGGGCCGGCGCTCGATGCGGCGCTCAAGTGCGCGCCGACAGCGGTCAAGCCCAACGAGCACGAGCTTTCCGAATGGGCCGGTGCGCCGCTTGAGGGCATCGAGGCGCTTCGACGCGCCGCGCGGACGCTGAATGACGAAGGCGTTGCAAGCGCGTTCGTCACGCTCGGTGGTGACGGCGTGCTGCTGAGCACGCCGCAGGGGCAGTGGCGCGCAAGGCCCCCTCGCGTATCGGTTGTGAGTACCGTGTGCGCCGGTGATACGTTCGTGGCCGCAGCGCTTCACGGAGAGCTCAGCGGATGGGCCATGGACGAGACGCTTCGGTTTGCGACCACGCTTTCGGCCGAGGCCGTGCGCCATGTCGGAGTGGGGGAAACCACCGCTGCCGATTTCGAGGTTTTGAAAACAAACTGTGTTCTTCAACAGCTGACCGACGGTCAGCCAGCAGGGGAGTGGCCTGCATGAAAGCCATCATCATTACGGCCTGTCCAAGTGGCATGGCAACGACATTTCTCGCGGCGCGTCGCCTCGAGCTTGCGGCAGTGCGCCGGGGCTGGGAGGTGGTCGTCGACAATCAGAGCGATCTTGGTAAGTCCCAGACCGCAAGCGATGATCAGCTCCGCGAGGCCGATCTGGTGGTGGTCGCAGCCGGCCGCGCCATTGACCTGAGCCGGTTCGACGGCAAGCGTCTGTATCAGGGGGCGATCGACGACGCGCTGCCGAATCCGGACGCCTTTTTGGCCATGGCCGAGGAAAAGGCCGACACCTATACCGCGAGCGCGGCATCGACCGAGGGCACCAAGCCGCCGGCCGAGTCGAGCGACAGCGTGGCGTCTGCCAAGGGCGCCAAGACCATTGTCGCCGTGACCGCCTGCCCGACCGGAGTCGCGCACACGTTCATGGCGGCCGAGGCGTTGAGCGAGGCCGGGCGCAATCTGGGCCATTCAATTCGAGTGGAAACCCAGGGCTCGGTCGGCGCGCAGGATCAGCTGACGGCGTCTGAAATCGAGCAGGCGGATGTGGTCATTCTGGCCTGTGACATCGAAGTCGATGTCGAACGGTTCCAGGGCAAGCCGATTTACCGCACGTCCACGGGCAGCGCGCTCAAGAAATCGAAGCAGACCATCGAGGCCGCGCTTGCCGAGGCCCGTGTGGAAGCGGCCGGTGAGGCGTCCCAAGGGTCGGGCGGCGGCAAGAGTGCCAAGGAACGGGGGGTCTACAAACACCTTCTGACCGGCGTGTCCTTCATGCTGCCGATGGTCGTGGCCGGGGGTCTTTGTATTGCGCTGTCGTTCGTGTTCGGGATCGAGGCGTTCAAGGAAGAAGGAACGCTTGCGGCCGCCCTGATGCAAATCGGCGGCGGCAGTGCCTTCAAGCTGATGGTGCCGGTGCTTGCAGGCTACATTGCCTATTCCATTGCCGACCGTCCTGGTATCGCGCCCGGCATGATCGGGGGGTGGCTGGCCTCGAGCCTCGGTGCCGGGTTTATTGGCGGTATTCTCGCCGGTTTCTTGGCAGGCTATGCGGCCAAGGCGATTACGCGCTACGTGAAACTGCCGGCAAGCGTCGAGTCGCTCAAGCCGATTTTGATCATTCCGCTGCTGGCAAGTCTCTTTACCGGGCTGGTGATGATCTACGCCATCGGCACGCCGGTGGCCGCGATCATGAGCGCGCTGACCGACTTCCTGAAGTCGATGGGCACCGCCAACGCGATTCTGCTCGGCCTGCTGCTTGGCGGCATGATGTGCGTCGACATGGGCGGCCCGGTCAACAAGGCGGCCTACACCTTCGGCGTTGGTCTCCTGTCCTCTGAAACCTACGGGCCGATGGCCGCGATCATGGCCGCGGGCATGGTGCCGGCCATTGGCATGGGCATCGCCAGCATGCTTGCGAAGAAGAAGTTCGCCCAGGCCGAGCAGGAGGCGGGCAAGGCTTCCTTCGTGCTGGGGCTGTGCTTCATCAGTGAAGGCGCGATTCCCTTTGCCGCCAAGGATCCGCTGCGCGTGATTCCGATCTGCATCATCGGCGGCGCGGTGACCGGTGCCCTGTCGATGTTCTTCCAGATTGGTCTGATGGCGCCGCACGGCGGCCTGTTTGTGCTGCTGATCCCGAACGCGGTCAACCACGCGCTCTTGTATCTCTTGTCGATCACGGTTGGCTCGGTGATTGTTGGCGGTCTGTATGCACTGATCAAACCCGGTCAGGTCAGCTCAGACGCCCTCGAAGGGGCCAAGGCCAGCTGATCCGGTTGGTCTCACCGTTGATTGGCATTGCCATTAATCGACTTAACCGCACGGAGCGCCCCACGGGGCGCTCTTTTTTTGTGCGGTGTCTGGCGGTGGTTTTCTGGCGGCCAAGGTGGTGGTTTTCTGATGATCAGGGTGGTGGTCTTCTGGTGGTCTTCTGATGGTCAGGACGATGTTTCCTGGCGGTCAGACAGGTGTCATAAAAAACGCCGGCGCGTGGCCGGCGTTTGATGGGTGCTCCGAAGAGCGTGTGTACCATGGGTAATCAGGCTGGCAGTTCCGGGTCGTCCGGAAGCGTTGCCGGGGTGCCCGGTGCGTCACGGCTCATGTGCAGGAAGTGAAGATGACGCTCGTACTGATCGAGAATGTCGTCAATTACCTGTTCCTTGCTGTAGCCCATCAGGTCATAGCCCTGGCTGCCTTCCTGAAGGTAGACCTCCATGCGGTAGTAGTTGGTCTGTTCAGTCTTCGCCCTGCGAGCGAACTCGGGCGTTTCAAACTGACGCGGCCAGGTCTGATAGGTGAAGTTCTGCTCGTTGTCGAGCACCACGTTTAGGGCCAGGTGTGGCACCTTCTCGTCACCCTCGATTATCTCGGCGGGCGCGCCCTGATCGGAAAGTTCCTTACACACTTCTTCCATGGCAGGTCGACAGACCTCACTTTGAAAGGTCGATACCTGTGAAAGCGTCGGGAAGCTCATGGCGCGGCTCAGGCGCTTGCGCCAGTCAAGATGGCTGCCATGGGCGCTGTCGGAACGGCTCGATAGGTGGCCGGCCAGACTGCCCATGCGGCTGTCTTCACGAAAGCCTTCCATGCGAAGGGATTTCCAGAGCCCTGCGACCACGAAGAACATCACGAACGAGAACGGCAGACCCATGACCACCACCATGCTTTGCAGAGCGGAAACGCCGTCGGTAAGAAGCAGGGCAAAGGTTAGAAGACCGATCACGACTGACCAGAAAATGCGTAACCAGGTCGGCGCGTCGGTGTGCGGATCTGGCAAAATCGAGGTGAAATTGCCAAGTACCAGCGCACCTGAGTCGGCGGAGGTGACGTAGAAAAGCATACCGAGCACAGTGGCAAGACCGGCCGTCCAGGTAACCCAGGGATACTGGCTCAATAAGGCGTAAAGGCCTTGCTCTGGGTTGTTCATGGCCATCTGACCAAAGTCGGCGTTGCCGCTTAAAATCATCTCGATCGCACTGTTGCCGAAGATCGACATCCAAAGCAGGGTGAAGATGAAGGGAATGGTTAGGGTGCCCACCACGAATTCACGGATGGTTCGCCCCCGTGAAATGCGCGCCAGGAACAAGCCGACAAACGGCGCCCAGGCAACCCACCAGGCCCAGAAAAACAGGGTCCAGGCGTTGAGCCAGTCGGAGGTCTGCTGCGCGGTTTCGGGCATGACCTGCTGGAACGCCATGGTGTCCATGGTCATGCTCATGAACTGACTCAGGTAGTCCCCGATGTTGAGCACGAGCGCGTTGAGCAGAAACAGGGTCTTGCCTTCCACCAGTACGAACAGCAAAAGCGCCAGCGCCAGCAGAACGTTGAATTCCGAAATGCGGCGAATGCCCTTGTCGACCCCGGCCACGACCGAAATGGTCGCCAGTACGATCGACAAAACGATCAGACCGCCCTGGACCACAAGACTGCTTGGGATATCGAACAAAAACGTCAACCCGTAGTTGAGTTGAACCACACCGATGCCAAGGCTTGTTGCGATGCCAAATACGGTGCCGATGACCGCCGCAATATCGACGGTGTGACCGATGGCGCCTTCGACCCGCTTGCCAAAAATGGGGTAGAGCGCGCTGCGAATGGTCAGCGGCAGGTTATAGCGAAAGCTGAAGTATGCAAGCACCATACCCATGAGGGCGTACATGCCCCATCCGGTTATGCCGTAGTGAAAGAGTGACCAAACGGTTGCCTGACGTGCGGCGGCCATGGTTTCAGGTGCCCCCGTGGGCGGCGCGAGAAACTGGGTGACAGGCTCTGCCACACAGAAAAACAGTAGATCGATGCCGATACCAGCGGCAAACAGCATGGCAGCCCAAGACAGCAGGCTAAATTCGGGCTTGGAATGTTTGGGGCCGAGTCGAATGCTTCCGAATCGGGAGCAGGCGATGAAAATGACAAATGCCAGATACAGGGTGCCTGCAAGAAAGTAATACCAGCCAAAGGTATCGGCAATCCAGCCAAGCATCGCGAAAATAACGGTATTGGCGCTTTCTGTAAAAAACATGGCCCAAAAGGCGAACAAAACGATAAAGAACGCTGAGCCGAAAAAGACGGCCCCGTTCAATCGCCCGTTAGCAGGTATGTCCTTTTCCTGGTGTGACATGAACCTTCCTCTAAATGATGGGGATTCGCTAATGGCGAGGTCTGAATCGCGGAGAGGCTCGAGCGTAGGCAGCGCAGAATCTCGACCGGTCGGACACAGTTCTGCGCTGCCTAAACCGAACCGGCAAGCGATGCGTCGTTCATTAGAACGGAAATTTATTGAATATTTGTTTAAATAAAATACAGCGTTTAGTTTCACTGATCAATATTGAGAAGCATTTCATCGACTTATCGATGTCTCGTTTGATCGGCAACAAAGCCAATGGCTAAAGTGGCGACATAAAAAAACCGGGCACAAGGGCCCGGTCGATAGTCATCTTTTATGAAAAATAGCGTGATCAGTGCTCGGTGGCGGCATCGTCCATGGGTGGTTTCGGTATGTCTTTCGGCGCGCCTTTTGCGTTCGTGTTTTTCCCCATTGGGCCTTTAGGCTGTTTGGGCATGAACAAGTTGAGCGCTGCGATCTGCTCGCGGCTCAATACATTGGCCAGTGCGCGATCATGAGCCTTGAACAGAGTGTCCAGGTCCGGTGTGTTTGAGCGCTTTTCAGATCGGGGGCCTTTGTGTTTTTGCTCATGATCGGGCGCAGAGGATGGGGCGCCATGAGCTTCCCTAGGCGGCATGGGAGGACGATGCTGCTCAAGCTGGGTCTTAAAGTGTTGATTGATTTCTTCAAGCGCTTGACGCTTTTCAAGGCTCAAGTGCCAGCTTTTTATCAGGGCCTCGACGCCGGCCTTGGGCGGCAGAGAGCGATGCGTCGGCATCGGCTTGAAGTGTTTCAATGATCTGAGTACCTGGCGCTGCGCTGGGGTCAATACGTCAGAGAGCGTCTGTCGATAGTCGTCCATGGCTTTTTGACGTGCAGCGTGGCGGCTTTCCTTGTCGGCGTTTGTGTCTGCCTTGAACGAAATGTCGATGGCCTTTCGAGCCGCATCCAGCCGGTTACGTGCGCCTTGATCAAGCTGCCAGCTATCGAACAAGGCGTGTTTGAAGGCCTCTGTCTCTTCACGGGGATCAAACTGGCGTTCGTACGCGGTAAGCGCGCGAATCTGATCGGCATCGAGGATGGTTTTCAGTGCCTCATGGTGCGCCTTGGCCGCCTCATTCATGGCCTCGTGGCGAGCCTTGCGTGAGTCGAACGCCTCGTGATCAATGCCATCGAGCTTGTTTTTGAACGTCTGATTGGCCTGCTCGACCTGCTGGCTTTGCTGCGCGCTCAGTGACCAGCTTTTGTAAAGCGTTTCTCGGCCGTGCTCATCGGCGCTGGCCGAGCTTGAAAGAACCGGCATCAAGGCTGCGATCAGTGCAGAGGTAAGAAGGATTCGTTTCATGTCGCGCTCTCCTGATTAGTGTCGAAACTATGATCAGGCAGAGAGATGCATGAAATGTGCACCGAAACCGCAAAACGTCTCAGTTATCTTCAGGGTCATCACAGAAATCAGGATCGTATTTGTACCCGACGCCGTACATCGAGTGAACGATGGTTCGGTTCGGCCAGATGTCCCCGATCTTGCGCCGCAGTTTCTTTACATGGCTGTCAACGGTGCGCTCTGAGACGATGCGATGATCTTGATACATGTGATCCATCAGTTTGTCTCGTGAGAAGATGCGTCCTGGTGCTGCCATCATCACCTTTAGAAGCTGGAACTCGACGGCGGTTAATTGCAGATCCTGACCGCGCGCAAACGCGCGCCAACCGGCCTCATCAAGCTCTATGTCGTTACTGGTTTGTGTCGCTGCATCGGCTGTAGGCGGGGTCGCCTGTGCGCGTCTAAGTACCGCTCGCACACGAGCAACGGTTTCTCGGGGACTGAAGGGCTTGCAGATATAGTCATCGGCGCCTAGCTCGAGGCCGAGTAGCCGGTCGATTTCCTCGACCTTGGCCGTCAACATGACCACGGGTTGGTGGGGAGTTGCCTGGAGTATCTCTCGGCAAAGGGTCAGACCGTCCTTGCCGGGCAGCATGAGGTCCATGAGGATTAAATCCGCGCCATGCTCGGCAAGCCAAGGTTGTACGTGATCGCCATGATCAATGTGATGACACTCGAACCCACTGTTTTGTAAATAGTCTTTTAACAGTGCGGCGATCTTCGGTTCGTCTTCGACGATCAGAATACGTTGACTCATATTTCTCTCCGTGTGGCCGGTTCGAGCGGGAATTCGAGGCGCCAGCGCAGACCGCCCAGCGGTGTCTGCTCGGCGATCATATGGCCTCGATGCAGTCGAACCATGGCGCTTGCAATCGATAGCCCTAAGCCGCTGCCGCCGTGACGGCGATTGCGCGAGGCCTCGACTCGGTAAAGTCGCTCGGTCAACCTGTCGAGTGCATCCTCGGGAACGCCTGGCGCTGAATCCTCCCACAGTACAACGATCTTGGTCGGTTCTCGCTTCAGTGTAACCTTGAGCGTGCCCGGCGCATCGGTATAGAACAGAGTATTATCCAGCAGGTTGTTCCAGAGCTGACGCAGACGATGCTCGTCGCCGTTAATGTCGATGTCAGGCTCAATTTTGCAGACCAGGGCGATATTGGCCGCTTCGAGCCGATATCGGCTTTCATCGAGGCGGATTCTCAAGTGGTCACTCATTGAGAATGACACGAGAGGGGTGTCAAGCGTCTTGGCATCGGATTGCGCCAGTACGCGAAGATCCTCGACCAATCGGTTGAGCTGGTCAACTTCCTGTGTCAGTGACGTTATGGTCGAGGTGTCTACCTGACGAATGCCATCGGCGATGGCCTCGAGCTCCCCCTTGAGGACCGCCAGCGGCGTTCTGAGCTCATGAGCGATATCGGCGACCCATTGCTCTCTTGCTTGGCGGTTGTGATCAAGTGTAATGGCCAGGGCGTTAAGGTCCTGGCTGAGCCGTGCCAGCTCATCACGGCCGCTGCTGGTCAGGCGCTTGGTGAAATCACCCTGGATCAAGGTCTGGGTAAAGCTTGCCATTCGCTTGGCTCGTCGACCGATCCACCAGCCAAGTCCGGCCGAGAGCACCAATGAGGCTAGAAGCGTTCCCCCCATGATGATCCCCAGGTTTCTAAGCTGGCGGTTGATGAAGACTTTGTCGATCGACCCGATCACGTCCTTAACTCGGGGATAGCCTAAAACCCCGATTATCTGCCCATCGAGTGAAAGCGTCTTCCGGTTGAGGCGATCTAGGTTGACGCGAGGGGCGTGCGCGATCGGTGAATTGGCCGAGTCGAACAGGGCGTAAAACTCCGGGTCTCCAAGCTCGGGAGGAAGGTGAGGGCTTTGCTCGGTTAGCGGTGGTGGAGGCGTGGGCATTGATTTCATCGGAGGCGAGGAGGCCCGTTCACGATGAGGTGGCCCCATGCTCGGCCCTAGCCCGAATCTCAGCAGTTGACGCCACGCCTTCGAATTGCGCTCCAGAAAGTTCCAGCTTTTACCGTTTTGTCGATAGCTTGAAATCAATGTCTGCGCGAGGTTATCGATGCGCTGTTCCTGGCTTGTTCTTATGTAGTCGATGAAGCCGTTGTCGATGCTGCGTGCCATGGTCCAGTAGATGGTGCCGCTGATCAGAATGTTGACCAGCAGGATGCTTGCGAACAGTTTAAGACCGAGATGCTTGAACATCGACGCGGTTTCCGAACAGGGTTTGAATAAGCCAGTGTAATGATCGATGCGCCAGGCGGTGAGGAAAAAATATGCATTCGCTCAATGATCGAGCATGGCCATAACTTCGCTAACCGACCCCGAGCGAATGTGATGAACCTGTTTGCCGGCCCACAGGCTTTTCCATTTCGGGCCCGTACTCAGGTGCCTTAGCGGAGAGGTCAACTGATGCTGCACCGGATAGGGGGCCAGGTCGCGGGGCGCCTGAGGCCCCATCCAGGCGTTCTTGAGCCCACGCGCGGCGCGGCCGGAAACGGCATAGGTAATCTCGGTGGCGTCGCTTTCGTGGGTGTCCTGAAGGGCGCGGCGCCAGGTATCGGAGGTGCCGGCCTCATCGGCGAGCAGAAAGGCGGTCCCGCACTGGGCGGCGTCGGCGCCGGCCTGAAGCGCGCAGTGAATATCGAGAGCGCTCATTAGCCCGCCTGCGGCGATCAAAGGCAGGTCAATGTGCGCACGGCACTCGCTGATTAGTGGCAGCAGCGGCTGTCCGGCACCGGCCGAGTCGTGGCTGCCGCAGTGCCCGCCCGCTTCTTCACCCTGAAGCACAATGGCATCGACGCCACTTAGGGCCAGTCCGTTGGCTTCGAATATGGAGGTTGCAGTCCCGACGAGTGCGATGTGCCGAGCACGGCAGGCGTCAATGTATTTGCGATCCAAAGTGCCAAAGGTGAATGAAAAGAGCGCCGGTTGCACTGAGAGCATGGCCTCGAACTGGGCGTCGAAATCAGGCATCGTTGAAAACGTTGTGGGCATCTCGACGCCGGCGTCGGCGTAGCAGGCCTTGAGGGCATTGAGGGCCTGGTCGATGTCGCAGCCGGGGGCGTCGTGGGTGGGGGCGAAAAGGTTGATAGCAAACGGGGCGGGCGTCAGCGCGCGGATGGCGTGGGTCGCATCAATGATGGCCTCGGGGGTGAGGTAGCCGGCGCCCAGACTTCCAAGCCCGCCTTCCTCCGACACGGCGGCAACCAGTTCGGGCGTGGTGATGCCGCCGGCCATGGGGGCCTGAATCACGGCACGGGAAAACTCGAGATCGGCGATGAAAAGCGGTGAAGCCATGCAGGTGTCCTTTTTTCAAGGGTCGGCGATCGACAGCCAGGCTGCCATGATGTGTCCAAGTGTAGGTACTGAAAGGGTAAATCGCATGGCGGTACGAACCGCAGTCTGCAAGGGGTGCGCAGCCCTAATGGTGCAATCGATGTACGTCAACCCAGACCTTGGTGGCGTTATGTAGCGCCCTGAAAACGTGCGATGTTAACGCTAACATCACCATTATCGGCAATCTCTAGGAGTACTATCATGCTGCAATCGGCTTCCGCACTGGAGTCGCGGCGCATCCTGGTCATGGGTGTCTCGGGATCAGGCAAATCCATGATCGGCGAGCAGCTCGCCAAGACGCTTGGGTGCGATTTCTTCGATGGCGACGACTTTCATCCCCAGGCCAACATCGACAAGATGAGCCGCGGCGAGGCGCTCAATGACGACGACCGCGCCGAGTGGCTCGAGCGCTTGAAAGCGCTCTTGAACGAGCGCCTGACTCAGGATGAAAGTGTGATCATTGCCTGTTCGGCGCTCAAGGCCCGCTACCGCGAGCTTCTCAGAAAGGGCGATGAGCATCTGATCGCGCTCTACCTCGATGGCAGTTACGCCCTCATTCACAAGCGCATGAGCCAGCGAGAAGGCCACTTCTTTGCCTCCGACATGCTTGCCAGCCAGTTCAAGACGCTGGAGCCGCCTCACCAGGGTGAGGCCTACGCCATCGACATCAGTCTGAGCCCGGAAGGGGTGGTGGATCAGTGCCTGCGGGTGATCGATAACAGCCGGGTCGGTTAAGACGCGTTCGATCGAGCGCCTACGCGCGCTCGATCGAGGTGCTGTCCCTGAGCGCGAGGGTGAACCCCAGATCGACGACGCGGGCCTCCACAGGCTCTGCGTTCAGGCGCTTGAGGAGCAGTTGGGCGGCGCGCTCACCGATCGGCCGGCGCGGCGTGACCACGGTGGTCAGTCGCGGTGAGACCACATCGGTGATGTCCATGCCATTGAAGCCCGCCACGGCCATGTCGGTCGGCACGCGAAGGCCCTGGCGCTGACACTCGAACAAGGCCCCGGCGGCGAGGTCGTCGTTGCAGAAGAAGATGGCTTCTGTGGCGGGAAATCGCCCGACAATGTCGTTCAAGAGCGCGCCGCCGAGGTGGTAGGTTGAAGGGCTGAAGGTGGTCAGACACGCCGTATCGTCAAGGCCGTGCTCCCTGAGCGCTCGCCGCCACCCATTAAGGCGTTCCTGGGCGCGAAAATCCATGCGCGCTCCGCCAAAGCCAATGTTGCGATAGCCCAGCTCGATCAGCGCCGAGGTGATCGCATGGCCGGCGGCCTCATGATCGAGGCCGACCGCCATGTCGAGCGGCGTTTTCGGAATACCCATCATCTCCACCACCGGAAGCCCAGAGCGCTTTAGGAGCGCCAGGGTGCGCTCGGTGTGCTGACCGCTTGAAACGATAAAGCCTTCCACGCCGTAGCTCAGGTAGGTGTTGACCAGGCGCTCCTCCTCATGGATGGAGTACCCCGAGTGGCCAAGCAGCACCTGATAGCCGCTTTGCTGGAAGACCTCGTCAACGCCTCGAAGCACTTCGGAAAAGACGCCGTTGGAGAGCGACGGGACGATCAGCGCGATGGCGTGACTCCGCGCGCTTGCCAGTGAGCCCGCCTGACGATTGGGGATGTAACCAAGCAGTTCGATGGCGTGCTCGATCTTCGTCTTGAGCGGGGCCGAGACCTTGTCGGGCTGGCGCAACGCGCGGGAGATCGTGATCTTACTGACGCCGACATGACGCGCCACATCGTCAAGCGTCACGCGCCCCGAGTTTCGACGGGAGCGGCGGCTCATGCGCGCGCTCCGGTAACGTCGTGCGCCATGGGCTCAGGCGGCCGGGTCATGAAAGGCCTCGACAGTGGTGCGTTCGCCGAGCATGAAGGCATCGGCCACGTGTCTGAGCGGGCGAACGTCCACATCGCACTCGCCGCGCTCGATCAGTTCGAAAAAGCGCTGATAGAGGCCGGGGTATTCGCGCTCGTCCTGCTCGAGCATTTGTTCACCGTCAATGTGGAGCTGGCTGCCGCCCTTGGAAAGCGCGAGCGTGCCGTGATCGGTCTCGATGGTGATGTTCCAGAGCTCATCGCCTTGCTGGCGCCAGTCAAACTCCGCCGAAAGCGTATGTTCGCCTGCGTCCTTGAACGTGAGCGAGGCCGCGATCGGGGCCTGGGTGTTGGCCGGGAACACCAGGGTCGAGGCGTGCAGATAGACCTCCATCGGCAGAATTTCGGTCATGATGGAGAGTGCATTGATGCCGGGGTCGAACACCCCGAGACCGCCTGCCTGCCAGATCCAACTTTGGCCTGGGTGCCATTTGGTCACATCCTCTTTCCACTCAATGTGCATGCCGGTCACGGTCTTGTCGGCAAGCCACGCACGCGCCCGGGCAACGCCCGGTGCCTCACGGGAGTGCCAGCTGGCAAAGAGCGTCACGCCCTGGCGCTCGGCGCATGCCTTCAAGATCTCGATTTCGCTCAGGGTGGCACCGGGCGGCTTTTCGAGCATTACATGCTTGCCGGCACGCATTGCGGCCATGGCCTGCTCGAAGCGCACGCTCGGGGGCGCGCACAGCGAAACTGCATCGATTGCTTCATCGCTTTCAAGCAGGGCCTCGAGCGATTCGAAATGAGGCAGGCCGTCAACGTGGCCATTGCGGCTTGCAATCGCGCTGAGTGTGAAGCCGTCATGCTGGTCGATGGCCGGGTGGTGCTGGTCGCGGGCGATTTTGCCATAACCCACGATGGCGAGAGACAGCGGTGTCATTGACGTGTCCTTTTGTTGTTGGTGGCGTCTCAAGAGAATGTTGCCAGGGCCTCTGGTGCGGGAATTGCGCATGTTCATGTGCCCATGGAGAGCCAGAGCATCATCAGAGGCGGTGACAGCAGTGATAACAGAAAACCGCTGACCAATGCCAACGGCACACAGGCGAATCCGCCGCTGCGGCTCAGCACGGGGAGAGTGACATCCATGGAGGTAGCGCCGCAGTAGCCGACAGCGGTGCCCGGGCGCGTGGCCGCGATCAGGGGCACGATCAACAGGGCGATAAGCTCGCGCCCTAAATCGTTCAAGAGCGCCACTCCGCCAAGCAGCGGCCCAAGTTGGTCAGTCATTAAAATACCGGACAGCGAATACCAGCCGAACCCGGAGGCCAGCGCCAGCCCCTGCGTCAGCGGCAGGCCCAGTACGGCGGCGCTTACGAGGCCTGCAAGCTGTGAGGTCAGCGCCACCGACAGCGCGATCAGAAGACCACGACGGTTCAGGAGGAGCTGCTTGAGCGGAATGCCTGAATTGCGAAGCTGTAGCCCGACCAGCGCGAGCAGCAGATAAAGTACCGCTTCCGCGGCGGCGTCGCTGAAGGGCAGAACCACCGGGAACAGATATCCGCAGAGGGTACCGAGCGCGACAAGCCCAATCATCAGGGTGCCGTCCTTGAGCGAGCTCCAAAGTGAGGTCTGCGCGGCATCGCTTTCGGTGCCAAGCTCTACCTGTGTGCGCTGACGGAAACGGTAGGCGCGATCCAGAAGCAGGAGTGCGGCAATATTCAAAAACGCAGTTGAGCAAAGCAATACCGCTGCGCCATAAGCAATGCGGGAAAGATCGCGGCCCAGGTTCTCAAGGCCCGCAAAGCCGAAGCCCATCAGAAACAGCAGCAGAAAGATGGTCGGCATGACCAGCGCATCGACCAGCGGCTTGATCGTTTGGCGTTTGAACGGCCACCCATACCCCACGATCAAAGGCAGCGCCATCCACCACAGTCCTGACATGAGGGTTCCTTGTGGGCGGTGTAATAAGTCGTCGTGTAAGTCGTTGAAACGAGGACGATAACCAAGAGTGTCTAGTGTATCGAAGCCCGTTCAACGTGTCTTGTGGTCAAGCGTGAGCGATTCAAGCTCGAGGCGTGCCGTGATCGATGCACTCGCATCAAGGGTCGCCCGCAGCAGCACGCCTGGAAGCGCAGGACTCACCAGCGCGTGAAGTCGGGGCAGCGGAGTACCGTGAGCGGTGAGCGTCAGTTCGAGCGTGGCCACCTTGCCAACGGGGGTTTTGATCGGGGCGTGGGATGACAGTGTGTAGTCGAGCGTACGCACAGTGCCCGACTGATCGGTGTAGTCAAGCGTACACGGGGTGTTCGGCATGCAATGCCGTTTTGCGAGCTCCATTGACCGCCCGAGCGCGATCAGTGCGCTCTGGCGGTCTGGCGCCCTGGCCAAATCCCCGGCGTCGAGTTGAAAGTAGCGGCTCAGCCCCAGCAAATGATAGCCGCCCCGGTAGCGTTGGGCGGTTACACCCTGCTGGCCGTCCAAGGTGAACACACCGGTTTCCTCACCGGTGATGGCGTTGATGCGGGCGCGCATGTGGCTTTCGAACTGGCCGTCTCGGCGGGTGAGCCAGTGGGTCAGTTGGCCGGTGCCGACGCCGTCCACGCTCAGCGCGTACTGCGCCTTGAACGGCGTCAATGCCGGTGCGGCTTCTGCCGGAAGCGCCAGCGCGAAAAGCAGCAAAAACACGCACCGTCGTGTGGCGGTCAATAGCCCGCCCGCCGGTCGACGCCTGGCACGCATTCGCCTCGTTCGAGCCGCTCAATCCGCGCGGCCAGCTGGACGGCGGCGTCATCGATCGGGGTGGGGGCGGCAATATGGGGTGTCAGCGTCACATTCGGCGCGGTGTAGATCGGGTGGTCCGGCGCCAACGGCTCGCTCGGAAACACATCGAGCATCGCGCCACGGAGGTGACCGCGCTCGAGCAGACTCGAAAGCGCAGTAAGCTCGAGCGTTGCGCCGCGGCCGGCGTTGATCACGACGGCACCTTCAGGCAGGTGGGCGAGCCGTTCGTGGTTCAAAAGGCCGATGGTTGCCTCGGTGGTAGGCAGTAGATTGATCAGAAGCCGTGTCCTGCGAAGAAGTGGCTCGAGGATGTCCATGCCTGCGTAGCAGTCGACCCCCTCAAGCGCCTTGGGGCTTCGGCTCCAGCCCGCCACGGCAAAGCCGTGCTCACAAAGCAACGTTGCAACGTGTGCGCCGATGGTGCCAAGCCCCAGCACAGTGACCGGCCAGCCACGCTTCTCTTCAAGCGGCTGAGGCTGCCACTGCCGCGTCGATTGCTGCGCCCGGTAGACGTCGAAGCCGCGGTAGAAGTGCAGTACGGCGTAGAGCATGTAGTCGGCCATAGAGGCTTCCATGCCGCCGCCGTCGATCTTGTAGAGCGGAACGTCCGGCAGTGCCGGGTTCGAAAGCAGGGCATCTACGCCAGCGCCGAGATTTAAAATCGCCTTCAGCGTCTCGGTCTGGGCATCAAGAAGCGCCGTCGGCGGCTGCCAGACCACCAGATAGGTTGCCGGAATAAAGCCGACCTCGGCCGTGGTGTCGATTCGCGCCTTGGGTAGGGCGTTGGCCAGAACGCGCTGCCAGCGCGCGCTGTCGTTGTCGGTGTGGATGAGAACGTGCATGGGCGCTCCTGAAGGCGAGTGGACGGTGTCACCTTAGCGCGTTTGAGCAGGCTCGGCAGGGCTTCCTCGATGGATGGGCGGCTGACAGCGTGGTCTCGAGGGTGGTCCGGGTACGCTCTGGCGTGCGTGTCAGGTTGTCGGCCAGCGCGAGACTCTGCTAAGGGTTAAGTAAAGGGTTGGGTAGGAACTTATGACAACGACTGATTCGAACCCCCGTGTGACGCTTCCGTTCGAGCGGGGCGAATACAGGGAGCGGCTTCGCCGGGTGCGGGCCTCGATGGCGCAGCGCGGCCTTGATCTTCTGATCGTTTATGATCCGTCTAACATGGCCTGGCTGACCGGCTACGACGGCTGGTCCTTCTACGTACATCAATGCGTGCTGGTGGGCCTCGGCGGCGAGCCGATCTGGTTCGGACGGCGCCAGGACGCCAACGGCGCCGTGCGTACCTGCTACATGGACCCCGACACCCGGGTGCTGTATTACCCCGATTACTACGTGCAAAACCCCGACATGCACCCCATGGCATTTCTGGCTGAATCCGTATTGCCGGAGTGGGGGTGGGACCGCTGCGTGGTCGGTCTGGAAATGGACAACTACTATTTTTCCGCCAAGGCCTACACTAGCCTCCTTGCCCATATGCCCCACGCTCGGTTCGAGGACGCCACGGCGCTGGTGAACTGGTGCCGTGCGATCAAGTCGCCTACCGAAATCGAGTACATGCGGGTGGCGGCGCGCATCGTCGACAACATGCACGCAAGCATTCTCGAGATGATCGAGCCGGGGCTTCCCAAAAGCACACTGGTGTCTGAAATCTATCGGGCCGGCATCGAGGGCATCGATGGGTTTGGCGGGGATTATCCAGCCATTGTGCCGTTGCTGCCGACCGGAGAAGATGCGGCGGCCCCGCATCTGACCTGGGACGATTCGCCGTTCAAGCGCGGCGAGGGCACGTTTTTCGAAATTGCCGGTGTCTACAAGCGCTATCACGCCCCGCTTTCAAGAACGGTCTTTCTGGGGCGGCCGCCGCGGGACTTCATTCGCGGCGAGGCGGCGCTGCTCGAGGGGATCGATAACGGGCTGGCGATCGCCCGCCCCGGGGCGCGCTGCTGTGATATCGCGATGGCGCTTGGAGCGGCAATGGACAAGTACGGATTTGATCGAGGCGGGGCGCGCTGCGGCTACCCGATCGGCATCAGTTACCCCCCGGACTGGGGCGAGCGCACCATGAGTCTGCGACCGACCGACACCACCGAGCTTCAGCCCGGCATGACCTTTCATTTCATGCCCGGAATGTGGATGGACAACTGGGGGCTCGAGATCACCGAGTCGATTCTGATTACACCGCACGGCGCCGAGCCGCTGTGTTCATTTCCGCGTCAGTTGTTCGTCAAATAATCACGTGTGCGGGCGCACAAGGCGCTCGCCAGCCAGAGGAGCGCACCATGCGTGAGAGCCCGATTTCAGCCACCGTCGATTTTGACGCCGACGGCGTTCAGCACGGATTTCTGAAGCTGCCCGTGTCCCACGACGAATCCGCGTGGGGGGCGATCATGATCCCAATCACCGTGATCAAGCGCGGCGATGGCCCGACCGCACTTCTGACCGGTGGTAATCACGGCGATGAGTACGAGGGCATCACCGCGCTCATGAAGCTTGCCAATCGGCTCACGGCCGAGGAGGTGAGCGGGCGGGTAATTATCGTGCCGATGATGAACCCGCCGGCGGCCGAGGCCGGCCGGCGCACCTCGCCGATGGATAAGGGCAACCTCAATCGCTCGTTTCCAGGCGACCCGGACGGCGGCCCGACCCATCAGATCGCCGATTACTTTACCCGTTACCTGGTGCCGATGTGCGACGTTGCCCTCGATTTGCATTCGGGCGGGCGCACCCTTGATATTCTGCCGTTCGCGGCGGCCCACCGCCTCGAGGATCTCGAGCACGAGCGCGCGTGCATGAGTGCCGCGCTTGCGTTCGGGGTGCAGACCACGATCATGATGTTCGAACTCGATGCCGCGGCGCTTTATGACACGGTGGTCGAGGCGCAGGGCAAGACGCTGGTGACCACCGAGCTTGGCGGTGGAGGCACTTCGACGCCTGCCAGCATCGAGCTTACCGAGCGTGGGGTACGCAACTTTCTGATTCACACAGGGCTTCTTGACGGCGAGCTGACCGAGCCCGCGCACCGGCGCTTTGTGGAAATGCCGGATGCGAGCTGTTATGTGCAAAGTGAGCATGCTGGGCTTCTGGAAATGACCTGTGCGCTTGGGGGGCATGTGCGTAAAGGCGAGGTGGTGGCGCGGATTTATGACATGACTCGAACCGGGGTCGAGCCGGTTGACTACCGCGCAGAGCGCGACGGCATCGTGCTGGCGCGGCGCTTCCCAGCGAAGGTGGCGATGGGCGATACGCTGGTGGTGCTTGGGGAGGAGGTCGCGACGCTTGAGCGCTAAGCGCACCGAATCGTTGAGTCTCGATCGCTTTGATCTGAAGATTCTTTCGATCCTTGCCCGCGATGGCCGGATTACCAAGTCAAGGCTCGCCGAGGCGATCAATCTGTCGGTCAGCCCCTGTTGGGCGCGGGTCCGCCGGCTTGAGGACGCGGGGATCATTACCGGCTACGGCGCATTCATCTCGACGGCGGCGACGCTTGAGTGTACGCCGGTCTGGGTTCAGATCGAGCTCGAGCAGCACGATCTGGCCCACGCCGGTCGGTTCGAGGCCATGATTCAGGACGTGGCCGAGGTCAGCGAGTGCGTCGCCGTGGGAGGCGGTGTCGATTATCTCTTGAAGATCGAGGCGCCAAGCATCGATCACTACCAGCGGCTGATCGACGACTGGCTTATCAGTGACATCGGCATCAAGCGCTACCGCTCCTACATCGTGACCAAGACCATCAAGCAGGGCCCCAAGGGGCCTGCGTGCATCGATCCGGCCTGAGCGCCTGCGAAGGCGTGGCTTAAAATTGAGGGCTGCCTCGGACTCTGGTAGACTGGCGTCCCATCCTGGCCCGATCCGTTTTATTCCTTATACGGGCCTCTCTCGACCCATGCTTCTGACAGGTTTTTCATGACACGATATATCTTCGTGACGGGCGGTGTTGTGTCCTCGCTCGGGAAGGGCATTGCCTCAGCCTCACTGGCCGCCATTCTGGAGTCCCGTGGTCTCAAGGTCACCATTCTCAAACTGGACCCCTACATCAACGTCGACCCCGGCACGATGAGCCCTTTCCAGCACGGGGAAGTGTTCGTGACCGAGGATGGCGCCGAAACCGACCTTGACCTTGGCCACTACGAGCGCTTCATTCGCTCCAAGATGACCCAGGGCAATAACTTCACCACCGGGCGTGTCTACGAGCACGTTCTGAAAAAAGAGCGTCGGGGCGATTATCTGGGCGGCACCGTTCAGGTCATCCCGCACATCACCGACGAGATCAAGGAACGCGTCAAGAAAGGCGGTGAAGGCTACGACGTCGCGCTGGTGGAAATCGGCGGTACCGTTGGTGATATCGAATCACTGCCGTTTCTCGAGTCCATCCGCCAGATGCGCTCCGAGCTTGGCAGCCAGCGTGCGATGTTCATGCACCTGACGCTGGTGCCCTACATCAAGACCGCCGGCGAGACCAAGACCAAACCGACCCAGCACAGCGTCAAGGAGCTGCGCTCGATCGGTATCCAGCCCGATGTACTGCTGTGTCGCAGCGAAGTCGAGCTCGAGGAAGGTGAGCGCCGCAAGATCGCGCTGTTCACCAACGTCGAGGAGCGCGCGGTCATTCCGATGCAGGACGCCGACACCATCTATCGCATCCCGCTGATGCTCCATGAGCACGGTCTTGACGAATTCGTCTGCGACCGGTTGCGTCTGGAGGCCGGCGAGGCGGATCTGTCCGAGTGGGTGCGTGTGCTCGATGCCAAGCTCAATCCGCTCAAATCGATCAACATTGCGATGGTCGGCAAGTACATGGAGCTTCTGGACGCCTACAAGTCCCTGAACGAAGCGCTCATCCATGCCGGCATCCAGACTCGAATCAAGGTCAATATCGATTACGTCGATTCCGAAGAGATCGAGCGTGAAGGTACGGCGCGCCTTGAAGGCAAGGACGCGATTCTGGTGCCGGGCGGCTTCGGCTCACGCGGCGTCGAGGGCAAGATCGCGACCGCACGCTTTGCCCGCGAGCGTGGCATTCCCTATCTGGGAATCTGCCTGGGTATGCAGGTTGCGATCATCGAATTCGCACGTCACGTCGTCGGCTGGGAAGACGCCACCTCAACCGAGTTCAGCTTCGAGACCAAGCATCCGGTTGTGGGCCTGATCACCGAGTGGATCAACAGCGAAGGCAAGATCGAGGTGCGTGATGAGTCCTCCGATCTCGGCGGCACCATGCGCCTGGGTGGCCAGAGCTGCCGCCTGGCACCGGGGTCGAAAGCGGCGGAAGTCTACGGCGCCGACACCATCGTCGAGCGTCATCGCCACCGCTATGAGGTCAACAATCAGTTCGTGGACGCACTTGAAGAGGCCGGTCTGGTGTTCTCCGGCAAGAGCGTCGACAACTCATTGGTCGAGATGATCGAGCTCAAGGATCACCCCTGGTATGTGGCGTGTCAGTTCCACCCGGAATTTACCTCGACGCCCCGTGACGGGCATCCGCTGTTTACCGGCTTCGTCAATGCCGCGCTTTCGCACAAGAACGAGCGGCTTAGAAAGCAAAGCGAGCGTGAGCAGCAAGAGTAAGACGTGCTACATTGCCGACCCGAGGGTCGGCAATTTTTTGTCGGGTGACTCGAAATCATAACGGGCAGCCCTTTCAGGCTGCCCATCCTCGCAGAATTGATACGCTGCGAGAGAGAGGCGAGGCGCCGCGCTCCCGCGGTGCTTTTGAAGGGAAAGGCCCTCCACTTGCGACAAGGGGCAGCAAAGGCGCCCCGGAAAAGGAAGCTTCAAAATGGCAAAGATTGTCGATATTCATGCGCTGGAAGTGCTTGATTCCCGTGGTAACCCCACGGTCTATGCTGAAGTCGTGCTGGACGATGATGCTCGGGGTAACGCCTGTGCGCCGTCGGGCGCCTCCACCGGGTCACGCGAAGCGCTTGAACTGCGCGATGGCGACAAGTCCCGCTATCTGGGCAAGGGTGTGCTGAAGGCGGTCGAGGCGATCAACACCCGCATTCGTGAAGCGCTTCTGGGTATGGACGCGACCGACCAGCGTGCGCTGGACAAGGCGATGCTCGAGCTCGACGGCACCGACAACAAGTCAAACCTCGGCGCCAACGCCATTCTCGCGGTGTCACTCGCTGCCGCCAAGGCCGCCGCAGTCAGCAAGGGGCAGCCACTTTATGCCCACATCGCTGAGCTGTTTGGTCAGCCTGGCACCTACTCCATGCCGCTTCCGATGATGAACATCATGAACGGCGGCGAGCACGCCAGTAACAACGTCGACATCCAGGAATTCATGATCCAGCCCGTCGGCGTAACCTCCTTCCGCGAAGCGCTTCGCGTGGGTGCGGAAGTCTTTCATGCGCTGAAGAAGGTATTGTCCAACAAGGGGCTTTCCACCTCCGTCGGTGATGAAGGCGGCTTCGCGCCGGACCTCGAGTCCAACGCCGATGCACTTGCCGCGATCAAGCAGGCCGTCAGCGACGCAGGCTATGAGCTTGGCAAGGATGTGACCCTTGCGCTCGACTGCGCCGCGTCCGAGTTCTACAAGGACGGCCAGTACGTTCTCTCCGGTGAGAATAAATCCTTCGATGCGGCCGGCTTTGTCGATTACCTGGCAGAGCTCAGCGAACAGTACCCGATCGTGTCTATTGAAGACGGTCTGGACGAGTCCGACTGGGATGGCTGGAAGGTGCTTACCGACAAGCTCGGCGACAAGGTTCAACTTGTCGGCGATGATTTGTTCGTGACCAATACCCGCATTCTCAAGGAAGGTATCGACAAGGGCATCGGCAACTCGATCCTGATCAAGTTCAACCAGATCGGGTCGTTGTCCGAAACCCTCGACGCCATCCAGATGGCGCACGACGCCGGTTACACCGCCGTGATTTCACACCGCAGTGGTGAAACCGAAGACGCGACCATCGCTGACCTGGCGGTAGGCACCTGTGCCGGCCAGATCAAGACCGGCTCACTGTCTCGCAGTGACCGCGTGGCCAAGTACAACCGTCTCTTGATCATCGAGAACGAGCTGAATGGCAACGTTGCCTACCATGGGCGCAAGGAAATCAAGGGTCAGTAAGTTGATCCATGTTATGAAAGCCGGCGCAGTACTGCGCCGGCTTTTTTTATGCGTATCAAAAAAAGTGGATGCATACCCTGCTATTAATTAAATTAATGCAGGATTCTTTTTTAACGTCTTGATTTAAAGGGTATTTGTTTTTTTTAGACAGTCTTTAGACTATTTGCTTGACCCAGTCTCGGCGAGCACCCACCATGAGTATTACTTGCCGCGAGGCAATAAGAGTTTTTTAAACGAAGGGCTCTTTTTCAAAATTTTCTTCTCAATATGCTCTTGCATTCAGATAAGTGATCTCGTTCGAAAGATCGACCATCTGCTCACACATTTACCTGAACCCTTCGACATTTTGAGGCAGGTTCGGCGAGCTGATTTGGCTCGGCTGGGTGCTGAAAAAGTCATGACACGTTTGGTACGCCAGGATGGGGTTTCCAAACAAGGACCGTGCCATTGGAACAAGGATCAACGGAATGATCCGAGGACGAATGGATTCAGGTGCGCTCTTCATTACGCGTGTTCGGCCTTTAAGGGCTCAAGCCTTGGCCGTACGGCAATATACGATCAGTCATCAACGAACACAGTGAACATGACACGTTCGGTATCTCATGGATGAGATTTCCGAACAGGGACGTTGTCATTGGAGAAAGGGTCGATGGATCGACCCGAGGACGAAAGGACTCCGGTGGCCTTTGGGGCCACCTTATCATTCACGCGCGTCGATAAAGCTTGATCGGCGAGCCACGGCGAACATGACACGTTCGATACCGCATGGACGGGGTTTTCGAACAGGGACGTTGTCATTGGAGAAAGGGTCGATGGATCGACCTGAGGACGAAGGGAGTCGGCGGCTCTTGATGAGCCGCCCCATTTCAACGCCTGGCGGTCATGTGTTCGATCACAGCCGTCGATGAGAACAAACACCGGTAGCCGTGCACTACGGCAATCGCTACGAACATGACACGTTCGGTACCCCATGGATGGGGTTTCCGCACAGGGACGATGTCAATGGATGCTGGGCTGATGGATCAGCCCGAGGACAGAAGGAATGGGCGGCTCATCGAGCCGCCCTTTTTGTTTTCAGGCCGGTGTTCGCTGTCTCAAGGGCGGCGCTTGTTGTTTACAGGGCAGTGCTCGTTGTTCATAGAACAGTGCTCAAGCGTCGTGTGATCGCTTATGCCGGCAAACGCGCTGTTGGCGCGGGCCGTCAAGGCATAAAAAAACGCCGGACAATCCGGCGTTTTTTGAAGAAAGGACGCAGCTCTTAGCGTTCGAGCATTTCCGCCTTGCCTTCCTTGCCGTTCATTTCATCGGCATTATCCAGCGCGTCCTTGCGTTCACTGATATTGGGCCAGGTTTCGGCAAGGTCTGCGTTGATTTCAATGAACTTTTCCTGACCTTCCGGCAGCTCGTCTTCTGAGAAGATGGCCTCCGCCGGGCATTCTGGTTCACACAGGGCGCAATCAATGCATTCATCCGGATGGATGACGAGAAAGTTCGGCCCTTCATAGAAGCAGTCCACCGGGCAGACTTCGACGCAGTCGGTGTATTTGCACTGGATACAGTTTTCGGTGACGACAAACGTCATTGTTGTTACTCCTCGGTCACGGATCGGCACGGTTCTTGGACCTGTGTGCCGTTATGGTCGGTATTCTAGGTGGGGCGAGCGCGTGGCAGCAAGCCAAGCGCGCGCGTCCCTTTATCAATAATGGTGAATAGCCTGATCGGCTTAGAGTGACGCAGCTTTAAAGCGTGCTCTTTAACCGGTAGATCGCATCCAGCGCGTCGCGCGGCGAAAGTGTATCAGGATCAAGGCGCTCAAGCGCCTCGATCACCGGATGCGAAAGCGTTTCGAACATGTCGCCCTGCGAGGGCGATGCCGGGCCACCTTGCGGTGAAGGTTCAAGGGCATCGTGCGGTGAGGGGGCAGGCGTCGGTGTGCCCTCGAGGCGCTCAAGACGAAGTCTTGCTCGTTCGATGACCGGGCGAGGCACGCCCGCGAGCTGGGCAACCTGAAGCCCGTAGCTCTGATTGGCTGCGCCGGGTTCGACCTTGTGCATGAAAACGATCCGCTCGCCGTGCTCGACCGCGTTCAAGTGAACGTTGGCCACGCCTTCGTGCTGGTCGGCCAGAGCGGTCATCTCGAAGTAGTGCGTGGCAAAAAGCGTGTACGCGCCGACCTGAGTCAGGTGCTCGGCGCTGGCCCAGGCAAGCGATAGGCCGTCGAACGTGCTGGTGCCGCGGCCGATCTCATCCATCAGAACCAGACTTTCATGCGTTGCGTTGTGCAGGATGTTGGCGGTTTCGGTCATCTCGACCATAAAGGTCGAGCGTCCGCCGGCCAGGTCGTCCGAGGAGCCGATGCGGGTGAAGATGCGATCGATTGGCCCGATCAGAGCGGCATCGGCCGGTACGAAGCTGCCGGTATGCGCTAAAAGCACGATCAGGGCATTCTGGCGCATGAAGGTCGATTTACCGCCCATGTTCGGCCCGGTAATGACCAGCATGCGGGTATCGCCGTCAAGGCCCATGTCATTGGGCACGAATGGGTGATCGGAGACCCGCTCCACCACCGGGTGGCGGCCGCCCTCGATTCGAAGGCCCGGCGTTTCCTGAAGCGCCGGGCGCGAAAGCGCGAGCGTCTCGGCCCGCTCGGCGAAGCAGGCCAGTACATCCAGTGAGGCAAGGGCCTGGGCGGTGGACTGAAGCGCGGTCAGTACCTCGTTCAAGGTCTCGATCAGTTGATCATAAAGCCACTTCTCGCGCGCCAGCGCCTTGCTCTTGGCCGAGAGCGCCTTGTCCTCGAATTCCTTGAGCTCGGGCAGGATGAAGCGTTCGGCATTCTTGAGCGTTTGGCGGCGGATGTAATCAGCGGGTGCCTCGCCGGACTGGGCGCGAGACAGCTCGATGTAATAGCCGTGTACACGGTTATAACCGACCTTCAAACTCGACAGGCCAGTGCGCTCCTTTTCGCGCCGCTCCAGCTCGACCAGATACTCGCCTGCGTGTTCGTGCAGACCGCGCAGTTCATCAAGTTCGCTGTCAAAGCCTTCGGCAATGACGCCACCGTCGCGCACGACGACCGGCGGGTTCTCGACCAGTGCCCGATAAAGCGTATCGGCAAGCTCGGGATAGGGCGCGATGTGTGGGGTCAAATCGTCGAGCGCGGTGCCTTCGGGCAGCGCATCGAGCGCGTTCTGAAGTGAGGGCAGTTGAAGAAGGGCGTCTCTCAGGCGCGCAAGATCTCTTGGGCGCGCGCTCTTGAGCGCCACCCGGGCAAGAATGCGCTCGATGTCGCCAATCGGGCTCAAAAGCGTTCTGAGCGCCTCGCTCTGCGCGTCCTGCAGCAATAGCTGTACGGCGTTTTGACGCGCCGCCACTCGGGACTGGTCCCTGAGGGGGCGGTTCAGCCAGCGTCTTAGAAGGCGAGCGCCCATGGCGGTACAGGTTGTGTCCCAGATGCCTGCAAGCGTATTGTCGCTGCCGCCGGCCAGGTTGCGATCGATTTCGAGGTTGCGACGGCTGGCGGCGTCGATCACGATGGCGTCGTCGCGCTGCTCGACCCCGAGCGAGGTGATATGAGGAAGCTGGGTTCGCTGGGTGTCGCGCACGTAATCGAATAAGGCGCCGGCGGCGGTAATCGCGTGAGGCAAATGGGCACAGCCGAAGCCTGTGAGGTCCTTGACCTTGAACTGATCGCACAAAAGCCGCTCGGACGTGTCGTAATCGAACTGCCAGTCGTTCAGTCGGCGAAGGCCGGTGCGCTCGGCAAGCTGGCCCGGGAGCGTCAGCGAATCGCGTACCAGAAGCTCGGCCGGGGCGAGGCGATGCACTTCTGCGAGCATGTCGTCATCGCTTGTGGCCTCAAGGACTGCAAATCGGCCGCTCGAGAGCTCGAGCCAGGCCATGCCCCAACCACCGTTGGCGGCGTGAATCGCCAGCAGCAGATTGTCGTGATGGGCTTCGAGCAGTGCCTCGTCATACAGGGTGCCTGGCGTGACGATACGAACGACCTGGCGCTCGACCGGGCCCTTACTGGTTGCCGGGTCGCCGATCTGCTCGCAGATGGCGACCGATTCACCGGCCTTGACCAGTCGCGCCAGATACGCCTCGGCGCTGTGGTAGGGCACACCGGCCATCGGGATTGGCTGGCCGGCGGATTGGCCGCGCGCGGTAAGCGTGATGTCTAAAAGCTTGGCCGCACGCCGGGCATCTTCATGAAACAGCTCGTAGAAATCGCCCATACGGTAGAACAACAGGATGTCCGGATGCTCTCGCTTGATCTTGAGGTATTGGGCCATCATGGGGGTGTGCGTTGGGGCCTTTTGCGTCACGATCGTGCTCATCTGCGTTGGATCATCGATAGGAAGGCGCAAGGGTAGCATGGCCCCTTGATCGGATGTAGAGACAGGGGCGTATCACACCATCGAAGGGAGTGAACATGAACGAGGACATTCTGGCGCTGTCGGCGCGCCTTGGCGAAATCTGCCGCGCGCGCGGGATCACGATCACAACGGCCGAATCCTGCACCGGTGGCGGGGTGGGCTGCGCGATCACGGCGGTTTCCGGCAGCTCCGAGTATTTCGAGACCGGCTTTATCACCTACTCAAACGCTGCCAAGACGCAGCAGCTCGGGGTCAGTGCAAGCGAGCTTGCCGAGCACGGCGCGGTAAGCGCGGTCGTGGTGAAGGCAATGGTGGCCGGTGCGTGCCGGGCAAGCGGGGCGCACTACGCGGTCGCCCTGAGTGGCGTTGCAGGCCCGGGTGGGGGCAGCGCCGAGAAGCCTGTCGGTACGGTATGGATCGGATTTGGGTCGCCCAATGCGTCGGACGCGCTATGCTATCGTTTCGACGGTGATCGTCATGCGGTGCGAACGGAGGCTGTCGAGCAGGCGCTCGCGGGGTTGATCGAGCGCTTGAGTGGTGTGCCTGACCCCAACGATTCATCCATACTGTAAATAGAGCTGTATATCTGTACATGGTTTTGGCGATCCATTATACTGCCACCCCATGAGAAATGATCGGCCGGCCCCGAAAGAAACGCGCGTGTGACGTCGCAGGCTCGAGCCGCTGATTCCCCTGATTTTCGAAGGAGGCCTTAATGGCACAGGACGACAATCGCAGCAAGGCACTCAACGCCGCGCTTTCCCAGATCGAGCGTCAGTTCGGCAAGGGTGCGGTCATGCGGATGGGCGATACGCCCCGGGTGTCGCTGCCGTCAGTATCCACCGGCTCGCTTGGCCTCGATGTGGCGCTTGGCATCGGCGGGCTGCCGTACGGTCGGATCGTCGAGATCTTCGGGCCGGAATCCTCGGGCAAGACCACGATCACGCTGTCGGTGATCGCTCAGGCCCAGAAGCAGGGCAAGGTGTGCGCCTTTATCGATGCCGAGCACGCGCTCGACCCGAGCTACGCTGAAAAGCTCGGCGTCAATCTCGATGACATGCTGGTCTCCCAGCCCGATACCGGTGAGCAGGCACTTGAGATCTGCGACATGCTGGTGCGCTCCGGCGGCGTTGACGTCATCATCGTCGACTCGGTTGCGGCACTGACGCCGCGCGCCGAGATCGAAGGCGAGATGGGCGATTCCCACGTGGGCCTTCAGGCGCGTTTGATGTCACAGGCGCTTCGCAAGGTGACCGGTCACATCAAGAACGCCAACTGCATGGTGATGTTCGTCAATCAGATCCGCATGAAGATCGGTGTGATGTTCGGAAGCCCCGAGACCACCACCGGCGGTAACGCGCTGAAGTTCTATTCGAGCGTGCGGCTTGATATTCGCCGTACCGGCTCGGTCAAGCAGGGTGACGAGGTGGTCGGTAACGAAACCCGCGTCAAGGTCGTCAAGAACAAGGTGGCGCCCCCGTTCCGTCAGGCCGAGTTCCAGATCATGTACGGCAAGGGCATTCACCACGCAGGTGAAGTGGTCGATCTTGGCGTGCAGTGTGGGCTGGTCGACAAGGCCGGTGCCTGGTACAGCTATAAAGGCAACAAGATCGGCCAGGGCAAGGCCAATGCGTCCCAGTATCTGGAAGAGAACCCGGCCGTCATGAAGGAAATCGAAGACCAGATTCGCGGCCAGCTTCTCGATACGCCTGCCCCGGAGTCTGATACCGAGCAGGAAGGTGTCGCTGCCGACACCGACCCGGACGAGACAATCTGATCGAATGCACTGAAACGGACCCCGCGATGCGGGGTCTTTTTGTTGGATGCTGCTATGGCCTTTAACGCTCCCCCTTCAAGTGACACTCCCAAAACCTCCCCGCGCGACGCCGCGATCATGTTGCTTGCGCGCCGCGAATACAGCCGTCATGAGCTCGAAGAACGTTTGACGCGAAAGGGGCATGCGCTTGACGACATTGCCCCCGTTCTTGATGCCTTGATTGATGAGGGGCTTCAAAGCGATGAGCGCTTTGCCGAGCATTTCGTGCGCGGGCACGTGCTTCGTGGCAATGGCCCCTTGAAGATCCTGTCGGGGCTTCGAAGTCGCGGCATCGATAAAACACTTGCCAAGGAGGCATTGGCTGCAAGTGAGGTCGACTGGTACTCGGCGGCCTGCGAGGCGCTGCAGAAACGGTTTTCAGGCCCTGGTGACAGCGCGCCTGAAAAGGCCAAGCGACTTCGTTTTCTCGCCTCGCGCGGGTATGAAAGTGCACACGCCTACCACGCCATAGAGGTTGCCTTTTCAGACGAATAAGTCTTCGATTCCTACCGAGCAAGCTCCCAGCCTGATTTTCGATCGCCGGTTCTCGGCATGATTGCCCTTTAGTCGCAGCGTGAAGGCGTTATACTAGATCGTCATACAAGCGGCTTGGGGAGGCGTTTTTTAACTCCCGGCCCGTCGACGTCGATGATTTTGGTGCACAACGGCGGCACCACCACGGGAGCATTATGAAAAGCGCAGCACTACGACAGGCGTTTCTTGATTTTTTCGAGCGCGAAGGGCATACCAAGGTGCCTTCCGGCTCACTTGTCCCCGAGAACGATCCTACCGTTCTGTTTACCGTTGCCGGTATGGCGCCGTTCAAGGATGTCTTTCTTGGGCGTGAGCAGCGCCCTTATACGCGCGCGGCGAGCGCGCAGCGCTGCGTACGTGCCGGCGGCAAGCACAATGACTTGGATAACGTCGGTTACACCGCGCGTCACCATACCTTTTTCGAAATGCTCGGCAATTTCAGTTTCGGCGATTACTTCAAGCGCGAAGCCATCGATTTTGCCTGGCGGTTTCTGACCGAAGAGCTTGGCCTGCCCAAGGAAAAGCTCTGGATCACGGTGCACGTCAGTGACGATGAGGCGGCGTCGATCTGGCTTGATGAGGTTGGGGTGAGCCCGGACCGGTTCTCGCGACTCGATGAAGACAACTTCTGGCAGATGGGCGAAACCGGCCCGTGCGGGCCAAGCTCGGAAATCTTTTTCGATCACGGCCCGGAGGTGGCAGGCGGCCCGCCGGGAAGCCCTGATGAAGACGGCGACCGCTACATCGAAATCTGGAACCTGGTCTTCATGCAGTATGACCGCGACAGCGAAGGCACCATGAACCCGCTGCCCAAGCCGTCAATCGATACCGGCATGGGGCTTGAGCGCATGGCGGCCGTGCTTCAGGGCGTGCATTCCAACTACGAGATCGACCTGTTCGAGCGCCTGCTCAAGGCAGCGGCTTCAGCCACCGGTCAGACCGACATTCAGCAGCCGTCGCTGCGCGTCATCGCAGACCACATCCGCTCGTGCTCCTTCCTGATTGCCGATGGTGTACTGCCTTCCAATGAAGGTCGCGGCTATGTGCTTCGTCGTATCATCCGTCGGGCAGTGCGCCATGGCCACAAGCTCGGTCAGGATGAACCGTTTTTCCATACGCTGGTCGAGGCGCTCGATCAGGAAATGGGCGAGGCGCATCCCGAGCTTCACAAGGCACGAGCGCAGATTGAGCGCGTGCTGCTCAAGGAAGAGGAGCAGTTCGCTCGCACGCTCGATCACGGCATGAAGCTTCTGACAGACGCCATCGAGACGCTCGAGGGTGACACGCTTGACGGCGATACCATCTTCAAGCTGTACGACACCTATGGCTTCCCGTTCGATTTGACCGCCGATGTGGCGCGTGAGCGCGGTATTGGACTCGATGAGCTCGGCTTCCAGCGCGCCCTTCAGGCGCAGCGCGACCGTGCTCGTGCTGCCAGCCAGTTTGGCGCCGATTACACCCCGAGCGTCGAGCTCGAGGGCACGACACAGTTTACCGGCTATGAAGCGACCTCCGGCGACAGCGTAGCGGTCATCGGGCTGGTCGATGACGATGGCAATGTTCAGGAGCGCATCGACGAAGGGCAAACTGCGGTCGTAGTTCTTGCGGAAACGCCTTTTTACGCCGAGTCCGGCGGTCAGGTCGGTGACACCGGTGCGCTGGTCAGTGGCGATACCGTGTTCGAGGTGCGAGATACCCAGAAAAAGGGCGCCCACCACTTTCATTACGGCCGGGTCACGCGGGGTGCGTTGACGCGGGGCGAAACGGTACGTGCTGATGTCGATGCCGAACGCCGCGCCGCCATTCAGCGAAACCACTCGGCGACCCACCTTTTGCACGAAGCGCTTCGCCGCGTGCTGGGCGAGCATGTCCAGCAGAAAGGCTCGCTGGTCAATGAAGAGCGTCTTCGCTTCGACTTCAGTCATTTCGAGGCCGTCTCACCTGAGCAGCTCGAGCGGATCGAGGCCATCGTCAATGAGCAGATTCTTGCCAACGCACCGGTGAGTGTCGATCACATGAGCCTTGATGACGCCAAGCGCAAGGGCGCGCAAGCGTTGTTTGAGGCCAAATACGGTGAAAACGTGCGCGTGTTGACCATGGGGAGTGAGGCGTTTTCCATTGAGCTTTGCGGTGGTATCCACGTGTCGCGCACCGGTGATATCGGCACTTGCCACATCGTGACCGAAGCAGGCGTTGCCGCAGGCGTTCGTCGCATCGAGGCGGTCACCGGTACGCGGGCGCTGGCCTTTTACCGTGAGCAGGAAGATAGCCTCGAGCGCATCGCCTCGATGCTCAAGGCGCGTCCGGATCAGCTTGAAAGCCGCATTGAGGGCCTGCTTGGTCATCAGCGTGAGCTCGAGAAAACGCTCGAAGCGCTCAAGGCCAAGTTGGCAAGCAGTGCCGGCAACGATCTGCTGTCCGAGGCGCGTGATATCAATGGTGCCAAGGTCATTGCCCGCCAGGTCGATGGCGTAAGTGGCAAGGATCTGCGCACATTGATGGATCAGCTCAAGAGCAAGCTGGCCTCCGGCGTAGTGGTGCTCGGTACCGCTCAGGAAGGTAAGGTTAGCCTGATTGCGGGCGTCACCAGCGATCTGACCGATCGGGTCAAGGCGGGTGAGCTGATCAACGTCGTGGCCGAGCAGGTTGGCGGCAAGGGCGGCGGCCGTGCCGACATGGCGCAAGCCGGCGGAAAGGACGCAGCCGCACTGCCTGGCGCACTGGAAAGTGTCTTTGCCTGGACGTCTCAAAAACTGGATTGAACGGGCGACAAAGTTCCGGAGAGAACCTACAATTCATAACATAGGTTAAATAGGAATCGCATGGCCTTATACGTACAAAAATTTGGCGGTACTTCCGTCGGGTCGGTCGAGCGCATCAAGTCGGTCGCGGAGCGCGTCAAGCGGTTCCGCGATCAGGGCCATCAGGTCGTGGTGGTGGTCTCGGCGATGAGCGGTGAGACCAACCGCCTGATTGGACTTGCCGAAGAGATCAACGAGGAACCGACGCCTCGCGAAATGGACATGCTGGTCTCGACCGGTGAGCAGGTCACCATTTCGCTGCTGGCGATGGCGCTTCATCGACTCGGCGTTCCGGCGACCTCCTATACAGGGGCGCAGGTCGGTATTCGAACCGACAGTGCGCACACCAAGGCGCGGATCCAGAACATCGAGACCAACGATCTCCAGCAGGACCTCGATGACGGTCAGGTGATCGTGGTGGCAGGGTTTCAGGGGGTCGATGATGAAGGCAACATCACAACGCTTGGACGGGGTGGGTCTGACACGACCGGTGTGGCGCTCGCTGCCGCACTCAATGCCGATGAATGCCAGATCTACACCGATGTCGATGGCGTCTACACCACCGACCCGCGCGTCTGTTCACGGGCGCGCCGACTGAAAACGGTCACGGTCGAGGAAATGCTTGAGATGGCAAGCCTTGGCTCGAAAGTACTTCAGATTCGCGCTGTCGAGTTTGCCGGAAAATACAATGTGCCACTGCGGGTCCTGTCGTCCTTCGATGAAGAAGGCGAGGGCACGCTGATCGTTGCTGAACACCAGGAGAGTGATACCACCATGGAAGAGCCGCTCATCTCAGGCATCGCGTTTAATACCAACGAAGCCAAACTGACGGTATTGAGTACGCCTGACGTACCCGGCGTGGCTTCCAAGATTCTCGGCCCGATTTCGGACGCCAATATCGAAGTCGATATGATCGTTCAAAACGTTGCACCGATCGGCGATCACACGGATTTCACCTTCACTGTTTCGAAGGCAGACTACCGCCAGACCCAGAGGATCCTTGAGAACACGGTGCTGCCGTCTCTCGGGGGCGGCGAAGTGCGCGGCGACGATCAGATCGCGAAAGTGTCACTTGTGGGTGTCGGCATGCGCTCTCACGCAGGCGTTGCCTCAAAGATGTTTCGTGTGCTGGCCGAGGAAGGCATCAATATCCGAATGGTGTCCACTTCAGAGATCAAGATTTCGGTCGTGATCGATGAGAAGTTCATGGAGCTTGCCGTGCGTTCACTGCACACGGCATTCGGACTCGATCGGGATGATGTAAAAGAAGAAGCTTAATCGAAGTGGAGCACGGGAAACGATTTCTTGCGTGTACCGCGGCGTTTTACGTTTATTTAAACTAGTTTAAAGTCTTGTGTTGTTGGAACGCGGCGTTATCTTCCCCCATAATGCCGCGTTTCAATTACTGGACGCTGTAGCTGAAAGGGAGTTCTTTATAATGCTGATACTTACCAGGAGGGTCGGTGAGACGCTCATGATTGGGGATGAAATAACGGTGACCGTGCTGGGTGTCAAAGGCAACCAGGTTCGCCTGGGCGTCAATGCACCGAAAGATGTGTCCGTTCACCGCGAAGAAATCTATCAACGAATTCAGCAGGAAAAAGACGACGACACCCCGTCGTGAATGCACGGCCACATGGCGTGTTGCAGGCGCCAGTTATAGCGTAACCGATCTTGCCGACAAACTTTTTTGGACCGATTTAAAAACCGCTCTAGACAATGTCTTTTAAAATCGGTAATATGCGCGCCGTACCGATGAGGGAGAGGTGGCCGAGTGGCTGAAGGCGCTCCCCTGCTAAGGGAGTATAGGGTTTATAGCCCTATCGAGGGTTCGAATCCCTCTCTCTCCGCCACATCGGCACAAAGCTGTTTGAAAGCGCCCGTAGCTCAGCTGGATAGAGTATCTGACTACGAATCAGAGGGTCGGAGGTTCGAATCCTCCCGGGCGCGCCAAACTGCTTGTTTTATGATGAGCAACTGGGTGCACCGATTCAGTGATTATCATAGTTATGCGCCCGTAGCTCAGCTGGATAGAGTATCTGACTACGAATCAGAGGGTCGGAGGTTCGAATCCTCCCGGGCGCGCCAGAATACGAAAAAGGCTTCCTTTAAACAGGAAGCCTTTTTTTATGTCGGTCACATTTAAATGTCGGTCATATTTAAAAAGGGTGTTCTTGGCCGACGACGCCAGATTTCGGGTCAAAGTGTTGCGGCCAGGCCATCAACAAGGCGCGGCAGTTCCTTTTCACGCTTCAACGCATGAAAGTGCGCCTCGGCCACGGGATTGTTTAAGCGCATCATGTTGAGCCACTGCTTCAGAAGCGACAGTACCACCTTGGCGGGCAAATCCTGGTGCGTGCGTTCAAAGTAGTTCAAAAGCGTTTGTGCGTTGACGGACCAGGGCGTTGCCGGAATCGTCTCACCGGTTGCCCGCCAGGTTTTAATGCGCCGGGCGAGCCAGGGGTCGGCCAGAAGGCCACGCCCGATCATCGCCTGTGAGCAGCCAGACAGCGACGTTGCACGCCAGTAGTCGGGCAGGCACTGAATGTCGCCATTGACGACCACCGGCATTCGCACAGCATGCCGTATTCGGCTGACCCACTCCCAATGCGCAGGCGGTCGATACCCTTCCTTTTTGGTGCGCGCGTGCACCGTGAGCCATCGGGCGCCAGCGTCCTCGCAGGCGCGGGCGCAGGCAAGCGCGAGCTGCTTGTCGTCAAAGCCAAGCCGAATCTTGGCCGTGACCGGAATATTGAACGGCGCGAGCGCATCGCCCACGGCCTGAATCAGCGCGTTCATGTGCGCAGGTCGTCGCAGGAGCGAGGCGCCGCCGTCGTGTCGATTGACAAGCTTTGCCGGGCAGCCGAAGTTGATGTCGATACAGGCTGCGCCAAGCCGCGCGGCCTGGGCGGCGTTGTTCGCCATCATCACGGGGTCCGAGCCCAAAAGCTGCACGTGCACCGGTGTGCCATCCGTGGTGCGTGAGGCCGTCTTGAGTTCAGGGCAGAGCCGATAGAATGTGCGCGGTGGCAAGACTGTGTTGGTCACGCGCACGAATTCGGTCACGACCCAGTCAAGGCCGCCCTGTTCACAGAGCAGAGCACGTGTGGTGGCGTCGATGACGCCCTCCATGGGGGCAAGGCCGAGCGCGCCGGCAGGAAGGTATGGCAAGGTAGACACGAAGCGATCACTTGGTTGGAATGGCACGGGGGCGCTGATAGTAAGAAGCGAGTGGTCGAATGGCAAGAGAGGCTGCGCGTAGGCGCCAGAGGTAGTGCGCAGTGCTCAGGGGTCGATCAACTGTACGCTACCGGCCAACCGGGCATTGAGGGCGCTCAGATCAAGCGTGTGATCCATCGGCCAGGCAAGGGTCAGGCGCACTCCGGTCGCCGAATACTCGACCTGCTCGATCAGTGCGTCGTGCTGGTCGGCCCATTGGCGGGTGCCTTGTTCGCCAGCAAAGGGGATTTCGAGCTGTATGGGCGTTCGTGGCATGAAATTCGAGGTTGGAAGTGTCTCCAGTGCAAGCGTTACGCACTTGGCGTAGGCCCGAGCCAGACCGCCGGTGCCAAGCTTGATGCCGCCGAAGTAGCGAATCGCCACGCAGGCGATCTGGCCGATCTGACTGCCCTCGAGCGCCTGATACATGGGGCGACCGGCCGTGCCGCCGGGTTCGCCGTCATCGGAAAAACCGATGGCCTGCTGTTCGCCCGGCGCGCCGGCAATGAAGGCCAGGCAGTGATGGCGTGCGCTCGGATGGTGCGCTCGCGCCCGGGCCAGCAGCCGTTGGGCGTCATCGGGGGTATTTACCTGTGCGACCCAGCTGATGAATCGGCTTTTTTGAACGTCGAACTCCGCCTCATGCGGGGCATCGACACTCGGTGCGGGAATCGGGTAGGGCATCGCTTACGCGACCTGGTCGGTTGGGTGGCGGGCCACGCCCATGACCAGACCGAGCACCTGAATGTCGTCGTTTTTAAGATAAATCGGCGGCATGGTGTCGTTGGCGGGCTGAAGTCGCACGCCGTGTTTTTCGATGTAGAGCTTTTTGAGCGTCACTTCCTGATTGTTGATCAGGATGACCGCGGTCTCGCCGTTTTCCGCCGACTCAAGGCGCTCGATGATGATGATATCACCGTCGAAGATATTGCAATCGATCATGGAATCACCGCGCACCTTCAGTGCGTAGGTGTTGCGGCGCACCATCTGGCTTGGAATGCGAACGGTGTCGTTGACGCTACAGGCCTCGATGGGCATGCCGGCGGACACATAACCAAGCAGGGGAACATCCGTGAACTGATCGGATTGGACATCTTCCCAGGCGTTGGCGTCCAGCGGCAGGTTGGGCAGGCGGTGCAGGAAGTGCGGTTCGGCAGTCGACATGACAGGAGACTCCTTCGGGCGATCCTGGAGGGAGGGGGCATCATAGCAGGGAGCGGTCGGGATTATCATCTCCTGGATAAGCCATGGCGTGTGGCCCGTATTGGACGTTCGTAGTAAAGTGTCGCGCTCGTGAACGAAGGGCGCGCCGTGATGATCCCGCGCGTGACAACGAAAGGCAGGTAGGTTTGAGGGTTCAACTCGAAGGGCGGCAGCTTGGCTGTGAGCGCGATGAACGGTGGTTGTTTCAGGCGCTCGAGTTTTCGATCGAAGACGGCGATCTCTGCCGCGTCGAAGGTCCAAACGGCAGCGGCAAGACCAGCCTCATCAAGATGCTGACCGGTCAGCTCGAGCCGAGCGAAGGCGCGGTGCTGTGGCAGGGAAAACCGCTTCCAAAAGCCCGCGCTGCATTTCATGGCGCACTGGTCTACAGCGGCCACCTGTCAGGTGTGAAAGAGGCGCTGACGCCACTGGAGAACCTGAGCTGGTATCAGGCGATTGGCATCGATGACGATGCCCGCTCGGTGGCGGCGCGCTGGCAGGCGCTCGACGCCGTCGGGCTCAAGGGGTTCGAGGATATTCCGGTCGCGCAGCTCTCTGCCGGTCAGCGGCGACGGGTTGGTCTGGCCCGGCTTCATCTATTGAACCGGCCGCTCTGGATTCTCGATGAGCCGTTCACCGCCATCGACCGTGAGGGGGTTGCTGCGCTTGAACATTTGGTAGCTGAGCACTGTCACAAAGGTGGCGCGGCTATCGTGACCACACACCACGCCTTTTCAAGCGTTGCGTTTACTCGCCGCATTGGCCTTGATGGCCACGGAGGTCATCATGTCCTCTGAGGGCGGTCACAGCTGGGCACGCGCCTTTCGGTACACCTTTGTTCGGGACCTGCGGCTTCGCATTCGCCATGGCAGTGAGTGGGGCAGTCCCTTGATCTTTTTCGCGCTGATCGTGACGCTCTTTCCGCTGGCGACCACGCCGGATCGCACGGTGCTTGTCACGTTCGCGCCCGGTATCTTGTGGGTCGCCGCGCTTCTGGCCGTGCTTTTGTCGCTGGATGCGCTGTTCCGTGAGGACCACGACGACGGCACGCTCGAGCAGATGTTGCTCTCGCCGGTGCCGGCCTGGCTGCTGGTGCTTGCCAAGATGTGCGCCCACTGGGTCATGGCCGGGCTGCCGCTGGCGCTGATGTCGCCGATGCTGGGCTTGATGCTGGCCTTGCCGTCGTCGGTATTCTGGGTGACGGCGCTTTCGCTTGCGCTCGGCAGTGCCACGTTGATTCTGATCGGGGCCATTGGTGCGGCGCTAACAGTTGGTGTGCGCCGCGGCGGGCTTTTGCTTGCGCTGATGGTTCTGCCGCTCTACATCCCGGTGTTGATCTTCGGTGCGGGCGTGGTGCGCCTTGCGCTCGACGGCATTGACGTCACGCCGTATCTGGCGATTCTTGGCGCGATGTTTGCCGCGGCGCTTGCGCTGTCGCCGTGGGCAAGTGCCGCGGCCCTGCGTCTTGCCCATAGTGGCTGAACTCACACTCTCTCTTGTCTAGTTGAGCAAACGACCGATGTGGCAATGGATACATAAATGGGCCTCGCCAAAGCACTTCTACCGCGTGAGTACGCGGGTCGCGCCCTGGCTCTGGGGGCTTGCCCTGATCTTGCTGACGGTCGGGGCGCTGTGGGGCCTTGCGTTTGCACCGGCCGATTACCAGCAGCACGACAGCTTTCGCATTATCTACGTACACGTGCCGAGCGCGATGCTTGCCGAGTCGTGTTTTGCACTCATGGCCGTGTGCGCCGTGGTCTTTCTGGTCTGGAAGATCAAGCTTGCCGACATCGTTGCCAAGGTCGCTGCGCCCTTCGGCGCCAGCATGACGTTTGCCGCGCTTTTTTCAGGCGCCGTGTGGGGCATCCCCACCTGGGGGACCTGGTGGGTGTGGGACGCGCGCCTGACCTCAATGCTGATTCTGCTGTTTCTGTACTTCGGCATCATCGCGCTACGCTACGCCTTTGCCCGCGAACACAGCGGCGGCCGCGCCGCGGCGGTGCTGTCGCTGGTGGGGGTGGTCAATCTGCCGATCATCAAGTACTCGGTCGAGTGGTGGAATACCCTGCACCAGACAGCCTCATTTAGCCTGACCAAGGCGCCGTCGATGCCTGAAAGCATGTGGGTGCCGCTTCTTTTGATGATGCTTGGCGCCTATGCGCTGTTCGGCGCCGTGGTGCTGTCACGAACGCGCAACGAGATTCTTCGCCGGGAGCATCGCGCCCGCTGGGTTCGGGCGCTGATTACAGACACCTGCGACAAGGAACACTGATCGTGGCATTTCAAACACTCAACGAATTTCTGAGCATGAACGGCTATGGCGTCTACGTCTGGTCGGCGTGGGCGGTGGTCGTGGGCGCCTGGGGTGTTCAGGCCGGCTGGGTGCACCTCGAGTACCGCCGCGTGCGCGCCGGTATCCTGCGCCAGATTCGCCGTGAGGCGCGCTCATGAACGCGGTTCGAAAACGCCGGCTCATGATCGTGCTGGGGCTGGTGGCGCTGGTCGCCGTGGCCGTAACGCTAATGCTCTTCGCGCTGCGCCAGAACATCAACCTGTTCTATAGCCCCGAGCAGATCGCTGGCCAGGAGGCCCCGACAGGGCGCCAGATCCGTGCCGGCGGCATCGTCGAAAAAGGAAGCGTTGACCGCAATCAGGACTCGCTTGTGGTCACGTTCACGGTCACCGACTTCAAGGCCCGGGTGCCGGTGCGCTTTGACGGCATCCTGCCGGATCTTTTCCGGGAAGGGCAGGGCATCGTCGTGATCGGAACGCTTGACGCCTCGGGCACGCTTGATGCGTCGCAGGTGCTTGCCAAGCACGATGAAAACTACATGCCCAAGGAAGTGGCGGATGTGCTCGACAAGGAAGGGCTTTCGCCCGAGGATTACCGCGCGGCCCGGGCCGAGGGCAAGCTCTCCTACCCCGAGGCCGACCGGCCATGACGGGATGGTCGCGCCGAGATAGAGATGGATCATGTTGATTGATGTATTGCCCGAATACGGCGTCTACGCGCTGATACTGGCACTGGCGCTGTCACTGCTTCAGGCCGTGGTGCCCCTGATCGGTGCCTGGCAGCGCCGTCCGCTTTGGATGGCGTTTGCCCAGCCCATGGCCTGGGGGCAGTGTCTGTTTTTGAGCCTTGCCTTCGTGGCCCTGGCGCTCGGTTTTCTGTTCAACGATTTCAGCGTCGATTACATTGCCAATAATTCGAACTCGGCGCTGCCCTGGTATTACCGGCTCTGTGCGGTGTGGGGCAGCCACGAAGGTTCGATGCTTCTGTGGTCGTTGCTCCTGTCGCTTTGGGGGCTTCTGGTCAGTGTCTTTTCAAGATCACTCCCGCGGGACATGCTCGCTCGGGTGCTTGGCATCCTGGGCATCATTTCGAGCGGGTTTCTGCTTTTTATCCTGCTGACCTCCAACCCGTTCACCCGCACGCTCCCGGCGGCGCCGGCCGAGGGCGCCGATCTCAATCCGCTGCTTCAGGACCCGGGGCTGATCGTGCATCCGCCAATGCTCTACATGGGCTACGTTGGCTTCTCGGTGGCGTTTGCCTTCGCGATGGCCGCGCTCCTTGGCGGTCGGCTGGACGCCGCCTGGACGCGATGGGCGAGGCCGTGGACAACGGTTGCCTGGGCGTTTCTGAGCCTCGGTATCGCGCTTGGCAGCTGGTGGGCCTACTACGAGCTGGGCTGGGGCGGCTGGTGGTTCTGGGACCCGGTCGAAAACGCCTCTCTGATGCCCTGGCTCGTGGGTACGGCGTTGATGCATTCGCTCGCGGCCACCGAAAAACGCGGCACCTTCAAGAGCTGGACCGTCCTGCTGGCGATCTGCACCTTTTCGCTGTCGCTTCTGGGCACGTTTCTGGTGCGCTCGGGCGTACTGACCTCGGTGCACTCCTTTGCAAGCGACCCCTCCCGCGGCATCTTCATTCTGGCGCTTTTGGGGCTTACCGTCGGCGGCGCGCTTCTGGTGTTCGCGCTCAGGGCGCCGCAGGTCAAGAGCCCGGTGTCGTTTGGCTGGCTGTCGCGCGATGCGTTCCTGCTGTTCAACAACATCATTCTTCTGGTGATGGCGATCACCGTGCTTTTGGGCACGCTCTATCCGCTGATTCTGTCCTCGCTCGGGCTCGGCTCGATTTCGGTCGGCCCGCCGTACTTCAATGCACTCTTCGTGCCGCTTGCCACCGTGTTGTGTCTGTTCATGGGCCTTGGGCCGCTGTCGCGCTGGAAGCGCATGCCCAAAGGCGAGCTTATCAAGCGCTGTGCACTGGGTGCGCTGGTGGCGCTGGTGGTCGGCATCGGCGCGCCCTTGATGGTGGGCGAGCGGCCCTGGCATGTGAGCGTGGCGCTTGGGCTGGTGTTGGCGCTGTGGGTCGCGATGACCTCGCTTCGAGACGTCGTGGCAAGCGCTTTACGTCACGGCCTCAAGGGGCCGGCGCGGTTGTCGCGAAGCCATTACGGCATGGTGCTTGGCCATCTCGGGCTTGCGGTGTCGATCGTTGGCATCACGCTGGTGTCGAATTATCACGTGGAGCGCAACGTGCGCTTGAACGTGGGGCAGGCGGTCGAGGTTGGTGGTTATCGGTTCAAGATGACCAACCTGGCCGATGTGCCGGGGCCGAACTACCAGGCCACCCGCGCCACGCTTCAAGTCACCCGAGACGGCGCACTGATCGATCTGATGCACCCCGAAAAACGGTTCTACACCGCACGTCGTCAGGCGTTGACCGAAACGGCGCTGGATGCAGGACTTACGCGGGACCTGTACGTCGCCCTCGGTGAGGAGCTCGACAATGGTGACTGGGCCCTTCGGGTGCAGGTCAAACCCTTTGTACGCTGGATCTGGCTGGGTGGTGTGCTGATGGCGCTCGGCGGCGGGCTTGCCGTCTGGGACAAGCGCTACCGCCGCCCCATACGACGTTTAGGAGAAAAACCGTCATGAACCGTCGCTGGCTATTGTTCATTCCTCTGGCAGGCTTTCTCGTGCTGGCTGTCATGCTCTGGGTCGGGCTTGGCAAGGACCCGTCCTCGCGGGATTCGGCGCTGATCGATCAGCCGATGCCTGAGTTTTCGCTGACGGCGCTCGATGACCCCACGGTCACCATCGAGCGCGCGGACCTGCTTGGTCATGTCACGCTGGTCAACGTCTGGGGGTCGTGGTGCCCAACCTGCAAGGACGAAATGCCCCAGCTGCTGGCGCTTCGAAAGGCCGGGGTGCGCATTCTCGGCGTCGACTATAAGGACACCCGCGTCGATGCCCGAGACTTCCTGAACCGCTTCGGCAACCCATTCGAGCTCAGCGCGTTCGACCCTGACGGCACCCTCGGGCTCGATCTTGGCGTCTACGGCGCGCCGGAATCGTTCATTGTCGATGCCCAGGGCGTTGTGCGCTATCACCACACGGGTTACATCAAGCCCGACGACGTCAAGGACACCATCCTGCCGGAGATACAATCGTGGTCCTCTTCCTGAGACTCGGGCTGATACTGACACTTGCGCTGGCAACACTCAGCGCCCGGGCGGCCATCGAGGTGCACACCTTTGATGACCCGGCGCTCGAGGCCCGCTATACCCGGCTGATCGATGAGCTTCGCTGCCCCAAGTGCCAGAACGAATCCATCAGCGCGTCGAACTCGATGATCTCGAAGGACATGCGCGCTCAGGTTGCAACACTTTTGGCGCAGGGCAAGAGCGACGACGCGATCAAGGCGTACATGGTCAAGCGCTTCGGCGACTACGTGCTGTACGACCCGCGACTTGAGGCGCGAACCTGGCTTTTGTGGGGTGGGCCGCTGCTTGGGCTGTTGCTTGGCGGCGTGATTATCTGGCGAGTCGTGCGGGCGCGCCGCCAGAGCGCGCCCGGCCAGCTCAGCGCGCCCGAGCGCGCGCGGCTCGAGGCGCTTCTGGCCGCGCACGAAGAGCCGTCCAGGTCGCGGGAGCATCCAAATGACTGATCTCTGGAGTGGCCTAGCGCTACTGACACTTTTGGCGCTCGTCTTCGTGGCGCTGCCGCTTTTTCGGGCGGCAAGACTTCACCGCACCCAGAGCGCACTCGAGGCCGAGGACGGCCAGAGCGGTGAAAACGTAAGGCTTTATCGCCGCGAGCGACAGGCCATCGAGTTTGAGCGTGAGCAGGGCGAGCTGACCGAAGACGAGGCGCATCAAAGGCGTCTGGAACTCGATACACGCCTGCTTGAAGAGACCGAAACCATAAAGGGAGCCGCGCTTGATGCGCCTGCCCGGGGCCGGTGGCTGGTCGCTTTGGCCGCGCTTTTGCTGGTGGCTGGAAGCGGTGTAACGTACCTGAGCGTCGGCAGTGCCGATAATCTGGCGCTCTATGACACTGCCCAGACCCTCAAGGCCACGCCCGAGGCCACGCTTTCGGACTACATCGAGGCGCTCGAACCCTACACCGAGACCCAGGCCGATAACCCCCGCGTCTGGGAGACGCTGTTCCCGCTCTATCGTCAGGCGAGCCGCTTCGGCGACGCCGAACACGCCCTCGAGCGCATCATCGCACTCGGTGAGCGTACGCCGGAGCTGGTCGCGCTGCGGGCGCAGATGCGCTATTTCGATCACGGCATGCAGCTTGATGACACCGGCCGTGCCCTCCTGGATGACGCGCTTGCGCGCGCCCCCGATAACCCGACCGCCAACAGCCTTGCCGGGCTGGTCGCGTTTCATGGCGCCGACTACGCCGAGGCGATCGACCGCTGGCAGACCGCAGCGGCGCGTTATCAGGAGCCGGGCAGCGTGCGGGCCATGCAGGAAGGCATTCGAATCGCCCGCGAGCGCGCAGGGCTGACGGCTGACGGGCAACACGACGCCGAGACCCAACGCGCGCCCAAGGCTCAAGCTGCCTCACAGGTTGATGTGGCGATTGCGAGCCGGGTCGACGGCGATGTGCCAGACGCTACCACCGTGTTCATAATCGCCCGCGACCCGACCACGCCCGATGGCCCGCCGCTTGCGGTCAAGCGCTTGACCTACGCGCAGTTGCCGGCCGAGGTGACGCTGACCGACCGCGACGCGATGGCGCCGACTCTGGTACTGTCGAGCGCCTCGACCGTCGAGGTGCAGGCTCGGCTGTCACGCTCGGGAAATGCCGCGCCCCAGCCGGGTGACTGGGTCAGCGACACCCAGCGTGTGGCGGTGTCCGACGCGCCGGCGGTTCGACTCACGATCGATCATCGCCTTGATTCCGACGGGGGCAGGGACTGACTTTGCCCATCGAAACCGCTAGCATCACCGCTTTTTAACCAACGGCAGCGCCCATGCGACTCAAGTCGATCAAACTGGCGGGCTTCAAGTCCTTTGTCGACCCCGTCACGGTTCCGTTCGAAAGCAACATGACCGCGATCGTCGGGCCCAATGGCTGCGGCAAGTCGAACGTGATCGACGCCGTGCGCTGGGTCATGGGCGAATCGTCGGCCAAGATGCTGCGCGGCGAATCGATGGCCGACGTCATCTTCAATGGCTCCACCGGGCGCAAACCGGTCGGCCAGGCTTCAATCGAGCTGATGTTCGACAACCGCGAAGGCAAGGTCGGCGGCGTCTACGCCCAGTACGCCGAAATCTCGGTCAAACGGCTGATCACCCGCGATGGCCAGTCGCTTTATTACTTCAACGGCCAGAAATGCCGGCGACGTGACATCGCCGATCTGTTTCTCGGCACCGGCCTTGGCCCGCGCTCCTACGCAATCATCGGTCAGGGCATGATCTCCCGGCTGATCGAAGCCCGCCCGGACGACCTGCGCGCCACCATCGAGGAAGCGGCCGGTATCTCCAAGTACAAGGAGCGCCGCCGCGAGACTGAAAACCGCATGCGGCGCACCCAGGAAAACCTCGAGCGGCTGGACGATTTGCGTGAAGAACTCGACAAGCAGCTCGAGCGGTTAAAGCGCCAGGCCGACGCCGCCCGGCGTTATCAGGAACTTAAAGACCGTGAACACCGCCTCGCCGGTGAGCTTGCGCTCATGCGTGGGCGTGACCTGCGCGCCCAGCAGCAGCGCCAAGAGCACGAGGTTCGAGCGATCGAAACCAACGTTGAAAAGCACGTGTTCGGCGTACGCGAAAGCGAGCGGGAGCTCGAAGAGGCGCGCAGCGCCCACGACGAGCTGGCCCAGACCCTCGAACAGCATCAGGCGGCCTTCTACGACACCGGCGCTGCCATCGCGCGCATCGAGCAATCGCTTGAGCACGCCCGGGCGCGGGAGTCGCAGTTGAGTGCCGATCTGGACAGCGCCCGGCGCGATCTCACTGAGCTTGACGGCCTCAAGGACCAGGATCAGCAGCGCCGCCAGGACATCGAGACCCGCCTGGGCGAGATCGAACCCGAGCAGGGCGCGATCGAGGAGCAACAGGCGATGCTTGCCGCGCGGCTCGAAGAGGCCGAGGAGGCGCTCGAGCAGGCGCAAGGCGACTGGGACCGCTTCAGTGAAAACGACCAGAGTGCGCGGCACCAGGCCGACCGGCTTCAGCAGGCGCTCAAGGCGCAGGAGCAGCGCCTGAGCGCGCTCGAGACCCAGAAACAAAAGCGCCAGAGCCAGCGTGATGAGTTGCCGGATCATTCCGCACTCAGCGCCGAGCACGAGGCAGTGCGTCTGGAACTTGAAGCGCTGGATGAGCGGCTTTTTGAACTCGACGACCAGCGCCAAGACCTGCAAAACGCCCGCCGCGAGACCGCAGAGGCCCTTGAGGCGCATGGGCGTACCCTTGCCGAGCGTCAGGCCGAGCAGCACAGCCTTCAGGGCGAGCGTGCCTCGCTCAAGGCGCTGATCGATGCAGCGCTTGCTACCGGCGATGATGAACTCGAACACTACCTCGAGACGCTTGAGTGGGCGCAGACGCCGCGTCTGGCCGAACGTCTCGAGGTCACGCCTGCATGGGCAAGCGTCGCCGAATGGGTGCTGTCGCCGTGGCTGACCGCGCGCCTGGGCGAGGCGCTGCCTGACGCCGTTGCCGACCAGGCGCTTGCTCGTGGCGAACTCGCGCTCATCGCGCAGGGCGGGGCGGGACCAGAGACGGTCGAGCCGGGCACGCTCGGCGCGCACGTCAAAAACGCCGACGCGCTGCTGCCCTGGCTCAACACCATTGTCTGTGTCGACAGCGCGCGCGACGCGCTTTCCCGACGGGCGGCGCTTGCCCCGCATCAGAGTGTGATCTCGCGCGACGGCGTCTGGGCTGGCGTGAACTGGGTGCGCAGGTTGGGCGAGGCGCACGCGCAGGACAGCGTTTTGGCCCATCGGGCACGCTTTGACGACGTACAGGCCCGGCTGGACGCGCTCGGTGAGGAACTCGAGACGCTGGAGACACGTCTTGATGAAGACAAGCAGGCGCAAGCGGCTCGGGACGACGCCATCGAGGCGCTGCGGCTCGAGGAAAAGCGTCAGACCGAGGCGCGCCAGCAGGCCGCACTCAAGGAAAGCAATCTGGCGACGCGGCTCGAACACATCGAAGGTCGGCGCGCCGAGCTTGATGACGAGCTTTCCGATGTGTCGATGCAGCGCGAAGAGTTGGCGCTTGAGATCGAGTCCGCGCGCGAGCAGTGGGATCAGGCCTTGGCGACGGTCGAGGACAACGCCGCCCAGCGTGAGCAGCTCGAGCGCGCCCGGCACGACGCCCAACAGGCTCTTGCCGGGCTTAGAGCGCAGGACGGCCCGCTTCGTGAGCAGCTCAATCAGTTGACGATGGAGCATCAGCGGCTGTCGACCGAGCGTCAGGGGCTTGATACCCAGTTCGAGCGCAGTGGCGATCAGCGTGAGCGCCTCAACGAGAAAATCGAGCTCCTTACCGAGCAGCTTGAAGACGTGCGTGCGCCGCAGGAAGAGCACCGCGAGACGCTTGAGGAACTGCTTGACCGTCGCGGGCGGGAAGAACAGACCCTGAACGCGCACCGCGACCGGGCCCACGAGCTGGCCGAGCGCATGCGCACCCGTGAGCAGGCCCGACAGGAGCATGAACGAACGCTAGTCACGCTCCGGGAATCGCTCGAACGGGCGCGGCTCGAGGTGCAGGCGCTGTCCATGAAGGCCGACACCCAGGATGAACACCTGCGCGATCTGGAGCACGATCCGGCGGCGCTTGCCGAGCATCTGCCGGAGGAGGCCGAGATCGACACGTGGCAGGACACGCTCGAGCGCACGCGCGAGAAGATCAAGCGCCTGGGTGCGATCAACCTGGCCGCGATCGAGGAGTACGATCAGCAGGCCGAGCGGCGCGACTATCTCGAAGCCCAGCACGGGGAGCTGACCGAGGCGCTGACCACGCTTGAAAATGCCATCCGCAAGATCGATCAGGAAACGCGGGTGCGCTTCAAGACCACCTTCGATCAGATCAATGCGGGCTTCGAGGAGCTCTTCCCGAAGGTCTTCGGCGGTGGCACGGCGTGGCTGACGTTGACCGGCGATGACCTGCTCGAGACCGGTGTGGCCATCATGGCGCGCCCGCCCGGCAAGAAGAACAGCACGATTCATCTGCTCTCCGGCGGAGAAAAGGCGTTGACGGCGCTGTCACTGGTCTTTGCGATCTTCAAGCTCAATCCAGCGCCGTTCTGTATGCTCGATGAGGTCGATGCGCCGCTGGATGACGCTAACGTCGGGCGGTACGCCAATCTGGTCAAGGACATGTCCGAGACCGTTCAGTTTATCTACATTACGCACAACAAGATTGCGATGGAGGCGTCCCAGCAGCTGATGGGCGTGACCATGCAGGAGCCCGGCGTCTCACGGCTGGTGTCGGTCGGGGTCGATGAGGCGGCAGCGCTTGCCGAAGCATGATGGGAATGCATTCCGTGACAGTTTTATGCTATTAAAATGAGCGTTTATCGCACAAACTAGTCTGTCTTGGGTGACAAGACGCGTCAGCCCTCACTGAAGGCGACATGAGCGGGCCATTAAAAAGCGCCTTTCGAATCGAATGATTGCCGAGCGCCAGGGGTAAGCGCACGGCTACAACTACAGGCAAGATACCCATGGAATTGAGAGAGTGGTTGATAATTCTCGGCTTGTTGCTGGTGGCCATCATCGTGATCGACGGTGTCCGACGACTGAAGCACCAACGGGGTATCCCACGGCTTGATCTGTCCAAGGATCTGGACGTAACCGACGAACTCGACGAGCACAAGCGCCATTCCCAGGTGAATTGGGAATTGCCCAACGGCGGCGCGCGCGCGGCTGGCGGCGAACGTTCATTCGACGATGAGCATGACGATGAGGTGCTCAATGCGCGAGCGCGCGATGTCGATGAACCGCTGCGCCGCGCCGAGGCCGAACGTGATGATCTCGAGCCCATGGCCGATGACCGGGAGCCGGCGCCTGAGCCTGTCAGCGACAATGTCCACCATCATCCGGTGGTCGAGCGAGCGCTTCGAAACGCCGTGCCGGCCGATGCCATGGCTCGCGATACGCTTGGTCGTGCCGATGAGCTGATCGTGATCAGCGTGTTCGCCCGTGAAGGCGTCTTCGACGGCACCTCGCTCTTGAATCTGATGCTTGCCTGCGGCCTTCGCTACAGCCCCGACATGAACGTATTCCACCGCTTCGAAACCGAAGACGACTACAGCGCGCTTCAGTTCTCGATGGTCAACGCCGTCAAGCCCGGCACCTTCGACATCGAAGGCATGGACGACTTCTCGACCCCCGGCGTGACCTTCTTGATGCCGCTGCCCGGCGCCGAGGACAGTAAATCGGCGTTCGAGGCCATGCTTGAGACCGCAATGGTGATCGTTCGTAACCTCGGCGGTGAGCTGAAAGACGAAAATCAGAGCGTCATGACCGCCCAGACCATCGAATTCGCGCGCCAGCGAGTGCACGAATTCGAGCGCCGCTGGCGGCTACACCGTCAGCAGGGTTAGGCGGTGGTGAGATATACTTTGGCGTGCCGTGCGCGCCACACCCAAAGGAGCCGCTCGGCTCCTTTTTTGATGATTTACCCCTGAAGACCTCATTTACCGAAGGCCGTCATTGCCCATGAGTGCGACCATCCCCGCCCCGATCCAAGAACAGGCCGACGACCTGCGTCGCCAGATCGACGACGCCAACCACCAGTACTACGTCGAAGACGCCCCGACGCTTCCGAATGCGGAGTACGACCGCCTGATGCGTGAGCTGTACGCGCTCGAGCAGGACTATCCCGCGCTTGTGACGCCGGACTCACCGACGCAGCGCGTCGGCGCCAAGCCCGACGCCGGCTTTCCCGAGGTCGAGCACACGGTGCCGATGCTCTCGCTCGATAACGCCTTTGACGAGACGGAGCTCAGAGCGTTCGGCACCCGCATCGCCAAACCGCTCAAGATCGAGGCCTGTGCGCTCGAGTTCTGCTGCGAGCCCAAGCTCGATGGCGCTGCCGTCTCACTGGTTTATGAGCGTGGCCAGCTGGTGCACGGGGCGACGCGCGGCGATGGCCGCACCGGTGAGGACATTACCTCGAACCTGCGCACGCTGCGCTCGGTGCCGCTGCGCCTTCGCGGCTCGGACTGGCCCGAGCTTCTGGAGGTGCGCGGTGAGGTCTATATGCGCCACTCCGGCTTCGAGGCGCTCAACGAGCGCGCCCGCGAGGCCGGCGACAAGGTCTTTGCCAACCCCCGCAACGCCGCTGCCGGAAGCCTCAGACAGCTCGACCCGAGCATTACCGCGACGCGCCCGCTGGAATTTTGCGCCTACCAGGTGGCTCGCATCGATGAGACGCGCGAGCAGCCGACCCATTCAGCGAACATGGCGCTGCTGCGGGACTGGGGGTTCAAGACCAACCCCGAGCTTTCCGTCGTGACCGGGATCGAGGCGGTCATTGCGTTCTGCGCGCAGCTTGGCGAGAAGCGCGACGGGCTCGATTACGACATCGACGGCGCCGTGCTCAAGGTGAACGACTTGCGCCATCAGCGCACGCTCGGGTTCGTCTCCCGCGCCCCGCGCTGGGCGATTGCGTTCAAGTACCCCGCGCAGGAGCAGATCACCCGCGTGCGTGACGTCGAATTTCAGGTCGGGCGCACCGGTAAGCTCACGCCGGTGGCCAAGCTCGAGCCGGTGCAGGTGGCCGGGGTGACGGTGTCGAATGCCACGCTTCACAACATGGATGAGATTCGACGGCTTGATTTACGCATCGGCGATACGGTCACGGTCTATCGGGCCGGGGACGTGATTCCCAAGGTGGTCGGTGTGCAAACCGACAAGCGCCCGAACGATGCCCAGGCCATCACACTGCCCGAAACCTGCCCCGTGTGTGGCTCCGGCATCGAGCAGATCGAGGGTGAAGCCGATGCGCGCTGCTCCGGCGGGCTCTATTGCGGCGCTCAGCGCCGTGAGGCGCTCAAGCATTTCGCCAGCCGCCGGGCGATGGACATCGATGGGCTCGGGGTGAAGCTGATCGATCAGCTGGTCGAGCGCGAGTTGGTCAAGACCCCGGCCGATCTATTCAAGCTCGAGTGTGAAACGCTCGCCGAGCTGCCGCGGATGGGGCAGAAATCGGGCCAGAACCTGATTGAGTCGTTTGATAAGGCCCGCTCGACCACGCTTGCCCGCTTCATCTACGCCCTCGGCGTGCGCGAGGTCGGCGAGACCACCGCCGCATTGCTTGCCAACCACTTCGGTACGCTCGAGGCGCTGATGGCGGCTTCCGAAGCCGCGCTGGTCGAGATCAACGACATCGGGCCGATCGTTGCCGCCCACGTGCGGGCCTTTTTCGACCAACCCCACAACCGCGAAACGATCGAGGATCTGATCGAGCAGGGGGTGACGTGGCCTATTGTTGAAATCGATGCGGTTGACGCGCCGCTCAAGGGGCAGACCTGGGTGCTGACCGGCACGCTCGAGACCCTGACCCGCGATGACGCCAAGGCCGCGCTCACTGCGCTCGGGGCGAAGGTAAGCGGGAGCGTATCGAAAAAGACCCACGCCCTCGTTGCCGGCGCGGCGGCGGGCAGCAAGCTCGACAAGGCGCGTACGCTCGAGGTTCCGGTCTGGAGCGAAGACGAGCTCGTTCAATTACTTGATCAACATGGAGCACGCTCATGAGTGCACGTACCCCCGACGGTGAGCGGTTTATCGAAGTGCCTTCCAAAATGGTGCCGGCAGAAACGCTGATGGCCCTTTTAAGCGACTTCGTGACCCGTGAAGGCTACGACACCACTGACACCAGCGATGACGGCACGAACGGCTGGGCCGCCGCACTCAAGGCGCGGCTAGAGCGCGGCGAACTGATGATCGTGCATGACCTTGAAACCGAAAGCACCGAGGTCATGAGTCGTGAGCAGTGGGAGGCCTTCGGCCGCCAGGCCTTTGATGATGAGGAAGGCTGAGACGCGTGTTTCAGGCATGAAAAAAGCGCCCCGAAGGGCGCTTTTTTTACGGCGTGCTCTGACTACGCGAATAGCAGCGGCACCACCAGACTCGAGATCAAGAGGATCAACGCGCCGCCAAGGCGTGAGGAGATCTGGGCAAACGGCATCAGCTGCATGCGCTTGGCCGCCGACAGGACAGCCACGTCACCGGTGCCGCCCATGTTTGCCATGCAAAGCCCCGCGGTAATGGCCGATTCGACCGGGTAGAACCCGACCAGCTTGCCGAGAAGGCCTGCGCCGAAGGCAGCGCCGGCGACGACCGCGAACACGATCATGACGTAGGTGATGGAGATGGCGTCAATGACCTGGCCGAGGTCGGTGTAGGCGATACCGATGCCGAACAGCAGGGCAAAGGTCCAGTTCTTGGCGACGAACTTGAACCAGTGGGATGCGGCGTCGTTGGCGAACTCGGGCATCAGGTTGGCGATCTTGACCACGGCCACCAGAACGATCATCAGCGCGTACGGATGCAGCGGGATGACACTTCCAAGAATCTGGCCGGCGGTAAAGAACGTCAGCGCGAGCACCAGGCCGATGCCGAGCTTGGAAATGTCGACCGGGGTGGATTTTTCATCGATCTCAACGCCCGGCATCATCTGACCGTTGCCGGAAAGCGACGGAATGCGGTTGGACAAGCCGTTGAGCAGGCCCGCGATGATGATGGCGAACACGTTACCAAGCGCCAGCGCCGGCACCAGAATCGAGATGTAGTAGCTTGCCGGCTGACCCAGAAGCTGCTCATAGATCTGGCTCATCGGGACCGCGCCTGCGCCCATGCCGCCGCCCATGATCGGGAGGGTAATGACGACAACGGCGTCCTGCGGCGAGAAGCCCATGATCCAGCCGACGATGACGGCGAACAGGCAGGCAAACGCAACCGCAGCCAGAAGCGGCAGCGCGAAGCGGGTGCCGACCTTGACCAGGATCTTGGAGTCCATGCCGAGGATGCTGCCGGTAATCAGCGCCGCGATGTAGAAGTTCAGGAAGCCGCCACCTTTCATGAAGCTGGTGACGTTGTCGATGATTCCCTGGGGCAGGGCGCCGGCGTAGACCAGGGCTGCTGCGCCGAAGATCGAGAGAATCGCGCCGCCGCCGAGGTAGCTTTTGATGATGGGCAATCGGTCGCCCAGAAATCCGAGCAGCTCACCCAATACCATCATGACCAATAGCGCACCGATCATGCCGGTGGGCAGGGTGCCTGTGTACATGGCGGTGACCATGACGAGTGCGATGACGGCGAAAAGCAGAATCGGGATGCCGAAGATTTTCGGGGTGGTCGAGCTGAATGTCGCTGCATCGGCAGCGCTATTTATACTGTTGTTCATGGCGTTCTCCAGACGTGGGCCCCATCGGCTCTAGGGTGGCCGGCGGGGATGGCCGTTCCAGTCGCTCATGGCCGCGCGGGGGAGGTGGCGGTCCGAGGTGGCTGCGAGAATACGTGTTTGAGCGGCAACGCCAATCTTTGCGTAATTAAAAAATCCTTTCGTAACTAAACAAAGCGCAATGATGCTTTGCGGCATATTTGCCAAAGCGACAAAATGCCACCAAGGTCGATAAATCCATATGGTTCGAGTACGAACGTCTCCGATGACACCTCCCCGACGTTGGCGCCTCAGTGCGCTGATCGCTTTAGTGACCACCGCCTTGATCGTAACGACGCTGGCGCTCGCGTTCTGGGTCTTCAACACACAGCTGATGGCGAGTCTCGAACACGCCAACGGCGATCGCGTCGAAAATCTGGCTCAGGCGATCGCCCTGCGCAAGGACGTGGGCCTGGCGCTTAAGGGGCCTGCGCCTGTCCCTGTTGCCACCGGTCAGCCGACCTCCGAGCTTCAGCGCACCATCGACCGCCTGAGAGCGACACTCGATGTGGATTTTATTGTCGTCATGACGCCGGCCTCGCTTCGCTTGACCCACCCGAACCGAGCGCGCATCGGTCATCATTTCATTGGTGGGGACGAAGTGGGGGCGCTGACTCGAGGCGAGTCGTACGTGTCCTACGCCAAGGGCACGCTTGGCATCAGCTTGCGTGGCTTTTCGCCGGTGATGGATGCACAGGGCAATGTGATCGGCGCCGTATCGGTGGGTGTGACCATGAGCAAGCTGTCGCCCCTTCTTGACCGCAACCGTTGGGAGCTTCTGGCAACGCTTGGCGCGATAGGCGCGCTTGGCGCCGTGATCGCGGTCTGGTTTTCCCGCACCGTCAAGCGCCAGCTCCTGAACATGGAGCCCCGGGATATCGCGCATCTGGTGCAGGAGCGCGAGGCGATGCTCGATGCCATGCAGGATGGGGTGCTGGCGATTGACTCGACCGGGCGGGTGCGTCGGATCAATCCGGCGGGACGACGGCTGCTCGAGCGCCTCGAGCGGGCCCCGCTTGCCGCCGGCGACCTGCTGGAAACGCGGTTTCCAGAGCTTTCGATGCTGGCCGATAACCACCTTGAGGGTGCCCATCAGACCGTTCAGCTCGACGACACGACGCTTCTGGCGACGTTCAGCCCGATTTTATGGAAGCAGGAACGTCAGGGCGGCCTGATCACGTTTCGCGACAAGAACGATGTGCATGTGCTGGCCGAGGAGTTGACCGGCGTTCGACGCTACGCCGAGGCGCTCAGAGCCTCAACGCATGAGTTCAAAAACAAGATCCATGTCATTCAGGGGTTGGTGCATCTGAAGGATTTGCCCGCCCTTGAGCGCTACGTCAAGGAGATCATGGAGCACCGCGTGACCCCGTCGAACACGCTGGGTGGGCAGGTGCAGGAGCCGGCGCTGGCCGGGTTCCTGCTCGGCAAGCAAAGCGAGGCGCGTGAGCGCGCGATCACCCTTGATCTGCAGGTGTCAGCGCGGATCGGCGCGCAGAGTCACTCCCGCACGGTGCACGATTTGGTCAGCATCCTCGGGAACGTCCTCGACAACGCCTTCGAGGCGCTGGCAGAGACCCAGGCGCCTCAGGTGTGTCTACTAATGGACCGCGAAGGTGAGAGTCTTTCGATCCAGGTTCAGGACAATGGACCGGGCATTGACCCCGCGATTGCCGATAGACTGTTCGAGCGGGGCGTCTCCGGCAAGGGGGCGCATCGAGGGCTCGGGTTGTCGCTGGTCAAGGAGCGGCTGGACACTGCCGGTGGTGACATCGCGGTCTATTCCACACCGGGCGAGGGCACCCTGATCGAAATGATGTACCCCTATTGGAGCGACGACGATGTCGATGAGCAGTGACATGCGCGTAATGATCGTGGAAGACGACCCCATGGTCATGAAACTCAACATGGAATACCTCGCGCGCGTCGAGCACATGACCCTGGCCGCTCGCTGCTGCGATCTAACCACCGCTCGGGTGGTGCTGGAGCGCGAGGTCATCGATATCGTGCTGCTCGATGTCTATCTGGGCTCGCGCAACGGGCTGGAGCTTCTGCGTGAGCTTAAAACCCGGGTCAACCCGCCCGAGGTTATCCTGATTACCGCAGCCTCCGAGCTCGACACGGTGCGTGAAGCGCGGCGGCTTGGCGTCAGTGACTATCTGGTCAAGCCGTTCGAGTTCAAGCGCTTTCGTGAGGCGCTCTTGAGCACGCGATGCCAGCGCGACACGCTGAGTCAGGCCAGTGACCCGCTCGATCAACACCGGCTCGATACGCTTTTTCGCGCCCCACGTCAGGAACCGCGGCGCCCGTCAGGGCTGCCCAAGGGCCTGACCCATCACAGCCTCGTTCAGGTCATCGATGCGATTGTCGCCCTGAGCGATGAGACGTTCTCGACCGAGGACGTGGCGCAATCGACCAGCATGTCACGCGTGTCGGTGCGCAAGTACTTAAAGTATCTATCAAGTCGCAAGGTGCTCGATGAGGCGTTTATCTATGGCCAGATCGGGCGCCCGTCGTTTACCTACACCTGCCTCGATCACGATCAGCTCGAGCAGCTGCGCACGCCTCAGTGAGTTCGCCCTTCGGAGGGGTATAAGCGAAACATTATGGCGTTCATAACGAGGGACGGAGGCTGGTTATTGCAATGATTGCTCCACCATATCAAGGCGTTACCGTCCAAAATGAGCCATAAGGGTCATGTTATGGTAGCCATAAACGATGTTTATCTATATGTTTTTAAAGGATTTTTTCCGAAAGTCTCTTGTCTTGCCCTGCGTTTTTAAGAATACTCTCCCCGTAGATCCAAGCCAGTCCGTCTTGTAGTTGCCGTTGCAGCGCATCCGTCCCACCCGGGTTCCGATGATGGCGCTGCTTCGTCCTTTAGGAGCCCAATGAATGCTGAGTATCCGAGTTTTGCGCGAATCCCGCGCGCCCTCGGCCGATGCCCTGACGTCCGGCGAGCGCCGTGTCGCGCTTGATCCGGCCACGGCCGGCAAGCTGGCCATGGCCGTGTCCAAGGACGCCGAGAGCCCGGTCGTCACTATCGAATCCGGAGCAGGCACGCACGCCTTCTTCAACGATGAAGCCTACGCCGATACCCGCGGTGTGACGGTTGCCGACGATGACAGCGGCCGAGGCGATGCCGAGCTGGTGCTGTGCGTACGCCCGCCCGAGCCTGAAGCCATCGACCAACTGGCCGAAGGCAGCGTGCTGGTCGGGTTGCTGGCCCCGTTCCAGAGCAAGGCATTGATCGAGCGCTGCAAGGCACGCAAGATCACCGCGCTTTCCATGGAGCTGGTACCGCGTATCTCTCGCGCCCAGAGCATGGACGCCCTGTCATCCCAGGCCGCCGCTGCGGGCTATCACTGCGCGCTGACCGCCGCCCACGAAGCAAGCGTCTTCTTCCCGATGCTGACCACCGCCGCCGGCACCATTCGCCCGGCCCGCGTGATCGTGGTCGGTGCAGGTGTTGCCGGTCTTCAGGCCATTGCCACCGCGCGTCGTCTCGGTGCTCAGGTCTGGGCCTACGACATCCGCGCGGCCGCGCGCGAGCAGGTCGAATCCCTTGGCGCGAAAATGATCGACACCGGCGTCGACGCCTCCGGCGAAGGCGGCTATGCCCGTGAGCTGACCGAGGACGAAAAGGCCAAGCAGGCCGAGGCGCTGGCCAAGCACCTGTCGACGGCGCACGCCGTCATCACGACCGCTGCCATCCCGGGGCGTCGTTCACCGCAGATCATCTCCGAAGACATGGTCAAGCGGATGCAGCCGGGCAGCGTCATTGTCGATCTGGCCGCTGAAGGCGGCGGTAACTGCGCGCTGACCAAGGCGGGTGAGACCGTGATGTCCGGTGGCGTCAAGATCATCGGCCCGACCGACATTGCCTCCGAGCTTCCGGTCAACGCCAGTGAAATGTACGCCAAGAACCTGTTCAACCTGTTGAGCCCGTTCATCGAAGACGGCGAGCTTAAGCTCGACTTCGAGGACGCGGTCATCGGTCCGATGTGCATTACCCGCAATGGCGATGTCGTGCACGACGGCGTTCGTAAAGCTCTGGAGGAATCGGCATGATCGAAGGTGTTGCAGCCCTGTACATCCTGATGCTGGCGGCGTTCGTCGGCTTCGAGGTGATTTCCCGCGTTCCGGTCATCCTGCATACCCCGCTGATGTCCGGCTCCAACTTCATTCACGGCATCGTGCTGGTCGGCGCCATGATCGCGCTTGGCCAGGCCGAGACCGGTCTTGAAATGACGATCGGCTTCATCGCCGTGCTGCTGGCGGCCGGCAACGCCGTGGGTGGCTACGTCGTGACCGAGCGCATGCTCGAAATGTTCAAATCCAGCGACAAGAAGGAGCAGGGTAAATGAGCGGTATTGTCGAACTGGTGTACTTTGCCACGGCGGTCACCTTCATCCTCGGGCTCAAGCGGATGTCGCATCCGACCACGGCGCGCAGTGGTATCCACTGGGCCGGGATCGCGATGGCGGTCGCAACCGTTGCTACCCTGTTTCACCCTGAAATTCAGGGACGCTACATCCTGATGCTGTTGGCGGTCGCCATCGGTGGTGGCGTGGCCTATCTTGGTGCGCGCAAGGTCGAGATGACCGACATGCCGCAGATGATCGCCATCTATAACGGCATGGGCGGCGGTGCGGCGGCTGCGATCGCAGCGGTCGAGCTGATTCGTGTGGCTGAAAATCCGATGCTTGCCGAAACCCATGGCGCGATGGCGCTGTGGCTTGGCGTACTCGGCGCGTTGATCGGCTGTGTGGCCTTCAGTGGCTCGGTGGTTGCCTGGGCCAAGCTCGATGGCCGCATGCAGAAGTCCTTCAACTTCAAGAACCAGCAGTGGGTTAACCTCGCGATCATTGCAGTGGCTGTGCTCTTCGGCATCATCATTGCGACCACTACGCCCGGTCCGTTCACGCTGATCGTCTTCTTCGTACTGGCGCTGGCGTTCGGGGCTATGATGGCGCTGCCGATCGGTGGTGCGGACATGCCGGTCATCATCTCGCTGTTCAACGCCTTCACAGGCCTTGCGGTCGCGATGGAAGGCTTCGTGCTCGATAACGCAGCCATGATCATCGCCGGTACCGTGGTCGGTTCCGCCGGTACGCTTCTGACTCAGCTGATGGCCAAGGCCATGAACCGCAAGCTCAGCAGCGTGTTGTTCAAGCAGTTCGGCGGTGCGCCCAGCGGTGAGAAGACCGAGGTCGAAGGCTCGATGAGGCCAACCGACCCGTCCGACGGTGGTATCCAGATGGCGTACGCCGACAAGGTCATCATCGTTCCGGGCTACGGCATGGCGGTTGCCCAGGCGCAGCACAAGATCTGGGAAATGGTCGAGCTTCTGACCGAGCGCGGCGTCGACGTCAAGTTTGCGATCCACCCGGTCGCCGGCCGTATGCCGGGCCACATGAACGTACTGCTTGCCGAAGCCGGCGTGCCTTACGACATGATCTACGACCTCGAAGAGATCAACAACGAGTTCGAAATGGCCGACGTGACGCTCGTTATCGGCGCCAACGACGTGGTCAACCCGGTCGCCAAGTCCGACCCGGACAGCCCGCTCTACGGCATGCCGATCCTGAACGCCGATCAGTCCAAGAACGTATTGGTCATCAAGCGTGGTCAGGGCTCGGGCTTCTCGGGCGTGGAAAACCACCTGTTCTACCTCGACCACACCCGCATGGTGTACGGCGACGGTCAGAAAGTGGTCGGCGAGATGATCGCCTCGATCAAGACGCTGTAAGCGGTCTCGATCGAAAAAAGCGCGCCTTAGGGCGCGCTTTTTTTTGGCTGGATGTTGGCGGCGCTGAGCGCTGTTCGGGCCTGGATTGGATCGATACCGATCAGACCGACGCCGTGCCTCGAATGAGGTCACTGATCAACCGGCGCCCCGGGTTCAGATGATCCACAAGCCGAGCTGGAAGCGGGCAGGGTTCGTCCGTAATCATCGAGACCAAAAGCTCCGCCGAGAGTACCGTGCTTGAAAGCCCGCGTGAGCCGTGGCCGGCGCTGATCCAGAGGCCCGGGTGGTACGCCCCGGGCTGTGTGCTTTGAAAGCGCCTGGCGTCCTTGCCAAGGCCTGCATAGTCCCTTGCCCACTGGGCGAAGACCGGCACCGGCCCAACGTAGGGCGACTTGTCCGGCGTGGCGCTTCGAAGCGCCGCGCGGCCATCGAGCCTGGCGCTTTCGGCGCGTGCGCCCAGCTCGGGCAGGGCCTGGCTCAGCACCTGCACATTGGTTGCGTGATCCGCATCGCGCAGCTCGGTGCCGGTGTCGTTGGGGTAGAACGAGGCGCCGAAGCTTTGCACGCCGTTGATCGGCGGCGGCGCGTAGCCGTTGCCGCAGACTACCGTTTCAAGCACCGGAGTGTCTTCAGGCACGCGCATCTGGCTGACCTGGCCGCGAACCGGCTGAAAGGGCAGGGAAGCGAGCTCGGCAAACTGCCGGCTTTGATACGCCGTGGCAACGACGACGTGGCCGGCCCGCAGCGGCTCACCGCACGAAAGCGCGACGCACCAGCCCTCAGCGTCGCGGGTGAGCGCGCTCACACGTGTCTGGTGGTACGTGATGTTTGTGTGCTCGAGCAGGCGCGCACACAGGGCGTTCGGGGCCGCCCAGCCGGCGCGAGGGAAAAAGAGGCCCCCGGTCGCGGTCGGCTGGCCGGCGCGGGCCGAGGCCGCCTCGCGGTCGAGCGAGTGGAGTATTGAGGTCGGCAGGCCGTAGGCGGCAAGCACCTTCGCTTGACGCGCGGCGTCCTTGTCAGTCAATGCAAGCGTCAGCACGCCGCAGTCGTCCCACAGTGTGCGCGCCGGGTCGAGGATGTCGAGCAGGCGACGGGTGTGCTCGAGTCCGCTCAGATACACGAGGCTCTGATCGTTTGGCGTGGCGGCAAGCTTGATGTAGAGCGCGCCCTGGTCGTTACCGGAGCCACCGCCTGCGACGGCCTCATCGACCACATGAACCTTCACGCCACGCCGGGCGAGGGCATGGGCAGTGGTGGCGCCGGCAAGCCCCGCGCCGATCACTACCGCAGACGCATGAGGTGTGATCGCGGGGCGGTGAAACCAGGGGGTGGCCCTGCGCCGGGAATCTGTCGGCGGCGTATCGAGCCGGCCGACCAGCATTTCCCGCTTGCGTCCGAAGCCCGCCACCTTGTTGAGCTCGAAGCCTGCCGCTTTCAGCCCGCGCTTGACGATGCCTGCGCAGGTGAAGGTGGCAAGCGTGGCGCCCTTGCGGCTTACCCGCGCCATCGCCTCGAACAGGGCCGGCTGCCACATGTCGGGATTTTTCGAGGGGGCAAAGCCATCCAGAAACCAGGCATCGACGCCACCATCAAGCTCGGACAGCATCTCGCAGGCGTCGCCGAAATGAAGGTCGAGCGTAATGCGCTCCCCAAGCCACAGACGGTGTATCCCCGCAACCGGCTCGGGCCATTGGCTTCGAAGCGCGTCGCTGTAGACGGCGAACTCTGGCCAGAGCGCGTGCGCGCGCGCCAGGTCGTCAGCGCAGAACGGGTGTTTTTCCGTTGAGACCAGATGCAGCCGCGCGGTTGGCGGGGCGTGTTCCTCGAAACAGGCGCAGGCGCAGAGCACGTTGAGACCGCTTCCGAAGCCGGTTTCGCCGATGACGAAGGGGCGGTCGGTAGACCAGTGTCGAAAGCGCTCCGGCAGGTCATTGTGGCGAATGAAGACGTGCTCGGTCTCAAGTCGCCCATCCTCGCGGGAGTAGTACACGTCGTCGTAGTCGGTGGCGGTCGGGCCGGTCTCGCGCCAGTCGAGTCGAGCAGGCGTGAGCGAGAGATCAGAGGTCGGTTTGGCAGTCACGAGGGATTGAGCGGTCGCAGAAGTGAGTGATCAAAAATTGGGCAATAGCGCGCCCGCGGCATGACGACACCGATGTGTCGAATCATCCGCGGGCTCTTCACATGGTTATCCACAGAAGGCGTGGATAACCCCATGGCCGTTTATGGCAGTACGTTCTTGAACGGTTTGACGCTCACCGACGCCGTGACACCGGCGCTGACGTAGGGGTCGTCATCGGCCCAGCGCTTGGCGGTCTCGAGCGAATCGAACTCGGCAACGATCAGGCTGCCCGTGAAACCGGCATCGCCCGGATCATTGGCGTCGATGGCCGGAAAGGGGCCTGCCATCAGCAGGCGGCCTTCATCCTTGAGTGCGTTCAACCGTGCCAGATGTTCGGTGCGAACGCCTTGTCGAAGCGACAGGCTGTCATCCACATCCTGGGTCATGATGGCGTAGAGCATGCGTTACTCCTTGCGATTGGGTGCGTTGATGGAATCAGGGTTGTTCTTCATGTGGCGGGCCAGATAGACCCCTTGCATCAGGATGAACAGCAGGGTCAGCCCCATCATGCCGAAGAGTTTGAAATCGACCCAGGTCTCTTCACTGAAGCTTTTGAACACGAAGATGTTGACGGCGCCGAGCACGAGAAAGAAGGCGACCCAGGCCAGATTGAGCCGGGTCCAGACCTGCTTGGGCAGGGTCAGGTTCTTTTCCATCATGCGCTGAATGAGCGTTTTGCCACCAAAAAGCGGCGACAGCAGAAACGCGACGCCGAACAGCCAGTTGACGATGGTCGGCTTCCATTTGATGAAGTCGCCGTTGTGGAAAAGAACCGTCGCCCCCCCGAGCACAACAACCAGGGCAAGCGTGACCAGGTGCATCTTTTCGATCTTGCGATAGCGCCACCAGGTAAACAGAACCTGAGCGATGGTGGCCGGAATCAGTACAGCGGTGGCAAGAACAATGTCCTTGGTCATTTGGTAGACGATGAAAAACACCGCAATGGGTAAAAAGTCGATCAGCATTTTCATGAGCGAGCGCGATCTCCATGAGGGCGTGGGCTCGTGGGTCGGCCGGGGCCGGCGTGTGGGGGAGGAGCTTAGCACGGCTCTGGCCCGGTTGAGCAGCCCGGCCGGCGAGCTGATATGATGCGCTGGCATCCAATGACGCGAGAGTTTCGAACATGCCCCTGGCGCTTCCCGAGCGACTCGACGCCGCTTACGGCCTCGATTTTCACATGCACTCGACGGCTTCCGACGGCGCGCTGTCGCCGACCGAGCTGGTCGAGCTGGCCGCTGCCCGCGACGTGCAGGCGATGGCCCTGACCGATCACGACACCATCGAGGGCGTCAGTGAGGCGGTCGCGGCGGGCAAGCGTTTAGGCGTTGCGGTGCTGCCGGGCGCGGAAATCTCGTGTCAGTGGCGCGGCGTGACCATTCATATGGTGGCGCTGCTTCCGAAGCGGCCCGGAGCGGCCCTGACGGCCGGGCTTGCGGACCAGGCACGGTTTCGCGCCGAGCGTAACGTCGAGATCGCGCGGCGGCTCGAGCGCATCGGGCTGACGGATGCCTACGCCAGGGCGCAGGCTCAGGCCGGTGAGCGCGAGGCGCTTGGACGACCGGATTTCGCTCGAGCGCTGGTCGAGGCGGGGCTGGTGGATGATGTGCAGTCCGCGTTCAAGAAGTATCTCGGCGCGGGCAAGACCGGCGACGTCAAACAGCACTGGCCAAGCCTTGGTGATGCGGCCTCATGGATTGATGCAAGCGGCGGGGTGGCCCTCATCGCGCACCCGCTTCGCTATAAGCTTACCCGCAAGAAGATGGTCACGCTGCTCGATGATGCCCAGGCGGCCGGCTGCATCGGCGCCGAGCTGGTCAGCGGCTTCCAGAACCCCGACCGGGGCCGCGACCTGGCCCAGATTCTAACGCGCCGCGAGATGTATGGCTCACTTGGAAGCGACTTTCACGCACCGGGCGGGCCGGTTACCCCGGGTCGATTCAGTCCCATTCCACGCACCGCGATCGCGCCGGTCTGGGCCCATCCTCGCTTGGCCGAGTGGTGCGCGGCCGCAACCGGGTAGAGCGGTCGTCTATACTGATGATCGCCCAACGATTACACGATCACTTTGTTTTAAGGACGTCGCCATGAGCCAGTTTCTAAGTATGCATCCGGACAACCCACAGCCCCGGTTGATCCAGCAGGCGATCGACATCGTTCGCAAGGGCGGCGTTATTGCCTACCCGACCGATTCCGGCTACGCGCTGGGGTGTCTTCTGGGTGAGAAGAAAGCAGTCGAGAAGATCAAATGGTTGCGCCAGCTCGATGATCGGCACAACTTCACCCTGATGTGTTCCGATCTTTCCGACATTGGCACCTACGCCAAGGTCGACAACAGCGTGTTTCGACTGTTGAAGGCGCACACGCCCGGCGCCTATACCTTCATTCTGGACGCCACCAACGATGTGCCGCGGCTGCTGTTGCACCCCAAACGCCGCTCCATCGGGGTTCGAGTGCCCGATCACGTCATCACGCACGCGCTCTTGGACGCCCTTGGCAGTGCCATGATGAGCGTGACGTTGATTCCAGTCGGTGAGACGCTGCCGATGACTGATCCGGAGGAGATTCAAGAGCGCTTCGGCGCGCATTTGGACGCTGTAATCGACGGCGGTGCCTGCCACCTCGAGCCCACCACCGTGGTGGATCTTCGCGACCTTCCCCCCGTGATTTTACGTCACGGCCGTGGCGACAGCGCCGCCTTCGAGTAACGCCCCACCCCCATGCGCGAATCGAACAAGTTTAAATATGCTTAATACTCTAATTTAGACTTGTTCGGTTTCAGTCATCCGAGGCCTTCTCGCGAGGGTCCTCGGTTTCCTCATCAAGCCAGGTGCCGCAGGACTTGCAGTATTTGGCGTCCTTGTCATGGCCTTCGCGACCACAGCCGGGGCAGGCTTCCTCGGACTCCTGGTCGAGCCGAATGGTGCGAATGACCTCGGCGGAGAACACCCCGGTCGGTACGGCCAGAATCGAATAGCCGAGGATCATCATGATGGCCGAGATGAACTGGCCAAGTGGCGTGATCGGCGCGATGTCGCCATAGCCGACGGTTGTCAGGGTCACGATCGCCCAATAAAGGGCCCTTGGAATGCTGGTGAAGCCCGCCTCGGGCGGTTCGATCAGATAGATCAACGAGCCGAACACGGTAATGATCGACAGCACCGCGATCAAAAACAGCAAAATCTTGCGCCGGCTTCGGTTAAGCGCCTGCATCAAGAGCCGACCTTCACCGACGAATTCCATCAGACGCAGAATTCGAAAGAGTCTCAGTACACGCATGATGCGAATGACCATCAGCGTCTGGGCGCCCGGCAGCAGAAGGCTCAGCCAGCTGGGCAGGATGCTGATGAAGTCGATGACACCGTAAAAGCTGAAGATATAGCGTTTGGGTTGTGCAAGGCACCAGATACGCGCCAGATATTCGAGCGTGAACAGGCCCGTGAACCCCCATTCGACCCAGCCGAAATAGGTACCGAAGCGCTGATTCAGATGCGGGACGCTGTCGAGCAGGACGCAGGTCACACTCAGAAGGATCATCGTGATCAGGGCGATATCGAAGATCTTTCCGGCGCGGGTATCGGATTCGAAGATGATCTGAAAAACACGCGCCTTGAAGCTCTTCTCAGCAGGCGTGAACGGGGATGAGTGCGTCACGTGTGTCTCCGGCGTAGGGCGAAATGGGCTGCAGGCAGGGTATTCAGTGCCTTGATCCGGCGCCGTTATCTAAAGAATTGCATTCGATCCCGCCACGGCGGAGCACGGGGCAAGCGTTCAAGTATAAGCAACAATCGATTCGATCGCAGCTGGTGAAGGAAGAAACACGATGGGCGAAACACGTGCCGACCGGGCACTCACACGCAGCGATAAGGGGCGTCGCGAGGTCGAGCAGTCGCTGGATACGCTGAGCGACCGACTGGAAACCGCCCTGTGCGAGACCGACCGTGGCGAACTGCGCGATCGAATCGATATGCCGCGTGTCGAACGGCTGTCGGCGCTTTGTGCGGTTCTGCTCGATCGAATCGAGGGCGCAGGCGCCTGCAGCACATCGGCGCACACCGGGCTCGACGGGCTGTTGCGGCGCGCCATCGAAGCCCGTGACAGCTATGCCCGAAAGCTTCACCTGATTCTTAGCGGCAGCCGCGACGGCGTGTTCGAATGGGCACTCGACGAGGACCGAATCCACCTGTCGCCCCGCTGGTTCAATACGTTAGGCCTTGCCCCGCTTACCGACCCCCAGCCGCCGACGGTGTGGCTGTCACGTATTCATGCCGACGACCGTGGGCCCTTTCGCCGCGCAATCGATGATCATCTGGCCGACCGCACCCCAACGCTTGATCTCGAGTATCGAATCCTCGATGGCGCCGGCCACTGGCGGGTCATGCATTGCCGCGGCATCAAGGACGCAATGACCGGAGAGGCGCCGACCTGGCTGATCGGCACCCACACCGACGTTACGCACCGGCACTACACCGACCCGGCCACGGGCCTCGGTAACGGCGAACTGCTCGATCAGCTGCTGGATGACGCCTGCCGCGCGTCGGATGACGCCCGTTTCTGTCTGGTCTCGATCGGGCTTTCGAACGTGTGCTCGGTGATGGAATCGAGCCTGCCTCACTACGTCAACGGGCTTTTGAAGTACCTGGGCGACGAGCTGGCGGAGGTGTTGCCTGACAACACCCCGCTGATACTTCTGCCCGAGCACACCTTTGCGGTCGTGCTGAAGGCCTCCGATTCGTCCGAGCTCGAGGCAAGCCTTGTTGAAATCGAAGGCGTACTTTCCCGGCCTAAACCGTTCAAGAACAAGCGCGTATGGCTTTCCTACGCGATGGGTACGGCCGCCTTTTCGCCCACTCAGGGGCTTTTGAGTTCATCCATTCGTGCGCGTGCGCGCCTGGCAACCCAATACGCGGCGCGGCGCGGCGTTGGTTTTCGCTGTCAGTATTCGGACGCGCTCGAGCTTTCCGAGCGTCAGGCCAGTACCGGTGAGCAATTGATTCGTCAGGCGCTTGACGATGATGGTGTGCGTTGCCTGTTCCAGCCGATCGTGAGTCTGCGGGAAGAAGGGCGCATTACGGCTTTTGAGGGGTTGATGCGCCTACAGACGGCCGACGGACTGGTACCGCCCGCCTGTTTCATGGACGTGGCCGAACAGAGCGCGCTGATTCATGAGCTGAGCCGGCGCATGATTGACAGGGCGCTTTCCCTGATGACGGAAGAAGCCTTCGAGGCGCGTTACGGCACCGAGTTCACGCTCAACGTGAACCTCTCTCGTCAACAGTTGCAGGACGATACGCTGGTGACGTGGCTGAGCGACCGGCTGGACCGTTACGGCGTGGCACCTTCACGGTTTCAGGTCGAAGTGACTGAATCGACTGTTCTGGCAAGTCTTGCGCACGCCCAGACAACGCTGAATGCCCTGCGGGATATGGGCATTCGGGTGGCACTCGACGACTTCGGCAGTGGGTACTCGTCGCTGTCGCAGTTGAGCGAGTTGCCGCTGGACACCATCAAGTTCGACAAGTGCCTGATTCAGGATATCAAGTCGCTGCCCCGAAAACGCCACGTCCTGGCGTCAGTCAGCGAGCTGTGCTTTCGACTGGGCTATGACGTGGTGGTAGAGGGGGTCGAGGACCTGGAAACACTGGCCATCGTCCGCGGGCTCGGTGTCGATACGATTCAGGGGTTCGTTTACTGCGAACCCCGATCGGCCGAGGATCTGTTGGCGCAGGTGGGGCGTTTTCCGGTGCCAGCTCGTTACACCCCCTCAAGCGCCTAGTGTTCGTGGCCGTGCGCGACTTCCAGTGGTGTGCATCTTTGGGGTGTGCGCCCCTTTTGGCCGTGCAACTTAATTACCGTAGCAGTGCGTGAGCAGGGCAAGGCCTGCAAGGCTTGCCTCATGCGTCAGCGGTGAGCCATCCCGAAGCGCTCGAGACAGCGTCCTGCCGGCGTCTGCTACCGACGGCTCGTCGCTTGTGGCCAGAACGTCGGCGCTTTTAACCGCTCGGCTCAAATGCGCGGGATCATCACTGTCACTGAAGGCGTCAAGCGCCGCGGTCAGCGTGTCGAACTGCCCGCAGTCATCGCTAGAGGGGAGTGACGGCAGCGGCCAGTGATTGGCGGCAAGTCGGCCTGCGCGAGCGGCCTTGCTGGCGTTGGCCGGGCGCAGCGGTGTGACCTCTGAAAGCGCGGTGGCCAAACGCGCCAAGACGCCGATGGCATCCTTCGTTTCGCGTTTCAGCTCGAGCTCGACCTCGCAAATGCTGCAGCGATGCCCGTGGGCCTCGATGTGGCCCTGGTCAAAGGCAACCTCGATCGGTACTCCCTCATACTCGAGCGCCCAGCTGGTGCGGGTGAAGTCGGTCGTGAACACCGGCTCGAGCGCATCAAGCGTCGCTTGGTCAAGCTCGACCGCCTCGAGATCATTCAGCACCTTCGTGTTGAGTTCCGGGGCAGGGCGGACCCATTCCCACTCGCCACGCTGACTGATGCCGCCCGTTTCACGCCCGGCGGTCTTTAGGGTCTGTACGATTTCATGGTCGGTGACGCGAAGCCGCAGTGCCATTTTAAGAGCGTTGAGCCGGGCCTCGGGCGTGTCGTAGTAGGTGTTTTGAAGCCACTGGTGCTTGGCGTTCAGGCCGCTCAACAGTGGGTGCGCCATCAGGGCGTCACGTGCGTCCGGCGTTGTTTGCAACTTGAGTTCGGTCTCGATGGCCACTGTGTCGATCCGTTCTTTTTAAAGGTGAATGTTAATTTTTCATGACGATGGAGTGCGCAGTTTATATACTGGCGGCGCCATTCCCAACGTACGTTGAATTCTCATGGTAAGTCATAATCCATTTTCAGCGCTTTTCGGGCGCTCTCCGTTTCAGCCGCTGCTTGAACACATAGTTAAAACTACTGAAAGCGCCGACCTCCTTCTGGCTTTCTACGATGCCACCCTGCGCGATGACTGGGACAAGGCGGGCGAACTTCGCAACCAGATCAGTCAGTGCGAGCACGAGGCGGATGAACTCAAGACCAAGCTTCGCCTGAACTTGCCCAATACGCTGTTTCTGCCGGTCTCGCGTTCGGATCTGCTGGAACTGATCAGCGTTCAGGACAAGATTGCCAACAAGATCAAGGACATCGCCGGCATTATGCTCGGGCGTAAGATGCATGTGCCTGAAAGCCTGGAAGAGCCGATGCGGTTGTATCTGAAAATCGCGGTCGATACCGTGTATCAGGCTCGCAAGGCGCTGCACGAGCTCGATGATCTGATCGAGTCCGGCTTCGGCAGCAACGTCTACGGGGTGCTCCAGGGCTTCATCAAGGAATTGCATGAGCTCGAGCATCAGGCCGATGATCAGCAGGTCGCGATCCGCCGTCAGCTGTTCGAACTCGAACAGAACCTGCCACCGGTCGAGGTGGTGTTCTTGTACCAGATCATCGACTGGGTCGGCGAAGTGTCTGATTGCGCCGAACGTGTCGGTGCCCGCCTGCAGATTTTGCTGGCCCGTTGAGGTGGCGACCTCGCCGCCTCCGGGCCTTTATGTACGCTTTGAAGTGAAGATATCTGAACGCTTATGACCATCATTGCCCAGTACGGCGACCTATTCATTATTCTCGCCTGTGTGTTCGGTTTTTTTATGGCTTGGGGGGTCGGCGCCAACGATGTCGCCAATGCCATGGGCACCTCCGTCGGGTCCAAGGCCATCACCATCAAGCAGGCGATCCTGATCGCCATCGTGTTCGAGTTTCTCGGGGCCTGGCTTGCCGGCGGTGAGGTCACCTCGACCATCCGCAAGGGCATCATCGACCCGGAGCTGCTCGCCCAGAATCCTCAATACCTTGCCTACGGCATGTTGGCCTCGCTGTTGTCGGCTGGCATCTGGCTGATGATCGCCTCCAACAAGGGCTGGCCGGTCTCGACCACGCACTCGATCGTCGGCGCCATCGTCGGTTTCGGCCTGGCGGGGCTTGGGCCCGAGAGCATCGAGTGGGGCACGCTCGGCCAGATCGTCTCCAGCTGGCTGACCTCACCGCTTCTTGCCGGGCTTATCGCCTATCTGCTGTTCCGTTCGGTTCAGCGCCTCATTTTTGAAAACAGCGACCCGTTCGCCGCGGCCAAGCGCTACGTGCCGGGCTATATGTTTCTGGTCGGCTTCATCATCTCGATGGTGACGCTGCTCAAGGGGCTCAAGCACATTGGTCTTCATCTGTCGTTTGTGGACAGCGCGCTGTTGTCGGCAGGAGTGGGGGCGATCATCATGCTGATCGGGATCCTGCTCGAGCGCCGTATCGGGCGTGAGCCGACCAAGGAAAACGACAGCTTCAGTTTCGCAAGCGTCGAGCGCGTCTTTGGCCTTCTGATGATGTTCACGGCGTGTGCGATGGCCTTTGCCCATGGCTCTAACGACGTGGCCAACGCGGTCGGGCCGCTGGCGGCGGTGGTCAGCATCGTCAATACCCATGGTGATCTGGGAGCGGCTTCGAGCATGCCCGGCTGGATTCTGCTGCTTGGTGGCGCCGGCATCGTCGTGGGTCTGGTGACGTTGGGCCACAAGGTTATTGCGACCGTGGGCACCGGCATCACGGAACTGACGCCGAGCCGCGGCTTTGCGGCAACGCTTGCCGCCGCCACCACCGTGGTGCTGGCTTCCGGTATTGGCCTGCCAATCTCGACTACGCACACGTTGGTCGGCGCGGTACTCGGGGTGGGCCTTGCCCGCGGCATGCACGCACTTAATCTGCGCGTGCTCGGGACCATCGTGGTGTCCTGGCTTGTCACGTTGCCCGCCGGCGCGCTGCTCTCGATCATCTTCTTTTTCATGTTCAAGGGCATGTTCGGCTGAGCCGATCGACCGTCTCAAAAAAGCGCGGCTACTGCCGCGCTTTTTTATGCGCGGTATTTAGGCCTGGTACTTAGGTTCGTTGCTTGGGCCCGGTACTTGAGCCCGCCACTTATGTCCAATGCCCGGATGAACGCCTGTGGCCCCCTTGCTATAGTGCGCGATGCATAACACCGTTTTTCAGGAGCTTTCGTTGAACACATCCTTCCCCTTTGCCGACTGGTTTCGAAGCAGTTCGCCCTACATCAACGCCCACCGCGGGCGTACGTTCGTTCTGCTGATCGAGGGGGAGGCCCTGCAGGAAGGCTGGCGTGATTCGCTCGTGCACGACATTGCGCTATTGCACATTCTTGGCGTGAGGGTGGTGCTGGTCTTCGGTATTCGCCCTCAGGTCGAGGCGGCACTTACTGACGCCGGTCTTCCTGTCAAGCGGGGTCGCACTCCGCGAGTGGTCGACTCCGCCGCGATGGCACTGATCGAGCATGAGGCGATGCGTCTTCGCTTGGCGCTGGAAGCCCAGTTCTCTCTGGGGCTGCCGAACACGCCAATGTACGGCGCCGACATTACTGCCGTCAGTGGCAATCTGGTCATGGCCAAGCCGTTCGGTATTCGAGGCGGCGTCGATTACATGCATGAGGGAGAGGTTCGGCGCGTGCGCTCGGAGGCTATCGATTCGATGCTCGATCAGCGCCATCTGGTTATCCTGCCGCCGATCGGGTACTCGAGCACCGGCGAGGTGTTCGACATCAGTGCGGTGGATGTCGCGCTGCACACGGCCACCGCGCTAAAGGCCGACAAGCTGATTCTGATGGGAGAACAGGCCGGGTTCAGCGACCCGCGGCTCGGGCTTCAGCGTCAGCTGAGTCCAGCGGACGCCGAACGTTTTCTGGGGGAGAGCGCCTCGCTTGGCGAGGAGCTTCGCCGGCATATGGAGGTGGCCTGCCACGCCGCCCGCCAGGGCGTCTCGCGCACACACCTGCTTTCCTGGCGTGATCGCGACGCGCTTTTGGGTGAGCTTTTTACCCGCGATGGCGTCGGCACCATGATTACGCGAGACCGCTACGAACAGCTTCGTGACGCCGAATTGCACGACATCGGTGGGCTGTTGGCGTTGCTGCAACCGCTGGAGGAGAAGGGTGTCCTGGTTGCCCGTTCGCGCGAGCGCCTCGAGCATGACATTCATGATTATCTGGTGATCGAGCGTGACGGCATGATCATTGGCTGCGCGGCGCTGCACCTGATGCCCGAGCGCAGCTTTGCCGAGCTTGCCTGTGTCGTGGTGCACGACAGTTACCGCGGCGGCGAGCGGGGCGACGTATTGCTTGGCGCCATCGAGCGACGTGCCCAGGAGCGCGGTGTCACCACCCTGTTTGCGTTGACGACCCACACGGCCCACTGGTTTTTCGAGCACGGCTTTGAGACCGGCTCGCTCGAACGCCTTCCGCCTTCGCGCCAGCAAAATTACAGCCCGACTCGAAATTCGAAGGTCTTGATCAAGACCCTGTAATTGACCGACAGCTCAGGTGCTTACCGTGTTGGGCTTTGGCGACAGTCAAAGAAAACACTGTATTCAAATAGAGACGTTGTATGAATATGATTTTAAAGGGCTTTTTTTAAAGCCCTTTTTTGATGTCTCTAAATGGCAACACATTTTAGAGCGCACGCCTGTTCCATATCCGATTTTTTGAGTCTTGCGACAGGATTATAAAGCCATTATTTTTCATGCTATTGATTTTAAAGAATTATTTAAATAATGGCACGGTTTTGGCACTAGTAATTGCGTGAAGCGAAGCGCTGCACAGGGCGTGATCGAGGCCAACGTCTCCCCCCTTGTTCGTTTTGTTTCTTGAAAGTGCAAAAAGTGCGATGAAAAAAAGAGCACCTACGGAATGGGTGTATTCGAGCGAGCTTTCGCTCAGGGCATGGACGTCACCTCTCCCATGGATGGGAGAGACCAAATTCAGTGCCAAGCCTCCTGGCTTGGTGCTACCGAATTGAAGCCGGTGCCTGGCACAGAGTCTCTCCTGACGTTTCCAAGGAGGCTCGTCGGCTTCACGAGACCACAAGGTCTCACGGCGCAATCGGGATAAGCTGGTCAGGCAGTGCCCGGCTGCGTCTGCATTACCCTTCAGTTCCCTGCGTACCTTAAGCCGACATTTGTCGGCTTTTTTTATTCACGTCAATCTCGTCAAACCGTGTTTGAGTGGATGGTGGGCGCGCGTATCGTGTTAGGATATGTAAAGGAACTTTCGATTATCTGCGTGAGCCTAACGACCATGGCCAACAACGTCTCCCGCCGCTGGCGTCCTCGCTCCCTGCCTCAACTGGTACTTCTGGCATTCGTGATGGTGATGCTGCCGATGGCAGTTCTTATCTTCCAGGCCGGTCAGACCCTGTCCGAGCTTTCCGAGCTTGCCGATGTCAGTGCTCGTCAGGCCGTCGACCAGACGCGCCGGGCCAGAACACTCACAAACCTGTCGGTCGAAATGGAGCGAAGCGCTCGTCAATACGCGGTGCTGGAAGACCCCGGTCTTTTAAGCATCTACAACGAGCGGGCCGAGCGCTACCGTGAGCTGCTGAACCAGCAGGCGACGCTTCTGGGCAACGACCCCATCATCGACGTGCTCGAGAAGGAGCTGACCGGGCTTCAGGCGCTTAGTACGGCGCCGCTCAAGGAGATCAGGGAGGGGCTCTCCGATTTCCAGAGCTTTTCACAACATACCGATGAGTTGCTTAACAAGACCCGTGACATCGTCGATGCCCGTATCGACACCATTCGAGCGCGGGCCCGAGAGGTCAAGCGTCAGCTCTGGCTGCAATCGGCGATCCTGATTCCGGTCAGTCTTGCGCTGATTCTGTTTTTTACCTGGCTGATCATTCGGCCAATCAAGCAGCTCGAAACCCGCATTCTCGGCATCGGTAGCGGCGACCGTCAGGCAGAACCCGTCCGGCTTCAGGGGCCGTCGGAACTGGTTAATCTGGGCGAGCGGCTGACGTGGCTTTCCACCCGGTTGGAAGAGCTTGAAGCGCAGAAGCAACAGTTTCTGCGCCATATGTCCCATGAGCTCAAGACGCCGCTTGCAAGCATTCGAGAGGGCACCGGCCTTCTTGCCGATGGCATTGTCGGCGAGCTGGCGCCGCGTCAGCGCGAGATCGTCCTGCTGCTTGATGAAAGCAGCCAGGAGCTTCAGACCCTGATCGAGCAGCTGCTTGATTACAACCTGCTTCAGCACAACCGGAAGCTCCAGGTTAAACGCTTCGATGTCTCGCACATGGTGCAGGAAGTGCTCAACAAGCATCATCTGGCGCTCGAGAGCAAGGCCATGGCGGTTAGCTGGTCTCGCTACCGCCTGCCGTGGCAGGCCGATCGTACCCGCACCCTGCGCATCGTCGATAACCTGGTGTCCAACGCGGTCGCCTACGGTGAGGACAACGGCAAACTGTGGGTGCGCACGTTCGTGCACGACGAGATGCTCTACATCGAAGTGGCCAATACCGGTGAACCGATTGCCGATAAGGATCGGGATCACCTGTTCGAGCCGTTCTATCAGGGGGCGTCCAAGCGCAAGGGTCCGCTGAAAGGGTCGGGGATCGGCCTGTCAGTGGCCTCCGACAGTGCCGCCGCCCAGGATGGCACGCTCGAGCTTGTCGAGGATGATGATGGCGAGGCCGCGGTCTGCTTCCGTCTGATTTTGCCCTGGCTCGGTGAGCGGCTCGAAGAAAACGATAACGATGAACAGGCTGTACAAAACGCCTGATAAAACCAGGAAGTGAAGGGTCATGAAATATACGAAACTACTGGCAGGAATGGCGCTGGCCGCGCTGCTTTCCGGGTGCCAGATGATGAACACCGACGCGACGGTTTCAGGCGGTAGCGCAAACTGCTTCTATTACGGGCCACCGGTGCTGGTGGAGGGCGAGTGCCTTCTGCCCAACTGGGTGTCCTTCGGTCTCAAGGCGCAGCGCGAGGACAGTGACTGGCGTCGTGACATGCTGAAACAAACCGCTGACGATACTGCACAGGATCGTCTGGCTCGCGCTGTGGTATTGTCCTGGAGCGGAAAGGATCAATGGAAACAAGCCGCCGAGCTCTACAAGCGCGATATATCCGGCGCGCCGAGTGCGCTTCAGCCCCTGTTGCGCTACTGGCTAAATGACCTCGAAGCCCGCCGCAGTCTAGTGACCAACGTATCAAGCAACGACCAGCAGGTTCAGCGTTTGCGGCGCGAAAACGCCGAGCTTTCCAAGAAGCTCGATGCCCTGACTGCCATAGAAGAGAGTATGAACGCGCGGCGCCGCACGCCCTGAGCGACGCCCGATAGAGGAGCGATCCCTGGTGACTGCAGCTACGGCCCATCTGTTACTCGTCGATGATGATGCGAGCCTGTTACGCCTTTTGAGCATGCGACTGGAAAGCCGCGGGTACAAGGTCACCACGGCCGGCAGCGGCCGTGATGCGCTGAGTGCCATTCAGACCGAACGCCCGGATCTGGTGCTTTCAGACCTGCGCATGGACGAGATGGACGGCATGGCGCTGTTTCACGAGGTGCAGCGCCGCCACCCGGGACTCCCCGTGATCATTCTGACCGCGCACGGCTCGATTCCGGACGCCGTCAGCGCGACCCAGAAAGGCGTCTTCAGCTTTTTGACCAAGCCGATCGACAAGGACGAGCTGTTCACGGCGGTGTCCGAGGCCCTCAAACAGACCCCCAACGTCGGTCAGGACGACCTGACCTGGCGTGAAGCGATCGTGACCCGAAGCGCCCAGATGGAGCAGCTTCTGGATCAGGCCAAGATGGTCGCCGGCAGTGACGTCAGCGTATTGATCACCGGCCCTTCCGGCAGCGGTAAGGAACTGATGGCCAACGCGATTCACCGGGCGAGTGGCCGAGCGCATCAGCCCTTCATTGCGATCAACTGCGGCGCGCTGCCGGAACAGCTCCTTGAAAGCGAGCTGTTCGGCCACGCCAAGGGCGCGTTCACCGGCGCCTCTCATGCCCACGATGGCCTCTTTCAGGCCGCCAACGGTGGCACGCTCTTTCTCGATGAAATCGGCGATATGCCGCTGGCGCTTCAGGTCAAACTGCTTCGCGTACTGCAAGAGCGCCAGGTGCGCCCGCTTGGCAGCACCCGCTCGGTACCGATCGATGTCCGGATCATTTCGGCCACGCACCGCGATCTGGCCCAGGGCATGCAAAACGGCGATTTCCGCGAAGACCTGTATTACCGCTTGAACGTGGTCAATCTGCGCCTGCCATCGCTTGCCGAACGCGCCGAGGACATCCCGCTTCTGGCCAAGCATCTGGTCAAGCAGATCGCGACGCGCCACCAGTCAAGCGTCAACGGCTTTTCACCGGAGGCGCTGTCGCTTCTGACCGGCTACGAGTGGCCCGGCAATGTGCGCCAGCTCGTCAATGTGGTCGAGCAGTGTGTGGCGCTTTCGACCTCGCCGATCATCAGTCAGGGGCTGGTCTCTCAGGCGCTGGCTTCCGATGAGTCGGTGTTGCCGTCATTCAATGAGGCGCGGGCGGGGTTCGAGCGCAGCTATCTGATCAAGGTGCTCAAGATGACCGACGGCAACGTGACTCAGGCCGCGCGCATCGCCGGCCGCAACCGCACCGATTTCTACAAGCTGCTTGCCAAGCACGACCTCGAGGCCGCGCGCTTCAAGGTCGCAAGCGACGCCGAGCCGCCCCGGCAATCTAACGCGTAAAGCACGGCTTGCTAACGTGAAAAGCGCCGTTTGATTTCGGCGCTGACGCGCCCCTCCGCCAACCGAATCGTGATTTTCTCTCCCGGCGCCGTGTCCTTCGCGCGCCGGATCACCTCTTTATCGGCGTTTTCGGCAATGGCGTAGCCCCGCGACAGCGTCGCCAGCGGGCTTACGATATGAAGCCGGTGCGCCAGACCCTCGAGCGTGCGAACGTGCCTGTCTTTCTGTCTCGCCATTGCCTCACTCAGGCGCCTGTCCAGTGATTCGAGCCGGGCCGCGGCCTGCTCAACGGTCTTCCGGGGCGGCTGCCGCTCGAGGCGCGCCTCCAGAAGCGCCACGTCACGCCGTTTCTGGCGCAGCATCTGCATGATCGCGTAGTTCAACCGCCGCTCGAGCTGTTCGAGCGTGGTGCGGTGCTGGGCGAGCTTTTCGCCGGGGTGCTTGAGCGAGAGCCGGGCGCGGTCGAGCCGCTGACTGGCCTGAATCAGGGTGTGATCCATTGCCCGCATCAGCCGCCGCGCCAACGCGGCCAACTGCTGTTTGATGACGTGGGCATCCGGCACCAGTTGCTCGGCGGCGGCAGACGGCGTGGGCGCTCGGGCATCGGCGGCAAAATCGGCAAGGGTGGTGTCGACCTCATGGCCGACGGCGCTCATCACCGGAATCGGGCTTTGAAAGATCGCCCGGGCAAGCCTTTCATCGTTGAACGCCCATAAATCCTCGAGGCTGCCGCCGCCGCGGGTGACCAAAAGCGCATCGACGCTATCCTCGCGTGCGGCGCGCTCGAGCGCCTGGACGATGGCCGGTGCCGACGCGCCGCCCTGTACCGGCACCGGAAATACGCTCACCGCCATGAACGGCCAGCGTGTTCGAAGTACGGCCAGCACATCCTGAAGCGCGGCGCCGGTGGCCGAGGTCACGATGCCCAGATGCCGGGGCGGGTAGGGCAGTGGCCGCTGATTGGCGAACACGCCTTCCTCTAAAAGACGCGCCTTGAGCGCCTCGAACGCAGCCAGAAGCGCGCCTTCGCCTGCGGGCTTGGCGGCCTCGACGATCAGCTGATAGTCGCCCCGCGGCTCGAACAGCGACACCCGCGCCTGCACCGCGACCTGATCGCCCTGATTGAGCGGGGTGCGCACGAACATCGCTTTCGTTCGAAAGAGCGCGCAGCGCACCTGAGCGCGCTCATCCTTCAGGGTGAAGTAGACATGGCCCGAGGCCGGTCGTGAGACCGTCGAGACCTCTCCCTCGACCCACACCAGGTCAAAATGGCGGTCCAGCAGCAGGCGCGCACTGCGGTTGAGCTCGTGCACCGACAGCGCGTTGGGCGATTCAGGTAAGTCGGCCATGTCTATCCGTTTGAAATAAAAGAAGGTTTGTGGTTCGGATTGTGCGCGGGCGGGCAAGGGTTTACAATGCGCGATTACCTTTTCCCGCCGCATCTACAACCTGACCATTGGGCGTGTCCGACATGTTACGTATAGCGCAAGAAGCTCTTACGTTTGACGACGTATTACTCGTTCCCGGCTACTCTAACGTGCTTCCCAAGAACGTTAGCCTCAAATCCCGCCTGACCCGTAATATCGAACTCAACATTCCGCTGGTGTCCTCTGCAATGGATACCGTGACCGAAGCCCGCCTGGCCATCGCCATGGCCCAGGAAGGCGGCATCGGCATCATTCACAAGAGCATGACCATTGCCCAGCAGGCCGCTGCGGTCAAGAAGGTCAAGAAACACGAGAGCGTGATCGTCAAGGACCCGGTGACCGTCAGCCCCAAGGCGCGGCTGCAGGATCTTCTGGCCATGGCCGACGAACACGGCTACTCCGGCTTCCCGGTCGTCGAGGGTGAAAAGCTCGTCGGCATCGTCACCGGCCGCGACATGCGTTTCCAGCCGGACGTGGGCAACCAGGTCGCCGACATCATGACCCCACGTGAGAAACTGGTCACGGTGCTCGAGGGTACGCCGCTTGATGACATCAAGGCGCAGCTTCAGCAGCACCGCATCGAAAAGATTCTGGTGGTGAGCGAGGACTTCGAGCTGCGCGGTCTCGTGACCGTGCGTGACATCGAAAAGGCCCGCACCTATCCGAACGCCGCCAAGGACAGCGACGGCCGCCTGCTGGTCGGCGCCGCCGTCGGCACCGGCCCGGAAACTCCCGACCGCGTGACCGCCCTTGCCGAAGCAGGCGTTGACGTCATCGTCGTCGACACCGCCCACGGCCACTCCCAGGGCGTGCTCGACCGCGTCAAATGGGTCAAGGAACACTACCCTGCGGTGCAGGTGATTGGCGGCAACATCGCCACCGCCGCCGCCGCGAAGGATCTGGCGGAAGCCGGCGCGGACGCCGTCAAGGTCGGCATCGGCCCCGGCTCGATCTGCACCACCCGCATCGTCGCCGGTGTTGGCGTGCCGCAGATCAGCGCCGTGTCTGACGTGGCCGATGCGCTGAAGGCGTACGGCATTCCGCTGATCGCCGATGGTGGCATCCGCTTCTCGGGCGACATCGCCAAGGCGATTGCCGCCGGCGCCAACTGCGTGATGATCGGTGGCCTGCTTGCCGGTACCGAAGAAGCGCCGGGCGAGGTCGAGCTCTATCAGGGCCGTACCTACAAGGCATATCGCGGCATGGGCTCCATGGGCGCGATGTCTCAGACCCAGGGCTCGTCGGATCGCTACTTCCAGAGCAAGGAAGAGGGCGTCGAGAAGCTCGTGCCGGAAGGCATCGAAGGTCGCGTGCCGTACAAGGGCGTGATGAGCGCCATCGTTCATCAGCTGATGGGCGGGCTTCGCGCCTCAATGGGCTATACCGGAAGCGACAACATCGAAACCATGCGCACCGTGCCCCAGTTCGTGAAGATCACCGGCGCAGGCTTTGCCGAATCCCACGTGCACGACGTGCAGATCACCAAGGAAGCGCCGAACTACCGCGGTTAAGTTCGAGCGTTTCGAGCCGGAGAGGGAAGCTGCGGGGGACTCATTCCAGCGCACGCTTCCCTCTTTGTTTTTAAAGCAGGGCTCCGGCCGAGCCCCTGAAACAGTGGTTCACTGATGACAGACATTCACTCCCACAAGATCCTGATCCTCGATTTCGGCTCCCAGTACACCCAGCTGATCGCCCGTCGCGTGCGCGAACTCGGCGTGTACTCCGAAGTGCGCGCCTTCGACATCACCGAAGACGAGATTCGCGAGTACAACCCCAACGGCATCATCCTCTCCGGCGGCCCGGAATCGGTCTCCGAGCTTGATTCCCCCCGCGCGCCCGAGTGCGTGTTCGAACTTGGCCTGCCGGTGTTCGGCATCTGCTACGGCATGCAGACCATGGCCGAGCAGCTCGGCGGCGCCACCGAAGGCTCCGAAAAGCGTGAATTCGGCTACGCCCAGGTCGAGGTCATCGCCGATGACGAACTGCTCGACGGCATCAAGGACCACATCGCCGACGACGGCAACGCCATGCTGGATGTGTGGATGAGCCACGGCGACAAGGTCGCCCGCGCCCCCGAGACCTTCACGGTCACGGCCTCCACCCCGACCTGCCCGATCGCGGCGATGACGTGGGCAGAAAAACGCTTCTACGGCGTGCAGTTCCACCCGGAAGTGACCCATACCCTGCAAGGGCAGCGCATCCTCGAGCGCTTCGTGCTCGAAATCTGTCAGGCCGAGCAGCTCTGGACCCCAGCGCAGATCATCGAAGACCTCTCTGCGCGCGTGCGCGAACAGGTCGGTGATCGCCACGTTCTGCTTGGCCTCTCCGGCGGGGTGGATTCCTCGGTGGTCGCGGCGCTTCTGCACAAGGCCATTGGCGATCAGCTCACCTGCGTGTTCGTCGATAATGGTCTTCTCAGAAAGGACGAAGGCAACCAGGTGATGGACACCTTCGCCTCCCACATGGGCGTGCGGGTGATTCGTGTCGATGCCGAAGACGAGTTCCTGACCAAGCTTGAAGGCGTCAACGACCCCGAAGCCAAGCGCAAGATCATCGGCAACACCTTCATTGACGTGTTCGACCGCGAAGCCGCCAAGATCGACGGCGTCGAGTTCCTCGCCCAGGGCACCATCTACCCCGACGTGATCGAATCCGCCGCCTCGAAAACCGGCAAGGCGCACGTGATCAAGTCGCACCACAACGTCGGCGGCCTGCCAGACACCATGAAACTCAAGCTGGTCGAGCCGCTCAGGGAACTGTTCAAGGACGAAGTGCGCAAGCTCGGCCTCGAGCTTGGCCTGCCGTACGACATGGTCTACCGCCACCCGTTCCCCGGGCCGGGCCTTGGCGTGCGTATCCTCGGTGAAGTCAAAAAGGAATACGCCGACATCCTCCGCGAAGCCGACGCCATCTTCATTCAGGAACTGCATAACTTCGACTGGTACCACAAGACCAGCCAGGCCTTTGCGGTGTTCCTGCCGGTGAAATCCGTGGGCGTGGTTGGCGATGGCCGCCGCTACGAGTGGGTGATTGCCATTCGCGCGGTCGAAACCATCGACTTCATGACCGCCCGCTGGGCGCACCTGCCGTATGAGCTGCTCGAGAAGGTCTCCAACCGGATCATCAACGAGATAAGCGGGGTCTCGCGCGTGACGTATGATGTGAGCAGCAAGCCGCCCGCGACGATCGAGTGGGAGTGAATACTACGGAAATTATTAGTTTGCATGTAGGGTAGGCTGTATAAATATAAGGGCTATTGTAGCCCTTATCACTTGATAATTTTTTAAAATTAGGGCTAATTATGGCGAATATACCAGTGGCTAGAGATTTGCAATCTCAGCAATATAAACATGATATGAAGAATCATTTTGATATCATCTCTCTTTCTAGAGTAGATAGGCTAAAGCATTATGGGTTGCACTTCGCTAAATACTCAGGAAGGTTAGTACGTGGAGAAAACGAAAAAATACCAGTAAGACGGACGGCTGTTGATATACTTTTGGTTTGTTTGAGCTCAGCCAATGCACTTAACCAAAAGTTGGTTTTTGACAGTAGCGTTCCAGCTTCAATTCTGAATTACACTGATTATAGTGGAAGATTTTGTGATGCATGTGAAAAGATAGACCATTTAGAAAATTTTAGAGAGATTGCTCTTGAGGCAAATCAAAATATCTTTAGCTGGGTTTTGATTTTTTTTGAAGAAAATAATATAAATATTGAAGATAGCTTGCGTGATAGACGTAGAGAATTAGAAGATAGATTGCCATATTCAGTATAAAAATGGGGTGATTATGTTTTACGGGGGAGAATGGGTTAGACGGAACGGAAAAGAAATATTTGAGCCATTCTATGAGAGAAATGTTGACTGCTCAGCCTATACTATGACTCTAGGCGCAGAAGCCTTTATTAGCAGATCTAATGATCATTCTGATCAGCAAGAAGCAACAATGCTTGATAAAGATTCAACCTTAGTTATCCCTGCAGGTCAGTTTGCTTACCTTTTGACTAGAGAGAATGTAAAAATACCCGAGGATGTTTTTGCGTTAATAAATATTAAGAATAAATTTAAGGTTCAAGGGTTGGTAAATGTAAGCGGTTTTCATGTCGATCCTGGTTATAACGGCAAGCTTATATTTGCCGTTTTTAATGCAGGTTCGAAAGATATTTTTTTACGAGGTGAAGAAAGAATTTTTTTGATCTGGTTTTCTGAGTTAAAAGAGTCAAGCGCTCAATATGCATATGGTAAAGATGGTATTAAAAAAATTGAGAGTGACCTGATGAATCAAATACCCCAACATAGTGCATCCTTAAGCTCGCTAGACTTACGTATGAGAAAAATAGAAAAAAGTACAACTGATGTTAAGCGCAGTATTAAAGCTATTATTATTGGTATTTTCATTAGTGTTGTGGCAGGGGTGGCTTTGAAGCTTTTTTGAGTAAAAATAGCTTGCATTTTATACTTTAGAGACTAGGAGGTAACATGCCAAAAGCTTACTTTTTAAATGACGGACCAGATGGTTTTGATTCTTCGACTTTAAAAGAATTTTTTTCAAAAAAGTATAGTGTTGTAAATGGTTTATTTTCTAGTGGCGAAGAAGTAGATGTAAGAAGCGATGTCGCTGTAATCATTTACCCGCTTTCTAATGGTGAAAGTGAGTACATAAAAAAATCAATCGCATCTTGTAATCAGATCGGATTGAAAGTAATTGCAGTTTACGTTGAGGATATAGGTGAAATACCAGAAGAAATTGCGATAGGCGGTTTTTCTTCTATCTTTTTTGAATCAACTGAATTGGAAAATGTTTTAGAAGGGAAGGCGGTGTGGGAAAAACCGGATGGCAAAAAATCTGGATATCAAGACATTAAAAGAAATAAGTGCTAAAAATGAAAATACACTCTTACGTAGTAGAACACGATCTGGGATTTGCTCCAAATCCCTTTTGGGGGTTTCTTACGCTTGCTAATTGTAAACCTAGAATTCGTAAGTTTTCCAACGTCGGGGATGTAGTGATAGGTACAGGTTCTGCAAACTATGGAAAGCAAAACTTCTTAGTTTACTGGATGAAAATTGATAAAATTATCAATTTTAACGAATACTGGAATAATCCAATATACGACACAAAAAAACCAAATCTATATGGAAGCATGTTTCAGCAATATGGCGATAATATCTACTTTACCGATAGTGATGGTATAATACGTCAAATAGATTCTTTTCACAGCTTGCCAAATGGTATTATCAGCGAAGAGAATCTGGCTAGGGATGTCTTGTTTACCGATCGAGTTCTCATATCCAATGAGTTTGCTTATTTTGGTAAATCTGCCCCAAAAATACCTTCTGAATTTTCTAACTTCGTTATCAAGGGGCAAGGTCATAAAAACCATTTTGAGCGCGACTCTGTTACTAATTTTTAGGCTCTTCGTCGCTGGGTGTGGAATTCGCCCCCTGAGCTGGGCCAGGATATGACCTCCACATGGACAGGAGGTACGACATGGACGGCACGCAGATTCTGACCCTCGGCCTAGGCCTTGAAGCG
>NZ_JAMLJJ010000005.1 GCF_023736155.1 Larsenimonas salina | reverse complement strand
CGACTTGTTAAAGAGCGTCTCGCTGTGGGCTGTGCCCTGTAGCGAGTGGATGAGCATTCTACTCATCCGAGCCGGACTGTCAAGCTTCAATTTTGAGCGACCGATCAGAAAACCAAATTCCGACCTGAAGAGCAAGAAAACCGCTCTTCAATCACTCGAAGCTGCGTCCGATGAAGTGCGGCGTATTCTACCGAACCGGGCTGAAATGTCAACGTTCGATTTTTCAAAAAAGCCTAGAAAAACCAAACCAAATCAGCGCCTTGCGCACTTCATACTGCCTGGCCGTTTGCGACGACCCCGACAGCGGATGCGTACTTTACCCACGCACCGACTCGAGCGCAACCCTTTTCTCGAAAAAAGTTTAGACGTTTGTCGAAAACAGTCGCAGAGAAGCAGAGAAGCAGAGAAGCAGAGAAGCAGAGAAGCAGAGAAGCAGAAAAGCAGAGAAGCAGAGAAGCAGAGAAGCAGAGAAGCAGAGAAGCAGAGAAGCAGAGAAGCAGAGAAGCAGAGAAGCAGAGAAGCAGAGAAGCAGAGAAGCAGAGAAGCAGAGAAGCAGAGAAGCCCTTTCCCTACCTCCCCTAAATTTATACCCCGGCATCCTTGCCTTTAGCGATCTTCCTGATCATTGGGGCTACATCGAATACCCATCCTTGAGTTCTGGAAGCATCCTGCCTCGCTTTCGATGTGGACTAACTATACCGTGAGCGTAATAACCTTGTCCAACTTTTTTTAACCCTATCGCTCAAAATATGTGTACAAATGCTTTTCCCAAGAAATATTACTGCAACAAAAGCAATACAGCCCGCGAACGAGCTCGACTGTACATTCAATTATTAGACAAGAACACTTTCGCATAACGCTTTTTACCTGCCTGGATCACGTATCCAGAGCCATCAACATTGAGCGTCGTCGCGGCATCCGCTTTTTCACCGTCGACCCAGACGCGCCCCTGCTTGAGCATATCCTTCGCCTGAGCGCCGTTCTTGGCAAGCTCAGCACGATTCAAGACCATCGCAAGCGGCGCAACATCCATATCCTCGAGCGTCAACTTGATTTCCTCCAGATCATCCGGAAGCTCGCCTTCCGCCAACTGATTGCCACTGGACCTATGGGCGTTGGCCGCGGCCTCTTCGTCATGGAAACGAGCCACCAGCTCTCGCGCCAGCTCGATCTTGATATCGCGAGGGTTGGCACCTTCATCCACTTGAGCCATCAGCTCTTTGACCTCGTCCATCGGTTTGAGGGAGAGCAGTTCGAAGTACCGCCACATCAGGCTATCGGGCATGGAAACAATCTTGTTGAACATTTCACCGGGACGGTCAGTAATGCCGACGTAGTTGCCCAGCGATTTGGACATCTTCTGTACACCATCCAGCCCTTCCAGCAGTGGCATGGTGATCACGACCTGCGGCTCTTGCCCACGGTGTTTTTGAAGTTCTCGCCCCATGAGCAGGTTGAACTTCTGGTCGGTGCCGCCCAGCTCGATATCCGCCTCGAGGGCAACGGAGTCGTAGCCCTGTATAAGGGGGTACAGGAATTCATGAATCGAGATAGCTTGCCCGCCCTTGTAACGCTTCTCGAAATCGTCGCGCTCAAGCATGCGTGCAACCGTGGATTGTGCGGCAAGTTCGATCATGTCGGCGGCAGACAGCGTGCTCATCCAATCGGCATTGAAGACGACTTGAGTCTTGGCAGGATCGAGAATCTTGAACACCTGCTCCTGATAGGTGCGCGCGTTGGCCTTGACGTCTTCTTCGGTCAGCGGCTTGCGCGTAACATTTTTGCCGGTCGGATCGCCGATGCGCCCGGTAAAATCGCCGATCAGAAACAGCACCTCATGACCGAGATCCTGCAGTTGACGAAGCTTGTTGATCAGCACCGTATGGCCAAGGTGCAGATCCGGCGCCGTAGGATCGAACCCGGCCTTTATTCGTAAAGGACGCCCGGATTCGAGCTTTTTGACCAGCTCATCTTCGACCAGTATTTCGTGCACACCGCGCTTGATGATTGACAGCGCTTCAGAGACATCAGCCATGGTTACCCACACTCTCCCTTAGAAATCGAGGTTAGGACGTCGGGAAGGATCCCTATAAAGTGGGCAGATCATACCATGGGCAAGAGAGGCGATTCATGACTAACCCAGCAAGCCTTGATGGCTATTGCATCGGACTCATGTCCGGAACAAGCCTGGATGGCATCGACGCAGCACTGCTTTGGTGCCAGCACGACAGTATTCGCTTTATCGATGCGCTTGCCCTGCCCATGCCGCCAGCGCTTCGTACCGCACTGCTTGAGCTGTGCGATACCAAACGACCGTCGTTCATTGAACTTGCACAGGCAGAACACGCCTTTTGTACAGTTCAGGCCGAGGCCGTCACCCAGATTCTGCGTCGCAATGCGCTGGCGCATACCGATATTCTCGCACTGAGCAGTCATGGCCAGACCATCGAGCATCAGCCCGAGGCCGAGCCGCCCTTCACCTATCAGTTGGACAACCCCCACCTTCTCAGCGAGCTGACCGGGTGTCGCACGGTCAGCGATTTCAGACGACGAGACGTTGCTGCCGGTGGCCAGGGCGCCCCGCTGGCGCCGGCCTTTCATCGCGCGGTGTTCAGTGATGAGAGCCGCTGGCGCGTCGCGCTCAACCTGGGCGGGTTTGCCAATATCACGGTGCTGCCGCCCTCCGGCGAAGGGCCGGTGTGCGGCTTTGATACCGGCCCCGCCAACGTTCTGATGGACGCTTGGCATCACTGTCATCGTCAGCATCCGTTCGATGCACATGGCCGATGGGCCCGAACGGGCAACATCGATGACGCCCTGCTTGCAACGCTTATGAGCGACCCATTCTTCAAGCGGCGCCCCCCAAAAAGCACCGGGCGCGAGTATTTCAATCAGAACTGGCTCGACTCGCATCTGAAGCCATTCTCAATCGCCCCGAACGACGTGCAGGCAACACTCCTGGAACTGACGGCACGAACGATCGCAGAGGCAATATACGACCAGATCCCGGCGCATGCGCACCCTCTCGCCAGCGTGATTCCCTGCGGCGGTGGCGCCCACAACACGTTTCTACTGAATCGCCTTGCCGCCCACCTTAATCCGATCGAGCTCTGCGAGTGCGAAGCGCTTGGCTGGTCGCCCGATTGGCTGGAAGCCTGCGCCTTCGCCTGGCTTGCGTGGCAGCGGCTCAACCACCGCCCGGGCAATCTGCCGGAAGTTACCGGTGCCAAGGGCCCCCGCGTGCTCGGCACGGTAACGGCCCCGCAATTTTAAAATTCCTCGAGCGACAGCCCACCACTGCTGCCGTCCGGGGCATTACCGCTGTCGAGTGTGAACATCAGCTTCAAATCGGAGGGCGAATCCGCATGAGCCAACGCCACCGCCTGGCTCATTGCACTGCGCTTGACCAGCGAAAAAAGCGCCTGATCGAAGGTGGCCATGCCCTGCGCGCTCGAGCGCCGCATGACATCTCTTATTTCATCGATGCGCCCCTCGCGTATAAGGGTGGCCACCAACGGCGAAAGGGTCAGTATTTCGCAGGCCAACGCCCGCTGGGTCGATCGGTCACGCATACCTGATGTCGGCAGAAGCCGCTGCCCCACGATGGCCTGAAGGTTGAGCGAGAGATCCATACGAATCTGAGCGTGCCGCTCCCCGGGAAAGAACGTCACCATCCGCTCGAGCGCTTGATCGGCGTTCGTCGCATGCATTGTCGCCAGACATAGATGGCCCGTATTGGCGAACGCCAATGCATACTCAAGCGTTTCACGCGTGCGGATCTCACCGATCACGACCACGTCCGGCGCCTGACGCAAGGCGTTCTTGAGCGCGACCTCGAACGACTCGGTATCAAGCCCCACCTCGCGCTGGCTGACGATTCCCCCCTGATGCGCATGCACATACTCGATCGGATCTTCGATGCAAATGGTATGGCCCCCGTGGGTCCGGCTTCGCTCCTGAACCAGGGCGGCGAGCGTGGTCGACTTACCACTGCCCGCACTTCCAACCAGCAAAATCAGCCCTCGTTTGGCGCCAACCAGCGTTTTCACGATCGACGGCACACCCAACGCCTCGAGCTCCGGGATATCGAAGCGAATACGTCGAACCACCATCGATACCTGGCTTCGCTGATAGAAGGCACTGACCCGAAACCGGCCTTTTCCCGGCAGGCTAAGTGCAAAGTTCGCTTCATGCTCGCTTATAAAACGCTCCCATTGCGCGGCCGTCATCGCGGCGCGCACCAGCGCCTCGGCACGCTCGACATCAAGACGCTCATGCCCGAGTGCGGTCATGACCCCGTTCAACGTGACGCAGGGCGCTGCCCCGGGCGACACGAACAAGTCCGTTGCCTGATGGTCGTTCATGAAATCAAGCAGCTTCTGGAGCCCTTTATCGGCGATACTCACGGCGACGTCCCTATCATGATCCATACGGCCATCTTCCCAGACATCCACCCCTCGGCAGACACCGTCCACTCAGTCGTCATACACCACCAGTCCTTGCTGCTTAAGGTGGGTCACTGCGTGTTCCATGGTTTGCATCCCGCTGGCGGTGCCGGTCTGGATGGCAGAGTAGATCTGCGAGACCTTGTTCTCACGAATCAGGTTTCGAATGGCAGGTGTCGCCACCAGCACCTCATGCGCGGCGATCCGACCGCCGCCGATGCGTTTCAAAAGCTGCTGGGAAACGATGCCCTGCACCGACTCGGACAGCATTGATCGCACGACCGCTTTCTCATCGCCCGGGAAGACATCGACGATACGGTCGATGGTCTTGGCCGCCGACGTTGTATGCAGCGTGCCAAACACCACGTGGCCGGTCTCGGCCGCCGTGAGCGCCAAGCGAATGGTCTCAAGATCGCGCAGCTCACCGACCATGATCACATCCGGATCTTCTCTCAACGCCGCGCGCAGAGCCGCCGCTACCGTTTTGGTGTCACGACCGACCTCCCGCTGGCTGATCAGACAGCGCTTGGGTTCGAACACGAACTCGATCGGGTCCTCGATGGTCAGGATGTGCTCATAACGGCTTGCGTTGATGTAATCGAGCATTGCCGCAAGCGTGGTGCTCTTACCCGACCCGGTCGGTCCGGTTACCAGCACCAGACCGTTTTTGATGCCGGAAAGCTTTCTAAATACCTCCGGATAAGCCAGCTCATCCATTGAAGGCACCTTATCCGGAATCATGCGAAATACGCCGGCCATGCCGCGATCCTGCAGGAAGACATTGGCTCGAAAGCGCGCCACGTTGGCCAGCGCAAACGAGAAATCCACCTCGAACTCGGCGTCGAGCTGGCGACGCTGCTGGTCGGTCATGACCGCATCGGTCAGTCGACGCACATCCTTATCTTCAAGCGCCGGCACATTGATGCGTCGCACATCCCCATCGACTCGAATCATCGGCGGAAGCCCAGCCGATAGATGAAGGTCAGAGGCGTTCTGTTTTGCTGAGAAAGCAAGCAGTTCGGTAATATCCATGCGAAGGTGTCCATTGCCACTACAGGGCTGTCGTATGTCGAAATCATCCGTTTCAACCAATATCGTCGCGGTCCGCCAGCGACTTGAGCAGGCCCTGGTCGATGCCGGGCGTCCGCACGATGACGCCCATCTTCTGGCCGTCAGCAAAACCAAGCCGGAGCGCGATCTCAGAGACGCCTTCGAGGCCGGCCAGCGCGCCTTCGGCGAAAACTATCTCCAGGAAGCGCTCGACAAACAGCGCGCCCTGTCTGACCTTGCGATCGAGTGGCATTTCATCGGCGCCGTTCAGTCCAACAAGGCCCGCGCGGTGGCCGAGGCCTTTCAGTGGTGTCATACGGTCGACCGGCTCAAAATCGCGCGCCGATTGAATGATCATCGACCCGAGCACCTGCCGCCGCTGAACATTTGCCTACAGGTCAATATCAGTGGGGAAGCGTCGAAATCCGGCGCCGCCCCCGACGACGTACATGACATAGCCGAAACCCTGATCACACTGCCAAGACTTAGCTTTCGCGGCTTGATGGCGCTGCCCGCCCCATCAGAGACGCTCATTGAACAGCGAAAGCCCTTTTCACGCCTTCGCGAGCTGTTCGAATCGCTGAAAGCACGCCATCCCGAGCACCCCCTGGACACACTCTCGATGGGGATGAGCGGCGACCTTGAAGCCGCCATCGCCGAAGGCGCCACCCTGGTGCGCGTGGGATCAGCCATCTTCGGTGCGAGATGAGGGCCACGAGCCGGCTGCCATCGGCTCCCGATTCGCGGTAAGGTAGCCCGCATTCGCCACCCATTCGACTGTTTCAGGAAGGCTCATGACAACGCAAAAGCTATCGTTCATCGGCGCCGGCAACATGGCGAGCGCCATTTTCGGCGGTCTGATCGACAGCGGCTATCCAGCCGATCACATCACGGCCACAAGCCCCGATCAGGATCAGCTTGACGCCATCAAAAAGCGCTACGCGATCAACACCACCACCGATAACGCCCAGGCCGTGTGTGACGCCGATGTCGTCGTGCTTGCCATCAAGCCACAGATTATGAAAGACGTGTGCACACCGCTTGCCGAGCACCTGAGCCACAAGCCGGTCATCGTCTCGGTCGCGGCTGGACTCAAGGTCGATACGCTCGATCACTGGCTCGGCGGCGGCCACGCCATCATTCGCTGCATGCCCAACACACCGGCACTGGTTGGCGAAGGCGCCTCGGGGCTGTACGCCAATCCCCGCGTTGGCGCAGAACAGCGAGAAACAGCCACGCGCCTTCTGGAAACGGTCGGGATCGTTGAGTGGGTCGAGGAAGAGTCACTTCTGGACGCCGTCACTGCGGTGTCCGGCAGTGGCCCGGCCTATTTCTTTCTGATTCTGGAGGCGCTTGAAGCCGCGGGCGTCAATCGAGGTCTACCGCTTGAGACCGCTCGACGCCTGGCCATCCAGACCGCGTTCGGCGCCGCCAAGATGGCCCGCGACAGCGACCAGGACCCCGCGCAACTCAAACGCAACGTCATGTCACCTAAAGGTACTACCGAGCAGGCCGTTTTCAGTTTCGAAAACGCCGGAATCAAAGCCATGTTCGATGACGCCACCCGCGCCTGTGCAGAGCGTGCCAGTGACATGTCCGATGAGTTCGGATCACTTTAATTCTTGACGGAGCTACACCATGGGAACCCTAGGCAACACCGGGCTGATGCTTGTAAACACCCTGATCAGCCTGTATCTCTTCGTGCTGATGCTGCGCTTTCTGCTGCACTTCTCGAAGGCCGACTATTACAACCCGATCAGCCAGGGCATCGTAAAAGCGACCTCACCGGTCGTGGCCCCGGTCCAGAAAGTGATTCGCCCAATGGGCAATTTCGATGTGGCAACGCTCATCGTTGGCATGATCGTCAAAGCGCTTGGCATCATTGCCGTGCTCTGGATCGCAGGCGCGGGCATGCCGCCGGTGGTCAGCCTGCTGATCGGCGCACTGGCCGGCGTCATCAACGCGATCCTCAAGATCTACTTCTTCGCCATGATCATTCTGATCATCCTGAGCTGGGTCGCGCCGCAGGCCAATCATCCCGGGGCACTTTTGGTTTTTCAGATCACCGAACCGGTCATGGCCCCGCTTCGCCGCATCATTCCGCCGCTTGGTCCGCTTGATCTCAGCCCGATCGTGCTGTTTCTGTTGATCAACCTGCTCGATGGCCTGGTTGTCAATTCACTGGCCAGAGCGGCCGGCTACCCTGTTGGCGCTCTGATCGGCTTCTAACCGACTAACCCTTCGCGCCCGACGCTCACTGTCGGGCGCATCCTATGCTACATTACCCCGCCTCAATGCACGGCTCTCGCCGATTCTGATTCAACCGGATTTGACGCCACGATGCCCGACACAACGCTTTCGAGCTCGGTGGGGCTGGTCACGCCCCAGACCGCTACCTTTGAAACCGATTTTCACCTGGCGTGCGGCAAGCACCTGCCGGGCTTCGAACTGGTCTATGAAACCTACGGCGAACTCAACGCCACCGCGAGCAACGCCGTACTGGTCTGCCACGCGCTGTCGGGTCATCATCACGCCGCCGGCTACCACCATCTGGAGGACCGCAAGCCCGGCTGGTGGGACAGCTACATCGGCCCGGGCAAACCGATCGACACTCGGCATTTCTTTGTCATTTCCGTCAATAACCTAGGCGGCTGCCACGGCTCGACCGGCCCGCAGTCCATCAACCCGGACACCGGTGCAAGCTGGGGACCCGACTTCCCGATCATGACCGTCGAGGACTGGGTCAAGAGTCAGGCCCTTCTGGCCGACCGGCTCGGCATCACGCGGTTTGCCGCCATCGTGGGCGGAAGCCTTGGCGGCATGCAGGTGCTTCAGTGGTCCATTACCTACCCGGAGCGGCTCGCCAACGCTGCGATCATCGCGGCGACCCCCAAGCTCTCCGCACAGAACATTGCGTTCAATGAGGTCGCCCGTCAGGCGATTCGCTCCGACCCCGAGTTCCATGACGGCTGGTACGAGCAACACGGGGTTCTGCCCAAGCGCGGCCTGAAACTCGCCCGCATGATCGGCCACATTACCTATCTGTCCGAGCACTCGATGGGCGCCAAGTTCGGCCGCGACCTGCGTACCGACAGCCTCAATTACGGTTATGACGTCGAGTTTCAGGTCGAATCCTACCTGCGCTATCAGGGCGACGCCTTTTCGACCCGCTTCGACGCCAATACCTATCTCTTGATGACCAAGGCGCTCGACTACTTTGACCCGGCCAGTAGCCACGACAACGATCTGGCCAAGGCGCTTTCGAACACCTCGTGTCGCTTTCTGGTCGTGAGCTTCAGTACCGATTGGCGCTTTGCCCCAGGGCGTTCCCGGGAGCTGGTCAATGCGCTGGTCAAGGCCAAGAAGCCGGTCAGCTACACCAACGTCGATTCCCCTTATGGCCATGATGCGTTTTTGCTGCCCAACGACCACTACGAGGCGGCGTTCGGTGCGTTCATGCGCCGAATTTACAGCGACCTGAATCAAGGAGCTCTCTGATGCGCACAGATCTTGCTCAAATCATGCAGTGGGTTCCCGAGCGCGCGCACGTGCTCGATCTCGGGTGCGGTGACGGCACCTTGCTGGCGGCGCTGACCGAACACAAGGGCGTACAGGGGTATGGCCTTGAGATTGCGCCGGACAATATCGCGACATGCCTTGCCAAGGGCGTCAATGTGCTCGAACAGGACCTGGACGAGGGACTGAGCAACATTGTCGATGACGCCTTCGACATGGTGGTCATGACCCAGGCGCTGCAGGTGCTTCGCCGGCCGGACCTGATGCTCGATGAAATGCTGCGCGTGGCTCGCGAATGCATCATCACCTTCCCGAATTTCGCCTACTGGCGTCATCGTCTGCACCTGGGGATGCGAGGCCGGATGCCGGTCTCCAAATCGCTGCCCCACGAGTGGTACGACACGCCCAACATCCATTTATCGACCTTCAAGGACTTCAGCCATCTGTGCGACCGGCAAGGCCACCGAATCATCGACCGTGCAGTGGGTGACGGCGATCATCAACTGCACTGGAGCGCTCAGCGCTGGCCGAACCTGTTTGGCCAGGTTGCCATCTTCAGGATCGAGCGCTAAATCATGAGCACCCAGTACGCCGAGCTCGATGGACAGCTTCGTCGATGCCTCAACGCCGCTACAGATGAAGGCGCCATAACCCTGTGCGCCCTACTGATAAAGCCGCTGTCGGCGATTGCAGCGCACTGCTTTCCAGCGATAACGTCTGCGCAGACGCAGCACATCGTGCTGGATGTTTCATGGCTTGCGCTCAAGAACGCTCAACGACTGAATAACCAGACAGATTGGCACCCCCGGCACTGGCTGGCCCTGATCGCCGTTCGACGCCTTCAAACCGAGTGGGAAGCCCGCGACCCTGACGCCCTTGCGCACTGGCAGGCCTGCCTGCAGGAGGCCATCGAGCATCAGCGACCGATTAATCTAGACGCGCGGCGCCCGGTACATGAGCCCGACACCGCTCACCTTGATTGCCTTGCTCTGTGCCAACGCCTTGGTATCGCACCAGCCGCCGAGACCACTGACTGCCTAGAGCAGTTATTACCATTGGATCACCCCGTCTCGGTGCTCGATGATGCGCTCACGTCGCGCCTGCTTGCAGGCGTTGCGGCCTATCGGCCGGTTCGACACGGCGACGCGCCGATGGACGATCCCGCCTTCACGCAGCTGAGCGCGCCGTCGCTTCGCTGGGCAGTACGTCGGGCACGCTGGCAGTACGTCTGGCGAGAACGATTGAAATCGACCCTTGGAACGCCGCTCGAAACCGGGTTATTCGCTCAGTGGCTCAACGCAGGCCCACTTGCCGGACGACTCGAGGCAGATGGCCTGCCACGCCGCAGCGTGGAAAATCATCTGGGGTCGTCGCTTGATATCACGCTTGACCCACGCGCACTCACACGTTCGGTCGCGTTTGCCAAAGAGGCTCGAGCACAGCGTCGGCGTCTGGCCAACCGGTTTATCTGGGATGGTGACTGGGACCGCCGTACCAAGGATCTTCGAACGATTCCCCAATTCACGCGCATTGCCGATATCTGGGCACACCGCCTCGATCTGCGCGCGTCGTCCACGTTCATGAACTACCACCACCAGCTCGATGAAGGACGGCCCTTCCGCTCGTCTCACAAGGGCATCGCACTCGACAGCAGCGACAAGATTCTTGCCTTTCTCGACGTCTATCGTTTCTATCTCGAAGATATGGCCTGCTTTGGCCTTGATGCCGAGCAGGGCAAGGACACCATCGGTGTTGCCGTCAATCGCGACGGCGCGCTGGTCAAGATCAACAAGGGATTGCACCGAACCGCCATGGCCCAGGTGCTTGGCATCGATCAGGCTCGTGTGCGCGTGCGTGCGGTGCACCGTCAGTGGTGGTCACACGTTGTCCAGACCGAGCACGGCCATGACGCACTCCAGCGCATGAGTACTGAATTACCGGCGCTTGAGCCCTGGATGACGTGACGACATAGCGGCGTGCGCTTATGCTTTCTCCGTCAAAACGGCTTAACACTGGGAGAAGAGCATGAATTTTCACACGCGCAAGTGGGTCAAACCGGAAGATCTCAATCCAAATGGCACGCTGTTCGGCGGAAGCCTGCTTCGGTGGATCGATGAAGAGGCAGCGATCTATGCCGTGATTCAGCTCGAAAATCCGAAGGTCGTGACCAAGTACATCTCTGAAATCAATTTCGTATCCAGTGCTCGCCAGGGCGACATCATAGAGCTCGGCATTACGGCCACGCACTTTGGACGCACCTCCATCACGCTTCGCTGCGAAGTGCGTAACAAGATCACGCGCAAAAGCATTCTAACCATCAATGACATCGTGTTCGTGAACATGGGTGACGAAGGGACGCCGGTGCCTCACGGCAAAACCGAGATCACCTATGTTCGTGACCGTTTCGATGACGGCTCAGAGGCCTGATTCGACCAGTAACGGACGTTCGAGCGTGATCCGATTCACACTGAAGTGGCAGCCGTAGGCCGCCACCGTCACGCCCTGGCTAATGGCGCACTGAAGCAAATCCGCGTAAACCGGGTCCAGGTGCCGGGCGGGGCGAACGCACTCGATCCCCTCGTGAGCCACGCAAAAAAGAAGCATTGCGGCCTCGCCCTGGCGTACTCGTGTCATCAAGGTCTTCAAGTGTTTCTGGCCGCGCTGGCTGACCGAATCCGGGAAGTAGCCAATACCGTCATCTTCCTGAAGCGTGACCTGTTTGACCTCGATATAAAGACGCTCCCCTTCCTCGGTTTCGACCATAAAATCCAACCGAGCGTCATCAAGCTTTACTTCAGCACTGAGCGTACTTTTGACGGCCAGTCCGCCACCCGGCGCGCCAAATGGCTCGGGCAACGCAATGCGGCCGGCTCTAAGCGCCTCCTTGACCAGCGCATTGGCGCGCCCGGTATGCACCGACACCAGCGCTCCATTTGGAAGCTCGATTCGCTCCCACGTCCAGGCAAGCTTGCGCTTAGGATTGTTGCTTTTGGACACCCAAACCCGACAGCCTGCGAGGGCAACATGCCTCATCGAGCCGGTGTTCGGGCAATGTGCGGTGATCAAGGTGCCATCATCGAGTTCGATGTCGGCCAGAAAGCGTTTGTAGCGCGCGATGAGCCGGCCCGGGACCAATGAGTCTAATAGATGCATTTCTTCGCCAATTATCTGCCAATTCACCAACCAGTTCTTAGGATATCCTATTAAGCTTACATGAGCGGAGCATTGACATACGCTGCTCTGGCAGGCTCTATCTTATGCTCTCTCACGATCGTCGATGAGGTTACAGAGACCGCAGTTTGAATGTGGCAAGGGATTGCATTTCGCCCGAAATTCGGCTAAATAGCTCTACCTTTCGTGGGCCATCCACCATGCCTGGCGGTTGAAGTCATTACAGCAAGAGGCAATCCCATGGCAGTAGCCGAGCAAAATCCAGAAAGTTTGAAGTCCTTCACGCCCTATGAAGAGAAACCGGGCGAGGAGTACATGAACGAGCACCAACTCGCTCACTTTCGCCAGATCCTGACGAACTGGAAGCAGGAACTGATGGAAGAAGTAGACCGTACGGTTCAGCACCTGCAGGAAGAAGCCAACAATCACGCGGATCCGGCTGACCGTGCAACTCAGGAAGAGAGCTTCAGCCTCGAGCTGAGAGCTCGAGACCGCGAACGCAAGCTGCTCAAGAAGATCAACCAGACCATCGAAAACATCGATGAGGATGATTACGGCTTTTGTGAGGCCTGCGGGGTCGAGATCGGCATTCGCCGCCTTGAGGCACGACCGACTGCAACACTTTGCGTTGATTGCAAGACCCTTGCCGAGCTCAAGGAGCGCCAGCTGGGCGGTTGATTGCTCACATCGTGATACCCATGAACGCCATGCTTACGCATGGCGTTTGTCGTTAAGGGTCAATATCCATCAAATCCCAAGGCGAACCGATGAGTGACTACGTAGGACGATTTGCACCCACACCGTCCGGGCTACTCCACTTCGGCTCTCTCACATCCGCGGTGGCGAGCTGGCTCGATGCCCGGGCTCACGGTGGCCACTGGTATGTGCGCATCGAAGACATTGACCCGCCCAGATGCCCTCCGGATAACGCCCCACACATTCTCGAACAACTGCATGCCTTCGGTCTCGAATGGGACCGCCCACCCAGCTGGCAGCACCAGCACGGCGCACGCTATCAAAAGGCGCTCGACCTGCTTGTGGAAAAAGAATTGGCCTACCCGTGCACCTGCTCGCGCAAGGAATGGCGCGAACACGCAATCTATCCAGGATGGTGCCGAAATGGGCCACGCCATCCAGAACGTGCGAAGGCCTGGCGTTTCGATACGTCGAAAGTGCCTGACACCATCGAGTGGTGCGACCGCCGTCTTGGCCATCAGCACTGGCAGTTATCCAGCCTCGGCGATGTCGTTTTAAAGCGTAGAGACGAACTTTGGGCCTATCAGCTGGCAGTCGTGGTCGATGACGCGCTCGAGGGGGTTACCGACGTCGTACGCGGGGCGGATCTTCTAGACAATACCCCGTGGCAGTTCGCGCTGTACCGCGCTCTCGGGAAAATACCGCCACGCACACTTCATCTACCACTGATGGTCGCCTCCAACGGCCAGAAATTGTCGAAACAAAACCTCGCCCCCGCATTGATGACCGACGACATTGCGGTACGCCAGTTACTACATCGCGCCCTGGTTTCACTCAATCAGGCGCCTGTTCCCAGTCTTCAAAACGCCCCCGTGAGGCATCAGCTCGATGCCGCTCTAGAGTGCTGGTCACCCGACCGCCTTCCTGGACAGGACATTATACTTGAGTCATGACGTAGACCATTGTCTCAGTTTCATTGCCGAGCCAGTACGTTACCCTTTGCAACACCAGATCGGGCTGCACCATGATCGAGCGTTTTAATACTACACCGTTTCATTTTGGGGCACTGCTACGACACCAACAGACGTATTTTGCGACACACGCTAACGACAAAGACAACTTGCAATTTTAAGCATCTGATTTATAAAAAAATTATTAAAACTGGCACATTGGATGCTTACTATTTGGCAAGAAAAAGAAAAGAAAGCCATGAAGTCGTTACCGTCCAACAAAAACAACGCGGCTGACTTCATAAAGGGATCCAACAACAAAAACTATCCCTGCTGTTCGATAACGACACACGCCAACAAAAACAATCGTGCGCATGTTATCGGCAAACAATAAAAACAACATTACTAAGGCCCAATGACACGGCACCGTGACTTCAGACGACCAAAAACAACCACTGAAAAACGGTAACTTCGAACCAAGAACAATAAGCGAAGAAAAAGCTTTCCTGCCGTGATGCATGGAAGATTGTTTTGAATACGAGACGGTCTCTGGCGCGCAAAGAACAACGCCAACAAGCCTGCCAATCGATCATGACCGTGGTGCGTATTCAGGGCATTAAGCCATCATTAGAAAAACACGAGCATAACCGCATTCAAGGGAGGCTACGCCTCCCTTTTTACGTTCAGACTCCCTTTTCCGGCTGCTCGGGTACGATGTGAGCCTTGCATCAGACAGGCGCTTCGTTAGACTCTGACGGACACAGCGTATACATTCTTACTCCGTTTCTCGCCGCCAAGGTAGCCAGCAGCATTTGAATACCCAACCCCCCTCAAAAACGTCCCCCGCACCGGGCATCCTGACCCGGGATGATCATCCGCTATCTCGAAAAATGATCAGCGAAAGCGCATTGAAGGTGCTCTACCGACTCAACCGAGCCGGCTTCGAGGCGTACCTGGTCGGCGGTTGCGTTCGCGATTCGCTTCTTGGGAAAACACCCAAGGACTTCGATGTTGCCACGAGCGCCACGCCCGAACAGGTCAACGATCTTTTTAGAAATGCACGCATCATCGGACGCCGATTCCGAATCGTGCATGTGCGGTTCGGACGTGAAATCATTGAGGTAACGACGTTTCGTGGGCAGCACGACACGGACAGTGACACCCCGCACGCCCAACAAAGCGATGACGGGTTATTACTGCGCGATAACGTCTGGGGCAGCGTGGATCAGGACGCATTACGTCGTGATTTCACCATCAATGCGCTTTACTACAACATCGACGACTTCTCCATTCACGATTGGGCCGATGGCTTGAGCGATCTGGAGAACGGCTATATTCGCTTGATCGGCGACCCGGAAACACGCTACCGCGAAGACCCGGTGCGCATGCTCCGGGCCGTACGTTTTGCGGCCAAGCTCGGCTTTGATATCGAACCGGCAACGCGTGCGCCCATTCAGGAAATGGCCCCACTGCTTCTTCAGATCCCGTCGGCGCGACTTTTTGAAGAAGTGCTGAAACTGTTTTTGTCAGGCTATGCCCGTGCGACCTACGACCTGTTGTGCGAGCTGAATCTGTTTCCGATGCTGTTCCCGGCAACCAGCGAAAGCACCGAAGAGTTCGACTGGGCCACGCCTCTTATTCGTCAGGCACTGGCCAACACCGACCAACGCATTCATGCGGATAAACCGGTCACACCGGCCTTTTTGTACGGTGCACTGCTATGGCCTGCCGTACAGCTTGAAATGCAGCAGATCGACAACGACACCGCCGAGATGCCCGCCTTCCAGCAGGCCTCTCATAACGTCATCCAGCGCCAGCTCAAGCACACATCGATCCCCAAACGCTTCAGCTTTCCGATGCGAGACATCTGGGAGCTCCAGTTCAAGCTGCCCAAACGCCGGGGCAAGCGCGCGTTTCAAAATCGCGAGCATCCGAGATTTCGTGCCGCCTATGATTTCCTGCTGCTTAGGGAAGAAGCCGGCGAAATCGAGTCTGGCCTTGGTCAGTGGTGGACCGACTTCCAGACCGCAACACCGGATCAACAGCGCACCATGGTCGAAGACGTCAGCGGCGGTGAGGCCCCCTCGTCTACACCTGGGTCAAAGCGAAAACCGCGTCGGCGCAAGCGTAAGCCGGCTTCATCATGAGAACGGTCTATATCGGGCTCGGCAGTAATCTGAGCGAGCCCGTCTGCCAGCTTGAAAACGCCATAGCCGCGCTAAAAGCCTTACCGCTGACAACGCTTCAAAGACGCTCTTCCTTTTATAAAAGCGCCCCGGTCGGCCCGCAGGATCAGCCCGATTTCGTCAATGCCGTTATCGAGCTTGGTACCCGCTTGTCGCCGCTGGCCCTTCTGGATCAACTTCAAGCCATCGAGCAGGCTCACCGCCGCGTGCGGGCAAGACACTGGGGGCCTCGCACACTGGATCTCGATATGCTCTGGTGCAGTGACACCACCATGCACACTCACCGATTAAATCTGCCTCATCCCGAGATGCACCGTCGTGCGTTCGTACTTGAACCGCTTTCAGAGCTGGCCCCTGACCTGCTTATCGGCGAGTGGTCCGTAAAGCACCTCGCTACAACGCTCAACGACCAGCACATCGACAAATTGCTAGAATAACGCCAGACTCGCCCGCTCGGGCGACCCTCTTTTTCCTTATTTTTCTTCGGAAACGTTCATGGAGCGCTCATGACCCCGGTGACCCTGTCGTTCTTGCAACAATGCCGCCAAGACAAAACGCCCTTTAGCTGCCTCACCGCCTATGACGCCACGTTCGCGGCACAGGCAAGTGATGCAGGCATTGATGTGCTTTTGATCGGTGATTCCCTGGGCATGGTGCTGCAAGGCCATGACAGTACGCTTGCAGTCACCATGGACGATGTCGCCTACCACACACAAAACGTCGCCCGCGCCCGACCACGCAGCCTGATCATGGCGGACCTGCCGTTCATGGCCAACGCAACGCTTGAGTCGACGCTACTCAACAGTGCCCGGTTGATGCAGGCCGGCGCGAACATGGTCAAGATCGAAGGCGAAGGCTGGCTTGCCGACAGCATCAAGGCGTTAGTACGCCGAGGCATTCCAGTATGTGCACATATGGGACTTACCCCCCAAAGCGTTAACGCGTTTGGGGGCTACAAGGTACAAGGCCGCACTTCAGACGCTGCCAACAAGTTGATCGAAGACGCGCGCGTATTGGAAACCGCCGGCGCTGCACTTATTTTGCTTGAATGCGTTCCACGCCAGGTGGCTGCCGATGTTCGAGAGGCGGTCTCGGTGCCGGTGATTGGCATCGGAGCAGGCCCGGAGGTTGATGGTCAGATTCTGGTGATGCACGACATGCTCGGTGTTAGCCAGGGCAAACGGCCCCGCTTCGTCAAGGATTTCCTGGCGACCGAGGCCTCGATTGCCGATGCATTCCGCGCCTACGATCAAGCGGTCAAGGCCCGAACATTCCCTGCCAAGGAGCACTGTTTCTGATGCAACGCGTCCATGATATTGATGACCTTCAACAGACGCTGACCAGGGCACGCCTCGAGCGAAAACGCATTGCGTTGGTGCCCACCATGGGCAATCTTCACCAGGGCCACCTTGATCTGGTCAAGGCAGCGCGCGACGAGGCCGATCTCGTCGTAACCTCCATCTTCGTCAATCCACTCCAGTTTGGCCCCTCCGAAGACTTCGACCGATACCCGCGTACGCTGGACTCAGACTGCCTGAAGCTTATGGAGGCTGGCTGCGACGTGGTGTTCGCGCCCAGCGTCGATGCGCTCTACCCGAACGGTCAATCGGGACTGACCACGGTCCACGTCCCCGGTGTTTCAGAAGGGCTCTGCGGCGCACGCCGACCAGGCCACTTCGACGGGGTCGCCACTGTCGTCAGTCTGCTGTTTCACATCGTTGGCCCTGACGTCGCCTGTTTCGGCGAAAAGGACTTTCAGCAACTCGCCGTGATCCGAAAAATGGTGCATGACCTTCACCTACCAATCGTGATCAAGGGCGTTCCGATCGCGCGCGAGCCCGACGGCCTGGCGCTTTCCTCACGCAATCAGTATCTGACGCCCGAACAGCGTGAAAAGGCGCCACAGCTTGCTGACACACTCAAGGCGATCAAGGAGCGACTGGAGAACGGTCGGCCTACCTCCGAGACGATCACTTGGGGCTTACAGCAATTGACCGAGCTTGGTTTCCGCCCGGATTACCTTGAGCTGCGCGACGCTGCCACCTTGTCGCCATTATCGGAAACGACTCGATCAGCCATTGTATTGGCCGCTGCGCACCTGGGTGAGACTCGCCTTCTGGATAACCTTTACGTCAGGCTTTCCTGAGCCACGAAAAAAATCGGCCGCCACCTCGCATGTCATAAAATCAGACTATCCTTAATTGCAGACCAGTCTGACTGGCACTGCTGACCAAAGGATAGGAAGGAGCCTTTTATGCAAGACGTGGTAATCGTTGCGGCCAAGCGCACCGCGGTAGGAAGCTTTAATGGATCGCTTGCCGGCGTGCCGGCAAGTGACCTCGGCGCTCGCGTCATTCGACAACTTCTGGAAGACACGCACGTATCCCCCGACGCCATTAGCGAAGTACTTCTTGGTCAGGTGCTGACGGCGGGCTGCGGTCAGAATCCGGCGCGTCAGGCAAGCATCAAGGCAGGGCTTCCCGACGGTGTTCCAGCCATGACCATCAACAAGGTCTGTGGCTCCGGCCTCAAGGCAATCCATTTGGCGACGCAGGCCATCCGCTGCGGCGATGCCGACATAATCATCGCGGGCGGCCAGGAAAACATGTCACTGTCACCTCACCTACTGCCGCACTCCCGAACGGGCCAGCGCATGGGCCCCTGGACCGCGGTCGACTCCATGGTTCAGGACGGCCTGTGGGATGCGTTCAATGACTTCCACATGGGCATTACCGCTGAAAACCTGGCCGAGAAATACGGCATCAGCCGCGAGGATCAGGATGCATTTGCTGCGGCCTCTCAACAGAAAGCCCGCGCAGCGATCGACAGCGGCGCCTTTAAAGATGAAATCGTTCCGGTTGAAATCCCCCAGCGCAAGGGCGACCCGGTCGTGTTCGATACCGACGAAAATCCGCGCGATGTAAGTGTTGAGAAGCTGGCCGCCATGAAGCCCGCGTTCAAGAAAGACGGCACGGTCACGGCAGGCAATGCCTCCGCCATCAACGATGGCGCTGCAGCGATCATGCTGTGCTCGGCGGAGAAGGCCAAGGAACTCGGGTTGACACCGCTGGCGCGTATTGCGGGTTACGCCAGTGCCGGCGTTGACCCCGCCACGATGGGCTTTGGCCCGGTACCGGCGACCAAGAGCTGTCTATCCAAGGCAGGCTGGTCAATTAATGACCTGGATTTGATCGAAGCCAACGAAGCGTTTGCCGCACAGGCGATCAGCGTTAACCGTGCACTCGAGTGGGATACCGACAAGATCAACGTCAATGGCGGCGCCATTGCGCTCGGCCATCCGATCGGCGCGTCCGGGTGCCGTATTTTTGTCACGCTCCTGCACGCCATGCAAAAACGCGACGCCAAGAAAGGATTGGCGACGCTGTGTATCGGCGGCGGCCAGGGCGTGGCGCTTGCCATCGAGCGCTAAGAGCTCTCTACAGTTTCATTAGCCATAAAAAAACCCCGCCAATTGGCGGGGTTTTTATTAAAGCCTTAGTCACTCAGCGTTGAGTGAGGCCTCGAACGCCGCCTTTTCTTCGGCGTCGATTTCTTTCAGAGTCAGCTTGATGCGACCACGGTTGTCGATGTCGAGCACCTTGACCGTGACTTCATCGCCTTCGTTCAAGTAGTCACGCACGTTGCTGACGCGCTCGGGCACGATCTGAGAGATGTGCACCAGGCCATCGGTACCGGGCATGATGTTGACGAACGCGCCAAAGTCAGCGATGCGAACGACCTTGCCACGATAGAGCTTATTGATTTCCGCTTCTGCCGTGACCGCCGTGACGGCATCGACTGCGGCCTTCATACCAGCCTTGGTTTCTGCGTAGATACGAACGGTGCCGTCATCGTCGATGTCGATGGAGGCGTTGGTGTCTTCGCAGATCTGACGGATGGTGGCACCGCCCTTACCGATGACGTCACGAATTTTCTCGGGATCGATCTTGATCGTCGACATTGCCGGCGCGTTATCGGAAAGCTCCGTGCGGCTCTGGCCGATGACCGAGTTCATTTCACCAAGAATATGCTGGCGCGCATTGAACGCCTGCTCGAGCGCAGACTCCATGATCTCTTCGTCGATGCCTTCGATCTTAATGTCCATCTGCAGCGCGGTAACGCCCTTGGCAGAACCGGCCACCTTGAAGTCCATGTCGCCGAGGTGATCTTCGTCGCCCAAGATATCGGTCAGAACGGCGAACTTGCCATCGTCGTCCTTGACCAGACCCATGGCGATACCGGCGACCGGCGCTTTCAACGGGACACCCGCATCCATCAGCGCAAGCGAGGAGCCACAGACCGACGCCATCGAGCTTGAGCCGTTGGACTCGGTAATCTCGGACACTACACGAATCGCGTACGGGAATTCTTCCGAACTCGGAAGCATAGCCGCAACACCGCGCTTGGCCAGACGGCCATGGCCGATCTCGCGACGCTTGGGCGAGCCGATAAAGCCGGCCTCACCGACACTGTACGGAGGGAAGTTGTAATGAAGCATGAACCGCTCATGCATTTCACCGGCCAAGCCTTCGATCAGCTGCGAATCGCGCGTCGTACCAAGTGTGGTGGAGACGATGGCCTGAGTTTCACCGCGGGTGAAGAGCGCAGAGCCATGGGCGCTAGGAAGCACGCCCACTTTGATATCAAGCGGACGAACCGTCTTGGTGTCACGTCCATCGATGCGCGGCTCGCCTTCGATCACACGACGACGAACGATGCGCTTTTCGAGCCCGGCAAACGCACCGGAAACGTCTTCAGCGCTGAATTCGGCGTTGTCACCGCCGGACAGCTGCTCGATGGCCTTATCGCGGAGCTGAGACAATGCGTCCTGACGCTCCATCTTGTCCGTCACGCGGTAGGCACTGCCAACCGCCTCGGCGAAATTGGATTCGAGCGCTTGCTTGAGCTCGGTATTTTCCGGCTCCGGCTGCCAGTTCCAGGACGGCTTGCCAGCCTCTTTGACGAACTCGTTGATGGCCGTAATGACCGACTGCATTTCGTCATGGGCATAAAGCACAGCGCCCAGCATCTGATCTTCGGTCAGCTCGGCGGCTTCGGACTCGACCATCAGCACGGCTTTTTCCGTACCGGCAACGACCATGTCGAGCTCAGAAGTTGCAAGCGCTTCATAGCCTGGGTTCAGGAAATAGCCCGTTTCACTGCTGAAGCCAACGCGCGCAGCACCGATCGGGCCGCTGAAGGGCGCGCCTGAAATCGACAGTGCGGCCGACGTACCAATCATGGCGGCGATGTCGGGATCGCGGCCCTTTTCGGCAGACAGCACGGTGCAGACAACCTGAACCTCATTCATGAACCCTTTCGGGAACAGCGGGCGGATCGGACGGTCGATCAGACGCGAGGTCAGGGTTTCTTTTTCGGTCGGACGACCTTCACGCTTGAAAAAGCCGCCGGGGATCTTACCGGCCGCGTAGGTCTTTTCCTGATAATGCACGGACAGCGGGAAAAAGCTCTGCCCGGGTTTGACGTCTTTCTTTGCAACGACGGTGCACAAAACGACGGTTTCGTTCATGGTCACCAGGACGCTGCCTGTTGCCTGACGCGCGACACGGCCCGTTTCTAGGGTGACGTTCGTATCGCCGTACTGAAAACTTTTAGTTACCGGATTCACTCTGAATTCCTTCGATGTCGATGTATAGATCGCTTACCTGGGTCGTTTATCACTCGTGGCCATAGTAAAAGCTATTGCCATCGGTGTCACTGTCACGAGGCCGGGCGCGATACGGGGTACAAGGCCCCAAAAAAGAACAGGCAACCCCAAGGGGTTGCCTGTCGAGCTTCTCGGCGCGGGACGTCGCTTAACGACGCAGACCCAGACGCTGAATCAACTGCTGATAACGATCAAAGTCCTTGCCTTTCACATAATCAAGCAGCTTACGACGCTGGTTGACCATGCGGATCAGACCACGACGAGAGTGGTGATCCTGCTTGTGGCTCTTGAAGTGATCCTGCAGGCCCGCAATGTTAGCGGTCAGCAGGGCAACCTGAACTTCGGCAGAACCGGTGTCGTTTTCGGATGTGCCAAATTCTTTGACGATGTCAGCTTTCTGTTGTGCAGTCAGTGCCATGATTAACTCCGTTAATATGCATCTCACTAGAATGAAGAAGACCACGCATATTTGCAGTCTTCACGTTCACCGCCGGGACTCAGATGTCCTCGGCCGTGTTTATGACCCGTTTGGGCGCCAGTTGCCCTTCGTTTAAAAGCGCAACCCCCAAAAGAGTATGGGTTCGATCATAGACGCGAATCAGCGTCTGTGATGGGTATGTCTCATTGCAGGTCAGGGCTTGGCCCTGACGAAACCGCGCGACGCTGTCGTCGTCGACCTCGACAGACGGCAAGTGCGTCAAAAGCGCATCGATCGGCAGTAAACGGGCCTGCCGCTCATCGTCCGATAGATGCTCGAGCACCTCGAGCGTCACCATTGACTCAGCATCGAACGGGCCGGTCTTGAACCGTCGAAGTGCATCCAGATGCGCACCACACCCAAGCGTTTCACCAATGTCCATGGCAAGCGTTCGAATGTAGGTGCCCTTGCTGCAGGTCACGTCGATGGAAAACCCGCTCTCGCGTGTTTCAAGCAGCCCAATATGATAAACGCTTACCGCCCTGGGTGCACGTTTGATTTCACGGCCCTCACGCGCAAGCTCGTATAGTGGTCGCCCTTCGTGCTTGAGCGCGGAGTACATTGGAGGAATCTGCTCGATGTCTCCCGTAAACTGCGCCAATACGTGCTCAAGTCTTGAAGACTCGAGTTCCGGCACCGGCCGCTCACTCAGGATATCGCCTTCAGCATCGCCGGTCGCGGTCGTTTGACCAAGCCTTAGTGACGCCTGATAGCGTTTATCCGCATCGAGCAGAAGCGAGGAAAATTTGGTCGCCTCACCGAAGAGCACCGGCAAAAGTCCGGTCGCCATGGGATCGAGCGTTCCGGTATGACCGGCTTTCTGAGCCTGAAACAAACCGCGCGCCTTTTGCAGCGCGCGGTTTGAACTTACTCCGTAAGGCTTATCCAGAAGCAGCACCCCACTGATGGGGCGCCCCTTGCGATGGCGCGCCATCAGCCGTTCTCCTCCTCGGAGTCGTCGTGCTGACGCTTACGATCCGACGCAACGGCATCGTCGATCAACGACGACAGCTGATGCCCCCGAGCAATGCTTGCATCGTAATGAAAACGAAGCTCCGGAGCATGGCGAAGCGACATACGACGCGCAATCTGAGAGCGAAGAAAGCCTGCCGCATGCTTCAGGATGTCGAGGTTCTGCTTGATCTTCGCCTCATCATCCTCGCCCAGCACCGTGATGTAGACATCGGCGTAGGCCAGATCGCGACTGACGCTTGCACTGCTTACCGTGACCATGCCCAGGCGAGGGTCTTTCACCTCGCGCTGGATAAGAACGGCCAACTCCTGTTGGAGCTGCTCGCCCACTCGGTCGGTACGACTGAACTCTCGCATGAGGCTCTTTCCTTACAGCGTTCGCTCGACCTTGATCTGATCGAAGACCTCGATCTTATCGCCGACCTGAACGTCGTTGTAGTTTTTGACGCCGATGCCGCACTCGAGTCCGTTACGTACTTCGTTGGCGTCGTCCTTGAAGCGGCGCAGTGATTCGAGCTCCCCTTCATAGATCACCACGTTTTCACGCAGTACACGAATTCGCTTGTGCCGGGAGACCGTACCTTCAACCACCATACAACCTGCAACCGCACCAATCTTGGGCGCACGGAAGACGTCACGAACTTCAGCAATACCGACGATCTCTTCCTTCCACTCGGGTGCGAGCATGCCCGTCATGGCCTGCTTGATCTCGTCGATGAGCTGGTAGATAACGCTGTAATAGCGCAGATCCAGACCATCACGCTCGATCACTTCACGGGCGGCCGCATCGGCACGGACGTTAAATCCGATCACGATGGCATCACTGGCAACGGCAAGATTGGCGTCGGTTTCAGTAATACCGCCGACCCCGGAAGAAACCACCGAGACCTTGACTTCATCGGTCGAGAGCTCTTCAAGAGCACTTCGGATCGCTTCCAGCGAGCCCTGAACATCTGCCTTGAGTACGATGTTGACCTTAGCCACATCATCCTGACCCATCTGGCTGAACATGTTCTCGAGCTTGGCTTTCTGCTGACGCGCCAAACGAACTTCGCGGTATTTACCATGACGGAAGTTGGCGACTTCACGTGCCTTCTTCTCGTCCGGAACAACCAGGAAGTCATCGCCGGCTTCCGGCGTACCGTTCAGACCCAACACCTCGACCGGCATGGAAGGTCCTGCACTGTCGACCTGCTTGCCAAGTTCGTTGACCAGCGCGCGCACACGGCCGTAGTTGAGGCCGGCAAGCACGATGTCGCCTTTTGAAAGCGTGCCGTTTTGAACCAGTACAGTCGCAACCGGGCCACGACCGCGATCAAGACGCGATTCGACAACCACGCCCTTAGCCGGCGCATTGGGCACAGCCTGGAGTTCGAGCACTTCAGAGACCAGAAGCACGGACTCGAGTAGGCTATCGATGCCTTCGCCAGTCTTGGCGGATACGTGAACGAACTGGGTGTCACCGCCCCACTCTTCGGAGATGACGCCGTGCTGGGACAGCTCGCTCTTGACGCGATCGGGATCGGCGCCCTGCTTGTCGATCTTGTTGACGGCAACGACCAGCGGAACTTCGGCCGCCTTGGCGTGCTCAACAGCCTCGATGGTCTGAGGCATGACGCCGTCATCAGCAGCAACGACCAGGATGACTACGTCCGTTGCCTTGGCACCACGAGCACGCATGGCGGTAAACGCTGCGTGTCCGGGCGTATCCAAGAACGTGACATCGCCGGTTTCGTGTTCGACGTGGTAGGCACCGATGTGCTGCGTGATACCACCGGCTTCACCCGTCGCGACCTTGGTGCGACGAATGTAGTCGAGCAGTGAGGTTTTACCGTGGTCGACGTGGCCCATAACGGTCACGACCGGCGCACGCGTCACGGAGTCGCCTTCGTAGGAAATGGTTTCGATCATTTCCGTTTCGACAGCATCTTCCTTGACCAGCTTCGGCGTATGCCCCATCTCTTCGACGACGACTGCGGCCGTCTCCTGATCGATGGTCTGGTTGATCGTTACCGCAGCCCCCATGGTGAACATGGTCTTGATGACTTCGTTGGCCTTGATGGCCATCTTGTCAGCAAGCTCGGCGACGCTGATCGACTCAGGGATCGCAACTTCACGCACGATGGTCTGAGTCGGCCGCTGGAAACCGTGTTGGTTATCACCGCCACGGCGAGAGCCACGACGCTCGGCGCGCTTGACCTTCTTGCCACCACGACGGCGCTCCTGACGGTCACCCTTGTCGTCGTCTTCCTTGTCGGGTCGACCACGACGGCCGCTGCTTTTACGCGCAGCATTGTCCGGACGCTTGCGACGGTCGGTGCGGCCTTCCTTCGGCGGTGCGTCTGAGCCACTGTTGGCGTCAGGCGCCTCATCGCTTGCCTCACTACCGCTAAGTGCGGCTTCGACATCGATGTTAGCCGCGTCATCGGCTGCCGCTTTGCCTACTTCAGGCTCGGACGGCGCTGCAGAAGCTTCACCGGTTTTCGGCTCTGAAGACGCATTTTCCTGCGGCGTCGACTCGGACACGGCTGCTGCGGCCTGAACCGAGGTCTCAGGCGTTTGCGCCTGGGCACCCTGGGTCTCGTCCGCGGGCTGTTCTTCCTCGCCGTCGCGCTTCACATAAGTACGTTTTTTGCGTACCTGGACTTCGATGGTCTTGTTACGACCATCGCCGGTGCGAATCTTGCTCTTGGTTTTTCGAGTCAAAGTAATACGATTCTTGCCGCGACCCGGGCTACCGCCGTGATTTTGAGTCAGATGATCCAGCAGGCGCTGCTTGTCCGTTTCGGAGACCACATCACTTTCAGACTTGTGAGGAAGCCCGGCTTCACTCATCTGTTCCAGCAGACGGCTGACTTCTCGGCCAACCTTGCCTGCAAATTCCTTAACTGTTGTTTCTGCCATTGCGACCCTCCTGAGCCCGTGACCTGATTACTCTTCACCTGCGAACCAGGGCGCGCGGGCCGTCATGATCAATGCTGCTGCGCGCTCTTCATCGACACCTTCGATGTCTTTCAAATCATCGATGGACTGTTCTGCCAGATCTTCCATGCACACGATGCCAATGCTTGCCAGCTTGAACGCGAGATGACGGTCCATACCGTCCATGTTCAAGAGGTCTTCAGCAGGCTCGGTGCCGTCCAACGCTTCTTCAGAGGCGATGGCGAGGTTAAGCAGTTCGTCCTTGGCGCGAGCACGCAGTTCCTCGACCAGTTCCTGATCGAAGTCTTCTATTTCAAGCATTTCGTCCAGCGGCACGTACGCAACTTCTTCAAGCGACGTGAAGCCTTCATCTACCAGTACGCGTGCCATTTCTTCATCCACACCCAGGTGTGAGATGAAGTATTCAACGTAGCTATCGACCTCCTGGTCACGCTTGCCTTGCGCTTCTTCTTCGGTCATCACGTTAAGCGACCAGCCGGTAAGCTCTGAGGCCAGTCGTACGTTCTGACCGCTACGACCAATCGCCTGAGCCAGGTTGTCTTCGCTGACCGCGACATCCATGGCGTGCGAGTCTTCATCAACGACAATAGAGGCGACATCCGCCGGCGCCATGGCATTGATGACAAGCTGAGCGGGGTTATCGTCCCAAAGCACGATGTCGACCCGCTCGTTACGCAGCTCGTTCGAAACCGCCTGAACGCGAGACCCACGCATGCCGACGCAAGCGCCAACCGGATCGATGCGGCGGTCGTTGGTCTTGACGGCAATCTTCGCGCGCGAACCGGGATCCCGAGCCGCGCCCTTGATCTCGATCAACTGCTCGGCGATTTCCGGCACCTCGATCTTGAAAAGCTCGGTCAGGAACTCAGGACGCGTGCGCGATAGGATCAGCTGGGCACCGCGCGCTTCCGGGTCGACTCGCCACAAAAGCGAGCGAACACGCTCGTTCATGCGATAGCGCTCGCCAGGGATCATCTCGTTACGCGGGAGAAATGCTTCCGCATTCTCGCCCAGGTCGATGATCAAGCCATCGCGTGTCGTTTTCTTTACCGTACCGCTCAGCAATTCGCCTTCGCGCTCGGCGTAGTGCCCAACAATTTCAGCACGCTCGGCTTCACGCACTTTCTGTACGATGACCTGCTTGGCCGTTTGGGCAGCAATACGACCGAAGGCGACGGATTCGATTTCGGCTTCGACGTATTCGTTTAGATCCAGCGGCGGCTCGCGCTCCTGGCCGGCAGACCATGGGATTTGGCGCGCCGACGTTACGTAGTCTTCGTCAGGAACGACCGTCCAGCGCTGAAAGGTTTCATAATCCCCGCTTTGGCGATCGATTCGAACACGGATATCGACATCCTGTCCTTCGAAACGCTTACGAGTAGCGCTGGCCAGTGCGGCTTCTACCGCTTCGAAAATGACGCTACGAGCCACCCCTTTTTCATTGGAGATCGCATCGACGACCAGCAAAATCTCTTTGCTCATAAATATGCCTCGCCAGAAAAGCGGTTCTTAGTTATCAAACTGTGGTACGACCTGGGCGCGCTCGATTGTCTCGATCGGGAAGCCATACTCTTCCCCTTCAAACTGAAGCAGAACCTCATCACCATCGATACCCGCCAGAACGCCCTTGAATTTCCGACGGCCTTCAAAAGGCGCACGCAGCCTGAGAGAGACAATGTTCCCTGTATAGGCTTCGAAATGGGCGGGGGTAAATAGGGGACGATCCATGCCGGGCGAGGAAACTTCCAGCGTGTAATGACCCGAGATGGGATCTTCGACGTCCAGGATCGCACTGACTTGTCGACTGACATCAGCGCAATGTTCCACGGTCACGCCATTGGCTTGATCAATATAGATCACGAGCCTTGAGTGCTTGCCCTGAGCCATATAGTCGATGCCCCAAAGCTCGAACCCCATGTCGGTAATGGTGGGCTCGATCAAGGAATGGAGCGTAGATTCTTTTGTCGCCAAGGTATTACTCCTACGCAGCAGTTGCTTAAGCAGGCACCTGACCAGGAGACGTATGAGCAAAAGGTGAGGTGACTGATTGGCACTGGTGCTAACAAAAAGCCCCTTCATTTGAAGGGGCCTTTCAAAAAACTTTCCACGATTTAATCGTGGTAGCGGGGGCCGGATTTGAACCGACGACCTTCGGGTTATGAGCCCGACGAGCTACCAGGCTGCTCCACCCCGCAACATTGCGCGACGAGTATAGATGTTCGATATATAAAAATCAAATGAACATCTTCGCGCTTGCCAATCACATCCAGATGGTGCCGAAGGCGGGACTTGAACCCGCACGACCATAAGGTCACTACCCCCTCAAGATAGCGTGTCTACCAATTCCACCACTTCGGCATCAGGGGGCTGGGCAATCAATTACTTACCCAGTTACTGCTTTACTGACCGGAAGACCCTGTTTCTTTGTCTCCCGATGCTGGCGCTGAATTATCCAGACTTGAGCCACCCTCGTCAAGGGCTGGCGCCGAATTATTTTGATCCGACGCCGACGGGGCCGTAAGACCGCTGCCTTCAGACGCATCACCACGCTCTTGAGCACGCTTAGAGCCCGCCGCGGAGTCACCGTCATCAAGGGTCGGTGAAAGCGATTTCTGCTGTTCGATCACGGCTGCATCCGGAATACCACTTTCATCACTGGAATCGTGACTTACGAACCAAGCCAGGGCCAGCGACGTTACAAAGAACAATGCAGCGAGGAGCCCTGTAAATTTCGCAAGAAAGCTGGTGCTGCCCTGGGACCCGAACACCGTCTGAGACGCACCGCCGCCAAAGGCAGCGCCGGCCTCAGCACCTTTTCCTTGCTGAATGAGAACCAGCGCAATCAATGCGATGGCCAGTACTACATGTACCAATAAAATGGCGACTTGCATGAGTTCAACCTGCAGCGTGACAAATGGCTATGAAATCATCCGGCTTCAATGACGCACCGCCAATCAAACCACCATCGATGTCGGCCTGGGACAGAAGCTCCTGCGCATTCGCAGGTTTCATACTACCTCCATAAAGAAGGCGCATGTTGTCGGCCAGATTCTCATCGTAGTGGCGAAGGCGCGCGCGTAAGGATGCATGTACTTCCTGAGCCTGTTCAGGCGTGGCCGTACGACCGGTACCGATCGCCCAGACAGGCTCGTACGCGACGACCAATTGACGACGCTGCTCTTCGCTCAAGCCGTTCATGACGGCATCTAATTGACCGAGAACCACGTCATCGAAGCGATTTTCATCGCGTTCTTCCAGAGTTTCGCCGACGCAGAGAATCGGAACGATCCCCTCATCGATGGCCGCTCTTGCCTGAGCAAGAATGGCAGCGTCATCTTCCTTAAACAGAGTTCGGCGCTCAGAGTGCCCGACCAATACATAATGCACGCCAAACTCCTTCAGCATGCTGGCCGAAACCGCCCCCGTGAATGCACCGGAGGCCTCTCCATAAAGCGTTTGAGCGCCAATCTGAACAGGGGTCCCCTCGAACGCTTCATCGGCGTTTGCCAGATAGGGAAACGGCGGAATAACGGCTATATCGATCGCGCTGGACAAAAACGACGTTCTTGAAAACGCGTTCCCGAAATCTTCGATCAATGCCAGAGATCCGTTCATTTTCCAATTGCCCGCTATTAGCGGAATACGCATGGCGCCCCCCTCAGGTGGTGATGGATGGTAATAGAGCGATTATCGGAATACAACTCGCAACTACACGGCCAGCGCCTCTTCCAGCGCATCAGCAATGCGTTGAGCCAGCTTATTGACGTCAAAATGCGGACGACCTTCGACCATAACACGGATCAACGGCTCGGTCCCCGAGGGACGTAACAATACCCGACCTTGCTCGCCAAGCTCTTGCTCGACGCTTTCGACGGCCTGAGCCACCGTGTCGTTTCGCATCAACGCGTCCTTATCGGACCCAGGCGTTAGCCGAACGTTGATCAGAGCCTGAGGTGCCTTTTCAAGCCCCATCAGAAGTGACTGAAGCGTCTTGCCGGTACGCTGCATGACAGCTAGCACCTGCAACGCGGAAACAATCCCGTCACCTGTGGTCTGAACGTGACCGCAGACAAGGTGCCCGGATGATTCGCCTCCGAGCTTCCAGCCCTTCTCTTCCATGCGCTCGAGCACATAGCGGTCGCCGACCTTGGCGCGCTCAAACGGCACACCCAGCTTCTGAAATGCGGCCGCGAGCCCAAAGTTCGACATCAGTGTACCGACGACACCGCCGCCAAGAACTTCACGGTCAAACCGGTCACGCGCAATGATATAGAGGATGTCATCGCCATCAACCAACTGACCTCGCTCATCAACCATGATTACACGGTCGCCGTCCCCATCGAAGGCCACCCCAAGATCAGCACCGGTCTCCAGTACCTTGGCCTGCAGTGAGCGCGGGTGAGTGGAACCTACATCCTTATTGATGTTGACTCCATCAGGGGATGCGCCGATGACTGTGACATTCGCACCCAGCTCACGAAGAACGTTCGGCGCAATGTGGTAGGTGGCGCCATGAGCACAGTCGACCACGATATTCATGCCGTGAAGGCCTGCTCGGCTTGGCATACTGGATTTACAAAATTCGATATAGCGACCGGCAGCATCATTGATACGCGCGACCTTGCCGAGACGGTCGGGGCCGACCGTCTCGATTGGAAGCTCGAGCGCGGCCTCGATGTCGGCCTCCAGAGCATCAGGAAGCTTAGTGCCTTCACTTGAGAAGAACTTGATGCCGTTGTCTTGAAACGAATTGTGAGACGCACTGATTACAACGCCCGCCTCAGCATGAAACGTGCGGGTCAGGTACGCGATGCCAGGTGTGGGCATTGGCCCCAGTAGAGACACATCGACCCCTGCCGCCGAGAAACCAGCTTCAAGCGCGGACTCAAACATGTACCCGGAGATGCGGGTATCCTTGCCAATAATGACCCGAGAGCGCCCTTTTTTTGCAAATACGCGACCTGCCGCCCATCCAAGCTTAAGCATGAAATCTGGCGTGATCGGCGACTCACCGACGGTACCGCGAATACCATCCGTTCCAAAATACTGTCTTGCCATTAGTTAGTGCCTTCCTTTAGCACGGCCCAAGCCATGTTGACGGCATCAACGGTCGGGCCAACATCATGTGTTCGTAAGATGGCGGCTCCCTGCTGCACAGCCAGTGCAGCCAGCGCCAACCCGCCCGGCAAACGATCCTCGACCTCGCGGCCAAGTGCCTTGCCAATCATGCTTTTACGAGAAACGCCTACTAAAAGCGGGCGCTCAAGCGATTGAAGCGAGTGTAAACGATTCATTAACCGCAGATTATGCTCAATCGTCTTGGCAAAACCAAATCCGGGATCAACGATCATCCTATCCTTTGAAATTCCGGCAGCCTGACAGACCCGGACGCGATCCTCCAGAAACCGAAATACCTCTTCTTCGATCGGCGCACCGTAGTCCACTTGCTGCTGCATGGTGGCGGGCTCTCCACGCATGTGCATCACGCATACGGCTAACTCGCTCGCCGCCGCCGCCTCAAGCGCGCCCTCGCGCGTCAGAGAGCGGACATCATTGATAATTCCGGCCCCGGCTTTCGCGCCCTCGCGCATGACCTCAGGACAACTGGTATCCAGCGAAACAAGGCATCCGAATTCCTCGACCAATCGCGCCACCACCGGCACAACCCGCTCAAGCTCTTCTTCGGAAGACACTACCTCAGCACCCGGTCGCGTGGACTCGCCGCCGATATCGATGATCCGAGCTCCATCACGCAACATGTTTTCAGCCTGACGAACGGCCGCGTCCATCGTTGTGTAGTGACCACCGTCAGAAAAGGAATCAGGGGTTACATTCAATACCCCCATCACCACAGGCCGAGAAAGATCGAGTGTATGCGTGCCGCAGGCCAGCGTGCTCGGTAATGCCATTACGTACCCTTAATTGATTAAGCGAGATGCATATAAAAAAGGCCGCTCGAAGCGGCCTTTTCGTCAGTGCCCTGCAGGCCCACCAAGGGGATCTGAAGGCCTGCGTTTTACATCGTCATCATCTTGCGAAGATTCATCCGGCTCGGATTCATCAGATGCCGCAGGTGTGCCGCCGGTCGGACCGTTATCGTTCCAGTCTTTGGGTGGCTGCGGGTAGCGGCCTTCCATAATGTCCTTGATCTGGTCCGTATCGATCGTTTCGTACTGAACCAACGCCTCAGCCATCATATCGAGTTTATCTCGATTATCTTCAAGCAACTGGGCTGCCTGCTTGTAGCACTCATCGATGATTCGACGCACTTCCTTATCGAGACGCGACGTGGTTTCAGGCGAGTTGAACTTGCCGCCCCCGCTGCCCGGACCACCAAGGAACTGATGAGACTCATCCTCGTCGTACATCAGCGGGCCCATTTCGGAAGAAAGTCCCCATTTTGCAACCATGCTGTGAGCAAGTTCGGTCGCGCGCTTGATGTCGTTCGAGGCGCCGGTAGTAACCCCGTTAGGGCCAAGCGTCATCTCCTCAGCGATGCGCCCACCGAACAGGGAACAGATCTGACTGAGAATCTGCTGCCGGCTGAAGCTGTAACGGTCTTCGCTGGGCAGGAACATGGTTACACCCAAGGCCCGACCACGCGGAATAATGGTCACCTTGTAGACTGGATCATGCTCGGGCATCAATAGACCGATGATCGCGTGCCCAGCCTCGTGATAGGCAGTATTTCGCTTCTCTTTCTCGGACATCACCATGGAACGACGTTCAGCGCCCATCATGATCTTGTCCTTGGCAGATTCAAGCTCTTCCATTGACACCAAACGGCGATTGCGACGCGCAGCAAAAAGCGCAGCCTCATTGACGACATTGGAAAGATCGGCCCCTGAAAAGCCGGGTGTACCGCGCGCAATAAGCTCGGGCTTGACGTCGTCGGCAAGCGGCACCTTGCGAAGGTGTACGTTCAGGATATGTTCACGGCCACGAATGTCAGGCAGCCCGACCGTAACCTGGCGGTCAAAACGACCTGGACGCAAAAGCGCGGGGTCGAGCACGTCAGGCCGGTTGGTCGCAGCAATCACGATAACGCCATCGTTCGGATCGAAACCGTCCATCTCGACCAGAAGCTGGTTCAACGTCTGCTCACGCTCGTCGTGGCCACCGCCCATACCGGAGCCACGCGAACGACCCACGGCATCGATCTCATCGATAAAGATAATGCAGGGCGACTGCTTCTTGGCCTGCTCGAACATGTCACGAACACGCGATGCACCGACACCTACGAACATCTCAACGAAATCGGAACCGGAGATCGTAAAGAACGGCACCTTTGCTTCGCCCGCGATCGCCTTGGCAAGAAGCGTCTTACCTGTACCCGGCGGCCCCGCCATCAGGACACCGCGCGGTATCTGACCACCGAGCCGCTGAAACTTGGAAGGGTCTTTCAGATAGTCGACCAGCTCTTCGACTTCTTCCTTGGCTTCATCGCAGCCCGCCACATCCTTGAACGTGGTTTTGATCTGGTCCTGAGACAGGAGCTTGGCCTTGGATTTACCAAAGCTCATGGGCCCGCCCTTACCGGCGCCCCCACCCTGCATCTGACGCATGAAGAACAAAAAGATCGCCAGGATAATAAGTATCGGGAAACTTGCGATCAAAAGCCTGGACCAGATGCTCTGCTCTTCAGGTTTCTTGCCCTGAATGACCACGCTATGGCTAAGCAGATCATCGATCAGCTTGGGATCCTGAACCGCAGGTCGGATGGTCTGGAAGGACGAGCCATCCTGACGATCACCACTGATGGTATACCCGTCGATTGTTACCTGGCGGATCTGATCATTTTGGACCTGCTCCACGAACTGTGAGTAATTCATCGCCTGCGGTGAATTATCCACATTAAAATTATTGAACACCGTCAGCAAAACTGCTGCGATGATCAACCATAAAATCAGATTCTTAGCCATATCGTTCAAGGGATCACCCTCATTACGTCATTCCAGCGGCTCGACCCACTCAAGCACCTTTATCCTAGAGAAAGTGAGGGCTTTGAGGCGGTCTTGCAAGCCTAGGTACGAAATTCTCTTCCAAGCAAGTAGACCTCACGCGAGCGAGCGCGGGATGCCTTGGGCTTGCGCGTCATAACCTTCTTGAAATGCGACCGCATCTGTTGAAGGTAGTCATCGAACCCTTCTCCCTGAAACACCTTGACCAGAAAATTGCCTCCGGGAGAGAGCACTTGTGTTGCCATATCGAGCGCAAGCTCGACCAGATACATGGCTTGAGGCTGGTCGATGGCCGCCTGGCCGCTCATGTTCGGCGCCATATCCGAAAGCACCAGATTCACGGGACGCCCATCTATCTCTGTCATGATAGCATCCAGGACATCGTTTTCCGTGAAATCCCCCTTAATGAAACTCACATCGGCCAGCGCGTCCATTTCTAGAATATCGGTCGCGATGACCACACCGGACGTTCCGACGCGCTCGGCCGCGATCTGGCTCCAGCCACCAGGCGCAGCGCCAAGATCGACCACCGTCATTCCGGCACCCAATAACTGGTCCTTTTCATCGATCTCGAGCAGCTTATAACTCGCACGACTTCGATAACCATCATCACGGGAGCGCTGAACGTAGGCGTCGTCGAAGTGCTCCTTCAACCAATTGGCACTTGATTTGGATCGTTTCACGAGGACATTTCCTGATCACACCCTTTATTATACCGCGTAAGGCATGCAGGGTTGGCGATGGCTTGGGTGACTAGCGTAGAATGGACGCCAGCACACGAATTACCGACGTTTATACGAGCAAAGAAGATACCATGAGCCTTACAGCGGCACAAAAGAAAAGCTTTCGCAGCATCGGGCATCACCTGAACCCGGTCGTTCTGGTTTCCGAAAACGGCCTGTCCGATGGCGCCATGGCTGAAATCGATCGAGCGCTGTTCGATCATGAATTGATCAAGGTCAAGATTGCCATACCCGATCGCGATGCGCGCAAGGCCTTGCTGTCCGAGATCAGTATGGGGACACGTTCAGAGGTTGTGCAAACTATCGGCAAGATGGTTTTGCTTTATCGAAAGAACCCCAAGGCGAAACCGAAGCTGTCCAACGTGGCACGTCACACCTCCTGAAGGTTCCGCTTTGGCCCTTGTGAAAACACCAACGCCCGCATTTGCGGGCGTTGGTGTTTCAGTCAGGCTCGAGCACTCAGCGGTGCTCGACCTCACTGATTTCGTACTCGACTTCGCCACCGGGCGTCTTGACGTTGACCACGTCGCCCTCTTCCTTGCCGATCAGCGCACGCGCGATCGGAGAAGTGACTGAAATCTTGCCCTGCTTGATGTCGGCCTCATCTTCACCAACGATGCGATAGCAGACTTCTTCATCGGTATCGAGGTTGGTCAGACTGACCGTCACACCGAAGATCACCTTGCCATTGGCCGGCATCTTGGTGACATCGATTACCTGGCACGCCGATAGCTTGGATTCGATCTCCTGAATACGCCCCTCGATGAACCCCTGCTGCTCCCGCGCAGCGTGATACTCGGCGTTTTCCTTCAGGTCGCCATGCTCACGGGCTTCCGAGATTGCGGCAATCACGGTAGGGCGCTCGACACCCTTTAAATGCTCCAACTCTTCCCGAAGGGCACGCTCGCCCTCCACGGTCATGGGAAATTTATTCATAAACTACTCCTGCGTGCAGCTCCTGCAGCCGACGCACTTTAATATCGTTGCCATATTCAAGCGCCATACAGACCGCCTTAGCGCCTGCGATCGTGGTCGCATAAGGCACTTTATGAGCAAGTGCAGTACGGCGGATGACGGAGGAATCGCTGATCGCCTGACGGCCTTCGGTGGTATTTACGATGTAGGCCACTTCGTCGTTTTTGAGCATATCGACAATATGCGGACGGCCTTCGTACACCTTATTGACCACGCTGACCTCGATGCCCGCCTCGGTAAGCGCCTCGGCCGTGCCTCGAGTTGCGATCAAGGAAAAGCCCAATGTTAGCAGAGAGCGTGCCACATCGATAACCTCGGCCTTATCCGGATCCCGAACCGACAGAAACGCCGTGCGGTCGCCGGTTAACGGCGGCATCGCCTCACTCGCGCCGATCTGGGCTTTATAGAAGGCCTCGGCGAAGGTCTCGCCACTGCCCATCACCTCACCGGTGGATTTCATTTCCGGCGTCAGGATTGGGTCAACGCCTGGGAACTTGTTGAACGGGAACACCGCTTCCTTGACGCTATAAAAACTCGGGATGCGCTCAAGGGTGAAATTCTGCTCGGCAAGCGTCTGACCGGCCATGCAGCGCGCCGCTACCTGGGCAAGCGAACGCCCGATGCACTTGGACACGAACGGCACGGTGCGTGACGCTCTCGGGTTGACCTCGATCACATAGATCTCGCCATCCTGCCACGCCAGCTGCACGTTCATTAAGCCCACCACATTCAGCTCCAGCGCCATACGCTTGACCTGATCGCGCATCTCGTCCTGAACATCGGCGGGCAGCGAATACGGCGGCAGCGAGCAGGCGGAATCGCCGGAGTGCACGCCGGCCTGTTCGATGTGCTGCATGATGCCGCCAATCACGACCTGCTTACCGTCGCTGACAGCGTCGATGTCGACTTCCACCGCGTGATTCAGGAAGTGATCGAGCAGCACCGGTGAGTCGTTGGAGACCTTGACCGCATACGTCATATAACGCTCGAGTTCGTCGGCGGTGTAAACGATCTCCATCGCCCGGCCACCCAGCACGTAACTCGGGCGCACCACCAGCGGATAACCGATGGTTTCGGCCTTGGTGAACGCCTCCTCGAAACTCCGCGCCGTCGCGTTGGGCGGCTGCTTCAGGCCAAGCTTTTCGATCATGTGCTGGAATCGCTCACGGTCTTCGGCCCGGTCGATCGCATCAGGCGTGGTACCGATGATCGGCACGCCCGCCGCCTCGAGATCACGCGCAAGCTTCAACGGTGTCTGGCCACCGAACTGCACGATCACACCGACCGGCTTTTCCTTGGCGACGATCTCGAGCACATCCTCAAGCGTTACCGGCTCGAAATAGAGGCGGTCACTGGTGTCATAATCGGTCGAAACGGTTTCAGGGTTGCAGTTGACCATGATGGTTTCATAGCCGTCCTCGCGCATGGCGAGTGCGGCGTGAACGCAGCAGTAGTCGAACTCGATGCCCTGACCGATCCGGTTCGGACCGCCACCGAGCACCATGATTTTTTTACGGTCGCTTGGCTCGGCTTCGCACTCTTCCTCGTAGGTCGAGTACATGTACGCCGTGGACGTGGCAAACTCGGCCGCGCAGGTATCGACGCGCTTGTAGGCCGGGTGCAGGCCGAGCGTGTGACGAAACGCCCGGAACTCATTTTCGGACACGCCCATCAGGTGTGCGATGCGCTCATCGCTGAAGCCCTTGCGCTTCCAGCCAAAGACCTCGCGGTAATCGAGGTCGGCAAAGCCCTTCGTGCCGATGACCGCCTCAAGCTCGATCAGCTCCTGAATCTGAACCAGGAACCAGCGATCGATCTTGGTGTAATTGAACACCTGATCAAGCGAGAGACCGGCTCTGAAGGCGTCCGCAACATAGAACATGCGGTCGGCGCCTGGACGCTGAAGCTCGCCCTGAAGCAGGGTCATCGATTCATCGTCGAAGCGGGTCAGTTTCGGTGCGAACCCGTCCACACCGATCTCGAGGCCGCGCAGCGCTTTCTGCATCGACTCCTGATAGGTACGACCGATCGCCATGACCTCGCCCACTGATTTCATCTGGGTGGTCAGACGGTCGTTGGCCTGCGGGAATTTTTCAAACGTGAACCGGGGAATCTTGGTCACGACGTAGTCGATCGCCGGCTCGAACGACGCAGGCGTCGCCCCACCGGTGATGTCGTTTTGAAGCTCGTCGAGGGTGTAACCTATCGCAAGCTTTGCCGCGATCTTGGCAATCGGGAAGCCAGTGGCTTTCGAGGCCAGCGCCGAAGAGCGCGACACGCGCGGATTCATCTCGATGACGACCATCCGACCGGTGTTCGGATCCACGCCGAACTGCACGTTGGACCCGCCGGTCTCGACACCGATCTCGCGCAGCACCGCAAGGGATGCGTTACGCATCAACTGATATTCCTTGTCGGTCAGCGTCTGCGCTGGCGCAACCGTAATGGAGTCGCCGGTGTGCACGCCCATCGGGTCAAAGTTCTCGATCGCACATACGATGATGCAGTTGTCGTTCTTGTCCCGAACGACCTCCATCTCGTACTCCTTCCAGCCCAAAAGCGATTCGTCGATCAAAAGCTCATGGTTGGAGGACAGCTCGAATCCGCGGTGGCAGATCTCTTCGAACTCTTCCTTGTTGTACGCCACGCCGCCGCCGGAGCCACCCATGGTGTAGGACGGACGAATGATGCAGGGGAAGCCGAGTTCGCTCTGAATCTCCCACGCCTCATCCATCTCATGCGCGATCTTGGCTTTCGGGCACTCGAGGCCGATGTTCTTCATCGCCTGGTCGAACAGGTCGCGGTCTTCGGCTTTCTCGATGGTCTGAGCGTTGGCGCCGACCATCTCGACCCCGAACTTCTCCAGCACGCCCTGGCGCTCGAGTTCGAGCGCACAGTTGAGCGCCGTCTGGCCGCCCATGGTCGGCAGCAGCACATCGGGGCGCTCTTTTTCGATGATGCGCGCGACCGTTTCCCACGTGATGGGCTCGATGTAGGTCGCGTCCGCCATGACCGGGTCGGTCATGATGGTGGCCGGGTTGGAGTTGACCAGAATGACCCGGTACCCCTCTTCACGCAGCGCCTTGCACGCCTGAGCGCCGGAATAGTCGAACTCGCAGGCCTGGCCGATAACGATCGGGCCAGCGCCAATGATCAGAATGCTTTGGATGTCGGTACGTTTGGGCATGACAGTGTCCGCGTAAACCTGGTGATGTAATACAAAAAGCGTGTTCGGCGACTTAACTGCGGCGCTCGGCCATCATCGCGACAAACCGGTCGAACAGCGGCGCCACATCGTGCGGCCCCGGGCTCGCTTCCGGATGACCCTGAAAGCTGAAGGCCGGGCAATCGGTGCGCTCGATGCCTTGAAGCGTCTGGTCGAACAGCGAGCGATGCGTCGCTTTGAGGTTGGCCGGAAGCGTCGTTTCATCAACCGCGAACCCGTGGTTCTGGCTGGTGATCATGACCACGCCGGACTCAAGGTCCTGCACCGGATGGTTCGCACCATGGTGGCCATGCCCCATCTTGACGGTCTTGGCGCCACTGGCCAGCGCCAGAAGCTGATGCCCGAGGCATATCCCGAAGACCGGCACGCCACGCTCGAGAATGCCCGAAATTGCGGTAATGGCGTAATCGCACGGCTCGGGATCACCCGGGCCATTGGAAAGGAAAACGCCATCCGGGTTCATGGCCAGCACGTCCTCGGCCGGCGTTTGCGCCGGAACCACTGTCACTCGACAGCCACGGCTTGTCAGCATGCGGAAGATGTTGTACTTGGTGCCATAATCAAAGGCCACGACGTGGTACGGACGGCTCTGACCGGCCGCGTCCAGATACCCCTTGCCCAGCACCCACTCGCCTTCGTGCCACTCGAACGTTTTCTCGACGCTCGATTCCTTCGCCAGATCCATCCCCTTGAGCCCCGGAAACCCGCGCGCCGCCTCGAGCGCCCGCTCGGCGGCGTCATCGCCTTCGGCAGCACTGCCTGCAAGGATCGCGCCGTTCTGAGCACCCTTGTCCCGCAAGATGCGCGTCAGCTTGCGGGTATCGATGTCTGCAATGCCCTGAATGTTCTGGGCAGCCAGATACTCATCGAGGCCGCGAACGCTTCGAAAGTTACTGACCAGACGGGGCAGATCACGAATGATCAGGCCAGCGGCGCAGATGCGCTGTGACTCGATGTCTTCTTCGTTGATGCCGGTACTGCCGATGTGGGGGTATGTGAGGGTAACGATCTGGCGGGAGTAGGAGGGGTCGGTCAGTATTTCCTGATAGCCGGTCATCGCCGTATTGAAGACGACTTCGCCGCTGCTTTCGCCTTCTGCACCAATGGAAATACCGTGAAATACAGTGCCATCTTCCAATGCAAGTATTGCCGGTTTCAACGCAACATCCTCCCAAGACTATCGATCTCTCGGGCCTGACGTTTCCTTGTTGCCGTGATGATACCGGCTCAGGGGCAGTCAGGGCCGAGCCTGCAGGTCGCAAAAAAGCGGGACGAAAGCCTTGTGAGGTTCCATCCCGCTTTTTGTGTACGGTGGCTTCGACGCGCCCTCTGTCGGCGGCCAAATTGGATCGATGATACCCGATTCAGCCTGCCGACACCAGCGACTTACTTGATTCCGAGCACATCCTGCATGTCGAACCGGCCAGCGGGCTGTGTTGCGACCCACGCAGCCGCCCGCACCGCGCCCTTGCCGAACGTCATCCGGCTCGAGGCCTTGTGGGTAAGCTCAATGCGCTCGCCTTCGGTCGCGAACAGCACCGTGTGCTCGCCGACGATGTCGCCGGCCCGGACCGTCGCAAAGCCGATCTCATCATCACGCCGTGGGCCGCACTGGCCTTCACGGGCAAACACGCCATGCTCCTTGAGAGTACGCCCGAGCGGCTCGGCCACCGCGTCACCGAGCATCAATGCCGTGCCGGAGGGCGCATCGACCTTGTGGCGATGGTGCGCCTCGATCACCTCGATGTCATAGCCGGCCTCGCCGAGCGCCTTCGACGCCGTCTTCAAAAGGTTTACCAACAGATTAACCCCGGTGCTCATGTTGGCGGCAAAGACCATCGGTACGCGGGCCTTGTAGCTGTCGAGCGTTTCGAGTTCCCCATCGGTAAAGCCGGTGGTGCCAATCACGATCGCCTTACCGTGCTCGGCACAAAAGGCCAGATTCTCAAGCGTCAGCTGCGGGGTAGTGAAATCGATCAACACATCAATATCGTCGGCCACGGCGCGCACATCACCCGTTGTGGCGACATCAATCCGGCCAAGCCCGGCAAGCTCACCAGCATCGACGCCAACCAGCGAGCTGCCCGGTCGAATCACGGCAGCGCCGAGCGTTGCGTTATCGGCCTGATGCGCCGCGGTTAGAAGTACACGGCCCATGCGTCCGGCGGCCCCCATAATGGCAATACGTGTCATGTAGTCCCTCTTGATGGCTTGTAGTACGCTTTTGCGCACTATAACGCAATCGAGTCGCCAACCGGATGCCCAAGCACCCCCGAATTCTTCTAGCCACATATGCTCTTGGCCTGGCCCTGAGTGGCTGTTCGATGGCAGGCCCTGTCAGCATGGGCCAGGCAGGCGAAGGCCCATCGGAGAACGTTCACTGGTGCGGAACCCTGAACCTGCCCGGCGAAACCCCACAAGGCGACACGCTTGGCGGCATCTCGGATCTGGCCTTCGATGCGCAGACGAAAACGCTCTATCTGCTCTCTGATCGCGCCCGCCTCTACTGGGGCACGCTCACCTTTGAAGGCGATACCCTGCGCGACCTGACGATCCAGGGCAGCACCCGGCTGACCGACCCCAGAGGCCGGATTCTCAAAAGCAGCGCCGGCGACTCCGAAGGCATGACGCTCACCCACGACACACAGGGGCGCAAGCGTCTGTTGATCGGGCTGGAACTCGACGACCGCTTGCAATACTTCACGCTGACCGGCCGCGCCGTCGGCGCCCCGCTTCGGCCCGAGGCGCTTGAAGGCGTTCGCTACAACGGTGGGCTCGAGGCGGTCGGCACCCTCGAGGACGGCACCATTATTGCCGGGCTCGAACGACCGCCCAGGGGCGCACCGGCCAAGACAACGCGGCTTTTTGATTTACACGGCCATACGTGGCACTACGAACTGGCCGAGCCGTCTCAAAGCAGCCTGACCGCGCTTGCGCCTCTCGGTGAAGGCATTTTGACGCTCGAGCGCGCCTTCGACCCGCCAAGACCGCTTGCCATTTCACTTCGCTACGCAAGGCTCGGCTCATCGAATCACGCAGACGTCTCGACACTTGCCACCCTGTACTCGAGCGACGGCTGGCTTTTGGATAACTTCGAGGGCCTGACGCGCTTAAGGCCCGGCCGCTACCTCATGGTCAGCGACGACAATTTCAATCTGATTCAACACACTCTATTGAGCTGCATGGACATCACGCTTCCCCATAAAAAAACGCCGCAGTAAGCGGCGTTTTCCAAAGGCATCGAGCGCACGATCAGGTCGGCATTTGAATCCCGGCCATCTGCACCAGATCGATCAACGGCTGCGGATAGACACCGATCAGGAACACCAGCGCGGCCAAAAGCAGCACCATCAGGCCACCAACCTGCTGCGCCCAGTCGTTCGGCGCGTCGCGCTCGGGCTCATCGGCGGATTTCAGGTACAGCGTAACCATGACCCTCAGGTAATAATAAAGCCCCAGAGCGCTTCCAAGTACCACACCCCCGACCAGCCACCAGAGTTCGGATTCGACCCCGACGGTGAAGATGTAGAACTTGCCGATGAAGCCAGCGGTCATTGGAATGCCGGCAAGGGACAGCATCATCACGGTCAGCACCGCCGTCAGGTACGGCCGGCGCCAGAACAGACCGCGGTAATGGTACAAAAGCCCTGCATCCGAGCCCTTGTAGGGGCTCGAGACCAGCGTAATCACGCCGAACGCGCCGAGCGTCGTGGCCACATACGTTGCCAGATAAATCGCCGCCGCCTCGAGCGCCAGACCGTCGCTCGCCACCAGCGCCGTCAATAGATACCCCAGATGCGCGATCGACGAATACCCGATGATGCGTTTCAGGTTTTTCTGCATCAGTGCCAACAGATTACCCACCACCATCGACAACAGCGCCATCAACGCGATCACGGTATGAAGCCAGCCGTCCCCCGTCGCCGGTGCCAGGCTGAACAACCGCATCAGCACCGCAAACACCGCAATCTTGCTGACGGTGGCCAGAAACGCAGATACCGGTGCCGGCGCCCCTTCGTAGACGTCCGGCGTCCACAGATGAAATGGCGCGACGGAGACCTTGAACCCGAGCCCGACGACCATCAGGCCAACGCCTGCCACGACCCAGTTGCTGTGAAGCGCGTCATTGGCAAGACTCGCCCCGAGGCCAGTGAACGAGAGCGTGCCGCTTTCGGCGTACAATAGCGCCATTCCGAACAACAGGAACGCGCTCGCCATGGCCGAGAGCACCATGTACTTGATGCCCGCCTCAAGCGACAGCCGCTCCTTGAAGGCGTAGGCCGCCATGCCATAGAGCGGCAGCGACATCAGCTCGAGCCCGATGAACAACGACGTCAGATGCTGGCTCGACACCAGCAAAAGCCCGCCGGCCACCGAGCAGCCGAGCAGCATATAGAACTCATCGCGCTGATCCGGCAGCGTTTCCAGATAGGCGTAGGCAAGCGTTGAACACGCAAGCGCCGCGATCAGGATCATCGCCATGTACAGGATGCTGTAGTGGTCGATCATCACCAGCGGCGTGACCTGAATCGGGGCGACCTGCCCGACCAGAATCAGGGAGGCAAGCGCAGCGTTAAGGCCGATGACCGTAAGCGTTGCGCTCACGAAATGGCTGCGCCGCCACGCCACCGTCAGCATGACGATCACCACGGTCACACAGACCAGCATCAGCGGCAAAAGCGCAATTAGATGTGAAAATGTCAGATTCATGGCGGCCCTACAGTGTCGAAGAGTTCGTGGCGGCGGAGACCCAGGTAACCACCTCGGTCATGGCATGCTCGGAAACATCCAGCACCAGCTGCGGGAAGAACCCGAGCGCGATGGTGAGCACGAACAGCGTCAAAAGCATCAGGAATTCACGGGTATCGAGGCCTGAGTAGGCACGATCGATCTTGGCCGGACCAAAATAGATCCGCTGCATCAGGATCAGGGAATAGACCGCGGCCAGTACCAACCCGATGCTTGCGACCACCACCACCCAGGGCACCACTTCAAACGCCCCGAAGAGAATCAGGAATTCCCCGATGAAATTGGCGGTCCCCGGCATGCCGAGCGAGGCCATCACGAACACCATCGCAAAGCCCGGAAGCGCTCCGACCTTGCCAAAAAGCCCGCCCATCTCACGCATGTCTCGCGTGCCGAGCCGCTCATAGAGCTGGCCACTCACGATAAAGAGCCCTGCCGAGGAAAACGCGTGCGCAACCATCAACGCGACCACGCCCTGCAGCGAGATCAACGTATTGGAGAAAATGCCGATCAGTACGAAGCCCATGTGGGAAATGCTCGAGCAGGCAATCAAGCGTTTGACGTCGGTCTGGGAAAACGCCATGACGGCGCCGTAGAAAATCCCGATCAATCCAAGCGCCATCGCAACCGGCGCGAACTGCATTGCCGCCTCGGGGAACATCGGCATCATGAAGCGGAGCATGCCGTAGGCGGCGGTTTTCAGAAGAATCCCGGCCAGATCGACACTGCCTGCCGTTGGCGCCTGAGCGTGGGCATCCGGCAGCCAGCCATGCAGCGGCACCACCGGAAGCTTCACCGCAAAGGCGATAAAGAACCCGAGCATCAGAAGCATCGCCACCGGCTCGGACAATGTGGTCGTTCGAAGTACCGAATAGTCGAACGTGAACACGCCCGCCTGCAGGAAATGCGCGAACACCAGCCCCAGAATCGCCACCAGCATCAAGAGCCCGGAGGCCTGGGTGTAGATGAAGAACTTCATCGCCGCGCCGACCCGCGAGTTCCCCTTTGACCCGCTGTGACCCCACAGCGCGATCAGGAAGTACATCGGGACCAGCATCATTTCCCAGAAAAAGAAGAACAGGAACAGGTCGATCGCGAGGAAGATGCCGACCACCGCCCCGATGATCCACAGAAGGTTCAAGTGGAAGAATCCAACGCGCCGGTCGATCTCTGCCCACGAACAGGTTACGGCCAGAACGCCCAGGAACCCGGTCAGCAGGATCATGATCAACGACAGGCCATCAAGCCCCAGATGGAAGCTGATGCCGAAGCGCTCGATCCACGGCAGTTGATATTCGAGCACCCAGTTCGGCGTATCGCCGATGGTGTCCGCGAGTCCGTAGTCCCCGTGCCACCAGAGCCCGATCGCAATCGCAAGCTCCAAAAGCATCGTGACCAGCGCGATTACACGCGGCGGCTTGATGCCGAACCGCTCGGTTTGCCAGCACAGCAGGCCGCCGATAAACGGAATGAGTATGAGCCAAAGCAGGATCATGACGTTAACAGTTCCTTGTGTCGTTATCCGAGAACCAGCAGCACCAGCATCAGGGTTGCTCCTGCCGTGATCGAGCCTGCGTACCAGCGAATGCGCCCGGTCTGGGTCACGCTAAGGCCCCGGTGGGCTTGCTTGGCAAGCCAGGGCCAGATGTTGACCAGCGCGTTGATCCAATCCACCCGATGGAGCCAGGCGATGGCCAGAAACGGCTTGACGATCAGCCAGTCATAAAGCCAGTCAAAGGCAAATGCGCTGTTGAAAAAGCGCCAGCCGTTGCGACCCAGATCGGTCTTGACCAGTGCCTTGACCAACCGCCTGCGGCCGAGAAAGAGCGCCGCCGCGATGCCAAGCCCAACGATTGCGACCACCGAGGACAGCACCTCGAAAATCAGCTTGAGGCTTTCGCTGTCGCCCTCGGGCGAGGCCGGAAGAACGCCTTCCAGTGGCGGGTGGATCAGCGCACCGACAAAGGTCGACAGCACCAGAAGCGTCACCAGCGGCACATGATGCGCAAGCCCCTTCGGCGCATGCGCTTCAGTGTTGGCCTCACCATGGAAGGTAATAAAGATCATTCGGAAGGTGTACAGCGAGGTCAAAAAGGCCCCGATCAACCCAAAGAACCAAAGCACTTCATGGCCCGAGGCGAACGACAGCCACAGAATCTCGTCTTTCGAATAGAAGCCCGCGGTCACGATCGGCAGCGCCGCAAGCGCTGCGCCCCCAACCCAGAAACAGGCGTAAGCGAGTTTCAGCGGCTTTCGAAGCCCGCCCATCTTGAACATGTCCTGCTCGTGATGACAGGCAATGATCACCGAGCCCGACGTCAGGAACAACAGCGCCTTGAAAAACGCATGGATCATCAGGTGGAAGATCGCAGCGTCCCAGGCCTGAACGCCAAGCGCCAGGAACATGTAGCCGATCTGGCTCATGGTCGAATAGGCCAGCACACGCTTGATGTCGGTTTGGGCAAGCGCCGAGAACCCGGCAATCAGGAGCGTGGCCGCGCCGATGATGCCAACCAGTTCGAGCGTCATTGGCGCCAGCTCGAAGATGACGTGCGTTCGCGCGATCAGATAGACCCCGGCGGTAACCATGGTCGCGGCGTGAATCAGCGCAGAGACCGGCGTCGGGCCTGCCATCGCATCGGCAAGCCAGGTCTGAAGCGGCAGCTGTGCCGATTTACCGACCGCGCCCCCAAGCAGCATCAGCGCCGCGACTTCCGCCATCAGATCGCCCTGCGCCCACGCCTTTGGCGCCTGCTGAAGCAGCGTCTGAATGTCGAGGGTCTGGAACTTGGCAAACAGGATGAACATGCCGATGGCCAGAAACACATCGCCCACACGGGTAACGATAAAGGCCTTGAAGGCCGCCTTGGCGTTATCAAGGCCCCGGTAGTAGTAGCCGATCAGCAGATAACTGCAGAGCCCCACCCCTTCCCAGCCCAGATACAGGAGCATCAGGTTATCGGCCAGCACCAGCAGCAGCATGCTGAACACGAACAGGTTCATGTAGGCGAAGAAGCGGGTATAGAGATAGCCGCTCGTGTCTTTCAGATCCTCGGTCATGTACCACGACGCGAACAGGTGGATCAGAAAGCCCACGCCGGTGATCACGCTCATCATGGTGAGCGTCAGCCCATCGACGTAGAGCGAGAAGCGCGGGGTGAAGTCACCGACCGAGATCCACTGCCAGAGCGTCACCGTGACCGGCTGCGCTCCATTTGAGAAAAAGTCGAGGCCGACGACCAGCGCACTGAGCGCCGCAAGCCCGATCGAGCCGACCCCGACCGTTGCGGCAAGAGGCCTTGGCATCTGGCGAATGAAGGCCAGGAGCACGGCGCCCAGCAACGGAAAGACGAAAACCAGAGGCAGTAGGGTCATCCTTTCATCTCACTTACCTGGTCAATGTCCAGGGTCCTGAAGCGGCGATAGAGCTGAATGAGCAGCGCAAGGCCGATGCTTGCCTCGGCCGCGGCAAGCGTAATCACCATGATGAACATGATCTGACCGTCGGGCTGGGCCCAACGGGTGCCGCCCACGATGAACGCAAGCGCCGCCGCGTTCATCATGATCTCAAGACACATCAGAACGAAGAGCATGTTGCGTCGAACCATCAGTCCCGCAAGGCCGATGGCAAACAGAATCGAGGCCAGAAGCAGCCCGTGTTCGACTGGAATACCGGTCATTGGCGTGTCCCCCGGTGATCGCGCGTCAGATGTTGGCGCCTTTCGTTCATGTCCCGGGCCGGGCGCAACGTGTCGTCGCGGCCAAGGTGATACGCCGTGACCAGCGCCCCAAGAAGCAGCATCGAGGCAAGCTCGACCATCAAAACATACGGTCCGAACAGCGCCACGCCCACGCCCTTGGCGTCAATCAGTTCACCGGTAATGGTGCCCTCGACCGGGCTTGCAAAGAGCGCAACGATCATCATCACAAGCATGATGCCCACTAAAATGGACGGCCCGATCCACATCTTCGGATTCAGCCAGCTGCTTTCCTGCTCGACGGCGGCCTGGCCCAGGTTAAGCATCATGACGACGAACACGAACAGCACCATGATGGCGCCAGCGTAGACAATGATTTCGAGTACGCCTGCAAAGGGGGCGCCGAGAGCGAAGAACACCATCGCCACTGCGATCAGCGAGACGATCAGATACAAGAGCGCGTGCACCGGATTGATGCTGGTCACGACTCTAAGCGTCGATACCACCGCCACGGCCGCTGCCAGATAAAATGCAAATTCCACGAGCAGATCCTTAGGCTGTTACGGCAACAGCGTCTTGACGTCGATCGGTTCGGCCTCGTTCTGCGCGGCCCCCTTGCTCTTACCGGCAATCTCGAGCCCCGAGACGCGGTAAAAGTTGTAGTTATGATCCTTGCCCGGCCCCGAGATCAGCAGGTCTTCCTTCTCGTACACCAGCTCCTGGCGGTCGTACTCACCAAGCTCGAAGTCCGGTGTCAGCTGGATGGCCGACGTTGGGCAGGCCTCTTCACACAGCCCACAGAAGATGCAGCGCGAGAAGTTGATGCGAAAGAACTCCGGGTACCAGCGGCCGTCGTCCTTCTCGCCCTTTTGAAGCGAAATACAGCCGACCGGGCAGGCCACGGCGCACAGGTTGCACGCCACACAGCGCTCTTCGCCGTCGGGGTCGCGCGTCAGAACAATGCGCCCACGATACCGCGGGGGCAGATAGACCTTTTCTTCCGGATACTGAAGCGTTTCGCGTTTTCGAAACGCATGCATAAAGACCATGCCGAGCGTGCGCAGCTGCGACCAGGTCCCGGCAAGTATGCTTTTGATCATGCCGTCCCCCTTACGACGTCGCGGGCGAGGTGATGAGAATCACCGCGCCGGTAACAAGTAGATTGATAAGCGTCAGCGGCAGGCAGAACTTCCAGCCAAACCCCATTACGCGGTCATAGCGCGGGCGCGGGAGCGCGGCGCGCAGCAGCACGAAAAACGCAACGAAAAAGCCGGTCTTGAGCAAGAACCACACGATGGGCGGAAGCAACGGCCCGGTCCAGCCGCCGAAGAACAGCGTGGCGATCAGTGCCGAAATCAGCACCACGCCCACGTATTCGCCGACGAAGAACATGCCCCACTTCATGCCGGAATACTCGATGTGGTAGCCATCGGAGAGCTCCTGCTCGGCCTCCGGCTGGTCAAACGGCGCACGGTGCGTAACCGCAATGCCTGCCACCAGGAAGGTACAGAAGCCGAAGAACTGCGGGATGATGTTCCACATGTCGGCCTGAGCCGTGACGATGTCGCGCATGTTGAAGGTGCCGGCCATGGCGACCACGCCCATCAGCGACAGCCCCATGAACACCTCGTACGAAAGCGTCTGGGCCGAGGCGCGAAGTGCCCCCAGGAGCGCGTACTTGTTGGCGCTGGCGTAGCCTGCGAACAAGACGGCGTAGACGTTGATCCCCGCCATGGCGAAAAAGAACAGAAGACCCACGTTCATGTCGGCCACGCCCCAGTTCGGCGTGATCGGGATGATCATGAACGACAGAAGGAGCGAGGCCATCGCGATGGCCGGTGCCAGAGTAAAGATCTTCTTGTCGGCAAAGACCGGAATCCAGTCCTCCTTGAAGAACATCTTCAGCATGTCGGCCACCAGCTGAAGCGAGCCGAACGGCCCGACCCGGTTGGGGCCGTAGCGGTCCTGCCAGATCGCGAGCACCCGACGCTCGACGAAGCTCAAAAGTGCGCCCGCAATCACCGCACCCAAAAGAATCACGATCGCCTGGGCCACGGCGATCAACGTCTCGACAACGGTCGGGGTCAGCCAGCTCATGAGCGCACCTCCTCGGCGACGTCGAACGTCACGGCCTGATCGAAATCAAGACCAACCGGCATGCCGGGCAGCCCGACCGGCACGCCGATCACGCCGCTCGGAAGGCCCGAGCTTGCACGAACCGGAAGCGTAACCGTCCAGTCACCCTGGGCAAGCGTCACCGGCGTCCCGTCGGCAAGCGATTTTTCGATCAGGGTATCCCGGTGAAGCGCGAGGTACGGCTCGGACATGCGCTCCTGAATCGGCGCGGCTCGGGCTGACATTGGCTCGCTGCCAAAGAGGTGATACAGCGGGGCCAGCTGCCAGGTCGCGTTTGAGCGGCCCGGCACCTCGGTGAAGTACGAAAGCGCCGAGGCACCCTCATCGCACTCGATCAGCCGGACACCGGGGTCGCCTGCGGTCAGGTGGCCGCCGACTTCATCCTGGAACTTATTCCAGGCCTGCGGCGAGTTCCAGCCCGGCGCCCAGGCAAACGGCACTTCGGCCCGTGGTTCGGCGTAACCGTTATAGCCTTCCATCGAAAACGAAAGCGGGGTATCGACGTCCTGCGGGGTACGCGGCTCATGCACACTGATGTTGGCGCGCATGGCCGTTCGGCCACTGGAGCGGTGCGGCATTCGGGCGATCTTCTGCCCGCGAATGCGAAACGAGGCGCTGGGCGCGGCGTTTTCGATGCCAGCAAGCGTTGGAATCGCCTTGGCACAGTGGGCAGTGACCTGATCAAGCTGGGTCCAGTCTACTTCGCGCTGCTCGAGCGTTGAGTGAAGCGCGTGCAGCCAGCGCCAGCTCTCATGGGTCAGGTCGTCCGGACGGTAATAGCTCGGGTCGTAGACCTGGAAGAACCGCTGGGCGCGGCCTTCGTGGTTAACAAGCGTCCCGTCGCTTTCGGCGAACGTGCCGGCCGGCAGCACGATCTCGGCGCGCTCGACCGTTGGCGTTCGCTGATGATCAATGGCAACCGTGAACGCTGCGCGTTCGAAAGCACGCTCGGCCTCGGCACTTGGCAGCCGGTGATACAGATCGTTTTCAAGCACCACCAGCGCCGTGGTGTCATCCAGCGCCTCAAGCGCGTTCTCAAGCGCCATGCCGCCCATCAGCGCAAGCCCGGTGCTGTTGGCCTCGCCGCTGATCAGGCGCAGGGAGCCGTTCTTGCCCGCCGCCTTGAACGCCCGCGCCAGGTTGGCACTGGCCTCGATCACGGCCTTGGACTTGAGTGAACCGCCGGAGACAATCAATGGCCGCTCGGCGCCCTTGATTACCTCAACCAGTGCGTCGATCAGCGTGCGATCATCTTCGTCGAGCTCGACGCTTGGTGCGGCGGCGTCGAGGGCGTGCGCGAGCGCATGGCCAAGGCGCGCGATGTCGGAGACCGAGCCGCGGTAGACGTGAGAGGCGATGTCGTCGAGCTTGGTCTCGGCAGGCGTTGCCACGACCACCGGGAGCTTGCGCCCCTGAGCGAGCGTTTCGGCCGCGTTGAAGTTCCACTCGGGCACGTCGTTGGCGCGGGCAAGCTCGTTGCGCTTGGCGTTGGCCACCTGACGCACCGCCAGCGCTTCGCGCGCGGCGGTCTGAGTCAAATCTTCGCCCAGGATGATTACGGCGTCGTGGTGTTCGATGTCGCGCATCGACGGCGTGGGCAGTGCGCCCTCCTCCAGGATGCGGCGCATCAAGGTAACGCGCTCCCATTCGGCGCGGTCGATGCCGACCGAGAAGTTCGCCTCGCCGACCAACTCGCGCAGGGCGTAGTTGCTTTCAAGGCTTGCTCGAGGCGAGCCGATACCGACCATCTTCGAGGTCTGTCTGAGCTGGTCGGCCAGGTGGTCCAGCGCCGGGCCGACGTCTGCTGTGCGCATGACACCGTCTTCCCGGATTTCCGGATAACGCGGTCGGTCATCGCGGTTGACGTAACCGTAGCCGAACCGCCCTCGGTCGCAGAGGAAGTAGTGATTGACGCTGCCGTTGTAGCGGTTCTCGATCCGACGCACTTCGCCGTAGCGCTCGCCGGGGCTCGTATTGCAGCCGCTGGAGCACTGATGACAGATGCTTGGTGCGAACTGCATGTCCCACTTGCGGGTGTAGTGGTCGGAGTGGGTCTGGTCGGTGAAGACGCCGGTCGGGCAGACTTCGGTCAGATTTCCGGAAAACTCGCTTTCAAGCGTGCCCTCGGTGGTCCGGCCAAAATAGATGTTGCTGTGGGCACCGAACGCGCCCAGATCTTCGCCGCCAGCGTAGTCCTTATAGAAGCGGACACAGCGGTAGCAAGTGATGCAGCGGTTCATTTCATGGGCAATGAATGGGCCAAGGTACTGATTGCGGTGGGTACGCTTGGTAAAGCGGTAGCGACGGTCGTCATGGCCGGTCATCACTGTCATGTCCTGCAGATGGCAGTGGCCGCCCTCCTCGCACACCGGGCAGTCGTGCGGGTGGTTGGCCATCAGCCACTCGATCACGCTTTCACGGAATTCGGCCGCCTCACCGTCCTCGATCGAGATGTAGGCGTCATCCTTCACCGGCGCCATGCAGGACATCACCAGCGTCCCGCGGTCGTCGTCCTTATCCTTGTACTGCTTGACCGCGCACTGGCGGCAAGCCCCAACGCTCCCAAGCGCCGGATGCCAGCAGAAATAGGGTATGTCGAGCCCGAGCGAAAGACAGGCGTGCAGCAGATTGTCGCTGCCATCGACCTCGTAGTCCTTGCCGTCGACATGAATGGTTGCCATGGCGTTATCCCATCCTCATGCCCGGTCCATGCCGGGCAGCGTTTAGTCAAAATCGGTCGGCCCTTGCGGGCGTGCATTAGCGCTAGATGGAGCCCACGGGAATCGGTTCAGCGTGGGCGGCGCGTCTTGGGTGGCTAATGCCTTGTTCGAATTCATCACGGAAGTACTGGATCGCGCTGGCCAGCGGCTCGACGGCGCCGGGGGCGTGGGCACAGAACGTCTTGCCGGGCCCGAGCTTGCCGGTCAGCTCCTCGAGAATCTCGATGTCGCCCTGCTCACCCTCGCCGCGCTCAAGCGAGCGCAGGAGTTTGACCGTCCACGGCAGGCCGTCGCGGCATGGCGTGCACCAGCCGCAGGATTCGCGGGCGAAGAACTCTTCCATGTTTCTTAAAAGCGAGACCATGTTGACGGTGTGGTCGACGGCAAGCGACAACCCAGTCCCCATGCGCGTGCCCACATCGGCGATGCCGTTGGAGCACATCTGCGCCGAGAGGTGCTCGGGCAACAAAAATCCGGTGCCGGCGCCGCCGGGCTGCCAGGCCTTGAGCCGGTAGCCATCCTTCATGCCTTGGGCGTAGTCCTCGAAGATCTCCCGGGCGGTCGTGCCAAGTGGCAGCTCCCAAAGACCCGGGTTCTTGATCTGACCGGTAAAACCGAAAAGCTTGGTGCCGCCATCGTCGCTGCCCTCAAGCGCAAGCCCCAGATACCACGCCTTGCCGTGGTAGAGAATCGGCGGTGCGTTGCAAAGCGTTTCGACGTTATTGACCACCGTCGGCTTGCCCCAAGCGCCGCTTTGGCCCGGAAACGGCGGCTTGGAGCGCGGGTTGGCGCGCCGGCCTTCCAGCGAGTTGATCAGCGCGGTCTCTTCACCGCAGATGTAGCGGCCGGCACCGGTGTGCAGGAAGATGTCGAAATCGAACTCGCTGCCCAACACGCTCGTACCCAAAATGCCGGCCTCGCGGGCCTCGGCAAGCGCACGCTCGATGCTCGCGGCGGCGTCGTGGTATTCCCCGCGCAGGAAGATGTAGCCCCGGAACGCATTGTTGGCGAGCGCCGAGATGATCATGCCTTCGATCAGCAGATGCGGCATCTGCTCCATCAGCATGCGGTCCTTGTAGGTATTGGGCTCCATCTCGTCGGCGTTGCAGACCACATACCCGCGGGGCATTTCCTCGCCCTTGGCGGTTAGGCTCCACTTGACGCCGGCGGGGAACCCCGCGCCGCCGCGACCCTTGAGCCCGGCGTCCTTGACCAGCTCCGAGATGTCGTCACCCTTCATGTCGAGCGCGTTCTTGGCGCCCTCGTAGCCGTGCTTGTCGCGGTATTCGTCGAGGGCGACCATTGCGCCATCATCTCGCAGCCGCCAGGTCAGCGGGTGCGTTTCCTCGGCACGCGGCATGGCGTTGATGGTGCCGAACGAGGCAAAGGGACGTGTGCTCATGAATAGGTCTCCAGAAGCTGCATGACGTTGTCCGGCGTGACCGGGCCATGGATGTCTTCGTCCACCATCATGGCGGGGCCCTTGTCACAGTTGCCGAGGCAGCACACCGGCAACAGCGTGAACCGGCCGTCCTCGGTGGTCTGGCCCATCTGAATGCCGAGCTGGCGCGCAAGCGCCTCTTTCACGGCCTCATAGCCGTCGATGTAGCAGGTCATGCTGTCGCAGAGCAAAATGACGTGCCGGCCGACGGGCTGGCGGAAAATCAGGCTGTAGAACGTCGCCACGCCTTCCACGTCGCTCGAGGGAATCCCGAGAATGTCGCTGATGGCGTAGATCGCCCCATCCGGCACCCAGCCGTGGCGTTTCTGGACGATCTTGAGTGCGCCGATCGAGGCGGCGCGGGGATTTTCGTAATGCGACATCTCGTGCTCGATGGCGTGACGGTCCTCGTCATGCATATCGAACTCGGGCCGGGCACGGTCGCTTGCGATCAAGCTGGTCGGTTGTGTCATGTCGTTATCCTCACCGGTCCACGTCGGCCATTACGAAGTCGATACTGCCCAAGTGCGCGATCAAATCCGGCACAAAGCCGCCACGCATTACCGCCGGAATCTGCTGAAGGTGCGGGTAGCTCGGGGTTCTTATGCGCGTGCGGTAGCTCATGGTGCTGCCGTCGCTGGTCAGGTAGTAGCTGTTGATGCCCTTGGTGGCCTCGATCATCTGCATCGATTCGTTGGCCTTGAGCACCGGCCCCCAGGAAACCTGCAGGAAGTGCGTGATCAGCGTCTCGATGTGCTGAAGCATCTTCTCCCTGGGCGGCGGCGTGGTCAGCGGGTGATCGGCCTTGTAATCGCCGGCCGGCATGTGGTCCACGCACTGGCGGATGATGCGAAGGCTCTGGCGCATTTCCTCGATTCTGAGCATGCCGCGGTCGAACACGTCGCCGCCGGAGGCCAGCGGCACATCGAACTCGAACTTGTCGTAGCCGCTGTAGGGCCGCTTCTTGCGAAGATCGAAGTCGACGCCAGTGGCTCGAAGGTTCGGCCCGGTTACGCCCCATTCGAAGGCCTCGCTCTGAGTGAACGCCGCCACACCGCGGGTACGCTCACGCACGATGGCGTTGTCCATCATCGCGCGCTCGTACTCATCGAGCCGGGCCGGCATCCAGTCGAGGAAGCCACGCACCAGCTTTTCCCAGCCCCGCGGCAGGTCGTGCGCGACACCACCGATGCGGAACCATGCCGGGTGCATGCGAAATCCGGTGATGGCCTCGATCACTTCATAGGCTTTCTGACGGTCGGTGAACGAGAAGAACACCGGCGACATGGCGCCCAGATCCTGTAGATACGTACCCAGAAACAATAGATGCGAGTTGATCCGGAACATTTCCGCCATCATTACGCGAATGAACTCGGCGCGGTCGGTCACGGTAATGCCAGCGAGCTTTTCCGCCGCCAGCACATACGGCAGGTTGTTCATGACCCCGCCGGTGTAGTCGATCCGGTCGGTGTAGGGAATGTAGCTGTGCCAGGACTGACGCTCGGCCATCTTTTCGGCGCCGCGATGGTGGTAGCCGATGTCCGGGACGCAGTCGAGAATCTCTTCGCCATCGAGCTGCAACACGATACGAAACGCACCGTGGGCCGACGGGTGGTTCGGCCCCAGGTTCAGAAACATGAAATCGGCATCGTCGGTGTGACGCTTCATGCCCCACGCTTCCGGGTCGAACTTGAGCGCTTCCTGCTCCCGGTCCTGGCCTTCCATCGTGAGCGTATAGGGGTCGAACTCGGTCGCACGCGCCGGGTAATCCTTTCGAAGCGGGTGGCCGTTCCAGGTCGGCGGCATCAAAACGCGGGTCAGATGCGGATGGTTGGTGAAGTCGATGCCGAACATGTCGAACACTTCCCGCTCGTACCAGTTGGCATTGGGGTAGTGCGTCACCACGCTCGGAAGGACGAGGTCCTTTTCCGACAGCGCCACCTTGATCATGATGTCGCTGTTACGCTCGATCGACATCAGCTGATAAAACACCGTGAAGTCGGCCTCGGGCAGACCACGGCGATAGGTTCGAAGCCGCTCGTCGACGCCGTGCAGGTCATAGAGCATCACGTAGGGCTTGGGGCAGTGTTTCAGAAAGTGCAGCACATGCTCGAGCTGGTCGCGTCCGACCCAAACCACCGGCATGGCGGTCAGCGTTTCCTGGACGGTCAGTGCCTCGGCACCGAACTCGCGTATCAATTCGTTGATGACCTCGGAAGAGGCCGCTGCAGCCGGCTGTGCGTTATCCACGGTCATGGGCAATCCGTTTGCTCAAAGGCGGTTGTTAAATCTGGTCAGGGGTGCGCAACTCTTTGACGGCAATGCGTTCCGAGCGGTTCTTTTCGCGCTGCGAGGGCATTTCGGCGCGATAGACGCCCTGGTCGCCCACGACCCATGACAAAGGACGTCGCTCTTCCTGAATCGAGTCCTGAAGCAGCTGCAGGCCCTGAAGGAACGCTTCGGGCCGGGGCGGGCAGCCTGGAATGTACACATCCACCGGCAGGAACTTATCGACCCCCTGCACGACGGAATAGATGTCGTACATGCCGCCCGAATTGGCACATGAGCCCATTGAGATGACCCACTTGGGCTCCAGCATCTGGTCGTAAAGCTGCTGGATGACCGGAGCCATCTTGATGAAGCAGGTGCCGGCAATGACCATGAAATCCGCCTGACGCGGGGAAGCACGAATGACCTCGGCGCCGAAACGGGCCACGTCATGAGGCGCGGTAAACGCCGTGGTCATTTCCACATAGCAGCAGGACAGGCCGAAATTGTAGGGCCAGAGCGAGTTCTTGCGCCCCCAGTTCACGGCATTGTTCATGACGTCTTCGAGCTTGCCCATGAACACGTTCTTGTGCACCTGCTGCTTCATGGGATCGTCGACGGTGCGGCGCTCGCCGGCGGGGTACTGGCTTGTCTCGGGCGCATTGGGGTCAATGCGCGTGAGCTTATATTGCATGGAGAAACCTCAGGATGAGGTCTTGATCTCCTTGGAACGTTTGATGGGTGCCCAATCGAGCGCGCCCACACGAGTCAGGTAGATCAGACCGGCCAATAACACAACGATGAAAATGAATGCCTCGACAAAGCCGACCCATCCGCTCTCACGAATGGAAACCGCCCAGGCGAAGAGAAAAAGGGCTTCGACGTCAAAGATCACGAACAGCATCGCGACCATGTAGAATTTGACGGAAAAGCGCTGATGCGCGCTTCCCACCGGCACGATGCCGGATTCAAACGGTGTGTTTTTCTGATGCCCCCAGGCGCGTCCGCCCAGGAGGCTGGCTACCCCAATCATGAACGCGCAGAGCCCAAAGACGGCCATTACGAAAATGGCGACGGACCAATGCTGTGCGATTTGCTCCATGCTATATCTCGCTCATCGATAAGTAGTATCTAGGCTCAAAAAGATGAGCCGATCGGGCTAGTCAAGGTATTCGAAGCGCTCTTTATAGGATGGTCATGACGTGAGTGAGCGCTTTTGTGCCTCTCAGGGTAGACGACGAATGGCACGTCTCGCCAAACTCTTTTCAGTCGTCCTGAAGGCTTACTTAGATCTTAAAATATAGTGTAGCTACATCATGTTAAACGACAGTAGTCTTGATTTCTATAAGGTTTTACGGATAGGCAATTTTTTCACTTCGCCTGTGTTTGACTGAGCGTATCTTTTAGCCCATCGCCGACCCACGGTTCACTATTCATCGACGTCACAGAAGGAATTTCCCTTGCCGATTCCCCGCCTTCTCTCCATTGCCGGCACCGACCCGAGCGGTGGCGCTGGCATGCACGCTGACCTCAAGACCTTTTCGGCGCTCGGCGGCTACGGCACCAGCGCCATCACCGCGGTGCTCTCGCAAAACACCTGCGGCGTTCGAAGCATCTATCCGCTGCCGCTTGAGGTGCTCGAGTCCCAGTTAAAGGCCATCTTTGACGACGTGGCCATCGACGCAGTCAAGATCGGCATGGTCGCTGATCGCGCCACGGCCGAACTGATCAAGCACCAGATCGAAACTTACGCCCCGAAATGGGTCGTGCTCGACCCGGTGATGGTTGCGAAAAGTGGGGACAGACTGGTCGATGACGCCGCCGTCGACGCGGTCAAGACGCTTTTAATGCCGCTTGCCGATGTCGCGACGCCAAACCTGCCCGAGGCGGCCGAGCTGCTTGGCATCGACACGTCCCAAAGCGAGTCCGACATGCTGGACATGGCATCGGCACTGAGAGATCTGGGTGCCAGGCAGGTGCTGCTCAAGGGAGGCTTTCTCGAAGGGCCTGAGTGCAATGACCTTCTGATCGGCGAAGAGCATACGCGCTGGCTCGAGGCACCGCGCATCGAGACACGTCATCTCCACGGCACCGGCTGCACCCTTTCTTCAGCCATCGCGACCTTGCTGCCGCAACGCGACTCGATGGAAGACGCCATCCTTGATGCCAAGGCCTATATGACCGGCGCGCTTGAGCAGGCCGACCGGCTCGGCGTCGGCCACGGGCAAGGCCCGGTGCATCATTTTCATCGTTGGTGGTGAATGCAACGTAGACAAGGACAGACACGGGCGCCGACATTGAATATTCATCTCGACAAGCCATACTGTTGGCATCCGCTCACTCGCTGACGTCACGGAGGCGCGTCATGACCCAGACACTGCTGTTGGCAACGGACCTTTCAAGCGAGTGCCGTGCCGCCATGGCGCGGGCGGTGTTGCTTGCCAATGAGCACAATGCTCGGCTTGATATCCTGCACGTGCTTGACCCCTATCTGCCCTCGAGCGCGCTCAGGGAGCTTGAAAAGGCCGTCACGCGCACCATCGAGTCCGACATCATGGACACCTGTGAATCGCTTGGCGTTACGCGCCCGAACACGCTCATCCAGGTCGTTACCGGCACGCCCTACGCCGAGATCATTCGCGAGGTCTATGAACAGAAGGCCGATCTCGCCATTCTCGGCGCGCACCGCAAGCACCATCAACAGGACCTTGTCACCGGCACGACCGTGTCTCGCGTGATGCGCCGTGCGCCGTGCCCGGTAATGTCGATCTCCCACAGCACCAAGCGTACCTGGCAGGACGTGCTGGTCCCGATCGACTTCTCGCTGGCCTCCCGCCATACGCTCAAGGAAGTGCTGATGCGCTTTCCAGACATTCGCCTGACGCTTTTGCACGTGTGGGACATGCCGGCCTCGAGAGAGCTTGCAAGCGATCCCGGCTATACAAAATGGCGCAGCGCCGAGCGCACCAAGCTTCGCCATCAGCTCGACATCGAAACCGAGCGTTTCATGGCAGAAATTGACGATGTGCCGGATCTGGAACTGGTGCTCGAACAGGGCGACCCAACCGACATCCTGATTCAGCGAGTCCGGGAGCAGCCACCCGATCTACTTGCGCTCGGAAGCCATGGCCGCATCGGCATCGGCCGCCGGACGGCCGGGAGCCTGCTCGAGCGACTCTTGTCGGAGACCAAGTGCGATATCATGCTGTGTCGAACCTGGTAATCCCGAACCCCGTGCGAGCCCAACCATGAAAGCCTTGATCCAGCGCGTCAGCGAAGCCTCCGTTCGCATCGACGGCACCTGTATTGCAAACATTGATGCCGGGCTTCTTGCCCTGATCGGCGTCGAGCGTGATGACACCCCGGCCGACGCCGACAAGCTTCTTTCCAGATTATTGACCTACCGAATTTTCGCCGACGAGGCCGGCAAGATGAACCTGGGCCTTGCCGATCACGGCGGCGGCCTTCTGCTGGTCTCTCAGTTCACCCTGGTCGCCGACACCCACAAGGGTCGCCGTCCTGGGTTTTCTGCTGCGGCCTCCCCCGAGCACGGCAAGTACTGCTTTGATTATCTCGTAGAGCAAGCCCGACAGCAGCACGACCCGGTCGCCACCGGCCAGTTCGGGGCCGACATGAAGGTTGCCCTGATCAACGATGGCCCGGTCACCTTCTGGCTCAGCTCCTGAACTTAATTCAAACTTTACGTTGCACTGCACCATTACGCCGCCTACGTTAAAGACATCGACGCAACCGTAGCGTGCCGGACACCGAGCCGGTCGAGGGGAGTAGCGCATGTCACGGCCCATGAATATTCTGGTGCTGCAGGGTGGAGGGGCGCTTGGCGCCTATCAGGTGGGGGTGTTCGAGGCGCTTCAAGAGCGCGGCATCACGATTGACTGGGTCGTCGGCACCTCGGTCGGCGCCATCAACGGCGCCTTGATCGCAGGCGGCGCGCCAGATCAAAGCCTTGAGCGTCTGGATACGTTCTGGCGCCGCGTTGCTCAACCCCACTGCCACATCGGTGCGCCGTTCGAGCACCTTGAAAGCAGCGCCGCCCGCTACCTAGCCTTGTCAAAAGGCGTTCCTGGCTTTTTCAAGCCGCGCCCCTTCTGGAACATCCCCCTGTTCACGCCAACCGGCAGCCCCGTCGGTTTCTACGACACCACGCCACTCGAAGCCACACTGAATGAGCTCATCGAATTCGACCGGCTCGGCACCCGGGACATCGCCGATGGCACGCGCCTGAGCGTCGGCGCCGTCAGCGTGACCCGCGGCGACATCACCTACTTTGACAGCCACCATCATGCGATGGGTGCTCAGCACATCATGGCAAGCGGCGCGCTCCCACCCGGCTTTCCACCGGTTGAGGTCGACGGCGAGCTTTACTGGGATGGCGGGCTTTTTTCCAACACGCCGCTCAACTACGTGCTCGAAGAGGAACAGCCCGGGCAGGAACGCGCCGTGAACTGCTACGTGATCGATCTCTGGAATGCCGAAGGCCCGGCGCCTCAGACCATCATGGACGCCATGAACCGTGAAAAGGACATTCAGTACTCGACGCGCGCCGGCGAGGACTTCCACTTTCTGCGCGAGATTCACCGCTTGAAAAACGCCATCCGAACGCTTGGCCATCATCTGCCAGACGATGTGCGGCGGTCTTCGCAGTTAAGTCAGCTCGTCGAGCTCGGCCATCAGTACCCGATCAACCTGGTTCGGCTGCTCGCGCCCTCGCGTGAGCGCGAAACCGCGCAGAAGGACATCGACTTTTCCTGGTCGACCATCATGGCGCGCCGACGGGCAGGTTATGACGACATGCGCCAGGCGCTTGTGACCTGCCCAACCCAGCGCGACCCAATCAGCGACGAAATCGGTGCCAACGTCTATAGCTTTCGAAGCGGACTGGACGGCCAACTGACCCGCGAACTCTAACGTCTTCAATGAACTCTAACACCTCAACGGAGCCTTTCATGACGCATTCGACGCTGCCGGCACACAGCCATGCCATGCCCTGGGATTGCCCGTCCTACCCGCCCGGCCCCTACCATTTCAAGGACCGGGAATTTTTGAACATCGTCTACCGAACCGACCCGGAGGCCCTTAGACGCGTGCTGCCGGAGCCGCTCGAGTTCGATGAGCCACTGGTCAAGTTCGAGTTCATCAACATGCCGGATTCCACCGGCTTTGGTAAGTACGTCGAATCCGGCCAGGTCATTCCCTGCACGCTGAACAACAAGGCCTATGGCTATCAACGGGCCATGTATCTCGACGATCACGCCCCGATTGCCGGCGGGCGTGAGCTCTGGGGGTTTCCCAAGAAGCTCGGCCAGCCCCGGCTCGAGGTGCACCATGAAACGCTGGTCGGCACCCTTCACTACAGCGGCCTGCCCATCGCCCACGCCACCATGGGCTACAAGCACGAAACACTCGATTCCGAGCGTGTTCGCACGGCCATGCTCGAGACCCCGACGCTTCTGTACAAGCTGATCCCAGACGTCGACGGCTCACCCCGCATCGCGGAGCTGGTCGAGGTTGGGCTCGACAACCTGGTCGTCAAGGGCGCCTGGCAGGGGCCCGGCCGACTCCAGCTCTTTGAGCATGTGTTCGCGCCCGTGGCTGACCTGCCCGTGCGGGACATCGTCAGTACCCAGCACATCCTGACCGACCTCACGCTGCCGCTCGGGCGCGTAGTTCACGATTATCTAACCTAGACTGAAGGGCTCGATGGCCCGTCGTGGGCCAGTGCGTCACTCACTCGCTACGTCACATGCAATCTACGTCACATGCAATGGAGGCAGTTTATGGCAACTCATCCCGCGCAGGATCGTCTCAACGGCAAGGTCGCCGTGATCACGGGCGCCGCCAGCGGCATCGGCAAACAGATCGCGCTGCTCTTTGCCGAACAGGGCGCCAAGGTGGTGATTCTGGATATGAATCAGGACGCCGCAACCCAGGTCGCCGAAGAGATCGAGCGTAAGGGAGGCAGCGCCATGGGCGTAGCCGCCAACGTGACCGATGAAGAGCAGGTCGACAGCGCCTTTGCCGAAACGGTGGCCACGTTCGGGCGGATCGACGTCATGATCGCCAACGCCGGCTCACAGCACGTCGAGCCGATCCACAAGCTTTCGTTCGAGAACTGGAAAAAGGTCACCGATATTCAGCTCGACGGCAGTTTCCTCTGCACCCGCGCCGCGTTCCGCCAGATGATGAAACAGGGTGATGGCGGCTGCCTCATTTACATGGGCTCGGCCCACTCACATGAGGCCTCGGCCATGAAATCGCCCTACGTGACCGCCAAGCACGGTCTGCTCGGACTATGCCGCACCATGGCCAAGGAAGGCGCCCAGTACGGCATTCGCTCGAACGTGATCTGTCCGGGCTATGTAAAGACGCCGCTGGTGGAAAAGCAGATTCCGGATCAAGCCCGGGAGCACAACATGACCGAGGAGGAAGTGGTCGAGAAGGTCTTTTTGAAAGAGACCGTCGACCAGACCTTTACCACCGTGGAAGACGTGGCCGAAACCGCGCTGCATTTGGTGACTTTCCCATCGACTGCGCTGACAGGCCAGTCGATCATGGTCAGTCACGGCTGGTATATGCAGTAAAGGCGACGCGACGCCTTGCATGCCTGAGGCGCCTCACGGCGCCTCGGGTAAGCCTCACTGGCAAAAGCGGCCCCATGACAAGAGGGCCACTTATCGTCGCCGCCTCTTTTCACTGCCTTGCGTCACTGCCACTCATGCCGGCGGTAGGCGAACGCCTCACGGACCCTGCCTATTCGAGCCCCTGATACTGATACGACACGGCGTGACCGCCGACAAACTGCGCCTGAATGAAGCGCCGATCATCGCCCCAGCGGCAGTTGGCCACCCCGACCGCCCCGCTGCACTCACTGGCCTTGCCGAGCACGGCCTCGACGTCGCCTCGGCTCATGCCGGTCTTGAGCTGGTCGTAGTTGGTCATGCTGAGCTGGCTTTCCATGCAACCGCTGACGCCGACAAGCGTCAATGCCGCCAGCGCGATGACGGCAAGGGAACTGCGGCAGTGTCGTTTCATGAGTCTATCCTCGTAATCACTGGGCGCTATCGAGCGCCTGTTCAAACGCTTCGAGCGCCTCTTCGACCTCGAGCCACGCCTGTTCGGCGTCATCGAGCTGCTGCTTGAGCTCACCCTGACGTCGAAGCAGCGTGTTCAGCTCGTCCTTGCGCGCCGTACCGGCATAAAGCGTGTCATCCCCCAGCGCGGTTTCCACTTCGGTCAGCGCGTCCTGATGTTTTGTCATCGCCTTTTCGGCCGCATCCCGGCGATTTTTGAGCGGACGCATCTGCTCACGGCGCTCGGCGGCGGCCTTGCGGGTCGCTTTTTTGTCCTGAGGGGCACTGGTGCCTTCCGAGGCGGCCGGCGCGTTTGCGGCCTGCTCGCGGGACTTGAGCCACTGGCGATAGTCGTCAAGATCACCATCGAAGGCGCTTACGCGGCCATCGGCCACGCACCAGAACGTATCGACAGTCGCGTTCAGCAGGTGTCGATCGTGCGAGACCACCAGCACCGCGCCCTCGAACGCCATCAGGGCTTCAGTCAGCGCCTCGCGCATGTCGAGATCCAGGTGGTTGGTCGGCTCATCGAGCAGCAAGAGGTTCGGCTTTTCCCACGCGATCAGCGCGAGGGCCAGCCGGGCCTTTTCCCCGCCGGAAAAGCGCTCGATGGTCTCGAAGACCGCATCGCCCTGGAACCCGAAGCCGCCGAGGAAGTTTCGAATCTCCTGCTCGCTGGCCTTCGGTGAGCGGCGTTGAATGTGCATGAAGCCGCTGGCCTTGGTATCAAGCGCCTCGAGCTGATGCTGGGCGAAATAACCGACCGCCAGGTGCTCGCCTTCGACCCGCTCCCCCGCAAGCAACGGCAGATCGCCGGTCATCGACTTGATCAGCGTCGACTTACCCGCCCCGTTGGGACCGAGCAGGCCGATGCGCTGGCCCGGCGCGATGGTCAGACGCACCTCGCTCAGAAGCGGCGTCTGATAGCCAAGCGCGGCGTGGTCGATCGACAGCAGCGGATGGGAAGTCTTGTCAGCGCAGGGCATCACGAACTGGAACGGCGAATCGACCCGGGTGGCGGCGATGTCTTCCATTCGCTCGAGCATCTTGAGCCGACTCTGCGCCTGACGCGCCTTGCTGGCCTTGGCGCGAAAGCGGCGCACGAAGTCCTCGATTTCGGCCTTGCGCGCCTGCTGCTTGGCAAGCTCGGCCTCGCGCTGGGCAATCTTCTCGGCCCGGGTGCGCTCGAACTGGCTGAACCCGCCCTTGTAGAGCACCAGCGCACCATGATCGAAATGCAGAATGTGGTTGCACACCGCGTCCAGAAAATCGCGGTCGTGGGAAATCAGAAGCAGCGTACCGGGGTAGCGAATCAGCCACTGCTCGAGCCAGAGGAGCGCGTCGAGATCCAGGTGGTTGGTCGGCTCATCGAGCAGCAGAAGATCGGACGGCGTGAACAGGGTCTTGGCCAGATTGACGCGCATGCGCCAGCCGCCCGAGAACGCGCTCAGCGGTGAGGTCAGCTGATCCGAGCGAAAGCCAAGCCCGGTCAGAAGCTGCTCGGCGCGCGCCCGCGCCGTATAGCCATCAAGCGTATCCCACTGCCCGTGAAGCTCCGCCTCGCGCTGATGGTTCTCGGCGGCGCGCGCCTCGGCAAGTTCCGCCTCCACTCGGCGAAGGCCTGCGTCACCATCCATGACCACCTCGACGATCGGCCGATCGAGCGCATCAAGCTCCTGGGCCATGTGCGCCATGCGCATGCCCGCGGTGACATCGATGCCGCCCTGATCCGGCGTCAGCTCCCCCAGAAGCAGCTTGAACAGGCTCGACTTGCCCGCGCCGTTGGGTCCAACGATGCCGACCCGATTGCCGTCGTTGATGCGCACATCCGAGGGCGTGATCAGCGGTGTGCCCCCGCGTTGCAGCGCGAGCTGGCGAAATGCAATCATGAAAACTCCGCGGTTTTTCCGTGAACTCACTGGGCCGGTACACGCCGGCGCCGAGGGATAAATGACCGACCATTCTACGCACTTGTGGCCGTTTGCGCTGCGTCTTTACGCCTGTGATGGCGTCCAGCCTGCATGCCTGGATCTGCAAGATCGACTGGCACTCGATGTGTGCGAGCTGCTGTGGCTGTGCTGGCTCGATACGCGCGGGCTCACACTCGATGACACCGCCGATCACGCCCTTGCCGAGATTCGCCGCTGGCAGCGCGAGGTGACTCAGCCGCTGCGCCAATGCCGTCGCGCCCTCAAGGCACCCGCGGCGCACTCGGAGTGGGTCACGCAAACCCGGGATGAGCTCAAGCGCGCGGAGCTCGACAGCGAGCGCAACGCCCTGACTCGACTCGAAGCACTGGCAACGACCCGACAGGGCGTACGCGACAAGCGCCCGGATGAAGATCTGGAGACCACGCTTTGTCGATGGAGCGCCCGCCTGAGCCGGGAGGACTGCCGGCCGCTGCTCGAGGCCTGCCGGGTTTTGCTTCGTGCGGAACCCGGAAAGCCCTGATACAGTCAAACATCGACGATCCCGGTCACAGCCACCGGATTCACTACTGCATGCAGGAGACCTCATGAAAAAGCTGGTAGGCGCCGTTGTACTCGGCACCCTGGTATCTTCCCCCGTATTTGCGGCCGATACCGCCCTCGACAATGACCAGGCCAAGCTCAGCTACAGCGTGGGCGTGACTCTGTCTCGAAGCCTCAAGCAGGACATGGACAAGATCGACATCGATGCGCTGACCCAGGGCATCCGAGACGTCTACGCCGACAAGGATCTGAAGATGGACGACGAGACCATCACCCAGACCCTGACGGACTATCAGAAGGCGCAGATCGCCGAGCAGCAGGCCGAAGCTAAGCAGGAAGCGGCGGCCAACAAGAAAGCCGGCGACGCCTTTCTTGCTGAAAACGCCAAGAAAGATGGCGTGAAGACCCTGGATTCCGGCCTTCAGTACAAGATTCTTGAGAAAGGCGATGGCCCGCAGCCTGGCCCCAATGACACGGTAAGCGTTGATTATGAAGGCAAGCTGATCGACGGCACCGTCTTCGACAGCTCCTACAAGCGCGGCGAGCCGGTCAGCTTCCAGGTCAAGCAGGTCATCAAGGGCTGGCAGGAAGCGCTTCAGAAGATGCACGAAGGCGGCACGTGGATGGTTTATGTGCCGGCAGACCTCGCCTATGGCACAGCGGGCACTGGCGGTGCGATCGGCCCGAATCAGACGCTGATCTTCAAAGTCGAATTGCATAAGGTCAATCCGACCGATCAAGACAATACCGGCAGCGACAGCTAAAATAGTTCGGCCCGATGTGACTCATTCACACCGGGCCGACGCTGTTTTTATCTGTGGATAACTTTGTGAGTTATCCGAAATAATGGCCGAAAGACAAATCTGTTAGCACATTTCCTCTTCGATAAAACAGATCTCTCTTGACATATCCCGCCAGAAACGTTCTCTAACGCACTGTTCCCGTTCGCTTTTTTGTAAAGCTCAGATTTTTTGAGTCTTTATCGCCCAATGCCACCGACCTGTGCCAAGTTTTATCCCTGTCAAGCCCTCTTGTGGACAGTTTGGTGAATTATTTTTATTGACAGCGTATTCAACCCGTCACATCCGCCAGCGGAGACCCGACGTAGTTTTCGGCAAGCGCGGTCCGTCCGGCCACCGACTCGAGCGTGTATTTAAGCTCCGCAGCCTTGATGCGGCGAGTAAAGCCGTCTTCCTCGGGGAAGGAGTGCAGTAGGTGCGTCATCCACCAGGAAAAACGCACCGATTTCCACACACGCTCAAGACACGTCGGGGTATAAGCCTGAAGAAGCTCCTGACGGCCCTGGTGATAAAGCCCTGCCAGTACCCGAGCCAGAACCGAGACATCGCCGGCCGCCAGACTGAGCCCTTTCGCCCCGGTCGGCGGCACGATATGGGCCGCATCCCCGACCAGAAAAAGCCGGCCATACTGCATCGGCTCGGTCACACTGCTTCGAAGCGGGGCCAGGCTTTTCTCAAGCGACGGGTCGGTTGTCAGTGCGCGCACGGCGCTTTCCGGCAGACGTGCACTGAGGGCGGACCAGAACCGATCGTCTGACCAGTCTTCCGGGTTCTCATCACGCGGAGCTTGAATGTAATAGCGACTGAGAGTCATTGATCGCATGCTGCACAACGCAAACCCCTGCTCGTGGCGGGCATAGATCAGCTCGTCATCGATGGGCGGGGTCTCGGACAGCACCCCGAGCCAGCCAAACGGGTAGGTATGCTCGAACACTGACAACCGCTCGGCGGGGATCGAGCGCCGACTGACACCGTGGGCACCATCGCAGCCGGCCACGTAATCACAGTCGATGCGCACCTCGCCGCCCTCGTGCACGAAGGTCACGTAGGGCGAGGTCGAGTCCGGCTCATGAATGGCAACGTCTGAGGCGTCATAAAAGCTCACACCGCCCCAGGCCGTTCGCGCCTCCATCAAATCGCGGGTCACCTCGGTCTGACCGTACACGGTCACGTGCCGCCCCTGACTGTAATGGGTGAGATCGATCCGATGCAGCGCATTCTGATCCCCGATCTTTATGCCGTGATGCACCAGCCCTTTTCGAGCCAGACGTTCACCAACGCCGGCCTCGTGCAATAACGCCACCGTCCCGGACTCCAGCACCCCCGCTCGTATCCGAGACAGCACGTGCTCGGCCGAACGGTGCTCGATGATGACCGCGTCGATGCCATGGCGGTACAACAACTGCCCCAACAACAATCCCGAAGGCCCTGCCCCGATAATCGCGACACTGGTACGCATGCGTGCTCTCCTCCGCTCTTGAACCGATCAACGTGTGGTGCGAGGGGCCGGACTAGAAATCGAAAAAGACGGTCTCGCCCTCTCCCTGAAGCACGATGTCGAAGCGATATCGGATGCGCCCGCTGTCTCCAGGCTCAGGCGTCGCGATCAGGGTACGTCGACGCGCCGGTGATTCGACCGCGTTCAGTACCGGGCAACTCTCGTTGGCGCGCGTTTCGTCGCCGAAATAGAGCCGAGTGTGAAGCGCGATATTGATGCCCCGGGCAAAAACACTAAGGGCGACGTGCGGCGCCATCAGCTGCCCACGGGCGTCCAGGCAGGCTCCCGGCTTGATGGTATGAAAACGCCACTGGCCTTCGCCAAACGCATCCGGAGCGGCCCGGCCGAAGCTATTGAAGACGTTGTCGTGCTGCCAGGCACTCTGGTAGGTCCCGTCGGCATCGGCCTGCCACGCCTCGATGAACACATCCCGCACGATGTCGCCGTTGCCATCGAACACCGTGCCGACCAGCTCGATCGGCGTGCCGTCGGCCTGGTCGGTGGCCATCGTATTGCCGATTTCGACCTCACGCAGGGGGAGACCCGCTACCTCAAGGGCAAGGCCGATGTGCACGTAGGGCCCGGCGGTCTGGGATGGCGACTCACGATAGATCAGATCACCCGGCGTCGCGGCCGGGTCCAACGGAATCAATTGGCTCATGGCTTACCCCTGATTTTCGAAATAGGTCTGGAACTGGCCACGCGTGACGATATCGAACCGATACGCCAGCGCATCCATCGGGCGGCTTCTGGCCAGATCGAGCTTGGCCGTCAGGGTTCGCACCGCATCCGGATCATTGAGTGTATGTACGATCGGGCAGTGCGGAATCAACGGATCGCCTTCGAAATAGAGCTGGGTAATCAACCGCGAGGACAGCGCCGGCCCCATGACCGACATGTGAATATGGGCCGGGCGCCAGCTGTTGACGTCGTTCGGCCACGGATACGGCCCGGGCCGAACGGTTCGAAACCGATACCAGCCCTGCTCGTCGGTGATGGTGCGGCCGACGCCGCCGAAGTTGGGGTCCAGCGGAGCCAGGTACTGATCCTTCTTGTGGCGATAGCGGCCACCGGCATTGGCCTGCCACATTTCCACCAGCGTCTGGGGCACGGGCTTGCCGAACTGATCGAGCACCCGCCCGAACACCATGATCCGCTCTCCGACCGGCAGGCCGTCATGCTCGGTGCCCTGTCGAAAGTTCATCAGAAGATCGTTGTCGTGCGGGCCAAGCGTCATGCGCTCGAATGAGGGGCCGGTCAGCTCGGTAGCGGTCGGGTTCTGAAGGCTGACCAGGGCCTGGCGCGGCGAGCGCGGCACCGATGTCTTGTACCCCGGTGCGTAGGCCGGCGGGTGCCAGCGCCGATCGCGCTGTAGGTACCTGGGGTGTGTGGGTCGAGTCATGCAAGCCTCCTGAGCCAACGGTCGACGGAGCAGTCGCTCCTTGATCACTCCATTGTGGCGCGGCGGGCCCGCCTGCCAATTGAAATGATCGGGAGGGCCTATAACTCCGGGGCTATATTCTTCAAAGGTCGATTGACCGAACGTCGAAGGGGGCTTGCGGAAGCGATGACCGCCCTACTGAAGCAGAGGGTCGGGGCGTGGGTGGGCGGCGGCTTCCTGCCGGAACAGCTCGCAAAGCTGCTCTCCGCCGCGCTCAAGCGCCTGTGCCGGGTTGGTACAGAGCCCTACCGAACCGCCTCGGGCCTCGAGGGACACCAGCAATCGAAGCGACGAATGGGCGTCGGCCAAATCATGGCGAATCGCGTCGAGCGGCGCCACCCACAGCGCGTCAGAGAGGCCGACGTAGCGCCGCGAGAGCGGCAGCGATAACGTTTCCAACGCAATACGTGACGGCGAGCCGCCCGCCTCGACCCAGAACTGCTCGATGCGATCGCGAAGCGTCGTGCCTGGCGGCGGCACCACCCAGGCAAACCGGGCAAGCACCTCCATCGACAGCGCCTCACGGGCCACGCCTGCCAGCGGATGACCGTCTCGTGCCACCAGCACCAACGGCTCGTGAAACAGATGCTCGAAATGCAGATCGCGAATTGCGCCAGCCTCGCTCATTCGCCCCACCACCAGATCCAGCTTGCCAAGGCGAAGTTCTGACAGCAGATACCGGCTGGAGCCGGTGGTCACCTGCGCCTGAAGCCGCGGCAGCACTTCATGGGTTCGGGCAAGCACCCGAGGCAGCAGGCCATCCTCGACCGAGGAGAGCGCGCCGATGCGCACCACCGCCTGTTCGTTGATGCGTGCAACCGAGGCCATGCCCTGCTCAAGCCCCTGAAGCGCGGGGCCTGCGTAACGTAAAAACGCACGCCCGGAGGCAGTCAGCGCCATGCCCTTCGGGCTTCGAGCGAAGAGCTCCGCATCAAGCAGCGTCTCGAGCTCACGAATCGTCTTCGAAAGCCCGGGCTGGCTGATCGATAGATTGGCCGATGAGCGCACCAGGCTTCGCGTGGCAGCGACGTCCAGAAAGGCCGTCAGATGACGAAGTTTGATTCGAGCGTTCAGCATTCACGGCTCCCGACAAAACGGTGGGTCTGAACGCGGGCTTTCCCAGCGCTCATCCCTTGATGCTGTCTATAAGGCCGCCGCACAAACGCAACCGGTGTCACAGCGCGGTCAGCGTCTCGCCCCACCCCTGTTCCTTGGCGAGCTTGAACGCATGATTTGCCGCCGGAACACCGGCGTAGATCGCCACATGCGTCAGCGCCTGGCGAAGCTCGGCTTCCTCGAGGCCAATGCGTTTGGCGGTGTTTAAATGAAGGACCAGTTCACCGTCACGCCCGAGCGCGGCCAGCACCGCGATCGTGATCATACTGCGCTCGCGGTGGGCAAGGTCCGGGTTGCCCCAAAGCTCACCCCAGGCCAGCCGGGTAATCATCTGCTGAAACGGCTGATCGAGGGTGGTCGCGCCCTGGCGTGCGCGAGCGACGTGCGCCTCCCCCAGCACCGAGCTGCGGGTATCGAGGCCATGTTCATAGCTTACGCCGTGCGCGTCGACCTGCGACCGAGCTGACGACAGGCACGAGCGCACCCAGGAGGTCATGCGCTCTGACGCCTCGACTGATGGCACATGGGCGACGCCATCAAGTACGGCAAGCGGCGCACCGCCAAGAAGCCCCGCCAGCGCCTCGAGCGTGGCAGGTGGTGTCGAAATATCGGCCTCACCGGCCAACAGAAAGACCGGCGAGTCCGTGGGAGCCGTGCAGCCCGTAAAATCCGTCGCGCCGAGCAACTCACAAAGCCGGGCGTAGCTTTCAGTGTCGGTGCGGGAAAGCTGGGTCTGCCAGCCGGCAAGTGCCGCCGGACGCGCCTTGACGAAGCCATCAGCGAACCAGCGCCCGCTCAGTTCCTCCGCCATGACCGCAAGGCCTTCGCGTCGCACACGCTCGGCGCGGGTCTGCCAGGCCTCGGGGGAGCCGATGACAGCGCCGGTGTTGGTCAACATCAACGCCGTCAACCGATCCGGAACGGCCCGTCGCAGCGCCTGACCGATGACACCGCCCACCGACGTGCCAAGGTAGGTGAACCGCTCGATCTCGAGCGCATCGAGCAGCGCCACGGCCTCCTCGGCCAGATCGTCCGCCGTGATCGCACACTCAAGCGGGCTGCTAGCACCATGGCCCGGCAGGTCCCAGCTGATCACGCGGTAGCGACCGGCAAGCGCGGCGGCAAGCTCATCCCAGACCGCTTGGCTCATCCCGAGTGGATGGCCCAGCAACAGCGCCTTGAGCGTGGCACCGCCGGTGTCCCGGTAGGCGATGCACCGCCCGTTGAACTCGAAGAACTTCATCGACATCCCCTCTCGAAAAACTGCGCTCGACACACCACGTTCGAAAAAAACACGTTCGAAACACCATGGCCCACTGACCCGGCCGCTCGCTTATACGCGCTCGATAACCATCGCGATGCCCTGACCGACCCCGATGCACATGGTACAAAGCCCATAACGCCCACCGATCCGCGCCAGCTCATAGGCCGCAGCCGATACGATTCGAGCCCCCGACATGCCAAGCGGATGCCCAAGCGCGATGGCGCCGCCGTTCGGATTGACCCGCGCATCGTCATCGGCAAGCCCAAGCTCACGCATGCAGGCAAGCGCCTGAGCCGCGAAGGCCTCATTCAACTCGATCACATCCATCTGCTCAAGCGTAAGTCCCAGCCGCTTGAGCACGGCTCGGGTCGCCGGCACCGGCCCCATGCCCATGATGTCCGGATCGACGCCGGCCGTAGCCATACCCAATACGCGCACCAGGGGCGTCAGCGAAAACCGCGATAGCGCGGCCTCGTTGGCCATGACCATCGCGGCGGCGCCATCATTGACGCCGGAGGCATTCCCCGCCGTGACGGTTCCACCTGCCCGAAAGGGAGTCGGCAATGCGCCAAGCTTTTCAAGCGTGGTGTCGGCACGGGGGTGCTCGTCCTGGTCGACAATCAGCGGCGCCTGCTTGCGTCGCGGTACCTCGATCGGAACGACGCCCTCGCCCAGCCGCCCCGACTGCTGGGCGGCGGCGGTTTTCTGCTGTGAGCGGTAGGCGAACAGATCCTGATCCTCGCGCGACACGCCAAAGCGCTCGGCCACGTTTTCAGCGGTTTCCGGCATCGAGTGCGTGCCGTACATTTTCTCCATGACCGGGTTGATGAACCGCCAGCCGATGGTGGTGTCCTCGAGCTGCTGACCCCGACCGAACGCCGACGACGCCTTGCCCATGACGTAGGGGGCGCGCGACATCGATTCGACACCGCCGGCAAGCATCAGCTCAGCCTCCCCGGCCCGAATTGCACGCGCCGCGGTGCCGATGGCGTCCATTCCCGAACCACACAGCCGATTGACGGTACCGCCCGGCACAGCGGTCGGAAGCCCCGCCAGCAGCAGCGCCATACGGGCCACGCTTCGATTGTCCTCGCCCGCCTGATTGGCACAGCCAAGAATTACGTCGTCGATCGCCGCCGGATCGAGTTCCGGATGCTGGCCAAGTACCGCCTCGATCAGCCGGGCGGCGAGGTCATCGGGGCGTATCGATGACAGCGCCCCGCCGAACCGGCCCACCGGGGAACGCAGCGGCGCACACAGATACACGTCGGTCATGACGCACCCTCCTGCTCGGTAGCCTCACCGGCGTGGTGGCGTTCGGTGCGCTCTTTCAGTGCGCGCAGCACCTCGATCTCTTTAGCACTCGGCGCAGGCGTCGTTCCGACCGAGTCGGCAAACCGCACCGGCCAGCCGGTCGCCTCGACCACGGCCTCGCGAGTAACGCCTGGGTGCAGCTCAGTGACGATCAGTTCCTTGGTCTCCGGGTCCGGTCGCATCACGCAGAGATCGGTGATGACCCGCGTCGGCCCCTTGCCAAGGTGGCGGGCGGTCTCCGGGTGCACGTTGTCTCGCGCCGTGCCGTCGCGGCCGAACCCGAGTGTGGTCACGAAATCGACCGCCTCCACGAAGGTACGCCTGGAGTGCTTGACCATCACGAAGACTTCCTTCGAGTTGGTCGCGATCTCAGGCGCCCCGCCGCCGCCCGGCAGACGTACCTTGGGCGCGCGGTAATCCCCGATCAATGTGGTATTGAGGTTGGCGTACTTGTCGATCTGGGCGGTGCCGAGAAACCCGACATCGACTCGGCCACCCTGCAGCCAATAGCGAAACATCTCCGGCACCGCCACCGTGGTCAGTGCGGTTTCACAGAGCTCGCCATCGCCAATGGACAGCGGCAGCACGACCGGCCGGGTCTGAAGCGTGCCGGACTCATAGATCAAAACGGTCTCGGGGGCGTGCGTCAGGCGGGCCAGGTTGGCCGCCTCACTGGGCAGACCGATGCCGACAAAGCAGGTGGTGCGGTTATTCAGTGCCCGCGAGGCGGTCACGGTCATCATTTCCGAAGGGGTCACATCCAGCGCGGTGCTCATTGGCTCGCTCCCTGTGCGTCGGTATTCAGAACGTGTTGGGTCATCCAGTCCGCGAAGGTGTCGCGGTCTCGGGCTATGGCGTCCCAGCGCTTGTAGAACGTGTTGTCACGCGGGTAATAGCCGTGGGTGTAGGACGGCGCCGCGCCCATGGGCACAACGGAGATAGTCGAAATGGCCCATTCCGGCAGCACACAGGCGTTGGGGCCGGCGTCGAGTTCATCGACCACTTCCTCGACCGTGACAATGCTGTGGGTCGCTGCGAGTACTGCCTCCTTCTGGACGCCAACGATACCCTCGATCAAAACGTTGCCGTGGCGGTCGGCCTTTTGGGCATGAACGATCGAAACGTCCGGGCGAATCGAGGGCACGGCCGCCAGTTCTTCGCCGGTAAACGGGCAGGTGATCGACTTGATCTGATCGTTGACCTTGGGCAGGTCGCTCCCGATGAAACCGCGCAATACCGCGAACGGAAGCCCTGCGGCCCCGGCCTCATAGGCACAGGCCATGGCCGCGTGGCTGTGCTCGACGATGGTCAACGGCACCGGATAGTGCTTTTCAACGGCGTCACGCAGACGATGCAGTGACCCTACGCCCGGGTTACCGCCCCAGGAAAAGATCAGTTTCGACGCACACCCCATCCCGATCAGCTGGTCATAGATTAGATCCGGTGTCATTCGAATCAGCGTCAGATCGCGCTTTTGCTGACGGATAACTTCATGCCCGGCCGCAAAGGGGATCAGGTGTGTGAACCCCTCCATCGCGACCGTGGCACCATCATTTACGAAGCGGGAGACCGCTTCCTTGAGGCTCAAGAACTCTGCCATGGTGACTCACCCCGTTTAAAGCGGCCGGAGATGCGGCCTATGTTCGCATAAAGAACATTTATTTGTATAACGAACAAAGTATGCGGAACATCCTGCCCCGTCAACCGCATGCAAAAGGGCGCCCGGAGGCGCCCTTTTGCATAGTTTGTGACTTTAATGCCTGGATAATCATTGGCTTAGCCAGGGCGTAAGCCAGTCATGAGTGCGATCGACCTGAGCAAGACTACTACCAAGGTATAAAGAAGGATCCGTGGCGCGCGCGAGCGCCTCCCGCGTCAGCGCCGAATGGACACGCGCGTCCTCAAACAGCACCTCCGCGTAATCGCGGCGTGTTCGCTGCGCCTTAAGCGCCGCATCGCGGGCAAGCTGACTGGCCTCACTGCTTTCCATGCAGGTGCCAAGAAGCCGCGTTACCGGCTCGGCCATGACCGCACCACCGGTCAGCGAAAGGTTTTCCGCCATGCGCGTCGGATGAACCTCGAGCCCCCTCATAAGATGCGCCACGCTCTCCATCAGCCCCTCGAGCAGGGCCACCGACTCAAGCAGCGGCGCCCACTCGGCGTGCCATTCACCCAAGCCTCGCTCCAGCGGCTGCGCACCGGCCTGATACAGCGTGGCCGCATGGCCGTGTATCTGGCGCGCCGCCCTTTTTATTCGGGCGCACGCGACCGGATTTCGCTTGTGCGGCATCGAGGACGACCCGCCAACACCGTCCTCCGCCGGCTCACTGACCTCGCCAAGCTCGGTCTGGGTCAGAAGCGCCACATCGGTTGCGATCTTCTCGCCCGCGACCGCAACGCGGTCAAGCGCGGACACCAGCGCAAGGATCGGCTGGCGCTGGGTATGCCAGGGCAGCAGCGGCACGGAAAGACCGAGCCGTCTTGCCATGTCGTCCATGAGCTCGAGCCCGGTATCCTCAAGCCCCGAATGCACGCCGACGGCGCCCCCGAACTGCACGAAAAGCCCGGACCGCTGGATCTCGGAGAGCGCCGCCCCCGCCTGCCCGAGACCATGAAGCCAATGCGCCACGCTTACGCCGAACGTGACCGGCAACGCCTGCTGCATCAGCGTGCGCCCGACCATCGGCGTTGAGCGGTGCTTGCGCATCAACGCGTCACCGTCGGTCAGCGCCTGTCGCATCAATGTGTCGATGCGCAAAAGCCTTGGCGACAGCACCAGCATCAATGCGGTGTCGACCAGATCCTGACTCGTCGCCCCACGATGAATGTGTTCGCGCAGCGCCTCAGGTAGCGCACGCTTGGCCTGCTTGACGAAGGGAATGGCCATGTTGCCCCCCTCGACGACGCCTTGTGCCAGCGCCTCGATATCCCAGTCGACGTGTGATAGCGCCTGTTCGAGCGCTCGAGCGGTGCCTTCCGGCAAAAGCGACCGGGCTTCCTCGGCTTCGGCAAGGACCACTTCGACCCTGACCATGGCCTCGACCAACGCCTCGGCCGAAAGCGCCTGCACTGCGGTCTTGCTCATGAAGGGATGGTGAACGAGTTGCTGGTACATGCGGTATGCTCCTGATAAACCGTCATCTCGATGCAAACTTTAATTCGCACAGCGAACATATGCGTTACCATAGCACGCCCGATGCCCCGTGACGCCCAGACTCAAGGAGAAACCATGACGCCTAACGACACCGACGAGACCATTGGCCCGGACGACCGCGATTTCGTGACGGCGCTGGCCAGCGGCCTGGAGGTGATGCTGGCCTTCGATGCCGACCACCCGCGCATGACGCTGAGCGAAGTCGCCGCGCGCACCGGCATGAATCGGGCCCGGGCACGGCGCTTTCTTCTGACACTGCATGCACTTGGGTATGTACGAAAGCAGCAGCGTCATTTCGAACTGGCACCGAAAACCTTACAGCTTGGCTATTCCTTTCTCTCCGCCAACGGCTACCGGGGCGTAATTCAGCAGCACCTCGAAGACATCACCCAGGCAACCGGCGAGTCGTCCTCGCTGGGCGTGCTCGAGGGCAACAGCGTGACCTACGTTGCGCGCTCCTCGGCCCGCCATCGCCTGATGGCAATCACGCTGTCGATCGGCACCCGCCTGCCGGCGCTCTACACCTCGATGGGCCGCGTACTGCTTGCCCGACTGGACGATGAGGCGCTCAGCGAGCGGTTGGCAACGATTGAATTCACGGCCCATACCGAACACAGCCTGACCACCCGCGAGGCCGTGATGAGCGAACTCGAGCGCGTTCGGGCCGACGGCTATTGCATCGTGGATCAGGAGCTTGATTCAGGCCTTCGATCGCTTGCCGTGCCGGCATTCGACACCCACGGCCATCTGATCGGTGCCTTGAACATCAGCACCAATGCGGCCCGCGTGGACATGGCCACGCTGACCGAACGGTTTCTGCCGCTGCTTCAGGAGAAGGCGACGCTGATTGCCCGCCAGGTCAGCTAGGGGGCCTCAGTCGGTTATCAACGCTGAAAGCGCCAGCCGATAGCCCTGGCTCCCAAGGCCCATGACGATGCCATCGGCGCGGCTTGAGACATAGGAATGGTGGCGAAATGGCTCTCGGGTGTGAATGTTGGAGAGATGCACCTCGATCACCTTGCCATCAAACGCCTTCAGCGCATCGAGGATGGCAACGGAGGTGTGCGAGTAGGCGGCCGGATTGATGATGATGGCGTCCACGCCATCGGTGCGCGCCTGTTGGATTGCATCCACCAGGGCGCCTTCATGGTTACTTTGAAATGACGAGAGCGTGATGTTGGCGGCGTCCGCCTGACGACTCAGCGCCGCGTTGATGTCATCAAGGGTTTCATGCCCGTAGATGTCGGGCTCTCGAGTCCCCAGTAGATTCAGATTGGGGCCGTGCACTACCAGTACGTTCATGGTGTCGGTGTCATTTTGTCGGCGGTGAGGTGAAATGCACCGTGACATGAAGGTGCATCGAGGGTGGGCAAACCAGGAAACGGCCTGCGCCTTGCTGTGCGTCCTATCTTCACAAAAAACGCAGAGCGTAGCGACCCCGGACTACCGGGCGCTTGATTCGAGCGCGGAGACCGCCTGGCCGTTCTTGCAGGTGGTGTCGAAATCGAACCAGCCGCCCAGGTTCTGCTGGCCGCTGTGAACGACCACCTTCAGCCGCCAGCGCATGTGGGGCACGTTGCACCAGTCAAGCGGCAGCCGGCCAACAAACCGGTGGGGGGCGATTTTATCAAGCGTCATGGTTTCGACGACGCGCCCTCGATCACGCGCCTCAAGCAGGACATCGACTCGGGACGGCTTAAGCGAGCTGACCGAGGCCTGAATCAGGGCGTCGTGCACGGTCTCGCGTTTATCAAGCGACAGCGAGATTTCGCCGCGCTGACCAAGCGATGCGGTGCAGCGCCGCTCGGCCACATTGCAAAACGGATTGGTGGGGTACCAGGTAATCTGGTGGGAGCTGCCCACGCCCAGGTAGTAATTGCCCAGATACCCAAGCGCCACGATGACCGTGACCAGCGTCACCAGAATCAACGCGTTGAGCGTTTTCGAACGGCGCATGTCCTCGCGCGGCGGTCTATCCGGCATGGGCTCTCCCGAAAGCAGTTCTATACGTGCACTCCGTCGGCATCGACCAGAGCGTTCGGACTCGTGTGCCCGTGCATGAAGGCCTGAATATTACCGAAGGTGACCTCAGCAATTTCCGTGAGCGCTTCCTGAGTAAAAAAGCCCTGATGCCCGGTCACCAGTACGTTCGGAAAGGTCATCAGCCGCTGAAAGATATCGTCTTCGATAATGTCGTCAGAGTGATCATTGAAGAAGATCCCCCCTTCCTGCTCGTAGACATCGATAGCCAACGCGCCAAGATGGCGCATCTTGAGCGCGGAGATGACCGCAGGCGTATCGATCAACCCGCCGCGGGAGGTATTGATCAGCATCGCACCGGGTTTCATCGAGGCCAGCGCCTCGGCATCGATCAAATGGTGCGTGGCCGGAAGCAAGGGGCAGTGAAGGCTAACCACATCCGATTCTGACAGCAAGGTCTCGAGCGGCACCAGCGTGCCGATGTCCTTGAAGGCCTCGGCGGGGTACGGGTCATGACCAAGCACCCGGCAGCCGAAGCCTTTCATGATGCGGGCAAGCGCCAATCCGATCTTTCCAGTGCCGACAATACCGACCGTCTTGCCGTGAAGCGTCATGCCAAGCAGACCATCAAGCTGAAAATTGCCCTCGCGCACTCGGTTGAATGCCCGATGAATGCGCCGATTGAGCGTCTGGATCAATGCCACGGCATGCTCGGCCACGGCTTCGGGGGAATAGGCCGGTACGCGGGCAACATGCATTCCAAGCGCGTGCGCCTTCTCGAGATCCACGTTGTTGAAACCGGCACAGCGCAAAACGATCAGCGTCACGCCCTGGCGGGCGAGAATCGTAAGAACCTCGGCATCGAGTACGTCATTGACGAAGACACAGACACCGTCGCTGTCGTCGGCAAGCGCGGCGGTCTCCTGCGTCAGCGCCGCCGACTGATAGGTAAAGGACACAAGCGATTCAGTGCCGGTGTGGTCGGTGCACAGGTCGAAAAACCGACGATCATAGGGTTGAGCACTAAACACGGTAACCTTCATCGCAATCCCTTCTTGATAATCCCGGATGAGGCGCAGCGGATCACCGCGCCGAATAATCACACGATGACCGTCAGGTACGATCGGCCACCGTATTTCGCGCAAGGATACGTCGCGTATTCACAATGAAACGCTTAATAAATAAGGTCGTAAAGGGGTGGGATGTCGCAGAAGAAAGTTAGCGATTTTTTATATGAAAAAGATTATCAAATGACTTGAATAATCAACCGCACTTCTTTATCGTGGATTCCGGGTTGAGATTCAACCCACGCTCTAACGGCCTCGCCGTCAGGGCACCTCCTCATCAAGCTAGTCACGGTCCTTATCAGCGCCACAGTTCATGTGGCGTTTTTTTATGCCTGGTTTTCTGCGGTATCGCCCAGCGGATGTCTGACGCTACTCGAGGCAGGAACGACAGAGCCGCCCGTCGTTCCGTGCCGTTACCGATCAGCCGTTCGAAGCCGAACCCCATACGCTCGAAAGCGCGCCGGTCAGCATCGAGGAGACGCCCTCGGACTTGAAGTAGCTCAACATCACAGGCGCGAACTGACGAATCATGGATGCGTCCATGCCAAGAGACTGGAAGGTCGAACCCAGCATGTTTGTGCCAGAGGCGCCGCCCGAGTCATTGCCTGAAAGTGCTTCGAGCGCTGAGCTCATGGCCGAGCTGGTGCGCGCGCTCGACATCAGGCCGGTGACACTCGGCGCCTGGTTGGAAAGCTGGTTGAACTGATCGCTGCTGAGGCTCGACTTGGCCATTGCAAGCATCGATGCCGCGCCGCCAACGGCCTGCGTCGGGCTGACACCAAGCTCACTGGAGAGCTTTTTGGTCAGATCCGCCGCCTTTGACAGATTGCTTTCAGTGGTATTGGCCGCAAAGGCCGCCTGACGCTCTTGCGAGGCCTGTCCAAGCGTCGAGATGACGTGTTTGCCGCTGTCACTGTTCATTGCGTCATTGGCCGCCTGTTGCAGATCAAACGCCATGGCGGGTGCGGCTGCCATGCCAATGCAGAGCGCGACACCGGGCATCAGGTATTTTTTCATCGTTCCTCCGTGATTCATGATAAGTGCAACCGTAAGACACGATTGCCTGCCAAGCATTCCCTTTAGGATAGAAAACAATTGCCCAAAGGCCAGCGGCCGCACGTATCGGCTGGTAACATAGCGCCTTGCTCCATTTTGATATCCGAGGTTGTTCTTGCCGGCCGATCGACGAAGCCCCTTGCTTGAAGGGCCTATTCTTGCCTCACTGCTCAAGCTGGCCGTTCCCATCGTTTTCGCCAATATCCTGCAATCGGCCTATCAGCTGATCGACGCCTTCTGGGTCGGGCGGCTCGGCGGTCAGGCGGTGGCGGCGGTGTCTGTCTGCACACCGGTCATCTTCTTTCTATTCGCACTCGGCTCCGGCTTCAGCGTGGCAGGCTCGACGCTGATCGCCCAGTACATCGGCGCCAATCGCCAACGCGAGGCCGATCACGTGACCGCCCAGACACTACTGATGGTCGTGATTGCCTCCGTGATTCTTGCAGCGCTTGGTCACCTCCTTGCGCCCCTGCTGCTTGATGGCCTGGGTATCACCGACGCCGTACGACAGGACGCCCTGGCGTTTTTACGCATCGCCCTGACCGGCACAGTCTTCACGTTCGGGTTTTCAATGTGTCAGGCGCTTTTACGAGGGGCCGGTGAAGTGCGGCTGCCGCTGTACATCGTCGCGGGCACCGTGGGGCTTAACGTGGTACTGGACCCACTGTTCATCTTTGGCTGGGGCGCATTCCCGGCACTTGGCGTGGCCGGCGCCGCGCTTGCCACGCTGGTCACACAGGGGCTTGCCTTTGCATGCGCCGTGGCGCTACTGGCACGGGGAAAGCTCGGCATCCGGTTGAGCTGGCGCAATATGCGCCCGGACACCGCCGTCATACGCCGCGCCTTTTCAATCGGCACGCCAGCCTCGATCGAGCTGTCGGCGCGGGCGCTTGCCATGAATTTCATGGTGGTTCTGGTCACAGGCTTCGGCACCGCCATCACTGCCGCCTACGGGGTGGGCATGAACATCCTCGGGTTCATCGTCATCCCTGCCCTCGGGCTTTCGATGTCGACCGCTGCGGTCGTCGGTCAGAACATCGGCGCCGGGCTTTTGGAGCGCGCGCGCCACATTGCGCGCCTGAGTAGCGTGATTGCCTTTCTCACACTAAGCATCATTGGTGTGGTAATTTTCTTGAGCGCGCCGCAGCTTGTGGCCGTGTTCGTGCCGGAAGACCCGGAAGTAATCGAACACGGCGCCGAGTTCCTTCGTGTCGTCGCCCTGACCTTCGGGTTCATGGGGTTTCAGATGGTGCTGACGGGGGCGTTCAGGGCCGCGGGCAAAACATTGATTCCCATGACCCTGACGCTGATTTCCCAATGGGGTGTCCAGTTTCCACTGGCGTTCGTGCTTTCAAGCGCCACGCCGCTCGGGGGCGCAGGCATCTGGTGGGCCTTTCCGATTACCAATGTGGCCACCGCGCTGATCACCTGGCTGTGGTTTGCCAAGGGTCACTGGCTCACCGCTACGCTTGCGCATGAGGCGCCGACGTCAAAACAGGCCACCTCCGACCGGCCTGCATGACGCCATCGCCCAAAGCGGCCCTAGAAGCGCTCGGCGGAAGCCGCTTGCCAATGCGCCTGCCAGGGGTCGGCCAATGCCTCGCCACGGATCAGCTCGCCCTCGGAAAGGGTTGGCCCGATCATGTGATCGTAGGAGGTGGCCGGCGCGTAGCGCGAGCGGTGCTGGATCATGTGCGGCGTCAGTTGAGCGGGTGAATCCAGTCCCATGGCGCCGACCATGTTGAAAAACGAGGTAATGGTGGCCGAATGAAACGTCGCCACGCGCTGATACTTCTCTTCGACGTCCAGCGCCTGAGAGCGGCGTGGATCCTGCGTGGCAACGCCGGTCGGGCACTGATTGGTGTGGCAACGCCGGGACTGGATGCAGCCGACCGCAAACATGAAGGGGCGTGCAGCGTGGCAGATATCGGCTCCGAGCGCGTGCTTGACCACCATGTCATAGCCGAGCGCGACCTTGCCGCTGGCAATCACTCGAATATGCTCGCGCAGCCCACAGCCGGTCAGCGCTTGATCCACAAACGGCAGTGCCTCGTTGATGAAAAGGCCGAAACTGTCGGAAAATTCGGCTGGCGCCGCGCCGGTGCCGCCTTCCGCGCCATCGACCGTAATGAAGTCCGGATAGGTGCCAGTCTCGACCATCGCCTTGCAGATGCTTAAAAACTCGCTGCGCTTCCCGATGCAGAGCTTGAAGCCGACCGGCTTACCACCGCTTAACTCACGAAGACGTGCAACGAACGCCAAAAGCCCCTTGGGCGTCGAAAACTCCGGGTGCGCGGCGGGAGACTCACACGCCTGCCCCACCTCGATCTTGCGGGTTTCGGCAATTTCCTCGTTGACCTTGGACGCTGGAAGCAGCCCGCCGTGTGAGGGCTTGGCCCCCTGGGAAAGCTTGATCTCGATCATCTTGACCTGCTCGCCGCGAGCCTTTTCCTTGAAGGCTTCCGAATCGAAGCGGCCGTCCTCGGTGCGACAGCCGAAGTAGCCTGTGCCCAACTGCCAGATCAGGTCGCCACCGTACTTTTCATGGTAAGGGCTGATCGCGCCCTCGCCGGTGTCGTGCGCGAATCCGCCTTTCTTGGCGCCCTTGTTCATGGCAAGAATGGCGTTACCGGAAAGGGCCCCAAAACTCATGCCGGAGATGTTGAAAATCGAGGACTCGTAGGGCGCCGTACACTGCGGCCCGCCCACCCGGATGCGCGCATGAGCCTGGTCGACCTCTTTCGGCGACAGCGAGTGCGCCGAATAGTCATAGCCCGGGGCATCAACATCGCGCAGCGTACCGAACGGCATGGCATCCGATGCGCCCTCGGCACGGGCGTTGATCAGCTGACGCTGCTCTCGGCTGAACGGACGGCCGCTGGATTCGGATTCGAAAAAATACTGGCGAAGCTCCGGACGGATGAATTCAAGCAAATACCTGAGATGCCCAACGATCGGGTAGTTGGTCAGGACGTTGTAGCTCGAACTCAAATCCTTGATGCCAAGCGCTGTCAGGGCAAGCCAGACCACCCAGGCCAGATGCCACCAAGGCGAGACCAGCACCGCCAGCGCAGCGATGACGACGAATAACACGGCAACGGTTGTAAAAAATGCACGACGGTACATGACGCTCCTTAGGTCAAATGACATCCTTGTTCGTGACTTAAGATAGAAGGCTTTGCCTGTACACGCCTGTATGACACTCCAAATCCGGCCCACATCCACATCCACGCCCGCATCCCCACGGTGCCCGCAAAAAAACGCCCCGCGAAGGCGGGGCGTGGAGACGATAGATTTACGTGACGTCAGGAATGAGACGGCTGCGGCAGCTCCGGCAGGGTCTCATGCAGCATATCGACGCTTTGTCGATAGTACTTCTGCGCTTTTTCCCGCTCGCCAAGGCTCGTATAGAGCCGGGCAAGTTCCGCGCAGGCCATCCGGTCGGGGCGGCTTCGATAGCTTGCCTCGAAGTATTCGCGGGCCTTTTCCCACTGCTGGTTGCGAAGGGCCAGCCGGCCAAGCGTCAACATCAGGTCCGGGTCCTGCGGGCGCTCTTCGGCCCACTTTTCGGCGTACATCTGCTGGCGCTCCACATCGACGTTCAAAAGGCCATAGCGCAGGACCAGCGCCGCATCCCAGTGCTCCTTGAGGGTCTGGCGGAGCAGGCGCTCGGCCTGGTTCTCTTCACCGGCCTTGTAAAGCGATTCGACGTAGATCAGCACCAGTTCCGGGTCGTTGCGCAGTGAATCCGGCATTTCCGCCCAGAGCTGACGCACCTCATCGAGACGACGGTAATCGCCGGATGCGTTTCTGATCGAGGCCAGATAGGCGCTGCGCTCAAGTGTTCTACGCTCCTCGTCGGACACCAGATTATGGCGTTCAAGACGCGGCATCAGGCGACGAAGACCATCCCAGTCGCCCACGCTCAAGTAGGCCTGTTTAAGCAACTTGAGCACCTGCGGGTGTTCCGGCAACTGCTTTTCGATCCGCGTAAGCGTGGCGACCGCCTGCTCATGCTGCTCACGATCAAGCATCAGCTGCGCCTGAATCAGCGATACCGCAGTATCCGCGCCCTCGGTGCTGCCGTGCGCCTTCTTGAGCAGGGTTTCTGACTGGTCGTAGCGGCCCTGGTAGTGCGCAGCCAGTGCCGCAGAGAGGTAGTTGATCAACGGCGCCGAGGAATCATCGGCCGAGCGTACCAGCGACTTCTCGGCCTTTTTCCAGTGACCTTCTGCCAGCGCGACCAGACCTTGAACGGTGCGGTGCATGGCCTGACGATTACGCGTCCGGTTATTCCAGCGCTTGAGCCGTCCAACCGGGCGACGAAGGCTTGAAAGAATCCGCACCAGTGCATAAAGCACCCAGAACAGCACGAACAGCACGATAAGTCCGAGCCAGAACGAGGTCTGGATGGAGGTATCCCCCACTCGGATCAGGAAGTAGCCCGGTGTGGACAGCATAAGCTGACCGAACAGCGCACCCACCGCCAAACCGATGACGATGAACAGAATCAGTTTTCTCATTCGGAAGCTCCTTGCTGCTCATAGCGCTTGCGCATGATGTCACGCAGGGTGCTCAGTGACGCGCTGATGTCGGGAAGCTCCGGATGAATCGTTTCGTTGGCCAGCTCATCAAGACGAGACAGCGCCGTGCGGACACGCTCGTCGCTGGTCTGGTAGTACTGTTTGACCAGCGTCTGTGCCCGCTCGATGCTCTGGGCATAGATGTCCGGCTGCCCCTTGAGCAACGCAAGCTGCGCCTGCTCGAGCATCAGGCGAACGTTCTGGCGGAGATACCCTTCCTGTTCCGGTGTAATCAGGGCTTCAAGGGCTTCGTCGTGATGACGCACCGTGACCAGGTCCTTCAGCTGCTGACCGAGGCGCGCCAGCTGTTCACGCCAGCCGCCACTGTAGGTCGAGCCGTCATCCACCTTGGCCGACAGGGCCTGGGTATCCTGCGCAAGCGGCAGCCGTTCAAACTGCTGAGCTTCGGAGGCAAGCGACAGGTACAGCCCTGTTTCGTCCACGCTTGGGACACTGTCAAGCGCGCTCAGCTCGGAATGAATCTGTCGACGCACCGGCGTAAGGGCCGGGTTATCGGCCTGAGTGAGCCGGTTGTCGGCGCTCTTGAGCAGGGTATAGGCCCCGCTGACGTCGCGCTCGAGCTGCAGGCGCTGATTGGCCAGACGCAAAAGATACTCGACTTCGGCGTACATCCATTCGCGGGCATCGGTCTGCTGTGATGCAGAGAGTTCACTGAGCACTTTTTGCTGAGTCTGACCGGTTTCTTCGATCGAGGCCTTGAGCGATTCAATCGTGCTCTGCTGCTGGGACAGCGTCTGTTTAAGCGGCTCGGTGCTGGCCACTTGTTGATCAAGCGATGCCAGCCGCGCCTTTTGATCCATGAGCATCTTGGCGCCGAAGCCGAACCCCACCAGCATCACGAGCAATACAATGACAAGCACCACGACCAACGCCTTGCTGCCCTTGCCCTTGTTTCCGCCGGAGCCTGACCCGGAGCCGCCGTGTTTGGGCGGCGTATTGGCCCCGCCCGCGCTATAACGCGTACTTGCCTTGTCGGGCGTCTCTGCCTTGGCGCTCTTACCGCTTTCTGAGCCCGAGGACGAAGGCGGCACAGTCTGGCTGTGAGTCGAAGCGGCGTTATCGTCGTTGTCGTGTTCTTGCTTGCTCATGTATCACTAGCCTTTATCAAGGTTAGAAGGCGCCACACAGTGAGCGACAGCACGTGCAAGTGCTGTCGGTGAGGCGTCACCGGCAATGGTTATGGCCGTGAATCCGTGGAAGGATGCCGTTTCCGCCAAGCGCTGGCTGGACACGACGAGCGGCCGTTTTTTGGTTGAATCACTACACCATAACAGAAGATGTTCAAGCTGTTCGGCGCTGGTCAAGATCAATGCTCTAAACGCCCCGTCTTCAAGTACGCGCTGATGGTGCGGCTCAGGCGTATGAACGGTGCGTTTATAAAGCGCCAGTGTATCGACACTGGCGCCGCGCTGCATCAGCGTTTCGTGCAATAACGTGCGACCACCCTCACCGCCGACCAGCAAGACGCGCTGGCCTGATACGGCCTCCGCCTTAAAGGCCGGCATGGAAAGAAGGGCCTCGCTTGCACTGCCGCTACCTGGCGGTGGCGCACCAACATCCTCGCCAAGCCCGTGAGACAAGACCTCGGCCGTACTGGCGCCGGTACCCCACCACGTGATGCCGATGGGGTACTGCGGCCAGAGGTCATCGATCCACTCGAGCAGACAGGCTGCCGCGAACGGGCTGGTGACCAGTACGATCTGATAGAGATCCAGATCGAGAAGGCGTCGTCGCGTATCGCCGGAAGCGTCCTCGAGCGGCACCAGTTGCATGACACCGAGGTTCAGGACCTCGGCCCCAAGCGCCTCGATGTCCTGCTCAAGCGCTTTCGCCCGAGCACCGGGCCGGGCGATCACGACCCGAGGCTTAGCGCTCGCCATAGACCGCGTCCAGAATCGCACCTGCGCCCTGTCCAAGCAGCATATCCGCCACCTGCACTCCGAGCGCCTCCGGCTCATCGGCCGGCCCGCGGGCCGTGGCCCTGAGCACCTGGGAGCCATCGGGTGCGCCGACAAGCCCGCGAAGCCAGAGCGTTTGCCCTTCATCCTCGAGTACGGCGTAGCCGCCGATCGGCACCTGGCAGCCGCCCTCGAGATGCGTATTCATCGCGCGCTCAGCAAGGACTTGCGCCGTGGTCGGCGCATCGGAGAGCGCCTCGATCAGCGTGCGTGAGCGCGTATCGTTCAGACGGCACTCGATCCCGAGCGCGCCCTGACCGCACGCGGGCAACAGCTGCTCCGGCACCAGCTCCGACGTAATGCGCTCGGAGAGTCCGACCCGGGTGAGCCCCGAGGTCGCCAGCACGATGGCATCGAACTGACCGTCATCGAGCTTTGAAAGCCGCGTTTGTACGTTACCGCGCAGGCTTTTAATGACCAGATCCGGGCGCAACTCCTTGAGCTGAAGCCCGCGGCGAAGGCTTGATGTACCCACACAGGCCTCTCGCGGCAGATCCTCGAGGCTCTGATAGTGGTTCGACACGAACGCATCCGTCGGCGCGCCGCGATCCATGATGACCGCAAGTCCCAGCCCGTCCGGAAAATGCATCGGGACGTCTTTCATCGAGTGCACCGCGATGTCGGCGCGCCCGTCCAGCATCGCCTCCTCAAGCTCCTTGACGAACAATGCCTTGCCGCCGATTTTCGCAAGCGGCGTATCGAGGATCTTGTCGCCCCGCGTCGATAGACCAACCAGCTCGACGACAAGCCCCGGATTAAGTGCTTCCAGGCGCGCCTTGACGTGCTCGGCCTGCCACATGGCCAGCGGGCTTTTTCGGGTCGCTATGCGAAGCGGAACGGATTCAGGCTCTGACACGGGCACTCCAATGATCGAGGGATAGATAGAGCATGATAAAGCACCGCTCATCGGCTAAAAACCATTACGCCGCATTACCGCATGAAGGCAGATGCAAAGCACGCAATGAAGGGCGAGCCTTGGACACGAGTTTGGTACACTCAAGCGTATCCGGCACGGCGAATTCGCACTGTGCCCATTCAGCCACGTACCACTTCGGGATTGTCTTGCCATCATGACACAACAGACCAATCAGTCCTGGGGCGGGCGCTTCAGTGAGCCTACTGATGCGTTCGTCGCGGCCTTTACCGCCTCCATCGGCTTCGATAAACGCCTGTACCACCATGACATTCGTGGCTCCATCGCCCACGCCACCATGCTTTCGCAGGTCGGCGTACTGACCGAGGATGAGCGCGACGCCATCATCGACGGCCTTTCCGACATCGAGCGCGACATCGAGGCGGGCAACATTGAATGGTCGGTCGCACTCGAAGACATTCATATGAACATCGAAGCCCGGCTGACCGACAAGATCGGAATCACCGGCAAGAAGCTTCACACCGGCCGCTCGCGAAACGATCAGATCGCCACCGACATTCGCCTGTACCTGCGCGATGAAATCGACGCGATCGACTTGGAGCTTACGCGCCTGCGCGAGGGCATGATTACACTCGCCGACCGCGAAGCGGACACCATCATGCCGGGCTTCACGCACCTGCAAACCGCGCAGCCGGTCACCTTTGGCCATCACGTGCTCGCGTGGCAGGAAATGATCGCCCGCGACCACGAGCGCCTGCGCGACTGCCGCAAGCGCGTCAACGTGCTTCCACTTGGCGCGGCCGCCCTGGCCGGCACCACCTACCCGATCGACCGCCACGTCACCGCTGAACTTCTGGGCTTCGACCGCCCGGCGGAAAACTCGCTGGACGCGGTCAGCGACCGGGATTTCGCGATCGAGTTCACAAGCTTTGCAAGCCTTCTGTTGATGCACCTGTCGCGCATCAGCGAAGAGCTGGTGCTGTGGTCCAGCGCGCAGTTCGATTTCATCGACCTGCCCGACCGCTTCTGCACCGGCTCCTCGATCATGCCGCAGAAGAAAAACCCAGACGTGCCGGAACTCGTGCGCGGCAAGACCGGACGTGTCTATGGCCACCTGATGAGCCTTCTGACCCTGATGAAGTCTCAGCCACTGGCCTACAACAAGGACAATCAGGAAGACAAGGAGCCGCTGTTTGACAGCGTCGATACGGTCAAAGGCTGCCTGCGCGCCTTCGGCGACATGATTCCGGCCATCGAGGCCAAGAACGCCTCCATGTACGAAGCTGCCCGCAAGGGCTTCTCCACCGCGACCGATCTGGCGGACTATCTGGTCAGGCAGGGTGTGGCCTTCCGGGACGCCCATGAAATTGTCGGCAAATCGGTGGCCTACGGCATCGAGACCGGCAAGGATCTGTCCGAGATGACGCTTTCGGAACTCAAGCAGTTTTCCGACACCATCGAACAGGACGTGTTCGAGGTGCTCACGCTCGAGGGCTCGGTCGCCGCGCGCAACCACATCGGGGGGACCGCACCGAATCAGGTTCGCGCCAGCGCCCAACGCGCCCGCGATACCCTTGCGCACTTTACCGGAGGTACCGCCCAGTGAAGACACGCCTTGCACTTTTGGTCTCGGTGGCGCTGCTGGCTGGCTGCGGCCAGAAAGGCCCGCTTTATATGCCAAACGATGAGGCTGCGGCCGAGAAGTACGACCCGCAGCACGCCTACGAGCAGGACGCCGGCGCGCAGGATGGCACCGACGCATCGTCTAAACGCACTGACGGCTCACCAAACGTTTCAGATGCCGAGCGCTCAGAGCGCACGCAAACCGACACGCAAAACGACACCGACAGCCCCGAAGAGACCCGGCCATGAGCGCTTTTGACTATAAAAACGGCCAACTTCACGCCGAACACGTCGCCCTTTCCGACGTCGCCGACCAGGTCGGCACGCCTTGCTACGTTTACTCTCGAGCGGCGCTGACCGAGCACTTCAAGGGCTATCAGGCGCCGCTTGAAGGCCGAGCGCACCTGATCTGCTACGCGGTCAAGACCAATGGCAACCTGGCGGTGCTCGATACGCTCGCACGCCTGGGTGCCGGCTTCGACATCGTATCGATCGGGGAACTCGAGCGCGTCATCGCCGCTGGCGGCGACCCGAGCAAGGTGGTGTTCTCGGGCGTTGCCAAGCAGCGCCATGAAATGGCCCGGGCGCTCGAACTCGGCATCAAATGCTTTAACGTCGAATCGAGCGCGGAGCTCGAGCGCCTGAACGATGTGGCAGCAGGTCTTGGCAAAATCGCGCCGGTCTCGCTTCGGGTCAACCCAGACGTTGACGCCGGCACGCACCCCTACATCTCCACCGGCCTCAAGGACAACAAGTTCGGCGTGGCGATCGACGATGCGCTCGCGACCTACCAGCGCGCGCACGCGCTTTCGAACGTGAATCCGGTCGGACTCGACTGCCACATCGGCTCGCAGCTGACCGAGATTGCGCCGTTTCTTGACGCCTTGGACCGCCTCAAGCAGCTGATGGCCACCCTCAAGGAGCAGGGCATCACGCTCAAGCACCTCGACCTTGGCGGCGGCCTTGGCGTCAATTATCAGGGCGAAACGCCCCCGGCGACACGCGATTACATCGAGGCGCTGATCGAACGGCTGGATGACGACAGCCTCGAGCTGATCTTCGAGCCCGGCCGCTCGATCGCGGCCAATGCAGGCGTCATGCTGACTCGGGTCGAGTACCTGAAGCCGGGTGAAACCAAGCATTTCGCCATTGTCGATGCCGGCATGAACGACCTGATCCGCCCGTCGCTGTACCAGGCCTATCAGGGCATCGTCGAAGTCGATACGACGCAGGAGCGAACGCGTGAGACTTACGATGTGGTCGGCCCGGTCTGCGAGTCCGGTGATTTTCTCGGTAAGGAGCGTGCGCTCGCGATTGCCGAAGGGGATCTGCTTGCAGTGCAGTCCGCCGGGGCCTACGGCTTTGTGATGGCCTCGACCTACAACGCGCGCCCATTGGCGGCGGAAGTCATGGTCGACGGTGAGGCGATGTATCTGATTCGAGAGCGCGCACCTCTCGAGGAGCTTTGGGCCGGTGAATCGCGCCTGCCCGAGGAGTCCCACTGATGCTGCTGCGCTTTTGGAAAATGCACGGCCTCGGCAACGATTTCATGGTGATCGATCTGGTCACCCAGCGCGCCCGCATCCCATCTCAAAAGATCAGCCAGTGGGCCAACCGGAACACCGGCATCGGTTTCGACCAGCTTCTGCTGGTCGAGCCGCCAACGCACCCTGACATGGATTTTCGCTACCGCATCTTCAACGCCGACGGCAGCGAAGTGGAAAACTGCGGTAACGGCGCGCGCTGTTTCGCCCGTTTCGTGGTCGACAATCACCTGACCACCAAGCGCGACATTCGCGTCGAGACCGCCGGTGGCCCGATGACCCTGCATCTGGCCGACGATCAGCGGGTTCGAGTCGACATGGGCCCCCCCAGGCTGACGCCTGACGAGATCCCGTTCGTGGCCGAGGTCGAGGCCACCCAATACGAAGTGGACGTCGACGGCGAGCGCGTCTCGCTCAGCGCGGTATCGATGGGCAATCCTCATGCGGTGGTACTGGTCGACAGCGTCGATCACGCGCCCGTTGCGACCCTCGGCCCCAAGCTCGAGGCGCACGCGCGCTTTCCAAACCGGGTCAACGTCGGCTTTCTGGAAGTGGTGTCGACACACAAGGCTCGGCTTCGTGTGTTCGAGCGCGGGGTGGGTGAAACCCGGGCCTGTGGCACCGGCGCCTGCGCCGCGGCCGTGGCCGGCATCCAGCAGGGGCTCCTTGAAAGCCCGGTCGACATCACCCTGCCTGGCGGCACACTGACGCTCGAATGGGATGGCCACCAGCAGAGCGTGATCATGACCGGGCCGGCCGAGCGCGTGTTCGAAGGTCGGATTCCGCTCTAAGTTTTTCTGACCGTCATCGAGGAGGTCGACATGTCGCCGTCACTGACTGCGTCGCAGGTTGCTCATTGGCTCGCCGAGCACCCGGACTTCTTCGAAGGTCGGGAGGCGCTTCTGGATAAACTCCACGTGCCGCATCCGCTGCACGGCGGCGCCGTATCGCTTCTGGAGTATCAGGTCGCAAGCGCACGAGCAAAGGCCGATGACTCGACCCAGGCGCTGAGTGCGCTCAGCCAGGGCGCACGGCAGCAAAAGGGCAGTCATCAGCGGCTTCAGCAGGTGCTGCTGGCGCTGATGGACGCCGACAGCGCTGATGCACTGGCCCAGCAGCTTGCGCTGCAACTCGACGAGCATTATGGCGTGACCTGGCTGTCGCTCTGGCGTGACGCGACGCCCAGCGCCCCCTGCCATCCACCGACCCACGGGCTCAACCAGGTGATCGTGAACCACATTCACGCGGTGCCGGAGCACGCCCATGGGGTCGCGTTCGTGCCCGACGAGGTGCTCTATCGGCGCCTTCAGCCCGAGGCGCTCGGCACGCCCTGCCCAACCCGACTGGTCGAGCTGCCGCTTGGCAGCCGCAGTGCCTTTCTGGTGCTGTCTGCAAAAGACGATACGCTTGATCGAACGACGGCCTGCTTTCTTGCCGACGTGGTAAGCCGCCTGCTGGAGCGCCACCTCTCATGACCGTCTTACAGGATCACTGCGAGCAGTATCTGGCCTCGCTCACGCGCCACAGCGACACGACCCGGGCGGCCTACCGGCAGGACTTGAAGGCGCTGACCGCCTTTGCTCTCGAGGCACACCTTGCCGACTGGCACGCACTCGATGTGACGCTGCTGCGTCGATTTCTCGGGCGCGAGCGCACCCGGGGCCTTGGCGCCCAGACACTGGCACGGCGGCTTTCGACCTTACGGGGCTTCGGCGATTATCTGGTGGATCAGAACGTTCTGAGCACTAATCCCGCTCGATTGCTCGACACGCCCAGAAAGCGCGCGGCGCTACCCCGCCCGGTGGACATCGATGCGCTAAGCCGCTTCCTCGACGCCCCGTTCGATGAAGCCGACCCGCTCGAAGTGCGCGACCACGCCATGGCGGAGCTTTTTTACTCCTCCGGACTTCGACTGTCGGAGCTGACCGGGCTGGACCGGTCGCACCTCGACAGTACACGCCTTCGAGTACGCGGCAAGGGTGATAAACCGCGTCAGTTACCGCTGGGCCGACGAGCGCGACAAGCGCTGGATAACTGGCTGAGCGTTCGCCCGCTGCTTGCAAACGACGCTGAAGAGGCTTTGTTTGTCAGTAAACGGGGCAGTCGCATTACGCAGCGAAGCGTTCAGCTTCGCCTGAATCGCATGGCGATCGAGCGCGGCCTGCCCGAGCATCTGCACCCGCACCGACTTCGACACAGCTTTGCAAGCCATCTGCTGGAATCGAGCCAGGACCTTCGCGGCGTGCAGGAGCTATTGGGCCATGCGCACCTCTCGACCACGCAAATCTATACCCGACTCGACTGGCAACATCTGGCCGAAGTCTATGACAAGGCGCATCCTCGCGCCCGCAACACACACGCCTCAGGAGAGGATGATGATCAAGGCTCTCACGTTTGATCTGGACGACACCCTTTGGGACAACGGCCCGGTCATGGTTCGCACCGAACAAGGGCACTACGACTGGCTGAATCAACAGGCCGGCCACGCCGAGCGGTTTCCGCCGGAAACGTATCTTGAGCGACGACTGGCCGCCGCGGATCGCTACCCGCTTAGACGAGGCGACTTCACGTTTCTGCGTCGCACGGCGCTATTTGAGATTTTAAGCGAGCACGGGCTCGATAACGCCGAGGCCAACCGTCTGGCCGATGAAGCCATCGACTACATGCTGACGCTTCGTCATGAGGTCACGCTGTTCGAGGAAAGCCTGCCGCTTCTCAATGACCTGAAGCAGCACTACGGCCTGGCCGCAATCACCAACGGCAACGTGGACATTCACCGCATTCTGGAAACGCCGTTGTTCGACTGCGTGATCAACGCCGGTGAATGGCTTGCACCCAAACCGGATGCCCGCACGTTCCTCGCCGCCATGGCACGCCTTGGCACTGCGCCGAGCGAAACCATCCACGTCGGCGATTCGTGGACCGAAGACGCGCTGCCCGCCCTGCGTCTTGGCATGCATGTGGCCTGGATCGATCGCAAGGAGACGGGGCCAGCATTTTCCCACCCACGGCTTCATACCATGACTCATGTGCGGGAATTGCCTGACGTCATCGAGCGTATTACTGCCGCCAGGGCCTGAACACGTGCATGTCTTCTTGTAAGCGCCACCGCCATACACGACACTAAGCGTTCAATGGGGCCTGGAGCTGGAGGAAGACATGCGTGCATTCAAGATCATCGCTGCCATGGCCGCGCTCGGCGCACTCGGTGCGCTGGCACTTGTGATCATGGTGCCTGCAACAGAGCGCTCGGGTGACGCCTTCGGCGTTCATTATCCGAACGCACGCTACGACACCCTCGAGATTCACCCGTCGTATCACTCGTCCGCCGCGCCCGCGCCCGTACTTGACCAGCCTTCCACGTCAACGCCTGGCTCAGATGCCACCCTGGTCGCGCCGGTCGAGGAGGCCCTTCCCTATCGCTATCCGGCAAGCCAGAAAACCTACGTCTTCTGATGCGCGCTGCGTCAGTGACGCTTCCTCGACGAGCGGCCGGGCATGCCACTCACTCGGGCTTTGACTCGGTGTCCGGCGCCAGCCAGCGGTTGAGCGTCTGAGCGAGCGTATCCAGCCCCTGGCGCTTGAGGGATGAAAAAAGCTGTACCGACACCAGGTCGTCCCATTCGGCCAGCGCCGAACGGACCTTTTGCAAACTCGCCGCGGCTGCGCCACGCTTAAGCTTATCGCTCTTGGTCAGCAGGATATGAACCGGCATGTCGGCGTCATCAGCCCATGCAAGCATCATCTGATCGAATTCCGTTAGCGGATGACGCACATCCATCATCAGCACCAACCCCTTGAGCGAGCGGCGCTCTTGCAGGTAGGCCGAGAGATGGCGCTGCCACTCGAGCTTGACCTTCTCAGGCACCTTGGCATAGCCGTAGCCGGGCAGGTCGACCAGGTGGCGTGTACCATCATCGAGTTCGAAGAAATTGATCAACTGCGTTCGGCCCGGCGTCTTTGACGTTCTGGCAAGCGCCTTCTGTCCCGTGAGGGCATTGATGGCGCTGGACTTACCGGCATTGGAACGTCCGGCAAATGCCACCTCATGACCTTCATCGGGAAGACAATGAGCAAGGGTCGGCGCGCTATGAACGAAACGCGCCTGATGATAATCGATGGAGCGAGGCGACATGATGGGTTTCCTGAGCCGTCGTACGAATGGAATGAAAGGCACACAGTATACCAGTCCTGCGCCCGACATGACCCGGGGCCGGCTCTGTGGCACCATCAAGAACGCACATCGAGCCTGCGAGGAACTCTCATCTCTCGGCTGGCTCTAATCAGGGATTTAAACAACCCAACATTGGAGTGGTACACATGATCAAGAAGTTACTGACGTCGTTCATTGTCAGCCTGTGCCTGGCATCGACGGCCTTTGCCGCCGCCCCCGAGGCCGGCAAGGATTACAAGGTCCTCGATGAACCGGTCAATACCGAGCTGCCGGACGGCAAGATTCAAGTAACTGAAGTCTTCTGGTACGGCTGCCCGCACTGCTACGCCTTGAATCCCTCGCTCGAAAAATGGGCCGCTGAGCTCAAGGACGACGTCGACTTCGAACTGCTGCCCGCCACCATGGGTCGCACCTGGGTGCGTCACGCAGCGGTCTATTACGCAGCCACCCAACTGGGCATCGAACACAAGCTGCATGACGACCTGTTCGACGCAATCCACAAAAATGGCGAGCACATGACCGATGATGGCGAGATCGCCGAGTTCTTCAGTCATTATGGCGTCAGCAAGGAAGCCGCGCTCAAGGCGCTGAACTCCTTCGGCGTCAAGAGCCAGATCAATGAAGCGCACGCACGCATGCGCGCCTACAAGCTCATGGGCGTTCCGGCGCTGGTAGTTGACGGCAAGTATGTGATCACCCCGAAAACCGCGGGCGGTCTTGAAAACATGCTGACCATCGCGTCAAAACTGATCGATGAAATCCGGGACGGCGACCTCAAATGACCGACCAAGGCCCCTCGACTGGCCAGCCCACGCGACTTCGCGTACTGACATTCAATCTCCAGGTAGGCATTCACACCCATGCCTATCATCACTATGTCACTCGCAGCTGGCAGCACCTTCTGCCACATCCCGAGCGACAGAGCAGGCTCGATTTCATCAGTGGCACACTCGCCCGCTATGACATCGTGGCGCTCCAGGAGGTGGATGGCGGTAGCTTTCGGTCCGGCAACGTCAACCAGACCGAATATCTGGCCAGCAAGGCGGCCTTTCCCTTTTGCTGTCATCAGCTCAATCGTAATTTCGGCAACGTGGCCAAGCACAGCAACGGCCTCCTAAGCCGCATTCCGATGAGCCGGGTTCAAAACCACAAGCTGCCAGGCCCGCCGGGGCGCGGTGTCATTCACGCAACGCTTGGCGAAGGCAAACATGCACTGCATATCTTCGCCGTGCACCTCTCGCTTGGTCAGCGCACGCGCGACCGCCAACTCAGCTATCTGAGTGAGCTGATCGAGCCGTTGACGCACGTGGTGGTGCTTGGCGACCTCAATTGCACGCTTGAGCAGTTGACTCCCCACAAGCGCTTTTGCAATGCGATGGATCTAGCCCCCGGCAAAGCGCTCTTGAGCTATCCGGCATGGCAGCCCAAGCGAGCGCTTGATCACATTCTGGTGTCGAAGAGCCTCAAGACCACGAACCTCGAGGTGCTTGATCAACACTATTCTGATCACCTGCCGCTGGCACTCGAACTCGAACTTCCCGAGGCGTGTGCACGCGCCCTGAATCACGCTCCCGAGCAGGAAGAACCGTCGATCGTTCTTCCGACCTGAAGAATCGAGAAGGTGTGATTCACAGGGATCACGCATAAAAAAAGCCCCGCCTGAGCGGGGCTTTTTTCGTCATGCCGATTTTGCGTTCTGCCGACGTCGCTTACGAACGCATGTCGTCGAAGAACTTGCGCACGCCTTCGAAAAAGCCGCTTTTTCTCGGCGAGTGCTTGGTGCCTGTACCGTCCAGGCTTTCCTGGAACCGGCGCAGCAGGTCTTTCTGATCTTCGTTGAGATTGACCGGTGTTTCGGTGACAACCTTACAAATCAGATCGCCCGGCGGGCCACCGCGTACGGATTTCACACCCTTGCCACGCAGGCGGAACAGCTTGCCGGTTTGGGTTTCCGGCGGAATCTTGAGCTTGACGCGGCCATCGAGCGTCGGCACTTCCAGCTCACCGCCAAGCGTTGCATCAACGAAGTTGATCGGCACATCGCAGTGAAGGTCACGGCCGTCACGCTCAAAGATTTCGTGCGACTTGATCGCGACCTGCACATAGAGATCGCCTGCCGGGCCACCATTCAGGCCGCCCTCACCTTCGCCATTCAGACGAATGCGATCGCCGGTGTCGACGCCGGCCGGAATCTTGACAGAGAGCGTTCGGGTTTCCTTGACGCGGCCTTCACCGTGGCACTTGCGGCACGGCGTTTCGATGACTTCACCACGACCGTGACAGGTCGGGCAGGTCTGCTGAACCGCGAAGAAACCCTGCTGCATACGCACCTGACCGATGCCATTACAGGTCGAGCAGGCGCTCTTGTTGGAGCCGGGCTCGGCACCATCGCCATGGCACTGGCCGCACTCGGCAAGCCTTGGCACCCGGATATCAACCGTGGTGCCAGCGACGGCATCCTCGAGATCGATCTCTAGGTTATAGCGAAGGTCGCTGCCACGCTGAGGTGCGTTTGGGTTGCGACGTCCACCGCCACCGCCACCGAAAATATCGCCGAACACGTCGCCGAAGATATCGCTGAACCCGCCGGCACCACCGCCGCCAAAACCGCCACCGCCGAAGCCACCGGCCTGACCGTCAACACCTGCGTGACCGAACTGGTCATACGCCGAGCGTTTTTCACTGTCGGACAGCACTTCGTAGGCGTCGGAGACTTCACGGAATTTCTCCGCAGCCGTCTCATCGTCCGGATTACGGTCGGGGTGGTATTTCTGGGCGAGACGGCGGTACGCCTTTTTGATCTCTTTTTGATCGGCGCTGCGCTCGACGCCCAGCACCTCGTAATAATCACGTTTGGACATGAGTCATTGGCCCTCCGAAACCATGGTTCGAACACAACGGCGCGGGGGCCGTGATGCCCCCGCGCCGTTGTCACGAGTGCGGACTCGTATTACTGCTTTTTCTGACTGTCGTTGACTTCTTCGTACTCGGCGTCAACCACATCATCGTCCGCTTTCTGGTTTCCCTGAGCGCTTTCGCCCTGGGCCTGCTCGCCGCCTTCTTGCTCGGCGTACATTTTCTGTGCAAGCGAACCGGATGCTTCGGTCAGCGCGTCGAGCTTGGACTGAATCTCGTCCTTGTCGTCGCCCTTGAGCGCTTCTTCAAGATCACTGATCGCGGTCTCGATCTTCTGACGCTCGTCGTCGGTTGCCTTGTCGCCGGCTTCCTCGAGCGTCTTGCGCGCTGCGTGAACCATGCCGTCGGCCTGGTTACGGACCTGAACAAGCTCTTCAAACTTCTTGTCTTCGGCTTCGTGCGCTTCGGCGTCCTTGACCATCTGATCGATCTCGTCGTCGGACAGACCGCCGGAGGACTTGATCACGATGGACTGTTCCTTGCCGGTCGCCTTGTCCTTCGCCGTGATGTTCAAGATGCCGTTGGCATCAAGATCAAACGCGACTTCGATCTGCGGCACGCCGCGCGGCGCGGGCGGAATGTCGGAGAGGTCGAACCGACCCAGCGACTTGTTCTGCGCGGCCTGCTTACGTTCACCCTGAAGCGCGTGGATGGTCACGGCTGTCTGGTTGTCTTCGGCCGTCGAGAACGTCTGGGTTTTCTTGGTCGGGATCGTGGTGTTTTTCTCGATCAGCGGCGTCATCACGCCACCCATGGTTTCGATACCAAGCGTCAGCGGAGTCACGTCGAGCAGGAGCACGTCCTTGACGTCACCACCGAGGACACCGCCTTGAAGGGCTGCACCCATGGCGACAGCTTCATCCGGGTTGACGTCCTTACGGGCATCCTTACCGAAGAACTCGGCCACTTTCTTCTGAACCATCGGCATGCGGGTCTGGCCACCGACGAGAATGACGTCATCAATCTCGCTGTTGGAGAGACCTGCGTCCTGAAGCGCGGTCTTGCACGGGGCGAGCGAGCGCTGGACCAGATCTTCGACCAGAGACTCAAGCTTGGCGCGCGTTACCTTGACCGCCAAGTGCTTCGGACCCGTGTTGTCTGCCGTGATGTAGGGCAGGTTCACTTCGGTCTGCTGCGCGGAAGACAGCTCGATCTTGGCTTTCTCGGCGGCTTCCTTCAGACGCTGCATGGCGAGGCTGTCGCCGGAGAGGTCAATACCGGAATCGCTCTTGAACTGAGAGACGAGGTAGTCGATCAGCGCCAGGTCGAAGTCTTCACCACCGAGGAACGTGTCGCCGTTGGTTGCCAGTACTTCGAACTGCTTCTCGCCTTCGACGTCTGCAACTTCGATGATCGAGATATCAAAGGTACCGCCACCCAGGTCATAGACCGCAATGGTGCGATCGCCCTTGATGTTGTCCATGCCGTAGGCAAGTGCGGCAGCTGTCGGCTCATTGATGATGCGCTTGACTTCAAGACCTGCAATGCGGCCGGCATCCTTGGTCGCCTGACGCTGAGAATCGTTGAAGTAGGCCGGTACCGTGATGACCGCTTCGGTGACGGTTTCACCGAGGTAGTCTTCAGCGGTTTTCTTCATCTTCTTGAGAACTTCGGCGCTGACCTGCGGCGGAGCCATCTTGTTGTCGTTGACCTGAACCCAGGCATCGCCGTTGTCGGCTTCAACGATGGAGTACGGCACCATCTTGATGTCTTTCTGGACGACGTCGTCCTTGAACTTGCGGCCGATCAGGCGTTTTACCGCATAGAGCGTGTTGCTGGGATTTGTTACGGCCTGACGTTTGGCCGCCTGCCCGACGAGCGTTTCGCCGTCGTCGGCATAGGCAATGATCGACGGCGTTGTACGGCCGCCTTCAGCGTTTTCGATAACCTTGGTCTTGTCGCCATCGAGTACGGCAACGCAAGAGTTTGTCGTACCAAGGTCAATACCAATAATGCGTCCCATGTATCCACCTCACTTCAAAACTGATCTATTGGTTCGTATCTGATGCGGAGTGTTCCGCGTGTCTGTCTGCTTATATGGGGCCGGGTTAACGCCTTTCAAGGGGCGTTTTTTTATTCGGCGGCCTTACTGACCACAACCATTGCCGGGCGAACCAGGCGGCCGTTCAGCGTGTAGCCCTTCTGCATGACGTCGATCACGGTGTTCGGCTCGACGTCTGGGCTTGGCACCATGGTCATCGCTTCGTGAAAATTCGGGTCGAACGGTTCGCCGTTGGGTTCGATCTGCTCGACGCCGAACTTGCTCAGGGCATCGACCTGCATCTTGAGCGTCATGGACACGCCTTCACGATGCGTTTCAGAAGCGTCTTCCTGCATGCTCTCGAGCGCCTTTTCGAGGCTGTCGACGACCGGCAGAAGCTCTTTTACAAACTTTTCGAGCGCGAATTTTTTCGCTTTCTCGGTTTCCTGATCAGCACGGCGCCGCGCGTTCTGAACTTCTGCAGCCGTACGCAGCGATTTGTCTTCGGCTTGCTTGAGTTGCTCTTCGAGTTCTGCAACGCGCGCAGCCAGAACATCAGCCTCGGGGTCACCATCGAGTTCGCCCTCTACGGGTTCAAGCGCGTCTTCTTCAAGGCGTTCCCCCATACGCTCGATGGACTCGTCTTCCATGGGCTGGGGTTCCGCGTCGCGCTCGGCGCGCTGAAGTTCTTCGTCTTTTTGCGTATTGGACTTATCCGTCATGGTCAAGCCTCTCCCAATTGGTGTTCGATCAAATGAATCTGCTGCGTTAATGGGGCGAGTTGCGTCCATTCTCAAGGGGGCGACCTAAAAAAGCACCTGGCTGGGTGGTTGAACCCGTCACAGGGTCACTGTATAAAAAGCCATAGTGTGTTTATCAACAGGGACACCTCATGCTCGCTCAACTGTCTATCCATCACTACGCCATCGTCGATGCCCTCGATCTTGATTTTCGCAAGGGGATGACGGCCATTACCGGCGAAACCGGTGCCGGAAAGTCCATCTTGTTGGGCGCGCTGGGGCTGTGTCTCGGCGACCGCGCTGATGCCGCCAATGTTCGCCACGGCGCCAAGCAGGCCGACATCAGCGCCCGCTTCGATATTCAAGCCCTGCCTAGCGCGCGTGACTGGCTCTCCGAGCGAGAGCTCGACACCGAGGACTGCTTGATTCGGCGCGTAGTGACGACGTCCGGGCGTTCAAAGGCATGGATCAACGGCACGCCCTGCACGGCGTCGGATTTAAAGCAGCTTGGCGAGCATTTAATCGAAGTGCACGGTCAGCACGCGCACCACGCGCTAATGCGTGAGGAGACGCATCTGCGCCTGGTGGATGAGTTGGCCGGGCATCAGGAAGGTGTTCAAAGCCTCAAGGGCCTGCATCGTCAATGGCAATCCCTTCGTCGCGACATACGTGCGCGCCGGGAAAACAGTAGCGAACGCGATGCGCGCCTGCAGCTTCTTCGCTACCAGGTGGAGGAACTCGATGAGCTGGCATTGCAGGAGGGAGAACTGGGCCAGCTTGAGGCTGAGCACACAAGGCTTTCTCACGCCGAACAGTCCATTCAAACCACCCAACACGCACTCGATGAGTGTGGTGACGAACAGCACGGCGCCCTCACACGACTGTCGAGCGCACTGGGCCATCTGGGCACGCTGCCCGACGCTCAGCGAAAAACGATCGAACCGATTCTCACGATGCTCGAGGAGGCTCGCATCCAGTTAAGCGAAGCCGTCAGCGATCTGACGCATCATCAAAGTTCGATCGAACTGGACCCGACACGGCTCGCGTTCGTGGAGGAGCGCCTGAGCACGGCACACACCATCGCCCGCAAGCACTACGTCAATCCGGAAGAGCTGACTGGACTTCACGCGACGCTGGCGCATGAATTGAGTGAACTGGATGCAGGCCCGAGCGATCTTTCCGAGCTTGAGGCTCAGGCCCAGACCGTACGCGATGAGTGGCGCGCGCTTGCTGCAACTGTCAGTGATCGACGAGCAAAGGCAGCAATACAACTGACAGCCGATGTCGAGGCACAGCTCAAGTTTCTCGGAATGGAGAAGGCGCGCTTCGAGGTCGCGGTGACCCCGCTTGAAAAACCCCAGCCGGAAGGGCTTGATCACGTTCAATTCTTGATGAGCGCAAACCCCGGACAACCCATGCGGCCGCTTCATAAAGTCGCCTCGGGCGGTGAGCTTTCACGCATCAGTTTGGCTATTCAGGTGGCGACCGCCACACACAGCAAAACACCGACACTGGTGTTTGACGAAGTGGATGTAGGCATTTCAGGCGCCACGGCCGAAATCGTCGGACAGCTCTTAAGAGAGCTTGGCGGGCGCGGCCAGGTCATGTGTGTTACCCACCTGCCCCAGGTGGCCGCTCAGGCGCATCAACACTTGCATATTGAAAAGCAGGCCGATGAACATCAAACACACACATCGATGCTCCTATTGGACCGGCAGGGTCGTGTTCGCGAGCTGGCCAGAATGCTTGGCGGCGTACATCTATCCCAACAGACGCTGGCACATGCCCGGGAAATGCTCAAAAGCGGCCAGTCCGATCAACGCCACTGACTGACATACGGCGATTGACGAAGGCCGCTCGTTGTTTGAGCTCAAAAAAAAGAGCGCCACCCATTTGGGTCGCGCTCTTTTCTACTAAAGCGGCTGCGATCATCCTTTAGCGCCGATTCCCGCCCCCATCCTGGCGAGTCGCCTTTGAGCCCTTGGGCCGGACGTAAAGCACCAGCGCATGATCAACGAGTTCATAACCACGCTCATCGGCAAGCTCACGTTGACGACGCTCGATATCGTCATCGAAAAACTCGATAACCTCGCCGGTTTCAAGGCACAGCATATGATCGTGATGGTCTTCCTGAGACATTTCGAAGACGGCATGCCCGCCATCGAAATTATGCCTTACCACAAGACCCGCCGCTTCGAACTGAGTAAGGACACGGTAAACCGTAGCAAGACCGACATCTTCGCCCTGATCCAGCAGCGATTTATATACGTCTTCTGCACTCATGTGCAGGTCTTCTTCTCGGGTCGCCTCCAGTATCTGAAGGATCTTGACCCGTGGCAGGGTGACCTTGAGGCCTACCTTGCGTAACTCCTGGTTCCTGTCGGCCATAGTTCGCTCTTCGCAGTCGCTTGATGTATCAGGTATGATCGATGAAGGCAAACGATAAGGAAAGTCAGACGCAAATGCAAAAATCGATCCGATTAGTCACCTTTTGTTGCATTCTTGGTCTTCTTGGCGGATGTAGCTGGTTCGGTGTCTACAAAAGAGACATCCCCCAAGGCAACCTGATCACTCAGGACATGGTACAACAGATTCACACCGGGATGAGTAAATCCCAGGTCATCTATGTCATGGGTACACCGCTTTTGGAAGATCCGATGGGCAAGGATCAGTGGGACTACGTCTATCGTGTCAAGAAGGCCGATGGCACCACTACCCGCAAGCGCGTAACGCTTGATTTCCAAGGCGACACCGTTCAACGCGTACGTACCAGCGGCGACCTTGATGCCTCACCGAACGTTAACAACCAGCCACCAGCCTCAGAATCGGCGGCTGACCCTGAGTCGACCGTACTGGACCCCATACCGGGTACCGGCACACAGCCTTATCCAAACGACGACTAACGCCTTCACCCTTTCTTGTTGGCCCGAGCAATTCGGGCCTTTTTGGGATCACAGAGCAAGGGCCGGTAAACCTCTACCCGGTCGCCTTGTGCAACCACGTTATGCTCCGGCGCCCGAAGCTTTACTCCGAAGACACCGACCGGAGCATTCTCAAGCATGGTGCGCGTAAGGCCTGTCGCAGCCTCCTGATCCAATCCCGACTGAAGTACAGCCGCCCTCACCGTTGTACCGTGCTCAACGCGCAAGAGTTTCATGAACTGCTGCCCAGGTAAGGCATATACAACCTCAATCTCAACCGCTTGATCAGCCATAGACCTGGTTCGCTCGTTTAACGAAGGCATCAACCTGCTGCTTGGCGACCTGATGAAACAACCGCCCAAACGCCATGCCGATCAAACGGTTCGAAAATTCGAAGTTGAGTTGAAATTCGACCTTGCAGGCGTTTTCCCCCATTTCCATGAAGCGCCAGCTCCCGGACAACTTCTTGAAAGGCCCATCTTCAAGCGACAAGTCGATTCTCGAGGGCGCATGCAGTGTATTGCGGGTGGTAAAACTCTGCTCGACACCACTTTTGGACAGAGTCAGTTTACCGACCCGATAATTGTCGCCCTCATCGACCACAGCCGCCTGACGACACCCAGGCAAAAATTCGGGGTAGCGCTCGATGTCATTGACCAGATCAAACATTTTCCGGTCAGAGTGTTTAACGAGCGCCGACTGACTCACTGTTGGCATAACCTCTCCACTGACGGGGACGCACTTTCTGCGTATAATAGTGCGTCTTTCACATAGATGAATGACTTGAATGTTATCACGCTTTCCCGGTATCGCGGAGAGCACGCTATAAGGACATAGGGGTTCTATGGGCAAGAAAAAAGGAAACGCGCCCGGTGGCAACGTTATTGCCCAGAACAAGAAGGCTCGTCACGAATATCATATTCAGGAAACGTTCGAAGCAGGCCTCTCGCTGGCAGGCTGGGAAGTCAAAAGTCTGCGAGCCGGCAAGGGCCAGCTTACGGACACCTATATCTTGGTTCGGCGTGGTGAAGCCTGGCTTATGGGCGCAAACATAACGCCAATCAGCACCACCAGCACGCACGAAGTTGCAGACCCTGCGCGCACTCGCAAGCTCTTATTGCATCGAAAGGAAATTGCCAAGATCTTTTCGCGAACTCAGGACAAGGGACATACCTGCGTCCCCCTGAAGCTTTACTGGAAAAACAACCTGGTAAAATGCGAATTGGCTCTGGTACAGGGCAAGAAAGAGTACGATAAGCGCGCCACCGAGAAAGAACGCGACTGGAACCGTCAGAAAGCCAGGATCGTTCGAGAAGAGCGCTAAAGCGTTGGCGTTCGATAGAGCGCAGTGCTACCATCACCGATTACTTGGGGGCGATCTGGTCTCGACGCCGGTAGTAAGCCCTGAGGTGCATGCCGAGAGCGTAACGTATCTCGTAAATACCACGTTACTTTAAAATAGTCGCAAACGACGAAAACTACGCTCAGGGCGCACTGGCAGCTTAAACACTGCTAGTTGTTAGCCTGGCCCGGAAAGGATGTGCCTGTTCATCCTGGATGGGAGAAGAGCTCAGCTGACAGGACCGCGTTTGGCCTTGCCTTCGTGTCAAACGTTAAACATTAGAGGGATCGCGTAGCCTTATCCTGCCCGTCGGAGAAGGTGTCGCTAAATAAAAAGACGGATCTAAGCATGTAGAGCCAATGGGTAAGCGCCGGCGGACGCGGGTTCAATTCCCGCCGCCTCCACCAAGCGCCAAAGCCGCTGTCACCGACAGCGGCTTTTTTTATGACGCTTTATGAAAGGAACAAGCTGTGCGCCTGCCGAAATCATCCGCTTCAGCACATCTTGCCAACTCAAAAAATGCCACTATGGCCCACTCTTAGCGCGCCCAACACTCAAGGCCAACTACCTTAATGTCATCCGTTCGCATCAACACATTCTGGATACTGTTTGAAAAGCTCTTTTTCGTACTTTCCGGTCTTTTCATCAATGTGTATGTGGCTCGCTATCTCGGCCCCGAACTCTTCGGAGTCCTTGGCTTTTCGCTGGCAATGACCGGTCTTATCGGACCGTTTACCACGCTTGGCGCCAACAATATCGTATTCAATCGACTGGCGAAAAACCTGCCCAGCGGACTCCAACTCCTGGCGTCATCAGCACGACTCAGACTGATCATATTCGCCCTGCTTGCCCTGGCATTTACAGCCTTCGCCATCCCTTATTTTGAGGATGCGCAAAAGCGTACGGTCTTTTTGATCATTTTATGGGGAAGCTTCTTCACAACGAACGACATCTTCCAGGTGTTTTTCAATGCAAGGCTCGAATCCAAGGTCAACACCTTGTGCCAGAATGCATCCCTGCTTGCCTCGGTGCTTTTAAAGCTTGCCTTCATTGCTGCCAAACTGTCAGTGACAGCCTTCGCAATCGCCAATGTTTTGCAGTGGGCGACATCGTATTTCATGAAGCGCCATTTCTTTAAGCGTCACCATGAAGCCAAAGCGCATAGCACCGGCAAGATTTCACGCCGCCACGCAAAATACCTTTTAAAAGTTGGACTGCCACTGGCGTTTTCCGGCCTGGCCATTGTTTTGTATACCAAAACGGACCAGATCATGCTCGGCATGCTGATCGACGATACTACTGTCGGGTATTACACGGCCGCCATAACACTGGCGCAAGGCTGGATCTTTATCCCTCAAGCGATCATCGCTTCACACATGGTCCGAGTAAGCGAAGCCGCTCGAGACTCACACCTGTTTGAAAAACGCACCGAACGGTTGTTCAGGCTGATTTTATGGCTTTCACTACCCATAGCGATCATCCTGTCCGCACTGAGCCCCTGGGTCGTTGGACTCATTTATGGCGAACAGTTTTCGGCTTCTATCGATATTTTGTATATTAGTGCATTTAGCACACTCTTCTCGGCGTTGGGCACCATCAGCTACAGAGCCATTACAGTTTTGGGTGGCTATCGATTCCTGTTCTACAAAATGGCTGTCGTAGCTGTGCTCAATATCGCTGCCAACTACTTATTGATTCCCATATATGGCGGCGTTGGCGCTGCCATGGCAACACTACTTGCCGAAATTCTATCATCAGTAGTTTTCAATCTATTTTTTCAAGGCGGGCGCATCCTAAAACTACAATGTCGCGCATGCCTGCCGCTGCTTGTAACGGAGAACTCTGATGCCAAGGACCGCACCAGATAGAAAATATGTCATGACAAATCAAAAACGAACGTCGCGCTGGAGTAAACGGAATAGCCCTAAACGCGCTTTTGACGCGTTGATGACGGCGATTAGAAGCAACATCATGAACTCGCTGTCAGATAGGCTTCACGTTCCGTTACGTTATAAACGTGCATTTGGCGAGTTTCCGAATCTGCGAAACCCAAAAACGTTCAACGAAAAGATCTGTTATCGAAAGCTTCACCCGCAGCCGGTCTTTTCGATTCTGAGCGACAAGATAGAAGCCAGGGCGTACGTCAAGCACACCATTGGCGAGCGGTTCCTCATTCCGCATTACGGCATTGCCAAGGAATTGAGCCCGGATCTGTTCGAACAGCTCCCCAATAGCTTTGTCATGAAGGCAAGTCATGGGTCAGGCTTTAACCTATTGGTTGACGATAAGCAAAATACGTCATTTGCCGAGCTCTACAATTTGAGCCAGCAGTGGCTATCGCAAAACTTTTATACCGTATGTCGTGAAAATCAGTACAAGCCCATCGAACCTCGGCTGATCTTCGAGAAGATGCTGCTTGATGAAGAAAAAAAGGTACCTAAAGACTATAAGTTTCATTGCTTCAGCGCGCCTGGCAAAGAACCCGTCATCTATATTGAAGTAAGCCATGACCGCTTCATTAATTATAAGGTCGACTTCTTTGATCTTGACTGGAAGCCCGTACAAGTTCGTTCTGAGCATCTGAATTCGGATATAGACCTCGAAAAACCGCGCACTCTCGACGAGGCCATCTCTCGAGCGAAAGCGCTGGCGGCAGGCTTTTCATACGTGCGGGTCGATTTTTATCTGATTGGTGATGACATCTATTTTGGAGAGATGACTTTCACTCCAATGGCAGGACTCATGAAGTTCAAGTCGCGCCAGATCGATGAAGAGTGGGGCGCACTCTTCAACGATTAATGGTAACCACCTGCTTGCCCAGCACCTGATCGCTCAAGACGATAATTGCTTGAGCAGGCGCTCTCTCAACTTGGGTGACATGGGCAAGTTAATCTCGGGATTGGGGTGCAGACTAAAGGTCAGAGTCTGCGTTAACTCAAGCGCCAACTTTCCTCGCCAGCCACAATCGGCGTTCTGACACTCAACCACCGCCTCCCTATAAACTGGCGTCATCTGCTGACTCTTGCGAATCCGGGCAAATGCGCCGCAATGCGGGCAGCTAAGACGTAGGTTACTTTTACGATCCATATGCAACTCCTCCATCCCCTTTGTTTATAATTCCTGCCCTTGCGATCAAGCTGCAGAAACGACGCTGAATCTGGCTTTTTTATTGTCGTCAACGGACATGACTTACCAGATAGGATATGCTTCATATTGTTCAGTACTACTTTGACTAAGACTATTTACTTAAAGGGGAATAGTCAACTTATTAGGGAAGAATAATTATCATGAGCACAGACCCGCATTCCTCCCCTCCCACGCTTTCCGGTGCGATAATGGAGAGAATGAAAGCCATAACAGGCCTGAACTCTGATTATAAGCTTGCTCAGCGCTTTGGAAAATCAACGAGCGCCATTCATAACTGGAGAAAACGAGGCACAATTCCGGTCGACGAGTGCATTGAACTTTCTGTTGAATACGACGTTAGCCTAGACTGGCTAATCTTGGGGCGGGATCGATCAGACGCCTTGGAGAGTCCGAAGCAAAAAACTGACCAAGAACACCAGTTCATACAAAAGGATTACTCCGGAGTACCACTTTATGACATTGAGGCCGCAGCCGGACCAGGGCGCCTATTTGATCATGAACACGTCAGCAGCTTTTTAAGCTTTCATGACGACTGGATTACCCGCGAAGGCCTACACACCAAGAACCTCGTTGCGGTCCGCGTACGAGGAGATTCGATGGAAAATACGCTCAAGAATGGCGACACCGTACTCATCAATCGGGCAATCACCAATCCAGACGGCGTATTCTTGATCAGAGTCGGGGACGAGCTTCGGATAAAACGACTTCAACGGCTCTCAGATGGCTCTCTAAGGCTCTCTTCCGACAACCCTTACTATGCCCCTGAGATCATAGCGCCTGAAGCTCTGCAAAACGTCCATATCATTGGTCATTGCCACTGGCACAGCGGCAGAGTTAGCTGATACGACATAACACACGCATGACCCCTTTTAGTAATTACACTCGATCAATGCTCGGTCATGCTTTATTTAACCAGCCTCCCTACGCACCGCCATACATCACCCCTGTTCTTATTTTGCAAAACGGCTCTATCCAGCATCCCCCAAGCCGCCATCACCAATCATTTCTCGGTGCATGGCCCAGAAGTGTAATGGTCTATGGCATGAATCGCTGAAAGAGGAGGCCCCATCGCTCAGATACTTTACCAACGCGCCACAACCACGCACGCCATCCGAAAAGAGACACAGCGAGCAACGGCTGCGATCGCCGAGCTGAGCCAGCGCTAAAACATCAACCCCAAAACCGTGTGCAAATGGCGCAAGCAAGCATTGGTCAAAGAAGAAGTAATGGAGCCAAAGGCACCTCACTCATCGTCTCTGACAGAAGCGGAAAAAGCTACTGCCACCACCTTCCGTCGAACGACACATCTGCCCCTGGATGACTGCCTGCTGATGCTGCAGCGCTTTATCCCGCACCTGACTCGCTACAGACTGCATCATCTCAATCAACGCCATGGCCTCAGCCGATTGCCACGTGAAGCCGGATCCAAAACAAAGAGACAGACCTTCAGTGCGTATCCGACCGGCTATCTGCATCTAGACATCTGCGACGTTCGTACTGCCGAAGGCCAATCGTGACTAGGCTGCCGCACGTCTTGAAAACACCGTACAGCAACTGTCATGCCGGGTGCATACGGCGCTGACCGATAACGGCGTACAGTTTGCCAAGCGCCGCGGCACCGTGAACACGGCATCGAGCACCGCCTGACTCGCCCCGTCCATCCGTGAACCAATGGTCAGGTGGAGCGGACGAACCGCCCCCGGAAGACCGCCACGACCGGCAGCTTTCACTACGCCCCGCTCGAGGAGATGGCAGCCCCTCTGAAGGACTATCTATGGGTCTATAACAATCTATGGGTCTATAACAATGCCCGTCCGCTACGTTCCCCAAAAGAGCAAAACTCCCTCTGGAAAAATGGCAGGAGGACCCGGACAGGCCCCATCAGAATCCGAACCACGACTCCCCCGGGTCAAACACCTAGACGACAAGCACTGGATAGGTTGAACATGTTAAAAGCACGAAGTGAGCACAAGCTTGAGTGCTCATAAAAAACCCCGCTAAGGCGGGGTTTTTGGAGTGTTGACCATGTCATTTCTTGAGCATCCACTCATGGTCGGGATCGTTATGAAACTTCCAGATCCGCTTCGGTCCCGCCATCACATTAAGGTAATAAAGCTCATAGCCATGCGGGGCCCCCACTGGATGATACCCTCTGGGCACCAGTACGCAGTTTCCGTGCTCTACCGCCATGGTCTCATCAAGTGAGCGGTCATCGGTATAAACCCGGTGAAACGCAAACCCTTGAGACGGATTGAGCAAATGATAATACGTTTCCTCAAGCAGCGACTCATGCGGCAGATTGTCTTCATCGTGCTTGTGTGGCGGGTAGCTCGACCAGTTGCCAGCGGGCGTATACACCTCGACGACCAGTAGGCCATCGGCATCTTCCGTTTCAGGAAGGATGTCGTGTACATGACGGACGTTGCTGCCTTCGCCGCGCGTGGTGCTTGCAATCTGATCCGGACCGATGAGCCGTGCCTTGAAGCTTCCCTTGCCCGGGGCGCTGCATATGGCCACCTCGACATCGGTCAATGCCTCGACACTGTAAGATGTGTCGTTGGGCAGATAGGCGGCGTAAGGACGCGTCTTCTCGAATACGTCCATGCGCTCACCGATGTTTTCCCAGCGCTTATCACCACAGTCGATCGTAGCTCGACCAGTCAGCAGGACCACGCACGCTTCCCTGTCGCCTGTCTCAAAGGACACCTTGTCCCCTTGCGTCAGCTTATGCACACAAAAACCGACATGTCCCCAGCCGGCTGACTCGGGAGTGACCTCGAGCACCTTACCTTCAGCATCGGGGGAATGAGGGCGAACCAAAAGTGAACTCATATTGACTCCTTCAATTGAAATCGTCGGTAGTGACGAACATCAAGTGCCCGTCAAGACAGCGCCTTGAATCTAACCCGGATCAGCAGCGTCCTGCTTCTGATCCTGACGAATGCCTAACGCGATCGCCAGTGTTTGACTCAGGCACAATGAGGCGGTTAGGCCACGAAAACTTCTCACCTCTGCTTCATGAACGATCAGCGACACATTCGCCGTCGGTACCAGCGGGCTCAGTCTTGAATCAGTAATGACGACATGCGGAATGCCTCGTTCACTCGCCTCCGCCACAGCATCTCTGGCCTCACGAGAATAGGGCGAAAAGCTGACGATCAGCACGGCGTCTTGGGGGCCGACCGCCTTCATCTGCTCGGAGTGCATGCCACCAAGCCCATCCATCAAAAATGCTCGCTTACCGATATGGTGAAGCGCGTAGGAAAAGTAGCTTGCAACCACGAAACTTCGCCGGGCACCGAGCACATGAACGATCTCGGCCTGCTCAAGAATATCCAGCACCTGCTCTAGTTGTTCAGGGTCAATGCGGCCGGGGAGAGTGCTGAGCACTTCCCGATTGGCCTCGGCAAACTCCCAAAGCAGCTGGGTACTATCGAGCGCTTCGCCCGTAGCGGTTCGAAGCGCACGTATGCGCTCGGCGTAGTTGGGCAACTCATTGACCAGCCTTGATCGAAACAGTTGCTGCATTTCGGAAAAGCCCTTGAAACCAAAGCTGTTGGCAAAACGAATCAATGTCGACGGTGTAACGCCTGCCTGCTCGGCCAGTCGGGCAACCGTTGCAAACGCCACTTCCTGTGGATGATCAAGCAGAAAACGGGCTGTTTGCTGCAAACGTCGGCTCAAGTTTGCGTACTGTGCGGTGACACGCTCTTCAAGCTCGGCAAAGCTTTGAGGTAACTCACTCATGGTCTTTTATCTCTTAGTATCTGGGCTTGCGTCCGACGCCTGAGCATGTCGCGCAGACTAAAACATATGAAATATTAATTCCATTCTTAAAAAAAATGAAATTCATCAAACCAACCAGTAGAAATACGCAGGCAAATGGCTACACCCTCTGACGATTACTTGTAAGGCCGTTTTTTCGGCCTGCTTGCTACATCTTTGGTCTTATTCAATACCGCTCCTCGTACTGCCTAACAGGCAAAATAGATGAATTTTTATACTCAAGTATTTGAATTAATTAAACTAAGTCAGAGAAATAGATTACAACAGCGCCTATATAGACCTTATTTTCCAATAGTTGAACAAAAGGAATATAAATTCTAATCTCGACGCACTCTCGGCTCCACTCGGACCCCCGCGAAGACAACGCGATGAACAGTCAAGGAACCCTAAACATGTCTGGCCAAACTCCCCGCTTCGCTCTCAACCACATGATCTGCCCCTCTATCAGCGCAAAGAAACTGGTCGATGGCGCCGTTGACCTCGGCCTGGATGCAATTGAGCTTCGCAACGATATCGGCGAAAACAGCATTCTTACGTTGGAACAGGCGCGCGCTGCGGGGGACTATGCCCGTGAACGTGGCATTCGCGTGCTAACCATCAACGCTCTCTACCCATTCAACATCTGGAATGACGAGCGCGCGGAACAGGCAGAGGCCATGGCACAGCTTGCCAAGGCCAGCGGCGCCGAAGCCTTGATCCTATGCCCTCTGGTCGATGCCGAGCATGGTTTGAGCGAACAGCAACAGCACGACCACGTCGTCACGGCCCTCAAGGGACTCGATGGCATCTTCGAGCGCAACGGCATTCGTGGTCTGGTCGAACCACTCGGCTTCCCGATCTCGAGCCTTCGCACCAAGCAGGCAGCCACAGCGGCTATCAAGGAACTGAATCTCGAGCATCGTTTCAGTGTCGTGCATGACACGTTCCATCATCGCGGCGCCGATGAATCGGCCTGTTTCCCCGAAATGACCGGTCTCGTACACATTTCAGGCGTCGAGGATAAGGACATCTCGTTCAACGACATGTTAGACGATCACCGCGTTCTGGTTGGCCCGGAAGACCGTCTTGGTAACGTCGAACAAATTCGTGATCTTATGGAGAAAGGCTACACCGGCTACTTCTCGTTCGAGCCGTTTTCAAAGCCGGTCTGGGATCTTCCCGATCCGCTGGCGGCCACGAAAGAGAGTCTCGAGTTTATTCGTTCGTCCTTGAATAAGTAAGCACGCCCCATTCGATAACGACTCCCCAGGAGAATTTTCATCATGAAAATTGCCCTTGACCCTTTTATGCACCGCCATGTCCCTCTGGACGACCTGCCTCGTCTGGCAGCGGATCTGGGGTATGAGCACATTGAACTGTCGCCCCGCGCCGACTTCCTGGACTGGTTCGTGCACCCGCGGGTATACCCGGAGCGGCTGAACTCCTTCAAGAAATCGCTCAGGGATCATGGCGTCCAAGTTGCATCGCTGCTGCCCATGTATCGCTGGGCCAGCCCACACGAAGAAGAGCGTCAGTCGGCAGTCAAGTTCTGGAAAAAAGCCATCGAGATCGCGGTCGAGCTAGGCGTGGACACCATGAACTCCGAATTCGGCCGTGGCCCGCATCCAGAGCGGGGCAGCTGCTCGAGCTGCTGCCAAGGCGGCGTGACCACTGAATCAAGCGAAGCCGCCTGGTGGCGCTCCATGGAAGAGCTGGTGCCCATTTTCGAACGCGAAGGCATCCAGCTCAACGTTGAGCCGCACCCCGACGATTTTGTCGAAACGCTGCACCCTGCGGTGGACATGATTCGAACGATCAACTCAGACAAGGTCAAGTTCCTGTACTGCGCCCCGCACACGTTCCACTTCGGTGAAGACATGGAACAGATGATTCGCGACTGCGCGCCAGTGCTCGCTCACGTCCACGTGGCCGACACGTTCAACCACAAGGCTTCCTCCGGGCTTCGCTACATCATCAACCCGCCGGGCTCCACTGCTCGGGTTCACCAGCACCTCAACATCGGTGAAGGTGAAGTGAACTGGGACCTGTTCTTTAAAACCCTAGCTGATGTCGGCTTCGACGGCATCATGACCGCCTGTGTCTTTGCTTGGGAAGAAAAAGCTGAAGAGTCCTCTCGCTTCATGCGCAACGAAATTCAAAGCTACGTCGACAAATACTGGAAGTAACGACTGAAACCGATTCGGAGAATCAAAAGATGACATTACGTATTGGTGTGATCGGCACAGGCATGATCGGGGAAGAACATTCTCGCCGTATCACTCAGACACTCTCTGGCGCAGCGATCATTGCCGTCAGCGACGTCAACCATGAGCAGGCAAGCGCCATGGTCAGCCGGCTCAACCTTGACGCCAAGGTGTATGAAAGCGGTGAGCAGCTGATCGCCTCCGATGACGTCGATGCCGTGCTGGTGACCTCCTGGGGTCAAACCCATGAAGAATACGTGCTGGCCGCCATCAAGGCCGGAAAATACGTTTTCTGTGAAAAACCCCTGGCCACGACTGCCGAAGGCTGTCAGCGCATCATGGAAGCCGAAATTACCGCCGGCCGTCGCTTGGTACAGGTCGGCTTCATGCGCCGCTACGATCAAGGCTACAACCTGCTCAAGAATTCGATCGACGATGAAAGCCTTGGCGACGCGCTGATGATTCACGCCGCACACCGTAACCCGACGGTGCCGGAGCGCTACATCACGCCAATGGCGATTCACGACACGCTTATCCATGAGCTTGATACCTTCCGTTGGCTGCTTGATGACGAATACGCAAGCGCCCAGGTCATTTTCTCCAAGAAGAGCCGTCACGCGCACAGTCAGGTCCGTGATCCGCAAATGGTGCTTCTGGAAACGACCCGCGGCATACGCATCGACGTCGAAGTCTTCGTCAACTGCCAGTATGGCTATGACATTCAGTGCACCGTGGTCGGCGAAGAAGGCATCGCGCACCTTCCAGAACCTCAGAGCCTGACGGTCCTCAAGGCCGGTACTCGCGGCAACGAAATTCTCCAGGATTGGAAAAATCGCTTCAACAACGCCTTCGATATCGAACTTCAGGGCTTCATCCAGGACGCGACGGATAACACGCTCAAGGGGCCCTCCTCCTGGGATGGCTACGCAGCTGCCGTCGCTGGCGACGCATGCGTCAAGGCGCAGGAAAGCGGTCAGATCGAGTCGATCGATATGCCGACTCGCCCCGACTTTTACCGCTGAGTTCGGCCGCAAGGCATGAAACAATCCGCCCCGCTGTCTTGATCCCATCAAGACTCGGGGCTTTTTTTGAAAAACGCGTTCGAACGGCCTTACACCATCGCGACTCGACCGAGATAGAGAATATTTTTTCCAACTATCGTTTAATAGGAAAATTTGTTCCAAACATTCTATGATCGGAATAAATGAACCGATGTCATCCAATCACCGGACGCGTCGCACCGCCTAGCTTCAGGGAGGCGACTCCGGCCCCATGCAGGAAAGCATCATGAACAACACCTCCTCGCTTGATCTGATTTGTCTAGGAAGAGTTGCGGTCGACCTATACGCCGAACAGATCGGCAACCGCCTGGAAGACGTAGCAAGTTTTGCCAAATACCTCGGCGGCAGCTCCGGTAACATGGCCTATGGCACCGCGCGTCTTGGCCTTCGCTCCGCCATGCTCTCCCGGGTCGGCAATGAGCAGTTCGGAAATTTCGTTCGTGAAGAACTTTCTGGGGCAGGCGTCGATGTGAGCGCCCTTCAAACCGACCCGGAGCGTTATACCGGGCTTGCAATCCTGGCGCTCAAAAACCGCGACAGTTTCCCCCTACTGTTCTATCGCCGCGACTGCGCCGATATGGCCGTCGACGCAGACGCGATCGACCCAGCGTTCATCGCCCGCGCCAAATCACTGGTGATTACCGGCACGCACCTGTCGACCGACACCACTCAGCGCGCCTGTCGCAAGGCCCTGGATGCGGCTCGTGATCATGGGGTCAAATGTGCACTGGACATCGACTACCGCCCGGTCCTCTGGGGCCTGACGGAGCCCGGCGATGGTGAAACCCGCTTCGTGGCCGATGAAAAAGTCACAAATCATCTTCAACAGTGGTTGAGCGACTTCGACCTGATCGTCGGCACCGAAGAAGAGTTTCATATTGCCGGTGGGGACACCGATACGCTCACCGCCCTACGCACAGTGCGCGAAAAAACCGACGCAACGCTTGTCTGCAAACTGGGCGCGCTGGGCTGCGTCGTGTTCGAAAACGACATCCCTGAGCGTATCGAAGATGGCATTCTGGTCGAAGGCGTCAAGGTCGACGTCCTCAATGTGCTGGGCGCAGGCGATGCGTTCATGAGCGGGCTTCTGCGCGGCTGGCTTCGGAACGAGGACTGGCGCACCAGCGCTACATACGCCAACGCCTGTGGCGCGCTTGTCGTCTCACGCCACGGCTGTGCTCCGGCCATGCCGACCGAAGAAGAGCTTTTCGACTACCTCGACCGCCGTGATAGCGTCAAACGCCCCGACCGCGACAAGCAGCTCAATCACCTTCACCGCGTCACCACGCGCGTTCCGAACTCCTGGCCGGAAGTCTGCGGGCTGGCGTTCGATCATCGCCGTCAGCTGACAGACATGGCTCGAGAGGTCGGCGCCGATCAGGCCCGCCTACCGCAACTCAAGCAGCTTCTGGTCAAGGCAGCCGAACGAGGCGCACAGGAAACCGGGCTCGAGCACCCGGCCATTCTTGTCGATGACGTGTTCGGTCAGGACGCCCTGAACGACGCGACCGGTCGCCAATGGTGGATCGGCCGCCCGGTCGAGCTTCCTGGATCTCGCCCGCTACGTTTCCAGCACGGGGACGACCTGGGGTCGGTGCTGCGTCAGTGGCCGCGCGAACACATCATCAAGTGTCTGGTGTTCTACCATCCCGACGATGAGATGAGCCTGCGTCTGGATCAGGAAGCGCATCTGCGTCAGCTGTATCAGGCAGCCTGCCGCATGGAGCTTGAACTGCTCATCGAAATCATTCCGCCTGCGCGTGATGGCGATGATGATCAGGTACTGGCCCGCTCTCTTAAGCGGCTCTACAACCTGGGCATCCGCCCGGACTGGTGGAAGCTGCCATCGATGAACGACGAAGCCTGGAGCGCTGTCAGCAAGGTGATCGACGAGCAGGACAAGCATTGCCGCGGTGTCGTGCTACTTGGCCTCGACGCGCCGATGGCTGACATGAAAAAAGGCTTCGCTGCCGCAGCAAGCCACAGCCAGTGCAAGGGCTTTACGGTCGGCCGGACGCTTTTTGCAGCGCCCAGTCGCGACTGGCTCGCCGGCACGATCGACGATGAAACCCTCATCACCCGCGTAGCCGATAACTACGCCGAACTTATCGATGAGTGGCAGCGCCTTCGCAACAGCCAGCCCTCTTCAGAGGAGATGACTTCATGAGTACTGTCCGTCTGACCATGGCGCAAGCCGTCATACGTTATCTGACCGCTCAGAAGGTCGAGATCGACGGCGAACTTAAACCGATGTTTGCCGGCTGCTGGGCTATTTTCGGTCATGGCAACGTCGCAGGCCTTGGTGAAGCGCTCTATCAGGTTCGAGATCAATTGCCGACCTGGCGCGCGCACAACGAACAAGGCATGAGCCACGCCGCCATCGCCTATGCGAAAACGCTGGATCGCCGTCAGATGATGGCCTGTACCGCTTCGGCCGGGCCGGGCTCGACCAATATGGTAACGGCTGCAGCGCTTGCACACGTCAACCGGCTACCTGTGCTGTTTCTGCCAGGCGACACGTTCGCGACCCGCATGCCGGACCCGGTACTTCAGCAGATCGAGAACTTTCACGACCACACGCTGACCAGCAACGACTGCTTCCGTCCGGTCAGCCGCTTCTTCGACCGCATCACCCGGCCCGAGCAGCTTCTGACCTCACTGCCGCAGGCGATGCGCGTGCTGACCGATCCGATCGAATGCGGCCCGGTCACATTGGCAATGCCTCAGGACGTGCAGACCATGGCGTTCGATTTCCCCGAGCACTTTTTCAACGAGCAGACCCACTACCCTCGCCGTCAGGCGGCGGACCGGGGTGAGCTTGCACGCGCGATCGAACTCATCAAGACAGCCAGCAAGCCGCTGGTTGTCGCAGGCGGCGGGGTTCATTACGCTCAGGCACGCGACGCCTTCGACGCCTTCGTGTCGAAATATCAGCTCCCGGTCGGGGAAACCCAGGCCGGCAAGGGCGCACTGCCCTGGGACCACGAGCAGAACATGGGCACCATCGGAGTGACCGGCGCTGCCTCGACCAACGCCCTGGCTGCCGACGCCGATCTGATCATTGCGGTCGGCACCCGCCTGGGGGACTTTGCCTCCGGTTCGCGGGCAATGATCAATCCAGAGGCTCGAATTCTTTGCTTGAACGTTGCCTCCTTCGATGCGATCAAGCACCGCAGTCAGCCACTGGTCGGCGACGCTCTATTGACCCTGCCCGAGCTCGAGAACGGCCTGACCAACTGGCAGCCCGAGAGCGCGTGGGTCGAGCGCGCCGATGAGCTTCGCCGGCAGTGGCACCGAAGCGTCGACGTCGCGACCACAGACCGCGGCACTGACCTTCCAACCGACGCCGAAGTCGTTGGCGCCGTCAATCGAGCCGCTAGCGAAAGAGACATTGTGGTCTGCGCCGCCGGCGGTTTGCCCGGTGAACTGCAAAAACTATGGCGCACGCGCTACGCCCGTGGTTATCACGTGGAGTATGGCTATTCCTGCATGGGGTATGAACTTGCCGGCGGCTTGGGCGTCAAGATGGCCAAACCCGATTCGGAAGTGTTCGTGATGGTCGGCGACGGGTCGTACCTGATGCTCAACTCCGAAATCGCCACTTCTGTCATGCTGGGCCACAAGATCATCGCGGTCGTTCTGGATAACCGCGGCTACGGCTGCATTCATCGCCTGCAACAGGCGTGCGGTGGGCCGGGCTTCAATAACATGCTGGAAGACTGTCTGACAGCCGAAGATGGCGCTCCGAAAACCGATTTCGCAGCACACGCCGCTGCCTTGGGCGCGAAATCCGAGAAGGTCGGCAACATCGGCGAGCTCGAAGCGGCCCTCGAGCGCGCCAAGGCCTCCCCCATCAGTTACGTCATCACCCTCGACACCGATGGCCAGGCCGGTACCGAAGAAGGGGGCTCCTGGTGGGACGTGGCCGTTGCCGAAGTTTCGGCGCGTTCCGAAGTCGAAGAAGCCCGTGCACGCTATGACAAGCATAAAGCCCGTCAGTGGAAGAACCTCTGACCGTCAACCAGAACCGGAGCGGCACGGTCCGCTCCAGGGCATCGATATTTCAGGAGCATTTCCATGTCAGTACGTCTTGGCATCAATCCGTTGACCTGGACCAACGACGACCTGCCCAGCCTGGGTGGAGATACGCCGCTTGAAACCTGTCTGACCGAAGGCCGCCAGGCCGGATTCAGTGGCTTCGAGCTGGGTCAAAAATTTCCCCGCACACCGGACGCACTCAATCAGGTGCTGAGCGATCATGACCTCTCGCTCGTTTCCGGCTGGTACTCCTCGCAGCTTCTGGAGCGAAGCGTCGAGGAAGAGATAGAAGCGGTCGAATCCCACCTTCAACTACTGAAACAGTGCGGCTCGAAGGTCATGGTGTTCTGTGAGGTCAGCCACTGCGTTCATGGCGATCAGATGCGCCCCGTGTCACAGCGCCCTCACCTGCAAGACGTCGACTGGCCCCGCCTGACCGAAGGGCTTGACCGGGTCGGCGCTTATTTGAAAGAGCACGGCGTTCAGATGGTCTATCACCACCACCTGGGCACCGTGATCGAAAGCCAGGCCGATGTCGAACGCTTGATGGACAACACCAGTGACGCGGTCGGCCTGCTGCTCGATTTCGGCCATCTGGTCGTGGCGGGCGGCGACCCACTGGCCTTGGCCCAGCGGTACGCGTCACGCATACATCACATTCATTGCAAAGACGTACGTTTTGACGTACTCAAAGAAACGCGGAACCGCGATAAGAGCTTTCTGGACGGCGTTCTCGACGGTCTATTCGCCGTCACTGGCGACGGTGATATCGACTTCCTTCCGGCACTGACGCACCTCAAGAACGAGGGGTACGAGGGCTGGCTTGTGGTCGAGGCCGAACAGGACCCCTCTGTCGCTCATTCACTGACCCAGGCCCGGCTTGGCCACAAGGGGTTGAAACAGGTCGCCGAGCGCGCCGGTTTCCAGGTCACCGACTGACACAGACAATCTCAGCCTCTGACTCGACCCAACGACTCACGCAACATACTTATTCGCGAAAAAAGGGAAAGGCATGAACACGATCCAGCATTATCTCAACGGCGCGATCAGCACTGGCCAGAGCGACCGCTTTGCACCAGTGTACAACCCTGCAACCGGCGAGCAGAGCGCTCAAGTCGCCCTCGCTACCGCCGACGAAACCCGTAATGCCATCGGCATTGCCGATGAGGCATTCAAACGCTGGTCGAAAGTGACGCCGCTTCGCCGCTCACGCATTCTGTTTCGCTTCAAGGCTCTGATCGAAGAGCATGCTGATGAGTTGGCTCGCCTGATTTCGAGCGAGCATGGCAAGGTGTTTTCCGACGCCAAAGGGGAGCTGACCCGCGGGCTAGAAGTGGTCGAATTCGCCTGCGGCATTCCACACCTACAAAAGGGTGAGTACTCCATGAACGTCGGCACCGGCGTCGACAGCTACTCGATGATGCAGCCGGTCGGCGTGTGCGCAGGTATTTCGCCGTTCAACTTCCCGGCCATGGTACCCATGTGGATGTTCCCGATCGCACTCGCCTGCGGCAATACGTTCATCATGAAGCCGTCCGAGAAGGATCCGTCCACGCCGATGCGTCTGGCAGAACTTCTGACCGAAGCGGGCCTGCCCGATGGTGTTTTCAACGTCGTCAACGGCGACAAGGAATCAGTCGACGTCCTGCTGACCGATGAGCGCGTTCAGGCAGTTAGCTTCGTCGGCTCCACGCCGATCGCTGAATACATCTACGCCACCGCCTCGAAGCATGGCAAGCGGGTTCAAGCGCTCGGCGGTGCCAAGAACCATATGGTCATCATGCCGGATGCCGATCTGGATCAAGCCGTCGATGCACTGATGGGCGCAGCCTACGGCAGTGCAGGCGAGCGTTGCATGGCGATTTCAGTGGCTGTCCCGATCGGTGAAGAAACCGCGAACCGTCTGCGTGAAAAGCTGATCGAAAAGCTCGAGACGCTTCGCGTGGGCCCCGGTTTGGTCGATGGTCAAGAAAACGACATGGGCCCACTAATTACTGCAGAGCATCTGGCCAAAGTGAAAGACTACATCGCCGTTGGCGAGCAGGAAGGCGCTGAACTGGTCGTGGATGGCCGTAACGCCGAGTTCGAAGGTACCGGCAAAGGTTACTTCGTCGGGGGTACGCTTTTCGATCACGTCAAACCCGGCATGCGTATCCATTCTGAAGAGATCTTCGGTCCGGTGCTGGCGATCACTCGTGCCGAGAGCTTCGATGACGCCGTTGCCATGATCAACGACCACGAGTTCGGTAACGGTACCGCGATCTTTACCCGTGACGGAGACGCTGCGCGCCAATACTGCGAGCAGATCCAGGTGGGGATGGTCGGCGTCAACGTACCGATTCCGGTCCCGATGGCATTCCACAGCTTCGGTGGCTGGAAGCGCTCTCTGTTTGGACCGCTCCACATGCATGGCAACGACGGCGTTCGTTTCTACACACGTATGAAAACCATCACCCAGCGCTGGCCGAGTGGCATTCGTAACGAAACCAACAGTTTCACCATGCCGACCCACTAACCCTTGAACGCCGGCGCAATGCGCCGGCTTCCCCCCAAAGCACAGAGCCATGCTTCTGGCCGCTATCATTGCCGTAGATCATCACTCGACGCAGTAATCTCTTGATGTCGCCGACATCGTCAACCCCGTAGTTATCGACACTCTGGATTTTCCCGCCGACGACCGCTATCAGATCACCCATGCCCTTCCTTCTATGTGCCTCGAGCATCAAGACCGCAGCGGTGACAGCCTTACCGCGAAGGGGGCCGAATTGATCATGTGCAAAAACTCCAGTCTGAAGAAGTGAACACCGGCTGGCGGACAACGCCAATAGTTTGGCGTGTTCTGCGATTATATAAAGGCCGCAACGCGTTTACGCTCTGGGTCTAACCAAACCCAAGGAGTTTCACATGCCCCATAAAACAGCACTAGTTACCGGCGGTGCCAGCGGCATCGGCAAGGCCACCGCTCTCAAACTGGCGCGTCAGGGCGTCACTGTTGTCATCAGCGGACGCAACGCGAAAAAAGGCGCTTCCGCCGTGCAAGAAATCGAAGCGCTGGCCTGCGGTCAGGCACAGGTTCGGTTCATGCCATGCGATGTCAACGACGAGGCTGCGGTGCAGCGGCTAGTTCGGCAGGTTGTCAGCGAATTCGGGCGTCTGGATATGGCCGTGAACAACGCTGGAATCTATAACGAGAGCGCGACAATTGACCAATCGGACACGCAGAATTTTCGTGATATGTTCGAAACCAACGTACTGGGTGTCTACTACGGCATGAAATACCAGATCGCTCAGATGAAGCAGCAGGGCGGCGGCGCGATTGTCAATCTGGCCTCTATTGCGGGACTGAATGGCGTGCCATGGACCGGAACCTATTGCGCAACCAAACACGCGGTTGTGGGGTTAACTAAGGCTGCCGCCCTCGACCACGCCGCCGAAGGCATTCGCATCAACGCGGTTGCTCCCGGCGCCATTCATACCGACATCATCGCCGCCCAGATCGAGGCCGCCGAAGCCGAACTCGATGCTATGCACCCCATCGGGCGCATGGGCCAGCCTGAAGAAATCGCCGAAGGAATCGTCTGGCTGTTGTCGCAGGAGTCGCGTTTCGTGGCTGGGCACACCCTCAATATCGATGGAGGCTTTCAAGCCAAATGACGATACGCGACCGGATCAGGGTTCCGGCGGCCTTCTGGCACGGCTTGGCCCAGATGGGGATAAGACGATCCGAAATGTTGCGTGCGTCACAACTGCCCGTGTCGGCGGGACAGGACGACGCGCACCTGTCCACGGCAGATTTTTTTGCGCTGTGGCGCGGGCTGTCGGCGCTGAGGGGGCCGAATGTGGGGCTAGATTTGTCCGCTGCGTTAGATCGGGCAATCATGCCACCCTCGATTCTGGTGGCGTATCACGCGCGCGATCTGCGCGATGCGCTGGTTCGCGTGGCACGTTTCAAAAAGCTGTGTGCACCCGAAGAGATCAAAATCATGGTATCGGGCGGTGAGGCGACGGTGCGCATTTCATGGCCCTTCGCTGTCGACTTCATTCCCGACGCGCTGGTCGATGCGACGATGGCGTCTATCCTTGAACTTGCCATTACAGGCACCCAAAAACAGATCCGCCCAAAACGAATCGAACGGCGAGGGCCGATGCACACGCATTTGGAACCATATTTTAAATGTCCCGTTCATTGGAATGCAGATCAGGATCTGCTGACCTTTTACGCCGACGATCTCGACCAGCCATTCAAGAGCTACAACCGCGCGATGCTAGATCTTCTTGATCAGGGGCTTCAGCAACACATCGAGGGTATATGTACATCGCAGACCCTGATCGACCAGGTGCGTTGGCTGTTGCGGCGCAGCCTGACCGCAGGACGCCCTGAGTTGCGTAGCATTGCGCGTGAACTGGCGATCAGCGAACGGTCCTTGCAGCGCAAGCTAAACGAGAACGGACAAAGCTTTCAGTCGCTGCTAGCCGACGTGCGGCATGACTTGGCCTGCGAATATCTCATCCAACCGGAATACGAGATATCCGAGATCGCCTATATGCTCGGATATAACGATGCGGGCTCGTTCTATCGGGCCTTTCAGAAGTGGGAAGGCAAACCGCCCGCCGAATGGCGGTCCGATCAAACCTTCTCGGCTAGCGGCCAGCCTTTGGCACGTAAATCGTGATGGCGCTGTCCCAGCGCATTACACTTGGCACGCTGTACCTTGAAAGGCGTCCATGAGAGCCCAGATGAATTTGAGCGTGCCGCTGGTAGGGCCGTCGGATAAGTAGTAAAGGGGGTGACTTAGTACGTCGTATAGTACGCATAGACACAAAAAAACCGCCTTCGAGGGCGGTTGATCTGGAACCAACTAATTGACTTAGTTGTAAAAATTAATGGTGCCGACACCAGGAGTCGAACCCGGGACCTACTGATTACAAGTCAGTTGCTCTACCAACTGAGCTATGTCGGCACTGCATTAACAGTGTTGACTGGCTGGGGTACCAGGACTCGAACCTGGGAATGCCGATACCAAAAACCGGTGCCTTACCACTTGGCTATACCCCAACATGGTGGCCAGAGACGGAATCGAACCGCCGACACGGGGATTTTCAATCCCCTGCTCTACCAACTGAGCTATCTGGCCGTTGCCAACGGGTGCGTATTAAACCGAAAACTAGAGATTCGGTCAACACTCTTTTTCATCTTTTTCCAAAATAATTCGCACAGCAGAATTAATGGCTCGGCGGCACAAAGCCTTCGGCCACATCCGTAGGCTCGTTATCCAGGAAAAGCTCCATCTGAGTCATCAGATAACGACGCGCATCTGGGTCCAGTAAACTCAGATGTTTTTCATTGATCAGACGCGTTTGGTGCTGCTGCCACTCTTCCCACGCCTGCTTGGACACGGTCTCAAAGAGCTCCTGCCCTTTCTCACCAGGCAGAGGCGGCATCATCAACCCCTCTTTCTCTTCGCCATACTTACGGCACTGAACGGTTCGCATTCGACTTACCCTACGTTGTTGACTGAATAACATCCCGGGCGGACTCTAGATGCTCGAGAAGCGACTTGACCGGCGCGGCAAGCCCAATACCGGATACATCGGACGGGTCGACCCAGATACGATCAGCGCTCTGAAGCGCCTCATCGACACCTCTTAAGCGTACCGGGCACGGCGTGATGGTCAATCGAAAATGACTGAACACATGCACAAACGGCGCCCAATGCGGCGTGCGCTGTATATCGCTCGCTAAGCCCCGCAGCCAGGCCTCAAGCCCATCCCTATCCTCAAACTGGGGGAAGCTCCATAAACCGCCCCAGATGCCCTTCTCGGGCCGCTTCTCGAGCAGGACTCGCCCTGCGTCATTCTGAACGAGCGCAAAGTACGCCTGCCGCTCTGGTTTGGCCTTCTTGGGCTTGGACTCAGGAAAAGCGTCTTCCTGCCCACGTGCATGAGCCATGCACACGTCCTCAAACGGACACAACAGACACGCAGGCCTTTTTCGCACACACAGTGTGGCCCCTAGATCCATCATCGCCTGGGTGTACTCGGCGGCGCGCGTCGAGGGAAGATAATATTCGGCTAACTGCCATAGATACCGTTCAACCTCGGTCTTGCCGGGCCAGCCTTCCACGGCATGCAAACGGGCAAGTACTCGTTTGACATTGCCATCCAGAATCGGCGCTGGGCGGTCGGTCGAGATGCTGTAAATGGCGCCTGCAGTAGAGCGTCCAACGCCTGGCAGCGTCATGAGAGACTCGACTGACTCGACCGGAAACGAACCGTCGTGCTCGCTCATGACAACGCCCGCGGCCTTATAGAGATTGCGCGCTCGCGCGTAGTAGCCGAGCCCCGTCCAGAGATGGAGCACCTCATCCAGCGGCGCCTCGGCAAGCGCTTTGACGTCGGGAAAGCGCGCCATGAACCGTTGGTAATACTCGATGACGGTTGCTACCTGCGTTTGCTGGAGCATGATCTCCGAAACCCAAACACGGTACGGCGTTTTATTATGCTGCCAAGGCAGATGAGTTCGCCCGTATCGGTCGAACCAGGTGAATACGCGCTGTTGAAACGCCTCGGCGGTTAGAACGTGCATGCGCTCTCCTCATCGTCATGGTCCCACCATTATGCCGGTTTGTGACGGACATAAAAAAAGCGCCGAACGAATGTCGGCGCTTAAGACTGGCTTTTGAAGGATTGCTCAGTTAAATAGACCATCCAATGCGTTTTTTAGTTCCCTGGCGGTGTCACTTCCAAACTTTTCGCTCACCTTGTCATTGATGCCACGCTCAAGCTCTTTCTGAGTCTTGCGCTTGGCTTCGCTAACGGACAGCGACCCCAGTGACGCCTGAAGCGCGTCACGGTCAACCCCGCACCAGGAACCAGGCTCACCGGAAAATTCCCCCTTGCAGCGCACAGGGAATGCCACACGCTGGAACTTGTCACTGACACGGCAAGCATCAGGGTCCGCCGTATTCACGAAATGGCCCTTGAGTCCGTAGTCGAATCGGGCTGTGGGCAGATTGGCCTCACCGGCACCGTCGAAACGAAGCCCGGGAATCGAAAGCTCGAAATCATCGTTTCGGGCGACACCGTTTGTGATCTTGAACGTGCCTTGAAGTGTCTTGAATGGCGTATCCTCAGACCACTCTCGCGTCCCCTGCTTGCCGCTCAGCGTCGCAACCGCACCGCACATAGCCTTGGACAGATTTTGACCCAGTAGCGCCCCATCGGTTACATGGAAATCGACGCGACCGTTCAGATTGGTCAGCATGCTGTCGAACTCATTTGTTCGCGAGGTCTGGGTGCCCTCGAGCGCCAGGGCGCCCTGAATTTTGGCTGGTTTTTGAGTGGCGTCGGCAAGCAGCGGCTTGAGCTGAACGCCTTTGATCTGCTCCGACAGACGCCATGCGATCGGCGACTGGAGCACATTGAGCGCACCCTTGAACGCGGCTGATCCACCGTAGAGATTGGCATTGAGATGATCGAGGGTATGCTGACCATTGCGCCCCGATACGGCCAGCGCCACATCGGAAAGCGTCATTCCCTTGAGGGTCATCTGATCAAGCTTCACGCCCAGATCCAGCGACAACGTCTTGAGCAGTTCAACCGGCACCACTCCAGACGCATCGGCAGCGCCTTTCTCCTCGGCCATTGCCGAGCGGATCAGAGCGCTACGTGAGGCCTGATCAGCACCGCCTTTCGGCGGCGCCAGATAACGGTCAAGGTCAAGGCGCTTACCGGTCAGAGCGAGCATCAGTCGCTGCCCTTTGAGGCCAAGCTCAGCCTCGCCGGAGAAATCCTGATCATCGAGTGCAATATCAAGATCAGGCAGCTTCAGCGTATTGAGATCGCCCTTGATAGGAGAGCTGAAGGCCAACTTGGTCAACGCGCTCTTGTCCGCACTGGGAAGAGACACGTTCAATTGATCGGAAAGCCATTGGCGCACATTGAACGGCGCCAGCGTAAGCGTGCCGTTATACGAGGGCGAATCCAAAAGTCCGGTGACGTTCAGGCCACCACTCAAGCGAAGATCGTCGCCACCTGTCACGTTTATATCGGTCAAGGCTGCTGTCTGCTGTGAAAGATCGGCCTCTGCGGACAGTGACGCGGCAAATGGCAGCGCCTTCTCGGTTTCACCCGGCAGGTAACTTTCACCGTCGAAGGTTACGCCCTGAAGCTGATACCGACTCGCCTGAGTATCCGCAACGAGGCGCTCGATGCTGGCATTGAGCACTTGCTCATGAGCGCCATCGAGGGCGGGGTAGTGAGTGCGGCTATTGACGGCAAGCTTGGACAGCTCATAACGCTTGGCGGCAAGGTCGGCCCTTGCCTGGGTTTTAAGCGAGACTTCCGAGGTGAACTCGGGCGCCTTGCTGGCGAGCTCGAAACTCATGGTCAACGGAAACGACTGCGTCGGTACGATGTTCGAGCCTTCGATCATGACCTTGTCGAGGGTATATTCAGCGCCGCTTTCAAGGTCCTGATAATGAATCCAGCCGTTATTGACATTGAGTCGTGCGATGTCGATGCCCAGCGGCTGACTGGCCGCATTCTGCGGAGAGACCGGCCGAGAGGCCTTGGGCTTGTCGTTGGAAAGCGTGCCCTGACTCTCGCCCATATGATCGAGCACCTGAACCCAGTTGCCTCGTCCCTGCTCATCGCGTTTCAAGTCGAGCTTGAGCCCGTTGACGGTGATCCCGTCGATCGATACATCTCCGACCAGAAGCGGTGCGAAAGCGACTTCCACATCGGCGCTTTTGACCGAGGCCAGCGGTGAAGCATTGGCGTCAGACTCCGGCAAACGCACTGACGCGTCCTGAATCGACATGCCAAGGTGGGGATAGAACGACCAGTCCAGCGGACCGTTAAGCGTCAGATCCAGCCCGGTCTGTGCCTTGACCGCCTCGACCATGCGCGGCTTGAGATCGTTCGGATCCAGAAACGTCGTGACATAGATCACGCCACATACCAGCAATAACGCCAAAACGCCGATCGCTGCCAACAGGAGGCGAACCAGTGCTTTCATCGAAAAACTCCCTTGCAAATGGCCTGTTCGCGCATCCATTGCGCAACATATCGCGCGAGATGATGGCTCGCGGCAGGCGGGCCATCCCTTTTCTAACATCGTCGCTGCAGACATAAACTGAAACGAATGACCGCCAATGCAGGTAGCCTGCACGCTCATTTATCGGCGGCGGCGTCCTAGTGTAGCGGATGGCAAGGCGCCTTCTCTATAATGACCCCACTTCACGGGGCGCCCGTTTCAGCGGTCGCCTGTATTCCAACCGAGCTTGCCGGAGAGTGCGATGTCTCGTCCCGACCTGGACACCCGAACTGCCACTGTTACCCGAAACACTCAGGAAACGCAGATTACCGTGTCCATCGACCTTGATGGCAACGGCGATCTGAAAGCAGACACCGGGGTCCCGTTTTTCGAACACATGCTTGATCAGATCGCCCGCCACGGACAGATCGACATCAGTATCGACGCCCAGGGCGACCTTCACATCGATGATCATCATACGGTTGAAGACGTCGGCATTACACTCGGCCAGGCGTTTGCGAAAGCGCTGGGCGACAAGAAAGGCATCTACCGGTACGGCCACGCTTATGTACCGCTCGACGAAGCGCTTTCTCGAGTGGTCATCGATTTTTCCGGACGCCCGGGGCTATTCTTGAACGCACCGTTTACCCGGGCAACCATCGGCCGGTTTGACACCCAACTGGTCTCGGAGTTCTTCCAGGGCTTTGCAAACCACGCCCAGGCCACCGTGCACATCGACAACCTGAAAGGCGACAATGCTCACCATCAGGTCGAGACCATCTTCAAGGCCTTCGGACGCGCGCTTCGCATGGCCGCCGAACGTGACCCACGCATGGCCGGGCGTATCGCCTCCACCAAGGGTAGCCTGTAAGCTACCGCTTTCATTGATGTGACGACCAGGAGACTACATGACCATTGCCGTCATCGATTATGGGATGGGCAACCTGCACTCCGTTGCCAAGGCGCTGGAACATGTCGGCGACGAACGTGTCACCATCACGCGAGATGCGCGCGCGATCAAGGGCGCGACCCGCGTGGTGCTTCCGGGCCAGGGCGCGATTCGTGACTGCATGGGCGAACTCGAACGCACCCAGCTCAAGGGGCTTGTCAACGAGCTTCTAACTGACGCCGACAAACCGCTGCTCGGCATCTGCGTCGGCCAGCAGATGCTCATGAGTCACAGCGAGGAAAACGGCGGTGTGCACTGCCTCGATTACCTGCCGGGCAAGGTCAAGCGCTTCGATGACACCATGACCGATAACGAAGGTCACCGCCTCAAGGTGCCGCACATGGGCTGGAACCGGGTTGATCAGCACCATATGCATCCGCTGTGGGAAGGCATTGCCACCGGTGAACGCTTCTATTTCGTTCACAGCTATTTCGTCTCGGCCGAAAACGACGCCCACGTGTTCGGCACCACCCGCTACGGCCATCATCAGGCGCACATCGCCACTGGCCGGGACGCGGTGTTTGCCGTTCAGTTTCATCCTGAAAAAAGCGCCGGCGTCGGCCTCAAGCTTCTGGAAAACTTCGTGCACTGGGCCCCCTGATTACGGCCCACATTCAACAATAAAGGATTCGACACGACATGCTGGTCATACCCGCTATTGATCTCAAGGACGGCCACTGTGTTCGTCTCAAGCAGGGCCGAATGGATGATGCGACCGACTATGGCGCCGACCCGGTCGCCATGGCGCGCCGCTGGGTTGACGCCGGCGCACGCCGCCTGCACCTGGTCGATCTCAATGGGGCCTTCGAAGGGCGACCGATCAACGGCGAGGCGGTAACCGCCATCGCTCGGGCCTACCCCAACCTTCCCATCCAGATCGGCGGCGGCATCCGCTCCCGAGAAACCATTCAGTACTACCTCGATGCCGGTGTCTCCTACGTCATTATCGGTACCAAGGCGGTAAAAGAGCCGGAGTTCGTTACCGAGATGTGCAAGGCCTTTCCCGGTCACATCATTGTCGGACTCGACGCCCGCGACGGGTTTGTCGCGACCGACGGCTGGGCCGAGGTCTCGACCATCAAGGCAACAAAACTTGCCAAGCGATTCGCCAACGATGGCGTCGAGAGCATCGTCTATACCGACATCGCCCGTGACGGCATGATGCAGGGGGTCAACATCGACGCGACCGTCGAACTTGCCCGTGAAGGCGGTCTGCCGGTCATCGCCTCAGGCGGTGTGACCAACCTCGAGGATATCGAAGGTCTTGCCGATGTGGCCGACCAGGGCATCCTGGGCGCCATCACCGGCCGAGCCATCTATGAAGGTTCGCTTGATGTCGAAGAAGCCCAGGCCCTGTGCGATCGCAAGGCAGGAGAAGGCTCATGAGCCTGGCCAAACGCATCATACCGTGCCTGGATGTTGATCGCGGGCGCGTGGTCAAGGGCATCAATTTCGTTGGCATCCGCGACGCCGGCGACCCGGTCGAGGTCGCCAAACGCTACAACCAGCAAAATGCCGACGAAATTACCTTTCTCGACATCACGGCAAGCCATGAAGGGCGCGGCACAACGCTTGACATGGTCAGCCGGATCGCAAGCGAAGTCTTCATACCCCTCACCGTCGGCGGCGGCATTCGCACCTGCGAAGACATTCGGGCGCTGCTCAACGCCGGCGCCGATAAGGTCTCGATCAACACCACTGCCGTCACCCACCCGGAATTCGTTCGGGAAGCTGCCGAGCGCTTTGGCAGCCAATGCATTGTGGTCGCGATCGACGCCAAACAGGTCAGCACCGAGGGTGAACCGCTCAAGTGGGAAGTCTTTACTCATGGTGGGCGCAAGGAAACCGGGCTGGACGCGGTCGAATGGGCACGCAAGATGGTCGAGTACGGCGCCGGTGAAATTCTTCTGACCAGCATGGACCGCGACGGAACGCGTCAGGGCTTTAACCTCCCGATGACGCGCGCGATCAGTGACGCCGTCTCCGTGCCGGTCATTGCCTCAGGCGGTGTCGGCTCGCTTGATGACCTGGTGGCCGGAGTCAAGGAAGGGGGCGCCGATGCAGTACTGGCAGCCAGCATCTTTCACTTCGGCGAACATACGGTTGAAGACGCCAAGCGTTACATGGCCGATCATGGCATCGAAATGCGCCTCTGAGGGTCACTGACCGTCTCGAGTCAGGGGCGCAAAGACCAAACCTTTGCGCCTCACCCGACGCCCTGATTAAAGCGCCACACCCACGTTACTGACGCCATCGTTGCGAGCAAGGCGCTTCACGGCCTTGAGCTGCTCTTGATCAAGCCCCGCCTCGATCTGATCGAGAACGGCCTCCAGAAACGCCTGCTCATCCTGCATCAGGGGCTCCTGAGTCAAATCGGCGTCATCGTCTGCGTCACGGCTCAACTCGAGAAACCGCGCAACGCCCGCACTTGAAAGCTGGGCGACTTCCATGGCGCTGTCGATCGGGCGCGATTTTTGAAGACCATCGAAACAGCTTGAAAGCGCCATGGTCGTCTCAAGCGCAAGACGAGCCCCAAGGCTATCGTCGTGATCGATGTCCGGCTCAAGCTCCTCGAGCTTTTCGCTCTGACGCTCGAAATCGATTCGAGCCTGGCTCGGGCCCAACTGCTCCCAGATCAGATCCATCATCACGCGAACGCGATGCATATCCCCCTGCCCGGTCAGCTCGGTATAAAGGCCGTAGTTCGGCAGCATTCGCTCGCAAAGCGCCGCGGCCAGCGCCAACGCTTGAGAATCACTCAACGCACGGATACGGGTGGCCGCGTGCTCGGTAACGTTCATGGTGTCCATTTTCTGCCTTGATTCCGCGTTGGGGTCGATCGGGCCATCCGCCGCGCCCGCTCGACAAATATGCTAGCTTTGTGGCACATCGCACTGTTGCTCAAGGAGCGCTCATGCCGCGCCTGTTCGCCTACGCCGACTGCCTTAGAAGCGCACCGAACCACCACCTGCTGGACGGTGCCCGCCTGCTGGGCCATCACCGCACACGACCTCGATTTCGTTTGTTCGAAACCCCGCAGGAAACCGCGCTGTTCGAACCCGGCAACATTGCCATCGAAGGGGAAGTATACACCTTGAGTGATGCGCATCTGGCCTGGCTCGACCAGCATCTGGCACACGGTGCCATGACGCGTGCCACGACCCTTTCAACGCCTTACGGCAAGGCCTGGTACTACCGCTTCGATGCCCTTCCTGACACGGCACGGCCGTTACCCCACGGAGACTGGCTTGCCTACCGTACCGAGCGCGTTTGAATGAAGGCATTGCCTCTGTTCACGCCTGGTTCACGGCCAGAAAAAACGCGCCGGAATACGCCCGCGCTCATCAAAGACAATGCCTTCGTCCTGCAGGCGTCGACGCTGATCATCCGCACCACCGTGGTCGGCCAGGATGCCGCCAGAGCGCACGATACGAAACCACGGCAAGTCATGCCCGGCCGGCAGCGTTCTGAGCACATAGCCGACCGAGCGGGCCGTCGCGCCTTCAGTCATCCTGGCGATGGTGCCGTAGGTCGTGACCCGGCCCTGGGGTATGCGCGCCATGACCGTGGTAACCTGTTCTTTTAACGCCTCTTTCACCGGTTCCTCCGCTAAATTAACGCACTCGCTGTTTTCACCATGAGGGAATCATGCACATCTATTTCCTACAGCATAGCGACGAAGATGCACCTGCGCGGCTGGCTGACTGGCTGACGGGCATGGGACACAGCTACAACGTCTGCGAACTTCATAAAGACGAAGTGCCGCCACGCCCAAGCAATTTCGATGCGCTGGTCGTACTGGGTGGACCGTCACCGGTCAGCGGCGACGCACAGCTTGGGTGGTCAAAACGCGAACGGCAGTTGATCGATCGCATCCTCAAAAGCAACAAGCCCCTGCTTGGCCTTGGCCTTGGCGCTGAACTCATCGCCGAACAACTCGGCGCCGTGGTCTCACCGGCCGCATCCCCTGAAATCGGTTGGCATACCGTTACGCGCCACGAAGACTGTGCGCTGCCGCTGCCGGAAACGTTCGATCTGTTTCAATGGCGCGAGCGCGTGTTCGGCCTGCCGGAGGGGTGCACGCCCATCGGCGCGAGCACGGCAAGCCCGGTTCAGGGCTTTAGCTGGGACTACAACCGAGTCATCGCCCTGCAGGGCCATCCCGAGGCCACGCCGGCCTGGGCACGCGCGCAGTACAACGCCAAGACCGCAATCGAAGGTCCCTATACTCAATTCGAGGCGGACGCACTGGATATCGGCAAGCGCTTTGACCGGCTGGCCCCGATTCTCGACCGGCTGATGCTCGCCTGGCTCAACGAGCTGATCGATTGAGCGCCCCCGTAAACCGCTTGTCCTGACGCATAAAAAACGCCCCGAATTCGGGGCGTTTTTGAAAGGCTCAGGCGTTATCCCACGACCGAGATCGTCGGCGCCCCCTCCTTGGCACTCAGGCACTCTCCGAACGGCTCGAGGGTCATGCCGTACTCACGCCCCAAACGCTCGACATCGTCGTCCCAGGCCGGGTCAACCGCGACCAAAAGTCCGCCGGAGGTCTGCGGGTCGCACAGCCACTGCCAATGTGCGTCGTCCATCTGATTCAGCGCCTTGCCAAGCGCGTTGCGGTTGCGTGCGGTCGCTTCCGGCACGATGCCTTGCCGGCGATAGCCCTCGGCCACCTTGATGCGGGGCACCTTGTTGAATTCGATGCGCGCCTGCACGCCGCTGCCTCGACACATCTCTTCCAGATGGCCCGCAAGCCCGAAGCCGGAGACGTCGGTCATGGCGTTGACACCCTTGATGCGCCCCAGCGCTTCACCGATGCGGTTGGGCTTGAGCATCGTTTCGGTGGCAAGGCCGCGGTGGCCCGGATCAAGACCGCCCTTGCGCTCGGCTTCGGTCAAAAGGCCGGTACCGATAGGCTTGGTCAGATACAGCTTGTCGCCAGGTTTGGCACCCATGTTGCGCTTTAGATTTTCAAGCGGAACCATGCCGTTGACCGAAAGCCCGAAGATCGGCTCGGCCGTATCAATCGAATGCCCACCGGACAGCGCCACCCCAAGCTCGCGGCAAACGGTCTGCGCGCCCGAGACAACGTCGCCTGCGATCTTCGCCGGCAGTTTCGACAGCGGCCAGCAAAGAATTCCCAGCGCCATGAATGGCTTGCCGCCCATGGCGTAGACATCGCTCATGGCGTTGGTCGCAGCGATACGCCCGAAATCGAACGGATCGTCGACGATCGGCATGAAGAAATCGGTGGTCGAGACCAGGCCCTGGCCCGTGCCGAGATCAAAGACGGCGGCGTCTTCGTGACCCTGGTTACCGACGATCAGCTGGCTATTGATGGCGCCGGGGCCTGCATTGGCAAGAATCGAGTCCAGAACGTCAGGAGCCACCTTGCAGCCACTGCCGGCACCTTGGCTGTACTGCGTCAAGCGAATGGAAGTCATAATCGGTCCTTATGGCGTACCGCATCCACGCGGTGCACAGAGTGTTTCACTAGATAATAGCATCGGCGCAAGTGTACGTCGGCTCGAGTGAGTCAAGCCATGCCGAAGCGTTACAGGGCATCGATGGCTTGCATAAGTTTATCTACGGCGACGACCTCCATCCCTTCAGGCCGCTTCTTGGGCACATTGGCGTTCGGTGCGATGGCGCGGGTAAACCCGTGCTTGGCGGCCTCGATCAGTCGCTCCTGGCCGCTCGGCACCGGCCGGATCTCACCTGAAAGCCCCACTTCGCCGAACACCACCAACTCTCGCGGCAGCGGCGTATTCTTGAGACTGGAGACGATCGCGAGCAGCACCGCCAAGTCGGCACTGGTTTCCAGCACCTTGACCCCGCCGACCACATTAACGAACACGTCCTGGTCACCAGTAAAGAGCCCACCGTGCTTGTGAAGCACCGCCAGCAACATGGCCAGACGCTGGCTGTCCATACCGACCGAGACTCGCCGCGGATTACCAAGTGCTGACTCATCGAGCAGGGCCTGCACTTCGACCAGAAGTGGGCGCGTGCCTTCCCACACCACCATGACCACGCTGCCGGGCGCCTGCTCTTCCCCGCGCGACAGGAAAATGGCACTTGGGTTTTTCACTTCCTTGAGCCCGTGCTCAAGCATCGCGAACACACCGAGCTCGTTGACAGCACCAAATCGGTTCTTGTGCCCGCGAAGCGTTCGAAAACGTGAGTCGGCGCCGCCCTCCAGCAAAAGCGAGGCGTCGATCATGTGCTCGAGCACTTTCGGCCCGGCAAGCGTACCGTCCTTGGTGACGTGCCCCACCAGCAACAGCACCGTGCTGCTCTGTTTGGCAAAGCGGGTCAGGGCCGCTGCGGATTCGCGCACCTGCGCCACGCCACCCGGCGCGGAGGAGACGTCTTCAAGATGCATCGTCTGAATCGAGTCGATGATCAAAACGTCCGGCGTCTCGCGCTCGGCCGTTGCAAGGATGGTCTCGACGCTGGTTTCTCCCAGCATCTTGAGCCCCTGGGTCGGGAGCTTGAGCCGATGCGCCCGCATGGCGACCTGCGAAAGCGACTCCTCACCGGTCACGTAAAGCACCTTCTTGCCCTGAGCAAGCGCACAGGCGGTCTGCAAAAGCAGCGTCGATTTTCCGGCACCCGGGCTTCCGCCGAGCAGGACGGCCGACCCCGGTACCAACCCGCCTCCCAGCACGCGGTCAAACTCACCGAACGTGGAGCTGAACCGGGGCACCTCGCTCAGATCGACCTGTGCCAGGTCGGTCACATTTGATGACAGGCTTCCGGCATAGCCTGAACGCCCCGCGCTTGCGGAGCTACCGCCACTGCGTGCCGGAGACGCGGAGAGACGCAGCTCTGTCAGCGTGTTCCATTCGCGGCAATTGGAACATTGCCCCTGCCATTTGGAATATTCCGCACCGCACTCGGTGCACACGAACGCACTTTTTGCCTTGGCCATTCACTTTCCCCGGTCGAAACGGGCTCTTCTTTAACGTCGTGAGTCAAAAAAGGCGCCCGAAGGCGCCTTGGAGCGTATAGCAACCCTGCACGACTTACTGCGCCGCGCTGGCCTGCTGCCGCTTGAGCTGGAGAGTCTGGCCATTTTCGAACTTGCGCAGCTGTGGATCGATCAGCTCCAGCGTGTTCGGGTCGACCTTCAGGAAGTAATACACCTGGCCTTCGCCGTTCGGCGTCAGCTCATACACCGTTGCGTCCGGGTTGGACTGCGTGCCGGAAATCATGTCCCAGTTGCCCTCGTAATGCTCCTTGGGCGGATTCTGGGGATGGTTCAGGTATTCAGCATCGAGTGAAAAGGTGCGCTCGGCGGCCTGAGCCTGCTCTGTGCCCTTGAGATCGACGGTAAGCTCGATTCCGTCGCAGTTACGGCAAGGAAGGGTCCCTTGATACTCGGCGGTCTGAACGCGCTCTTCCTGGCTTGTGGACTGAGAGCCCGACGTCGCACACCCTGCGAGCACGGCGGTCATGGCAACCCCCGCCAGCAACGTTCTGATCTGCATGAACTGTACTCCTTTGCGTCATTGTCAGGCCGCAAGACAGCGGCTTGCCTTACAGCATAGCGGTTCGTGACGGTCGGCGACCAGCCCGGGATGCGCATGACTTACATTTCCATGTCGCCAGTTCGTTCTCCTCTTTTAGTCGCACAGTGTCGTTTTTTGCCGTCAAACTGTCGCAAACAGAAAGGTGCCTACCCCAGTCGCTCCTATGCTGAACCGGCCTTGGCCCGTCGAGATCGCCGAGGTCGTTCATAAAAATTAGGAGAGCACGCCATGTCATCACCCGCCAACCGAGGCGTTGTCTTTCGCGGCGCCGGAAAGGTTAACGTCGAGTCCATTCCCTTTCCCGAACTGGCGCTGGGCAACCGTCAATGCCATCACGGCGTTATCCTCAAGGTCCTGACCACCAACATCTGCGGCAGCGACCAGCACATGGTCCGCGGTCGTACCACGGCCCCTGAAGGCCTGGTTCTCGGTCACGAAATCACCGGTGAGGTTATCGAGTGCGGTCGTGATGTCGAATTCGTCAACAAGGGCGATATCGTATCCGTCCCGTTCAACGTCGCCTGCGGCCGTTGCCGCAACTGTATCCGCGGCGATACGCACATCTGTCTCAATGTTAACGGCGATCGCGCCGGCGGCGCTTACGGCTACGTTGACATGGGTGGCTGGGTTGGCGGTCAGGCCGAATACGTCATGGTCCCGTATGCCGACTTCCAGCTGCTGGTGTTCCCGGACAAGGAACAGGCCATGGAAAAGATCCTTGACCTGACCATGCTGTCCGACATCTTCCCGACAGGTTTCCATGGCTGCTACATGGCGGGCGTGCGTCCTGGTTCAACCGTTTACATCGCAGGCGCGGGCCCAGTCGGCCTGGCGGCCGCCATGTCCGCACAGCTTCTGGGCGCCTCCTGCGTCATCGTGGGCGACATGAACGACAAGCGCCTTGAACAGGCACGCAGCTTTGGCTGTGAAGGGCTCGACCTCAAGCAGGACGCGTCCATGCCGGATCTGATCGAGAGCGTGCTGGGCATTCCGGAAGTGGATTGCGCCGTCGACGCGGTCGGCTTCGAAGCCAACTGCCATGGCCATAACCACAGCCATGAACAGCCGGCGACCGTTCTTAACGCCGCCATGGAAATTACCCAGGCAGGCGGTCAGGTCGGTATTCCGGGCCTGTACGTCACTGAAGATCCGGGTGCATCGAGCGAAGAAGCCAAGCACGGCAACATCTCGATGAAATTCGGTCTTGGCTGGGCAAAAGCCATGTCTTTCCACACCGGTCAGACCCCGGCAATGCGCTATCAGCGCCAGCTGATGAAGGCTATCCTTCGCGACCGCGCCCCGATCGGCAAGGCCGTCAACGTTCAGACCATTTCGCTGGACGACGCGCCCAAGGGCTACGCCGCGTTCGACGGTGGTGCTGCTCAGAAGTTCGTCATCGACCCGCACGGCCAGCTCTAAGCCTGACCGGTACGTTCGATACCGAGCTACAAAAAAGGCGACACAGTGTGTCGCCTTTTTCTTGGCTGATCGCCGCGCGATCAGCCGATCGAAAACCAGGTCAATCGATCAAGAACGGATAGTCGGTGTAGCCTTCTGCGCCACCGCCGTAGAACGTATCCGGGTTCGGCTCGTTGAGAGTAGCCTCGCGCCGGAAGCGCTCGGGCAGATCCGGGTTGGCAATGAAGGGACGTCCGAAGACCGCTGCATCGGCAATGCCACGCTCGATCACATCCTCGGCGCGCTCGGCGGTATAGTGACCGCAGAAGAACAGGGCCCCCTTCGAGAACCGCGCTCTCAACGCGGCGCGAAACTCATCTGTCAGATGAATATCGTCACCGGCCCAATCCGGCTCGTTGACGTGCAGATACGCGATACCGCGCTTGTTGAGCTCCTCGGCCATGTAAAAGGCCATTTCCTCGGATTCATCGTCGGTCAGACCAAAGATTTCGATGAAGGGCGAGATTCGAAGTCCCACACGCCCCGGACCGAATACCTCACATACGGCATCGACCACCTCGAGCGGTAGACGCGCCCGGTTTTCAAGCGAGCCGCCATAGTCATCGGTACGCTGATTCGACCCGGTGGCCATGAACTGCTGCAAGAGATACGCGTTGGCGGCATGTACTTCGACCATATCAAACCCGGCGCGCTTGGCGCGAACCGCGGCCTGACGATATTCATCAATCAGCCCGGGAATTTCGCCGGTTTCAATCGCACGGGGCGTACTGGCATCGGCGCGACCGGACGAGCCATCCTCGAATTCGATAAACGCCTGCGCACCTTCGCCACGAAGGGCGCTCGGCGCGAGCGGGGCCTGATTGTCAGGCTGAACGCTTACGTGCGACACGCGCCCCACGTGCCAGAGCTGCATCGCTATGTGCGCGCCGTGGGCGTGCACTGCTGATACCACATCCTTCCAGCCGGCTTCCTGTTCATCGGTGTAGATACCGGGGGTGTAGACATAGCCGCGCGCAGTAGGCGAGATATTGGTCGCCTCGCTGATGATCAGCCCAGATGTGGCCCGCTGTCCGTAATACGTCTCTTGAAGTGCGCCCGGTACCATGTCCGGGGTGCGAGCGCGCGTCAGGGGCGCCATCAGCACGCGATTGGGAAGCGTGATATCGCCAACCTTGAGCGGTTTAAAAAGGATGTCGTGTGCCATGCGGCCTCCATGCAGTCCAAGTCACTTGATGGACGTGAGCATGGTAGCAATTAGCAGACTTATCAAGTCATCGACCGGATAGCGCACGGTTATCGACGCTCAGCGAAGCTGGCTGTCCTTGCTGCCGCGACGATTGTAGGCACTGTGACGCGTCTGACGCTTATCCTGCGCACTCTGACATTCGATGCAAAACCGCACGCCCGGCACTGCCTCTCGACGGGCCGCTGGAATCTCGGCGTCACATTCTTCACAGAACTCGAGGCTCGGCCCGGTATGCGCCGACAACCGCTTGCGCACTTCTTCGATGCCATCCTCGACCGTGCCATCGATCTGGTCCTGTACGGCGCCATCGCGCGCCCATCCTCCGGCCATGATGCTCTCCTTGAAATCCTTCGGCCCCGCCCGTGTGGCGCGGCACTAACGCCCTGGTGGTTGAAGCCCCATGACCAGCCGGTCACGAACCGCTGCCATCGTCATGGGCAGCAGTCTGGCCTCCGGAATCATGCCCTGAGTCCAGCCCCACCGTTTTGCCAATAGCAACATCGAATTGCCCGTGGGCGCCATGATGTGCATCGGCACCTGGCGAGTGGCCTCGCTTCCCGTGATGATCGACGCCGGCTGATGATCGCCGACGGCCACCACGATGGGGCGGGTCTTCTGAAACTCGGTGACGAAGCTTCCGAGCGTCTTCAAAGTGTAGTCGATCGATTTTAAATACTGGCGCCGCACTCGATCCGGGTCTTGCCACACCACTCGGGGCGGGTCTCCCGAGTCGGCCTCCTGATCGAACGCTCGCCCCTGGTCGAGGTGATCCCACGCCTTGAGGGTTGGAATGGGGGTCCAGGGGGCGTGGCTCGAGATCAGCGCCGCTTCGATCATGACCGGCTGCGACCGCGTAACCGCAAGCTCCCGCTGATATAGAGACCACAACGTGAACTGGTCCGGCATGGTGACCCAGTTGAAGGGCTTGCCTTCATAACCCAGGTTACTGGCGTCATAGACCGTGTCATAGCCGAAGAAGCTGGCCTCATCCCACGGCCGGGTGTTGGCCGGCATGGCCGCAACCGTTCGCCAGCCGCCTCGCTGAAAAAGCCGATTGAGCGTGAGCCTGGGGGACTCAACCAGCCACTCGTAGCGGCGCTGACTGTCGATCCAAAGTCCCGATAGAAGCGTTGCGTGGGCAAGCCAGCTCTGACCACCAACCGTTGGGGATTCGAGCCACCCACTGTAGGCCTCATAGCCTGCCGAACCGAGCGACCGCTCGATTGCCTCGAGACGCGCACGGACCACGCCTGAATACTCCGGTGCATCGAGCGCGCTGCGCCCATAGGATTCGATAAACAGCAGCAGGACGTCCTGCCCCTTGATCTGCGTCATCAATCTGTTCGAGGGCATGCTTGCAAGTGCGTCCTTGCCAAGCTCGATCTTGAGCGAGGCCAGCGCCTCAAGATTGTGGCGTGAAAGCTCAACGTGCTCGGCAACGAATCGACTTGCACTGCGCTCACCGATTTCCTGATCGATCACCCCGCCTCCCAGACACACCGCGCCGACGCCCCCCCAAAGCGCCGCAGTCCGCAGCCGGTTGCGCTGCCCCAAGCGAGAGGCCAGATAAAGCCCTGCGGCACTCAGCCATCCGACCGCGACCAGAAGCAAAATTAGCGCACCAAGTACCCCAAGCGACCAGCCAGTGCCAATCGACTGTGTGAGTACGTTCCAGCCCGACGCCAGCAACCGCCAATCGGCCAGCGGGTCGAACGTGCGCCAATACGCAGTGCGCGCAACGATATCGGCAAGCTTCCAGGCAAGCAGCACGACCAGCAGCACCGCCATGGCTACGCTTGCGCGTCTGGCCGCCTTTCGAGGCAGCACGCACAACAGCGCAAGCCCCCAAAGAAGCTCGAACGGCGCGCCGACCCACGCCGCCGGCTCTGATATCCGTGAGGCGTCAGAAGGCATCAGAAGCACCGATAGCGCAACAATCACCCCCGCAAGGGTCAGCGCAAACAGGTTTCTTGGCATCCCCTCATCCTTGGCAAGCGTTCACAAAGCCGCCTCACCCACGCACAGGCCCGGCAGCCTTGCGCGCACCCGGTTGCAGCGTCACTATTGAAGATACAAGTCATTATTGAAGACATCATCGAGCGGCGTGTCCGCTACCCATTTGCCTCTATCGAAAGCGAGTCATCATGAGTCAGTTCTGGAGCCCGGCGGTGCGAGACCTCGAGCCTTACGTGCCGGGAGAGCAGCCCCGCGACACCGTGATCAAGCTCAACACCAACGAAAACCCCTATCCGCCGGCCCCGGGCGTTGGCAAGGTGCTGGCCGACTACCCGATCGATCATCTTCGTCGCTACCCTGACCCGAGCAGCCTGGCGCTGCGCGAGGCGCTCGCCGCGCACTATGGCGTTCACGTCAATCAGGTGTTTGTCGGCAACGGATCCGATGAAGTGCTGGCGTTCGCGTTCAAGGCCTTTTTCTGCCATGAACAGCCGCTGGCGGTGCCCAGCATTTCCTACAGCTTCTATCCGGTCTACTGCGATTTCTACGGCATCACACCGCATAAAGTGCCACTGACGGACTCGTTTGAAGTCGATCTTGATGCCTTCCCGGCCGACAACGGCGGCATCGTGTTCGCCAACCCGAACGCCCCGACCGGCCACGCGCATTCCCGGGCGGCCATCGAGGCGCTGCTCGACAAACACACCTCGCGCGTCGTGCTGGTTGATGAGGCCTATATCGATTTCGGCGGCGAATCGGCCATCCCGTTGATCGAGCGCTACCCCAACCTTCTGGTGACGGGAACGTTTTCGAAATCAAGAAGCCTTGCCGGCCTTCGCATCGGCTTCGCCATCGGCCCGGCCGATCTGATCGATGGCCTCGACCGGGTCAAGGACTCGTTCAACTCCTACCCGCTCGACAGCGTCGCCGTGGCCGCAGGCGTGGCTTCAATCGAGGACGACGCCTATTACCGCGCGTGCTGCGCAGCCGTGATCGCCACGCGTGAGCGCACCACGGCCGCGCTCGAGGCCTGTGGCATCGAGGTGCTGCCCTCGAGCGCCAACTTCGTGCTCGCCCGCCCGACAACGATCGAAGCCGGCATGCTGTTCGACGCGCTTCGAGCTCGCGGCATCCTGGTGCGCTATTTCAACAAGCCAGGCCTTGACCAGTTCCTTCGCATCTCGATCGGCACCGACGATGAAATGGACAACCTGATCGACGCCGTACACGCCATCGTAGGAGAAAAGTGATGTCCCTGCCGCTGGATGGCATTCACCATGTTGCACTGATCACCGCCGACTACCCCGCCGCCAAGGCGTTTTACACCAAGGTGCTCCAGGCCCGCGTGATCGAGGAAACCTACCGGGAGGCCAGAGACAGCTATAAGCTCGACCTCGCCCTCCCGGGTGGTGCGCAACTCGAGCTATTCTCATTCCCGAATCCGCCGGCGCGGGTCAATGGCCCCGAGGCCTGCGGCCTTCGCCACCTGGCGTTCAGCGTGACTGACCTCGATACCGCCATCGAGCACCTGACGACGCACGGCGTGGCCTCTGAGCCGGTTCGCATCGACGAGCTGACCGGCCAACGGTTTACCTTTTTCAAGGACCCTGATGGTACGCCGCTCGAGTTCTACGAGCGCCCGACGGAAACGAACGGGTTCTAGGCACCGGCCTGACGCTGCTCGAAAAAAAGCGCCCCGCGGGGCGCTTTTTCATGAGGCTTTATTGACCTCGCCTTTAGAACGTCAGGCCGAAGTGCGACTGGACGCTGGTGTGCCAGCCGTTGTCGATCGGTGAGCCAAAATAGCCAAGGCCATTCTTGTTGGTCACGATATCGAACCAGGCGTAGTAACGTCCGGCGGTCAGCTTGAAGCCCAGATCGTTGAGCATCGGGTTGTCGACATCGCCGAAGCCGCCGTTGGCCGGCGAGTAGTCGTCGGACGGGTCGATCATGCTGAAATCGTTGTAGAAATAGACGTTCTCGATCGGGCCCCACTCCAAATCCATGCTGTAGGCAAGGCTTGCCGAATACATTTCGCCCTTGGCTGGAATCAGGTAGTTGAACCCGAACGCGCCGATCTGAATGACGTTATCGGAAATACCTGTGCCCGCCGGATTTTCGGCATCGAACTCATAGGCCGTGGCCTGAAAGCGCGTCAGCCAGTTGCCGTAGCTGCCACTCATGCCCAGGGCAGCCTGCCAGCTTGAACCACTGTCGTTGGTGTTGTTGTTGTAAAGCTGCCCACCCTTGAGCGAGGCGTTGAGTTCGGTGGTGTAGTCGGTGCCGTGGCCGAAGGTATAGGCCACACGCCCGGCCAGCTGGTTCTCTTCGGTATTGCCCTGATCGCTGCTGCCGACCGGGTTGGCGCCGTAGTGTTCGTTGCCATCCCCCAGCTGATCGGACTTGAAGAACGCAAGCGAGGTGCTCCAGGGGCCATTATTGTGGTCCCACTTGATCCCGGCGTTCTGGTTGTCGTTGAAGCCGGCCAGATATGGCAGGTTGCCGTACCACCCCAGATAGCCGTAATCCATGTTGCCGAAGGGGGTCTGGACCAGACCGAGCTTGACGGTGTCGTTCTCGGAAAAGTCGTAGCCCGCCCAGGCGTGATGGAGGAAACGGTAGCCATCGTAGAAGCGGTACTGGAACGAGTAGGACATGTCGCCATCCTCACCGGACAGCCCCAGGATGAACTTGCTGAAGTTGACGTCGCCGGCGGTGTCCTTATCGGCTTCATCCCAGTCGTTACCGACGTAGCCCAGCTCAAGTGACCCGGTGAACGTGCTCTTCTTGAGCATCTTGATGGCGCTGCTGTTTTCCTGCGCAAGCGTTGGCTCATCGGAGGATTGAGCATTGGCGTCCACGTTTTCCGATTCAGGCGTACGCGTGGAGGCGGTGGACTGTTGGCGCTCGAGCCGGTCGATCTGCTGCTGCATCTGCTCGAGCTGGGCGCGAAGGGCTTCGATGGTCGCTTGATCGCCCTGCTGAGGAGCGGCCTGGGCGGCACCCGCCCACATGGCAGTGGATACGCTGACGGCGAGAAACGCCGACCTGACCTGACAAGAAGACGGAGTGAGTCTCATTGGCGAGGTTCCCTTTATATGTTGTCGGATATTGTTGTTGGCTGCGCCCCGTGACGCAGCGTTTAAAAACGTATCATCGACCGGCAAAATGATAAATAGGTGTTATACGTGCTCGCTCTTAAAAACGCAAAGTTATCGATCCAGCAACCCCACACCTTCACGCGTCTAAAGGCTGGCGATGCCCACGATAACGGCAAGCGACAGCACGGGGCCGATAACGGCCACCACCAGCACATCAAGATACGATTTGGCGTGCGTCATGCCACAGATCGCAAGCAGGGTCACCACCGCCCCATTGTGCGGCAGCGCATCGAGCCCGCCGGTCGCCACCGCAGTCACTCGATGAAGCACCGCCGGGTCGATGCCTGCCGCATTGCCAAGCGCCAGATACCGCTCTCCCAGCGCCTCCAGCGCAATACTCATACCGCCGGAGGCGGACCCGGTGATACCGGCCAGAATATTGATCGACACCGACAGCGAAATCAGCGGGTTGCCCGGTGAGATCGCAAGGATCATTTCCTTCAACACGCCGAACGCCGGCAGCGCCGCAATCACCGCCCCGAACCCCACCAGTGACGCCGTGTTGAACATCGGCATCAGCGCGTCCTGCGCCCCGGGGCTCATCGCGTCGAGAAGCGTCCTGAAAAGACGCGGGTTGGCGGCCAATACCGACAGACAGGCCACCACCAGAGACACGATGATGGCCCACACCCCGATCACCGAGGCCGGCTCGATGCCGCCCCACTCAGGCTCACGCAAGAAGCTGTAGTCGAACGCCGGCAACAGCCAGATCGACAGCACCAGATTCAGGGTAAGCACCAAAACGATCGGCAATAGCGCCCTCGAAAGCGTCGGGTCGGTGGGCCGTGGCGTCGAATCGGTGGCGGCCTGCTCATCGGCGCCATGGCAGCCACCGAAGCCCTCGCCGGCTTGGCGCGCCTGACGTTCGCGGTACTTGAGCCACCCATAGCCGACAAGGGCCATGACTGCAGCGGCCGTAAGCCCGAGCCACGGCGCGGCAAACGCGGTCGTGCCGAAATAGGGCATGGGAATGGCGTTTTGAATGGCAGGCGTCCCTGGAAGCGCCGTCATGGTGAACGTGAAGGCGCCAAGCGCGATCGTGCCCGGAATCAGGCGCGCCGGAATGTCTGCCGCCTCAAACAGCGCTTTTGCAATGGGGAACACCGCAAAGGCCACAACGAACAGGGACACGCCGCCGTAGGTCAACACCGCGCAGCACACAATGATCGCAAGGATCGCGTTGCGCTGGCCGAGCGCACTCACGGTGCGGTGCCCGATGGTACGCGCCGCTCCGGATTCCCCCATGAGCCGGCCGAACAACGCGCCCATCAGAAAGAGTGGAAAGTAGGCCACCACGAAGCGCCCCATCGCCTCCATGAACACCTGCGTGTAGCTTGCAAGCACCGGCGCACCGTTTAAAAACGCGGCCACCGCAGCCAGTGCCGGCGCAGCAAGCAGCAGCGACACCCCCCGGTAGGCCAGAAAGATCAAAAGGATCAGAGTGGTGAAGATCAGGGCGATCCCGAGCATGAGGCACCTGCGGTCGTTATTGGAGAGGTGCGCTCAGTCTAGTGAAAAATATTAACTATTACGGATATTCGAATATGACTTTGGTCTGGCCATGCACGGCCAGATCGACGTGAGACGTAAACGATGAGCATAAAAAAAGCGCCCGTGGGGGCGCCTTTTCGAACTCGAGCGTGACCGTTCAGGCCAGCTTGGCTGCAGTTTCCGCTACCAGCTTGCCCTGATACCGCGCGATAGCAAGCTCACGATCATCGGGCTGACGCGAACCGTCACCGCCGGCAAGCGTTGTCGCGCCATAGGGCGTGCCGCCGCTGACCTTTGAGATATCAAACAGCTCATCGGTGCCGTAGCCGATCGGCACTAACACCATGCCGTGGTGGGCAAGGGTCGGCCAGAAGGTGGTAATGGTCTGCTCTTCGCCACCGCCGGTCCCGGTCGAGGCAAAGACGCTTGCGACCTTGCCGAAAAGCGATTTATTGGCCCAGAGTCCACCGGTTTGATCGAGGAAGGTGCGCATTTGCCCGGCCATGTTGCCAAAGCGCGTCGGCGTGCCAAACAGGATGGCATCAAACTCGGCAAGCTCCTGAGGCGAGGCAACAGGATGAGGCTGGTCGGTCTTGCCACCGGCCTTTTCGAACGCGTCCTGGTCCATTGTTTCCGGTACCCGCTTGATGGTCACGTCGGCGCCCGCGCCTCGCGCACCTTCGGCCACGGCTTCAGCCATGGTCTGAATATGACCGTACATCGAGTAATAAAGTACCAGTACCTTAGCCATCGATTTCTCCTTCACTCCTGAATGGGCGATGCGTGCCCTCCCAGTGTAGACAGGCTGGTCGAGTGTTCGAATGAATTCGATCAACCCGACCGTTTGATGAAATCGACGAAACGAGCGCGCTTACGTAAGCGTGGAGCGCTCTAGACGGACCTTGGCCGTGAACGTGCGCATGGCGTTTTCAGACAGTGCCAGAGATTCCTGATACGCCTCTCGATTGAACGCGTTTGGCATGAATTCGTTAGGCTCGATGGCCACCGACTGGCGAGGCCGCGTCGCAAGTCCCTTCCCGGTAAAGATCTGCACCACCCCACCCGACTGCTCGACCACGACCGCATACGGCGCGCCCGGCGCCTCGAGCCGAGTGGTAAAGGTCGGCGATGTGGCGGAATCGTCCGGCACGAAGCAGCAGTCCAGCGCATCGTCGCCAAGGGTAAGGCTGGTGGTCTTTGACGGCTCGAGCGCCTGCTCGCCTTCGAGCGGAATCAAAGTGTCGTCGGTATTCACGGCGTGTGAAGGCGGCAAGGTAATACGACACACAGAGAGATCACCGCCTGGCGGGAGAAAATACGGGTGCCAGCCAAGCCCGACCGGCGCTTCGAACTCGCTTTTGTTGACCGCCTTGAATGACCAGGTCAGCTCGCTGTCGGTCAATACCATGTCGAGCTCGAGCGTCAGATTGAACGGATACCCCTCGAGCGACTCGGGCGTAATGGTCGCCTCGAAGCTCAGCTCGGCCACATCGTGTGTGGCATGGTGATTGACCAGCCGCCACGAAAGCGTATGCGCCACGCCGTGCAGGGCGTGATCGCCGCCATTGGTCGGCAACTGATACGTCGTTTCATGCCACGTGTACTGCCCGTTGGCCACGCGGTTGGAAAACGGCGCCAACACGGCACTGCGTGCGCCGTCGCCCGCGAAAAGCTCATCGCCATCCCGGTAACCATCGATGACATCGACCACGTCGCCGCTGGGCGTTGCCAACGCAAGCGACATAACCGTCGCACCGAGTGAGGATTGACGAAGCCTGAGCTGTCCGTGCTCATCGAATACATCGGTGCAAGGGGCGCCCTCGACCGAATCGCATACCACTACAAATCCCATGTGCTGCCTCGCCTGACGGAGCTTCGGTGAATCGAAGCTGGATTTGCTAGATTAGATCAAAGACAGCCCGTGCGCTGTTCCCTTTCAGTCTTATGGTGTAGAGGATAAACATGCCGCTTCAGATGCTCGTCGTCACGCCTGTTTCACGCCATCACCGCCACATGCTCGAACGCGCTGGCATCACGCTGCACCTCGCCCGGGACGAACAGAGTAAAACTGCCCTGATCGACTCGGCCGGCGGCGACATCGAGGCGGTCCTGACCATTGGCACCATCGGCTTCTGCGCAGACGACATGGATCGCCTGCCCAACCTGAAACTGATCTGCGCCCAGGGCGTGGGCTTTGAAGGGATCGACGTGGCGGCGGCGCACGCGCGCGGCATTCACGTAAGCCATGGACCGGGAACCAACGCCGAGACCGTGGCCGATCATGCCCTCGGGCTGGCGCTTGCCTGTGTGCGTCGGATTCCTCAAAGCGACCGAGCCGTGCGTGAGGGGCAGTGGCAAACGGCCCGTCGAAGCCTTCCGGCCCTTCATGACAAGCGCCTCGGCATCCTTGGCATGGGCCATGTGGGTCAGGCCATCGCTCGCAGAGCCTGGTACGGCTTTGACATGACGGTCGAGTACTACAGCCGCTACCCGAAACCGAACCTGCCCTACACGCATGTGTCCTCCGCCCAGGCGCTCGCCGAGCGCAGCGACATTTTAATCGTTGCCCTGCCGGGCGGCCCCGATACGCATCACCTGGTCAATGACGCCATGCTCACCGCCCTGGGCGCGGATGGCATCCTGATCAACATCGGACGAGGAAGCGTGGTCGACACCCACGCGCTTGCAGAGGCCCTTCGCACCGGCACCCTCGGTATGGCCGGTCTTGACGTTCTTGAGACCGAGCCTGACGTGCCCGAGGCCCTGACCGCCCTTGAAGACAACCTGATCATGACACCTCACACCGCTGGACTTTCACCCAGCGCGCTGGACGCCACCATCGATCTGGTCATTCAGAACGTGCAGGCGGTTGTCGAGCGCGGCACGCCGGTTACTCCGGTGCCAACGTAGCGGCTGCCTGGGCCTTACGATGATCAAGCCACTCCACGATAATGTGGGGCACCGTCAGACAGGCAAGGCCGATGAAGGTCATCTTTAGAAGCGGCGATGCGACAGAGTATTCAGCCATCAGCGCGTAACCGACACTGGCTGCGCCCCAGGTCGCAAGCACGATGGGGCCGGCCATGCGCAGCACCTGCCCGGACGTTCGAATCCTGAGCGCGTGACGAATTTCCTGGAAGTGAATCGGGCTGTGGCACGCGCAGAAGTAACAGGCGAAATACACCAGCGGATGAAACACCGTACCGGTTGCAAGCAATAGCCCAAGACTTGCCACCACGTGACGCTTCTCAAATAGTGGCCTGAACCGGAAAAGCGCTACCGCAAGCGCCCCCCAGAATGCGACTGGCGCGGCGTTGATGAACGGTGTGGCATCACTTACCAAAAGCGCGTGCAAAATGTCAGCCACATCGCGGGGATGGGTATAAAACGGCGTCGCGATCACCAGCGTGCCCCACACCAGGCGAAGCGATAACGGCAGTGTGTGGCGCCAGTCGGTGCCGAAATGCGCCGCCGACATCACCAGAAACACCAAAAGCCCGAGCGCGGGCATCAGTACCCAGCCCACCATGAACACCGCAGACAGACTGACGTAGGCCAGCAAAAACAGGGGCAGCGCCACAATCGACCGACTGTGATCGCTTTTAAAGATCCCACCGCGCAGCAAGCGCTGGCCTATCACATGATCGAACGCCCCATGGGGAATCCCCAGTGCCGCCACCCCGAGCACCAGGACGACCAGCAGCGCGTGCGGGGAAAACGTCATGAGATGCGCACCGAAAAGAAGCGCAGCCCCCAGGGCGAAACGGTAGAAAACGCGTCTTGAAAACGAGCGAGCGCCGTCCATGAGCCATCCCTCGCAGAATGGGGCGACCGACCGGCCGCCCCGGTGAGCCATCAGCTACGCTTTCGAACGGCGTTCAAGGCCACAAACCCGAACCCGACCTTCGCGGTCACATCCAGAATCAGATAGAACCAGCTTTCGACCGCAGCCGAGAACAGGCCGGCACCCGACGTCCCGAGCAACCACACGATGGGATAGCAGCACCACAGCACGGTCAGCATCAGCGAAAGCGTGCTGAACTCACTGCGATACGCGCCTTGGCCGGCCACTTTCTGAAGCGGGCCCCAGATGAGCGCGAGCACCACCAGAAACGCCACCATGCTGACCAACCACCAGAGATAGTTGTAGGGCGATTCCGACAAGTTGCCCACAAGACCGGTGACGATCATGTAGATGTCGGCTGCGATCAACGCACACACCAGCGTGCGAATGGGGGCAAGCGTCTTGGACGCTACCATCGCAAGGCTCACCAACAGGATCGGCGTGGTGATGACCCAGTCGATATAGCGTGCAAAGAACACGTCCCGACCGTTATGGATCATATCGCCCTGCCCCAGCGCCATGGCTAGGTAGTTGGCGAACGCCACGAACACGATGGTCATCGCGGCAATGCCGTGATGCTTCTGATTTTCGGGCAAGCCCTTGCTCATGCGCCAGAAGGCGATACCGCCGGCGAGCATGGCTATCCAACCGATAACCAAGGGAAATTGTACTGCTGAAGACATGACTGCACTCCTTTGCGCTGTCTACATTGAGAGAATTTGGAACGCCTGAAGCCCATTTCCTTTACCGAGACTTAAGGCGAATTCAAACATAGACAGCCATAACAGTGCCTCGCCAGTTTTTTCGACGAATTAATCAAAAATTCATGATGTGCGATTCAGGAGGGGCTGAGCGGGCAGACCAGCAACCAGACCTGCCCCCTCAAACACGCTAAAAACGCGGCGTCACATCGACACCCGCAACAATGTGTAAGGTGTTTCGCTGGCGTAGCGCTCATCGCGCTCTGACGCGGAGCGAAGCGCCATGTCGCGGTCATTGTCATAGGCAACGAACAGGGTCGAGGCGTCGAGTACGGCAAGCCCTTCGGCCTTGTGCTCGAACTCGAGCGCCGCGCCTTCGCGCGTACGGCAAAGCTCGGGCGCTTCCCCCCGCTGAAAGGCCTCAAGCGTCAAGGACCACAAGTAGCCCCCGATGCGCTCACCACTGCCGTCCTCGACTTCGAAGCTGGTCAGCAGGTACAGCCGCTCGTTGAAGGGGTCATACTCGAGACTTGAAAGCCCGCACTCAAAGCGCACCTCGGTTTCGGCCTCGGGCTCGAAGCGATAAATCGATGTCAGCGGCGATACGAACTCAAGCGCCCCCTGCTCGGTCACGCGGTACGGCGCACCCACGATACGGGCCACATACTCGAAATCATCAAAATGCGTGCCCTGCTCGCGAACACCAAACAACAGCATTCCGTCGCCCTGATCGCCTGGCACGGTCGCAAGCCCCTCGATCTTGTAATAGGGCGTGCCGATGGCGTCGGTCAGTTTCTGGCGAAGCTCGAGCGACCCGGAAATGTCGTTGCGTGGGTCCGGGTCGACGACCTTGACCGCCGAGGCATCCTCGAGTGGCCAGATCAGCAGATGGTTGTAGTCATTGAGCGCATGGCTCTCGGCATCGATCCGATCAAACCCGGTGGTCGCGATCATATAGCGCCCATCGACGGTCAGGGCGAAGTCCTCATACTTGATCGCCTGTTTGATCAGCGGCGCCGTCAGATACTCGAGGCTTTCCTCGAGCGGGTGATGGTCCTTGAGCGCGACCGAAAACACCGCCGAGCGATGCTTGCCGGGAATCGGCTTGTCGCTTGCCATCAAAAGCCGGTGACCGTCGAAGGCCACCGCGGAAATCTCGGCGTTGACCAGTTCACCGTCGTCGTCCTTGAGGCCCGGCTCGAAGCAGTGCAGTACCCCGTGGGCCTTGATGTCCACACTCATGAAGCGCTCCCGAATCGTTGAAATGAGAAGGAGAATCGCTGGGTCGTCCTTGAGGGGCGAGCGAGGCTCACCCCTTGGCGAGCCCGCCCAGCCGCGCAGGCTCGATCACCTCGATCCAGTAACCGTCAGGGTCTTTCACGAACGCCACGTCCTTCATCTTGCCGTCGTCCGGGCGTTTGACGAACTCGACGTCGTTTTCATCGAACCAGGCAACCGCCAGATCGAGGTCCGGGACCGACATGCACAGATGGCCAAAGCCCTGCGGCGCATCGTTGCCGTTGTGGTAGCTCACCTCGGGGTCCTTCTCGCTGCCCCAGTTATAGGTCAGTTCGAGAAGGCCGGTGCGGGAAAATGTCCAGACAGTGCGCTCACCATCGTCTTCCGGCAGCTGGGTTTCATCGTCCACGTGACCCAGAAAGTAGAGGGTGAACTGCATTTCCGGGAACTCGAGGGCGCGCAGAAGGCGCATGCCGAAGACGGTCGAGTAGAACGCAAGCGAGGCCTGCGGGTCCTTGACGCGCACCATGGTGTGATTGAGTCGAAACCCCTGGGTCTGCTCGGGCGCCCGGTCGCAGACACCGGGGCTCTGTTCGGGTTTTGTCATGATCAAACTCCTTGAATGGTGTCATATCAAGGGTATCTTGCCCGGGACAGGGTGCAAGCCTAACCAGGCAGGCCCCGCAGATGCGCGACCAGCATGGCCTGCCATTGAGCGCGAGCCTGCTCGGCGCAGCGCTCCTCTCCCAGATGCACCATCGCCCGCATCGAATTGACCACCACCACCGCGGCCACCTCGGCCTCACTCGCCGAGAGCTCAGGGGCATACGCCACCAACACCCGCGCCGTACCTTCCCGTAGCCCCTTCCTCAGGGTTTGCCGCTGCTCGGGCGGTACGCTTTTCGCGTCCAGTAGCGCCATGGCGCAGCGACGCTCCTCGGCAAGCGAGGTTAAAAGTCCGAGCAGGCGTGCAACGATCACGTCAAGCGAAAGCGTGGGCACGGCCTGTTCGATAGCGCTCAAGTGCGCGCTCATGTGCGTGCCGTAGCGCTCGAGCAGCGTTCTGGCCAGCGCAGCCTTGGTCGGAAAGAACTGATACAGAGAGCCAATCGGCGCGCCCGCCGCTCCGGCAATCTCGGTCATGGTGGCGGCATCAAATCCCTTCGCCGCAAACACCTGCGTCGCCGCGCTCAAGAGCGCCTCGACCCGCGCCTTGCCCCGTTCGCGCTTGGGCGCGCGGGCCTGGTGGCTGTCATTTGACTTTTGTGAAGCCATCTTCATAAAATTCATTTTGTGAGGATAGCCTCATGTATATCATGGCCGACCCAAGGCGTCGACCGCACCCTGAAAGCAACCGCAAGTTCTTTGCGACAGTGAGCGAACACCGTCATGATCCAACTCGACCCGACCACCACCGCCGTAATTGCCATCGATCTCCAAAAAGGCATCACCGGCATGTCGCTCGCCCCTCGAACCGGCGAAGACATTGTCCAGGCGACTGCCTCCCTGGCTGAGCGCGTGCGCCAGGCAGGCGCCACCATGGCCTGGGTCCGGGTCAACTGGGGGCCGGATTTCAAGGACGCACCAAGCAACCGCGTTGATCTGCCGGCCAAACGCCCCGACGCCGGCATGCCGCCTGAATGGGACACGCTCGAGCCGGGCCTGGTCCGCGATGGCGACCTGCACGCCCTTAAGCATCATTGGGGCGCCTTTACCGGCACCGACCTCGATCTTCAGCTGCGTAGGCGCGGCATCAAGACCGTCGTATTTACCGGCATCGCGACCAACATGGGCGTGGAATCGAGCGCGCGCAGCGCCTGGGAACTGGGGTATGACGTGGTCATCCTCGAAGACCTCTGCACCAGCTTCAGCGCCGAGCTGCACGCATTTCCGGTCGACAACATCTTTCCAAGAATCGCCCGAGTGATTAAAAGCGACCAGCTCGCCTTCGGGGCGTAAGCACGTGAAGCACCTGCTTCATCTGCGGCTTTCGAGGCTGCCGGCCACTCTTCAATGGCCGCTGCTGCTGGCGGTTTCGGCGGCCTTTGCAGCCGTGCTCGAGCTTGTGCGCCTGCCTGCGGCGCTGCTTTTGGGGCCGATGATCGCGGGCATCCTGTTCAGCCTGAGGGGCAGTCCACTTCGCATCGCCCGGCCCCTTTTCTTCATGGCGCAGACGCTGATCGGCTGCATGATCGCCTCGAGCATGGATGTTTCCGTCATTGGTAATCTGGCCAACAGCTGGTGGCTGTTTCTGGCGGTCACGCTTCTGGTCATCTGTGCCAGCAGCGTGCTTGGCTGGTTGATGGCCAAGTGGCAGGTACTGCCTGGTACGACCGCCATCTGGGGCTCTTCGCCCGGCGGCGCCTCGGTCATGATGCTTCTGGCCGAATCCCAGGGCGCCGATATGCGCCTGGTGGCCTTCATGCAGTATCTGAGGGTGCTGTTCGTGGCGGTACTGGCGTCTGTCATCGCGCGCCTGTTCCTGCCGGAGGAGGCCATCGGCGCCCAGGTGATCGACTGGTTTCCAACGCTCGATGCCGTTGATTTCACCCAGACCCTCCTGATTGCCGCGATCGGCGGCTACGCGGGCCTGAAGCTCAAGCTACCGGCCGGCCAGCTGCTGGTACCGATGATCGCAGGCTCGCTTTTGAACATGAGCGGTGCCGTTACGCTTCAGCTGCCGGAATGGCTGCTCGCGATCAGTTACGCCGTATTGGGCTGGCGAATCGGTCTCGGATTCACCCCCGCCATCATGCGCCACGCGACCCGGGCCCTCCCTAAGATCATCCTGTCGATCGTGTTGCTGATCACGCTGTGCGGGCTGATTGCAGCCGTACTCGTGTACGCCTTCGATGTCGACCCGTTAACGGCCTACATGGCCACAAGCCCCGGTGGGCTTGACTCGATCGCGATCATTTCCGCCTCGAGCAACGTCGATATCGGTTTTATCATGACGTTTCAGACCGTACGCTTTTTGATGGTTCTTGCCATCGGCCCGCCGCTTGCCAAGTACCTTGCCGGGCGGCTGCCTTCGCACTGAGCCGGTCAACCGTGCGCCGCGCCCCAGTTTTTAAACCGGCGGCCGATAGAGCCTTGAGGTCAAGCGTGGCGTTCGAGATACCCATTGCCGAAGACGGTTGGGCGTTTCATCATGAGCCCGAAATAGCTCGGAGCACGGCTTACGCGCCCGCCCTGCCCCTACCTGCTTGTCGAAAGGATCATTGTCATGGCTTACGCACTGCCCCTGTCACTCCCAAACGCTGCCGCTCTGCCCCGGGTCGTGCTGACGCTTGTAGGGCTTTGGGTCGTGATCGGTCTGAGTGGCTGCGCCAGTTCAAGGCCCGCACTTGAAACTCAGGACGGTTACAGCCTCGACATGACTCAGGCCCTGATTGTCTCGAGTGCCAAAAACGCGCTTGGAACGCCCTATCGCTGGGGCGGTACCACGGCATCCGGCCTCGACTGCAGCGGCCTGACACAGCGAAGCTATCAGAGTGCCGGCATTTCGATTCCAAGAACCTCGAATCAGCAGTTTCAGAACCTGCCGCGCCGTGATCGCGCACGCCCCGGCGACCTGCTGTTCTTTGGCCCGAGAGGCCGTGCAAGTCACGTCGGCATCTACATCGGCGATAACAAAATGATTCACGCCCCGGGCGCTGGCCGTACCGTTCGGGTTTCAAACATCACCAAGCGCTACTGGCGACACCACTTTCTGGGCGTCGCCGGCCCGCGCAACTGAGCGAGGCCTGCATCCACCATGCGTGCTCCCTTTCTGTTGATCGCACTCCTTGCACTCGCAGGCTGCCAGCCCAAGCTTTCCGAGGTTGCCCAGAGTAACCTGCGCGCCTTCAAGGTGGCCGACCCGAGCTCGAATCCGAACAGCCTTCCGGGCAAGCTTGAATCACTCAAGAGCGTGCCGGTCAGCCGCCACATCACGCCACAGGACTGCAAGACAGACGCCTGCCCCTCCGTTGACCTGAGCTATTACCGGTTTCCCAACCGGCCACCACTCAACGAAGCGCTTTTAAAAGCACTGGGCAAGCTCGGCAATGCGTCCGAGACCAACGACTCCCTGAGCGATTTTGTCGACACGTTTTTCAAACACGCCAAGGATCATCCGGACTACAACGCTCAGTTAAGCGCCAACATGCTCGATCATTACGACCATACCGTGGTGATTGCCCTCAACGGCTACGCGTTCACCGGTGGCGCCCATGGCAACGCTCAGCTGCGCTACTTCAACTACGACACGCGCCTGAAGCGCGAAGTCACGCTTGATGACATGCTGACCAAAGGTGGCCGGGAGACACTGATCGCGCTCGAAAAAAATGCGCACCAACGCTGGCTCGATGCGCAGAACCTAGGTGATGAGTTCAAGGAAAAATGGCCCTTCACGCCGACTGACAACGTGGCGCTTTTGAGCGACCGACTGCTGGTCACCTATCAGACCTACGAAATCGCACCGTATGCGATGGGCCAAATTACGCTCTCGATCGACTACGATGATCTTAGTGGCGTATTCAAGCCCTCATTCCTGCCGGAAGATACCGACGATCAGGATGTTGAGTTCAAGGACCCAGAGGCCCAACGCATTCATGAAGCCAGCCAGAAACTTTCTTCCCAGCGCGGGCGCCCGTAATTCACTCAATGCCCCCACACCTTGCCTCGATGACGGCCATCGAGGTGACGCCTTCGCGTTAAACTTGTTAGCATGGTCGGTTAATCTTTTGAAAAAGCCCACTTCATGTCTGATCTAAACGCTGGGCAACGCCCGGCGAACGGCCTGTTTACAGGCGTCGATAAGCCTCTGGCGATCACTTCATTTGCAACGGTACTGGCGTTTATCGCCTTTACAGTCCTCTGGCCGGACCGCGCCAGCGACACATTCAACGCCACCATGGCGTTCATCGAACAGCGCCTGGGCTGGTACTACATCCTGGCGATCGGTGGCCTTCTGTTCTTTGCCATCTACCTCGGGGCCAGTCCGGTCGGGCGCGTTCGACTCGGACGTGATGATGATGTCCCCGAATTCAGCAATTTCTCCTGGTTTTCCATGCTTTTCAGCGCCGCTGTCGGCACCGGGCTGCTGTTCTGGAGCGTGGCCGAGCCGATGTCGCACTTTCAAAGCAACCCCTACGCCGCACTTGAAAATACCGCGCCGGGGGGAACAGCCGCAGCCGAGCTCGCGCTTCGCATCACGGTGTTTCACTGGGGGCTTCACGGCTGGGCGGTGTACATCACGGTCGGCCTGATTCTTGGGTACTTTTCCTACCGCCGCGGGCTGCCGCTGACGCCGCGTTCGGCGCTCTATCCGCTGATCAAGGACCGCATCTACGGCCCGATCGGGCATCTGGTCGATCTGCTCGCCATTTTCAGTACGCTGTTCGGCACGGCCACCACACTGGGGCTTGGTGTCTCGCAGATGAATGCCGGGCTCAATGCGCTGTTCGGCATTCCGATTTCACCAACGGCCAAACTGATACTGATCGGCACCGTCACGCTTCTGGCAACCCTTTCGGTCTGCACGGGTCTGAAGCGCGGCATCCGCATGCTCAGCGAATGGAATATTCACCTGAGCCTGATTCTGGTGCTGTTTTTCCTGATTGCCGGGCCGACCACGTATCTGCTCGGGCTGTTTTCGACCACGGTCGGTGACTATTTGAGCCACGCCATTCAAATGGGGTTCTGGGTTGACCCGAACCCGGACGATCAGTGGCAGGGCTGGTGGACGCTCTTCTACTGGGGCTGGTGGTTCTCCTGGGGCCCCTACGTCGGCATGTTCGTTGCCCGCATTTCCAAGGGCCGAACGCTGCGCTCGCTCATTTTCGGTGGCATGGGGCTTGCCGCCCTTGGCTCGATGATCTGGATCGTGATTTTTGGCGGGACTGCGCTTCACCTGCAGCTCGGCGATCAGGTCGACCTGGTCAGTATCGTCAATCAGGACAAGACGCAGGCGCTGTTTGAGACCATCAAGGCGCTCGACGTGCCCTGGGCCTCGACCGCCATGATCGGGCTGACCACGCTGATGATCGTGACCTGGTTTGTGACCTCGGCCGACTCAGGCACGCTCGTGATCTGCACCATGCTGTCGATGGGCGACAGCCAACCCCGCACGCTCTATCGCGTCATCTGGGGGCTGGGCCTTGGCGGCGTGGCCGCTGTACTGCTGTTGGCAGGCGGCCTGCAGGCGCTTCAAACCGCGGCCATTATCGCTGCACTGCCCTTTTCATTGGTGTTTTTGGTCATGTGCTACAGTTTGACCGTAGCCCTTCGCGATGAGGACGGTACACCGCCTACCGTCTACGCCAGTGCGATGCATGAGGATGTACAGCGCAAGGTTCATTCCGCATAACCGCGAACGCGTTCGCGAAGGTGGCGTTTTAAGCTAGCCTTTGGCATTGAACACGCATTCAATGGGGAGAGCTCACCATGCACACCATCGCGACCGTCAGCCTTGGCGGCGACCTGATGGATAAGCTGGATGTCATCGCTCAGGCAGGCTTCGGCGGTGTCGAAATCTATGAGCCCGACATTCACCACAGTCGGGCCAGTGCCTTCGACGTCGGCCAGAAGATTCGAGCGCTGAATCTGAAAGTAACGGCACTTCAGCCCATGAAGGACGTCGAAGCCACCGGCAACCTCAAGCGTCAACTCGAGCGCCTCGAGGTTCGCCTTGCCATGATGGGCGCACTCAATACCTCGCTGCTGTTGGCCTGCAGCAACAGTTCTCCGAACGCTCACGATGATCGAGAGCAGGCGTGTACGGATCTGCTTGCGATGGCGGAATTCGCACACCAGCGCGGATTTCGAATCGGCTTCGAGGCCCTGTCGTGGGGGCGCTACATCAACTCCTACCAACAGGCGCTCGATCTGGTCGAGACCGTCGATCACCCAGGCCTTGGACTAGTACTCGACAGCTTCCATATTCTCGCGCGCCGTGAGCCGCTCGATGCACTGGCCACCATCGATGCAAAACGCATCTTTGCCGTGCAACTGGCAGACGCGCCCTGGTTCGAGGAAGAGTCCTACCTTCACTGGAGCCGCTACCACCGCTGCCTGCCCTATGCAGGCGATCTGGCAATAGACGACTTCTTAGCCGCCCTTAAACAGACCGGCTACAGCGGCCCCTTGTCGCTTGAGCTATTTCACGCGGCCAAAAGCGCTGAAAACTCACACGTTCGGGCAAGCGACTGTAAACGCACGCTCGACCGGGTCGAGGCCAAGCTTCATCCCGTCGAAACTACCTGAATCCCGTCAAAACTACCTGAGACTGCACGTCGAAGAACCTGAGATCACGGCAAGGAGGATGCAATGAAGTGGATCGGCCACATCTGTTTCGCCCTGTCAGGCGCGCTCATGAGCTTTAATGCATTGGCCGCCAGCCCGGCCAACCCTCTTGTCAGCGATCAATGGCGGGCTCGCCCTCTGGTGCTGGTCACCCCCTCGGCAGGCAATCAGGGCTATCAGCGCATGCGTCGGCTGATTTCGAACCAGCAGACTGCATTCGATGAGCGCGACATGGTGCTCTATACCATCGAAAACGGCATCGGTCAGCGCAACGGCGCGGGCATGACCACCGCCGAAACCGAGGCCATCCTCGAGGATCTGGACGTCAAGCCGGACGGGGCGCTGACGGTAATTCTGATCGGCAAGGACGGCGGCAAGAAGGTACAGCAGACCGGATTCGTCAATCCCGACGAGCTTTTCACGACCATCGACCGCATGCCGATGCGGCGTCAGGAGCGCACCTCTGATGACCGTGCCTCCAAGCCCGAGTAAACAGAACGCGTCTCGTGAACCTGCCTGAGCAGGATAGCTTCAATCAGTTCACAGGCACGCGACGCGCCTTGACGGTGCTCCCCCCGAGACATCACCTTCGCCATTGCCGCGGAAAAGCCGGGCTCATCAAGTAGCCTCGACAGCCGCTTGGCAAGTGCCTTCGGGCGTGCCCGAAACGGTGCGCTCAATCCGATCCCGTGATACACCACACGCGCAGCCACGCCGGGCTGATCAAAGGCAATCGGCAACACCAGCATCGGTACCCCGGCATCGAGTGCGTCCATCACCGTATTCAAGCCGCCATGGGTAACCACCACTCGCGCGGTCGTCATGACCTCGCGCTGATCCACATTTGCAACGACTTCCGCCCCTTCTCGCGTAAGCCTTGCGCACTGACGGTCATCGAGCTGACCGCAGTGGGTAATCAGGAGTGTCCGATGGATGCGGCGACAGGCACGGGCCAGATTGAGAAACACGGAAAACCGCCACCCCTGAAGCGTGCCAAGGCTTGCAAAGACATCGACCGGTGTATTTGTGCGCGCCTGGCAAACCGCGCGCTCGGGCGCAGCCGATCGAAAGGGGCCAACGCGGTGTAGGCTGGGCGCGGGGTGGGCGCGAGGAAAATCCAGCGCTTCATGCAGTTGCGCAACTGTCCCGAGCGGTGAAAGACACGCCTCCATCGCACGCGCATCGACACCGAATCGCTCGGCCCACTGGCTGAGAATACGCCGGTGCCGGCGCATCAGAAGCTCGCTGACTCGATAGCCCCCCTGATTGCGCTTCATGCCCTGCTCTGAGGCATCGAATGCCCAGCCCAGAAAGGGCGGCGGCAACGCCGGATCCCGATCAAGCGGCAGCGCGCAGGCAACCGACAGATAAGGCAGGTTCATCGAACGCGCCACGAGCGCCCCCGCGGTTTCCATCTGATCGACCAGCAGGGCATCGATGCCAGCCGCGCCAATGATGTCCGGCAGCCGCGCGCATAAAACATCGGTCATCCGGGCCACGTCGTCGAGCATGCGCTTGAACCGAAGCGGCCCCCGGGGGTTGGAAGCCCTGGCAATCATCGCCTCGACGCTCAAGGGTAACGGGTGCTCGCGGTCAACCGGGATCAGCCCGTGTTCTGGGCCCACCCAGCGCCGACAGTACTCCGGCAACAGAAAGCTGACCCGATGACCGCATGCGCGCAGCCGATCCGCCAGCGCGCATAGCGCCGCGAGATGGCTTGGAAACGCCGGAGCGACAATCCCGATGTGCGCCACACCTACCCCCATGAACTTGACCGTCTGTCAGGCACGGCCCTTCGGCATCCGCGCACTGGCTTTCTGGCGTCACACAGGCAAAATGGCGCCAGACCATCCCAGGGCGCAGTCTATCAGATGGAATCGATACGAACGCTTAAGTGCCGCCATCGGACGCACTGATTCGTTCAATGTGCGCGGCCCTGTCGGCCCCTTTACGACACCGCTTACCCTGTACACTGTGCCAAGGCTCATGCATCACGCTCTTGCCACGACTACTCCCGCAGGATTTGCCACAGGAGACATCCATGACCACACCCACGCTTTACAACTACGGCTCCATCAACATCGACCACGTTTACCGAGTGCCGCATTTGGTCAAACCCGGTGAGACGCTCTCCAGCACGGATTACCAGCAGGTTCTCGGCGGCAAGGGCGCCAATCAATCGGTCGCGGCCGCACGGGCTGGCGGCCAGGTTGCCCACTGGGGTCAGCTCAACGCGGGCGATCAATGGGCACTCGACGTACTCGATGAGGCAGGCGTCGACACCCAGGGCGTCGCACGGGTCGATACCCCAAGCGGCCACGCACTGATCCAGGTCGATGATGCCGGCGAAAACTCGATCGTCCTGTTCGGCGGTGCCAACCAGAGCATCGACCACGACTTCATCGCAACGCGCCTTGCCGAGGTCGAGCGCGATGACTGGGTGCTGCTTCAAAACGAGTGCAGCCATACCGCCGGCATGATCGAGGCCGCCCACGCCCGTGGACTCAAGGTCGCCTTCAACCCGGCGCCCATGACTCGGGACGTCACCGAGATGGCGCTGGATACACTCTCGATCCTGTTCGTCAATCGTGGGGAAGGCGCCATGCTGGCCGGCCTGGACGATAACGCCGACCCCGACACCGTTTTATCTACCTTGGCACAGCGCTATCCGGATACAGAGATCATACTGACACTGGGTGCTGACGGGGTTTACCATCAAAAAGGTAAACAATCATTATTCGCACCTGCAGAGCAGGTCGACGCCCGTGACACCACGGCCGCGGGGGATACGTTCATCGGCTACTTCATGGCCGCGCGCCTTGAAGGCAAGGACGTAAGCACCTGTCTGAAACACGCCACGCGCGCAGCTGCCTACAGTGTGCAGCGCGCCGGAGCGCACACCAGCATCCCGCGAGCGTGCGATCTCGAGCAGCCATAAGGGCTGGCGGGCAAGAAGACGATGAGAGAGGCTTCTTGATGGATTGGATGGATATGGCATACCCCATGCCGGAACCGCGGCTGTCCCACGCAGCCGCCAGGCGCAACCGCGATCCGATACTGACCGTGCTGCAATCGGTGCTGCGCCAGAATGATCACGTGCTTGAGATCGCAAGCGGCAGCGGCGAGCACGTGGTGTATTTTGCCAAGGCCTTGCCGCACACCACCTGGCAGCCCAGTGATCCGGCGCCACAGTCGCTGCGCTCCATCCAGGCTTGGTGCGAGCATGAAGACGTTCAAAACGCGCTCTCGCCTATCGCGCTCGATGTCACCAACCGGCACTGGCCAACCATGAGCTTGCCGGTCAGTGCCATGGTCTGCATCAACATGCTGCATATCGCGCCCTGGGAGGCGTCGATCGCCTTGTTCGAAAAGGCAAGCGAGCTGCTTCCCAGGGACGCGCCGCTGACCATCTATGGGCCGTTTAAGCGTCACGGCGAGCACACCTCACTCGGCAATGAAGGCTTCGACACCCAGCTTCGTCGGGACGACCGCCGCTGGGGCGTGCGCGACCTCGATGGTGATGTGCTGCCGCTGGCCAGCAATGCGGGTTTCGAATTCGAAACGCTTCATGAAATGCCGGCCAACAATTTGATGGTGGTGTGGAAAAAACGCTAGCGCTCTGCCCGGTCGGCGTCGACGACCGCCTCTTTACCCGCGCGTGAAATGTAGCCGCGCTCGAACGCATGGCAGGCCATCTTTTCACTGCTGGAAGCCAGAATCAGTTCGCACCCGGCGTCTTGCACCTTGGCTGCAAGCCGAGCGATGGACTGATCACGGTCGGACTGCTTGTGGACACTTCGGATGTAGATGGTCTTGATGCGGCCGGGGTAACGCTCGACGATGTCGGCGTAAATTTCCGGGTCTCGCTGACCGCTGTCACCGATCAAGACAAACGGCAGTTCGTCGTAAAGCGAGAGCATGCTCTCGATCAAATGCGCCTTGTGGTCCTCGGCCTTTTTCGGCAACGGATGCTGAAGGGTTAACCCCCATTCCCGCAAGAACAGCACCGGCCCGGCTGGAATGTTGTTTAAGTGGAAAAACGCCTCGAGAATCTCATAGATACTCCATGGCCCGCGCGAGACGTAGAGCATTGGTCGCCCCGCATCGCCGGTCGCCCCGCCATGAAGCGCCTGATAGAACGGCGCCACGCCCGGAAACGCCGTCCGTTCATCGGCCTTTTCCATGAATAACCGATACATCATCTTGATCTTGTTGGCGACGCCCGTGTACATCACGGTGTCATCAATGTCGCTTATAACCGCCAGATCAATGTCCGGTTTCGGCACGTAGATGTCGGCCACTGCTGGCAGCGTTTCTTCCGTACCGAGCACCTTGAGTTCGGCCTTGTGCCAGACCGTATCGGTGGGAAGGCTCCGGCTCAGCGTGATATGGGCGTAGAAATAACCGTCGCGGTCGGTGGTAACCACGCTCTCGTGATGACCGACGCTAATGGCCACCTCACGGTCTGCAAGCCCCCAGCGCACCATGCGGCGCACGATATCAGCCATATCACGAAGCACCCCACTCTCGAGCGGAAGCCCAAGACTTGGCTGATGGAACACGCGCCCCATCAAAAAGATTTCTCGCTGGGAACCGTACCCTCGGTACGGATAGATCAGGGTCCCGCCCTGGCCTCGGTCACCTTTGACTGGGCGGGCCAGTACCTTGAGCAGCTTGCGAAACGTATACTGCGCCACCCGTTTGTGTCGGGCCATGATGTCTCCTCAGGGGCGGGTTGCGCCGTTAGCGATGTCGTGCGCTCAAGATAGGTGATCTTGCCCGGGTCTGCCGCACGATGGCCTCACCCTGCCGTTCTGACCCGCTCAAACTTGCCAATTCTCTAATGAAAACGTGCAAGAAATGCGCATCGCCCGCCCGTGCATGGTACGCTTTGCAAAACCGCGCAATGAACACTCGTTTCAGACTGCGCCATGTCTCACACAAGGTTCCGGCCCCGCATGGTTCTTGAAGAGTTTTTTATTGAAGATGACGATGGTCGTATCGTCATTACCGCCGAACAGGCCAGTCGTTTTGCCAAGGAGATGGCCGGCGACTTCAATCCGATCCACAATCCCGGCGCCCGCCGCTTCTGTGTTCCGGGAGACCTTCTGTTCTCACTCGTGCTCGCCCGATTCGGCCTTTCGCCCTGCATGACGTTCTATTTCCGCGGCATGGTCGGCGACAGCGTACCGCTCACGTTCGAGCAAAGCGGCGAGACCATTACCGTCTCCGACGCCCGTGGCAAGGTCTACCTTCACGTGGACAGAAGCGGTGAGCCGACCTTCGACCCCACCGTCATCAGCGCGTTTACCCGACGCTACATCGCCTTTTCCGGTCGGAACTTCCCGCACTACCTACAGCCTTTGATGCAGGAACACGGGGTGATGTTCAATCCCGAACGGCCGCTAGTGATCTACGACAGCATGGGCTTTTGCCTGAACCGCCTCGACGCAGAAGCACCGACGCTTCACTTCGACAAGGCCTGGCTCGATGTAGCAGGCAAGCGCGCCGACGCCCACATGCATTTCGAAATGATCGCCGGCGACGAGCGCATCGGTACCGGCGAGAAAAAGCTGGTGGTCAGTGGCCTTCAGCCCTACTGCGACGAAACCATGCAAGGCATTATCTGCGACTTTAACAAGCTGAAGGCCGCCGCAACCGCGTGAGGTCGACAGCGGTGTTTTGACATCACGCCTGCGCCGGCACTGAGTGCCGGCCCACCTTGCATCAAGGCCTAGCGGGCACCGCTTCCGCTGTTACCACCATTACCCCGATTCCCTCGCCCGCCACGGTGTCGGCGACTCGGTTTCTTGGGCTCGTCGGGGCGCGCTTCGCTGGAGGCGTTCGATGACCGGCCGCCGCCCGAGGGTTTGCTACTGCCCTGCGCCGGCTTCTTGCGCTGAGGCTTCGGCCCACGCGGCGGATTCAAAAGCGGAAACTGGGTCTTGGCCCGCACGATGTCGAAGTCCGACATGTCGGTTTCAGGCAGGTTCGATTTGATCAGCTTTTCGATGCGCTTGAGCAAATCCTGCTCTTCCCGGTCCACCAGCGAAATCGCCTGACCTTCGGCGCCGGCGCGGCCGGTTCGGCCGATGCGGTGCACGTAGTCGGCAGGCGTTGCCGGCAGCTCGAAATTGACCACCTGTGGCAGCTGATTGATATCGATGCCGCGCGCGGCCACATCGGTCGCGACCAGCGCCGTGATGCTCTTTTCCTTGAAGCCCGAAAGCGCCTGGGTGCGCGCGTTCTGACTTTTGTTGCCGTGGATCGCAGCCGCGGTCAGCCCGGCCTGTTGAAGGCTGTAGGTGACCTTGTTGGCCATGTGCTTGGTGGCCGTAAACACCAGCACCTGATCCCAGTCACGTGACGTGATCAGGTGAATCAGTGCCGCCGCCTTGGCGCTTTTCTCGACGTGATAGACCGACTGATCGACGGTGCGCGCCGTGCTGTTGCGTGGCGTCACGTCGATCTCGACCGGGTTGGTCAGAAAGCCGGTCGCAAGCGTTCGAATCTCGCTTGAGAACGTGGCCGAGAACAGAAGCGTCTGGCGCCTGGAGGGCACCAGTTTCATCAGTTTCTTGATGTCATGAATGAAGCCCATGTCGAGCATGCGATCGGCTTCATCGAGCACCAGCGTTTCAACGCCATCAAGCGCCACGGCCTTCTGACCGATGAGGTCAAGAAGACGACCCGGGCAGGCCACCAGCACATCCACGCCCTTGCCGAGCGCGCTGATCTGCGGGTTGGCGTTGACGCCGCCGAAGACCACGGTACTGGTGATCGGAGTTTCAAAGGCCTTGCCGAACTGCTCGACAACCTCGCCAACCTGCGCGGCTAGCTCGCGCGTCGGGGTCAGAATCAAGGCTCTGGGGCGGCGCGCCTGCGCCGGACGGTTTGCCGCGGCCAGTCGTTGAAGAATCGGCAGAGCGAAGCCTGCTGTCTTGCCGGTACCGGTTTGCGCTGCGGCCAGCACATCGCGGCCCTCGAGGCCTTCGGGGATGGATTTGGCCTGGATCGGTGAAGGTGAAGAATAACCCGCGCGCTCGATTGCACGCAGAAGCTCGGGGCAAAGGCCCAGCTCGGAAAATGACATTAACGTAACCATCTCATGCCTGCCGCGCGGGCAAGCCATCTAGAAATCAAAAGGAAGGAATGATGCGGTGAAGGCTATAAGGGCCTTGAGCCAGAGCCGGCGGTGAGCCGACCATCGAGCGCGGATACCCGACATCGCGGGCGTTTCAGAAAACGCGGAAGGCACATCCCTAGTACAAGGCAGTCACAATAACGCCCGGCGATGCCGGGCGCAAACGATTCCGGTCAAGTGTACGTTAGTCGAAATAACTGAACGTCTCACCGGGCGTGATGGCCAGCACGCTTTCATAGATCAGTCGGATCACGTTTTCGACGTCCTCCCGATGCACCATCTCAACCGTTGTGTGCATGTAGCGAAGCGGCAGCGAGATCAGTGCCGACGCCACGCCCTGATGGCTGTAGGCGAAGGAATCGGTGTCGGTGCCGGTCGCCCGCGAGGACGCCGCCCGCTGGAAATCGATCTTGTGAGCCTGTGCCGTTTCGATGATGCGGTCTCTGAGCTTTTGCTGCACGGCCGGCGCATAGGCGATCACAGGGCCTTCGCCGAGCTTCAACGTGCCCTGCGTCTTTTGCTCGATCATCGGCGTGGTGGTGTCGTGGGTCACGTCGGTTACGATCGCGACATTGGGCCGAATGCGCTCGGCGATCATCTGTGCGCCTCTGAGGCCAACCTCTTCTTGCACGGCGTTCACGATGTAGAGCCCGAACTCGAGCGTCTTGCCGTTTTCCTTCAAAAGCCGCGCCACCTCGGCGATCATGACGCCGCCAATGCGGTTATCGAGCGCCCGACAGACGAACTTGTTTTCATTGAGAATGAAGAACTCGTCGGGGTAGGTGATGATGCAACCCACGTGTACTCCAAGCGCCTCGACCTCATCCTTTGACGTGCAGCCCACATCGATGAAGATATTATCCGGCTTGGGCGCCTGCTCCTTCGAGCCATTGCTTCTTGTATGAATCGCCGGCCAGCCGAACACGCCCTCGACAATGCCGTTGGCCGTATGAATGTTGACTCGTTTGGACGGTGCGATCTGATGATCGCTGCCGCCGTTTCGCACCACGTAGATCAGGCCGCTGTCGGTGATGTGGTTGACGTACCAGGAGATCTCATCGGCGTGACCTTCGATCACCACCTTGTACTCGGCGTCCGGGTTGATTACGCCGACGGCGGTGCCGTAGGTGTCGGTAATGAACTCATCGACGTATGGGCGCAGGTAGTCCATCCAGAGCTTCTGGCCGGTCCACTCCTGGCTAGTCGGGGAGGCGTTGTTCAAATAGCGTTCGAGAAATGCCATTGCCTGATCGTTCAGGGGCACTGCATTGGCCATACCGTTCATCCTTACGCAATCAAGAGACGTGAAAAGAGTCTGACGCGCCATGATTCAATGTGCAAAGGCGCGCTCATGACAGCCAGTTTAGCGTGACATTGCTGCCGGCAAGCCAGAGAAAAACGCCCGCCAGCACCACCAGTCCGCCGGATACGCCAAGCGCCATGCGAATCGAGGTATTGCGCGAATCGCTCTCCCATGCCCGGGGCCGAATGCCCTTGGTCAGAAACACCACCTGCGCGGCCAGGTTGATCGCGACGATATTGACCACAACCGACACCAGCGCCCGGCCGCCCGACAGATAATTGCCGTCACCGATGAACAGTCCGAACGCCGCCAGCGGCGGCAGCAGCGCGGCAGCCACCATGACCCCGACCAGCGCCGACATCTTGCCGGAAGCCACCATCAGCGCCGCAGCGGCCCCCGAGGCCAACGGCAGGATCAGCGTCTGAAGGCTCATCACGCCTGAAAAGTTCATCATCGAGTTATCGGGCGTTGCCCGGTAGATGAACCCGATCGCGACCCCCACGATGATCGAGACCGCAAGCCCTGCAAACAGAGAGCGCGCCGCAATCCACAAGAGCTCAAGGTTGCCAAGCGTCGAGCCGAACGCGAAGGCAAGAATCGGCCCGAGCAGCGGCGCAATCACCATCGCACCGATCACGACCGCCACCTGCCCCTGATTAAGACCAATCGCCGCCACGCAGGTCGCGAACGCCGTCATTAAAAGATAATCGAGGCTAAGCGTCGCCCCACTTCGAACCGACCCGTAAATTTCCTCTCGGGCGCTGGCCGTATTCTTCTGCTCGAGCCGCTCCTGCTCTTCCTCGCCGTCGACTTCGGGCAGATTGGCCTCGGTCGCAAGCGAAAATAACCGCCAGTTATCGCGGTCTTTCAATGTGTCGGAAAGGCTATCCATGACGTCCTGCGCCTCGGCCTGATGCAGCGCAATGTAAAACGTCGCCCGCTCCCCCTCACCGCCGGGTGAGCTTTGCCACCACTCTTTAAGCTCGAGACTGTCGAGACATTTACGAATCGCCTTCTCGTCGTCGCGTGGCGCCATCAATTGAATCAAGCGATTAGCCATGGAACCTCCCTGAAAAGCCGAATAACCTAACCTACCCCAGCGCCGCCTGCCCAGCTATAAAAAAGACACAAGAATAGGCACATCAGATACAACATCGGGCCGCGTTGAACGCCGGCCCGATGTCGATCGTGCTTTTCAAAACGCCTCAGGCGCTGTCAGTGGGCAAGGGCATGCATCCCGTGTTCGTGAGGGGTATGCGCAGCCGACACAGCAGGGTCGAACCAGCGCTCAGCCTTCATGGTTGCAAACAGCGTGGAGGCCACGCAGGCCAGCGCGACCGAGGCAATCTCGCCGCCATCCTCGACCCAACCAACGTCCATGGCATCGCCACCGCCCATCAGCATGTGCAGCATATCGACCGCCACGCCACAGAACACCAACAGCCCGAAACAGGCGCCGAACACTACCAACATGCCGAAATCGCCCTTGCGCCGACCAAGCCAGGCCCATAGAAAGACCAGCGCCATCGGAATGGCCGCAAGGCCCCAGCCGATCAATTCACCGATGTCTTGCGCGCGAAGGCCATTCCAGCTCGAGGTGAGGCCGCGCTGATCCAGAAACGCGCCCACGTGCTCGTGATACATCATGGTGTCGTCGAACCAGACGAACGCATACAGCGCGGCCAGCGCCAGAAAGGCCCTGGAGCCGTGACGCGTAAAGCCGACCAGAAACATGAATACCGCCACCAGCATCAGCCCCTGGGCGTAGCGATTAGGCAGCGACGACTCGGCATGCAGCGACATCAACTCAGGCGGCAGCGCCATGCTTTCCCAGAGAATGCCCGCGAGAATCACGGCGGCGGTGACCGCGAAAATCGCTTTGACGGCGGTCTTGAACAGTGGGTTATCCCGATACTCGCTTGAGACGAGATGAATGAACGCGCCCATGGCTTAAAAGACTCCCTGTCTTTGTTATGACATAAATTTGTAACAATTTTGTCATGCTGTCTTTAGGAGTTCTGTGCCGATTTGTAGGTCATTGTCGCCAACGGTAAACACGTGCGTTTGCGTCTACGCTTGAGGCATTAAACTTCGGAGGGCGTTACCGTGAGCATGGAGCTTCATTTATTGGGCTGGACACTGATTCTGGCCGTGGTTCAAATCCTGTTGCCGGCCATGTGGCGCAACCGGGAAACCGGCGTCGAATACAACACCGGTCCGCGCGACAAGGAAGGCCCACCGATGGGCAAGGTCACCGGCCGTCTCTTTCGCGCGCAGCGCAATCTGTTCGAGACTTTACCGCTGTTCATCGCGGCGGTGCTGATCGTTCATATCACGCATCAGGAAGGCGCCATGACGCTCTGGGGCTGCTGGCTCTACCTGCTGGCGCGCATCGTGTATGTACCGCTCTACGCCCTCGGCATTCCCTGGGTGCGCTCACTGGTCTATATGGTCAGCATGTTCGGGCTGTTGCTTCTATTGCTCGCGGTGGTGTTCTAGCGCCACATGCGCAATGACGCCTTGCGCTCGAACACGTACAATACCTGCCAATACCTTGACGCCCCGTGCCGGTCATCCCGGCCGGGGCCGATTCTTACCGCCCCCCGCGAGACGCTCCCGCTGTGCTTTCTACTGCCAATATCACCATGCAGTTCGGTCCCAAGCCGCTGTTTGAAAACGTATCCGTCAAATTCGGCGCCGGCCATCGCTATGGTCTGATCGGCGCCAACGGCTGCGGCAAATCCACCTTCATGAAAATTCTCGGGGGCGATCTCGAGCCGACCAGCGGCCAGGTCATGAAAGACCCCAATATCCGTCTGGGTAAACTTCGACAGGATCAGTTCGCGTTCGAAAGCGAACGCGTGATCGACACCGTCATCATGGGTCACGAAGCGCTTTGGCACATTGCCGCCGAACGCGAGCGTATCTACACCCAAAGCGAGATGAGCGAAGAAGACGGCATGAAGGTCGCCGAGCTTGAAGTGCAGTTCGCGGAAATGGACGGCTATACGGCCGAAGCCCGCGCCGGTGAGCTTCTATTGGGGCTTGGCATTCCGCTTGAACAGCACACCCAGCCCATGAGCGTGATCGCCCCGGGCTGGAAGCTGCGTGTCCTGCTCGCCCAGGCACTGTTCAGCGACCCGGACGTGCTGTTGCTCGACGAGCCGACCAACCACCTGGACATCAACACCATTCGCTGGCTCGAGGGCGTTTTGAGCGCGCGCAACTCGACCATGATCATCATTTCTCACGACCGCCACTTCCTGAACAGTGTCTGCACCCACATGGCAGACCTGGACTACGGCGAGCTCCGGCTGTTCCCGGGCAATTACGATGAGTACATGATCGCGGCCACCCAGGCGCGTGAACGCCTGCATGCCGACAACGCCAAGAAGAAGGCGGAAATCGCCGAGCTTCAGCAGTTCGTCAGCCGCTTCTCGGCAAACGCCTCCAAGGCCAAGCAGGCCACCTCGCGCCAGCGCAAGATCGACAAGATTCAGCTCGAGGAGGTTAAACCGTCCTCACGGGTCAGTCCCTTCATCCGCTTCGAGCAGACCCGAAAGGTTCACCGTCAGGCGCTCACCGTCGACAAGCTCAAGAAGGCCTGGGGCGACAACGTGCTGTTCGACCGCTTCAGCCTCCAGGTCGAGGCCGGCGAGCGGGTCGCGATCATCGGGCCCAACGGCATCGGCAAGACCACACTTCTGAACTGCCTGGTCGGCGCGATGACGCCGGACGAAGGCGAGGTCAAATGGACCGACGCCGCCGAAGTTGGCTACTTCGCCCAGGACCACGCCGACGATTTTCGCGGCGGAGAAACCCTCTTCGACTGGATGGGCCAGTGGACGAGCGAAGGCGAGCAGATGGTGCGCGGCGCCCTCGGTCGGATGCTGTTTTCCAACGACGACATCGGCAAATCGGTCAAAGTCATTTCCGGTGGCGAACAGGGCCGGATGCTGTTTGGAAAGCTCGCGCTTCAAAAGCCCAACGTGCTGGTGATGGACGAGCCGACCAACCACCTCGACATGGAATCCATCGAAGCGCTCAACCTGGCGCTTGATAATTACCCCGGCACCCTGATTTTTGTCAGCCATGATCGTGAATTCGTCGGCTCGCTGGCCACTCGCATTCTCGACATGACAGGCGATCGCATCATTGACTTTAGCGGCAGCTACGACGACTACCTCAGAAGCCAGGGCATCCACGGCTGACGCACCTCCCCCGGTAGCGCGTCTGAAACGAGAGCGTCTCTGAAAAACAGCGCCCCTGAAACGTTTGCGCCCCGCTTCGGTGTGAACCGGAACGGGGCGCAGCGCATATTGGGTTGGATGCGTGGAATGCGGCGTCTCAAGAGCGTGGCGTTAAAAGGTCGTCCAGTCGTCCTCGGCCGTAACCGGCTCGGTGCGAGTGGCTTGCTTGGGCGGCGTTTTTGCGTCCTTGGCCGCTCCGGCCCGGATGACGCTCGAGGCGTGCGAGGATGCGGCCGGTTTCGCGCGCGGCGGAGTTTCGGAGGGCGCCATGGCCCGGTGAGCGCCTTCGCCATCAAGCTTGAAGAACGCGATCTGTTCCATGAGCGCGCGTGCCTGATCGTTCAGTGACTGGCTTGCCGCACTGGACTCTTCGACCAGGCTCGCGTTTTGCTGAGTGACGTTGTCCATCTGCGAGATCGCGGTGTTGATCTGCTCGATGCCCTGAGACTGCTCAAGGCTCGCGTGCGCGATTTCGGTCACCAGTGACTGCACCCGCTGGACCCCCTCGACGATCTCACTCAAAGACTCGCCGGCCTGATTGACCAGCTTGGACCCTGCCTCGACCCGATCGACGCTTTGATCGACCAGCTGCTTGATCTCCTTGGCCGCATCGGCGCTGCGGCTGGCAAGCGTTCGAACCTCACCGGCCACCACCGCGAACCCACGGCCCTGCTCACCCGCCCGCGCCGCCTCGACTGCTGCGTTCAGCGCGAGCAAATTGGTCTGAAACGCGATTTCATCGATCAGGCTGATAATGCCGGAAATCTGCTGGCTGGAGGCATTGATGTCCGCCATGGCGGCCACTGCCTGCTGGGCCACGTTTCCGCCATCATGAGCGGTGTCGCTGACTTCGCCCACCAGCGTATTGGCGGTCGAGGCATTCTCGGCGTTCTGGCGCACGGTCGAGGTCATCTCATCCATCGAGGCCGCGGTTTCTTCAAGGCTCGCCGCCTGCTCCTGCGTTCGGCGATTCAAGTCGTCGTTGCCGCTCGAAATTTCCTGCGAGCCAAGCGATACGCCTTCAACGCTTGAGCGTACGGTCGTGACCACTCCGGTCAGCCGATTGCGCATATCGACCAGCGCATCAAGCATCTGACCGAACTCATCCTTGCAGGTGACGTCGATGCGCGCATTCAGGTTGCCCTCGGCAAGCTCGGCGGCGAAATCACGTGCCTTGGAAAGCGGCGTGATAATGCCGCGCACCAGCCAGAATGCCAGCGCAATGGCCGCGATGATCGACAGCGCCATGGCCGCGACCGAGACCGTACGAAGCGTTGCGTAGCTCTCTTTACTGTCGACGAAGTTTTCCGCGGCCAATCGCTCGTTGGTTGCGATCAGCCTGGTTAAAGGTTCGATGATGGCGCTGTACTCGCCTTCAAGCTCTGTCTCCAGAAGCGAGCGAGCGCCGTCGAAGTCCCCGGCGGCAGCCAATGTCATCGCGCGGTCAAGGCTTGCGCGAAGCCTTGGCAGCTCCTTCTGTACAGCCTCGATGCCGGCGCGCTCTTCCGGCGCAGGCGTACCGGAGGACAAATACGTGGCCCACTGCTCATCGGCGCGCTCGGCAACGCCGGCCATGGTCTGGCTGATCTTGGCCACCGCTCCGGCATCCTCGTGAATCAGCGCCGTATTCAGCTGCGTGCGGTTCATCATCAGGTTCGCCCGTACCGAGCCCAGTGCTCGAATCGGTATCAAACTTTCCTCATAGGACTCACGCAGGTCTTCCTGACCGCTGCTTGCACTGAATAGCCCCAGCGAGCCAATTGCGACCAACAGGACAACGAGAAAGGCCATACAGGCCGTCAAACGTGCTTTGACACTTCGATTGAGAAACATGGTGAAACCCCGTGACATGTTCTTTTTATGCTCACGGCACTGATAACACCGTCGCTACGGCATACCGTGCCACCACCGTCGGCCGCATTAAGACCGGCTCCAGTGCTATCGGCATGTCCCCAACACTCTTCAGGATTATCTAAAGTTTCACAGTATTTGTACGCTTCCCATTTCACGACCCTTCACGTCAATCAGGCAGATTTTCCGGGCCGAAGGAATCCGGCAGCAGAGCGTCCATCGAATAGCGCTTGAGAACCTCGCCCTCGCCACTCACGACCACGATCTCGGTATCGGGCGTTGCGAATTCACGAATGCGCTGGCGGCAATCACCGCAGGGTGTACACAGCGCCTCACCCGGGCCCATCACGACCACGCGGGCAAGCGCAGTACTGCCGGTCTGAGAGACCATTGAGGCAATCGCACTGGCCTCGGCGCAAAGCCCCTTGTAGTTCGCAATCTCTACATTGCACCCAGTGAATTGCCGCTTTTGATCATCCTCGACCAGCGCCGCCACCGGATGGTTTGAATACGGCGTATACGCACGATCTCGTGCGGCGATCAGGCGCTCGATTTCGGTGTGACTTACTGACATGCGCTGTTTCCTCAAGGTAGGCCGAGCACGCGCCAGAGCGGCGTTTGGCCATAAGTTTAAAAAAGAGTCTAAAGAAGTGAGTGTGAATGTCGTTACTCCACAAGCACTTGCATCAACCAGAACGATCGGTGTCCTTATCATCGCCTCACGCGAGGCGTGTTTCAAAGCGGGTTATAAAAAGAGAGCTTTAAATGACATTCAAGACCCTTGCCGCCCTCGTCGGCACCTGTGCGACCCTGACGCTGACCGGCTGCGCTTCCATCGTTGGCGACAGCGACCAGAGCGTGACCATCAACAGTACGCCGTCCAATGCCAATGTCGTTATTACTGACGAAACGGCCAAGCGGGTTTTTACCGGCACTACACCGACCACCGTCACACTCAAGAAGTCCGACGGCAGCTATTTCGGTGGCAAGACCTACCACGTTGAACTCAAGAAAGAGGGCTATGCCCCGCGCACGGTGGATCTAACCACGTCGGCGAACGGCTGGTACATTGGCGGCAACATCTTGTTTGGCGGTCTTATTGGCTGGCTAATCGTCGACCCCTTTAACGGCGGTATGTACACCCTGTCACCGGATGAAGTGGACGCCGATCTGGGCGACGCTGTGGCCCTTGAAGGCGAGCAGAAGTCGCTCAACCTAGTCATGATCGAGGATGTGCCAGAAGCCATGAAAGGCAAGCTAGTCAAGGTCGGTCAGATCTGATTCGGCTCCGGTATACCGAGCCCTTGCTCGGTATACCTTTAACTCGAGCCATCACCCGAGACACCCTTGAGCTTGAGCGCCGCCGCCAGGGCGATGCTTAAAAGCACCCCGATGAACACGGCCACCCCCGGCCAGCCCTGCCAATGCCAGAACACACCGCCAAGCGTACCCGCCGAGCTCGAGCCCAGATAGTAACTAAATAGATAAAGCGAGGAAGCTTGCCCTCGCGCCTGATGGGCGCGTTGCCCGACCCAGCCGCTTGCGACCGAATGCGCGGCAAAGAAGCCGAACGTGAACACCAGCATCCCAACAAGAATCGCCCAGGACGGTGTCAGAAGCGTGATCGCAAGCCCCGTCATCATGACCACGATAAAGACCCAGAACACCCGCGGCCGTCCGAGCCGATCCGCCAGCGCCCCCGCCCAGGCCGAGCTGTAGATGCCGGAGAGATAGACGATCGACATCACCCCGACCACGGCCTGACTGAAATGATACGGCGGGCCGAGCAGCCGATAGGCGATGTAGTTGAACAGCGTCACGAAGCTGCCCATCAGCAAAAACCCTTCCAGAAACAGCCACGGAAGCCCGGCATCGCGAAGATGCATTCGCGACGCCGAAAAAAGGCTTTGAAGGCTGAACGGGCGCGGCTCGAAATGTTTTGATGGCGGCAGCAGCCGCGTGAACAGAAGCGCCGTGATCAGGCACAGGCCTCCCATGATCGCAAGCACCCAACGCCAGTGCAGCCAATCGACCAACACGCCACTGATCAAGCGACCGCCCATGCCCCCGATGGCGCTGCCACCGATATAGAGCCCCATCGAGACACCGACGAAGCGTGGCGCGATTTCCTCGCTCAAATACGTCATGGCGACCGCACACAGCCCCGACAGCGACAGCCCTGCCAGCGCTCGCATCACCAGCACCAGCGGCCAGTTCGGCATCAGTGCGGCCGCGAGCGTACACGCCGACGCGCCGAACAGCGCCGTAACCATGATGCCCTTGCGCCCGATGGCATCTGAAAGCGCCCCGGTGATCAAAAGCCCGACCGCAAGCGACGCGGTCGCCACCGAAAGTACCAGGCTCCCTTCGGTGGCGGTAATGCCGAACGCGCTCGAAAACCGCGGCATCATCGGCTGCACGCAATAAAGCAGCGCAAAGGTCGAAAACGCGCCTAAAAACAGTGCAAGCATGGTGGCCCGGTAGCCGGACGTGCCCTTTTCGATGAACGCGGCCTCGTCAGAAGGCACGGAGACCGCTTCCTGTTCCCTGTGCATCACACCCTCGTTTTGATGATTGACGTGCAAACGATAGATCGGGCCGTTACACCCTGCCCACCGGCTGCGGTCTTTTTTTCAGAAAAATGGCATCGAAGGCACCGGCGCGCTGTCTCCGGTGTCCGAGCGTACTCCGTGCTCGATCACACCTTGAGCCACCGCCCTTATGAGTGAGCGACGCTGCCAAAGTTGACCCATACGTCAATTAAATAAAGGACTAGACTATCGAACAACGCGCCATTTACCACGTTTTGACAAGCCGTCGACAACGTGAAAAGTTGTCACTCCAATAAAAACTGACAGCTCGGTCAATCAGGCTCAACTCATGAACACATCCTCTGACGACGTCGCCCGCTCAAGGGGCGATCACGGTTTTTTCGGCCACCCACGGGCGCTTGGCCCTCTTTTCTTTACCGAACTCTGGGAGCGCTTTTCCTACTACGGCATCCGGCCCCTGCTGGTGCTGTTCATGGCAGCCACCTTGCAGGACGGCGGCCTTGGCTTTTCGAGCACCACCGCCTCGGCGATTGTCGGCATCTTTGCAGGCACCCTGTACCTTGCGACCCTGCCCGGCGGCTGGCTTGCCGATAACTGGTTGGGGCAGCAGCGCGCCGTCTGGTACGGCTCCTTGATCATTGCCCTCGGCCACCTATGCATCGCGCTGTCGGCCCTTTTGGGGGCGCCAGTGTTCTTTCTGGGGCTTGCCTTTATCGTTGCAGGCTCGGGGCTTTTCAAGACCTGTATCTCGGTGATGGTCGGCACGCTCTACGGCGAAGGTGACGCCCGACGCGACGGCGGCTTCGCCATTTTCTACATGGGCATCAATATCGGCGGGCTAATCGCGCCCCTCATTACCGGCGTTTTGATGAAGCAGCTCGGCTGGCACTGGGGCTTCGGCATCGGGGGCATCGGCATGCTGGTCGCGCTTGTCATCTTTCGGTTGAGCGCGGTCCCGGCCATGAGGCGCGGCGACCAGATGAGAAACCGCGAAGCCACCTGGGATGGCCCGGCAGTCAAGCGCGAAGGCGTCGGGCGCTGGGTAGCCGGTATCACGGCCGTCGTTGCGGTGGCGGCCGGACTGACCATGGCCGGCTATATTCCGCTCGACCCGGTGGCGATTGCGACCTCGATGACCACCGTCATCATCGTCTGCGCGCTCGGCTACTTCGTCTTTCTGGCCTTTTTCAACGGTCTGTCCGGGGAAGAACGGCTTCGCGTCGGCGTCTGTTTTTTGCTGGTGGCCGCCGCGGCCTGTTTTTGGGCATCGTTCGAACAGCAGCCGACCTCGTACAACCTATTCGGCCGGGACTTCACCGACCGCATGATCGGTGACTTTCAGATCCCAACGGTCTGGATTCAGTCACTCAACCCCTTTTTCATCATCGTGCTCGGGCCACTGTTTGGCTGGCTGTGGCCGGCGCTGGGCCGACGCGGCTTTGAGCCCGGCAGCCCGATGAAGTTCGTGATGGGGCTCCTGTTTGCCGCTGGCGGCTTCGGCCTGATGGTGCTGGCGGCGCAGCGTGTCGTAGGCGGCACAGAAGCCGTGTCGCTTTGGTGGATCACCGGCAGTATCTTTCTGCTGACGCTTGGGGAGATGTGTTTGAGTCCGGTCGGGCTTTCCAGCATGAGCGCTCTGGCGCCGTTCAAGATGCGGGGCCAGGTTATGGGGCTCTGGTTCACGGCCTCGGCGCTTGGCAACCTGGTGGCCGGACTGATCGGCGGGCACGTCAACCCGGAAGAAATCACCCAGCTGCCGGAGCTGTTCGGGCGCTGCGCCCTGGCGCTGATCCTCTGCGCGGCGGCCTTGATGCTGCTCGTGCCGGTGGTGAAGCGCTATCTGGGTCATCTGGGCACGATCAATCCGAAAGGGACGACGGCCGACTAAACGACCTGATCTCTCCGGTCCTACTAAAAAGGCGGCCTCACGGGCCGCCTTTTTTATGAGGAACATCTTAAGTGACTTAGAAGGTTTCCCAGTCGTCGCTGTCGGTGACGGCTTCCCGCACCGGGGCTTTCGAGGCCTTCTTGGCCGGCGCCGAGGCACGCACCGGGCGCGCCGAGGGGGCCGGTGAGACATAAGCCACCGGCCTAGCAGGCATCGAACGTTCGCTCACGGCAGCGGGCCGGCTCTCGGCAGAGGCATCCAGTGTGAAGGTGGCCATCAGCGCTGCGAGCCGCTCGGCTTCCTCCTGCATCAGCTTGCTTGCCGCCGCCGACTGCTCGACCAGCGCCGCGTTCTGCTGAGTGCCCTGGTCCATGTCGGTAATGGCGAGATTGGTCTGATCGATGCCGGCGGTTTGCTCCCGCGCCGCTTCGGAAATCTCGGAAATCAGATCCGACACCCGCAAGACCGAGCTTACGATTTCGTTGAGCGTCTCGCCGGATTCACGCACCAGCGCCGTGCCCTCATCGATCCGCGCCCCGCTCTGCTCGACCAGTGACTTGATGTCGTCGGTGGCCTTGGCCGCGCGCTGGGCAAGCTCTCGCACTTCAGAGGCAACGACCGCGAAACCCCGGCCGTGTTCACCGGCTCGCGCCGCCTCGACCGCCGCGTTGAGCGCCAGCAGGTTGGTCTGAAAGGCGATGCCTTCGATCATGCTGACAATGTCGGTGATCTGCTTGCTGGACTCATGAATGCCGCCCATCGCCTCGATCGCCTTCTCCATCACTTCGCCACCACGCTGGGCGTCCTTGCGCGCAGAAGACGCCTGCTGATCGGCGGCGCGGGCGCTTTCGGCGGTCTGTTTGACGGTGGCGGTGATCTGCTCCATCGAGGCCGCGGTCTCCTCGAGGCTTGCCGCCTGAGATTGAGTGCGGTCGGAAAGATCGTTGTTGCCCTGGGCAATTTCGGCGCTGCTTGAGGTGACGGTCTGGGCGCTGTTACGAACCTGAGAGACCATGTCGCCGAGCTGCCCCCGCATGATCTGAAGCTGGCCGAGCAGGCTGTGTTCGGGATAGTTGGTTCCGGAGCGGTCGACCAGATCGCCCTTGGCGATTTGGCGCGCCATGGTCACCGCGTCGTTGGGTTCACCGCCGAGGACACGTTTGATCGCGCGCATGTTCCAGAGAATGATGCCGGACAACAGCAGTGCGAGCAGCAGGCTACTTACAAGTGATGACAGGAAGGCGGTCTTGAGATCACTCAGATAAAGCCCGGAGGCGATATGCCAGTCCCAGGGTTTGAAATACTCGGTGTAGCCAAGTTTCGGTTCCGGTTTGGTTTCACCGGGCTTGGGCCAGACGAACTCGATGAAGCCGCCGCCCTGCTTGAGGCCGTTGTCCACCATGATGTCGTAGGTCGGCTTGCCGTCCTGATCCGTCTTGCCCGCGACGTTTTGGCCATTAAGCTCCGGAAGGATCGGATGCATCATGACGCTTGGCTTGGAATCGAACACGAACACATAACCGGCCCCGTCGTTCCAGCGCATGGCCTTGAGCTGAGACAGGGCGTTGGCCTTGGCCTGTTCGGTCGTGAGCTCGCCGCGCTGGGCTCGTTCGTACTCGGCGTTCACCAGCGCGGTCGCGATCTCGACGTTGGTTTGAAGCAAATGGCGCTTTTCATCGAAACGCTGCGACCGAGCGTTGTTGGCCTCATACAGGCTGTACACGATCATGCTTACGATGACGCTCGCCAGAATCAGAATCATGCGGGCGCGCATGGTCTCGATTTTCATCCGGTGCTCCTAACAGTTTCAGAAGGGGAAGGTGGGAGAAATTCCAGTAACGGCCAGAGCGCCAGCAATCTTTGGGTTCCTGTTGATGAAATAAAACAACATCGCCGGCTTTTTTGACGGCGCTTACGGGTCACATACCGAATATCGGCGCACATCGGCTATGCTTTGCGCCTGGATTCAATTGTTTTGGAGTGTTTCATGTCCGCCCACACCCAGCGTCTCGACGCACTACGCCACGCCATGCAGGCTCATCGATTCGATGGCTGGTGGTTGCCCTCTGACGACCCGCATCTTTCGGAGTACCTGCCGGCCCACTGGCAGGGCCGGGCGTGGCTGTCGGGGTTCACCGGGTCGGTCGGGCTACTTACGATCACTCAGGACAAGGCCGCTCTCTGGGTCGATAGCCGCTACTGGGTACAGGCAGAGCAGCAGCTCGCCGGCAGCGGCATTGCGCTCGAGAAATGGTCACCTCGCGACGCCGAAGCGCCGATGCAGTGGTTCGTCACGCACCTGCCCAAGAACAGCCGCATCGGCGCCGATGGCGCGGTGCTGTCACTCAAGGAAGCACGCACGCTCAACGACGTTCTGCAGCCGGCCAGCCTAAAGCTCGACACCACCACCGACCTGCTCGATCACATCTGGTCGGAGCGCCCGGCGCTGCCCAACGCCCCAATCTACTGCCACGACAGCCAGTGGGTGGGCGAGTCCACCAAGGAAAAGCTGTCCTCACTTCGGAGCGCAATGACCGATCAGGGCGCTGACGCGCACCTGTTGTCCGCGCTCGATGACATCGCCTGGCTCACCAACCTGCGCGGCAGCGACGTTGAGTACAATCCGGTCTTTCTCGCGCACATGCTCATTACCCAGGACCAGGCGACGCTCTTTATCGAGGGCGACCGACTCGATCGCGAAGCGCACTCGGCCCTCGAACAGGCAGGTATCGAGGTCGCACCGTATGAGGATGCGGCCCGCCGAGTCGCCGAGCTGTCGCCCTCGAGCCATGTTCTGATCGACCCCTCGAAGCTGACGCTTTTGCTGGCGGACGCCGTCCCTGAAAGTGCGGATTTGATCGAGGCAAGCCAGCCCACCACGCTTGCCAAGAGCCGCAAGGGAGAAATGGAGCTTGCTCACGTTCGAGACGCGATGGAAGACGACGGTGTGGCGCTGTGTGAGTTCTTTGCCTGGCTCGATGAGGCGCTGACCCGAGGCGAGGCGGTCTCGGAGTTGACCATCGACGATCGCCTTCGCGAGGAGCGCCAAAAGCGTCCGAATTTTGTCGGCGAGAGCTTCCCGACCATCGCAGGTTTCAACCAGAACGGCGCCCTGCCCCATTACCGCGCCTCAGAAGAGGCGTTCAGCCACATTACGGGCAAGGACGGCCTGCTTTTGATCGATTCCGGCGGCCAGTATCTGGGCGGCACCACCGACATCACGCGAATGGTGCCGGTCGGCCACCTAAGCTCAAGCCAGCGCGATGGCGTCACCCGCGTGCTCAAGGGGCTGATTGCGCTGTCCTCGGCGCATTTTCCAGAAGACATTCCTGCCCCCCAGCTCGATGCCATCGCGCGCAATCCGCTCTGGCAGGCAGGGCTTGATTACGGCCACGGCACCGGCCATGGCGTCGGGTACTTCCTGAACGTGCACGAGGGGCCGCAGGTGATTTCCTGGCAGGCCGGCGCCGCACCGCGCACCGCCATGAAGGCCGGCATGATCACCTCCATCGAACCCGGGCTCTACCGTGAAGGCGAGTGGGGCGTGCGCATCGAGAATCTGGTCGCCAACCGCGCCACCACTCACAACGAATTCGGTCGTTTTCTCGAGTTCGAAACCCTGACGCTGTGCCCGATCGACACCCGCGCGCTCAATCTGCTGCTCTTGAATGAGGACGAACGCGCCTGGCTCAACCACTACCACAGCGTCGTCCACGAACGCTTGAGCGCCCGCCGCATGACCACGCGCGCGCTCGAGTGGCTGCAGCGCCGAACGCTTCCGGTCTGAGGAAAAAAGGCGGGCATACCGCGCCGGCAAGCGCTCGATGAGAGGCGTGCCGGCGCGTTCAGTTCATACGTACATTCATGCTCACAGCGTGCCGGTGCGCGTTTCACGAAGGGTCAGTACCGCCAGCAGGCTCACCAGCGCCATGACGCTGACGTAGCCACCCACCCAGCTCAAGCCACCGTGCGCCACCAGCAGCTCCGAGACCCAGGGCGCCACGGACGCGCCGAGAATGCCGGCCAGATTGTAGGCCGCCGAGGCCCCGGTGTAGCGCACACGGGTCGGAAACAGCTCCGGCAACAGCGCCCCCATCGGCGCAAAGATCAGCCCCATGGCGCCAAGCGACAGACATAGAAACGCAAGTGCTCCAACCGTGGTTCCGCTACCGAGCCAGGGCCCGAGCGATAGCCCCGAGGCAATGGTAATCAGCATTCCCGCGATCAATACCGGCTTGCGGCCAAGCCGGTCACAAAGCGCGGCAGAAATGGGCGTCATGATGGCCATGAACACCACCGCGATGCATAAAAGCCCAAGAAACGCCTGCTTGTCATAGCCAAGGCTTCGGGTGCCATAGCTCAGCGCAAACACCGCACTGGTGTAAAAAAGCGCGTAGCACGCCACCATCGCAAACGTCCCTTGCAGCAGGGGGCGCTTATGATGCGCCATCACATCCATAAACGGCAGCCGGGGCTCGGCAGGCGCCGAAGCACTGGCCTTGGTAAAGACGGCGGACTCACTCAGACTCATTCGAACGAAGAGCCCGACCGCAACCAGCACGGCACTGAGCAGAAACGGCAGTCGCCAGCCCCAGTCCTTGAACGCTTCCTCGCCCAACATCACCAATAGCCCCCAGAACACCCCATTGGCCAGCAGGAAACCGAACGACGGACCAAGCTGTGGGAACATGCCAAACCACGCGCGCTTGCCCTCGGGCGCGTTTTCAGTGGCAAGCAGCGCCGCACCGCCCCACTCGCCCCCAAGCCCGAGGCCCTGGCAAAACCGCAGCACGCACAGGGCCAGCGGTGCCATGACGCCCCAATGGTCATACCCGGGCAGACAGCCAATCAGCGCCGTCGACCCGCCCATCAGCATGAGACTCGCCACCAGTGTGGTCTTGCGCCCGAGCCGGTCACCGAAATGACCAAAGATGAAGGCCCCAAGCGGGCGCGCCAGAAACGCCAGACCGAAACTCATGAACGCCGCCATCGATTGCGCGGCCTCGGAGGTCGCCGGAAAGAACATCGGGCCAATGACCAGCGCCGCGGCGATGCCATAGATATAGAAATCGTAGAACTCGATCGTGGTCCCGATCAGGCTGGCGGCGACCACCTTTCCGGTCGAATTGGCCGGCACGTCAGTGGCCGTAGATGTGCGAGAACATGCAGACGTCATTAATAAATACCCTCTCCCATGCCGACGCCCTTCGACCCCGGCGCTGACACGCACAGGCACTACTTGGCCATGCGCTTCTTGAAAAGCCCGCCCTAGGGCGGGCCAGAACGACCTAAAACCTCGGTGTGCGCCCGCCCCTGCCAGACGCTTAGTCACGACACCGCGCCCGTCACACTCAATCCGGCACGGGCGCGCTTTCCCAGGATTTGTTTCGTGAGCGCCCGGTAAGCGTGGTGCCGATGGACGCCGCCATGATGGCGCTAATGGCAAGCCACTGAACGAGCGTCAGGAACTCGGCCAGAAACAAAAGCCCCGACAAGGCCGCAAGCGCCGGCTCGAGACTCATCAAGGTGCCGAACATGGTGGTCGGCAAGTGCCTGAGCGCGACGATTTCAAGGGCGTAGGGCAGCGCCGTCGAAAGGAGTGCCACCATCGCCACCAGGGGCACGATGCTCCAGCTGAAGCCCTCGAACCCGCTTTGGGCAAGCCCGATCGGTGCGATCACAAGCGCGGCGATCGTCACCCCGATCGCCACGCCTTCGGCGCCGAAATCGGTGCCGACCTTCTGACCGAACCAGATGTAGATCCCCCAGCACGCACCCGCTCCAAGCGCGAACGCCACCCCGAGCGGGTCAAGCGAGCCGTTCAGGCTGTCGTGGGGCATCAAGAGCACAATGCCCCCAAGCGCCAGCGCCACCCACAAAAGATCCACGGCCCGATGTGACTTGAGGGTCGCCACCGCCAGCGGCCCGGTAAACTCGAGCGCCACCGCAATGCCGAGCGGAATGCGGTCGATCGACTGATACAGTAGATAGTTCATGACACCAAGCGAAACACCGTAGACCGTCAGCAGCTTCCAGTCCCGCGCGCTCGGGCGCTTGCGCCAGGGCCTTAGAACCAGCAACAGCAAAAGCGCCCCGGCAATCAAGCGACATGCGGTCGCCCCCGAGGCACCGACCATCGGAAACAGCTGCTTGGCAAGCGACGCCCCGCCCTGAATCGACATCATGGACACCATCAGCAAGCCGACCGGCCAAAGGGGAACGCGTTGTGCATGCATAAAATCGAACCTCGGTAAACGCTACGGAAAAGGGCCTCAGCCACGCCCTGTATTTAAGCGCACTGACGACCAGGCCAGCATCGTATATTCGCCCCTGCTCATTGTTGTCTGCGCCATCGACTGCTCTTTAACGCCTTTCGACCGGCCCCAAACAAAAAGGCCGCCCTGTGAGCGGCCTGTTCGATCACTGCCCTGGGGCTACGCGTCAAGCGCGTCTCTGAGTGCGGCGATGGCCTTGACGTCCTCGGGGCCTGTGCGACAGCAGCCGCCGATCAGCCGGGCGCCGGCGCTCAGCCACAGGGGCACCAGCGCGGAAAACGCCGAACCGTCATGGTCGCAGGCCATGTCCTCAGTGCTGTGCCACTGCTTGGTCACCGGGTCGTACTGCTCGCCGGAATTGGGATAAACCACCAGCGGCGTATCAGTGACCGAGGCCATCGCGACCAGCAGCGGCTCGATAAACCGAAGTGCGGTGCAATTCACACCCGTCGCGACCACTTGAGGCTGGCCGTCCAGAAACGCCGCGCACTCGGCAATCGGCGTGCCTTCGCTGATGTGCCGGTCATCCTTGGCTGAAAACGTGATCCAGGCCCGCGCCGCAGGAAACTCCGACAGCACGCGCACCAGCGCTCGCGCTTCCACCAGCGACGGCAGCGTCTCGCAGGCGAAAAGATCCGCGCCCGCCTCAAGAAGCGCTTCGATCCGCGGGCGATGAAACGCCACCAGTTCGTCCTCGCCTACCGCGTAATCGCCTCGGTACTCCGAGCCGTCGGCCAGATAGGCGCCGTACGGGCCGATGGACGCCGCCACCAGCGGGCGGGCGCGCGTTGAATCGACCTGCTCGGCCCAGAACGCATCGCGCGCCTCAACGGCAAGCGCGACCGAGCGCTGGATCAGGCCGCGGGCGGCGTCATGGCTCATGCCGCGCGCCATGAAGCCCTCGAACGTGGCCTGATAACTCGAGGTGATCGTGATGTCGGCACCGGCTTCGAAATACGAGCGATGTACCTGCGTGATCAACTCGGGCGCTTCAGACAGCACCCGCGCCGACCACAGGCTGTCGTTCAAATCGCAGCCGAGCCGCTCGAGTTCGGTGGCAAGCGCGCCATCCACCACCGCAAAGGGCGTTTCGGCCAGAAGCGTCTTGATCGGGTCAGTCATGGGGTCTCTCCTCAGGCTGCGCGTTGCCCGGTACCTCGGGCCGCGTCAGGTAATACATCAAATAACACAGGGCCACGAACGGCAGCCCGAAATAGAGCGCGACCCGCTGGGAGGGGTCGAAGGCGATGCCGATCAATGACAGCGCGCAGAACCCGAACGCCAGCAGCGGCACCAGCGGGTACAGCGGTGCGCGATAGCCAAGGCGCGCCGGGTCATGACCGGCGGCGAGGTACTGGCGTCGAAACATGAACTGGCTGGCCGCAATCACCATCCACACCGCAACCACGGCAAAGCCCGAGATCGACACCAGTGCGATGTAGACCGTGTCCGGTGCGAACCGGCTCGACAGCAGCGAAAACAGCCCGCCGATCATGCTGAAAATGATGGCGTTCAATGGCACGCCGCCGCGGGTGACACGCCCGAACATCTGCGGCAGCGTCTTCTGCTCGGCAAGCGACCACAGCATGCGCGAGGCCGCATAAAGCCCGGAATTGGCCGCCGACAAAAGTGCGGTGATGATGACGAAGTTCATGATGTCGGCCGCGTAGGGAATGCCGGTTTTCGAAAACACCGCGACAAACGGGCTTTCGAGCACACTGGCCTCCTGCCACGGCAAAAGCGCGGCGATCACGATAATGGTGCCGACGAAAAAGATGACCAGCCGCCAGAGGGTCGCCTTGATCGCCCGCGGCACGTTCTTCTCGGGCTCGACGGTTTCCCCGGCGGCAATGCCGATCAGCTCGGTGCCAGAGAAGGCAAAGCTCACCGCAAGCATCGTCATCAGGATCGGCATGACGCCGGTCGGGAACCAGCCATCGGCGGTCAGGTTGCTCAAAAGCGGCGCGCCGTGGCCTTGCGCGGCGGGCGTCAACCCGAAGATGCCCGCGGCGCCAATCACGATGAACGCAAGCACCGTCAACACCTTGATCAGGGAGAGCCAGAACTCGGTTTCAGCGAACACTCGCGAGGAAAAGGCATTGAGCAAAAAGATGATGGCGGCAAACAGCGCGCTCCAAGCCCACACCGGCACATCACTGAACCAGTGCTGCATCAAAAGCCCGGCGGCGGTGAATTCGGAGCCAAGCGCCACGGTCCAGGTCAGCCAGTAGAGCCAGGCCACGGTATAGCCGGTGCCCGGGCCAATGGTGCGGGTGGCGTAGGTATTGAACGAGCCGGTCTCGGGCATTTCGACGGCCAGCTCGCCAAGGCACATCATGACCAGATAGACCACCAGCCCACCGATCAGGTAGGCGATGATCGCCCCCAGCGGGCCAGCCTGATTGACCGTATAGCCCGAGCTCAGAAAGAGACCGGTTCCGATCACGCCACCCAGCGAGAGCATGACCAAATGCCGGCTTTGCATCGTACGTTTGAAATCGTTGGAAGTTGCCTGTGATGACATGAGCCGTCCTATGTGAACTGAATCCGGGCTGACGCCCGGGCGGCGGATTGTAAAGTATTACAAACGCCGCTTCAGCCACTCGGGCCGCGATCAGGCTCATTCACGAAACCGGTGGGTGCTCTATTTGAGGCCGAGCCGAGTCGCCAGACGGTGCAGATTGCCGCGATCAAGCCCGAGCCGACGGGCGGTTTCCGCCCAATTGCCATCGCACTGGATGTGTACGGCCTCGATGTGTCGGCGCTGGAAGGCCTCGACGGCCTCGCGAAGCGGCTGAGCGGTCTCCTCGCGTGCAGGCGCCGGCACCGCAGCGGTGGCGCCACTCAGGGCAAGGTCGAGGTGATCGGCCGTGAGCGTCAGAACGTCTCCGGGGCGGGGCCGCGCCTTCAGGGTCGCCCGGCTCAGAACGTGCTCCAGCTCGCGCACGTTGCCGGGCCAGCAGTAATCCGAAAGTGCCGCCTCGGCGCCTGGGGAGAGGCGCAGATTTCGAAGCCCAAACCGGCTGCGGTTTTCCTCTAAAAAGGTGCCGGCCAGCAGCAACACGTCCTCGCCACGAACCCGGAGCGGCGGCACCACCAGCGGATACACGCACAGGCGGTGGTAGAGATCGGCCCGAAAACGCCCCTCGGCCACTTCACGTTCAAGGTCGCGATTGGTGGCGGCGACCACTCGAACGCTGGTGGTGCGGGTGTGCTCACTGCCAAGCGGCTGATACTCGCCCTCCTGCAGCACACGCAGAAGCTTTGGCTGCAGCGCCAGCGGCAGCTCCCCCACTTCATCGAGAAACAGCGTGCCGCCATCGGCCAGCGCGAAGTGCCCGCGGCGAGAGGAAAACGCGCCGGAGAAGGCGCCCTTGACGTGGCCAAACAGCTCGCTTTCGATCAGCGACGGCGACAGCGCCGCGCAGTTGAGCTTGATCAGGGGGCCATCGCGGCGCGGCGAGCGCGCGTGCACCTGAGTCGCGATGCGCTCCTTGCCGACCCCGGTCTCGCCCTGAATCAGAACGCTCATCTCGCTTTGGGCGACCAGCGCGATTTCATCATCGAGCTGGCGCATGACATCACTTCGCCAGGTGAGCGACTGCGCGGGCAACCCCGCCCCGCTTCGATTCAATACATCCTTGAGCTGCGCCCGGGTCTGGCGGGCGCACAGCGCCATATCAAGGCTTGCCCCCAAAAGCCCGGCCATGGCCCCGAGCTCACCATAATCGACATCGTCGAACTGCCCGGCCTCAAGCGCATCCAGCGTCAGCATGCCGATCATGCGGCCCTGACCGCGAAGCGCCACGCCCATGCAGTCATGCACGCGAAGCGCGTCACCCTCGGTATCGATCAGCCCATCGAACGGGTCAGGCAAGGGGTCGTCAGGGGCGAACCGGTGCACGCCCTCAGCCTTGGCAATCACGGCAAGCCGTGGATGGGCGTCGAGCTGAAACGCCCGGCCGCGCACATCGCTTGGCAGCCCACGCACTGCAACCGGCATCAGGGCGTTCCCCTCACGCACCATCAAGGTGGCGGCGTCGCCCGGATACTGCTTGAGCAGCGCATCAAGAAGCGGCTGCCAGGACGGTGTTTCATTGCGCGCGAGCCGGTTCAGAAGGTTCTGGATCTCGAGATAAATCGTTGTCATTTAGACACCTGATGTCCATTCGACATCGCCCGCCGTTGTATAAAACACAACGTGACGGCATTCAAGCCATTAAAAATCAAGGCGTTATACATTGGCACGCTTATTGCTCTAACTAAGGTACACCCTTTAAACACCAGGAGACTGCCATGATCACACTCGCTCAACGCCAGATTATCGCCGACACCGCCCCCGTGGTCGCGCAGCATATCACCACCATCACTACCCGTTTCTACCCGATGATGTTCGCGCGCTACCCTGAAATCGCACCGCTGTTCAATCCGCGCCATCAACAGACCGGTGCCCAGCCGCGCGCGCTCGGCAACTCCATCGTGTCGTATGTGATGAACTACGAGGACAACGAGGCGCTCGACGGCATTCTCGGCACCATTGCGCACAAGCACGCCGCACTTCAGATCGAGCCGGAGCATTACCGCATCGTGGGTGAATGCCTGCTCGAAACCACAGGCGAGGTGCTGGGCGAGGCGTTCACGCCGGAGGTGGAGGACGCCTGGGGCGCGCTTTACTGGGCGATGGCCAATGACCTGATCGCCCGGGAAGAGCGGATCTATCACGACAACGACATCAAGCGCGGTGGCTGGCGGGGCTGGCGTCCGTTCGTGCTCAGCGAGCGCACCGAAGAAGATGAAGGCGTCGTGTCACTGCGCTTTACCCCCCACGACGACAAGCCGATTGCGGCGTTTGAGGCCGGCCAGTACCTCGGCCTTCGCCTGACACTTGAAGGTACCCGACTGTACCGCCAATACAGCCTGACCGGCCCGGTCGGTGCGCCCTACTATCAGATCACCGTTAAAAAAGAGAGCCTTGGGAAGGCGAGTCGTTATCTGGATGACGAGATGGCGGTGGGTAACACCCTACACCTCTGCCCGCCGATTGGCCTTCTGACCCTTGATCGTCGCACGGCGCCGGTGGCGCTGGTCAGTGCCGGCATCGGTCAGACACCAATGATTACCCTCGCCCGTCAGGCGCTCGCCCAGGGCCGTCAGGTGAGCTACCTCCACGGCGCGACCCATCCCGAGCACTGCCCGTTCAAAAACGAGCTCGACGCACTTAAAACCCGCTACCCGGGTCAGCTCGAGGTGCACTACCGCTTCAGTCAGGCCGCCGATGGCTCGTCTGACAAGGGCCACATCGATCGCTCAGCGCTCGCCGACCTGCTGCCGCTGGCGTCACAGCCGACCTGCTACTTCACCGGGCCCAACGCCTTCATGATCGACGTCGAGCACACCCTCGATGCCCTCGGTGTGCCCGAGGCGCACCGGCACTATGAGTGCTTCGGCCCCTTAAGCGATCAGACCACCTGATTTCGACGCTCGCGCGGCCTGCCTTTGACTCAATGACGCGTCCGGGGGCGGGCCGTGCCTCGACGCACCGGCATCACCTCCAAAAGCGCGGCGCCAACGACCAGTACGCCGCCGATCATTTCCACCACGCCGAGTGGCTCTCCGGCCCAGATCGCGGCAGAAAATACGCCGATGATGACCTCGCTCATCAAAAGGATCGCCAGTCGCGCAGGCTCAAGATGCGTGTTGGCCCAGAGCAGAACCGACAGCATCACCGCCCACCACACAACGCCAAGCAGTGCGATCCAGTACCAGCTCCCGCCCCAGTCGAACGCCCCCAACGCAGACACCGGCTCGCCCATCGTCAACGCAAGCACCAGCGACATCACGACCGCCCCGAGCGAGAACACGAAAGTCGAGGTCATGGCGCTCGGGACGCTACGAAGCTGCATGCCGATCGAGCACACCGCCCACAGAAAGCCTGAGGTGAGACCAAGCCAGTCTCCTAGTGTGCTCGGCATCGGCAGCGACTCGCCCCCGCTTAACACCAGTAACAGTCCGATAAGCCCAAGCGCGATAACCGCGTAACGAAGCCAAGGGGTCGGCCAACCCAGCAATCGGCCGATCAGCGTGCTCCACACTGGGGTCAGATAGAACATCAAGATGACAATCGCCACGCGTCCATAGCTCAACCCGATGGAATACAGCGCGAATCCCGCGCCCCCGAGCGCAATGACCAACAGGGTCGAAAGCTGGCTGTCCTTGAGCTCGCGCCAGCGCATGAGCGCCACCGGCGAAAGCACCAGCGCCGAGATCAAAACGATCAGGAGCGTGCCACAGGCACCTTCGAGCACCGTGCCCTCGAGTGCGCGCACTGGCCACCAGTAAAGCCCCCAGAAGGCGCCGATCACTACCACCGCGACGCTCGCCAGCTGTTGACGCTCTCGCATAACGCGCATACCCCATTGTTGTCGACCTTGAAATCAAGCCGCTCAGTCTAATCGAGCTACGCAGAGATTACGAAAACGTTCCGCACTCGGTCGTACACGCAGGCACTTGCGTCAGTACCAGGCGCTGATGCCGGCCACGACCGCGAACCGGTCAGCCTCGTCCCGATCACGCATGCGCCGGGTTTCACCGTAGGTGTTCTGCCAGCTGATGCCCACGTAGGGCGACACCTGCCGGGTAACGTCGTAGCCGAGTCTGAGGCCGGTCTCACTGGTGGTGATGCCCTGACCGATGTCGAGCTCATCCAGGCGCTGGGCAGAGGCGTTGACTTCAAGGCGCGGCGACAGCACCCAGCGCTGGGTAATCAGCCACTCATACTCGAGTTCGAGCCGCGCACTGGTGTCCCCGCGCTCGCTCACAAACAGCGACGCTTCGGTATCGATGCCGTACGGCGCCAGCCCCTGCAGCCCGAATACGCCGTAGCTTCGGCTCGGATGGGGGTCGATGTCGTGACGCAGACCGACCTGCACGTCCCAGAAGTCGTCCCACATCCGGTTGTAAAGCGCCTGCACTTCGGCGTGATCACGCTCGCCTGTGCGCCAATCGCCCTCGCCTTCGGTCTTGAGCCAGAGCCTATGGCGGTCGTTGCCCCACCAGGCCTCGGCGTCCCACACGTAGGCCTCGCGGTCGCCTGTACCCTGATGCTCGAGCCGGTCCAGCCGCACGGTGTGATAGGCCGCCTTGTCATCGACCGGCGGCGCCCAATGAGCGGGCGAGCCGCTTCGTGGGTCGGCGTGGGCTGGCACCACCTCATCGAGCGAGGCCTTGCCGGGCAGCGGCTGGGTGCGAGGCGCTGACTGGGCCTGCGTACCCATCCCGAGCGCCATGGCAAGCGACACAACGAGACACGTCCAACGACCGATCGACTCACGCATGAGCGCTCTCCTTATCAAGGACACGCACCACCCGGAACATGCCCATGTCCATGTGGTAGAGCAGATGACAGTGAAAGGCCCAGCGGCCCGGTTCATCGGCAGTGATCAACAGCGACACTCGAGCCGCCGGCCGTACGCTGATGGTGTGCTTGAGCGGCAGGTGTGCGCCCTGATCGTTCTCGAGCGCCATGAACATGCCGTGCAGATGAATGGGGTGCTCCATCATGGTGTTATTGACCAGCACCAGCCGCACCCGCTCGCCATAGACCAGATCGATCGGGGTCGAGTCGCTGTAGGCCACGCCATCGAATGACCACATGTAGCGCGTCATGTTGCCGGTCAGGTGCAGCTCGATGGTGCGGCTCGGTGCGCGCTGGTCCTCGATCGGCACCGGGCGACGCAGTTCGCTGTAGCGCAGCACGCGGTGATCGAGCCCCTCGAGTCCGGTGCCCGGCTCATCGAGCCGATTGTCCATCGTGGCCGGCACCCGAATGTCGCCCGGAGACTCACTGCCGTGCCCGGCCGCCATCGCGTGTCCGTCATGACCGCTTTCTCCGCTATGTTTGTCACGACCGTCATGGGCGCCATGCGCCATTGAGCCGTGGCCGGCCATGGCGTGGCCGCTCGACGCATGCGATTCAGAAGGCGCGTTTTTTCCGGACATGCTCTTCTCAGACAGGCTCTTTCCGGCCATGTCATGCCCGGACATAGCCGCGCCGTCCATGTCCATATCGCCCATGTCCATGCCAGCCATGTTCATATCGGCCATCGTGCGCCGGGGCGGTGGACGAAGCGCCGGTACGGGGGCTCGCGCGCCAAGGCGCGGGGTCAGGGTGCCGGCCGCGAAACCGGTGCGGTCCATGCTTTCGCACATCAACGTGTAGGGCCGGGCGTCGGGCGTGATGAGAACATCGAACGTTTCCGCTACCGCGATCTGGAACTCGTCGGTCTCGACCGGCGACACCGGCTGGCCGTCAGCCTCGATCACCGTCATCGCAAGCCCCGGAATACGGATATTGAAATAGGTCATGGCGGAGGCGTTGATGAATCGAAGTCGCACGGTCTCGCCCGGGGCGAACAGCCCTTCCCACGGGGAGGCCGACGCGTGGCCATTGAGCAGGTAGTCGTAGGTCATGGCGGTGACATCGGCGATATCACGCGGGGTCATGCGCATTTCGCCCCACATTCGCCGCTCCTCGAGCGTGGTCGACCACCCCTTGGTCGCCACGTCGTCGAAGAAATCACCGACCGTGCGCTCGTCGAGGTTGTAGTAATCGCTTTGCGCCTTGAGCTTGGCCATGATTCGGTGCGGGTCTTCGAAGGTCCAGTCGTTCAGGACGATGACGAAATCCCGGTCGGCGGAGTAGGGGTCCGGCCCCGCCGGATGCACCACCAAGGGCCCGATCAACCCTTTCTGTTCCTGCATGCCGGAGTGGCTGTGGTACCAGTAGGTGCCGGTCTGTCGTACCGGAAAATGCGCCTCGAACGTCGTGTTCGGCGCAACGCCCTCGAACGCCACACCCGGTACGCCATCCATCTGAAACGGCAGCAACAGGCCGTGCCAGTGAAGCGAGGTGGGCTGGTCAAGGTGGTTATGAACCCGAAGCCGCGCTGTATGCCCTTCCCACAGCTCGATCAGTGGTGAGGGGATGACGTGATTGACGCTGTAGGCGCTGCCGCTGCGGTCACCGAGCTGGAAGGTATCCTTTCGGATATGGGCATCAAAGACCACATCGCGTGGTCGCCCACCCTGAACACGCCCGAGGTGGCCCGGCGCGACAGAGGCGGTCGCACCTCGCGCGGCGGCCGGCATCATGGCGCTCACGGCGCCAAACGCCCCCAGGGCAGCGAGTGCCTTGAGCAGTGCCCGGCGCTGTTGAAAGGCTTTATCCATCGTGATGACCCTCACCGTCGTGATGATTCTGGCTGATAAGGCACGATGTTACCCGGTCAAGCTGACAGCACCCTGAGTGACTCACTTTGAAAGCAGGTGCAGCGTAACGCGAAGCCCCCCAAGCGGTGAGGCTTCAAAGCGCACCTCGCCGCGATAGCGCTCGACCATCTGACGCAGGATCGAAAGCCCGAGGCCGTGGCCCGGGCGCTGCTCATCAAGGCGTGTGCCGCGTGTGCCGAGAAGCGCTCGTTGATGCGCGGGCACGCCCGGGCCGTCATCGTCGATGATCACGCACTCGGGGCGGTCACTTGAGACAACGACCCGCGCTCGCGCCCACTTTGCGGCGTTGTCGAGTACGATACCCAGAAGCTCCATGGCGTCCTGCCGCTCCAGCGGCAGGTGGGTCAGCGCACTCATCCTCGGCTCGAAGCGAAGCTCAATGGCGGGGTAAAGCGTTGCAAGCAGCGCCTGCATGGCCTCGAGGTCCTCCGTGCAAAGGCGCCGCTGACCGGTGGCCTGACCCGCGATTCGCGAGCGCTTGAGCTCATTGGTGAGCTGCTCATCGATGGCGTGCAGGCGGTGAAGAATCTGGCTGCGGCGCGTGTCGCTCAGCGGTTTGCTGCCCTGAAGCGCCTGGATGATGGCCGCCAGCGGCGTCTTGAGACCATGAGACAGATTGGCCAGAAGCTCTCTGGAACGCGCCTGACGATAGCGCTGCTCCTCGACGAACTCGTTGAGCTGGCCGACGACCCCGTCAAGCTCGGAGACGGTCTTGAGCGACAGCGCCTCCCGCTCTCCGCGTCGCAGCGCCGCCAGCTGACGGGCGAGCGCATCCAACGGGCGCAGCGAGCGCTGCACGGCCAGAAGGCTCAACCCCAGAAGCACCACCGACACCAGCACGGCGATCGCGCCAACCCAGCGGTGAAGCCGGGCAAGGCCGTGCTCGACCTGCGCGAAGTCCTCCCCCACCAATACCGTGACCGGTTGACCGTCAACCTCGCCGCGCTCGCGCCAGGCCAGCAGATGGCGCCCCTGCCACGTCAGATCGATAGTCTGGCGCGCGGGTCCGTCCAGGTAAGGCGCAAGCGGTATACGCGCGGAGGGCGTCGAGGCGACCACCTGCTCACCGCGGCGCACCAGATAGACATGGTGAAAGGCATCAAGCCCCGGCCCGGCCGAGCCGCCAGAACGGTCGCCAGGGCGAGCGCCGCGTTCCGCCTCGGCCAGGAGGTGCTGGGCTTCCTGAGCGAGGCGCCCGGCCAGAAACTCACGGGCCGTACTCTGCAACAACATGCCATGGAGTACCCAGGTCAGCCCCATGATGACTACCGCCACCAGCGACAGACTGAGCATCAAGCGAAGGCGCAGGCTACGCGAGATTCGAATGAAGGACATACCCGACTCCTCGACGCGTCTCGATCCGGGCGCGCCCGACCCGGCCTCGCAGCCGCGCGACGTAGACCTCGATCATGTTGGGGCTCGAGACGTCCTGATCCAGGGCGTAGAGCTGGTCGAGCAGCTGCGTCTTGGAATGCACGCGGTCGGGGTAATGCATCAGAAAGCGCAACAGCCGGTACTCGGTCGCGGTCAATGTCTGCCAGTCACCGCCTGCCACACGAAGCCGCTTGAGCGCCTCATCAAGCTCGAGGTCGGCCACCACCAGTCTGGCGCTTGCCTGGCCGCTGGCGCGCCGAATTAGCGCCTGAAGGCGTGCCAGAAGTTCCGGCTCGTGAAAGGGCTTTGTCACGTAATCGTCGGCGCCGCCCTGAAGCCCCTCAACCTTGTCTTCCCAACTGTCGCGGGCGGTGAGCGCCAGCACCGGCACCCGCCCATCGGCCGCTCGCCAGCGTTTGAGCATTGAAAGCCCCGAGCCATCCGGCAGCCCCAGATCGAGCAGCACGGCAGCGTACTGCTCGGTGTCTGCCAGCGCGTCGGCGCTTTGACAGTCACCGGCCAGATCGACGCTGTAGCCTTCCTCACCCAGCCGTTCGGCCAGGCTTTCGGCCAGGAGCTCATCGTCTTCCACCAGCAATATCTTCATGGTTCTTCCGCCCGCATTGATGGCTGACAGTGTGACCGCTCAGACTGAAGAACAGCTGACCGACGTTTTCAGTCACCCCGATTGCCCGTACTATAGCGGCATCGCTTTTCAAGGACGTCATTGATGATCAAGGCTGCCAGCGCTCTGATGGCGCTTGTGATGTTGATTCAAACCGTGCCCGCCTGGGCCGTCGCCCAATCCGCTCTGGCCGAAAAGGCCCTCGACAAGGCCAAGGTCCTCGAGCAGCGCGCCGCACATTCCAAACCCGCTCCGGTCACGCTGACCAAGGCCGGCGCCGCCGCCATCGATCCCAAGGGCGATGCCCCGCTCGAAGACCCCGTCAGCTGCCTCGCCCGCTCGGTCTACTGGGAAGCCAAGGGCACCGACCGCCGGAACATGGCAGGCGTTGCAAGCGTGGTGATGAACCGGCTGAGCGATCAGGCTTTCCCGGACACCATCTGCGGCGTGGTCACACAAGGCTCGGAGACCGGCCGCTGCCAGTTTTCCTGGTGGTGCGATGGCAGACCGGATCAGGCCCGTGAACTCGGAGAATACATCGAGGCCCGTGAGATCGCGCGCCAAGCGCTCAACGGCGATCTGGGCGACCCGACCCGGGGGGCGCTCTATTTCCACGACAAGCGCGTATCGCCCTATTGGGCAGACCTCTTCACTAAGACCGCCGAAACCGGCTCGTTCGAGTTCTATCGACCCGAGAAGTGAACCACCCTGGCTCAAGGCCGGGTGCAATCCAGTACCTGACGTGTGGGCGTGCACTGGGGAGTGACCGCGTGCGAGGCATGCGGCGTTCCCTTTGGCGCCCAATCGTAGTCGAGAAGCTCTGCTCGATAGACACCGTTCGTGACGTAGGTATTGTCCGGCTCGCTCTTGCCAAAGAAGGGGCTGACGTACTCCCAGACGATCCGTCCCTTCGGCGTGACCTGAAAGAGCCGCCCGTCCTGACCTTCATCGATCAGCGTATTGCCGTTAGGCAGGCGCTGGGCACTGCTGATGAATGCACTGTAGAAGCTCCAGGCCTCGCGCCCGGATTGATCGGCCGTGTAGAGCCAGACGATCTCCTTCGTGCGCGGATTGACCTCGAGCACGCGAGAAAACGAGAAAATGCTCTGATCGGCCGGTGGAAAGCCGGCATTTCCCTGATTATCAAAGATCAACAGATTTCCCGCGCCGGGCAGGCCTTTTGGAATCAGATGCACGTCGTGGGCGCCGATCAATTGATCGACCGGCCTTGGCAGCGTGCGGCTGGTGCTTGCGCGCGTTTGCTCGAAGTCCGGCCCGAGCCGCCAAACGATGTCGCCCGTTTTCCGATCGACGATGAAGGCCACATTGGCGTTACGGGCGTTGACCATCAGATTATCCGGTGCAAACCGAGCGTCGCCGTCGTCGAACCACTGATTCGGCCCGAGCGGGGTCACGGTATTGAGGTGCAGAAAGTCCGGGTCGTCTGAGGCCTTGAGCCGCGACAGCGCCTCCCTGGAAAAGCCCATCTGTTCAAGATGCTCGGACGCTTTCCAGCGCCAGGCGACCGAGCCATCGGGGCGCACCTCGACGATGTCATTATCGACCACCTCAGGGACAGCAAAGCCCGGCAGGTGGCGCGCTTTCGCGCTCAGAAGCAGCGTATTGCCGTTGGGCAGCCGGCTCATGTCGTGATGCTGCGCGGCCGGAGCGTCCTGGGTGCCCCATGTCCAGTGCTTGGCGCCAGACCAGTCCACCTCCGCGATCGAGGCGTTGGTCAACCCGTTGCCAGGCCCGGAAGGCCCCTTGGGCGTGTCGACCCGTCCGGACTGAACCAGAAGTCGGCCGCGCTCGCCGTCGGCCTGTTCAGGCGTCAACGGCACCGGCGGAAAAGAGCGATACGCCCAGCGATGCACCTCGTTGCCGTCCATGTCGATCAGATGCGTGTTCTGGTCGCTCCCCGGAAACAGCACATAGCCCTGGTAGGCGGCCTCGGGGTCATGCAGGGTAACCCCGGTCGGAAATACCGAGGGCATGGCAAACGCCTGAGCTCCGCCAACAATCAGCGCGGTAACGCCGCCAAGGCCAAGCCAGGCGTTACGAACGTATCCCTGTACCATGCACTCCACTCCTTTTGTTCCTGAGCGCGAAGCCCTCCCCGCGCACCGTTGAAAATAGACCGGAAACGCCGCGAAACGTTGAACCATTGCACAAAAAACATACAAAAAAGCACAGGGCATCACGCACGGACCTCAGCCGCTCGGGGTCGGTACGCCGCAGTGGTCGGTTTGACCACAGCCGTCATTGTCCGCTGCGATTTCGGGCTGAAGCGTGATGTGGTCAATGCCAAACCGGGTCGACAGCACCTGCCGCACCGCGGGCAGCACCGTGGGCCATTGCTCCAGCCGCTCCACCGCCAGATGGGCCGACAGCGCGATATCGCTTGAGGAGATCGACCAGATGTGAAGGTCGTGAACGCCATGCACGCCCTCGACCTCGATCAGCGCCGTGTGCACGTCCTGGGTGTCCATCCCGCGCGGCACGCCTTCCATAAGAACTCGAAGCACATCACGAAACAGACGTGTGGCCGAGACCGCAATCAGACCGCTGACCAGAAGTGAAAGAATCGGGTCGATCGGCATCCAGCCCGTCAGCCAGATCACCACCCCTGCCGCGATAGCCGCGACCGAGCCAAGCAAATCCCCCAGTACGTGCAGCAGCGCCCCACGCACGTTCATGTTCTGCTCACCGCGCAGCAGGATCGCCCCGACCGCTAGGTTGATTAAAAGACCGATGAACGCGATGCCCATCACGGTCAGCCCACCGACATCCCGGGGGGAGAAAAGGCGCTCGATGGCGCTGATCACGATCGCCAGCACCACGACATACATGAACACGACATTGAACAGGGCCCCGATGATCTCGGCACGCTGCAATCCGTAGGAGTGCTTGCGCGAAGCCGGGCGCTGCGCGATCCAGGACGCAATGGCGCCCACGCCGAGCGACAGCGAATCCGTGACCATGTGGCCTGCATCGGACAAAAGCGCCAGCGAATTGGCAAGTACCCCGCCGATGGCCTCGACTACCGCGAAGGCAAGCGTGAAGACCAGCGAAATGACAAGAACCTTGCCGCTGCCATGATGGTGGTGGCCACCCAGCCCATGTGCGTGATGGCCGTGGTCATGCCCGTGATCGTGTCCGTGTCCGTGTCCGTGTCCGTGTCCGTGTCCGTGTCCGTCGTGATGGTAATCCGACATGCTGTCTCTCATTGTGTCTCGGGTGAACCCAAAGCGTAACGCATCTGCGCCGGTCAGCGAGCCTGTATCACTCACTGGGGCGATTTCGGACCGCCACACCTAGCTCTCACACCTAGCTCTCACACCTAGCTCTCACGCCTACGCATCACCCTCGCTGCGATGGACCCAAACGACCAGCACCGCGCATAAAAAAAGCGCCGAGACTGGCTATCGACACGACACGCCAAGCGCCAGCCGTACGCTGGCGCCAAGCGGCATGACTGCCGCTCATGAAAGGTCGTCAGGCCGGTCATCGATATCGATAAACCCGCCACTCTAACGCAGCCGCACCGTTCACAGCGCCACTGCATCAGGATACTCTCATAATGACTATTCATGGATTCAACCAGGAGCGATGACGTGTCAGAGATTGGTATCGACGACTTCATGCAGATCGACCTGCGCGCGGGCACCATCGTTCATGCTGAGGTGTTCGAGGCGGCTCGAAAACCCGCCTATATCCTGCATGTCGATTTTGGGGACGACATCGGCATCAAGAAATCGAGCGCCCAGATTACCGACCTGTATACCCCGGATACTCTGATCGGCCGGCAGGTGATGGCGGTACTGAACTTCCCGGACAAGCAGATCGGCCCCATCAAGTCCCAGTGTCTGGTGACAGGCTTTCACAACGAAGACGGCCACGTCGCCCTGGCCGTACCGGACAGCCCTGTGCCCAACGGCACTCGTTTGCTCTGACGCTCGATTGCCAGGGTGTCCATTGCCGACAGGTACGGCCGGTTAGTGCGCCACGAACACGGCCCGAGCAGATGCCTCATCGCGCCTGGGCGCCTCGGCGGTCGATGCAGATGACGGCGCAGGCTCGTCGATCAGCTCCTCCGCATCAGTCGAGGCCATGTGACGAATGGCCGAGACGACTTCGTGGGTGCCGTTACTGATCTCCATGATGGCCTCACCCGCCTCGCCGGCCAGCCGCACGCCGGTCTCGACCCGCCCGAGGCAAGACGCCATGCTGGTGTTCGCGCTCTGGGTCAGCGCCTGCAGATTGCTTACCGTGGCGGTGATGCTTTCGGTGGCCTCCGAGCTTCGCTGAGCGAGTTGCCGCACTTCATGGGCAACCACCGAGAACCCCCGGCCATGCTCGCCCGCCCGCGCCGCCTCGATCGCGGCGTTCAGTGAAAGCAGGGTGGTCTGCTCGGCGATCGAATGAATCGTATCGATGATCCCACTCACCTCCATCACCCGCTGGTTAAGCGTATCGAGCACGCTGGAAGTCTGATCGATCTGAACGGAAATCTGCTGAATCTCATTGATGGCATTTTCGATGATGCTGCTGCCCCGGTCGGCGTTGGTATTGGTATTTTCCGAGACTTCAAAGGCCATCTGGATGCCCTGGGTTTCCCTGAGCACGCGAGAGGTAATGTCGGTGGCGAACTTGATGACCTTGTAAAGGTTCCCATCATCGTCGAATACAGGATTGTACGTGGCCTCGAGCCACAGTTCGTTACCGCGGCTGTCGATGCGTCGAAACTGGTCCGACATGAACTCACCGGCATTAAGGCGGGCCCAGAACCGCTTGTACTCGCTCGACGCGGCGTAGCGGGGTTCGCAGAATATCCGATGATGCTGACCCTCGATGTCCTCGAGCCGATAGCCGACGGTTTCGAGAAAATTCTGGTTGGCGTGAAGAATCCGGCCTTCCGGCGTGAACTCGATCACGGCCATCGACCGGTTGATCGCCGTCATCAGGTGGCCGATCTCCTCATCCTTTTTCACCTGCGCGCTGATGTCGGTGGCGAACTTGACGACGCGAGTGACCCGGCCGTGCCGGTCACGAATCGGGTTGTAGGATGCCTCCAGCCAGATCGGGTCGCCTGAATAGGTCACCCGCTTGCAGCGACCATTGACGAACTCGCCCGCCCTGAGCCTGGTCCAAAGCGTGTGATACTCCTCGCTCTCAGCGAAGGCACGCGGGCACAGCATGCTGTGATGCTTGCCAACCAGCGCCTCCCGGGTAAACCCCATGGTCGAGAGAAACATGTCGTTGGCCCTGAGGATCGTGCCCTGTTCATCGAACTCGATTACCGCCATCGACCGACGAATCGCCTCGACCAGGCGTTTTAGATGTTGCGGGTATTTCAGCTGAATCACGGAAGGCCTCCTTCTGGATCACCATCAAACGTTCGAACGGGCGCGCCCATTGGTGTTCAACGGCCTGCGGAGGGATTCATTTATTATTTTTTATTAATTTCAGGTTGCCTTATGGTATTGGCGATATGGCTGCTCGGCTGGCATCGAGACACCGTAAGGCGCTACGTTTAGAGAGACGTGTTTTGATGGCATGACTGATTACAAGGAGAGACGATGGCCAACTATGACGTTGACCCGCTGGCGTCACTGCCCGAGGTTCCCGCGTTTACCCTGACAAGCCCGGAGTTTGACGAGGGCGGTCAATTGACCGACCGCCACAAGTTTTCAGGCTTTGGACTTGGCGGTGAAAACATTTCCCCGGCGCTGAGCTGGTCCGGGTTTCCGGAGGACACCAAAAGCTTCGTGCTGAGCTGTTTCGACCCGGACGCACCGAACATGAGCGGCTTCTGGCACTGGACCGTCATCAACCTGCCGCCAAGCGTGACCTCGCTTGAAGCCAATGCCGGCGCCGAGGGCGCACTCTCATCCGGGTTCACGCTCAATAACGACTACAGCTACCGCGGTTTCGGCGGTGCAGCGCCGCCCCCGGGTGACGACCCGCATCGCTACGTATTTGTGGTGCACGCCCTCGACGTCAAGGCACTCGACATTCCAAACGACGCAACGCCTGCGCTGGCCACCTTCGCGCTCGGCGCCAATGTGATCGCCCGGGCAACGCTTACCGGCTACTTCGGCATATCCAAGGATTGAGATCTGACGCCGACCCGATACCGCTCGGGTCGGCGTGTTCATACCTTCTTCTGCACTCATGCGCACTGCGCTCATGTCTACCGCGCTCATGCCCTTCGCAGTACAGGACCAAGCCTCCGGCTAAAGGTCGAGCACCAAACACTTGCTCTTGGCCCGAGAGCAACACGGCGTGAACTGATCGTTGGCAGCGCGCTCGTGCTCTTCCAGATACAGATCACGATGATCAGGCTCGCCTTCCAGCACCCGGGTCAGGCAGGTGCCACATACCCCTTCCTCGCAGGACACCATGATCTCGATGCCGTTTTCCGCAAGCACCTGATGCACGGTCTTGTCGGCAGGAATCGTAAAGGTGGCGCCACTGCTTGCGAGCTTGACCTCGAAGCTGTCGTTATCGGCGCTGTCGACCTGTACGCCTGAAAAATACTCGGTGTGAAGCTGCTCCGTGGGCCAGCCGGCGTCCTTGCAGGTCGTGAGCACGTGATCGATAAAGCCGGCCGGGCCGCAGACATACACATGTGTGTCCGGCTCAGGCGCCCCCACCGAGGCCGCCACGTCCAGCGTGCCAGCCTCCGGGTTGTCATCGCAGTAAGTGCTTAGCCGATCGGCGAAGGGCGAGGCGGCGATGTCATCGAGAAACGCCATGCGCGCGCGCGAACGGGCGCAGTAGTGCAGTTCGAACTCGGTGTCGGTGTTGGCCAAGTGCTCGGCCATGCACAAAAGCGGCGTGATGCCGATGCCGCCGGCAAACAGCACCACCCGGCGGGCGGGTTCGAGCGGGAAATGATTTTTCGGCGCACTGATCTGTAGAAGATCGCCTTCGTGGATACTGTCGTGCATGCCCGCCGACCCACCGCGGGACTCGACCTCACGCAGCACGGCGATGCGGTAGCGGTCGTTTTTTTCAGAGTGGCCGCACAGTGAATACTGACGAATGATCTCGTCATTGATGCGCACATCGATGTGGGCACCGGCGCTGAAGGCCGGCAGCGCACGCTCATGGGGGTCGGCCAGCTCGAAGCTTGCGATGCCCTCGGCTTCCTCGCGCCGGGATACTACCCTCACGAACAGCGACAGCGTGTCATTGGTACTCATGATGCTTCCCTCCTGCGGGCGGACGCGCGCATGTCGCCGCGCCCGCCCCGCCTGCATGAACTCACCCGGCCTTGGCCGAGGTGGATGGGGACGCCGACTGCTCCTCCTTGAGGACGCGGTCAATCACGCGGCGCGCCTGCACGCCGCCGCCATCGATATTGAGCATCAAAAGCTTGCGGTCAGGGTATTTGAGAAGGTTTTGTTGCTGGGCTTCGAGGATCTCGAGGTCTTCGGCGAAAATCGTGCCCTGCCCTTCGCGGATGCGGTCGGTCAGTTCCTGATCCTCGGGATTGAAGTTGCGTGCCATTCCCCAGAAATACCAGATCGAGGTATCGGTCTCGGGGGTGATGAAATCGACCACCGTGCTCGAAGCCTTGAATTCGGCCGGCGCGTCGATGCCGCCCTTGCCGGCAAGCGCCACGCCCACATCGATCAACACGTGGCTGGGCGGTGTGAAGCGACAGACCTGCCAGCGGTCCACCGGCTGGTCGTCCGAGAGGTTGTTGCCCCTGAGCGCGGCCTGCCAGAACGGCGGCGCCGAGATGTTTTCCATGTACCGGCTGGTGATGACCTCATCGCCCTCGACCTTGGTCTCAGGGGCAGACTCCTCGATTTCGGGCTGGCCGATGCTCGAGGCGTGCACGTAGGTTTCGTGGGTCAGATCCATCAGGTTATCGACCATCAGCCGGTAATCGCAGCCGACGTGATACAGGCCGCCGCCATAGGCCCAGGCCGGGTCGTTGGCCCAGTGAAGCTCGGGAATAAGCGCAGGGTCGGCCTGCTCGGCGTCACCGGTCCAGACCCAGATAAAGCCGTGGCGCTCTTCCACCGGGTAGGCGCGAATGCTCGGGAAGCCGCGCACGCGCTGCCCCGGCATGCTCGAGCACTTGCCGGAGCAGCTCATTTCTAGGCCGTGATACCCACACACCAGCTGGCCATCGCGCACAAACCCAAGCGACAGCGGCGCTCCTCGGTGAGGGCAAAAATCCTCAACGGCCGCGACCTTGCCTTCCTCGGCGCGAAAGAACACGATCTTTTCGTTGCAGACCGTGCGGCCCAGCGGCTTGCCATCCATTTCATCGGGTGTGCAGGCGACATACCACGTATTCTTTGGAAACATGATGTACTCCTCATTTCACGGGTCAGGGGTTTTTTCTTGTTATGGATCCCATAATAAAGGCACCAATGCCATTATTGGACAAGATATGCTTTAGTTGGATCCAATTTTGGCAAAACCCGCTAACCTTGCATGCACAAAGGAAAAAACAGTGAGTTCAGGCACGATGAGCGTGGTAGCACGCCTCAGAAAATCGATCAGCGAGGGGGTGTATCCCGCCGGTGAGCGCCTTGCCGAGCTTCAGGTCGCCAACGACCTCGGCGTCTCGCGTACCCCGGTGCGGCTGGCATTTCGAACGCTGGAACAGGAAGGATTGCTGGAACGGGCTGGCAAGCGGGGCTTTCGGGTACGCGCCTTCACCGACGCCGATGTGCTGTGTGCCCTCGAGGTGCGGGGCGTGCTCGAAGGCCTGGCCGCGCGTCGTCTGGCGGAACAGGGGCTCTCGACGGCAACCCTCGAGCGTCTGAACGCCTGCCTCGACGAGGGGCACGCCGTGCTCGCCAAGGGCCATCTGACCGCCGAGGACGTCACCCGTTGGAGCGCACTCAACTCCCGGTTTCACACAACCATTCTCGGCGCGACCGGCAGCCAGGTCATTCAGGACGCCATTCAGCGAAACGACCACCTGCCGTTCGCCTCCGCCGATTCACTCATCATCGACACCGAGCGCCTTGGCCGGGAGTACCGCAAGCTCTGCGTCGCCCAGGTGCAGCACCAGAGCATCGTGCAGGCGCTTGCCCACGGCGAGGGCGCCCGGGTTGAGCTTCTGATGCGCGAACATGCCTACATCGGTATCCGCTACGACGAACTACTGGAATTGGATCCAAAGTCAGAGCCCCCCGAGTGACACCGATCCGGCTTCAAAGCCCTTGTGATTAGAGACACCCATAGGCATTGCTTATTTCAGTCGCCTAGCGGCTTTTGGCAGGATATGCCTCTTTTTGGTGCAGGGTCTCAGATCATGGTCAAGCAGTACATCGGCAAAATGAAAGGCGAGCCGGCGAATCGCCCACCCCCGAGCATCAGTGATGCCCTCTGGTCCTGGGTCGGCGCCTTTTTAGGCATCGCAGGCGTGGGCTGGATCAGCGCGCAGTCGATCGAGGCCCACGCCCTTTTGATGGTCGGCTCGTTCGGCGCAACCTCAGTGCTGCTCTACGCCGCGCCTGAAAGCCCCCTCGCCCAGCCCCGCAACGTTCTACTCGGCAACGTATTATCGGCGCTCTGTGGCGTTATCGCCTGGCAGTTTATTGGTGATAACTGGATCGCTGCGGCGGTTGCGGTCTCGACCGCAATTCTGATCATGCAGCTGACCCACTCGCTGCATCCGCCCGGCGGTGCCACGGCACTGATCGCCGTGATCGGCTCGGATGAACTGCACCAGCTCGGCTGGGGGTATGCGTTTTTTCCGGTCGGTACGGGCTGTTTGTTGATGCTCTTGATCGCGATCGTGGTCAATAACCTCGCCCGCCATCGCCGCTACCCGGTGCACTGGCTTTAGGGACTGAGTCAGAACAGCGTCGCAAGCCCCTTAACGCTCGCCCCCACAAGCATCAGTGACGATGGGTAAAAACAGAGCGTAAAGCCAAGCGCCCTGGCCGGGGCGCCCCGGCGATAGCCTGCACAGAAAAGAACGCGTCCGACCAAAAAAAGGCCCGCCGCCAGCGGCACGACCGATAGCCAACGAGGCGGCATGAAGGCCGCCCACAGCCCGTAGGCAACAATCGCCAGCACCGCCTGTTCGAGCGTGTTCTGAATCAAGGCCTGCAATAGCTTTGCTGTCCCCGACCCCGCCGCAAGCCCGCCTCCGTCGATGTCTTCAGGCGTAATAAACCGATGCGCCGCCAGTCGTCCGACAGTGACCATCACGCACAGCGCGGGTACGCTCATCGCGGCAGCGGCGAGCTGCACTCGATCCGCAAGCGTCGCCCGCGCCTCAAGCGAAAACGGGTCGAGCCACCTGCCAAGCAGGACAATCATTACGGCACTCATCATGCCAAGCGCCATACCGCGCAAGACACGGCGTTGCGTTCGATCAAGCGCCATTACCCTCACTCTCCAATATTTGACGCCGACAGGAGCCTAAGACCTAGGGGGTTGCAAGATTTTCTGGGTGCCCGCTTTTTTTGAGCGCACACTTAACTATATCGCTCTGTTTCATTCGAGCCATGAACGCATCGACATAGGACGTCACAGGCCCCGAAGCGGCGACACCAGCAACAGCGATGCACTGTTCGATGGCCGTAAACCGCCCAGGCAATACGCGATACCCTGAATGCTCAGCCGCATACGCCTCCAGCGGCTGACGCACGCCAGCGGCAGCGCTCAGTTGCTGCTCGACAAAGACGTTCACTGCATCAGCCGACGTCGGCGCCCGTCGTAATGAGGCCCTTGTCAGAGTTCGAGTCAAAAAAAGATCATAGGCTGCGCCCTTACCGACCGAGATGCAGGCACCGTCTCGATCCAAATCTTCGACCGTCTGGTCGGGCGCGGCGTCTGGAACCAAATACGTCCCCTCGATACTGACGTAAGGCTCGGTAAAGTAAAGCTTCTCCGCCCTCACGGGGTCACGAGCCAAAAAGGCCACACGCCACCGGTCCTCATCGATCGCCGCAAAGACATCACCGGCCGCATCGAACGTGGCGAACTCAACGCTTACGCCAAGTTCCGCTGCCAGAGCACGCGCAAGCGCTGCGGAAACGCCCGCAGGCGCGCCGTCTTTATCACGCTGGGCAAGTACCGGATTGCCGTAATTAATGGCAACACACAACCGACCCGTCGGTGCCAGTTCGGCCCGCACATGAGATAAACGATCATCCATTACATCGCCCTCGAAAGTAGCGGCACCCGTGCAGCCAGAACGGATGCCCAGTCCAACCCTCTACCCATCGGTCCTGGATTGGGCCGCCTGCATCCGACGACGCAAAATCGGCCCAACCACCACCGGCAGCAGCAGCCCGATAATGGCGATCAGCCACAGGCCGATCGACAAGTTACTGCTCCAAAGAATCGACCAGTCGCCATCGGAAATTTGCATCGAATGGCGCAGATTCTTCTCCATTTCAGGCCCTAACAGCAGCCCAAGAATGACTGGCACCAGCGGCACCTCCAGCTTGCGCAGAACATAGCCGGCAACGCCAAAGCCGATCATGAAAGACAGATCGAACACCGAATGGCTGATCGAGTAGATTCCGACAAAAGCCACCATGGTCACGATCGGTAAAAGGAACATCGGAGGCACCGACAGGATCTTCACAAATACGCCGACCATCGGAATGTTCAGCAGTAATAGCATGATGTTGCCGACCAGCAGAGCCGCGATAACACCCCACACCAGATCAGCGTGCTGGGTGAACATCATCGGTCCAGGGGTGATGTTAAGCGACACCAGCATCGCCAGAAGCACAGCCGTCGTGCCACTGCCAGGAACTCCGAGCGTCAACATCGGAACCAGTGCGCCACTGGACGCCCCATTGTTTCCGGCTTCCGGCGCAGCAACCCCCCGCGGATCCCCTTCGCCAAAATTACCTTTCTTACCGAGGATCTTTTTCTCAAGGGTGTAGGAAATGAAGCTGCCAAGCGATGCCCCAGCCCCCGGCAACACGCCGGCGATAAACCCCAGTACGCCGCCACGAACGGTAGTAGGAAGAATCGAGCGGATCTCGCGCCAGTTCAGCTTGAGTGGATTGACCTTGATCATTGCCCGGCCAATCCCGGCCTTGTCTTCGATAAAGAACAACAGCTCTGACACGGCGAAGAGCCCGACAATGGCGATGATGAAGTCGACCCCCTCATACAACTCAAGAATTCCGAAAGTATAGCGCTGGGTGCCGGTCGACAGATCAATCCCCATGGTGGCAATGATCAGACCAAGTGCTGCAGCCATCAGCGTTTTCATTGGATTCTTGCCAGTAATACCGCCAAGTGTGGCAAACGCCAGCACGAACAGGGCAAAGTATTCGGCCGGGCCAAAGGTCAACGCAAACCGTGCCAAAATTGGCGCAAGCAGGATAAGCCCGATCGTCGCGATCAGACTGCCCATGCAGGATGCAATGGCGGAAATGGCCAGCGCCTCAGCGGCCTTGCCCTGACGCGCCATGGGGTAACCATCCAGACAGGTCATCATCGCCGGCTCATCGCCTGGGATATTAAGAAGGATCGAAGAAATTCGGCCACCATACATCGCACCAGCGTAAACCGCCGTCAGCATGATCAGGGCCGTTTCCGGCTTGAGTCCCAGCGTGAATGCCAACGGGATCAGAATGGCCACACCATTGGCTGGCCCTAGCCCGGGCAACGCGCCGATCAGCGTGCCGATGAAACACCCCATCAAGGCAAACAGCAGGTTTTCCGGCTGCAGGGCAACGCCGAAGCCGATCGATAGATAATGCAGCGTTTCCATCAGTTCATCTCCAGCAGGCCGGCCGGCAATGGCAGCTCAAGTCCATAGGTAAACAGTACGAAGACCACCGCACCGCTGATCAACCCGGTCAGATACGCCCTGGACGGCCGGGCCCCCATTCGCCAGCAGAGCGTGCCGACAGCCAGAGTCGTCGAAAGGATGAAGCCCAGCGGCTCCATTAGAAAGGCGTACACCACAAGTGTTGCCACGGCGATGCCCAGCTCGAGGAAGGTCTTGCCTTCCGGCCAGGCATTGTCCGGGTCAGGCTTCACCATCATGTAGAGGCTGCAGATGCCGAGAATGACGGCCAGCAGTTTGGGAAACGTGTCCGGGCCAACAGCCTCCATTCCCCCAAAGGGGGCTGGAAACTGGGTAGCGCCATAGTAGTAGGCCACGGCCAGCACCAGCATGAGCAAGCCGAAGACCCGATCATTGAGTTTACTCATTGGTGTAGAAGTCCAAGTTCGACCGAAAGCTCATGAATGTCCTTGACCTGCTGCGCCATGAAGGCGTCGAAGTCCGCACCGCTGTGGTGAAACGGCATCAGGCCATTGGCTTTCATGACCTTTTTCCACTCATCGCTTTCATAGAGGGTATTGACCGCATTGATCCAATAGTCACGGGCCTCGTCGTCGATGTCAGCCGGCATATAGAACCCGCGCCAGTTAGGGCCAATGGCATCAATGCCTTGCTCACGCGCAGTAGGGATGTCCGAAAATTCGCCCGGCAGCCGCTCCGGTGAGAGCACGGCCAGAATTCGGATATCGCCGGACTCCCAGAAACCGCGCGCTTCGGAAACGTCACCGGTAAAGGCGCTGACATGACCACCCACAACCTGCGTCAGGGCACTGCCGCCGTTGTTGTAGGACAAATAGGGGATTTGGCGCAGCGTCTTGATGCCAGCCGCCTTGGCAGCGATCAGCACTTTCAAGTGGTCCCAGCCACCAGAGGCACTGGCGCCCGCGAACTTGACCGATTTCGGATCGTGTTTGATTGCACTCATCAGGTCGTTCAAATCTTGATAGGGCGAATCCTTCGGCACCGCGATCACGCCGTAATCAGAGCCCACGGTGGCAATCCACGTCACCATGTCCTTATTCATGCCCGGAAACTGGTTCTGGGCCAGACGGGTAGGGACCGCCGTGGAGGCGGCGATCAACAGGTTATCGTCGCCGGAACGCTTACTGACCACGTGCGCAAAGGCAACCCCACCGCCGGCGCCGGGCATGTTGATGGTCTGAACGTTACCTGGCACCAGCCCCAATTCAGACATCACTCGGCCTGCGGTACGGCAGGTAAAGTCCCAGCCACCGCCCGGATCCGAGGGGGCAATACATTCGGTTTTTGCAGAGGGCTCGAACGCCATGGCGGGCATCGACACTGCAAAAAAGGTGGAGGCCAAAACGGCGGCGGTTATCGTTTTTTTCATGAGTCATCCTCACCCTGGCAAAGCGTTCGGGAAGCCACTAGCTCGCCGCTCCCCACAAGCATGGCGTCACTCACCACGCATGACGCCAGCCTATGCCTGGCACTTGGGCTTGAGAATTCTCGTTTGGGAAACAGGGCGTTATCATGCCAGACAATCATAATAACCAACTGATATAAAAGGGTTATTCATGAAAAACATCATCAGCGGCATAGACCTATGTCTAGCACCAGCGACGATGTAGCCACGCGCCCGGCCCAACCTTCAGGCATGAAAAAAGGCCCTTCCGGGCCTTCATTCAAAGCAGAACGGTCATTTGATCATCTGCATCGTCTCATTCAGCGACGCGATCTGATCCTTGACGAAGTTTTCAAACTCATCACCGGTCATGTGGAACGGCACCAACCCGTTACGCCGCATGATTTCCTTCCAGTGATCGCTTTGATAAACCGTGTCGATAGCATCAGTCCAAAATTTCTTGTCAGACGCGCTGATGCCGGCCGGAGCATAAAACCCGCGCCAGTTCGGCGCGACGACATCGACACCCTGCTCCCTTGCAGTTGGCAGGTTATCGAGCGGCGGCGGCAACCGCTTGTCCGACAGCACAGCCAGCACCCTCAAGTCACCACTTTCTATGAAGCTCGAGACTTCCGAAATATCGCCGCTAACGACGTCGAGATGGCCACCCAGCACCTGAGTGATCGCGTTGGCGCCATTATTGAAGTCCAGATAGGTGACGTTGCGTACCGAGTCGATGCCGCCTTTCGACAGCACCCGAAGCAGGTTTACCTGATCCAGACCCAACACACCGCTGCCGCCGGAGAACTTGACCGATTTGATGTTCTTCGACAGCGCGTCAAACATGTCCTGTAGCGTGTGTAACTTCGAATCCTGACGCACAGCCAATACGGCGTAGTCCGCACCAAGCGCACCCAGCCAGGTCACGTCGTCCGAGGTCATGCCGGGATATTGATTCTGCGCCAGGCGTATCGCGTTCGATGACGACGCCGCAACGATGGTGCCATCGTTGCCATTGCGCTTGCTGACCACATGGGCGTAGGCAACGCCACCGGCTGCGCCGGCCATGTTGATGGTCTGCATCGACTTATCGGTGATTCCGAGACTGCGAAGGCTGGCCGCGAACTGACGGCAGGTGAAATCCCAACCACCCCCCGGATCCGCCGGGGCCAGGCATTCCAGACGATTTTCCGGTTGCTCGGCCGCAACGCATAGCGGGGATACGAATGCAGCGAGACAGACCGCTGAGATCCAGTGTTTTGCTGGCATGGTGCTTCTCCTCATTGTTATCTAACCAGACGATTCAAACCGACTCGACAACATGTGGCAGCATTCGAATCCTGTGAATGCACGGCCTGACGCCGAGGGGCTATTGCAGGCGTTTCGATGTCAGTCGTCCCGAAACGCCAGACAAACTGGGCTGGGTGTTGCCAGCCGATGCACGGGATCGATGCACTGATCGGCAAGGCCGGCCACATCAAAGCTTATGAGTTCATCACTATCTTCGTTCGCGACGTGCAAGAGACCGAAGCACGGATCGAACCCCACGAAGCGCGGCGTGCGCCCTCCCGATGGTACGGTTCGCCGATACGCAAGCTCGCCGCTGGAAGGATCCACGCGATACAGCGCAAGGCTGTCTTCTCCGCGGTTCGAGGCCAGCACGTACTGCCCGGACGGGGCCACCACCACGCCGGCAGCTCGGTTGTTACCGGTAAACGTTGCTGCAGTGCTTGGCAGGATCTGAAGAGGCTCAAGCCCTCCGGAGGCGATATCAAGGGCATACGTCGCAAGTGTCGAATCCAGCTCGTTGATCACGTAGGCCCGAGGCAGATCAGGATGAAAATCGATGTGGCGAGGGCCAGCACCTTCACGTGAGCTGACCTTGAGAGCATGTTCGGCATCAAGCCACCCGCGCCGTGCGTCGAACGGATACACGAACAGGCAGTCCAGGCCCTTGTCCGGCACGATGACGTGGCGCCCATCCGGCGTAAAGGGGTTGGCATGAGGCTTGGGAAACGGCTGTTCTACCCGATGCGGCCCGACTGTGCCGCTTAACTCGACCAGATCGACGACGCCTTTCAGGCGGCCGTCGCTTTCAAGCGCGATAACCGCGACCGAGCTTGAAATATGGTTCGAGACCACGATGAAACGCTCTTCGGGATCCAGTGCCAGATGCACCGGATTGGCCCCGCCCGTGCTGGCCTGATTCAACAGCGTCAGCTCACCGCTGACCGGGTGTACCGAAAAGGCGCTGATGTCGCTGCGATCACCATGAATGCAGTACAACCGATTCCCCGCCCGATTCAGAATCAAATACGACGGATTGGTCAATCCATCAACGCGCTGAACGTGGGTCCATACTCTCCCCTCCTGCTCAACCCGATACACCTCGATTCCCTTGCCTCGCGCCTGGCGACGCTGAGTAGTGCGACATCCGATGTAAGCCAGCATAATCCCTCTCTCTATCTCTACGCTCGGGTCAGATCAGCGCTCTGCCTCGCGCGCGTTATCTCAGGTGCGCGGTGCATCGTCCGCATCGTGTCCACTTACTGCAGTGTCTTGCGCACGACATAGGGCAGGATGCCGCCATGACGCAGGTAGGATCGTTCCTGTGAGGAGTCGACGTTCAGCGTCAATGCCACCGTTCGGGTCTGCCCGTCTTGATGGATGCGCAGGGAAACCGGGTTCGGCCCCACCACTAGCTCATCGGATAGATCAAGGTCGAAGGTTTCCTCACCACCAAGCTCGAGCGACGCCGCATCGACGTCGGCCGGCAGCAGCAGCGGCAATACGCCCATTCCGATCAGGTTGCTGCGATGGATCCGCTCGAAACTGCGTGCGATGACGGCCCGCACCCCCATCAATGCCTGTGCCTTGGCCGCCCAGTCACGGCTGGAGCCCGCGCCATAATTGATGCCGGCAAACACCACCAGCGGCACCCCCGCGGCAATATAACTCTGAGCCGCCTCGAATAGAGGACGAGGCTCACCGCCATCCAACGGCCGTGTCCAGACACCCTCGCCCACCTGGGTTCCCGGCAGCTGATTGCTCACCCGTCGATTGGTATAGGCCCCGCGCAGCATGACCTCGTGATTGCTGCGGCGCGTGGAATACTGATTGAGATCGCCTTTCGCCTCGCCCATGCCCAGCAGGTACTCACCGGCCAGGCTATCCGACGGAATCGCACCTGCCGGGGAAATATGGTCGGTGGTCACGTTATCACCCAGCTGCATGAGGACACGCGCACCATGAATCGCGAGCGTATCGCGCGCGCTGGGCGGTACGCTTTCCAGGTAGGCCGGCCTGCGAAGATACGTCGACTCGCGCAGCCAGGGGAATCGCAAGCTGCCCTCGGCATCGAGCTGCTGCCAGTGGTCGCTGCCGGTCCACAGGCTGTCATTGCGCGCGGCGTAGTCTTCCGGGCGCACCGTCTCGCGAATCACGGCCTCGATCTCTTCATCAGTCGGCATCAGCTCGGCCAGGTACACCGGCTCACCGGCGGCGGTGTAGCTCAAAGGCTCACGGGTGATGTCACGGGTGATGTCTCCGGCAATGGCATAGGCCACCACCAGCGCCGGAGACATCAGATAGCCTGACGACACTCGCGGATTGACCCGCCCCTGGAAATTGCGGTTACCGGACAGCACCGCGACGCCGTCAAGTCCCGCATCGACGCGGGCTTCTACTTCAGGAATCAGGCTGCCGGAGTTGCCGATACAGGTCATGCAGCCAATGCCGGTCAGCGCGAAGCCGAGCGCATCAAGCTCGTTTTGCAGCGCGGAGCGGCGCAGGTAATCGATCACCACCCGCGACCCTGGCGACAACGACGACTTGACCCATGGCTTACGCTCAAGCCCTAGCCGGCGGGCATTACGCGCCAGCAGCCCGGCCTGAATCACTTCCGCCGGGTTGGCTGTATTGGTGCAACTGGTTATCGCAGCGATCACTACCGCGCCGTGATCCAGCGACTCGGCCCACTCCGGCAGCGCCAGAGCGCCGCTGCGGCTGGTCGCCAGCGGCGAAGCCGCGGGTGTCGACGGGCGACCGAGCGCCTGATAGGACGATGCCAGCGCGCTCAGGTCGTGGCGTTGATGAGGCTGATGCGGCCCAGCTACACTAGGCTCGATCGCGGAAAGATCGATCGCCAGATGCCGATCGAACTCTGGTTCGGGGTCGTCAGCATGGCGCCACAGCCCCTGTGCATTGAGATAGGTTCCCACCCGCTCGCGTAGCGACGCGTCGCGGCCGGAAAGCGCCAGATAGTCCATGGTGATGTCATCGAACGGAAAAAACACCACCGTCGCGCCGTACTCAGGCGCCATGTTGGCCACCGTGCCGCGTGCGGCCAGGCTCAGGCCATCAAGTCCTGGGCCGTGAAACTCGACGAACTTTCCGACCACACCCTCGGCACGCAACAGTTCCGCCACACGCAGGGCCAGATCCATCGCCGTAACCGTCGGTGGCAATGCGCCGGTCAAACGAATGCCCACCACCTCCGGCAGCGTCAGGGTAACCGGCTCGCCAAGAAGCGCGGCCTGGCCCTCCAGGCCACCCACACCCCACGCCAGCACACCGAGGGCATTGATCATCGGCGTGTGACTGTCAGTAGCAACCATGTTGTCCGGGTGAATCCAGTCCGGCCCGCCATCCTCGGCGGGTGTAGTCCACACCACCGTGGCCAGCGACTCCATATTGACCTGATGGATGATGCCAGTCCCCGGTGGTACGACCCGGAAATTATCCAAACTGCGCTCGGCCCACTTCAAAAAACGATAGCGCTCGGCGTTGCGATGAAAATCGATGTCCAGGTTACGGGCAAAGGCGTCAGGGGCGTCGAAGTGCTCGACGATCACCGAGTGATCGATGGCCAGCACCGCCGGAATGGCCGGATTGATGCGACGAGCATCGCCATTCATTTCATCGACGGCATCACGCATCCCGGCGAAATCGGCCAGCGCCGGCAGGCAGGTGGTGTCGTGAAACATCAACCGATTGGGGTAATAGCTGACCTCACCCTTCCCCCCCTCGCCATACAGAAACGAGGTAAAATCGGCCAGCCGCTCAGGGCAGCGGCGTGCCACGTTTTCAAGTAACAAACGCAGGGAATAGGGTATCCGACCCAGGTGCTCGGGCGCGACGATATCCGAAAGCGCCAGGTAACGGTAGGGCGTACCGGCAACGTCCAGCGTCCGCGGTAACATCTCGTTCGAGGTGGGAAACATCAGCCATGATCTCCTTGTGTGCCCGGTCGGTGGCACGAGTCATGACACGCTACTTCATCTTTTCCCAGAGCAATATTGAAGCTTCGCCAAAAGAGCGTTCTCCGTGCGAGAACGACCGCCGCTCAATCGGAATTCCCCAGGTGCTCGACAAAGGCCCGGGCGGTGGCGGGCAACGAACTGAAGCTGCGCATGCCGATTTGCAGATCGCGCTTCGCCCAGCTTTCATCCAGCGTCAGCCCGACAATCGGCAACGACTGCGCATAAATCCTGATGACGTGAAGCGGCAAAATAGCGATGCCCAGCCGACCGGCCACCAGCTGGCACATGCAGTCGAAACTGCTTACCCGAATACGCACCTTGAGTGACAGATGCAGTTTGGCCGCCTCCTGGGTGGCCAGCGCATACAGCGCGCTTTCGGCGTGGGAGGCGATGAATTCGTAGCGAGTTACCTCACTGAAGCGCACCATGTCACGCTCTGCAAGCGCATGATCCAGCGACACGGCGACCGCCAGCTCATCACTGCGGTAGTGGATCGTTTCAAGATCTGGGGCCGGGGTCCGGCTGGCAAAGATACCGAGATCGGCTCGGCCGTCGGTAACGGCTCTGACAATGGCGGCCCCCACCCGCTCCTCGATGTCGAACCGGATCCCCGGATACAGTGCCGAAAACGTTTCGATATCGCGCGGCAAAAACTGAGCCAGTGACGAGGTCGTCGCGTGGAGACGGAGCTGCCCCTTGATCCCGGCCGAATAGTCACCCAGCTCTTGCTCCATCAGGTGGAGTGTCTCGAATACCTGACGCGCATAGCTCAGCATCGACTGACCGGCCGGCGTCAACTCGACCCCGCGAGAGAACCGGGTGAACAGCGGCGCACCGACGTGCTGCTCAAGCTCCGCAATTCGTTTACTAATCGCGGAGACAGCCAAGTGCGCCCGCTTGGACGCACGCGTCAGGCTTTTCTCTTCAGCGACGGCCAGAAACAGGTTCAACGAGGTCAGATCGAAGCGCATGGCAATGGATTCACATGTCATTGGAAAGCCAACGCCTCGAAAAGCGTTGGCTGGGCTCGCTACTCCACCAGCCCGGCTGGCGACTGTCAAACCGCAATCGTGAGCACGCGCCCTCGGCTCGGTTTATAGTCACTAGACCGGACTGACTCACGGAGAACACGCATGACGCTGATCGAGCCGCTGTATCAAAGAGCGCAGAGCATGTGGCTGGGGTTTGTCGAGGTCATGCCCTTGCTCGTCGTCGCCGCGATCTGTCTGCTTCTGACCTGGGGTGTTGCAGCGTTTCTAGGCTACGTGATCCGAACCTCGCTTGCGCGCTCGTCGATCCGCCCGGCGCTGACCGAGCTTCTGGTCAGCCTGATGCGGGTGACGGTGTGGGTCATCGGTACTCTGATCGCCGCGACGGTGATCTTTCCAAGCCTGACGCCTGGCAAGCTTTTGACCGTACTGGGGCTCGGGTCGGTCGCGGTGGGGCTCGCGTTCAAGGATATCTTCGAGAACTTCTTCGCGGGCGTACTCATCATGCTGCGCCGCCCGATGCGCATCAACGATTTCGTCGAATGCGAGCAGGTGCGCGGGCGCGTTGAAAAGATCACGGTGCGAGAGACCTACCTTCGAAAGACCGACGGCCAGCTCGTACTGGTGCCGAACAGTTTCCTGTTCAAGAACCCGGTGCACGTACTGACGGATCTGCCCATTCGACGATTCGATCTGGTCGTCGGCGTGGCCTACAGCGAGGACATCGACACCGCCCGGCGCGTGATTCTTGAAGCCCTGTCGCACATCGAGGAGATCGAGCATCAGCGCGGGGTCGAGGTCTACGCGCGCGAATTCAACGCCTCCTCGCTCGACTTCACCGTCCGGTGGTGGGCCGCCTCGCAGCCGATCGACATGCACCAAAGTCGGGATAAGGTCGTCACCGCCATCAAGCGCGCACTGGATACCGCCGGTATCGAGATTCCCTTCCCCTATCGAACGCTGACGTTCAAGGAGCCGTTGACGCTCAAGGACCGATCAATACTCAAGGACCCGACACTCAAGGACCCATCGACGCTCAAGAACCCATCGACGCCCGAGGCAGGCGACGACGCGCCACCGGCGGCACCCACGCGGTAACGAGCGCGACCGCTCATGGCACGCCATGGGTGTTGACCCACTGATGCAGATGCTCGATCAAGCTTCGAAGTCGCGGCGTCATTTGATTGCGGTGGGCATAGACACAGTAAAGGCCCAGCATGATGTGATCGTAGTCCGGCAGTACTCGTACAAGCGCCCCGCGCTCGAGAGCCTCCTTCAGCATGAACTCGGGCTGCAGCGTGATGCCGAGCCCGGCGATTGCCATGTCTCTAAGCACCTCGCCGCTGTTGGCGGTCATTCCTGCGCGCGCGACCGCACTGTACTCCTGGTCCTCGCGGGTAAACTGCCAGCGCTGCCCGCGGCTTGCGTAGCGATAATGAAGCCCCTGATGACGGGAAAGCTCCCAGGGGTGCGTGGGCGTGCCAACCCGTGCCAGGTACTCCGGCGAGGCGCACAGCAAGATACGAATGTCGCCGATGCGGCGCGCCACGAGCGTCGAATCCTCCAGCGCGCCGATGCGAAGCGCCATATCAAAGCCCTCCTCCACCAGATCAATCTGCCGGTCGCTCAAAAACAGCTCGAGCGTGACCGAAGGATAACGCGTGCGGTAATCGGCAAGAATCGGGCCCAGATAGCGCGTTCCGAACGAGTGCGGCGCACTAACGCGTAGACGTCCACTGAGCGAGGCCTGATCCTCGTGAAGCGCCCCCTCGAGCTCTGAAAACTCCCGCAGGATGATCTCGGTGCGCGCAAGCACCTCCCGGCCGGCCTCGGTCAGGCTGAGCCGCCGCGTGGTGCGGTTGAGTAACCGTGCGCCGAAGCGCTGTTCAAGAAAGGCGATGTGCTTGCTGACCGAGGAACGCGACATCGATAAACGCTCGGCGGCGGCGGTGAACGCCCCATGATGCGCCACCTCGGAAAAGACCTTCAAAGCCGTCACGGTATCCATGATTGTTTCCAGATCGAACACAATATCTCTTTGATTAGCATGTTTATCCCATCCAAGGAAGCAATCAAACTGCGCACATTCCAACGCATTTTGTGTTCAACGATTCTGGAGCCCGCTCATGTCAACGTCTCCCACCACTTTCACCGCCTCCGCTTCTTCCGACTCATCGACCTCGGTCATCGCAAGCCACGACATCGCCTCGCTGCTGCTGCGCCTGGCGCTTGGCGTCATGTTCATTGCACACGGTTTGACCAAGGTCCTGGTCTGGACACTGGCGGGCACCGGTCAGTTCTTTGAGTCCATCGGGCTTCCGGCCTGGGTTGCCTGGCCGATTACCGGGCTCGAGCTGGTCGGTGCCAGTATGCCGCACCTGGGCAACGGCTGGATGTTCACCGCGCCGGGCGGCGGCTGGGAGTACCCGGCCTTTCTGGCAGTGACGGCGCTTGCCCTGAGCGTTCTCGATGGCGGCAAGCTGACACTTCCCGGGCTAATCAATCGCAACTGAACGCGTGCTATCACAGACAGGAGGTAGGCTCATGGCACACGCACTGTTCATTTCACACGGCTCGCCGCTCGAGGCGATCGATCAAAGCAAGAGTGCCCGCGCCTGGCAGGCGCTGGCCCAGTCCCTGCCCCATCCAAAGCGCATCGTGGTGGCCTCGGCCCACTGGTCGACCACCCCGGTTCGCCTGACCGAAAGCGCGTTCCCGGAGACGATTCACGATTTCTACGGCTTTCCGACGCCCCTATACCGGATTCGCTACCCGGCACCGGGCGACCCGCAGCTTGCCAATGACGTGGCCGAGTGCCTGAACGCCGGCGGGGTCGAGGCGCAGGTCGATCACCGACGCGGGCTGGATCACGGCATGTGGGCCCCGCTTCGACATCTTTACCCGGACGCCGACATCCCGGTCGTTGGGCTGTCGATCAACGCTCGGGCCAGCGCCGAGTGGCACTACACGCTGGGCCAGCATCTTTGTGAGGCACTGGATGACGACACGCTCCTGATCGCATCAGGCAGCATCACCCACAACCTCACCGACGCAGGCAATAAAGCGCCGTCCATCGCGGTCTACGTCGAGGCGTTCCAGCAGTGGGTCAGCTCACGCCTCGAAACCCGTCAGGACGCCGAACTGATGAACTACCGGGCGCTTGCCCCGGGCGCCCGGCGTGCCCACCCAAGCGAGGAGCATCTACTGCCGCTGTTCGTCGCGCTCGGCGCCGCCGACGCGGCCGCGCCGACCCGCGTCAATCCGGTGATCTCGGAACAGGCGCTGGCCATGGACGCTTATCTCTTCACACGCCGGCAGAGCGCGGCGGCGCTTCGTCACAGCGCCTGAGCCGCACTTGCCGTAAAACGCCTTACGCATCAAGCGCGCACAAAAAAACCGGCGACCTCTCAAGGGCCGCCGGTTTTTTTGTGCGACAACGTCGCGCTTACCCCTGCCCCCAGAACCGCCTGGCGATGTCGAGCGTCAATCTGAGCTTGTCCCACTGAGCCTGTTCGGCCAGATCATTGCCCTCCTCGGTCGAGGCGAACCCGCACTGCGGGCTCAGGCAGAGCTGATTCTTGGCAACGAACCGGGTCGCCTCCTCGAGACGTGCTCGCACGGCGCCTTCGTCCTCGAGCGCACCGACCTTGGTGGTGATCAACCCGAGCACCGCCTGCTGATGGCCTTCCGGAATGAACCGCAGCGGGTCGAAGCTGCCGGCGCGGTCGCTGTCGTACTCCAGAAACCAGGCATCGATCCCGACCTTGCCGAAGAGCGTCTCGGCCACCGGCTCATAGCCGCCTTCGCTGATCCAGGTCGAGCGGAAGTTGCCGCGGCACACGTGCAGGCTGACGTGCAGGTCATCGGGCTTGTCGGCCAGCGCATGGTTGATCACATCGGCGTAGATCGATTGAAGGTGGGCGGTGTCGAGCCCGCGCGCCGCGGCCGCCGCCAGCTCCTTATCGGAGCAGAGATAGGCCCAGACGGTGTCGTCGAGCTGGAGATAGCGGCACCCGGCGCGGTAGAACGCCTGCACGGCGTCGCGGTAGGTGTCGGCAAGGTCCGTGAAGAACGCCTCGCGCGAGGGGTAGACGCTTTGGTCGATGGTGCCAGCGTTTCGAAAATGCAGCACGCTCGGGCTTGGAATCGTCATCTTGGGCGTGACGGTCGAGACGCTATCGAGGTAGCGAAAGTGCTCGAGCATCGGGTGCTCGGGGTTAAAACCGACCTTGCCGTCGATTCGCACCTGCTTGGCCGAGGTCTGAACGCCCTGAAACTGAATGCCCTGCTCGCCCTGATACCCGGTCGCGCCGTTCAGGTGTTCGAGAAAATCGAAGTGCCACCAGGCGCGGCGGAATTCACCGTCGGTGACGACCTTGAGCCCCAGTGCTTCCTGCTGCTCGACCACGTGCTTGATTTCACGGTCTTCCACCGCCTTGAGCTCGGCACGTCCGATCTCGCCCTGCTGAAACTTCGTGCGGGCCTGCTTGAGCGCGGCCGGGCGAAGGAAACTGCCGACGATGTCGGCGCGAAACGGCTCTTGGTAAGACATGATCTTGTCCTTTTAATACAGCACCCATCGACGTTAGGTCATGGACACCGCCTGTGATTTAGTGAGGGTGCTAATGATGCACTTTGCGGTAGCACTCGACCATTGGTGTCTTTTCGCGACTATCATGAATGAAATTCAACTAAGAATAGGCGCTCGAACAGAAGCAGTCATGACGTGATGTAAGCACGCGTCGATACCGTCAGCGACAGCGAAGGCGCGTAAGCGTGGTCTCGCCGATGCTCTGGCCGTTGCGATCAAGCACGTGGTACTCAGCGGTGCCCTTGTTGATCAGAAAGGTCTCAAGCCACTGATTGGCCGCGTAGTGGCAGATGCCGTAGCTCAAGTGCCCGGCAAGAAAGGTGTCCACCTTCTGCTGGGCGACGGGAAGGCCCCAGATGCGCTCAATGATGTCCTGCTTGGTCTCGTTCATGTGGGCATCGAACGAGAGTGTGCTGTCTCGGGCGTGCACATGGCGCACGTGAATATCGGGGTCGAACTGGATCGGCCGGTCATCCTCGCGCTCACGCTCGGCAAGCGTTTTGGCAACCAGGCATAGATCCTTGCCATAGACGTGGGAATAGGCGCAGTGCCGCTTAGTCACGGCAAAGGTGTAGATCGTTGTGCACCAAAGGATAACGGCAATAAAGACAAGCAGATACTTCATGATGCGCAGGGCCCTGAACCAACTCGAAACTCATGTGCGGCGTTACTCTAACAGGCCGGGCAGGCGGGGCAACCCGGCATCGACACGCGGCCCTTTCCTGCCCTTTCTTACCCTTTCCTGCGCCACCTAGTATCACGCCCGACGACACCCGGACGGTGCGTTCACACCCGAACCGAGTGCAGGTCGCGCATGACGGGCCCGCCCGACTGCGGCTGGCGGGGCGCTTTCACCGTGCTTGACGGGGCGCCATGATAGCGTTTGATCCAGTCGACGAAGCGCTCGATGCCCACCTCGAGCGACACCTGTGGCCGGTAGCCGGTGACCGCCTGAAGCGCACTGGTATCGGCCCAGGTGCGCTCGACATCGCCCGGCTGCATCGGCTTGAAGCGCTTTTGCGCCTTGACGCCGAGCGCCCGCTCCAACAGCTCGACGAAGCTCAGAAGCGAGACCGGCTCGCCCCGGCCGACGTTGTAGATCGCGTGCGGCGTCTCACCGTTCGCGCCGGGCGCCTTCGGAATCAGGCGGACGATCGACTCGACGATGTCATCGACAAACGTGAAATCCCGCGCCATCTGGCCGTGGTTGAAGATATCGATCGGCTCGCCGCGCATCAGACGCTCCGCGAACAGGCTCGGTGCCATGTCCGGGCGGCCCCAGGGGCCGTAGACCGTAAAGAACCGCAGCCCGGTCGCGGGCAGCCGGTGCAGGTCGGCGTAGCTGTAGGCCATCATCTCGTTGGCGCGCTTGGAGGCGGCGTAGAGCGAAGCCGGGCGGTCGACCGGGTCACTCTCCCGGAACGGCAGCGTCTCCTGACGCCCGTACACCGAACTCGACGATGCGTAGAGCAGGTGCTCAACGTCAAAGCGGGTGCACACATCAAGGATGTTCAAAAACCCGATCATGTTGCTGCGACCGTACTCGTGGGGGTGCGCAACCGAATGCCGCACCCCGGCCTGCGCCGCCAGGTGCACCACCCGGGTAAACCGCTCGCGGGCGAACAGCGCCTCGAGCGCGGGCAGATCCGCCACATCGATCGTCTCGATGTGCGGCCCCTCAAGCTGGGCGAGCCGCGCCTTCTTGAGCGACACCGCGTAATAGTCGTTGAGATTATCGAGCGCCACCACGCGATGCCCTTCCCGCGCCAGACGGTTGGCGAGGTGAAACCCGATGAAGCCGGCCGCGCCGGTAACGAGAATGGTCATGCGGACTCCTGTAATCGAGACGGGCAATCTAGGATCAGATCGTTGAAAAAAAGCGGTAGACGCAGGTAGGCGGTGCTCACGGGCAGCTCTCCGAGGCATTGGGTCGAACGTCGGTGCCGATTGGCAGCACCACCAGCGTGCCGCTTCGGTAGAGAAAGGTTCGGCGAAGCGCGTGGCCCTCAAGCCAGGGCGTGAGCGTTCGCGTGCGCCCGACGGCCCAGCCCTCGGGGTGGGCGGTACGAAACCGACAAAGCGCGCGTGAATCCGACACCGGCGCCAACGGCGTGCGCAGGCGGCCAGCGAACTGAAAGGTCGCCTGATAGTTGCCGCCGACGTAGGCCACCGGCACGCCCTCTCGCTGAAGTGACCCGATCAGTTCCGCCGGGCCGATCACGCTTTCGCGCTGCCACAGCGGAAACAGCATCACCTGCACCACGATCACCACCGACGCCGTGCAGGCCACGGCCAGCGTGCGCGCGGTGGCAAGAGTGTTCCGGGCCGGCTGATACCAAAGAAGCGCGCCAAGCCCGATCAGAAGCACGGCGCCGAATGGCGAGATCAGGGTGGTGTCGACCGCCCCGACGCCGAACACCAGCGCCCCCGAAACGGCGACGCCCAGCCCGGCAAGCGCCAGTGCTACTGGCTTCAAGGACGCCGGCTTCATGGACGCCGAACCAGAGCATGAAGGACGGGTCAGTCGATCCATCACCAGAAGCGCAACGCCCGGCAGCACCGGCATGAGGTAGTGCACCTGCTTGCCGCTGATCAGGGAAAACACCGCCAGGGCCGGCAGCGTCCAGAACCAAGCCAGACGCTGATGACGACGACGCGGCAGGCCGGGCCACGCCGACGGCCACAGGGACCAGGGAAAGAGCAGCACCACAAGCCAGGGCAGATACCACCACCAGGGCCGGGCGTGGGCCATCGAATCGTGCAGACGATCAACGGTCTGCCCCCAGAGAAGCATGCGGGCGAACTCACCCCCGCCCGCCCAGGCCGCCGTCAGCGCCCAACCAAGCAGAAGCGCACTGCCAAGGCCGAGCGCACCCAGCACGCGCCGCCACTGCGCGCCGCTCAATGGCTCGGCTCGCCAGCAGGGGCTAGTTGCGAGAATCGGAAGAAAGGTGACCAGCGCCACCGGCCCCTTGGCCAGCAGCGCCGCGCCCAGCCACAGGCCGCAGGCCAGCGCCCGGCGAGCGTCAAACGCGCCACTTACAAGCGGTGCAATGGCGCCGAGCAGACACGCGCTCAGAAGCACATCGAACATCAGCGCGCCGCTGTAAAGCTGCCACAGCAGTAGGGTCAAGAGCACCAGCGGCGCCCACCGGGCCTGCGCCGGGGCGTAACCGAGCCCACGGGCGATGCGATAGAGCTGCACCAGGGCCAAAAGCGAGGCCAGCGGCGAGATCAGCCTCGGCCACCAGGCGTTGACGCCGAACACCGCCCAGCCTGCGTGAATCAACCAGAACAGCAGCGGCGGTTTATCGGCGTAGGGCGCGCCGTTCATCACCGGCACCCAGAAATGGTGACCCGCCCACATTTCCCAGGCCACCGAGACGTAGCGCGTCTCGCCGATGGGCAACAGCGGGCGACACAGCGCGCTCACCACCATCGCCAACCACAGCAGCGCCATCACCACCAGCGCTCGGTGGGCACGCGGCGCGGCAAGCGCGCGGATGGGGGAGATGCGACAGGTCGTTGCCATGATGGCCTCGGTCCAAAACGGTAGCGAGCGTCATCATGGCCTCGCCGACTTAAGAAAGTATTACGTGACGCGCTTTATCCAACCGCCCCGCGCCTCACCGCGTCGGGGCGGTGCCGGCGGGGTCCGGGAGCGTGGTCGGCGCGACCAATACCGGCGCCGCTGACGCATCGCCTGTGCACGTGCGCGTCGCGGCCGCCGGGATCAGCCACCAGTGATCGCCGTTTTGCACGCCAAGGTCCTGCATGCGGGTGCGATCGATGCAGGGGTAGTCATCCGCCTGCCGTCGGCGTGCGAACAGCCAGCGGTCTGGCTCGGCCTGAAGCCAGGCAAAGGCGCGGGAAAACTGTGCGGCGGTGGGGGTTTCATGGCCGAACTGAACGCTTGGCTGGCGCGCCTGCAGCACGAACTCCTCGTCGGCGTCCGGCAGCGCAAGCCAGGTGCCCTGCCCGGTGATCGATTCGACGTGGGTCATCATGTCTCGCGGGGAGCGGGCGTGGTCCTGCAGGGCGTAGGCCCAGGTCGACCAGCTGACCCAGAACACCAAAAGCCACAGCCCGAGCGCCTCGAGCCCCCGGCGCGGGCCGCGCCAGGCCAGAAGCACTGCCGCGGCAAGGCCGAGCACCACCCACCAGCCCCAGGGATGCACGCCGTGGCGCTCGGCCAGCGCCTCAAGCGAAGGCAGGCCAAGCGCGCCGAGTACACCCGCTACCAGAAGCACCGCCCCCATCAGCGCCAACAGCCCCGCCCCCAGCCACTGAAGCCGTGCGCGACGCCAGAGCCCCGGCAACAGTGGCGCCAGAGACCACACCAATAGCGGCAGCGTCGGCAGCATGTAGACGCCGCGCTTGCCGGGCGAGAGTGAAAAGAACATCACGATCAGCACCAGCGCGCTCAGCGGCATCAGTACGCGGGCGTCACCGCGCCTCAACCGGCGCGCCCAGGCCGGTACCGCCCAGGGCAGCGCCAGCACCAGCGGCATCCACGCCCACGGCAGCACGCTTGTCAGGTAGTAGTACCAGGGCTTCACGTGCACCCACGAGTCGGTGTAGCGCTCGCCGGTCTGCTTGAAGAGAATGTTGTCGCGGTAGGCGGCAAGGCTCGGGTCGTCGCCGAAGGTCGCGATCAGAATCATCGGCACGCCCCAGGCCGCGACGACCGCAAGAAGAACGCCAGCGCCCTTTAACAGATCACGCCCACCCACCGGCGACACCTTGCGCCGGAATGCGAACCAGAACAGCGCCGGCAGCAACGCCAGCGGCAGAATGCCGACGCCCTTGGTCAAAATGCCCACGCCCATCGCCGCCCAGCCGGCAAGCCACCAGCCCTTCGACGGCCCGAGCAGCGCGTGGCGCAAAATGCCGTAGCTGCCAAGGGTGGTGAACAGCGTCAGCATCATGTCGATCTGGGCGGTTTTCGCCTGCAGCATGAACTGAAGCGCGCTCAGAAGCGCAACGCCTGAGAAGATTGCCACCCGGCGGCCCCAGACGCGCCGGCTGAGATCAACCACCAGCAGAAGCGTCCCGAACGCGCTCAGGGCGGTCGGGATCAAAAACCCGAGCCGGACGGAGCCCGTCAGCCAGATCGACAGCGCCGAGGCCCACATGAACACTGGCGGTTTATCGGGGTAGAGCTCTCCGGCCCGGTGCGGGAACCAGAACTGGCCGGTGCGCAGCATCTCGAGCGCGTTGAGCGCAAAGCGGGGTTCATCGGCCGGCCACGGGTCACGAAGCCCGGTGCCGATGCCGATCAGGACGAGGGCCGTGAGCGCGAGCAGCGCCCAGGCAATGCGGTACGCCGTGACCGACGGCGCAAGGTTCAAAGGGCGCATGCAAGGCTCCTGTCGCTTAAGGGGTCGTCTCGGGCGGCGCCGCCTGGCGTTGCTCCCGACGAATCAGCATCAGATTGCGGACGTAGATCACAAGGCCGGAGCCCTGGCCGACGATGAACACCGGGTCCTTGCGGTAGATCGCGTAGATCAGGAGCGTGGCGCCGCCGCCGAGGCTGAAGAACCAGAACGTGACCGGCACGATGCTGCGCCGGGCGCGCTCGCTTGCAAGCCACTGGATGATGAAGCGCATCGAAAAGAGCGCCTGGCCGACAAACCCGAGCGCGACCCAGCCCCACTCGGGCATCACGGCGTCACCTGCCCGGAGGCGGCCGGCCGCTCGAGCTCCGGCGCGTTTCTTTTGTTGGATTCGGCCTCGGAGGCGGTCTCGGGCCGGGGCTCGGATTCGGACTCGCGCCCGGATTCGAAGATGAACGTCGCCGGCAGCCTGCTGCGCCGACGCAGCCACATCACCCCGACCATATCGACAAGTCCCACCCACAGCCGGTTGTTGAGGCCGTAGTGCGAGCGCCCGGCCCCGCGCGGGCGGTGATTGACCGGCACCGACACGCAGGAGCCGCCCTGGGCCCGCACCAGCGCCGGCAAAAAGCGGTGCATGTGATCGAAATAGGGAAGCGCCAGAAACGCCGAGCGCCGAATGACCTTCAGCCCGCAGCCGGTGTCTGGCGTGGCGTCATCGAGCAGCGCACCGCGCACCCGGTTGGCGATTTTCGAGGACACCCGCTTGAGCCAGTCATCGCGCCGGTTGGTGCGGTGCCCCGCCACCAGCGTTACGCCGGTCTCGCGGGCCTTGGCAAGCGCCGCCGGAAGATCCGCCGGGTCGTTCTGGCCATCGCCGTCAAGCGTTGCCAGCCACTCCCCACGCGCCGCCCAGGCGGCCTGCCACACCGAGGTGCTCTGCCCCGCGCTTTTCGCGTGACGAAGCGGGCGCAGGCGCGCATCACGCTCGGCGCGGCGGGTCAGAAGTGTCCAGGTCTCATCGCTTGAGGCGTCATCGACCACGATGACTTCATGCGGAACCTCCCCGAGCGCCGCGGCGATTTCATCGAGCAGGCCGGGCAGATTGCCGGCTTCATCCTTGGCGGGAATCAACACCGAAAGCAGGGGAGAAGACATCGGGCAGGCCTTTTAGTGGGGTGGACGATCAATGCTATTCAGTAACGCGCGCGGGGCTCGCCTTGCCCGCTGCGCCGTGAGCGTGCAAGTAATAGCAACGAAAACTTATCGTTTTATTAACGTTGCATGAGGGTTTCCTTAACGCTCTCGGGCCACCGCGCGCTCTATTGAAGTAATTGCAGCACTACCACGGATTGTCCAGTCCGCGGGTTTGAGACAGAATCAGGGCCTTCTTATAGAACCGCGCGACGCGCTCGCCCCGTCGCCCCTCATCCGCAGGAGTGCCCATGGATCTGGCGATCTGGTTGACCTACCTAAGCGTGATTACCGCGTTGATCGCGTTTCCAGGCCCTGTCGCACTTTTGTGCATGCATCAGGGCGTGCGGGTCGGCCGGCGCCGGGCGCTGGCCTCGGTGACCGGCGACGTCACCGCCTCACTGATGCTGATGGGGTTATCTGCCCTCGGGCTCGGGGCGATTCTTGCGACCTCGGAGCTTGCCTTTCTCGCACTCAAGATCATCGGGGCGGGGTATCTGATCTATCTGGGGGTGCAGGCCTGGCGGAGCCCGGCCGCACCGGTGGACACGACGGCGGAGGACGCGCCCCTACCGGCGGCATCGGCGGGCAGGCGCTTTCGCAAGGGGCTCGGCATCGGCCTCAGCAACCCCAAGGATCTGCTGTTCTTCGGCGCGCTGTTCCCAAACTTCCTGGATATGAGCCTGCCGCTTATGCCCCAGCTCACCCTGCTTGCGCTGACGTGGCTCGCGGTCGACTTCACCGCCATGACCACCTACGCCGCGCTCGGCGGCGCCATCGGCCGCTGGTTCAAGAGCCCCCGCCGCGTGCGGCTATTTAACCGCACCACCGGCGGGCTGTTCATCGCCGCCGGCGGGGCGTTGGCGGTGTCGCATCGGTGAGTAATAAAAAATTATAGCTACCACTTACAAGCGCTATCAAAATTCAAAAGACAAAATAATTATAAACAAACAAAAGGATACAGGATGATTTTCAATAGCGATAAAAGGCATTTACACGAGGCATTAACACGATGGAACTATTTCCCAAATCAAAAGGAAGGTACTTGGGAGCTACCACCATGTGTCTCTAGTAAAAGTTTTACACCTGAAATATCTGAAATGTTAGCCGAATGCAGAAAAAGATCGGAAGGATATGATTTAGTAGAATACCGAGCTACCAGATACAATAACGTTCCACGCATTTTAAGCCTTGTTCATCCTAAAGCTCACTCTGACGTTGTCAAATGTTTCATAGAAAACTGGGAGCACTTAGAAAGTCTATACACTAATGAATTTAGCATCATAAGACCAAACCAGCATAACGATGGCCGAGCTTTCATCATGAACTATGAAAAATATGATGATAAAGTCACAAATCTTCTCGATTTATCTTTTGCCAAAAAATTTAGAGTCCATACAGATATATCCAATTTCTTTGGATCAGTTTACTCTCACTCTTTCGAATGGGCTTTAAGAGGATTCAAGAACACGAAAGACAACCTCTCTAAAAAACGACCATTACGAGAAAAGCACTGGTCTGAAGATTTAGACACTACAGTTAGAATGTCTAAGAGAAAAGAAACTCTAGGTATCCCTATAGGTCCCGCTACATCAAGCCTATGTGCAGAGATAATATTAAGCAAAATCGATGAAAAACTTGGCATCCAAGGGTTCGAATTCGTCAGATATATAGATGACTACACGTGCTTATGTAAAACGCATGAAGAAGCACAAAGCTTTATACGTACGTTAGGAAATGAGCTATCTAAATTCAAACTTACATTGAATTTAACAAAGACCTCAATTATTGAACAACCTGAGCCCCTTTGCCCCGACTGGGTTATAGAGCTTAATAGAGCTAAACCATTTAGCCTTGGACCAAACAAAAGAAATACTGAATTCTCTATTTCTGAAGTAATAAACTTCGTTGATTACGCTATAAGGATCAATCAAAAAACTCCTGACGGAAGCGTTTTAAAATTCGCCTTTAGCTCAATAATAAATTACATACCGTCAGAGCACAGTGAATCAATTGCCAAATATATAATTAACTTAAGCTGGCACTACCCCGTACTTTTGCCATTTTTAGATAAAATCGAAGCACCCGAAGGTGGCTCTTTTTATTTAATCAGCCCGTTAGAGGAAAAAATCAACTCAATTCTACAAGAACACTCAAAAGACGGAAGATCGGATGGCGTTGCGTGGGCTCTATACATACTTATAAAAAACAACCTTAGAATATATAAAGACAGCATTTATGAAGTATTAAAGTTAAAAGACCCAGTTAGTCTAGCAATATTGTCAGATTACAAACCTGCTGAGGCAGCGATATTAGACTATGCATGCTCTTTAATTAAAAAAACAGATTTTGAAAAAGATCAAAACTGGATATTTCTCTACCAGCTATACTCAAAAGATCTGATAAAAAAGCCTTATGAAGATGATGAAACTTTCAGAATCCTAAAAGATTACAAGGTTAATTTTATAACTTGGGATAACGGAATAACTTTGGCAGAAAGCTATTGCGAGTATCTAAAGTTTGGATACGTATTTGACAGCAGGGAAGAAACACTAAGCTTTAAAAACTGGCTTTCTGAGCAAAAAGAGTAAGATGGCGCGCCCAGAAGGATTCGAACCTTCGACCCCTGCCTTCGGAGGGCAGTACTCTATCCAGCTGAGCTATGGGCGCGCGAGGTCGCCGTTGCAGCGACGCGTGGCATTGTACGGATATCCCCAGGCGTTGTCCATGTCACGAACCACGCGGGGCCTCGGCGCGTGCTCTATAGTAACAGTACCAAGAGGCCGCTTGAGTGGCCCGTTTCATGACCGCGACACGGAGAATCGAGGATGCGAATAAAGACTGTATCGCTGGCGCTGGGTGCGCTGCTGCTGGCACCACTGGCCCTGGCCGCGCCCGAGGGCGAATCGGTGTATCAGGATAACTGCGCGATGTGCCACAGTGGGGGCGGCGGTGCGCCAACCGTCGGTGATACCAAAACCTGGCAGCATCTGGTCGAGAGCCACGGCATGGATACGCTTTATGACAACGCCATCAAGGGCGTGGGCGGCATGCCGGCGAAAGGCGGCAATTCAAGCTTGAGTGAAGCACAGGTGAAGGCGGCGGTGGAGTATATGGTCGGCCAGAGCGGAGTCGAGCTTCCGAGCCAGTAACTTTTATTAGCACTGCCTAAATACAGCGCTCAGACGGGCGCTTTTTTTGATAGGGTGCATACCCCTTCGCTCAACGATTAGAGACCTCATGGCACACGACACCACCGAGATAAATCGTCAGAACAGCGCTTTCGAAGGCGATAAACCCGTCTGGCTGTTCGGTTACGGCTCGCTGATCTTCAAGGCGGGCTTCGAGTACATAAAGCGCCGCCCGGCGTGGATCAGCGGCTATGAGCGCCGGTTCTGGCAAGGCTCTCACGACCACCGCGGCACGCCGGAAGCGCCGGGGCGCGTGGCGACGCTGATCGAATCGTCCGAGGCCATCTGCTGGGGCATGGGGTATCTGGTCACACCGGAAGTGTTCGATAGCCTCGATGTGCGCGAGAAGAACGGCTATCTGCGGCGCACCATCTCAATGACGTTCGACACCAACGAGATGACCGACAGCATTGTCTACTGGGCCGGGCCCGACAACGCCGCCTGGCTCGGCGAGGCGAGCGAGGCGGAAATTGCCGCGCACATCGCGGTGTCCGAGGGGCCGAGCGGCCCCAACCGCGAGTATCTGTTGAAGCTCGCCGATTCCCTGCGCGATCTGAACGACGAGGACCCGCACGTGTTCGAAATCGAGCGCCACCTGCGCGAACTTATCGGCGAGAGCGCCTACGCCGGGTCCTGATCGGTCGATTCGCTCTTGCCGCCGGAAAGCACGTTGGCGGCGCAGATCAACGCCAGATGACTGAGGCCCTGGGGGAAGTTGCCCAGGGCCCGGCCGCTGCCCGGGTCGATCATTTCATGCATCAAGCCGAGGTTGTTGTTGCTGACTTCGGTGACCCCCTGCATCAGCTTGTGCGCCTCCTCGCATTCGCCAGTGGCGCCCAGCGCCTCAACCATCCAGAACGAACAGGCCAGAAACGCGCCCTCCTCCTGCTCGGCGCCGGAATAACGGTGCAGCAGCGCGCCTGAACCCAGCTCCTCTCGAATCGCGCGGTAGGTCAGCGCCATCCGCTCAGGGTTGACGCCCGTGCCGAAGCGGTGGGTCAGGCACATGGCGGCGTCGAGCTTTTCGGTGCCCGGGTAGAACACATAGGCCTGACGCGCGGGTGACCAGCAGTTCGCCTCGACCCACTCGGCAATGCGGTCACGCTCACGCTGCCAGCGCGCTTTCCAGGTCGGCTCGATGTGGCCGTCGTCCGCCAGACGCACGGCGTGATCAAGCGCCAGCCAGCACGCCATCTTGGAATGGGTGTAGTGGTGCGTTTCCGGCAGCTCCCAGATGCCGCAGTCCTTCTGCTGCCAGCGGTCGGCGCATTGATTGGCGAGATCGCCTAGAAGCCTGGCGGTGGCGATGTCGATCACATGGCCTGCCTCGATGAACAGCGACGCGGTGGCCAACATGTCGCCGTACATGCTGGTCTGAAGCTGATCCTTGGCGTTGTTGCCGACCCGCACCGGGCGCGAGCCCATGTAGCCTTCGAGTTCGGGGTAGCGCTCGGCCGGCACCAGGGCGCCTTCCAGCGTATAGCAGGCGCGCATGTTCGGCCCATGGCGATGAATGGTGGCGGTCAGCCACGAAAACGCGGCCTTGCACTCCTCCAGAGCGCCTGCGTGTACGAACGCCTTGATGACAAGACAGGCATCACGCACCCAGGCGTAGCGGTAGTCGTAGTTTTTCTCGCCGCCGATGCCCTCGGGGAGCGAGGTGGTCGCGGCGGCGGCGATGGCGCCACTCGGGGAGTACAGCAGGAACTTGAGCGCCAGCGCCGAGCGCAGCACGCACTGCTTGTAGTCACCGTCGTAATCGAGCTTTTCGGCCCAGTCGCGCCAGGCGAAATCGCTGACGTCGATGCGCTCGTCGATCTTGTCAATCGACGGCACCGCCAGCGGTTCGCCCTCGGCGGCCAACAGCGCCACCATCGAGCGCACGCCCTCACGGGCCGTCAGGCACGCCGTCAGTGCGCGGTCGGAGGCCTCGGTCACGTGCACATCGTCACTGTGGCGCACCATCACCATCAGCGGGCCGATGTTGTAGACCTCACCGAGCGTGGTGGTTTGAAGCCAGGGGCTGACGGTTTGAACCTGCGTGCCCGGCACGAACTGAATGTCGAACTCGACCTCCCCTTCCACGCCGTCGACCCGGCGCGCCAGCTCACACCAGGGCAGGCGGCCGGCGGTATTGCTGTTGATCGACTCGGTCACGCGGGCCGAGCCGTTTTCGGTAATGAAGGTGGTTTCCAGCACGTTGCTGTTGTGCCGGTAGCGGCGCTCGGCCCTGTAGGGGCCACGGGGCGTGAGCACAAAATGACCACCGTGCTCTGCATCAAGCAGCCGGTCGAACAGCGGCGAACGGTCCATGGTGGGGGCGCACCACCAGTCGATCGCGCCATCCATGTTCACCAGCGCCACCGAGCGGCCCTCGCCGATGGCGGCGTAGTTTTCAAGCGGGCTGTAGCCACGCTCGCGCTCAGGGTTGGTCACGGTTCGAGTCAGGGTCATGCAGTCGGTTCCATCAGTGGGTCGGTCTCTTGGGGCGAGTCGGTATCTTGACGCGAGTTGGTATACTGAAAGCATAGCGCGCTAAGTCGGATTCGATAGCAGCTATGCTGTACACCACCTGATTCATATCGAAAAAGGAGAATTCGATGGGTACTCGCTTCGATCCCAGTGCGCTGCTCGAGACCTTGAAGACCCGCGCGCCGCTGGTGCACTGCCTGACCAACCGCGTCACGGTGACACCGATGGCCAACGCACTGCTGGCGATCGGCGCGGCCCCGGTCATGACTGATCACCCAGACGACGCCGAACAGATGAGCGCCTCGGCCGATGCCCTTCTTATCAATCTCGGCACCCCCACGCAGGAATCGCTCGAGGCCATGACCCGCTCGGTGCGGGTGGCGGCCGCGGATCATCGCCCATGGGTGCTGGACCCGGTCGGCGTCGGCGCCACCCGGTTTCGTCGCACTGCCGCTCATACGCTCCTTGAGTACCAACCCACGGCCGTGCGCGGCAACGCCTCCGAGATCATGGCGCTGGCCGATGAAGCGATCACCGGCCGCGGCGTTGACACCCAACATACGGTCGAGGACGCAACCGAGGCGGCAAACGCGCTGCTCTCCTATACGAAAGGCGTTGCGATCTCGGGCCAGCAGGATCACCTACTGACCGAACTGGGCCACTGGCAAATCACCGGCGGCAGTGCCTGGCAGCCCAGAGTGACCGGCACCGGCTGTGTGCTGGGCGCGTTGATGGCGGCGTACGGCGCGGTCAGTGATGAGCCGTTCGAGGCGTTGGCGGCGGCCCACCTTCACGCCGCGATTGCCGCCGAACTTGCCGAGGCACGGGCCGAAGGGCCGGCAAGCTTTGCTTCGGCCTGGCTCGACGCGCTGGCCCGGGATGATCTCGCACTGACCGAGCGGGCAATCGAGCGGGTGCACGCCCTCGGCGTGTGACGGATGCGCCGATTCGGACTAATCAGCCAATGGGCCACCCCGTAAATGGGCCAGCCAGTCAATATGCCAAGTACTAAAAAGGCGCCGGCAGATGCCGGCGCCTTCAGGGCGTGCGTGTGGCGCGCAGCTCAGCCCACGATGAACAGCACGCAGGCGGCGGTCATCAGGCCCATCACGCCGTTGAACACGCGCCACTGGGTCGGGGTGGTTAGAAAGCGCGAGATCGCCATGCCGAAGCCGGCCCACATTGAAATGCAGGGGAAGGCCACCAGCTCCATCAAAAGCGCAATGCTTATGGCGTTCAGCCACAGCGCGCCTTCGTGGGGCAAAAACGTCGCCATCAGCGCCATGCCCATCACCCACACCTTCGGGTTGACGTACTGAAACGCGAACGCCTGCCAGAAGCTCTGGGGCCGGGCGGTGTCAGCGTGTTCGAGCGCCGGCGGCGGCGCGGTGGCGATCTTCAGCGCCAGATACAACAGGTACGCCGCCCCGACCCATTTGAGAATCGCCTGAAGCTCCGGCACCTGCTCGAACAGCGCCCCAAACCCCAGGGCCAGCGCAACAAACAGGCTGAACCCGCCGGCCATGATGCCAAGAATGTGCGGCAGCGTGCGCTTGTAGCCAAACCGTGCGCCGGAGGCCGTCAGCATCACGTTGTTCGGCCCGGGCGTCCCGGTCATCGACACCGCGAACAAAAGAAGCGAGGCCAGCCCTGACAGTGACAATCCACTCATGACGTACCTCCTTCACCGATGGGTTGCCATTCAAGCGTAATGCGGCGGTTGCGCGCCCCGCGGTTCTTGATGCTCTTGACCGTGATCGGGGCGATTTCACCGGTTCGGGCCACGTGGGTGCCGCCGCAGGGCTGACGGTCGATCTCGCCGATGCGCACCAGCCGCACCTGGCCGCCATTGGTGGGCGGAGCCACACCGACCGTCTTCACAAGCTCCGGGTTGGCGGCAAGCGCCTCGGCCGTGATCCATTCAACGCTCACCGGCAGATCCTCGGTGATCCAGTCGTTGATGCGCTCGGTAATCGCCTCTTTATCGAGGGCGTCACCGGCGACGTCGAAATCGAGCCGGCCCTTGTCCGGGGTCATCTGCCCGCCGGTCACGGGAAACGGCACCGCGACCGAAAGAAGGTGCATCGCGGTATGCATCTGCATCAGCCGGTAGCGGCGCGCCCAGTCAAGCTCGAGTTCGACGCGCGCGCCGACCGCGGGGGCGTCGCCGTCAAGGCGGTGCCAGATCAGGCCCTGCTCGCCCTTGACCGTATCGACCACCGGCATCGAGCGGCCGGCTTCGTCGCGGAGCATGCCGGTATCGCCCATCTGACCGCCGCCGCACGGGTAGAACACGGTGCAATCCACCGCCACGGCCTGCTCGACCACGGCGCGAACGTCGGCCGTGATGACGTGCTGATAGGGGGCGTGATCGAACTGACGGACGGTGGCGGACATGGGGCGCTCCTTGATTGTATGGGTACAATTTCAAGACGACCCCTTCAATAAGGGGACAATTACGAGCATAATCCCGCCAATATTTGCGTCAACGGATTTATTGTCACCATGACAATCTGGACTCCCGATCTTGAACCGACCGGCCCGCGCTACAAGGCGCTGGCGAATGCCATCGAACACGCCATCCATCAAGGCAAGCTGGCGCCCGGCGATAAACTGCCGCCTCAACGCCAGCTGGCCGACGCGCTCGGCGTGACAATCGGCACCATTACCCGGGGCTACGGCGACGCCGAACGGCGCGGCCTGGTCGAGGGCCGTGTCGGCAGTGGCACCTACGTGCACGGCCCGAGCGGCCCGGCGGCGTTCGGGCATGTGCTGCCGAGCGAGTCACAGGGCACCATCGACTTGAGTCTGTCGCTGCCGCCGCCCACGCCTGAACGCGTGCGTCATTTCCAGCGGGCGCTGGCGCACGTTAACGCCGCAGGCGATACGCTGGCCGAGCTCTTGAGCTATCAGCCGGAAAGCGGCATGGCGGCGTGTCGTCAGCGCTTTGCCACGTGGATGACCGAGGCGCTTGAGCTTCCGGTCGAGGCCGAGGAACTGGTGATCACGCAAGGCGGCATGCACGGCATCTTCATTTCACTGCTGGCACTGTTGGCGCCGGGGGAGCGGATTGCGTGCGAGGAACTGAGCTATCCGGGGCTGATCAGCGCCGTGCAGCAGCTTCATCTGAAAACCGCAATGGTGGGCCTCGATGAGGACGGCATCGATGTCGCGGCGCTGAGGCGGCGCTTTGAGCAGCAGCCGTTCAAGGCCATCTACGTGATGCCCGAGCACCACAACCCGACCACGGTGGCCATGAGTCAGCCGCGGCGAGAAGCGCTGGTGGCGTTCGCGCGGGAAAAGGACGTGTGGCTGATCGAGGATGGGGTGCTTTACATGGCGCCGAACAAGCGGCGCGGTACGCCGCTGTACCGGCTTGCGCCGGAGCGCACTGTGTATCTGTTTTCGGTCGCCAAGCTTCTGGGCGGCGGCTTGCGCGCGGGGGTGTTGCGCGCGCCCAGCGTACTGCATGGTCGATTGAATGCCGCACTCAGGGCCCAGAGCTGGATGCCGCCGCCGTTGATGGCAAGCGTTGCCTGCGCCTGGATCGAACACGGCGACGCCGACGCCCTACTCGACTGGCAGACCGCCGAGCTCTCGGCCCGCTACCGCATGGCCATCGAGGCCTTGAACGGCCACCGAATACAGGGCGCCGAAGGGGGGTTCTATCTATGGATTCACATGCCGGCAGGGCTTCGTGCCAGCCAGCTGATCGATGAGCTTCAACGTCAAAACGTGCGCCTGACCTCCGGAGAAGCGTTTTGCGTCGGGGCTACGGCCGCCCCTCAGGCCGTCAGGCTGTGCCTGAGCGCCGCCCATGACCGGGCGCAGCTTGCCAAGGCCTTAGAGATCGTCAAGGCAGCACTCGATGCCCCCGAGCCTACGCTTTGGGAAACGGTATAGCGCGCTCCTGCACTGCGGGAGCTTCCAGGCGCTTTCTATCCATAAGGCGGGTTATATCCATAACGCGGGTTATCCACAGCGATGGCAGAGCCGCCACCGCTGTGGATGACACTTAAAATGACCTGTCACACCGCATCAATACTTGGGAAAAACACATGGAAAAACGCCGCAGAGGCAATAATTTACCCTTTTTAATCAAGACTTTTATCAATAAGTAATCGTCTCTTTTTAAAAATCTCTATTTATAATAACACACCTATTAAAATAGACTTTAGTTCAATATAACCATTACAATATTATGTCTTCTGTCAGTGGAAACCGTTGCGTTACAAATCGGTCGCTGTCTGACGACACTTTTGCCGCCCCAACCATGAAGACCAATAAAGGCACTATAAACATTAGATAAAGTGCGATAATAACCAAGGTGAAATTCTCCCTTTATTTTAATTATTTAGGATCTCTATGCGTCGCCGTAATCACTTTTACCTGAAACTTAAAGTAACATCATAGCGCCCTGGAACTGTGCCGATGCGCGCACGGTGCGCAGAATCCTCTTTTCGGCTCAGGCCACGTAGCACAAGGCTTTACGCATATTCTCCACAAAAAACCTAAGGGATTACACGGCATCTAAGAAATGGCGTTTATGTTAGTCATCATTGAGAATGAACCTATTTTTACTTCTCTACAGACGGTCGACGAAATATCTAAAAATATCTTTGACCATTTATTGAGACCCGCGCTGAAAATTATCTAAAAGATATGCCAATTGTGCTTTTAACCCGCCCACTCTCTTTCTCATCCGCTAAATAAAGATTATCTTCAGGCAGGTCTTGTTGCGGACTCAAAGCCCTATAAAAACATCGGCAGTGTTCGAGTAATTACGTGCATCGAGCGCATGTTGGAGACCGACTCAGGCATATCATCGAGGCACGATTCCCGGCCCGACCGAAAATGGCTTCTGACCGTAACGTGCAGATATCCAACAAGGAACGTGATCAGGGGATCGCGTGGGAATAAAAAAATGCAAATGACCTACCAATCCGACTACGGCAGACTTCGCCACTCTCGCTGGTACGAACGGATCCTTCTGAGCTTTCGCACCAATCTGGTCCTGGGGTTCGTGCTGACCACGGTCATTCCGGCGCTTCTAACCTGGGGCTGGCAGTGGAACAGCCAGGGCGCGATGACCACCATCATGGCAAGCGGCATTGCCTATCTGATCGCGACCAGCGCAGTACACTCGATTTCACGCTTTCCGGGCACGAGAGCGCTTATCTACATCCTGCCGTTCATGACCATCACCTACTTTCTGATGGGCCTGTTGCTGACCACGGTCCAGCTCGACTTCTCGCTCGAACCGATGCTGATGTCCTACGCCCTGTCACTGGCGGCGGCCTACACCGGTTACTGGATCGGTAACCGTTACCGGGTGCGAAAGATCGCCGTGGTGCCCATCGGTCAGGTGGAGGATTTCTGCACGCAGAACGTGGTCGACTGGCGCTGGCTTCAGCAGCCGGATCTGAGAGACCTGCGCATCGATGGCATCGTGGTCGATCTCAAGAGCGCATTAAGCCCCGAGTGGCAGCGGTTTCTGGCTGACTGCATGATCCAGCGCATTCCGGTGCACGATGCCCAGCGGTTTCACGAGGAACTGACCGGCAAGGTCGGGCTCGAGCACATCTATCAGAACCGCTATGGGCTGATGGTGACCAACAACACCTATGAGCTCATCAAGCGCGCAGCGGATTTCGTGGTGGCGCTCATCATGCTGCCGCTGGTTCTGCCGCCGATTGCCATCGCTGCCATCATGATCAAGCGTGATGATCCGGGCCCGGTGTTTTTCAAGCAGAAACGCGCAGGCTTTCAGGGCATCGAGTTCGACGTCTACAAGCTTCGAAGCATGTACGTAAACCCCGAGAACCAGACCCCGACTGCCGGCGTCGAAGACCCGAGAATCACCCGCGTCGGGCGCGTGTTGCGCAAGTACCGCATCGATGAGCTGCCGCAGATCTTCAACGTCTTGAAAGGTGACATGAGCCTGATCGGCCCGCGCCCGGAAACGCCGTCACTGACCGCCGCCTATGAAAAGGACATTCCCTTCTTTCGCTATCGTCACGTCGTGCGCCCGGGGATCACCGGCTGGGCCCAGATCGAGCAGGGGTATGTGTCCGAGGTCGAGGGCTCGAAGCGAAAGCTCGAGTATGATTTCTACTACATCCGCAAGTTCTCGTTCTGGATGGACGTACTGATCATCATCAGAACCATCAAGACCGTCTTCACAGGCTCCGGCGCCCGCTGACCCGGGCCAGACCTCAAAACGTACAACGCCGCCCTCTCCGGGCGGCGTTGTACGTTGAGTGCGATCACCCCGTCATGCCAGACACGCGGTCGCAATGCCGGGCGTCTGTGCGGCAGGGCGGGCGCGTGCATGCTACGGTGCAGGTTCGGCCCCGCTGCGGCCCAACCGTCGACAGGATGCTCCCATGTTCGAGTCACTTACCGACCTCGCCGGTCAGTTCTTCGGGCTTGCCTCGCTGGTGCTGTGCATCCTCGCGTTTTTAAATACCCGCGATGACCGCCTGATGGCGCTGCTGCTGCTCGCCAACGCCGCGTTCGCGCTGCAGTTCGCGTTCTTTCAGAGCTGGACGGCATCCATCCTGTCGGTACTGGTGATGGTGCGCATTGCCCTTGCGCGCCGTTATCCAGGCCATCGCGGGGTGATGATGGCGGTATTGATCGCAAGCGGTCTTGCCGCGTGGCTTACCTGGCAGAGCCTTGCAGACGCCCCTGCGCTCGTGGCCATGCTGATCGGCACCGTCAGCATGTTTCTGCTCAAGGGCGTTGCGCTGCGCGTGTGTATGGCGCTTGCGGCGGCGTTCTGGCTGGCCAGTCACCTGTTGGCGGGGTCCATCGGTGGGGTCACGGCCGAGGCCATGGTGATTCTTGCCAACGCCATCACCATCACCCGGCTGATTCGGCGCAGGCAAAAAAACGCCGCGCCGCCCGGCGTCGGTGAGCCGGACGGTCATCAGACCTACCGGGCCTAGGCCTTCCTGATATTTTCAGGCCTTCTCGGCATTTTCAGACCTTCTTGACGAATTCGGACTTGAGCTTCATCGCCCCGATGCCGTCGATCTTGCAGTCGATGTCGTGATCGCCCTCGACCAATCGGATGCTCCTGACCTTGGTGCCGACCTTTACAACCTGGCTCGAGCCCTTGATCTTCAAATCCTTGATCACCGTCACGGCGTCGCCGTCACTGAGCACGTTGCCGTTGGCGTCCTTGACCACGGGCGTGTCGTCGTCAGCGCTGGCCTCGCTCGGGTTCCACTCGTGGGCGCATTCGGGGCAGATCAAAAGCGGGCCGTCTTCGTAGACGTACTCGCCGTTACAGGCCGGGCAGTTGGGCAGGGACATGGCAGGGTTCTCCGGTCAAGGGCGGGCCGAGCCGCCGAAAGGCGCGCAGTGTAGCGCACCTCGACCGAAGACGTAACGCAGAGCGACCCCGAGCCGCAGGCGGCTGTTAGTGAATCACCGCGCGAATCGCCCCGACAGCCACTCATCCACCATGCCCGGAAGCTCCGAGCGATTCTGCCAGCGCGAACGTGGCTGAATTGACGCCGATGCCAACGCCCTCGTGACCGAGCGCGCAGGGGAAAAAGCCTTCTGGGTCGTTGCCGGAGAGCGTGAACATGTCGGTGTGACAGAGGCTGGTGGTCACGATGCGCACCAGCGCCTCAGCCGCTTTATCATGTACTGCGCGTTCGGATCGTCGGTCTAGGCCGCGAATGCCGGGCAAGGCTCGAAGCCGAACGCATGATACAAGCGCCGGACCGGATCGAACGCCGCTCGCCTCGCTGGGTACGATCCCTCATAATAGAGCGCTTTCCGCTCGATCTCCCGACTTCGACAGGTGGTGTGCCATGTCCGATATCCGCGACCGAATCAACGGCCTCAATCCACGCCAGCGCGAGGCCGTGCACGCCATCGAGGGGCCGTGCCTGGTGCTTGCGGGCGCAGGTTCCGGCAAGACCAGCGTGATCACGACCAAGATCGCCTATCTGGTGCAGGAGTGTGGCATGAGCGCGCGACGCATCGCCGCCGTAACCTTCACCAACAAGGCCGCCCGCGAGATGAAAGAGCGGGTGCAGTCGATGCTGCCGGGCAAGAGCGGTCATGGGCTCACGGTGTCGACCTTCCATACCCTCGGGCTCAACGTCATCCGCGCCGAACTCAAGACGCTCGGCCTGCGCCCGGGCTTTTCGCTGTTCGATCCAGAAGACGCCAAGACCCTGCTGAAGGATCTGATGCACAAGGACGCTCAGGTCGATGCCGAGCAGATTTCAAAAGTGCAGGGCCTGATCTCCCAATGGAAGAACGATCTGGTGCTGCCGGGCAAGGCGATCTCTCACGCCGAGACCGAAGACGAGGCGTTCGCCGCCCGCATCTACGAACACTATGTGCGCCATCTGAAAGCCTACAACGCGGTGGATTTCGACGACCTGATCCTGCTGCCGGTCACCCTGTTCGAGCGTCATCCGGAGGTGCTGGCCAAGTGGCGCCGGCGCATTCACTACATGCTGGTCGATGAGTATCAGGACACCAACTCGAGCCAGTACCAGCTGGTGCGGATGCTGATGGCCGAGCGCCAGAACTTTACCGTGGTCGGCGACGACGATCAGTCGATCTACGCCTGGCGCGGCGCGCGGCCGGAAAACCTGATTCAGCTCGGAGAAGACTTTCCGAGCCTCAAGGTCATCAAGCTCGAGCAGAACTATCGGTCTACTTCGATCATCCTCAAGGCCGCCAACACGCTGATCAGTAATAACCCCCACGTCTATGAAAAGACGCTGTGGTCGGACAAGGGCCGAGGCGAGGCGATTCGGGTGCTGCTCACCCGCAACGAGGAGGCCGAGGCCGAGCGGGTCGCCAGTGAAATGCTGACTAGACGGATCAAGGAATCCGCCCAGTGGCGTGATTTCGCGGTGCTCTATCGTGGCAACTTTCAGGCCCGGCTTTTGGAGCTGAAGCTCCAGCACTACCAGATTCCCTACAAGCTCTCCGGCGGCACCTCGTTTTTCTCGCGCAACGAGATCAAGGACGCGATGGCCTACCTGCGGGTGCTGATCAACCCCGACGACGACAACGCCTTCCTGCGGGTGGTCAACGTGCCACGTCGCGAGATCGGCCCGACCACGCTCGAAAAGCTCGCCAACTACGCCGGCGAGCGCCGCGTCAGCCTGTTTTCGGCCTGCCATGAGATGGGGCTCGGTGAAGTGCTGCCCGAACGGGCCATCGAGCGCCTGGGCCGGTTCGCGCATTTCATCGACGGCGTGCGCAAGCGAATGGATCAGGGCGAATCCATCGCTGCCATCCGCCAGATGTTTCTAGAAATGGACTACGAGGCCTGGCTCTACCAGAACGCCAGCGCCCCGCAGATCGCCGACAAACGGATGGCCAATGTCTGGATTTTAGTCGATCAGCTCGAGCAATCGATGCAGCGCGAGGCCGATGACAACGGCGACGTTGAGAGCGACGACGAGACCGACAGTGTCGAGGCCGCGATTTCACGGCTGGTGCTGCGCGACATTCTCGATCAACAGGCGCAGGAAGACGACGCCGACCGCGTGCAGCTTCTGACCATGCACGCCTCAAAAGGCCTCGAGTTTCCCCACGTCTACGTGATGGGGCTTGAAGAAGAGCTTTTGCCTCACCGCAATTCGATCGAAAACGGCGACATCGAGGAAGAGCGGCGGCTGGCCTACGTGGCGATCACCCGTGCCCGCCAGACGCTGACCCTGACCCTTGCCCGCCAGCGCAAGGCGTTCGGGGAGATGATGAACTGCACCCCGAGCCGCTTTCTGGACGAACTGCCGGAAGAGGATCTGGAGTGGGAAGGCCGCCCCGACAAGGACGACCCGGAGAAGAAACGCGAGCGCGGCGCCAGCGCCATCGCCGGGCTGCGCTCGCTGCTGGGCTGATCGGTACGCGTTACGACTGAGGCGCTTACGCGCCCCAGTCGAGATCCACCGCGCCCTCGAATCCGAGCTGACGCCAGGCATCGAACACGATCACCGCGCAGGCGTTCGACAGGTTCAGGCTGCGGCTTTCCGGCAGCATCGGAATGCGAAGCCGCTGAGCTTCCGGCAACGCATCGATCATGGCCTGCGGCAGGCCCCGGGTTTCGGGGCCGAACACCAGCGCATCTCCTGACTGGAACCCCGCCTCGGTGTACGAGGTGCGCCCACGGGTCGAGACCGCGAACACGCGCGCCGGCGCAACGGAGGCCATGAACGCGTCAAAATCGACGTGGACCTGCACCCGCGCCCATTCGTGGTAATCGAGCCCGGCGCGGCGCAGGCGCTTGTCATCAAGCACGAACCCGAGCGGCTCGATCAGATGCAGGCGAAACCCCGTATTGGCACACAGCCGGATGATGTTGCCGGTGTTCGGCGGAATCTCCGGCTGATAGAGCACGATGTCGAGCATCAGAAGCCGACGCTCACCCCAAAGACCGGGCCGCTGTCGAGGGTCGAGGTGTCATGACCGTCGAAATCGGCGCGCACATAGCGATAGCCGACGTAGCCGTAGGTGTTGGCCAGAAGCGTTGCCCGAAGCTGGGCGCCGTACTCATAGCCTTTTTCGTAGTCGCCGTGGCTCAGGCCTTCCGGTGTATAGAAGCCGTAGCCGCCGACCGAGACGCGCGGAATCGGGGTATCGACGAACGCCGAACCGCCAAGGCCGACACCGCCGCCGTGGCCTTGATGGGCATCCCAGTACTGATAACGGGCGCCGACGCTCAGATCGACCAGCGGCGTGTAGGGCGAGAACATCAACGAGCCGGAATAGGCCTTGTTGGTGTGGCCGTTGTCGTCGGTTTCAAAATAACCGATGCCGGCGTCAAGCCCCGGGAACAGGCCTTGCGAGGCGTTGACCTGAGTGCCGTTGGAGCTGGTGTTGGCGTTCAGGCTCAGGGCAAAGGAATTCGTTGCGGCGAACGCTAGCCCGAGGCCTGCGGCGCATGAGAGAATTTTTTTCATGGTGTGTCATCCTTGAATGAAGTCGGTAGAAACAACGTCGGCAGCAACCTGGTCAGCTCGAGCGCTCGACACCATAGCGGGCGCGGTAGTCACGAATGGCTTCGGCGTGACCCTGAAGCGACTCCCCGGCGTACGTTTCAAGGTACTCTAGTATGAGATCCAGCGTCACGATCGGCACGACCGGCATACCGAACTCAGCCTCGACCTCTTGAATGGCGCTCGTTTCACCCTGACCGCGTTCCTGACGATCCAGCGCCACGATCACGCCGGCGGCAGTGGCTCCGGCACCGTTTATCAGCGCCATGACTTCACGGATGGCGGTGCCCGCCGTAATCACATCATCGATGATGGCGATGCGGCCGGCGAGCTCGGCGCCGACGATCTGCCCGCCTTCACCGTGATCCTTGGCTTCCTTGCGATTGAACGCAAAGGGCAAATTGCGGTCATGGTGGGTGGCAAGCGACAGGCTTGTGACCGATGCCAGCGGAATGCCCTTGTAGGCCGGCCCGAAAATCACATCGATATCGAGCCCGGCGCGTTCAATGGCATTAGCGTAGCATCGACCGAGCATGTCCAGTGCTCGACCGGTATGAAAACAGCCGGCATTGAAAAAATAAGGACTGATCCGACCGGACTTCAAAGTGAACTCGCCGAACGAGAGTGCGTTTTCGGAAATGGCGAATTCGATGAATTCTCGCTGATAGTCAAGCATGTCGTTCCCTTTGATGAGCCAGTCGGTTTACCAAAACGGTCAAAGCTCGGGTATCATACACGCGCGAAAAACAAGGGACCACGTATGAAAATCGCCAGCATCAACGTCAATGGTATCCGAGGTGCCGTCGAGCGGGGATTGCTCGACTGGATCGCCGAGCAAGACGCCGACGTCATCTGTATTCAGAACCTCAAGGAAAAAAGCTTCGAGTTCGAGGAAGCGCTTTTGTACCCCTCAGGCTACGAAGGCTATTTTCTCGATGCCGAAGAAGACGGCGTCTCGGGCGTGGGGATCTACTGCAAGCAGATTCCGAAGGCCATCATGTACGGGCTCGGCTTCGAGCAGTGCGACAACGAAGGCCGCTTTCTGCAGGCCGACTACGACAAGTTCAGCGTGGTCTCGTTTTTGATGCCCGAGGAGCCGCACGCCAAGCAGCGCTTCATCACGCAATACACCGAGTATCTGACCAAGCTGAGCCGCAAGCGCCGCGAATACATCCTCTGCGGCACCTGGAACATCGCCCACAAGACCATTGATCTGGCCCACTGGGCCGATTACCAGGGCACCCCAGGCTTTCGTCCGGAAGAGCGCGCGTTCATGGATCAGGTGTTCGGGCCACTGGGCTTCATCGACACCTTCCGCGAGATCAAGCGCGATGGCGGCCACTACACCTACTGGCCCAAGCTCGACAGCGACCTGCCGCGCCAGCGTCAGGACGGCTGGCGGCTGGACTATCAGGTCGTCGGCCCCAACCTTCAGCGCACCATCAAGAACGCCTGGGTCGACACCAACGCCACGTTCTCAGAGCATGCGCCCCTGATCGTTGAGTACGATCTGCCTCTGTAAGCGCGACGGTCCCTCGCCGACAACGCCAGCTCTCGGGCTGGCGTTGTTGTATCGATCAGCCAGATCAGGGGTGTGACGCCAAACGCGTCTGATCAATCGCGCACATCCAGCGCCTGGCGCTGATGCACGAACAGATCCTTGCCGCCCTTCTCGGCCAGATCCAGCATCGCGTTCAGCTCAAGCCGTGAAAAAGGCGCCTGCTCGGCGGTGCCCTGCACCTCGATCAACCCGCCATCTTCGGTCATCACCACGTTGAGATCGGTGTCGGCGTTGGAATCCTCGTCGTAATCCAGATCCAGCACCGGCGTGCCCTTGTAGATGCCGACCGAGACCGAGCTTACCAGCTGCTTGAACGGGTCACTCTTGATCTGGCGCTTGCGCTGCATGTGGCGGATCGCCTCCATCAGCGCCACGCAGCCGCCGGTGATCGCTGCCGTGCGCGTGCCACCATCGGCCTGAAGCACATCACAATCCACCGTAATGGTGAACTCGCCGAGCTTTTTAAGATCCACCGCCGCGCGCAGGCTACGCCCGATCAACCGCTGAATCTCGAGCGTGCGGCCGCCCTGCTTGCCACGCGAGGCCTCACGCCCGCCTCGAGTATGGGTCGCGCGCGGGAGCATGCCGTACTCCGCCGTCACCCAGCCCTGATTCTTGCCCCGAAGCCAGCGCGGCACCCCGGCCTCCACGCTTGCGTTGCAAAGCACTCGGGTATGGCCGAACTCCACCAGCACCGAGCCTTCGGCGTAGCGGGTGAATTCACGGGTCAGCTTGATCTCGCGCAGGGCATCGGGGGTACGTCCACTTGGGCGCATCGGAAAACCTCATCTGTCAGTAAGTAAGCGCAGCGCGCCGTCGAAGTGCGCCCATTCTACACGCTTGCGCGCGTTAATCCGTTACACTGCGCCACAACCTGAGTCGACCGAGGTCGACCGCCTGTCGTTTGATCACAAGGAGTGCTCCCATGGCGCACAGCATGACCGCCTTCACCCGCCAACACCGTGAAACGCCCTGGGGCACGCTGAGCCTCGAGCTGCGCTCGGTCAACCAGCGCTATCTCGAGCCGCACTTCCGCCTGCCGGAAACCTTGAGAAACCTCGAGCCGCACTACCGGGAAAAGCTCAGAAAAGCGGTCGCGCGCGGCAAGGTCGAATGCCACCTGCGCTTCGAGCAGGACGACACCGCCAAGAGCCTGACCATCAACCACACCCGGCTCGAAACCCTGGCCCAGACCATGGAAGCCATTCAGCGCAGGCTCCCGCAAAGCAGCATGCCCAGCACTTTGGCGCTGCTGGATTACCCCGGCGTCACGGCCTCCGAAGGCGTCGATAACGACGCCCTCCACGCCGAGGCGCTCGCGCTGTTTGACCACGCACTGACCGATTTCCTCGAAGGCCGCGCCCGTGAAGGTGAACGCTTGGCAGAGCTGATCCGCGAGCGTCTGACCGGCATTCGCGCGCAGGTCGCGGAGGTGCGCGCCCACCTGCCCGCCGTGCTCGAGCGCCAGCGCCAGCTCATCCTCGAACGGCTCGAGCAGGCCAAGGCCGAACTCGACCCCGCTCGGCTTGAAGCCGAAATGGCGCTGCTCGCGCAGAAATCCGATGTGGCGGAAGAACTCGACCGGCTCGAGACTCATGTGGATGAAGTAGAGCGGCAACTCATCTCAAGCGGCCCCGTCGGTCGCCGGCTCGACTTCCTGATGCAGGAACTCAACCGCGAAGCCAACACACTCTCCTCCAAGGCCGTCGTCACCGACACCACCCGCTGCGCGGTGGAGCTGAAAGTGTTGATCGAGCAGATGCGAGAACAGATTCAGAATATGGAGTGAATATTCAACTGTGTATTTGGGCTGACTTAACGCGCGGATACCCCTCACTCTTCGATGCAAATGGACTGGAAGTGTCTGGTCGGCGTCTAAACCTTGGTAAGCCTCACCAGGGTTTTCACTATCTGGACTAACAAAATACTCAGGGTAAATGCTTAAGCACCTCCTGAATCGAGGGAAAGCCTATCGACGCGCTAACCAAGCGCAGCATCGAACATCGAGTCACCGTGAGTCATACCTGCTTCGTCAAGCAGCCAAGCACGAAATGCTGCTGCATGAGGATGAAGATAATGGTGGCTCGAATAGACCAAGTGAAATGCTTCTGAAGTGGATATTCTAGGGCCAAAAGGTGCTTCCAAACGCCCTCGAGCAATCATATCTTCGACCAAAGAGCTTCGCCCGAGCGCGATCCCGATGCCTTGAGCGGCGGCTTCCAGCGCGCTGATCAAGGTGTCGAATTGAAGTCCTGCTCGGGTATCGAAATGGCTACCGCCCGTTTTTTTAAGCCAGTATCCCCACCCCTCTTCATACCCGATCACATGCAAGAGCGTCTGACCAGACAAAGCCTCAAGCGAGGATAATTGCGCGCTGCACTTGAACATGCCCGGGCGACATACCGGGAAGAGCTCATCCCAGGTCAGGCGCTCAGACGTCATACCAGACCACCCTCCTTGACCATAGCGAATTTCCATATCCGCATCCTTGTAGCCCTCGCCGGCCCAAATATTGCTGGTGAAACGCAGATCGATATTAGGATGGAGTGCTCGAAACCGGGCCAGGCGGGGCGCTAACCACGTTGTAAAGAAAACCAGACTCGCTCTGATCGTAATCAGCTTGGGGCGTCCCTGCCCGAACAGCTCCTCGGTCGCCGCAGATAGGCGTTCGATGGCCTCATGAATCGCAGGCAGATAGGCAAGCCCTGCATCCGAGAGCACAAGTCCCTGCGGCAGACGCTTGAACAATGAAACACTCAGCTGAGATTCCAGCCCTTTGATGTGCTGACTGATCGCAGCCTGTGTCATATGGAGTTCGTTGGCCGCACGAGTGAAACTCAGGTGGCGAGCCGCCGCCTCAAAAGAGCGCAGCCAGTTCAAAGGAGGAAGCCTTCTGCTCATGGGACGGATGATCGCTCCTGGACATACATCATTGGGAATCGAGGCGAGAGTGAACACTCAATATCCACACATAGCCTCTCATTACATTAGAAATTACCTTCTAAAAATGATTATGCCACTCGCTGATCTGGACCGCGGTTAGTCTATGGTCTGAAGAGTGTTTTACTTTTAAGACATAAACCCAGTTACTTTTAAAACATAAAACCAGGGTGGCTATGCGATTACATTGTGCGCCACCCTGGGTTTTGTACTGCCGGATTCTGACTCTTTAGAAAGAGATGTCTAAGCGTCTCGATCTCGCAGATACATACGTACGATCTACCAGAGACGCCGATAAATTTCGACGATCTCATCCGCGCTGGGAACGCGTGGGTTATTTCCAGGGGAGCCTGAGGCTAGAGCCTGCTCGGCCATTTGGGGCAACACATCGAAGAAATGCTGGCGTTTAATACCATATTGCTCAGGGGTCGGAACGTTCAGTTCCTGATTCAGCAAGGTGAGCGCCTCGATCAGGTTATGGTTGGCAACTTCATCGCTGTCTGTCACTTCAGCCATACCAAGTGCCCTTGCGCACTCGGCGTAGCGCTCAGGCGCCGACGGCAGTGAAAACGCTGTTACCTCCGGCAGTAGCATAGCGTTCGAAAGCCCGTGGGGCACATGAAAGTGCGCACCGATCGGGCGACTCATTCCGTGCACTAGAGCAACCGAGGCGTTAGAAAAGGCGATGCCAGCAAGGGTCGATCCCAGCATCATTGCCTCACGAGCCGATTTATCCTCACCGCTGTGATAGACCCGGCGCAGATTGGGCCCGATTAACCGCATAGCCGAGAGCGCCTGACTGTCGCTGTACGGATTGGCTTTTTTGCTGACGTACGCTTCGATGGCATGCGTCATGGCATCAATGCCGGTGTCTGCTGTAGTTCGAGCAGGAAGGCTCAGCGTCAAATCATAATCGATCAAGGCCGCAACAGGCATAAACCCAAGCCCGGCACACAGCATTTTTTCATCGGTTGTCTCATCGGTAATGATTGTGAACCGAGTGACTTCTGACCCAGTGCCTGCTGTGGTCGGGATAGCAATAATTGGAATGCCCTGCTCATCGACTTGTCGCGGGAACTTGTAATCGCGCATTTCTCCGCCATGGCGGGCAAGAATTGCAATCGCTTTGGCACTGTCGATAGGGCTGCCACCGCCTAACGCAATAATGCTGTCGTAGTTGCCATCACGTGCCGTCGATACGCCCGCTTGGATAGACGCAACTGTCGGCTCAGGCAGCGTATCTGAAAACACATCAGCACTGAGGTTATGCTCGCTCAGCACGCTCTGAAGCCTTTCGGCGTAGCCGAGTTTAACCATCATGCCGTCTGTGATGATCAGCGGACGCGTGCAGCCCAAAGTAGCTAGCACGTCAGGCAAGGCATGACTTGAGTGCTCGCCAATCTGCATAGTACGCGGCAAAACAACCTGTGTGGACATGACGACTCCCTCGCTTTCAAGTAACAGTGGCTCAAAAAAGACACGCCCCCTCGCCGCAACGGACAATTCCCCCTGCCGCTGAAACAGCGTTTCCATCGCCTCGATCCGACGAAGCAATGAGCGGGGTGGCAAAGAGTGTTCGTGCAAAAGGATGGACGCCATTCTTGTGAGCTCCACTCAATCTTGGCAAGCAAGAAAACCCTTCCCTTAGCCCCTAAAAAATTTATGCCACCGCACATCAAAAAAATGAGGTCTAAGGCCTTTTTTTTATTGTTGGTCGTCCTCTGTCGCAAAAACTAGGATCGCCTCTTGTCGAGTCAGGCGGTGAAGCACGTCAACAAGCGCATCGCTGCCTGAGCATTATTTTTGCCGATGTGTCTAAGAGGGTGAGTTTTGATGAAAACGTGCACGCAGCTCCCATTGGCCGGGGTTCGCATTGTCGATTTCGGGCAACAAATCGCAGGTCCTGCAACCGCCATGGTACTCGCCGATCTAGGCGCAACCGTCGTCCATATCGACCCGCCTCAAGGCCCCCAATGGGACCACCCGGCCAACGCCATACTGCACAGAAACAAAAGCTGCCTCCGGCTTGATCTGAAAACCTCCGAAGGCCTTGAGCACGCGATGGCGCTCATCAAGAAAGCCGATGTCGTGATCGAAAGCTTCCGCCCGGGTGTCATGAAACGGCTCGGTATCGATTTCGATCAGCTCACCGCCGAGCGCTCGGATCTCATTACACTCTCGATGCCCGGTTTTGCCAGTAACGATGAACTGCGGCGCGAATGGAAAGCGACCGAGGCCATCGTCGCCGCGACCTCCGGGGCGTTTACCGACATGGGGTTCAACCGCGTTCTGATGGGGCTCAATCCAAGCTTCTCCCCCCTACCTTTAGGCTCGGCCTACGCCACAACACTCGCTGCCAGTGCCGTAGTCATGGCCTTGCTGGCTCGTGAAAAAAGCGGTCAAGGAGACATCATCGAAGTGCCGGTCGCGTCAGCACTAATGGAAGGCCTATCGTATAACTCCATCGTTATCGACAACCTGCCAGAGCGCTACAAAACCATGCGGGAAGAAGAGATTGAGTACCGCAAAGCCAACGACATTTCGATGGATCTCAGCTACGAAGCCCTTCAGGAGTACCTCGATCCATTCTATCGCACCTACCTATGCGCCGATGACCGCATGTTCTACTGCGTATGCCCATCTCATCGAAATCACGCCCGCCGCGCCCTGCAAGCGCTGGGCATTTACGATGAACTGGTCGCGGAAGGTCTGCCTGAAGTCGAAGATCTGCACCTACCCATCAGTGAATGGGAAGGCGAAACCTCCATCGGCGTCTACCCGCTGCCCAAAAAATGGGCCGACCGTATTTCCGCCAAGATGAAAGCGGCCTTTCTCGAAAAAACATCGGGTGAATGGGGCGTTATTTTCGGCGAAAACGGCATTCCCGGGGCGCCGCACCGCACGACAAAAGAGTGGGTTAACGACGAGCACACAAATACCGCAGGGCTGATTATCGAGGTCGATGACCCCGAATACGGCCGAATGAAACAGCCTGGGCCCATCGTGTGGCTAGAGGCATCGAGTGAACTCATGTTGACGCCGCGTCCGAGAAAACAGGTGTGTTTCGAAGAAGCGCTGGACGAACTGACACGTGCCGAGCAGACGCACGCCTCGAACCGTTCTCAACGCCAGAATATACCACCCACCTCCGCCAAGGGATGGCTCGACGGCGTGCGCGTGCTCGATTTGACCAACGTCATCGCCGGCCCGCACTCCACGGCATTTCTGACCCGTTTCGGCGCAGAAGTGATCAAGTTGGACCCAGTAAAACCACTTTATGACCCATTGATCGGCACCCTATTCACATTCCAGACCGGCATGGGCAAGCAAAGTGCTCTAATTGACATTACCGGCGATGAGGGCCGCACGCTCTTTCATCAGCTGATCAAAAGCGTCGATATGGTCGTCATCAATGCCCCACAACGGCAGTTGAAGGCCCTCGAGCTCGATCACGAAAGCCTCCAGGCCATCAATCCAGGTGTTCTGTTTTGCCGCCTGGACTGCCTGGGCGGCCCCCGCCCGGGGCCAAAAACCGACTACATCGGCTACGACGATATCATTCAAGCCGTGAGTGGCATCATGAGTCGTTTTGGCGGCCCAGAGACGCCAGAAGAGCACGCTCACCTTGGAACCCTGGACGTCAACTGCGGATTCGCTGGTGGGCTTGGCATGGCCGTAGCGCTGTATCATCGCCAGAGAACCGGCGAAGCTTCACGCGCCCGCACCTCGCTTTCTGCCGTTACCAACCTCGCTCAATTGCCCTTTGCCTTCGATTACTCAGGCAGAGCCGCCTTTGATGAACCATCAGGCCGTAATGCACTTGGCAATAGCGCGCTCTCGCATTTTTACCGAACCAGCGATGGGTGGATCTATCTAGACGCGTGCCAAGCGGAGCTTCCCCGGCTGGCGCAGCTCGAGGCCCTTAATGGCCTCTCTGAAACCAAAAACGTCGGCGAGTTTTTGGCCCATGCCTTCGAGCGCGCACCCTCGGCCTATTGGATTCAATTGCTGCATGACATCGATATCGCGGCCGCCGAGCCCTTGAGCATTGAAACACTCAGGGCCGACAACAGCCGTCATGCCGATGGGCACATGGGCATTGACCGCGGAAGCTACGCGTTTTCGATTTACCCCGACCATCCGAGCGGCCACTGCATCACTCAGATCGATCATTACTCGATTCGCCCGCGACACGCGCCGATCGCCGCACCCTCACAAACCGAACGGTTCGGCGCCTCGACCCGGGCAATACTCTCGAAGCTCGGTCATGACGACGCGACTATCGACTCGATGATCGAGCGCGGCGTTGCCGGCACCGGCTGGGGACGCGAGTTTCTGCCGAGTTAACCTTGCTAACCCTGCTATCACCACCCGGTCAGTTACTGACCGGGTGGTTTGAAGATTAAAAGCCTCTTCTCCCCTCTTACTCTCGACCAACCACCGACACGCTATAACCACTAAGACACGCTATAACCACTAAGACGCGCGTTTAAAATAAGGCGCCCCATACCACTCACGGTATCGCCGTATCTTGGTACTTCCCTTTACCCCTTAAGCCATTGGTCGACGTTTGCCACCGAGTTGCCGATCTGTGCTAACGCCTGCGCGCGCCGATACGCACTATGGAATACATCGCATTCGAACACGCATTCGTTGAGGGACGCACACCATGAACAACAATACCAAGATCGATTTCATCTACCTCTCCGAGCAGGACATGATCCGCGCCGGTGTGACCGACATGGCCGCCTGCGTGGACACCATGGAAGAAGTCTTCCACCTCCTGCACATCGGTGATTACCGCATGGCCGGGCCAAACAATGACTCTCACGGCGCGATGATCATGTTTCCGGAGGAATCGCCCTTCCCGACCATGCCGAAGCCGACGGCGGATCGCCGTATGATGGCGATGCCGGCCTACCTCGGCGGCAGCTTCTGCACCTCCGGCGTGAAATGGTACGGCTCCAACATCGCCAACCGCGAAAAGGGCCTGCCCCGTTCGATTCTGATGTTCACGCTGACCGACCCCGACACCGCCGCACCGCTGGCGTACATGTCAGCCAACCTGCTGTCGGCCTACCGCACTGGCGCGGTACCAGGCGTCGGCGCACGTCACCTGGCGCGCAAGGATTCCCGCGTGATTGGCCTTCTGGGCCCGGGCGTGATGGGGCGCACCAGTGTGGCGGCGTTCATGGCGGTCTGCCCTGACATCGACACCATCAAGCTCAAGGGCCGCAGTGAGAACAACATCAACGGCTTTGTCGAGTGGGCAAGCGAGCACTACCCGCAAGTCAGCGTCGAGATTGTCGACACCGAAGAAGCGGTGGTACGCGGCTCCGACATCGTGACCTACTGCGCCTCCGGCGAAGTCGGCGACCCGGACAAGTACCCGATGGTCAAGCGTGAGTGGGTCAAACCCGGCGCCTTTCTAGCCATGCCCGCGCCGTGCAACTTCGATGCCGGCATGGAAGCGCCGGACGTGCGCAAGGTGCTCGACGACACCGGCCTGTATGAAGCCTGGTACGAGGAAGTGCCCAAGCCCGCGCACAACTTCATTCCCCTGGTCGGTGTGAAATTCATGGACATGATTCACGCCGGTACGCTTGAGGCCAGCGCGCTCGAGGACCTCGGCGCGATCGTCTCCGGCGATAGCCCAGGGCGCCAGAGTGACGACGAAATCATCATGATGTCGGTCGGCGGCATGCCGGTCGAGGACGTCGCCTGGGCAACGGTCGTCTACCGCAAGGCCGTGGAACAGGGCATCGGCGTATCACTCAACCTGTGGGATGAGCCCGCGCTCAAGTAAGCGCCGCTCGCCCAACCTGCGGGCACCGCGCCGTGCGCCGGTGCCCGACCCTTCATCGATATCAAAACGAGCGCCTTCCAATGACGACGATTACCAAGGTCAAGACCGGCTCCAAATTCGAAGACCACGCCAGCTACTCTCGCGTAGTGGCCGTGGATAACTGGATCCTCGTATCCAACACCGCCGGGCGTAACCCGGACACCAAGGACATTCCCGACGACGTCAGCGAGCAGTTAAAGCAGGTGTTTGCCAACATCGAGCGTGGCCTGGCCGCCGTCGACAGCAGCCTTGCCGATGTGGTGTCGGCGAAGATCTTCATCCAGAACCCGGCCGACACCGAAACCGTCATGACGCTGTTTGGTGAAACCATGCGCGGCGTTGATCCGGTGATCACCGTGACCTGCCCGCCGCTGGGCTCTGAGGTCTACAAGGTCGAGCTGGAAGTGACCGCGTACCGTGGCGCCGGCCGCGCCGAAACCACCCGGATCGATACCTCCGCTCAGTGAGGCAGCGTTTGGCCCCTTAACTTCGAGTCAACGCAGTACGACCGGCCTGTCCGGTCGTACTGCGTTGGGTCACCGACCGATCAGGACGCGTTCATGGCACCGAAAATCGCACCCGTCGAGACTTCCACTGATTTTCCCGAATCGACCACCGTGGTCATCATCGGGGGCGGCATCATCGGCCTGACCGCCGCCCTGACGCTCGCCGAACGCGGCGTCTCCGTCACGGTTCTGGAAAAGGGCCGCATCGCCGGCGAACAGTCTTCCCGCAATCTGGGCTGGATTCGAAAGACCAGCCGCCACAAGGAGGATGTTCCGCTGGCGCTGGCCTCCGACCGGCTGTGGGCCACGATGAATGAGCGTACCGGCAGCGATGTCGGCTATCGCCAGTCCGGCATCATGTTTCTCTCGCGCACGCCGGATCAGCTCGCCGTGCACGAAGCCTGGCTCAAGTCAGTCTCGAGCCTGTCGCTTGATTCGAAAATTCTAAGTGCACGCGAAGTCGATGCGCAGGTGCCGGGCGGTCGCGGCGACTGGGCCGGGGCCATTTTCACGCCGTCCGACGGCTGCGCCGAGCCGACGCTTGCCTCCAGCGCCATCGCCCGCGCCGCCATCAAGCGCGGTGCGGTAATTGTCGAGCACTGCGCGGTGCGCAACCTCACCCGCGCCGGCGGCAAGGTCAGTGGCGTTGTGACCGAGCGCGGCGAGATTCGCTGCGATCAGGTTCTGCTGGCCGGCGGCATGGGCTCCCGACGGTTTCTGGGCAACATCGGTATTTCACTGCCGACGCTGCCTCTGGTTCTGTCGGTGTTTCGTACCACCGCCATGAACGGCCCCACTGACGCCGCCGTCGGCGGGCCGGACTTCTCGTTCAGAAAACACAAGGATGGCGGGTTTATCGTGACCCAGCGCGGCGCGCTGGACGCCCCGCTCACACTCGATCACCTGCTGGTCGGCTCGAAGTACCTGAGCGCACTGCGCGCGCAGTGGGGGCTGATGCGGATCTCGATGGGCAAGCATTTCTGGCGGGACCTGACGATGCCGCGGCGCTGGAAAAACGGCAAATCGCCGTTCGAACAGGTGCGCACCATCGACCCGCCGATCAACCAAAAGCTCAATGATGAGGCGTATCGCAACCTGTCTGCGGCCTGGCCTACATTCGAGAACATGAGCGTTGAAGAGTCCTGGGCGGGAATGATCGACATTACGCCAGATTCAAACCCGGTCATCGATGCCGTGCCCGGCGTGCCGGGGCTGACGCTTGCCACCGGCTTCTCCGGCCACGGGTTCGGAACCTCGCCGGCCGCCGGTCAGCTTGCGGCGGATCTGGTCATGAACAGCGAGCCGATCATCGATCCGCGCCCCTATCGGTTCGGCCGCTTCTAGGCCGGCCGGTTCCAGCTCGACCGTACACTTGCAGACCGCTAGGCCACGCTCGGGCGGGCCGCCATGAGTGCCCGGTCGCGGGTGGCTGAAGGCAGCTCCTGAAACAGGCGCCGGTATTCGCGACAGAAGTAGCTCTGGTGAAAAAAGCCCTGGCCGGCGGCGGCGTCGGCCAGGCGCTGGGTCGGGGTCTTTAGAAGGCTTCGGCGCACCGCGTTGAGTCGCAGCGCCCGCAGGTAGTTGACCGGTGACTGCCCCACTTCGGCCTGAAAGCTGTATTGAAGCGTCCGGCGTGAAATCTTCAGCTGGTCGCACAGCGCCATCAGTGACGGTGGGTCCTCGGGCTGGCTGCGCATCAGCGCCTGGCAGCGGTCGACGATGTAGCGCCGGGTGCGGTAGTTGCTGACGTCCGGCTCAAAGCTCAGCGCACATTCGCTCAACAAGAGCTCAATACTGTCTTCGATCTGGCGCATCAGAGACTGCTGAAGCGTCGGCGTCATCAGCTCGTGGGCGGGGCGCTGGCGCAGGTAGTCGGTCATGCCCTGCCACTGCCCGCGCACCTGATTCAAAAGCCCCTTCGGCACCTCGAGTCGGCGCAATCGGTGCTCATCGCGGCCAAGCCAGGGGTGTCGGCTTCGGTCGATGGAGGCCACCAGTAGGTCGTAGTTCGATGGCGCCACGCTCCAGAACTGGTCGCAGCTTGGCAAAACGGTCACCGCGTCGCTGCCAAACAAGTCACTGTTGGACCAGCGTATCGGCGTGACCAGGTGCCACTGCGACTCGGGAAAATGCATCCGCTGAGACAGCCCCAGATTGGCGCTTTCCCGGAAAAGACGCACATCGCGGCTGGCAACATCCACGATTTCGCCGGAAAAACAGCCCGCTTCGATCTGATTGGATTCCTGTTGCCAGCCGTCCAGACGCTGAGCATGCTCAGTGGCATCAAGGCAGTGATGCAGTGTAATTGTCATGAATGACTCCTTCGGGCGCATCGCTCGTGGTCATGGCATGAAGCTTGCATTATTGCTATCCCCCCTCCATTCGACCAAGGGTGTGCTTGACCAATGGATGGTGGTGTCGGTTCATTTTTTTCTTTAGAGTCGATTGAACCATTAAAATGTTAATGAATATGGTGACCCAATGCTAACCACGAATGCAACCTCGCTGTCGTTCGATGCCTGGCTTGGCGCCGTAAGGCAAGCATGTGGCAATTTCGACTCCACACCCAGAGACCGCCGAAGCTTTCAGGGCAGTGTTTCAAGCCGCTCCAATGGCGGAATCGATATTGCAAACATCGTCACGAACGCAGAAAAGATTACCAATCGTCGCCCACAACATCGCGATGAGGACCGTTTCTGCTTCCTGGTGGTGCAAAAACAGGGGCACGCCACCCTGATTCAAAATGATGTCGCCATCACATTGCGTCCCGGCGAGATGGCGCTGATGGATTCGGTCGAGGCCTGCGACATTATTCCCCATGGCCTGATCGAGCACGATTCACTGCATCTTTGTCGCAGCGAGGTCGCAAAGCGCTTCGGTGATACCACGATTCCGTTCATGAAGATCACCGCGGACTGCGCCAGCAGCCAGATCCTGCAATTGGTGGTCAATCGGATGATCTCCGAGCCGCTGGCCGCGATCGAGGAACGCGAACGGGGCATCTCGGAGTCGCTGGTCGCGCTGTTGCCGGCCATCCATCAGCATCAGGCGCTCACACCGTCCTTCATGGAGCAGGCCGATGGCACGCTGTTTATCTGTGTGCAGCAGTTCATCGACCAGCACCTGCACGAAGACGACCTCGGCCCGGAGCGTCTGGCGGCGGCCTTTCATATGTCGGTGCGCCAGCTCTACCGCCTGTTCGAACAGCACGGCGAAACCGTATGCCGCTACGTTCAGCGCCGCCGGCTGGCACGCTGCGCCGAGGAACTGGCAAGCCCGATTCTGGTCAAGCGTTCGATCACCCAGATCGCCTATAAATGGGGCTTCACCGATTCAGCGCACTTCAGCCGCTCCTTCAAGCGCGAGTTCCAAAGTTCACCGCGGGAATACCGCCGGGCACGCCTGGAATACGCGGCCTGAGACCAAAGCGCGGCCTTAGCGAAAAGATGACGCTGACCTGGGTAAAGAGACGGGATGGCGAGACGAGAAAGACGAGAGGCGTCGAGGTAATGCACCAGAAAAGTGCATAACCTGCGCTAAATGAGGTCGCGACCTGAGCCGCCACCAATATTCGAGTCGGTTCAAGCCGGGTCGAGCCGGCCCCCGAATAACGATCAGGGCCGGCTCGGGCACGTGGTCAGTACGCGATGCAGATTGATTTGAGTTCGGTGTAGGCGTTGACCGCTTCCGGGCCGAATTCCTTGCCGAGCCCCGACATCTTGAGACCGCCAAACGGCATGGCCGGATCAAGCGTCACGTGGGTGTTGACCCAGACGGTGCCGGCTTCGATGCGTGGCGTCATCGCCATCGCCTTGGACAGACTCTCGGTCCAGAGGCTCGCGGCCAGGCCCAGATCGCTGTCATTGACCATTTTGAGCGCCTCTTCCTCGTCATCAAAAGGCACTACCGTCAACACCGGGCCAAACACCTCTTCCCGTGCGATCTCCATGTCGTGGCTTGCACCGCTGACCACTGCGGGCGAGACGTAAAAGCCTTCGGACGGCACCTGATTGCCGACGTGAACATTAGCGCCCTGCTCACGAGCACGATCAATATAGCCCTGCACGCTTTCCTGCTGCCGCTTGGACACCAGCGGATTGACCTGCGCCTCGGGGTCGATGCCAGGGCCTGCGTGCATGGAGTCGACCGCCTTGGCCAGGTGCTCGCAGAAGGCGTCATGGATGCTTCGGTGGACGTAGAACCGCGAGGCCGCTGCGCAGACCTGCCCCTGATTGAGCAGCCCCCCCATCAGCGCGCCGTTGACGGCCTTTTCGATGTTGGCGTCTTCAAGTACCAGCATCGGGTTCTTGCCGCCCAGCTCCAGCGAGACGTGCGCCATATGCTCGACTGCGGCATGACCGATCTGCTTGCCGATTTCGGTGCTGCCGGTGAACGTGACCTTCTTGACGTCCGGATGCTCGGACAGACGCGTGCCGACCGTTGACCCGGAACCCAGCACCACGTTGAACACGCCCTTCGGCACACCGGCCTCGATCGCGAGTTCAGCCAGGCGCAGAACGCTCAAGGGCGTCTCGGATGCGGGCTTGAGCACGACCGTGCAGCCTGCCGCCAGTGCCGGCACCAGCTTCCAGAGCGCAATCATCATCGGGAAGTTCCACGGAACGATGGCCGCCACGACGCCAATGGGCTGACGCAGGGTATAAACGTTGAACTTCGCGCCTTCCGGCATGCCGATGGACACTTCGCGGGTGCTGCCCTCGAGCTTGGTGGTCCACCCGGCCATGTAGCGGATGAAATCGATCGAGAAGCCGACATCGACGCCACGGGCGATGTTGATCGACTTGCCCTGGTTGAGGGTTTCGATCTGGGCGAGTTCGTCGGCGTTCGCCTCCAGAAGATCGGCAAAACGTAGCAGAATGCGCTCACGCGCCGCCGGGGTCATGCTGCTCCAGCGGCCGTCCTCGAAGCTTTCCTTGGTCAGGGCGACCGCACGGTCTGCAAGCGCAGCGTCACCTTCGGCCACCTGGGTCAGCGGCTTGCCGGTCGAGGGGTCCAGCACATCGCGGGCGTTGCCTTCACTCAAAAAGGCGCCATCGATGAACGAGCCCGTCGCCCGCGTTAAGAAGTCCTGTACGGCCTGTGATGCAGTGTCCTGACTCATGAGCGATCTCCTGCGCGATTGAGCATCGAGCGGTGCGCCATTCAAGGGCCACCCAGTAGGGTGCCACCAGCAACGCGTGAGAAACTCGACGTCAAACAGCGGTTCTGTGTTGAAAAGAGCTGTATATCGTTAGGCTAATGCGCCACGCACCCGACGACTTGCCAGTGCCTGCCGGGTGCATGACGCTGTCTGCCGAGGTTTATCTTTTAGGGCGCGTGCCTTGCCCGAATCAGAAGTTAAACCCGACCAACAGCTGGGTGTAGTAGTTCGAGCCACTGCCGCCAAGCTGTGACCCGCCGCTTGAGGCGGAGGCGTCCGGGTCGTAACGGCCAACCAGCGGCATCACCCACCAATGGTCGTTGATCGTCCAGGTGCCATAGAGGTCGATCTCGTTGCCATCAAGGTTCGGCCCCTGATCGGTATCGAGGGTATCGAAGCGGTACGCCAGCAAGCCAAGGCTTAGATTATCGGCAGGCGTGAGTGACAATGTGACCTGATGAATGCGGGCGTTGGTGGCGAAGGGGCCTGCGTAGTTCGCCGCCACCTCCCCCTGGAACCAGGTGCCGAGTGCGCGGCCGTTGCCGTAGAACAGCGGGTCATAGCCGTCGGAGAACCGGCTGAAGCGGTAGCTCACGTAGGGCGACCAGGCCAGATCACTGAACGTCCAGCCGGCTTCTGCGTACCAGGCGTTTTCATCGGCACCGTTGCCTTTTTCCTGCCAGGCGTACTGACCGGCCAAAAACAGGTTCTCGACCCCGGCATTGCCGTGGCCGTAGACGCTGTAGACCTTGGTGTCGTCCCGGTCCGGGTAGAGAAACGCGAAATCGCGGTCGGTATCGAGCACCTTGATGTAGGTCGCCCCGAGCGTGGCGTCATCGGTCACGTGCTCGAGCGTGCCCACCGCCATTTCGGGCTTGGCCTGCGCCCGGTTACCGGATTTGAGCCACATCAGATCGCCCCGCCAGCCTGTATCGCCGCCGAGTCTCACCACGGCGGTCTTTTCAAAGGACTGGCGCGCGGCGAGATAGTAGGCCCCGCCACGGTCGAGATCACCGCCAAGCACCCCCTCGCCGAAATTGAGCGAGTCGCCGGAAATCAGGAACCCATCGCCAACCTGAATGTATTGCCGGCCCACCGACACATCGAGCCCGTCGGTGCCAAGCGCTGGAATCAGCTCGCCGGATTTCCAGCCAACGGCGAGGTCCTCGAGGTGCGTTCGCCGCTCATCGCCGGTAGTGAAGCCCGCCGCGTCGCCCTGGCCCCATGTGCCGCTCGAGGTCCAGGCCACATTGGCGTAAAGCGAGCCCGCCGTGGGGGACAGCGTATGGGTGGCATCGAGGCCGTACTTGATGAAGCCTTCCTGCCAGTCCCGGCCGCCGGCCTCGGCCGTCTCCGACTGGGCATACCCTTTCTGACTGTGAAACGCCCCGGCCACACCGGTGACGTTGAGGTTGATCTTGGTCTTTGCAGTGTCGTAGAGCTCGAGCGCCGAGGCGTTGCCGCAAAGCGAGAGTGTGATGATCGTGCTGGCGGCGAGCGTCGGCAGCACGGGGCGGTAGCGTATTGTAGTCATGAGGCAGTCGTCCCTTATTGTTGTGTTGGTGCGTGCGTCGTGGTGTTGGTGCGTGTGTCGTGGTGTCGGTGCTTATGTTCGATGTCGCCTGAATGGGCCTTGATGCCGTGGCCAAGGCCGCTCGTCACAGGCTAGCGAGCAGACCTTCGCCGCGCTTGTCTGCCCTTGACGAAAACCTGCCCGGCCCTGCCGCAACGCCTGTCGGAAGGACTGCAACAAACCTCGAAACTGACCGATTGAACCCGCGTGACAAAAGAAAGAATCGGCACGTCGGCCGATCCTTTGAGGGGTCCTGCAATGACGCCGCAGAAAGGTGCCTTGCTACCCAAGCCACACCAGTGACAGCGCCGGGACGAACACCACCACCGCAATACGCACCATGTCCGCCCCCAGAAACGGCACGATGCCACGGCTGACCGTACCCAGCGTCGTGTTGCGGCTGTATTTCTGCACAATGAACAGGTTCATCCCCATCGGCGGCGTAATCAGCCCGATTTCCACCACCATCAGCGCAACGATCCCGAACCAGATCGCCTTTTCCGGCCCGGTCAGGCCGAAAAGATCGAGCTGCATGATGATCGGGAAGAAGATCGGAATGGTCAGCAGAATCATCGACAGCGAGTCCATCATGCAGCCCAGCACCAGATAGATCGCGAGAATCACCAACAGCACCGCAAGCGGGGCAAGGCCGCTGCCGAGCACCCACTCGGCAAGCGCCGCCGGCAGTTGGCCGAGCGCCAGCCCACTGTTCAATAGATCGGCCCCGATCACCACCAGATAGATCATCGCGCTCGCCTCTGCGGTGCCCACCAGGCTCTTGTAAAGCCCGGCCCAGCGCATGCCGCGCCACAGGGCATAAACGCCACAGGCCGCCGCCCCGAGCGAGGCCGCCTCGGTCAGGTTCGCCCAGCCGCCATACAGCCCGAAGATCACCACGATGAAGATCACCAGCACCGGCGCGATGTCCCGAAGACTCGCCAGCCGCTCGGCCCACGAGTAGCGGGGCGACGCCTCGACATCCGTCATCGAGCGCACCGCCATCAGCCGAATCACCGCAAAGTAGCCCACCACCGCCACCAGCCCCGGCAGCACCGCCGCCATGAACAGCGTCGCGATCGAGGTGTGGGTCAGCACGGCGTAGACGATCAGCGGCACCGATGGCGGAATCAGGATGCCAAGCGTGCCTGCGGCGGCGATGGTGCCGGTGGCCAGCCGCTTGGTGTAGCGGTGACGCTCAAGCTCCGGCAGCGCCACCTGACTCATGGTGGTGGCGGTGGCAAGCGAGGAGCCACAGATGGCACCAAAACCCGCACAGGCCCCGGCCGCCGACATCGCAAGCCCGCCCCGCCAGTGGCCGATCCACTTGGCACTGGCCTGAAAGAGCGTCGCCGACAGCCCGCCGTGAATCGCGAACTGCCCCATCAGCACAAAAATCGGGATCACTGCCAGGTCATAGCTTGAGAACCGCGCGTAGACCAGATTGTTAAGGGTATAGAGCAGCGCGTGAAGATCGCCGTAGACCAGCAGATAACACAGGGCGCCGGCCAGCAGCATCCCTACCCCCACATGCAGCCGGCAGCCAAGCAGCAACAGCATCACGCCAAGCGCTACCGCGCCCATCGTCAGTCCTTCCATTAAAGGCCCTCCTCCTCGATAAGCGCTGGCGCGTCCTCGCGGATCAAATGATGCACGCTCTGATACAACGCGCACACACTCATCAGGGCAAGACCCGGCAGCATCGCAACCTGAAAGGCCCATTCGGGCAGGCCAAGCTGCACGCTTTGCGCGTTAAAAAGAAAACTGTCCTGCGTCATCAGCGCCGTACGCCACAAAAGCAGCGCACTGACGCAGGCCAGCACCAGATGTGAGATCACCAGCAGCGCGCGATTGACGCCGGCCGGCAATACCGTTGCGACGATATCCACCCGAATGTGACGGTCGTTGATTTCACACAGCGGCAAAAAGCAGGCCACCGCCACCGCCATCGTCATTTGCAAAAGCTCCATATCGCCGGTGATGGGGGCGGCCCAGAGCCTGCGCCCGACCATCGAGGTCAGCGAAAGCGCAATGGCGCCGAGCAGCAATAGCCCGCCCACCAGCGCAAGGCCGGCCGCGAGGCGCGTGAGTAACGGTTTGATCATGTCTGTCTCCCGAAAGCGCTTCATCTCATCCGAAAGCGCTTCATCTCATCCGAAAGCGCTTCATCTCATTTAAGCCCTGCCGGCCGGGCCAGCCGCGCGGCGTCACTCAAGCGCCGGCTCTTTTTGTTCGACGAGCGCTTCAAGTGCGCGCACCAGTGCCGCCCGGTCGACCCCGCCCTCGCGTGAGGCCATCCAGTCCTCGGTCACCGAGCGCGAGGCGTCACGCATGCCGTTATAGGCCGCATCATCAAGGGTGATGACGGTCTGGTCGGGGTCATTTTTGACCTTGGCACGCACACGGACGATGGCGTCGTCCCAAGCCTTGCCGAACCGACGCGAGAGCCCCTCGCCGCTGAGTGCGTCCAGCGCCTCTCGTGCCTTGTCGGGCAGGCGCTCATAGCTTTGCCTGTTCATCAGAAACGCCAGTACGGTCACGGTAGGGGTTGCCTGATGCGCGGCCGGTTCGGTGTGATAGCGGGTGACTTCATCGAGCTTGGTCGGCGGCACCACCTCCCACCCGGCCGAGGCGCCGTTGATCACGCCCTTGGCGAGGGTGTCGGCAATCTGGGCCGGCGGCATGCTGACCGCCGAGGCGCCAAGCGCATCGATCATTCGAGACGCCATTCGGGTCGGCGCGCGAAGCTTCAGCCCGACCATGTCGGCTGCGTCGTAAATGGGCGTATCGCGTGAATGGAAAACCGCACCGCCGTCGCTGTGCACGGCCAGTACGTGGTAGTCGGCGAAATCCTTGCGCGCCGGCCCCTGGGTAAAGGCCCAGGCGATTCGGCTGCCCTCGTCGCCGCCGGCGGGCAGCATGAACGGAAGCTCCAGCGCCTCGCTTCGAGGAAAGCGCCCGGCGGAGTAGCCAAGCGCCGTCCAGGCGATATCCACCACGCCGTTTCGCACCATGTCGGGCAGTTGAGAGGGAATCCCCCCGAGCTGCATCGAGGGGTAGATCTGGCAGCGAATCTCGTGACCTGAACGCGCTTCAAGCTCATCGCACCAGGGATCGAGCACCTGACGCTGCACGCTTGCGACCGCGGGCAGAAAGTGCGTGATGCGAAGCGTGGTCACGGCCGACGCCGACGGGCTTGCCGCCCCGAGGGCCAGGCCGACCCCGAGCAGCAGCACACGCTGGCAGTGCTTGAGCGCGCTGCAGGTCATACGTGGTGTCATGAGATCGCCTCTTGTCGGTCACCGAGCGCTCAGTCTACCAAATCATTAATAAATTAATGATTAGACGTTAATATGATAACAACGCAATCGCCAGCCGCGCTTACGCGGGCGTCGAAGACTCACTCGCCGCCAGAACCAACACGCCCTCGGCCCAATCAAGCGCCACATCGGACGCCGACAGCGACCCGCTGGCATCATGGCGGCCGTACTCACCGATGCGCCTTGCACCGCAGGCAGTCAACGCCTCGGTAAGCAGCTCACTGCCCCGGGAGTAGGTCTTGGCGTAGCTGCTGTCGCCAAGCCCAAGACTTGCAAAGCGAATGCCTTCAAGGTCCGGTGCGCGCTCACGCAGCGCCTGATAGAACGCATTCGCCCCGCCCGGCACGTCGCCGTCGCCGTAGGTCGAACAGACCATGAGGTAAAACCGCTCGGGGGCAAGATCGTCCGGCTCGATGTCGCCCAGATCGGCGATGTCCACCGTGCAGCGGCCTTCAAGCGCCTGCTCGAGTTCCTCGGCGACAAGCTCGGCGTTGCCGGATTCGGTGCCGAATAGAATGCTGACGGCCAGATCCCCCAGACTGTCACTCTCGCCAGCCGCCCCGTCGGTCGCCCGATCGATGACGATCGAGGTGTCCCGCGCCGAGCTTAAAAGCGCCTCGAACGTGCACAGCTTGGTGCGTACGCGGTCGGGCGTGGCGTCGCTGCGCTCGCGCTGATCGATCCGCCGCCAGCCGTCGATGTCGGTGGCCTCCACATGCGGCGCAAGCCCTTGTCGCGTACAGGCAATGTCGCCGGAGGCGATGTCGGCGCCGATCACCCCGGCCAACGCCCGGGCATCGGTGCGCTGGTCGGGGATCGTGCCGCGGGCGCTGCGGCGCAGCCAGCCGGCCAGATACAGCCCGGCTTCGATGCGCCCACTCTCGGACGCGCTCGGAAGCTCAGCCAGTGCCCTGGAAATGGCATTTTCCGGGTCAGGCACAAAACCGATGGCGGTAATGACCGAGTCCACCTCAAGCGAGACGACGTCGCCGCCGTGACGCAGCGCCACGCCTTCGACCTGCGCCTGCCCTTCGATCTGCTCGGGCACCGTCTCGAACCACCAGTCAACCTTCATGCGCACGGTACCGTCGACCTCGACACCCGCGACGCCCGGCAGCGTGCGCAAGGCGTCCAATCGGGCATCCTTGCCTTCCGGCACGCGGTCAAGCTCGACGCCATGCACGCAGTGGCGAATGCCCGAGAAGCGGCCCAGTTCGCGAATCATGACCGGGTCGAAGCGCGCCTTTTCGGCGCTCGAGCGCCCGATAATGTGAAGCGTATCGATGTCGCGCGTCAGCGCACCGTGTACGCCCTCGTCAATATCACTGCCCTCGAGGTCTTTTGACCGAACCGACAGCAGCCGCAGCACGTCGATGGCCACATTGCCCTGCCCCACAATCGCCACACGCCGACCAAGGGTCGGGGTCTCAGTCTCATTCGGGTGGCCGTTGAGCCTTCGGGTAATGCCGCCCGCGCCCCAAACCCCGGTAAGCGTCTCGCCCGGAATACCGAGCGCCCGGTCGGCGTGCACCCCACTTGCCAGCACCACCGCATCGTAGCCGGCGCGCAGCTCATCAAAAGCGACCTGATCGCCGACGGTGGTGTTGCCGACAAAACGTACGTTGGGGGAATCGAACAAACGGTCAAACTGGCGCGCCACCGCCTTGGTGCCCTGGTGATCGCCAGCGACACCGTAGCGAAGCAGCCCATAGGGCACCGGCAGCCGGTCGATGAGATCAATATGGGCGCCGGGCATACGGCGCTGAACTTCCTTGGCCGTGAAACAGCCCGCCGGCCCCGACCCCACGATCGCGACGTGAGGCGCTGCCTGCGCCTCGCTGGCCGATCCGGCAACGGCAGAAGCACTGCTGTTATCGAGCGGGCGGACGCTGTCCCAGGTTACCGGCAGGGAAAGCATGCCGCGAAAGACCCAGCCTCCAACGGTAGGCTCGCGGCCAGGATCCACCTTGAGCCCGTTCAAATGGTTGAAAAGCAGAGGCAATGCCACGTCAGCGATCTGGGCCCGCGCTGCCCGCGCACCAAGACAGACATGAGTGCCCTTGCTGAACGCCAGGTGAGGCTTCACCTCACGGTGGATATCGAACTGATCCGCCCGGTCCCACACCGACTCATCGCGGTTGGCTGAAAGGATGCAGATTCCAAGGCGGGCACCCTCGGGCAGTTCGACGCCGGCCAGAACGGTCTTTTTGGTGGTCTGGCGCGAGTACAAGCCGATCGGCGCGATCCAGCGAATGGTCTCATCGAAGACCGTCGACCATAGGCTCGGGTCGCGCTCGGCGGCCTGACGCTGGTCTGGGTGGGTCAGCATCGCCCAGGCCGCAACGCCCAGGGCGTCACGCGGCTCGTTGAGTCCACCGCCGATGCTCATCTTGATGTTGGCGCGAATCTTTTCCAGCGGCATTTGATCTTCGGGCGAAGACAGCAGCGAGGAGATCAACGAGTGGTCGCGGTTATTGAGGTGCCACTCGAGCATCTCGTCGAGCGCGACATCCACTTCATCGAAAGAGCGCTTCCCGGCCGCCCACACATCGGGGTCATCGGCGTAGTTGCCGGTGGCGTCGATCAACGTCTGCGACCAGCGCTGCAGATCCTCGGCCGTGGCGTTGTAAAGCCCCAGCAACGATTTCAGGCATTCCGCTGCAAACGGTGCTGCAAAATCCCAGACAAGATCCGACCCCGGGCCCTTGTCGATCAAGCGGGCCAGCTGCTCACGGCCCTTTTCGTGGAAGGTCTGCGTCCAGACGTTTTTGACGGCGTTTGGCTTGAACACGCTCTGCCACTGCCGGCGTTCACGGTAGTGTTCCGGGTCGTCTCGGCGCAGCATCGAATGCCCCATGGCCCGAATCTGAAGCGAGTCCCTTTCATTCGCGGAAAACGTCTCCTGATCGTGCTCGGTGGCAATCACGGCCTCATAGCTTGTGATCAGGTAGCGATTGACACTAGGCACCCAGTGCACACCGCCCTCACGGCGAAGGCGCTCGTAGATCGGGTACGGATCGTCATAAAGCGTCTTGATCTCGACCCAGTCCGCCACGGGGGCGGAGCGAGGTATCAACGGCGTAGTCATGTAACCTCCACGGGAAGCGGGTAACGGCGTCAGCGGCCAAGCGCACTCAGCGCGGCTTGAATCGGTTGCCACGTTCAGGCCCGCCGATGACGACGCACCCGAGGCAACCAAACAAGACCTGCCATGGCCCAAGAGGTGATCACGCTAAATTTTTATTAACAAGTTAACTATTCGACTTTATGTACAGGCCTTGCACCTATCGCCTATGAACACACCTTGATTGCATCTTTCTACGCACTATCACCCACTACAAACACAAACGCCCCGAGACGCATGCCTCTAGCATGGCTTGGGGCGCTGTATTTTCATGACATCTACGCTGCGCCTGGCTTACGCCTGAAGGCGCAGGAACAGCTCGGCGAGGCGGTCGGCGTGGGAGAGTGGCAGCACATCGGCCACGTACTGATCGGGTCGCACCACCACTACTGCGCCGTCACGGTCGATGCCACGGGCGTCGAAAATATCTTCCCCCGGGGCCACGCCAAACACGTTTTCAAGATCAGTCAGCTCGAATGGCCCCACCTCTGGCGTGAACACGCTCGGCACCTCCTGGATGGCGATATCTTCATGGCGCTGCTGATAGATCACCTTGATGTCGAACCAATCGACCCACGAACTGCCGTTGGGGAACGACACGTTGAGCGGCGAGTCGCTTGAATGTGCCAGCCATTCGGCAAGGCTTCTGGTCTTCGAGTCCGCCTCGGGGGCGGCAGCATCGGCAAACACATAGAGGCGCCACCGGCCGTCGGCCTTGGCCTGATGCCCAAGCTGCAGCGGGTTGCCGTCACACACGCGTGACACCATCGCCGACTTGAAGCGCTTGCCGATGGGGAAGCCGGACGCAAGCGCCTGATGATCGGCGTCGTTGGTGATCAGCGACGGCTCATACTCGGTCATGAAACCTGCCGGAAACTCGATGGTGCGGGTGTAGAACTCTTCCAGCTCCCCCGGGTTTTCGAACTCTTCCGGGCGCTTGGCCATCATCGTCGACCACTGCTTGTCGAAATCGATCAGATTCTTGGCGACCACCTGACGCTCGGCGGAGTAGGTCGAGAGCAGACTCGCCGGGCTGCGACCGGACAGCACGTAGCCGAGCTTCCAGCCCAGATTGAAACCGTCCTGCATCGAGACATTCATGCCCTGACCGGCCTTGGCACTGTGGGTGTGGCAGGCGTCACCCGTGATGAACACCCGCGGCAGACGCCCGGAATCCGGATTCTCGACGTCGTCGAAGCGGTCGGTCAGGCGATGGCCAACCTCGTAGACGCTGTGCCAGGCCACGTTTCGAACGTCGAGCGTGTAGGGTGTGAGAATCTCGTTGGCCTTGGCGATGATCTGCTCGATCGGCGTGTTGCGCACGGCGTTACTGCCATCGGCCGGCACTTCGCCAAGATCGACGTACATTCGAAACAGGTGCCCGCCCTCGCGCGGGATCAACAGGATGCTGCCGCCGGAATGGGACTGAATGGCGCACTTGGTACGGATATCCGGGAAATCCGTGCGCGCCAGCACGTCCATCACGCCCCAGGCGTGGTTGGCCTGATCGCCAGCGAGGGTGCAGCCGATGGCGCTGCGCACACCGCTTCGCGCGCCGTCACAGCCGACAACGCATTTGGCACGCACCGTGCGCTCACGACCCTCGTCCGGGCCGGCAACGTGCTTGAGCGCGACGCTTACGGGATAGTCACCCTCCCCGTCGACCTCAAGCCCCTTGAACTCGATGCCGAAGTCCGGGCGGATGCGCGCCGGACCATTGGCAGCGGATTCAGCCAGATAGTCGAGCACGCGAGCCTGGTTAACGATCAGGTGAGGAAATTCGCTGATGCCTTCCGGATCATCAAGCGTACGAGCGGTGCGAATGATGTGCTCGGGCTGATCCGGGTCCGGCTTCCAGAAGGCCATTTCGGTGATGCGATACGCCTCGGCGGTGATGCGACCGGCAAAGCCGAAGGCCTGAAAGGTCTCGACGCTTCGCGCCTGAATGCCATCGGCGTGGCCGATCTCGAGCCGGCCGGCGCGGCGCTCGATGATGCGGGTGCGAATATGGGGGAACTGCGCCAGCTGCGCGGCCATGATCATGCCGGCAGGCCCGGTGCCAACGATCAATACGTCTACCTCATCAGGCAGCGCATCGCTTCGCTCGAGCCCCTCGCCGAGCGCGGGTTGAACGCGGGGGTCACCCGATACATAACCGTGATGGTGAAATTGCATGGTCTTCTCCTCATTGATCGATTCGGCTCCGGCTGGACGCATGACACACGCGGTGATTGCCTCGCAAGGCACGCTCAAAAGCCCTGACCCCTTCCATGCTGAAGACCACCAGGGTCGATGAGGATGTGTTTTACGCGGACTCGATTGTACTTTTCATAAATACACCCCCTACCTTGGTCGGCCTGTCATCCAAGCGCCTCACGAACTCGTTAATCTGTGAACGATCCGGGGCGCTGACCGTCTATATCGGCTGTTGGGCGCAATTGAAGACGCCCTGTCTGAACCCTCATCGTATACATCGAAATGATTAGGCGCAGACGCTTGACAGGAAACCGACGGATCATTGTTAATATGTTAACGATCCAAGTCTGACCTGGTCGTTTGCACACACCGCAGGCTTTCAAGGAGAACGACGTGCCTCATTTGCATATCGAATACTCACCCGGTCTCGAACAGCGCGTCGATGTACGCGAGGTCTGCCGCGCCGCCTACCAGGTGATGGCGGAGTCCGAGCTCTTTCCGCTGGCCGGCATTCGCGTCCGTGCCTTTGCCGCGGATCACTGCATCGTGGCGGACGACCACCCAGACAACGACTTTCTGGCAATGACCCTGAGCGTAGGCAGTGGCCGCACTCAAAGTGATCTGAAGGCCGCCGGCGAGCGATTGTTCGCGGCCGTACAGAGCGCGCTTGCTGCTCCGCTTTCAACACCACATTTCGCCCTGTCGCTTGAAATCCGCGAAATCGATGCCGCGCTGAGCTGGAAAGACACCCCGATCCACACCCGGCTGTCCAAACAGTGAGCCCCACGCCCCCTCTGGAGGATTCTTGATGAGCCAATTGAACGACAACATCGCCCGCGCGCAGGACTACATGAAGCGTTTTCGCGAACAGGGTGTTTTGAACCACATCAACGGCGAATCGGTGCCTGCCGATTCCGGCAAGACGTTCGAAACGATCTCCCCGGTCGATCTCGCCCCGCTTGCCGACGTCGCTCACGGCGGTGCCAGTGACATCGACCGCGCCGTGAAGGCTGCGGAAAAGGCGTTCAAGACCTGGAGCAAGACCCCGGGCAAGGAGCGCCGCGAGATTCTGATCAAGGTCGCGGAAGCCATTGAGGCCCGCGCCGAGGAAATCGCCTTTACCGAGTGCATGGACACCGGCCAGTCGCTTCGCTTCATGTCAAAAGCGGCAGTGCGCGGGGCGGCCAACTTCCGCTTCTTCGCCGACCGAGCGCCCCAGGCCGAGGACGGACTGTCACTTCGAAACGACACCCAGATGAACGTGACCTCCAAGCGCCCGCTGGGGCCGATCGGTGTCATTACGCCGTGGAACACGCCGTTCATGCTCTCGACCTGGAAAATCGCGCCGGCGCTGGCCTCTGGCTGCACCGTGGTGCACAAGCCGGCCGAGTTCTCGCCGATGACCGCCAAGCTCCTGGTCGAAATCGCCGAGGAAGCCGGACTCCCGAAAGGCGTTCTGAACCTGGTCAACGGCATGGGCGAAGACGCCGGCAAGGCCCTGACCGAACACCCCGGCATCAAGGCGGTCGCCTTTGTCGGCGAAAGCCGCACCGGTCAGCTGATCATGGCTCAGGCCGCGCCGACGCTTAAACGCTTCCACTTCGAGCTTGGCGGCAAGAACCCGGTGATCGTGTTCGACGACGCCGACATCGAGCGCGCCGTCAATGCGGCCACCTTCATGATCTACTCGCTCAACGGTGAACGCTGCACGTCCTCCTCACGCCTTTTGGTGCAGGAAAGCATTTACGAGGAAGTCACCCGCCGCGTGGCGGAAGTCGCCAACGGCGTCAAGGTCGGCCATCCGCTCGACCCCGACACCGTCGTCGGCCCGCTGATTCACCCCGAGCACGAAGAGAAGGTACTGTCGTACTTCGACAAGGCCCGTGAAGAAGGGGCCACCATTGCCGCCGGCGGTGAGAAGGCAAGCGATGAAGGCTGCTTCGTGCGCCCGACGCTCTTTACCAACGCCACCAACGACATGACGGTCGCCCAGGAAGAGATCTTCGGCCCGGTACTGACCGCCATTTCGTTCAAGGATGAAGAGGAAGCGCTGCGCCTGGCCAATGACACTCAGTACGGCCTTGCCGCCTACCTCTGGACCAACGACCTCGACCGCGCCATGCGCCTGACCGATGAGCTGGAAGCCGGCATGATCTGGGTCAACTCCGAAAACGTTCGTCACCTGGAGTCGCCGTTTGGCGGCGTGAAATCGTCCGGCATCGGCCGCGACGGCGGTGACTGGTCGTTCGACTTCTACATGGAGACCGTCAACGTCTCCTTCCCGCGCAAGGCCCACAAGGTGCCGAAGCTCGGGTGATGTCACCACGCAGGGCGGCGCACGCCGTCCTGCCTGACGAACATTTATTGTCCAACATCAGGAGTCTCATCATGCCCATTCCAACGCCCAATCTTTACCCCGAATTCAACATCATTCGCCTGAGCCACGTCGTGTTCGGCGTCAGCGACCTGGCCAAGAGCCGTCACTTCTACGTCGACACGCTCGGCCTTCAGGTCACCGACGAGGACGACAGCCGCATCTACCTGCGCGCCATGGAAGAACGCGGCCACCACTGTATCGTGCTGGAAAAAAGCGACAGTGCGGTCGTGAAGTCGCTGTCGTTCAAGGTGTTCGATGAGCAGGAGCTCGACAAGGCCCACGACTGGTTCAAAAAGAACGGCCATCCGGTCGAGTGGGTCGAACGCCCCTATCAGGGCCGCACGCTTCGCACCACCGACTGCTTCGACGTGCCGATCGAGCTGTATTTCAAGATGGACCGGCTCGCTCCGATTCATCAGCAGTACGCGCTCTACAAAGGCGTCAAGCCGCTGCGCATCGACCATTTCAATCTATTTTCGCCCAACGTCGATGAAGCGGTCGCGTTCTACAACCAGCTCGGCTTTCGCGTGACCGAGTACACCGAGGACGAGGAAAGCGGCAAGCTGTGGGCGGCCTGGACGCACCGCAAGGGCGGCGTACACGACATGGCCTTCACCAATGGCCGCGGCCCGCGCCTGCACCATACTGCGTTCTGGGTCCCGACACCGCTCAACATCATCGATCTGTGCGACCTGATGGCCACAACCGGCTACGTCGACAACATCGAGCGCGGCCCGGGCCGCCACGGCATCTCCAACGCGTTCTTCCTCTACATCCTCGACCCGGACGGCCACCGCATCGAGATCTACTGCTCGGACTACCAGACCGTCGACCCGGACCTGGAAGCGATCAAGTGGGATCTGAAGGATCCGCAACGCCAGACCCTCTGGGGCGCAGCAGCACCGCGGTCCTGGTTCGAGCACGGCTCCGAATTCGAGAACCTTGAACCGGTGGATTCCCAGCTCAACGCCACGCCAATTGTCGCGCCCTGAGCCAACGGGTATACGTACAAACGACCGTCACACACGTCGCCCCATGATTCAAAAGGCCCGAGTGCGCTCGGGCCGCCAGGAGATAGCCCATGAATAACGCCCTTCCTCCTCGTCTCGCGGCCTTTCGCGCTAACGGCGCCGACCGTTTTGGGGTCGTCACCGACGAGGGCATCGTCGATCTGACGCCGGAATTCGGCACTCGCTTCAAGGGCCTCAAGGAAGTGATCGAGGCCGGTGCCATCGACGAGCTTCTGACCGTTGCAGAAGGCCGCAGCCCGAGCTACCGCGAAGATGACGTCACCTTCCTGATTCCGATCACCAATCCCGAAAAGCTGATCTGCGTCGGGGTCAACTTCCCCTCGCGCAATGAGGAATACAAGGACGGCCAGGCCGCCCCGAGCAAACCGTCACTGTTCATTCGTTTCCCTAGAAGCTTCGTCGGCCATAACGAGAACCTGGTGCGACCGCCGGAAAGCGACCAGCTCGACTACGAAGGCGAAGTCACCATCGTGATCGGCAAGGGCGGCCGCCGGATTTCCCGCGAGAAGGCCTACGAGCACATCGCCGCACTCACACTGTGCAACGAAGGCACCATTCGCGACTGGGTGCGTCATGCCAAGTTCAACGTAACGCAGGGCAAGAACTTCGACGCCACCGGTGCCATCGGCCCCTGGCTTGTGCCGTTCAAGCGCGCGGATCAGCTTGATGACATCGAACTGACCACCCGCGTCAACGGCGAGGTTCGTCAAAATGATCGCACCTCGCGGATGATGTTCGATTTCCGCTACATCGTGAATTACGTCTCGACCTTCACCACCCTGGTGCCGGGCGACGTAATCGTATGCGGCACGCCGACCGGCGCCGGCGCCCGTTTCGATCCGCCGATCTGGCTCAAGCCGGGCGATGTGATCGAGGTCGAGGCTGATGGCATCGGTACGCTGACCAATGGCGTGGAGGACGAGCATGGCACTGACTGACGAGCAGATTGCCGCCGCCGCCGACGACTTGCTGGCGGCGGAAGCATCCAGAAAACAGATCGGTCTTCTTTCGGCGCGTTACCCGGGCATGACCCTTGATGATGCCTACGCGATCCAGACCGCTCAGATGACGCGCAAGACCCAAGATCACGCCATTCTCGGTTGGAAGATCGGGCTGACCTCAAAGGTCATGCAGGACGCGCTCGGCATCGACACCCCCGACAGCGGCGTGCTCTATGACTACATGCGCTATGACACCGGTGCCGTGATTCCAAAGGGCCACTTCATTCAGCCCCGTATCGAGGCCGAGATCGCGTTTGTGATGAAGGCACCGCTCGAGGGTGACGTCACTCGCGAGGACGTGCTGGCCGCGACCGAGTACGTGACGCCGGCCATCGAGATTCTCGATACCCGCATCGTTCGAAAGGACGAAGAGACCGGTCAGACTCGCGTGATCTTCGACACCGTGTCCGACAACGCCGCCAACGCCGGCATCGTGCTGGGCACCGAGCGTCATGCCCCGAACGCGTTCGACCTGCGCTGGGTCGGCTCGATCGTCAAGCACAACGACGATGTGGTGGCCACCGGGCTCGGCGCGGGTGTACTGGATGACCCGGTCACGGGTCTTGTGTGGCTTGCGCGGCGCATGGCGACCTACGGCCAGCGGATCGAAGCCGGCCAGGTCATCCTGTCGGGCTCGTTCATTGGCCCGGTGGAATGCCCTTCCGGCAGCCGAATCGAGGCCGATTATGGCGCGTTCGGCAGCGTTTCGCTGACGTTCGACTAGGCGACAGGCAAGCTACCGATGGCCCGGCTGATCGCGACGGTAACCCGAGGGAGTGACGGCTGCATGACGTGCAAAGAATCGACAGAAATAGCCCGGGTCCTGAAACCCAAGCTGATAGCCGATCTCGTTGACGCTCATACGGGTGAAGGTCAGAAGGCGACGCGCTTCCTGCATCACCCGATCATGCACCACGCGCTTGCTGGGCACCCCCGCGATGCGGCGGCAGACGCTGTTGAGCCGGGCCTCGGTCACATTGAGCGCACGGGCGTATTCCGACAACGTCCAGTGCGCGGTGTAGTGGGCCTCGATCTCCAGATTGAAGCGGTGAAACAGCGAGAGGTCGTCGTGGCGCACGCTCTGGGCGGTCAACGAATTGGCCGACAGCCGAAAAAGGCTCACGAAGATCAGCCGCGTAAGCGTAGAAAGCGCACTTTCACGCCCGGGGCGATCCGCCTCGAACTCAAGGCGCAGTTCCTCGAACAGCCGCTCCACGCGGTTGACGTCCAGCCGGGCCTCATCGTTCACCCGGCCGGTTGCCACACATACAGGCGCCACCGCCGAGGCGTCGCCAAGCTCGGGAAGCTCCTCGAGCAGCGACCACACCAACTGCTGGCGCACCGTCAGCACGTGGCCATCACTGCCGTCTTCGGTGGTGAAGGAGTGCGGTACGGTCGGCGGAGTCAGAAAGAACATCGGGCCTTGCTGGTGAAACTGCCGCTCGTCCAGATAGACCCGCACCATGCCACGTTTGACATAGTGCACTTGAAAGAAGCGGTCGTGATGATGCACCGGCATGTTCCGGCCGTAGAACTCCGCCATGCGACCGAGGGCATCGTAATGCACGGTCGCATCGGCGTACCGCTGATCGTATTCCTGACCGATCGTGATGTTGGGAATCGGCTCCAATGCCATGGGGGCACTCCTGACTTCGCGCGAGGCAATCGCTCGACAAGACCCTATATTAACCATCGACGGGCGCATCGCTCCATTATGCGGCCTTTCCACCACTCAGGCCGACCTGACCTGCCCGTCCGCTTCAAGGAATTTTCTCATGGGTGAAATCGTACTCGCTGCCAAGATCACACACGTGCCCTCGATGTATCTCTCGGAGCAGCCGGGCGAGCACTACGGCTGCCGCGCCGAGGCCATCGCCGGCCACAAGGAAATCGGCCGGCGCGCCCGCGAGCTCGGCGCCGACGTCGCCGTGGTGTTCGACACCCACTGGCTGGTCAACAGCGGCTACCACATCAACTGCGGCGATCATTTCGAAGGCGTGTACACCAGCAACGAGCTGCCGCATTTCATCCAGAACATGGCCTACAAGTACGACGGCTGCCCGGCGCTTGGCCAGGCGATTGCCGAGCATGCCAATCGCTCCGATATTCGCACCATGGCGCACAACATTCAGAGCCTCAAGCTCGAATACGGGACGCTCGTGCCCATGCGCTACATGCACATGGACACCGATGAGGACGAAGCCTTCAAGGTGGTCTCCATCGCCGCTTGGGACGCCTGGCACGATCTCAACGACAGCATCCGCTTTGGCAAGGCGGTGCGCGAGGCGATCGAGGCAAGCGATCACAAGGTGATGGTGCTGGCCTCCGGGTCGCTGTCCCACCGCTTCACCGACAACAACCAGGCCAAGGAAAACATGCACCGCTGGTCGCGGGAGTTCGACCGCCAGATGGACATTCGGGTGGTCGAGATGTGGCGCGAGGGCAAGTTCGACGACTTTCGCACCATGCTGCCGGAGTACGCCGGCCACTGCTACGGCGAAGGCGGCATGCACGACACCGCCATGCTGATGGGCGTGCTCGGCGAGGGCTATGATCGCCCGGCCGAAATCCTCACCGCCCCGTTCGGAAGCTCCGGCACAGGCCAGATCAACGCCGTCTTTCCGATGTAATACGTCTTGACGATGCCATGCGTCTTTCTGATGTCACGTCACACCACGCGAGGAGCGCTCCATGGATATGCCCATCAACACCTTCAAACAGGCCCTTGCCCGCAAAGAGGCCCAGATCGGTCTCTGGCTTGGGCTTGCCAACGGCTACTGCGCCGAGCTTGCCGCCAACGCAGGCTTCGACTGGCTTCTGATTGACGGCGAGCACGCCCCAAACGAGCTGCGCACCATCCTCGACCAGCTTCAGGCCGTGGCGCCCTACCCGGTTCAGCCGATCGCACGCCCGCCGGTGGGCGACGCCGCCCTGATCAAACAGTACCTCGACATCGGCGTGCAGACCCTTTTGGTGCCGATGGTCGATACCGCCGAGCAGGCCCGAGAGCTGGTGCGCGCCACCCGCTATCCGCCAGACGGCATTCGCGGGGTCGGCAGTGCGCTGGCCCGCGCGTCGCGCTGGAACTCGATTCCGGGCTACCTCGACCGCGCCGATGACGAGGTCTGCCTGCTGGTTCAGATCGAGACCAAACAGGGGCTCGAGAACCTCGATGACATCGCCGCCGTGGAAGGCGTCGACGGCGTCTTCATCGGCCCGGCCGATTTAAGCGCCTCGCTCGGTCATCGCGGCGACCCCGGCCACGACGATGTGCAGCGCGCCATCGAAGACGGCATCGGCCGTATTCAAGCGGCCGGCAAGGCCGCCGGCATTCTCTCGGCCAACAAGACACTCGCCCGGCGCTATCTCGAGCTTGGCGCCACCTTCGTGGCGGTGGGCGTGGATACCAGCCTATTGATGGGCGCCCTGAGAACGCTTGCCGGCGAGTTCAAGGACGGCGACGGCCCGGAACTGCCGACTTCCTCGGTGTACTAGCCCGACGCATCGACACTTTTTGTTTATCAAGGCTCGGCCGACCCCGGCCGGGCCCTATCCGCCCCTAACGCCAGGACGACTCATGAACCTTACAGATGCCCGTCTTCTCCACCAGCAGGCCTACATTGATGGCCAATGGCACGACGCCGACAGCGGCGACACCTTTGATGTCACCAACCCGGCCAATGGCGACACCGTGGCAACCGTTGCCCGCGTCGGCAAGGCCGAAACCCAGCGCGCCATCGCCGCTGCCAACAACGCGCTTCCAGCCTGGCGCGACATGACCGCGAAAGCCCGCTCGCTGATCCTCAAGCGCTGGTTTGCGCTGATGCAGGAGCACAAGGAAGACCTCGCCCGCATCCTGAGTGCGGAACAGGGAAAACCGCTGGCCGAAAGCCGCGGTGAGGTCGACTACGGCGCCAGCTTCATCGAGTGGTTCGCCGAGGAAGGCAAGCGCATCTACGGCGATGTGATCCCAAACGACAAGCCCGACCGCCGGCTGGTCGTGATCAAGCAGCCGGTAGGGGTGGTCGCGGCCATCACGCCGTGGAACTTCCCGATCGCGATGATCACCCGCAAGGCGGGCCCGGCGCTTGCCGCCGGGTGCACCATGGTGCTTAAACCGGCCTCCGAAACGCCGCTTTCCGCGCTGGCGCTGGCGGAGCTTGCCGAGCGCGCGGGCGTGCCGGCGGGTGTGTTCAATGTGGTCGCCGGGCGCGCGCGGGAAATCGGCACCGAACTCACCCACAGCGAGACCATCCGCAAGCTCTCCTTTACCGGCTCCACCGAAATTGGCCGCCAGCTGATGGAAGAGTGCGCCGGCACCATCAAGAAGGTCAGTATGGAGCTTGGCGGTAACGCGCCGTTCATCGTCTTTGACGATGCCGACCTAGACGCCGCCGTCGACGGCGCGATCGCCTCGAAATTCCGCAACAGCGGCCAGACCTGCGTCTGCACCAACCGCATTCTGGTCCACGACGCGGTTTATGACGCCTTCAGCGAGAAGCTGGTCGCGGCGGTCAACGCGCTCAAGGTCGCCCCCGCCGAAGAAGACGGTGCCCAGCAAGGCCCGCTGATCAACCAGAAGGCGGTCGAGAAGGTACAGGCCCACATCGACAACGCCGTCCAGCACGGCGCGAGCGTTCTGTGTGGCGGCAAGCCCCACGCACTCGGCGGCAGCTTCTTCGAGCCGACCGTGCTCGGTGACGTGACGCCGGACATGGACGTGGCCAGTGAAGAGACCTTCGGCCCGCTCGCGCCGCTGTTTCGCTTCACGACCGAGCAGCAGGCCATCGACATGGCCAACGACACCCCGTTTGGTCTGGCCGCTTACGTCTACACCCAGAACATGGGTCGTTGCTGGCGCATGGGCGAGGCGCTCGAATACGGCATGGTCGGCATCAACGAGGGCATCATTTCGACCGAAGTCGCGCCGTTTGGCGGCATCAAGGCCTCCGGCGTCGGCCGCGAAGGCTCGCACTACGGCATCGAGGACTACCTCGAGGTCAAGTACCTGTGCATGGGGATCAAATAACCCACCCGCATAACGCACCTGACCGACATCGCCCCAGCCCTCTCTCGAAGGCTGGGGCGTTTTTTTGACTGGCCCCGGTGCAGTGCGCGCCTATTCACCCACTCGATCACGCTGATAAACCGTCTCGCCGCGAAATACCGTCGACAGCACCTCGATGTCTGCGATGTCATCGGCTGCAATGGCAAACGGGTCGCGGTCGATAACGACCATGTCGGCCGATTTGCCCGGCTCGATCGAGCCGATCTCGGCAGACTGGTTGACCGACCAGGCGCCGCCGCGGGTCATCGTATCGATTGCGTCCTCGAGCGGGATGCTCTGCTCGGGGCCGATATCTCGGTGCACCATCGAGGCAAGAGACGGCCAGGGGTTGATCGAGGCCGCAATGGAGGGCCAGTCGGAGCCATAGGCGATGGTGGCTCCGGCCTTTAGAAGCTCGGCCGTGGGCGGGGTTCTGGCGTAGCGCGCCGGACCCAGCACCTCGGTCATGGTGTCGCTGTAGGGACCCTCTATCCAGATCGGCGGGGCGATGTCGGCCGTCACATCAAGCGCCTTGAACCGGGGCAGATCTTTTGGGCTTGCCATGCCGACATGCGCGATGGAGTGGTGAAGGTGGCCATTCGGATTAGCCTTTCGCACGGCCTCAAGCGTGTCCAGCGCCTCACGCACCGCCGCATCGCCTGCGGCGTGAAACTTGAGCGTAATGCCCTGTTGATCCAGCGCGATAGCGTCCTTTCGCAGGGTGTCCGGGGGCATGCGAAGGTGGCCTCGAACATCCTCCGGCAAATGATGCGCGTGCAGCGCCTTTGCCTGATAGGGAGTCAAGAGCGCTGCGGTAAACGCCGGCGGCACGCCGTCGAGATAGAACTTGGCGTTGTTGGCGTTCACGTTTTTGGACTGATAGCGCTGTCGCTGGTCGAGCGTTTCGCGCTGCATGTCCCGGGATTCGTTGAAGTCGGTGGCGTACTGAAGAAAGGCGACCACACGCGCGGTCAGGCCCTCCTTTTCATCCACGTCGTGATAGGCCTTGATCGTGGATCGGTCAGTGCGCGCCTCGACAAAGGTGGTAATGCCGTAGCGGTTAGCCATGCCGACCGCCTTTCTGACCACGGCCCGATACTTCTCATCGCTCATCGGCACAATGATCTGAGTCAGGGCGCCGGCGGCGTCTTCCTGCAGGATGCCGGTGGGCTCACCCTGGTCATCGGTGACGATCGCAGGCATCTCGCGGGCTTTCTCTTTGGTAAATCCGGCCGCCGCCAGCGCCCTTGAATTGACGTAGCCGTTGTGACCGGTGTCATCGAGCAGATAGACCGGATTATCGGGCGACACCGCATCCAGCACGGCCTTGTTGACGCCGCCAGTGTTGGCATAGCTCGACGCCCAGGCCCCGCCCACAACCCACTCGCCGGGTTTTGCGTTTTTCACACAGGCCTGGACCCTGTCGGCAATGGCCGCGGCCGGGGTGCTGCTCGGGAAATCACAGTTGAACAGCTCACGCTTGAACCCGCGCACGTAGTGGCCGTGGGCATCGATGATGCCCGGCATGACCGTTTTACCGCGCAGATCCACCACCTCGGTGCTGTGGCCGATATAGCCCTTGAGATCCTGATCGCGCCCGACCGCGACGAACGTGCCATTTTTGATCGCGACCGCCTGAGCCTTCGTGCGCGCGTCATCCTGGGTATAGATGATGCCGTTCATGTATACCCGATCCGCGACGTCCTGCGTCGCGTTCTGTGCAGCGCAAGCGCTTGCGGCCTGAAGGCCCAGAATACACAGAGAAATCCCCATGATACGTGTCATGCCCCGCCTCCTGATGCATTGTCTTGTTGTTGTAGATGCCGTCACCCCTTAAAAAAACACCGGGCAGGGCCCGGTGTCACTTTAGAGGAAAGAGGGAGCGCCCGCTCAGCGCGAACAGGCGTTGGTCGGCGGAATGCGCCCTGCCCACGGCGCTTCCGACTCAAGCTGCGCGGCCAGTGAGAGCAAGCGGCCCTCTTCGCCGAAACGCCCGGCGAAATGACTGCCCAGCGGCAGGCCGTCCTCGGTCCAGAACAGCGGCACCGACATCGCCGGCTGACCGGTTGCGTTGAACAGCGCCGTGAACGGGCAGTAGCTGTGGAACGCGTGGATGACGTCATCAAGTGAGAGTGAGTCATCGAAGGCGTCCAGCGTGCCGATGACCGGCGGCTTGCGCGCAAGTGTCGGCGACAGCAGTACATCGAACTCCACCATGGTCGTTGCGACCTTGCGCCCGAGCGCATGGATGTAATTGATCGCGGAGACGTATTGAGTGGCGTCGATGTGACCGCGCTCACGCAGCATGACCCGCGTGCGCGGCTCGATTTCCTCTTCCTTGACCGCCTGGCCGCGCATGCCGCCGATCGTGTCGAGCAGCTCCTGGGTGCTGGGGCCGATGATGTCAAAACAGCGGCTGTAGAACTCGTTCCAGTCAAGCGGCAGCGTGACCGTATCCACCTGATGGCCGAGCGATTCACACAGTGCAATGGTGTGACGGACCGAGTCGGCGGCGTCGGATGAAATGTCCGGCCCGTCGATCAGACCGATACGCAGCCGGCCCGGCGCTCGCTGGGTCGCGCTCAGATAGGTGTTCTGACTTACCGGCGCAGCATAGGGCGCGCCCAGGTCCGTACCTGCGGTCGCATCCAGGAGGGCGGCGCTGTCGCGCACCGAACGGGTGATCGCGTGAGACGTACCCATGCCGCCCCAGCCTTCGCCGGCCATCGGCCCGGAGGGCAGCAGCCCACGACTCGGCTTCAACCCGAACACGCCACAGCAGGACGACGGCACACGCAGTGAGCCACCCCCATCGTTGCCGTGGGCGAAGGGTACGACCCGGGCCGCCACCAGCGCCGCAGCGCCACCGCTGGAACCGCCGGTGCTGCGCTCGAGGTCCCAAGGGTTGCGCGTGGCGCCATGACGGGTGGATTCGGTGGTATAGGACGTGCCGAATTCCGGCGAGGTGCTGGTGCCCATCAACAGGCAGCCCGCACGACGCAGGCGCGCCACGGCTTCGGCGTCGAACTCGGCCTTGGCGTCACCGCCGACAATGGAGCCCTGTGTCATGCGGGCGCCTTCCAGCGGCGAGAAAAGATCCTTGACCAGCGTCGGCACCCCGGCAAAGGGCTGGCCGGCCGCATGTGGCTTGCGGCTTTCCTCGCGCGCCGCGTCATAAAGCCGGTCGACCACCGCATTAAGGCTTGGCTCGACCTTCTCAAGGCGCTCGATCACGCCATCAAGCAGTTGCTCGCCCGTGACATCGCCCGTTTTGACACATTGAGCAAGCCCCAGGCCGTCGTGTGTATCCAGTAGATGTTGAACGTCTTGTGTCATTGTCACTCTCCTGAGTCACCGAAAATCGCGTTGGTGCACGTTGATGATGCGCTTGAGACATTAAGCGCGGATAAACCAGAACCCAGGGCACATACCGCGGCCAAGACAGCCAGAGTCACCATGCCGACCTCGACGCTACCGCCTAAGTCGGCGGCCACGAGCACCACTGCAAAACTCAGACCCTGTCCGAGATAAAGGCAGCCAATGAACAGCCCAAGCCCCCGTCCTCGCGTTGAAGGCGTCAAAGCGTTCATGGCCAGCGCCAGGGCAGTCGGCACCAAAAGGCCAACGCCGAACCCATGGATTGCGATCGCAACGATCAGCGATACGTAGTCCGCGGTAATCGTCAGTGCGACAAACCCGATGGCCATGAGTGCAAAAAGCAGCGCGCAACACCCCAGAGTACCGAACACGGCATGCACCGGGCGCCACAGCAGCGCGCCCAATAGCGAACAAAAAAGCCCCGCTGTAATGGCCAGTACGCTCAGCGTATTCGACTCGATGGAAAGAGACGCCATAACTGTCGGCAACGCTTGAGGAACGGCGTAACTCAGCATCATGCCCATCGCGATCAGAGCGCACCCCGCCGCCAGCGCAGGCAGGCTGAGCCGATGAGGCAGTGCCATGTCCTGATCAACGGCCGAGGCCTTTACCCGCTTGATAATCACAGGCACCAACGGCAGCGCCAGCACGTACAGATAAAACGGCATCTGCCAGGTCGCGGCGCCCACCCCGGCCACGACGCCATACAGGAACGTGCCCGCAAGCGATACGACAACTGCCTGTTGACCCACAAGGCGCAGTCGCCGAGGGCCTTGAACGTGATCGGCCATCAGGGAAAGACAAACGGTCAGCACCAAAGCCTCACAGGCGCCAAACACGAGCCGCGCCCCGATAACGCCTTCAAGGCTATCAAGCCAGACCGGAAGCACACCCAGCACGCCATAGGCCGAAAGCGCGCCCACCAACAGATGTTTTCGATCAATGCGATCGGCAAGCCAGCCGGCAAATGGCGCGAACAGCGCAATGGCCAGTGCGGGAGTCGATGAGACCAACGAGTGCCAGGCAGACGGTATATGAAGCGAAGGCATGACCGACGCCATCAGCCGCGGCATCGAAGGGCTCACCAGCAGAGACCCGACCAGTGCCAGGCTGCTGCACAGCAGCAGGGAGGCGTCACGCGCGCTGAGCGCGCTGCTCGAGGATGGCGTAGCCATGACGCCCTCCTGATGAAGCCGTGGTACCACGTTGTCGCAGGCTGCGCACTGAGGCGCGCCTCATGCGGTGAGGTCGATCGCCGCGAGGCCGGCCCGAGAGGCCTACCCTGGAACGAGGCTTGTCCAAGAAGTGCACTGTCGTCATCACCGGCTCCTTCATTCGCTGAAGTCATGCTTCAGCTTATGACTCGAGCATGACGAGTCGTTATCCGGATATGGCACGATTTCGACGCGCCCGATTAAGGGTATCGGAAGGCCGCTCACCGAACAGCCGGCGATATTCCATCGAAAACCGACCCAGATGGAAAAAGCCCCAGCGGGCGGCCTCGTCCTGCACGCGCATGTCGTCATCACCGTAGGTCAGCGCCCGATGAATGGCGTTGAGTCGAAACAAGCGCACATAGGTGTAGGGGCTGACACCGATACACTCCTGAAAACAGTACTGGAGCTTGCGACGGCTGACGCCGATCTGGTGACACAGGGAGGGAATGGCGATCGGCTCGCTGTCGTGGGCGGCGATGACCTCGCGGGCCCGGTCGACCACACGCTTTCGCGCCGACGGCGTGACCGGCTCGACCTCGCCGTATTCGAGCGCATCGAGCATGTGGCCGACGAACGCATCACGCAGCTCACGAATCAGCGCCGGCGGTGGCGCCTGTGACAGTGTCCTGCAGGTAAGCTCAAACAGCTGCGAAAGTGCCTGATAGTCGGTGGTGGTCGGCAGGTAGTTGGGGCCGGTCAAAAGCCCCTCGATTGGTGCATCTGGGCCATGAAGAAGCGTAGCAAGATAGGGATAATCGACGCTCATCGACAGAAGATCCAGCCCGGCGGCCACGCGAATTTCGGGCAGCTCGCCGCCACGAATGGCCAGAATGCCGGCACCGGGGTAGCTCTTGCCCTGACAGATCAGAGGCGTCTCCGGCCGCACCAGCGGAAAGCTGAAGCTGACCGATGTGCTTTTCAACCCACCCTGTTTGAGCATGGCCTGGCTGCTCTGATCTCTGACCACCCGCACGCCTTCCAGGTCGACGAAGGTAATCTCACCATCAAAGCGACCTTCCGACAGCTGCATGACGTGCAGGTCCCAGCCCTGATAGCCCGCTACGTGCTGCTGGACACTGTAAGTGTGGTGCCGAATGACCCTTGAGGTGGGGGCCGGTTCCAGGCATGGGGTCGTCAATATGGCCATGAGCGCATCCTCGTTGAACGAGTGTAAGTGCGAAGCCGTCGCAAATTCCCTGTTGGCTGCTGCCGCGATCCATCGATAAAGGTGCAGGATCCATCGACAAAGGCGCAGGCTTCCTGTTGTTTTGATTTTCTGGCGACGTTTTATTCCCTGACGCGTGATTCCCGATCGTTTGATCCTCCCAGAAACCCGATAAGGGCACCATGCACCATGGTCGGTGACGTCTTAAGCCTCGAAACGGCCAGCGACCGGTTCGGCCAAGGCTTACGCACCGCGCGACCAAGGTCGACGCCCTATATTCGCAGCTGGGGTCTCGACAGTGTCGGCCTCAGACGTCAGGATACGATTCCTTCAGTGACTTCCCAGACAAGGCAGAACATGGCGCGTCCGACTCCTTCCCTGACCCTGGCCCTGCTTCAGGCCCGCGAATCCGCCATGGATTTTTTCAGGCCGCACCTCAACCGCAACAACATCACCGAGCAGCAGTGGCGCGTTATTCGTATTCTGTGGCAGGCCGACAAGCAAACGCTCGAGAGTTACCAGTTGGCCGAACGCGCCTGCATCCTGCGCCCGAGCCTGACCGGTGTCCTCATGCGGCTCGAGCAAAGCGGCCTGGTGCATCGCTGGAAGCCCGAAACCGATCAGCGACGGCTGTGTGTCACACTGACGCCCAAGGGCAACGAGCTGCTTGAAAGCATGAAGGATGAAATGATGCGTCAGTATCAAAAGATCCAGCAGCACCTCGGCCCCGAGAAATACCGCACGCTGATGAACCTGCTCAGCGAAGTACAAAAGCTCGACCCTGATGAATAACGACCGGGCAGGCGCTGTATAAAGCCGGTGTCCTACTAAAGAATGGCCACCAAACGCCTTGATGGAAAAGGCATTTAAGCGCCCGGTCATACACAGTCAACGGTCTGGCACGCTCAATCAATTGCCGGTCCTCCCCGCCTCTTACCTTCTTCTTGATGCGCCCCGATGCGCCTGATTATCAAGGAGATACGATGCAACACGACTATGACTACATTATCGTTGGCGCAGGCTCGGCCGGGTGCGTTCTTGCCTATCGCCTGATTCAAACCCTGGATGCCTCGGTCTTGCTGGTCGAAGCCGGAGGTTCTGATGCGAGCCTCCTGATTCGCATGCCGGCCGCGGTTGGAAAGGTGATTCCGACCCGTACCTGGCCCTACATGACCACCCCGCACGCGGCGACCAACAATCGCGCCATGACCATCGCCCAGGGGCGACTGATCGGTGGCAGTAGCTCGGTCAACGGCATGATCTACATTCGCGGCCACCGCACCGACTACGACGCCTGGGCCAATGACTACGGCTGCACCGGCTGGGATTACGAAAGCCTGCTGCCTTATTTCGTTCGAAGCGAAGGCAACGAATCGTTGGCAGGCCCCCTGCACGGCAACGATGGCCCGCTCAAGGTCAGCGAGAACCGATACCGCCACCCCTTGTCCCAGACGTTCGTGCGGGCCGGTCAGGAACTCGGCTTACCCTACGTCAACGACTTCAACGACAACGCCTGCGAAGGCGTCGGCTACTATCAGACCACCACCTTCGAAGGCGAACGCTACAGCACGTCAAAGGCCTATCTGAGTCAGGTGCGCAAGCACCCGCGCCTGACCGTGCTGTCCGACACCGACGTCGAGCGGGTCATCATCGAGGGCGGAGCGGCGACGGGCATCAAGGCGCGTCACGCCAAAAAGGGCGAAATGACCCTGCATGCTCGCCGCGAAGTGATTCTGAGCGCAGGCGCCATCGGCAGCCCCAGGATCTTGATGCAATCCGGCATCGGCCACCGCGACCACCTCGCCGAGCACGGCATCGAGTGCCTCAGTGACCTCCCGGTGGGCGATAACCTTCAGGATCACCTGCACCTCTCGATCAACGCATCGCTCAAGGCGCCGACCTCGCTCTATGGCCAGGACACTGGCATCAAGGCGCTACGCCACGGCGGCGAATGGCTGATGCACCGAAGCGGACTCATGACCTCCAACGTGCTGGAAGGCGGCGCCTTCCTCGACACCAACAATGAAGGCCGCCCGGACACCCAGATTCACTTCATGCCCGTACTCGATACCTGGGATGACCCCAACGGCATCGGCAAGGGTCGCACTCACGGCATCACACTCAAGGTCGGTCACCTTCGCCCGGCCTCACGGGGCACGGTCCGCCTTACCCATTCAGGCAGTACCGCCATCAACGCCAACTTCCTTGCCGCCCCCGAGGACGTCGAGCACCAGGTTCGTGCCCTGCGCGCGGGGCTTGCGCTGCTCGACACTCCCGCACTGTCAGGCGTCATCGACGAGGTCTTTTCACCGCCCGAAGCCCGCCACCTGATGACACAAGACGCCGCCGAAAGTCAGCCGGCACTGGAGGCCTTCGTGCGCCAATACTGCAAGACCACCTACCATCCGGTTGGCACCTGTCGCATGGGGCCAGACGCTGAAACGTCGGTCGTTGACCTCGAGCTCAAGGTTCATGGCGTCAATGGTCTGCGCGTCATCGACTGCTCGGTCTTTCCCACCCTGCCCGGCGGCAACACCAACGCCCCGACCATTGCCGTGGCGGAAAAGGGCGCCGACCACATCATCGCCGACGTCTGACGATATCGCCGCCTGACACTGACAGAAACGACCCCACCTCAGTGGGGTCTTCTTATTCATGAGCGCCCGCCGACTTGCTTGGTTCATGAGCGCCCGCCGACTTGCTTGGTTCATGCGCACCCGACGACTCGCCCAGTTCATGCGTGCCCGCCTACTCGCTGATGTCCGGCTCGAAAAGCCCCTTTTTCATCTTGAACTTGACCCAGATCAGCGCGATCAGACTGACGATACCGAGCACCACCCCGAGCAGGGTGTAGACCAGCCCGGTCATGTCCGGGGACGGCGACGCATTGGCAGCCACATAGCCCATGCCGACGATGCCCAGCAGTTGCGGCAGCGGATAGAACGGCGTGCGGTACGGGCGGCGATGTCCGGGCCGACGGCGACGCAGCACCATCACATCGACGTGCGCGACGATGTAGGCCAGAAGCCAGCTGGTGGAGGCCCCGATCAATAGAATGACGATGTTGTCCGGCTTGACCAGCAAGAAGGGGATAGCAACGATCGCGGCCAGAAACAGGATACCGACCCACGGGGTGTTATAACGTGGGTGCCGTTTCCCCATGATGCCAAACGCCTGGCCGTTATCGGCCATACCAGACAGCATGCGCGGCACCGAGGCCAGCACGGTATTGACCGTACTGCAGGTTGCGGTCAGCCCCATCACGGTCGCGATGATCAACCCGGCCTGACCGAACACACCATCGACCAGATCGAGATACGGCAATGGCGAGGTGGTCATGGTCTCGCTCGAGAGATAGTGCCCGGCGCCCAGACAGAACAGCATGAACAGTACAAAGATGATGCCGAGTGACAAAAACATGGCCCGGGGAATGCGCTTTTCGGGCTGGCGAATGTCATTGATCATCGGGCAAATGAACTCACAGCCGACAAACAGCCACATCGCAAGCGCCACCAGACCGATGAAGCTGCCATCGACAATACCACCGGCACCCCAGCCAATGCCCGCCGCGGCCTCGGCAACGCTTGGGGTCGCAGGCTGAATGAGCGCCGTTGCTCCGACGATCAAAATGGCGGCAATCATTGCGAAGGTGAACACGTTCTGAAGCTTGGCAAATACGTCGGTGCCCAGAATGTTGAGCAGGGCAAGAGCTCCCAACAGCAACAACGGGACCAGATGCGGCGGCAACGCCTCGGGAAACAGCGTCTGAAGCAGGGCATCGACCAATAGAAGCTCGGCGGAGAGCCCAAACATCGCCACCACCACGTAGCCTGAAAAGACCGAGACGATTGCCGGAAAGTGACCGATGGCCTTTTGAGTGTAGGTCGCAAGCGTGCCCGCCTGCGGATACATCAGCGAGAGTTCCGAGAAACTCATGGCGTTACACAGGGCGAGAAGTGCCGCCACCAGCATGGCCGCCAGAAAGCTCACACCCCCGAGGCCAAAGCCCATCAACGCGGACGCCATGGCGCCCTGTACGACCACACATCCGACGCATACCGCGATCATGGTCTTGAAGCCGATGGCCTGTCGAACCGGCACATCGGTCGAGGCCACCGGCTTCGCTGTCGTGGTGTCGAGCATGATAAGAAACCTCCAGGGAGCACGTCTTGACTTATTGTTGGCAGACACCGGCACGGCGCCACATAGTGAATCTCTCAAGATGCGCCGGATGCGCAGGTCATTCTTGTTTGCTCATGCCAGAAATTTTTCTTTCGCTGCCTTGCGCCACGTCCTTGCATCCCTCCTTTTTGAGCCATCTCTTATGGACCCCTTGCCGGCCACATAAAAAAAAGCGCGCCTGAGTACAGACGCGCAAGAGGAGTCCTTTAACGCCTGACGGCGCGTCGCGCTACCAAGACCATCAATCGCTCATGTCCGGCTCGAACAGCCCTTTTTTCATCTTGAACTTGACCCAAACGATCGCGATCAAACTAACGATGCCCAGCACCACCCCCAAAAGCGTATAGATCAGGCCGGTCATGTCCGGTGAGGGCGAGGCGTTGGCGGCCACATAGGCCATGCCGACGATGCCGGCGATCTGCGGCAGCGGATAGAACGGCGTGCGATAGGGGCGCTTATGCTCGGGCCGACGACGACGCAGCACGATCACATCGATGTGCGCCACGATATAGGCCAGAAGCCAGCTGGTCGCGGCCGCGATCACCAGCGAAATGATCTGATCGGGCTGGATCAACAGGAAAGGAATAAGCACGGCAACCGCCAGAAAGACGATACTGACCCAGGGCGTGTCATAGCGTGGGTGCATCTTGCCCATGATCGCGAACGCCTGACCGTTATCGGCCATGCCCGAGATCATCCGCGGCACCGCTGCAAGCACCGTGTTGACCGTACTGCAGGTTGCGGTGATGCCCATCACAGTCGCAATGATCAACCCGGCCTGACCGAACACACCATCGACAAGATCAAGATACGGCAGCGGCGAGGTGGTCAACGTTTCGGTCGAGAGATAATGCCCGGCGCCCAAACAGAACAATGAAAACAAAACAAACACGATGCCAAGCGACAGGAACATGGCCCGGGGGATGCGCTTTTCGGGCTGGCGAACATCGTTGATCATCGGACAGACAAACTCACAGCCAACAAACATCCACATCGCAAGCGCCACCAGGCCGATGAAACTGCCATCGAGGATACCGCCAATGCCCGAGTCGATGCCGGCCGCGGCTTGAGCCACCTCTGGAGAAGGCGACTGAATCAGCGCCGTGGCGCCCACCAAAAAGATGGCGACGATCATTGCGAAGGTGAACACGTTCTGAAGCTTGGCGAACACGTCCGTGCCAAGAATGTTGAGCACGGCAAGTGTCGCCAGCAGCAAAACCGGCACCACGTGCGAGGGCAACGTTTCAGGGAACAGCATCTGTAAAAGCGCATCCACCAGCAGAAATTCGGCCGGGATCGCAAAGATCGCCACCACCACATAGCCTGCGTAGACCGACACAATCGCCGGAAAATGGCCGATGGCCTTCTGGGTGTAGGTGGCAAGCGTGCCCGCCTGCGGATACATCAGGGAAAGTTCTGAAAACGTCATTGCGTTGCAGACGGCAAGCAGCGTCGCTACCAGCATGGCGGCCAGAAAACTCACGCCGCCGATGCCGAACCCCAACAGCGCGGACGCCATGGCGCCCTGCACTACTACAGTGCCCACGCAGATCGCGATCATGGTCTTAAAGCCGATGCGTGGCTCCGTGAGAGTGCCTGCTCGGGGCACTGCCCCTGCCTTTGAAGTGCCTGTCATGATGAGTATTCTCCTGGCCGATCTAATTATTGTTTGGCGTACACGGACAAACTAACTCTCAATCTGCACCCTGGCGTTCGCTCGTTCTTGTTCGGGGGTGCCAGAAATTTTCCCCTGCCTGCCTTGCTTCTGACCGGCTTCGACCATGGTCGCTCTCCCCCATTCAGGGGATATCTCAATGACGCATGAGCGCCGAGGATAAAGATGTTAACGGCTATCCATCGCCGTTTTTTAAAAGAGGCCCAAGGAGATAACACCATGACAACAAATTCTTCCTCCACCGACTGGATTTCAGTAACCGGCCTTGAAAAGGGCTTCGAGACCGGCTCCTACGCCCTCGATAACTCGGCCGACCTCAGCGGCAAGAAAATCGAGCTGCATGACGCCAACGGCGGCGTTCGAAGCCTCAACGTCGATCAGGATCAGCTTCGCGTCGACGATGGCGACCCCGTGCAGGTCCGTATCACATCGCTGCGTCAGGGCGTTTACCTGCTGGACTGGCTGGATGAGCGCCAAAAGCCGACCACGTCCTACACCGTCGTGCTCGACACCCTGAGCGACAGCTACACTCAGGTCGTCGGCACCCTGCCGACCTTCGATGTGATCAAGACCGGTCTTTACGAGCGCGCCCTCGGTGGACGCGCCCTGACCGACGTCAACGTCGAGATCAGCCACGGCGCCGTCAACCAGGCCTACAGCGAAGGCGTTTGCCCGCACGCCATCACCGACGAGCTTATCGGGGTGCGCAACCTCTATCGCTACAGCCCGACAGAGGTGTACGAGCACGTCTACCTCAACGAGAACTTCTACACCTGGCACTGCCTCAAGGGCGTGGAAAAAAACCTGTGCGACACCGACCGCTGCCACTATTACAAGATCACCGAGGACCTGTATCTGTTCATCTGGCGTGAAAAGATCGTACCGACGCTTGGCATCGTCATGATCGACGAGCAGAACCATCGCAGTGACGGCAAGATCTTCGGCGTCGGCGACACCGAAGACGCACCGCTTGCCAACTTCCCGATGGCCTCCTACTGCCAGCGTCTGAACGACACGGAGTATCCCGATGAGCACTGAAAAACGGACCATCGTCATTACCGGTGCCGGTACCGGTGTGGGTGAGGCCTGCGCGCGCCAGCAGGCCGCGCTCGGCCACAACGTCGTCCTGATCGGGCGCCGCAAGGCACCGCTCGAGGCGCTGGCCGAGGAAACCGGCGGGCTCGCGCTCTCAGGCGACGCCTCCAGCTCATCGGACTGGGAAGGCTTCTGCCAGCAGATTCTCGAGACCTACGGCCGCATCGACAGCCTGATCTTGAGCGCCGGCGGCCACGGCCTGGGTACGGCCACCGAGATGACCGACGACGACTGGCAGCTGTCGATGCGTCTGAACCTGGACACCGCGTTCTACAGCGCGCGCGCGTGCCTGCCGCATCTGATGAAGCAGCAGGGCACCATGGTGCTTTTGGGGTCCTTGGCCTCGTTCCAGGCCGGCGGTGAAGTGTGCGGCTATACCACCGCCAAGCATGCGATTGTCGGGCTGACGCGCTCAATGGCCCGCGATTTCGGGCCCAAGGGCGTACGCGTCAACTGTGTCTGCCCGGGCTGGATTCGAACACCGATGGCCGACGAGGAAATGCAGCCATTGATGGCGCACTACAACGAGTCGCTCGATGACGCCTATGCCCGCGTGACCCAAAATGTTCCGCTGCGTCGGCCGGCAAGCGCCGAGGAAATCGCCAGCATCTGCGACTTCCTGATCGGCCCGGCCTCGGCCATCATTACCGGCAGCATGATCATGGCCGACGGCGGCTCCCACGTGGTCGACACCCCGACCCTGCCGTTCGAAGCCCTCTGACAGGGACGATCATTGAGGGCGGCCCGGCCAGTCACGGCCCGGCCGCCCTGAATTTGCCAACAGGAGTCCGTTCATGAGTATCAGCATCGATTACAGCGGCCAGCACGTATTGGTGACCGGCGGTGCCCAGGGCATTGGTGAAGCCATCGTGACCCGTTTCGCCGAAGCCGGCGCCCGCATCACGCTTGCCGACATCAACGAGGAACGGGCCCAAAGCGTGGCCGAGCGACTCACGGCTGACGGCCACCAGGTCACGGCCTACGGCGTGGACCTTTCCGATGAGACCGCCACCCGCGATATGATCGAGGCAAGCGAGCCGATCGACGTGCTGGTGCACAACGCCGGCTACTTCCCGCTGACCCCGTTCAAGGACCTCACCCGCGAGCGGGTCGAGCGCACCTTTGCCGTCAACGTACAGTCGCTGTTCTGGATGACGCAGGCGCTGCTTCCGCGCTTCGAGCAGCAGGGCAAGGGCGTGATCCTGTGCACCTCGTCTGTCACCGGTAACCGGGTCGCCTACCCCGGGCTTAGCCATTACGCCGCCTCCAAGGCCGCGGTCAACGGCTTCATTCGCAACACCGCGCTCGAAATGGGGGGCTCAGGCATCCGCATCAACGGCGTTGAGCCTGGCATGATCCGAACGCCTGCGATGGACAACCTCGGCGACGACGAACTCAGCCGGAGCCTTGAGCGCGGCATTCCGCTGGGCCATCTCGGCGCGCCCGAAGACATCGCCAACGCCATGCTGTTTCTGGGGTCCGATCTGGCAAAATACATCACCGGCCAGACCATCATCGTCGATGGCGGCGCCCTGCTGCCGGAAAGCGTGACCGCCCTAGGCTGAGCTATCGAAAGGCCCCCGTGGCGACAAATTCACGTTGCCCCCACACGGCCGGCTCGTTATGTTGGTGATCTCAACCAACAGGGAGTCGGCCAGCCATGCAGTCTCCAAAAGACCTTGGCGCGTACTGTCTGAACGCATTCACGCGCGCTGTGCCTGCCTCGCTCGCGGCGTTCTACCGCATCGATGATGGCCTCAGCGCCTGCGATTTCCAGCTGCACGGCGGGCACGCCCAGATGCACGACAGCTATCTCCGTCGCTACCGCCATCTTGACCCGCTTCAGCCCAGCCTCTGTCAGCGACTCGGCCGTCAGGTCGTACCGCTTCGTGACGCGCAGGCGCTTCAATCGCGCCAACACAACGAGGGCTATCAGACCTTTCTGAGTCAACACGACGTCGTCGACGTGACCGAAGTGCTGTTCTACACCCAGAACCGCCCGGTGCTTGGCATCTCGCTTCTGAGAAAATCACGGTTTGGCCGGTTTACCCCCCATGAGCTCGACGCCCTGCAATCGCTTCAGGAAATGCTGCAACTGGCCGTCGCGCAGCGCGTTTTTGAACCCGCCCCGGCGCTGGCCGAGCCGGTGCCCGCGACGCTTACAGAGCGTGAGGCCCAGCTCGTGCCGCTGCTGCGTCAGGGCCTGAGCAACAAGGCCATGGCCCGCGCGCTCGGCATCGCCCCCTCCACGGTCAAGACGCACCTCGATCACCTCTACCGCAAGCTCAATGTCACCAACCGTACCGAGCTTGTCAGCCGGCTCTATCTATAACCTATACGCTTTCCCATGCCGCAAGAATGCGCTCATGCCCACGACTCTCTACGCTCATCGCCTCTCCCCAGCCCTCGCGCGCCGCTGAAATTCTCCTCCGCGAGCTCCGCATCGATTACGACTTGCCGCGCGGCCACACTTCCGCGCCGTAAGTGAAGAGGCAGATACACTGAGGCAGGAAACACAGGCGCAGGAAAGCGACGACCTCGCACTCGATGCCCTTGAATGGCTCTGATCCGCGCCCTACTGCGCTCACAAAAAGCCCGGCAGATGCCGGGCTTGTAGGTTTTATCCAATGCAATCTCGGATTCGACCTTCTACTTGAGCAGAATAGCGCTCAAAAGTTATAAAAACTGTTTACCTTGAGCATTATTTTGCTCAATATCGTGTTTCTAGTTTCACAATGAGCATCTTTTTGCTCAATATCGTGTTTCTAGTTTCACGATGAGCATCTTTTTGCTCAATGAGGGCATCATGCTGCTGACACTTCAAATCTTCCATCATGATCAATGGCACGACGCGGCTACTTTGACGTTGTCCGAGCCTGAAAAAGGACGGCGCAGCACCGCCGCACTAGGCTATGACCAAGGCTATGCCGTGGCCTGGATGGAACAGGACGATGAGCACGCCTGTGGCATCAACTACCCGGTGCGCCTGATGGAGCAGTTTCATGCCTCTCCGTGGTTTGCCTTTATTGATGACATCATGCCGGCCGGCGCCAGCCGCCGTTACTGGATCGCGCAGCTGGGCATCGACCATCTCTCCACCGGCGCGCAGGATACCGAGCTGCTGCGACACGGCACCATTGCGCCGGTCGGTAATCTGCGTATCAAGGAAGCCGTACCGACAAGGCCCGAGACCGGCCAATTGACCCGGCTACGCTTTCCGGTACGCGATGTGGTTGAGCGCCATACGGATTTTCTTGAATACGCCCAGCAGATGGGCGCTGCCAGTGGCGGCGCGACCGGCGCGGGCGGAGAGGCGCCCAAACTGATACTGCGCTGTACCGACAACGATGAGGTGTGGATCGATACCTGGCAGGACGACCCGCTCTGCAAGGATCATCATTATCTGGTCAAGTTTCCGAGAAACCGCAGAGCAGCGATTGATTGCGATATTTTGCGCGCCGAGTACCACTTCTATCAGGAGCTGGCCGCTCTTGGGATAGACACCATCGAGACCCACACCATGGGACTGGAAGAGGGCACGCAGTATCCTTCCCTGTGGCTGCCGCGCTTCGATGTCGCCTTCCAGAACGGCCGACGGGCTCTGTTCGGGCTCGAATCTCTCTATTCGATCATGGAAAAGGGCCCTGGCGCGGCGCTCAACATGTTTGACGTGATCGAGACAGTGATCGGGCGACTCGGCCATCAATATCGCGTCACGGAAGCCGGCGCAGACTTCGAGGCCGCCCCTGTCGTCATTGAGCTGGTCAAACGGGACCTTCTGAACGTGGTCTTTGGCAACTCCGATAACCATGGCCGCAATACGGCGCTCATCAAACGCCCGGACGGTATGGCCCTGGCGCCCATCTACGATTTTGCCCCGATGAAGGCCGATCCCGAGGGAGTGATCCGCACCACCCGCTGGGGAGCCCCCTATGAAGAAGGCGGCCAGTTTGACTGGCAGGCGATCGCGCGGGCGCTGTCGCACCATGTCCCGGAGAACACCATGATCGATGAACTGCGGGCGCTTTGCAGGCAGTTGATCGGCCTCGAGCAGCGGCTGGCCGCCCGCGGTGTGCCGGACTCGATTCTGACACACCCTGCCATCGGCCTGGCCCGGCTGGACCAGCGCCTTGAGCAGTGGGGGCTGACATGACACAACCCCTGACGCCGGCCGAGCGTGAAACGCTGCTACTGGAGCTGGTCGAGCAGCTCTTGACCTCGAAGACCACGCCCGGCGCCGTGCTCAAAAAACTGCGCCGTGAGGTACTGGGCATGAACCAGACCGACTACGCAGCACTTGCCAGTATCAGCCGCCGAACGCTTTCCGATATCGAAACCGATAAGGGCAGCCCATCGCTTGCGCTGCTGAACCGCGCCTTTCGCCCTTTTGGATTGACGGTCGGCCTGCTGCCACGCAGCCCGGCGCTGCGCCAGCGGCTGTTGAACCGGGAGCAGTCGGTTTGAAACCACCGGTTATCACATCACGAGAATGACGCGCTGGCATGAGCGCCACCGAGTAAATCGTTGAGAGAAAAGGAAAGCCACTAAAAAGAAAAGCGCCAAGAAGGGCGCTTTTCTTCATCGGATCAAAGAAGCAGGTGGCTAATCGAAAACTGCCTAAGACGGCAGCTTCTCGGAAGCTTCGGAAAAGTACTGTTTACTGCCCCAGATGTCTGCACTGCCCACTACGTACACTCGCTTCTTGGCACGAGTGAGCGCCACGTTAAGCAGGTTCGGTTTACTGGAGGCCCATTCGGCAGCGCCGGGTGAGGCATTCGACAGCCCCAGCACCAGAATAACGCTGTCCTCTTCCTTGCCCTGAAAAGTATGAACCGTGCCTACACGTGCCTTGAGCCAACTACGGAGTTTGCTCTTGCCACCGAAGGCGCTGGCATCCAAAGAGGTCTCCAGCTCCTTCCTTACGCCCCGAGCCACCGCCTTGAACGGTGAAATCACATAGACACTCGGAAGCTCTCCGGTTTTGTCGATATGGCGCTTGAGCATATCGGCAACCTTTGCCGCCTGAGCGGGAACGAAGTGCTTCTCTTCACTCTCACCGACGATATCGAACCAGCGACTGTCCCCCGGCCCGGCCGCCAGGCCCTCGTTGCCATGTAACATCTTGCCGTTGTAGGCGATGCGATTGGCAATGCTGAACATTGGCTCATCACACCGGCGATGTACACGCAATGGGCTGCCGACCCAGAGTTCATCGGAAATCTCGTTGGTGCCGTACGGGTTGGCGCGGTCAGCGACAACCTGAACCGAGGTCAGCGTGGGAGACCATATCGACCAGTCATCACCCAGCATCGTATCCGCCATCGCCTCGACCAATGGCGCGGGCACCGTAAAAACCGGTTCGATCTGAAGCGGGTCGCCCACCACGACCGCCCGCCTGGCGCGCCAAAGAGCACCCACAGCCTGCTGCGGCGGGGCCTGCCCAGCTTCATCGATAAACAACCAGCCGATATCACTTTCTCCAAGCATACGGAACTGGTTAGCAACGGAGGCAAACGTCGACGATACCACCGGCACGACCATAAACAGCATCTGCCACAAGGCTTTCGCTCCGGCGCGGTCATCGACCTTGCCGTTCAGCAGTTTCATCACTGAGCCGATCGTTGGCCACAGCTGATTTTTCTTGTCGGCGTAGGCGGCCACCAGCCACGCCTGATGCAGCTCGAATGCGCGCGCGGTCAGCTGCCCTCGGGCCTCGTTGAGTGCCTTGCAGTGGCCAAAGGACGTGCGCTGCACCTCGGCCGCGTCCAGGTTCAGCATCTCATCGGGCAGCAGTACATCCTGATACCTGGTCTCGAGGGTGTGACACGCTTCGCTCTCAGCGTTCAGCCGTTTCTCGAGCGATGCCAGGCGCCGCTCACTCACCTCCGCCTGCTGAGCGGCACGCCGTTCTCGCTGGGCAAGCTGCTTCAACTGAGCGCGGTGGCGGCAATACGCCGCGATGGGCCAAAGCGCTACCCTTGCCGCCTGTCGCTTGCCTCGCCAGAGCGCCACTCGGCTCGCCAGGCGGCGGTCGATCTCGGCCCGGCGGCGGCCTTCCTCGGTTTGACGTACCAGCTGCTTCAGCGCCTGCAGTCGGGCGATATCCTGGTGCGCCGCCTCGACCTGCTTTTTGGCCTCATTGAACGCACGCTGCGCGGCGCGAAAATCCTCGAGCGCACCGCCCTTCTCGGCGAGCGCCTTGAGCGCAGGCACCAACGTCCTGTAGTGCTCGGCCTTACCTTCAGCCTCGCACTGATCTATAGGCTTGAAAAAGACCCGCTCGCCAAAGGTTGTGCGATTGCTCTTATTACCCAGCGCCGTGGCAATCAGCCCCCAACACTCTTTTTTCGGCGACAGCGCATCCACGTGCAGATCGCCCTCGCGGCGTTCGTGGGTAGCCGCCAGTTTCTGGCCCACCGGCTTCAAATACGCAAGCTCCCGGTACGCCGCGCCCAGCGCCTCGGTTTGCGGCAGTTCCTGAGTAACGTTTTCAACCGCCGCGTTGTTGCTGGACGCCACCACCATTTCGAACCCGGCAAGCTCGGGAATCAGCGTCTTGATCGACACCATCTGATCATCGACTTTGGCGTTTAGATCCTCGCCGAAGGCTGCCTCGGGTGAGGCGAGCGAGGCCAGCACGTCGGCGCGCTTAACCACGTTGCGAGCGACCAAATCGCGCAGCATGGTGGTCTTGCCGGTACCGGGCGGGCCGTTGACGGAATAAAGCCCGCCGTCTGCCAATTCCTGATCGATGGTGTTGATGGCGAACTGCTGCATCAGGCTCATCGAGCGGTCATCCCCGCCTGGCCAGCGCCCGGCAGGCATACGTTCAGGCATCAGACGCGTCATCAGTAGCGAGCGGCCTTCGGGCAGCAGTAGATCGGGGTGGCGCTGCGCCTTGCCCGACAAGTAGCGCGCCAGCGGCGAGCCTGGGGCAAGTCCATCGGACTCCAGCGCGCCAGTGACCCGCTCGAGATCGCGAATGAAAAAGCTGTTCAGGATGGCAATTTCATCGGAGCGATCCACCTCACGCCCCTGATCACTCTCGCCGGGCTCGGGTGGCGCCGGTCGAGACGCTATCTCAGACTCGAAGGCTGCGGGCAGCGCCTCAGCCAGCCCGTCCAGCCGTTCCTGTGTCACCGGTGGGCGCTGCGCTTTTTCCCAGGACTTGGCGCGATCGCCCCATATCTCAAACGGCTGAATATACAGTGCAGGCGCGCTGCTCGAGCAGGCGGTGAACGACGTCCAACTGCTGATTGCCTTGAGCATTTCGATCAGCTCAAACGTGGTCAGCAGTGGCGGCAGATCGTGGGCGCGCTTGACGTTGTCGGCCACGGTCACGATCGCGGTCAGCCTGTCCTGGAAGTGCCAGGTGGCTGTTTCGAACGCCTGCATGGTCACTGCATCCAGCCGCTTCTGCATGACCTCGCCCAGCGCCCAGGGCGCGGTGGAAAACTCGAAGCTTTCAGGGTCGATGCGGCCATACTCATCGACCATCACCGTCATCGAGCAACTCTGGCCCTCATCGGCGTTGCGCTCCTCCGAGTTCTCGGCGCGTTCCGGGTAATAGTCCCGCGCGATACGAAATATCTCGCGTCGAGGAAACACCCCCAGATACAGCTTGAACATATAGGGCTTGTCAGGCGCGTGCGACGAGCTGGCCCGCCGTAGCTGCTCAGGGTTCAGCCACGGCAGGCAGTCAGGGCGCGTTGCAAGCTCCTCGTGTGAGTACTTGATCGCGCTGCTGGCGCCGTCTTGCAGATCTTTTAAATCCGGGGATACAAAAAACTCGACCTTATGCCAGAACGACAGGATGCGCTCGGCGTGCGCGTGTGAGGGTTCCGATGCCGCCTGACTCATGTCGTCGCCTTCTTCCGTGGGCGTTTCTTTGGCGCCTGCGCGGCGCGTTCGGCCTTGATGCGCGCCAGAAGCGCCTCGGCGCTGTTGTCGCCACTGATCAAGTCGGGATGGTCGGCCCGCCACTGGGCGGTCAGCTCGCCGCGAAAGGCCTTGGCGAGGATGGACTGGGTGAGCTGGTTGACGCGCTCCAGAGCGCTATTGACTTGGCGCTCGACGGTGTCGGCGTAGGCGAAGAGTTGATCGACCCGGCGAACGATTTCGGCTTGTTCTTCCAAGGGAGGGGTAAGTAATCGAAATTGTTTACAAGCTGGCATATAAATTGTTTTCACCGTACTTCCTTGGCCGGAAATAGTAAGGTGGTTTTTTGCAGCCATGAAAGAGTACATTAAATAAATATTATTAATTCTTTCTCCACAAACCCAGTTAACGAAATGTTGTGTGGTAGCCATTTCTCGCCCCATCACTGTTGTATATCCCACTGAGATATCTCGTGAGAAACAAACGGTTCCTGCTGGCAAAAGACGAGCGCTTGAGTTCTTTATGCCCTCCATGTTGGGCATAAACTTTGTGCTGGTTATTACTTTTCCATGCGCTTTACGGATGTCCTGCAAGCTTATCCAAGGAACATCCCCATTTTCCCAGTATTCAGGTTTTGATTTACGCGGCGTATGTCCAGACTCCAATTTTGCTAAATCGGTTAGCTTTTCCCAGCGCCAACTATCTGGAGCTTCTTCTTTTTCAGGGCCAATCGTTAAAGGTGGTTTACCGAATGAACATGAAGCAGTCCCACGCCACTCCTCCGTCAACCGCCCACTCACCGCCGCCGCGAGCACGGATTGACGAAAGCGCTTAAGAATCTCGGGAATGCGTTCGAGGCGGGCTTTGGTGCTGTCCACCTGCGCCAGCAGGGTGTCGAGCTTGTCGGCGATGACCTTTTGTTCGGCGAGGGGGGGAAGTGTAATCGAGTGCTCTTTGATTACTGTTTGAGAGATATTTGGCTGCGCCCCACCTTGACCTTTAGCTATAAAAGCATCTTTTTCGTTTCTTAATAAGTAATAGAGAAAATTGCTATCGGTTAAGCTAGAAACAGGCTGCCCAACGCCACATGCCTGATTGGTTGTTGCGTCAATTCCAAGAATCGAAACTTTACCGATTGTCGCGCCATACATTGCTATTACAACAGAACCTTGTGAAAAAAATTTAGCACTCGATTTTTGAACACCAAGATCCGTGATGTATTCGCTTGCCTCAGACAAAACCTTGGGGCCGAGGTCCCCTGTTTTAATCCATGGAATATCACCACCGTAGTAATCTGTATTTTTGCGCGAGGGAGTTCCACCAGAACCCCAGACGGCGATGCTCCCTAAGGTTGTGTAATGCCATTCATTTGGGCAGGTGCTATCCGTCATTTGATCTCACCCATCATTTCCTTCACCAACACTCGCTGCCCGTCAGCCTCCTCCTCGGCCCCCAGCGCGCGCATCAGCCCGTCCAGCTCGCCGAGTGCCTGTACCAGTTCGCTCATGGCTTCCCCGGCCAGCACCTCGGGGGCGGGCAGCTCACTAGCGTCGACGCTGCCCTTGTCCTTAAGCCAGCTGATATCCAGCGAGTCGCCTTTGGTGTCGCGAATCCACTCGCGGCTGAAACAGCGCCAGCGGGATTTGGCGAGGCGGTCATCGCTCACGCCCTGGTTTTCCTCCGTGGCCTCCGCATCGACGGCGATTTCCTCGGCGTTGAACGACCATTCGCCTTCACGGCGGGGGCTTTGGCCGTTGGGATCACTACCGAACACGGCCTCGAAGGGCTTGAGGTGCTGCTCGCCAAAGGGGGTGCGCTTGCCGAAGCTCGGCATGTTGGTGCGCAGGTCATACACCCAGACGTTGTCGGTGCAGCCGGTGTCCTGGTGTTTGTCCGCTGCCGCCCCTTTCGTGAAGAACAGCACGTTGGTCTTCACGCCCTGGGCGTAGAAGATGCCCGTGGGCAGGCGCAGGAGGGTGTGCAGGTGGCACTTGTCCATCAGGTCGCGGCGCACGTCCGCCCCCATACCGGCCTCGAACAGCACGTTGTCCGGCAGTACCACCGCGGCGCGGCCGCCGGGCTTGAGGTTTCTATAGATGTGCTGCAGAAAGGCGAGCTGCTTGTTGCTGGTCTTGAACGTCAGGTCGTCGCGGGTAATGCTGGCATCACCGCCCTTGCTGGTGCCAAACGGCGGGTTGGCGAGAATCACGTCGGCTTTGGCAAGGCTTGCCCCGGCCTGGCCTAGGGCGTTGCCCAGGTGCACCACGCCTTCGTTGTCGCCTTCCATGCCGTGGAGCAGGCAGTTCATCAGCGCCAGCCGCCGGGTGCCGGGCACCAGCTCGATGCCGGTAAAGGCGCGGTTTTTCTGAAACGCCTGCTGCGTGGCGGTGAGATCGAACAGGTCGTCGGTCTGCGCCTTGATGTAGCGGTCGGCGGCGATCAAGAAGCCCGCCGTCCCCGCGGAGGGGTCCTGTACGGTTTCTCCGGCCTGCGGCTTCACGCAGCGCACCATCGAGTCGATCAGCTGGCGCGGCGTAAAGTACTGCCCGGCGCCGGACTTGGTTTCGTTGGCGTTTTTCTCCAAAAGCCCCTCATACAGATCGCCCAGGCCGTCTTCCTGCGCGCTGAACCAGTCGATGCCGTCGAGCGCCTTGATCATCTGCTCCAGGTGGCGCGGCTCACGCAGGCGGGTCTGAGCGTCGGCGTAGATCGCGCTGATCAGCGGGTCGCTGTGTACGAGATTGCCGTGAGCATCGCGGCCCGAGGAGAGGCTCAGCAGAATGCGCTTGTAGTCATCCAGTAGGTTAAGGCCGGATTTGTTGTTCAGGTCCGTCCAGCGGCAGCCTTCGGGCAGCGGGTGGCGCTGTAAGGTGCCCGCTTCGGTGTTCTCGTGAACCATCTTGATGAACAGCAAAAGCACCAGCTCGGTGACGTAGTCCGAGTAGTTGATGCCGTCGTCGCGCAGCACGTCGCAGAGGTTCCAGAGCTTTTGGACGATGTCGTTGTTGGACACAATAAATTCCTGTTGGGTTATCCACGCTCAAGAAAGAGCGCCATAAGGGCGGCATTGATATAAAAGTTACTGCGGCCCACTTTGATTTTTTCCAGCAAGCCGATGCTGACCAGTTCATCCAGATACTTGGTCGCGGTAATACGGCTAACGGCCAAGTCCTCCATCACGAACTCGATCTTGGTGTAGGGGTGATTGAACAGGTTATTGAGCAGTTCCTGACGATAGATCTTGGGGCACTCTTCACGCATGCGATGCTTGGTATGTTGCATCAGCTCTCGGATCTGGCCTATCAATTCGACGGTTTGCTGCGCGGTATGGCTGATGCCTTCCAACATGTATAAAAGCCACGGTTCCCAGTCACCAGTATCGCGGACGGCCTGTAGTTCCTGGTAATAGCGTGATTTGGTCTGTATTAGATAGCGGCTGAGGTAGAGCACCGGTAGGTCGAGTAAGTCCTTGGCCACGAGATAAAGCATGTTGATAATGCGACCGGTTCGACCGTTGCCATCGTAGAATGGGTGGATACTCTCGAACTGATGATGAATGATCGCCATCTTGACCAGCGGGTCGGCATCACAAAGCTCATCGTCATTGAGATAAATCACCAGATTTTCCATCAAGCGCTCGATCTCTGGCGCTGCCTGTGGCGGCTCATAAACGACGTCCCCCGTCGCTTGGTTTCTTAGAGTCGTGCCCGGTAGTTTCCGCAGACCCGCCCGGTTTTTTTCAAGCGTCTCCTGTATCGCAAGAATGTCGTTTAGACGAAGTAGCCGACTTTCCCGAACGCTTCTGAAACCGGCTCGCAAAGCCGTTGCATAATCCTGAACTTCCTTGGTTTGCGGGTCGACACTTGCCTCATCCGCCACGGCAGCACGGTACAGATCGTCCTGGGTCGTGATGATGTTCTCGATCTCGGAACTGTGCCGCGCTTCCTGAAGCGTGAGCGTATTGATCAGAATTTCTTCATTGGGAATGGTGGCGGCGACACCTTTGAGCTCTGCCAGGTACCGATGGGCCTGGGCCGTCTTTTTCAGCACGGCGCGGGTCTCCCACTGCTCGATGTCGTTCAGCGGTAAGGTCGGCAACATGTGTTGTATTTCCTGATCATGTATATAAAATTTAAAAATCTATACATGTCGTCTGGCACATGCAAAGGAAAACCGCATTTGCTTTGCATATGCCGGATCACCTATAGAGATAACCGCAAAATCTATGTATTTATGCCCGCTGCGGCGACCATATCGCCTCATTCAGCTCTCCTAATACGCCGTCCAACTGGTCATCGAGCACCCTGTCCAGCCGCTTGGCGCCACCCTCCAAGGCCGGTAGCTGGTTGACCGTTTCTCGGTCGAGAATAACTTCGTGGGTCAGTTGGCTGGCCAGGCGCTTAAGCCACTTGCGCTGGTTGGTGGTCCAGGCGTGCTGGGTAAGGATCACGTCCATTGCCTCGGAAACGCGCTGCTCGAAGGGTTTGAGCGGCTCGCCCAGCGCGGCGCGGCGAATGTGGCCGATGATGCTGGCAGCGATGTCCTGGTTGGTCTGGTTGCGTACTGCGCTTTGCAGGTTGGCCTCGGAGTAGCCCTGGCCATCGAGCAGCAGCTTGACCTCCTTGAGCTGTTCGCGGGTCAGGTCGCGGGGCGCATTTACCGCCACCGCCAAGGCAGTGGAGTGGTTTAGCTGCTCGTTAATAAACGCGTTGAAGCTGTCCAGGTAATCGTCCGGGCGCTTGTGCTCGCCGTAGCTTTGGTGGCGCTCGCGAATCTCGTCCTTGTGATCGGCGATGACAGGCATCCTGTCGCTGCCCGTCAGATATTTGACCGATTCAAGCTGTTGGAGAAGGTGGGCGTGCTTTTCAAGAAAGGCCGCCGCTCCCTTGGGTCCCAGGCCCTGCAGGTGCTCGTGAAGCTTGCCGGGCTCGACGCCCCACTGATCGTGTAGCTCTGAGAGCTTCTTCTTGAGCGCAGGTGTTTGCTCTGCCTTGGCGCCTGCCTTGCGCAGCACGCGCATCAGTTTCTGGCTTAACTGGTCGAGCACTGCCTCGGCCTGGTTACGGCCGGGGGCATCGCCGGGGCTATTGAGGGCCGTTTCAAGCCGCTGCGGGTCGCACAGTTCATCGACCAGCTGCTCGATGCTCACGTTTGGGTCGCGCACCAGTGGCTTCATGGTGTTGACCTCGGCAAGGGCCGCGTAGATATCCACCGGGTCGTAGAGGGTGAACACGGTTTTGCCGATGTCGTCGCAGCGGCGGGTGGCGCGGCCAATCATCTGCTCGAACAGAATGCGCGAGCGCACCCGGCGCATGAAGACCAGATGACAGATGCTGGGCACGTCAATGCCGGTGGTTAACAGATCAACGGTGACGGCGATGTTGGGATGGCGCTCGTTTTTATAGCGTCGGATGAGCTGACTGACCTTGTCGCTCTTGCCGGTAATCTTGGCCACGGCGGCCTGGTGGTAGCTCTTTCCGTAACGCGCCTTGAAGGCCTTATCCAGCTCGTTCTTGACCATGTCGGCGTGGAAGTCGGTGGCGCAGAAGATCAGCGTTTTCTCGTCGCCAAACGGGTCCAGCTCCCGAGCGAGCTGCTCGCAGATCACTCGGTTGAAGTCGGGGGCAATGACCTGGCGGTTGAAGGCGTCGACCTCGAAGTCGAGCTCGTCGTCGAGCTCGGTGGTGTCCACTTCGCCGGTGCGCGGGTCGATCACCTCGACCGCGCTTCCCTTGTCGAAATGGATGCCCTGCTGGGTCAACAGCGTTTCGTAGCGGATGGGCGGCTCGTGGTCGATCAGCCAGCCGTCGGCCACCGCTTCCCGGTAGGAGTAGGTGTAGACCGGTTTGCCAAAAATCTCGCTGGTATGCCGCGCCGGGGTGGCGGTCAGGGCGATCTTCACCGCGTCGAAGTGCTCCAGCACGCGGCGGTAGCTTGAGAGGTACTGGCTTGGATCGCGGGTGGCGAGTTCGCCCTCGGTCATCTCCTGGTCAAGGGTGTAGCCGCGGTGGGCTTCGTCGATAATGATGCAGTCGAATTGGTCGATGGGCGGCGGCGCGTCGCTGGCGAACAGGCGTTTCACCATGGCCTGCACCGTGGCTACCTGCACCCGGGTTTCGGCCTCGGGTGTCATATCGCCAAGTCTTGCAACGTTATAGATGCGGGAAAGCGTGTGGTTCTGTTCCAGCGTGGCTTCGTCGAAGGCGTCAGTTGCCTGGTCACCCAACGCCGTTCGGTCCACCAGAAACAGGATACGATGAAAGCGCTCGGTTTTTAAAAAACGGTACATCAGGCCGATGATGGTGCGGGTCTTGCCCGTACCGGTGGCCATCGCCAGCAGCGCTGTACGCTTGCCGTTCGCCAGCGCCTGTTCGGTGGTTTTGATGGCCTTTTCTTGATAATCGCGCAGGCCCAGATAACCAAAGGGCTCGTGGGCCAGCAGTTTTTCGGCATTGTGCCGGTCGCGCTCGATCAGGTTTATCAAACCGCCTGAAGTATGAAACGTGGGCAGAGCGCGGCGCAGGTTGCTGGGCTCGCGCACGTCGCGAAACCAGGTGCCCGACTGCTCCTTGAGCTGCGGAACGTAAGGGCGGCCGTTGCAGGAGTAGACGAAAGGCACCTTGAAGTGGGCCTCGTCATCGGTGGGCCAGGCAATGGTGCGCCCGGCAAGCTCCCAGGCACCGACCAGCGGTGGCGCGATGACCAGCCTCTTGCTGTAGCGTTCGGCCTGCTCGATCTTGCCTGCGACATTGACGTTCTCTTTTTTGGCCTCGACCACGGCCATCGGCGTTAGCCCCACAAACAGCACGTAGTCGGCCTGGTCCTGCTTGCCGGTAGGTTTGCCACTGCTGGGCAGGCAGGGCCACTCGCTGATGGCGCGGTAGGTGCCTTTTTCGGGCCGGGCGCCCTTGGCGTAGGTGAGTTCCTGGCTGTCGACTTCCCAACCGGCCTTTTTCAACTGCTGGTCGATCAGTAGTCGGGTAAGCTCTTCGCTCAACGCGAGTGACTGACTGGCGGCCTGGGTCTGGCTGGCGACTTTCTGGCGCTGCTGGCTCTTTTGCTGCTCACTCTGCGCGTCGAGCTTTTGCTGAAGCGCCTGGATTTTCTGCTCGTAGGCCTGGCGTTGAGCCTTCAGCGCCTGCTCGTTTTGCTGGGCCTGCTGGCTTAGCGTCTGCGCTTCCTGGTCCATGGCGTAAGCCAGTGCTTCAAACTCCTGCTTCTCCTGTTCGACCAGTTGGGTAAGTTGTTGGCTACTGTCCAGCGCCAAGTTGGCGCTTTTGAGTTCGTGACGTAGCTGCTCGATGTCGCCTTGGAGCTGGCGCAGCTCGACGCTAGGATCGCGGGGTGGCACAAAGGCGCCGGGACTAAAGGCCGTCCCCGCCTTTCCAAACGAGCGGTGGAACCAGATCGCCAGTGCCCGGGCGAGGCGCAGGCCGTCCATGGCCTCCCGATGGCGGGTGCGGAACTGGTGCGTGGCCTTATTACCCTCGATGCGCAGGGTGTGAAACAGCTCCTTGACCTGGGGTTCCAGGCGCAGCTCGCGGTTCAGACGGTAGAGCAAGTCGGCCTGGCTGGTTTGCCCGTCAAACTCGATGCCGGAGAGTGCCGCGATGTGCTGGGCCAGCGCTTCGCCAAGCTGGCGCAGCTTGATTAACGTGGTGTTGGGATCGCTCGAAAAACCGCGTTCCGCGGCGGTCGCCAGCTCGACGAGAAGGGGGTCGTGCTCAGCCAGAAACTCGAAATTGGAGGAAGGCGCCATGAACCAGAAGCTCCCGTCGATAAAAAGAATCGTTACAGCTTGGTATCAGTAAATCATAAGCTTATGCGCAAAATCACTTATTAAGTAGATCCAGTGCATCTATTTCGTTACGCCACCTTTCTAAAAAGTACAAGCATGGCGGTCTCAAGTTCCAAGCGCAACGCTATTGAAGGGTGCTCGGTCCGCCGACGGATTTCTTTAGCACCTCGGCGTAGACTTCCAGTGGGGTTCGCCAGTCCAGCGTCTGGCGAGGCCGTGTG
>NZ_JAMLJJ010000004.1 GCF_023736155.1 Larsenimonas salina | reverse complement strand
CGCTTCAAGGCCTAGGCCGAGGGTCAGAATCTGCGTGCCGTCCATGTCGTACCTCCTGTCCATGTGGAGGTCATATCCTGGCCCAGCTCAGGGGGCGAATTCCACACCCAGCGACGAAGAGCCATTTTAAATCGATTTCTTTTGAAGGGTCTGCCTTATAGGCACGGTGCAGCGGGTTTTCTGAGACTGCTTCAGTCACTTTATGGAGTAGAAGAGATATAAATTTAGAGCCAACGTTTCCATCTTCAAGGCTAAATTTTGGATAGTCCTCAAAGTTGAGGAACTGATATTTACTATAAGGGTTTTTTCCTTGGGTAAATTGATTAATTGCTTCTTTTACAGAAGAGTGTTTCTCTGCGCCGCTATTTTGGTAATTAAATAGCATGCCGACATTTATGCCGATAATTAAAGGTTTGTCCCAATCCTGATGTTCATCAAAAAGCCGATCCAGTGCTTCTACGGCTGTCTGGTCTGGCTTGAAGCTATGAGTCGCATCCAGATGGAATATAAAATTCTCTGAATATTCTTCATAATAACGACTCAAAAGCTCTGATTTTCCATCGCCGGATGACCCACACAAAAAAAGGATGTTGCCTTTTTTTAGACTGTTATCCAAAATATATTTAAAATCTTTTTCGATGTCGGTTTTTATATAAAGATGTTCTTTTAATTCTTTTGCTACCCCATTGTCTTTAGAAAGGGTAGAGACAGATTGCGCTGAAGAGTGGGCTAATGTACCGAGTAGTTCACTAAAAAACATTTTCAGAATCCAATTTTTCTATAATGAAGTTGGTTTGAAACTGTATTTAAAATTCATTTAAATATTTTTTATCTTATAGCTGAATGCTTTTGCTAGTTGGTTCTAGGGATATATAGAATTTTGATTAGCATGCCACACGAGTTTCTGCCGCACTACCGGTTTTCCTTTAGTAGCTTTTCTTGTTGAGGCATTTCCATATAGTTTGGAAATGCTTTACTCATAGCGAATTCATCTTCGAAATCTTCTACTTAGATTCAGGTAGCATCAAGCCTCGCGCTTTCCGACAATGGCGCTCTAAAGACTGTTGAGCGGGAGTGGTACGTGAAAAAACCTTTGGCACTCATGCGGCCGAGTACACGCGGTGGCTGGCTGTGCGTCGGGCTGTTTCTTATGGTGATCGTGTCGGGCCTATGGCCGGTGGTGACCTGGGTCAACCGGCCCGTGCTGGTCGCGGGCCTTCCGCTGCTCGCGGTGTGGGCGTATGTGATTGTTGCCGCCTCGACCCTTGCAATGGTGATCGGGAATCGGATCTGTGGGCGAGGCGACGATGACTGAAACGCCGTTTCTGATCACGGTCGGGTATCTGGCCGTGGCGCTGGCTATCGGGCTTTATGCGCGTCATGGCCACAGCATGGCGCGGCTCGAGCAGTGGGCAGTGGCCGGGCGCAGCATGGGCTCTGTCACGCTGTATCTGCTGATCGGTGCCGGCAGCATCAGTGCCTATACCTTCATGGGCGCCCCCGGCTGGGCGTACAGCAAGGGTGTGCCGGTCTTTTATGTGGTGGTCTATCTCTCCTATCTCGCGCTGGTGGCCTGGTACGTCGGCCCGAAAGTGTGGCGGCTCGGCAACGCCTTTGGTCATGTGACCCAGGCCAGTGCCATCCGGGACCGCTATCAGAGCGCGGGGCTCGGGGCGCTGGCAGCGCTTGTCATGTCGATCGGTACGCTCTCGTACGCGGTACTTCAGACGATCGGCGCGGCCTACATTCTGAACGTGTTCAGCGGGGGCGCACTTCCGGTGTCGGCGGCGGTCTGGCTGGTGCTCGGTGTGATGGCGATCTATCTCGTTGTGAGTGGCCAGCGGGCCATTGGGCTGACCAATGCGTTCCAGGGTGGATTGATGCTGATCGTGGCCTGGTGGGTCGGGCTGTGGGCGACGCATCAGTTCACCGGAAGCTGGCAGTTTGGCGCGGTATTCGAGCGGTTTCAGCGCGAGCGCCCCGAGTATCTAACCCTTCCGGGCGCGGATGGCTCAATGAGCTTTTCGTTTTGGACCACCGCGATCGTGGTCTCGATGATTTCGTTCATGCCCCCGGTCTGGGTGCAGTGGATGAGCGCCAAAAGCGCCGGGGCGCTTCGGCGAAGTGCCACCTGGCTTCCAAGCTACTACGTGATCATTTTGCCGATGGTGGTGGTTGGGTTCATTGGGGTATGGGCGCTGCCCGAGCTTTCGCGCGCCGACACCGTCGCGCTCGAGCTGGCACTGACGAGCATGCCGGTTTGGCTCGCGGGGCTTCTGGGGGCGGGGACGCTTGCGGCCGCGATGTCCTCGTGTGAGCCGTTTCTGCACTCAACGGCGCTTACCTGGGCCAACGACGTGGTCAAGCCCATGACCGGTCTGAGCGATGGGGCCACCGCGCGTCTGGCGCGGGGACTCTTGATTGTGATCATGGCGGGCATTGTCGCGCCGGTTGCGATCACGGAGCCGTCGAATCTGGTGATGATCCTGCTGGTGGGGCTTGGGTTTGCCGCTCAGGTGGTGCCGGCGTTCATCGGCATGTTCCTGTGGCCGCGGGCCTCGACGGTGGGTGTCCTTGCCGGGCTTTTAAGCGGGTTCGTGGTGACGCTTTTGTTCACGGTGATCTGGCGCAACCCCCTGGATATTCACGCGGGGTTCTGGGGGCTTTTACTGAATCTGCCGGTATTTGTGTGGGTATCGCTTCGAACGCCGCCGGTGGCGGAGGAGGTGATTGACCGGTTCGAGCGGGCGATGAACCCTCGGCATTCACGCTAAAAAAACGGGCGCCCAAGGGCGCCCGTTTTCATTTCAGTCAAGGAAGCGATCGCATCAGGCGTGCTGCTTGCGATGTTTGCCTTCCTTGATTTCCTCGATCAATTTGGCATTGAACGCGTTCAGATCGGCCGGCGTACGGCTGGTGACCAGGGCGCTGTCGCAGACGACTTCAGCGTCTTCCCACTTGGCGCCCGCGTTGGTTAGATCCTGTGAAACCGAGGCGACCGACGTCAACCGGCGGCCTTCGACGACTTCTGCGTTGATCAAAATCCACGGCGCGTGGCAGATCGCCCCGACGGGCTTTCCGGCCTTGAAAAACGCGCGGGTGAATTCGAGTGCCTGTTCGTTGCCGCGCAGGGTATCGGGGTTGAACAGCCCGCCCGGAAGTTGCAGCGCGTCGTAGTCGTCGGCGCTGACCTCATCGAGGGTCTTGTCGACCGGGTACTCGGCGCCCCAGTCCGTTTCGGCCCAGGCGCGGATGCTGCCGCCTTCGGGGGCGACGACGTGCACTTCGATGCTTTGCGCTTCAAGCGCCTTTTTCGGCGAGGTCAGTTCGGATTCCTCGAAGCCGTGTGTGGCGAGAATCGCGACCTTGGTGCCTTTCAGTTCTGACATGAATCTAGCTCCGTGTATCGTCCGTGATGATGAGGTGCTGTGATTTAGAGCGCTCTATCAAGCGTGCTGCTTGCTGTGTCGGCCCTCGTCGATCTCTTCGATCAACTTGCTGCAGAAGGCGTCGAGATCAGAGGGTTTGCGGCTGGTGACCAGCGCGTTGTCGCAGACCACTTCTGAATCTTCCCACTCGGCGCCTGCGTTGATCAGATCCTTTGAGATCGAGGGAATGGAGGTCATGCGGCGGCCGTCGACCACGCCTGCATTGATCAGGATCCACGGTGCGTGGCAGATGGCGCCAACCGGCTTGCCAGCCTCGAAGAAGCCGCGCACGAAATGTTGTGCCTTCTCGTTCTGTCTGAGCGTGTCTGGGTTGATGACGCCACCGGGCAGCATCAGGGCGGCGTAGTCGTGCTCGCTGACCTCATCGAGGGTCTTGTCGACGTGGTATTTCTCGCCCCACTCGGTCTCGGCCCACGCGGTAATGTGGCCGTGCTCCGGCGCGATGATGTGCGTTTCGATGCCGGCTGCGTCCAGCTCGGCGCGGGGTACGCTGAGTTCGGATTCCTCGAACCCATCGCTTGCGAGAATGGCGACGCGAACGCCTTTAAGAGACTGAGTCATGAAACTACTCCTTGTGTCATGTCGGTATGTGTCTCGGAAACCGGACGCGCCTTGACGCGTCCGGGCGGGTAAACCCTAGTCGTTACGAGTGGGCGGCGCCATGAATTCCGGGCCGACCGGGTCAGTGATGCATTCATCCAAGATGGCATCGATATCGCGTTTGGCGTTTTGATCGAGCGACCAGCCCATGACGTTGTCGGCCGGGTCGAGCTGATCGGGGCGGCGTGCGCCCCAAAGCGCGATGGAGACGCCGTCCTGATCCAGAAGCCAGCGAAGCGACAGCTCGAGCACGGTCTTGTTGTAGTGCTCGCGGGCGTAGTCGTCGAGGCGCTTGACGGCCTTCAGATACTGCTCGAAACGGCCCTTCTGGAACTTGGGGTCGTTGTTTCGAAGGTCATCGCCATCGAAGGTGGTGTCTTCGCGCATCTTGCCGGACAGCAGCCCGCGACAGAGCGCGCCGTAGGTGAGCGTGCCGATGTTGGCGTCACGCGCAGCCGGCAGAATGTCGCGTTCGATGTCGCGCTCGAACAGGTTGTAGGGCGGCTGGATCGTGCTCAGCGGGCAGACGCGGTTGAAGGCGTTCATTTGCTCGACGCTGAAATTGCTGACGCCGACCGCGCGAATCTTGCCCTGTTCCTTGAGCGTTTGCAGGGTATGGGCCACCTCGTCGATCTCGACGGTGGGGTCGGGCCAGTGCAGCTGATACAGATCGATGCGGTCGGTTTGAAGGCGACGAAGGCTGTCCTCGACTTCCTGCGTCAGGCGCGACTGCGTCGCGTCGCGATAGACGGCGCTGTCTTCAGTCCAGTTGAGTCCGCACTTGGTGGCAAGCAACACCTGATCGCGCAGGCCGTGCTGCTTGAGCGCCTTGCCAACCAGCGTTTCGGACTCGCCAAAGCCATAGACCGGGGCGGTGTCGATGGTGGTAATTCCGCGCTCGACCGCGCTTTTGACCGTATCGATCGACTGCTTTTCGTCGGTGCCGCCCCACATCCAGCCGCCGATGGCCCAGGTGCCAAGTGCGATGCGGCTGCCGGTGAGGTCGCTGTTCGGTAGCGTGATCGTTTCCATCTCTTTCCTCCATGAATCGATAGCGTGCTCATTATCGTAGACGCCATCAGGACGCTTTGCCCGCGCTCATTAAAATGGGTTGGGATAGCGAAGACTCGATTCAAGGGCGCGGCGTGACAGGCACCGATTTGATAGTTCGCTGATACACTCTCGGACACCTCATCTCCTACGTTTCAAATGGAAGTCGGTCATGTCAAATGATGCGTTAGCGCTGGTTGTCGCGATGATTGCGGGGCTCTTGTGCGGTGCGCTGGTGCCGGTGTGGCTATTGCGTCGGCGGATTGTCGAGCTTGGCGAGGCGCTCGGCCAGTGTGAGGAGGCGCTTGAGCACAAGACTCAGGAGTGCAGCGAAACCGAGCGGCTGCTTGCCGAGCGCGACGCGCTTCTGGAGCAGAGTCAGCAAACCCTGAAAGACGTGCGTCAGGAGTTCAAGACGCTGAGCGCGCAGGCGGTTCAGGACGCCCGCGCCCGCCATGACGCCGAAACGCAGCTGGCCGTGCTCGAGTCACGCCATGAACAGGCCCAGGCCCATCACGCGGCTCAGCTCGATGAGCTCAAGCAGGCCAGAGCCCGGCTCACCCAGGAGTTCGAGCACCTGGCCGGGCGCATTTTCGACGAGCGCAGCCGCCAGTTCGATGACCGCAGTCGTCAGAGCCTCGAGGCGCTCCTGGGGCCGTTTCGGGAGCAGGTCGGTCACTTTCAGCGCCGGCTCGAAACACTTCACAGCGATGAGCAGCGCGAGCAGGTGCGCCTTCGCACCCAGATCGATCAGCTGGCCAATCTCAACCGTCAAATGAGTGACGACGCCGCCAACCTCACCAAGGCCTTGAAAGGCGATCGCAAGCAGCAGGGCAACTGGGGCGAAATGCTGCTTGAGACCGTGCTGGAGCGCTCCGGGCTTCGAAAGGGGCATGAGTATCGCCGCGAAGTCGCCCTTACCGGGGAGCAGGGGCGAGCCCGCCCTGACGTCATCATCGATCTGCCGGAAGGCCGGCATCTGGTCGTTGATGCCAAGGTGTCGCTGGTGGATTATCTGGCGTTCATTGAATGCGAGGAGGAGTCTGCGCGTCGTGACGCATTGAAGCGCCATCTCGCCGCAGTGCGTCAACACGTCGAGCGGCTCGCCCGCAAGGATTACGCCGCGCTTCACGGACTTAACTCACCGGACATGGTGTTTCTGTTCATGCCGGTGGAGCCGGCGTTCGCACTGGCCTTCGAGCATGACCCAACCCTTTTTCAGTTCGCGTTCGATCGCCACATCGTGCTGGTCACGCCGACGACGTTGCTTGCAAGCCTGCGAACGGTGGCCAATCTCTGGCGGCTGGAGCGTCAGAATGAAAACGCCCGGGCGATCACAGAGCGTGCCGAGCGGCTGCTGGGCAAGTTCCACGGCTTCGTTTCAAGCCTCGAGGACGTTGGCGAGCAGCTCACCCGCGCGCAAAAAAGCCACCAGCAGGCGCTTAACCGCTTGAAGGACGGGCAGGGCAGTCTGGTCAATCAGGCCGAGCAGCTCAGAGAATTGGGCGTTCGTCACCCCGGCCGTGGCCGATCATGAGATCGCCTTGAGAAACACCGTGTCTTTGCCACACTGAGGTCTTCGACTTAAGTGGCAAGGAGGCCAAGACTATGCGTTATCGTCCGCTCGGAAATTCAGGGCTCATGGTGTCAGAGCTGGTGCTTGGCACGGTGCCTTACGGAGGCCGTGGCGGCTTCGAGAAATGTGGCGGCCTTGGGCTGGATGACGTTAAACGGCATATGGGCCTTGCCTTTGATGCCGGCGTCAATATGGTGGATACCGCCGATCTTTACTCGTTTGGGCTTACGGAAGAGCTGGTCGGGCAGGCGCTTGGCAGCAAACGCCAGGATATTTTGCTGGCGTCCAAGGTGCGAAGCCCCTTGAGTGACGATCCCAATGCCAGCGGCGCGTCGCGCTACCACATCATCAACGGCGTCGAGGCCAGCCTCAAACGGCTTGGCACCGATCACCTCGATCTGTATCAGATTCATAACTGGGATGGCGTGACGCCGGTCGAGGAAACGCTCGAGGCGCTCGATCATCTGGTTCGAAGCGGCAAGATCCGTTATTTCGGCACCTCGAACTATACCGCCTGGCAAATGATGAAAACGCTGGGGGCTGCGGATTTGAACGGCTGGATGCGTCCGGTCTCGCAGCAGATCTATTACACGCCGGAATCCCGCGAGGCCGAGTACGAGCTGATGCCGATGGCGCTCGATCAGAATGTCGGGACGCTTATATGGGGGCCGATGGGCGAGGGGCTTCTGGCTGGAAGCGTTCGCCGCGGTCAGACAACGCCAGAAAATACGCGTCAGGGCTCGGGCTGGCCGGAACCCTACGTACACGACATGGAGCGTGCGCTCGATATCATCGAAGCGATGGCCGAGATCGGCGCCGCGCATGAGTGCTCCATCGCCCGGGTCTGCCTGTCGTGGCTCAAGGATCGTCCGGGCGTGACGGCCCTGATCATTGGCGCGCGGTCGGATGCGCATCTGAAAGACGATCTTGCTGCGGTCGAGCTCGAACTTGACGACTCGGAAACCGAGCGCCTCGACCGTTTGACCCAGCAGGCGCCGCAGTATCCGTACTGGCACCGCGTGGTGTCCGGCATGGATCGAATCGACCCGGCCGAGCGCCTGTTCCTCGACGAACACGAACGCACCATTCGCGAGCGCCGCTGATTCTGGCGCGCGCCTGAGCCACGCCCTGGTTCCACCTACCGCACCGATCGGGCCATCTACATGATGGCCCGATTTCGTCCTGCGCTCTTGGCCTGATAAAGCCGCTGGTCCGCCAGGGAAAGCACGGTATCCAGATCGCTTGATTCATCGGACAGACTGACGCCGATCGAGACGGTCATCGCAAGGGTGTGCCCCCGATAGGTAAACGGCGTCTCGGCGATGGTCGCGCACAGTGCCTGACTGATGCGAAGTGCGTGCTCTTTTGACGCCCCCTGGAGCATCAGCACGAACTCCTCCCCTCCATAGCGGCCAAGGGCGTCACGGTGGCGCCGGGTGTGCTGTTTCATCAGCGCGGCGACGTGAATCAGCGCCTGGTCGCCGACGTCATGGCCAAAGCGGTCGTTGATCGATTTGAAGTGATCCAGATCCAGCAGAAGCAGGGCAAAACGCTGGCGGCGGCGTTGAAGCCGTCTTGCGGCGAGAAAGAAGGCGCGGCGATTGAGCGTATGAGTGAGGGGGTCGATGTCGGCGTCCCGACCGAGAAGCTCCATCAAGGTCCGCGCCCGAAACATGATGAACACCAGCATTGTGCTGGTCATGGCCATGTTATAGAACCGCACGCCCAGCAGGATGTTCGGATCGAGCGCGAGCCAGGGGGCGTAGAACGAGGGCAGCATCAAGATCAATGTAAGCGTTGCGATGACGGCCGTCAGCACGATGCGCCGCCATACCGGCCAGACGCTACTCGCCGCGGCCGCCACCATGATCGGGAAATAGTAGTACTCCATGCCGCTGTCGCCGCCGAAGGCCAGAAAGGCCAGCGTCACGATGCCAAGACTGGTCAGCAGCGACATCAATTGAGACACCTTCAGATAGCCTTGATGCAACAGGACCTGCGAGCATAGTAGAAGCACTGAGGCTAGCGCATGAAAGGCCCAGAGATAGGGGGCGATGAAGAGGTCGATGAGCAGGTAGGGCACCAGTGCAAGCAGTGCCAGAATATTGACGTACCAGAACGTGTTATAGAGCCGCAGCTGTAACGGCGAGAGCGATGTGGGGGAGTTCAGTGGGCGTAGGCATTTCAGCATGTCTGGCGTCTTGCGCAGGTCGACGAGGGCCCGGGGTAGGGGCGCGCTATATTCAAAGTCGGTTAAATTATCATGAATGGTTACGAAGAGGCGAGAATATGCCACTAATGACAATGCATGCGATTTATCGAATGAAGGGCGTTGAATCGCGGAGTTGCGTATTCAACTGATCGGAGCTTAAATCCAGCTTATCCTTTTGATAGGCAAGGCGCATTGCCTTCAACGATGCAATTGAAGTGAGAACGCTATGTGGTATTCGATGCTTGCCATCGGGCTGGGTGCGGCACTGGGTGCCAACCTTCGGTGGGGGTTGGGGCTGTTGCTCAACGCGTTGTTTCCCGCCATTCCGCCGGGCACCTTGATCGCAAACTGGCTGGGGTCGTGGCTGATCGGCATGGCGCTTGCGTGTTTCATGGCGCTGCCAGAGCTTCCGCCGGCGTTGAAGTTGTTCGTCGTGACCGGGTTTCTCGGGGCATTGACGACGTTTTCAACGTTTTCGGCCGAAATGTGGAGCTTGCTTCAGTCGGGTCGGTATCTGACGGCGCTTGCCGGTATCGCGCTTCACGTGGTTGGGGCACTGTGCATGACCGGGCTCGGGTTCGCCACGGTCAAGTTGATTCGATGGATGGTGACAGGAGCGACAGGATGAACGGATTTGAAGTGGCTTTCATGGCCCCGGAAGGGCGCAAGGCTCACGGCACGCCGGTACTTGACCGGGTGATCGAACTTGCCAAGGCCCACGGCATCGAGCGTTATACGCGCCGAACCGCGCTTGATAGCCGCGGCAACGACCATCGCTACCACAGCGCGCACTTTTTCGAGCTCAATGATCGGCCGGAAGAGGTGATGTTCGTGCTCGACCCCGACAAGGCCGATGCGCTGATCAAGGCGGTCACGGGCGAGGCGATCGAGCTCTTTTGCGTCAAGCGTCCGATCGAATACTGGCAGCTTGGAGACGCTGTGCCGGAGTGAGCGCGTCGGGGGCTTGGGGGTGGCTGACACAAAACTGACATATTGGGTTGCTACCTTAAGCGGCAACGAAACGAAGCGCTCTCAAACGCGCCATCTCATATGCCATCTGTTGCCTCTATCAGGGAGCTACCCAAGATGTTGAAGAACGTTGCTGCAACGCTTGTCACCTCGACCCTCGTGCTGGGTTCGGCCTCGGCCATGGCCGCCGACACGATCACTGGCGCAGGTGCGACCTTCCCGTACCCGGTCTACTCCCAGTGGGCTGACGCCTATCAGGACGCAACGGGCGTCGGCCTAAACTATCAGGCGATCGGCTCAGGCGGTGGCATCAAGCAGATCACTGCGCGCACGGTCACCTTTGGTGCAAGCGATGCGCCGATGAAGCCTTCCGAGCTCAAGGAAAACAACCTGGTTCAGTGGCCGCAGATCATGGGTGGCGTTGTCCCGGTCGTGAACGTGCCGGGCATCGATGGCACCAAGATCAAGCTCGATGGCGAAACCCTTGCCAAGATCTACATGGGCGAAATCTCCAACTGGAATGACGACGCCATCGCCAAGCTGAACCCGGACATGGACCTGCCGGATACCCGCATCACGCCGGTCTATCGCGCGGAAGGCTCTGGCACCAACTTCCTCTTCACGCACTACCTGGCACAGGTCAGCAGCGATTTCGCCAACAACGTCGGTGAAGGCAAGTCCGTTGCCTGGCCTGCAGGTGTCGGCGCCAAGGCCAACGCAGGTGTTGCCAATCAGGTCGCCGGTACGCCGGGCGGGATCGGCTACGTCGAGTATGCCTACGCCCACCAGAACAACCTGAAGGTCGCTCAGCTTGAGAATAAATCCGGCAATTTCGTGACCGCCGGTATCGAAAGCTTCAAGGCAGCTGCCTCCAATGCCGACTGGAAAAATGCCGATGGCCTTTATCTGGTGCTGACCGATCAGCCGGGAGGCCAGAGCTGGCCGATCGTGGGTGCCTCATTCATCCTGATGCACACCGACGTTCAGAACCCGCAGGCGGCCAAGCAGGCGCTCAAGTTCTTCGACTGGGCCTACAAGAACGGCAATGACGCCGCGACCAAGCTCGACTACGTTCCGATTCCCGACAATGTCTCCAGCATGATCCGTCAGGACGTCTGGTCACAGATCAAGAGTCAGGGCGGCGAGCAGGTCTGGACCAAGTAAGCCACACCGTGAGTCATGAAGACGCTGTGGCCTTGCGGCCACGGCGTTTTTGTATAAGAGAAGTTTCATGTGTCACTTTGGTTGCAAGAGGGTAATGCAGTGACCCAATCGACGTCTGGCGCGTCCGAGGATGTAACGCTCGGCGCATCGCCAACCGAACAATCCGCCGTCAAGCGCAACCGCCGCCTCGATGGTCTGTTCGAACACACGACCCGAGGTTTCGCACTGCTGGTTCTGCTGCTTCTGGGAACCATCATGATGTCACTGGTCATCTCGGGTTGGCCGGCGCTGTCTGAATTCGGCTGGCATTTCTTTACCGAGGACCGCTGGGCGGCCAACCTGGACCGTTTCGGTGCGTTGCCGGCCATTTATGGAACGCTGGTCACCTCAGGCATTGCCATCGCGATCGCCGTACCGGTCTCCATGGGCATCGCGATCTTTTTGACCGAGAAGTGCCCGGCGGCGCTCAGGCGTCCACTCGGGACGACCGTTGAGCTGCTCGCCGGTGTTCCCTCGATCATTTATGGCATGTGGGGTGTGGAAGTTCTGGCCCCGTTCCTTCAAAGCCATTTTCCGACCATCTTCCCGGCCGGTACCGGCCTTGCAACCGCGGGCCTGATTCTTGCGGTGATGATCATTCCCTTCATCACGGCCATCACGCGAGATGTGATGCTGACCGTGCCGCCGATGGTGCGCGAATCGGCCTATGGCCTTGGCTGCACCACCTGGGAGGTAACCCGGAGCGTGATCTTCCCGTCGGTGAAGGGCGGGCTGGTCGGGGGCGTGATTCTCGGGCTTGGCCGAGCGCTGGGCGAGACCATGGCCGTGACGTTTGTCATCGGTAATAACCTGTTCTTCAACCCGACAGTAACCGGGCAGGGCACGTCGATCGCGGCGCTGATCGCCAACCAGTTTCCGGAAGCGGACGGCCTTCAGCGTTCGGCGCTTCTGGCGCTTGGCCTGATGCTGTTCGTCATTACCTTCATCGTGCTGGCCATTGCCCGCGTGATGCTCAATCGGATGGACCGGAGGGCGCCGAAATGACAGAGCGCACCATGAGTGAGAGTTCACCGCATCTAACGCCGTCGAACCCGGTCTATCGGCGTCGTCGCCTGTTCAACCGCGTAGTGATGGCGTTCTGCATGGCGGCCGCGGCCTTCGGTATTATCTGGCTTTTGCTGATTCTGTTCAGTCTGGTCACCAAGGGGGCCTCGGCGCTTGAGCTTTCGGTGTTTACCGAGCGCACCAAGATGACGGGTGGCGGGCTTGGTAACGCCATTCTCGGCAGTTTGATCATGACCACGCTTGCAACGATTGTCGGTACCATCGTCGGTGTGGCCGCTGGCACCTGGCTTGCCGAATACGGCGGCAAATCACGGCTGGCGAGCTTTATTCGGTTTATCAATGATGTGCTGCTGTCGGCGCCCTCGATCATCGTCGGGCTTTATATCTACGCCATTCTGGTGCTGCCGAGCGGCCACTTTTCCGGGTGGGCCGGGGTTGCGGCGCTGGCGGTTCTGATCATTCCGGTGGTGATTCGCTCGACCGAAGACATGCTGAAGCTTGTGCCCAATTCGCTTCGAGAGGCGGCGTCGGCACTTGGCGCGCATCGCTGGCTGGTGGTCTGCAAGGTCTGCTACAGCGGCGCACGTGCCGGAATCATCACGGGCATTCTGCTTGGGTGCGCGCGTATCAGTGGTGAAACCGCGCCACTGATCTTCACCTCGCTCAATTCGAATCAGTGGAATTTCTTCGATCTCAATTCCGAGATGCCGAACCTTCCGATGACGCTTTATCAGAACATGACCATCAATTCGTTCATTCCGCGTCAGGTCGAACTTGCCTGGGCGGGGGCGCTGATCCTGACCGTGGCGATTTTGCTTTTGAACATTGTGGCGCGTGTCGTTTCCGAACGGCGCAAGGGGTAATAGAGTGATGACGACTCAATCAAAAGAAACGTATGCGTATTCGCGCACAGGGGCCAACGCCATGACGACGACATTCAGTCATACGATACCGGAGCGCGCGGCGGTGGATCAGTCGGCGCATCCGACCAAGTTGCAGGTCAATAACCTGAACTTCTATTACGGCGACTTTCAGGCATTGAAAGATATTTCGCTGTCGATTCCGGCCAATCAGGTCACCGCGTTCATCGGCCCGTCCGGCTGTGGCAAGTCGACGCTCTTGCGGTGCTTCAACCGGATTCATGACCTCTACCCCGGCCTCAAGACCGAGGGCGAGCTGCTGCTCAACGGTCAGAACATCAATGACAAGCGCATCGACATCAACCTGCTTCGCGCACGCATTGGCATGGTGTTTCAAAAGCCGACGCCGTTTCCGATGTCGGTGTATGACAACGTTGCCTTTGGTGTGAAGCTCTATGAGCGGCTGTCGAGCCGGGACATGGACGAGCGGGTCGAATGGGCGCTGAAGCGCGCCGCGCTGTGGGATGAAGTCAAGGACAAGCTCAAGAACAACGGCCAGGCGCTCTCCGGTGGCCAGCAGCAGCGCCTTTGTATCGCACGAACGATTGCGGTCAAGCCGGAGGTCATCCTGCTGGATGAGCCGACCTCGGCGCTGGATCCGATCTCGACGGGCTACATCGAGGATCTGATCAACGAGCTCAAAAAGGAATACACCATTGCCATCGTGACGCACAACATGCAGCAGGCGGCGCGCGTCTCTGATATCACGGCGTTCATGTACCTGGGCGAGCTGGTCGAGTGCGGCCAGACCGACCAGATTTTCACTCAGCCGGCGAAAAAACAGACCGAGGACTATATAACAGGTCGTTATGGATAAAAGTCTATAGTTCGCTATAGTTGTTATGTAATTTGCCGCGGTGAGCGGATCCGACAAGGGGGTGCCTAGTGCACCCCCTTGTTTCGTTTGAACCCTTCAATGGATCCACTGGGGTCTTAAGCACCTGGGCCTTTAGCGCGTTGACCTTCAATGAGTTTACTCATGAATAACGAAGAAAAGGGCTGCGCGGCAAAGTGATAGGAACGTCTGTCGGGGCATTTAGCGGGTGTATATCGCCAGACGGGCTACCCACAAATAACAACAGGAGGACAAGCAACGCTTATGGCTTCCACTCAAAAATCCCATCGAGTGTTTTATACCTCAGCGATGGTCATCGCGTGTCTGGTCGCGATAGGGGCGCTCATGCCGGAGCAGTTCGGCAATTACGCCAATGCCGCCCTGGGTTGGGTGACCCACATCTTTGGCTGGTTCTATCTTTTCTCCGTATTCGGCTTCGTGATCTTTTTGCTGGCGCTTGCGTTCAGCAAGTACGGAAAGATTCGCCTGGGGCCCCAGGAAAGCAAGCCGACCTACAGCTTCTTTTCCTGGGTCAGCATGCTCCTGGCAGCCGGCTTCGGGGTTGGACTTGTCTTTTACGGCATGGCCGAGCCGATGATGCATTTCATGGCGCCGCCGTTTGGTGACGTCGATGGAACGACGCCGGAATCTGCGCGTCTGGCCATCCAATACGCGTTTTTCAACTGGGGCGTGCATCAGTGGGCGGCGTTTTCAATCGTTGGCTTGATCATCGCCTACACCCAGTTTCGAAAAGGGCAAAGTGGTATGGTCTCGACCGTTTTGTCGCCGCTGACGGCCAAGCTGCCAAAAGGGCGTCGGGTCGGTGATGCGCTCGATGTGTTCGCGGTCGTTGCGACCGTAATGGGGGTGGCCACCTCCATTGGGCTTGCCGTGCTTCAGATCAACGGTGGCCTGCACTTCGTTTTCGGGGTTCCCGAGGGCATGCTGTGGCAGTTCATCATCATGGGCGCGATGTTTCTGTGTTACGTGGCCTCGGCGGCCTCCGGGCTCGATAAGGGCATCAAGCGGCTGTCCAATCTCAATATGGGGCTGTGCCTCGGCCTGATGTTCTACGTGCTGTTCACCGGCCCGACCATCGCCATTTTGCAGACCATTACCATGGGCATCGGGGATTATCTTCAGAATTTCATTGGCATGAGCCTTCGCATGTCACCCTATGGCGGAGAGGACTGGGCGAGCTCCTGGACCGTGTTCTACTGGGCCTGGGTAATTGCCTGGTCGCCGTTCGTCGGGACGTTCGTTGCGCGGGTTTCTCGCGGGCGCACAATCAAGGAGTACGTCTTTGGGGTGTTGATCGTGCCACCGCTGCTTGCGTGTCTCTGGATTGGAGTGTTCGGCGGCGCGGCGCTGCACATGGATCTGTTTCAGGGCGCGCAGCTTGCTGAAGCAACCGACAGCAACATTACCACGGCGCTGTTCAAGATGTTCGATCTAATGCCGTTTTCGGGCGTGCTGTCGTTCATCGCGATGATTTTGATCTTTATCTTTCTGGTGACCTCGGCCGATTCCGCGTCTTACATCGTGTCTCAGATGACGGATAACGGCTCGCTCAATCCGCCGCTTTATAAGCGCATCGTGTGGGGCGTTCTGATCGCGGCGATCTGTTTGACGCTTCTGGTGGCAGGCGGACTCAAGGGGCTGCAGTCGGCCTCGGTACTTTCGGCGCTTCCGTTTACCTTTATCGTGTACGCCATGCTGTACGTGCTGCTCAAGGAGCTTAGAAGCGACCGCAAGGCCATGTTGACGCATCTTTATCGTCGCCACGATGAAACGCCGGTGGGTGCGGATATCTTTGAAGCCGATGAGCTGTCCGGCAATGTGGGCGAGCGCATCAAGCGCTCACCGCGCACCGTCAATCGACGTATTAATACCGAGCGTAACGGCCATTCAAGCGATCAGGAGTCGTAAAGAATGCATGCCGATAGCTATAGATAATTATAGCGATTTATTTTAGCTATTAGGGTGTTAAGCGTTAGCAGGCTAACATGTAGCGGTGTTCGAGACGCCAGACTCGAGCCGTTGTTGTGACGCCGATGTGACGTCAGACAGCACACTCCTTCCAATCCCATGCCCTGCATGGGATTTTTTTATGCGCAGTGCCTTGGCTATGCTGTGTTAAACAGCGAGGAAAGCCTATGCGTTGGCTATTGGCAATCGGCGTCATCTTGATGGGTGTCCTGTTTTGGGGCATGTATGCACAGGCTAAATGGTCACCGGTCCCCCCCGCCTACAACCCCTTTGCCCCGCTTGCGATCAAGGACCCGATCACCTGGATGACTCGGTGGAAACTGGCACGGCTTGAAGGCGATGCCGACCGATGCTGGGAAACCCTGGCGCAGGTGCAAAACGACAGCTCTGAGCTGAACATTGTGGCTCAAAAACCCCTCGAGTTGGGTCAGTGCCGGCTCGAGCGGGCCGCGCGCGTATTTGAAACCGGCGTGCGGTTCAATGCGTCCTTTCTGGCAAGCTGCCCGTTGGCGGTCAGGTGGCTGATGTTCGAGCGTCATCGGCTACAGCCCATTGCCGAACGAACCCTTGGAAGCCCTGTACGCCAGGTCGTGCATTACGGGAGCTTTGCCTGTCGAAACGTGTACAACCGGCCTGAAGGGCGGCGCAGCGAGCATGCCACGGCCGATGCGTTCGACCTGGCGGGTGTGGTGCTGGACGATGGCCGTCAATTGACGCTCGAGCGTGAATGGAGTGATGACGGCGAGCGGGGGCTGTTTTGGCATCAGGCATTTGATGGGGCCTGTGATGTGTTCGGCACGGTGCTCGGGCCCGAGTACAACCAGGCGCATCGCAATCACTTTCATATGGGCCTTCGCCGGTATGGGTTTTGTCGATAGCTGAAAAAAATGCGCAGATGGTCGTTATAGCGGTACCACCCCTTTAAATGCAGCGTAGCTCCCATGATCAAGCGATCCGGCACTCATTATCCCCGTGCGTATTTCGATACAGTGGCTGCGTTCGTTCAGCAGGTAACGAAACAGGTGCCGAGCGAGCTGGTCGTGAGTCAGGATACGTCAAGGTCGTGCATGACGCCCTTGAAGCTCTATTTCATCGATGAGCATGAGGCGCGCATCAGCCTTCTTGGGGTATTGAGGTTCGACCCCGAGCGTATGGCCGGTCATGGGGCGCTGCCGTTGCAGCCGGGGCGCTATCCGGTGCCCGAGGGAATGTATCGCTACCTGATTCAGGTGATCACCCAGCGCCTGGCCTGGAACCAGCACAGCGATCACGGGTTTGCCACCGAGTGGTTGACTCATGGCCTCTGGGACACCCTGGCCTGTCGCATCGAAAACAGCAACCAGCTGACCGATTACACCCCTTCATTTTCCGACAGCGCCTTTCCCTACCTGGCTCGGGTGACATTCAACGGCCAGCCGTACCGGTTTCAGATTCTTGGGCGTCAACACGACTATCTGGTCGGCCGACCGTTTCGGGAATACCACGTGGATTCCGGCAATCTACCCGACACCTTTCCCGGGCGAGAATGGCTTGCCGAGAATTCGGTACTCAATCATCGGCTCATGTTCATGAGCGACTGCGCGTATCTGCTGCCCGAGCCCTGTGTCGACCAGCCCGCGCCCTGGTTCGAACCTGAGTCGATGACGCCTCCCGAACAGGCGTGTCAGATGCTTGCTCAGGTTGTCGGACTGTCTTCCTATCTAAGTGATGATCAAACCGGGGCCCTGGCAACGTCAGAGCAGGCGACGCGCTCTTCGATTCTTCCTGCGCTCGGGGGGGCCGCGGTAGTTGCAGGGCTTGCCGTACTGACGGTCATCATGTGCCTTTAAGCGCCTTTTCTCCCATCCGTTTAAGCGCTATCCTGCGCCGTTTCCCTAATTGTACGTTCTGGCATCCAGTCGGCTGATCCAAGGCACGGCTCGGTGCGTTATTGATCAATGGAGAAGCGCCATGGCACCTAGAGTCGGAGTCATCATGGGGTCAACGTCGGATTGGCCGGTAATGGAACACGCCACCCAGATGCTGGAGCGGCTTGGCGTTGAGTTTGAGGTCAAGGTGGTCTCGGCGCATCGAACCCCGGATCTGCTGTTTGAGTATGCAAAAGGCGCCGCCGAGCGTGGTCTCGAGGTCATCATCGCCGGTGCTGGCGGCGCGGCGCACCTGCCGGGCATGGTGGCATCCCAAACGCCGGTGCCGGTACTTGGCGTGCCGGTGGAATCCAAGTCGCTCAAGGGGCTGGATTCACTGCTTTCCATTGCTCAGATGCCGGGTGGGGTGGCCGTTGGTACGCTGGCGATTGGCAAGGCCGGTGCCAAGAACGCCGGTCTACTGGCTGCCCAGATCGTTGGCACGCACGACGCTTCAGTGCGAGACGCCGTGGATGCGTTTCGGGCAGAGCAGACTCAGGCCGTACTCGATACGCCGGATCCCCGTGTATAATGGCCTCTGAAATTTATTGATGTTCACTTTTCGGCTTCTGGTGTAAAGCGCATGCGTATAGGGATCTTGGGGGCAGGCCAGTTGGGTCAGATGCTCGCTTTGGCGGGGTATCCGTTGGGCAACCGTTTTTCATTTCTTGATCCGGGCGGGCGGCCAAGTGCCGACATCGGTCATGTTCTGACCGGCAGTGACTCGGAGGCTGTTGCGACGTTTTCCGAGACGTCCGACCTGATCACTTACGAGTTCGAGCATCTGGATGTGGCGCTTGTTGAGGCGCTTGAAGCCAAGATGCCCGTCTTTCCATCCAGTCGCGCCCTGAAGGTGTGTCAGCATCGCGGTGAAGAAAAAGCGCTGTTCTCGAGCCTTTCCATTCCAACACCTGCGTACCGTCTGGTCGGCAGTGCCGCCGAGCTTGAAGCGGCAGTAAAGGCGCTTGGGGCGCCGGTGGTTGCCAAGTCCGTGACCGAAGGCTATGACGGTAAGGGCCAGGCTGTGCTGCGCGCGCCCGATGAAGCGTTTGATGCGTGGAACGCGATCGGTCATCAGCAGCTTGTGGTGGAAGCCTTCGTCGAGTTCGAGCGTGAGGTGTCCATCATTGCGGTGCGAAGCCGAACCGGAGAGCTCGCGTTCTATCCAATGGCTGAAAACCATCACCACGAAGGCATTCTGCGGTATTCGATGGCGCCGATGCCGGATGTGTCCGAGGCAGTGCAGCGCCAGGCCGAGGCGTATATTCGGGCACTGCTTGACGCGCTCGAGTACGTCGGCGTTCTGACGCTTGAGCTTTTCCAGAACGCCGATGGCACATTGCTTGCCAATGAGATGGCCCCGCGTGTGCATAATTCCGGCCACTGGACGCAAGACGGCGCGGTTACCAGCCAGTTCGAAAACCATCTTCGAGCGATCCAGGGATTGCCGCTGGGGTCGACGCGAGCGCTGCATCCGACCTGCATGATCAACCTGATCGGCAAGGACGTCGATACAGAGGCGGTGCTGAGCGAGCCCGATGCCCACCTGCACCGTTACGGCAAGGAAGAGCGGGCGGGCCGAAAGATTGGCCATATCAATCTGACGGCGCCGGATCATGCCGAACTGTTCGAGCGGCTCGACCGAGTACGATCAAACGTGCCCGATGCGCCAGCGCCACGGTTTCTTGCACGCCCCTGATTGAGACGTCTGTAGATCGGCTGTGAGGATATTTCCCTCATAAAAACGCCGCCCCGGTTTTCGGGGCGGCGTTTTTTTTTCGAAACAAGCAGCGATGGTCCGGTATCAGGTCAGGCGACGCTTGATCCAGCCCGAAACCCGTTTCTCGATCAGCTCGAAGCTCAACCAAGAAAGCACCATGATTGCCGGGATGCACAAGGCAAAGGTGAGGTAGGGGCTCAAATCAAGCCGCTGTCTAAGTAGATAGTCGCTGCTCCAAAGCACAATGATGTGCACCAGGTAGACCGAATAAGACCAGTCGCCCATGTGTTTCAGCCATCGATGCCTTCGAAACCACGGCTCCATGGCGATCACGCTGCTGACGATCAAGACGCTCGGGATGCCCCAGGTGAACAAGCGGTACGGTGTCTGGTCGTCGAAATTGAGCAAAAACGCGGTTGATATCGCAATGGTTGCCAAGGGCACCCACAGGCCTTCGGGCAAGCGGTTCTTTCGATACAGCATGCCGAGGCCGAGGCCGAAGACGAACTCATAGACCATGGGGTCGGTGTAGAAGCTGCTGACGAAGGGCTGGCGGGCAAGAATAGGGCAGATCAAGGTGACAAGCGCGAGCACCAGCCACAGTCGATAGCGCTCGTTGACGGCGAACGACAGCGCAAAGATCGTGTAGAACAGCATTTCGAAGTTGAGCGACCATCCCACCGGAAGGATCGGGTAGAGGCCAAAACCGCCCGGGTTCTGAGACGGCAGAAACAGCAGCGAATAGACCAGTTCCTTGAGACTCACGCCGTAGACCGGCATGACATCGCCTGCAAAGGCAATGATTGCGGCAGTGATCAGCGTAAATAACCAGTAGGCGGGGGCAATGCGGGCGATGCGGTGGATCAGGAAGGTCGTGGTCGGCATCTGCTTGCCGGCCGTGGACACGTAGATCACGAACCCGCTGATGATAAAGAACAAATCCACGCCGACCTGGCCGCGGGTCGATAACAGATGGCCCATCAGCGTCGAGGCCTTGAAGTCGAAAAAGACCTGCATGAAGTGATGGAAGACGACCAGCCAGGCCGCCAGGGCGCGCAGTCCTTGCACGGAAACAAGCATGTGGGTTCCTCAATGGCCGTTCGTCGTTGAAGCGAAGGCTATGACCATTGAACGCGCCACCCTATCCGTTGCAGGCGCGTTTTTAACAAATCGCTACGTCGTGGTGGCTGATGTCTTCAAACGAAAGGCGGTGAGCTGCGCTTTAAAGCAGCGGCACCTTGGCGCTTTCCAGAGCCTGCATATAGGCGCTGTGGATGAGGTCGGGGGTGATGCCATGGTCGAGCAGGGTCGTCCAGCGGATAGAGCTCCACTGACCGTTTTCATAATAGCGCGTTGTCTCAAGCAAGAGCCCAAGCGTGCCTTCATGATGAGTCAGGGCCCGCGTGATGTCTGAGTGCAGGGGCAGGGCGTCCAGAATGTGGGTGAGCGGGGTCTTGAAAAAGGCGTCCAGATACGAAAAAAGGCCCACCGTGAACGCGCTGTCGCTGATGCTCTCGGCAAAGTGAGCGGCCGCCAGGCTCTGGCAAAAAAACGCGCGAGTCAGCGCCAGCTTGGGAAGTGCTGAACTGACGTTGAGCTGTGCAAGGGCCATGAGGCAGGCCAGCTGCCGAATGCGTTCGAGCCCCAGCAGGATAATGGCCTGCTTTATCGAGGCGATCTCGGTCGAGCGCTGGTGATGCGCCGAGTTGACCAGCTTTAAAAGGCGAACACTTAGTACGGGGTCCTGCTGAATGATGCGAGCGACCTCGGTTGCGTGCACATCGGACTCCTGGAACAGCGCAAGAAGCTCGAGGCTTGAGGCGGCAGTGCCTTGAACCAGGCGGTGCCTGCCTTCGATCAGCGTTGGGCGCGCCAGGAAATAGCCTTGAAAAAGATCAAAGCCCGCCAGTCGGCAAAGCTCGAAGTCTTTTTGGGTTTCCACCTTCTCTGCCAGAAGTTTTGCCCTCGGATTGCGCCGCTTCAGCGCGGTAACCACGCGCAACAGCGCCATGTCATCGTCATAGGCTGGAAAGTCGACTTTGATGATATCCACCAGCGGCACGAAGGCATGGTTGGCGTCCTTCAGGGCGTAGTCGTCGAGCGCCAGCGTATGACCAAGGCCCTTATAGTATTTGAGACGTTCGACCATAACCTCGGTTTGGGGAATGCCTTCGAGTACTTCGATCACGAGATGGCGTGTGTCGAAGGGCAGCTCGGACTTGAGCGTTTCCTCGGTAAAGTTGATGTAGGCACGAGTACCGTCGCAGGCATGTTCAATGGAGGTGTCGAGAAAGGCGTTGAGTAAAACAGTACAGGTGGCCTGATGGGCGTCGGTGCCACATGCAAGACTTTGACCATCGGCATACCGGAACAGGAATTCAAACCCGTGAAGCAATCCTTCGCGATCAAAAATCGGCTGACGCGCATAGAGGATATTGGAGGACGGTGAACCTGGTGGCGTCGAGGCGAGCATTCAAAGTTCCTACGCTTGAACGAGGGGTGCTCTTCTTGTATCGACGTTAGCTTAAATTACTTTATACGATGCACGAGCGCGCCTTTTAAGGCGCGCTTTTCAGATACCGTGTCGCGTTCGATTACCCCGTCGCGAGCAAACCGGTCTGCTTCTCTATTTCCTGGGTGTCCATCAACTCAATGGTGACCGGAACCGATTTGCCAGCAATGGTGTTGCTGCGCTCATCCCGGTAGCCAATGGGAATGAGTGGATTGGTTTCGGGGTAATAGCTTGCGATACACCCGCTTGGAATGTCGTAAGGCACAACTCGAAAGCCGGCCACTCGACGGTCGATACCATCTTCTGCAACCGTTGAAAAGGCGATCTTGTTGCCAGCCTCCAGGCCATGTTTCACCATGTCGTCCGGGTTCATCATCGCCACCATCCGTGTGCCGTAGATGTCGCGGTAGCGATCATCCAGTGAGTAGACGGTGGTGTTGAACTGGTCATGACCACGGGTCGTCAACAGCTGAAAGTGTGTCGCCTCGGGCGCGGACATGCTTGAGTCCAGTCGCGCGGCATCGAACAGGAAGTTGGCCCGGTCCGTGTCGGTAAGCCACACCCGCTCTCGGGCGGCGTTATAGAGATGGAAGCCACCGGGCATCTTGATGCGCTCGTTGAAGTTCGTGAAGACATCAGGAAACACGGCCTCGATCTTGTCGCGGATGCGGTCGTGATCCTCGCTCATCCAGGCCCAGTCCACCTTGGGGTAAACGGGCAATGTGGCACGTGCGATGTCGCTGATGATCGTGACCTCCGAGCGCAAGTGAGAAGAGGCCGGCTCAAGCTCGCCGGTCGAGGCGTGCACCATGCACATGCCGTCCTCAACGGTACTTGCCTGGGGTAGCCCAGCCTTGATGTCGCGCTCGGTTTTGCCAAGGCACGGCAGAATATAGGCCTTCTTGCCATGAATCAGGTGGCTTCGGTTAAGCTTGGTCGAGATCTGAACGGTCAGGTCAAGCTTGTCGAGCGTTGCGGCCATTACACGCTCCTGATCGGCAATGGCGCGAAAGAAGTTGCCACCAAGGCCAACAAACGCTTTGACGTCACCGCGCAGAATCGCCTCGCAGCAAAGCGCTACATCGTGGCCGTGTTCACGCGGGCAGGTGGTGTCGAAGGCCTTGTCGAGACCTGAAAGCATCTCTTCGGTCGGTTTGTGGAAGATGCCTACCGTTCGATCGCCTTGAACGTTGGAGTGACCTCGTACCGGGCAGGCTCCGGCGCCACGCTTGCCGATGTTGCCCCGCAAGAGCAGCAGATTGATGATCTGATGAATCGCATCGCCGCCATAACGGTGCTGGGTAATGCCCATGCCCCAGCAGGCGATAACGCGCTCGCTGCGGCGGTAGGTGTCCGCGGCGTCTCTCAGTTCATGTTCAGCAAGACCAGAATGGGCCTCGAGCGTGTGCCAGGAAAGCCCTCTGCAATAGTCGACGAATGCTTCGAATCCATGGGTATGCGCTTCGATGAATTCGTGGTCGAGTACCGGCTTCTCGCCATGCGCCTGGGCCTCGTCATCGGCTTCGATCAAGGCCTTGCACATGCCTTGAATGGCTGCAATGTCACCCCCGATTCGCAACTGATAGTACTGGCTACTGATGTCGGTGCCGTTGGGGCGCATCATATCGGCCGGACTTTGAGGGTTTGCGAACTTGACCAACGCCTTCTCGCGAAGCGGATTGAACGTCACCACCTTGCCGCCCCGATGAACAAGGCTGAAAAGCTCGCCCATCATTCGCGGACTATTGGTGCCGGCGTTCTGGCCGAAGATGAAGACGGCGTCGGCGTGGTCGAAATCATCGAGCGTAGTCGTGGCCTTGCCGACGCCCAGGCTCATGGGCAGGGAGACGGTGGTGGTCTCATGGCACATGTTCGAGCAGTCGGGAAAGTTATTGGTGCCGTAGAGGCGTCCGAGCAGTTGAAACATGAAGGCCGCTTCGTTTGAGGCGCGCCCCGAGGTGTAAAACTCCACGTCATTGGGGTCGTCGATGGCCTTCAATTCAGCCCCGATCTCGGCGATGGCCTGATCCCACTCGACGGCTTCGTACTTGTCGGATGCGGCGTTGTAGCGCATCGGATGGGTCAGGCGGCCCTGGTCTTCCAGTGCGTGGTCAGACCACTCGAGCAGCTCGGTGACCGTGTGTTTTTCAAAAAACTCAGGCCCTGTGCGCTTATGGGTCGCTTCCCATGCGACGGCCTTGGCGCCGTTTTCGCAAAATTCGGCCATGTGCGGTTTGGCCGGGTCCGGCCAGGCACAGCTCGGGCAGTCGAACCCATTGGGCTTGTTCATCTTTAAAAGAAGCTGGTTGCCCTTGAAGGGGATATGCTGGCGCAGCATGTGTTGTTCGACCGCTTTCAAGGCAAGCCAGCCGCCACCGGGGGATGACGCGTGGTCCTGAGTGCCATGAAGGTCGTTTGAAAAGGTGGTGGAGGTCTCGTCCATGAGGCACCTCTATGCAATAGACGTAAGAAGACGCCATACCCTTACGGGTACGGCGACGCGAAATATTCGCGAGATGACGGTAGTTCGTTAACCTTAGTTGGGCATCTGATGTATCGCGAACAGTAGATGCTTATGTATCGAAAATAGAGCGGGGACGACGGCATGAGTCAGTTGAATGCGCCTCGAGCGCTGGTTACCGGATGCTCAAGTGGTATCGGGCAGGCGTTGGTGAGCGCGCTATTGGACACGGGCTATGAGGTCATCGCGACGGTACGCCGTGATGAGGATAAAGCCACGCTTGAGCGTTTGGGGGCAACGGTTGTTCTGTTGGATGTAACCGATAAAGACGGCATCGACGCGCTGATCGCATCGCTTGGTGACTCGGCGGCGTCAAAGGCTCGAGGGCTCGATTTGCTGATCAACAACGCCGGATTCGGCGCCATGGGGCCGGTACTTGATTTCGAGGCAAAGGCGCTTCGAGATCAGTTCGAAACCAATGTGTTCGCCCCGATTCTACTGGCCAAGGCGTGCCTGCCTCTGCTGCGCACGGCGCGCGGCGTGATGGTCAATATAGGCAGTGTGGCGGGGGAGGTAAGCTCGCCCTATGGCGGCGTGTACTGTGCATCCAAGGCAGCGCTTCATCGGTTGAACGATGCCATGCGTATGGAGCTCGCCCCGCTCGGCGTCGATGTCATTCTGGTTCGACCAGGCGCGATCGAATCACGGTTTGGCAAGCGGGCACGTTCTGAGCTGGCCGCGCGCCAGTCCAGTCACTCGGCCTGGCAGGCCTATAAAAAAGGCATTGACCGGCGTGCGGCTTCTTCCGAGCTGTTGTCCTCGACGCCGGCCAGTACGCTTGCCGCCCGGCTGATCAAGGCACTTAAAAAGCGCCGCCGTCCCGCACTGATTCGAGTGGGCAACGGCGGTGTGCTGCTGCCACTCATGGTCGCCGTTCCTGCCCGGCTGCGAGACTGGGTGTTCCGTCGCTATTTCGGGTTGCGTTGATCCCGGTCGTTATCGTGGGTGCCGACGCCGTATTCAAACTTCCATTGCTGGGTCTGAATCTGGTGCTTGATGACCTCGATAACCTCAACCATGACTTGCTCGACCTCTCGGTTGGCGTGGGTGGAGTCTTCAATCCAGGCGTCAAAGCCGCTGCTTAGAAGCTCCTTGGCAAGCGTTCTCGATCCCGTTTGATTGATCTGGCGTACGCCGCTGTCGATCAGGCCGATAAGCGCCTGGGCAAGGCTACGTTCCAGGCCCTTGGCGATCTGATCACCCATCGGTAGTTGCCGCAACTTGGCAATATCGGGATTGGTCGAGACGCTACCTGCAATGACGGAATCGACCGCCTCCAAAATGTCATCACGATGCTTGCCGTAGCTTGTAAGGATCAAGCGGCTGGCCCGGTCGGCCAGATCGTCTACCAGGGCGTCCTTGCGGGGCAGTAAAACATCGTTGGTAATGCGCTCGACCAGCTCGCCATTGTTGGTCAGTTCATACTGCACATTGGTCAGTAGCTTGACTGCAACTCGGTCAGAGAGCTCTTCCATCAGGATCTGATAGTACTTGTGCACGAAGTTGTAGATTGGCCATTGGCGAATATCGATGGCGCCCATGCGCTGAAGGCGCACTGCCAGGCCGATGACACGCAACACACGGAGTAAACGAAAGCCGCTTACCGGGATGCACCCCAGCACGTCGTACCAGTGAATAAAGGGGTAGAAAAACCAGCGGTGGTAGCGACGCTCACGAATGGCGACCAGCCAGCCGGCCAGAACATCAAGAATCAGAAACGCGACGAAATAGAGGTCGATGGTCACAAAGTTCTGGTGCAGATAGCGCGCATTCTCTGCAAGCCAAGCCGGACCGCTATCAATTAATGAAGCGACCGGGGCCAGACCGTATAGGCTGTCGAACAGGATCAGCAGCAGGTTGAGCGCAACCACGACAATGATGAATGTATCCCACCAGGCGTGAAGTCTGTCCCGCTGAGACGTGGTTGTAGCCATGCAAGCTCCTTTCATGCGTAAACTGATCAGACGCCAGTCTAGACACGCACCGCTCTAAAGAACACCAACTATCGCGTTAAAGAGCACCAACTATCGCGTATTGGCTGGTATCAGCGAGTGATACTGCGGTGGAAGTATAGTTGCATGGAATATGAGAGGCTCTTTATGTGACAAGATCGCATTAAAAAAGGGGAGAGCTGATACTTTCAAAGAGCACAGTGTTCGCTAAAGTAAAAACAGGACGACAACAATATCCAAACATTAGCGGGATGCTTATGACAAAGGTAACCAATAGCGTGCGTTCCTCTTCGGGATCGGCCTATATCTGCCATTGGCAGACGTCGGAACAGCGGGTGTTCTGTCAAAACGAGCGCTTGAGTCTGTACCCTCGTCGCTTTTCCTCACGCATGGCGAATGAGTACAAGGATCTGCCTTCTCCGCGCAGTACGGCGCATCCGACGTCAACGCGGCGGGAGTGATAAATGGCTCTGGTCAGCCCTGAGCCAAGCCGTCATCTATAGTCGCTCGTATTTTGAGAAGATGCCCAAGGCCGTGTGAGCCTTCAGCGACTGTAAGACAGTGGATGCTCAGTCGCACAAACGATCCGGGCACGCCCCTGTGCCTTGGCCTGATAGAGCGCGCTGTCGGCGTGCTCGATCAAAATGGCAGGGTTACGCGCTGGTCGCGTGGCTTGAGCGATGCCGGCCGAGAAACTGAATCCCTCCACCATATGGCCGTTTGACGCCACTTTTTCTGACATGACTCCATCAAGAAGACTTTGGACTCTTTTGTATGCTCCCGCCATGGACTCATTGCTCATGACCAGTACGAACTCCTCACCGCCGAAGCGACAGGCCATATCCGCCGCGCCAAGGCACTGCTCGATCATGCCTGCCAGGCGCCTTAGCACTTCATCGCCCATGTCATGACCATAGGTGTCGTTCAAGGTCTTGAAGTGATCGATGTCCAGAAAGACCAGTGTCAGTGGCGACGTGTCAGAAGCAGCGCTCAGTCGAGTCGGAAGCTCGCTGTCAAGCTGACGGCGATTGTAGAGCTTGGTCAGCGGGTCCCGGTAAGCTTCCTGATGCAGGCGTTCAAGAAGCCTTAGATTCAAGACTGCAAGAATCATCGAGTTGATGCAGTCGCGGGCATACTGCTGCAGCCATTCCTGGTCGACCGCGTCCTCAAGTGGGGTGTCGAGCTCGAGTGAGCCAATACACCGCTCACCGATCATGATGTCCTCAAGCACCGTAAATGTGACGTTGATAGGTCTTTCAGGCGCCCATTCACGCTCAATGGGGTCACTCAGCTCTTCGATTGTCAGGTGAAGGACACCTTGGGTGCCCGGAAAGCAAAAGGGTATGTCGTGCGCGATGACCGAGGCGAGATCATCGAATGTCGTTGCGCCATGCATTCGTTTACTAAGCGACGTCAGTTGCTTTCGACTGAGGCCCTGGGCCTTTAGGCGCGCATTGGCCCTGCTGAGTGCCTGTTCGGCACGTTTTCTGTCTTCGATGTCATGCACGATGCAAAACATCAGCAAGTACCCCTCGATACGCACGGGACCTATATGCACCTCCACGGCGCGGTATTCGCCGTGAGCCGTGCGGTGTGTGGTCTCGAACTGCAGAATCGAGTGCAACTGTGCCTGCATGAGACGCTGTTTGACGTTGCTTTCGGGTTCCCCGCTGAGCGCCTGAATCGTCATTGTGCGAAGGGTCGAGAGGTCATGGCCGTAATAATCCGCGGCCAGTGGGTTTGCATCGTATATGGCGCCATGAACCGGGTCGATCAGCAGTTTTATGGCGTTGCCGCTTTCGAAAATGCCCTGATAAAGCGCTGCGTTTTCGGTCAAAAGATCGGTTGCGTGGCGACGTTCGTTGATGTCTTCGACAAGTACCAGATAAAGCGGCTCATTGGCCAGCGCCAGTAGATTCCATTCGATCCAGCGGTTTGAGCCTGCTGCGGTATCCAACTGATACTCGCGTCGAAACGTCACCGGAAGATACGTCTCTCTCGGAGGCGCGATGTACTCTCGCCAGTCAACGAGCAGCCGCCGAACGTCCTTGCCGTCAAGGCCATTGAACAGCCTGGCTTTTTTCAAGGGCGCCTGAGTATGAGGAAAGAGTTCGGCCATGGCGGAATTCGATTCCTGAATAGTGCCCTCTGAATCGATCAGAGCCATCCCGAGAGGGGAGGCATCGAACATGGCTTGAAGCCGCCCTTGCGTTTGTTCGAGTTGCCACTCCTGCTCTTTTCGTTGATCGATGATAGTGATCGTACCGACCACACGAAGCGGTTGGTGTTGGTCATCGTGCTCCATGGCCTGGCCATGAGCTTCAACCCATACCCAGTGGCCATGGGCATCGAGAAGCCGGTATTCGTGGTGAATTGCAGGTGCGCCATCATAGAGGTGTCTATGGCAGACCTGCTTCAGGCCGGGGAGGTCGTCAGGATGCACCTGTGCCCATATATGCTCGGCCGGTCCGTTTAGAATTTCCAGATTGGTATGGCCCAGCATGCGGTGGGTTTGAGGCGAGTGATAGGCGTCGTTTTTCAAAACGTCGTAGTCCCATACACCGGTTTTCGACCCATTAAGGGCGTATTGCCAGCGTTGCTCCGTATGGGCGAGCGTCTGCTTGGCTTGAGCCAGTTGGCTATATGGTTGCTTGAGACTTGCAAGAAAGGTGGCCCGAAAGACCAGAGCGTAAGCAATCAGCTTATAGACATGGCCGATGAGGCTGTAACCGTCGTAGGAGGATGCATAAAGCGTGAAACAGATTTCCGAAAGCCCTGTGATCCAGGCCGCTGCCGCAAGCTGATGAGTATCGACAAAGCTCGCTAACTGGCGATTGACGTAAAGAAGGGCGCCAGCACACAGGCTTGCCACCACGAAGGCCCACTCGACCAGAATCTTGGGGGTCGTCAGGCCATTGCCGTTTTCGTAAAGCACCGGCAAGGCCGTGTCTTGCATGATGATGAGACAGGTCGTCATGAAAAAGAGCGCGCCGAAACCGCAGCCATACCAACGGCTTCGCGCAGGCCACAGGGCCGAGCCCGCAAATCCCGCGATCAAGAGCGCACCTACCGAGCAGAATCGACCAAGTATCCAGTAGCGTAGCGTTAAATCCATCGAGGCCGGCTGACCCAGAAAGGCGGGCATACCGGGGAAGGTCAACGTGTGCAAGAGGTCGAACAGTGCAGAAAGACCATAAAGCGTTGCCATCAGGACGATTGCCCTGGGAATCTGTCGCTGATAGCCCATGATTAGGGCGCCCACTGCCATCAGTGCCAAGATAATAGAGGCCATTTCAACCAGCGTATGAAGGCTCAGGTAGTGCATCGGTCGCCAGGCAGCATAACTCGAAGAAATCTGGCTATACCCAAGCAGCGCCGCCAAAAGACCCAGTGTGAGCAGGGTATAGCGGTCATTTAAAAAAAATCGTCGGAAACTGAATGTGTGTAGATGGCCGATCAAGTGCATGCCTAAAGCCCTGGTCGTATGGGATCAGATGATTGTAATCTAAATTAACCTATTGTTGCTTAGTGAAAGCGCTGCATTGGCCCTTTCCTAGGATGACGACGAAGAGCGACACCACTGTGTGCGTCGTTTGCGCTGATAAACCAGCCCAAGGCTTGCCGATCTCACCAGCATGAACATCGTAAAGGAAAGCCAGAGGCCGGCATTGTCGAGCGGGCGGGTCATCAGCCAGCACAGAAGATAGATGGCAAGCGACATCACCATAGTGTCGCGCATGGCGCGAGTTTGGATAGCGCCGATGAAAATGCCGTCCAGCAAATAGCTCCATACCGCCACAATAGGCAGGACGACCACCCATGGTAGATACGTGGCGGCATAACCGCGAACCTCGTCGATGTCGGTTAGAAGCCCGATCAGCTCATTCCCAAACCCCAAGAAGGCCAGCGAGGCCGTGACCGCCGTCAGCAGCGAGAACAGCGTGCAGGCGCGCACGTCGCGACCGAACGCCTGCCAGTCGTTGGCGCCGACAGCCTTTCCGGTCAGAGCCTCCGCTGCGTTGGCAAACCCATCCAGTCCGTAGGACGTCATCATGACCAGCTGCATCAATACCGCGTTGGCCGCAAGCGTCACCGTATCCATGCGGGCGCCCTGCGCGGTGAAAAAAGCCATCGCGAACAATAGGCACAAGGTGCGTACGAACAGATGGTGATTGACTCGAAAGAGTTCGCCATAAGCACGCCATCGAAACAGACGCTCCGGCTGCCAGTGCCCGCCTACCGAGGCAAGCTGGCGCGCGACCAGCAAGAGCCCGAGCGTGCAGGCCGAATAATCGGCAATGACGGTGGCGGTGGCAACGCCATCGCTCTTGAGGCCAAAACCAAGCACGAACCACAGATCCAGCACGATATTGATCGTATTGCTGGTGACCATTAAAAGCAGGGTGACGCGGCTGTTCTGCTGCCCTAAAAACCAGCCGATGATGGCGTAATTGGCAAGGACTGCCGGCGCCGAGAGGATTCGAATATGGGCGTAGCTGGCGGCGAGTGCTTGAGTGTCGGATGACCCTTGAAGCAGCCAGAGCCCGAACTCGATCAAAGGCGTTGAAAATGCGATCAGGGCCAGGCCGATCCCAAGGGCCATGAGCAGCGATTGCCCGATAAGATGCCGCACGGCGCTTGAATCCTCGCGCCCAACCGCTTGTGACGTCAGTCCGGTCGTTCCCATTCTTAAAAAGCCAAAGCCCCAGAACAGAAAACTGAAAAGCGTCGCCCCAAGAGTGACCGCAGCCAGATAGCGCGCATCGCTCAAGTGACCGACCACTGCCGTGTCGACCAGGCCCAGCAAGGGCACCGTGATATTGGAAAGAATGATCGGCCATGAAAGCCGCCACACCTTGGCGAAAGCGTTCGGTGATGTCGAGAGCATCAGAATGTCCAGCGTAGTAAAAGCGAAAGCCGAAAGGGCCGAGCGAGCAAAGGGCCGGCAACAATAAAGAAATGGTACGTCATTATCGGACCGAACGGTCTACGCTTTTGTTTTTTCATGAGAAACCCATCGAAGCGAGGCAGTGTGATGTGGTTTTCCTTCGAGCCGAGCCTTCGGCTCCGTTTTTGGACTAGGTAATGCAACAACGAACAATCAGGACACGCGCACGTCACGCCATCTTCTGGCTGAGCGCACTCGAGGCCGGCATGGTGATGACAGCGCCAGCGCAGGCGGCAGTAACCGATCTGGATTACATCGACCCCGGTATTCAGGAGCCTTCTGCGCCACATACGCTGTATGAAAGTAATTCAGGGGTTCGGCTTTATGGCGGGTTCAAGGCGTTTGCGTTTGGCGCTGCGACCAAAAACGCCAATTTCGGCGCCACACGCTCGATCGGAGGCTCGCCTACACGGCAAAATCCCGGCTGGTGGGAGGCCACGGCGATGCCCACGCTTCGCTTTGAACTCGATACGGGGCGGAGCAAGGTGTTCGCAGGGCTGACCGCGGTCACCAGCATGACCCGGGGCAACCGGTACGGCGATGCGTCGGGGGCGACGCCTGATCATCCCGAAAATGCCCGGATCGATCGCGCCTACGTCGGTTGGCAAAGCGGTACGCTGTTTGATGCGCTGGACGACGACGCCATTACGCTGTCACTCGGCCGACAGCAGTTCATGTTTGGCGAGGGCTTTTTGATCGGGGATGGATTCACCGACACTGGAAAATATGGCGGCTACTACATCGGCGCAAGCCAAGGGTTCAAGAATGCGGCTGTGGCCTCATTTGACTCGGGCGGCGTTCATGCCGACCTGTTTCGCCTTGAGGCCGACAAGTACAAGCAGGGCGGCCCGAACGTTGAAACAACCCTCAATGGCATCAATGCGTCCTATACGTTTGCCGAGCGCGCCAAGCTGGGCGGTGCCTATCTGAAGATCGAAGACAGCGACACACAGAGCCGCGACGGCATGGCGGTCTGGAACGTACGGCTCAAGGGCAGGCCTCTTGAACGCCTGCCAGGCTGGGCGCTCGGGGGGCAGTACGTGCACGAGCGCAACGATGCCCAAAATCTCAGCGAGCACGCCTGGTATCTCCAAAGCACCTACACCTTTACCGAAACGCCCTGGCGGCCCGAACTGGCCTATCGCTACGCTGAGTTCAGCCCACGCTACGATACATTGTTCTACGAATTTGCAGGCGGTTGGGGTAACTGGTTCATGGGGGAGGTCGTCGGCGAATACATGCTGTTCAACAGCAACTTGAAGGTCGATATGCTGAAAGCCTCGATCGCCCCGAGAGACGATCTTGAAACGGGGCTTCTAGCCTATCGCTTTCGCCTCGATGATGCAGACGTTGCCGGGGCTGGCAGCGACGAGTTTGCAAAGGAGCTGGATGTTTACGCCAACTGGCGCGTCAGTGAGCGCCTGACGCTCTTGGGTATCTACGGTGTCGCCTTGCCCGATGAGGGCGCCGAAGACATTTTCGGACGTGATGAGCCATCCCAGATTGTCGAAGTGCTGGCGACCTACGAATTTTGAACGGCGGCGCCTACGCCGTGAATCACACGACGCACAACGAAAACGGCCACCTCAGGGTGGCCGTTTTTTTATACGCGAAGCAGAGCGGCTGTTAGCCGGCGGCCACGATGCGCTGATACTTTTCCATCAGGGCGTCTCGGGTTTCCTCGCGCTCGGGGTCGAGTGGAATACAGTCGACCGGGCACACTTGCTGGCACTGAGGCTCATCGAAATGCCCCACGCACTCGGTGCAAAGGCTCGGGTCGATGACATAGATTTCTTCCCCCGGAGAGATCGCCCCGTTAGGGCATTCCGGTTCGCAAACGTCACAGTTGATGCACTCATCGGTGATCATCAAGGACATGACTGAGTACCTCGTGGTCAGGCGGCCATGGGGCCGCCGGGTGTCAAATGGGGTCAGTGAAAATGTTGCTGAAGCGCGCTGGCGACACTTGGGTGCACCATGGCCGTGACATCGCCCCCAAGCCGTGCGATTTCGCGCACAATCGTCGACGAAATGTAGGAGTTCTGAACTTCCGGCGTCAAAAACAGGCTCTCGATGTGCGGTGCCTGTGCACGGTTCATGTTGGCAAGCTGAAGTTCGTATTCAAAATCCGAAACTGCCCGCAAGCCACGCAAAATGATTCGGCCGTGATGCTGTTCGATCAGTTCGGTCAGCAGGCAGCTGAACCCGACGACTTCGACGTTATCCAGGCTTTCAAGCACATTTCGCGCAAGTGTGACGCGCGTATCGAGTTCCAGTGCCGGTTTCTTGCCTGGGCTTGCCGCAACAGCCACCACGATCTTGTCGAACAGGCGCGCTGCCCGTTCGATCAAATCCGTATGGCCGTTGGTAATGGGATCGAAGGTCCCGGGGTAGACTGCAATGTTCATGCCTTGCCTCATTGCGGTACCGATCCTGGCATCCTGATGCATCCTAGACGAAAGAAAGGGGCGCGAGCCATTTATTCGCCATCCAATCGACCGAACGGGTTGTTCGCTTTCAGTGATACCGGGCGTGCATAACCGGGGATATCGAGTGCGTCATCACGCATCTCGAGTTCGTGACCATCCAGCACGCCTTCACCGAATCGATAGCAGGGCTCGAAGTGACCTTGTTGCGCGCGCGTCTCGTAGTTGGCCGCATCGGCAAGCCGCTCATCGCGCCGATGGCGCCATTGTGTCATGGCCTTCTCGCCGTGGCGCTTGGCGAGAAGTCGCTCGGTGACCTCGGGTGACAGAATCGGTGCAGTAGCGTTATTGCCCCCGAAGCCCTTGGCATTGACGAAGCTCACATCAGCCTCAATTGGGCGGGTCGAGAAAGAAAAGGCCAACCGGTCGGCGACCACGTCGTCGGCGATCGCATCGATCGATTCGATGCCGGGCATCAGTCCGTACTCGAACGTGCCGAGGGCGCTTGCGATCTGATCGCCCGGCGCGCTGCCCTGAGAGTGTCCGATAAACGATTTAATTGCGGCCACCGGCCACTGCTCAATGCCGAACGCGCGCGCTACGGTATCAAACACGTGGGACTCGGTGATGCGATTTTTGGGGGTGCTCGTGCCGTGCGCGTGGAGATAACTGCGCTGGCGAATCGCGGTATCACCGAGAATGTCTCGGGCGAGGCTGACGCTTTTACCGAGCGTGACGTAATTGCCGATGCCGGGGGCGGAAATCGAGCGCTTCCAGCCGTCGGCATTGACGAACACATCCGGCACGGATCCAAGAATCTGGGCGCCTAATTCAAGCGCAAGTCCATCATCCATCAGCAGAATGAACTGAGACGATTCGGCGATGGTAAAGCCGCAGTTGAGGGCGAACGGGCGCGATGCGCGCTGGTAGTCCTCATCGGTAAGAAGCTCCAGCGCATCCAGTGCCTTGAGGCTTGCATCGTCGGCCAGCGCACTCATCACGCGAAAGCCTTCGACCACTTCAGGCGTGATGGGGGCGTCGGAGGTGCCTACCATGACCACTCGTCGGCGGCCGTGCTTGATGTCTTCGGTGGCCAGGCGCAGGTTATAAAGAAACGTCGCGCAGGCGCCCAGCATACCGCCGGTTGCGCCGACACTTCCAAGCACATAGGCATTGAGGAAGTCGGCCGGCATCTGGCCGTAACCAAGCGGCATCTGCTTGGACGTGGCACGTTGGCCGGTGACAAAGCTTTGCAGCAGGCCACCCCAACCGTTTTGGTCGAGCTGTCCGATGGAGTTGCTGGCGTAGACGGCCACCTCGTCCGGGTCGAGCCGGTCGATAATGGTCTGCCACTCGAAGCCGCTCTGGCCGAGGCAGTCCGAGGCACCAAAAATGGTCATGGCAAGCCCACGCGGGTGATGCACGCTTCGATAGAACGCGCTCGGCTCGAACCCGGTCGGCAGTTGACCGGCACTTTTGACCAGAGCGTCGCGGTTCTCGGGCAACAGCAGATCCAGTGGCCCGGCAGGCACCGTCACTTCGACCTTTCGCTTGTCGATGTCGCGAACATCCCAGTGCGCTGGCGGCGGGTCGGGCAGTTGGCGCCGGCTGAGCATGAACGTCAGAGGGGTCTCAAGCGACAGCTGCGCCTTCTTGTTGGCCGCAATCCCATGGTCACCGAACTGCGGATCTTCGATCCGGCGGATGTTGGTATGCGCAAGAATCCAGTCGCGATGACGTGCAATCATCGTCTCTTGATCCATGGAAGAGCCATCGGCATCGATCCATTGGCCATCCTCGAAGGACGCACGCGCCATGAGCGTGGCAAGGCCCGTCAGCGTATAGCGCTTTTCCGCATCGGGGAGCGCGTCTAACACCGTACGTTTGTAGGATTGATGGCTCGAGGTTCTGCCGGCAGCGTTGATGCCGCCCATGCCGACGATCACCGGTAACTGTGACAAGCCGCGTCCCTCGTAAAACGTTCATATCGACGATCGCCCGTGCAGTCATCATGCTGTCATGGGCGTACAATCCTGCGATGATAGCATCGCACGCACGCTCGCGTCATGCTGAGCCGAGGCTTAAGAAACGCCTGGGCTGCCAGGACTTGCCCATCCGGCGTATCATGCGAATTTTGCTGGTTTGGACCCAAGGCAATGAAGGCAGATTCTTCCCCCATTTTCACCAATCAGACAGGCGTTCACGACAAGCTTCAGGCGCGTGTGTCCAGAGCTCTGGGCGCGCATTGGCAGCGCCCGATCGCTGCACATTCCCAGACCGCATTCGATGACGTAGCCGAGTCGATCTCAAGCGCCCAGGCGCCTCTGATTCTGGATTCCGGCTGCGGCGTCGGCGTCTCCACCCGAAAACTTGCCGAGCGATTTCCGGATCACTGGGTGATCGGCATTGACCGCAGCGCTGATCGATTAAGCCGCGACCACGGTCCGGTGCCGGACAACGCCCGGCTGGTCCGGGCCGATCTGGTGGATATCTGGCGCCTGGCGCTGGCTGCCCGGTGGCAACCGACACACCATTTTCTGCTCTACCCCAATCCGTATCCGAAAGCGCGCCACTTGAAGATGCGCTGGCATGGCCACCCGGTTTTCCCGGCCCTGGTGGGTCTCGGTGGGCGGCTCGAGCTGCGCTCGAACTGGCAGCTCTATGTCACGGAGTTCGCGCAGGCACTGACGCTTGCCAATGCCTCTGTGTCCCCTGATGTTGCTGCGTTTTCGCCCGGTGGTGCGTACCTGACGCCGTTCGAGCGTAAATACGACCTGAGTGGTCAGACCCTGTGGCGACTTCACGCCGATTTAACGTTCGACATAAGCCTTCTGCCTTAGTCTTCTAATAGAACCTTCTGTCCTTCTTCTGAATCGATCAGTAAGCTGTCGCGGTGAACATACGCAGGGAGCTCAATCATGCAGGGACGCAGTAACGCAGTACGCTGGGTAGGCGCGGTACTCTTGACCGTAGCACCGGTGATCGCTCAGGCCGCCGGCTTCGACGCCGTCAAGGCATTGGGCGAGAAGGGATTTAATGTCAGCGCAAGCGCCGAACTTCTGGACACGAACACCTCGCTGGGCTCGGTGGCGCCAAGAACCCTACTGACGCCGGCCTCGGTCAGCAAGCTCTACACCTCCGCCGCAGCGCTTGATCGGTTCGGTCCTCAGAAGCGCTTCACCACTCGGCTGGTCACCAATGGCGTTATCGAGCAGGGCGTGGTGCGCGGTGATCTGATCCTCGAAGGCGATGGCGACCCGGGGCTGACGTCAAACGATTACTGGATGCTGGTGCAGGGGCTCAAGCAGCTCGGGATCAAGCGTGTTCGTGGCAATCTGTTGGTCAGTCAATGGCAGTTTGGGCCGGTGCCGTGTGTGAGCACCGATCGCTGCCGAGCCAGAACGTCCTCGCGCCATGCCTACGATGCGCTGCTTTCCTCCGCCGCGGTCGATTTCGCCAACTGGTGCGTTCGGGTCTATCCGGGGGCCGAGGTCGGGGACCCGGCCCGCATCAGCGGTTGTTTCGGCGTCAAACCCCTGCCTCGAGTCGACAGCAGCATCACCACCGTCCGTGCGAGTGGCGCAACGTCGGTCTCCGGACAGCGAGTTACCACCGGCTCGATCGATACGCTGAACCTGAAAGGACAGATCGCGGCCGATTCCTACCCGCGAAACGTCTACCGGGCCAGCGCCGACCCCGCGCAGCAAAGTCTCTATACGCTGTCGGATCTGCTCGAGCAGGCCGGCATCAAGGTCGGTGGCGACGGCTCGGTGACGTCCAGCCGGCCGGGGCCGCAGGCCAAGGTACTGGCGTCCGTCGACGGGCCGACCATGCAGGAGCTCCTGCTTCGTATGATGAATTACTCCAACAACTTCATGGCCGATACGCTGGCGCTCAATCTTTCTGCAATCAAGCCGGCAACGCTTGCCAACGCAAGCACTGCGCTTGAGCGCTTTACCGCGACCATCCCGGATCACGGGCCGGTGACGCTACTGAGCGGCAGCGGGCTGACTCCTCAGAACAAGACGTCTGCCCACGGTGTGGTGGCGCTCTTGGACGCGATGTATCACCGCCCGGCGCTGTTTCCAGTGTTCGTGGCCGGCATGCAAACCCCGGTCAACGGCCCGATGCGCTTTATCCGGCGCGGCAGCGACAGCTTTCAGAATAACGTCATGATCAAGACCGGAACGCTTAACGAGCCGGTGCCCGTGCGCGCCATCGGTGGCTATTTCCGGACCAAGAGTGGCCGCTGGGGGGCGTTTTCCGTGCTGGTCAACGGGCGGGCGGCTCAGCCTTACCTGCAGTGGAAGACCGTGCTCGAGGCGGTTTCGAAAGATCTAACCCCAATGATCGAGCAAAACTGAGGCCTACGCCCCAAAAAAACCCGCCGATTGGCGGGTTTTTTTGAAGTGCTTGTCAGGCGTTTTTTCGTCCCCACTTATCGACCACTGCGGCACCTACCACATCACCGGTGACGTTCAGCGCCGTGCGGGTCATATCGAAGATGCGGTCGAGCGCGATCAGAAGCGGGAGGCCTTCGGTCGGAATACCGGCCGCGATCAATACCGCCACCACCAGAAAGGAGGGGCCGGGGACGCCCGCTTGACCGATGGCACCGATCGTTGCGGTAAAGATAATCGCACCGTACGCGCCAAGGCTTAGATCAACGCCGAAGACCTGGGCAAAAAATACCGCTGCGAGGCCGTAATAGATCGCGTTGCCGGCCATGTTGATGGTGGCCCCCAGTGGCAAAACGAATGAGCAGGTTTCATTGGAAAGCCCCAGCTCCTTCTCGGCCACTTCCATATTGATCGGCAGCGTGGCCATGCTGGAGGCGGTGGAAAGCGCAACGATCTGAGGCTTTTTCATCCGGCTGAAAAAGACCTTGAGCGACAGATCCGAGCAAAAGCGCACGATAAGCGGATACACCACCAGCCCGAAGATCAAAAGACCGACAAAATAGACTCCGACCAGTCGACTGACCGATTCGAGCACACCGAAGCCGAAGGTGCCTACGGCGTCGGCCATCAGGCCGAACACTCCGATGGGTGCTAGATACATCACGACCTTGATCATCCAGATAAACGCGTCCATGACCGTCTGCAGGCCATTGAGCAGGGGCGCGACGCGGGTCTTGTCCACGCGCGTCAGCGCAAGGCCAAAGAACATGCAAAACACCAGAATCTGCAGGATGTTGGCCTGACTCAAGGCCGCAAAGATGTTGGTGGGCACCATGCCAAGGATCGTGTCCCAAAACCCTGGCACGTTGCCTTTATCGGCGTACTCGTTGGACAGGCTTTGGCTTAGATCGACTCCGACGCCTGGATGAAGCAATTCGCCCAGAAGCAAGGCAAGGCCGACCGCGATGGCGCTGCTTACCAGAAAGAAGCAGAGCGTCAGCGCGCCCATGCGACCGGCCGATGAGCTGTTGCCGAGGCCTGCCGCGCCGGAAATGATCGCGACCGCGATCAGCGGAACGACCAGCATGGTGATCAGGTGAATGAACAAATCCCCGAGCGGTGCGAACATCGAAGCGTCTTTACCGAGCGCGATGCCGGTCAGCACCCCGATGATCATCGCAATGACCACCTGCAGGCCGGTGTTTTTCAAAAGTCGTACTGCCATGAAGCATCCTTATCGTTTTAGGGCGCATCTGGGCAGTCCACCCAGAGCAAGGGCAGCATTATGTGAGAAATGGGAGTAGGGGAAAAGTCATGAGAAGGGCGAGGCGGGCGCCTCGCCCGAGACATCACTGAACGGGCAGGGTGACCATCTTGCCCTTGAGCGCGACGCCCGCCACGACGTTACCGGCATGGCATTCGTACTTGTTGTCGTCGACGTATTCCTGCTTGTTGTAATAGCTGCTGATGTTGGTAACGGCGTTGGCGCCGACAAAGCGCGCCCGCTCCTGCAAATCGATCAAGGCCGAGAGCGCCACCCAGCGGCAGGCTTCCTCATCGGTCTTGGTGACGGAGCTGGTCTTGCGGTCGACGTAGTAGCCGTTGTGGCGTGCCTCGACTTCAGGATGGACCTGGTTGCCGAAGTAGAGCCTGATGGACGGGTCGAGTTTTTCCCGCGCCTGCGGCAGTGAAAGCACATCCTTGAACGGCAGATAATAGGTCGTGTCACGCGCTTGTGCGGGGGTGGTCACCATCAGTCCTGCAAGTGCCAGGCCCATCAGCGAGCCTGTCAGTGTTCGGTATCGCATCGTGCGTATCCTCTCCTTGGTATCGGTAGGCGCCCTTGTTGGCGTTGGCGCGCCCCTTTTTTTGAACGTATCGCTCTAGAACATGCCGCCGTTGACGGCCAGGACCTGACGGGTAACGTAGGCGGCGTCTTTTGAGCACAGAAAACTGACAACGCCTGCGACGTCCTCGGGGGCACCGATGCGCTGCATCGGCACCTGCGACTTGATGTGGGCTCGGTCGATCGCGTCGGTCATGTCGCTTTCGATCCAGCCCGGGGCGACACAGTTGACCGTGATCTTACGCTTGGCAAGTTCCATCGCAAGGGCCTTGGTCGCCCCGATCAGCCCGCCTTTCGAGGCGCTGTAATTGACCTGGCCGCGCTGGCCGATCACGCCAGCCGCCGAGGAGAGCGTTACGATGCGACCGCCGGTCTTCGCCTGCACCATTGGCATTACGATGGGCCTCAATACGGCGTAGAACCCGTCGAGGTTCGTCTCCAGCACGCTGTCCCACTGATCGTCGGTCATGCCCGGAAACGGCGCATCCGCACTCAGGCCTGCGTTGAGAATCACACCGTAGTAGGCGCCGAACTCGTCCATGTCAGCCTCGAGCGCAGCCCGGGCGGCCTCGCGGTCTTTCAGGTCGAACTGGATCAACCGGGCATGACGACCGAGGGCGCGAATTTCATCGGCCACGTCACGTGCCTGCTCGTCGCTTTGGCGGTAGTGGACAGCGATGTCGAAGCCATCGGCGGCCAGTCGATGTGCGATCGTCCGGCCAATGCCGCGGCCGGCACCGGTCACTAACATGGTTCGGGAAGGGAGGGCGTTATCACTCACGCGGTCAAGGCCTCCGGGTTATCGGGTTGAAAGATACGTAGGTTGCCCTGGGCCACGCAGGTGTCGTCGAGCCAGATCGCGCCATTGAACGTGCCAAGGCCGTTGTCGGCCACGAACTCCGGCTCGATGGTGACGCGATAGGTACGGCCGTACTCAAAATGCGTGACGTTTGGCTGATAGCGCTTGGCCCCCAGAAGTAGCCCTTTTTTGGGCGTGTCAGCTTCCTCAGCGGTGAGATAGCCCCAGGCGGCGATGGCCTGAGCGATCCACTCGAGCCCGACGTAGGCGTCGATGCCCTCTTCATCGGCAAACAGCGCACCCGGCGTGGGCGTTACGCGGGCGGTCAGGGTTTCGGCGCTTGCCGCCTCGACCTGATCAAGCAGGCACATTGGCCCCTGGTGCGGGACACACTCTGCAATAGGGCGTGGAAAACCCGTCATGACGTGCGCTCCAGCAACAGGGTCGCGTTGTTGCCACCGAAGGCGAAGACGTTACTCATGGCTGCCTTGAGCGGCGCTGTGGGGGTGGCGTTATCAACCAGTGCAAGCGGCGGCAGGGCGCTATCGAATGCCCCATCGAAAACGTGCAGCGGAAGCAACTGACGCTCGAGCGCCAGCCAGCAAAATGCCGCCTCAAGCGTGCCGGCTGCGCCCAGGGTATGGCCGGTCAACGCCTTGGTCGCGCTGACCGGCACGGCTACGTCGCCAAACACGCGATGAATCGCCCGGGCTTCCATGGCGTCGTTATGGGGCGTTGCGGTGCCGTGGGCGTTCAGGTAGCCGATGTCGGTGGGTGTGCGTCCGGCCATGCCGAGCGCGCGCTGCATGGCACGGGCCGCGCCGTCGCCATCCGGGTGTGGCGCCGAGATGTGATGGGCGTCCGAGGTCTCGCCGTAGCCGGTCAGTTGAATACCGCCCTCATCGCGGGTAACGATGAACAGCGCCGCCGCCTCGCCGATGTTGATGCCGCGACGGTGTTGTGAAAACGGCAGGCACGGCGTCGGGCTGACCGCATCGAGCGAGGAAAATCCGTGTACGGTCAGGTTGCAGAGCGTGTCGGCGCCACCGGCGATGACCGCATCACAGCGACCGGTGGCCAGCAGCCGTCGGGCGGCGCTCAAGGCGCGCGCTCCTGAGGTGCAGGCCGTCGAGATGGTCCACTGCGGCCCCTTGAGCCCGAGGTGCTCGGCGATGAACGCAGACGGCGCGCCCAGTTCCTGCCGGTAGTAGCAGTACTGGTCATCGAAATCGTTGCCGGCGCCGGTGCGGGCGATCGCGTCCTCGGTCTCGCTGACACCTGAGGTGCTGCTGCCCATGATGACGCCGATGCGCTCGGGGGCGACCCGCTCAAGCAGCGCCGGGAGCTGGTCGCCGAGCGCGTCGAGCGCGGCCTTGATCAGCCGGTTGTTGCGGCTTCGGTGGTTGAAGGGCCAGTCGGCATCTTCCGGCAGGGCCTGAGTCACCGGGCCGAGGCTCAGTGGCGTGCCCGGTGTATAGCGGTCCACCTGTGAGAGGCCACGCACACCGTGGGCGAGGGCATGGGCGATGTCGTCGAGGTTGCTGCCGAAACAGGAAGCAATGCCTGGGCGTGACAGGCGACAGAACAGGGCATTTGACGTCATGGGCTGCGCTCCGACAGCGGGGCAATGGTGATGCGATGACGCGTCTGGTGATCCTCAAGCGTCACGGGGGCGTTGGAAATCAGGCGGTCATTTTGATAGCGAATGGTCGCAACGGTCTCATCGCCTTCTTGAATGCGGCGCACGCGCCCGGAATCCTGCGGCGTTTCGACTGCGGACCAGTCGCTGCCAAGCCAGGCGGTGTTGAGGGCGTCCAGCGGCCACAGGCTCCATTCCAACCGAGACGCCAGCCAGCTTGCCGGAAACGGCGGGTCGGTCAGCGTCTGGGTGAAGCGGGCGCCGTTTTGGTCATCCTTGAGCGTGAACAAGCGCTGGCCGGTAGGCGTTGCCACCACCACGGTCAGGCTGTGATCTTTGAGTTTAAGTACGCTTAGAAGCTGCTGGCGCTCATCCGGGGCCGACTCGGGTTCGATCGTCAAAAGCCGCGTCTCGGTGGTCGGGGCATCCGGATGCTCAAGCACCGGATGGGGCGACACGGAGGGCACGGCGCAGCCGGCCAGGCCGGCAAGCAGGGCGCTCAGCGCCAAGGTAACAAGCCGTCGACGCATCAGGCGCTCTCCTTGCGACACAGGTCCAAAAGCGTACCCAGATGCTTGCGCGGATTGGCCACGAAGGGATTGGCTGTGTCCCAGGCGTAGCCGGCCAGCACCGCACTGATCATGCGTTTCAGATACGCAGGCGGGCTCGGGTGAAAAATGATGGTTTGAAGCGTGCCGTCGTACCAGGCCTCGACAAAGGCGCGAAACACATCGATGCCGTGTCGCAGGGGCTGCTCGTATTCAGTGCGCCAGTCGATAGTCTCGCCTTGGAGCTGGCGGGCGGCAAGCTCGGCCGCGCGTCGGCCCGAGCGCAGGGCGATGGTGACGCCTGATGAAAAGATCGGGTCAAGGAACTCGCCGGCATTGCCGGCGATGGCGTAACCGGGGCCGGTCAGCGCGGTGACATTGGCGGAGTACCCTTGAATCTCGCCCGGCGTACGCAGGAGTTCTGAGTGTTCCAAAAGGCGCTTTAGTTCGGGGAAGCTTGCCCACAGTGCGCGGTAGCGGTCTTCTGAGTTATCGCCACGCTGGGGTAGGCGGTCACTTGGTTCGACGAAGCCGAGTGAGGCCCTGCCGTTTGAAAACGGAATCAGCCAGAACCAGCGCTCAGCGGCGCTGTGATGGGCACCCAACAGAATTTTTTCACGGTCATAGCCGGGGGCGGTGATGTTGTCGTGAAGGTGGGCGAACACGGCCGTTCTCGGAGAAAGCGCCGGGTCGCGGCTCAGACCACAAAGCCGTGCCAGCACACGGCCCGGGCCGCTTGCGTCGATGACGAAACGGGCATCGAGTCGGTAGGGCGTGCCGTCATCCGGTGTGATATCGAGAGACGGTGCGTTCGCGTCCGGCGTAAATCCGTTGACCCGAGCGCCGAAGCGAACCTCGGCGCCGGCTTCGATGGCCGCCTGAATCAGCCGGTGATCGAATTCGGCACGCTCGACTTGAAACGTCTCGCCGGGGCCGTCGCTGAACTTGTCACGAAAATCGATATCCACCACGTGTTCGTCCTGGCTGAACCGGGCGCCGTTCTTTCGCTGATAGCCGCCGTCGTTGACGGTGTCCAAAAGGCCCGCCGCGGCCAGGTCTTCCATGCACTGAGGCAACAGGCTCTCGCCGATGGTGAAGCGGGGAAACTGCGCCGCTTCGATCACACGTACGCGAAAGCCCCGGTCACACAGGCACTTGGCGGCGATGGCGCCGGCCGGGCCAGCGCCGATGATGGCAATGTCGGTTGAATCACTCGCCGTCGAAGTCAATGCGGTGTCTCCGGTGAATCGAGGGTATGAGGTTGAACCAAGGGAACCAGCAGCCACACGCTGAGCAAACCGATCAGCGAGGTCAGACCGATATGGTGTAACACGGGTGTGGCGCTGAACGCCAATAGCCCGAAGGCCAGAAGGCTCGAGGCACTTGAAAGCGTGATCGCAAGCCAGGCGTGGCGCGCACGGTGCTCGGCCATGAAGATGCCGGCATCAAGCCCGAGGCCGATCACGAGCAACAGCGCCAACTGATGAAAGAGATTCACCGGGGTGCCCGCAAGGGCGAGTACGGCAAGCGTGATCAGTACACCGCCCGCAGCCGGCGCCATGACCCGCCAGGTGCATCGTCGATAGCGAAGCGCGAGCAGTGCGGCCAGTACAACGAAGGCGCCACCGACCCACCCTGCGATGGTGCGTCGAAGTTCGCTGAGCACGGTCGCGATGCGGGCAACGCGGTCTTCGTAGCTTAAATACGGCGCGTGCCGGGCGGCGCGTTCGAGCGCGGCAAGCCCTGAGTCATCCAGTACGCCTTTAAGCGGTATGACACCGGCAACGCCTGCCTCTGTGTCACTGTGGCCAAGCCAGAGGCGGCGGTCGGCTTGGCCAAGCGGGCTTTCAAGCCAGGCCTCCAGCGTCAGGTGCGGCGGGTTGACGAGCCGTGCCTGCGCTTTTTGGATCAACGACGATGGTAGGCCTGCCTGGCCGTACAGTGAGGCCAGTGTCTTGTCGTAGAGCGTGCGGGTGCGCTCGAGGTTGTCGTCCTGATGGGCGCTTGAGGGCACATGATCGGTCAGAAGTTCATAGCCACCGAGGTGGCCATTCTTGACCAGCCGTTTAAGAAGCGGCTCGAGTACTTCGGCGCGGGCCTGCCACTGCTCGGGGGTTGCCGCACTCAGTAAAAGATAGCGGCTGCCGGTATCGCGCCCGAGTATCGATTGCACCTGCTGTTCATCCTTCAAAAGCGGCGAGGATGAGGTGGTCAGCAGTTGGAGGCTGTCGTTGGTGTGAAGGCGCACGCCAATGATCGAGAGCGCAAGCACCACGCCGACCAGCGCCCACGCGACCGTCAGCCGGCCCTTGAACGCACAAAAGAGTGTCCACAGGCGATCCGCGGCGGCAGCGGCGCTCGGTGTTGCTTTAAGCGTGACCCGAGGCAGCCACAGCACGACCGTCAGCCAGGCGCCGATCAATCCTGTCGCGGCAAAGAACGCCATCTGGCGAAGCCCTGGCATAGGCGTCAGCGCCTGCGCGGCAAAGGCCAGAACGCTTGAAAGCAGCCCGAGCGCAAGCCCGGGCAGCATGGGCTTTAGCGCAAAGCGCTGGCCGAGCGCGGCGCGCGCGCACTGCATGTGAATGGCGTAGTCGATTGCAATACCGATCAGACTGGTGCCGAAGGCGATGGTCAGAAGGTGCAATCGCCCGAACACCAATAGCGTGGCTGCAAGGGCGAACAGGCCACCGGCCAGCAGCGGCACCATCAGCGTGGCCATGGTTTTCGGTGAGCGAAACACCAGCCAAAGGATCAGCAGTAGACCGATCAACGCGCCAAGGCCGAAGGTCGAGATTTCCTGCCGGGCCTGCTGGGCGCCTTCATACGCGTGAAAGATCATCCCTGAGCGCAGGAGCGTCATGTCCGGGTGCGCGTTCGTCACCGAAGCAACCGCCTGATGAAGCTCGTTCTGGGTCGATTGTGAAAACGGGTTACCCTCGAGCGTGCCGATCAGGACCGCGTATCGGCTGCCTTCATGGGTCAGGGTGATCAGGTTCGAATCGGTTCGAAACGGCAGCGCCATGGTGCCTGCAAGCCAGCGGTCCAGAAGACCGTAGGGGTCTCGGATCGGGTGCTGGTCCAGCCCGTCGGGCATGAAAAGCTGGCGCAGGGCGCGCTGTTCGATGGCCTGATAATCCCCGGCATCGATCTTCTTGCGAAGGTCTTTGTCAAGCAGGCGGTAGCGCGCCGGGCCAAGAAGGGCCACCGGGTCGCCGGTGTCGAAATCCCCTGGGCGCCACTGGAGCCTTTCCACGGCAGGGCTCTTTTCGAGGCGTTCCGCCAGGGCCTTGACGCTGCCTGGTAGATCGTTGCTTTTGACCATCAGTACAAAGCGGTCCTGGAACTGGCTGCCCAGCTGGGCGTTGGCCTGTTGTACCCGAGCCGACTGGTGGGTGTCGGGCAGAAGCGCGGTAACCCGAGTGTCGAACCGAACGCCGTGGGTGATCATCCAGCCGGCAAGCACAACGCAGCCCAGAAGCATCAGCGCCCAGAGCCAGGCCAGGCGTGTGTGGGTTTTGGGTGTCATGGGCGGGTCTGGGTCAGGTCGATGCTGAGCGTGTCGCCATCGCTCAAGGCCATTTCCAGATGCGACAGCGTGTCGCCCCCGGTCAGCGTAATGCGTTTCAGGTAGCGTCGCATGGCCTCAGAATTCGGCGTCAGCCGAGCCTGCCAGTCGGCGTCGCTGCCGGTGAGAGCGATATCAAAGCGTGATTTAAGTGCGGCGAAGTCGCCATTGAGCAGCTGCATGATCAGCCGTGCCACGTCTGCCGGGCTATCCTTGATGGCAGTGCCGTTTCGCTGCATGCCGTCATCATCAAGGGTCAGCGTTTCCTGAACCGGGTCGGTCAACGTCCAAACGACCTGTTCGCCCCGATCGAACTGATAGGTGCCGCGACTGGTCAGGGTGGTCTCCATGTCGTGGAGGTAACGTTTTTGTACGAAGCGCCCTTCGACGTGGTCGGCGGTACTCAGCGTCTGGGTCAGCGTGTTCAGGTCGAACTCGGCGGCCATGGCGTTAAGTGGCAGCGCAAGCGTCGTGCAGATCAGGATGAGGCGGGTGATACGAGACATCATGTGACATTCTCCAGCCGAGTCAGTAGGGCGTCAGGGCAGTGTGACAGGCGTTTGCCGGAAGCCATATCGACGGGCACCTGAACCGTATGGCCCCGGGTCAGACGAGCACCACTTTCCGCGTCGACGACCTCATAGGCGATGCGAAGCCGGCTTTCCCAGTCCGTCAGGGTCGCCCGTACCCGAAGGCGTTGATTGAACCGGGCCGGCCGCGGGTAGCGAATGCGAAGATCCACCACCGGCCATTCGATGCCCGAGGCCTTCATCTGGGGATAGTTGTAGTCGATGCGCTCAAGCAGCGCGCAGCGGGCGAGCTCGAAGTATTTGACGTAATGGCCGTGCCAGACGATGTCCATGGCGTCGACGTCAAAAAAGGGTACATCTACATCGAGGGTGGCACTCAGGCGAGGCATGAGGGTCTCCTGCCGGGGATGTCGATTAGAGTGGCGAACCGGCGCCCGGTTCCGTGGGGGCCGTGGTCGAGGTCGTGTTCGTCGTCGGCGTGGCCCAGAACGGGTAGAAATTGAACCATTCAAGCGGGTAGCGCGCGCAGTAATGTTCCAGCCGCCCGGCGTAGCGCGTCAGTTGATCGGTGATCCACTGGGCGCGGTCGCGGCGCTTGAGGTCTCGTGCATCTCCCAGTGCCTCAAAATGCACGTTGTACTGGCGTTTGTCCCGGGCGCACAGAAGGAAGTAGGTCGGGCAGCGAAGCAGGCTTGCCAGCCAGAACCCGCCTTCTGGGAAGCGGGCGTCGTGGCCGAGAAACGACACGTCCCGCGTGCGGCCATTCAAGCCGATCGGCTCGCGATCACCGGCGATCACCACGAAGCCGCCCTCGTCGATGCGTGCCTGAAGCCGCTGGGCGGTCTCAGGGCCGATGTGAGTGACTTCGATCACATCCGGGCGCGGGCCAGTGCCCTGATTCAAGAGCGTATTGAATCGCTGAGCGTGCTGGGTGTGCATGAGTACGCTGAGTTTGAGGTCGTGTCTAAGGGCGGAGAGCGCCTGACAGATCTCATGATTGCCAAGGTGCGACACCATCATGAGCCCGCCCTGGCCGCTTTCGATGGCTGCGCGCAGGGTGTCACGGTCGACCATCGTGACCTGCTCTCTTGGAATGTCGCCGTGAAGCGCACGCACCTTGTCGCGCATGGCGATACCGAACGCCATGAAATGGCGAAGCGTTGGCAGCATCGGCAGTTTGAGCGCCGGGTAGGCGGCGCGAAGACGCTTTTGGTATTGACGTGATGCCCGCCGGGCCAACGGGTTGCGAAACCAGTAGTAGATGCTTACGAAAAACAGGATAGCGTCGTAGCCACGATCGCCCAGACGGCGATGAATCGACAGCATCAGATTCATGCCGGTAACGGAGCCGGATTCCTTGACCTCGGACCAGTGTTTTTGAGTCATGGGGTACGTTTTCGAAACAGGAGTGAAGGCGCGCGGACAAGCATGCCAAGCGTCAGGCGGCAGTGCATGCGGGCGAGAATCACGTTGTCGCGCCAGAGACGAAAGTGCGAGACGCCATCCTGGGGGTAGCGTACGCGAATGCGGTGATTTTGGATGTCGCCGCCGAGCCAGTGCCAGCGCACCAGAACTTCGGTGTCGAAATCCATTCGATCACCACAGGGGTAGCGCTTGAGCATCGGCGCCACCTGGGCAAGCGGGTAAAGGCGCACGCCGCACATGCTGTCGACGATCTTGAGTGAGAGCGTGTTGAACCAGACCCACACGTGCGTAATGTAGCGACAGATGAAGCGGTGCATCGGCACGCTGTCGTCGAATTCGGGAATACCGACCATCAGGGTCCTGGGGGTTTCACGCATGCTTTCGAGAAGCCCCGGCAGATCATCGACCTCGTGCTGGCCGTCGGCATCGACCTGCAGCGCATGCGTATAGCCACGCTCGAACGCGGCAAAGAGGCCGGCGCGAACCGCGGCGCCCTTGCCCGAATTTTGCGCCAGACGAATCAGATGGATGTGGGTGTGCCGCAGGGACAGCTTATCGAGTACGTCGGCGCAGGCCGGGTGACTGCCGTCGTCGACGAGCAGAATCGGCAGCGACAGTGCCTTCAGGCGCTCGCAGGTGCCCACGATGGCGCCTTCGTGATTGAAGACCGGAACCACGATGCAGGCGCGCGCGTCAGTCATGCGCGGTCTCCTTGAGGCGAAGGCGGCCACTGGCATGTTGGCCGCACTGAGAGCGAATGGTGAACGCAAGGCGAGCCGGGGCGTGCTCAAGCGTCAGTGTGATGCGCATGCCCGGGCGCACCGGGGTTGGGAACTTAAGCCGTTCCAGTGCCCCGGTTGTGAGGGTATCCGGCCAGCGGGTTTTCGCCTCCTGCATGGCCCAGTGCACCAGCGCAATGCCCGGCACGATCGGAAGCCCCGGGAAATGCCCCTCCAGGGCCCGCAGATGTTCCGGAATTTCGTACGTGATGTGGCAGATGTCATCCGGGGCCTCGGTGCACCCAAGCCAACGCGGCACATCCCGGTTTTCAAGATCCTGAAACAGCCGCATGATCGTTGCCCGGGTGAGCTTGCCCTGGGCGTTGACGGGCCAGTGTTCGACGAAGCGGAAATAGCGAGGCAGGGCGATGGTTTCAAAGGCGTCCTGAAGCCCTTCCCTGAGAGCCTGGATCAGCGCCTTGCGCTCGGTACCGGTGTGCGGCACGGCCTGCGGTGTGAGCTGCACGATCGCGGCAATACGGTCGTTGGCGCTTCGGGGCTGAACGCAGTGCGCTTTGACAACGTTCGGTTGCTGGGCAAGCGTACGCTCGAGCGCCTCGAGTGAAATCCGCTTGCCACCTACTTTCACGATTCGGTCGGCGCGCCCAAGCAGCTCGAAGCGGCGCGCATCGATAAAACGCACCCGATCGGCGTGGGTCACCCAGTCCGATGTGGCAAGACGGGGGGAGCGAAGGCACAAAAGCTCACCATCTGCACGCACGTCGGTGTCGTCGAAAGGCTGCCAATGCGAGGCGACTGTGCGGTCTCGCCAGGCAATAGCGCCGGTTTCGGAGCTGCCGTAGATCTCCGTAATAGTGCAGCCGAGCTGTCGACGCGCACGCACGGCCGCGTCTTGAGACAGTGGCGCACCCGATGAAAAGACCTGCTGGGGTGGACGGTCGTTCGCATCAAGCGCTTCGGGCAGACGTTCGAGCTGTGCCGGTGAACTAACCAGTGCGGCCACCGAGGTCGCGTGTAGGTAGTGGTGAACGTCTTCCGGAAATCGACACGGCGTTAATGAAAACGGCAGCCCCTCGGTCAGTGCGCGCAAAAGCGCGGCGGAGAGCCCGTAGATGTGATGCAGGCTGACCTGGCTTACCACCACGCCGTAGGCAAGTGGAAAGGCATTGCTGAAAGCGCAGGTTTCATGCGCCAGCTGACGAAAGGTCTTTGTCAGGCGCTGGGGCGTGCCGCTCGAGCCAGAGGTAAAGATGTCGATGGCCACCGCCTCGGCCGAAAGCGCTCCCCAGACGGGCGGGCCCACGAACGCATCCGGCGGTGGCGTCCAGCCCTGAGCGCCGATCAGGCGTGCGCCGTCTCCGGCAAGGGCTGCAAGCGTGTCCGGCTGGCCATCGTTGGGGAGGATCACGCGCACGCCTCGATGCCAGCAGGCCAGCAGCGCACAGGTAAACGACCACGGGTCGGGGTCGACCAGAATGGCGTCCTGGCCGCGCTCGAGCGGTGCGTGTTGCCAGCGAGCGACGTCCCGACAGAAATCAGCATGATCGCGCTGACACGCACCGGACGTTGCTACCTGTGGCAGGTGAGAAGCCCATTGCCACGGGGCGCTCAGAAAGTGCTGCTCAGTCATGGCCGTCATGAGGTTGCTCTCCGGCGGACGCGGTGTCGAACCAGCCATTCACCGGCAAACAGGGCACCGGTGAGGCAGTAACTGATGACGCCGTTATAGAGTGTCCAGAGTTCGATGTCGGCGAAGAGCGCCGTCAGGGCCGCGATGATCATGTTGATCGTAAAAAACGCACACCAGACCCTTGTGACCTGACGCGTATAGCGCACGCCCGCCTCGGGCAGGTCTGGCTCCTTGAGCCGGGCCAAACGCTCGATGATGGGCATCGGCCCACGCAGGCTGCTTGCGAAGATAAAAAGCATCAGTGCATTACCCATCACGGGGTAGAGCCTCATTCCAAGCTCACTTGAGCCGAACAGGACGATCGCGACCAGCGGAAGCGCCAGCCCCAGATGAAGCCAGAGTCGGTGCGTGAGTACGCCACGAATCAGCATCAGGCCGACCCCGATCAGCGCCAGGGCCAGGCTGTTCAGGTGTGGCAACAGCAACAGCATGGCCACCGGGTAGAGCACGCCCAGCAGTGACACCAGCATCAACAGTGGTGAGGTCGGCGGTGATTTGATCATGTCGATCAGGACGCCCGGCGGGCCTCGACCAGCGCGGCCAGATGACGAAGGCTTGCAAAGTGGGTCTGATTTTCCTCGGCGTCGCTGTCGAGCTTGATGCCGTAGCGCTTTTGAAGCGCAAGGCCGAGTTCGAGCGCGTCGATTGAATCGAGGCCGAGCCCATCGCCAAACAGCGGCTCATCGGGGTCGATGTCGTCGACACTCACATCCTCGAGTTCGAGTGTGTCGATGATAAGCTCGGCCAGTTCGTGTTCCAGCGGTGTCAGTGACGTGTCTGACATGGCAGATCCTCTTGTGTAATGGTCGATCCGCTCTCTAGTGACGGCAGTGCGAGGGTGCCGGGTACGAGCGGGTAATAGTGTGTCACGAGACGCACCGCCAAGCACCACCCTCAGCGGATGCTCGGCGTGTGTGCCATCAGTTCATTGATCAGGTGATCGGGCTGCGCTCTTCCGGCCGTTTTACCGGCGGACAGACTCCGGGCAGGAAGCGCCGGTTCGTGCCCTTTGCGCTCAAGCACCACGGCCACGGCCGAGGGGTGCTCGGCGCAGCGGTCTCTAGCGCGATAGCGCCCGGGGATGGTGCTGTCGCTCCAGATGATCACCACACGAGGCGCCCCTTCTGCCAGAAAGCCTTCAGCTTCTTGAATCAGTGCCGGCCACTCTTCGCCGGTGGCTGAAATGGCTGAGATGGAACCTAGGTGGCCGAAGGCTATCGAATAGACGCCTGCCAGCGCGTTATGTACCGACAGGCTGAACCGGGTCGGAGACACCGGCTCGCCGTCTGCGATGGTGTCGAGCATATCGAGCGGGCGCTGCCCGTCACCGTGCTGGGAGGCGTGAACGATCGGCGCCTCGTCGTCGGCGGCCTTGAGCGCGCCGAGCATGTCGCACAGCGCCCGGCCGACCGGCGTCAGCCGACGCTTGAGCATGGCAGGCACGCCGTGTGCGGGCGGCTTTTCTTCGATCATTACCCGTGGGTCGGTTACCGAACCATCGGGCAGCCAGCCGCGCCAGTCCACAACGATCGGACCGCCGACCGTGTCATTGTCGAGGGGCAAATCTACGCGCATGAGCAGAAGGGTCGCTTGAAGTATTAGAGGCGGGCTATTGTACGCACCCAGTGTGTGATCACCAACTTGTGACGTCCTTAACGGCGTCGGTCGACCGTGCTTTAACCGGGCATCTCGGCATGGAAGCGGCGGCCACAATCAAGCACGATGACTCAATTCGCGTTCCAATCATGGGTAAGGAGTAGGCTTTCGATGAGTTCGTCTTCGGGTAACGATAAACGGCGTGCGTTTCTACGCGGGTCGATGACGCTGCTGCCGGCCGCGGTCATTGGCAGTGTATTGGCGCCACGGGTTCAGGCGGCCGACGGCGGCGACCGTCAACAGGCGATGGACGCCGATGTGCGCGCAAACGTCCTGTACTGGGGCGCCGACCCCTCCGGGCGTCGCGACAGTTCAACGGCGTTTGCAAAGGTTGCGCGCTCGCAGTGGGGGAGAACCATCCATGTCCCGCCAGGCACCTACCGCATCGCAAAGACAGTGGATCTTCACGGCAGAAATTTGAAGGGTCCCGGCCGAACCCGCATGAATAGCGGTGACGACGAGGCGTGTTTGATGCCGCATTACTCCCTGGATGGCCCGATGTTTCGCCATTGTGGCCCGGAAGTGGCCTCGCTTACGTTCAATGGCAAGAGCAAGAAAGGCGCGGTAGCGCTGGAAGCCTCCGATTACAACACCACGATCCAGAATGTCTTTTTCAAATCGATGGGCATCGGGATACTCGTGCCGCAGTTTATCGTCAATTTCAACGTGCTTCAGTGCGCGTTCGTTGACTGTGAGTACGGTCTCCGAGTGAGGCAACGAAAGACAAATTCGTTGCCGTCAACGACCGTTCGCTTGATCGGCAACGAGTTCAACTACGTTGACAATTGTGTGGTGTTCGATGGCGAACTTTACGGGGCGACCTTTCAGGACAACATTTTCGAAGCAGTCAAGGGCGATGCGATCATCGCCAAAGTCATCTACGGCTCGAATTTTATTGGCAACTGGTGGGAAAAGCGCAACGGCGGTGAGTCGGACTGGCCGGCCGCTCGAACGCATATGAAACAGCAGATCGTTAACTGCTTCGCCTCGGCCAACTATCTGGTCTATGGCTGGAAAGACATCTTCAGCGCCGGTGAACACAATCAGGCGATGGGTGGCGTTTCGGCGGCCGACGGCGATCTGGTGGTGCGCTCGTCCACCGGGTCTGCCACGCGCATCTCGCCTAATCATATTCGACAGGAAACCGATGCCTGGATGGGTAAAGTCCCGTTCGTGATCCAAAGCGGGTATTCCAAGGCGCACAAGGACGCTCAGCCACTGGTGTTTCGCCACACAAGCGCCAAGGGTCACGTTCATTTCGATGCCGACCCCGAGCACAATGAGGCGGGCGTGTGGAAAGGCAAGCTGCGCTTTGCGGCACGTGTTAACCCGAGTGCGACGAAAGATGATAAGGGCAAGCACAAGGAAGAGGCAACGCTTTGGGACGAGTACGAGGTCAATGCGGCTCGTCCGGGCATGGTCGGGCATTCAGAGCAGGTTACCAAGAAAGGAAAAGTGCATGAGGCGCTGACCGGCATGCCTCAGTTCGTGAAATGGCGAAAGGGCGATAAGGACGCGCCCGGGGTTGGCTTCTTTCCAACCAACCAAGAGCGCAAAGAAGGTGTGATCGAGCTGTCGTTCAACAAGGGCGAGTATGAATTTCGCGATCCGATCGTGACGGTTACCGTCGATGACAGCGACATCGAACTTGCCGGCATCGAGTATTTGCATGCCTACAGCGGCGCCGAAAAGTATAAGGCCTATTACGGCTTTGTGTTCACGTTCGTGACTCGAAAGGACGGGACGCCGGCTACCCCTTCGAGTTTCAACCTGCAGCTGTTCCATCCGTACTGAGTACGACCCGGCGTCTCTCACACGGCGTCGCTACCATGAAAAACGCCGCCTAAACAGGCGGCGTTTTGTCGTGCGGAGCGTATCGCTCAAGGCCTGGATGGTTAGGCGCCGATGTCGCGAAGCGCCTTTCCGCCCATGAGATTCTTCTCAATCTTTTCAAGCGATATGCCCTTGGTTTCTGGAATCAAGAGCAGCGTGAAAACAATGAACAGAAGGTTTAGCGCCGCCAGAATACCGAACGTCATTGTGCCACCGATGCCGACCAGCATGATCGGGAAGAACTGACCGACGGCAAAGTTGCCGACCCAGTTCGCAACTGTCGAGGCGCTGATGCCGAAGTCGCGGCCACGAAGAGGTTGAATCTCGGCGCAGAGTGTCCAGATCAGCGGGCCTGCAGACATCGCGAAGCCTGCGACAAATACCAGCAGTGCGCCCATGGCCGTGTATTGAAGGAAGCTGGTGCTTGGACCAATGCCGAGAATCGTTGCCAGTACCGCCATGCTGATCGCCATGATCGAAAAGCCTGCATACAGGATCGGCTTGCGGCCGAGGCGATCAACAAAGCCGATGGCAATAAAGGTGGCCAGTACGTTAACCAAACCGGTTGCGACCGTGCTCCAGAGCTGTGCGGCGGTGCCTTCGAAGCCGGAGGCTTCAAAAATCTGCGGCGCGAAATACATGATCGCGTTCATGCCAGTGAACTGCTGAACAATCTGAAGTGAGACGCCAAGCAGAACCGAACGCCGGAAATTGGGGTTTTCCTTAAACATGTCAAAGCCTCGGCTTTGCTCTTTCTGTTCAAGGCTTTCCTGGATTTCCTGGATCTCGTATTCGATCTCTTCCCGGCTGCCGCGCAGCTTGTTCAGTACGTTGCGTGCTTCGTCGAAACGATCATGTGCCGCCAGCCAACGTGGGCTGTTGGGCACCATCAAGACCCCAAGAAACAGCATGCCGGCCGGAATCATCAATACGCCGAACATCCAACGCCAGCTTTCGATGTAGCTGAACGCCAGATTCGAGACGAATGCCGCCAAGATACCGACGGTAACCATCAACTGATAGAACGAAATGGTGGTGCCGCGAATACGCTCAGGGGCAACTTCCGAGAGATACAGTGGCGCGGTGAACGACGCCACGCCCACGGCGAGCCCCAGCATGATGCGAGCGACGACCAAGAGCGTCGTATTGATGGCGACAACTGCCACCAGGGCCCCGAAAAAGAACAACACCGCGCTGTAGAGCATGGCCTTGCGTCGGCCAAAACGGTTTGAAATGCCGCCGGCAAAAAAGGCGCCGATGGCCGCGCCCACCATCATCGAGCTTACGATCCAGCCTTCCATGCCGGTAGAGAGGTGAAATTCCTGCTTGATGAAAGGCAGGGCGCCTGAAATGACGCCGATGTCCATACCGAACAGCAGGCCAGCCAGAGCAGCCAGTCCGCAACTGAACCAGACCATCGGCACGATGTCAGCATGCGCGACCGCATCGGGTTTGTAATCCTGCCCGCTGGACGGGGCAGGGCCTGAGCTACCAGCCATGAGGCGACTCCTTGTCTTGGCGTGTCTTTAACGTTTGAAGCACCCTGCAGACTTTGGTCTTGATATGTGACTGTCACAGGGCGGGGGGACTATGTCTGAATCGGTGAAAGGTTTCCAGGCAACATGCGATTAGACATTGTACTGATGTTAAGCTTCAGCATAGAGAAGCCGGTGGCGTTGCCGTATTAGACCAAGGGGCTAAAGCGTCGGGTCGGCACAGTGATCAGTCGAGTGGAAAGCGCGTTGGCTTGAGGCTGTCCTTGATCTTTTTGAGGTGAGGGAGGAAGTCAGGGCCGCGACGGAGCGTAACGCCGGTGGCAAGCACGTCGATCAACGCCAGGTGAATCATGCGTGAGGTCATCGGCATGTAGTGGTCGGTGTCCTCGGCGCAGGCAACCGCCAGGCTTTCCGTACATTCCCTTGAAAGCGGCGAGTCCGCCGACGTAAGGCCGAGCACCGTGGCGCCGTTCTGGCGCGCTTCAAGCGCGATGTCGACGAGATCGCGCGTGCGCCCGGTATTGGAAATGATAACGATGACGTCGCCTGTTCGTGACGCTGCGGCGACCATGCGCTGCATGAGAACGTCGTCATGGGCCGCCACGGGTAGATTGAAGCGAAAGAACTTGTGCTGGGCGTCGAACGCCACCGGCCCTGAAGCGCCGAGTCCGAAGAAGCTGATCTGCTTGGCCTGGATTAAGTAATCCACCATGCGCTCGATCAATTTGCTGTCCAGCGCCCGACGCGCTTCATCGAGTGCCTGAATATTGGCACCAAAGATTTTATTGGTGTAGGTCGCCGTGTCATCATCGTGGGCCACACTCTGGCTGACGTAAGGCGTGCCCCCGGCTAGGCTTTGCGCTAGCTTGATCTTGAAATCCGGGTAACCCTTGGTGTCGAAGTTGCGGCAAAAGCGGTTGACGGTTGGTTCGCTGACACCGGCGTGCTGGGCCAGAATGGCGATACTGAGCCCGGTGGCGGCGTCGGGGTCGCCTAAAATGACATCGGCGACCTTGCGTTCGGAGCGATTTAAATCGTCCAGGCGCAGGCGTATTTTTGAAAGAAGGTCGTGGGCCACGCTGTCACTCGCTGCTTGCATAAAGGCAACAAAGAATTGCCCGATTGTTGTGGTGAAATTACTACGTGAAATCAGCATGCTAGCGCCTAATGCTGTATCAGGACAACGAAGCCCAGCTTCAAGCGTCTTTTTTTGGTAAGTTTACGAAAAATTGTTGCGAGGACCCCGTGTTATGGCTAACGTTGCGCGTAAATTAACTAGTCCAATGGGAGTGTCGAATGACTGAAGAGACCCAGGCCGTCGACCTCGCATTATTCGGTGCCCTTGGCGATCTTGCGTTGCGCAAGCTGTATGTCGCGCTGTATCACCTTGATCGAGAAGGGCTCCTGGCCGATGAAACCCGGATCCTCGGGCTTGCGCGTCAGGACTACGAACCCGATGCGTTTCGGGCCCGTGTGCGCGATGCCCTAGAGCACCGTGTTGATGCCAGCGAGCGTACCGAAGAAAGCATGGTGCGTTTTCTTGAGCGGCTCGATTACGCACAGGTCGATTTCACGACCCTCGAGGGCTACAGCCGGATTACCGACTGGCGCGATGGCCGCGAGGTGCCCATGGTCATCTACCTCTCGGTGCCGGCAAGTCTCTATGGGGACATCTGCAAGCACCTGAGCGGTGCCAACTGCCTGGATGACCGTAGTCGCGTCGTGGTCGAAAAACCGATCGGCTATGACCTGGATACCTCCATCGAGATCAACGATGCCATCGGTGCGGTCTTCGATGAGTCAAGCATCTACCGAATCGACCATTATCTCGGTAAGGAAACGGTTCAAAACCTTCTGGCGCTGCGGTTTGCCAACCCGCTGTTCGGCGATCAATGGAATCAAAGCAAGATTTCCCACGTCGAGATTACGGTGGCGGAAACGGTTGGCATCGAAGGGCGCTGGGGGTATTTCGATCAGGCCGGTCAGTTGCGGGATATGGTGCAAAACCATCTAATGCAGCTTCTGTGCATGATCGCGATGGATCCGCCATCGAATCTCGACTCCGACAGTATCCGAGATGAGAAGGTCAAGGTGCTCAAGGCGCTGCGCCCGATCGAGGGCGACATGCTCGATACCGATGTGGTGCGCGGGCAGTACGTCTCCGGCGCGGTGAACGGCAAGCAGGTGCCTGGCTATCTCGAGGAAGAAGATGCCAACACCGAGAGCCGCACCGAAACCTTCGTGGCCTTCAAGACGGAAGTGTCCAACTGGCGTTGGGCCGGTGTGCCGTTCTATCTAAGAACCGGCAAGCGCATGCCGCAGAAGCTGTCTCAGATCGTGATTCACTTCCGGCCACAGTCGCACTACATCTTTGATCCGGACCAGCGCTCACTGGCCTCGAACAAGCTGGTGATCAAGCTCCAGCCGGAAGAGGGTATCTCGCTGCAGGTACTGACCAAGGACAGCGGTCTGGACAAGGGCATGCGCCTGCGTCAGGGCCCGCTTAATCTGGACTTCCACACCGCGTTTCCGCAGGCCCGTATCCCGGACGCCTACGAGCGACTACTGCTTGAGGTCATGAAAGGGCAGCAGTATCTGTTCGTTCGCCGTGATGAGGTCGAGTACGCCTGGCGGTGGGTGGACACGCTGATCGAAGGCTGGGAGAAACGCGGTGTTGCGCCCAAGCGCTATCCGGCAGGCTCCTGGGGGCCGGTGTCTTCCATTGCAATGATCACTAAGGATGGGTACTCCTGGTATGAAGACTACTGATTCGACCGAGCAGACCGTTGAGCCGCGCCAGGCGCTGGCCGAATCACTTGCCGAGGCCGTTGCGGCGGCCTTGCGTGAGGATCTCGAGCATCAGAGTCGAGCGACACTGATCGTTTCGGGCGGGTCGACGCCGGTGCCCTTTTTCAAGGAGCTGTCGCAAAAGCGGCTCGAGTGGTCCAGAGTGGATGTGACCCTTGCTGATGAGCGCTGGGTCGACGAGGCTCATGATGACAGCAATACCCGGCTTGTCCGTACGCATCTGATCGCAAACGAGGCAGCCACGGCGCTGTTTCATCCGCTGGTCAACGACGCCGACACACCCGAGGCCGGCGTGGATGCGCTCGAGCAGCAGGTTGGTGAGCTTCACTGGCCGGCAAGCGTGGTGATTCTCGGTATGGGCGGTGACGGCCACACGGCGTCGCTGTTCCCGGATAGCCCTGAACTCGAGCATGGTCTCACGACGACCCAGCGGCTGCTTGCCGCGCATGCGCCAAGCGTGACCCAGGCGCGAATTTCGTTCAGCCGCCAGGCTCTTTTGGATTCCAGGCGCCGCTACGTGCACGTCACAGGCATGGACAAGCGCCGCGTATTTTCAACAGCGTTCAGCAGTGACGACGCGCGGGAGCTTCCGATCCGCGCCTTCATGACCGAGCCTCTTTCGCTTTACTGGGCGCCTTGAGCCCGGCACCTAGACAGGAGAATTTCATGACAGTGGACAAGCAGCTGCCCGCCACCCGTACCGCCGAAATCGACAGCATTTGCCAGCGCTGTGAAGTGATCCCGGTGTTGACCATCAATCGCATCGAAGACGCGGTGCCACTGTGCAAGGCGCTCTACGATGGTGGCTTGCCGGTACTTGAGGTAACACTTCGTACCGATTGTGCGCTCGAAGCGCTTCATCGCCTGCGCGACGCGTTGCCGGAAGCCAGCATCGGGGCCGGTACAGTGCTGACGCCCGAACAGTACAAGCTTGCCGAAGATGCAGGCGTCGATTTTGTGGTCACACCCGGTACCACTGATCGCCTGTTCGAGTACGGCATTCAAAGCCCGGTGCCGCTTCTGCCAGGCATCAGCACGGCCACTGAGCTTCTCAACGGCTGGCAGTATGGCTATCGTCGTTTCAAGTTTTTCCCGGCGGAATCCAGTGGCGGCGTACCGGCATTGAAAGCGCTGGCAGGGCCGCTTCGTGACGTGAAGTTCTGCCCGACCGGCGGCATTACGCCGGACAACGCAGGCAATTACCTCAAGCTTCGTAACGTCATGTGCGTAGGGGGTTCTTGGGTCATGCCGAAAGACATGATTGAGAATGAGGACTGGGACGGCATTCGAAAGCTTGCCCAGGAAACCGCAGAGTTTTTGAAGCGCCACTGAGCGCACCGACTCTCTCTCGACAGCCTCGGCTGTTGTTTTCGCCCGTTGACCATCTGGTCAACGGGTTTTTTTTGGCTGGCGAAAAGGTGGGGCGTCGCGCGTTATCAGAAGACGCGGTGGGCGCGGGCGGCTTCAAGCAGTTCGAACCAGGTGACGCGGTCGAGCTGGAGGCTTGCGTGGTCAAGAAGCGTTCGAAGGTGCGCGGGTTTAAGCGTACCGACAACCGGGGTGGGCGCATGAGGCAGGGTGTTGAGCCAGGCCATGGCGAGGCTTGCTGCACTGACGCCGTAGTCCTGAGCCCGCTCGGCCAGCAGTGAGCCCAGAAGGCTTTCGAACAGCCGGCCGCCACAGAGCGGCGAGCAGGCAAGCGGCATGATGTTGTCGACGCACATTGCGTCCCATAGCCCATCGAACAGCGCTTCGGAGCGGGGGATCGAGAGTTCAAGCTCGCCGCAGCGAAGTGGGGCGCTCATCGCGGTCTGAAGTCTGCGCCACTGGGCTGGCAGAAAGTGCGAAACGCCGATGTGACCAAGCTTGCCTGAAGCGATGCCTTCATCAAGCACATGACCGACCGTTGCATGGTCCATCAGCGGGTCTGGGCGATGCAGGTGAAACAGCTCGATGCGCTCGAGATTCAGCATTTCAAGCTGGTGATCGATGACGTGGGCCAGCGTATTGGAGCCGGTGTCGTAGTGCTTGACGTGCCGACCGGAGGTATCGAGATGGGCCGGCACAATGCCGGCCTTGACCATCACGTTGACCCTGGATGAGAGCCCCGGGCGGCTAAACAGCGCCTGGCCAAAGCGCGCCTGGTGTTCGCCGTCGCCGTAGGTCGGGGCCAGGCAGAACCAGGTCAGCCCCTCGTCGACGCGGGCTTCGATCCAGTCGGCGAGCGCGTGGGTGGTTTGCAGTTCATCGTAGTGGTGAAGCTGACGAAGGCTGATGATCAAGGGCGCGAGAGCGGCCATGGCTCATTCCTCGAGCGAGAGATGCTGGGAGAGAAGATGTTGGCTGCCGGGGGCAAGCCAGACACGGTCGAGCTGAGTACATGCGGCTTCCACGCAGACAAAGTGCGTGTTTTCCTCGGCGGGAATGTCGCCAGGGCGTTGGTCGCCCGGATGCCAGACCACGCTTGAATCGCTGCCCTGCTTGGCAATGCGGCGCTGAGCCGAGCCTGAGCGCAACAACAGGGGGCGGCTTGAGTGATAGATGCGATCAAGCCCGCCGCGAATGCCGAGCTCGCCCTGTTGGGTCTTTTCCTTGAACCCCTCGAGCTTATCGAGATAGCGCGCGCCGGCCAGGCCTTCAATGCGGACGTCGAAGGCATCATCGACGCTTAGGTACGTGTGCAGGGCCTGGGTGAAGCTCGTGGGCGTGTCGCCGGTGTGTTCCGTGATCAGCTCGACGTTGAGTCGTTTGGCATTGGCCTGAATGACCACGCGCGGCGTGAGCTGCGAATCGAGCGGCTCCGTCGGCGTCAGATGCAGCTCAACGCCTTCTTCATGCTCATCGACGGCGTCGAGGCGCCACGTTGCGGTTCGTGCACGCCCATGGGCCGGTTCACCGGCAGTATCGGCGTCACCGAACCATGGCCAGCACAGCGGTATACCGCCGCGAATGGCGCCCGGAGCAGGTTTGGGCGTAGGGGTGGTCCAAAGCCAGTTGCGCTGACCCTTGGGCGCGAAGTGCAGAAGCTGGGCGCCTTGATGGGCAACCACAAGGCTGCCCCATGCTTCATTGATGACGTGAACCGAAAAGTCGTGCCACGTCGCATCGCGCCGACCTTGTGTCTGTTCGATGAGCGCTGAGAGCGACTCGCTCATGACACCTCCTCATTGTGCAGTGCTTCGGCGGCACCCAGAAGTCCTGTCCACTTGGCTTTGACGACCCAGGTGGCGATGCTGTCAGTGTAGTGCCCCATGCGGCCCTTGTCGGCGAAGGCCCGGCGGAAGTCGCTTTCCTGAAGGAAGTCGAGAATGCGAGGAAGCACGCCACCGCACAGATAGACACCGCCGCGGGCACCAAGGGTCAGCGCGGCGTCGCCGGTGGCGTCGCCCAGGATCTTGCAAAAGAGCATGATTGCGCCCTTGGCCTGCTCGTTGCCCTCACGGGCGGCGTCGGTCACGGCTGCCGGCGAATCGAGCGTTGCCGTAATGCCTGCAAATTCGCACAGCGCCCGGTAGAGGTCCAGAAGGCCCTGACCGCACAGGATGCGCTCGATGGAGACGCGACCGTACTGTTCACGGAACCAGCACAGAAGCTTCACCTCGAAATCATCGGTCGGGGCGAAACTTGCGTGGCCACCCTCGGCCGAGAGCGGTATCCAATAGCGTTGGCTGGGCGCGAGGCCGGCAACACCCAGGCCGGTGCCGGGGCCGATCACGAGTCGCGCGCGCCCGCTTTCACTGTGTCCGCCGCCAATCTGGATCAGATCTTCTTCGGGAATGTGGGGCAGGCCGAGCGCCATCGCGGTGAAATCGTTGATGGCCTTGAAGTTATCGAGGCCGAGTTCTTCCTTCATTGCGCGCTTGCTGAACCGCCACGGGTTGTTGGTCATCTTGACCGTGTCATCGTGAACGGGGCAGGCAAACGCCAGGCAGGCTTCCTTGGGCGCCTTGCTGCCAACCTTCTCGAGATAGGCGCGAACGGCATCGTCCAGATTGGCGTAATCGGCGCAGGGAAGCGTTTCGATGTCGTGCAGATCGAAACTGCCGGGAGTGACCAACGCAAAACGGGCATTGGTGCCCCCGATGTCGCCGACCAGAGCTGGGCGTGTCATTTACTTTCTCCTTCGATATCCCCGAAGCTGCCGAAATTGCAGGCGCCTTCTTCCGCTCCGCCGACCATGGTACGCAGTCCGACGAACAGCTCTCGGCCCATGCCGTGATGATAGTGGTCAACGCTTTCGCGGTGACACTCACGGCTGGCCCATTCGTCGCTGTCCACCCGTGCGCTCAGTTCGCAGTTATCGGGGTCGAGGCGGACGATGTCGCCGTCCTTGAGCTTGGCAAGCGGCCCGCCATCCAGCGCTTCGGGTGTCATGTGTATCGCGGCAGGTACTTTACCCGATGCGCCGGACATTCGGCCATCGGTCACGAGTGCTACTTTGTAACCGCGGTCTTGAAGCACGCCGAGGTACGGCGTGAGCTTGTGAAGTTCAGGCATGCCGTTGGCTCGTGGCCCTTGAAACCGTACGACAACGACCACGTCACGATCGAGCTCACCTTGGTCGAAGGCGGCCTTCAGCTGGTTCTGATCGCTGAAGATTCGAGCGGGCGCCTCGACGAACCGCTTGTCCGGCTCGATGGCCGAAACCTTGATGACGCCGCGCCCCAGGTTGCCCTCAAGTACCCTCAGTCCGCCTGTCGGGGCGAACGGGTTGTCGCAGCTGCGCAGTACGTCTTCGTCGAGTGAGGCCGTTGGCCCTTCACGCCAGACCAGTTTACCGTCTTCCAGAAACGGTTCCTTGACATAATCGGCCATGGTGGTGCCGAAGACGGTGTCGATGTCTTCGTGCATCAGGCCGGCGTCAAGCAGGGTGCGAATCAAAAAGCTGGTGCCGCCGGCCGCCTGGAAGTGGTTGATGTCGGCCTGGCCGTTCGGGTAGATGCGGGTCAGGCTCGGAACCACTTCGGACAAATCGTGAAAATCATCCCAGGTCAGGGTGATGCCGGCGGCGGCGGCCATGGCGATCAAGTGCATAGTGTGGTTGGTGGAACCGCCTGAGGCCAGCAAACCGACCAGCGCATTCACGATCGCCTTGGCAGTAATCTGCTTGTAGAACGGGCGATAGGTGCCGCTCAGTTCGGTATTACGGATGGCCTGCTCGGTGGCGTATTCGGTAAGCGCGTCGCGCAGTGGCGTATTCGGATTGACGAACGAGGCGCCCGGCAGGTGAAGCCCCATCAGCTCGATCATCATCTGATTGGAGTTGGCGGTGCCGTAGAACGTGCACGTGCCGGGGCTGTGATAGGACTCGGACTCCGCCTCGAGCAGCTTGTCGCGTCCGACCTTGCCCTCGGCAAATAGTTGGCGAATGCGCGCCTTTTCCTTGTTGGGGAGTCCTGACGGCATCGGCCCGCCGGGAATGAAGATGGCCGGAAGGTGGCCAAAGCGCGCCGCGCCGATGAAGAGTCCTGGCACGATCTTGTCACAGATACCAAGATAAACAGCAGCGTCGAACATGTTGTGTGACAGCGCAATGGCCGTGGACATCGCAATCACGTCTCGTGAGAACAGCGACAGCTCCATGCCGGGCTGACCCTGGGTTACGCCATCGCACATGGCGGGCACGCCGCCTGCGAACTGCGCGGTTGACCCCATCGCGTGTGCTGCCTGCTTGATCAGGGCTGGGTAATCCTTAAAGGGTTGGTGCGCCGACAGCATGTCGTTGTAGGAGGAGATGATGCCGACGTTGACGCTGTTGGTCAGCTTAAGCCGTTCCTTGTCGGTTGCACCGCAGGCGGCAAACCCGTGTGCCAGGTTGCCGCAGGATAATTCGCCCCGATGAACGCCATCGGCATGCTGTTGCTCCATGAGGCGTTCGTAGCGGGCGCGCCGTTGCTGGCTGCGTTGTTCGATGCGCTCGGTGACCTTCGCGACAGTATCATGCACGGTCATGGTGTTCCTCGGCTCAAGGTGGTGTAGTTTGACTAGCTTATTGTGTAAATTTAGCAAAAAAGAGGGGTGAATAATGCCCCGTTTTGGGTCGAGATTGCCCTCGTTTCGTAGTAATGTTTCAAAAAAGGGCATTTTGGTCTACTTTGATACGCAGAATTTTACGACAGGGACGATCCTGGCGGTCGCGGGAGTGTAGTAGGGCTACACCGTCGTCCTTGGCAGTACAGCGATCATCTATGGAATCAGGAGGAAGCAGGAAATGACTTTGCGCGTAGCAATCAACGGCTTTGGTCGAATCGGTCGAAACGTCCTCAGAGCGCTGTATGAAAACGGATACCGGGATCAGGTCGAGGTCGTGGCCATCAATGACCTGGGCGACCCTGAACTGAACGCCCACCTGCTTGAGCATGATACGACGCACGGCCACTTCAACTTTGCCGTGTCGCATGATGACGAGAACCTGAGTGTTGACGGCGATAAGATCCGCATTCTGGCCGAACGCGATCCGACGCAACTGCCGTGGGATAGCCTCAAGGTCGATTTGGTCATGGAGTGCACCGGCATTTTCACCACCCGCGAGTCGGCTGGTAAGCACCTCGAGGCGGGCGCGAGCCGCGTACTGATTTCCGCGCCGAGCCCGGACGCGGACGCCACCATCGTTTTTGGCGTCAACGACGAAACGCTTACCGCCGAACACAAGGTGGTCTCCAACGCCTCCTGCACCACCAACTGCCTGGCGCCGGTCGCCAAGGCGCTTCATGAAGGCGTCGGTATTGAAACCGGTTTGATGACGACCATTCATGCCTATACCAATGACCAGAACCTGGCCGACGTGTATCACAAGGACCCGTTCCGTGCGCGAAGCGCCACGCACTCCATGATCCCGACCAAGACCGGCGCCGCCGCGGCCGTAGGCAAGGTGCTTCCGGATCTGAATGGTAAGCTCGATGGTTTTGCGGTTCGTGTCCCGGTAATCAACGTCTCCGTGGTGGATCTGACATTCACAGCGTCTCGAGAGACCACCAAGGACGAAATCAACGCGTTGGTGGCCAAGGCAGCCGAGGCGTCTCCGATTCTCGACGTCAACAGCAAGCCGCTGGTCTCGATCGATTTCAACCACAACGCCAACTCGTCCATCTTCGATCAGAACCACACCCGTGTGTCCGGTAACCTGGTCAAGGTCATGGCCTGGTATGACAACGAGTGGGGCTTCTCCAACCGCATGCTCGATACCGCGCTTGCGATGGCGAAGACCTGGTAAGCGCTCTACGCTTCTAGCGCTTCTAGAGCTTCTAGAAAAAAGGCAGCCTTGGGCTGCCTTTTTTATGGCCCAGTTATCCAGGGAGGGGATATGAGCACGGAGAAAACTTCGCAACCGGTTTTAGCGTTCGATGTGTATGGAACGCTGCTCGACACGGGCTCGCTTGCCGACATGATGCGTGATGCGCTCGGCGACCAGGCCGAGGCCGTGAGCGAGGCCTGGCGAGCGCGCCAATTGAATTTGGCCTTTCGTCGAGGCTTGATGGGGCGCTATGTCGATTTCGCACTTTGTACGCAGGATGCGCTCAATGCGGTACTGGAAGAGGGCGGGCATCAGCTCGATGAGGCGCAGCGCAAAGCTCTATTGAAAGGCTATGGGACGCTCCCACCGCACAGTGACACGTTGGCGGGGCTCAAGGCGTTGCGAACACAAAATGTGACCATGGTGGCGTTTTCCAATGGCACTGCTGATGCCATGCAGAATGTGCTTACCCAGGCAGGTCTTATCGATCAGTTCGATGCGCTGGTAAGCGTTGATGACATCAAGCGCTTCAAGCCAGACCCTCAGGTCTACCTGCATCTGATGCGGACAATGGCGTCCAGCCCGGACAACACCTGGTTAGTATCAAGTAATGCCTGGGACATTCAGGGCGCGCGCCATGTGGGCCTGAATGCAGCTTGGGTGCACCGTGACCGGTCCGTGATTGAAGACGAGGCGCTGGCGCCGACTCATACCGTAGAGAGCCTGGAGGCGCTGGCCGCGTGGTGGGCACAGTGAGCGCCTTGATTGACTTGGGCTTTGTAATGTGTAGAAGTAGCGAAACTTATTCGATGATGGCTTGACAAACCATCGGTCTATGCGGTTACACATTCTTAACATTACAAAAGCGGTTGTGTTGAACATGACCGAAGGCCTGGGCCCATGAAACACTATGTTTGTGGCGTTTCTCAGTTATTGGGAGCGACTTTGAAAGACAGCCGGTGTGATCGATCCGGCAAGGTCACCGGAATTGATCAATGCGGTGACTATCCAATCATTGACGTGTTGTGGGAAGACGCCGAGCGACCCGAGCAAGTGGTCATGACGCACGACCATCTGGCCGCACTGGTCGAGGCCTCGCGTCGGCGCGCCGACGATGACGCCTATAAGGAAGAGCAGAAGCCTCGTCGACGTGCCTGAACAACGCCGCGCTTGCGCGGCGTTTTGCTGTGCGCGGATTGGCGCGGTGCGTGAGCGCTCAGGCGTATTCGCCCATGTGATTTCAAGCCTGTGTGGTGATTTCAGGTCTGTGTCGTCATTTCAAGCCGGTGCGGCCATGTCAAACAAGGAGAACAAGACACGATGAAAGCGACAGTATTTGGGATCGGGCTCTTGATGGCCAGCGTCGGTGCCTATGGAGCCGAGGGCAGTGTGATCGGGAATGTCGGCCCGGACGTGCATACCAATGAAGTGACCTACAGCGTCAACGGCGAAAGCTACACTGGCTTTCTCGCCCGTGACACCAAGGCCGAAGGTAATCGGCCGGGCATTCTTTTGGTGCATGAGTGGTGGGGGCAGACCGAGTACGTTCGCCAGCGCGCCGAAGAACTGGCTGCGCTCGGGTACGTAGCGATGGCGGTGGATATGTACGGCGGTGGCAAGACCGCTGAGCACCCCGACGATGCCGGCGCGTTTTCAAAGGCAGTCATGAGTGACTGGTCGGCGGCCGAGGCCAATTTGCGTGCGGCCACGGATATCTTGAAAACCGAAGGCGGTGTCGACCCTGACCGGGTGGCTGCCATCGGTTACTGTTTCGGCGGTGGCGTCGTACTTAACGCCGCGCTCGATGGCATGCCGTTCAAAGCGGTCGTCAGCTTTCACGGCAGCCCCGGTCAGGTCGTTCAGACGCCGACCCATTTCGATGGGCGTGTGTTGATCCAAAATGGTCTAGACGATGAGCTGGTCAACCAGGAGGACCTAGCGGCGCTTCTGGAGACCTATAAGTCGGTGGATACCGACGTCACGCTCATTCAGTATCCAGGCGCCAAGCACGCCTTTACCAACCCCTACGTCGATGCAAAAGCGGAAAAATTCGGCCTGCCGCTGGCCTACAGCCCCGCCGCAGACGCCGCCTCATGGCAGGTCATGCTTAACCTGTTCAATAAGGTCTTTTCAAGCAGTGCCGGACGCCCAAGTTCATAGTAAGCAGGTGCTCCAAGATAAGCAGGTACTTCAAGGTAAATAGGTGCTTCAAGGTAAATAGGTACTCTAAAGTCGGCAGGTGCTCGTCAGTACCGCGTGGCCGCAAGGGCGCTTTCTGCGCGCTTGCGGCGTCTCCGGCGCGGGGTCACTCATCGAGTGAGAGCACCTTTCGCGCCAGTGTGATCATTTCCGGGTCGCCAGTATTCTTTTCCCGCACATCAGAGAGCTTGATGACCGGCATCCACTGCTGACCCTGAGGGCGCGTGGCGGTCATCTTCACCACGATGTTCATGGGTTCGACATCGACATCGTTGGTGAAGTTGGTGCCGATGCCAAACGACATACCGATACGGCCAGTACAGAACCGGGCAATGTTATCGACCTTGTCCGGGTCGAGCCCGTCGGAGAAGATGATGGTCTTGCTCAAGGGGTCGATGCCAAGGCTTTCGTAATGCTCGATGGTTGCGCGTGCAAACGCGATGGGGTCGCCACTGTCATGGCGAACGCCGTCGAACAGTTTGGCGAACATCTTGTCGAAGCTCTCGAAAAAAGCTTGAGTCGTGAAGGTATCGGACAACGCAATACCGAGATCCCCCCGGTAGACGTTGACCCAGTGTTCCAGTGCCAGGATGTTGGCCATCTTGAAACCGAAACGTGCGGCGTGAAACATGAACCATTCATGGGCATGGGTGCCAAGCGGCTTGACGTCATGCTTCATGGCCAGATAGACGTTACTGGTGCCTGTGAAGCTGTCCTGACCGAAGCGAGCGAGCGCATCGACCACGGTGTCATGTACCTTGAAGGAATGCCGCCGACGCGTGCCGAATTCGGCGATACGGACACCGATATGGCTGTAGTGTTCGATCTTTTGGCGCGTGCGTTCGACGATGGCGTCATCCTCGATCCGCGCCACGCCTCGGCAGGTATACCAAAGCTCGCTGATCAGCGCCATCAACGGCACTTCCCACAAGATGGTGCGATACCAGAGCCCTTCGACATGCACCTCGATCTGATCATTGTGCTGTTCGATGCTGACTTCGCTTGGGTCGAAGCGAAAGCCTTGCAGAAAATCGTGGTAGGTCGGGTCGAGATAAGGACAAGTGGTTTCCAGGTAGCTCCGCTCGTCTTCGGTCAATCGAAGGTGGGCCATCTCATCGACGGCCCGGCGAAGCTCATTGGCAAACCCCGGTGGAAAGCTGTGTTGCCCCCGGTTGATGAAGCTATAGCGGGCGTGCGCGTTGGGGAAGAGCTTCACCACGGCGTTTTGCATGGTGAACTTGTAGAAATCGTTGTCCAGTATTGAATCGAGCATCTGACCTTGGGTGTCCTGCCGTGATATCGATGAGCGAGCTTAGCGTCATCAGAGGCGTGCGTCTAAGTTGAATGATGCATGGTGCAGGCTCACGTCAGCGCCGCGATGCCAAAAAACGTCAATATGACACCGCCGAACACCAGCAAACCGGCCACCGACGCAAGCAGCATGAGGTAGCCGATAACCAGACCTGCCACCGCCCAGCTGTCTCCATTTTCGTGGCTGCGACGTATCTGAGCGCGGGCGACATGGCCACAGACGATGCCACCGAGGCAGGCCGGCGCGACGAAAAAGGACAGAAGACTCAGTCCGAAGGCCACAAGGGCCATGACATTGGTCGAGGCGTGTTTGTCGGGTAGGGTCATGGTGATTCAGATGTGATTGGCCAAAGTGATTGGCTCAACAGTAAACGTGGCAGACAGTTATGACACTCGAACTTCGCGAGATCAAGGGCGTTGATGAAATAGAGCGCTCTGCCTGGGACGCTCTGGTCGACCCGGACTACCCCTTCATGCATCACGCCTTTTTAAGCGCTCTGGAGCTGACTGGCGATGTCAGCGAAGATACCGGATGGTCTCCATGTCATCGGGTGTTGATGGAACAAAACACGCTGGTCGGCTTTCTGCCGGGCTTTGATAAAACCCATTCCTACGGGGAGTACATCTTCGATTGGCAGTGGGCAGACGTCTGGGAGCGCGCAGGGCAGGTTTACTACCCCAAGCAGATCTCGGCGATCCCCTACACGCCAAGTACCGGGCCGCGTCTTGTTCTTGCCGATCACATCGCGCCCGAGCGCGCGCTTGAGCTTGTTTCACACTCGATTCGAGCGCATGGAGGTTCCGGCTGGCATCTATTGTTTCCAGGTCACGCTGAAACACGGTTATGGCAGCAGTATTTTCCCGAGCTTCTGATGCGTCATGGTATGCAGTATCACTGGTTTAATCGTGGGTATGAGACGTTTGATGCGTTTCTCGATCTCATGACCTCCAAGCGCCGAAAGGAAGTGCGCCGGGAGCGTCGAAAGGTGGCCGAGCAGGGCATCACGCTTCACTGTCTGGACGGCGAGGGCATCGATGAAGCCGCGATCACTCACTTCTATCGCTGTTATCAGATCACCTATTTCGAGCGGGGGCAGTCACCGTATCTCAGCGACGCATTTTTCAAACGGCTTCTGGCCACCATGCCGGAGCATCTAATGCTGGTTCAGGCGCGAGTGGGGGAACGCCCGATCGCTGCAGCCCTTTATTTCAAGGGCGAAACCACGTTGTATGGGCGGTACTGGGGCAGCGAGGTGCACGCAGACAGCCTGCATTTCGAGGCCTGTTACTATCAGGGCATCGAGTACTGCATTCGACATGGATTTACCCGGTTCGACCCCGGCACCCAAGGGGAGCACAAGATTGCCCGGGGATTTGAACCCATAACGACCTACTCGCTGCACTGGCTTAGAGACGCGCGCTTTTACCAGGCGGTGGCGGATTTTCTCGAGCGTGAACGTGCGGTGATGGACGACGTGCGTGGCGAGGCCGCCCAGGCGCTGCCGTTCAAGGTCGCCTCGCCCTGACGGGCTTTGGCGTCACGGCGCAAGCACAAAGTGCCCGGCGCCTTATCAGCAACAGGGAGAGAGGACATGAAATCAGCAAGGAAGGTGTTCATTGCGGTGTGCCTCGGGGTCACATCGCTTACCGCGCAGGCGAATTCCGCCCTGTGGACGGCGCTTGAATCGGCACCACAGTATTCGCGCTTTGTTAAGGGGCTCGAGCTCACGGGGCTTGACGACACGCTCAAGAGTGCAGATACGGCGCACCCGATGACGGTGTTTGCGCCGACAAATGATGCATTCTCACGGCTTGATGTGCCCGACAAGAGCAAGTTGTTTTCAAGCAGCAACCGAGACCGGTTGCGAGATGTGCTGAACCTGCACCTGGTGGCCGGAAACATCGCGCCGAAGGAAGCGAAACAGCGCCATGCGCTGGGCTCAGAACAGGGGCAATCGCTTATAATCGAAGCCGAGTCGGGCGCGCTTCGAGTCAGCGGCGTCGAGGCGCAGGCTGTTCAGGCGTTCACGTCGGGGCGCATCTACCGGCTTGATCAGGTCTTGATTCCAAGGCAGTAGCCCGGGGATTCACGCGACTGTGCCGTGTTTTTCGGTGCACCGTGGTCGTATGAAAAAGCCCGCTCAAGGCGGGCTTTTTCATGCGGGGACAAAACTCAGTTGTCGATGGCGTCGCTTGCGCTATCAAGCAGATTGGCCGTTGCAGACTTGGTGCTGTTCCAGGCGCTCTGGGCACCTTTTTTGGTGTGATCCCACGCGTCGGCTGCCTGCGCCTTGGAGGACTGCCACCAGTCGTTGGTGTACTGCGGCTGTTCGGCAATGGCCTTTTCATCCATGTCGACCGTCACGCGATACTCGATGTTGTCCAGGTTGTCATCCGGGCTGGTCTGCACCGTGAAGTCGCCTTTTTTGATGACGTAGTTACCTTCGTTATCAAGTCCTTCGGCATCGATGACAATCGCTTGGACGCTCATGTCTTCACCGAGCAGAATATCTTCCACGTCGCCGATTTCGCGGTTGCTGTCCGATTTCAGATAGACATCTGCGTCCATCAATTCATCGGCGCTGTAAAGCCCTTGCACATTGTTGGTGTCCGCCGCCATCGCGCCGGTGGCGCCAAATGTGGTGACAGTTACAAGGGTCATGCCCAGCAAACGGGTTTTCATAGACATCGCTTTTTCTCCTTTCGCGTATTGCATGCATCCTGCATGTACATCCCAATGTAGTTTATGTGACGCATTCGTTAAACAGGTCAGTCTTTTTTCTCGACGTCCGACCCGGCCAGCGTATCGGCAGCGAACGCGTTGCGCTCCCCGAGCGGGCGATCCTCACCCACCGTTGTGTCTTCCCGTGTTTCCCGTTCGAACTCCCGGTTGATGCCTGCGCCAAGTAAAACGATGTAGGCCGACAGCCAGAACCACATCAAAAGAATCACCACGGCTCCGAGTGAGCCATAGGTTTCGTTGTAGTTCGAAAAATTGCGCACATAGACCGAAAAACCGATCGAGCCTACCAGCCAGAGAATGGTGGCGGCCAGCGCCCCGGGCGTCAGCCACTGCCAGCGGGCACTGCGTCGATCCGGCGCGAAGCGGTATAAAAGAGCCAGTGAGAACATCACCAGCATCAAAAGCAGTGGCCAGCGAAGCGACAGAACAATCCACTCGATTGCACCGTGAATCGGCAGGAAATGCAGAACCAGCGGCACGAGCGCCAGGGCGCCAAGCGTCACGATCGTTGAGGCCACCAGCGCCATGGTAAGGATGACGTTGGTCAGCGTCTGGCGGATCAGGCCGCGGTGCTCGCTCTCGCCGTACATGATGTTAAGCCCGGCCATGAACCCCCGCACGCCCTTTGAGGCACTGTAGAACGTAAACAGCAGCCCCCCGATCGCGGTCAGGCTCATGCCGGTTTGTGGGTTGGAACTTACCTTCAACGCCTGCTGACTGACGATGGCCACCGCCTCCTGGGGTACGAAGCCGCTCATGGCATCGATCTGATTCTGAACGGCCGCGGGGTCTGAAATCAGCCCCCATAGAGAAATCAAAGCCGCAATGGCGGGAAAAATGGCCAGCAGACCGTAAAAGGCGATGCTTGCGGCCACCATGTTCGCGTAGGTGTCGGTCATCAACCCCTTGACGCGCCAAAGCGCTGACAGCATTGCCTTGAGCGGCAGTTGCATGGGCGTCACGGCAGAGGTGGCGGCGTCCTGTTTGTAGGTGGCAGTACTGCGCTCGGGCATGTCGGGTATCCAATCAGAAAATCCGTTAGATCAAAGCATAGCTTGGTATCGGCCGATTAAAGTACCTGAGTCGCTTGGCGACATGATACGGCAACATTCAAAAGGTGCTCGATTGACCCGAACGTCCTACCTCGCCCAGAGACGATCCAGCCCATGGATTGCATTATGGCTGACGCCTCGCCATACCATGACTGATCTGCTCAAGATCGCTGCGCCCCGAGCGTATGCGATGGTACTCATCCTCAGCATGGGATGGGTGTGGAGCATTGAAACCGCAAGTCTTGCAGGCGTCGGCCTGACGCATGGCCTGATGGCCATCGTGGGGCTGGTAGTGCTTGGGGGCGCTGCTTCCGGCGTACTCGGCATGGCATTGATGGTGGCGCTTACTACGATGATGGGGCGAGCATTTGGCGGGCGGGGTACGGCACTTGATCTGTTCAAGGTGCTGCTCTGGTCGAATGTGCCGCTGTGTCTGGTGCTGCTGCTCGAGCTCACCCAGATCGCGTTGACCGGCATGAATTATTTTACCGTGGGTGACGCGGTCAGCGGTCAGGCTGCCGCGCTTGTGATGTCGTTTATCAAGATGGGGCTGATCGTATTCGGGTGGTATCTCACGGTGGTCGGCGTCGCTCAGGCGCACAGGTGTTCGAAGGTGCAAGCGGCGCTGATCACGGCGGCCACATTTTTAAGCATGCTGGTTTTGGCGGTGGTCGCTCTCGCCCAGGCGCTGTCGTTTCAGCTTCTATGAACCGCGGGAGCCGCTGTTTGTTAGATAAGAAGAATTGATTTTTTATGATTTGAATTAAAATAATAAATATTATTTATTCTGAATAAACCCGGGTTGCCTTCTTCAGTTTTTCGCCATCGTACCGATGCTTGATGTATCGAACATGGTTGAGAAAACAGGGCATCGACGATGAATGAATCCACCGATTACAAGCCTGCGCCCTTGCCGGCAGATGAGGCGCAACGGCTCGAAGAGCTCGAGTTGTTCAAGATTCTCGATACCCCCGCTGAAGCCGATTTCGATGGATTGACCGAGCTTGCCCGTGCGATCTGCGACACGCCGATTGCACTCATTTCCCTGCTTGATGAAAAGCGCCAATGGTTCAAGAGCTGCATTGGCCTCGATGTGACCGAGACCCCAAGAGAGGTGGCGTTTTGCGGCTTTGCCATCCTGCAGGGCGCGCTTTATGAAATTAACGACACCCACGAAACGCCGCACCTTGCCAACAACCCGCTGGTGATCGGCCCGCCGTTCATTCGCTTCTACGCCGGCATGCCGCTTAAAAGCGCTAACGGTTTCGCGCTCGGCACGCTCTGTGTCATTGATACCAAGCCGCGCGTACTCAACGATATTCAACGTCATACGCTTGAAGTTCTGGCCGGCCAGATCGTTCAGTTGCTCGAGCTTCGCCAAAGTCGCAATAACTACCAGCGTCTGGCCGGGCGGTTTTCCAATCTGACCAACCGGGTGCCGGGGGCGCTGTTCGAGCTTGAGTACAACGTCGGGCGTTTGTGGCTACCGTTTATCAGTGCCTCGATGCCATCGCTTTCAGGGATTGCGAAATCGACCCTGCGGGACGATCCCGGTTATTTGCTGACCAAGATGTCACGAAGTGACCGCCACCTGCTGGTGCGGTCCCTGATCGCCTCCTGCCGTGCCTTGACGCTGATGCAGGTGTGTGTGCAGGTCACCCTCGAGGGCGAAGCGTTCTGGTTTTACATCGAAGCGATGCCCGAGCGGTTTGGCAGCGGGGTGAAGTGGTACGGCATTCTTTCGGATGTGACCGGGCAGCGTCAGGGCCACGTTGCGGTCGAGGCCGAACGGGCCATGTATCAGCGCATCATGGGTGCGGCCTCGGCTGGAGTGGTGGCGTGCAACGCGCAAGGGGAGCTTACGGTGTTCAATGAAACCGCGCTTCAATGGCACGGTGCGGACATTCGGAGCCTGCCCCCCGAGCAGTGGAGTGAGTACTACGATCTGTTTGAGGCCGATGGCCAAACGCCGCTGGCACTCGAGCGTATCCCGCTCATACGGGCGCTCAACGGCGAATCCGTTCGCGGCGCCCCCATGGTCATCGCGCGCAAGGGCTACCCCCTTCGACACGTATCCGCCAACGCAGACCCCATTGTCTCGATGGACGGGACACCGCTCGGTGCGGTCGCGATCATGCACGACGTGACCGCTCGCGTGGTCAGCGAGCATGCGCTCAAGGCCTCTCGCAAGCAGTTTAATCAAGCCTTTTCGACCGCCCCCATTGCAATGGCGCTGACCGATTTCGACGGCCACATCATCGAAGCCAACGCCGCGTTTCCGGCCCTGTTCGGCTATCACAGCGAGACCTGGCGCACGCGTGCGTTCAAGGAACTGATGCATCCGGACGACTGGGCCAAGGCCAAGGCGATGGGGCGTGAGCTTCTTGCCCAGACCAAAACCATGTTCTATCAGCTCGAAGGCCGGTTCCGGGGAGCGGATGGCAGGGGGTTATGGGGCGACATGCGCTGCGCGATCATTCCTGAAAGTGATGGGACCCCGCGCCAGTTCATCGTACAGATCATGGATACCTCCGAGCGCCATCGATTGGCTGAGCTTAAAAGCGAGTTCATTTCCTCGGTCAGCCATGAGCTTCGAACGCCGCTGACGTCGATCAATGCCTCGCTTGGCATGTTGAGCGCAGGCGTGCTTGGCGTATTGCCCGAAAAAGCCATCGAAATGGTCAAGGTGGCTCATGACAGCAGCTTCAAGCTGCAGTCGCTGGTGGAAAGCCTTCTGGATATGGAGCGCATCACCAGTGGCCATATGACGTTTGAATTCGAGGAGCTCGATGTCGAGACGCTTCTCGAGCGCCAGGTTGAACGTCACCGTGAGCTGGCCGACAAGGCCGGCATTACGTTCCGGGTTAGTTGCGCCCGGCGTGCGTTAATTCGCGTTGATGCCAAGCGGATCGATCAGGTGTTTGCCTGCTTTATCGACAACGCCATTCGATTCTCGCCCACAGGCTCTGTCGTCGAGCTTGTCGGCGAGCGCCTGGATGGAGACGTCCGGCTCAGTGTGATCGATCAAGGGGTCGGCATCGACAATGAATTCAAGGCCTATGTGTTTCAGCGCTTCGTGCAGTCCGATGGATCGACCACGCGCCGTCATAACGGGCTTGGTATCGGGCTTGCGCTCAGCAAGGAGCTTACCGAAGGCATGGGCGGGCGGATCGGGTTCAGCTCCAGCAAGGGGGAGGGGAGTTGCTTCTACATGCTCTTTCCGCTCAGTACGCTAGACTAGATGTTTTGGGCCGACCACCGAGTAACGGTTGATCAACGTAGACCATCGAGAAGGGTTTTCGCTGCGCATTTCGCGCATTCTGGGCGATGAGCCTTCGCACGAATTCGACTTCTATCTGTTCCTGCCGGGTGAGCTTGGGTTCAGCGCCGAAGTGGTGTCTGAAAGCGAGTTCTATCACGGCGCACTTCACATCAAGCGAACCTATTACAGCACTCGCCACGAGCTGCCGCTGATTCACAGCCGGCTGGCGCGCCGAACGCAGCTGTCGCCCGAGCGCTATCGGTCGGGGCTGAGTCTTTATGCCTTTCAATACGCGGTCGCCCTCGAGCAGCGCAGCCGGGCGCTTGAAGGCAAGGAGACCATGACATCGTCAGAGCTCGATGAGCTGACTGAACTGTGCCAAAGCATTCTGAGACGGCTCAGGCGCCAGAAACCGGCCGAGGAGCGGCTGGGAAAATACTTCATCAATATCGATAACTACCTGTCCTGGCTGACCGAGCAGACCATGCTGTCGCTGGCGGCAAGCATTGAGGAACAGGAAGATGCCCGTTCCGGGCGCATGGCGTTGATCAATGTGGCCAAGCAGGAAAACCAGTATCGGCGCGAGCACCAATACAATTCCGAGCGTGCGATGGCCAGTCCGTCTCGAATGTCCAACAAGATGCGTCTTCTCAGACGGTTGATCGAGTATCCGGTCACGCTCAAGGAGAAGCGGGTCGAGCTCGGGCGGCTCGAGCAGAAAGGGGTCAAGGCATTGGCTGCGGGGATGGTCATGGTGGTGGTGTCGATGCTGATGTTCGAGGCGCGTACCCTGCTTGGCGATCTGACGCTTCGCTTTGTGCTGGTGGTCGCGCTCATGTATGCCGCGCGCGAGGTTTTCAAGGACGACCTTCGCAACACGCTCTGGCGCTGGCTCAGGCGCGGTCGGCCCAAGTGGCGTCGGCAGTATTTCGACAATTTCAGCGGGGATATGGTCGGGCGCTCGCTCGAGTGGTTCGATTACGCCCGCTACCAGACGCTGCCCGAGGCCATTCGGCGTGCTCGCAAGGGCAACGTGACCAAGCGAGATGAGCACGTTCTGCATTACAAGAGCCGATCGTCGCATACGCCAAAACGATTTCTAAGCGGCTATGAGCGCACGCGTGAAGTGATTACGCTTGATCTCCAGTCGATTGCTCGATTGATGGACCCGGGCCGTTATCAGGTGTTTGACGTCGAGGACGGGGCAATTCAACGCTTCGATGTGGAGAAGCGCTATCAGGTCAACCTGGTGATTCGGACTATGGAAGGTGAGCAGATGGTGATTCGTCGCTGGAAAGTGACGCTCAATCACACCCGGATTGTGGATCTTGAAGCAGTTGAAGCCGTTAAACCGGCGTAAGTTGTGCTCGATAGGTGTACTGGTACACTGGTCCGTTTTATATCACGTCCTTCTTTTCATCGAGCTGATCATCGGGAGCTCCCATGAACGTTGTTATCCGCTTTTTCTTCAGGGCTTTGCGGCGTCTGTTGATGCCCTTCATGCTGGCGTACGCTGCGCTTTCCAAGCCCAAGCCCGTCACTCGCTCAAAGGAAGAACAGGCCAAGGTCGATGCCGCATGTCGACAACTGACGCTTTATCAGTTCGCCTCCTGCCCGTTTTGCATCAAGGTCAAGAAACAGATTCACGGGCTCGCGTTGCCCATTGGCATGAAAAATACCCAAAAGGACCCCGAGGCGCGTGAAGAACTCGAGCGGGGCGGAGGGCGCGTCAAGGTGCCGTGCCTTAAAATCGTTCATGACGGCGGTCGTGAGGAATGGATGTATGAATCAGACGACATTAACCGCTACCTCAAGGAACGTTTCGCCGTGTGACGCGGGCCGAGCCTGCTCTTTGCGACCATTGTCCGTACATGGACTATTTCGTAATCGACATTTTCATTCTAAGCTCTTCATGTGTTGTTAAAAGTCTCTCCCGAACTGATTCGGGAGCGCGTTGAACCAAGGAGAACACGGATGTCCGAGTCAGACGACAAGCGGTCCAAGGCCGAAGAGCTGGTCGACAAGGTCGGCGGCAAGATCCAGGAAAAAACCGGCGAAGTTACCGATGATCATGACCTTGAGAAAAAAGGCGAACGTGATCAGGATGAGGCCGGCGAAAAGTTCAAGCGTTCGGAAAAGAAAGAAGACCATCGACATACCTGATCGCGCACGGCGCTCTAAAAACGATGTAAAAAGGCAGCCTCTGGCTGCCTTTTTTATTGGTGCGCACATGAGTGTCATGTGGCGGCCCTGAAAGCCCGCTACGCTTTATGGACATTTTCTTTCCAGTAAAAGGACAGGGACGCATGACGATCGCGAGTGACCGTGGGCAAGGACGCCCAACGCTGGTATTGATGCATTTTTTCGGAAGCTCCCACCGTGAGTGGCAGCACGTTATTGATCGCCTCGACCCGTCATTTAGAGTCGTCACACTCGATATGCCCGGGTTCGGCGATGCGCGAGACGAGTCTGGTTACGACAGTCACTCGATGGCCCGCCACGCCCGCGACAGCATCGAGCGGCTGGCGCTTGAGAACGTCATCCTGGTGGGGCACTCGTTTTCCGGGCGCATTGCCATGATGCTTGCCTCCGAGCGGCCTGACTGGCTGAACGCGCTGGTTCTGGTCGCACCGGCACCGGTTGGGCCGCAGCCGGTCAGCGAGGAGGAGCAGCAATTTCAGCTCGGGTTCGATTTCAGCGAGGCTCAGGCGCGTGCGTTCATCGATGGGGCCATTGGGGTCGAGCTCGATGCCGCGCTTTATAACGCAGCCGTTACAGATGCCATGAACGCGCACCCGGAGGCCTGGCGCGCCTGGCCGAGCACGACCTACGCCGAGGACATGCGCGATGAGGTCGGTGTACTTGCCGTGCCGACGTGGGTGCTTGTCGGTGATCAGGACCCCTCGCTTCCGCCAGCAACGCAGCGTGAGCTGGTCATGCCCATGCTTGAAAATGCCTCGCTCGAGGTGTTTGAAGGATATGGGCACCTTCTGCCAATGGAAATGCCGGAGCGCCTTGCCGAGCGGCTCAATGTCATTGCACGCAAGGCTTGATGCGCAATGAGGGATTACATCGCGTCGGGATTACTTTAGGCTTGTGGCCGTTTCTTGAGAATCGCATCGAGGCAAAACGGTTATGTGGAAAAACGCAGCCAGTGCTGCAGGGTTGATGGCGGTGGGCGCCCCGGCCTGGGCGCAAACGACGGTCGGGGTGATCAGAACCTACGACGCCAAACAGGCGGCGTTTGGCGCCGTTGCGGCGGCGCCGTGGTTGGCCACGCTCGTGGCCGTGGTGGTGCTTGCCTCCCTGGCCTATTGGACCCTGACGCTGTTCAAGCGAGGGCAAAAAGGCTTGGGGGCGGCTTCGCTACTTGGGTTGCTTGTGCTCCTGGCGGACGCGGCTTATATCGCGATCGTTGCGACCTCTAGCGGCCCGATCGACATGCTGCGCTTTTTCGAGCACATAGATCTGATCGCCCGGTGGGACTCGATCACGCTGTTTCAGGTCTATGAGCACGCCTACAGTGTGCTGCTCCCGCTGTGTCTTGGGTTCATGATTGTATCGGTCACCATGCTTGCGTCCTGCTTCAAGCTGGCGTTCAGGCGTGATCTTGAAAAGGAGGCGCACTCATGATGGCTTCAGCCTGGTTGATCATGATGCTGGTCACGACCGTTATTGCGCTGTTGGTGTCGTCGTTGACCCTTCTGATCAAGGGATACGCGAAAAGCGCAGGCACCATCATGGTAGGGCTTATTCTGATCATTGCACCGGTCTTCATTCAGAAATGGGGCCTGTTCGCGATTACTCGCGAAAGCACGTACGCCATGTTGACCCTGCCGGGCATCGCGCTCGTGGTGGTGGGCATCGTCATGACGCGGCGTCTGGTCTTTCGGTAACTCGATCAGCGCAAGACCGTTTCAGTAAAAACGCCCGACCGGGGGTAACCCGGTCGGGCGTTTTTATGTCCTTGGTACGCGCTCATGTACCAGGGGGCGCACCACTAGACGGTCGGGTCGTTGAGTTTCAGCGTCTGGTGCGTTCGATGGCGCACCTCATTAAGCGTCTCGGCCTGGCTTGCAAGTGTCTTGGCGCGCGCCGGTACGATTGCGTTCAGGCGCTCCTGCCACTCGGGCGACTGGCACTTCTCGGGGAAACACTGCTCGATCAACCCGAGCATGATCGAGGTCGCGGTAGAAGCACCAGGCGAGGCGCCCAACAGTGCCGCCAGGGAGCCATCGCCTGCGGCAACGACCTCGGTTCCGAATTGCAGGATGCCGCCTTTTTCCGGATCTTTCTTGATGATCTGAACACGCTGGCCGGCCACTTCAAGGCGCCAGTCCTCATCGCGTGCGTTGGGAAAAAAGTCGCGCAGCGCATCGACACGGTCGGTGTGAGACTGGCGCACCTGCTCGATCAGGTACTTCAGCAAATCGAAGTTGTTTTTCGCAACCGACAGCATGGGCGAGAGGTTGGAGCCGCGAACGGACTTGACCAGGTCAAATACCGAACCGGTTTTCAAAAACTTGGTGGTAAAGCCTGCAAACGGCCCGAACAGGAGTGACGGCGAGCCATCGACGTTTCGAGTGTCCAGGTGCGGTACCGACATTGGCGGGGAGCCGACCGGTGCCTTGCTGTAGACCTTGGCCAGGTGACGTTCGACGATCTCTGGCTTGTCACAGCGAAGCCACTGGCCGCTGACCGGGAAGCCGCCGTAACCGCTAGCTTCTGGAATCTCGCTTTTCTGAAGCAGATGGAGCGCCGCCCCACCTGCACCGAGAAAGACAAACTTGGCGGTGAGCGTACGCGTCTTGCCGTCTGATGTTTCGACGGAGACCGTCCAGCGGCCGTCGTCACCTCGTTTCAAGTCGGTCACGCTTTGGCCGGTGCTAACGCGCACCTGCTCGTCTGGAAACGCCTCGAGGCGTTTTAGCATCATGCGGGTCAGCGCGCCGAAATCGACGTCGGTGCCGCCTTCGGCGCGCGTGGCAGCCAATGCTTCGTTATCGTCGCGGCCATCGAGCAAAAGCGGGGCCCACTGCTTGATCTGGGCGCGGTCTTCGGTGTAGCTCATGTCCGCAAAGCAGTGATGTGCTTTCAAAGCCTCGAAGCGGGCGTGAAGAAAATTCACGTCCTTCTGCCCGCGCACGAAGCTCATATGCGGTACTGGATGAATGAAGCCCCGCGGGTCGCCCAGGTCCCCCCGTTCAACGAAGTAGCTCCAGAGCTGCTTGGACTCCTCGAACATGGTGTTGATGCTTACGGCCTTGTCGATGCTGACCGAGCCATCATCGGCTTGAGGGGTGTAGTTCAACTCGCACAAAGCGGCATGCCCGGTACCTGCGTTATTCCAGGCATACGAGCTTTCACTGGCGGTGCTGTCCAGTCGTTCCAGAATTTCAATCCGGCTTTCAGGCTCGAGCGCCTGCAAGAGGGTGGCAAGCGTCGCACTCATGACGCCGGCGCCGACCAGAACGACGTCTACGGACTCATTCATAGCGTGTGTCAATGTCAAATCCTGAAATCATGTGGCCGAGACAATTGCTTTATTATGCGTACCCAAGTAAAGCACTGATCGCGGCACGTGCCGGTTAAAAGCGGTGAGATAGCAAGGCGCCGCTTCATCTGCCGACGCTGCCTGCTGGGGCAGTGCCGCTCTGCCTGCTTGTTTGCAGTGCAGCATGACGCATTTTGCGCCTCTTTACGGCGAGATTCAAAGTCTTGGGGGGCAAGGTCTCGTCGGCCGCTATCTATAAAACCGATAACGGCCGGTGGACCGGGTCGCTTAAGTACGCACGTGTCTAGACTTCACGATAGAGCTTGCTGCCGGTCTGGCGAAATTTCTCGGCCTGTTCCTTCATGCCTTCGCGCATGGCCTGTTCGTCGCCGTCGAGATTATTGTCGCGCGCGTAATCGCGCACTTCCTGGCTGATTTTCATCGAGCAGAACTTGGGGCCGCACATCGAGCAGAAGTGCGCCACCTTGGCGGAATCCTTCGGCAGGGTTTCATCATGAAAGGCGCGCGCGGTATCCGGGTCGAGGGCGAGGTTGAACTGGTCTTCCCAGCGGAATTCGAACCGAGCCTTCGATAGCGCGTTGTCCCGGCGCTGCGCGCCCGGATGCCCCTTGGCAAGATCGGCGGCGTGAGCGGCGATCTTGTAGGTGATGATGCCGGTCTTGACGTCGTCCTTGTTGGGCAGCCCTAAGTGTTCTTTCGGGGTGACGTAGCAGAGCATCGCACAGCCGTACCAGCCGATTTGCGCCGCGCCGATGCCGGAGGTGATGTGGTCATAGCCCGGCGCGATGTCGGTGGTGAGCGGCCCGAGAGTATAGAAGGGCGCCTCGTCACAGCACTCGAGCTGCTTGTCCATGTTTTCCTTGATCATGTGCATCGGCACATGGCCCGGCCCTTCGATCATCACCTGAACGTCGTGCTTCCAGGCAATCTGGGTAAGCTCACCCAGAGTCTCGAGCTCGGCGAACTGAGCCTCATCGTTGGCGTCGTAGATCGAGCCGGGCCGCAGGCCATCACCGAGCGAGAACGATACGTCATAGGCTTTCATGATCTCGCAGATCTCTTCGAAATGCGTGTACAGAAAGCTTTCCTGATGATGGGCCAGACACCACTTGGCCATGATCGAGCCGCCGCGGGAGACAATGCCGGTCAGGCGCTTGGCGCTCATCGGCACGTGATGGAGCCGAACGCCTGCGTGAATGGTGAAGTAATCAACGCCCTGTTCGGCCTGCTCGATCAGGGTGTCGCGAAAGATCTCCCAGGTCAGGTGTTCGGCCACGCCGTTCACTTTTTCGAGCGCCTGATAGATCGGCACCGTGCCGATCGGTACCGGCGAGTTCCGTAGAATCCACTCTCGGGTTTCGTGGATGTTCTGGCCCGTCGAGAGATCCATGATGGTGTCGGCGCCCCAGCGAATGCCCCAGGTCATCTTGTCGACTTCGTCCTCGATCGAGGACGTGACCGCCGAGTTGCCCAGATTGCCGTTGATCTTCACCAGGAAGTTACGCCCGATGATCATCGGCTCGGTTTCAGGGTGGTTGATGTTGGCCGGAATGATCGCGCGACCCCGGGCGATTTCCTCACGCACGAACTCAGGCGTGATTTCTTCCGGCAGTACCGCGCCAAAGCCCTCGCCCGCATGCTGTTGGTTCAAAAGGCGCTCTACTTCTTCGGAGCCCAGGGCCTGACGACGCTGGTTTTCCCGCAGCGCAACGAACTCCATTTCCGGCGTCACGATGCCCTTGCGAGCGTAATGAAGCTGACTGACGTTTTGGCCGGTCTTGGCGCGGTAGGGCGTGCGTTTTAAGTCGAAGCGAAGGGTGGTGGTGCGCGGGTCATTGGCGCGCTGTTTGCCGTAGTTCGAGGACAGGCCGCTCAGGCGTTCGGTGTCGCCGCGCTCATCGATCCAGGCGCGACGCAGTTCCGGCAGGCCCTTTCGAATGTCGATCGAGGCGGCGGGGTCGGTGTAGGGGCCTGAGGTGTCATAGACCAGCACGGGCGGGTTCTCTTCATGCGCGCCCGAGGTGGTGGTCGGAGAGAGCGTGATTTCACGGAACGGCACCTGAATATCGGCGCGTGAGCCCTGGAGGTAGGTCTTGCGCGATGCTGGCAGCGGCTGGATGGCGGCCTCATCAACGCGGGCGGATTCGGACAGAAACTGAGGGGTAGTCATGTGTGCTCCCATTGGCAATCAATGCCGGCTGGAGCGCAGGATCGGGGAGGCGAACGACGTCATGGGAGGCGTGGTATCGCCGCTTGATCCCTACGCCGGTATTAGCCGGATCAGGTTCATCGGGATCCACCGTGGTATCGCGTTGCGACACAAAGTGATCTCAGCCGGTTCCACCGGCACCCCGTCAAGCAGATGATGGCTATGCCATCGCCGGATTAGTCTGTGCTGTTCGGCGCTGGGCGGTCAAGCCCTGTCCGGCGCCTTGCCTCGTAAAAAGAAGTATTGAGATTGGAAGATGGCCGAAAACGCGCATGACTTCTTGATGGGAAAGCACGACGGATAAACGCTGCGGGCGTTTGGCACGATAAAAAAGCCAATATCGTTTACAGGTTGCTCCAGTGCATGGCAATAGAGAAAAAATGACCGCGTTCAATGCATGGTTCTGTGTGGCTGATGGCACGTGCTTCTATGGACAGATGCTCCAAAAACTGCACCACCTCTATATTGCTTAATGGCAAAGTGCTGTATGGCATAAGCGCGAGAGAAAAGTCGAATCCAAGAGCAGTAGGTTTCCTCGTTGCATAGGTTATAGCGTTTTTCCTATAAGGTATCTGGAGGTTATCTGTTATTTTTATGGATTATATTTTATTAATTTTAGAGTTTGTTTGCATGCTACTGTTGAGAAAGGAGCTGTCTGTATGCGAATTGTAGATAAGTAGATAAAGTTTTCCGAATATGAGGTCGATGAGATGAATTTGATTTAAGGTAGGTTGCCATATAATGCTAATAAGCGGCTTTTTGAGTTCGTTGGTATCATAGGATCAAGTATAGGATCGATTTTTTACATTGGAGGTGGCAAAAATGTCCGTCGAAGTAATTAAAGATCAAATCTTTCGATTCTTATCTTCAGAACAACCTGAAGTTATGGCTATCAAAGGTGAATGGGGAATCGGAAAGACCTTTAGCTGGAAAGAATTTCTTAAAGAAGCTTGCGCTAAAGATAAGGTTAAGCTCGGACGCTATTCTTACGTTTCTCTTTTTGGTGTTAACTCCTTGGATGCTTTTAAATACACAATTTTTTGAAAATACGATAAAAAAAGAAATTATCGGCACTGAGGCTAGTCTCGAAACCTTAAAAACCAATACTGCAAGTTTAGCAGAGTCGTTTGGCAGACAGTCTTTTAATTTCTTCAAAGGTGCTTCAGTAGTTAAATCATTTGCCCCGGCTATAGAGACCATTTCTTTTTTGTCTCTGAATAAAATGTTGATATGCATAGACGATCTAGAAAGAAAAGGAAAAGGTCTTGAGATAAAAGATGTCTTGGGTCTTGTCTCACTGCTAAAGGAGCAAAAAAATTGTAAGGTAGTATTGCTTCTTAATGATGGGGAGGAAGGCTTGAATGATTATAAAAAATATCGTGAAAAAGTAATTGACATCGAGCTTGTCTTTGCACCTGATCCAGAAGAATGCGCGGAAATTGCATATTCCCAGCAAACGCCTAATTTTTCTAAATTGAGAGAGCTAACAACAAGCCTCGGAATTCGAAATATTCGTATTCTTAAAAAAATCGAAAGATTAGCTGCTCTAGCCCTTCCGCTGGTTAAGGAGTTTGAACCTGAGGTATCAGATCAAGTTTTACATTCGCTAGTTCTGTATGCATGGAGTTATTTTTGTTCAAGTTCTAATGAGGAAATACCACCTTTAGAGTTTATTACTGGTAAAAGCTATACTTTACTAGGCATCGGGGATGAGGCAGTTGACGACCAACAGAAGAAATGGAAAACCACGCTACAAGCATACAACTACCAGCTAACTGATGAATTGGACTTTTTTTTATCAGAATTTGTAAAAACAGGTTATTTTGTTGAGGATGAGCTTAAAGAAAAAGCTGCTGATAAAAACCAACAGGTTATAGCTTCAAAGTCTGAAGGTTCTTTTTCAAGCGCGTGGCGACTTTATCATGATACATTTGAGAATAATGGCGACGAAGTGGTAAAATGTTTATATGAAAGCTTTAAGGAAAATTGTAAACATATAACGCCTGTAAATCTTAATGGAACTGTTTTGTTGCTTAGGGAATTGGGTGAAGATGATAAAGCATCTGAAATTATTGATATCTATATAAAGAATAGAAAAGAAGAAACTGAGCTTTTTAATATGAAGGAAATTAATTTATTTGGCGATATCAGAGATCAGGAAATTGCAGACAAATTCAATCATATTTACAGTCAATCAGTTGATACTGAGACTGCTAAACAAGTATTAGAGCGTATGGCTGGCAAAAGTGCCTGGAACCAGAGTGATGAGGTGGTGCTGGCGAATACATCAGTTGATGATTATTACCATTTGTTTAAAAATGAAAGAGGGGTTCACTTGTCATCTTTTGTGACAACCTGATTGAAGTTTGGTCAATTTAGGAGTGCTAGTGATCAGCAAAAGGAAATCGCAAACAGGGCTACAGAAGCACTAAGAAGAATTGCCTCTGAAAGTGAAATAAATAAAAGACGAGTCAAAAAGTTCGGTGTGAATCTTGAAGATGTATAACCAAGAGCTGTTGTTGAACGAATTGTTTGCTATGACCTAAATTTCCTATGTGATGCGGCGCTGGGTATTAAAAAGAGGAAAACACGCCCAAAACCTCACTATATGTCTCCGATCATTCTGAAACTGGAAAAGACACAATCCAAAGCCTTGACGACTCGACCCAGCATTGCGCACTGGCATCTCGATATCATCGAGTGAGACTTGCGTGATGCCTTCCTATCGCCAAGTACTCCAGTAACGGCCTCATTCTCGCTCCTGCAATGGGGTAAGCCGCTCGACGTGCCGCATCAAGCCCCATCTGCCAGAAAGCTTTTTCCAAACGTGTGGCATCACGAAAGATGGTGGTCAATTGATCAAAACGCCCAGGCGACACCTCGGCCAGCCGTGCATCCAGCCATAGACGCTCCTGCCGGGCGGCCTGCTGGTATTCTCCGCCTCGATACATGTCGATCCACGCCTGATAGGGGTTGTCAGCGGTGACGGCCTGCGGACGCGCGCCGAGCCAGTCGGCGACCTCGGCGTAGCCGATCAGGCACGGCACCAGTGCCACATGCAGATCCAGCAGGTCGCCCCGGTGGCCACAGTCCAGCACGAAGCGGGTATATAGGCCTGCGTCTCGGACGCCTCTTCCAGATCGTGAAGGGTGGCCTCATCGATGCCCCATTCCCGGCAATAGGTGACGTGCAGCCCCATTTCGGTGTCCACGATGGTATTTAAATTGTCCAGCGAATGGCGAAGCTCCTGCATGTCGCGGCTTTTATAGACCGCCAGCCCCCAGGCGCGTGCGAAGTGGACCAGAAACAGATAGTCCTGCTTCAAGTAGTGACGAAAGAATTCCTCGGAGAGCGTGGCGGCGCCGAGTTGCCGCACGAAATCGTGCTCAATGTAAGCGCGCCAGTCGTTCTGACAAGCGTTGATCAGGTCGGTAAAGCAGTAGCCCATAAAGCCTCCGGTGGTAGCGAACCGAAGGGCAGGCGAGAAGATCGAGAAAGTGGCGCGGAGAAGGGTGAATGCAAGGTTAAACAAGGTGAAGATTGACCCGCCTTGGCGTTATTGCATAACACCAAGGCGGTGGACTTTCTTTTTAAAACGCTAAGCGTGTCTTCAAGCGGAGAAGCGTCAACTCATTGCTTCTGAGGTCTTGGTTTTTCGGCGATTGAACACTTTGCTCCAGCCTTTGCTGTTGAAAAAGAGCGAGAAGAAAAGCGTTTTGCGAGCCAGGTAGGCCACCAGCATGCAAACAGCCAGAATCGAAACGATATACACGAAGAACAGCAGGTTGGGGTCACCGTGATATACGCGAGACAGTAGGACGGGCAAGGCGTACATCAGCGGGAAATGGAGCACGTAAATAGGCAGCGAGTCTCTTCCTACCCATTCAAGCGCCGGCGAAATGCGTGTTTTCGATACCGCCATCATCAATTTGGAGAATCCGGGAATGATCGCGAAAAACGCAATCATGAAGCCAATTCCGAATTGCTCGAGTTCCTTGGATTCTTCGATATAAAAGGCGCAATACGCGTAACCCGCGATAAACAGTGCAGTTGCAACCCACTTATTGACCTGCTCGAGAAACGCGACCGCTTTGGGTAATTGCGCACCGGCCAAGGCACCGGTCATGAAGAAAACGCAATAGAAGCCAAGGCGTTGAAGCAGATAATTTTCAGTGAATAAGAGCGTGATGGCATAAAAAACCAGCGCGAAGGCAATACCAAGCCATGGCCGGTATCTCACGGTCAAAAAGGCGATCGCGTAGTAGACCATGATGTTGTAGATGAACCAAAGGTGCGCTGCCGGGTTGAGGAGGAGCGTGTCAAAAAAATCCCAGCTCTCCTTTCCAAGAAGTATTTCACGTGCAATGGAAAGGGCGAACATCACCACGGTCCAAACGATATAGGGGTAAAGAATATGATGGGCCTTCCCCGTGAAATAACGTTTACCGCCCTTTGCAATAGAGCCAACCACCAATAGCCCTGAAAGAAGCATCAGTATCGGCATTCTAAACGGTTTGAATGAGTCACCCAGGAACTGAAGGAAAGGCCATAATCCCTCGAATTTTGCGTCGATCGTTACAATGCCGTGCGCAAAGATGACAAAAAAGACGGCCAAACCTCTTAGGGCATCCATCCAGTGGTAGCGTTTGGTCCGCTGATTTAGAGTTTGGCTCATGATGATTCTCGTACTTCCTGTTTTTTAAATTCGTTTGGGGTGGGGATGTTGATGATTATTAAGGAATAATTTCCTTATCGATGCGGGGCGTGTCTATAAATGCTGCAATTTTGAGCGGTTGTATACGCTACGGCAAGCAGGTCCACGCGGTTTGTTCATATTGGCATAGTTTGAGTAGTGGCTTAAGTAAGCGACTGTTTTCGAGTTCAAGGTAAACTGCGTGTCGATTCTAAATGTGCTGGTTATCGGGAATACCACGCGAGGGTTGCCGTTTGATTAATAGTACGGCGCAAATTTTTAATGGTTTTGACAATAACCATTTTGATCATGAGGTTATATAGACCTCGAGCCCGGCGTATGGCGCCGATAAATTCGGAAAATGCTATTCTCTGCCCATCCTTAAACAATCCAGGTACCTACTATGCCATCTTTCGATATCGTCTCTGAATTTGACAGCCACGAAGCGACCAACGCCGTTGATCAGGCCAACCGAGAGATTCAAAGTCGGTTCGATTTCCGGGGTGTGAAAGCGCAGTACACGCTTGAAGGCGAGCGCGTTCAGATCGAGGCCGAGGTCGATTTTCAACTGCAGCAGATGATTGACGTGCTTCGGGCGAAACTGATTGCTCGCGGTATCGATGCCCGATGCATGGACATCCAGGAGCCCGAGCTCTCAGGCGTTAAGGCGCGCCAGGCGGTCGATCTCAAGCAAGGCCTTGAACAGGAGGATGCCAAGCGCATCGTCAAGCTGCTTAAGGGCGCCAAGCTCAAGGTTCAGCCAGCGATTCAGGGTGACAAGGTGCGGGTATCCGGCAAGAAACGCGATGACCTTCAGGAGGCGATTGCGCTGTTGAAAGGGGAAGACGGGCCGGATCTGCCGTTGCAATACACCAACTTCCGAGACTAACCGCGGGCGCGGCTCAAAAGGTCGCTATTGATACCTGGCCGCACTGCCCATCGTGCGGCCGAACTGCGTTTTATGCGAGAACCAGCTCATGTCTGAATTCGTGTCTCGGCGGATGATCGCCTGTCACCCCGCCTACCGTGACGACATCGGCGATCTGATGACGCGCCGCCCCCTGCCCGGGCCCGGCGTCGATCAGCTCGATCCGTTTCTCTTTCTCAACCATCACGGGCCGCAGACCTATCCCGCCCACAATGACGGCCTGCCGTTCGGACCGCACCCGCATCGCGGGTTCGAGACGGTGACGTTCGTGCTTGATGGAGTGCTTGAGCACGCCGACAGTTCTGATCATCAAAGCGTGATTCACGCAGGCGGCGTGCAGTGGATGACGGCGGGCCGGGGGATCGTGCACTCCGAACGTTCACCGGAGGACTTCAAGCGACGCGGGGGCGCGCTCGAGATTCTCCAGCTCTGGATCAATCTGCCCAGTCGTCTCAAGATGACGCCGCCGGCCTATAAGGAACTTGAGGCTCAGGATTTGCCTACGCTCGATCTGGGCGAGGGCAGTACGATGACGTTGATTTCGGGCGCGCATGAAGCGCATCAGGGCCCGATCCAATCCCTCACCGACGTGATGCTCGGCATTCTTGCGCTGTCACGCGGTGCCCACCTGCACGTGCCTGTACCAAGAGGGCGCCAGCTCTTTTTCTATATCGTGGACGGTGAACTGGCCTGCGGTGACGATGTGCTTGAGGCGCGTCATCTCGTCGAATTTGACCGTGAGGGCGACGGCGTTGTGATCGATGCCGTATCGGACGCTCGGGTGATCATCGGGCACGCCGAGCCGATCGAGGAACCCGTGGTCATGCACGGGCCCTTTGTCATGACCAGCGCCGATGAAATTCGACGCGCCATCGCCGACTATCAGGCCGGGCGTTTCGAGGGGCTTTGAAGCGCCGCTCACGCTTGAGTGTCAGCGGTGCTTGTCGCCGTAAAGTCGCTGTTTTTGCCAGCCGGGGGCATTTTCCTGTTGGCCGGGCGTTCGGCGAAAGCGTTTGTACTCCCATTGATATTGGGCGGGGTCGAGCGCGATCGCGGCCTCGACACAGGCGTTGACGCCCGCGGCCGACACCGTTTCATCGGGGTCGTAGACGCGCTCGTCGGCACGGAGGAAATGAATCTCGAAACCGCCGGTTGTGTCGGTTTTTCGGCAGGCGACACCAACCACCACCCGCGCATCGGTGCGGGCAACCAATTTGGGCAACAAGGTGGCAGTGTAGGCGGGCCGGCCGAAGAAATCGGCAAAGACGCCGCTGCCCCAGCTTGGCACCTGATCGGGCAGAATGCCGACCGCCTCGCAGCGCTTCAGCGCCTTTAAAAGCGCGGCGACACCGCGTGAGTTGGTGGGCACCAGCGCTGCGCCCTTGCGCTCGCGGCCGGTTCGAATCACGGGGTCCAGCGGTGCAATTTTGGGCGGCTCGTACATGGCGGTGAAGGGGAAGTGGCTCGAGAGCCAGAAGTTCAACACCTCCCAGTTGCCAAAATGAGGGGCGAGTACGATAACGCCACGGCCGCTTGCCCGGGCGTCATCCAGCAGCTCGCGGCCATGCACCGCGTGAATGGCCGTTTCCACCTTGCCTGCCTCGCCGATCCAGGCAAACCCGAGCTCCATGATGGTCGCGATCGAATGGGTCAGGCTGTCTCGCGTCAAGCGGCGGTGCGTGGCCTTGTCCATGTCCGGGTAGGCGGCTTTCAAGTTGACTCGGGTGACGCGCCGCTCACGGGGGGCCAGCGTTCGGTAGAGGGGCTCCAGGCATCGGCTTAGTCGCCACAGGGTGTGTGGGCGCCAACGGGCAAGCGCGTTCCAGAGCCCATGAATCAGGCGCGCCTGTAGGCGCGCTTTCAAGGAGACGGTGTGCGAGTCGGTCATCGTAAAGGCACTGGCAGTAGCGGTTAAACGGAATCGGCGGTGCGTCTGGGCCGTGCAAGCTCGATCAGGTTGCCGTCGGGGTCACGAAGGTAATAGGACACCAGCGCACCGGCTGCGCCGTGGCGATGCACCGGACCTTCTTCGAGCGCGACGTCGAGGGTGTCGAAGTGCCGGGTGAGTTCATCGTCGTCGAGCGTGGTGATAAAGCACAGGTCCATGCTGCCGGGGGCAGGTGACTTCGCCTTCGGCGTTGCCTCGAAGTCGGGGCCGTGGAGTTTGATCTGCAGGTCACCGGTGACCAATGCCGTTCGACCGTTATCGCCGTAGCGCACCTCGAAGCCGAGCACCCGCGTGTAGAAATCAACGGTGCGTTCGATGTCACGTACGTTCAATACCAGATGGTCCAGTCGTGTCAGCATTCAAGGCCTCGTCGTTGTGATTTCGGGCGGTCAAGCGCCTCTGTATCTACCTACTTTACTGAAAATAACGCGCTTTTGCGCCCCTGTCGTCTTGTGTCGCGTTCGCGGGCGCGTAGGATGCATTCGAATAACATCTATGAACAGGGCGGGGATGATCAATGGCAGGTGCACACAAGGCGTTTCTTTTGATCCTGGCCATCGCGACACTTTGGATGGCGCTTCTGGCCGGCGGCGGTCAATCGATTGGCGCGGGGGCGATCATTTTCATGGTGTGGGGGGTATCGCCTTACCTATTGCTCTGGACGCTCAAGCGCTACGTGTTGACCGACGTGGCGCCCAGGGCGCTTCTGGCGTTGATTGCTCTGGTGGGCGTGACCGGGCTGTACGCGTACGCCGATGTGCTTTTCCTGAATCCGCGTAACGATGGTGGCTTTACGTTTTTAATCACGCCGTTCGTTCAGTGGATCATGGTCGTGCTGGGCGGCGGGGCGCTTTACTGGCTCAAGCGCCGCCGCCGCGACTAGTGCGGCCTCAAGTGCCGCGTTTGCGCCATGGCGTGAGTGGGCTCACAGGTGGCTTTGCGGGTGATGGCCAAGCCATCGGGCGGCCGTAGGCGCCAGCGGCAACCTGGGAAATAACGTGGTCTGGTAGGCGTGATAGATATCGGGCTTTCCTGACCACGTGCCGCTGGCGGGCCTATTCTGCGCGTCAAGCTCGTGGTGCCAGCTGCCTTTCTCCTGATCGATCAGGTAAAGGTCGATGTAATCCCACCAGGTGCGATACCACTGCTCGAAACGGGCATCGCCGGTGCGGGCCAGAAGCGCGGCGGCGGCAAGCACGCCCTCGGCCGGCACCCAGTGCATTCGGGCGCAAACCACGGGCCTGGCCTTGAAATCGAGCGTATAGACAAACCCGGGCTGGCCGTCGGCGGCCCACCCCGTCGTTGCGGCGTCAAAAAGGGCCACGGCGTCTTCGGCAAGCCAGGCCGGTGCATGCTCACCATTGGCAAGCAGGGCCGCCTCGAGGTTCAACAAAAGGCGCGACCATTCAAGGCCGTGGCCCGGGGTAACGCCGTAGGGCCGAAACGCATCGGCGGGGGTGTCCTTGTTGTATTCCTTGTGCGGTTGCCAGTCGTCGGTGAAGTGTTCGATCACGTGATAGCCAGCGCTGGCGGCGTGTTCATGGATGAGCCGGTGGGCGATCGACAGCGCCCGTTGCCGCCATAGCGGCTCATCGAGTGCGTCGGCAATGGCGAGAAAGGCCTCGACCGAGTGCATGTTGCTGTTGGCGCCTCGGTAGGCTTCGCTTTCCTGCCAGAATTGGTCCGAGTTTTCGCGCATCGCCCCTTCCTCATCGCTCCAGAAGTGGGTCTCGATGGCGTGGCATGCACACTCTAAAAGTTCGCGCGCGCCTGCGCGCCCGGCAAGTGTTGCCGATGCCGCGGCCAGAGCCACGAACGCATGAAGGTAGGCTTCCTTGTTGCTGCTGGCGCCGGCCTCCTGCGCCTCTGAAAACCAGCCCCCGGCTTCATGGTCGAAGAACATCGTCTCGAGCGCACGAAGCCCATGATCAACCAGCATGGTCGCACCGGGCAGCCCCTGAAGGGCGGCGAGCGCGTAGGTGTGAGTCATGCGCGCCGTGACCAGCGTTTGTGGTCGGCAGGCATTGTCGAGACGGCCCGCCTCATCGAGCCAGCCGAATCCGCCGTCGGGAAGCCGGGCCGCCTTGCCGAAGTCGAGCAGATGTTGCCCGTGGCGTGACAGCCATCGGCGGTGCGCCGGTTGATCGATCCAGTACGTCAAAGGGGCGTGGGGCATGCAATAACTCCTTGGCAACAGAACAACAGGAAGTGTGTGAGACCGCTTAAAAGGACATCGGGTCAGCGTGCTGGATCCACGACCCCGTTCAGGGAGGCATTTCGCCGGTACCAGCCTGCAATGCTTGCGCGCGGGCGCGTCGTCGGGCGCACTTCATGAGGGATGGTTTCCGAAAGGAAACACACCAACGTATTGGCCGTGGGAATCACGCGCTCGAGTTCGCGTTCAGGCGCGTTGGGGTCGTAGATGACCATTTCACCGCCGGCATCGGCTGGCCAGTCCTGATTCAGATATAAAACGGTCGATACCATCCGATTGGCGCGGCCTTGCAGGCTATCGACGTGTGTTTTGTAAAAACTTCCGGCCGGGTAGCGGGCAAAATGCGCCTCGAACTCGAACAGGCCGAGAAAGAGGGCGTAGTTCAGGGCGTCCTTGAACGCGGCCATCCGTTCGAGGTAGCGCACCTGGGCCGGCCCGTTATGGTTCAACCAATAGATGCTGTCGCCACGAATATCGTCACGAAGCTGGTGCTCTTTGCCGCGGCCAATGCCGGCGCGTTGAAGCTGGTCGTGATGGCGCAGGTGCTCGAACTCCTCGAGCAGCGCGTCGATTTCAGGCGGCGGTAGGGCGTTGTGGATAACGCCATAGCCGGTGTCGACCAGTGAATCGATCAGGGAGTCCCATGGGTGGTAGGTGGCATCGGGTGCAAAGGCGTCAGTCATCGGGCGTCTCGGAGTAAGGGGGTGGCCTGCGGGCACTGCGCGTACGCAGCTCACCCCGCTTGGGCGGAGTGTCGAGGCTCAGGGCGGCGTCGAACCCGATCGTGAGCAGTTCGACCACCATCATGGCCGAGAGCCCCCAAAGGTGTGCGCCGTCAACGGCGTAGCTGGGCACGAACAGGGTGCGTGAATCATCGAGCGCGATGGCGTCGGTATAGGCGCGATCATCGTCGATCAGTCGGTTGATCGGCAAGTAAAGGGCACGTTCGATCTCGGCCGGATTGAGGGTCAAGGTCGGGCGCGCGGGAATGCGGGCAACAAACGGCGTTACGATCAGTCCGTTGACGGAAATGCAGTCGCTCAGACGCCCAAGCACCTCAATGTGTTCCCGGTGAAGGCCGACTTCCTCCTCGGTTTCCCGAAGCGCGCATTCGAGCAGGGTCTCGCCCGGGTCAAGCTTTCCGCCGGGGAACGCTACCTGGCCGGGATGGCTCGATAGCCGAGCGTTTCGAAGCGTCAACAAAAGGCGAGGCGGCGCCTCATCGCAGATTGGAATGAGCACCGCTGCACGCGGGCGCGGCTCATTGATCTCGAGGGGGGTGTGTGCTTGCAGTCGCTGCTGTAAGGTCTTTAACATGCCTGTCTACTTAATCCGTCTGCCGCTCTGGAGCGCCTGATGAACTACTGCAGCCACTGTGGCGCATCTGTCTCGTTTGAAGTCCCGAGCGGTGATGATCGCCCGCGTTATCTATGCCACCACTGTGGCACGGTGCACTACCAGAATCCACGTATCGTTGCCGGCACGATTCCCGTGTATGAGGGCAAGGTGCTGTTGTGTCGCCGGGCCATCGAGCCGCGCCATGGTTACTGGACCCTGCCGGCAGGCTACATGGAAAACGGCGAAACCACCGAGCAGGCCGCCTGGCGCGAAACCTGGGAAGAGGCGCAGGCCGACGTCAAGGTTGGTCATCTCTATACATTGATCGACCTGCCACACATCAATCAGGTCTATATGATCTTTCGGGCCGAGGCCGGCCCCGATTTTGCGGCCGGCCCTGAAAGTCTCGAGGTGGCGCTCTTTGATGAGCAGGACATTCCCTGGGATCACTTGGCCTTTCCCACCATCGTGCGCACCCTTGAGCACTTCTTCGAGGACCGCCCCACCGGTAAGTTCCCGCTTCATACCAGCACCATGGACAAGCGTGATCGCAAGGGCATGTTTTAGCGGTTCATTTGGCCATGTGATGGCAAGCGCTGCGATCGCGCATCGATGATGGCATAATCGCGCGGCATATCGGCAGCGCCTGGCGCTGCCTTCGGTAATAAACAGTGGATAGTTCATGCTCAAATGGCTTTCTATCGCCCTGGTGGTTCTGCTGGCACTTTTGCAGTACCACCTGTGGTTCAGTGACGGTGGGTTGCTTGAATGGCATCGCGTGACGGCCCGGGCCGACTCGATCGAAAGCGCCAATGACGTTTTAAAGGCGCGAAACGATCGGTTGGCTGCCGAGGTGATCGATCTCAAGGATGGCCTGGGCGCGGTCGAGGAGCGTGCCCGCAACGACCTCGGTATGGTGCGCGGTGACGAGCAGTTTTTCTGGGTGCCGGGTGTGACGGTTGACGCGACCAAGGAAGCGGCCAAGGCGCCGGCGGAGCCTGACCAATGACGCTCTATATCATCGTGCCGGCGGCAGGCGTGGGCGCCCGCATGAACGCCGACCGCCCCAAACAGTACTTAACCCTTGCCGGCGAGCCGCTGATGAAGCGCACCCTCGAGCGATTGTCGATGGCGTTCGAGGGCGCTGAGCTGGTGCTTGGTCTGAGCGCCGCGGACCCCTGGTTCGATTCGAGCTGGCTGGACGGCCTGCGCTGGCGGCGCGCCCCCGGTGGAAACTCCCGCGCCGACACCGTAAGACAGGCGCTCGACGCGCTAAAGGGCTGCGCCCACGAGGATGATCTGGTGCTGGTTCATGATGTCGCAAGGCCCTGTGTCACCGTCGCCGACCTTCTCGCGCTCAAGGCCGCGGCGCAGGCTTCCCCCGATGGCGCACTGCTGTCAGCGCCTGTCGCTGACACCATGAAGCGCGCAGGCGAAGGCGCACGGGTGCTTCGAACCGAATCGCGCGAGCGGCTCTATCACGCCCTGACCCCGCAGGGCTTTTGCTATGGCCTACTCAGCGAGGCCCTGTACAGGGCGAGCGAGCACGGCAACGAAGGCATTACTGATGAGGCCTCCGCCGTCGAGGCGCTTGGCCGCTCGCCGCAACTGGTGCCGGGCCGGCGTGACAACATCAAGGTCACCCACCCCGAGGACCTGGCGCTGGCCGAGGCCATCCTGGCTGCGCAGTCGACCCCATCTACCGATTCGCGAGGAATGACATGACATTACGCATTGGGCACGGTTTCGATGTTCACCGCTTCGGCCCGGGCGATCATCTAATGATCGGCGGCGTTCAGGTGCCGTTCGAGCAAGGGTTCGTGGCCCACTCCGACGGTGACGTGCTGCTTCACGCGATCGCCGATGCGCTGCTTGGGGCCTGTGCGCTTGGCGACATCGGCCACCACTTCCCGGATACCGACGCAGCCTATGAGGGTGCTGATAGCCGGGAGCTGCTCAAGCAGGTCTACCGGCAGGTGCAGGCCAAGGGCTACCGGCTTGGCAACCTGGACGCCACCGTCATGGCGCAGGCGCCGAAGCTTGCCGGCCACATCCAGGCCATGCGCGAGGTGCTGGCGTTTGATCTTGGCGTGAGTCTTGATCAGGTCAACGTCAAGGCCACCACCACTGAGCGGCTCGGGTTTACCGGGCGCAAGGAGGGCATTGCGGCGGAAGCCGTCGTGCTGTTGGCGTCGACCTGATGGCGTCACTCGATTGGCCCCGCGTTCACGGTGAACCGATCGGTTTTGCGGAGTACCGCCAGAGCGCGCAGGCGTTCAAGGTAAGTGAGGAACTCGGGTTCGAGCCGGAAGGCGAGGGCGAGCACCTCTGGCTGTTTATTGAGAAGACTGACCTTTCTACCCAGGAAATGGCGCGCCGCCTTGCCCATGGCGTTGGCATTCAGCCGCGGGATGTTGGCGTGAGCGGGCAAAAGGACCGAACGGCGTTGACCCGGCAGTGGTTTTCGCTGTGGCTGGCCGGCACGGATGTGCCCGTGGCCCCGAGTGAGCTGGTCGAGCAGGCCGGTGGGCAACTGGTGCGGCAATCGCGTCATCCGCGCAAGTTGAAACGCGGCGTGCACCGGGCCAATCGCTTTGCGATCCATCTGCGCGGTGAGCTTGATGTGGCCGCGCTCGAGGCACGGGGCCGGCAGATACTGACGTGGGGCGTGCCGAATTATTTCGGGCCGCAGCGTTTCGGGCATCAATGGAGCAACCTGATACGAGCGCGCAATCTGATGGCGCGTGGCTGGCGCAAGCGAGACGACCGTCAGGGCATGCTGCTTTCTGCCGCTCGAAGTTTTCTGTTCAATGAAGTGTTGGCCGAGCGGGTCCGGTCGGGCACCTGGGCGCAGGCGCTTGAGGGCGATGTGCTGATGCTTGAGGGGACTCAAAGTCAGTTTGCCTGTGAGACGCCGGACGCCAGTGTGGTCGAGCGCGTCAAGGCCTGTGATCTTCATCCAACCGGTCCGATGCCCGGCAAGCGTCCGGGTGAATCGCGTGGAGAGGCGCTTGCACTCGAAACCCGCGTGATCGACGCCTTTCGTGATCTAGCGGACGGCATCGCCCGCGCTGGCGCCGAGACGCGTCGGCGGGCGCTTCGTGTGATGCCCGATACGCTCGAGTTCACGTTGACCCCTGACGGCGTGTGGGTATCGTTCGCCCTGCCAAGCGGGGCGTTTGCAACCTCGGTGCTCAGAGAGTTGATCGATCATCCCTCGCTGATAGCCAACCACCGCCCGCTTTCTGGAGAGGCCCTATGAGGCAATTGCTGCTGTCCAACGACGATGGCGTTCATGCGCCCGGACTCAAGGCGCTAAGTGATGCGCTGTCGGATGCCTTTCATGTGCGGGTCGTTGCGCCCGATCGAGACAAGAGTGGCGCAAGCAATGCGCTTACACTGACGCGCCCGCTGTCGGTAGGACAATTGGACAACGGGTATTACTACGTCGATGGGACGCCTGCGGACTGTGTGTACCTGGGTGTGCGAGAGCTTTGGGAACCGACGCCGGATATGGTGGTCTCGGGAATCAACCATGGCGGCAATCTGGGCGATGACGTGCTCTATTCCGGTACGGTCGCTGCGGCCATGGAGGGGCGCTCGCTCGGCCTTCCGGCCATGGCGGTCTCGCTGTGCGGTAAGACACACTTCGATTCGGCGGCCAGGGCGGCCAGGATGTTGGTCGAACAAACCGACCATCTGACGCTTCCGCCCAGAAGCCTGCTCAACGTCAACGTGCCGGATCTGCCGTGGGCGGCGATCAAGGGCATTCGTGTGACCCGCCTTGGCCATCGTGGGCCGAGCGACCAGCCACTTGAAGTACGTGACCCGCGCGGGCGGCCGCGCTACTGGATTGCGCTTGCCGGTAAGAACGCCGATGACGGTGATGATACCGACTTCGCCGCCATCGATCAGGGCTTTATCTCGGTGACGCCCTTGATGACCGACCTTACCCGCCACAGCGCCATCGGCGACGTTCAGAATTGGCTCGGGACCTTGAGCCTGACATGACTTTTATCGGTCCCGACATCACAAGGAGAGAAGGGTGAATCGTGCGTTAACGCTGTATCTCAAAGGCGCAGGGATGGGCGCGGCCGATGCCGTGCCCGGCGTCTCCGGAGGCACCATCGCCTTCATTACCGGCATCTATGAAGAGCTTATACACACGATCCGGCGGTTCGGGCCGGAGGCGATTGGTGTCTGGCGCGAGGGCGGAACGCTTCGCATGCTTGAGTTTTTGAACTTCGGCTTTCTGATTCCACTGATGCTTGGCATCCTGACGAGCCTGGTGACGGTTGCACACCTGGTGACCTATCTGATGGACGCCTACCCGCTGCTGCTCAATGCGTTCTTCTTCGGGCTGGTGCTGGCCTCGGCCTATGTCGTTGCTCGGCGGTTGACGCACTGGAACCCCGCGCATCTAGTGGCGCTGGTGGCCGGGGTGGCCCTTGCCTATTACCTGCCGTCACTGCTGCCTGCAGGTAATGACGGGGGATGGATGCTGTTTATCGCCGGCGCCATCGCGATCAGTGCCATGCTGTTGCCTGGCGTATCCGGCAGTTTTCTTTTGTTGACCATGGGTATGTATGGCACGGTCATGGGCGGCATCAAGAGTTTCGATTTGATGCTGATCGTCAAGTTCGCGCTCGGCTGTCTGGTCGGTCTTTTTACCTTTTCACGGGTTCTGTCGTGGCTGTTCAAGCACCACCATGCCATGACCCTGCAACTGTTGATCGGGTTCATTCTCGGGTCGTTGCCGACCCTCTGGCCCTGGAAAACATTGAGTGCGTATCGGCTAGCCGACAATGGCGACAAGATTCCGCTGGACCACCAGCTCTTGTGGCCGAACCATTACGGTGCGGTGACCGGTAGCGACCCTCAGTGGGTGCTGGCGTTCGCGCTGATGGCTGTCGGCGTCGCGCTGGTCGTGGCCATTGGTGAACGCAATGCTCCCTCAGACGCATCAGGAGAGAAGTGAAGTCATGAAAACCTATATCGTCATCGGTGCTCTGGCGGCGTTCGGCGCCCTTGCCGGCTGCGCCACAAGCACCAATCCCGCCCAGATTTCGGACCGCTCCTTCGACCAGGGGCAGGCGTCCAAGCCCGCATCGTACAGTGTGCGCCGCGGCGATACCCTTTACAGTATCGCCTGGCAGCATGACAGCGATTTCCGAACGCTTGCGATGCTCAATGGCCTCGAGCCGCCCTATAACCTTCGTCCTGGTCAAACGCTGAAACTCAACGAGGCCGGCGCGGGGGGCGGTATGCCTTCAGACAGCGGCAACGCGCCGCAGGGCGCCAAGACCACGCCGCTCAATGGGGGCGGTGCGGATGATTCGGACGATTCCTGGCTGCTCTCTGGAGGCGATGAATCCGATTCGAACGGCATCAGTGCAACACCTATAGAGGCGGCCAGCCCGCATGCAGATGGTGCATCCACCGACAGCGCCGGCAACGAGCTCGGCACCCAGGTGGCCGGCGCTGTCGAGCAGGCAAAGCCCGCCAAACAGGAGTATTCGCCGGTCAAGAACGTGCAGTGGCAGTGGCCTTCCAAGGGGCAAATCGTCGGTACGTTCGAAGACAAGAGAAACATAACAGCAGGCATTGATATTGCCGGTCAAAAGGGGCAACCTGTGACGGCGGCTGGCCCAGGTATCGTTGTTTACGCAGGCAGCGGTGTCCGCGGCTACGGCAATCTTGTCATCCTCAAACACAATGATCATTTCCTGAGCGCGTACGCCCACAACGATACCTTGAAGGTGAAGGAAAACGACGTGGTCAGTGCCGGACAGACCATTGCGACGATGGGTAACAGCGATGCCGACCGCGTTGCGCTTCATTTCGAAATTCGCAAGGACGGTCAGCCACAGGATCCGATGAACTATCTACCGGACCAAGGGTGATACGATACGGGGCGTGATCGACTACCCAGGCGCCCCGTCATTAAGAAGACACAATAATAAAGCAACGTCGATACCCGATTCTGGGCAATGGAAGCTTTGAACGAAAAGGGGTAATAGCTATGACGGTAGCAGAACGAGATCTACAGGACGTAAATCTTGAAGACGCCGACGCGGAACTGAATCTTGACGACAATGACGTCGCCGAGGAAGAAGGCGCGTTTGAGAAGGCTCTCAATCGCGATGAAAAACAGTCCAGCCAAAGTCTGGACGCCACTCAGATCTATTTGAACGAAATCGGGTTCTCCCCGCTTCTGACACCTGAAGAAGAGGTGTTTTACGGCCGTCTTGCGCAGAAAGGTGACCCGGCCGGGCGCCAGCGCATGATCGAGTCCAACCTTCGCCTGGTCGTCAAGATCTCAAGGCGCTATCTCAACCGTGGCCTTACGCTGCTCGATTTGATCGAGGAAGGTAATCTGGGGCTTATTCGCGCCGTGGAAAAATTCGATCCCGAGCGTGGGTTCCGATTTTCTACCTATGCCACCTGGTGGATTCGCCAGACCATCGAGCGGGCGCTGATGAACCAGACCCGTACGATTCGTCTGCCGATTCATGTCGTCAAGGAAATGAACGTCTATCTGCGCGCCTCGCGCGAGCTGACTCAGAAACTTGACCATGAGCCGACCGCTGAAGAGATCGCCGCACATCTCGACAAGCCGGTTGAGACCGTCAAGAAGATGCTCGGGCTCAATGAGCGCGTATCGTCGGTCGACTATCCGGTAGGCAGTGAAAGCGACAAACCCCTGATCGACACCATCGCTGATGAAAATGAATCCGGGCCGGAATCCGATCTGGTCGATTTCGACGTCAAGGCGCACGTGGATGAGTGGCTCGCCGAGCTTACCCAGAAGCAGATGGAAGTCGTGGTACGTCGTTTCGGACTGCGTGGTCATGAGCCGGCAACACTTGAAGACGTCGGTGCCGAAATCGGTCTGACCCGCGAGCGGGTTCGCCAGATTCAGGTCGAGGCGCTCAAGAAGCTGCGCAAGATGCTGGAAGGGCAGGGGCTTTCTCTCGAATCGATCTTCGATCAGCATTAAGCCGCACCTCGCGACGGTGCAATGATTGCTAAAACGGGCGGACCTTGGGTCCGCCCGTTCTCGTTCGGAGAATGCTTTTTTATTTGCACCATGACGCGATAGACTATAGAGAAACCAACATGCATTCTTGTATGTATGTCTGATCAATGCGCTCGAGCGCGATGCGAGCTGTTCGAAGCCGTCGTCTATCAATGCGCAAAGCCGTTACAGGAACTTATTCCCATGCCAAGAATCAAGGCGCTCTCATTGGCCGTGGCGCTTGCCGCCTCGACCCAGGTACAGGCCGCCGACCTGATGTCCATCACCCGCGATGCGATGAGCAACAACGCAAACTACGCCGCCTCCCGTGCCGGGTACGACAGCACCGAGGCTCAGGAAGATGTACAGCGCGGCGACCTGTTGCCTCAGATCACGGCGTCTGCAACGCATACGCGTTATCACGTGATCTCGAGCCCGGATTCAAGCGCCGGTGCCGCGACGGCCGGGGGCGGTACGGCCGCGGCCCGAGGCAGCGATGATGACTACAGCGCCACGTCGGCCAATGTTCAGCTGACCCAGTCGCTGTTTGATGCAACCAACTGGTTTCAGCTCGAGGCGGCCGAACGCTCGACGGCTCAGCAGGCGCTGACGCTTGCCGGTGACCGTCAGCAGCTCTTCTACAACGTGGCTGAAGCCTATTTCGAAGTGCTGAGAGCGCATGAGTTGCTCGAGACCTACCGCGCGCAGGAACGTGCGCTACAGCGTGAGTTCGAGCAGGTTCGTCAGCAATTTGAAGTTGGTGTGGTCGCGATTCCCGCGGTGCGTTCGGCCGAGTCGTCCTACGACAGTGCCCGTGCCCAGCGAATTTCTCAGGAAAGCGCGCTTGAAGTGGCGTTTGAAAGCCTTGAGCAGCTGACCGGCAAGCAATATGCCTCGATCGATACGCTCAAGAGCGACCTTCCGATCGAGCGGCCAAAGCCCAGCTCCCGTGACGACTGGGCAAGCATGGCGGCGACCCAAAACATCACGCTGCTGGCCGCAAAGGCTGCGGTCAAGGCAGCCCGCGCCGATGTCAAAACCGCGCGCGCCGGGCACCTGCCGGTGGTAAGTGCCTTTGCCAACTACGACTACAGCAAGTCCAATCAGGATTACATTCGCGGCCACTCCGGTGACACGACCTTTGGGGTGCAGGTCAACGTGCCGATCTTCTCCGGTGGATCGACCAGTGCGCAGGTTCGCGCCAATACCTATACGCTCGAACAGACCCAGTTTCAGGCCGAGGACCAGCTTCGAACCGCGGTTCAAAACGCCCGTTCCTATTACGCGCAGGTCAATAACGCGATCTACAGCATCGCGGCACAGAAAAAGGCGATCGCCTCAGCGCGCAGCTCGCTTGATGCCAGACGTCAGGGCTATCAGGTCGGCACTTACAACATCGTCGATGTCCTGGACGCCGAACAGGATTTCTACACCGCGATGTCGAACTACGCCGACGCACGCTATGACTACATCCTCGATATGCTGAATCTGCGTCAGGCCGCCGGTGTCCTGGATCAGGGCACCCTCGAGGCACTCAACAAGTGGCTCGACGCCGACAAGGCCGTGCAGCTCGACATTTCCGATCGCAGTAACGATCAGGATCTTCTGAGTCGCGAGATCAGTACCGTCGATCAGGACTCCAACGTATTCGGCGCCGTAACACCGGCTCGGCTCACACCCGAGCGCTAGGCGCTTGTCGCGCGCCGGGTCTGACGCGACAATAACGGCGTATTTTACTGTGGAGTTACGTCATGGCCCGGCCTTTAACGGCATATATCGATCTGGCAGCCCTGCGGCACAACTATCAACTGGCCTGTGCCTGTGCCCCTGAAAGCCAAACGCTTGCCGTCATGAAGGCCGACGCCTACGGGCACGGCGCGCTCGAGTGCGCCCGGGCACTTTCGGATCTGGCGCCGGCGTTCGCGGTGGCAAGCATCGAAGAGGCCGACCGTCTTCGAAACGGGGGTATCACTCAGCCGATCGTCCTGCTCGAAGGGTTCTTTAACGCCTCCGAACTTCCGCGTATTGCCGAGCGTAACTACTGGTGTGTCGTACACAGTCAGTGGCAGATCGAGGCGCTTGCCAACGCATCGCTTGCCCGGCCGATTACGGTATGGGTCAAGCTCGATTCCGGCATGCACCGGCTTGGTTTCTCACTTGATGAGGTCGAGTCGACCTGGCATGCGCTTGGGGCTATGGAAAACGTCCATCAGCGTCATCTGATGACGCACTTTGCCTCGGCCGATCTCGAGCGCTCGCCGCAGTTTGCCGAACAGCTTGAAAAGGCTCGTACCGTAGCCCGTCGGCTCGACGCCCCGGTGAGCTTTGCGAATTCGCCGGCAACGCTTGTGCATTCTGAGGCACATGGTGCCTGGAACCGGCCCGGTATCATGCTCTACGGCGCTGACCCGCTTGAACGAACCACCGAGCTCAGTCAGCAGCTAAAGCCCGTCATGACGCTTGAGACCGAAGTCATTGCCCTTCGAACGCTTGGGCCCGGCGAGCCGGTCGGCTATGGCGGGCGCTTCGAAACAGCGCGGCCGAGCCGTATCGCGGTCATCGCCTGTGGCTATGGCGACGGGTATGATCGCCACGCCCCCGATGGTACGCCCGTTCTAGTGGACGGGCAGCGGGCGCCCCTTGCCGGGCGGGTCTCGATGGACATGATGACCGTCGATGTTACCGACCTTCCCGAGGTGTCGGTCGGCTCACGCGTGACGCTTTGGGGAAGCGCCGCGACGGGGGAAGCTCTCCAAGTCGATGATGTGGCCAGACACTGCGAGACCATCAGCTATACGCTACTTACCGGGGTGCTGCCTCGTGTACCGCGTCGCTATCTGACGACATGAACGCGCCTGGTGCTCGAAGTGCGCCCGCGTGCGCTCTACAATGAGCGTTTTTTTAAGTGAACTGGACAGCCCATGGGTAAGAAAAAGCGAACACGCCCGAAAAGTCATGCCCACCCGAGGTATTGGCCAACCTGGTGCGCCATCGGATTGATGCGTCTGGCCGCCTGGCTGCCCTGGCGCGTGAAGCTTTGGGTCGGCAAGGGGTTGGGTGAGCTGGTCTGGCGGTTTGCCAAGCGTCGTCGACACATCACCGAGACCAATCTGGCGCTGTGCTTCCCCGAGCTCGACGATGCGGCGCGTGCACGGCGGGTGCGCGAGACCTTTCATGCCAATGGCATCGGTATTCTGGAGACGGCCACCGGGTGGTGTCGCGACCCTGAACACATGCGTCATCGTGTGGCCTTCAAGGGCCTTGAGCATATGGAAGAGGCCAAGGCGCAGGGGAAGGGCGTTCTGATCATCGGGATTCACTTCTCGACGCTTGATCTTGGCGGTGCGCTGCACTCGCTCTTTTTCGATGCCGATGTGGTCTACCGCCCCCACGATAACCCGGTGTTTGAAACCTTCATGACCAAGGCGCGCCGGCGCATCTTTGGTGCTGCGATTGACCGTCACGATCTCCGTGGTGTGGTTCGGCGGATCAAGGCCGGCCATGCGGTGTGGTATTCGCCGGATCAGGATTTCGGACGTGAGGCCAGCGTGTTCGCGCCGTTTTTCGGCGTCGAGGCGGCCACGATCAAGTTGACTGCGAAAATTGCCCGGATGACCGGGGCGCCGGTGATGCCGCTGATGTTCCATCGTAACCCGGACGACTACACCTATACACTCGAGTACCTGCCGGCGATCGATAATTTCCCGACCGGGGATGAAGTAGCGGACGCGGCACGCATCAATGCGTTCATCGAGCAGGCGATTCGAAAGCACCCCGAGCAGTATCTGTGGCTGCATCGGCGCTTCAAGACACGGCCGAACAAAAGCGACCCGTCGCTGTATTGAGGGTGCGTCGATGACCCCGCCATGAAAAACGCCCCGTCTCGACGGGGCGTTTTTGCAGGCAAGGCCTCGGTCAGGCGTCGATGCGCTTGTACTTGGTGCGCTTGGGCGTGTCGTTGCCGACGCGCTTGTGGTAATCCGCCTCGTACTCGCTGTAGTTGCCTTCGAAGAAGGTGACGCTCGAATCGCCTTCGTAGGCGAGAATGTGCGTCGCGATGCGGTCGAGGAACCAGCGGTCGTGCGAGATCACCATCGCGCAGCCCGGGAACGCCAGCAGCGCTTCTTCGAGTGCGCGCAGGGTCTCGATGTCCAAATCGTTCGAGGGCTCATCGAGCAGCAGTACGTTGGCGCCCTGTTTCAGGGTCTGCGCCAGCTGAAGTCGTCCGCGCTCACCGCCGGACAGGTCCTTCAGGTACTTCTGCTGATCGGTGCCCTTGAAGTTGAAGCGACCAACGTAGGCGCGTGAGGAGACCTCATAGCCATTGATGCTCAGCATGTCGTGACCGTCGGATACGGCCTCCCAGACAGTCTGGTCATCCTTCATCTTGTCACGGAGCTGCTCGACGTAGGCGATGTCGACGGTGTCACCGATGACGACATTACCGGCATCGGGCTGTTCCATGCCGGCCACCAGCTTGAACAGGGTCGACTTGCCCGCACCGTTGCCGCCGACAATACCGACGATGGCGCCGGGCGGCACCTGGAAGGAGAGGTCTTCAAACAGCACCTTGCCTTCAAAGCTCTTGGTGACGTTATGGAACTCGATGACCTTGTCGCCAAGGCGCGGACCGGGCGGAATGTAGATCTCGTTGGTCTCGTTGCGCTTTTGGAAGTCGCCGGACTGCATCTCATCGAAGCGATTAAGACGCGCCTTGTTCTTGGCCTGACGCCCCTTCGGATTCTGGCGAACCCACTCGAGCTCCTGCTTGATTGCCTTCTGACGCGAGGCTTCCTGCTTGGCTTCCTGCTCGAGACGCTTCTCCTTGGCTTCGAGCCAGTTGGAGTAGTTGCCTTCAAACGGAATGCCACGCCCGCGGTCAAGCTCGAGGATCCAGCCGGCAGCGTTATCGAGGAAGTAGCGGTCGTGGGTAACCGCAACAACGGTGCCGGGGTACTCGACCAGAAAGCGCTCGAGCCAGGCGACCGATTCGGCGTCCAGGTGGTTGGTCGGCTCATCGAGCAGCAGCATGTCCGGACTCGACAGCAGCAGACGACACAGCGCCACACGGCGACGCTCACCGCCTGAGAGGTTGGCGATGCTTGCGTCCCATGGCGGCAGGCGCAGAGCGTCGGCGGCCACTTCGAGCTTGCGCTCGAGGTTATGGGCATCGCTTGCCTCGATCAGATTCTCGAGCCGGGCCTGTTCGGCGGCCAGCGCGTCGAAATTGGCGTCGGGGTCGGCGTAGGCCATATAGACCTCGTCGAGCTTGGTCTGGGCCTCATGAATATGAGCGACGGACTCTTCGACCACCTCACGGACGGTCTTTGAATCATCCAGTACGGGTTCCTGCGGCAGATACCCTACGTTCAGATTCGGCATCGGGCGAGCTTCACCGTTATATTCGGTGTCAACGCCTGCCATGATGCGCAGCAGTGAGGATTTGCCGGATCCGTTCAGGCCCAAAACGCCGATTTTGGCGCCTGGGAAGAACGACAGGGAAATGTCCTTGAGGATTTCACGTTTGGGCGGCACGATCTTGCCGACCCGGTTCATGGTATAGACGTATTGCGCCATGAGATTCCAATACCGTTGTCAGGAAGTGGGGTAGGGGCTCTTGGCCTCACTAGAGGGCGATGATAGAGCGCGCATGGCATCAAGGCCAGCCGCAGTGCGAACTTGACGACAAAATCGTCGGAAATGTGGGGTCATAAACGATAACGACCGCGCAAGGCGGCCGTCGTTGGTGTTTTGGGGGCTACTCTTCTTCGACATCCTCGTCGATGTCGTCATCATCATCTAGCAACCATTCGTCGGTAATGTCTCGCTGAAGCCTGCGTTCTTCAAGCAACGACTCAAGGCGCCGCCGGGCCTTGGGGTCACTCTTGCGGGGTTTTGTCAGTTCGAACTCGTCGTCATTGACGGCATCGTCGCTCAGTTCGTCAAGATCGAGGTGCAGCTCTTCTGAACTCATGGGTTCACCTCCTAAGCCAGGTTCCTGACTGGCTATATAACGTGACTGATGCGCGGATGCAATACCTTTTCAAAAAGTTACTTGACTTTGCAGTGTGTAAATAGATCAGGCCTTGTGGTCGGTGTTGATCTGGTCCCGCAGTCTGTCCAGCTCCTGGCGCGCCTCGATGGTATCGGTGACGTCCTTTTGAACTCCGATGAAGTACTGAAGCTCATCGCCTTCATCGTAGACCGGTGTGATCGAAAGCTCGTTCCAGAACAGGCTGCCATCCTTTCTGTAATTTCGAATGACTTCGCGACAGAACTTGCCTTCCGCCAGCGCATCCCGAATGCGGTCAAGCCCGGGCTGCTGGGCATCGCCGTTTTGAAGAAAGCGGCAGTCTCGATAGAGGATGTCGTCGGCGCTGTACCCGGTCAAACGCTCGAAGCCCTGATTGACGTAGATAAGAATGTTTTCGTTGCCTTCCTGCTCGGCGACCACGATGCCGTCATCAGAAGAGTTGATAACGCGCTCGAGAAGTTCAGGGCTGATCATGTGAGGTCGTTGCATTGGGTCGTGGATCCTTGATGATAGAGTGCGGTCGTTCTTCCATTGTGCAGGCCACCCCGGCCTGCCACGACGTATGAGGCGTGATGCGCGCCGTTATTGTTCAACATTATGAAGACGTTGAGCGAGCATGGCCGCAATGAAAAGGCTCAATGTAAGCAAAATTAATGCCCACGCGCTACCGATTAGGTGTGCCGTTACGCCAATAACCGCACCGAACACCAGCAGCAATATGCCGGTCAACGTATTAGACATCGCAACATACAGCGCTCGCTGCTTCTGCCCGGCCAGATCCACCACGTAGGTCTTGCGGCCAAGACGGATGCCGGTGTGTGCGATGATCATCACTGCGTACAGCATTGCGAAGGGCCACACCGTCTGAGTCCATGCAAAGGGCAACAGGGCCGTAAGAGCGGCAAGAAAGGCGGCCGCCGCGGCGATCAGTCCGCCGTTTCTCATCACAATATGGCTGCCGCGGTCGGCACGTTTGCCCCAGAGTGGGCTCGCGATCATGCTGGCAATGCCTGAAATCAGAATTAAAACGCCAAGCCCCTTCAGGTTCTCGTCGCTGTTGTTCTGGGCAAGCAGGGCCATGTAGGGCAGGGCGAGCGCACTGCCGAGCAGCAGGGTGCGCGCCAGGTTGAAGCGGCGAAACTCCCTGTCGCGCTTGAGTGCCTTGACGCCGTCTTTCAATGTGGCAAGGGCGGTGCTGCCGCCTTCTGTTGCGCCGTCGTCTTCTTTAAGGCGCAGTGCGCAGAGGGCATTTACAAGCCAGCCAATGCTCGCGATCACCAGCAACACGACCAGCGCGGCGCGGCTTGGCTGATTCCCCAGTGCAATGAGGATGGCGCCGGCGGCAAGCGTTGCGCCCCCGGCAAGGCTGCCACTCCAGCCCATGAGCTGACCGCGTTTTTGCTTGTCGATGGTTTTTCCAAGCACGTCCTTGGTGGCGATGGAGGTCACCCCACGCGCCAGTGACAGTATCACCAGTACTACAAGCACCATCGACCCGCCTACGCTGCCGCCGCCCCACAGCGCCACCAGCGCCAGGGCAAAGGCGGACGCGGCCTGAATGGCGCTGCCAGCGGCCCAGACATACTTTCTTTGTGGCAGCGGGCGAATCAGACCCGCCACCAGCACCTGCGGCAGAAGCGCGCCGGCTTCTCGAATCGGGACCAGTAGCCCGACCATCCAGCCCGGGGCGCCCAGTGCTCCCAGAAGCCAGGGCAGAATCAGCCGGGCGCTTGCCAGTTCATCGGCCAGCTTATTGCCAAGCGAGCCAAGAAGCTGCTTTATAAAGTTACCGGGCTGTTGGTTGCAGGCGCTGTCGGGAATATCCTTGCAGGTGCGGGCATCTTCATCATGGGTTAACGCTTCGAAGGTGCGGGTAAGCGTACTATCTTGAGGGGTAGTATCTTGACAGGGAGTATCTTGGGTATCGGTGGCCATGTGGCTTCCTTGTCTCTCATGGCGGTGCATCGCTAAAGTAGGCGAGCAAGCATAGTCAAATTTAAAAGGCGGTAAGAGCCATGCGCATCACGATCCATTATTGTACACAGTGTCACTGGCTACTGCGGGCAGCCTGGTATGCTCAGGAGCTTTTACAGACGTTCGGTGAAGATCTTGACGAAGTGTCGCTTGCACCGAGTCATGGCGGGCATTTCGATATTCTGGCCAACGGAGAACTGCTTTGGGACCGCAAGCGCGATAACGGCTTTCCGGCCGTGAAGGAAATCAAACGGCTGGTCCGAGACCGGCTCGACCCCGAGCGCGATCTCGGCCATGTGGATCGGTGATCAGAACCAGCGTTTTCGGCGCAGCAGCCAAAGCTGTAACAGGATCACGAGTACGATCAGTCCAACGAATACCGTAAAGCCGTAATGGTTGTCGGCGCCTGGAATGCCGCCGACGTTGATGCCCAGAAGCCCGGTCAGAAAGCCAAGTGGCAGGAAGATCGCGGTAATGACCGAAAGCACGTACATGCGGTCGTTGAGTTGCTCGGAGCGCTCACTGTTGAGCTGCTCCTGCAGCATCATCGAGCGCTCCTGCATCGCCTTGGTGTCTTCGACGTAGCGTTGAAGCTGGTTGGCGGATTCCCTGAGCCAGAGCCGGGCGGTCTCCTCGACGTAGCCCGGCTCACTGGCCAGCCGGTTCAAGCAGTCGCACTGAGGCTCCATGAAGCGCCTGAGCGTGATTAGCGAGCGGCGAAGCTTCAAAAGCTCGTCGTCGTCGATCAGCTCATCGTTGAGCTGACACTCCTCCAGCTGCCCGAGCCGGTCGTCTAGATCGTGGTCCAGTTCACCGACCTTATCGATCATGGCGTCGGTCATCGACGCCAAAAGTTCCGACACATTTCGGGGGCCTTCGCCGTCGTGCAGGTAGTTTCTCACCAGTGAAATCGATTGAAGCGGGCGCCGTCTCAGTGTGATCAGGCGGTTGTTGGTAAGCCACACGCGAAGCGAGATCATGTCATCGGGGGCAGCACCCGGGTTCAAATTGATGCCTCGAAGCGTGGTGACAAGCCCACCGACAAAGCGCCCGACCCGGGGGCGCGTCTGTTCTTCCAAAAGGGCCTCGATCACGTCTTCATGCAGGTCGGCGATATCCTGCAGGAAGTGCGGCGCATCGCCATGCGTGAAATCAAGATGCATCCAGACCGGCGCCGGGTCGGTTTGCCAGATGCGATTCAAGTCATCGTGTTCCAGAAGCTGACCACCGCCGAGCCCATCGAGTCGGTAGGCGGCAACCAGAGAAGTCGTGGCATCAACCATTGAGTGTCCTTAAACGAGCAGTACGTGCATGGGCGCACCGTCTAAACGACGGCTTAAGATGATTTGGACGCAGGCGGCAGACTCAAGAGTTCGTCGACTACACTCCACACATTATCGAGCACCTTGGGCTGTGCGCGGGCGTTGGGATGAATGGCGTCATCCTGCATCAGGTCGTCATCGAGCGCCACGCCGTCGAGCATGAACGGCTCGAGCGGCAGGGCGTATTTTTCGGCAAGTGTGGGGTAGATGTTCTTGAAGGCCGTCGAGTAGTTCTGACCGTAATTGGGCGGCACCATGATGCCGAGCAAACCGACGCGGGCCGGGTGGTTCTGGATCAACTGGATCATCTTGTCGAGCCGAGACTGAATCTGGGCGGGAGGCAGCCCACGAAGGCCATCATTACCGCCAAGCTCCAGCAGCACGATGTCGGGATCAAACTGCTCTAACGCCTTGGGCAGCCGCTCGAGCCCACCCGAGGTGGTTTCACCGCTGATGCTTGCGTTGATGACCTTGTCCTTGTCGCCGAGGCGCTGCTGCAAGAGATGCACCCAGCCCTTGTCGGTCGGCATGTTGTGCGCAGCGCTCAGGCTATCGCCGAACACCAGTATGGTTTCGGCCCGCGCCGCGCCGGTTGCTGCCAAGCCCAATGCGAGAATCAACGCCGCGGCCCACCGAGGGCGCGTCCATTCTGGCCGTGATGACCCGGTCGATGTCAGGAGTGTTTTCAACATGTCTCGATCCTTTTCTTCGATACGTGAGTCTGTGACGCATGAATCCGTAACACGGGAGCCTTCGGGGCATGAGCCGGCCACGCCCACGATCCTGCGGGCAGTCGGACTCTCCAAGCAGGTACGCTCGGGAAGCCGTACGCTGACCGTGATCGATGCGCTCGACCTGGACGTGGCCCCCGGCGACTGTCTTGCCATTCTAGGCCGATCCGGCGCGGGGAAATCAACGCTTTTAAGTTTGCTGGCAGGCCTTGATCAGCCAAGCGGCGGCGAGCTTTATCTGTTCGATACCGCGCTTTCCAAGGCTGATGAAGACGGCCGGGCCCGACTTCGCGCCGGGCAGGTCGGCTTCGTGTTTCAGAACTTTCAACTGCTGCCGACGCTCACGGCGCTCGAGAACGTGATGCTGCCGCTTGAATTGACCGAAGCGCGTGACAAAAGTGCCCGAGCCAAAACCTGGCTCGAGCGCGTGGGACTGGGGGACCGGCTCGACCACCTGCCGCGCCAGCTTTCCGGCGGCGAGCAGCAGCGGGTGGCAATCGCCCGGGCGTTCGTGACCGAGCCGAAGCTGGTGTTCGCCGATGAGCCCACCGGCAACCTAGATCAGCACACGGGGCAATCGGTGGCGGAGCTTCTGTTCTCGCTCAACCGCGACCAGGGCACCACGCTGATCGTGGTCACACACGACACCGAGCTTGCCCGCCAGTGCGCGCGGCAACTGACGCTTGCCGACGGCGCGTTGATCCCGTGGGAGAACCTTTGATGCAGATGGCACGACTGGCGCTCAAGAGTCTCTGGCGCGATTTACGAGCGGCGGACGTTCGCGCGCTGTTTCTGGCCATGATCATTGCAGTGGCCGCCACCACCATGATCGGCTTCTTCCTCGACCGAGTGACTCAGGGCATGGCCCGTCAGGCCGGGCAGCTCCTTGGCGGCGACGTGGTGCTGGTCAAGGGGGCGCCGTTCGAACAGGCGGATGTGACCCGTTTGCGCGAAGGTGGGTTCAAGACCAGTGAGCAGACGCAGATGGTCTCGATGGCAAGCCGCCAGGGCGCCTTTCAGCTTTCGAGCCTCAAGACCGTCGATCATGACTATCCGCTCTACGGTACGCTCACCATCAGAACTGCCGCCGGCGAGGTACAAAAAACCGGGCCGCCGGCAGTGGGTGAGGTCTGGATCGATGCGCGTCTGGGCCGCCGGCTCGAGGCCGGCCTTGGTGATGAATTTCAGCTCGGCCAGACCCGCGTGCGTGTGGCTGGCTTCATCGAGCGCGAGCCCGATCAACGGGTCGGGCTTGCCAATCTCAATCCGCACATCCTCCTGTCTCAGGCAACGCTTGAAAGCGCCGATTTGATCCATCCCGGTGCCCGGGTGACCTATCGTTTGATGGGGCGGGGCGAAAGTGGGGCGGTCGAGGCCATTCAGCCGTGGCTCGATTCGCTGCGCGATCAAAGCATTCGCGTGATGGACGTCGAGCACGACAGCCCACGGCTTGGTCGCACGCTCGAGCGTACCCAGAAATACCTGAGTCTGGCGGGGCTTGCCGCAGTACTGCTGGCAGGCGTTGCAGTGGCGATGGCCACCCGACGCTACGTCGAACGTCACCTTATGACAGTGGCACTGCTTCGCTGCTTCGGCAGTCAACGGCGTCAGTTTACGGCGCTCTTCTTGTATCAGCTTGGTTGGCTGGCGCTGATGGCATCAGTACTCGGGGCAGCACTGGGCTGGCTGGGTCAGGAGGCGCTTTTGAGTCTGCTGGCCGCGATGCTGACGCTTGCGCTGCCGCCACCGGGCATCATGCCGCTGGCGCTTGGGGTGCTGACGGCGGTGGCGATGCTTGCGGGGTTCGCCGGCCCGACGCTCTTGAGGCTCAAGAACGTCAGCGCGCTGAAGGTGCTGCGTCACGAGCTCGACCCGATGCCGGTCTCGGCGCTTTGGGTGGTGCTGGTGGCGAGTCTGGTGTTCGGCGCGCTTTTGTGGCTTTTCAGCAAGGATTTGATGCTGTCGTTCTGGGTGCTGGTGCTGGGGTTTCTCGCCCTGTTTGGATTGTGGGCAGTCAGCGCCGTGTTGCTTCGTGGGCTCGGGCGGCTCTCCTACCGGTTTCACGGCCCCTGGCGAATGGGCGCGCGCCAGCTTGCCCAGCGCACCCGCTCGAGCCAGGGGCAGATGGTTGCGTTTTCGGTGACGCTTGCTGCGGTCGGGTTCATTACGCTGGTGCGTGCCGATTTGCTCGATGATTGGCAGAACCGCCTGCCGGCGGACGCGCCCAACCAGTTCGCGATCAACATCCAGCCCAGCGAGCGCGCCGACTTCACGAACGCGCTGGATGCGCTGACGACCAGTCGAAGCGACGTTTACCCGCTGGTGCGTGGGCGAATCGTTGCAATCAATGACCGGCCGCCGCGGCAGGTGGTGCCGGAGGAGGCCCGTGAAGACGGCAACCTTCGCCGCGAGCTCAACCTGACCTGGCGCGAGGCGCTGCCCGACACCAATGACGTGACCCAGGGCCAGTGGTTCGCCCCTGATGCCGGAGCGGGCGAGGGTGTGGTGCCGATCTCGATGGCCGAGCGGCTGGCGACGCGGTTTGATCTGAGTCTCGGCGATACGCTGACGTTCGATATTGGCGGTTCAGACGTGACCGGGCGCATCACCAGCATTCGCAAGGTCGACTGGGAAAGCTTCAAGCCCAATTTTTTCGTGATCTTTCCGCCGAATGTGCTCGAGGGCTTTAGCCACAGCTTTATCACTGCCTTTTACCTACCGTCGGACAAGCGCGATGCGCTGGGGCAGGTGGTCAAGCAGTTCCCGTCGGTGTCGTTTCTGGACATTGGCGTGATCCTGAATGAAGTCGATCGCATGCTCTCTCAGGTCGCCCGTGCGATTTTATTCATTCTCCTGTTCGTTGGGGCGGCAGGCGTTGCGGTGCTTTTTGCGGCGCTGGCGGCGTCGCGCCCCGAGCGCACTCATGAAGGCGCGCTGCTCAGAGTGTTCGGGGCGCAGTCCGGGTATCTCTCGAAGGCCCACGGTGCAGAGTTTCTCTGGCTGGGCGGGCTCAGCGGAGTGATGGCCGCGGTGCTGGTGGAGGGCGGCACCGCCGCGCTCTACGCCTTCTGGCTTGACCTGCCGGTTCGGGCACACCCGCTTTTGTGGGTCGGGCTTCCCGGTGTAGGTATGGCGCTGGTGGGAGGCCTTGGCTGGGTGCTTGGACGCGACCTTCGCAGGCAGCCGCCGATGACCAGTCTGAGTCAGCTCGAACAGTCATGAAGAGGAAGCGACGCACACCCGATGCATGAGCGACATCGGCAATCTTGATGAGGTGGTTTCAAGTGAATCGGAAAATGAGCTGCGCTATCATGGCCGTCCACGATTTACAGTCGCCCGCTTTGTTAAGGATCAATTGCATGTTCAGCCGTGATATGACCATCGCCGGATACGACGACGTACTGGCCAGCGCAATGAATGAAGAAGAGGCGCGTCAGGAAGCGCACATCGAGCTTATCGCCTCTGAAAACTACACCAGCCCGCGCGTTGTCGAAGCGCAGGGTTCGCTTCTGACCAACAAGTACGCTGAAGGGTATCCCGGCAAGCGCTACTATGGCGGCTGCGAATTCGTCGACAAGGTCGAAACGCTTGCGATCGACCGCGCCTGTGAGCTGTTCGAGTGCGACTACGCCAACGTTCAGCCGCACGCCGGTTCCCAGGCCAACAGCGCCGTGTTCCAGGCGCTGGTCAAGCCGGGCGACACCGTACTCGGCATGAGCCTTGACGCGGGCGGCCACCTGACGCACGGCGCCAAGCCGAACTTCTCCGGCAAGCACTACAACGCCGTCCAGTATGGCCTGAACGACGAAGGTCTGATCGATTACGACGAAGTTGCGCGTCTGGCCGAAGAACACAAGCCCAAGATGATCATCGCCGGCTTCTCGGCGTATTCCCAGATCATCGACTGGAGCAAGTTCCGCGAGATCGCCGATAACGTCGGTGCGTACCTGTTCGTCGACATGGCGCACGTGGCCGGTCTGGTCGCGGCGGGTCTCTACCCGAGCCCGCTCAAGCACGCCCACGTCGTCACCACCACCACGCACAAGACCCTTCGTGGCCCGCGTGGCGGCCTGATCCTGTCTGCCTGCGGCGACAAGGACCTCTACAAGAAGCTTGATTCTGCCGTATTCCCGGGCGGTCAGGGCGGCCCGCTGATGCACGTCATCGCCGGCAAGGCCGTGTGCTTCAAGGAAGCACTCTCGTCTGACTTCAAACAGTATCAGCAGCAGGTGCTGGACAACGCCAAGGTCATGGCGGAAGTGTTTGTCGAGCGCGGTTTCGATGTTGTCTCCGGCGGCACTAAGGACCACCTCTTCCTGCTGTCTCTGGTCAAGCAGGGCGTGACCGGCAAGGATGCGGACGCGGCACTTGGCCGTGCCCACATCACCGTCAACAAGAACGCCGTGCCGAACGACCCGCAAAGCCCGTTCGTCACCTCCGGTCTTCGTATCGGTACGCCGGCTGTCACTACGCGTGGCTTCAAGGTCGACGACTGCCGCGAACTTACCGGCTGGATCTGCGACATTCTTGACGTGCTCGGCAAGGGCGAAGACACCACCGAGATCGAGAATCAGGTGCGTGGCAAGGTCGAGGAAATCTGCAAGCGTCTGCCGGTCTACTCCTGATCGACGCGATGCATTAAACCGCGCGCCCGGTAACGGGCGCGTTGTTCAAAAAAGCCGCACACCGTGCGGCTTTTTTAATGCCTGTGTTTTGGGTTCAAGCCTTGAACGCGTCCGTTCCTAGCGTGCAGGCGTGTTCAAGAGTGACTGAAGGTGCGCCTTTTTGATCGCATACGCCTCGCTTTGCTGGTGCGTCTTCTTGTAGGTCTCCTTGGAGACGACCGCCTGTTCCAGACCCTCGGTCTTCGTGTGAGAAAGATGACGGTTCGGCAGCGCCAGAAACGCTTCGATCTCATGGGCGTGCCAATGACGCCGCATACTTTCATTGAAGAAGTAGCCCACTGAAAAATAGGGCATGAACCCGTAGCCTTCGGCGGCGGTGATCGTATCGGCGTAGAGCCGTTCAGGATGGTTCGAGTGTACCCCGAGTTTTTTCAGGTCCTTTCGGTTATTGGAGACAAACAGCGCGGCGGTTCTCGGTGCGAATAAATGATCGACGAACAGGGCCAGTGTGCTTTTGACCACCGGATGCCCCGGGCTTGCCGCGATGAACCACGCCTCCACAGGCCGGCTTCTTTCCGTGGGGTGGCGAAAGGTAAAGAGATCGAGCGGCGCGCGCGCCTCGGGTAGCCACTTCTCCAATGGCTGAAGGCAGAAGACGGTGGCATCCACCCACACGCCGCCGTACACGCTTAGAAGGTACAGCCGGAGGACATCGGTCTTCATGGCGAGCGTCAGCTTGATGCGGCTTAACGTGAATACCGAAAAGAGATCAACACCGAGTGTTTCAACCATCGTGTCATCGGTGAGCACACGCACTTCATACTCGGGGTTGAGCGCCTGCCAGGAGGCAATTGCCAGCCGAACCACCTCCGGTGCCTCATCGGCCGGTGTATTCCAGTACATCCACAAAATGCGCGGTGCGGCGCCTTCACGATACCCGGCGTGGCCAGCCTGCTTAAGCGCCGCCAGGGCCTTCGACGCCGGGGCGGCCTCATCGGCCGTCGGCGTGAAACCGGGCAGATTGAAGCGTACGTAGGCGTTATCCAGGGCGGGAAGTGCCCGACGAGCGCGAACGCATTTTCGCTCGAACCATCGGCTGGTGAAAACCGTCTTCGGCAGGTGTCTCATCAAGCCCTCATGATATAGTGTGACAGGTCAATCACTCCCAGCTGGTAACCCTATCATGAGCAACGACGCACCATCGCCGCCCAGAATGGCGCACCTTGTCAGTCTTAAGAACCTGGGAGGTGTGGAGCGCTATTTTCTTCGGTTTGTGACCGAATACAAGCGCGCGATGGCGTTGGATGTGTTGCTGCAAACCGAACAGGTGCATCCGTTTCTGCGCGATGAGCTGAGTGCCCGGGGCTACCCGATTCACAACATCAAGGGGCCCTCGACACTCAAGCTGCCTGAGCTTCTGGGCCTTCGCGGCCGGCATCAGAAAGCACTGATCGAGCGCATCGACCCCCAGGCCATTCTTGTCTGGAACAAGCTGGCGGGTAACCCGCTCCCGATGCTTGAGCGCCACCCGGTTTTTCATTACGAGCACGGCACTTCTTGGACCGCGCCGAAAACGCGCGAGGTCGATGACTACCTTGCGCGTCTTTCCGGCGTGGTCGCGGTTTCCCATGCCGCCTATCGCATGCTTCAACTTCGCTGCGGGCTCTCCGAACGCGTACCGGCGCTGACCTTGCATAACGCCATCGAGGTGCCGGAACGTGTTGCTGAACACCCGGAAGGGCGCTTTCGGCTCGGGTTTGCAGGCCGCCTCAAAGGCTTAAAAGCGCCGATGGTCGCGCTCGAGACCTTTCGTAGTGTTCAGGCCGAGTTGCCCGAGGCCGAGCTTTGGATCGCGGGGGAGGGGCCGCTCGAGCCGGTGCTGCGTGAATGGGTTGAGCGGTGGCAACTTCAGGACAACGTGCGCTTCTGCGGGCTGGTCAACGACATGTCGGCGTTTTACACCGAGCTCGATGCGTTTATTTGCCCCTCCTGGCGTGAACCGTTCGGGCTGGTAGCGCAGGAGGCGATGGCCTATGGCCTGCCGACGCTTGTCAGTAACGTTGATGGCCTGCCGGAGGCGTTAATGGACGCCGCCAACGGCGCCATCATCGAACCTACTCGGCCAAGAGATGCACTCAAAAAGTACAGCGAGCTTTGCGTGCAGGGCCCGAGCGAGGTGTATTCACCGAGCAGGGACGACCTGGTCTCCGCTCAGGTGATCGACCCGGAAGAGGCCGCGCAAACCCTGATCGAATGGGCCAATGACGTGGAACTGCGCCGGCGCATCGGCCAGCGCGCTAGAGCGCAGCTTATGCAGGAGCAGAACCTTACGCGGTACGGCGATCGGCTGATGGGGTTTATTGGTAATACCTTACAAAGATAATGTTCAATAAATAAAATTGTTAATCAGTTGCTAGGTGTTTAGCGTAATAAATGCCCTCTGTAGAGCTGGTTTCTCATTGTCAACGCAGGTTGCGAGCCTACTTTTCGGTGAAATTTTAAGTTTCAGTTTTTGGGGATATCAAGATGGGGCAAGTTAACGCTCTTAGATAGATTTAATTTTTTATTATAAGATATTGGGCAAGCATTTCGAGTAGAGGGGGAGGCGGTTCGTGCTTATGAAGTCTGCGCTATTGATTTTTTTAAGCAATACGTTTGGTGTTAGTCAGTAGGTGAATTTGCTGTTTATCTTTGTAAGGTAATAATTTTTGCAAGTATCTGCTTGGGTTTTTTTGAAAGTAGCCTTGATGTGGCTGTTTTATATTATTAGGGTAGTGTGTGTGAATAGTTTTTTGATAAATTTACACATTGGTATTTTTTTTAGATGTGGTATCAAAGTATAAGCCTTTTTTAGGCTCGCTTTAAAAAAGTGCTCAAGCGAGATCGATGCTAGCGTTAATCTAAAGTTTTATATATTGGTTTGAGTTTTTAAAATTTAGCTGGGTGAGCTGACTGGGTTGTAATTATTTCGACAAGAGGTGTTGGTGCATGATAGCTATGTGTTTTAATTGGATACAGCTTGTTTTTAAGTGCTATGCGAGAAAAGTTCTCGGACTGAAGTGTATAGACAGCTTCCAAAGGTGTTGATGCTTTTTTAGCGGTCTTTGCCTAATCTTTGTGATCTGGATATGGTTGTCAGTAGTTCTTTACATTCATGCATGAATTTAATTATGGCTAAAATCTAAATGAAAGGAAGAAAACTTTTAGTTACCGAACGGTTCCCTTTACATTATTTTGGCCCAGTCTTTGACGCATTGCTTATTTGGCTCTCAGGGATGGCGGCTTATCAAATAAGGCTGGGAAGTTTCGAGCTGCATGAAAGATACCAGTTAGCCCTAATGGTCACTGTGCTGTTGGTTGTACTGCTTAATATATTAAGACAAGCTTATGTTAGATGGAGAACCACCTCGTTGATAACGCTTGTTTTTAGACTATTGATAGTTTGGATTTTGGTTGCTATTGCTGCTGCGTCATTAATTTATTTTGCTCAGGCGGCGCATCGCTATTCAAGGCTGTGGCTTGGAATGACATTAGCCATATCTTTTGTTTTATGTTCCCTCTCTCGTTTATTGGCCAAAAAAATCCTGTCATGGTTGAGAATACGTGGTTTAAATAGAAGAAAAGTTTTTCTTATTGGGCCGGGAATAATTCTGCGTGATATTACACGCCATATGCGTGAGGAGAAAAGTGCTGGATTTTCCATCAGCGGTATACACCGGCTGAGTCAAGATCCTGGGCCTAAGGAAATGGAAATTATTACTCGCCGTGTAGCTGAGCGACAAGTTCATGAGGTATGGATTTGTATGCCTTTGGCACTGGGTGGTGTCGTTAAATCTCTTATGCATTCCTTGAGATATCAAACTGTCGAAGTTCGATTCATACCTGAGTTTTCCGACCTCCCTCTTCTGAACCACAGAGTGAGTCAGGTAGTAGGTCTCTATGCTATAGATTTAAGCGTCAGTCCCATGAGCGGTAATGCGCGCATTATTAAGCGATGTGAGGATGTTTTATTAAGCTCTTTGATCATGACGTTGTGTCTTCCTCTTTATATTGCAATTGCAATTGCTGTTCGTTGTACGTCTACGGGGCCAGTACTTTTTAAGCAATATAGAACAGGATTAAGTGGGAGAAGATTTAAGGTTTACAAGTTTCGGTCAATGTATGTGCATGATGAGCCTAGTGGAAATGTTACTCAAGCAGTTCGAAGAGATCCTAGGTTTACTCCCGTCGGTGCCTTTCTTAGAAAAACATCGCTTGACGAGCTGCCTCAGTTTTTTAATGTTCTACAAGGTCGAATGTCGATCGTGGGGCCCAGGCCTCATGCGCTTGTACATAATGAATATTACAAAGAGCTTGTGGAGTCGTATATGCAAAGGCATATGGTTAAGCCGGGGATTACAGGTTGGGCACAAGTTAAAGGGTATCGCGGACAAACCGACACACTGGAAAAAATGCAGAATCGAGTTGAGCACGATCTTTGGTATATCGAGCACTGGAATGTTGGTCTTGATATTTTGATTATTTTTAAAACACTAGTAATTGGTTTTAAGGGGCGAGATGTATTTTAATAACTTAAATTTGATGGTCTTGGTCTGATTTCTGGCGCTTCTGAAAGGCGTTTCACTGTTAGCTAAGCCTTGAAGCACTTCCCCTCGTTTTACGGACAATACGGCCGGTAGAATCAGAATCCTCCTATCGAGTTGGCGCTACCTCAAGCCTATAACTGATGCCCTCATGCCTCTGAGTACCGACACCGGTCAAAAAAACGTAATAGCTTAGCGTTATCGTTTTATGTCTGGTCGATGTTGAATCGTAAATAACAGCGCTTCTTAGGCCTAATCTAGAAAAGGGTAGCCCTTTTTGTTAGAGTTCGGGCATTAAAAGTCTGCTCTTTTTTTCAATTACAATGAGCATTTGTCATGCCTTCGAAGCAAAAACAGCCTCCTTCCGACCTTGGGGTGGCGCTAAAAGCGTGTAGAAACTCCTTCATTTCTGCGGGCGTATTCAGCATGTTCATCAACCTTTTGATGCTGGTACCGCCTCTTTACATGTTGCAGGTCTATGATCGGGTCATCACTACTCGAAGTGAAGCGACGCTGTTGATGCTGACTTTGATTGTAATCTTCCTTTTCGTTGTCATGGGTGGGCTTGAGATCGTGCGCTCCCGCCTTTTGGTTCGAGTGGGTAATCGAATTGATACGCTGGTAAGCGATCGGCTCTATGGGGCCATGTTTCGAAAAAGCCTTCTGACTCCCGGTCAGCAGACCGCGCAGCCCCTCAATGATCTGACAAGTCTTAGGCAGTTCTTGACCGGAAATGGTCTCTTTGCCTTTTTTGATGCTCCTTGGATTCCGGTCTATATCGCTGTCCTTTTCATGTTCAATGTGTGGTTCGGTGTATTTGCCATTGGTGCGGGCGTGATTTTGTTCGCATTGGCCATCACCAATGAGTATGCCACTCGGAAACTTCTGGCCGAGGCCAGCAGTGAGCAGATAAAGGCTCAGGAGCTTGCCAATTCCAACCTTCGCAATGCCGAAGTGTTGCACGCTATGGGCATTCTCCCCGGGATACGCCAGCGTTGGGCCGCTCGCCATCGAGAATTTCTGATCAAGCAATCCTGGGCCAGTGATCGTGCCGGCACTCTGTCCAATGTTTCAAAAGTATTAAGGATGTTATTTCAGTCCTTGATTCTAGGATTGGGTGCGTTGCTTGTAATCGACGGTTTGATCAGCCCCGGAATGATGATCGCAGGTTCCATTCTGATGGGGCGCGCTCTGGCACCGATCGATCAGATGATTGGTGCATGGAAAGGATTTGTAGGCGCCCGAAACGCCCATGAGCGCCTGCAAACGTTGCTCAACGACATCCCTGCTGAAAGCGAAAGAATGTCACTGCCTGATCCGACAGGGCGGGTGAGCATCGAAGGCATCGCCGCAGGCCCCCCGGGGGCAAGAATGTCGACCATTCGCGGTGTGCAGTTCGAAGTAGGTAAGGGGGAGCACATTGGGGTCATCGGACCTAGTGCTTCAGGTAAGTCGACGTTTGCCAGGGTTCTCCTTGGGATCTGGCCTACCCAAGTCGGCAAGGTTCGTCTGGACGGGGCCGATATCACTCAATGGAATCGCCATGAACTAGGCCCCTGGATCGGCTATCTGCCCCAGGACATCGAACTGTTCGATGGCACCATTAGTGAAAACATCGCGCGGTTTGGTGAAGTGGATGCCCAACGTGTGGTCGAAGCCGCTCAGCGTGCTGGTGTTCATGAAATGATTCTGCAGCAGCCCGATGGCTACGACACCTTCATATCGGCTTCTGCCGGTGCACTTTCCGGTGGTCAAAGACAGCGCATCGGCCTGGCGCGTGCGCTCTATGGGAAACCGGTACTGGTTGTGCTCGATGAACCCAATTCCAATCTGGATGACAGTGGTGAAAGGGCTCTTGCCAAAGCGATTGCGGTGCTCAAGGAAGAAGGTACTACCGTTTTTGTCATCTCGCATCGCACCAGTGTACTTAGCAGCATGGACAAACTTCTTGTGCTCAAGGATGGGCAGGTCAGCATGTTCGGCCCACGGGATGAAGTACTAAACCGCTTTGCTCGCCAGCGTAAACCCGCTGATCAAGGCAGCAAGCCGCCGACATCTCTTAACGAGCATGGTCGTAAATCAGTCTCGGGGCACGCTTCAAAAAGCTAAAGACCGGCGAGTTCCTGTCACCATTTCTGTAAGTTCTGGAGTTTCCTTTCATGGCAAATGATGTTGTTGCTGGCAGCCAGACCTTTCTGGAAGGCAACCGTACGCCAGGTAGTCAGGGCAGTTCGGGCAGTCAGCGCCCTGAACTGCCTACCAGTGACCGAAAGGTGAAATTGGCCGGTATTATTATCCTGCTGGTCGCCTTTGGGGGGTTCGGACTGTGGGCTGCCTTGGCCCAGCTTTCCATCGCGGTTGTTGCCAGCGGGACTGTCTCGGTTGAAAGCTTTAAAAAGACGGTGCAGCACCTTGAGGGCGGTATCGTTGATCAAATCAATGTGCGCGACGGCGATCATGTGGAAGCAGGCGATGTGTTGATGGTACTGGATGGCACCCAGTCCCGCTCTCAATATGATATCGCACGTGCCAACTGGTTCATTGCCAGCGCTCAGGAAGCCCGGCTGCTTGCAGAACAGCAGGGGAGCGACAGCATGACCTTTCCGGATGAGCTAACGAAAATGGTGCAGAACAATGATCGTTTTCAGCAGATCATGGCGGTTCAAAAAAGTCTGTTCTTCTCGCGTCGTAGTTCACTGAAAAGCGAGATCGCTGCCCTTAATGATCAAATTCAGCAATATCGCGAACAAATCGATGGTCTGACAAAAACCATCAGTATCGATCAAAAACGGATCTCTTCCTTGAGTAGTGAAGTGGAAGACTACCAGTCGCTCTTCAAGGAAGGGCTTGGCAATAATCAGCGTATTCGCGAACTTCAGCGCCAAGTCCTGCAATCTGAATCCGAGACCGCTCGGGCACGGGCACAAATCGCGCAGTTAAAATCCCAAATTAGCGAAAACCGCTCGCGTATCGAATCTCAACAACAAAACTATCAGCAGGAAATTGGCGAGCAATTGCGCCAGGCACAATCTCAGATCTCCGATTCACGTGAGCGCATGGTGGCCCTTCAGGATCAAGTGGGTCGTACTGATATTAAGGCTCCGGTCAGTGGCACTGTCGTCGGCCTTGATATTCACACCATCGGTGCCGTGGTTCGGGCCGGTGAGCCCATCATGAGTATCGTGCCTGCCAATGAAGGCTTCATGGTTGAGGCGCGCATACCTGCTCAGGATATTGACAATATCTACCGTGGCCAGTCGGCCGAAATCCGTTTCAGCGCCTTTAATCAGCGCCGCGCGCCAGTGGTTGATGGTGTGGTGGATCACGTCTCGGCAGATAGCTTTGAAGATGAAAACACCGGCTCGCGTTATTACAAGGCACTGCTTCAGGTCTCGGAGGAAGGGCGAGAGCAGATGACCGAGAATATGCAGCTACTCTCCGGCATGCCCGCTGAGATCATGATTCAAACGGGTGAGAAAACGCTCTTCGATTACTTGATGCAGCCTGTAACCGATATGCTCAACCGCTCCATGCGTCAGGACTGAGGAGAAGGCATGACCCATTTTCGGCGCACATTGTGGAGTATCGGTACCCTGCTTTTTAGCGGCGTGGCACTAACGAGCGTACCGGCTTCCGGCAATGACTTCATGATGCAAATAGACACCGGTGAAGCCAATGGCGCCGTCCAGCTGAATCTCACGAAGCGGGACGAGTCGAACGGTGCGGCGCTGCCCTCGCTATCATCAAGTGAGCAGATGCCGTTGTCGGCCCGAAATGGAGGGTCAAGTCGTCAGACTATTTCGGCGTCGAAGTCGCAGGTATCTTATGCCAATACCGTGCCCTCATTGCCGGTGCTTTTTGCACGCGCGCTTGAAAACGACGCTTCGCTGACCAGTCAGCGCCTCCAAGCCGAGGCGACAGGTCTGGAAGTGCCCATGGCATGGGCGCGTCTCAAGCCACAGATCGATGTTACGGTGCTGCGCAGCTATACCGAAAGCGACAATATCTACACCGACGGCAATCTAAATAGCTGCGTGCAAAACCCCGAGACGGGCGAGCCGGCGGCCGGGTCCGAGTTCGAGCGCCGTTGTGAGGGGAGATCTACTGACACGACACGTCAGATCAGGCTCTCTCAGCCCCTGTTTTCAATGGAGCGCATTCGTCAGGTTCAAAAGGCCAACCGTCAGCGCGATGCTGCCGAGCAACAGATTGTGGTCAATGAGAGAGACCTGGCGCTGGAGACGGCCGAGGCCTATCTAAATGCCTTCTATCTTTCCAGGCGTGTTGAGCTGCTGGCAAGCAAGCGTGAATCACTGGAACTTCAGGTTACTCAGGCGCAAAGAGCCTATGACTTGGGCATCGGAGATCGGATCGACCTTCTGGCGGCGCGCTCCGAGCATGATCGTACCCTTGCCGATATCGCAGCGGCCCGAAACGACTACGATAATGCTCGATCGACTCTGGAACGCCTGACCGGCGTTTCCCCTGACTTTGATCATTTTGCATTGAGCACATTTCCGGACGAGGGGTTTAAAACACCGCCGCCACTCGACCAGATGGAGCCCCTGATCAGCAACAATGCAGAAGTCGTGCTGGCGCAGTCGCAGCTTAAAGTGGCGCGCGCCGATACCAGCACTCGCCAGGCGGGCTATTATCCGGAGGTCAATCTCAATCTGACCTGGCAGGATCGCAACAGCGATGACCCTTATCGGGAAAGCGAGGACAAGACAGCCACCATACAGGCCCGGATGAATCTGTACCGGGGTGGCTATACCAGTACCAGTATTCGTCAGGGAGAGCTGCGCCAACAGGCGGCCATGGCGGACGTCAGTGACGCTCGTCGGCAGTCGCTGGAAAAAATGCGGCAGTATCATCGCAACATTGGTGGAGACATCACCCGTCTTGAGGCGCTTGCTCAATCCATTCGTTCCGGCGAACTCTACCTTGAAGCCGCAGACAAGGGTGCCGCTCTTGGCCTGCGCGATCTGGTCGATGTGCTTGGGGCGCGTGCCGACCTGTATTCGCAGCGAATCCAATACGTGGAAACCTTTCGTCAATTATTATTGGATAGGCTCAATCTTAAAGCTGCCAGTGGTAAGTTAGCTACAGAAGATCTTATTGAGGTGATGCATCAAATTAGCACTATAATAGAAGCAGGAGAGGCAGATTAGAGGCTTTATCTTCTGACGATGTACATTTTGTGTGTGCTGGAATTAAAAAAATACAATTTTGATCGACATTTTTCCATTTGGCAATAAGGTGTAATATCTTAGATTGGTCTAGTTAGGGTAAGGTTTTGATCTTGAGTTGCCATTTTGAAATATTTTAGTCTTTTAAACTTACATTCATGTTGTTCTAACTTCTAAGGGCTATCTTATAGCAGAGGTTGATAACAAAAAATTGTAATTGGGATAGTAAATCTACTTTGTGTATTTTAACATCTTGATATTAATTATATTTTATATAGATTCAAACCTTTTTGTGGTAACTGTCTTAATTCTGTTTTGCGACTCATTGTCATTAGGAGTTTAAATGATATTTCCTGTTATTCTTTCAGGCGGCTCAGGTTCTCGCTTATGGCCAGTATCACGCGAGCATTATCCCAAGCAATTTTTAAATCTCAACTCAGAAACACACAGCTTGCTTCAAGAAACGGCTCTGCGCATCAATGGGCTTGAGAATTGTTGTAGACCAATACTTGTTTGTAACGAAGAACATCGATTCTTAGTTGCAGAGCAAATGCAAAATATAGGTATAACACCGTCATCTTTACTTTTGGAACCAGTCGGGCGCAACACCGCTCCAGCACTGGCACTAGCTGCGCTTTCTGCGCTTGAAAATGATAGTGATCCCACTTTATTGGTTATGCCGGCCGACCATGTTATCCAAGATAACTCTAGTTTTATTAAGGCAGTAAATTTTGGTTTAGAGCTTTCTGAAAATAATAATCTTGTTACTTTTGGTGTCGAACCTCTGTTTCCGAATACTGGATATGGCTATATTCATAAGGCGAGTGAATTAGGTGAAGGTTTTTCAATCTCTTCATTTGTCGAAAAGCCGAATAAGTTAAAAGCACAAGAATATTTAGATAGCGGAGAATATCTTTGGAATAGTGGCATTTTTTTGTTCAGGGCCAAGTGCTATCTTAATGAGCTGTCAGAGTATGCTCCTGATATTTTAAAAACCTGTAAAGAAACTTTCGAACAACGCCAAAAGGATCTTGATTTTGTTAGGTTTAAAGAATCCATATTTTCTACATGCCGAAGCGATTCCATTGATTATGCTGTAATGGAACACACTCGTAATGCTGCAGTGATACCCATGAATCCAGGCTGGAGCGATATTGGTGCTTGGGATGCACTTTATGATCTCAAAGCAAAGCCAGATTCGGATAATGGTAATGCTACGCATGGTGATGTTTTGCTTCGTGAGTGTCGTAATAGTTATGTGCGTAGCGAATCACGACTTGTAGCAGCCATTGGTGTTGATAACCTTATTATTGTTGAAACGGACGATGCTGTCTTGGTTACAGATCGTGCAAGCGCTCAGCAAACCAAAGAAGTTGTAAATCTTTTAAAATCTCATCAACGCTCTGAGTATTTGAACCATAAACATATATATCGTCCATGGGGCTATTATCGTACTATGGTTCTTGCTGATGGATTTCAGGTTAAAGAAATCGTGGTCAATCCTGGTCAACGGCTATCACTACAGATGCACCATCATCGTGCTGAGCATTGGGTAGTTGTGCGCGGTACAGCGCGGGTTACTCTTGGGGAGTTGGAAAAATTCGAAAGTTTTCTGCTTTCAGAAGATGAATCAACTTATATCACATTAGGCAAAATTCACCGTCTTGAGAATCCTGGTAGAATCCCTCTTCGTTTGATTGAGGTGCAAACGGGTAGTTATCTTGGGGAAGATGATATCGTGCGATTTGATGATATTTATGGTCGTACGCCAGATAGCTCTAAAGAAGAAAAATAAATGTCGCTTTCAGATGAAGTTGAAGCTCAAGGGAGCTTATCAAGCATGATTAATCACACTGATGGCGCATTATCGCATTTGCATATATTAACAGCGCATCTTCGCGTTGCTATTGTTCATGATTGGTTAGTAACTAACGGTGGTGCTGAAAAAGTAATTGAGGGATTGCTGGCTGCATTTCCTCAGGCAGATATTTTTACAACAGTTGATGATCTACCAATTCAAAAAAGGCGGTGGCTTACAGGTAAAAAAATAACAACCAGCTTTTTACAAAAGGTTCCTTTTGCTAAAAAACACCATAGGCTTTTTTTGCCATTAATGCCCTTTGCTATCGAGCAACTTGATGTAAATGAATATGATCTGGTTATTTCGTCAAGCTCGGCTGTGGCTAAAGGAGTTGTGACTCATCCGAATCAATTGCATATATGTTATTGCCATACACCCATGCGTTATGCATGGGATATGAAAGAAGAGTATTTAACTGATGCTAATTACCGATCGGTGTTTCTTAGATGGTTTGTAAGATACGCTCTTTATAAAATACGCCACTGGGATTACATTACTGCCGGCCAAGTGGATTATTTTTGGGCTAATTCAAGAAATGTTGCACGAAGGATAAAAAAATATTACAGGCGTGAGAGTGAGGTTTTATATCCTCCTGTTGCTACTGAAAAGATCCCCTTTAGCGCAGCTCCACGAGAGGCCTTCTATCTTGCTGCATCACGACTTGTACCTTATAAGCGTATTGATTTAGCCATAAAAGCCTTTAAAAAAATGCCGCAGCGGAACCTAATTGTAATTGGTTCCGGCCCGGAAGCCGATTATTTTAAGCAGTTGTCTAAAGGCCACGATAATATATCCTTCCTAGGATATTGTGAGGATGATCTGCTGTATGATTATCTTGCTCGTGCACGTGGATTTATTTTTTCTGCGGATGATGATTTCGGCATTATGCCATTGGAATCTCAGGCATGTGGAACGCCGGTAATCGCGTATGGCCGGGGTGGTGCTTTGGAAACAGTTCGTGGTATCAGTGAGTTAGCTGATTCGGAAAAAACAGGCATTTTTTTCAATGAACAAACTGCTGAAAGCCTTTGCGAGGCGGTAGAGAAATTCGAACTTATAGATTTTTCACACATGGCTTGTCGAAGAAATGCCGAACGATTTTCCGGTGAAGTTTTTTTAAGCCGTATCATTACACTATTAGAGGATAAAAGGCTTTTTCAGCCGGCTTGATATGCAGCTCATAGTGAACCTACAGCCCTTGATGGCTCCTCTAACTGGCGTCGGGCATTACACCCGTGAGCTAACTCGAATACTAGTTAGTAAAAATGCTTCTCACGGCATTAACGTGCATGGTCTGGCTGGGCCTAATATTTCACCTTTAAATAGCGAATCATCGCTCTTGAAAGAAAGCCCGTGCTCAAGTGGTTATTCAAGCAAGAGTAAAGCGAATGGCGCGTTAAAGCGATATATGCGTAATCCTCTAACACGTCATGTTTATCGTGCTGCCTTGACTTATCGTTTGCAATGGTACCGGCTTCAAAAACCAGACGCGGCTGAAGCAGTTTATTGGGAACCAAACTTTATTCGGCTGCCCTGGCAAGGAAAAAGTGTTATTACAGTACACGATCTTTCTCATAAACGCTTTCCTGAATACCATCCAAAAGAGCGGGTTTCTTTTTTAAACAGAAACTTAGAAAATAGTCTGAAAAAAGCTGATCGCATTAATGTAGTATCTGAATTTACTGCTGAAGAATTAACAACACTTTATGGTATTAACCAGGGGCGCATAGATATTGTACCTCCTGGTGTTTCAGAGCGTTTTTTCTACTCAAATGTTATTGATCAGCAGCGTGTGATAGCTAAATACCAAATGCCTTCGCATTATTGCTTGAGTGTTGGAACGCTTGAACCTCGTAAAAATTTGAATCGTCTTATTGAGGCTTTTTTAACACTTCCACCAGAGCAACAACGTTATTGCCCTTTGATATTGGTTGGAATGCAAGGATGGGGAGATGCTATTTCTCCTGAAGCATCAAAAGCGATTAATGCAGGACGTATTCGGTTATTAGGTTACATTGCCGACGAGGATTTGCCAGCGCTTTACGCTAATGCCACTTTTTTTGCTTATCTTTCATTATATGAAGGATTCGGCATGCCTATCGTTGAAGCCATGGCAGCAGGAGTGCCTGTTATTACTTCTGATCGAGGTGCTACTCGTGAAGTTGCTTCAAGCGCAGCTTTATGTGTAGACCCCGAAAATATTGAGGAAATTAGAGCGGCAATGATACTACTCTTAGAAGACAATAATAAATCTAAGCAGCTTATGTATGCCGGAAAGGAGCGTGCAGGCCAGTTCAACTGGCATCATTCATTTGAGCTTTTGGTAAGCTCATTAAAACGAGTTTAAAATATTAAATGCTTGATCGTTTTTGTAGAATAAAAGACAGTTTGCCTGTTATCTTGCACCTTACGCGGCAGGATCTAATCGAGAGGCATACCGGTTCGGCGCTCGGCGCTACATGGACCTTTATCGCTCCACTAGTTAATATTTTAGTATTTGTTCTGGTTTTTTCTCGCATTATGGGGGCACGGCTTGAAGGATTTGGAGTTGATATAGATCAATACGCTTACAGCATATATTTGATTAGCGGTGTGTTGGCGTGGACAGCATTTGCAAATGGTATCGCCCGAATAACAAACCTTTTTAGAGATCATCGGCATCTCGTTACTAAAGTGAATCTTTCTTTGTTTGCTATGCCACTTTCTGTGATTTTAGCTGAGGCTATAGTTTATGCTATTAGTATGGCTTTTTTTATAGGGTTTTTGCTGATAATTGGCTTTCCTCTTTCCTTTTATTTTTTATTAGTACCTGCAGTTTTCCTGTTGCAATGCTTGTTTGTCTACTCGTTAGGGTTAGGTTTGGCAATACTTTCAATATATTTAAAAGATGTCAAGGAAGTTGTTGCTGTAGTTTTGCAAGTTTGGTTTTGGGTGACGCCAATTGTTTACGTTACTGATATTTTACCTTCTTGGGTAATGCACTGGATGCACTTTAATCCTTTCTTTACTTTGGTTGAGTCTTACCGTTCACTTATTATGCTCCATAAAGTGCCGGATTTATTACCGATTTTTCTATTCACGCTGGCAACCTTATTTGTATTAGGGCTTTCAGTTTGGCTTCTGAAGCGCACTGAGCGTGATTTAAGGGACTGTCTGTAGGAGATTGAAATGATAGAAATCAGACGCCTCGAAAAAACGTTTAAATTATTTGATCGGCCTCTTGATCGTTTTCGGGAGGCCGTTACCGGTCATGTACACCATAGCTGCTATAAAGCACTCGATGATATTTCCTTCAGTGTTTCTCCGGGAGAGGTTCTCGGAGTTCTGGGCCGTAATGGTGCTGGCAAATCGACCTTGCTCAAATTGATAACTGGTGTGTTATTACCAGACAGTGGTGAGATTGAAGTTGATGGCAGAATTACTGGTCTTCTGGAACTGGGGACAGGATTCAACCCTGAGTTAACTGGCCTTCAAAATATCATTGCCAACGGCCTGATGCTTGGCATGAGCCATGCTGAAATCGAAGAACAACGTAACGAAATCGTCGAATTCTCAGAGCTCGGTGCCTATATAGATGAGCCACTTCGCACCTATTCCTCGGGAATGACTATGCGCCTGGCCTTTTCGATCGCGATCCATGCTGACCCACGTTGCTTTTTGGTCGATGAAGCTCTGTCAGTCGGGGACGGTTATTTTCAACAAAAATGCATGAAAAAAATCCGCGAGTTCAAGCAGCGCGGTGGCTCCATTCTTTTTGTATCGCATGATTTAAACGCTGTAAAAATGCTGTGTGATAGAGCGCTGGTCATCGAAGGGGGAAGCATTGTATTTCAAGGAAGCCCTGATGATGCGGTTAACGTATATAATCGCATCATGGCACGTCAAGCCGAAGAAGAAGAGGGGCGTCGAGCCGACCGTGACCAAGGGGCCTATGGTAGCGGCGAAATACAGATAATCCAGGGAAAAGCTACGGGACGTGAAAGTTTGGCAAGTTCAATTTCCAGCGGTGAAATGCTGGATATTCAATTGGAATTAGAGGCCAAGAAAAGCATTGAAGAGGTGACGCTGGGTTTATTAATAAGAGACCGCTTCGGTCAGGATATATTTGGTTTTAATACCTTTCAGTTAGGGGAAACACTATCATTTGCAGCTGGCGAGCGTCGTTTTATTCGAATCAGTATTTGCGCTGATATTGCCCCTGGTAAATATACTCTAACTGCAGCACTTCATAGCCGTGAGCATCATCTTGATGATTGTTACTGGTGGTGTGATGGCTACCTGCAGTTTGAAGTTGCCGGTTTCAAACATAATATCTTTTCTGGTGTTTGCCGTCTGCCTATCGAAATGGTTACAGACACAGTAAACAAGTCTTGAAAGGCCGGCTATTTTATCGCAGATCAGGAACAACCCCATGTCGCAGACATTTAATGATATCGATGGCCTTGTTAATCGACTCAAGGTTGTGGCGCGTCAAATCGATACACAATCACCTAGTAGTGAACCTCCGTCATATACATGGCGCCATTGTTTGAATGAGCTCAGCGAAGATGCTTACAAGCAAGACGTTTTAAATCTACATCATCCTTGTTTCGAGGAGCTTTTTGCACCTCATCTAAGTGATGAGCTTTTTATTGATCGTGCGTATCAGATATTGATGGGTCGTGCAGCCGATAGCGGCGGTATGAACCACTACCTAGATCTCTTGCCGCGCGCCGGTAGGCTTTACATCTTGGCTGTTTTGCTTTGCGCGGATGAAGCGCAGGCGTATCTAGCTCGAGAAAATGTCGTTATTCCGCGTCGAGGCGCATTGACACTGCCCTTCAGGATCGCCGGAAAGTTCGGTCCACTGAGGCGAGGAGTGCATGTTGTCCTACGCCCCATTTATCGCATGGCCTCAATTGCGATACGTCCACGTTTGCGTCTGCTTGCGCGCCTTTCATGCCTGGAGGTTAAAGAGCAACGCAATGGCGAATTAATACGCGATATTTTGATAGAGCTTGATGGAGAAACACAGCGTCTACTTGCAACGCTCGAGTCACAGGGCGCGCAACTTGGTTCTTTTGAGCATGAGCTCGATCAGCAGAAACATATACTGTCCGAGCAGGAGCGTTATCAGGCAGCGCTTTGGAGCGCACTTCAGCACCATCGTCGTGCCGTGGAAAAACTGGCGTCCTCTGAAAGTGTTGTCAATACATCAGAGCAGTCAACCCAATTGTCACAGGACTTGATTGACGCATGGTACCTTGCATTCGAAGATGCCTGTCGTGGCAGTGAAGATGCGATTGCTGTCCATCTTCGTAAATATCAACCGCAGCTTGATATTGCCTTGGCTGCCGGAAATAAGGCGCTTGATCTCGGCTGCGGGCGCGGCGAATGGTTAGCGCTGTTAACCGAACAAGGGTTTGACCCTCATGGGGTTGATCTCAATATTGCCATGATCGATCACTGTCAGCATGCGGGCTTTTCAGTCGAGCAAGGCGATATTATCGAATGCCTGCGGCGCCAGCCAGATAACAGCCATGCGCTTGTCAGTGGCTTTCATATTGCTGAGCACCTGCCATTTGATGTGTTTTATACGATGGTAAATGAGGCTCACCGCATTCTGGTCCCCGGGGGCGTCCTAATACTTGAAACGCCCAATCCGGAAAACGTGCTGGTAGGCAGTCATACCTTTTACCATGACCCCACCCACCGTAACCCGCTGACTCCAACTGCCGTCACATTCATGCTGCGCTACCACGGTTTTTCAAGCGTCGAAGTGCTGCGATTCAACCCCTATCCCGAAGAGGCGAAAGTCCCGGGGGACGACCCTCTGACAGCACGTGTCAATGGACACCTTTGTGGTCCTCAAGATTTTGCTGCTGTTGGCCTTAAGCGTGCACCGGTGAAAGAGGGCGAGGCTTCAGACAACGAGATGATGGCCAAACGTGCTGATCGGGCGCTGGATGACGGGGAGGTGTCGGTGTGAAAATCTTGCTGACGGCCAATTTGGTTCCCTTTATGCGTGGAGGCGCCGATTATCACATAGAGGGTGTGGCGCGCGCATTGCGCGAGCAAGGCCATAGTGTAGAGCTGCTTCGTTTTCCCTTTCGTTTCCAGCCAGAGGCTGAGATCGAGCGTTTGATGGCCTATGTTGAAAGCCTCGACATGACCGCACCCAATGGCGTGTCGATCGATCGAGTCATCAGCCTTCAGTTTCCAGGCTATGGTGTGAATCACCCGGATCATACCGTTTGGGTCATGCACCAGCATCGAGCCATGTACGAGCTTTGGGACGAAAAACAGGCAAACGCTGAACAGCGTCATCTTAAAAGCGCCGTTCATGCGTTCGATAACTGTCACCTCTCTAAAGCGCGCCGGTTGTTCGCCAACTCACGCCGGGTTGCCGAACGTTTGCACACTTACAATCAGCTCGAAGCACGGCCCTTGTACCACCCTCCGTATAATGCCGAGCGCTTCTATTGCGATGAAGAGTGGGGTTATGTGTTCTGTCCCAGCCGGCTGGAAAGCCTTAAACGGCAAGATTTGTTGATTGAGGCAGCCCGTTACCTTCAAACCCCTGCCAAGATACTGATTGCCGGAGAAGGGGGGCAGCGTGAACGCTACCGTCAGTTGATCGAACAACACGGGCTGGATGATCGTGTTCGTCTACTGGGTGGGTTTAGCGAGGAAGAAAAACTTGCCTGGTACGCACACGCCATGGCGGTCTTCTTTGGCCCATATGATGAAGATTACGGCTATATCACGCTGGAGGCCATGCTGGCCGGCAAGCCGGTGATTACCTGTAAGGACAGCGGTGGTCCGTGCGAATTCGTATCTCATGGTGAAACCGGCTGGATCGTTGCGCCTGAGCCGCAAGCCATTGCAGCGGCGATCGATGACGCTTGGCATAATCGCGTGCGTTCAGCTGAAATGGGGCGGTGTGCGACTGCCGCATATCACCGAGCTGGCATCAGTTGGCAGCAGGTCACCGAACAACTCATTGGAGGGAAGAGATGAAAATAGCGCTGGTGGCACCAAGCGCCGTTCCCTTCACTGTCGGCGGTGCCGAAAAGCTTTGGTGGGGGCTTTTGCAGAGCGTCAATCAGTTCAGCGGCCACCAGATGGAACTGATCAAGATACCGAGTCCTGAACGCACCTTCGTTGAGTTGATGGACAGTTATCAGCGCTTTTCCGAGCTTGATTTAAGCCATTTCGACCGTGTGATTTCAACCAAGTATCCGGCCTGGATGGTTCAGCACCCAGACCACCATCTGTACCTGCAGCATACCCTGCGTGGGCTTTACGACACTTACCCCTGGCCCGAGCGTGCAGTACAAGATCCTTTCACGCCCGAGGCGTGGCCCGGGGAAAAAGGGCAGCGCAGCATTAAGGTACTGCGACACCACCCAAGCCTTAGGGCGCTAAGGGTACTGCTACACGCGCCGCCCGAGCGTGCCCAGCTACCGGAGCTTTTTGGCCGAGTACAGCGTCTGGCCACTGAAAGCACGCTTCCGGCTAACGTGCGCGCAGCATTGCTTGCATTTCCCGGTCCACTGACCCGCGCCATCGTCCATCATCTGGACGCCATTGCACTGGCGCCTCATGCAATAAGTCGCTACGCCGCAATTTCTCGCAACGTCACCGAACGCGTCGATTACTTTCCCGAGGGCGTGCCAGTCAAGGTAATCCATCACCCCTCGGACCTCCCGCTTTTTGAGGGCGAAGGCCGCGACTATTTCTTCACGGTCAGCCGCCTTGATGGCCCTAAACGACTCGACCTGCTGATTCGCGCCTTTTTGCGTACAGAACTCGACATGGAGCTGCGCATTGCGGGTACTGGGCCCATGGAGCACGAGCTGAAAGCACTCGCTGCGGAGGATGATCGCATACGCTTCTTAGGGTTTTTGCGCGACTCAGAGATTATCGAACACTACCGCGATGCCCTTGCCGTGCCTTTTCTGCCCTACGATGAAGACTACGGCTTGATTACCGTAGAGGCGATGGGTGCGGGCAAGCCGGTGATAACCTGTTGTGACTCCGGTGGTGTCAACGAGTTCGTGAAACACGGCATCAGTGGCTGGAGTGTTGCGCCGGAGGCTCACGCGCTGGCAGATGCGTTTGTTGAAGCCGCCACCGACCGTGCCACGACTGCGCGCATGGGGGAACACGCTCAAAAGTGCGTTGCCCACGTCAATTGGCACAACACCGTCCGCGAGCTGCTCGATGATACGCCCCATGACAGTGAAGCAGACCGCGCCGATTCAGCGTTTCCCATAGTCGTCAGTGGCCGTCAGTCAGCGGCCAAGGTCAAGGCAGCAGCGCACTGGCTGGTGGTCAATACCTACTCGGTTTACCCGCCCATGGGCGGTGGACAAAGTCGCATGTACCATCTCTACCGGCACATTGCCGCTGAGCTTGGCGTGCAGATTACCCTACTTGTACTGAGTGACAACGATGACCAGGCCGGCCGACGAGAAATTGCCCCCGGCCTCTTTGAACACCGCATACCGTTAACCACGGCGCAGCGTACTCAGCGACAGTCGCTGGGGCGGGTCTTAAGTGCCTCGGTAGACGATATCGCCGCCATTCATGGCTGGCAGCACAACCCGGCATTTATCGACGCGCTAAAACACTACAGCACAAGCACAACGCTCGCGCTCTGCGCTCATCCCTATCTGGTGCATGCCTTGATGGCGCACTACCACGGTCCATGGCTTTATGAAGCACACAACGTTGAACTTGACCTCAAGCGGGCCATTATTGCTCAAGCACTGGAGAAGCATTTACCGGAAGCCGAGGAAGCCATCAAGGCGGTGGATGAGGCCGAGCGTCTTGCCTGCCAGCAAAGTCATACTATTCTGGCCTGTTCAGAAACAGATCTTCAATGCTTTCGGCATCGTTATAATCTGCCGGCTGACAAGGGCGTGGTCATCGCTAACTGTGCCAACATCGAACAGCTGCCCTTTATCTCCATGGCCGCTCGGTATCGGTGGCAGCAGCGATTGGGCCAGCACCGCCGTATAGCCCTGTTTCTGGGAAGCTGGCATGGGCCAAACCTCGAAGCCGCTGACTTTATCTGCCGGAACCTGGCGCCGCACCACCCGGAAGTCCTTTTCTATCTGGCCGGAAGTCTCTGTCAACACCCTGATTTTCTCCATCTACCTCCGAATGTGCGCTCGCTGGGTCGAGTCAGTGATGCCGAGCTTCAGGTACTGCTGGCCAGTGCCGACGTGGCGCTCAATCCCATGTTCAGTGGTTCCGGCAGCAACCTCAAGATGCTGGATTACACTGCCAGCGGCGTACCGGTATTGACCACGCCTTTTGGCAATCGGGGGCTGGACTTTGATGAACACCAACTATGGCTTGCCGAGCGCGACGCGTTTTCCGCAACTCTGCGCGCCTTGTTGAGTGCAGATGACTGTGAGCGCGACACGCGGGTGACTCATGCGCGTGCGCGCACCGAGGCATGCTTTACCTGGCCTAGCGTCGTCGGCCACCTTATTGGTGTCATACCTGATGATGCAGTATCTGGCGTAGCGCCGACCGCCTGATCGCATGCCTCTCTGGCTGGGGGCGCGCATACGCCTCACGCTATTTTGCAACGTGTACCCGCTTGCGCCCGAAGCATCTACGCACGTTGCTGTGCCAGTTGACTCAACGTGGTTGTCTTATACGCCTCCCCCTTATGCGGCAGAGCGTCGCATAAGGGGAGGGCGGCCATTGCCCCGTCTCAAATGCCCTATCGAATCTTGGCCCCGCTGCCTCAATCTGAACATTCCGCAAGCATCACCCGCTGGTTTAGGCGATGCAGTCGATACCTCTCTATGCGTACTGCCATAAGCACGAAGCTTGGCAAGCAATCTGTTTTAATATTCATTAAGTCTGATATAGTTTTATATTCATTTTTTATGATTTTAAGACGTCAGTGCCAAATTTTTTTAAACCTTAGGATAATGGACTGACTGTATTCATCCTTATAAGGTTTATTAAAAGTAAACGCTTAAGTAGTTGATAACGCTAGAAAATGTAATTTTTTGAAAAAAGAATACATATATGCGTGGATTTGAATGGTTTTTTTTGCTTTATTTGATTCGGAGTTAAAGCATGAAAAAGCATCGTTATTCTAGGTAAAGAAAAGTTGACGAAAATAGCCAACTCTCATTACATTAGTGACGTTCCTTAACTAACAGGACTGGTAAAAAAGACTGATGATGTCTTTTTCCTGTAATAGATCCTGAGTGATGATGGAATCAAAAGAAGCGGGTTTGAGCGCTCAAGCGGTGATGCGGCCGGTGCTTGGAAGCCGGCTATTTATAAGCTAGGAGACTATAGTCAATGGCAACAACAGAATCTCTCAACTACGTCCAATCTCTTTATGTGGCCTATTATGGCCGTCCTGCCGACAAGGAAGGCCTGGAATTCTGGGCTGACCGCGCCGATGCGGAAGGCAATGCTGCCATCGTTAACGCATTTGGTACGTCAGAAGAGTTCACCGAGCTTTCAAGCGGTTTGTCCAGCCAAGAGCTGATCACCAACCTGTATCAGCAGATGTTTGGTCGCAGCGCTGAACAGGAAGGTGTCAACTTCTACTCCGATTTGCTCGAGTCTGGTGAGAGCTCTCTGGCACAGATCGCTGTATCCATCATGGCCGGCGCCCAGGGCAACGACCGCATCGTGCTCAACACCAAAGAGCGCGCGGCCGACTACTACACTGAAAACGCCCCAAGCTACGACGCTGACAGCGCCAAGGCTTTGCTTTCAGGCATCAGCGGCGAGGATGCGGGTGCCGACTTTGATGCCGCGATCCAGCAGATCAATGACATGCAGGACCTCAGTGGTGTTGCCGCCAATTACCAAACCCTCCAGACCGCTGAAGCGTCTTTGGATCTGGCGAATCAGAACTTCACTTCGGCGCTGAATGATCTCGAGAACTCCTCACTGTTTGATGCCTACGACAATCAGGATGGCAGTGATGCTGATGATCTAGAGGCTCAAGACGTTACCGACTACCTGAAAGACCAGCAGGTCGAGCTGCAAACCTCGCTCATCAACGATGGCACCGATGCCGAGCTTCAGCAGGCCGTGACTGACGCCGCCGCCGCGGTTCGTGCGGTTGATGGTAAATTCAATGCCGATGGCACCGCTGGTGGCACGCTCTCCGCCAGCCAGCTGTTCTCCAACTACCTCACGGCGCAAACTGCGCTTGAAAACGACGTGAGCGCCGACGGCTCTAACGTAAGCCTGGCAGCTGACGTGAATGCAGCCATTGCGGCGTATCTGGCCAACAATGACGAGATTGACTCTAGTCCCGGTGGTAGTGCTACAGTTTTAGGCGACATTCAGACCGCGGCGGAAACTTATCTGGGTGACCCTTCCAGTGATGTTAATGCTGATGCCTTCCTCGACGCCGTAGGTACCGCCTATGACAACGTGTTCAGCGGTACCAATGACGCAAGCATTCTGGCCGACGGCGCCACGGGCGACAGCGTTGAAAGCCTGCTGACCACGCTTGACCAGCGCAACGACCTGGCAGACGCGGCCGCAGATACCGAGAGTGCTATTAACGACGCTACCTCAACTGACGGTGAGTTCGGTGAGTATCAAGCTGCAGTAGATGCGGTCGAAGCGCGTGAAACCCTGCGTGAAAACATCGAAACCGCCCAGTCTGACCAGGCCACGCTGCAGGCAGCTGAAGACGCAGTTGAATCTGCGGAAGACGATGTTGAGAGCGCACAGGATGATCTGGGCTTTGACGAGGTTGATCTCAACGGCGCAGGGCCCTTTACAGGTACAAACAGCAGTGCAGATCTGTTTGTCTTCGATAAGGAAGCGACGGAAACTTCCACTGTCACTCTGGAAGACAACGACGCGATTTATCTGGGCAGCGGCTATACCCAGGGCTCCTTCGATGCCGACGGTAACGTCGACGGTGACGACAGCATGCTCGAGTACTTCTTTAACGAAGACAGCGGTGTCCTGACGGTTGAGACATTCGCCGACGGCGACACGTCCAACGTCGACCTGGCTCTGACCTCTGACGGTACTGTTCCAATCACCGGTATCTCCGTAACCGACGACGGTGTTGTAACAGTCGCCTGATTGTTCTGGTACGTATAACGGTGTTAACCGTAAAACCCTCGGCTTCGGCCGGGGGTTTTTTCTGTGATAAGGAGCTGACCATGGCCAATCCGTTCATCATCAGCCCGATGAAATGCCGTGGGCTTGGGTGGCTGCCCTCCCACACACTGGACTTTGCCGCCGATCAGCCGTTGGTGCCTTTGCATGCCGGCGAAATGGCCGAGGCGGCCTTCAGCATGCCCTTGGCCCTGGCAAGCCTTGGCGGTACCTGGCAGCTGGTGGGTGTGTGCGGCCTTACTTCCGAGCGTAATGTGTTTATCAAACAGGGGCAGTGGTTGGGGCAGTACCGGCCCCAGTGGCTGACCACCTGGCCGTTTGATGTGTTAAAGGCCGGGGACCGGCGCGTGGTCACCTTCGATCAGGCGAGCAATCTGTTGAGCGAGCAAAGCGGAGAACCATTCTTTGATGACAAGGGCCAGCCCTGCGGGCGAACCGCAGAAATCATCGCCACCTTGAAGGCCAGCTGGGGCAAGCAGCAAACGACTCAGTCGGCGGTGGCGGCGCTTTATGAGGCGGGCCTGCTTACGCCGTGGCCCGAGTCATTGCAGTCCCGTGTGGGCATGACCATGCCAGAGGTGCACATGGTAGATGAACGCCGGCTGGCAGCGCTGGATGACACCGCGTTTTTGAAGCTTCGAGCCTCGCAGGCCCTGCCGGTGGCGTACGCGGTCAATCTGTCGCTGTCGCAGGCGCACCTACTTGCCAGAATGGCTCGGCACAATCCGGGCACCGAGGCCATGCAAGAGGGCTTTGAACGTCTGTTCGCTGACAATGACGATCTAATCTTCGATTTCGATCAATAAGCACATGTCCCTGTGTCTACCTTGCACCGTCAATGCTCGGTGCTCTGTTCTTTGGCATTTTAATGCATCCACCCTCGCGCCCTGCCGAGCGTTTTCTGGAACGCTCGGCAGGGCGTTTTTCAAGGGGTGCCTTGATGCTCGTTATTGCTTTTCGCACCCCGGTCGTTGCCAGGCGTTGGCGGCATGAGCGCCTGGGCGACGTATCAAAAAAAGCGTGTCATTTCAGTGGGTGGGCAACGCATGGTGTGATCTGTCAGGTCTTCAGGGGCCGGTGGCCAGGCCGTTAATTCCAGTATCACCGCCGTGCATTGCCATGGTGGTCGTTTCCCCCAAACAATGCATCGTATCCAGAAAGGCGAGCAGCCTATTGGGCCGTTGCTTTTTGCTCGAGGTAGATGCTGATGACTACCGTCACGCGGTATAACGATCAATTCATATCCCATGTCGGGGATGGTTGGGATGGTGTCGGGCTGGTTGCGACGGCCTCAAAATTTGGTTCTGGCTCGCTTTTGATGGGCGGGCGCGCGGTTCTTACGGCAGCGCATGTCGTGGAGAACAGTGCAGGCCCGGTACGGGTTGCCTTTGATACCCCGTCAGGGCGCCAGTGGCTGCCGGTCGAGAGTGTTCATCTGCATGCAGACTACAGCGAAGCTCGGTTTGCCAACGACCTGGCGCTGCTGTGGTTTGGTGAAGCCGCACCTTTATCCATACCGCGCTACACCTTGTACCGTGGCAGCGACGAGTTGTCACAAGTGGCAACGTTAGTGGGCTACGGCATCACCGGCACAGGAGAGCAGGGGTATGTCACCGGGAGTGGCGGCGTGCGCACCATGGTACAAAACCGCTTGGATACTACGCAGGATGCGCTCGATCAAATGTGGGGGCCGCGGGCGCCGGTGGGGTCACAGCTTCTGAGTGATTTCGATAACGGAACAGCGCGCTACGACAGTTTTGACCGATTACTCGGGCTAACCGACACGGGGCTTGGGCGCGTTGAAGGTTTGATTGCGCCGGGCGACAGCGGCGGGCCCGCATTTCTTGGGGGTAAGATTGCAGGCGTGGCCAGCTATACGTCTCAGTATATGCTGCAAAATGGCGAGCGCCTTGATGTCAATGCCACTCTGGATAGCAGTTTCGGTGAAGTAGCGGCCTGGCAACGTGTCAGCCATTATCAAACGTGGATCGATGAGACGCTCGCGCGGCTGGAAGGTGATTTAACAGGGGCGGTCGACCTCTCGGCGACTGATGCCGAGAACATCACGCTGCTGTACGCGTCGGCGTTGGATCGGCGGCCTGAGGAAGCCGGGCTGAATTACTGGGTGGACCAGTCGGCAGGCGGTATGCAGCTGACGTCGATTGCCGGCGCCTTTGCAGATTCTCCTGAATTCATGATTCGCTTTGGGGCCAGGGATAATGCTGGGTATATCGAACGGTTGTATCTCAATTCGCTGGATCGCCACCCGGATCAGGCCGGATTCGATTACTGGCGTGATGCCATGGACAACGGGGTCACTAAGGCGGAGGTGCTGCTGGGGTTTGCGCTCTCAGAAGAAAATCGAGGTAATACTCCTTGGCTGGAAGACCTTTACTACGATGCTGAAAACATGATTTGGACGCTGGCTGATGAAGCGTTGGACGATACCTTTGCTCAACCGCCGAGCGCATTAGCAGTGGCTACGGTAGGTCACACGTTAGACCATGGTTCGATCGATACAGTGTGAATCGCCATGGAGCGACTGCCGCGGTTCGCAGTGGACGTCATCCGGATGCCTTTATCGAAGTTGCAAAGTAATACGGCTTAAAGATCCTCACGATGCACGATATTGCTCGTTTCTACGGATGGGGTCAGAGAATGGTGTTTTTGGGTCGCTCCACTATTGTTGGCTGCGCTGTAGTGTTTGAATGTTTCTGAAAGCGCCCATGCAAGCGTCGGGCCAAGAGCTACCCATTCAATCTTTTGCCTTTGCCGACTAAATAACGGTCTTTTTCCTGTCCCGCATATGAAACGCCACAATAGGATCTCATCCTTGATCTATTGGCTCGGGTTTCTGGGGGCGCATCGGGCACGCTGCTTGTTCGAATGTATGTAATATCAATGCCCCCTGGTTGACGGCGCCAGGTTGAATTGGAACGGAATTGACGAGCGAGCCTAATGGATCAGCCGTAAGAGTCGACCCTCGATAGAGTGTCTTTCATGCGTTGAATGAGTATAAGTGGCTTTTCTAAATTTTTGCTTAGCCGATTTTAGAGCAGTAAGGCCTTTTGACGTACAATTTTTTGATAGATCATTGTTCTATATTAAACACGCTAATTGAAACCGGGATTGCAGGAGGCCTTAGTGACCATTAATTCGATATTGTCTGAGTCAGGCGTGACGTTTGGCACCAGCGGTGCGCGGGGGCTTGTAGAGCACTTTACAGACGACGTCTGCGCCGCGTTTACGGTTGCCTTTCTGACCTTGATACGTAATCAAGAAGGGGCGTCGAAGGTTGCTATCGGGTTTGACCGTCGCCCGAGCAGTCCAGCCATGGCCGCAGCCTGTACCGCGGCAGCGCAGGCCTTGGGGATCGAAGTCACTGATTATGGCATTTTACCAACGCCGGCACTGGCCCTTCAGGCAATGACCGATGGCGTGCCTGCCATCATGATCACCGGAAGTCATATTCCCTTTGATCGTAATGGAATCAAGTTTTATCGACCACAGGGTGAAATTACAAAACAAGACGAGAAACTGATTCTTGAAAGTTCAGCAGAGCTTCCTGCTTTGGGTGTTCCCGCAAGGCAAGTCGAGAGTAATCAGGCCCGCACACGTTACGTCACACGTTATGTTGACTGGTTTGGACGGACGTCGTTAAGTGGCAAGCGGGTCGGTCTTTATCAGCACTCGGCAGCGGGGCGTGACCTGAATGTGCAGGTCTTGGAAGCACTCGGGGCTGAAGTCATTGTGCTAGGTCGTAGCGAGGCGTTTGTACCGGTTGACACAGAGGCTGTTGGTGATGAAGACCGCCATCAGGCGCGCCGTTGGACGCATGAACACAATTTGGACGCCTTGCTGACCACCGATGGCGATGGCGATCGGCCATTGGTAGCCGATGAGCAGGGGGAGTGGCTGCGCGGCGATATTTTGGGGCTTCTGTGCGCGCGTGAGCTGCAAATACAGGCACTGGCCATTCCGGTAAGCTGTAATAGTGCTGTTGAGGCCTGCGATGCTTTTGATGAGGTCGTACGCACACGTATCGGCTCCCCTTACGTGCTTGAAGGTATGGGCCAGCTGTCAGCGCGCCATCAGCGCGTGGCCGGCTTCGAGGCTAACGGCGGTTTTTTATTGAATACGCCTTTGGAGCAGGGGTGCAAACGTATGACGGCGCTACCGACTCGAGATGCATTGTTACCCGCGTTAAGTCTTATGATATTGGCGGCAAGAACCCACCGCTCCATTTCCAAGCTAGTGGCTGATTTGCCGGAGCGCTTCACGGCCAGCGACCGCTTGAAAGAGTTTTCAACAAAACTTAGCCAAAGCCTACTGGAGCGATGGCGTCTGGATTGGTCTGCAATGGGTAGTGAGCTGATGCTTGAATCAGCGATTAAAGACATGGATACGACTGATGGTCTTCGGGTCATACTTGAAAATAGGGATGTGATCCATTTACGCCCTTCGGGTAATGCGCCTGAATTGCGATGCTACGCTGAATCGTCGACCGCGCTTAGAGCAGAAGGGCAAGTAGAGCGCACATTAATTAAGCTGGATACGATGCGAAGCTGATCTGGTGATTTGCCCTCAATATACAAACGGGCAAGTACTTTTAATATGACGCTTTAGATACATCTACTGCGCCAGGCGGTTAGCCTTGGCCTCTGTACGTAGACTGGTATGCGCGCGGTTAGAGCGGAAGCGCTTGGCGGATTTGATGTGTATCGGAAAGCCTGCGCTAGAGTTTGCTGAGTAGGTATATTGAAATCACATGGACCATGGCCTCTGGAGTATTGATAGTGGGGCTGTACCATTGGCGCTACACGTTTTTTTTATGGACCTTCAAAGACTTTACAGTCTAAAGCGCCTGCTAAGGAGCAGATAATGGCCATTAATATTCAGGGCCTTTCTTCATCATATATTGCCAATGAAAGCCCCTTTACCCTGTTCGGCGGCGTCAACGTCATCGAGAATGAATCGTTTATCATGAAGGCGTGCGAACACTACGTCGATGTGACGCAACGGCTCGGCATTCCCTACGTCTTCAAGGCCTCGTTCGACAAGGCCAACCGGTCCTCCATCCACTCATTTCGCGGGCCGGGGCTGGAGGAAGGGCTTCGTATCCTTCAAAAGGTGAAGGAGGAATTCGGGGTGCCGGTCATCTCCGATATCCATGAAGTCGAGCAGGCGGCACCAGCGGCCGAGGTATTGGACGTGCTTCAACTGCCGGCGTTTCTGGCGCGCCAGACAGATCTGGTCGAGGCAATGGCCAAAACCGGCAAACCGATCAACGTGAAAAAGCCGCAGTTTCTGAGCCCGCATCAGATGAAAAACGTGGCGGACAAGTTCGCCGAGTGCGGCAACGATCAGATCATCCTGTGTGAGCGCGGCGCCAATTTCGGCTACGACAATCTCGTGGTCGATATGCTGGGCTTCGGTGTGATGAAAAAGGTCACCAACAACCGCCCGATCATTTTCGACGTGACCCACGCACTCCAGTGCCGCGATCCGCTGGGTGCGGCCTCGGGTGGCCGGCGCGATCAGGTGCTGGAGCTGGCCCGTGCCGGTATGGCAACCGGTCTGGCGGGGCTGTTTCTTGAAGCCCATCCGGATCCGGCCAACGCCAGGTGCGATGGCCCGAGCGCGTTGCCGCTTGCCAAGCTCGAGCCGTTTCTTGCACAGCTCAAGGCGATTGATGATCTGGTCAAGTCGTTTGACCCGGTGGATACCTCGGCCTGATGACGCGCTCGACGCGCGCTTCAGGAACGGGCGCGGCACAAAAACTGTTGGTTACAGGTGGCGCGGGGTTTATCGGCAGTGCGCTGGTGCGCCACCTCCTCGATGAAACCGAGCACCATGTGCTCAATGTCGACAAACTGACCTACGCCGGCAATCTGGCCTCGCTTCCTCGGGGCAATCATCCGCGTTACCGCTTCCTGAAACTCGACATCACCGAGGAGGCGGCGCTTCATGAGGCCATTGAGGTGTTTGCTCCTGATGCGGTGATTCATCTGGCGGCGGAGTCGCACGTTGATCGCTCCATCGATGGGCCGGCGCCATTCATGCATTCCAATGTCTCCGGTACCTTTTCAATACTCGAGGCGCTTCGGCGCTATCTGGCCAATAACGAAGCCCGGCGGGCGGAGTTTCGGCTGATTCATGTCTCGACTGATGAGGTCTTCGGTGATTTGGCGCTCACGGCGCCTCCGTTCGATGAGCACTCGCCATACCGGCCCAGTTCACCGTATTCGGCCAGCAAGGCCGCATCCGATCATCTGGTTCAGGCGTGGGGGCGCACCTATGGCATTCCAGCCATCATCACTCACGCCTCCAATAACTATGGGCCGTATCAGTTTCCGGAAAAGTTGATTCCGAAAACGATCCTCAATGCCCTGGCGGGAACGCCCATTCCGCTGTACGGCAACGGCGCTCAAACACGGGACTGGCTGCATGTGACCGATCATGTGCGTGCGCTCATGTGCGTACTGGAACGCGGCCGTATCGGGGAGCGTTATCTGATCGGGAGCGGCCAGGAAACGAGTAACCGGTTTCTGGTCGAGACGCTGTGCCGCCAGCTTGATCGCCTGGTTCCGACGCCGGGCGCATGTTATGAGCGCCTGATTACGCCGGTTGAAGATCGGCCGGGCCATGACGTGCGCTACGCACTTGACCACCGCAAGACCGTCGCGTTGGGGTGGCAGCCCTCCGTGACGCTGGAGGCGGGCCTTCTTGAGACCCTGCAGTGGTATCTCAATGCGTCCGAGGGGTGGTCTGGCGCGTCAGCGCCGCTGTTCCATCCATGACCTACACCTCAGAGGTAAATTCCATGACCGCTCGATTCAATCTGACAGAGATCCAGTGTGCTCGCCTGCTCGAGGGTGTGATCGAGGCCGGCAGGCAGGTCATGGCGATTTATGAGCGCGAGTTTGATGTCTCGATCAAGGCCGATGACAGCCCGGTGACCGAGGCCGATATGGCCGCCCATCATGCATTGGTGGCGCTTCTGAACGATACATGCCCGGAGGTGCCGATTCTGTCCGAGGAAGATGCCGACATTGCGTTCGAGACCCGAAGAGCGTGGGCGCGTTACTTCCTGATCGACCCGCTCGATGGCACCAAGGAGTTCATCAGCAAAAACGGCGAGTTCACGCTTAATGTTGCGCTGATCGAAGACGGCGAGCCGGTGTTCGGCATTGTGCATGCGCCGGTATTGGAGACGAGCTGGTGGGGCAGTACCGAGGGCGGGGCGTTCAAGCGCGTTGGAAAGGGCGATACGAAACCGATTCGTGTGCGCGAGTTACCCACGCCTGAAAGCGAGACGCCCTGGCAGATCGTTGCCAGCCGGCGCCATGGGGGCGAAGTGCTTGAGGCTTTGTGCCAGCGCTTGCCAGCCCATGAGCGCGTATCGATGGGTAGTTCGATCAAGCTGTGTCTGGTGGCCGAAGGCCTGGCGGATCTTTACCCGCGCTTTGCCCCGACCAGCGAGTGGGACACTGCCGCCGCCCACGCGGTGGTGCGCGCGGCCGGCGGTGACGTGCTCGAGGCTAAAACGCGTTCCCCGCTTGCCTATAACCAGAAGGCTGAGCTCTTGAACCCGTGGTTTATCGTGTTCGGTCAGCGCGATGCGCGATGGCTCGAGGCCGTACCTGTGGCCCTTGATTGACCTGGCAGGCGCGGTTGCGAAAGGCTCACCCACTCGGGTGGGCTTTTTTAATGCCTGGTTGAAATAAATGCTAAGCCTTTAACGCTCGAATCCTCATGCTTTAAAACAATACCGATGAGCCGATGCGCACATCGGCACCATGCTATGTACGCCGTATTTCACCTACTTAAAACGCCTTTATGGAATGATAAATTCCGAAGATAATGTCATGGATTTGGTTGGGAGTAGGTCGGTAGGCTGTCATTGATTCAGAGTAATGCAACTTTCTGTTTTTAAAGATGTAAATCGGCGTCATGCCGGCGCGTGGTTTTGTGTCAACCTCGCGCGATCGGCACATTTTGCAGCTCGGAAACAAATTAACGTCCTTGTCACGCGCTTTAACGCGCCCTTACACAAGACAAGGATGGGATCGATATGCAACTGGGAATCTTCTTCGCGCTGCTGCTGGTATTCGGAGCTATTTTCGCCAACGACCGCACTCACGATGATCACGGCTCCGGCTATGAGCCGCCCAAGACCGCACAAATGTGCTGAGCGCAACCGGCGCACGATTCATAAAACCCTGCCAATGGCAGGGTTTTTTCGTTTCAGAAGTGACGCTTTCTGGAAGGCGCTCAGGTGGAAGGGGCGCGCGGGGCGCTGGCGTCTTCTTTCCAGCCGCGGTGCTTGCTGGTCTGGCCGATGCCTGGGTTGAAGCAGTTGCACGGGTCAAGATCTCGATAGAACGATTTGAGCGCTGGCTTCGCGGTATAAAGGTGGCCGACGTTGTGCTCGGCCGGGTATTCGGCGCCGCGGGCATCGAGCAGCTTCCACATCTCGTGCTCGAGGGCGAGACAGTCGGTGCCCTTGGCAACAATGTAATCCTGATGCATCACATGGCAAAAGAAGTGCCCGTAGTAGAGCTTGTGAATCAGCGGACGGTCGATCGCCTCCGGCAGTTGTTCAAGCCACTGGCGTTCGTTGCGCTTAAGCGCGATGTCGAGCGCGACGATGTCTTCGACGTCTTCGCTGTGGATGATTCGGTAGCGCACCGCAGCGCCGGCGGCGGCGAAGCGATGCAGAAACGCCTTCTTGCCTTCCTCGGGCGTGCATTCGAAATACGCCCCTTGAGTGCCGTCGAACAGATGCGCGAGCGTCCTGCGGGTTTGCTCGAGGCTCTCTTCGGAGACCTTCAGCAGAAGATGATGCTCGAACCGGTTGCGGTACTCGGTCATCCGCGCGGGCAGGTGCGCGGGAAAGAACCGGCCGAGGCGCTGAAGGACGTGATCGGACAGGTTTTCCGGCAGACCCGGAACGCGCCCGGCGAGTGAGTCGAGCGTGCTTTTCCATTTGAACAGCGTCGGCAATCGGTGCGTACCGAAACGGGCGATGGTCAGAAACGTATCCTTGCCGTAGCGCTCGGCAATATCGTAGGCGTCTCGGTGCATGTACTCCCCGGCCACCGGGAGCGTGTCGAACTCGCGCAGCACGGTGCGTCGAAGCTCGGTCAGCTGGTCGGGGTCGTTGGTGCCGAGATAGAACACCTGCGTGTTCTTTTCCATCGGAAAGGTGTCGAGGCGCAGCGCAAACACCATCAGCTTGCCGGCAGAACCGGAGGCCTCATAAAGCCTGCGGGGGTCATTGTTGAAGCGGGCCGGGGTGTCGGCGTCAATGTCTCGAACGTGGTCCTGATAATCGGGGTCAGAGGCGACACCTCGATCAAGTTCGATGTCATCAGGCCGGAACTCGCCGCGCTCGACGCGCTCGAGCAGTGTCTCCGGCTCGCCCTGGCCCAGCGTGATCCCCAGATGATTGACCAGCTCAAGGGCGCCGTCCTCGCGCACGCGGGCGTAGAGCGCAAGCTCGGTGTAGGCCGGGCCGCGCTTGACCAGCGAGCCGCCGGAGTTGTTGCACACGCCGCCGAACACCGAGGCACCGAGACACGATGAGCCAATAACCGAATGAGGTTCACGTCCAAGCGGGGCGAGCGCCTTCTCGAGCTGATCGAGGGTGGCGCCGGGCAGGCACAGCGCCTGTCGCCCCTCGTCGATCAGCTGAATATGGGCAAGGCGCAGCGTGTTGATGATCACGATCTCGCGGTCGTAGTCGTTGCCATCCGGGGTGGAGCCGCCGGTCAGCCCGGTGTTGGCGGCCTGGGTGATGACGATGCGATCGGTGTCGATGCAGGCCTTTAAAATGCGCCACTGCTCGACCAGCGAGCCGGGGCGCACCACGGCGGTAACCGGGCCGGTACCGAAGCGAAAGCCGGTGCGGTAGCGCCGGGTGGCGGCGTCTTTGGTCAGTACGTGTTTATCGCCGACCACACGTTTGAGGTGATCGATGAAGGCATCGACGGGGGTGTCGGGTGTCAGGGCCGAGGAGGCCCGCGAGGCGTCGGTCATGAGGGTTCCTGCGCATCAGCGAACGCCGGGCGGGAAGGCCTGCGCTTATGGGCGGCGGCCGTCGCACGCATCCTTGAGCGTCTTGGGTCAGAGGGCGAACGGTATGGAGTCATTGCTTGATCAGGGCATCATGGTGGCTCTCGAAAAGAATGTCTAATATATCAAATTGCCTTCTGTGAGACGTTTTGGATATGGAACTGCGTCAGCTCCGCTATTTTTTGGCCGTTGCCGAGACCTTGAACTTTACCCGCGCCGCCGAACGGCTGGGGATGGCGCAGCCACCGCTCAGCCAGCAGATTCGAAAGCTGGAAGCGAGCCTGGGTACGCCACTTTTTCACCGCGATCGGCGCTCGGTCACCCTCACAGAGGCCGGCGAGCAGTTCCGCGGTGACGTTCAGCGCGTGCTTGCCGACCTCGAGGCGGCCAGGGGGCAGGCACTGGCAACGGCGGCCGGCAAGGGTGGGCGGTTGTCGGTCGGGTTCGCGGGCTCGGCGGTCTTTCACCCAGGCGTTGCCCAGCTGATGCGAACGTATCGCCACCGCTATCCCGGGGTGCAGATCGACCCGGTCGAGAGCAATACGCCAACGCTTGCGGCCTCGATCAATAACTTTGAGCTCGATTGTGCGCTGGTGCGCCTGCCGTTCGATCTCGATCACGGCCGCTACCGGTATGAGGTGCTGGTCGAGGAAGACATGCGCTTGGTGCTGCCGCCAGGGCACGCGCTGGCCGACCGAGACGATATTGCGCTGTCGGAGCTTTCAAACGACGCGCTGATCCTGTTTCCGCGCTCGCTCGGGCCCAAGCTCTACGACAGCATTTTGCTTAAATGCCAGGCGGCCGGAGTTACGCCGCGTCTGGCTCAGCAATCACCGCAGATTTCTTCCTCGATCAATATGGTCGCGGCAGGCTTTGGCGTGGCCATCGTGCCGGAGTCGATCGCCTCGGTGCATGCGCCTGGGGTCAGCTACCACCGGCTGACCGGCCGACCCCTGGTCTCCGGCATCGCTCTGGTATGTCGGGCCGAGGAGGCCCGGCCCGCGGTTGCCAACCTGATGGCGGCGTGCAAGGCGATTCGCGAGGCGCTCTGAGCCCGGGCGACACGGGCGTGTCCCACTATGGTCTAGCATGCGTTGGCTTGCAGCTATGTCCGACATAAGGTATTGATGTAGGCCTTTCCCAGAGAGACGATACCACCATGGCGGGCGCGCAAAACCGTGACGACTTGCTCGAGAAGCTGGCTGGCGCCATTTTCGACGGCACCTATCCTCCTGGCAGCTTCCTGCCGCGTGAAATCGACATCTGCAGTACGCATCAGGTCAGTCGCAGTACGGCCCGAAGCGCGCTACAGACGCTGGTGGATACCGGCATTCTGGTGCGCATCTCGGGGCAGGGCACGCGGGTGCGTGCGCCGAGCGAGTGGCAGTTGCTTGACCCGCGCGTCACCCATTGGCTGACCCATTACACCGAGGCCAGCGCGTTCTACATGGACGACCTGCTGCGGTTTCGAGAGTCGGTCGAGCCGTTCGTGACCATGGAGGCAGCCACGCACGCCACCGCCGAGGATCTGGTCGCGATCGAGCGGGCGCTTGGCGGCATGGCTGCAACCATTGACGCCCCTGACCATCATAGTCAGGGCGCAAGCCACGATGAGTACGATGTGGCCTTTCACGAGGCGGTGTACGCCGCGACTCACAACGTCATCTGGACGCAGCTTTCACACATGCTCAAACCCATCATCCACGCTCAGGTCGCCCGCACCCGTCGAAGCGTCGAGGCAATGCGCGAAAGCGTTGGCTGCCATCGCCGTGTGATGGAGGCGATTCGCCGTCAGGAGCGGGGCGAGGCCTGCGAGGCCGCTCGTGAGTTGCTGTCCCATACCGCCGAAGACCTGCGCGATGGCCCGGGCGCATCGCTTGAATAGCGAGCCGCCCGGAGTTCGCGCTATTTACATTCCACGTTATTTCCCGAGGCATTCATGAAGATTACTCGCCTGAAAACCTGGCAGATTCCACCGCGCTGGCTCTTTCTCAAGATCGAGACCGACGAGGGCGCCTACGGCTGGGGTGAGCCGGTCATCGAAGGGCGCGCCGCCACCGTGGAAGCGGCGGTGCATGAGCTTTCCGACTATTTGATCGGCCAGGATCCGCGGCGCATCGAGCATCTGTGGAACACGCTTTACCGCGCGGGATTCTACCGCGGTGGCCCGATTCTGATGAGCGCGATCGCCGGCATCGATCAGGCGCTGTGGGATTTGAAGGGGCGCGATCTGGGCGTGCCGGTCTACCAGCTTCTGGGTGGGCGCGTGCGCGACAAGATGCGGATGTACGCCTGGACCGGCGGTGACAAGCCCCACGACGTCGGCGCCGGCGCGAAGGCGCTGGTGGACAAGGGCTTCACCGCCTTCAAGATGAACGGCACCGCCGAGATGGCGATGGTCGACAGCTACACCAAGGTCGATGAGGCCGTGGCCCGTATCGCCGAGGCCCGCGAGGCGGTCGGCATGGATGTCGGCATCGGCATCGATTTCCACGGCCGCGTGCACCGCCCGATGGCCAAGATCCTGCTCAAGGAACTCGAGCCGTACCGGCCGATGTTCGTCGAGGAGCCGGTTCTACCCGAACATCTGCCCTCGCTCAAGCACATCGCCGGCAACCTCGGCTACCCCATCGCTACCGGCGAGCGTCTGCATACACGCTATCAGTTCCGCGACCTGCTGGCAGACGGCATGGTCGACATCATCCAGCCCGATCTCTCCCACTGTGGCGGTATCTCGGAAGGGCTCAAGATTGCCTCGCTGGCCTCGTGTCATGATGTCGCACTTGCACCGCACTGTCCGCTCGGGCCCTTGACCCTTGCGGCCTCGCTGCATCTGGACGCGGTCTCGCACAATGCGTTCATCCAGGAACAGAGCATGGGTATTCACTACAATCAGGGCAACGACGTGCTCGATTACCTGGTGGACAAGTCGGCGCTCGCCATCGATGACGGCTATCTGGCCATTCCCGACGGCCCGGGCCTTGGGGTCGAGATCGATGAGGCGTTTGTCGAGGAGCGCTCCAAAGTGGGGCACCGCTGGCGTAACCCGGTCTGGACCCACGACGATGGCAGCATCGCCGAGTGGTAATTCGGGCACGATACGTTGTTTGAACCGTGTGAAGATCACTGTCGGGCGCGCCTGAGTGCACGCTCGGTGGCCAACAGATCCTGATATCGCCAAGGAGAAATCATGTCTTTATTTCACGAGGCGCTGAACGACCGCCCGCTGGTCGCCATTTTGCGCGGCATCAAGCCGGCCGAGGTCGATGAGGTGTGCGACGCCCTGGTCGAGGCCGGGGTGCGCTTTATCGAAGTACCGCTCAATTCACCCTCGCCGTGGACATCGATCGAGGCACTGGTCAAGCGCGCGCCCAGTAACGTTATCGTTGGCGCGGGCACCGTGTTGCATACCGGCGACGTCAAGCGGCTGAAAGAGACGGGTGCGGAGCTGATGGTCACGCCCAACACCGACCCCGAGGTGATCGAGGCCGCCGATGATGCCGGGCTTTACAGTCTGGTCGGCTGCGCGACGCCGTCCGAGGCGTTTCAGGCCATCAAGCACGGCGCGACCGGCCTCAAGCTGTTCCCCGCGGCGCGCTTTGGCTGCGATTACCTGAAAGACATCAAGTCGGTGCTGCCGTCACGCGTGCCCGTGCTGGCGGTTGGTGGCATCGGCATTGACACCATGGGGGAGTGGCACGCCGCCGGCGTGAATGGGTTCGGCTACGGCAGCATGCTCTACACCCCGGGCAAGGCCGCGCGTGAAGTCGGCGAGACTGCCCGTGAAATCGTCGCTGAATGGCAGCGCCTTCAGGAGCTTTCCGGCAAGCTCGAAGGGCTTCAGCGGGAGGTCGATCAGTGAGCGAGGCGCGCTACATCGTGGTGGACTGGGGCACCAGCAACTTTCGGGCGTTTCTGGTCGATGCCGAAAGCGGGGCGTGCCTCGAGGAGCGCCGGGCCGACGCCGGCATCAAGGCGTTGAGCCAGTCCGAGTTTCCCCACTATCTGGCGCGCCAGGTGGCGGGTTGGCGTGAGAGTGAGGCCACGCCGATCTATCTGTCGGGCATGGTCGGTGCCAAGCGTGGTTGGGCCGAGGCGCCGCAGCTGTCGCTGCCGGTCACGCTCGATGAACTGGCCCGCCACTGCCTGCCGGCGCCCGGCCTCGACAACGCCTTTATCGTGCCCGGCGTCAAATGGCTCGAGGCGGACGGTGACGGCGTGGTGGATGTGATGCGCGGCGAGGAAGTGCAGCTTTTCGGGGCTCGCGCGCTTTCAAGCGCCGAGGCGCGCTGGTTCTGCGTGCCGGGCACCCACAGCAAGTGGGCCGAGCTTGAGGGTGACACGCTGGTGCGCTTTTCAACCTTCATGACCGGCGAGCTGTACCACGCGGTGCGCTACCACACGCTGCCCGGTGAGCCTGCCCGCGATGACGCGCCGTTTGATGACTCCGCCTTCGATCAGGGCCTTGCCCGTGGCGGCGCCGAAGAGGGCGTGCTGCATGCACTTTTTGAGGCGCGAAGCCGTCATCTTTATACAGGGCTTGCCGCCGAGCAGGTCGGAAGCTTTCTGTCGGGGGTGTTGATCGGCTCGGAAGTGGCGACCATGCGTGCGCGCCTGCCGCACGGTGCGACCGTGTGTCTGATCGGCTCAAGCCAGCTCACGCCGCTTTATGAGCGGGCATTGACGCGTGCCGATCTTCGTTTTGAGAGCGTGGCAAGCGATGACGCGACCCGGGCCGGCATCAAGTCGCTTATTGCCTCCAGCGCGCGCCGTGACTAGCCGGTGCGTGCCTAAAGTGATGTCGTGAGTCTATGCTTGATTAAGCTCCATACTTTAAAAAGTCTATGCTTAAGTACGCCAGACGCCTCGACAACACCACAACCCAGGGCGCGCATTTATGGTTTTATCGCACGACACGTTACTTGTTTTTACCGATCTGGACGGCTCGCTGCTCGATCACGACAACTACGATTGGCAGTCCGCCGCGCCCTGGCTTGATCGCCTGCGCGACAAGGCCATTCCCGTCATCATCAATACCAGCAAGACCCGCGCCGAGGTCGCAACGCTTCGCCAGGAGCTTGACCTCTATGCACCGTACATCGTCGAAAACGGCAGTGCCGTCATCCTGCCGCCGGAGTGGTGCCTGAATGAAGCGGTCGATGACAGCGGCTGGGCCGTGGTTCATCTGGGCGCGGACTACGCCCGGATACGAGACGTGCTCGAGGCCGTACGGTCTCAGGAGCGCTTGAGCTTTCGGGGCTTCGGGGACATGACGCTTCAGGAGGTCGTCGAGCGGACAGGGCTCGATGAGCAGGCGGCCGAGCGCGCGCGCGACCGCCAGGGCTCCGAGCCGATCGTCTGGGAAGATACGCCCGATCAACTGACCCACTTTCAACAGCTGCTCGCCGGCACCGGCCTTTCATTGACCCGCGGCGGGCGCTTTCATCATGTGTTGGGCGAGGAGGTCAACAAGGGGGCGGCCGCGCGTTGGCTGTGCGAGCGTCACGAAGCGATCTTTGAGCAGAGCGTGCGCTCGATTGCCCTTGGCGATGGTGAAAACGATGTATCAATGCTCAAGGCCTGTGACCGCGCCGTGGCGATTCGAAACGACCACGGCCGCGTGCTTGAGGTTGAGGGGGCCTACATGACGCAGCATTCGGGGCCTGCCGGCTGGGCCGAAGGGCTTGATCATTGGCTGGGACATGACAAAGAGGCGGATTGATGAGCGACTTCTACCAAAATGGCATCATCACCAATTTCCACAATCTGGGCAATCGCCCGGTCGAGGCGCTTGAAAGCGAGCTCAAGCAGTTTTCGAAGCGTCGCCCGATGGGGCTGATCCTGCCGTCGCTGTACTCGGAGCTTGAAGGCCCGGCGCTTACGCGCATTGTTGATCAGTTGAAAGAGGTCGATTACATCGATGAGATCATCATCGGACTCGACCGCGCCGACCGCGACCAGTTTCTGCATGCGCGGGATTTTTTCTCGCGGCTTCCCCAGCACCACCGCATCCTCTGGAACGATGGGCCGCGCCTGAGCGCAATCGACCAGGATCTGGCCAAGGAAGAGCTGGCGCCGCAGGCCCCGGGCAAGGGGCGTAACGTCTGGTTCTGCTCGGGCTACGCCCTGGCCTCTGGCCGCTCGGAGGCGATCGGGCTGCACGACTGCGATATCGTCACCTACGACCGCACGCTTCTGGCACGGATGATGTATCCGATCGCCAACCCGCGGTTCAACTACGAGTTCTGCAAGGGCTATTACGCCCGGGTCGCCAGCGGCAAGCTCAATGGCCGGGTCGGGCGCTTGATGGTCACACCGATGCTTCGAGCGCTTAAAAAGATGTATGGGCCGCTTGATTACCTGAACTACCTCGACAGCTACCGCTATCCGCTGTCGGGCGAGTTTTCGATGCGCGCCTCGGTGCTCAACGACATTCGCATTCCAAGCGACTGGGGGCTTGAAATCGGGGTGCTCTCAGAAGTTCACCGCAACTACTCGACCAAACGGCTGTGTCAGGTCGATATCGCCGATACCTACGATCACAAGCATCAGCCGCTGTCCCCGGAGGACGCAAGCGCCGGGCTCAACCGCATGAGTCTGGACATCGCCAAGGCGCTCTATCGCAAGCTGGCAACGCTTGGCGTGATCATTCACGAAGAGGATTTCCGCACCCTGAAGGCGACCTACTACCGCACCGCGCTCGACCTGATCGAAAGCTACTACAACGACGCGATGATGAACGGTCTCAAGGTCGACCGTCACAGTGAGGAGCAGGCCGTCGAGCTGTTCGCCCAGGCGATCATGGACGCCGGTGACGCGTTTCTCAAAAACCCGCGTGACAAGCCGTTCATCGCGAGCTGGAGCCGGGTGCAGTCTGCATTTCCTGCGCTACTCGAGCGCCTGCATGACGCCGTTGAGCAGGACAACAGCGGCGACGTGTGAGCGATCAAAGGCTTTATGCCGACACGAACCATGCATTAAAAAAGGGCCGAACGGCCCTTTTTTAATGGCAAGTTGACGCCACGGAATCAGCTCTGGCTTACAAGCCAGGCGCTGCGATAGGGCTTGAGCAGCAGTTTCTCGTCATCGGGCGAGGCCAGATTATCGATCAGATCGGTCCAGCCGCGCCCTTTGAGGCCGTCTGGCAAGGTGATGGCCTGGGGCTGGTCTGAGACGTTGTGAAGGGCCAGCAAGCGTCGGCCATTTTCAAGCGGGCCGCGCAGAAAGGCGAACACCTGCGGGGAGAGTTCCAGAATTTTCTGAGGCACGTCCGGGTGAAAGCAGGGCTCCGCCCGCCGGAGTTTCAAGCGCTTGGTCAAGCGCTCGAACACGCTCCGCGTCGGGGTGGTGGGCGAATCAAGCAGGTGCTCGAGCGTGTCACGCTGCCAGCGTTTGCGGTTGATGGCGCGCAGGTGGCCGGTGCGTTGAACGCCATTGGTGTCGTTGCCGGTGGCGGTGAGGCTGTGAAGATAGACGCCCGGAATGCCCTGAAGCCCCATCATGATGGTCTGGCTGCACAGAAATCGACCGATCTGCCACGGGTCTTCGCCCTTGCGGGTGCCTTTCATGGCATCGAAGTAGGTGATGTTGATCTCATAGGGCGAGTCCTCACCGTCCGGGCCGGTTTTCATGCTGACGTGGCCGCCGAAGCGTTTCATGAGCTCAAGCAACTGGCTGATGTCGTGCTCGGGCAGCAGGCCTTCGAGCGCGCGCACGCCGATGCCATCGTGGCTTGCAGTAAAATTGAAGTAGGTGCATCCCGCAGGCAGGGGAGGAAGCGTTGCCGCCCACTCGGTCAACGGGGCGGCGTCGCCGGTACTGAGTGTGTGCACCAGAAGCGGCGGCAGGGTGAACTGATACACCATGTGCGCTTCATCGCCGTCACCGAAATAACTCAGGTTTTCATGGTGCGGCACGTTGGTTTCGGTAATCAACAGCACGCCCGGTACGAGGTAGTCGAATACGGCCCGAATCAGTTTGACTATGGCGTGGGTCTGGGGCAGGTGAATGCAGGCCGTACCGAGCTCTTTCCATAAAAAGGCGATGGCGTCGAGTCGCACGATGCGCGCGCCCTGGCTCAGGTAGTTGAGCAGTACGCCAAGCATTTCGATCAAAACGTCTGGGTTTTCGAAGTTGAGATCGATTTGATCGTCGGAGAACGTCGCCCATACGTGGCGTGTGCCGCGCCGGGTCGAGACCGGCACCAGAAGTGGCGTATTGCGCGGGCGTGTGACTCTGGAAACGTCGGTGTTGGCCGGCAGTTCGATGAAGTAGTCGCGCCCGGGTTGGGTGCCGGCAATGTAGTCGGCAAACCAGAGCGATTCACGCGAGACGTGGTTGATCACCAAATCCAGCATCAGGTTGTGTCCTTCGGCGATTCGTCGAATGTCGGCCCAGTCGCCCAGATCCGGGCTGACCTCGAGGTAGTGGGTGATGGAAAAGCCGTCGTCGGAGCTCCAGGAGAAAAAGGGCAGGATGTGCACGGCGCTGAAGGTGTCATTGAGCCGCTCACCGAGAAAGCGGTTCAGCTCATCAAGCGGAAACACGTCCGGGGCGGCGGCGCTTACGGTATTGCCGTAGGTGATCAGGACCTGGCTCTTTTCGCTCCAAAGCGGCCGGGGAGTGGCATCGAAGGCGTCTGCGTAGCTCTCGATCAGCTGCATCAGCCGCCTGAGTACGCCGTCGGCGCGCGCCTCGCCATAGACAAAACTCAAGAGCGCACTGGCGCGCTCGGTGAATTGGTGTTCATTCAATGGGGTAACGGAGGTGTCCTTCAAGGTCATGACTGACTCCTGGTGCCTTATTGTTATGAATGGTGCGTTGTTGTGAATAGTGCGTTGTTATGGGTAATGCGTCGTTATGGGCCGCTCGGCGGCTCTTTAACTGTAGTGCCTGACTCTGGCGGCGACGACTCTGGGCCGGCTCAGAGTTAAGCGCATTTAAAGGCGAGCACTTGCATGTGAGGGCGGTCTCGACGAGACTTGAGCCGCGTCAGGAGGGGAGTATTCCCGTCTACGAAGGTGTCGTCATCACGGGTTCATCACCCCGGTGCCTTCGGCAGCATTTCGCTGCGGAAGAGACCTCCGGTAGCCAGCCATGGGGTTCATGGCACTTACTGCTTTACCGGAGGTTTGAAAATGGATGTCCCCGTCTGGGTCTGGGAAGTCACGATCGCGGGCTTCGCCGCCCTTTTTGTATTCGATTTTTTTGCACATACTCGAAAAGCGCACGCGCCCTCGATGAAAGAGGCTGCGCTGTGGTCGGTTTTCTACGTCGCGCTGGCGCTGGTCTTTTGCGCCGGGGTCTGGACGGTCTGGGGGCATGGGCACGGCGGCGAGTTTCTGGCCGGGTTCATCACCGAAAAGAGCCTGTCGGTGGACAATCTGTTCGTGTTCGCGATCATCATGGCGAAATTCGGCGTACCCAGGGAGTTTCAACAGAAGGCGCTGTTGATCGGCATCGTGATCGCCCTGATTCTTCGCGGTATTTTCATTGCCGTGGGGGCGGCGGCCATCAACCAGTTCAGCTGGGTGTTTTATATCTTTGGCCTGTTTCTTCTGTACACCGCGGTCAAGCTTGCGCTCGAGTCGCTGTCTCACGGCAAGGAAGACGACGAATACGAGCCGAATGCGGTGGTCAAGTTCGCGCAGAAGCACCTGTCGGCAACCGAGACGTTTCACGGCAACAAGCTTTTCGCCAAGATCGATGGCAAGCGCGTCGTCACTCCTCTGTTTCTAGTGGTGCTGGCGCTTGGCCTGACCGATGTGCTGTTCGCGCTCGACTCCATTCCGGCCATCTACGGCCTGACCAATGAGCCCTACATCGTGTTTACCACCAACGCCTTTGCGCTGTTGGGGCTCTTGCAGCTCTACTTCCTGTTGGGAGGATTGTTGAACCGCCTGGTTTATCTGGGGGTTGGGCTCTCGGTTATTCTTGCGTTCATTGGTCTCAAGCTTATTTTCCACGCGATGACCGAAAACACGCTGCCGTTTCTCAATGGGGGCGAGTCGATCGCCTGGGCGCCGCACATTTCGACCTGGACCTCACTTGCCGTTATCGTCTGTGTGCTGGCCACCACGACCATGGCGAGTCTGGTCAAGACGCACAACCAAGAATGAGCCGGCGCAATCGCGCCGCCGCCATCAAAAACGGCCCCTTCAAGGGGCCGTTTTTTTAGTGCACTGCAAGCGCATCAGGTGCGTTAGCGCTTGATTAGCCGGTAAAGCACCAGCAGGATCACGGCGCCGAGCACGGCAATGGCGAAGCTTCCAACATTGAATCCAGTTACATCGCCGAAGCCGAGCGCCGAGCCGATCCAGCCACCGACCACCGCGCCGACGATGCCGATCACGCTGGTGACGATGCACCCGCCCGGATCCTTGCCCGGCATGAGCAGTTTGGCGATGGCGCCTGCGATAAGACCGAACACTATCCATGCAATGATGCCCATGAGTCCTCCTTGAGTGAGCGTGAACCGAGTTGTGGATGCGCTCTTACCCTAGGCGGGCTTTAAGGCAATGGCAATTCATTGTGCTCAACGGCAGACGCATGGGCGTTCAACGGCCGCTCACTCAACGGCCGCTGACGAGGCGATAACTTGCGCACACCATGTTGAAACCGAGCGCGCCCGCGAACGCAAGTGCTACGCCCAGTTCACTGAACGCGCCCTCAGGGAGTAGGCCGGCAATGGAGGCGATGAAGGCGAGACCGACGCCACCGAGGGCGCCGGCGCCCATGCTGCCGAGAAAGCCGAGCGCCCCTCGGCGGGGAACGACGATGTTGAACAGAAAGCCGGTTAAAAGGCCGGTAAAGAACCAGGACAGAATATCCATGGGTGCGCTCCTAGGTGGTCAAGAACGTTGAGCGACCCCACTTTGGAGAGGCCGCGCCGGTCGTGTAATTTTCCCCATCCCGTCAGGCGGGGTACAATGCGATTTATCGCGTGGCTCAGACGTCGATCGATTCGAACGCCTGACGCCGTTGTTCATCGTTATTCATCGGAAGTCTGCCGATGCACTGCCCTTTTTGCGGTACCCACGAAACCAAGGTGTCCGACTCGCGGCTGGTGGCCGAGGGTGATCAGGTTCGACGACGTCGCCAGTGCCTTGCCTGCGGCGAGCGCTTCACGACCTATGAGACCGCCGAGCTGATCATGCCCCGCGTGATCAAGGGCGACGGCTCGCGCGAAAGCTTTGATGAGCACAAGCTGCGCGCCGGCATGATGCGTGCGCTCGAAAAGCGGCCCGTCAGCGCCGAGGCGATCGAGGCGGCCATCGTGCGCGTGCGCCAGACCCTGCGTGCACGCGGCGAGCGGGAAGTCGCCGCCCGCATCGTGGGCGAGGCCGTCATGGAGCAGCTTCGAAAGCTCGATCAGGTGGCCTACATTCGCTTTGCGTCGGTCTACCGTCGGTTTCAGGACCTCGACGAATTTCGCGCTGAAATTGAACGCCTTACCGGCGATCTTTCCTAGCGACACGTTGTCGCAGCGCGGCGCTTGCCGCGCTCGTACGGTCGCGTCACATGTTTTTCAGGAACTGCAGTAATGTCCGCTCAGTCTCGAACCGATGCTTTCTACATGGCTCACGCGATTCGGCTTGCCGAGCGCGGCCGCTACACCACCGACCCCAATCCTCGGGTGGGGTGTGTGCTGGTCCGGGAAGGCGAGATCGTGGGGGAGGGCGCCCACATGTGGGCGGGCGAACCCCATGCCGAGATTCACGCCATCATGGCGGCCGGCGATCAGGTTCGTGGGGCGACGGCCTACGTCACTCTGGAGCCATGCTCTCATTACGGTCGAACCCCGCCGTGCTCCAAGGCGTTGATCGACGCCGGCATCGCGCGGCTGGTTGTTGCGATGACGGACCCGAACCCTCAGGTGGCCGGGCGCGGTTTTCAGATGTGTCGGGATGCCGGCATCGAGGTGGTCGAGGGTGTGCTCGAGGAGGAGGCGCGTGCGCTCAATCGAGGCTTCATTGCCCGCATGACCGGGCGCTTGCCGTATACCCGGCTCAAGATGGCGATGAGCCTCGATGGCCGAACCGCCATGGCAAGCGGTGAATCCCAGTGGATCACCGGCGCAGCGGCGCGGGGCGAGGTTCAACGACTTCGCGCAAGCGCAAGCGCGGTGGTAACCGGCATCGGTTCCATCCTCGATGACGACAGCCGCCTGACCGTTCGCGCCGAGCCGGACGGCGTCGCTGCCGTGCCGTGCGAGCCCGGGCGAAGCTACCGTCAGCCCTTGCGGGTCGTGGTCGACAGCACACTTCGCATGCCGGTTGACGCTCAGTGCCTAAGTGAGCCGGGCGCGACCCTTGTTGCGACCACGTCGACCGATGCCGACAAGCGCTCAGCGCTCGAGCAGGCGGGGGCCAGTTGTCTGGTGCTGCCGGCCAATGCCGAGGGCCGAGTCGATCTCGTGGCGCTGTGGCGTTATCTGGGTGACCAAGAGGCGTGCAATGACATTCTTCTTGAAACCGGGGCCACCCTTGCCGGTGAGGCGCTGACACTTGGGCTGGTGGACGAACTTCACCTGTTCATGGCCCCAACGCTTATGGGCGGGCAGGCCCGGCCGCTGTTCGAGCTTGGCCCGCTTGCCAAAATGAGCGATCAGCGTCGACTGGTGATCGAAGACGTCCGCGCCTTCGGAAGCGATTGGCGAATTCTTGCGCGGCCGGAAACGGTGGCCAATGCGTCGCTTGAATAAGCGCGCCTTGGCAGAACCGTTTCGTTACGAGTAGTCTGTGGCTCGTCGTCATGATGAGTTTGATTTTTTAGGAGAGCGCATGGCCCTTTCGCCGATTCAAGAACTTGTCGATGACATTCGGCAAGGCAAGATGGTGATTCTCATGGATGATGAGGATCGAGAGAACGAAGGTGATCTCATCATGGCGGCGGAATGCGTCGAGGCCAGTCACATCAACTTCATGGCCCGTCATGCCTGTGGCTTGATCTGCATGCCGATGACGCCCGCGCGCTGCACCCAGCTCGGCCTGGATTTGATGGTCAAGCGTAACGGCTCGGGCTTTGGAACCAAATTCACGGTGTCGATCGAGGCCGCCACCGGCGTAACCACCGGCATCTCGGCGGCGGACCGGGCAAGAACGGTTCGGGCCGCTGCCGCGCGCGGTGCGACCGAGGACGACATCGTTCAGCCCGGCCACATTTTCCCGCTGATGGCCGAAAACGGGGGCGTTCTGCGCCGGGCCGGCCACACCGAGGCCGCGTGCGATCTCGCGGCCATGGCGGGTTTTCCGCCGGTAGGTGTGATCTGTGAGATCATGAATGACGATGGCAGCATGGCGCGCCGGCCGGAGCTCGAAGCGTTCGCCGAGCGCCACGGCATTCGCATCGGTACCATCGCCGATCTGATCCATTACCGCATGCTCAACGAGAAAACGGTCGAGCCGGTGGATGTGGAGCCGGTCGAAACGACCGCAGGCGAGTTCATGCTGCATCGCTTCTTTGATGAAACCCTGAAGACTCATCATCTGGCACTGGTCAAGGGCACGCCAGACCCCGACCGGCTGACTACGGTGCGCGTCCACGTGGCTGATGCGATGCGCGATCTCCTGATGCTCAAGCGCGAGGGAAAACGCACGGGCTGGAGCGCAAGCGAAGCGCTTCAGGAAATCGCCCACACTGAGTGCGGTGTGCTCGTGCTGCTCGATACACGTGAAATGGGAGGGGATCTGGCCGACCGACTCGATATCTTCTTCGAGCGCAGGCGAGTGCCTCGAGACAGCGTCTCCGATGGCAGCGGCGGGTATCTGACGGTGGGCACCGGCGCACAGATTCTGACGACGCTCGGTGTGGGTCGAATGCGCCTTTTGAGCTCACCCTGGCGCTTCTCGGCGCTGTCCGGTTTCGGGCTTGAAGTGGTCGAACAGGTTGCAGGCGATACCCTCGACGCCAAACAGCCGTTAGAATAGCCCCCCCTTTATCCCGACAAAGATCGACCGGCGCCTTTAGACGCCGGCAAGGAAACTGAGTAATGCAACCGATTGCACAAGTAGAAGGCCGCTTTACCGACGTGGATGGGCGCTATGCCATCGTGGTGGGCCGCTTCAATCATCACGTTGTCGATAGCCTGGTGGAAGGGGCGGTCGACGCTCTGGTACGCCACGGCGTCAGCGAAGAAAACATCGACCTGATTCATGTGCCGGGTGCCTGGGAGCTTCCGCTCGCGGTCAAGCGGGCGCTGACCTTTCTGGAGCCGGACGCCGTGATCGCGCTCGGCGCGGTAATCCGCGGCGGGACACCGCATTTCGAATATGTCGCCGGTGAGTGCAACAGTGGCATTGGCCGCTTGCAGCTTGAGTTCGATACGCCCGTTGCCAATGGCGTTCTGACGGTCAACAGCATCGAGCAGGCCATCGAGCGTGCCGGCACCAAGGCCGGTAACAAGGGCACCGAGGCGGCGATGGCCGCAATGGAAATGGTGTCGCTTCTGCGCCAGCTCAGCGGTGGTATTCAGGTTGGGGGTGATCAGTGAGTCAGGCACGTTCGGGCAAGGCGCCATCGAAATCCCAGCTGGCGCGACGCGCAGCACGCGAGCTGACCGTTCAGTGTCTGTATCAGTGGCAGTTGACTGACAAGCCGATCCGTCAGCTTGAGACAGAGTTTCGAAGCCAGGAGCCTGATGAAGACATGGCTCCGCACGAAAACTGGGCTGAGGTGATGAAGATTGCCGATCTGGCGCTTTTTCATGATCTTCTTCATGGGGCCGCGCGCTTCAGTGATGAAGTCGACCAGCTTCTGGCGCCGCTCCTTGATCGCAAGCTTGAAGAGCTTGATCAGGTTGAGCTTGCGATCCTTAGACTGGAAACGTATGAGCTTGCCAAGCGCTTTGAAGTGCCGTATCGCGTCGTGATCAACGAAGGGGTCGAACTGGCCAAGTCCTTCGGCGCCACCGACGGCCACAAATTCGTCAACTCCATTCTCGATCGTCTGGCCCTGACGCTGCGAAGTGCAGAAGTCCAGGCGCGACGGCGCTGAGTGCGAGTCGATAATGACGTCACCGGGTGAGTTCGAACTGATTCAGCGCCATGTGCTCAAGAGCCTTTCAGGCGAGCGCGATGGCTATGATCGTTTCGCTTGCGCGAATGCCGGTGTCGAGCTGGGGCCTGGTGATGATGGCGCGCTGCTTGTGCCTACGCCGGGCCACCGGCTGGTGGTCAGTACCGATACCTCCAACGTCGACGTGCATTTTCCGGCGGATGCCCCGGCGCACGCCATTGGCCATCGGGCGCTTGCGGTCAATCTGAGCGACCTTGCCGCGATGGGCGCGACGCCTCGGTGGTTCACACTCGCGTTGACTCTGCCCGAGGCCGACACTGCGTGGGTCGATGCGTTCGCCGAGGGGCTGCATGCGCTGGCGCATCGCCAGGGCATCGTGCTTGTCGGCGGCGACATCACCCGCGGGCCGCTGTCCATTGCCATCACCGTCATGGGCGAAGTGCCCATCGGTCAGGCGTTGGTGCGTCACGGGGGGGCGGATGGCGATCATCTTCTGTTGACCGGCCCGCTCGGGGGCGCCAACGCTGGACTCAAGGCCTGGCAGCGCGGTGAGCGCGACTGTAAGACATCGGCGCTTGCCGCCTACCTTTACCCCGTGCCACGGACAAGGCTCGGCGAGCGTCTGCGCACCTGTGCCAGTACTGCCATCGATCTTTCCGACGGGCTCTGGGCCGATCTTTCCCATGTGTGCCGCGCAAGCGGGCTTGGCGCCGAGCTTAGCGTGCCCGACTCGGCCTATGCGCCATCGCTTGCGTCACTGGATGCGAATGAGCGGTCGCAGGCCTTCTGGCATGGGGGCGATGATTACGAACTGCTGGTCTCGGTCGCGCCGGCTCGACTCGGCGAGGCGCATCAAGCGGCCGCCGCACTCGGGCACGAGCTCATTTACATCGGCAAACTGTCGGCGCGTACAAACGCGATCGACGGCGGGCCGGATAACCCCGGTGGGTGGCGCCACTTCGGAGAAACATCATGACTCCGGCTCCAAAGAGTGTCTGGCGCAATCCGGTGCATTTTCTGGCCTTCGGCCTTGGCAGCGGCACGGTTCCGTTCGCCCCAGGCACGTTCGGTACCCTGGCCGCCATCCCGTTCTACTGGCTGATGAGTTCACTGACGCTGCCGTACTATCTCGGCATCCTGGTGGTCACGATGCTGGTGGGGATCTATCTGTGCGGCAAGACCTCGCGCGATCTGGGCGTGCACGACCACTCAGGCATTGTCTGGGATGAATTCGTCGGTTACTGGCTGACCATGGCCGCGGTTCCGTTTTCCTGGCAATCGGCGCTCTGGGGCTTTGTGGTGTTTCGAGTGTTCGACATCATCAAACCCTGGCCGATTCGTACCGTGGACCGCCGCGTTGCCGGCGGCTTTGGCATCATGTTCGATGACGTGCTGGCAGGCGTATACGCCTGGAGCACCATGCACCTCTGGTTCTGGCTGCAATGATGTAACGCGGCCATGTCCCGCCCTATTTGATCTGGAGCAGGTATGAACAAGAAACTTGGCGCAAGTCTTGGTGGCCTTGTCGTGGTTGGGCTCGGTGTCTGGCTTGGCGGTACCGCCTACAGCAGCTACATGTTCGATGAGCAGTTGAATGCCCAGATCCAGCGGATCAACGCCGAGACGCCGCAGCTTGATCTCGAGGCAGCCGATGTCGAGCGTGGCTTCTTCTCCTCGACGGGCACGTTGAGCGCGCGCACCAAAGGCGAATCCGATCAGCCGCCCTTGACCGTGACTGCACCCTACACCGCGCATCATGGTCTGCTCTCGACCGAGGTCGAGGGGACGCTCGATGCAAAGACCGAGGGTGATACGCCCTATGTCTTCTCGACGCTTCTGGCCGGCGGCGACAAGGCCCGGTTCCATTCCACGTTCTCGCATCTGGATCAGGGCGCGACGCTTACGCTCGATGTGCCCGACCTCAAGGCCGACACCGGCGCGCAGCACATGAGTCTCGATGGCCTGTCGATCGAGGCCAATCTCGACCAGAAACAGTGGCACGTCGATGGCTCGTTTGGTGCCCTTGGCTATCGGGATTTCTCGGGTGAGTTGACGCTTGGCAACACCCATTTCGATGCGACGCAGGAAGGTCGTCCGGCGGTCATGGAGCGTCGGGTCAACATGACCATCAACGACGCCCGGTTGAGCGCCGAACAGCTGATGCCGGTGACCGTCAAGACCACGCAGTTAGCCAGTCGGCTCACGCATCATGACAAGATGCTCGATCAGACCGTACAGGCCGAGCTTACTGACATGTCGACCGCCGGGCAGCGTCTTGGCAATCTAACGATGAACAGCTCTTTAAGTGACGTGAACGCGGATGGCTGGTACGGCGCCAAGGCGCTTTTGGATCAGCACCCCGAGTGGGCGCAGGGTGATGTCGATGCTCGCGCGCTGCGTGATCTGACGCCGTCGGTGCTCAAGGCGTTATCGAGCTCGCCGACCTGGACGCTCTCGACGCTTCGCTTCGAGGGGCCGCTGTTCAATAAGCCGATCACCGCTGAAGGCACGGTCGATTTCGATGGCAACGACGTTCAGAGCCTGCCGGCCGATGCATTGGCGACCGACGTCGGTCAACGTGCGCTGCTGGAACGGGTCAAGGGTAAGCTTACCCTTAACAACGCGCCGCCGATCATATCGTTGATCGTCGGGGCGCCAGACCAGTCCAAGCTCGTCTTTAAACTTTCTGATCGGACGCTTTACGTCAACGATCGGGAATTTACCCGCCTCGGCGACTAGACTTCCTGGCTGTGCTTACGACAGGGCGCGCATCGGCTTCGATGCGCGCCCTGATCGTTTAGGCTGCTTGATAAAGCGCCGGTGTGCCCATATTGGGTGTACTAGGAAAAGAGCCGACCGGTTCGACCGTTTAAAGGGGAAGGCATGAGTGATCACAACGAAGACCCGGAAGTACTGATCGACGATACCGACGAAAACGGCAACGCGCCAAGCTCCACCGGCCGAGGGCTGGTGGCCTCGAGTGACTCCCTGCCTGATCGCCTGTACCTGCTGCCGATTCACAATCGCCCGTTCTTTCCGGCGCAGGTCCAGCCGCTTTTGATCAATCAAAATCGCTGGAGCGAAACCATTCAGGAAGTGGCCAAGACCTCGCACCACATGGTGGGGGTGGCCTTTGTCGGCGACGCTGAAAGCGATGAGCTCTCGTTCGAGGATTTTCCGGCGTTTGGTACTGCAGTGAAGGTGCATCAGGCCAAGCAGGCCAACGAGCAGATCCAGTTTATTGCCCAGGGCCTTCGTCGGTTCAAGATCGCGCGCTGGCTCTCCAAGACGCCGCCGTATCTGGTTGAGGTCAGCTATCCGAAAGAAGCGCTCGACAAGGACAGCGACGAGACTCGGGCGTACGCGATGTCGGTGATCAATGGCATCAAGGAGCTGTTGCCGCTTAACCCGCTTTATGGCGAAGAGCTCAAGCACTATCTGAATCATTTCAGCCCGAACGAGCCGGGGCCGCTGACCGACTTTGCCGCCGCCATCACCTCGGCCAAGGGGCCGGAGCTGCAGGACGTGCTCGAGACGTTGCCGGTGCTCGAGCGGATGCAGGCGGTGCTTCCGCTGCTTCGAAAGGAAATCGACGTCGCGCAGCTTCAAAGCGAGATTTCCGAGCAGGTCAATTCCCAGATGCAGGAGCATCAGCGCAAGTTCTTTCTGCGTGAGCAGCTGAAGGTCATCCAGAAGGAACTCGGTATCTCGAAGGATGACCGGGATAACGACGTCGATACCTTCCGCTACCGCCTCGAGGATTTGGTGGTGCCGCCCAAGGTACTCACCCGCATCGAGGAAGAGCTTGATAAGCTCTCGACGCTTGAGACCGGCTCACCGGAGTACGGCACCACCCGTAACTACCTCGACTGGCTGACCTCGATTCCCTGGGGCGTATTCTCAGAGGACCAGCTCGATCTGGCCCATGCTCGCGAGGTGCTCAACCGTGATCACGACGGCCTTCATGACGTGAAAGAGCGCATCATCGAGTTTCTGGCCGAGGGCACGTTCAAGGGTGACGTCGGCGGCTCGATCCTGTTGCTGGTTGGCCCACCGGGTGTGGGCAAGACCTCCATCGGCCGCTCGGTCGCCGAGGCGCTCAACCGCAAGTTCTATCGGTTCTCGGTGGGGGGGATGCGCGATGAGGCCGAGATCAAGGGCCATCGGCGCACCTACATCGGCGCAATGCCGGGCAAGCTGGTGCAGTCTCTGAAGGAAATCGAGGTTCAAAATCCGGTCATCATGCTCGATGAGATCGACAAGCTTGGTCAGTCGTTTCAGGGCGACCCCGCCTCGGCGCTTCTGGAAGTGCTGGACCCGGAGCAGAATTCCGAGTTTCTGGATCACTACCTCGATGTGCGCCTTGATCTGTCCAAGGTGCTGTTCATCTGTACCGCCAACCAGCTCGACAGCATCCCCGGGCCCTTGATTGACCGCATGGAGCAGATTCGACTGTCGGGCTACATCGGTGAGGAAAAGTTCTCGATTGCGCGCAACTATCTGTGGCCGCGGCTTTTAAAGCGCGACAACATTCCGAAAAAGCGCATCAATCTGACCGATGCCGCACTCAAGCAGGTTATCGAAGGCTACGCGCGAGAATCCGGTGTGCGCCAGCTCGAAAAGCAGCTTCATCGCATCGTGCGAAAGGCCGCGGTGAGGCTGCTTGAAGGTGACGAGGAGACGGTCAAGGTCTCGGTCAATAACCTTCAGGACTTTCTCGGCGCGCCGACGTTTCGCAAGGAGAAGGTACTGCGCGGGCTCGGCGTGGTCACGGGCCTTGCCTGGACCTCGATGGGCGGAGCGACGCTTCCGATCGAGGCAAGCTGCGTTCATTCGCTGTCACGCGGGCTGAAGCTGACCGGCAAGCTCGGCGATGTCATGCAGGAGTCGGCCAACATCTCCTACAGCTTCGCGGTGGCGCACTTGGAAGAGTACGGCGCACCGAAAGGCTTCTTCGATGAGGCCTTCGTGCATATGCACGTGCCGGAAGGAGCGACGCCGAAGGATGGCCCGTCCGCAGGTGTGACCATGACGACTGCGCTTTTGTCACTGGCGCGTGGCAAGGAAATTGACCGGCCGCTTGCGATGACCGGCGAGATCACCCTGACCGGGCAGGTACTGCCGGTGGGCGGTATTCGAGAAAAGGTCATTGCAGCCCGGCGCAGCTCGATTTTCGAGCTGGTGCTGCCGGAAGCCAATCAGCGCGACTACGACGAACTGCCTGACTTCCTCAAAGAGGGCATGACGGTTCACTTCGCCAAGACCTACCGCGACGTATCAAGGGTCGTGTTCGGCTAATTCTCCCAGCCGATACCGCCATGAAAAAGCCACCTTCGGGTGGCTTTTCTCGTTCTTGGCATCGGTCAGCGCGTCGGGCTCAGGCGTCGCGGTCGACCGCGAAGTTCTGCCATGCCTGGCGTACCGGCATCACTTCGAGCCGATTGATGTTGATGTGGGCCGGAAGAGTGGCTACATAGAAAACCTGCTCGGCGATGTCTTCGGGCTGAAGCGGGGTGGTGTCGTTATAAAGCCGGTCATAGGCGGCCTGGTCGTTGCCCATGCGTACCAGCGTGAACTCGCTTTCGGCCATGCCGGGGGCGATGTCGGTCACCCGGACCCCGGTGCCAAGCAGGTCGCAGCGAAGGTTCAGCGAGAACTGTTTTACAAACGCTTTAGACGCGCCGTACACGTTGCTGCCGGGGTAGGGCCACTGACCGGCAACCGAGCCCAGATTGACGATGCTTGCGCCGGCACCACTCTCGATCAGCGTGGGCAACAGCGCATGGGTAACATTGACCAGGCCGGTGATGTTGGTGTCGATCATCGTGTGCCAGTCATCGAGCTTTGACTCCTGCGCGGGGCCGGCGCCGAGGGCGAGCCCCGCGTTATTGACCAGGCAGGTTACGCGCTTGAACGTTTCCGGCAGGGCCGTGACCGCGGCCGTTATGGCGTCGCTGTCGCGCACGTCCAGCTCGATGCTGTGCACCGGAACGCGCGCGCCCAGTTCGCGCTCGAGTTCGTCCAGGCGCGATTTACGGCGACCGCTGATGATGAGCGACCAGCCGGCGTCCGCGAAGCGATAGGCACAGGCGCGACCGAAGCCGGACGTGGCGCCGGTGATGAATACAACCGATGACCCCATGGTTCTCTCCCGATCCGTAATGAGTACGCCTTTAGCATAACGGGGATGCTCGGAGGCTGCGTACCCTGAGAGGCCAGTGGCGACAGGCCACTGGTAACGGTTGGGTCAAGCGTGACAAAATGTCCGACCGCTGAGACACACGGCACCCAGGTGCCAGGGCGTTGTGCCAATGGATCGAGCGTGGCTAGAACCTCCAGCCAAGAGAGGCCGTCCCAGGCTGCTGAACGCCGGGGCATACACGGACACGTTGATCCTATCCGGCCAACCCCACGACGATAACGATGAGGACATCATGCCTGAATACCGCTCTAGAACGACGACCCAGGGGCGCAACATGGCCGGTGCCCGTGCGCTGTGGCGCGCGACCGGCATGAACGATGACGATTTCCAGAAGCCGATCATCGCGGTCGCGAACTCCTTCACCCAGTTTGTGCCCGGTCACGTCCACCTGAAGGACATGGGTCAGCTGGTCGCGCGCGAGATCGAAAAGGCCGGCGGTGTGGCCAAGGAATTCAATACCATCGCAGTTGATGACGGCATCGCCATGGGCCATGACGGCATGCTGTATTCGCTGCCAAGCCGCGACATCATCGCCGACAGCGTTGAGTACATGGTCAACGCACACTGCGCCGATGCGCTGGTCTGCATTTCCAACTGCGACAAGATCACCCCTGGAATGTTGATGGCGGCCATGCGCCTCAATGTACCGGTCATCTTCGTTTCCGGCGGCCCGATGGAAGCCGGCAAGACCAAGCTTTTGAATCACGGGCTCGACCTGGTCGACGCCATGGTCATGGCCGCCGACGACAGCGTCGATGATGAAACGCTCAATGAGGTCGAGCGCAGCGCCTGCCCGACCTGCGGCAGCTGCTCGGGCATGTTCACGGCCAACTCCATGAACTGTTTGACCGAAGCCCTCGGCCTCGCGCTGCCGGGCAACGGTACTACGCTTGCGACCCACAGCGACCGCCGTCGCCTTTTTGAAACGGCCGGTCACCGTATCGTTGAACTTGCCAAGCGCTATTACGAAAACGATGAGGCCCACCTGCTGCCGCGCGCCATCGGCTCCAAGGCCGCGTTCAGAAACGCCATGACGCTCGATATCGCCATGGGTGGCTCGACCAATACCATCCTGCACCTGCTGGCGGCGGCGCAGGAAGCCGAGGTCGATTTCACGATGAGTGACATCGATACGCTGTCTCGGGAAGTGCCGCAGCTTTGCAAGCTGGCGCCCAATACCCAGAAGTACCATATGGAAGACTGCCACCGTGCGGGCGGCATCATGGGAATTCTTGGTGAACTCGACCGGGCGGGCGTGCTTGATACGTCCGTGCCGACGGTGTACGGCGACAGCCTCGCCGAGGCGCTCGATGAGTGGGACATCATGCGAAACCCCACGCCTGAGGTGATCGAATACTTCAAGGCCGGCCCCGGTGGTATTCGCACTCAGGAGGCGTTTTCCCAGTCAGCGCGCTGGCCCTCGCTTGATGGCGACCGTGCCAATGGCTGCATTCGAAGCCTTGAGCATGCGTTCTCGAAAGAGGGTGGTCTGGCCGTGCTCTACGGCAACATTGCCGAAAGCGGCTGTGTGGTGAAAACGGCCGGTGTCGATGATTCCATTTTAGTGTTCGAAGGTTCGGCGCACGTGGTGGAATCGCAGGATCAAGCCGTCGAGCACATTCTCGATGGCAAGGTGAAGGAAGGCGAGGTCATCGTCATTCGCTATGAAGGCCCGAAAGGCGGCCCCGGCATGCAGGAAATGCTGTATCCGACGTCGTATCTGAAGTCCAAGGGGCTTGGCAAGGCGTGTGCGTTGATGACCGACGGTCGATTCTCCGGCGGTACCTCCGGGCTTTCCATCGGCCACGTATCGCCCGAGGCGGCTGCCGGCGGTGCAATCGGTCTGGTTGAAAGCGGGGACATCATCAAGATCGATATTCCCAATCGAACCATCAACGTTGACCTTCCCATGGAAGAGTTGGCCCATCGTCGTCAGGCAATGGAAGACCGCGGCGCCCAGGCGTGGAAACCGAGCGTTCAGCGTGTGCGTCGAGTTTCCGCCGCGCTCAAGGCCTACGCCATGCTCGCAACGTCTGCTGATCGTGGCGCCGTGCGTGACCTCGATAAGCTCGAGGATCGTTAAGCCCACGCGCTCAACCATCACGTTCTGAAAAAAGCCCGCTCCGAGCGGGCTTTTTTTGGGCATGAGAAATGCGGTGATCGCTGGATTTCGGGCGAGAAAGTACACGGTCTAACTTAAGAGCGCGCGATGGCCAGGTAAAAGAGGAGGCGGTGGGCCTTAAAACCGACTATAAAAAGAAACCAAGTACACGCATTATTGTTTGTACAAGACTTTGACAGAAGTTGAAGTGTTGTCTAACATGGAGTCATGTTTTGGTGATCCGCAGACAGGACGTCAGCGAGGCTCTCACATCGGATGTTTCAAGCCATGGCGTAAGGATGGCCAGACTTGAAGAAACAGGGAAAATCACCATTTGTTAACCGAAACGCCGATTTTCGATCAAAGCTCAAGGAAGGAACCATGAAAAAGCTGATTGCTACTGCATTTTGCGCCGCTCTAACTCTGCCGACCATGCAGGCGTTTGCTGCACAGACTGGCCAAAACGATGTGTCTCCGACCGGCGATGGTCAGGAATACATGGGCAGTAAAGCCACCGATTCAGATCATATCTCTCATTCAGAGCAGGGCTCGCACATGAGTGGCGACGCTGCACACAGCAGCATCGAGGAAGGCACCAACAATGAAATGACTGGCCGTCAGGGCCATTCCGCTGAAATGCAGGATGAAGGCACTGCGCTTGACAACGGGAATGTCCAGCAGCAGCCGGAAACCCAGACTGGCCGCCAAGGCCATTCTGCAGAGATGCACGACGATCTGAACGCTGACAACAGCGATATGAAGTAATTGATGCTAGTAAAAAAAGCCGGTCTCGGACCGGCTTTTTTTATGTCTGGTTTTTGACCTGAAACGCACTCAGGCGAGGCCTTACCACCATGACGCATCGTTTTCCTCACGACCGCGAAGATACTCTCGCGCGATAAACAGCGCCGCAATCGAGCGACCTTCGTGTACATCTGAGCGCGTTAGAAGCTCGCTCAGTTCATCAAGGCGTACACGCACTGTCTCCAGCGGTTCGGGCTCATCGCCATCAAGGCGTTCTTCATAGAGCTCCTGAGCAAGAACGACCTGGATGCGGTGGGACATGTAATTGGGGGCCAGAGAGAGTTCGGTCAGTGGCTCCAGAACATGAGCACCAAAGCCGCATTCTTCCTTGAGTTCCCGATTGGCCGCTGTCAGAACATCCTCCCCCTGATCGATTACGCCCTTGGGCAGCCCAAGCGCATACTCATCGATGCCTGCGGCGTATTCACGAATGAGTAAAACATGCTCGGGATCCGGGAGGGCAACGATCATGACTGCGCCGGCGCCCTTGCCGCGACCGCGAAGGCGCTCGAACCGACGCGTATTGCCATTGCTGAAAGTGAGATCCATCGCCTCGATACGAAACAGGGCGCTTTCCGCAACGGTCTCAAGGGCCTCGATTCGGGGTTTCTTTTCATCCGGCATCGCATGTCTTTCCTATAAACCAAGTGTTCTTCATGGTAGCCAATCGCTTTGGCTTTCGCAGTGCTTGCATGGCTTGAGGCAAGAGTGCTTCAGAAAATAGGCGCTTCATAAAATGATTGCTAAGGAGGCGCCTCGGCCAGGCTTATCGAAAAAATGGGGGGTGATCGGTTTGAAGCGCTTTAATGTCAGGGTTAAAAAGAAGGCTCAATGGTATTTCGCTTATAAGGACGCCCCCATGCTTGACTGGAACGCCATCGATACCGTGCTGCTCGATATGGACGGCACGCTTCTGGACCTTCATTTCGACAGCCACTTCTGGCTGGAGCACCTGCCTCAACGCTATCGCGAGCTTAAGAAGCTGGACGAAACCTCGTTTGACACGCTGGTGACACGTATTCGCGCAGAGCACGGCACTCTGAACGGTTACAGCCTGGATTATTGGTCACGAGAGCTTGATGTGGACATTGTGGCGCTCAAGCAAGAGGTTGCCCACCTCATCGGATTTCGAGGTGATGCTCGGGACTTTCTGGAATGGCTCAAGGTGCGTCATCCCAAGGTCATATTGGCCACCAATGCCGATCGGCGAAGCCTTGAGCTAAAGCTTCCTTTGACCGGCCTCGATGTCTATCTCGATGACATTGTTTCCTCGGCGGATCTTGGGCATGCCAAGGAGTCGGCCGAATTCTGGATGCTGCTGGAAGACAGGCTCGGTCTTGATCCGGCGCGAACGCTCCTGATCGACGATAACGTCCATGTTCTCGAGGCCGCCCGTGAGCACGGTATTCAATACCTTTTGGGTATTTTGCAGCCCGACAGCCGCTCACCGGTGAAGGAGCTTCAGGAATTTGTTGCACTTGATCGCTTCCAGGCGCTGATGGTGGACGCCTTGTGATCGAGGGCGCGCGCCCTCATATGTCAGGCATGGCAACCAGGGAGGCAGTATGAGCGAACAGGCGATACGACTGGACAAATGGCTTTGGGCCGCCCGTTTTTTCAAGACGCGCGGGCTCGCCAAGAAGGCGATCGAAGGTGGCAAGGTTCACTACAACGGTGCGCGGGCCAAGACCAGCAAGCAGGTTGAAATCGGCGCCGTTATTTCAGTGCCGCAAGGATTCGATACGCTGGACGTCGAAGTGGTCGCGCTGTCGGAGCAGCGCCGAGGCGCACCGGAGGCGCAGGCCCTCTATGCCGAGACCGCTGCCAGTGAGGCGCGCCGGACGCGCAACGCCGAACAGCGACGCGCCAACAAACAAGCCATGCAGCCGCCCAAGAATCGCCCGGACAAGCGCGAACGCCGCTCCATCCAGCGCTTTCAGCGCGATGGGTTTCAGGACTAGCGCGGGGCCAACACGAGACAGTTATGGATCATATTCAACGCTTCATTTTTGACAATACCGATGTGCGGGGCGAAGTCGTCACGCTCGAGGACACCTTCTCAAACGTTATCGCTCGCCATGACTACCCGGCACCGATCAAGCGTCAGCTCGGCGAGCTGCTTGGCGCCGTCGCGCTTTTGACCTCAACCATCAAGCTCGATGGCGTGGTCAGCCTCGAGGTGCGAGGCAGCGGGCCGGCAACGCTATTAATGGCTGAGTCCAACCCGGGGCTTGAAGGCAATGCGCAAACCCTTCGAGCGATTGCCCGGTTTGATGAGCAGGCCGAGCTGACTGAGACGCCATCGCTTGCCGAACTGGTGGGCGAGGGGCATATCGTCATTACGCTGGACCCCAAGGAAGGGCAGCGCTATCAGGGGATCGTTCAACTCGAGCATGACACGCTGGCCGAATGTCTGGAGACGTATTTCGCCCAGTCCGAGCAGCTGCCGACCAGACTCTGGCTCGAGGCAGATCAGGCAAGGGCGGGTGGCATTCTTCTACAGAAGCTTCCTGAAGATGGGCGTACCGATGACCCGGACGCCTGGAATCGAACCGTTAAACTCGCTGAAACCGTCAAGCGTGATGAGCTTCTGACGCTTGAGCCGAAAGAGCTGCTCTACCGGTTGTATCACGAGGAAACGACACGCATTTTCGACCCGTTTCCCGTTGAGTTCGGATGCACCTGTTCGCGCGAGCGATTTGCATCCGCGCTTTTGAATCTGGGTGAGGACGAGCTTCGAGCAACGATCGAGGCGCAGCACCAGATCGATACCCAGTGCCATTTCTGCAATACGCATTATCACTTCTCGGCGGCAGACGTCGAGCAACTGATCGATGCGCCGGACGCGCCGCCGCCCACTGTTCATTGAGGGCCTGTAGCGCTTTTGCTGCCATGCATACCCCGTTCAAGTTGTGCATAACGGGACGTCCTGCCCATTACGTTATTTCAGCTCATGTGCTTTTTTGCCATACTGACCCCGGCTTGCCGATGAGTTCTGCTCATCGGCAATGGCGTCTATAAAAAGCCTTTAATGGCATAAAGCGTGGCCAGAGAGCCACGTACTTAATGTGTTAACGAGAGAGAGGCCTCACGGCCGAGGAATCACATGACGACACAACTGGACAGTTCGGCAAAGCCGCACGTCAATCTGACGGTACCTGAGTTGGTAGAGCACGCGCTTTCACGCGATGAAGCACGTCTATCGGTCAACGGTGCCCTGGTTGCCGAAACCGGACATCGAACAGGTCGCTCCCCGAAAGACCGCTTTATCGTCGATGAGCCTTCCACCAGCGAGTACATCGACTGGGGTGACGTCAACCAACCGGCCACGCCCGCCACGTTCGATGCCCTGTGGGAGCGCGTCGAGGATCACATGGCCGAGCGCGAGACCTACCTCAACGAGCTTCATGTCGGCTCCGATCCCGAGCACTACCTGCCCATCCGCCTGCGTACGGAATTTGCCTGGCATGCGCTGTTCGGTCGTAACCTGTTCGTACGCCCCGACGCCTATAACCCGAAAGGCAAGCGCGAATGGGAAGTACTGAGCGCCCCGACGTTTGTGTGTGAGCCCGGCCGTGACAACACCAATAGCGATGGCACCGTCATGATCAATTTCGCGCGTCGTCGCGTATTGATCGCGGGCATGCGCTACGCCGGTGAAATGAAAAAGGCCATGTTCTCGGTTCAGAACTTCCTGCTGCCCGAAAAGGACGTGCTTCCGATGCACTGCAGCGCGAACGTGGGCGAGGACGGCCAGACAACGCTGTTCTTCGGGCTGTCCGGCACGGGCAAGACGACGCTGTCTGCGGACCCGTCCCGCTATCTGATCGGCGATGATGAGCACGGCTGGGGCGAGGGTACTGTCTTCAACTTCGAGGGTGGCTGCTACGCCAAGACCATCAATCTGTCTGAAAAGAACGAGCCGATCATCTGGCGGGCGATTCGCTATGGCACCGTGCTCGAAAACGTGGTTTTGAGCGATGCGCGCGATACCGATTACGACGATATGTCACTGACTCAGAATGCCCGGGCTGCGTACCCGCTCGAGTTTGTTGAAAAGCGCGTGCATGAAAACCGTGCAGGGGAGCCGAGTGCGATTGTCTTTCTGACCTGCGACATGAGCGGTGTATTGCCGCCGGTGTCGGTGCTGTCGCCCGAGGCGGCTGCGTACCATTTTCTGTCGGGCTACACCGCCAAGGTCGGCTCGACTGAAATCGGGTCGACGTCCTCGCTTGAAACCACGTTCTCGACCTGTTTTGGCGCGCCGTTTTTCCCTCGCCCGGCACACGTGTATGCCGAGCTTTTGATGAAGCGCATCGAAGCCTTCGGCTCACGCGTTTATCTGGTCAACACCGGCTGGACCGGAGGGGCCTACGGCCAGGGCGGTGAGCGTTTCAGCATTCCCACCACGCGCAGCATTATCGCCGCCATTCAGAGCGGCGATCTGGCCCATGCCGAAACGCAGCGGGTGCCTGGGTTGAACCTTGATGTCCCGAAAGCTGTGCAGGGTGTAGATACGACGCTGCTCAATCCACGCGATGCATGGGAAGACAAGGCAGCGTTCGAGGCGCAAGCGCAGTCATTGATCGAGAAGTTCACGGCAAACTTCACCAAGTTCGAAGGTGTCGAAGACGATGTGATTCAGGCCGGGCCACAGCTCCAGCACTGATGACGTACTTCCTCGATGATTCATGAGGAAGACAGAAAGAGAAAAGGGGGCGGCACATCATGTGCCGCCCCCTTTTTTGGTTTTGTGCGGCCGGCCTGTACGTCACCGGCTCGCTAGTCGCAAACGCTCATTGCTCGGTCTCTGTCCTGGCGATGCCTAGAACTCGGTCCAGTCATCGTCATCCGAGGCCATGACGGTAGTGTTTGCAGGCTTTGTAGCGGGAGCAGCGCGCAATGAGGTGTTTTCGCGCTTATTCACTGCCTGAGGTGCTTTGGGCGCATAAGTTCCTGCCGGTTTCTGTGAGTTAACAGAGGGCGAGGCAGCGCGCGGCCGTGTATGCGCCGGAGCCTTGGCTGACGGTGCCCCGGTGTTGGCGTGACTGCTCAGCTTGAAGCTTCCAATAACCTCGTGGAGCTTTGTCGCCTGTTCGCTCATGTCGGCGGCTGCGGCACTCGATTCTTCCACCATGGCCGCATTTTGCTGAGTGATGTGATCGAGCTCGTTGATCGCGTGGTTGATCTGGCTGACGCCTTCGCTTTGGCTCTGGCTCTCGACGCTGATGCGGTTGATGATGTCATTGACCTCCTCGACACTGCTCAGGATCGACGCCATGGCCTCACTGGCCTGCTTGACCAGCTCCGTACCATTTCTGGCGTTTTCCACTGACGTTTCCATCAGCTCTCGAATGTTGTGAGAGGCATCACTGACGCGCCCTGAAAGTGTGCGTACTTCATGAGCGACAACCGCGAAGCCACGACCGTGCTCTCCGGCGCGGGCGGCCTCGACCGACGCGTTTAAGGCAAGCAGGTTGGTCTGGAACGCGATGCCATCGATAAGCGTGATGATGTCGCTTGCCTTGACGGAGGAGTCGTTGATTGCCGTGACGGTGTGCTCGACCTGCTCGATCGCTTTCTGTCCGCCTCGCGTCAGTTGGGCAGTACTGTCGGCAAGCGTGCTTGCCTCCCGCGCGGCTTGAGAGGTCTTGTTGACCGCGCTTGTGATGTCTTCCATCGAGGCGGTGGTTTGTTGAAGGTTGGCGGCTGTCTTTTCGGTTCGAGCGGCCATGTCACTGCTGCTGCGGGCAATTTCTCTGGATGAGCTGTGCACGGTGTCGGTGCTGGAGCGGATGCCGCCAAGAGTCCAGTCGATGTGTTCGATGAAGTGATTGAAAGCGCCTGCCATCTTGCCCAGCTCATCCTTGCGCTCGGTCGAGAGCCGTTGGGTTAAATCGCCTTCCCCTCGAGTAATGTCCTCAATGCGGTCGATTAGCGCCTGAATGTTTTTTGTCAGACGGCGAGGGCCGACGATGGCAACGGCCATCGCCAGAGTGACGGCAAACAGCGAAACGATGAGGATCACGGCTTCAAAAACGCCAACGCGCTCGAGCGTCTCGGCGCCGAGTGCATCGGTCTTCGCGCCAGCGCTTTCACCGGCAAGGTCGTAAAGCGCTCTTAACTGATCGAACTGGGTCTGATATGCGCCCCGGCTCAGGGCAAGCGCCTGTTCGCTGTTTCCGGCGGCATGAAGCGTTAGAACCTCATCGGCCACTTGTTTCCACTGATCGAACCGGGCCTCGAAGTCGGCCAGAGGTGTAATCAGTTCCGGATAACCGGACAGCGTGTCCTTATAGACCTGCATGCGATCGAACGCCTGCTGTGCGTTCTCTTCAAAGGTGGCCTTGTAGCCTTGAGCGCGCTCGGTGCCCGGTGTGGACTGGAGATAATTCAGTTCGGCGGTGTGGGCTTGATAGAGATCCCGGTCGGCGTTCAATACCGCGGAAATCGAGGTGTTGAACTTTCCGCTGAATTCGTTCATGCGCTGCTTGACCGATTCGAGCATGTATTCGGAAAGACCCGTTACGATGATCATGAGTAGGGCAACGCTTACGAACGCGGCACCATATTTGAACTTCAGGCTGTGGAAGCGAGTCGGCATAGGCTTTTCCTCACAGAGCGCTCCATGGCGCGTGCGATGGCTCGAGATAGGACAAAGGTCGTGTTTCCAAGTATCGACCGTGTCCGAGAGAGCCTTTAGAGGAGACGCATGATTTAGAGCATTGTGTGATAGGGTGTCGACCGGTCTGAAATTGGAAACAGTGGTGACTATGACGGCTATGGATCGGAATGTTGCGACGCGTGTCGCGCAAGAGTTGAACGTGCAGCCCAAGCAGGTCGCGGCTGCGATGGCGCTGCTCGATGACGGCGCGACCGTGCCGTTCGTGGCGCGCTATCGAAAGGAGGCAACCGGCGGACTTGACGATGGCCAGTTGCGCACGCTGGAAGAGCGTGTTCGCTATCTAAGAGAGCTCGATGAACGCCGGGACAGTGTGCTTGCCTCGATCGATGAGCAGGGCAAGCTCGACGACGCGCTGCGACGCGCCATTGTTGACGCCGATACCAAACAGCGCCTTGAAGATCTGTATCTGCCATATCGTAAGAAACGCCGCACCAAGGCTCAGATAGCGCGCGAGGCGGGGCTCGAGCCGTTGGCCGACACCCTGTTGAACGACCCGCAACAGACGCCGGACTCGGCGGCTGAGCCCTATCTTGGCAGCGCCGAAGGCGTAACGACGATCAAGGACGCTCTCGACGGTGCCAAGCAGATTCTGATGGAGCGGTTTTCAGAACAGGCTGAATTGGTCGGTACGCTTCGAGAGCGCCTGTGGGAAGACGGCGTGCTGGTCTCTCAGGGGGTTGCTGACAAAAAGGCAGAAGGCGCCAAGTTTTCCGATTACTTCGAGCATCAGGAGCCTTTGAGCCGAGTGCCGTCTCACCGGGCACTTGCGATGTTTCGCGGTAGAAATGAGGGTGTGTTGGCGTTAAAGATTGACCTCGACAATGCCGATGAGGGAGTCAGCCATCCTGCCGAGGCGATGATTGCCCAGCACGCAGGCATCACCGATCAAAAGCGTCCGGCGGACACCTGGCTCAAGGAAGTCGTTCGATGGACCTGGCGAGTCAAGCTGTATACCCAGCTTGAAACCGAGCTTCTGGGCAAGCTTCGTGAGCGGGCCGAGCTGGAGGCGATTACCGTGTTCGCCGATAACTTGAACGATTTGCTCTTGGCCGCACCCGCCGGTGCCAAGCCGACGCTCGGCCTTGACCCCGGGCTTCGAACCGGCATCAAGGTGGCGGCCATCGATGCCACGGGCAAGGTCGTGGCGCACGACACGCTCTATCCACACGCGCCGCAAAAGCGGTGGTCGCAGGCCAGAGCAGCGTTGGTGGCCCTGTGTGAGAAATTTGGTATCGAGCTGATTGCGATAGGTAATGGAACAGCCAGTCGTGAGACCGATAAACTGGCCGGTGAAGTGGTCGCAGCGCTTGGCGAGAAGGGGCGTAACGTCAGCAAGGTTGTGGTCAGCGAAGCCGGCGCTTCGGTTTATTCGGCCTCAGAGCTTGCTGCCCAGGAATTTCCTAACCTTGACGTCACGATTCGAGGTGCGATTTCGATCGCGCGGCGGCTACAGGACCCGCTTGCCGAGCTGGTCAAGATCGATCCGAAATCGATCGGTGTCGGTCAGTATCAGCACGACGTTTCACAGCTTCAATTGTCACGTTCTCTGGACGCCGTGGTTGAAGATTGTGTCAATGGTGTTGGGGTCGACCTCAATACGGCCTCGAGCGCGCTGCTTAAGCGTGTGTCCGGGCTTAACGCTAACCTTGCCGACAACATCGTGGCCTGGCGCGACCAGAACGGGGCATTCGGCTCGCGGACTCAGCTTTTGAAGGTTGGGCGGCTCGGGCCCAAGACGTTCGAGCAGTGCGCCGGATTCTTACGGATCTCCAATGGCGATAACCCGCTGGATGGTTCTGCGGTTCACCCGGAAGCGTATCCGGTGGTTGAGCGTATCGCCAGGGCGCATGGCCGGGCGCTTGGGAGCCTGGTCGGAGACGCTGCGTTTTTAGGCAATCTTCGGCCGGCGGAGTTTACCGATGAGCGATTCGGGCTACCAACGGTTACAGATATTTTGAAAGAATTGGTGAAGCCGGGTCGCGATCCGCGTCCTGAGTTTCGATTTGCCGAGTTTCAGGAGGGCGTTGAAACGCTCAACGACCTTGAACCCGGTATGATTCTTGAGGGCGCGGTCACGAATGTGACGCACTTCGGCGCGTTCGTGGATATCGGGGTTCATCAGGACGGTCTGGTGCATATCTCGGCGTTGTCGGATCGGTTCGTCAAGGACCCGCGCGAGGTGGTGAAGGCCGGCGATATCGTGCGCGTCAAGGTGATGGAGATTGACCTTGCGCGAAAGCGTGTCGGATTGTCGATGCGCTTAAACGATACGCCGGAAGCCGTCTCGGCTCGCAGTGAGAGTGGGCCGCGACAGAATGCGTCAGCGCGGCCCAGGCCTAAAGCTACCGAGAAGTCGAATTCGGCCAAATCGGTGGGCGCATTGGGCGAGGCGCTTTTAAAGGCAGGCGCCAAGCGGCAGTGATGTTTTCTTGAAAGCAGGCTGTGGCGCGCCATAATGGTCAGCAGTTCCAGACCCGTTTGACGGGTCTGTTTTTTTATCGCAAAGCCCTTGAGCTTGCTCCGAAACATGAGGGTTCGCCCTCGCGGAAAGAAAGGTGCCGCCTCTTGTCTGAGTCATTTCAAAGCCAGCTGGACCTGCTGCGTTCGACCGCGCGTCAGGGTATGTTTCGCCGAATTCGGCGGGGTATCGAAAAAGAGGGGTTGAGGGTCGATCACGATGGCCGCATCAGCGCTCGCTTTCACCCCGAGGGATTGGGCGCCAAGCTGACGCATCCGCACATCACCACGGATTATTCCGAGTCGCTTCTGGAATACATTACACCGGTATATTGCCGGCCCAAGGATGCGCTGGCGTTTCTGGGTGATCTTCACCGCTATACCTATCGTTACCTCGACGGGGAGTGGGTGTGGCCGGCCAGCATGCCAAGTCGTCTCAACGGCAACGACAGTGTGCCGATCGCCGATTATGGTTCGTCCAACATCGGCAAGATGAAACAGGTGTACCGGCGCGGTCTCGATCTTCGCTATGGCCGTATCATGCAGTCCATCGCCGGCATTCATTACAACTTTTCGCTGCCGGACGAGCTGTGGCCCGTGCTCCAGTCAATGGAGGGCAGCGAGCATCTTGCACGGTCGACGTACCGCTCGCGCCGTTATTTCGATCTGATTCGCAATTTCCGCCGCAACAGCTGGCTGCTCTTGTATCTGTTCGGTGGGTCGCCGGCCATCGATGAGAGCTTTCTCGATGGGCGTGAGTCCACATTGCCCCGTCACGGCAAGCGGACGCGACTGTCACCGTTTGCATCGAGCCTTCGCATGAGTGATCTGGGCTACCAGAATAAGGTGCAGGATCAGCTCAAGATCTGTTTCAACTCGCTTGAAAATTACATCAATACCCTGCGCCATGCGATTTCTGCGAAATGGCCGGCCTATGAGGCGAAGGGTGTGAAGGATGAGCAGGGGCAGTGGCGCCAGCTCAGCACCAACATTCTTCAAATCGAAAACGAATACTACAGTGATATTCGGCCAAAGCGGGTTGCCAAGCACAATGAAACGCCCACCCAGGCGCTTGAAGCCGGTGGCGTTGAGTATATCGAGGTGCGTTGTCTCGACCTTGATCCATTTGATCCGCTGGGCATTAGCGAAGACGAGATTCGTTTTCTCGATACGTTTTTGGTCTGGTGTCTTTTGTCACCAAGCCCCAAGGTGTCCGACGCCGAATGCGATCAACTCGATCTCAACCGCGCTCGGGTCGTGGCCAATGGCCGAAACCCCGACCTCACCTTGTTGATTGATGGCAAGGAAGTGTCGATTAACACACAGATGCATGCGCTGTGGCCGGGCCTTGAACAGGTGGCAGAGCTTTTGGATGAGGGTGATGATGCTAATTCGCATCGAGAGGCGCTTTCTCGATTGAAGCCGCGTCTTGATCATCCGGAATCGACGCCTGCCGGACGCATGTATGAAGAGTTGACCGCTCGAGAGTGTGAGTTCACCGACTGGAGCGTAGAGCGTGCAAAAATGCACGCGGAGCACTTCATGGCTGAGCCGATGGATCGCGCACGTGAGGCGCTGTTTACTCAGCTTTCAGAAACGTCGCATTCGCAGCAGCAGGATCTGGATGGCGAGCATGAGCCGTCTTTCGATGAGTTTCTTGGGCATTATTTCGAACAGGCCAGTGAACCTCGCGTCGCCAAGGCGGACTAATGCGCGTTAATCCTTTACTTTGATGGTTGATCGAATGAAACAGTGGGTGCTCGAACAGACAACGCGGACCTGGTATTTAATCAGTGCGGGTTTTTGCGTGCTGATGCTGGGAACGGCCATGGTCATGCAGCATGGGTTCGGTCTTGAGCCGTGCCCGCTGTGCATCTTTCAGCGCATTGCCGTGTTAGTGGCGCTGATTTTTTTGGTCATAGGTGCAGTGCATAATCCTAAGGGTAAGGCGGGGGCCATTTATAGTGGCCTGGGCCTTGTTTCCACCCTGGTTGGCATCGGTATCGCTGCGCGCCATACATGGCTTCAGACGCTGCCGCCGGATCAGGTGCCGACCTGTGGGCCGGGTCTTGATTACATGCTTGAGGTGCTGCCGCTCTGGAACGTGATCTCACAGGTATTGTCCGGATCGGGCGAGTGTGCTGAAGTAAGTTTCAGGTGGCTTGGTATGACCCTGCCTGCCTGGACGCTGATCGGCTTCTGTGTTCTGGCGGTCTTGATCATCGCGGCCATGGTTCGAAGCGTGCGCGCGCCCGCGCATTGAGTTTGAAGAACTGAGGGCAGTTCATCATGTTGACACAGGTAGCCAGGGCTCAGGCCTGTTGGGGCGGTGTCCATAGTCTGATTGATCGGTGGCTGGGGCAGCGTTTGAGCTTGCTTGAAAGCTTCGATGCTCTTCAATCACTGGGTGACAGTGATCTTGAGCATATTGATCGGGTGGCGTTGGATCGTTTCGGGGAAGAGCTTACTGATTACGTAAGCCTTGGTCATTTCGAGCTCTATCCCAAACTTTACGAAGAGTGTCAGCTGTTCGGCGATCAGGACGGGTTGGACGCCGGTCATCAACTACTGGCGAATCTAGACCCCTCGACCCAGCTCGTGCTCGATTTCAATGACGCCTACGCCAATGAGGCAGCGTTCAATGCCAATCAACGCCAGTTGCCGGGGTGGCTCGCGCGACTCGAGCGTGGACTGCAGGAGCGTTTCGAGCTGGAAGATGCCTTGATCGCTCGTCTTCATGCGGTTCATACCCAAACCCCTCAAGACGCCTCCAGCACGCCTTGAGGGGCTGGCAGTCAACTATCTCTCAAGCTGATGATGCGCCAGCCTGCGTCGATCGCGTGCTGGCGTAACTGCTCGTCCGGGTCGACCGCGACAGGGTGGTCGACCTTTTGAAGCAGCGGAAGATCGTTTTGAGAGTCGCTATAGAAATAGGCATCTTCGAGTGTCATGCCGTTTTGTTCAAGCCACATGGTCAAGCGTTCTACCTTGCCTTCCCGGAAGCTTGGCACCCCACTGTAGCGACCGGTATAACCATCCTCCTTCTCCTCGACCTCGATGGCGATCAAATCATCGACGCCAAGTCGCTCGGCGATCGGGCCGGTAATGAACCGGTTGGTGGCCGTGATGATCAAAAGATAATCGCCTTTGGCGCGGTGGCTTGCCAGAAGCTCTTCACCACGAGCCAGAATGATCGGCTCGATCTTTGAGGCCATGAACTGCTGATGCCAGGCATTGAGTTGCTCGGTAGGGTACTCTGCCAAGGGCGCCAGCGAAAAGTTCAGGTAGTCATCGAGGTTCAAGGTGCCCTCAACGTAGTTCTGATGAAAGCGGTCATTGGCGGCGCGGTAGGTCTTTTCGTCTACAGCGCCTTGCTCTATCAGAAATTCCCCCCACGTGTGGTCGCTATCTCCTGCCAGCAGGGTATTATCTAGATCAAAGATGGCCAGTCGCACGAACGACTCCTGTTCCGGTTGGTTATAATGGATCTCTGACGTTCATGATTATGGCAAAGATGGTTATTGTTTAATACGTGACCAGGCTGGTTGATGGCCTTTAAAGCTTTGTGGAAGAATGAACTCAATCAAAATATTCAAAGGTGATACTCGTGATCGACCCGGATGGCTTCCGCCCCAATGTTGGCATCATCATTGCCAACTCGAGAGGGCAGGTGCTTTGGGCGCGTCGGGTAGGACAAGATGCTTGGCAATTTCCGCAAGGAGGTATCAAACCGAATGAATCGCCCGAGCAGGCGCTGTTTCGAGAACTGAAAGAAGAGATCGGGTTATGTGAACGTGATGTCGATATCATCGGATGCACACGCGGCTGGCTGCGTTATCGCCTTCCGCAGCGCATGATCCGGACTCGCTCGAAACCGTTGTGCATTGGCCAGAAGCAGAAGTGGTTTCTGCTTCGTATTCGGTGTCAGGAAACAAGTATCTGTGTCGATACCACGCCCAAGCCCGAATTCGATGGATGGCGCTGGGTAAGCTATTGGTACCCGCTTGGTCAGGTAGTTCCGTTCAAACGGGAAGTTTATCGGCGAGCATTGCGTGAACTGGCCCCCCGCCTTCCTTGTCAGAATGCGGTAGTGATACGACACGCAGGCGTTCGATAACAAAAGACAGGCGATCCTTTTTCTTACCGGGGCGCTGATCGAAATAAAAGGATATTGTTTCTTCCATGTTAACGGTGCTCAGGCGAATTGTTCAGGAGGTCAATAGCGCAACCAGTCTTGATTCGGCGTTATCCATTATCGTGCGCCGCATTCGAAAGGCGATGAAAACCGATGTCTGCTCGGTGTATCTGCTGGACAGCGAGCGTCAATGCTTTGTCTTGATGGATACCATCGGGTTGAATGCCAGCGCGATCGGTCATGTTGCGATGAAACCGGGCGAGGGTCTGGTTGGGCTGGTTGGCAGCCGCGAAGAGCCGTTGAATCTGGAAAACGCGCCTGCGCATCCGCACTTTCGATACTTTGAAGAAACCGGGGAAGAACGATACTCGAGCTTTCTCGGGGTGCCGATCATTCACCAACGCAAGGTGCTTGGGGTGTTGGTGGTTCAACAGCGCGACAATCGGCGCTTCGATGAAGGCGAAGAGGCCTTTCTCATCACCATGGCAGCGCAGCTTGCGGGAGTTCTTGTTCAGGCACTTGCCTCCGGTGCACTTGCCCGCCTAGGTGAGTTCGAAGGCTCGGCGGTACTTTCCGGTGTGGCCGCCTCGCCTGGTCTTGCCATTGGTGAGGCGCATGTTGTGGTGCCGCCTGCCGATCTGAACGCAGTGCCTGATCGCCGAGTGACCGATATCGAGGCTGAGGTAGGTCGGTTCAATCAGGCAATTCGCGGTGTGCGCGCCGATATCCAGACCGCCTCCGAACGTTTGGCAAGCCGAATTTCGGCGCAGGAGCAGGCCCTTTTCGACGTCTACCAACAGATGCTTGGCGAGCATTCGCTTGGCCAGGAGGTCGAAAAGCGTATTCGCGAAGGTTGGAGTGCCTCCAGCGCGCTGGCCAAGGTCGTGAAACGCCACGTTCAATATCTGGAGCGCGTCGACGACGATTACCTGAAAGAGCGCGCTGCCGATATTCGGGACCTCGGGCGCCGGGTGCTTGGGTATCTACAGCAGGAAAGCGCCATGGAACCGGTCGTTTACCCGGACAACACCATCCTGGTGGGCGATGAAATCAGTGCAGCGCAGCTTGGGGAAATACCTCGAGACAAGCTGGCGGCGCTGGTGGCAACGCGGGGGTCCAGCACTTCCCATGTGGCGATTCTAGCGCGGGCGATGGGAATTCCTGCGGTACTTGGCATGAATGATCTTCCGCTGTCTCGGCTTGCGCATACGCGGCTGGTGGTGGATGGCCATCGTGGCAAGCTGATGGTGCGTCCCGATGCCGAGATGGAGAGCCGTTACGTTACGTTGATCAACGAGGAAAGAGCGCTCACGCGCATGCTCGAGGATGAACAGTTTCTTCCCGGTGAGACGGAGGACGGCCATTCCGTAAAGCTCATGGTCAATACAGGTCTGTCGCTTGAAGCGGTCGGGTCGCTCAAGGCCAAGGTCGATGGCGTCGGACTTTATCGCACCGAAGTTCCCTTCATGATGCATCAGCGCTTTCCGAGCGAGCAGGAGCAGCTAAGGCTCTATCGGGATCAGCTCGAAGGCTTTGCGCCGCACCCCGTGGTCATGCGTACGCTGGATATTGGTGGCGACAAGGATTTGCCGTACTTCCCCATCGAAGAAGACAACCCCTTTCTCGGATGGCGCGGCATTCGCGTGACGCTTGATCACCCTGAAGTGCTCATGGTTCAGCTGCGTGCGATGCTGCGTGCCGCGGAGGGGCTCAACAATCTGCGCATTCTGTTGCCGATGGTATCGTGTGTGGAAGAAGTGCTGTCGGTACTGAAGTTGATGGACCGCGTGACCGAAGAGCTGACCCATGACGGCGTCAAAATCGAACGGCCACTCGTTGGTGTCATGATTGAAGTGCCGGCCGTGCTTTATCAGCTTGACGCATTGGCTCAGTTGGTCGATTTCTTTTCCGTCGGCAGCAACGATCTCACGCAGTACCTGCTTGCCGTTGATCGTAATAACGCTCGGGTGTCCTCGCTTTATGATGCGTGCCATCCATCGGTCCTGCGAGCGCTCGATCATGTGGCTCGAGAGTCCAAGCGGCTCGATACGCCGGTATCGGTCTGTGGTGAGTTGGCTGGTGATCCGGCAGGTGCGCTGATGCTGATGGGGATGGGCTACACCGCGCTTTCAATGAATGCCCCCAATCTGCCACGCGTGCGGGCAGCCATTCGCCGAGTGAGTCTGGAATCGGCCACGACGCTTGTTCAGGAGGCGCTGGCCCAGCCGACACCGGCTCTGGTTCATCGGCAGTTGAATCAGCGAATGAGTCAGTGGGGGTTGTCACATCTAATGCCGCCACGGGAAGAGTAACATCGCTTCAAATCGAGAGGAGCGCCTGATCTGGCGCTTTTTCTTTGTCACAGCCTTTGTCGAAGTGGAGTCCGAGCGTTGAGTTTTATCGTTTTTCTGGGAATCGGTGCGTTGGCAGGGTTCATGGCGGGCCTGTTCGGGATTGGGGGCGGGGTGATCATTGTGCCGCTGCTGGCGCTGACGTTCGAGGCCCTCGGGTTTCCGTCATCGGTGATCGTTCATATGGCGACCGGCACTTCGCTTGCAACGATCGCCATTACGTCGCTGTCATCGGCAAGCGCGCATTTCAAGCGTGAAAGCGTGCGCTTTGACTGTCTTAAATTACTCCTTCCCGGACTGGTGTTCGGCGCCATGCTGGGCGTCGTAATCGGTGGGCAGCTTTCCGGCGCGATCATGTCGATGCTTTTGAGCATCTTCTTTCTGCTGGTTGCGGCCAAGCTGCTCTTTTCACCAAGCATTGCGCGAGGCCAGGAAGCCCTGCCTTCAAGGCCTGGCATGCTTGGTGCAGGCGGAGTGATTGGCGCACTGTCTGCTTTGTTTGGTGTCGGCGGAGGCACGCTTTCGGTGCCCTTTCTCGAATGGCGCGGTGTGCCAATGCGCTCGGCTGTCGGGACCTCGTCCGCCTGTGGTGTGCCAATTGCCATTATTGGCGCGTTAACCGCCATTGTCGTTGGGTGGTCTCATGCAGGACTCCCCCCCTGGGCTACGGGCTACGTTTACTGGCCTGCCTTTATCGGGATCGTACTCATGAGTACTTGGACAGCCCGCTTTGGTGCGCGCGCTGCTCATTTCCTGCCCGAGCGCTGGCTCAAGCGGGCGTTTGCCGCACTTTTAATCGTGATGGCGTTGAAGTTTTTGATCAGCTAAAGGCGTTTACATGCTCCATTATCCGAATTTCGATCCTGTTTTAATTTCCATTGGTCCACTTGCCATTCACTGGTATGGCTTGATGTATGTTGTCGGGTTTGCCGGTGCGTGGGTGTTGGCGCGCTATCGTGCGGATCGACTGGGCCTGACCAAGGATCAGGTCGGCGACATGATTTTCTACGGCGCGCTCGGGGTGGTACTGGGCGGGCGCCTGGGGTATGTGCTGTTTTATGGCTGGGATGCGTTGGCGGCCGATCCGCTCTGGGCATTCAAGGTCTGGGATGGGGGCATGAGCTTTCATGGCGGGCTGATTGGCGTGTTAATCGCAGCGCTCCTGTTTGCGCGGCGTCACCGCCTGGCCTTTTTCCAGCTGACCGATTTCATTGCACCTCTGGTGCCGATCGGGCTTGGCGCAGGCCGGTTGGGCAACTTCATCAATCAGGAATTACCGGGCCGAATCACGAATGTGCCCTGGGCGATGGATTATCCCAAGTACGGCCCCGAGCCGCGGCACCCCTCGGCGCTTTATGAGTTTCTTCTTGAAGGGATCGTTCTTTTTATCGTTCTTTGGCTGGTCTCGCTCAAGCCGCGTAAGCGGGGTCTCGTTTCAGGCCTGTTTTTGCTACTCTACGGCACTTTTCGGTTTTCCGTGGAATTCTTCCGCCGCCCCGACCCCCAGCTCGGATTTATCGCCTTCGGGTGGATGACCATGGGGCAGCTTTTGTGCGTACCCATGCTGCTCGGTGGTGTGTGGTTGATTATATGGTCACGTCGACAAACCGTGGACCGGCCGTCTCCGGCGGCTGAATCAGCCAGTGAGTAAACGAGTTATCATGACGCCCTATCTTGATTTGATGCAGCGTGTACTGAATGACGGTACTGAGAAGAGCGACCGGACCGGTGTCGGAACGCGCTCGGTGTTTGGTCATCAGATGAGATTCGATCTTAGCGAAGGGTTTCCCCTCGTCACGACCAAGAAGCTGCACTTGCGTTCGATCATTCACGAATTGCTCTGGTTCTTGAGTGGCGATACCAACATCGCCTATCTAAAAGCCAATCAGGTTCGAATCTGGGATGAATGGGCCGATGAGCAGGGCGAGCTTGGGCCGGTATATGGCTACCAGTGGCGAAGCTGGCCGGATTACCGCGGCGGCCACGTGGACCAGATCGAACAGGTCATCGACATGATCAAGACGTCACCGGATTCACGCCGGTTGATCGTCTCGGCCTGGAATCCGGCGCTGATCGATGAAATGAAACTGCCTCCCTGCCATGCGCTTTTCCAGTTCTATGTGGCCGACGGCAAACTCTCGTGCCAGCTTTACCAGCGAAGCGCGGACATCTTTCTGGGCGTGCCGTTCAACATCGCAAGTTATGCGCTTTTGACCCACATGGTGGCGCAGGTATGTGGCCTCGGGGTTGGTGAGTTCATCCACACGCTGGGCGACGCACATCTTTATTCGAATCATCTGGCGCAGGCGCGCGAACAGTTGAGTCGAACGCCGCGCACTAAGCCGACGCTTGAATTGAATTCTTCCGTGAAGAGCATTTTCGATTTTACGTTTGATGACATCGCGATCAAGGGCTATGACCCGCACCCTCACATCAAGGCCGAGGTGGCTGTATGAGCACTGAGACACCGGAATTTTTCGTGCCGATTGCTTTAATTGCTGCGGTTGCCCGCAACCGAGTGATCGGGGTCGAAGGAAACCTGCCCTGGTATCTTCCGGAAGACCTTAAGTTTTTCAAGGCAAGGACGCAGGGCAAACCCATTGTGATGGGCCGGTCGACGTTCGAGTCGATTGGCAAACCCTTGCCGAATCGGCTCAATATCGTGGTCACGCGCAATCCGGACTTTTCTCATGAGGGCGTTCGCGTGTGCAACGACCTCATGTCGGCGCTGGATGTGGCTGATAATCAGGCGATGCTCGATGGCAGCGAGGAAGTCATGGTTATTGGCGGTGGCAATATCTATGCGCAGACCCTGTCGTTGGCATCACGTCTTTATCTGACCGAAGTGGATGTGGATGTTAATGGCGATACCTGGTTTCCGGAGTTTTCGACCGAAACCTGGCATGAGGTCGAGCGTACGCCGGGTGCACCCAGCGAACAGCAGCCCGACTATGCGTTCGTGATCTACGAACGTGAACTCTAAGCCGAAAGGCGCTTTCGACATGGCGACGGGAGGTCCTCATGAGTAACCGATTTGAAGCGCTGGTCGATGCGCTCGAGCACACATCCATCAATGCCTGGCAACAGCTCGAGCAGGCCAAGGCCCGAATCCGGGCGCTTGAAGCGGAAAACAGGGTGCTTCGCTCTCGCATCGAGGCGCTTGCTCCTGCCAATGCTTCAAACAATGCCCGAGTAGCTGAAGCCCCTACCCGGGAGCCGGCCAGCGCGGCAGCGGATACTGAAACGCTGTCGCCTTCTTCAGCCCCTGCTGAACACCAGGAAGAATCGGAGCACTCACAGCCGGACGAGGTTATGGCCGCCAGCGATCCGAAAGACGTTGGCTCTGAGACGCCCACCGCGAACGACGATGCGCTTTATACCCCGCACTCGCTTCTCGAGGAGTGGTACAGCCGCTTCCCAGCGGCGTTTTTCAAGGGCCATACCAAGCCGCTTCAGGTGGGTATCCACACAGAGCTTGCTCGTCACTACAACGTCTCGACCAAACTGTTGCGTCGTGCGCTGGCGTGTTACGTCAACTTGCCACGCTATTTGAAATCAATTCGCGAGGGCAGTGAGCGTGTTGATTTGGAAGGAAATGGGTGTGGCATGATTACCGGGGAAGAGGCTGCTCACGCGCTCACGAAACTTGAAGGATTGCAGTTGCGTCAGAAAGAGCGGCAGGCCAAAGTCGAGCAGGAAAGAATGAATAAAAAACTTTCTGCGCTTGCAAATCATTTGCAGAGTAATTGAATTTATTTGGACTAAAGTCTAATTATAAGCCATGGAACTATTTGTCGGACCTTTAAATGATCAGTGTTCGATAACAATGTTCTATAACTACTCGATTTAAAATGATTTTTCATGAAACTGTCATAAAAACATGGCACTTTTCACACCGAAATAACGGTTAAAACGCAGTCGGAAAAACATCGAAAACACTGTTTTTTTCTAGTTGCGTTCGGGGTAGGGCCGTCATAAGGTACGTCTGCGAGCAATAAACAATAAAGCTCCAACGCCCGGAGAGGTGGGGAGCAATCTTCTGCAAATCAATAAGAAAGCAGACAATCGAACAGTAAGCTTTTTAAGGAACTCAAAAATGAAAAAGACGCTATTAGCGACTGCGATTGCCGGTGTGTTGGGTGTGGCTGCAACTGGCGCTCAGGCAGCAACGGTTTACAATCAGGACGGCTCCAAACTGGACCTCTACGGTAACGTTCAGCTTGGCCTGCGCAACATTGATAACGGTGATTCCACCGAAAGCGATCTCTTTGACAAAGGCTCTACGCTGGGTGTTAAAGGCGAGCACGTTCTAGACAACGGTCTGACCGCTTATTTCCGCGCTGAATTCGAATTTGAAGCCGATAAGCAAAAAGGCGCTTACGCCAATTACGAAGATAGCAATGGCAATAGCGTTAGCAACAATACTGGCCTGACCACTGGCGACCAGGCTTACGTTGGTTTAACTGGTAACTTCGGTGACCTGCGCGTCGGTTCCTGGGACTCCCTGTTCGACGACTGGATCGCGGATCCGGTATCCAACAACGAATACTTCGATGTAACTGACGAGCAAGGTGACTTGGTCGGCAGCGAATATGAAAGCGACAAGATTACCTACACCTCTCCGATGTTTGGTGGTCTCCAGTTTGCCATCGGTACACAGTACAAAGGCGACGGTGAGGCAGCCACCGGTTCTCCGGTTAGAAGCGGACAAGCATTCACCGATGCGAATGGCAACCCGACTGGCGATGGTTTTGAGTTGGATGAAGATAGCAGTGCTTCCTTGTTCGGCGGCCTTCGCTATACAGTCGGCGGCCTGACCCTTGCCGCAACGTATGACAACCTGAATAACTTCAAGTTCCGTTCTGCGGCCGGCAATGAAAGTGATTACGGTGACCTTTATGGCTTGAACGTTGCCTACACTATCAACACTTTGCGCGTTGCGGTTAAAGCCTCACGCCTTGACGCGGACTGGAACGACAACGCCGACGTTAACCGTTACGGCATCGGCGCACGCTGGGGCTACGGCAAGGGCGACATCTACGGCGCGTATCAGTACGTTGATGCTGAAGGCGATGCGGTTGCAACGCTTGATCCGCGCGGCTTTAACGGCCTCGGCAACCAGAGCGACGAGACCTACAACGAAGCTATGATCGGCGCGACCTACAACCTGAGCAACCAAATGTACGTCTGGGTTGAAGGCGCTGTCTATGACCGCCAAGACGATACCAACAATGGTGTTGCTACCGGTGTTGCCTACAGCTTCTAAGTGATCCTCGCCTAACCGCGTGATCGCTTGATAGAGCCGGCCCCTTTTGGGGCCGGCTTTTTTTGTTTCGAGTGCGAAACAGGCATTGGTTTATTCAGTGATTCGGTGGCCGTGCTACACTCCTTTTCGATTTTGATGAACACGTAGCCGCACGGCAGGGTGGTTGATGAGATGAGGCTCGTCGATGTTATTGCATGAGCTGGCCTGGGGTGGCGTCTACTTCAGCCCGTTAATTCTTTTTTGCATACTCAGTTTCATTGCAACATTCATCATTCGCTTCGTGATGCATAAAACAGCGCTCGAGCGCTGGGTATGGAAGGAAGCGTGGTTCGATGTTGCGCTCTACATTTGCATTTTGGCCGGTATCACGTACTGGTTGGGTGCGTTCGGATAGTCTCCCGCATGAAAAAGTCGCTTAGAATCTTTATTACGCTCGCGATCGTCGTTCTGGCGGTCATTGCCGGAATCTGGCTTTGGCAGTATTACATGTACTCGCCATGGACGCGGGATGGCCGTGTTCGTGCGCACGTCGTTACTGTTGCGCCCGATGTGTCTGGCTGGGTGAGTGAGCTCAATGTCCGAGACAACGCCTCGGTGAGTTCTGGTGATGTGTTGTTCAAGATCAACGACACGCGCTATCAGGCAATGGTCGATCAAGATGAGGCCAGCGTGCGCCATCAAAAATACGCCTGGGAGCAGGCCCAACATCAGTTCGAGCGGCGCAGCGCACTCAGCAGAAACGCCATTAGTTCGGAAGATTTAGAGTCTGCCCGGATTCAGGCCGATATTGCCAAGGCCAACTATCAACAGGCGCTGGCAAAGCTGGCGTCAGACAAGATCGATCTCGCTCGTGCAACGGTGACCTCGCCGGTTTCTGGCTCGATCATCAACCTGCAACTGCGTGAAGGCAATTACGTGACGCAAGGAAAGTCCGTGCTTTCCGTGGTGGAGCAGGGGTCGTATTACGTTACCGGCTACTTCGAGGAGACCAAGATTCCCTCGATCAAGGTCGGTGACAAGGCTCGTGTTCACCTGATGAGTGGCGGGGCCACCATCATGGGCCATGTTGCAAGTATCGGGCATGGTATTTCCAATCAGAACACCACGCCGGACGGTCAGTTGCTGCCGCAAGTACAGCAGACGTACACGTGGGTGCGGCTCGCTCAACGCATTCCTGTCGATATCGTTTTCGATGATGTTCCCGATAATCTTCATCTGAGTGCAGGCATGACGGCGAGCATTCAGGTTCTTCAAGGCGATGCTGCGCCGTCCCAGGCGGTGACAGGCCACGGGCAATGAGCATGCCCCCGCTGCTCAGGCTCTATCTGCTGCCGGAAAGGGCGGTGCTTCAATTCGCCCTCAAGGGCGTGATCGCCATGGCCTTGGCGCTCTTTCTCGCCATGGAAATGAATCTGGAGCGACCCTACTGGGCGCTCATTTCGGCCGTATTTCTTCAGATCAGACCTCAAAGCGGTCTGGTCATCGAAAAGGGGCTTTGCCAGATCGGAGGCACCCTGGTCGGCGGGGCCGCAGGCATTGCCATTATGGCGCTGTTCATGCAGTCGCCAGGCATTGCCTTGATGGTTCTGATGGTATGGCTGTCGCTTAACGCTGCGGGTTCCGCGCTTGTTCGAAACTTCAACCTGACCTATGGCTTTGCCATTTCAGGGGCCACGGCTGCACTGATTGTGCTGTTGTCGCTGGTGTACAGCAACGCGCCGTCAAGCTTTAGTGTCTTCGATACCGCTGTTGCCCGAGTCAGTGAAATTGCCCTGGGGGCAACCTGCGCCACGCTCGTCAGCATGTTGCTCTGGCCCGCACGAGTGCGCGACATCATCACCGCCCACGCTCGCACGGTGGTCAATTCTGCCTTCAATTGTCTGGAGCAGCAGCTGTCTCTGGAGGCCGACCCCAATACCGCGCGTCAAAGTGTGATCGACACTATCCAGGCCGTGGTGGCGCTTGATAATGACAGCAGTGCCATGGTGTATGAGGGGCCAGCGGGGGGAGGGCGGGTGCGCGCTGCCAATGTGCTTGCCCAGCGGACATTGACGCTGGTTGCCGACATTCAGATTCTTGGACGACTGATACGGCATGCGCCCGAGAGCATGGACGATACGATTAAAGAGGTGTTGGACGAGCTCCGGTGCACGTTTCGATCGATGCGAGAAACGTCGTCTGAAAAAGAAGCGCGCGACATGGCTCAGACACTCAGACGTCGTATTCAGCACATCAAGCAGGAAACAACGCTTACACCGCTTCAGCAGCGCGTGCTCCACAGTATGCGAGAAATGGTGGCGTACTCTATTTTGATGCTTCAGGCCAACAAGGCCATCGTCAATGCCGAGCGAACCAAGCTAAAAGCCCCCAGTCTCTCCACTTACCGCGATCTGCTTCTAGGCCTTTTAACCGGGCTCAGAACCGGTGTTGCATTTGCGATAGGTACGCTGGTCTGGGTTGCCAGTGGCAACTCTTCAGCGGTATTGATGATGGTGCTGCCTGTTATTTTCAGCATCATGTTCGCTCGTTTCCCGGCCCCGGCGCCCATGCTTAAACAGGTGCTCATGGGGGCGCTTATCGCGTTTCCGGCAGCGTTGATTTTCGGCAATGTGCTATTGGCCGGCGCGCCTCGCGACTTTGAAATGCTGCTGCTGATTTTTGGGCCCCCCTTGTTTCTGGGGCTGATGGCCATTGCCAATGCGCCAACCCGCGCTTACGGCCTCGGGTTTTGCATCATCTATACCATTCTTACGATGCCCAGCAATTCCATGAGCTTCAACATTGCAAGTACGCTCAACCGGGGCTTGGTGGTCGTGCTTGGGCTGGTGATCCTTTGGGCGCTCTTCCGAATGATCGGTTCCCCCAGCGTCAAGATTATGCGCAGACGCTTGATCAGTGCGACCGCGGACGATCTTCGGCATCTCTGGCAGCGCGAGAAGGAACATAGCGAGCACTGGTTCAACGGGCGTATGGCGGAGCGTCTACAGCGATTGGCAGGCTACGACGCCCATCTCCCCGAAGAGCGTCGTAATCTGTTGGACCTTGGGCTGACAGGACTCAATCTCGGGCATGTGTCGATGCGGCTACACTCTTATCTCTCGAAGTATGACGATCCACGATTGAAGGCCGTCTCACGCCGCTGGCAACGCGCGCTTGCGCTTGCCTATCAAAAGTGTGCCTGGGGTGAAGTCGACGATGAGTTTCGCAAGGCTTCCGAGGCGTTGCTTGCTCAGATGAAAGAGGATGACAGCATCGGCAAGGATCGTCTCGACCTGACGGAAGGGCTATGTCGCCGGCTGGAGTTGACCTTCAAGCGACACTCCGAGACTGTTCAAAGCGCCTGATGCTTGCCTGGGTCAGGTGGGCTGCCAGTAGGGCGAGGCAATAACGGCAGGGGCTGTGTGTTCGAGCCACTTTCTGAACTCGGCCTCTGCCAAGGGTTTTGAGTAGAAATACCCCTGTATATACCCGCAATGGTGCTCATGAAGGTAATTGCGCTGTAGGCCGGTCTCGACGCCTTCTGCAGTAATCGAAATATGCAGTTGATCGCCCATTGCGATAATTGCTGCGAGCAGGCGTTGATCGTATTCGCTGGTGTCGATGCCCTGAACGAATTCGCGGTCGATTTTCAGGTTGTCGGGCTGGAAGCGGCGAATGTAGGAAAGAGACGAGTATCCGATGCCGAAATCGTCAATGGCCACCTTAACGCCAAGCGCTTTCAAGGCATCGATGGTGGCAAGCGTCGCGTCCGAATCGATCATCAGCAGCTTCTCGGTGATTTCGATACAGAGCTTTTCGGGCGGAAGGCCGCTGTCTGCAAGTGCTGTTGAAATGGTGCCGACCAGGTTGTCGAAGCGAAACTGTCGAGCGGAGATGTTGACACTGACTTCAGGTGCCTGGCCGTGGACGCGAGGCCAGCAGGCTGCCTGGTGGCAGGCGGTGCGAATGATCCAGCGGCCGAGCTCGACGATCATGCCGCTGTCTTCGAGCTGATTGATGAATTCAAAGGGGCCGACTAGCCCGCGTGTCGGATGGCGCCACCGAATCAATGCTTCTGCCTTGATCGAATGGGTGGCATCCAGCGGCACGATCGGTTGATAGAAAAGTTCGAACTCCTGTCGATTAACCGCCTTTTCGAGCTCATCGTCCAGGTTCATTCGCGCATTCAGGTGATGTGTGAATTCCTGGCGATAGAACTGGCTGGCCCCTCGCCCTTCGGCCTTGACCTGATAAAGCGCATTGTCGGCCAGCTGAAGCAGCTTTTCAGGCTCCTGGTGGTCATCAGGGTACATGCTGATGCCAATACTCAAGCCGCACTGCAGCTGACGGTTGCCGATCGAAAATGGCCGTGAAAACTGCGACAGCAGTTTCTTGACTACGGGGCGAACCTGTTCGGCATTGACCAAATCGGTCAGCAGGATAATGAACTCATCGCCTGAGAGGCGGGCAACGAAATCCGAGGCCCGCACCAGCGTCCTCAGGCTGGAGGCAACGGCTGTGAGCAGCTGATCCCCGGTCTCATGACCGTAGGTGTCATTGACCTGCTTGAAGTAATCCAGGTCCACGAACAGCACGGCAAATTTTTGGTCCCGACGCTTGCTGCGTGCGATCAACCGCTCAAGCTCGGTCATGAGCGCCGTTCGGTTGGGTAGGCCGGTGAGGCCGTCAGTCATGGCTTGGCGCGCCAGATGCAGCTCGTACTCCTTTCTAAGCGTAAGGTCATGCACCTGATAGAGGTAGCAGAGCGCGGTATCTGATTGTCGAATCAGTGACACACTGACCAGCGCCCAGGTCGCGGTGCCCTGAGCCGTGATGTAGCGCTTTTCGAACTGAACCGAGGGGATGCCTTCGATGAATAGATTGAGGAGCTGACGTTCCTCGCCGGCCAGGTCCTCAGCCAGAGTGACATCGGCCTGGGTCTTCTGACACAAGCTATCCAGTTCAAGGTTAAGTAGGCGGCTGAGCGCCTGATTGGCGTGAAGAAACTGGCCGTTGACACTCACCAGTGCCATTCCGTTAGGGGCCATTTCAAACGCGGTCCGAAAGCTTTCCTCGCTTTGTCGAAGTGCGTATTCGGCCGCGAAGCGTTCGCTGACATTGCGCAGTGAAATAAGCGTCGCCGATGACTCGCCCTTGGTATCTCGGATGGGGGCCGCAGACACATCGACCGGCAGCCGCTGACCGCTAGGCAGTTCAAGCGTTTCCCCGAAACGAATGAAGGCATTGGCAACGTTTTGAGTGTCCAGTTGGAGTGGGGCGGTTAGTCTGGCGGCGTCTGAAGGGACAAACGTGACGAGCTGGTCGAAGGCGCGCCCTGCAAACTCCCCTTGAGTAAGCGTGAACAGGGCGGCGGCGGCCTGGTTTGCAAAGATGATCTCGCCTGAGTGGTCAACTGCAATGATGGCATCGCAGGTGCAGCGAAGCATTGATGAAAACCAGCGCTCGGACTCCTTTAGCCCCTGTTCGAGCGAGTACTTGTAGGCCGCAATATCAAGTGCGGCCTTGATTTCCTTGATTTGATAAGGCTTGGTCAGAAACCCATAGGGTGCGGTTTCCGTGGCACGGCGTACCGTTTCCGAATCGCTGTAGGCCGTTAGAAAAATGATCGCGAGATCATGGTCGCGATTCATCCGGGCCGCCGTTTCGATGCCATCGATGCTTCCCTTGATGACCACATCCATCAGTACGAGCTGTGGTGCGTGCTCTCCGGCAAGCTTGATGGCTTCTTCGCCGTTATCCGCGATCCCACAGACGTCATACCCCAGACCTCTAAGCTGTTCGGCCAGATCTTCGGCGACGATGGCTTCATCTTCCACGATCAGCAGACGCCAGCTACCGGCTTGTGTATCGCGAACGGTGGCTCTGGATGCATCAAGGCATGACGGAAGCGCTGGGGTCATGGTCACGTACTCTTGAAAAGGGTCGAAAAAACGTTACTGCGGTAACTAACGGCCAAACGCTCAGTTTTTGGAGGGTGGAAGTGGGAGTGTCAGTGTGCATCGCGTGCCGTTCGTCGACTCGATCAAAAGCTCGGCCGTCAGCTGTCGGCCGAGGATGCGAATGAGCTTGAGCCCCAGCGATTCGGTTGAGGTGGTCTCAGGGTCGAATCCGATGCCATTGTCGCTCACTTCGATTCGAAGAAGCCCGCCGTCAAGGCAGTGGCCCATGACCTGTACCTCACCGCCGTTTTCATTCGGAAATCCGTGTTTCAGGCTGTTGGTCAGAAGCTCATTGAGTAAAAGCCCCAGCGGTACCGCGGTCTCTAGCCCGACGGGGATGGAATCGACCTGCGCGTCAATCGTGATACGCCGTGAGTTGGCCCCGGTAGTCGAGGCAAGGTTGGTGCAGAGCTCTTCGATGTAGTTTTTTAGATTGATCGAGGACAGTGACGCCGACTGGTAAAGTTTTTCGTGCACCAGGGCCATGGCCTTGACGCGGTCGGCGCTGTCCTTGAGTACGTTTCTGGCCGTTCCTTCCGGCAACTGGCGAATCTGCATGTTGAACAGGCTGCCGATGACCTGGAGATTATTCTTGACGCGATGGTAGACCTCCTTGAGCAGGGTCTCCTTTTCCTGCAGCGAGGCCTGCTGCTGGGCGCTGAACCGTTTGCGGTCGGTAATGTCTCGGACAATCTTGGCCGCACCCTCGACACGACCATCGAGCGTTCTGACCAGCGAGGAGGTGATCGAGACATCGATCAACGTCCCATCCCGTCGTTGGCGCTGCGTTTCGTAGTGGGGCTCGTAGCTGTTTGAATGGTTCAGCATATGCAGGTGCTGCTTGAAATCGTCGAGAAAGGGCGCTGGCACGGTGAGGTCGGTGAGGGTGTGCCCCAGCGCCTCGTGCGCGCTGTATTGAAAAAGCTGCTCGGCGGCCTTGTTCCAGCTGGTGATGCGGCCGTGCAGATCATGACCGATAATGGCGTCCTGAGAGTGTTCGACGATGGCGGCGAGCTTGGCCTGACTCAGCCGAGCTTCTTCGATTTCAGTGATGTCGGTGTGGCTGCCGATCCATTGCGTGATCTGGCCGAGGTCGTTTTTCCGGGCGGTCACGCGGGTATCGAACCATCGAAAGGCATTGTCGTGGCGCTTGATGCGGCACAGCAGTTGGAAATCCTGTTGAGTTTCCAGCGCGTTTTTCCACGCCTCGACAAACCGGTCACGATCATCGGAATGAATGCGGGTAAACCACGCCACCTGCAGGTCGTGGGCAAACGTGACGCCGGTATAGTCGGCCCACTGCTGGCTTAGATAATCGATCTTGCCATTGGGCGCACAGCTCCAGACCAGTTGAGGAATGCCTTCGGCGAGCGAGCGCAGCCGCTGCTCGGTCGCCATGCGCTCGCGCTCCTGGCCAAGCCAGGTGCGACAGCGCGCCAATACGATACGAAGCTGGGAGACGTTGATGTCGTCCTTGTCCAGGTAGTCGAACGCACCAAGTTCAAGTACCTGGCCTGCAAGGCGTGAGTCGGCGTGCTTGCTGAGCACGATCAGTGTGAACGGAGCACTTTGGTGGCGGTGAATGGTCGCTTTCAGATCGCTATGAAGGAGGCTGACCGTTTCATTTTCGACCAGAACGCAATCGAAGGTGTGTGAAACGAGCTTCTTGCCCGCTTCCGAAAAGCTTGAGGCACACACGATGCCAAGCGGAAGCTGGGTCGCCTCGAGCATCGCCATCAGCGAGGCCAGCGCGTCCTTGTCCCGGTCGATCAACAAGAGTTGTAGGGAATGCTTCATTGGCGCCGCCCGCATTACGTATCAGATACTGCTTTAACGGTGGCGGTGAGGCTATCTTTATGGGGTTAATCGCTGCCGGTAACGGTTGGGCGGAGAAGGTGGGATGATCAAGGTGTCAGGGATGTCGAGAGCGCCCATGATGACAGCCAGGTTTCCACATCGTGTTCGGGCATGGGGCGTGCTAGATGAAAGCCCTGACCGCAATCACACCCTAGCGTTTTCAGAAACTGGAACTGTTCTTGGGTTTCGATGCCCTCGGCCACGACCCGAAGCCCCAGGCGCTGACCGAGTTCGACGATCGACCGTGTGATCGCTTCGGCGTCGCCTTCATGGCACTGGGCAATGAAACTTCTATCGAGCTTGAGCTCGTCATAAGGGAGGTGGGCGAGCTGGGTCATCGAGGAGTAGCCGGTGCCGAAGTCGTCCAGTGACAGTTGAAACCCGCGTGCCCGGAACCCTTCGAGCATGTGCCGAGCGTAGCTGATCGATTCGATGATCGAGGTTTCGGTGATTTCAAGCACCATGCCCTTTGGCGAGCACTGATGTCGTCGTGCCAGTTGATCCATGCGCTCGAGCACATTGGGTTCGCCCAGAAGCGGTGGCGGGATGTTGACGGCAATGTTGAGCCGGTAACCCTGTTTGATGAGCCGCGCGTGCAGCGCCCAGGCGCGGTCGATGGCGTACCAGCTGAGACTGATGATCCGCTCGTCGCGCTCTGCCAGTGCAATGAATCGCGAGGGAGGCACCGGGCCGCGTTCGGGAATATGCCACCGCAGCAACGCCTCGAACCCGCAGGGGGTGTTGCTTTCAAGATCGAACTTGGGCTGATATTCCAAGGCGAACTCCTGCTGGGCGAGTCCCTGGTCGATGTCGAGCGCGGTCAAGGGGCGCTGTGTCGTCTCGAGGGGGGCAAGGAGTTGCTCAAGTGTCGCTGCCGAAACGGTTCTGGGCATCAGACCGAGCATACGCAGGCCGCGCTCAAGCCCTGCGCGCAATAGAACTCCGGCAGACGGTGTATCCCCATCGCTGATTAAAATGATCGCTGAATCGATTCTTCTTTCCTGCAAGAGATCAAGAACGTCGATGCCCGAGAATGGGCCGAGGTTCAGGTTCAATACGATCAGGTCTACATCGAGGTAGGCAGGCCGGTAAGCGAGATCATGCATACCCTCGGCTGTCGACACGTCAAAGCCGCGGTCGACAAACAGCGTGTTCAAGCGAGGAAGGTCAGCCACATTATCGATAATCAAGGCTGTTTTAGGCATCGAGGGCAGTCCATGAGCATGGTTTTCAAGATCGAAGCGCGTAGTGCGGAGGCGATTGTAAGCGCTTTCGACCGAATAACCACGGGGCGCGCCTCAAAATAAGGCAATGTTCACTCTCGCGTGTGAGATCGTGTAAACCAGGCGGGTGACGATTCTAGTTGTACCGGTAAACACATCTAATTCTCATTTATGTGCGGCTCGGCGCTACCGTATAGGCAGCGCCGATTCAGGAGAATTTGAGTGCTAGTCTGAGTCAGCCCGAGGCGGTGTCCGTTTCGGATCTGGCGCGCCCGACGATCAAGGCATCGAGGATCAGCATGATCACCGCGCTGACACCAAGTACCGGCAAGACCCAGCCGAACACCGCCAGTGCAGCAGCGGTCACAAGGCGTGCCTTGATCGAGAGCGCCCGCCATAGCGTGATCAGGGTGCGCGCTCCATGCTGCGCTTGAACCGCACGCACGCGCCTTAGCCACCACATGCGATACCCGAGCACGATCATGGTGGCAAGGCCGAGCCCGACCGTCGCCAGAATCAATTGGTTCAGCCACCCGAACAAGATGCCCATGTGTGCATCGATGCCCCAGCGGGTTAGCTTGGCCGCCAGCGGGTATTGCTCGAAACGCACAAGGTCCACCAGTCGGCCTGTGGTGGGGTCGAACGCCGCCTCATCGACATTGGTCGGCCAGCGCCGGTCGATTTCGCGCACTTTCCAGGCTGTTCCTGCCGGTTTGGCCTGAATCTCGAGGTAGCCGCTATCGAGTCCGGCCGCTCGCGCTTTGGCCATGAGTCGTGTGAACGTGGCCGGCGTACCGGTCACCATCGCATCGTGCGTCATTGTTGAATGATGCTGGTGGCCGTGTTCCGGCGCAGACCCGGACAGCGCAAGAGACACGCTGGGCGTGGCCCAGCCGAACGTATGCCTTAGTTCGGCAATGTTGCCGCCGGCCCACTTTGACCAGGTCAGCCCTGTGGCGGAAAAGAACAGAAGGCCGAGCATCAGCGCGCCGCCGAGCCAGCGGTGCCATCGATTCAGTGTGGCGCGGCGAGTCGCCGGTGACTTAGGCGCGCCCGAGGGCCGGGTGAGCCAAAGTGCGAGTCCGCCCAGTGCGGCAATCCAGAGCCAGGAGGCGGCAAGCTCGCTGTAGAGCCTGCCGGTATCGCCCAGCAGCAGGGCGCGGTGAAACTTGTCGAGCGTAATTCGAAGGGCCAGCGTTCCGCTGGTGCCGTACGCCGGCAGGCTACCCTTGATCTCGAGCGTTACGGGGTCAACGAACACCGCGCGATGCTCGTACTCACCGAGTGAGGCATCATTGAACATGATCCGTGTGGTCGTGCCGGGCTCGGGGGCTGGACGTACTGCCACGGGAAGCTCGGTGGTGCCGAGGGCGCGTTGGGCGCGCTCGATTTGTTGATCAAGCGGTTTGGGTGTGCCTTGTCGAGTGGCGGTCAGCTCGTTGTGATAGATAAAGGCTTCAAGTTGAGGCGTCAGGGCATAAAGTGTCCCGCTGATGGCCGCAACCAGCATGAACGGGGCAATGAACAGCCCAATGTAGAAATGCAGTCGCAGGATAAGCGCGCGCAAGGGCGTCGGACGCGCTTGGGCGTTCGATGAAGAAGCGTATCGAGTCATGGTATCTCGCTGTCTGAAAGTGAAAACGATCAAAACTAGCCGCAGGAGTGCGGTTCAGACGCGAGATTGAGGTGGGGCGCGAGGAAGGCTCGGCCGATAGGGTAAAGGGGCGCGCACTTCAACCGGAGGCCCGCGCGGGATGAGGTCTCGGGCAAACTCGGGGAAGGCGGGCGGCGTGAATACGCCAAGCGGCAAGGTCGGCACGTGTGCAAACAGCACGCAGTACCCACAGGCGATCAGCGCGGAATGATGGTCGCTTGCCCGTTCCTCATGCGCTGAGTGCGCCATCATCATGTTTGAATGTGACGAGGCGGACGCTCGGTCAAGCGCGTGCAGGGTCTGACTGACCACCGGCGCTGCAAACAGCAGCGCCATAGCCAGAATCGCAATCCAGGCAAGGTTTGGGGCAGGTCTGCGTAGGGATAACCTCATCGCGCGTACTTTAATCACTCAACGGCGGTCGAAACCGGGGCAGGGCGATAGTAGCGCGCACGCACCACGTCAACAATCGTTGCGGGGTGCGACGTTAGCGCGCGGTTCAGGGTGTCAACAGGGGCGGTGTGTCGGGCGCGCCCATGGCTTCGGCCAGTGCCTTTGCCGTTTTTCCCTGGCGGTCGGTCCGTGTTGTATCGGCGCCGCGTTCAATCAGTCGCGTCACGACGGCGGGATGGTTGAACATGGCCGCAAACATCAGTGGCGTTTGGCCATCTTCCGTGCCGCCGTCGACTCGGGCGCCGCCATTGAGGAGGATGTCCACCATCTCGAGATCGCCCTTGAACGCAGCGCCCGATAAGGGGTTCTGACCCTTGAGGTTATAGAGTTCGGGGTCCGCTCCGTGTTCGAGCAGAAGCCGGGTGGTGTCGTGATGACCGTGGTAGCTTGCAAGCATCAACAGGCTGTCGCCGTTGTGGTTTCGCATGTCCGACGGCAGGCCCTGTGCGAACCACTGGCGAAATTGCTCGGTATTGCCGTTTCTGGCAGCGTCGAAAATCCGAGCGGCGAATTCCAGCGCCGCATCATCAAGCTCGGGTTTTGAGTCCATGGGGCGTCCTTGTTTTGGATAGTGTTTGAGTATCTACACACTAGTGTGTCCACTGCGGCCGCTCCAGTGAAGTAGTCTCTTCTTATGCCCTCAAGAACGTGAGTGTATGACACCGATCAACACGACCATTGCCTTGTTGCGCTGTAAGCACGCCCAGACCATTGTCGTGAACACTTTCATGAGGCGTGTTTATTAAGCTATGGTGAATATAAAACAAGAAGATACGTGTGCGCCGCACCGGGCCTGTGTGATGCGAGCAGATCCGAACCGTGAGGGACTATCATGAGTACGCTTAAAAACAAGTCATCGCATCATGTTTACGACGTCGTCATCGTCGGTGGGGGAACGGCGGGTATTGCTGCTGCGGCAAGCCTTTTAAAGCGCCATCCAAAGCTTGAAATCGCGGTCGTTGAGCCCTCGGCGAACCATTACTATCAGCCCGGCTGGACTCTGGTCGGCGCTGGCCTGATGCCCTACGAGCAAACGCATCGCCCCATGATCCAGGTGCTGCCTGACGATGTGATCTGGTATCAGCAGCGGGTTCGAACGATCGCACCTCGTCGGCGCTGGATTGCACTGGGCAGCGGTCAGCAGCTTCAGTATCGGGTTCTGATCATTGCAATGGGCCTTACGCTTAACTGGAAAGGCATCGAGGGCCTTGAAGAAACGCTTGGCTCGAACGGCGTATCTTCCAACTACATGCCCGAGCTTTCGCCGTACACCTGGCAAAACATTCAGGCTCTGACGACGGGGCGTGCGCTGTTTACACAGCCTCTGGAGACGATCAAGTGCGCCGGTGCTCCTCAAAAGACCATGTATTTGGCCTGCGACCACTGGCGAAAAACGGGCGTGTTATCGAACATCGACATTCATTTTCACAATTCAAGGGCGTCTCTTTTTGGTATCGATGCTTTTGTGCCCGTTCTTTCCAGGTACCTCGAGCGTTACGGCATTTCTCATCACTCGCAGGAAGAGCTGGTTGCCGTGGACGGTACGCACCGCCAGGCATTTTTTCGCTATCAGGGTGACCAGGGGCTTCGAGAATACGAAGCGCGCTTTGACATGTTGCATGTCGTGCCGCCCCAGTGCGCGCCTGCGCTTATCAGCGATTGTGGTCTGGCCGATTCCGGGGGCTGGCTCGATGTTGATCCCGGTACGCTCCAGCACACCTACTTTCCTACCATTTTTGGCATTGGTGATGTCTGCGGAACAGGCAATGCCAAAACGGCGGCGGCGGTTCGCGCGCAGATGCCGGTCGTGACCGACAACGTTCTTGCCGTGTTACGAGGCGCTATGCCCAAGCAGAAATATGACGGCTATGGCGCCTGTCCTCTAACGGTCGAGCACGGTCGAGTAGTGCTGGCAGAGTTTGACTACAGCGGCGAACTTCAGCCGAGCTTGCCTCAGTGGCTTGTTGGCAGCACGGAACCTTCCCGGCTTGCCTGGTGGATCAAGACGCAGCTGATGCCGAGATATTACTGGAATGGTCTTCTCAAGGGGCGCAAACGCCTTCTATAGCTATGCCTGGCGGCATACGCTCGTTGATATTGATCGCCGGACAGGCTCACTTTCGTCGAAGCGACCTCAAGTACGCGCTTTTCGAGGCCGATAGCTTCTCATGCATCCAGAGGCATCGCCTAATGTAGGGATTTTTTTGAGGCTGTGCTGTTTGAATGCGTCTAACCTCCAGCGCGTTCTGTCGACACACCGTTTCGATCTGTCCTTTGAAACAGGCTTTGTAGAGTCGAATGTATCGCAGGCGCCAACAATGAATAAAAAGGGTGCGTCTATTCATGAAATATACGTTCGTTGCACTGTCAGCCTGTCTCGGCCTGTTTGCGGCCACCTCTGCTCATGCGACTGAAAACGGGTCGCCGACTACTGCCATGGGGACTTATACCTTTGGGTCGGGCTTTCTTCCTCCTGCTACTCCCACCGGGACGTTCGGGCTGCGGACGGCGTATTACACTACCGATGACCTGCGGCTTAATAACGGTGACCGGTCCGACAATGACCTCTCAATCGACGTGTTTTCCGTAGGTGTGGCCTACATCCGTATGACGGATCAAACCTTGTTCGGCGGCCGGTACGGATTCGGTGGCGTCATGCCGTTTTTCAAGATGGACGCCGACCTTGACGTCAACATCAATGGCACCACCGTGTTCAGCGATGACGCCAGCGTTTTCCGCCAGGCTGACCTTCAGCTTCTTCCGCTCATGCTTGCATGGAACCCGGCGCCCAACATGGGGATAACGGCGCAGTTTCAGATCCAGGCGCCTACCGGTGACTACGATGAAGACCGCCTGATTAGCCCGGGGCTTAACCACTGGGCATTTTCACCGATTCTTGGCATTAGCTACATCACGGCGAGCGGGCTTGAGCTGTCGACGCTGTCCCAGTTCGACATCAACACCGAAAACCCCGACACCCATTATCGTAGCGGCACTGAGTACCGTAACGAATTCGCCATCGGGCAGCACATTGAAAGCTATACCGTCGGGCTTGGCGGGTATTACTACCACCAAATTACCGATGACAAGGGCGATTCTCTGGGCAGTCAGGATGGCAATCGAGCACGGGTCTGGGCGCTCGGGCCTGCCGTCAGTTTCTTCAAGCCGGGGCTGCCTTCGGTCTGGTTCCACGCCTATAAGGAATTCGGTGCACGCAATCGCACCCAGGGCTACAACATCGCTATGCGCATCGCCCAAAGCTTCTAGGGCCCAAGAGTCGACAGGTGTCGCGGCTGGCCACATCACGGTCGCGGCACGCCTCTCCGTGTGGCCAACACGCTTGAGCAGGGCGACTAAAGAGGTAGTGTGATTGTGCCAAATCTGGATAACGCCCGCCGCTCAACGCTCCATACAGTGAAATGCACAACAATCACAAAGAACGAGGTGCATTTCATGAAACGAACGCTTGTTACTCTGACTGCGTGTGCTGGCTTATTGACTGCCGCTTCCGCTTATGCCACCGAAAATGGTTCACCGACAACGCCGATGGGCGTCTATGAATTCGGCTCCGGTTTTCTGCCTCCAGCAACCCCTTATGGAACCTTCGGGCTTCGAACCTCGTACTACACCACCGATAACCTTCGTGATGCCAGCGGTAACCGGGCTGATAATGACGTCTCGATCGATGTGTTGTCGATCGGTCTGGCTTACATCCACATGACCGACAAAACGCTGTTTGGAGCGCGCTATGGCTTCAGTGGGGTCATGCCCTTTACACGGATGAACGCCGATCTTGATGTCAATGTCAACGGCACCACCGTATTCAGCGACAGTGCCAGTGTGTTTCGTCAGGCCGACCTGCAGGTTACACCGCTGATACTTGCCTGGAATCCAGCCCCGAACATGGGCGTCACGGCGCAGTTCCAGGTGCAGGCACCGACCGGGGATTACGATAAAGACCGGTTGATCAACCCAGGCGTCAACCACTGGGCATTCTCTCCAATTTTCGGTTTCAGCTACATTACCGATACAGGTCTTGAGTTCTCGACGCTGTCCCAGTTCGACATCAACACCGAAAACCCGGATACCGACTATCGCACCGGCATCGAGTACAAAAATGAGTTCGCCATCGGCCAGCATGTAGATAGCTATACCGTGGGCCTTGGGGGCTACTACTACCACCAGATCACCGACGACAAGGGTGATGCGGATACGATTTACGATGGCAATCGCGCCCGTGTCTGGGCACTTGGCCCGGCCGTCAGCTTCTTCAAGCCCGGCCTTCCAACCGTTTGGCTCCACGCCTACAAGGAGTTCGGCGCTCGCAATCGGGCTGAAGGCTATAACGTTGCACTTCGTATCGCTCACAGCTTCTAAGAGGTGGCCAACATGACGTCGATAACTGAAAAAAAACCCGGAGCCCCCGAGGGCTGGGTCATCGTGCTTGCCAGCAGTCTGACCATTGTTGGCTCTGTGATGGTCGCCCCGGTGCTTCCCAAGATGACGGCGCATTTCGCGCCGTCGATGCCGGACGCCGCGCTCTGGGTGGCCATGGCGCTGACCGGGCCCGCACTGGCGATTGCCTTTTTCGCGCCCATCGCCGGCTGGCTTGCCGACCGGTATGGCCGAGTCAAGCTGCTGGTGCTTGGTGCATTGCTCTATAGTTTGCTGGGTGCACTGCCTGCGGTTCTCGATCAACTAATGGCCATCGTCGGTGTCCGGCTGCTGTTCGGGGCCGCCGAGGCCATCATCATGACCTGCTGTACGGCGCTGATTGCCGATTACTGGTACGGCGAACAGCGGCTTAGATACGTTAATCGTCAGGTCGTTGCCATTGCGTTGGTCGGGGCGCTGTTCTTCGTGGTGGGCGGAGCGCTGGGTGAGCACAGCTGGCGTACGCCGTTCTATCTGTATTTGCTGCCACTGCTTCTGGTGCCGTTTATCGCCAAGGTGCTGTGGGAGCCACGCAAGGCAAAAAGCGAGGCGCATCAGCCGAGCCAGGATGGTCCGGTCGCGATGTCGACGCTTTTAGGGGGCTATGCGCTGGTGTGCTTCGGCATGATCCTGAGTATGGTCGTGCCGGTACAGACGCCCGGGCTCCTGGTGAGCATGGGCATTACCTCCAGCACCATGATTGGGCTTGCGACCGGTATCGGGCTTCTGGCTTCTCTGGTTGGTGCGCTTAGCTGGCCGCTGGCGCGTCGCACGCTCGGTGTTTCCGGCTGTAATACGCTGCTGTTAATACTGCTGGCAGTGGGTCTGCTGCTGCTGGTCCGGGCGCCGAGTTACACCATGGTGATCGTCGCGGTGGTCATTCATGGCGTTGGTGCGGGCATGCTGGTTCCAAACTCGATGGCGCCGGTCATGGGTGCGCTCAATCAGCGTACACGCGGTCGCGGCATGGGTTTTTTCACCGGCGCCCTCTACATCGGTCAGTTCATCAGCCCTCTAGTGGTGTCGGCCATCGCCGGTATGACGGCAGGAATTCCCGGTGCGATCTCAGCGTTGGCGTTTGCCAGCGTCCTATACGCGGTTGCATGGGCGCTGAAAGGAGCATTCCAACGTCGAGCGCATGCCATCAGTTCTTGATCTACACCCCGAGTGCATCGGCCTCGTTTCTTGCGATAGACAGCAAAGCAACTAAGGGCAGTAATGTAAGAACATGGACGCAAAAAAGAGCCGCTAGCGGCTCTTTTTTGATGGGATAGTAGCGATAAGAACCACCTTCTTGGCGGGTGGTTTGTTAACGGCCTAAAACAGAAAGTAGGTGCGTACTGAGAAGTACTGGGTGTCTTCGCCTCCGGCACGCTCGATAACGTCTCCCGCAGCGTAGTACTGATACTCGATATCGAAGGTGAGGTTGTTGGTTGGGGTCCAGCGGGTCAGAAGGTCATACGAGGTACCCAATCGCTTACCTGAAACATCATTACTGCCGGCCACCGCGTTCATACCAGGTTTGTAGGCGTAGTCATCCTCGCTTTGACGCCAAAGGGCAAGTATGGTCGGTGAGATCACCACATCCTTCACGGGAGTAAACGTCAGCTGAGGGCCCACCGCGATCAAGTTGGAAAGCTGCGTCAGGCCAGCATTGCCGAAAAACTTGCCATTGGCTGCAAACATCGGATCAAAGGTGTTGCTCGAATTGTCATTGGCATCATGATCGCCGCTGGCAGCGTCAAAAACGACTCCGATGCGAGGCTTCCAACTTGCTTCGGTAAAGGTGTGGCCGGTCGTGCTCATGAGTCCCCAAGCGTTGATATCCTGGCCAGCGTGGTCGCCAAACTGATACATGACGTTCCATGAATAGTCGGTCGCCTCGTGTTTTCCGAATAGGCGCGTTCCGGCGGTGTAGCGGTTCTCATTGCCGGTAACGCCGTTCAGAGTGCGGTCATCTCTGCTATAGCCGAGCGCAATGAAGTCCTGGCTCAGCGCCGGCTGCCAATCGACGGTGGCATAGAGGCCGTAGAAGTCACCAGAATCGGTAGAGCTGTCGTTGAACGAGCCCGGTCGAATATTGTTGACCGGATGGGTTGCGAACCCATCGATTTTGACGCCATTGTTGCCGCGCCAAGCGAGGCGAATGCCATCGAACGCTTGGCGTACATTAGGCGTATTGCGAGTGTCTATCAGCGCCAGATCACCAAATCCCATTTCTTGGCGGCCCAGGCGCGCGGTCAGGCTATCGTTTTCGGCGGCAGGAAGCCGAACATCCATGAACGCCTGCTCGATCTCGGTATCGCTTTGATCGAAGGGCGAGTACGTTTCCTTACTCCAGGAGTCTGTGTTGTCTATCTCCACGAAAAAGCGCAGGGCGTCGTCAAACAAATGGAGGTCGGCGTGAGCCTGTAGACGCTGCTGCCAGTAGCTGTCGCGGCTTACGCCGGAGAGTCCGTATCCCGGATTATGAAGTGATTCGTAGCGATAGCGAATGCCGCCACCAAGGGTCAGATACGCAGACGGAGTCAGGCGGATGTTTCGCAAGCTGTCGAATGGGTCGTTGCGCTGCGCAGGATCGCTTAAAAATGAGTAGTTTTCGAGATAACGCGGCGGGCCTGGGCGCAGCGGGCGAGCGCGAACCATCGGGTTGCTGCTTTTGAGCACGGACGGCGGGGGCGTGGTCAATGCCCGCGTTGCCGCTGCGTTGATGTTGTCATTGACCGCGGTCGTGTCATCCGAGGCCGCGCTCGCGGCCAATGCGCAGGGGCTTGCCAATGCCGCCCCCAGCGCTAAGAGGCCAAGGGTGTGGCTGTGTCCGTGGGTCGGTTGAAAGAAGGAAAGCACTCTCATTTTGATTTTTCTCCGCTCTGATTGTTATCGCTTGCCACGTCAATCAAAGACGCGGTGCATTCGACTGCGTTGTCGGTTGTTGTGAAACGAACGGCGATGGAGAAAGTCGATCAGGGCTAAAGGCCCATTGTTGTTATCGTGTCTTCGACATTACCGGGCTGCGCCGGCTGTGAAAAATTCCATAGAGGAGGTGGGCTATACGGTTTGGTTATCGAGTCATTCGACTTGGGTCGCATAAAATAAGCAGGCGGGGGCCTTGTTTTTAAAGTGCTTTAACCAAGCTTTCGATAAGTGTGCTCAATGAAAGAGAGCCAGCGCAGGCCGGCTCTCTAAAGTGCAATCTATCGATGGGGTTCAGTGGGCGATGAGTGCGGTCGTAAGCACGGGAAACGCGATCAGAAGGGCAAGCCGGCAGAAGTCCGAGATTATGAACGGAATAACGCCTCTGAAGATTTCGCCGAGCTTGACGTGAGGGGCGGTTGCCTTGATGACGAAAACATTCATACCGACAGGAGGGCTGATCAAGCCGACCTCGACGGTCAGGACCGTGATGATGCCGAACCAGATCGGGTCGATGCCAAGCGCTGTAATGATCGGATAGACCACGGGAACGGTGATCAACAACATCGCGATCGAGTCCATGAAGCATCCCAGTGCGAAGTAGAGCAGTAGCAGGCACAAAAGTACGCCGAGGTTCGGCAAGCCCAGGTTGGCCACGTACTCCGTAATGGTAAACGACACGCGAGAGGCCGAGATGAAATACCCAAGCGTCTCGGCACCGACGATCATGAAAAAGACGATGGCCGATAGCGCCAGTGTTTCTTGAACCGCGCTCCAGAGACCCGCCAGCCGCAACCCGGTGAAAATGGCGTATAGAAGTGTTGCGAACGCCCCGATGGCGGCGCCCTCGGTCGGTGTAAAAAGACCTCCGTAGATACCAAAGACAATCACCATAAAGACCAGCCCAAAAGGAATCAGACCGGTAATGGCCTTAATCTTTTCAATCAGAGTCGTCGGGTCGGAAGGGCTTGCAACGTTCGGGCGCAGTTTAACCACGACCCAGACCGTGATGATGTAAAACAAAAGCCCCATTAGACCCGGAATCAATCCGGCGGCGAACATATCGCCCACCGATTGTTCGGTTAAGATCGCATAAAGAAGCAGTGCGATTGAGGGCGGAATCATGATCCCGAGTGTGCCGCCAGCGGCCAACGCTCCAGTGGCAAGCGACGGCGCGTAGCCATTGCGCTCCATCTCAGGCAGAGCGACGCGACTCATGGTGCTGGCAGTGGCAAGCGACGACCCGGAAATGGAGGAGAAAATGCCGCAGGAGCTGACAGCGGCAATCGCCATGCCGCCCTTCCAGCCACCGAACAGTTTGCGGGAGGCGTCGAATAGGCTTCCGGCCATTCCGGAGTGGGAGGCGAGTACGCCCATGAAAATGAACATCGGAATGGCGCTAAAGCTGTAATTGGTCAGCACTTCGACTGGCACCGATTTCATCATCGAAATGGCGGCATCGACGTCGATGACGCTTGCAAAGCCTAGAAAACCAGTGACAAGCATGCTAAGCGCGACAGGAACCCGAAGCACCAGCATGACCAACAGTCCGGCCATGCCAATATAGCCGATCATGTCAGATGTCATAGCTGACTCCTCGTACGAGGCCTTCCAGGCCATGGATAGCACTGCGAATGGCAAAAATAGCGAATAGAATGGCAGAAAGGCCGTAGACCGGACTTAGTGAAAACCCAAGATCCTGACTGACTTCTCCAAATTCGGCCGCCGAACGTGCGGCATCGATGAGGCCTGAGGTCATCAAACCCCCGATCACGGCAAAAACCAGCAGGAACATTCCCCCAAGCTGCGCCTTTAGGCGGTCGCTCATAGATTGGGTAAAGACCTCGACCACCACCTGGCTGCGCTCGACCTGACCGGTCATCGCGCCCAATAGCGTGATCAACAACAGGTATTTTACCAGCTCCACGCTCCCGGTCAGCGTTATGCCGCTGGCCCCATTGGTTAGCTTGAAGAGATAGCGCATGATGACATCGGCAACGGTAACGCTCATGATCGAAAGCAGGGTGATGCCGGCTAGCGCCAGCACCCCCCGGCCGAGCCATCGGCTAAGCAACAAGAGTCCATTCATGAGTGGATCGCCCCACAGCTCTTCGAGGCCTGCTGGGCGGCATCATAGATAGCGTCGGCCGGTAAACCCTTGCCGTTTAGCTCGCTCAGGTATTTCTTGATGACGGCGTTGAGCGGGCCTTTCCACTGCGCGTCTTCGAGCGGATTGTCGATCGTAACGATCTGATCGCCGGCCTTAACTGCTTCGGCGCGGCCCTGTGAATCAATGGTGTCGAACACCTCACCCGCTTTCTTAGCCCAGCGCATGCCGCTGTTGTTATCGATGACCTTGCGCTGCTCGGGCGTCAAGCGCTTGTAAGCGCGATCGCTCATGGTGGCAACGAACACCAGAGAGTACAGGGGCATTTCGGTGTGCTTATGCGCCAGTTCATTGAGGTGGAAAGTTTTCATGCCTTCCCACGGCAAGGTCACACCGTCGATGACGCCGCGCTGCATGGAGGTATACATGTCTGGGGCGGGCATGCCGACCGGCTGAGCGCCTAAAGAGCTCAAGATGTCGCCGACAACGGTCGTTGGTCGGCGAATACGAAGCCCTGCCAGGTCGTCGGGTGTCTTGACCAACGTGTCCTTGGTGTTAATGAACCCTGGGCCAGTGGTGAAAAGAAACAGCACGTGACTGTCGCGGTACTCCTTGGCGACGGCGTCCTGCTGATCGAGCAACGTCTGCGCGACGCATGAGCCCTGGCGTGCGCTGTGAGAAATGCCTGGCAGCTCGACGATCTGAGTCAGCGGGAACCGGCCAGCAGTGTAGCCCTGTGCCGTGATGGTAATGTCGGCGATGCCCTTGACGGTGGCCTGATACGAATGATCAGCCTTGGCCAGAGTCTGTGAGGGGAAAAGCTGAACCTTGAGCGAGCCGTCGGACTCTTTTTGAACGGTATCGATCCAGTCATCGATGATGTGAGTACTAATCTGTGAGCTGGCAGGCCAGAACGAGGCCAGTCGAAGCGTGTTGGCTGCCTGCGAGGCGGTCGCAGTAAGCGCCAATGCTGAGGCTGAAAGCGCAACGGCTAGTGAGCGACGAAGTCCCATGATCGGTCTCCTGAGTGCTTTTATTATTTGTCCGTTCGGAAGACGTGAACGAGCTTTCGATCCCGAATGAACTGGCTAATGCCAGCTTCATGGATCAAGGCGCATAGGAGGTAATACGTTCTTGGGAACCGGTGATTCACTTTGTTTATCGAATTCTTAGACTTACGTCTTCCTCGCAGCCCAGAGCCGGGCCGTTGCGCGTAATTTTTAACATCAAGGTATGCATAATGTTCATGAGGAGATTATCTAGTTGCCTTGATGCCGCGCTCGAGAGGCGCGGCCTCGCTCAAATGAATAGTGGAGTTTTCGCCATCGGGTTCAGGTGGTCAGCCGTTGTTTATTGATCGGTAAGTGGGCGTCTTCATGTCGCTGTAGCCACTGCCTGGCCAACACGAACACTAGAATGGCTTCTGCCAATTCGCCGCCATAGAACATCCACTGCGCAGCGTGCTGAATCTGCATGGATGTGGCTCCAGTTATCACAGGTGCCTCTACGAAATACATCCATTTCCCGAGTACGGCATGACAGGCCATGGCGATGACCAGTACCGCAAGCCGTGTCGAAAGACTCGGGCGATGCGGCGCTGGGTCCGGGCCGGCCACCGCCCAGGTGAACAGGCATCCGGCAACGATAAAGTGCACGTGGACCACAAGCGACAGTGACGGTGTGTGAAGCTGTAGCGCATAGAGCCCGGTCAGGTAGAGAAGTGCCATGCCGCCAACGTTGAACACGGCGCTTGTAATCGGGTGGCACCAAAGGCGCACCAGTCGGTTGCCGAGAAAGGCGACGACACGGCGGCTCTGCGCCGGCCTCAGCGTCTTTAAAAGCAGCGTCATCGGGCGGGCAAAGACCAGCGCGAGTGGGGCATACATTCCGATCAGCAAGTGCTGAAACATATGCATGCGAACGTCGCCATGGGCGTACTGCATGAGTTGAGGCGACAGACCAAATTCGAGCGTAACTATGCCCCCGATGAACAGCGCCGTGCGCGAGACTGGCCAGCGGGTGCCATGACGATGCTGTTTCCAGGCCGCTATCAGGTACGCGACGCCGATCAGTGCAATGAGAATGCGTAGGGTGGTCATGTGCGTTGACTGAGAGCCTGTCCACGTTTAGCCCGCGTGAGCAGTACATAACCGACTGCGATCAGCGCTAGACCGAATCCGTTCCAGGCAAGGTCATAAAGCCAGAGATTATCGACGTAGCGAACCTGGTGGAGGCCCAGCACCTTGTGATCGATGATGCCATCGAACACTTGAAATCCGCCCATGCCCAGCAAGAAGCCAGGGCCGCGATAGCCCGGTGCGTGGCGGTGCGTTTCGTGAAGTCTCAGCATCAACGCGCCTCCGGTGACCAGCAGCACCAGTTCAAGCGTATGCAATACGCCATCGGAGACAATGGCGGCTACAGTGCTGTCGCTCTCGACAAAATGGTGCCAGACCAGTAACTGGTGAAAGATAACCTCATCAATGGCGGCCATGAAGCCGATGCCGAGAAGGATCGCGGCCAGAAGCGTACGTCGGATGTCCGGAGTCGGAGTGGTCATGCGTCATATCCTTTGACGAAATGAAAAGCGTACGGCAAGCGTAGATGAGATATGGCTGAAACTCTGCCTGGCGTTTAGCGGAGCGGAAGATGACTTAGATATCTTAATTTAAGCTGAGGTGAATATTCCTCGTCAGATTAACCGGTGCTACAAATAACAATCTTTGGAACATGATTTAACCAGGGTGAATTTATGAGGCGCGTTTTAGGGGGACTGATGGCGGGATGGCTACTTGGGTATTCGCTCGGCGTCGCCGCGTCACCGGCACCGCTCAACGTGGTAACCACCATCGGTATGCTTGGCGATGTCGCCGAAAACGTCGGCGGTCGCTGCGTCGATGTTGTAGCCCTGATGGGGCCTGGCATCGATCCACACACCTACCAGGCGCGTGCAAGCGATGTCCCCACGCTGAACAACGCCGACCTCATTTTGTATTCGGGGTATTCGCTTGAAGGCAAGCTGGCGTCCGTGCTCGAGCGCTTCAAGCAGCGCCGGCCAACGCTTGCGGTGTCCGAGCGCGCGATCGCCCCTGACCGGCTCATCCGCGTCAATGACGCCTATGGCACTGATCCGCACCTTTGGATGGATGTCGAACTCTGGGGCGCGCTAGTGCCAACGATTGCTGCGGCGATCAAGGAACAACGCCCGGAGTGCGCCGATACCCTCGCAGCCAACGCCGACACCTATCGCGTGCGTTTGAAGGCGCTCGATGACTGGATTGCACGCTCTGTTAAAACGATCCCAGAACAGCAGCGTATCCTGGTGACGGCCCACGACGCCTTCAACTATTACGGTCGAGCCTACGGCATCGACGTCGAAGGCATCCAAGGCATCAGCACCGAAACTGAAACCGGCATCGCCGATATTCGTGCCATGGCAAACGTGGTGGCCGAACGGCAGGTGCCGGCCATGTTTGTCGAAAGCACGATCAGCCCGCGTACGATTCGCTCGGTAATCGAAGCGGCGCGGCAAAACGGGCAAAGCATCGAGGTCGGGGGTGAACTCTACTCCGATGCCATGGGCGAGGCCGGGCAATTCGAAGGCACTTACATTGGCATGCTCTACGCCAATACCCAACGCATCGTGACCGCCCTCGGTGGCCAGCCTGCACCTCTTCCACAAGAGCTTGCCGATCTCGTGCCACAGGACAACGCCATAGGAGCGCGTGATGCCAACTGATCTGCACGAACCGAATCTCGCGCTGCACGTCGAGGATCTGACCGTGAGCTATCACGCCAAGCCGGTACTGTGGGACATCGATTTCGACATCCCGCCCGGTGTGATGGCCGCCATCGTCGGCCCCAATGGGGCAGGTAAAAGCACGCTGATCAAGAGCGTACTCGGGCTTGCGCCCCCGATCGCGGGCCACGTCACACTGTTCGGTCGCCCCTATAAGGCCATTCGAAAACGGGTGGGGTATGTGCCCCAGCGCTCAAGCGTCGACTGGGATTTTCCGACCACCGCGCTCGATGTCGTGACCATGGGGCTTTACGGCCAGCTGGGCTGGTGTCGATGGCCGGGCCGACGAGAGCGTGCCCGCGCAATGGACGCGCTCGAACAGGTTGGTATGCAGGCCTTCGCTCAGCGCCAGATCAGTCAGCTCTCCGGCGGCCAGCAGCAGCGCGTTTTTCTCGCCCGAGCACTGATTCAAAACGCCGACATCTACTTTCTCGATGAGCCCATGGCGGGCGTCGATGCACCCACTGAGCGCGCGATTGTCAATATCCTCAGAGCGCTTCGAGACGCCGGCAAGACTGTGATCGTGGTGCATCACGACCTCCAGACAGTGCGCTCCTACTTCGATTGGATGTTGATCTTGAATGTTCGTGTCATCGCACAGGGGCCGGTTGAGGAGGTGTACACCGCCGAGAACCTCAAGCGCGCCTACGGTGGCCAGATTGCGCTGCTGGATAGCGTCCTGGCGCCTGATTCCGGGGAAAAACCATGACTCTAATGGCGCTATTGGGGGACTACACGCTGCAAAACGTGGCTCTTGGGGCGTTGTTTCTCGGCTTGATCAGCGGCGTGCTCGGAAGCTTTGCGGTGCTCAGAAAGCAGAGTCTTTTGGGTGATACGCTGTCTCACGCTGCACTTCCTGGCATCTGTCTTGGGTTTATCGTGACCGGCGCTCGCCACATGGGCAGCCTGCTTTTGGGGGCGCTGTTCACCGGCACGCTGGCTGCGCTTCTGGTGATGGCGCTGACGCGCTACAGCCGATTGAAGACGGATGCCGCCCTCGGGATTGTGCTCAGTACCTTCTTCGCGCTTGGCGTTGTGCTTCTGAGCTACATTCAGGGCACCGGCAATGCGGCTCAGGGTGGGCTCGACGCGTTTCTGTTCGGTCAGGCCGCCGCCACCCTTCGAAGCGATCTATGGGTGATGGCCGCCATTACGGCCATCGCGCTGACCTTGGTCGGGCTGTGCTGGAAAGAGTTCAAACTGGTCTGCTTCGACCCCGGGTTTGCCTCGACCCAAGGCCTGCCCGTGCTGTTACTGGAGACGGTACTTACGGTCATGATCGCGCTCGCGGTGGTGGTCGGGCTTCAAATGGTAGGCGTAGTGCTGATGGCGGCAATGATCATCGCGCCGGCGGTGGCGGCGCGGCAGTGGAGTCGCCGGCTTGAGGTCATGGTGCCGCTTGCGGCGGTGTTCGGTATGGTTGCGGGCCTTTCCGGAGCTCTTGCAAGCACGCTCGGGCGCGGGCTCGCCACCGGCCCACTGATCATTATCGTGGTCTCGCTTCTGGTGCTGGCCTCGCTGTTGTTCGCGCCGGGGCGAGGGCTTGTCTGGTCGTGGCTACTTCGCTTGCGCCAGCGCAGGGAGCTTCATCACCAACATGTGCTGACCACACTCCATCGGCTGGCCTCACGGCATGATGATCACGCGTTCTATGCAGAGCAGGGGTTGCTCGAGGGTGTGCACGGCACGGCGGTTCGGCCGGCGCTCAAGGTGCTTGCACAGCGTGGCATGGTTACGCTCTCGACCCAGGCCTCACGTCAACCACGTTACTGGCAGCTGACACTTGAGGGGCAGCAGGAGGCCGAGCGTATCCTCACAGCTTTAGAGCGGGGAGGGGCGAACTCATGATGGCCTGGCTTGATGATCCCGGCACCGTGATCATGGTGGTCGGTGCGCTGGTCGGTATGGCCTCGACGTTGGTTGGCACGTTTCTGGTACTGCGCGGCACCAGCATGCTGGCCGATGCGATCAGTCATTCGATCGTGTTCGGTATCGTCGTGGTGTGGTTGGTCGCGCACGTTCAAAGCGGGCCATTGCAGATCTTCGGTGCCGCGCTTACCGGCATTTTGACGGTCTTTCTGACCCAGGCATTGATTCATTCGAAACGGGTCAAGCAGGACGCCGCGATCGGGCTTGTCTTTCCGCTGCTGTTTTCGGTCGGTGTGCTGTTACTGAACCTGTATGCCGGCAATGTGCATATCGATACCCACACCGTGCTGCTCGGTGAGATCGGGTTCGTGTGGCTCGATACCGTAACGCTTGGTGGGGTGGATGTCCCTCAGGCGCTGTTGGCCATGGGGGGCATGACCCTGATCAATGCCGTGTTTGTCGGTCTTTTTTTCAAGGAGCTGAAGCTTGCCACCTTCGATGAAGCGTTGGCGCGCGCGCTTGGGTTTGCACCGGGACTGTTGTTTTATGGGCTACTTTTTTTAACCAGTGGAACTGCCGTTGCGGCGTTCGATGCGGTAGGAGCAGTGCTCTTTGTTGCGTTCGTGATCGTGATTCCCGCCAGCGCCTATCTCCTGACGGACAGCGTGGTGCGCATGCTCGGCTATGGCATGGTGATGTCGGTGGTGGCAAGCGTTGCCGGCTACGCCCTGGCGGTGCGATGGGATGTCTCGATTGGTGGAATGATGGCCGTGATGACCGGCATTTTCTTGCTGCTTGCATTTTTGATTGGTCCACGTCACGGAGTGGTGGCGCAGGTTCTGGTGCGTCGAGGTCAGCGTGGGCTTAATGAGACCCGAACGCTTGCGGTGCACCTTTACAACCATGAAGACAGCCACGCACAGCAGGAAGAAAATGTCGTCAAGGCGCTGCGGGAGCATCTTCATTGGAGCGATGGCCGCGCCAGACAGGTCATTTTGCGGGGGCTGGATCAGGGGTACATCACTCAGGCCGGTCAGATGCTCAACTTGACGGCAACCGGTCGCGCATTGGCAATGGAGCTTTTGAACGCGCATGAGCGGGGGCGATGAGCGAACGTCACGGTCGGTGACATGACTTGCGACCGGCCTGGCTCGTTTTTTTGAATGATGAGAGGTAGAGGTAGAGGTAGAGCGGTGTTTTTAGACGAATAGCCTACAAAAAGGCCGGGCCCGCATGTGCGGGCCCGGCCTTTTAAAGATCTAGCGTTACGTCAAGCGCTTAGAGCGGCTTGATGTTAGACGCCTGAAGACCTTTTTTACCCTGAGTGACGTCAAAGGAAACCTGTTGACCGTCTTGCAGGGATTTGAAACCGTCTGCTTGGATTTCAGAGAAGTGAGCGAACAGGTCGTCGCCGCCTTCAGAAGGAGAAATGAAACCGAAGCCTTTAGTGTCGTTGAACCACTTAACTGTGCCAGTTGCCATGATCGAATTCCTTAGCGCTATGCGCTTTTAGTGCGATTGCCGGGAAATACCCGAGATAGTGGGCAAAACGTGAAAATATGACCAGGCTACCGAATGATTCGACTGCAACTGACTATATACTGCGTCTTGCTACCAACGGAGCCCATAGTGCGCGTCGTATCGTTCTGAGTCAATCAATACTTTTGTTTATTCCTGAAGAACTGCCCCAGCCTTTCTTAAGAAATACATTCAAACACCATTTTCTTATGTGCAAAGCCCCAGCGTGGCGGGCATTGACACGCTTAAGGCGCCGCCTATCTTTTCAAGAATACGACTTTCCCGGCTGTGGACGCACGTCGTGTACCGAGTTCGGCCCATTCAAAAAACGACAGGATGTACGGATCCCATGACATTTGATGAATTCACCCGTCTGGTTGCCAGCGGCGACATTGATGAAGTTCAGGTCGAATCGATGGAAGGCGACATCTTTCTCCTGAAAGCCCTCCAAAACGATGACGTAAACGTGTTGACCAAAAAGGATGGCTCGACCCTGAAGCCAACGTCGGTCGCCAATGCGAAGGAACTTCTACGTGAGGTTGAGGGGATCAAGAGGGTGCCATTTTATTTCGTACAGCAGACCGCCTATGACGAGATGATCGGCCAGGCCTCCAGCAACGAAGTGCACAAGGTGCAGATGTCGCTCGAGGCTGGCAGCTAAGTTCATATTACTTACTAAAGGCATATATACCGCCGGGCGCTCACTGCCCGGCGGTTTGCGTTCAAGGTCAGGCTATATGCCTGTTCACTCAGAGGTTTTTTGAAGTGTCTCGGGGGGTGTTTGAAACACGACCGGGAAGGATGCCCCGGGGTGCTGACAGCTGCGAGCGCGATAAGTCAAAAGCCTGAACGTATCCCCCCGCCATTGCCAGATCCGCATCCCACCACAATCACCCACTCCACGGTCCTTATACTGATCTCTCAATACTCCGGTTTCAGGGTCGAACGTGGGATCAAAAATGGTCGTGCTGCCTGTCCAGCTGTAATCCTGCCATTTCGCAAAAAGCAATTGTCGTGGTGGGCCGTTCTCTGGTTGATAGACCGCTTCATAGCCTGTTTGGTAGGCCCCGGCATTACACGGTACCAGCCAGAGTGTCCCGGACTCATCGATTGAAAACTGCTTTGGCGTCAGTCCGCGCTCGCTTATCGAACACTGCGAATCAATCTGTGCGCGAACCTGGTCTGGAAGGCCATTGGCAAGCGCTTGAGCGCAGGCAAGTGACAGCGCCGTCGCCATCAATGCTTTTGTGCAAGAAACACGCATATCGCCTCCAGGGTGGACAGGGGGGATAAGGACGAAGTGGAACGACAGCCCCTTGATGACTAGCCCAGCTGCAACGCGGTAATCAGCGCTTCACAGTCATCAAGATGATGATCCACGGCCTCGGGGCATGGGTTCTCAAGTGTATTGATCAAAAGTGTGCCCGCGCCGGCGGCGCGACCGCACTGCATATCAAGTGGGCTATCGCCAACCATGACTACCCGGGCGGGTTCGATGCCCCAGCGGGTGAAGAAATGTTCGAGACCGCCCGGATGGGGCTTGGGCGGCGCGCATTCGCGCCCCAGTACGTCTTCGAGGGCAAACGCGTCCGACAGCTCGATCGCCTGGAGCGTGGTGTGAGCCAGCTCGCGAGCATTACGGGTCAAGATGCCCAAATGATCTCCCCGCGCGTGCAATGCACGTATTAGCGCCTTGGCACCGCGGGCCGCAGTGGCGCCAAGGGCAAGCTCACGTTCATGGTCCATGAGCCAGGCATGACTTGCTTTGCGCCGAGAGGCGGGCAGCGCCTCCAGGTATTCGAGGATGTCACAGTCTTGAGAAATGTCGAGCGCCCGGCGAATGTAGTGAAAGTCATGTACGCCCACCGTCAGCGTGCCATCCATATCAAATACCCAGTGTCGGCACTGGGTCAGTTGAGTAAGGCTCATGAGACATCCCTGTTCGACGTGAAAGCTTCATACTGGCACGCCTTGAGGCCATTGGTAGGCCTTGCGTATGGAAAAAAGGTAAAGCGGTGGCGCTTGATAAAGAAAAGCGGTTTGACGCAACGGTTCTTTTTCAAGCCGAGCGCGTTTCAGAATCCAGACGTTGTGCCGATACGGATGGCATCCGGCCTTAGTGGCCGTTCCTCTATACGACGTTCATTTCGGGAGTGGCCAGCATGTTCGGTCTTAATCGCAGTGTGAAGTACAAGCTCATAGCGACCATGGTGGTTATGGGCATCGTCATGTTGGTTATCGGCGCGGCGGGTGTCTTCGGCATGAAAGGCAGTAATCAAAATCTCGAGGCGGTCTACAAAACCAATGTCTTGCCAATGCAGAACCTTGCAGGCATCCGAAAAAACATCAACTGGTCTCGCATCGATTCGTTCAAGGCCCGCGCCGACCGGAGTGAACAGACAGCTACGGATGCTCTCAATAACTATGAAAAGCAATACAAGAACGAAACGGATCGGCTCTGGCAGGTCTACAGCACCACCCAAGTAACCTCTGCGCAGGAAAAGGCCATCGCCGACCGGCTCGATGGCCTACTCAAGACATACTGGTCGCTGTATCGTCAGGTGGCCACCGATATGAGTCAGGGGAATTTCGAGATGACTCCGACCATTCAGAAAACGCGTGACAATTTTGAAAGCCTGTCGGCGGATCTTGAAAGCCTTCTTTCCATCAATGCCAAGCAGTCCGAGGCGTCGTACAATAACGGGCTCGAAGGCGCCTCAGGATCCATAAGCATCATCATCGCTGCCATCGTGTCTGCGCTGGTGCTGATGGCGGTCATCGCCTGGTTCCTGGTAAGAGGCATCATGGCGCCGCTCAAGCGAGCCGGTGAAGTTTCCGAATCCATCGCGCAGGGCACGTTGAATAATCGGATCGAGGTAACGGGCCGCGATGAATTCGCCACCTTGCTTCAAAGCCTCGATGCGATGCAGAAGCAACTGGCGCATGTGGTCAACGATGTTCGAGTGAACGCGGAGTCGGTCGGATCTGCCTCCAGCCAGATCGCCTCGGGCAATGACGATCTGTCACGTCGCACCCAGGATCAGGCGGCAAGCCTTGAGGAAACCGCAGCCTCGATGGAAGAGATGACCTCGACCGTCAAGCAGAACGCCGACAACGCCGCTCAAGCCAATCAGTTGGCATTGAATGTGCGTAAACAGGCAAGCGAAGGCAGTCAGGTAGTCGAGCAGACCACGCTTGCCATGAATGAAATCAGCACCTCAAGTCAGAAGATTGCCGAGATCGTCGGGCTGATCGATTCGATCGCGTTTCAGACCAACCTGCTTGCGCTCAACGCCGCGGTTGAAGCTGCCCGGGCCGGTGAGCAAGGCCGAGGCTTTGCAGTGGTTGCCAGTGAAGTGCGAACGCTCTCGAGCCGAAGTGCCGATGCTGCGCGTGAAATCAAGGCGCTGGTCGATGATAGCGTTTCCAAGGTCGCAAACGGCGCCGAGCTGGTGGACCGCTCGGGTCAGACGCTTGGCGACATTGTCGAGAGCATCAACAAGATGACCGGTATCGTTGCCGAGATTGCGGCGGCGAGTCGCGAACAGTCGACCGGCATCGAGCAGGTCAATCAGGCCATCTCGCAGATGGACGGCGTTACTCAGCAGAACGCCGCCCTGGTGGAAGAAGCGGCTGCCGCCAGTCGGTCGATGGAAGAAAGCGCTCGACAGCTTCGTGAGCAGGTTGGCTTCTTTAAGGTCGCCGATGGCGGTATGACGCGTCATGCGCCCGCGCCCGCTGCACGCACTTCTGCCAAGCAGCCGGCGCAGCCGTCGGCGCCGGCCACAGCCAAGCACGCCCCGGCTCACAAGGCCACGAGCAAGCCGGCTGTCGCACCTAAACGCCAGAGCTACAAGGCACCTGCATCGACCACCGAGGTCGATGAGTGGGAAACGTTCTAAACGGGTGCCGATGGGGCTCGAGGTCGTCAGACCCTGAGGCCTGAAGCAGGACATCAAAGGATCGTCGCGAACGCGGCGATCCTTTTTTTGTAAGGGGCTCGGCCAAGGGCCAGGCGCAAAAAACCGCGCCCGGGGCGCGGTTGGTCGATGTGTCGTGTGCGTTAAACGCGGCTCAGTAATCCAGGTCGATGTTGAGCTCTTCTTCCAGAAACGCGTAAAAGTCTGACCGTGAGCGCGGGGTTGGAAGCTCCATGCACGCTTTCTCAAGCGCGTCGAGGGCGTCCTGTTCGCTGCATTCGTTGGCGGCGATTTTCGGCGCCAGAAACTGCATATAGATGTAGGTCAGTTCGCTGTAATTCTGCGCGCGACCACAGGGAACACACTCGAAATTACCCATGCAGTCCGGAAGTTCATCGGCGTAGTCGAACCGGTCATTGATATCACTGATGCATGTCGCCATGGCGCTGCCCTCAATACGTTCATGAGATAAACGACCCGTTGATTCATCCCTGCGTATGTCACCGATCCTGTGGCTGAGAGAGCCTTCGGTGATGGTCGTTGATGAGTGATATATCGGCTTTGCAGGGGAGGGGTTAATGAAGCGCCGGGCCATTCTTTTGGCGGGAGCAGTGACAATAGTCGTAGCCTTTGGGAAGGATGTTATCAATTCGATATTTTAGAATAATTTAGTGTAAAAAAGCCTCTTTTGTTCGATTGTGTGGAAAGAATAAGATCGGCTCACTTAACTGATAAGCCTGTTGATGAGTAACGGGCATTCCAGTGCGTTCAACGCGACCCGGCAAATTCTTGTTCCATGCAACAGAGCGCGTCGAGCTGCGGTGACGACGACGCTTAAGAGAGGCACCACAATGATTCTACGACGCGCCAACGAACGCGGTCTTGCCGATCACGGCTGGCTGCGCTCCCGCCATACCTTTTCATTTGCCGATTATTTCGACCCCGAACACATGGGCTACAGAGTTCTTCGCGTCATCAACGAAGACCGTGTTCAAGGTGGGGCCGGGTTCGGCACTCACCCGCACAGGAACATGGAAATCATTTCCTTTGTTTTGAGCGGCACCATGGCCCACAAGGATAGCCTTGGCAACGGCGCGGTCATGCGCCCGGGCGATGTGCAGCGCATGTCTGCCGGCACCGGCGTGCGCCACAGTGAGTTCAACCACTCTGACACGGAAGAACTTCATTTTCTGCAAATCTGGATCGAACCAAATCGACAGAACGTCGAGCCGAGCTACGAACAGAAGCACTTTTCCGAAGACGAACGTCGGGGCCACTGGCGGCTGGTGCTCTCCGAAGACGGTCGTGACGGCTCCGTTCGCCTAAATCAGGACGCCAACCTCTACATCAGACGGTTTGACGCCGGCGAGCAGATGACACCCCCTGAAGTTCGCCACGCCTGGCTGCACGTGGCGCGAGGAGCGGCCGAGGTCAACGGCCAACGGCTTTCAGCCGGAGACGCCGCCGCGTTTCAACCGGGCGAGCCCATTACCGTTATTGGCCTCGACGCTTCGGAGGTTCTTCTGTTCGACCTGGCGTGAATGACGTCAGGCTCGAGCCTTCCTTGCCTATGAGCAGCAGGTGTGAGGTTCCACGGTGATATGGGAGGCGCGCTGCATCGATCCTGAACGGATCGCGTGCAGGTTCCGGGAGGCTGCGGCGCGTCGATCTGGTCTTCCTTTGGGAGAAGACGCTTGATCTAGTGAGGGCCGCGACACGGGACGACCTGACGGTGTTACAGAAAGGCGCAGGCGAGGAGGGCGCGACCCCGGAGCGCCCATAACGCGCCCCGGGGCCATGACAGGATACTCAGTCGGGCTGCCTGACCAGTTGGTTGCGCCCGGCGCCGAGGGCCACGATCATTGCGCCCAGCCCAATCAGCCCCAGCAAAATGCCGACCACATCCCAGCCGCCCGACCAGTCGTGCAACAGCCCAACCAGCAGTGGGCCGAAGGCCGCCAACACATAGCCAAAGCCCTGCGCCATGCCGGAGAGTTCGGCGGCGGTGTCGGCATCCGGCGCGCGCAACGCCAGAAGCGTCAGCGCCATGCTGAATGTGCCGCCCTGACCCAGCCCCAGAATCACCACCCATAGCCATACACTCTGGATGGGCGCATACAGACAGCCCGCCAGGCCGCACAGGGTGAGCAGCATCACGCTGATCAATACCGCCCGCTGATCTTTCATGCGCCCGCCGATCAGGGGCGCTACGATGGCGGTAATGACCTGACACAGGATCGAGACCGACAGCGCCAAACCGGCCGTGACCGGTGTCACACCGCGATCCTGCAAAATGGTCGGCAGCCAACCGAACACCGTGTAGGCCAGCGATGACTGCAGCCCCATGAACAGCGTCACCTGCCAGGCCAGAGCGTTGCGATACAGGGAATGGCCGTCTCTTTGGCGTACGCGGGGCGTGTGTTTGATCCGAAGTTGCGGAATCTAGACCAGTGCGGCGATCACGGCCGGAACCAGCCAGAAGGCCAGCGACGGTTGCCACTGGTTACCGAAGGCCTGACGCAGCGGCTCGGTCGCCCCGGCGGCCAACGAGGCGCCCAGATTGAGCGCCACGGTATAAAGGCCGGTCATGAGGCTGACCCGGGCCGGGAAGTCGCGTTTAACGATGCCCGGCAGCAGGACATTCATAATGCCGATACAGGCCCCTGCCAGCGCGGTGAACACGAAAAGTCCCAGCGTACCGGTCACGGGCCGGGCTAGAAGCGTCACGGCCAGCAAGATGAGAATGATGAAGATGGTGCGCTCGGGGCCAATACGTCGTGACAGTTTGGGGGCCAGCGGCGCGGCCAGCCCAAGACAGACCACCGGCAGTGTGGTCAGAACCCCCAGAGCGGCGGGAGACAGCGACAGCCCCTCGGCGATATTTTTAAGGACGGGAGAGACGCTGGTCAGCGCCGGCCTCAGATTGATCGCCACCAGCAACAGCCCCACCAGTGCAGTGCCGCCTGAGACCCCTTCTTCGTATAGCTTACCGATGACATGCCGCGACATTCCCTTGAGAGCCAAAAAAGTGCCCCCTTCTGGGGCAGAGCGTCGCATCAGGATAGACGGCGACACCATTTATGGACCATCTCGTCATACATGAGTGGCACGCACTATCTCCAGCGTAGGGTCGTCTCTTATGTGATGAGCGTTGGTCCTGGAGCATGAGTTCCCCGGCACGTTGATCAGTACGGTGCGAATGCCTGTTGTCTCTTCACACGGCAAGGTCTTCAGTTGGAAGGAACGCCGAAGGTCTGACCAACGCGCCAACAGGTTTTGCAACGAAAGCCGGCCTCAATGCGCATAGCCAAATACGGGCACAAAAAAAGCCGCGCTCGAGGGTGCGGCGGGCGAGAGGTATCGTCGATACGTTTAAGTGCGTTTATTCCAGCGGGCGCGGGCGGCGAGGGGTGTCGAGTTATGTCGAACTGACCGATGAAACGCGCCACGGGAAGAAAGCCAGAAGGGCAAACGCGCGAAGAGGGCGGTGGCCCAGCAGGATTCGTTTTTATTTATATGTTGTTGTTTTTGTAAATATTTTAATTTTATTTTTGGTTTGATATACCTTTATATATACCATGTCTTACCGTTTCGAACGAAGGACTCATCCTGCCAGAACCAAAGCTTTGGCAGGATAAAGTCCGGTAGTTATCAGGTTTTAATATACAAAGTTTTTTATTTTATTACCGACTTTAAATTGATGTGATCGCAATAGTGTCTTCATAAATTTTTTGATAATTATCTAGTGTTAGGGAGATAAGCCCTCGCTCAATTTTTCCATCACCTATATAGATGATTTTGGAATTTTCAGGGAAGTAGGTATTTTTGACTTCTCTGATATTAAGTTTCTCTATTGGTTTTATTCCTTGATCTGTTTGGTTTGCAACGCCATCTTTCACATGCTCAGATATAGATATAAAGCTTTGTGTATCAGTTGGAAGATTGTTGCCTGCAAACGATAAAATTACATCTATATTAGTTTCATCAATGTCTTCTTTTAGAATGGCATCTAACATAAACGGCAGTCTATGCGCGAAATTTGATTTCGCGATAATAGTGTTCAATGCAAAATGGTAAGCCATAACCGTCTTATGCAATTCGACTCCTTGACGTGGGAAAGATCGAATTTCATACAGGTTTAAGTATCTGAAACTAGTCAATGGGGGAAGCGATAATTTTGACAGATAGTTAGAAAATATTGTTTTAAATTCTTTTTCTTTTTCCTTTCTTTTTCTTATTACATCTTCCTCAGTCGACATTGAACGAAGATGTTCGTTGGTTTTAAGAACCTCTTCCTCGAAGTTTTTTATGTCGAGCTTTATTTTAGAATATAATTCGACGCTCGCTTTGTTTTTGATCCATTGCTCAAATGTTACTCCATCAAATTCCACGTTTAAAACTTCTTCATATTTAGAAGATATAGTTTCCTTAAGCGAGTTAATTCTTTTCGCTGAACTGTTTATTTTAGACTTTTCTAGAGTGATATTTTCTTTTATCTTCGATTCAAGCTCAATGGTGTCGTTATATTTTTGATAATAGCTATATAAACCTTCTAATGAGTATGACAAAACCTGTGTGCAAGCAGGACAGCGATCAATATCGTTGTAGCTTTGCTTATGAACGTGTTTTTTTGTCCTTTTTATTATTTTGTGATGATTCTGAAGTAATGAGAGGTTGTTGCAAAATCGTATATAGCTGTTTCTTTCATCTTCGAGTGATTTTGAAAAATCAACGTATTCTTTGATGTAGTTTTCAGCATCTATGCCAAACTGCTCGTCTATCAGGTTTGAAAACTGTAGCTCAGCTTTTTGACTATATCTCTCCAGGTTTTTGATATTAGATCGAAGCTCTTCCTTGCGTCTTGTTAATTGTTTGTGAAGTTTTCGATCAAAGTTATTAATGATGCCTAGATAATAATCCAAGTAATCACTTTGAAAGTTTTTGTAATATTGAAGATTGGAGAATGATTCGCGTAAATATACCCATCCTACGGATTGAGATATATAGTACGGCAAAAACATACTTTCGAGTGGTGCTGATTTTAGTTCGCCATGTTGTTCTAAGTGTAAAGAAAATCCGGTTAAATTCCTCACATATTCTTTAAGTTTTATGTGCTCTGAGCTTTGGTCAGCATTGATGCCATAGAAAGGAACAACCTTACCGTTTGGCTCTCTAATGTAAATAGAGTTTTCCTCTCTAACGATAGTGTATCTTTCTTGGTTACCTTCTGTTGTTTTAGTAAAATCAACTCGAAATATAGGTTTATAATCAAGAATTTCAGACAGGTTTTCGCGAACGTCGTTAATCCCAAAAGTGAATAAGATACTTTGAAGTAGAGAGCTTTTTCCAGAGGTGTTTCGCCCACTAATGATGTTGGCTTGTGGGGAGAATTCTTCGTAAAAGCATAGTTTTGAGCTTTCTGATCCTACGAACAAATTGTTAAATTTAATGTCTATACTCATTTTAAGTATCTACCATGATATTCTACGTATGTGCACAAAACAGCAAAAAAAATGTTAATCTTGTCTAAATTTATATTTTTAGATCTTGTAATATCTTCGGTGTAGCGTTTAAAAATTTCTTCATGGCTACAATATAGCATCGAATAATCATTATTCTTTACATAGTCTTTTATTATTTGGTGTTCGTGGTTTTTCATATCTTTTAGTAGTTCGAAAGTATCTAATATATAATTTTCATGTCTATTTTGAATACCTATAGGGATATTAAGCTCTTTAGATAGTTCCTTCGAGTGATTTCGCCATAAATCGAATGTTTTTTGCTCATTGTTAATAACGTTGATAGCTTGTTTTACAACTTCGCCTTCAACTCTTTTGGAGCTATCTAATAATTTAACTATCTTTCCTTGGTTATATACGGACTCCACTTCTCTAAATAAGTTCAGCAGTAGGTCGACTGCGGCAGCCGCATCTGAAATGTTAGAAAAGTTTTCCTTGATCACACCTATTAGAATATATTTTTGTCTTTTTTTATCTCGGGGTAAATCTACCCACTCAATATTGAAATTATCAAATTCATCGCTGTGGTAGGTTATGCTTTCTTTGGAACAGAATTCTGATACTTTTTGCTCTAAGTGTTCTCTGATATCTGATGGGATTTCATTATACTGGCTTGAAAGCCTTTGTTCGTTTAGTAGGTGATTTATTTCTTTTTTGCCATTTTCTTTTTCGATCTTTTTAGGTTTGTAGGTTAGTTTTATTTCAGTATTGGATATAAAGCTTAACTTGTGGCTATAGTTGCTGGATTTAGGGATTGGGTCTTGCCTTAGGTCGTTTCCAGCTTCAAGAATTTTGGCGACAGTTTCGATGAATTTTTGGTTTATAGTCCAGATGCTACCCGACTTTTTCTTAGCTTGGTAAGAATGAATTTCTTCTATATAGCTACGGCAATTTGTTCTATAGCAAAGTAAAAAGTCGTCATGATGCTCAATGCATATAAAAAAATCTTTTTCTTTAATCTCATCGTAATTTTGAAGCAGTAAAAATAAAGCACAGTTGCGTTGGAATTCGAAGCCTAATATGGCGTCGACACCAGCATTTACTGCTTTTTTGTTCGTGTTCAAAATTGCACCTTATTTGTCCTTACTGCCTAAGATATTATCCAATTTTGATCGTTGGTCGATCCTTGTTACTCGTCTTCACTCTGACTAAGACTTGAGGTTTTCAAACCATTTATCCCCCCGGCGCGCTGTCGACTCCCCGCCCCGCCTGCGCGCTAAATGCATCGGTTTCCTTGCACCTATGCACCCGGCCCCGAGCCGCGCCACAATTGGGGCGCGGGGCAGTTTTAGGGGTGCAGATTCGCTTACGACTGTCTGCAAGGCGCACCCCTGTCACACGCGCTTTGCCGTAGATCGACCATGCGTCGCTTGTATTTAATCTATCTCTAAAAAAAGCCGTCCTCAATCATCCAAAAGGAGCCAAGGCGGTCTATTGGCGGTGGATTGCCGCAGGTGCGTGCGTATATGACCCAAAGGCCCGTTGCCGTACACGGGCACAAAAAAGCCGCGCTCGAGGCGCGACCTTTTAGGCGATCGGCGGTTTGTGGCCTTGAATAACACCGACGGGCGCTCAGGCACCGACACGGTATTTCATTACCACGTCGCAGCGGGGCACATTACGGGCACGTATCAGGGCGGAACGATTCAAACAGGGCATCTTGTCGGCCGGGTGACTGGGGTAGATACCATCGAGCTTCTTTATCACTGCCTGACCACGGAAGGTGAACTTCTCTCAGGATGGTCGCGGGGGCGCGTGAATCGCGATCACGCAGGGCGAACGACGTTGGCGTTTGTGTTGGGCTGGTTATTCGGCGCCTGCGGTGAGGGTGAATCGAGTTACATCGAACTGACTAGCGAGACGTGAGAACGGTAACGCGCATCAGCAAGGCGATACCGCGAAGAAGGCGGTGGCGCCCCCATCAGGATTCGAACCTGAGACCTTCCCCTTAGGAGGGGGACGCTCTATCCAGCTGAGCTATGGGGGCACGGGGTGCGCATTATAGGCAGAAGCTGTTTGCATGTAAAAGGCGGCGTCTGGTGTTCACGGGCGGGCGGGCCTACAATGCGCGCGTTTTCCTAAAGGATGAGTGCGATGGGCGATGAGCGCGGCTATCAGCCGGGAACCGATCGGTATTTCGACGGGCTGGCCGAAAAATTCGCCGAGACGATGTACGGTGCGTCCCGCGGGAAACTGCGACTGGCGCGGGTGCAGGCGCACATTCAGGAACATATTCCGCTTGAGCCCGGTCAGCGCGTTTTGGATATCGGCGGCGGGCTCGGACAGATGAGCGCATGGGCCAAGGCGCAGGGGCTTTCGCCGGTGCTGGTCGAGCCGTCCATGGATATGCTCACCTTTGCAAGGGCCGCGCTCGGTGATGACATCCCGTGCGTTCAGTCCGACCTTCAAACCTTTGCCCGAAGTGCGGCCGAGCCGTTCGGTCTGGTGCTGTGCCACGCGATGCTCGAGTGGATGGCGCACCCGGAGGAGGCGCTGCCGCTTCTGTATTCCCAGGTCAAACCCGGCGGCTGGCTGTCGCTGATGGTGTTCAACCTCGATGCGCTCAGGTTTTCGAACATCGTTAAAGGCAACACCACCCGGGTGGTGGAAGATCGAAACCTGGCCGGCAAGGGGCGTCACAAGCGGCTTACCCCGATTTCACCGATGACCCACGATCAGGTCAGTCAGTGGATCACCGCGGCCGGCTTCGAGTGCCGGGCGGTTGCGGGCATTCGGGTCTTTCATGATTACCTGCGCGAGCGCGCCCCGGATGACAAGACGCTCGAGGAGCTTCTGGAACTCGAGACGCGCTTCGGCGCTCAGGAACCCTACTGGCGGTTTGGCCGCTACCTTCATTACTGTTTACAGCGCCCGGAGGCGTCATGAGCGAAGACCGACCTGTCTTTCAACTGCTGGCTCGTCAGGAGATCGGCCATTACGCCGCGGCGCTGTGGGTCGCGCCGCCTGAAGGCGGTGATGTCGCGCCCGGTGCGGCGGTCTGGACGGCGGATCACGCCATCGCCAACCATTACCGGGCACGCGGCATCATGGTGTTTGAGGGCATCGAACTGCCGGACGCACCGTTTGATCAGGCGCTGCTGTTCTGGCCCAAGGCGCAGGCGCTGGGTCTCTGGTGGCTGCAAACCCTCTGCAATGGCCTTGGCGAAGGTGCGTCGATCGAAATCGTTGGCGAGCATCAGGGCGGCATCAAGCGGCTGCCGAAGCTGCTCGAGGGGCTTGGGCTTGAAAGCGAGCGGCTGGATAACGCGCGTCGGTGCTCATTGTTCAAGGCCGAGGCGCGCACTGTCACGCCGGCCGAGTCGTTCAGCGCTGTAGAGTTCGACGCGTTGACGCTCAAGTCGCACCCGGGGGTGTTCGGCCACGGCAAGGTCGATGACGGCACGACGCTGATGCTCGAACATGTACCGGAATTGACCGGCGAGGTGCTGGATGTGGGCTGCGGCGATGGCATCATCGCGGCGTTCGCGGCGCGCCAGGGCGCGAATGTGACGGCCTGCGACGTCAATCATTTCGCGCTTGAGTCCACCCGTCAAACCCTTGCAGCCAACGGCCTTGAGGGTCGAGTGATTGCAAGCGATATGCTGGGCGAGGTGGATGGCCGGTTTCATGCGATTCTGACCAATCCGCCGTTTCATCAGGAGCGGGAAATCACGCTCGAGCCGACCCAGCGCATGATTCAACAGACTGCCGCCGCACTGAAGATGAAGGGCGTTTTGTATCTGGTGGCGAACGCGTTTCTGCCGTACCAAAGCGCCCTGGAAGAGGTGTTCAACGAGGTCGAGGTGCTGGCCGACAATCGCCGCTTCAAGGTCTACGCCTGCCGTTATCCGAAACGCCGCCGCTGATCGGGCGGCGGCGCGAGTACGCCCGGAGTCAGGCCTCCGGCGTCTCGTAGCGGATGTCGGTGATGAGGTAGCGGGTGGTGCCGCCGGGGGCGGCGACCTCGACATCGGCGTCCAGCGGTTTGCCGAGCAGCGCCCGCGCCAGCGGCGCATCGACACTGACCCAGCGCCTTTTGTTGTCGGTCTCATCGGGGCCGACCAGCCGCACCGTCATTTCCTCGCCGTCGTCGTCCTCGAGCGTGACCCAGGCGCCAAAGAAGACCTTTGATTGATCGTCCGGGAGCCGGTCGACCACCGTGAGGGCGTCAAGGCGCTTTTGCAGGTAGGCGATGCGGGAGATGGTCTTGTTAAGCTCACGCTTGTTGTAGGTGTAATCGGCGTTTTCACTGCGATCGCCCTGGGCGGCGGCTTCGCCGGTCTTTCTTGAAAGCTCCGGGCGGCGCACGCGGGTCAGGTGGTCAAGCAAGCCTTCGATGCGGGCAAAGCCTTCTGGGGTGATGAGGTCGGTTTTCTTTTCCTGACGCGGATCCTTGGCCGGGTCGCGCCAGCGCGTCATGTTGCGTCCCTTCATTGAAACGTTCCCGTTTTGGATGTGTCTGAGAGCCCGTGTACGTTTTCGATGTATGGGGCGGTGTCGATCATTGCAAGCGCGGGCGCGCCGATCCTCGGTTGGCGAGGCCTTCGATATGTGTCGATAATAGGCATTCGCGTTGATGTTGTATTGTGCTGTCAGAATAAGGCCCGTTGCCATGAGTGAATCCACGACCTACATGCCCCGCTTTGACCAGAGTGATGTCGACGTGGTCGACTTCGATGTCATGCAGGAGGGTTTTTTCTCCCTCGAGCGTCGCCGCTTCCGGCACGCGCGCTTCGATGGCGGCATGAGCCCGGAGATCACCCGTGAGGTGCATGTGCGCCACGATGCGGTCGGCGTCATCTTGTATGACCCGGTGCAGGACAGCATCGTCATGGTCGAGCAGTGCCGGGCAGGCGCGCTCGATGACGAGGTTTCACCGTGGTTGATCGAACCTGTGGCCGGATTGGTCGATAAATCGGAAGAGAGCCTTGAAGCAACCGCTCGCCGGGAAGCCGAAGAGGAGGCGGGATGTCAGGTCGAGGATCTGATCACGCTGTACAGCTATTACCCGAGCCCCGGCGCCTGTACCGAGAAAGTGACGCTGTTCTGTGCGTTGGTCGACAGCACCCAACTGGGTGGCGTACACGGGCTTGATGAGGAAAACGAGGATATTCAGGTTCACGTCATTGCGTTTCCCACTGCATGGGAGATGCTGATGGCGGGACGGATGAACAATGCGATGGCCATTATCGGAATGCAGTGGCTGTCGAAGGAACGCGCAAGTTTGCGCGCGAGGAGGAATCGTTGACACGAACGGCCTACGTAACCGACTTAAGGTCATTGCAGGGCGAATGTTCGGCCAATTACATTCGTCTGCTTAAATTGATCAGCGACGCCGAAGCCGGCGATGTGCGCGATATTGCGCTGTCCGGTCAGTCTCAGCGTTTTGGTACTCTGCGTATCGAAGTGCTGGAGCAGGCGCCGTACACCACCATGCTGCGTGTGCATCAAAGCGGGGTGCTCGATCACATGATCGATACGCCCAGAATGATGGTGCACCTCTATCATGATGTGCGCATGGCGGAAGTGACAGACTTCCAGCGGCTGCGTCACTTCGAGGGGCGCTACCGCTACCCCAATGCCCAGATGCACCAGCCAGACGAGAAGCTTCAGCTCAATCGCTTTCTGGGCGAATGGCTGGACCACGCCATGGCCCACGGCCATACTGCAGACCTTCCCGGGTAAGGCGGCATGTCTGCCTGATGTTTCAAGCCCTCCAGATGGTATAGATGGCCCATGCGACTTCTACAGCTGACCGACTGTCATTTGAGCGCCGACCCACGTGCCCTGTATCGGCTCGGGTTCGCTACCACGCAGCTCGAGCGGGTCATTGAAGAGGCCCGCGCGGCGCGACCGGATGTGGTGCTGGTCACCGGCGATATCAGCAACGATGACTCGCCGGCTTCCTACCAGCAGGCGGTCTCGCTCCTGTCGCGGTTTGCCTGCCCCTGGTTCTGGTTGCCGGGCAATCATGACAACCTTCAGGTCATGCGCGAGGCGCGCTCGCTGATCGAGGAAGTTGACCTCGGCCCCTGGCGGGCCTTGCTGCTCGATACGCACGTGAGCGGCGAAGTGGCCGGTGAGCTGGGCGAGGCGCAGATCGATGCCCTAGAACGAAAGCTTGAAGCCGATGACCGGCCAACCCTGATCGCGATGCACCACCCGCCGATCTCGGTGAACTCCGAATGGATGGATCAGATCCGGCTGCGCGACGAAGCCGCGTTCTGGCACATTCTTTCGACCAATCCGCAGGTTAGACTGGTGCTTGCCGGTCACGTCCATCACGCCTTTCACGGCAGCGTTCAGGGCATCGATGTATTGACCACGCCGGCGACGTCGGATCAGTTCCTGCCCGGAAGCGACCGATTCCAGCTCGACGGGGCGTCTCGCCCCGGCTATCGCATCGTCGATATTGACGGTGAAGAATGGACAAGCTGGGTCGAACGCGTCTCCATGTAAACAGCCTCGTCTCCGGGGAACGGAGGCGTTGCTCTACGGGTAGGTTTATTCCTTTATCGTCTAACGCGATGAAATTTAATTCTTTGACGTTATGAAAGCGCTTGGGTACGGTGGCATGCTCTCACTGCTGTAATACCGGTGTGCAGCGACGCTGCGTTTCGCCTTATCCAGCACGATCGTAAATTCCGACAGGGTGTTCGAGTCGCGCCCGGGCTCCCTGTCGCGTCATGTCTACTCACAGAGGTGGTTGAACGCGATGCTTTCACCAGAGCGCCAGACGCACTTGAAGCAGCTCGAAGCCGAGTCGATTCATATTATTCGTGAGGTGGCCGCCGAATTCGGTAATCCGGTCATGCTTTATTCCATTGGCAAGGATTCGTCGGTGATGCTTCACCTGGCGCGCAAGGCATTTTATCCTGGCACGCCCCCCTTTCCGCTGATGCACGTCAATACCACCTGGAAGTTCCGCGAAATGATCGAGTTTCGCGACCGGATGGCGGCCGATGCGGGCATGGAGCTGATTGAGCACATCAACGAAGAGGGCCGCGCCGCGGGCATCAACCCCTTCGAGCACGGCAGCGCCAAGTACACCGACGTCATGAAGACCCAGTCGCTCAAGCAGGCGCTGGACAAGTACGGATTCGATGCCGCCTTTGGCGGTGCGCGCCGCGATGAAGAAGCGTCCCGTGCCAAGGAACGCGTTTATTCCTTCCGCGACAAGTACCACCGCTGGGATCCTAAAAACCAGCGCCCGGAGCTCTGGAACATCTACAACGGCAAGGTCAACAAGGGCGAGTCGATCCGCGTTTTCCCGCTGTCGAACTGGACCGAGCTCGACATCTGGCAGTACATCTATCTGGAATCGATTCCGATCGTGCCGCTGTACTTCTCCGCGCCGCGCCCGGTGGTCGAGCGCGACGGCATGCAGATCATGGTCGATGACGACCGTCTGCCGCTCGAGGAGGGCGAAGTGCCTGAAGAGAAGTGGGTCCGATTCAGAACGCTTGGCTGCTACCCGCTGACCGGTGCCGTCGAATCGACCGCGGCCACACTGCCCGAGATCATTCAGGAGATGCTTTTGACCCGCACCTCCGAGCGCTCAGGCCGCGCCATCGACCACGACCAGTCCGGCAGCATGGAACGCAAGAAACGCGAAGGGTATTTCTAAGAGGCGCATCATGGCACACCAATCTTCTCTCATTGCCGAGAACATCGAGCAGTATCTGAAAGAGCACGAGAACAAGGACCTGCTGCGCTTCATTACCTGCGGCAGCGTCGATGACGGCAAGTCCACCCTGATTGGGCGGCTTCTGCACGATTCCAAGATGATCTATGAAGATCAGCTGGCGGCGATCACTCGTGACTCCAAGAAAAGCGGCACCACCGGCGACAAGGTCGACCTGGCGCTTTTGGTCGACGGGCTTCAGTCCGAACGGGAGCAGGGCATCACCATCGATGTCGCCTACCGTTTCTTTTCGACCGACAAGCGCAAGTTCATCATCGCCGACACGCCGGGACACGAGCAGTACACCCGCAACATGGCAACCGGTGCTTCCACCGCAAGCCTTGCGGTCATCCTGATCGATGCGCGCTATGGCGTGCAGACCCAGACTCGCCGCCATAGCTTTATCGCCGATCTGCTGGGCATTCAGCACCTGGTGATCGCGGTCAACAAGATGGATCTGGTCGAGTACAGCGAGGCCCGTTTCCACGAGATCGTCGAGGAATACCGCCAGTTCGCCGGCAAGCTCAATGCGCCGAACGTGCACTTCGTGCCGATGTCTGCACTCGATGGCGACAATGTGGTCAACCCGAGCGAGCACATGAGCTGGTTCGAGGGGCAGCCGCTTTTGTCACTGCTCGAAACCGTCGAGATCAAGCACGACAGTAACCTCGATGATCTGCGCCTTCCGGTGCAGTACGTCAACCGCCCGAACCTCGATTTCCGCGGCTACTGCGGCACGCTCGCAGCCGGCGTTCTGCGCCCGGGCCAGCAGGTGAAGGCGCTGCCGTCCGGCAAGACCTCTACGGTCGAGCGGGTGGTGACGTTTGACGGCGACCTCGATGTGGCCTACCCGGGTCAGGCCGTGACCGTCACGCTTGAGGATGAAATCGACATTTCCCGCGGCGACTGGCTGGTCGAGGCCTCGGCCAACGTGCCGGAATCCAACGCCTTCACCGCCGACATCGTCTGGATGCACGATCAGGCCATGGTTCCCGGCCGCGTGTACGACATCAAGATCGGCACTCGAGAAGTCAGCGGGCAGATCACGGACATCGAGTACCAGATCGACATCAACACGCTGGAGCACCACTCTGCCGGCGAGCTGGCGCTCAACGCCATTGGCCGCTGCAATGTGGAGCTGACAGCGCCGGTACCGGTCGACAACTACCGCAAGAGCCCGGGCACCGGCAGTTTCATCGTGATCGACCGGTTGACCAACGTCACCGTCGGCGCCGGTATGGTGACCGGGGCGTTGACCTCCACCGCGCGTGCCGAGGACGTTGACTGGCGTGGATTTGAGGTCGAGCTCAATGCGCTGGTGCGTAAATACTTCCCGCACTGGGAAGCGAAGGACGTTCGCGAGCTGTTCAAGAAGTAACCCGGCGACACGTTCGATACGATGTACGCATCATGAAACGCCCGGCCCTGGCCGGGCGTTTTTTATTGAGCGCGGTTATCAGGCCTGAGGCGGCCGGCCCTGGGTAGCGTTTTTTTATAGTGATGGTCTGGAATGATGCAATGACGAGTGAAAAACGGACGCTTCTGGCCATGGTCGGGTTATCGATGCTGACCCAGGCCGCTGGCGCACGCGCGGAAGTAACGCTGCTCTCGCCCGCTGAGCAGCCTCGCACAGGGCTTGAGCATGTCGAGGTCAAGGTTGGTGGCAGTATCCGGGCGCAGTATTTCAATGAGCTGGGAGGGCTGGACGATGGCAGCTATAAGCATCGCGGCTACGACGGCGGCACGCGATTTCGTCTGCACGTCAACTACCACGTAAGCAAGGATCTGACGCTTCTGAGCTACGCCGAGCTGGGGGTGAATACAGCGAAGGTCATGGGCTGGGATAACCACTACGACCGGGACAGCTCGGACAGTGCAACGACGCGTCGACAGGTCTATGTCGGGTTTGAAAGCGAGCGCTACGGCCGCCTGACCGCGGGCAAGCAGAACAGCGTCTATTACGATACCGTGGGTGTTAGTACCGATGTGTGGGACTACAACCAGTTCGCTCAGGCCCCGGGGGTCGGTGTGAATGGGAGCTACGATGGCTCCTACCGCGCGCGCAAGAGTCTTCGTTATTCCACCGGCACCGATGAGGTCACGGTCTTTGTCGGCTGGCTGTTTCCCGACGACGACCTGCATCTCGATGGCCCTTACGACTACCGCCGTCGCAGCGGTGGCTCTATCGGCCTGAGATGGCACCTTACCGAGGACTTGACGCTCGGGGCGGCCTACGCCAACACCTCCGCCGAAATAAAGACCAGCGGCAATCAGCATGCCTTTCGTCAGCATTTGATCGGGAGCTCGCTGACCTGGACCGGTGGGAACTGGTACCTTGCTGTGGGCGCCGGCTATTACGACGATTTCGTGCCGGCATCCTCAGGCGGGGTCGATGACTATTTTGCAAGCGACGCCTACGGGGTGGAGTACATCGCTCGCTACAGTGTTCAGCTCGAGAGCGACTGGGTTCAAAGCATCAAGCCCTTTTTCGCCGGCGACCGCTTGAAGCGTATGGGCCGCGCCGACGCTCAGAGCAACCATCAGGTGCTGGGCGTGACTGCTCAGTTCAACCATGGCTTCCGGCTTGATCTCGAGCGCATCTTTGCCAACACCTCGGACAATGAGCCCGATTCCGTGTTGGCAAGGCTACGCTACGATTTCTAGCGCACCTGAAATCAGCCGCTGCGTCCTCGTTCAAGGCGCCGGAGTGCGTATTGAGCGGTTACGCACTCAAACGCAGCGAGGCCATCAACGCGCCTTCACCATCGAAGGCATCAATACGCGCGTCGTTGCCTGCCGCGCCGCCCTGGATCTGCCAAAGGCTAGAAAGCGCGGTCATATCGAGGGTCAGGCGAACGTCGTCACTGCCCAGATCCCAATGGGTGCGCGTGCGGCTCGAATGCGACAGCCGTGCGGTGTGCCGGTGCACTCCGGCGGCGGTCGGCAGAAGGAATTCAGCGCAGCGGGCGCTAGATACCGATCGGTCTACAAGGTGTGCGACGTCGTTCGGGCTGCACTGCCGGCTGTACTGGCCTTCCAGGACACGATCGAGCTCAAGCGCGCTCAGGCCACTTTGCTCCAGCAGGGCGCGATAGTCGTTATCGTGCTGCACCGTGGGCCATGTCTTGAGTATTTGAGCGTGAGCCATCTGTCGCGCCGGTGCGGCAATGCGTTGAACGAAGGTCGGCACCTGATCGAGCGTTTTATCCAGAAGCCACGACCAACCGGTTGCTTGAAGATCGAGCCCGTGCAAGGTGTGCAGTGCTGTTCCGAAGCGGTCGAATACCTGAAGCACCCAGCCTTCGGTAAAGCGCCCCTGAAAGCGCCGACGCAGGCATGCCCAGTGCCAGTGGGGTAACAGCCACTGCATGGTAAGGCCATTATGCGCCGACAACGCCGCGCTTTGCTCGTTGCCACGCACCGTCATTCGCTGGGTATGACTTGTCAGGGTGGCGTACCGGCTGCGGGTGCTGATGCTCAGATGACCCAAGCGGGGCAGGGCCAGCGCCAGATCGCACGGGGTAAGCGAAAGGCCGTGAACCTCTTCCCCCAGGGTCTCGGTGTCATCGAGCCGGGCCGCCATCAAACGCCCCTCGCTTACGCCGAGGGCCTGTGCCAGGCGGTAACTGTCCCAGTGCGGTGCGCGAAGACGCGCTTCATGATAGGCCGCGCGCAGTGCGATGGTGTCGTTCATGCAAGGCCCTCCCGCCACAGCGTGGCGCGTACGATCTGGAGATTATGTCATTTGGTAATGAGAATTTTTATCAATTAATGTCGCGCCGTCAAGGTTCATCTGCAAAAAGGCGCGTTATGTAGGGTCGACCTGCGGCTCAAGCGTTGTACGAAGCGCACTTGGCGAGGTCTCAAAGTGCTGCTGCCACTGTCGACGAAGCTGACGTGGCGTCAAGCCAACGTCGTCGGCGATGCGTTCGATCGGACGCTTTGTTTCTAGAATCAACTGGCGCGCCTGCGCCAGCCTGAGCCGGGTCAGCCACGAATGAGGTGAAAAGCCGGTGTGCTGAGTGAATAGTCGGGTCAGTTGGCGCGGGCTCATACAGGTGTTTTCAGACATGGCTTCGAGCGTCCAGGGGTGAGCGAGGGTGCTGCAAAGCTCGTCCTGAAGCCGGTGCAAGCGTTCATGTACGTGATTTCGCCCTTCAAGCCATGGGCTCAATTGGGGCTCCTGACCGCTTCGGCGCAGGTAGAGCACCATATCCCGAGCCACTGCCATTGCAATTCGAGCGCCGAGCGTGCGCTGAACCCAATAGAGGGCGGTATCGATGCCGGTTGAAATGCCGGCGCTGGTCAGTACGCGGCGATCCTCGACAAAAATACAGTCGTCCTGAATGAGTGCCTTTGGGGCAAGCGCGCGCAACGTTTCGCGCAGCCGGTGGTGTGTGGTGCAGCGGTGGCCGTCAAGAAGTCCGGCCTGCCCCAGAAGCAGGGCACCCGAACACACCGCCATGATGGTGGCCGCGTACCAAGCGTTGTGTTTGAGCCAGTAAAGGCAGGCGTTGCGCGTTGCGGGGTCGAGGTATGTGCGGTCGTGGCCGGGCACGATCAGGAGGTCTGTTTCCTCGAGTGTTTCGGGCAGCGGCGCAATGCCCGAAAGTGACAGGCCGCCGAACCAGTCGATTGAGGCATGGGGGCCGATAAAGCGAAGCGTGAGTTCTTTATCGTGAGAGGCCGCGCTCAAAAAAACCTGCAACGGCCCGGCCAGGTCCAGAGGCACCTGACCGGGCAACATTAAAATCGAAATTCTAGGTGGCTTGGGCTCAGCCGACACGCTCATGCTCCGGTTCGTCGATGTATTGTTCCAGCGTACTGCACACGGTCGATACTGTAAGGATGCGCGCAAAGCGGCCCTCGAGTGCGAGTTCGGTGTGAGCGCGAATGGCCTCGGCGGAATACGTGTGCCCACCCCGTGTCATGGGGAAGGTCAGCGTGGCGTCACTGATGAAGTCGACATCATACCCCAGGTCGCTTGCAACTCGTGCAGTGGTTTCGCAGCACTGCTCCGTTCGAATACCACTGATGAGCAGGCGGGTGATGTTGCGCTGTCTCAGGAAGCGATCTAGGCCGGTGTCGGTAAAGGCGTTGTGTGCTGTTTTGGTCAGGCTAACGGCCGGTGTGAATGACAACTCACCAAGTGGGCATATCTGGCCGTTGACGGGATCGAAGGGGCCGCCGCTTTCTGGTGCGGTGTGAAAGATCGCAACGATAGGAATACCGGCGAGGGTTGCGGCATCCAACAGTGTCTGCTGCTTGCCTATCCAGCAATCGGCAAGTTGCTGATCCCAGAAAGGCCGAGATGTGAAGGATACCTGGGCATCGATGATCAATAGGGCAGTGTTCATGAGGCGCTCCTGACGTGACCTGAACGGCTGTGGGGGTGAGGTCTCATCATGATGGATATACGTGCTCAAGAACGGACGCCCGCAGCACAAGAGCGGGCGTTTCGAGTCATGTCCGAAGGCGCTTTGCTCAGTCACGCTCGGCGATCACCACTGCGCGGCGGGGGGCAGGGTGGCCTTCGACCGTGCGAGTGGGGTCTTCTGGGTCGAGAAAGTCCTTGAGCGATTGATAGGTCATCCAGTCGGTGGCGCGCTGTTCCTCAAGTGAGGTCGGTGCTTCATCGACGACCCGTACGTTGCTGAAGCCGCAGCGCTTAAGCCAGTGTGCGAGCGCCCTGGAGGAGGGCAGGAAGTAGACGTTGGGCATCTGCGCGTAGCGCTCGCCCGGCACTAAAACCGTATTTTCATCGCCTTCGACCACCAGCGTCTCCAGCACCAGTTCACCCCCGGGGCGCAGCGTATCCCTCAGTTCGAGCAGGTGATCGAGGGGCGAGCGGCGGTGGTAGAGCACGCCCATCGAGAAGGTGGTGTCGAAACTGGCAAGGCCTGTGGGCACGTCTTCGATGCCAACAGGAATGAAGTGCACGTTGGGCGCGTGAGTGCCCATGAGCTGTTTGATGGCGTGGAACTGGCAGTAAAAGCGCGGCGAGGGGTCGATGACCAGCACGAAGGCGGCGCCGGCGCCGGCCATGCGGAAGCCGTGGTAGCCGTTCCCGCCGCCGACATCGAGCACTCGTCGGTGGGTCAGATCGCTCAAATGCGGGGCGAGGCGGTCCCATTTCCAGTCCGAGCGCCATTCGGTGTCGATCACCGTAGTGCCGACGCGGTACGGCCCCTTGCGCCAGGGGGCCAGCGCCTGCAGCAGGTTGTGGCAGCGCGTTTGAAGCCCGTCCGGCAGGGCAGCGTCGATGGTGACGTGGGGCGCGTTCAAATCGATGCGCACGCCGTCGAGCGCCGGAAACTTGTCGAGAATACGCAGCCAGCCGGGCAGGTCGCCGTGGCGACGGGTGTCGAGGCCGTGGGCGAGCTGGTCGGGCAGGCGGGCAAGCCAGGTTGGCAGTTCCTGATCGAGCACGGCCTGATACAGCGCCTGCTCGCGTTTGGAGAGCGTCATGCGGCCTCCGGCTTGAAGGCGAGGAGCGAGGCGAAGTTCAGGTGTTGAAACCAGGGGGTCACGCCGACCAGGCCGGCACGCTCCAGCCGGTCAATGTGGGTCGACATCGAATCCGTGATCATGACGTCCTCGAGCGCGCTGCGCTTCTGGCTGATTTCCATGTCGCTGTAGCCATTGGCGCGCTTGAAATCGTGGTGCAGGTCGAACAACAGCCGTTCGGCGTCCTCGTTGTCGAATCGAACCTTCTCGGACAACACCAGCACACCACCGGGTTTCAAGGCCTCGGCCAGAAGAGCGATCACGGCGTCGCGTTCCTCGGGCGGCAGAAATTGCAGCGTGAAGTTCAAAACGATCATGTCGCTTGGGGCGTAGTCGATGTAGCGTATGTCACCCTCGCGTAGCTGAACGCGATGCATCGGGTGATGTGACGCGAGCGTGTCACGGGCACGGGCGATCATGGCCGGTGAGAGATCGATGGCATCGAGCGTGAACGCCTCGGGCGGAAGCTGCTGGCAGATGGCCAGTGTGCAGGCCCCGAGCGAACAGCCGAGATCGTGAATATGGCCGCCTTCGGGCACGAACCGTTTGGCAACGACGCCGATCATGCCGATGATCTGGCCGTAACCGGGCACTGATCGCCGGATCATGTCAGGAAAGCATTGGACGACCTGCTCGTCGAACGAGAAACTCGCAACCTCGTCGAGGGGTGTCGTAAAGAGCGCGTCGCGGTAAGATGGCTCAGGCATAGGACTAAATGATACCTAAGATATGGAATGAATTACGGGAAACGCCATTGATGGCGTCCGTCACATGGGGTCAATGACCCTAGTCTACGCTGACGGCTTCCCTGCTGCACGTCCAAGGAGAGCACCTTTAATGTCGATTCGTGAAACACGTGCCTGGCAGGCACTTGAAACCCATTACCATCAGGATATGAAAGACGTTCACCTGCGCGACCTGATCGCGCAGGATGCGCGCTTTGAGACGTTTTCCAAGCGCGCGGCCGGCATCATGCTGGACATGTCCAAGCAGCGCATGCAGCCCAAGACCCTCGAGCACCTGCTGGCGCTTGCAGAAGAAAGCGGCATGAAGGAGGCCATCAAGGGGCTCTTTTCCGGAGAGCGGGTCAACAAGACCGAAGATCGCCCGGCGCTGCATACTGCGCTTCGCCTGCCGAAGGACGCCGAGCTGCGCGTGGAAGGCCAGAACGTGGCCGCTGACGTGCATGAAACGCTCGAGCGCATGGCCGTGCTGGTCGATAAGGTTCACGCCGGCCAGTGGCGCGGTGCGACCGGCAAGCCGGTCACCGACGTGATCAACCTCGGTGTGGGCGGCTCCGACCTCGGCCCGCTGATGGTCTCCAACGCCCTTGATGCGTTCGCCCCGCGCGACATCCACCACGTGAACGTGCATTTCGCCTCGACCATCGACGGTTCCCAGCTTGCGGAGCTGTTGCCGAAGGTCGACCCGGAAACCACGCTGTTCATTCTGTCCTCGAAATCCTTTGGCACCATCGACACCCTGTCGAACGCCGAAACGGCGCTCGAGTGGCTCAAGTGGTCGCTGAAAGGCTCCAAGGAAGCGTTCATCAAGCAGCAGCACTTCATCGGCGTATCGACCAAGCCGGAGAAAATGAGCGAGTGGGGCATTCACGAGAACCACCAGCTTTTGTTCTGGGACTGGGTGGGCGGCCGTTATTCGCTCTGGAGCGGTATCGGGCTTCCGATCGCGCTGCACATCGGCATGGAAGGCTTCGAGCGCCTGCTGGCAGGCGCGCATTCAATGGACGAGCACTTCCGTACCGCGCCGCTCGAGGACAACCTGCCGGTGCTGTTCGGTCTGGCTGGCATCTGGAACGTTAACTTCCTGAATATCCGCTCGCTGGCGGTACTGCCCTACGACGGTCGACTCAAGTCGCTGCCGGGCTATTTCCAGCAGCTCGAGATGGAATCCAACGGGAAGTCCGTCACCAACGACACTGAGCTGGTGGACTACTCGACCTGCCCGGTCATCTGGGGCGAGATCGGTCCGAACGGTCAGCACGCGTTCTATCAGCTGCTGCACCAGGGAACGCAGTCAGTGGCCTGTGACTTTATCGTTCCGATCGAGCGCTACGATTACATCGAAGACGAAGAGCTGCGTCAGGACCTGAAAGCCCAGCACCGCCTGTCGCTGTCTAACTGCTTTGCCCAGTCTCGCGTACTGATGCTCGGTGACGATGCGGTCAGCGGGGGAAATCAGGACGCGCCGGCCTACAAGCGGTATCAGGGCAACCAGCCGTCCTCGACGCTTCTGATCGAGCAGCTCACGCCGGAAACGCTCGGGGCACTGGTCGCACTCTACGAGCACAAGGTGTTCGTTCAGGGCACCGTCTGGAACATCGATTCCTTCGACCAGTGGGGCGTCGAGCTTGGCAAGCAGATTGCCAACGAGACCGAGGAAATCCTGCGCACCCGCAAGGGCAGCGATGCGATGGACGCCTCCACCCGTCATTTGATCGACACCGTCTGGGCCCACACTGACCGCGGCTGAGCCCGGCCGGTGATCGGCGAACCAGACGTGCCGTCAGGCACCTTCAGACCGCTGCCAACACAGCGGTCTGTTGTATAAAAGTGCTGTTTGCATGTACAGTATTCGACCAAAGAGCGTGAGGGTGGACATCATGCATGCTGTCGATAATGTGCTCTATCTGCATGGCTTCAACAGTCATCCAACGGCCCATAAATGCACGTTGACGCGCAGGGCCTGCGAGCAGGCAACGCCTTGCCCTGAGTTTCGCGCACCGTACCTGGTGCCGGACCCGGACAGGGCCTACGCCACTGCCGAGGCTGAACTCAAGGCCTTGAACGGGCGCACGCTGATCGTTGGCAGTTCGTTGGGTGGGTTCTTGGGTCTCTATTTGGCAAGCCGCTTCGATGTGGCTGCACTTGCCCTGATCAACCCGGCGGTACGGCCGTCTCGCCTGGCCAGGGCCTGGGTCGGCACCGAGCACGAAAACCCCTACACCGGCGATATCTGCGTCGTTACCGAGCGTTTCGAGCAGGCGCTTGCCGCGATGGAGCTCGAACGGCCCGCGGCAATCGAGCGCTGCCTGACCCTTTTCGGTACCGCTGATGAAACGCTGGATTACCGTGACGCCGAGGCTTTTTTGAACGGCGCGCGTGTATTGATCAGCGAAGGCGATACGCACGGGCTTGACCGCTACGCGGAGTTTCTGCCCGAGGTGCTCGCCCACGGCGGCTTGCGCGTGAGTCAGGACGCCATCAATCAATGTTTGTCTTAATCATCTGGAAGTCATGAGCGAATACAGTGCCAGTGCCATCGAGGTGCTTTCGGGGCTCGAGCCCGTCAGAAAACGCCCTGGGATGTACACCGAAACCTCTCGTCCGAACCATCTGGTTCAGGAAGTCGTTGATAACAGTGTCGATGAGGCGCTGGCCGGGCATGCCCACGAGATCACCATTCGGCTGATGGACGATGGGGGCATCGAGGTCAGCGACGACGGTCGCGGCATGCCGACCGATATTCACCCCGAGCACGGTGTGAGCGGCATCGAGCTGATCCTTACTCGCCTGCACGCCGGCGGTAAGTTCTCGACCTCCAACTACCGCTTTTCGGGCGGTCTGCACGGCGTCGGGGTATCGGTGGTCAACGCGCTGTCGACCCGGCTTGAAGTCGAGGTCTTTCGCGGTGGCATCCGGCAGTCGATTGCTTTCGAGAAGGGCGAGAAAGCCGAAGAACTGCACCAGATTGGCACCTGCCCCAAGAAAACCACGGGTACAACCGTACGTTTCTGGCCGGAAGCAGGCTATTTCGATGTGGCCAAGGTCTCGGTGCCCAGGCTTTCCCATCTGCTCAGAGCCAAGGCCGTGCTGTGCCCGGGCCTCAAGGTCACGCTGGTCGACACCGACGGCAGCGAAACGGTCTGGCAGTTCGAGGCCGGTCTGCGGGATTACCTCACTCAGGCCACCGATGGCTATGAGGTGGTGCCGAGCGCGCCGTTCATGGGCAGTTTCGAGGATGAGTCTCACGCGGTCGACTGGGCCATTCAGTGGTTGCCCGAAGGCGGCGACGGATTGCTCGAGTCCTACGTCAACCTGATTCCGACCCCCCTTGGCGGCACCCACGTCAACGGCTTTCGAAGCGGGCTGGTCGACGCGCTACGTGATTTCTGCGACTACCGCGGTCTTCTTCCCAAGAACGTGAAGTTGACCGGCGACGACATCTGGGAGCGCTGCGCCTTCGTGCTGTCGGTCAAGATGCACGACCCGCAGTTCGCCGGCCAGACCAAGGAACGGCTGTCGTCTCGAAGTGTGGCGGCGTTCGTGTCCGCGGTGGTCAAGGACGCCTTCTCACTGTGGCTCAACGAGCATACCGCCGACGGTGAGGCGATTGCCGAGCTTGTGATCAGTGCCGCCCAGCGCCGTATGCGGTCCTCCAAGAAAGTCGCCCGTAAAAAGGTCACGCAGGGGCCGGCGCTGCCCGGAAAGCTTGCCGATTGCAGTGGTCAGGACCCAGCGCGCAGCGAGCTGTTTCTGGTCGAGGGGGACAGCGCCGGCGGCAGCGCCAAGCAGGCGCGCGACCGCGACACTCAGGCGATTCTGCCGCTCAAGGGCAAGATCATGAACACCTGGGAGGTTGACTCCCACGACGTGCTCGCATCGCAGGAAATCCATGACATCGCCGTGGCGCTCGGCCTTGACCCCGGAAGTCCGGACCTTGAGAAACTGCGCTATCACAAGGTGTGCATCCTGGCCGATGCCGATTCGGACGGCCTTCACATCGCAACGCTCTTGTGCGCACTGTTCGTGCGTCATTTCCCGGCGCTGGTCGATGCCGGCCATGTGTTCGTGGCCATGCCGCCGCTGTATCGGATCGATCTGGGCAAGGAAGTGCATTACGCCCTCGATGAAAGCGAAAAAAGCGCGATTCTTGCAAAGCTTGAAGGCAAGCGCGGCACGCCCAACGTCCAGCGTTTCAAGGGGCTTGGCGAGATGAGCCCGCTCCAGCTTCGAGAAACCACCATGGCCGCGGACACCCGACGACTTGTTCAGCTTACCCGCGAGGCGGGCGATCAGACCGACGCCATTCTGGACAAGCTACTGGCCAAGAAGCGCTCGGCGGATCGTCGGGCCTGGCTCGAGAGCTACGGCAATATGGCCGACATCGAACTTTAACGGCGCATCTTTCGGACACCGGGTGCCATGGCCGCCTTCCTCTGGCCGGGACGGCTCGGTACCGCTAACCCAGTTTCGACATCCTGCGGCGCCGGACCCTGAGTCCGGTGATCGAGGCTTGACCAACAAGGCATGAACTCAATGAGCATGGATATTCATGTGCAGGAGGGCGACGTCGAACGTCTTTCTCTTGGAAGTTATACCGAAAAGGCGTACCTGGATTACTCCATGTACGTCATCCTTGATCGAGCGCTGCCCCACATCGGCGACGGGCTTAAACCCGTGCAGCGCCGCATCGTGTACGCCATGCGGGAGCTCTCGCTCAGCGCTTCGGCGAAGTACAAGAAATCAGCGCGTACTGTGGGCGATGTGCTCGGCAAGTTCCATCCGCACGGCGACAGCGCGTGCTATGAAGCGATGGTGCTGATGGCGCAGTCCTTCAGCTACCGCTACCCGCTGGTGGACGGGCAGGGCAACTGGGGCAGCCCGGACGATCCAAAGTCGTTCGCGGCCATGCGCTACACCGAAGCGCGGTTGTCGCGCTTTTCAGAGGTGCTGCTCGACGAGCTCGGCCAGGGCACGGTCGATTGGACGCCAAACTTCGACGGCACCATGAACGAGCCTGAAGTGCTGCCCGCGCGCCTGCCGCATGTGCTGCTCAATGGTGGCTCCGGCATTGCGGTTGGCATGGCGACCGACATTCCGCCGCACAACGTACGCGAAGTGGTCAAGGCGGTCATTCATCGCCTGCGTCATCCGGGCTGTACGCTTGAATCGCTCTGCAAGCACCTGCCTGCGCCGGACTTTCCAACCAGTGCGGAAATCATCACCTCGCGCGCCGATCTCGTGAAGATGTATTCGACCGGTCGGGGCTCGGTCAAGATGCGGGCTCGGTTCGAGCGAGAAGACAACGACATCGTGATCAAGGCGCTGCCGTATCAGGTCTCCGGGGCCAAGGTGCTTGAGCAGATCGCGGCCCAAATGCAGGCCAAGAAGCTGCCGATGGTTGCGGATCTTCGCGATGAATCCGACCACGCCGAGCCGACGCGGCTGGTGATCGTGCCGCGCTCGAATCGGGTCGATGTCGATGCGTTGATGGCGCACCTGTTCGCCACCACGGATCTTGAGAAGAACGCGCGGGTCAACATGAACATGATCGGCCTTGATGGTCGGCCTCGGGTCATGGCGCTGCCGGATCTGCTCGATGAGTGGCTGAGCTACCGTCGCCAGACCGTGACGCGAAGGCTCGAACATCGCCTTGGCAAGGTCAACGATCGCCTTCATCTGCTCGAAGGGCTCTTGACCGCGCACCTTAATATCGACGAGGTGATTCGCATCATCCGCGAGGAAGATGCGCCAAAACCTGCATTGATTGCCGCGTTTGGCCTCAGCGAGCGCCAGGCCGAGGCCATTCTCGAGCTGAGGCTTCGTCATCTGGCCAAGCTCGAGGAAATCAAGCTTCGCGCCGAGCAGGAGGAGCTGATGGCCGAGCGCGACCGGCTCGAGCAATTGCTGGGCAGTGAAGACGCACTGACCGATCTGATCGAGAAGGAACTCAAGGCTGACGGCAAGGCCTACGGCGATGAGCGCCGGTCACTGTTGGTCGAACGTGATGACGCCAAGGCGTTGTCCGAAGTCGAACTGCTGGGCGCCGACCCGGTCACGGTGGTGCTCTCTGAGAAGGGCTGGATTCGCTCGGCGAAAGGTCACGATATCGACCCTGCGAGTCTCTCGTTCAAGTCGGGTGACCGCTTCCATCGCTACGCCCGAGGCAAGACCAATCAGCCGTTGGTATTGCTGGATGACAATGGGCGCGCCTACACACTCTCCGCCCACGATCTACCGTCGGCGCGAGGGCAGGGTGAGCCGGTGACCGGCCGTGTTACCCCGCCCTCGGGCGCGCAGATGGAGGCCGTGCTGCTGGATGCTCCAGAGACCCGCTACGTGCTGGCCTCTGACGCAGGGTATGGTTTTATTACCACGCTAGGTGACATGACCGGGCGCAACAAGGCAGGCAAGGCGGTCGTGACGCTGCCCAAGGGCTGCGCGATACTGCCGCCGTGTCGGGCGCTTGAAACCGAGCGGTCTCGTCTGGCGCTTGTGTCGAATGAAGGTCGACTGCTGCTGTTTGCGTTAAGCGAGCTGCCGGCGATGACCAAGGGCAAGGGCAGCAAGATGATCGATATTCCAGGCACTCGGGCCACCAATCGCGAAGAGCTTGTCCGCGATATGGTCATCGTGCCGGAGGGCGGTGTGCTCAAGGTGCATGCCGGCAAGCGGACCATGACGCTCAAGGGCGATGATCTCGATTATTATCAAGGTGAGCGCGGACGCCGGGGCAGCAAGCTGCCCAAGGGGTTTCAGAAGGTCGACCGGCTCGATGCCGAGTCGTAAGCGCTCACGGAGTGAACTCAGGAACTGCCATGACACAACGACTGCTTTTCAGAGCGACGGGCAGCGCCCGTCCGGGCCAACTTGCGGCCTTGGGTGAGGCGCTGGCGCTGGCCGGCGCCCGGCTTTTGGACATCAATCAAAGCGTGACGTTTGATATCGTCACCCTCGAGGCGCTGGTGGCGCTCGAGGACGACTACGCCCAGCCCGAGGCGCTGACCGGCATGATCGACCATGCCAGCGAACGAACCGGCCTTGCGATTCAGGCGGTGCAGGTCTCTCCCGAGGATTATGCCGGCTGGAGTGACAACGCCGGTCGGCCGAGGTTGATCATGACGCTTCTGGCACCGACGCTTCCGGCGCAGGTGTTGAGCGAGGTTGGCCGCATGACGGCGGCCCATGATCTGACCATCGAATTGATTCATCGTCTGTCCGGGCGAGAGTCGCTCGATGGCGAGGTCACGGAAAAGGGCGCCTGTGTCGAGATCTGGTTGCGTGGCGAGGTGGATATCGATGGTCTTCGCCGCGTGGCGCTGGATGTGGGCAGCACTCACGGTGTCGATATTGCCATTCAGGAAGACAGCATCTGGCGACGGCACCGGCGTGTGATCTGCTTTGACATGGACTCGACCCTGATCAAGACCGAAGTGATCGATGAGCTCGCTCGGCGCCATGGCGTGGGTGACGAGGTGGCGGAAATTACCGAGCGTGCCATGCGCGGTGAGCTCGATTTCAAGCAGAGCTTTCGCGCGCGGATGAGCAAGCTCGCGGGGCTGGATGAGTCGGTGCTCGAAGACATCGCCGAGAACCTGCCGCTGATGGATGGCGTTGAGGAGTTGATGCGCCAGCTCAAGCGCCTTGGCTATCGCACCGCGATTCTCTCCGGGGGCTTTACCTATTTTGCCCATTACCTTCAAAAGCGTCTGGGCTTTGATGAGGTACATGCCAACGAGCTGATCATCCAGGATGGCAAGGTAACAGGCGAGGTGGCCGAGCCGATCGTCGATGCCGACCGCAAGGCGCAACTGCTTTCAGAGATTGCCGAGCGTGAGGGCATTTGCCTCGAGCAGACCATTGCTGTCGGCGATGGCGCCAACGATCTCAAGATGCTGGCGACCGCCGGCCTTGGCATCGCCTTTCGTGCAAAACCGCTGGTGCGCGAACAGGCCCGTCAGTCGATTTCGACGCTGGGGCTCGACGCCGTACTGTATTTGATCGGGTACCGCCGGCAGGATCTGGAGGCCCTCGAGTCACCTTAAGCTTTCGTTGGTCGCGTCGATAATGAGGTCATTCCCTGTTTCCGGGCAGTCTACCTCAAAGGATGCATAACGGATGACCCCATCGACCGACCAGCGCTCCATCGACATTGTCTCTCCCGGTCGCGTTGCCGATACCCTGAGTGGCCTGACCGGCAAGACCTACGACATCACCATCGAGCTTGAGGGCGACGCCCATCGACACCCCGTTGACGTTGTCCATATCGACACCGAACGCCAGGTGTTCGCACTCGATATCTCGGCGCTCGGCTCAGCGATCAAACAGCTTACCGAAGAAAACCGCCGCTTTTCGCTGATTGCCCGGCGCGCCAGTGAAACCATTTCGATCCACGACCTCACGGCCGGTCGGGTGGTTACGCGGGGCGCCAATATCGGCGTGGTCTGCGACATGCCAGCCCAGCTCAATATCGTAAGAGAGCGCAGCTTTTTTCGGGCACAGCTCAGCGCCGGCATGTACGTCAAGGTAAAGATAAAGACTCGCGAGGATCTGCCGCCCTTGATGGCGGTGCTCAAAAACCTCTCGATCGGCGGGTGTCTGATCGAAATGGCGCTGAAAGACGCCGTGCTCTTGAAGGTCGGGCAATCGCTTCCGGTCGTTCGGGCGATCTTTCCCAACGAAGAGGCCTTTGATGCGCCCTGTGTGGTGCGCCACCTTCGAAGTGATACCGAAAACATGACGGCGCTGGTCGGTTTGCAATACACCGCCTCCTATCAGGAATTCGAGCGCAATCTTTGGCAGTACGTGCGTGAAATCGAGCGGGAAGCCGCTCGACGCGACCTACAGGACGATGAGACAAGCTCCACGCTTTGGCCTTCACCGCTGTTTCAGACCAGTAACGGTGAGGTTCAGGCGGTGCCTGAGTTGAGTCCCAAAAAAAGCACGGTGACCTGTGCAGCGGGCATGGCGCTCAAGCAGGTCTCGGACTACCTGAACATTCAGATGGTCGATCTCTCAAACGGCGGTGCCTTCAACTACGAGCAGCTTGCCTCCTGCGCCAATACGCTGGTCGAGCTGCTTGAAACCGACCGGCAGGACGTGCTCTATAAAGTGGCCTGCATTCGGGGGCAATCGCCCTTGGTCATGCACTCGATCACGGTTGCAGTAAAGCTTGCCGATCTTGCCATGTTCGGTGGGCTTGCCAAGGCCCGTGCGGTCGAGATGGCCGCCGGGGCACTGATTCATGACATGGGCAAGGCCATGCTCCCTCACGATGTGTTGATGGCCAAGGGCAAGTTGACCGAGGCGCAGCGCAGTGAGTTGCATCGCCATGTCTCGCTGATCGAGCAGCGCCTGATCGGTAATGAAGAAGGGCCAAACGGGGTCTATCGAGACATTGTCTGCCGCATCAATGAGCGTCTGGATGGTAATGGTTATCCTGCGGGCGTGGACGCTGCGTCGCTTTCCGATGAAGCGCGCATGGCGGCGGTGGTCGATGTGATCGACGCCATGACCCGCAATCGCGCGGATCGTCCGGCGTGGCAGGTGATCGATGCCTACCGCTACATTTTCAGCCAATCCGAGAAATTCGATAACCAATGGGTCAACCGTTACATCAAGCGATTCGGGTTCTATCCGATTGGCTCGCTGGTGCGTTTTTCAAACGGGTTTCTCGCCTGGATCATGCGTCACGACGATGAGGGGCAGCCGTCTCAGGTCAAGGTGGCGTATAACGTGCGCCGCAAGATGCGCATGGATGACATCATCAAGAAGGCCGATTTTCCCCAGTTGGGTGATTTGAGCGGGGCGGCCGACCCTAATACCTTCGCATTAACTCCCCGCTGAGTCCCGCCTAGGCAAGGGCGGGCGTTATCCCCCTGGGTTGACTAGACTGATCGCCATCGACGCTTCGGCGACGACCGATCACTCAACGCTCAGGGGGCGCCTCCATGACGTCACGGCACGCACCGGTTATTCCACCCCACATGCTTGACGCGCTGGCGCGCCACGGCGCAGGCCATCTCAAATCACGCGCACAAAACACGCTGTCGATCGACCAGCAGTTTCGCCAGCCGATGTCGGCGCGGGCCAAGGCGAGCCTCATTCATCAGAATTACCCCGATAGCGCCCCCGGCGCCCCGGCACGCTATATCTTCGATGCCAATCATCAAACGCGCCTGCCCGGTGAGCTGGTGCTTGAAGAAGGCGGGGCACTCTTGGACGACCCGCAGGTGGTTGAGGCTTACGAGGATCTCGGGGCGACCTACCGTTTCTTTCATGACGTGATGGGCCGTCACTCGATCGATGGCGAGGGCATGGCGTTGTTGGGAACCGTTCATTACGGCCAGGAGTATCAGAACGCGTTCTGGAACGGCGAACAGATGGTGTTCGGTGATGGCGATGGCGAGGTGTTCCTGCCCTTTACCCGCGCGCTCGACGTCGTGGCGCACGAACTGACTCACGGGGTGACGGAGCTGACGGCGGGCCTTGAATACCGTGATCAGCCCGGGGCGCTGAACGAGTCGATTTCCGATGTGTTCGGCGTCATGGTCAAGCAGTACGCCCGCGGTGAGGACGTGACCCAGGCCGACTGGCTGATCGGGGCGGATCTTCTGGCGGAAGGCGTCAACGGCAAGGCGCTGCGCTCGATGTCCGCACCGGGAACGGCCTACGACGACCCGATGCTTGGCAAGGACCCGCAGCCTGCGCACATGGATCAGTTCGTGAATACGCGCAGTGACAACGGCGGCGTACACATCAATTCAGGCATCCCTAACCACGCGTTCTATCTGATTGCGATGGAACTGGGTGGCAACAGCTGGGAAACCGCCGGCCAGATCTGGTACGACACATTGACCGACGAGCGGCTGGCAAGCGATGCCCAGTTCATCGATTTCGCCGGGCTTACGATGGCCCACGCGACGCAGCGCTTTGGCCAGCGGGTGGCGGAAGCGGTCATGAACGGTTGGAAACAGGTCGGTATCGGGCCTTGAGGAGGGCTCATGACTCGCTTTGAAGATTTATCCCGTTTCACACGCGTTTGCATCACTCGAGAGGGCGGGCTGGTTGCCGCGCCCGGGTTAATGCGTCCGCGTACTTTTGATGTGGTCGAATGCAGCTCCGATGAACAGAACGCGCTGTGTCACTGGCTCAATGAAGGCGAGCGCATCGGCCGGGAGGCATCCCCTGGGCGGGGTGATCAGCGCTATTTTCGAATCTGTCTCTACAAGGACCGAGACGGCGAGGCGTCGCCGGATGAGGAGCTGAATGTCCCCGAGGACGCGGCGCCTGCGGGCGTAAAAGCCCTTTGGGAAGAGGGGCGCATCGAGCCGCTATAGCCGGGTCTTGTTGGGTCTATTGGGTTCCTCGCGAGCGAGTGTCGGCACCAGGAAACCGGGCAGTCTCGTCTGAAGGGCGCCCATTAGCTCATGGGCCCTGGTGTCTGAGACGTGAAAGTGGGCTGCGCCGTCGACCTTGTCGAGCACATGCAGATAGTAGGGGCGAACATCCACTTCGAATAGCCGTTCGGACAGCGCCTCGAGAGCATCTACGGTGTCGTTGACGCCCTCAAGCAGAACGCTCTGGTTCAAGAGTGTCACACCCGCTGCGCGCAGGCGCTGACACGCGTGCGCCATGGCGTCGTCGATCTCGTTGGCGTGATTGATGTGCAGCACCATCACCGGCTTGAGTCGGCTTGAGGTCAATACCTTCACTAATTGCTCGGTGACCCGGTCGGGGATGACCACGGGCAGCCGTGTGTGCACGCGAAGTCGGGTGAGGTGTGGAATGCGCTCGAGTTTATCGATCAGCGCTTCAAGGTAGTTGTCCGGTGCGACAAGAGGGTCACCGCCGGAAAGAATGACCTCTTTGAGGCTGGTGTCGCGTCTTAAATACTCGAGTGATTCATCCCATTGCGCCTGGGAAAGGGTGTGTTCCCCATAGGGAAAATGCCTCCGGAAACAGTATCGGCAGTTGACCGCGCAGGCGCCTGATACGATGAAAAGCACTCGCCCGTGGTATTTGTGGATGATGCCGGGCGCCGGCGTATGCTCGGCCTCCTCGAGCGGGTCTTGGGTGAAGCCTGCGACCTGTTCCGTTTCACGGCCAGTCGGCAGCACCTGCCTAAGCAGCGGGTCGTTCGGGTCGCCCGGTCGCATGCGGCGCGCGTAAGCCTCCGGGACGCGGGTCGAGAACAGGGCATGCCCTTGACCTGCATCCGCCATTAACGTCGCCGGAAGGCCGAGCGCGTCCAGCAGCGCAGCCGGAGTGCGGTAGGCCTGCTTGAGCTGAATTCGCCAGTCATCGACGGCAGGGACCTGCACGAGAGGGACAGTTCGGGTTATCATCGGCACACTTTGAACATCATGAATTCATTCAACGACGCATCGACGTCGAGTCACTGAGTCATGGCCGATCCCATGATCGGCCCGAGCGAGGCATTATGGCGAACTATTCTACCAACGAATTCAAGTCCGGTCTGAAAGTCATGCTGGATGGCGACCCCTGCAGCATCGTCGACAACGAATTCGTCAAACCCGGCAAGGGCCAGGCGTTCAACCGGGTCAAACTGCGTAACCTGATGACCGGTCGTGTCTGGGAACGCACGTTCAAGTCCGGCGAATCCATCGAAGGGGCGGACGTGCTCGACCTGGACATGGAGTATCTCTATAACGACGGCGAAATGTGGCACTTCATGAAGACCGACGGCTCGTTCGAGCAGTACGCGGCGGACAAGAAAGCCGTGGGTGAGAGCGAGAAGTGGTTGAAGGAGCAGGTGAGCTACACCATCACGCTCTGGAACGACAACCCGATCTCGGTCGCGCCGCCGAACTTCATCGAGCTTACAGTGACCGAAACCGATCCGGGTCTCAAGGGCGATACCGCCAACGGCGGCTCGAAGCCTGCCACGCTTTCGACCGGCGCGGTCGTTCGTGTGCCGCTGTTCATCAATGAAGGTGAAGTGCTCAAGATTGACACCCGCTCTGCGGAGTACGTCGGTCGCGCCTGAGCACGCGTACCGCATGTCATACCGACGCCGGGCCTTGTGCCCGGCGTTTTCATAGGCGGCTCTCTCTCGCCTTCACGATCAAGGAGATTCAAGGCCGTGGATCACCCGGATTCCACCTGGCGCCCGAGCGCCGACATCGAAACCCTGCGCGCGCGCGCGCGACACCTGGCATCGGTGCGGGCGTTTTTTAAGGCGCGAGGCGTGCTTGAAGTCGAAACACCGGTACTGGGCCATGGCGGCAGTACCGATCCGCACTTGGCATCCTTGTCGCTTAAGGCCACCACGCCCGCAGGCCAAGAGCAGCTCTGGCTCCAGACCTCGCCTGAAGGACATATGAAGCGGCTTTTGGCGGCAGGAAGCGGGCCGATCTTTCAACTGGCGCGCGTATTTCGAGACGGCGAGGTCGGTCGCAGGCACAACCTCGAGTTCACCATGCTCGAATGGTATCGCCCGGGCATGACGTTCGATGCGCTGATCGGGGAAACCTGTGATCTGATCGAGCACGTGCTTCAGTCGGAGCTGCCCCGGTGCCGACATGCCTATCGCGCATTGTTTCAGCGCCATGTCGGACTCGACCCGCTGACGGCGACGCTTGACGCGCTTCAAGATCGAGTTGCCCCGCATCTCGGGGAATCCTGCCCCGACTGGTCGCGCGACAGTTGCCTGGATCTTTTGATGAGCTTCGAGGTGGAGCCACATTTGGGTCAGGGCGTCATCGATATCGTGACCGAGTACCCGGCAAGCCAGGCCGCGCTTGCGAAATGCCATAGTGACCCCGATGGCTGTCAGGTCGCTTCCCGCTTCGAGGTGTATGTCCGGGGCATCGAACTTGCCAACGGCTACGACGAGCTGATCGATGCGTGTGAGCAGCGTCAGCGGTTCGAGGCCGATCAGCGTGAGCGGCGCGCGCTTGGCGCGCCATCGGTCGAGGCCGATCACCACCTTGTGGCTGCCCTCGAACACGGCCTGCCCCCGGCCTGCGGCGTGGCGCTCGGGCTGGATCGACTGATCATGCTGGCCGAGGGCCGAGCGTGTGTCAGTGACGTGATGGCGTTCGATACCCCACGTTGCTGAGGGTGGTCTACTCTGTTTTTGAGTGTATTAGAAAGGTGTTGTTTCGAAACGACACCAAAGTCATTAAACTTTAGTTCAATATAAGAGGTGGCCAGGCTCTCGATGCCCCAAAAGGTGTGTTGAGAGGTTCAAGAGGCGCCCGACCGTAGACAGACAGCAAAAATGAGCCCGAAACGGGCCGTCTTTTTTCGATCATCGAGCCATGCTCGGTGACGGATCACTCAAGAGATATACGTTCATGACTTCCAAACATGCCGGAACGTCGTCGGGTCAGATGACCCGACGCCAGCTTCTGGGGTACAGCCTGGCGGGCGCAGCCGGTGCGGCTGCGCTTGTGTCACCGCTTGGCGCCCTGGCTGCGTCCAACACCCCCGTCCAACTCGGCACCTTCATGACCGTGTCGCAGGCGGTATGCGAAAAGAGCGCATTGAACCCCGCCGTCGGACGGGCTTTGATGACCGCGCTTTCCCGAACCGATGACGGCTTCGCCGAGCACCTGAATGCACTTTCCAAGGCGCTCGAGCACAACGGTCTCGACGCGCTGGCCGGTAATGCGGATTCTGCCGTCGCACAGACGGCCAAGCGCATCCTGAGCGCGTGGTATACCGGCATTGTCGGTGAAGGGGAGCACGCCCGTGTCGTGACTTACCGCCATGCACTTCAGTTCCAGGCCGTCGATGACGTATTGGTTATCCGCACGTACTGCCCCAACGAGCCGGGCTTTTGGGCCGAAAAACCAGACACGGAGAATGTGTAATCATGGCAACAACGCATAGCGCCGACGTCGTTATCGTCGGCTCCGGCGTCGCCGGCGGTCTGGTCGCGCATCAGCTGGCCCTTGCCGGTAAATCGGTTCTGGTATTGGAAGCCGGCCCGCGCTATCCCCGTGGCGACATCGTCGAGCGCTTTCGAAACCAGACTGACAAGATGGATTTCATGAAGCCGTATCCATCGACCGAGTACGCCCCACATCCTGAATTCTCGCCCGATAACGGTTATCTGATTCAAAAGGGCGAACACGCCTATGACGCGCAGTACATCCGCGCCGTCGGCGGTACGACCTGGCACTGGGCGGCGTCGTCCTGGCGATTTCTGCCAAGCGATTTCCGGCTGAAGTCCCAGTACGGTGTTGGCCGTGACTGGCCAATCGGCTATGACGATCTGGAGCACTACTACCAGCGCGCCGAGGAAGAGCTGGGCGTGTGGGGGCCGGGCGATGAAGAGCTCGGCTCGCCCAGAAGCCAGCCCTATCCGATGTCGCCGCTGCCGATCTCCTACAACGAGCGCACCATCAAGACCCGGCTCAATGCCAACGGGTTTTACATGGTGACCGAGCCGGTCGCGCGTAACAGCCGCCCCTACGATGGCCGCCCGACCTGCTGCGGCAATAACAACTGCATGCCGATCTGCCCGATCGGCGCGATGTACAACGGCATCTTTCACGTCGAAAAGGCCGAAGAGGCCGGCGCCCGGGTGATCGACAAGGCCGTGGTCTACAAGATCGAACGCGGCGAAAACGACAGGATCGCGGCGGTACATTACAAGACACCCACCGGCGAGTCGGTGCGGGTCGAGGGCAAGGCGTTCGTGCTGGCGGCCAATGGGATCGAGACGCCGAAGCTGATGCTGATGTCGGACGTCGGCAACAGTTCAAATCAGGTCGGGCGCAACCTGATGGACCACCCCGGTACCGGCGTCAGCTTCTTTGCCGATCAACCGCTGTGGCCGGGCCGCGGCGCGCAGGAGATGACCTCGATCATCGGCTGGCGCGACGGCGAGTTTCGCTCCGACTACGCCGGCAAGAAGTTGCATTTGTCGAACCTGTCGCGCACTGACGTAATGGCCCAGAAGATTCTGAGCGAAGACCGCCTGATCTTTGGCAAGGCGCTCGACGCCGAGATTCGGGATCGCGCCTCGCGCTATGTGCAGTTCGACAGCTTCCACGAGCTGTTGCCGCATCCGGAAAACTTCATCAAGCCAAGCGCCACCGAAACCGACGCGCTCGGCATTCCGAAACCGGAATTTCACTACGCCATCGACGACTACGTGCGTCGAAGCGCGGTGCATACCCAGGAAAAATATTCCGAAATCGCAAGGCTCATGGGCGGCACTCAGGTCGAGTTCCACAACGACTTCGCCAACAACCAGCACATCTGCGGCACGGTGCTGATGGGCGATGATCCCAAGGACAGCGTGGTGGATGGTCAGTGTCGAACGCATGATCACGACAACCTGTTCATCGCAAGCTCCGGCACCATGCCGACCGTCGGCACGGTCAACTGCACGCTGACGATCGCGGCGCTGTCGCTTCGTATTGCCGATACGCTGAAAGGGGAAGTCTGATGCGCATTTCTTACGCACTCGGCGCTGCGCTTGCGCTCGGCACGCTTTCAAGCCCGGCCGCCTTTGCCGCTGATACATCAGGCCACAAGGCGTCCGAGCCGATGAGCCGGGGCGCCTATATCGCCCGCACCGCGGACTGCACGGCCTGTCATACGACCAATGACGACTCACCGTTTGCCGGCGGGCTTGCGATGCCGACCCCGATGGGCGACATCTACTCGACCAACATCACTCCGGACACCAAGACCGGCATCGGCAACTACTCGCTCGAGGATTTCACGCGGGTGCTGCGCGAAGGCGTCAACAAGCAGGGCGATCACCTGTATCCGGCGATGCCCTACACCGCCTACACCAAGATGACGGACGCCGACATCAAGGCGCTCTATGACTACTTCATGAACGAGGTGACGCCGGTCGAGCAGGCCAACAAGGAAAGCGATATTCCCTGGCCGCTCAGCATGCGCTGGCCGCTGGCGGCCTGGAACTGGATGTTCATGGACAAGGGTGCCTACGAGCCGCAGGCCGACAAGAGCGACGCCTGGAACCGCGGCGCCTATCTGGTTCAGGGCGCGACGCACTGCAGCACCTGTCACACCCCGCGTGGCCTTGCGATGCAGGAAAAGGCTTCGAGTGAGCAGGAAGAAGGCTTCCTTGCCGGCGCTGATCTTGGCGGCTGGCACGCGTTCAACATCACCAATGACCCGATCGACGGGCTCGGCAACTGGAGCGATGCCGAGATCGTTCAGTACCTGAAAACCGGGGCGGTTCAGGACAAGGCGCAGGCCGCCGGGCCGATGGGTGAAGCCGTGGAGCACAGCTTCCGTTTCATGAGCGACAGCGACCTTCAGGCGATTGCGACGTACCTTCGAAGCGTGCCCGCGGTCAACGAGGGTGTTTCCGAAGAGACCTCTCGCTTTACCCAGGGTGAGCCGACGCCGGTCGACGTGCAGGTTCGCGGGCTGGACCTCGACATCGCCAGGAAGCAGGCGCCGGGCGCCTCGCTTTACATGGGCAACTGCGCGACCTGCCACGGGGCTGACGGGTCAGGCTCGCCGGATGGCTACTACCCGTCGCTCTATCACAACAGCGTGGTTGGGACGACCAAGCTCGATAACCTGACTCAGGTCATCCTGAACGGCGTGCACCGTGAGAACAATCACGGCGAGCTGTTGATGCCGGCGTTCAAGACGCAGCTGTCGGATGAGGAAGTGGCTACCCTGGTCAACTTCGTGACCGACACCTTCGGTAACCCTGACGCCGAAATCACGGCCGATGAGGTCAAGGACATTCGCGACAGCGGTGAGTGAGTCTTGAGCCTTTCGAAGTCGAAAAAGCCCCGCACTGCGGGGCTTTTTTGTAGGCAGTGACGCAGGCTTTGAGCGTCAGGCCGGATCGACCGTCGCGAGCGACTGGCCCATGCGTACGGTGTCGCCTGAATCGACGTCCGGGTGAAAGCGCACGCCCTCTGGCAGACACATCACCACGGACGAGCCCAGTTTGAAGCGGCCCAGTTCCTCGCCGGTCTCAAGCGTTATTTCCTGGTCGAAGCGGCAGTCCTGCGGGGTCTTGGCGCCGGGCGTGACCTGGCCGGACCAGACGGTCTCGATGCCGGCCACGATCATTGCACCGATCAACACCACGGCCATCGGGCCGAACTCGGTTTCGAAGTGGCAGACCAGGCGTTCATTACGGGCGAAAAGCCCCGGCACTTCCCGCGCAGTCGCCTGGTTGACCGAGAAGATGCGCCCCGGCACATAGCGGGTGCTGACCAATCGGCCTGATACCGGCATATGGACGCGGTGATAATCGCGCGGTGAGAGGTAGATCGTTGCGAACTGACCGTCCTGATAGGCGGCGGCCTCGTTCTTGTTGCCCCCGAGCAGAGAACGCACGCTGTAGGTGTGTCCCTTGGCCTGAATCAGATGCCCATCCTCGATCGCGCCGCACTGGGACAGCAGACCATCGGCCGGTGAGACGACGCCTGCGCCAACCGGGCGGGCGCCCTCGACCAGCGGCCGGGTGAAGAACTCGTTGAAGGTGCGGTAGTCATCCGGTGTCTTGTGGACAGCATCGTTCATGTCGACGTCGAACGTCTTGATGAACTGAGTGATCATGGCGTTCTTGAGCCATGGGGTCGGGCAATCGGCCAGGTGGCCGGCCAGCCGGGAAATGAGGTGGTGAGGCAGCGGATACTGCAGCCAGGCAAAGAGCTGATCGCGATTCACAATAAAAGGTCCCACAAGAAAAGGGGATGCATTATCGCATCCCGGAGTGCATCGGTGTCACGCGTCGTGCGTTTTTTCGATGGGCGTGTCGTCGCGGTTGCCCCACTCGGCCCAGGAGCCTGGGTAGGCGCTGATGTGTGTGAACCCGAGCGCCCGACCGACCAGCCAGGTAAACCCGCTTCGGTGGTGGCTCTGGCAGTGAGTGACCACCGGGGTCTCTGGATCAAGGCCCTTGGCGCCGAGCAGGGTGATGAGTTCGGCGTAGTCGCGAAGACGGTAGTGGCGCTCAGGGTCCATGGCGTCGGTCCACTCCAGGTTGATCGCCCCAGGAATGTGGCCGAGGTGGCGGTTCTTGCCCTTGAGGCCGTCGTACTCATCCGGTGAGCGTGCATCCCAGACCGCAAGCGGGCCGTTATCGAGCTCGGCCTTGATGGCATCGACGTCCATCATGACCTCGGGATGCTTGAATTCGGCCGTGTAGTCGCTTGGCTTCGGCGTGTGTGGGGCGGTATCCATGGCAAGGCCTGCCGCGCGCCAGGCATGAATGCCGCCGTTCAAATAGGAATAGCGGGTGTGGCCCATCAGCTCGAGCGTCCACAGCAGGCGTCCGGCCCAGCCGCCGCCTTCGTCGTCATAGGCGATGACGTGCGTGTCGCGGGTCAGGCCCAGCGAGGAAAACAGGTTCGTAAGCGCCTCAGGCTCCGGGACATCGTTCGGCGTCTTGCCTGAATCGGCACCGGCAAACAACCGGGTGTGGTCCAGAAAAATGGCGCCCGGCACATGGCCCTGCGCGTAGCTTTCCGCCTTGGCAGGCACATCGATGATCAAAAGCGAGGGGGCGCTCAAGGCGTCGTTGAGAGTGTCCGGCTCAACGATCAGTGGCAGCAGGTTGTCTTCGGTGCTCATGGGCGATCCCTTTCGGTGGAAGTCATGGCCCAAGGCTAGCCAATAAGCGGGCACAGGGACAACTGCCCGTGCCGATAAGGCGCTGGGTCGGTATACTGCCGGCTGCTTTTTTCCATCGTTGGAGAACCACGTGCTAGACCGACTATTTACAATAAGAGCGCAGGGCAGCTCACCGAAACAGGAAATCCTGGCAGGCGTTGCGACCTTCCTCGCCGCCATGTACATCATTGTGGTCAATCCCTCGATCCTGAGTGACGCAGGCATCCCCTTCAGCAGTGCACTGACCGCGACCGTGATCATCAGTTTCTTCGGAAGCCTGATGATGGGGCTTTATGCGCGAAACCCTATCCTGGTGGCCCCGGGCATGGGCATCAATGCGCTTTTTACCTATACCATGGTACTCGGCGCCGGCATCCCCTGGCAGACCGCCCTTGGGTGCGTGTTCTGGGCCGGGGTGATTTTTGCGGTACTGGCGGTATTCAATGTGCGCCGTTACGTGATCGATGCCATTCCCGCCCAGCTCAGGTACGCCATCGCCTGCGGTATTGGCCTGTTCATTACTACCATCGGTTTGGTCAACGCGCAGTTTCTGGTCACAAGCCCGGCAACCGTTGTGTCCATGGCGCCGATGAGCGCACCGATCGTGACCTTTTTGATCGGCATGGCGGTGACTGCGCTTCTGGTCGCACGCGGCGTGCAGGGCGCGCTGATCATCGGCATCATCTTCACTACGCTGATTGCCTGGCCGATCGGGCGCTGGTGGGGCGATGGGAGCGCGTATCTCGGTGCCTCGACCCTTGTGAACTACAACGGCATCTTTGCCTGGCCCGATTTCAGCGGCCTGCTCAAGGTGGACATCCTGGGGGCGCTCGATGTGGCCTACCTGCCGTTCACCTTTGTGATCTTGTTCACGATCTTCTTCGATGCGCTGTCGACGTTCATGGGGGTGTGTCAGGCCGGGAAACTCCTGGATAAAAACGGCGAGCCGCGCAACATTCGCCAATCGATGGTGATCGATGCCATTTCCGCACTGATTTCGGCGCCGCTTGGCACCAGCCCGGCCAACGCCTACGTCGAATCCGCTGCCGGCATCAGTCAGGGTGGCCGTACGGGGCTGGTGGCCGTAGTGGCAGCCATGCTTTTCCTGCCGTTTCTGTTTCTGTCGCCGCTGTTGTCGTTGGTTCCGGCAATCGCAACGGCGCCGGCGCTGATCATGGTCGGCGTGTTCATGCTCGACCCGATCCGCATGATCAACTGGTATGAGATGGACGACGCCATTCCGGCCTTCATCGCGATGATCCTGATCCCGCTGACGTATTCGATCACGCACGGCGTGGTGTTCGGCTTCTTGAGCTTCGTGATCGTCAAGGTCGGCGTTGGCAAGGCGCGCGAGGTGAAACCCACCATGTGGGTATTGTTTGCGCTGTCGATTCTGATGCTGATGGAGGGCTAGGCTTCACGAGGGTGTGTGATGCCTGCAAAAACGCGGCGCCTTGGTGCCGCGTTTTTTATGCCTGTCTGATCGAACTCTCAGTACATAGAACTCTCAGTACGCGGGGCCGTCGAGGCTTGCCTTGATCTGTTTGTAGCTTGCAAAGCGCTCGGGGTGAATGTCGCCGCGTTCGACGGCGGCCTTCAGCGCGCAGCCGGGCTCTTCCTCGTGATGGCAGTCGCGAAACTTGCACTGGCTTGCGAAAGGGCGAAACTCGATGAAGCCGTCGGTGATGTCCTGCGCGCTCAAGTGCGTCAGCCCGAACTCGCGAATGCCGGGCGAATCGATCAGCTCGCCGCCGCTTCGAAAGCGGTAGAGCCGGGCGGTGGTGGTGGTGTGCTTGCCCTTGCGGGTATCTTCCGACAGCGCCCCGATCCGTAAAAGCTCATCGGGCAGCAGCGCGTCGATCAATGACGACTTGCCAACGCCTGATTGGCCGACGAACACGGTGGTCAACCCATCAAGGGTCTCGGTCAGGGCGTCGAGTCCGTGCTCGCGCTTGACCGAGGCGGGCAGAATCTCGTAGCCAAGCGCTTCATAGCGGGTGAGCCAGCGCATCAGCTCGCCGCCATCGTCGGGCAGCAGGTCAGTCTTGTTGAGCACCAGCACCGGTTGAATGCCGGTGGCCTCGCAGGCGACCAGGTAACGGTCGATCAGGTTGGGGTACGGTTCGGGTTCGGCGGCGAAGACGATCAAGATGCGATCGACGTTGGCTGCCACTGGCTTGAGCTGGCCGCGGGCATCGGGGCGCTCGAGAGTGGAGGTGCGCTCGAGCCGCGCCTCGATCACGCCGTTGTCCTCGATGCCGGGGCGAAAGATCACCCGGTCACCGGTCACAAGCTGAGCGATGTTGGCGCGCTGATGGCACTGGTGCAGGGCGTGGCCGTCATCGGCGACTTCGAGCGTACGGCCGAAGTGAGCGATGATGCGGCCTTCGCGCTCGGGGCCGAGCCGGCCGGCCTCATCTTCCGCGCTTGCCTTTTCGTCCTTGCGGGCGGCCCGTTTGGCCTTTTCGGCCTGAATCTTGTCGATGCGCCACTGCTGCTGGCGGCTCAGTTTTCGTCGACTCATGCGTCCTTCGCTGGTCTGATTACGCGCTTGATTGTACGCTTTACGCCATCGAGATGACATCGCAATTCATCAAGCGCTCAAGGCCAAATGGTTGCCTTGAGTGCGTAACCGTTGCCCGGAGTACCCATGAGCACCCCCGCTAAAGACCGCCTGATCTGGATCGATCTGGAAATGACCGGGCTGGATCCGGCCGAAGACCGGATCATCGAGATCGCGACCATCGTGACCGACAGTGACCTCAATGTAGTGGCCGAAGGCCCGGTACTGGCCGTGCATCAAAGCGATACGCAGCTTAATAAGATGGACGACTGGAACCAGAAGACCCATGGCGACAGCGGCTTGATCGAGCGCGTTCGGAAAAGTGATATCTCGACCGCCGACGCCGAGCGCCTGACCCTCGAGTTTCTGGCCGAACACGTCAAGGAGGGCGCCTCGCCAATGTGTGGCAATAGCGTGCATCAGGACCGGCGCTTCATGCAGTACGAGATGCCGACGCTCGAGCGTTTCTTCCACTACCGCAACATTGATGTCTCCACGCTCAAGGAGCTGGCGCGGCGCTGGAAACCGGGCATCGTCGACGGGTTTCAGAAAAAGGGCACCCATCAGGCGTTGGACGACATTCGCGAGTCGATCGAGGAAATGGCGTATTACCGAACGCACTTTCTCGATGTATGAGGGTCAGTGTGTAGGTTGAGGCGCGGCCTTGATCTAATTGATCGTTGCCTGGGCCGTGGCCATCGGCAGGCGTGCGATGGTGGGCGGCTCAGGCGCCTGGTGTTGCTCGAGCGCCCAAGCCACGTGCTCTCGCACCAGTGCGGATGGGTAGGCGCGCCGGGCCCTTAGCGCGCTGAGTACGGCGCTGGACGTCGGGGCGTTGCCAAGGCCCACCGCAAGATTGCGCAGCCAGCGCGCATAGCCGATGCGTCGAATCGGGCTTCCGGCCGTGTTTTCAAGAAACTCCGCCTCGCTCCAGTTGAAGAGCGTGACCAGATCGGCGCGGTCGAGGGCGTGGCGCGGAGAGAAATCCGGTTCCGCGCTTCGTTTGGTAAAGCGTGTGAACGGGCAGACTAGCTGGCAGTCATCGCAGCCAAATACCCGATTGCCCATCGGTTTTCGAAATTCGTGCGGAATGGCGCCATGCAGCTCGATGGTTAGATATGAAATGCAGCGCCTGGCGTCGATGATCTTGTCATCGACGATGGCGCCGGTCGGGCAGGCGATCTTGCACTGGTTGCAGGAGCCACAGTGCTCGCGCTCGAACGGCTCATCCACCGGCAGCGGCAGGTCGGTATACAGCTCGCCAAGAAAGAACAGCGAGCCGGACTTGGGGTTGATGATCATGGCGTTCTTGCCGAACCAGCCGTGGCCGGCGCGTTGGGCAAGTGCGCGCTCCATCACCGGGGCAGAATCCACGAACGCACGATACCCGAAGGGGCCGATTGCGCGTTGAATGCGCTTGGCCAGTTGGTCCAGGCGCTTTCGAATCAGTTTGTGGTAATCGCGCCCGAGGGCGTAGCGTGACACATAGGCTTTTTCGGGCTGACCGAGCAGTTTGGCGCTTTCGACCTCCGGCGGCAGGTAATCCATGCGGACGCTGATCACACGCAGGGTCTCCGGCACCAGCTCTGCCGGCCGAGTGCGTTTTGTGCCATGCTTTTGCATGTAGTCCATTTCGCCGTGATGGCCGGCCTTGAGCCACGCCTCGAGATAGGCCTCGTGCTGGCCCAGATCGACACCGGTAATGCCACAGGCACTGAAGCCCAGCTCGCGTGCAAGCTCTTTGATGTGCCTTGAAAGGGCGGTGGGGTCGAGCGACGACGTGTCTGCCATGAGGATGGGGTGCGATCGGTAGGTGTATGCAACCACACAGTGTAACGCGTTGCCGGTCGGCCTTCGACCGGGACGAGCAAGGCAAGGAGCAAAGGCAGTTCATGGAACGTGCAATTCGTCTTTATAGCGCTGAACAGTCACGCGCGCTGGACCGAAAGGCTATGGAACATGGCCCGAGTGGGTTCGATCTGATGCAGCGCGCCGGGCACGCGGCGTTCAACCTGATCCGAAAGCGCTGGCCCGAGGCCGGGTCGCTGTCGATTCTGTGCGGGAGCGGCAACAACGGCGGCGACGGCTTTGTGGTGGCGGCGCTTGCTCGGCAGTCCGGGCTTCGAGTGCAGTGCGTTGCGCTCAAGCCCGAGTCAACGCTTTCGGGGGAGGCGCTCGAGGCCTGGCAGCTGGCGAGTGCCGCAGGTGTCGTCATGACGCCGTGGTCACCGGATGTGGCGCTCGATGGCGCCCTGATCGTCGATGCGCTATTGGGCACCGGTATTGCAGGCACCCTGCGTACGCCGTTCGATGCGGCTATCGAGCGCATCAACGGCGCCGGTGTGCCGGTGTTGTCACTTGATGTGCCTTCCGGCGTCAATGCCGATACCGGGCAGGTGGTCGATGTCGCGGTCGTGGCGTCGCTGACCGTGACGTTCATCGGGCGAAAGCTCGGCCTTTATACGGGCGACGCGGTTGATCACGTCGGTGAATGCGTATTTGCAGGCCTCGAGGTTGGCCAGTACCTGAGCGGCATCGACTATCAGGCAACGCTTTTAAGCCGGGATCGCTTGAGTCAGCGCCTGACGGCGCGCAAGCCTAGCACCCACAAAGGGCAATGTGGTCACGCGCTCGTGATCGGCGGTCAGCCGGGCTACGGTGGCGCATCGATCATGGTGGCCGAAGCGGCTGCTCGTCTCGGGGCAGGGCTTGTAAGTCTTGCCACCGATGAGGTGCATGTGGCGCCGGCGTTGACCCGCCGCCCGGAATTGATGGTACGTCCGACCCGCAATGCCCATGACATCCATGATCTGCTCGAGGCCTGTGATGTCATCGCGATCGGCCCGGGTCTTGGGCGAGGCGCCTGGGGCGAGGGCCTGATGGCGGCGGCGCTCGCCTCGAATCGGCCCACCGTGATCGATGCCGATGGCCTTCATGTCATGCAGGCGCTTAACCTAGCGCCAACCGCGCCGCATGTATTGACGCCGCATCCGGGTGAGGCGGCGGCGCTGCTTGGATGGTCGACGGCTGATATTCAGGCCGATCGGCTGGCAGCCGTTCGGGCGCTCAAGGCCCGCTTTGGTAGCACCGTGCTGCTGAAAGGGGCCGGCACGCTGATTGCTGGAACCTGCCCGACGACCGGCGACGAGGCGGTCTATCTCAATGCCTTTGGCAACCCCGGCATGGCGACCGGGGGTATGGGGGACACCCTGACCGGTTTCATCACCGCGCTTTTGGCGCAGGGGTTGTCACCGCTGGAGGCGACGCTCAATGGGTCGCTTCTGCATGCACTGGCCGCCGATGAGGCCGCCCGTGACGACGGCGAGCGTGGTGTGCTGGCGACCGATCTGGCATTCTACGCTCGTCGACTGGCCAATCCGCAATAAGACGCCTGATCATGACTATTTTACTCAACGATGAAGCCGCCCAGGTCGCGTTCGGCCGCTGGCTGGGACAGACACTGGCCGGTCGTGGCCTGGTCTTTCTGGAGGGCGAACTTGGCGCCGGCAAGACCACGATGACCCGAGGCATTCTGTCAGCCTATGGCCACGACGGTGCGGTAAAGAGCCCCACTTATACGCTGATGGAGCCCTATGAGCTCGATTCGGCGCGTATCTATCATTTCGATCTTTACCGATTGGGTGATCCAGAAGAGCTCGAGTTTCTCGGTGCGCGGGACGTGCTCGGCGATGGCGAGTGCCTGAAACTTGTCGAATGGCCAAGTCGGGGTGAAGGCTGGCTTGCTTCGCCCGATATTACCGTAACCCTTGATGTCATGGACGAGGGGCGACGCGCTACGCTTTCTGCGTCGTCCGACTACGGGCGTGATGTACTCGAGGCGCTTTCCAAGCCACGTTAGGATTTTTATGCGAGTAGGTGCGTTACGTTCGATTCGAGCCCTGTGTGTCATTGTTGGTATCGCGCTGGCGCAGTCTGCCTTTGCCGCCACGCTAACCTCGCTTGATGTGAAGCATGCCGGCGGCACGACGGCGCTCGAGTTCGATCTTGCCGGCAAGCCCGATACCAATGTGTTCGCGCTGGATAATCCCGCTCGGCTGGTGGCCGACTTCTCGGACACGCGCAAGGTCGGTGCGATCGAGGCGGCGGCCTCGAAGAGTGCGCTGATCAAGGCCGTGCGCTCGGGGCCGCGCAATCAAAATGATCTCCGGGTCGTAATCGATCTATCTCACGTGGTGACGTTCGAGGTGGCGCCGATCCGCAAGATTGGAAGCGACGGTTACCGACTGGAGGTCGTGCTCGAGGGTGGCGGCAGTGATGAAGGCGACCCGATCGAGGCGATCATTCGAAGTCGTGAAAACGCCGCAACCGAGGCGCTGGCCAAACGGTCGTCGTCAGCCACCACACCCAGAGCTTCCTCGTCTACTCGCCAACCGGCGGTTACCCACCCGCGCCGCGATATCGTGGTCGTCGTGGATGCCGGTCATGGTGGCAAGGACCCCGGCGCGGTCGGCCCGCATGGCGTGTATGAAAAGACCGTGGTACTGCAGATGGCCAAGCGGCTGGCGGCTAAATTCAACGCCGCCCCCGGATTCAAGGCGTACCTGACCCGTGACCGTGACGTATTCATTCCATTGCGGGGCCGCACCCGTATCGCCCGGGATCGGCACGCCGATTTCTTCGTGTCACTGCACGCCGACGCCGCGCGGTCGAGTTCGGCGCGAGGCAGTTCGGTGTTTGCGCTGTCTCAGCACGGCGCTACGTCGGAATCCGCGCGCTGGCTTGCAAAAAGTGAAAACAACTCTGACCTGATCGGTGGGGTCGGTGGCGATCTTAGTCTGGATGACAAGGATGAAATGCTGCGCGGGGTGCTGCTTGATTTGAGCATGACCGCCACCATCAATGATTCGCTGGCCGCAGGCACCGATGTGTTCCGTCAGATCGAGCGGGTCAATCGGATTCGTCACGGTCGGGTCGAGCAGGCCGGATTTGTCGTGCTCAAATCCCCCGATATCCCCTCGCTTCTGGTCGAGACGGGCTTTATCACCAATCCGAGCGAAGAGCGGCTTCTGCAGCAGGCGAGCCACCAGCAACAGCTGATGAACGCGGTCTACGCCGGCATTCGGGCGCATTTTGAGCGACAGCCCCCGCCGGACAGCTTGTTGGCCTGGCAACGTGATCAGGCGCGCGGCGGTGCCCGGGACGAGTACCGCGTCAGCGCCGGCGATACGCTGTCGTCGATTGCCGGCCGATTCAACGTATCGATTCTCGCCCTCAAGCAGGCGAACCGGCTGAGTTCGGATGTGCTGCGGGTCGGTCAGATTTTGAACATTCCCTGAGGGTTTATGAGTACAGCTACCCAGCAACACCAGCGCCGCATCCAGGTGCTGCCGCCGCGACTGGCCAACCAGATCGCGGCCGGCGAGGTGGTGGAGCGGCCGGCGTCGGTGCTCAAGGAGCTGGTCGAAAACGCCATCGATGCCGGGGCAACCCGTATCGATATCGAGATCGAGGCCGGCGGCGCCAAGCTTCTTAGAGTGCGTGACAATGGCTGCGGCATTGGTCCCGAGAATTTGCCGCTGGCGCTGTCGCGCCACGCCACCAGCAAGATCGAGTCGCTTGATGATCTGGAAGGTGTGGCAAGCCTTGGCTTTCGTGGCGAGGCGTTGGCGGCGATCAGTTCGGTCTCGCGTCTGGAACTCTTCTCCAACACCCACACCGACACCAGTCAGGCGTGGCGCGTCGTGGCCGAAGGCCGCGAGATGACCTCAAGCGTAACTCCGGCCCCACATCCGCGTGGGTCGAGCGTCACGGTGCGTGATCTGTTTTTCAATACGCCTGCCCGGCGCAAGTTTCTACGTACCGAAAAGACCGAGTTCAATCACATCGAGGAAGTCTTTCGGCGTCTGACCCTATCGCGGTTCGACATTGGCTGGACGCTTTCGCACAACCAGAAACCGGTGCATCAACTGCCCGCCTGTGACAGCGATCTGGCCGGCGAGCAGCGTATTGGCAAGCTGCTCGGGCGCGAGTTCTTGAAAAATGCGCTGAGTGTCGATATAGAGGCCACCGGCCTTCGCCTGCGTGGCTGGGTGGGGTTGCCCACGCATACTCGGGCTCAGGCGGATCAGCAGTATTTCTTCGTCAACGGGCGCATCGTGCGTGACAAGCTGGTGGCGCACGCGGTGCGTCAGGCGTACCGCGATGTACTGTTTCACGGGCGTCACCCGGTGTTTGTGCTGTATCTGGAGCTCGACCCGGCGGTCGTTGACGTCAATGTGCATCCGACCAAGCACGAAGTTCGCTTTCGAGACGGTCGGCTCGTCCATGACTTTCTTTTTTCGAGCCTGCATCGCTCGCTTGCCGAGGTGCGCCCGAACCAGTCGCCGTCACCGGAAACGCCGGCTGAGGCTAAGGCGCCTCCCGAGCAAGACGTGTCGCCGCCGGCGTCTTCGGCTACCTCGGGCGAAGGGCATCAGCAGTCGATGGCGCTTCGTGAAGCGCCGCCCGAACGGCCCTTCGGTGAGCGCAAGGTGCGTGAGTTCATGGCGGGCTACCGGGCGTTGCATCCGGATCACGAGGACCGATTGCTGACGCCCCAGACACCCCAGACACCCCAGACACCCCAGATAGCTCAGCCCTCCCGGATATCTCAGGCATCAGAGCCACCGGCAATGCCGCGTTCAACGGGCATTCCAGGCAATCTGGAATCTGAAATCAGTCCGGGCAATACCAATGAAGCCGATGACGCGTCGGACAGCACGCCCGACGTGCCTCCGATGGGGTATGCCGTTGCGCAGCTGCACGGGGTCTACATCCTGTCGCAGACGGCGCGAGGCATGGTGGTGGTGGACATGCACGCCGCGCATGAGCGCATCACCTACGAGCGGATGAAAACCCAGTGGCTTGCCGGCGAGCTTCAGGCGCAGCCGCTGCTGGTGCCGGTCTCGATCGCGGTGAGTGAGGCGCAGGTCGAGGTGGCCGAAACCTTTGTCGACACGTTCGCCCGACTCGGTGTCGTGCTCGACGCCGGTGGGCCGGAAACGCTTCTGGTGCGTCAGACGCCGGCGCTGCTTGGCAAGGCCGACCCGGAGCCGCTGGTGCGCGATATGCTGGCCGAACTTGACCGCTACGGGCGTTCCGACCGTCTGGAGGCGCATCTAAACGAGATTCTCTCCACCATGGCCTGTCATGGCAGCGTTCGTGCCAACCGCCGCTTGACTGTGCCTGAAATGAACGCACTGTTGCGCGATATGGAACGTACCGAGCGCAGCGGTCAATGTAATCACGGGCGACCGACCTGGACCGAGCTTACGATGAGTCAGCTCGACAAGCTTTTTTTGAGGGGGCAGTGATGCGTGCGCCCTCCGGCAAACCCTATGTGCCGTTCATCATGGGGCCGACGGCGGCCGGCAAGACCGATCTGGCGATCGCGCTGCATGAGCGGCTCGGTTTCGAGCTGATCAGCGTTGATTCGGCCATGGTCTATCGGGGTATGGATATCGGCTCAGCCAAGCCCACGGCCGATGAGCTGGCGCGTGCACCGCATCGGTTGATTGATATTCGCGACCCGTCTGAGCCTTACAGTGCGGCCGAGTTTCGAGACGACGCGCTCGGTTTGATCGATACCCTGTGGCAACGCGGACAAACGCCGTTATTGATAGGCGGTACCATGCTGTATTTCAAGGTGCTGGTCGATGGGGCTGCCAGCATGCCGGGGGCTGATGCGGCGGTGCGAGAGCAGTTGCAGCGCGATATCGAGCAGCGCGGTCTGAGTGCGCTTCACGAGGAGCTGGCCCGCGTCGATCCGGTTGCCGCCGAGCGTATTCATCCCAACGACCCGCAGCGGCTGACACGGGCGCTTGAGGTGTATCGCCTGACCGGGAGGAGCCTGACCGCGCACTGGACGGAGCAGGAATCGGTGGCGCTTCCGTTCGAGCCGCTGCCGATCGTGGTCTGTCCCGGTAGCCGGGCGCTTTTGCATGAGCGCATCGCAATGCGTTTCGATCAGATGCTTGAACTTGGCATTATCGAGGAAGTCGAAGCACTGAAAGCGCGCCCTGAGATTCATGCGGATCTGCCGGCCATGAAAAGCGTGGGATACCGTCAGGTCTGGGAATATCTGGACGGCCGATTCGATCGGTCTACGCTAAGGGAGCGGGGCGTTGTCGCTACGCGTCAGCTGGCCAAACGTCAGTTGACGTGGCTCAGACGTTGGCAGCACGCTCACTGGATCGATCCTCAGGCTGAAGATGTTGTCGAGTCAGCCTTGAAAATCGTGCGTGGTGCCGGCACTTAGCGTACTATGAGTGGTCACGCTCATCATGTGATGCTGTCACTTCAACGTGAATCGCTTTGCGCGCGAGTCGACACGATTACTACCAAAACACATAAAATCTAATTACTACTGGGAGAGCAACATGTCCAAAGGACAATCCCTTCAAGACCCGTACCTGAATGTTTTGCGCAAAGAGCGTATCCCGGTTTCGATCTTTCTGGTCAACGGCATCAAGCTTCAAGGCCAGATCGAGTCTTTTGACCAGTTCGTTATCCTGCTGCGCAATACGGTCAGCCAGATGGTGTACAAGCACGCCATCTCGACAGTTGTTCCATCCCGTAACGTTCGCCTGCCGGCGCAGGAAACTCCCCTGCAGCCCGGGCAGGAAAGCTGATTTAGAGAGGCGCTTACTTGTTCTTTGAACGTCCTGGTTCAGGTGAAACAGCCGTACTGGTTCATATCGATTTTCAGGCGGCAGAACAGTTCGAGGATGCCGGCGAATTCATGGAGCTGGTGCGGTCGGCGGGAGCGACTCCCGCCGCACTTGTCAATGGCACTCGTCGACACCCCGACCCCAAAACCTTTCTTGGTACCGGCAAGCTCGATGAGCTTCGAGATACCATCGCCGCCCATGAGGCGGAACTCGTTCTATTCAATCACGCGCTATCCCCGTCTCAGGAACGAAACCTCGAGCGCGAGCTTAAATGCCGCGTACTCGACCGGACCGGCCTGATTCTGGATATTTTCGCGCAACGTGCGCGAACGCATGAGGGCAAGCTTCAGGTGGAGCTCGCTCAGCTCGAGTACATGTCCACTCGCCTTGTCAGAGGCTGGACCCACCTTGAGCGCCAGAAGGGCGGTATCGGCCTTCGTGGTCCGGGTGAAACCCAGCTCGAAACCGACAGACGATTGCTTCGAGGGCGAATCAAGGCGATCAACAAGCGCCTCGACAAGGTTCGAAAGCAGCGCGAGCAAAATCGACGAGCGCGTGAGCGCGGTGAAATTCCGTCGATTTCACTGGTCGGCTATACCAACGCGGGCAAGTCGACGCTGTTCAATACCGTCACGAACTCCGAGGTGTATGCGGCCGACCAGCTCTTTGCAACGCTCGACCCGACGCTCAGGCGGCTCGAAGTCGCTGACGTGGGGCCTGTGGTCATGGCCGATACGGTCGGGTTCATTCGTCACCTCCCGCACAAGCTGATCGAAGCCTTCAAGGCAACGCTTGAAGAGGCGGCTCAGGCGGATCTTTTGATCCACGTTGTGGATGCGGCCGATCCGGAACGTGAGGCCAATATCGAAGAAGTCAACAAGGTTCTGACCGAAATAGGGGCCAATGATGTGCCTCAACTTCAGGTTATGAACAAGATTGATCTGTTAGGCTCGTCACCACGCATTGAGCACGACGGTTACCATGAGCCACAGTCAGTTTGGCTGTCGGCGCGCGACAATCAAGGCCTGGATCTGCTTCTGGAAGCGTTATCCTCGCGCCTTGGGGTCGATATCGTCGATGTTTCGGTTTCTTTGACGCCGAAACAGGGGTGGTTGCGGGCTCAATTGCATGACATCAACGCCGTGCGCGAGGAAGCGTTCGACGAGCAGGGAAATGCCCAATTGGCCATACGCCTTCCTAAACGGGACCTCTTGCAGCTGCTGTCGAGAGCTGGCGAAGACCCCGAGGACTACCTGCCTCAATCGTATTTCGAAGACGCATTCTGAGGACGATTCGTCCGGTAACTTGTTTAGTGGAGACTGACTATGGCTTGGAATGAGCCAGGTGGCGGCAAGAATAATTCAAACGACCCCTGGGGTGGCGGCGGCCGTAACAACGATAACGGTGATCGCCGACCGAACAACAACGGGAACAATGGAAATGGCGGCCCGCCGGATCTGGATGAGGCGCTGAAGGACTTGCAGAGCAAGCTTGGTGGCCTGTTCGGCAAGAAAAACGGCGGCGGCAACAATAATGGCAATGGCCAGCAGGGCGGTAATGGGGGCGATCACAAGCGCAATGCGTTCGCGCTGCCGGCACTGGTGGTGGTTGTGTTGTCCGGCGTCTGGTTTGCCTCCGGATTCTATCTGGTCGACCAGTCGGAGCGAGGCGTTGTGCTCCGATTCGGCGAGTATACAGAGACCGTCGGTCCAGGCCTTCACTGGAATGCGCCGTTCGTTGACGAAGTGCGCGAGGTCAATGTGACCAAGGTGCGCTCGCTGACGCAGACGGCCTCGATGCTCACGCAGGACGAGAACATCGTTAAGGTGAAGATGTCCGTTCAGTATGTGGTCTCCAATCCGCGCGATTATGTGCTAAACGTTCGTGCACCGGAAATGAGTCTTGAGAACGCGACCGATTCGGCCCTTCGTTACGTGGCCGGTCAGACCGAGATGAACGACATCCTGACCTCCGGGCGTGAGCTTCTGGCGTCGAACGTTACCACGCGGCTTCAGTCCTACCTTGACGCCTACGGCGTTGGGCTTCAGCTCAAGGCCGTCAACGTCGAGAGCACGTCCGCGCCGGATCAGGTTCAAGACGCCTTCGACGACGTTATTCGCGCTCGTGAAGACCGCGAACGGTCGATCAACGAAGCACGCGGTTACGCCAACTCGGTGCTGCCGCAGGCCCGTGGTGAGGCGTATCGAATGGAGCGTGAGGCTGACATCTATAGCCGCAACGCCACGGCCCAGGCTCAGGGTGAAGCCAACCGCTTCCTGAGCCTCAACGAGGCGTATGAAAAAGCGCCCGACATCACACGTGAGCGTCTCTACCTCGACACCATGAGCGATATCTTCAGTCATACCAACAAGGCGCTGATCAACGTCAGTGGCGGCAACGCCATGATGTATCTGCCGCTCGACAAGCTGGGGCAGAACGCCGGTGGTGCCAATGCGTCCGGCTCGATGAATGGCTCCGGCAATGCATCCGCGCTGAAGTCGATTGCCAACGACGTCGTCAACTCGTCTTCAAACCGAAATTCCACGCTTCGGGAGGGCCGCTAAATGCTTAACAACCGCGCCCTGGTGATCATCGCGGTGCTGGCCGTCGCGGCTTGGATCGCCAACAGCAGCATGTACATCGTCAACGAGACGCAGCGCGCCATCAAACTGCGCTTCGGTGAGGTGGTACAGGAAGACATTCAGCCCGGGCTTCACTTCAAGTGGCCACTGCTGAACACGGTACGCACGTTCGATGGTCGAGTGATGTCACTTGACGCCTCGGCCAGTCGCTATTTGACGAAAGACAAGAAAGCGGTGATTGTCGATTCCTACGTCAAGTGGAAGATCGTTGATCCGCAGAACTACTACGAAGCGACCAGTGGCGATGAGCAAATGGCCGAGCGTCTGATTGCGCCGCGCGTGGATGAGCGGCTTCGTAACGAGTTCGGTAAGCTCGAGCTCAGCGACATCGTTGCTGACCGTTCAGTGGCTGCGGCCCAGCAAAAGAAAGAGGCCAAGCCGGAAACGGAAGACGCGGCCAAGGAAGAGACCATGGATAAGCCGACCAACGATCTCGATGCCGCCATGCGCAACGAGCTTGGGGTCGCCATCCTTGATATTCGTGTGAAGCGGATCGATCTGCCGAGTGAAGTATCACAGGCCGTTTACGAGCGAATGCGCAGTGAGCGCCATCGTGAGGCCCAGCGTTACCGCGCTGAGGGGCGTCAGGAGGCTGAGGAAATCAAGGCCAAGGCCGATCAGCAGAGCAAGGCCCTGCTTGCTGATGCGCGTGAGAAGTCCGAGACCATTCGCGGTCAGGGCGATGCTCAGGCGGCAACGATCTACGCCAATGCCTACACGCAAAACGAGGATTTCTTCCGGTTCTACCGCTCGCTCGAGTCCTATCGAGACAGCTTCGGCGAGCAGAGCAACAACATGTTGGTACTGAGCCCGGACAGCAAGTTCTTCCAGTATTTCAACGGCGCCAACGGCGAACAGCCAAGCGCGCCCTGAATGGGCGTTCAAGGGTTCACCTGCCGCTAAAACATGGTAGACTCATAGCGAAACCGGGCTTTCAGCCCGGTTTTTTTGTGCGTTTAAAAGCGCCTTCACGAACAAAGACCCAGTAACAGGGGGAGCCGTTGCCGGCACCGAGGCAACGGTCACGTTTCAAAGCAGGACACAGCATATGACCATCGCCGATCGCTGGCTTCTTCCTGATGGCATGGATGAAGTACTGCCACCTCAAGCCCTGCGCATGGAATCGCTCCGGCGCACGCTGCTCGATACCTATTACCGGTGGGGTTACGACATGGTCGTACCACCGCCGGTCGAGTTTCTTGACTCGCTGTTGACCGGCACGGGCTCCGATCTTGATATACAGACCTTCAAGCTGACCGATCAGCACACCGGCCGCATGATGGGCATCAGTGCCGATGTGACGCCTCAGGTTGCTCGCATGGACGCGCACTCGCTTCACCGCGAGGGTGCGGTTCGCCTTTGCTACTGCGCCCATGTGCTCAGGGCGCAGGCCGATGAGTACCAGGGCGGACGCAGCCCGGTTCAGGTCGGGCTCGAACTCTTCGGGCACTCCGGTATCGATGCCGACGTCGAAATTCTTCAGCTGGTGCTTGAAAGTCTCGACGTTGCGGGTGCGAGTCATATCCACCTCGCCATTGGCCACATCGGCATCTATCGCGCGCTCATGGAAGAAGCCGGTCTTGATGCCCAGGCGCGCGGCCGCATCTTCGAGGCGATCGAACGCAAGGCGCTTGAAGACAGCGACGCTCTGATCGAGGCGCAGGTGGCTGATGCGGCTTTAGCGGCCATGCTGAAGGCGCTGCCAAGGCTGCATGGGGGTGTCGAGATTCTCGATCAGGCGCGCACCATGTTTGCAGGTGCGTCGGCCTCGGTCATGGCGGCGCTTGATTATCTGGTTCAGCTCCAGCAGCGACTCGAAGCGAGTCACGGCGATGTGGCGCTTTATTTCGACCTCGCCGAACTTCGTGGCTATCAGTACCACACCGGTATGGTCTTTGCCGCTCACGTTTCAGGCTATGGTCAGGCGCTTGCCAAGGGCGGGCGCTACGATGGCACGGGGCGTGCGTTCGGCCGGCCACGCCCGGCAACCGGCTGCTCCATGGACCTGAAGCTTCTCGCCTCGCTCAGCGAGCAGCAGCCGCCAGCCGATGGGGTGTGGGCGCCTGCCGAGTACGACGCTGAGCTTCAGGCACGCATCCGCACGCTTCGAAGCGAAGGCGTCCGCGTGGTGCAGGCACTTCCGGGTCAGGACGGCAGCGCACTCGAGGCGCACTATCGCTGCGATCGTGCGTTGGTCAAGCGCGAAGGTCAGTGGGCCGTCGTGCCGATCAGTGAGATGAAGTAAACGCCAAACGTTTTTTTTTTAACCAAGCAAACGGTAGAGATGAACGTCATGGGCAAGAACGTTGTAGTACTCGGCACGCAGTGGGGCGATGAAGGCAAGGGCAAGGTCGTTGACCTGCTCACGGAATCCGCCGCAGCGGTGGTTCGGTTCCAGGGCGGTCACAACGCCGGCCATACGCTGGTCATTGACGGCGAGAAGACCGTACTTCATTTGATTCCGTCCGGCATATTGCGCGATGACGTTACCTGCGTGATCGGTAACGGCGTCGTACTGTCGCCCGAGGCGCTGATCGATGAGATCAAGGAACTCGAGGAAAAGGGCGTGCCGGTTCGCAAGCGTCTGCGTCTGTCGCCGGCCTGCCCGCTGATCCTGCCGTATCACGTGCGGCTTGATCAGGCGCGTGAAAAGGCGCGCGGTGTGGCCAAGATCGGCACCACCGGCCGTGGCATTGGCCCGGCCTATGAAGACAAGGTCGCTCGCCGTGGCCTGCGCCTGGGCGATATCCTTCACCGTGAACGCTTTGCCAGCAAGCTCGGCGAGGTGCTCGATTATCACAACTTCGTGCTTCAGCACTACCACGGCGAAGAGCCTGTCGATTTTCAGCAGGTGCTCGATCACGCCATGGCCATGGCCGAAGAGCTTCGCCCGATGGTGTGCGACACCGTAAGTCTGGTGCACGAGGTTCGAAAGTCCGGCCAGAACATCATGTTCGAGGGCGCGCAGGGCTCACTGCTTGACATCGACCATGGCACCTATCCCTTCGTGACCAGTTCCAACACTACCGCCGGGGGTACTGCCACCGGCTCTGGTGTTGGTCCGCTGTATCTGGATTACGTGCTCGGGATCACCAAGGCCTACACCACACGCGTCGGCTCCGGCCCATTCCCGACCGAGCTGTTCGATGAGTTCGGTCAGCACCTGGCCGAGAAAGGCCATGAGTTCGGTGCCACCACCGGCCGTGCACGCCGCTGCGGGTGGTTCGACGCGGTTGCGCTTCGCCATGCGGTCGCGATCAACTCGGTTTCAGGCATTTGCCTGACCAAGCTCGACGTACTCGACGGGCTTGAAAACATTCGGGTGTGTATCGGTTATCGCACCAAGGATGGCGAGTTGACCGATAATTTGGTCGACTCCGAAGGCTACAGCGCCATCGAGCCGGTATATGAGGATCTTCCGGGCTGGAGCGAGTCGACCCTCGGCATCAAGCGTCTCGAGGAATTGCCTGACAACGCGCGCCAGTACATTCGATATCTGGAAGAGCAGGTTGGCACCCCGATCGATATTATCTCGACCGGGCCGGATCGCAACGAAACGATCGTGCTGCGTAACCCGTTCTCTGAATAAGCCATTCGGCTTCAAAGATGCCCCGCTTGCGGGGCATTTTTTTGTTGTGGCAAAGATGCAAATATAATTGAAACGTATTCTTATTTCGGTTAACGGTCATGAACGTGCGATTAACGTGCGTCTATCGGTCCGATAATGCGTATTCGCCTTCACATCATTTTTAATGGGGACTAGAATGGTCCTCAATGTTGTGAGAGGTACTTCGCATGCTGCGACTTTCCAAAATGAGTGACTACGCCGCGGTGGTGATGGCGCACATTGCGCGCTATCCCGAGCAGGCGCATGCAGCGGCCGAGTTGTCCGAGGCGGTCGGTGTGCCTCGGCCCACGGTCAGCAAGACGCTCAAGATGCTGATGCATGCAGGGTTGTTGCAATCACGGCGGGGTGCTCAGGGCGGGTATCGGTTGACCCGAACGCCCATCGAGATTTCGGTCAGCGAGATCATCGAGGCCATAGAAGGGCCTGTTGCCATGACGGAATGCAGTCAGGCAGAAGGCGAGTGTGGCCTTGCTGCCACCTGTGGCGTGGCCGATAACTGGCAACGCGTCTCCATGGCAATCAGACAGTTTCTGGACAGTGTGACCCTGGCGGATCTGGCGCAGAAAACGCCGATCAAGATGCCTGTCATGCTGCCTATTCAAAGTGTTTCCCTGGCAAGCATCAGCGACGCCTAGGCAACGTAAGACGATGGTCGGGCCGCCGCGTCCGACAGGGAGAGAGAGCACCATGGCTAGCGAAGAAATGGAACAGCTCGTTCGGCGCGAATATACCCAAGGGTTCGTGACCGACATCGAGAGCGACACGGCGCCGCCGGGACTGAACGAAGACACCATTGCCTTTATCTCGAAGAAAAAGGAAGAACCCCAGTGGATGCTCGACTGGCGGCTCGAGGCGTTCGAACAGTGGAAAAAAATGAGCGAGCCGGACTGGTCTCACCTTGACTATCCGCCAATCGACTATCAGGCGATTTCCTACTTCAGTGCGCCCAAAAAGCCTGAAGACCGGCCTCAGAGTCTGGATGAAGTTGATCCGAAACTGCTCGAAACCTACGAAAAGCTCGGTATCCCGCTGCATGAGCGCGCAGCGCTTGCAGGTGTCGCCGTCGATGCGGTGTTCGATTCGGTGTCGGTAACGACCACGTTCAAGGATAAGCTTGCTGAAGCGGGCGTTATCTTTTGTTCGATTTCAGAGGCAATCCGTGAGCATCCGGAGCTGGTCAAACAGTACCTGGGCACTGTTGTTTCGCGCGGCGATAACTTCTTTGCAGCACTCAATTCGGCCGTGTTCACCGATGGCTCGTTCGTCTACGTGCCGGAAGGCGTCGAGTGCCCGATGGAGCTTTCGACCTATTTCCGTATCAACGCCGCCAATACCGGCCAGTTCGAGCGTACGCTGATCATCTGCGACAAGCAGGCCCAGGTGTCTTACCTCGAAGGGTGCACCGCGCCCCAGCGTGATGAAAACCAGCTGCATGCGGCCGTGGTCGAACTCGTGGCCCTAGACGATGCCTACATCAAATACTCCACCGTTCAGAACTGGTATCCCGGCGATGAGGACGGCAAGGGCGGCATCTATAACTTCGTGACCAAACGCGGCGACTGCCGGGGCGATCGTTCAAAGATCAGCTGGACTCAGGTCGAGACAGGTTCTGCAATTACCTGGAAGTACCCGTCATGCCTGCTGCGCGGTGATGACAGCGTCGGTGAGTTCTATTCGGTGGCCGTGACCAACGGACGTCAGCAGGCCGATACCGGCACCAAGATGATCCACATCGGTAAAAACACCAAATCGACCATCGTGTCGAAAGGGATTGCAGCCGGCAGAAGCGATCAGGCCTATCGTGGACTGGTCAAGATTCTGCCGAGAGCCGAGAACGCACGTAACTTCACGCAGTGCGATTCCTTGCTGATTGGCGACCAGTGCGGGGCGCATACCTTCCCGTATCAGGAAATCAGCAACAGTAAATCGATGGTCGAGCACGAGGCGACAACCTCGAAAATTGGTGAAGATCAGCTCTTTTATTGCCAGAGCCGCGGCATCAACGAAGAAGACGCTGTGAACATGATCGTCAATGGCTTCTGCAAGGACGTGTTCCAGGAGTTGCCGATGGAATTCGCCGTCGAGGCCGAAGCACTTCTGAGCGTGACGCTGGAAGGCTCGGTCGGTTAATCGCCGCGTCATCAATTTTCTGTTTCAACGGCACGCGTTGCCACCCTATTCAAGGCTTGAACATGTTAGAGATTAAAGACCTGCACGCCAGCATCGACGGCACGGAGATCCTCAAGGGCATCAACCTCACCATCAACCCGGGTGAGGTGCACGCCATCATGGGGCCGAACGGTGCTGGCAAATCGACGCTGTCGGCCGTGCTGGCCGGTAACGAAGGGTATGAAGTGACCCAGGGCACCATCACGTTTGAAGGCGAGGATCTGCTGGAAATGGCGGTGGAAGACCGGGCACGGGCCGGGCTTCTGATGGGCTTTCAGTACCCGGTCGAGATCCCGGGCGTCAAGAACGTCTACTTGCTGAAAGCAGCGCTCAATGCACAGCGCGAAGCGCGCGGTGAAGGTGAAATTCCGGCTCCGGAGTTCATGAAGCTGGTGCGTGAAAAGCTTGCCTACATGAAAATGGACAACAGCTTCCTGCAGCGCGCGGTCAACGAAGGGTTTTCCGGCGGCGAGAAAAAGCGCAACGAAATTCTGCAAATGCTGGTGCTGCAGCCAAAGCTTGCCCTGCTTGATGAAATCGATTCCGGCCTCGATATCGATGCCATGAAGGTCGTGTCTCAGGGCGTCAATTCGCTTCGAAGCGAAGACCGCTCCATCTTGATGGTGACCCACTATCAGCGGCTTCTGAATCACATCGAGCCCGATGTGGTGCATATTCTGATGGACGGCCGCGTCGTCAAAAGTGGCGACAAGACGCTTGCCACTGAAGTTGAAGACCGCGGCTATGACTGGCTCACCGAAGGGAGCGTTGCATGACTGGAGTACAGGGCTTTCTCGACCAGCTCGGTGCCCGCAAGCAGCTTGACGCCGAGCCGAGCTGGATCGCCGCAAGACGCCAGGCCGGCGCTGCTCGTTTCGAGGCGGTCGGCTTTCCGAACCGCAAGAACGAAGAGTGGAAGTACACTGACGTTTCAGCGATCGCCAAACAGCAGTTTGCGCTGACCGATAATGCGGATTTTGATCGCGCTCAGCTCGATGCCATGATGCTTGAGATCGATGCGTATCGGATGGTGTTCGTCGATGGTGTGTTTAGCGCCGAGCTTTCCTCCCTCGAGGGGCTTGAAGGTGACGTCAGCGTCGAGCCGTTGTCACAGGCATTGGCCAGCAATCATGAAGCCGTCGGTGGCGCGCTCGGGCGGTTGAATAACGTTGATTTCTCTGCGTTTTCAGCACTGAATGCGGCGTTCACCGCCGAAGGCGCCATCGTGCGTATCGGCCGGCGTGTTGCGCTCGACAAGCCAGTCTATCTGCTGTTCGTGTCGCGAAAGCAAGATGCGCCGGTCATGACGCACCCTCGCGTGATTATCGAAGCGGGCTCTCAGAGCGAGGCTACCATCATCGAGCACTATATCGGTGAAGAGGGCGCGGCCAACCTGACCAACGTGGTCAGTGAGCTTTTCGTCGAGAAGGCAGCGCACCTGGTGCACTACAAGCTTCAGGAAGCCAGTACGCAGGAATTTCATATCGCAAGCGTGCACATCGAGCAGGCGAGAGACAGCCATTACCGCTCGTTCAACCTGAACCTGGGCGGGTCGATCGCGCGAAACGATCTGGTGGCCGAGCTCAACGATGAAAATGCTGTCTGTGATTACTATGGGCTGTTCTTTGGCCGTGGGCGCCAGCATATGGACAACCACACCAAGGTGCATCACAACGCGCCGCGTACGTATTCCAACGAGAACTACAAGGGTATTCTCGATGACCGTGCCCGAGGCGTGTTCAACGGCCTGGTGCACATCAAGCGCGATGCCCAGCAGGTGCGCGGCTATCAGAACAATGCCAACCTGTTGCTCTCCGATCGCGCCGAGATCGACACCAAGCCGGAGCTTCTGATCTACGCCGACGACGTTCTATGCTCGCACGGTACGACCACCGGTCAGCTCGATGAACGTGCAGTGTTCGCCATGCGTGCCCGTGGCCTCGATGAAGCCATGGCGCGTGGTCTGCTGACGCTTGCCTTCGCCGGTGAAGTACTCGATAGCGTCAACGAGCCGAACATCGCCCTGCGCGTTGAGCGGGCCGTTGCCGGCAAGTTGCCGGACCGATTCAATCTTCAGGATTTGGTGGAGGCACAGGACGCATGACGATGGACTCAACGCTGGCGTTGGATGTCGAAGAGATTCGCGCCGAGTTCCCGATACTTTCGCGTTTGCTGCATGACGGTAAGCCCCTGGTTTACCTCGATAACGCAGCGACCACTCAAACGCCGACCCCGGTGCTCGAGGCCTACAGCGATTACTTCAATCGTTATAACGCCAACATTCACCGGGGATTGCATTCCCTGGCGGATGAAGCCACGGCGGCGTTCGAGCGGGCGCGTGATACGGTGCGGGAGTTTCTGAACGCCGAACGCGTTGAGGAAATCGTGTTCACGCGCGGCACCACCGAGGCCATCAATCTGGTGGCCAATACCTGGGGCCGCGCGAACCTGCGTGCTGGTGATCGCGTCATTATCAGTGAGATGGAGCACCACTCCAACATCGTGCCGTGGCAGATGTTATCGACGGAGCTTGGGTTCACGCTAAGCGTCATTCCTGTCGACGCGCGAGGCGTTCTGGATCTGGACGCTGCGCGTTCGCTGATCGATGAGCGGACACGGCTGGTGGCGGTCAATCATGTGTCGAACGCCCTTGGGACCATCAACCCTGTCAGTGAGCTTGCCGCGCTTGCTCATGCACAGGGGGCGCTGATTCTGGTCGATGGCGCCCAGGCGGTGGCCCATGCGCGTGTCGATGTACAGGCGCTGGGCGCGGATTTCTACGCCTTTTCCGGCCACAAGATTTACGGGCCGACCGGTATCGGTGCGTTATACGGTCGTCTCGAGCTGCTCGAGGCGATGCCGCCCTGGCAAGGCGGCGGTGAGATGATCAGCAAGGTAACGCTTACGGAAGGCACCACGTTCGCGGCACCGCCTCACAAGTTCGAGGCTGGAACGCCGGCCATTGGCGAGGCGATTGCACTTGATCGGGCCATTCGGTGGCTGACCAACCTGCATTTCGAGCTGGTAACCGAGTGGGAGCAGACGCTTCTTTCGCATACCACGCAGCGCCTTGAGTCCATCGATGGTCTTTCCCTGATCGGTACGGCGCCAAACAAGTGCGGCGTGATTTCATTTGTGGTCGAAGGGGCGCACTCGCAGGACATCGGGCTTCTGATCGATCAGTTCGGCGTGGCAATTCGTACCGGGCATCACTGCGCTCAGCCGCTGATGCAAAAGTTCGGACTCGATGCCACCTGCCGAGCGTCGTTTGGTGTCTACAATACGCTCGAAGAAGCGGATCAATTCGTCGATGCGCTTGGGCGCGTCATCAAGATGCTGCGCTGAGGAGAGGCAATGAGTAACCCGCTGGATGGGGTATCCAAGGGGCAGCAAATGCCTCTGCAGCGTGCCGTCGAAGCCATCTCGATTCCGTTTGGAAAGCCGGTTGTCCTTGAAGAGGATGCGGTTGTACAGGTCATGCAGGCCATGGGCTCATCCGTCAGTGTGTTGCTGGAGGGCCGGCTTTACCTGATTGAAGGTTACAAACTCGATGCACTTGGCCTTGATTCTCTTCCAAGGCCCACACTTCATGAAGACGCCACCGACGATGAGATCGAGGCGTTTATCTGGGAGCAGCTTCATACGTGCTTTGACCCGGAAATCCCGGTCGATATCGTTGAACTTGGCCTTGTCTACGGGTGTCGCCTTGATACTCTGATTTCAGGCGAGCGCGTGGTTAATATTCGCATGACGCTGACGGCGCCTGGCTGCGGTATGGGCGAGGTCATTGCTGAAGATGCACGTCACAAGATTCTCGGGGCGCCTCAAATTTCCAAGGTCAATATCGAAATCGTTTTTAGTCCTCCTTGGTCCCGTGACATGATGAGCGAGGAGGCGCGTCTGGAACTGGGCATGTTCTGAGTCCAGCGCGGTAGACAGATCATGGTGCGGGTGAGGGCGGCATGAAAAGACTGACCGTGATGGTGGTCAAGGGCGGCTCATGGGCGCTTATGACCGTGTTTGCGGTGCTGACAGCCCTAAACGCCTGGGTCATTCTGTCGACACGCGACCAGATTACACAGGATGCGCTTGAATGCCCCCACGCGCCTGTCGGCGTTGTCTTCGGTACTTCCTACGGCTTGAAAGGCGGTGGTTCGAATCCTCATTTTCATGCTCGGATTGATACCGCCGCACAGCTTTTAAGGCTTGGCACCGTCGATCATCTTCTTCTTTCCGGCGATAATCGCACCCGCTATTACAACGAGCCGCGCTATATGTGGCGCGCGCTTCATGCTCAACATGTTCCCGCTCATTCAATGACCATGGATTTTGCAGGTTTCAGTACCTTTGAAACCGTGTATCGCGCCCATTCGGTCTTTAGGGTCTCAAAAGCGGTTCTGATTACTCAGGATTGGCACTTGCCACGGGCATTGTTCATTGCCAACCATCTTGGGTTGGATGCGTATGGGTGTGTTGCTGAGGCGAATCGTCCTCGCCTTGATGCATCAATGCGAGTCAGAGAGTGGCTCGCTCGAGCGGCCACGGTAGGCGATCTGTTTCTATGGCACCGGGTGCCTCATTTTCTGGGGCCCGCGCTTCCGATCGAATCGACCGATAATTGAATTATCGGTCGATTGAGCTCATTGAAGAATTACTGCTGTTGCGAGCGCCGTCTGCCGGCTCTGCGCTGTCGAGGTAGGCGTTCGCCACGCTCTTTTTTCTGCTGCTGATACAATTCGCGAATAAGTGCTCGGCAATCCGACCAGATGCGCTCGAGCGTCGGGTCAATCTGCTCGGGCAAATCATGCGTGAAAGCGGTTGAAATGGCTTGCATCAACACGCGCTCCTGCTCGAGCAGCTCGTTAATCAAGACCTGGCTGTCATCCCCCACGAAGCTTTTGAGTCGGCTCCATAGCCACATGTAGTCATCGCGCTCGACATCGGCATCGCGCGGCAGCAGATTCAGGTAGGTCTTGCTTTGGGACTGAAGCGTCTTCAGATCGGCGGTGCGCTGTTCGAAATAAGGCTTTAGAGCGTCCTTGATCGAGGGGCGCAAACGCTCCACGTTATCCTGAAAATAATCGAGGCTGTCGGCCAGAGCTTCCAGCAAGCTATCCATCGCCACTTGGCGATTATCGAGAAACATGCGCGGCCACCTCCGGTGACGCAGTAGTATGAAGGCGAGTAATGGATAGTTTGCCAGACCCCGCCATTAAGAAAAACCTAACCTTTAGGTTTCGGCGGTGCTTTTTGCTTGTGCGATGCGTTTTTCTCGATGTGCTCTATGATCAGCCCGGCAATATCACGCTGCGTGGTGGTTTCGATGCCCTGAAGCCCTGGTGAGGAATTCACTTCCATGATGACCGGGCCGTGGTTGGCACGTAAAAGATCTACGCCGGCAACTCTGAGCCCCATGGCCTTGGCGGCTCGAATGGCGGTCGAGCGCTCTTCGGGAGTGATTCGAATGCTGCTTGCCGTTCCCCCGCGGTGAAGGTTGGAGCGAAACTCCCCATCGGCGGCCTGGCGCTTCATCGCGGCAACGACCTTCTCGCCCACGACCAGACAGCGCAGATCAGCGCCTTTCGCTTCCTTGATGTACTCCTGGACCATGATGTTGGCCTTCATGCCCATGAAGGCCTGGATGACGCTTTCGGCCGCCTGGTTGGTCTCGGCGAGAACTACACCGATGCCTTGAGTGCCTTCAAGAAGTTTGATGACCAGTGGTGCACCCTTGACCATCTTGATCAGGTCCGGAATATCATCCGGTGAGTGCGCGAACCCGGTCACGGGCAGGCCCAACCCCTTGCGTGAAAGAAGCTGCAATGAGCGCAGCTTATCGCGCGAACGGGTGATCCCGACCGAATCGTTTAGAACATAGGTGCCCATCATCTCGAATTGACGTAGAACCGCGCAGCCATAGAACGTGACCGAAGCGCCGATACGAGGAATGACCGCATCGAAGGGCTCAAGCTCTTCGCCCTTGTAATGAATGGTTGGGCGATGAGAGGCAATGTTCATGTAGCATCGCAGGGTATCGATGATGCGTACCGTATGCCCGCGTTCCAGAGCCGCTTCTTCAAGGCGTTTGGTGGAATACAGCGAGCGATTGCGAGACAAGATAGCGATATGCATGGTACGTCTCCTGCAAATGGACGCCTGTCAGGGCGAGCCATGGAGAAAAGAAGCGCCGGGCGCCACTAAAAGACGGCGCATGGCGCGCCGGCCCAATAACATTGGGTGCCGCATGTCCTGACGGTCGACCAGGGTCAGTTCGATATCGTAGGAAAGCTCGCCCAATTCCATCAGAGTGCGAATAACGCAGCGATTTTCGCTGTGGCCATTCGAGCTTTTAACCTGACGTCGATCGTAAAGCGGCAGTTCGAAATGGCGAGATGCGCCTTCTCCATCGCCGCTCCAGCTGTCGAAACGGACATACCAATGGCCATTGCGTTCAAACGGCGTAATGTTTTCGGCATGGAGCGCCGAGGTGCGTGCACCGGTATCGACCTTACAGGGTAGGCGAAGCTCAAGCTCGGGGAGCGTGACTATTTCCCTGCGTCCAACAATGGCACGGGGCTCATAGGGCAGTGAAGTCATGGCGATCTCACATCGTCAATTGATCAAGTCGGCGTGCCAGCAAAGAGTCATCTGGTGCGTTTTTCAGCATCATTAACAGCGGTAAGCGAAGTCTTGGCAGTAGAGCAAGCGATTTGAGCCACTGTGCCATATCCAGTGTAGACGACTTGCTCAACTGGTCGAGGAACCGGTGAAGTCTCGTCTCATGCTCAAGATGATGCCAGCCGCGTACGGCAAAGACAGCGAGTGTTTCATCGTCTACTGACGTTTTCTCGAGCAGGTCATTGGCCCACTCGGCCGCCTCGGGTCGTGCGCTTGCAAGTCCCGCTCGGAGACAGCTCTGTCTTACTTCCGAAGACGAGGCGCTGACGCTTTGCTGCTTCAAGGCCTCGATCAGTTCGCCGCTTAGTGGGGGGCAAAATTCGAGACAGGCATTGAGCGCAACCAGTGCCGGGTCGGGTAGAGTATCGAGGCGGGTCGCGAGGTGACGTTCACTGGCGCCGTCTCGGCGTATGACGTAATCAGCCACGCCCTGCCAACCCAAGACTTCCCAGTGCCTATCGGGCATAGAGCCGTTAAAATAGGCCTCGGCCATTTCACAGTGACTACTGGCTGGGCGGTGTTGCGCTCGGGCAACCAGCGCATGAAAGAGGGCAAGCGATAGGTCGCTGGGCTCGAAGGCAAGTGGGTTGTCTTTCATCAGCGGCACGACCTCCTCGGAGGCGGCCAGCGTATCCAGCGGCTGCTGGCCAAGAGTATGCAGCAGACGGTGGATAAACCCATCGCGCATCGCCGGGTCGAGAAAGCCTTGCTCATCCAGCGGAAACGCCAGGAACCAGACCACGGTAGTTGACGCAGTGGCGCCTTCAAGCTCGAAGACGATGCCAAGATGAGCGCGCTGTTGCCAGGGTGAGGGCCAGGGGGCCTGTTGGGTCTCGAACGCTTCAAACGTTGCGTGATCGCATCGGCTGATCTCGCGGCCCAGGTGAATGTAGAGCGGCTCGATGCCAGCCTGGTCGAACAGGCTGCCAAGCGTCACAGGGGCGGAACTCATGATGCATGCTCCTGTAGTGATGAAGCGCCGGTCGCGGCGTTCATTGAGTGTTTAAAAAATGACCAGATCGCGCCAAGGGCCATCAGAACTCGCCTGAGACCGGTTTTCCCCGAGTTATCCACACGCTCATTCAGGATAACTGTGAATGGTTCATGACAGTGCATAACTTTCTATTTAAAGGACAATGATGACTCAACAGGATTCAATGAAGCAGGCCGTTGAGACGCTTGAAGCGGCTATGAAGGCAGCTGATCTATGGCGTCTTGAGCAACCTGCTGCACAGGCGTTCGCAAGCCAGACACCGTTTTGCGTCGACACCATGTCGCTGCCGCAATGGCTTCGTTTTGTACTGATTCCAAAGCTCAATGCGCTGTTGGACGCCAACGCCGCGCTTCCGGCCTCATCAAGCATTGCGCCTGCAGCGGAACTGTACCTCAAGGAGTACCGCTACAGTACTCGTATTTCATTGATTCAGGCGTTGGAGCGTATCGACGGTGTCATGAACGGCACGCATTAACGGTATTCAGGGCCACCCTAGGCCCGTTTCTGTAGAGCCAGGCCCAGGCCAATACCGATAAGTGCGGGAAGAAGCCATACGGTCTGATCGTCGCTCAATGGCAGTGCCTCATACATCGAGGCCAGCCCAAGCGTTGAAAGCTTGCCTGCAGCGTGAAGGCCTTCCAGGACACCGAAGGGCAATGTGATCGCCAGCGCCGCGTTAAACATCCGAGCGGGGTGCGATAGCCATGGGCGAATCAGAGACAGCGCAATAACGACGATGGCCAGTGGATAGAGTGCGCTCAATACCGGAACCGACACCTGAATCAAGGTGCCAAGCCCCTGGAGTGCCACTGCGATACCCGAAATTCCCAGCGCAACGATAATGACACGGTAGGGCACGGCAGGAATCAACCGATTGAAGTACTCGCCACAGGCCGTTAGAAGGCCGATCGCGGTTGTCAGGCAGGCCAGTGTAATCACTACCGCCAGGATAATGCCGCCAGTAGGGCCAAGCAGCGCGTCGACGTAGGCGGGAATCAGGGCGCCGCTTTCTGCGTTGGGGGCCACCTCATGGCTGGTTGCGCCCATGAATGCGAGCGGCAGATAAACCGCGGCCAGGCACACGCCTGCGATCGCGCCGGCCGAGAGGGTATACCGTGTTATCCGAGCCGGCGCTTCAATGCCCTTGTTTCGAATGGCATTGGTGATCAGGATACCGAACACCATGGAGGCCAGCATATCCATGGTCAGATAACCGCTTTGTACCCCCTTGGCAAATGGACTTCTATGCCAGTCGGGAGAGGGCAAGCCGAAATCACCCTGTGGGAAGAGAAGCGTGGCACCGGCGAGAATTGCGAGAAGCGCAATCAGAATAGGTGTTATCCATTTGCCGACGACGTCTACCAATCGCCCGGGCATCAGGGAGAGTGAAACCGCGATCAGGAAGAAAACGCCGACGTACAAAGGCTGGACGTAAGCTGAAGGATCTTCCAGAAAAGGGGCTGCGCCCATGTTATAGGCAACGGTTGCTGTGCGTGGCATGGCGAACATTGGGCCGATGCTTAAATAAATGCACAGCCCGAAAAGCGTAGCTGCCGCCTTGGGGATGGGTGACAGAATACGATCAAGCCCACCGCCGGCCACAGCGACGGCTACGATGCCAAGCACGGGCAGGCCGACACCGGTGGTTAAAAAGCCAAGCGCGGCTGGCCAGAAGTCTGTACCGGCCTGTTGGCCGACCTGGGGTGGAAAGATAAGATTTCCAGCCCCGAGAAACAGGGCAAACGTCATTAACCCCAGGGCTAGAGTATCTGTTGGTTTTAGAGCGGTTTTCAAAGCAGTATCAGGCATATCGGTAATCGTTCATGCGCCTAAGGTCGTAGGGGCCGCGATTATTTCAGATTGCCGTAACGCTGACAAAAAAGGCGCTGATATTCAGCGCCTCATAACATGCAATGCCGTCTTAAAAGCGGTAGCTGACCCCACCCATGACGACGATCGGATCAATATTTACCGTTGTGTCATAGCTCTGGCCGCCGATGGTTGCGGTTGTATCGGAGTCAATGTCCAAATACCAGGCTGCGGCGTTGAAGGCCCAGTGCTCGTTGACCAGCAAATCGACGCCGACCTGAGCTGCGTATCCCCAGGAGTCGTCCATGTCCAGATCGCCGCCCTCGAGCTTCTCGCTTGAGAACCGTGTGTAATTGACGCCTCCACCGACATAGGGCTGAACGCGTGCATCTGTGCCACCAAGCGGGTAGTACTGAAGCGTCAGCGTTGGCGGCAAGTGTTTGGTAGAGCCGACCTTGTCGCCATTTAAGTTGATGTCGTGCTCGAAGCGCTCTGCAGCCAGAAGTTCCACGCCCCATTTATCAAGGAATCGATAGCCAAGTGTGAAGGCAAAGCCGGATTCATCGTCGACATCCAGGTCGCTGCCGGGCGCCAGTTCATTGAAGTTACCGTTATCGCTTTTAGGTGACACCTTGGCCACACCGACGCGCGTGTAAAGATCACCCTGGCCATAGGCCATGACAGGCTGAGATACGACGGCTGCGCCAATGGTCACGGCCAGAGCCGGTACGATAGAACCGATTTTCACAATATATTCCCCTTGAATGACAGGCCATTTTTTAAGAACGCTGTTCAAAAATAACCTTACTGTTTAGGGGGAATTATGTCGTGAGGCATTTTGTCGCATTTTTCTAAATTAAATTTAATTAAGATAGTTGAGCATTCTACTCAAGCTTTTTCTCTGAGCAAGTCCCGGTCAAAATATACGCATAAAAAAAGGCTGCCCAAGGGCAGCCTTTGATCGATAACCGATGTGACCGGCTTAGAAGCGGTAAGTAACACCGCCGCCAACGGTAACCGGGTCGATGTCGATGTGGTTGCCAGTGCTGCTGGCAGTCGCATCTACGTCTGTGTACTGAGCGAAACCGTTCAGAGCCCAGTTGTTGGTGATGTTGAGGTCAACACCTGCCTGACCAGTCCAGCCCCACTCGGAGTCGTCCAGAGCAGCCTGGCCATTTTCTTCGCCGTTAAAGCGAACGTATGTGGCGCCGCCACCAACATAAGGCTGAACCTTGGCATCAGTGCCGCCAAGCGGATAGTACTGAACCAGCAGGCTATAAGGACGCGCCTTGAAGCTGGAACCGCTTTCCTTGTTCTCGAACTTGGTGCGGTCGCTGGTGCTCAGAGCCACGCCCAGTTTGTCCATCGGCATGTAGCCGATTGAACCTGTCCAGCCGGTGTCGTCTTCGTAGTTACCAGTTGCAGTTGCGTCGGTCTTGGAAACATCACCACGAACAAAGATGTCGCCTGCGCCGTAGGCGAGTGCTGATTGCGCAGCAACGGTAGATGCACCGGCGAGGATGGTTACAGAAATAATTTTAGAAAGTTTCATGTCGTTCTCCTTGAATGCTGGTCACCGTCATCGTGTTTGCGAACGGTGTTTCCAAACGATGTGTGCATCATAGGAAACAGTGTTCGTGCTGTCACGTATTATTTCTAAGATTTTGACTATCAGGTTGATAGCTTTTGATGATCGAGGTTATTTCTTACGTTTACGTGCCAAGCGCGCGTCGAGTTTCTGGCGCCACTGGGGCCCTTCGGGCCCGGCGTAATGCTCGAAAAAGCGCTGCCACTCGTTTTCTTGCCATTGATCAAGGCGGCGAGCGAACACATCAAGATCACGTACACGCTCTGCTGAGCGCCGAAAGAAGGGCCTGGATTTCTCGAGGTCGATGAAGCGGGCGAACCAGCCTGAGGGTGTTTGCGTCAAGAACACATGCTTGGCGTAAAGGCTGCCATGCAGCAAGCCGCTGTCATGAAGAGTGCGCAGCAGAGTTGCACTGGCATCGATGATACCGTGTTGGGTCTCATTGGAGAGCGTTTGCCAGCGCGCGTTCAAATCGATGAGATCTTCATGCCCATCCAGGGCAGGTGTGATCAGAATGGCACGCCAGGATTTGCCCGAGCGGCGCTCACCGAACCAGGCCGCATCCAGCGCCGGGATGCCCCGCTTTTGAAAGAGTTGAATGTTTCTAAATTCACGCGCGAAGGTCGGTTCGCCAAAAGGGCGCTGAACGCTTCGACCGAGATGGTTTGTTTGGCGCTTGACGAAAAAACGCTGATTCTCAAGCGTCAGCAAGCATACTTCAGAGTGGCCGCCACGCTCGAGGTTGGGAGCATCGACCGGTGTGAGAGACAGTGCCCACAAGGCTTCGAAATCGTCGAGTTTATGGCGCTGAAACAGGTCGGCGTAGGCCGGGGAATGGTAATCGTTCATGAGGGCAATCTAGTAAGGTAGATAATAAGGGGTGGCTAAATCATGAGCCTTGACCATCGCGCGGTAAGCAAGGTTACGTGCCTGCCGCGCTGTCACCTAACGCCAGGGGGCTGACCTAAAGCCAGGTGGAGATGGTCAATGAGCCGAACTTGTCGCTGTCGTCCTGCGCTTCAAACTCATGTGTCCGCCAGACGGCAGTGAAGGCGACATTCCAGCGGTCGTAGGTTAACGCGACCCCGGTCAATGCGTCACCTACCCAGGGACGGCGGTCGACCTCGGCACTGTCTTGAAAGGTATTGCCGTCGAGCAGCATGTTATGCGCAACATAGCGCCCCGTGAGCCCGGCAAAGGCGTACCAGCCGCCTCGGTTTGGGGTAAAGAACGTGCGCCCGCTCTGTGACGGTGAAACGTTTGGCATACCATAGACATCGGATAACCCACGCCCGACACGAACCATGTAGCCGGTTTCGGCAAAATCGTACAGATTGCCCAGTGTGACACCCACGTTGGGGCCATATTCGGTTTCAAGGTTACCTATCGAGCCACGGTGCCACCAGGCGCGGTTCCAGCCAACGGCAAGCGTTGGCTCGTTGTTCAATTGGTTATGCCAGCCTTCCGCTCTATCGCTGTCGATCAAATGATGGAAGTTATTTTGAATGAATTTACCGCCTGCTGCCGGCCCGACCACACCGATATCGATGTAGAGCGAATCGCTTTGACGAAGGGTGTCATCACGCTCGTCCTGAAAAAGCGATAGTCCTGCATACAAGTAACCTGCGTAAGGGCGGTCGCTTTCGATCAGTTGGTGCGCGCTGGTGTTCTCAGGGGTATAGATTTGTTGGCCGAATCGGTAACTCGCCATATCAAGCGTGCCGCGCGACCATACAGGAAGGGACTCTGACAATGAGCGGGTCCAGTGGTCGGCAGCGGGCCGAAAGGTCCATTGGCCTTCCAGCCCATTGGTGTAATGACCGTCATCGCCACTGGCAAATATATCGTTATCGATTTTCAGGGTGAGAATGCCGTCGGCAAGAGCCGATGGGGAGGCTGCAAGGAGCAGCAGAGCTAAAGTCTTTGCGCGCATGGGGAGTCCTTTTCCTGCGTGGGCTGATCGTTATGGTTAGGTGGCTAACCAGTATAGGACAAGCCCTACGCAGTCCGCATGTTCCTCAGGCGAAGTTACACCTTGACCCTGATTATTCGGGGGCGACTGAAAGATCGTTCCCGGAGCCGATCAAGCGTACGCGCTGGCCAACTGAATAGGGATGATCCGCCTTTTGGACGACCACGACCTGCTCGCCGTTATCCTGCTGGATCTGGATTTCGTAGGCGTTGACCTGATTGGCAGACTGCTCGATCTTCGAGCCGGCTACTGCGCCGCCGACCGCGCCGACGGCCGATGTTAAAAGGCGTCCGCTGCCGCCACCGAACTGACTTCCAAGCACGCCCCCAAGCAGGGCGCCGCCTATACCGCCAAACCCGCTGTCATTCTGGTTGCCTGCTTGAATCTTGACCGGACGTACCTGCGATACAGTGCCGTAGTGCACATACCGTGCAGTTTTCGCGTCCTGGCCGCTGTATACATCGCCGGAATAAATGTCGCTATTGGCGCAACCGCCGAGTGCGGCAAGACTGATGACAAGGGCTGTAGTCGCCAAGTGTTTCATGAGGTGTGCTCCAGGTCGGATATAAACGATGCATCAGAAGTTAGACGCATCGATTGCTCAATCGTTCACTTCGACAGCGTAGACCATGGTTCGATGCGCTATGCCTGCCTCCAAAAACTCATCGCCGGTCGCGACAAACCCGAGGTGTTCGTAGAAGCCAAGCGCATGCGTCTGTGCTGACAGAACGAGCCTTGAGTGAAGGCGCATTCCATGGTCCATGACGTTATGCATTAAACGGTGACCTAGCCCTCGGCCTCGGCTGTTTTTCAAAAGGGCCACGCGCCCGATGTGACCATCGGGCAACAGGCGCGCCGTGCCGAGTGCTTCGCCCTGATCGAACAAAACGAAATGAACAGCGTTGTGATCGTCGTCATCCCATTCCTCGGCAGGCGGTATCTTTTGCTCATCAACGAATACCGCAGTGCGAATCGGCCGACACCAGTGGCCAAGGGTTGCCCAATCGCCGTGATCGATCGTGACGGTGTCAGGCATCATCGTCATCGGGCCAGTGCAGCGAACCTCGGTTAATCAGTGCGGCCAGAAGCTCGGCAGTTCCATGATCCATTGGCACCAGGTCTTGAGTCAGTGGGTTAGTCGAGGCAACTGCTTCAGCAAGCGTACGATCGCATTCGATCGCATCACCATCGGCAAAAAGCGTTGCGCGCGTCGAATCAAGACCATGAAAGGCGAAGCGTGAGCCAAGACTGCGCTCGATTTCCTCGCCTTGTTCCAGGCGCTTTAGAAGCGTGTCGGCCGTTGTAGTCGTTTCCGGCTCGGCAAGCTGATCCGGGTAGCGGGCCTGGGTCATGTAGCGCCCGAACCAAGCGGCAAGCGTTGACGGCTCATCCAGTGCAGTAAGGATGACCTCGCGGGCGCGAGCGAGGGCCTGTTCATCGATTTCACCGCTGTGCGAGGGCGCCGTGAGGTCAGCATCACCGTAACGCTGTTCCTCGCTGAGCTGCTCGCCTCGAAAATCGGCATAGGAGGTGATCATTTCATCGGCGGAAGGTGCGCGAAAGCCGACTGAAATGGTCATGCAGTCACTGCTTTCGCTGACACCATGATGAGCAAGCCTCGGTGGCAGATACAGCATATCGCCGGGCTCAAGCACCCAGTCCTGTCCTGCGCTTACCTCAAAGTGCTCGAGCATCTTGAGGTCGATGCCCTGAATTACGGGCGCGTTTTCATCGCAGAATTCGCCCAGCTGCCAGCGCCGGGTGCCGCTGGCCTGAAGCAGGAAGACATCGTAATTGTCGACGTGAGGGCCAACGTTGCCGCCTGGTGGCGCGTAGCTGATCATGATGTCATCGAGGCGCCAGGCGGGAATGAACCGGAAATCCGCCATCAACTCGGCAACGTCCGGCACGTAGTGGTCCACGGCCTGTACCAGCAGCGACCAGTCGCGCTCGCCCAGGCGGCTGAACGTGTTCTCATCGAACGGGCCGTGGGAGAGTTGCCACGTCTTGTCCGGGCCGAATTGTTCTACCAGTCGAGCCTCGATGCCATCCTCACAGGCAAGCCCTGCCAGCTCATCGGGAGAGAGCGGGGCCTGAAAATCGGGGTAGGCGCCTCGAATAAGAAGCGGCTTTTTCTGCCAGTACTCGCTCAAGAATTCAGCAGGTGAGCGGTTTCCAAGCAGGGTCAATGGCGCGGTGGCGTCGTACGTCATGGTTTTCGATCGCGTGAAGCCGGGCCTTGATGACCCGGCGGGGTGAAACGTTAAAGCGCTTTTGCCTGGGCAATGGCATTGCCGATATAGCGCTCTGGCGTCAGCGCTTTCAGTTCAAGCTTGACGTCATCAGGCAGCTCGAGCGTATCGATGAAGGCGGCAAAGCCTGCCTGATCGATGCGCTTGCCACGGGTCAGCTCCTTGAGCTTTTCGTAGGGCTTTTCGATGCCGTAGCGCCGCATGACGGTCTGAATCGGTTCGGCCAGTACTTCCCAGCTGTTGTTGAGATCTTCGTTCAGGCGCGCCGGATTGGCTTCGAGCTTGCCGATGCCCTTAAGCGTCGCCTGATAGGCAATCAGACCATGGGCCAGGCCGACCCCGAGGTTTCTGAGGACCGTGGAATCGGTCAGGTCGCGCTGCCAGCGTGAAATGGGCAGTTTTTGCGCCAGATGGCCCAGGATGGCGTTGGAAAGCCCCAGGTTGCCCTCGGAGTTTTCGAAGTCGATGGGGTTGACCTTGTGCGGCATGGTCGAGGAGCCGATTTCGCCTTCGACGGTGCGCTGCTTGAAATAACCGAGTGAAATATAGCCCCAGACGTCCCGATCGAAGTCGATCAAAATGGTGTTGAAGCGGCAGATGCTGTCGAATAGCTCTGCAATGTAATCGTGTGGTTCGATCTGGGTCGTATACGGGTTGAAGGTTAGCCCGAGCGACGTCACGAACGTTTCGGCATTGGCGGCCCAGTCTACATCGGGGTAGGTGGTCAAGTGCGCGTTGTAGTTGCCGACGGCGCCGTTGATCTTGCCGAGCATGCGGATCGACTCGATCTGCTCGAGCTGACGGGCAAGGCGGGCCGCCACGTTGGCCATTTCCTTGCCAAGCGTGGTAGGGCTTGCCGTCTGGCCATGGGTTCTTGAAAGCATTGGCTGTTCGGCGTGCTCATGCGCGAGCGCCTTGATGCGCGTGTAGGTTTCACGCATCGAGGGCAGCAGCACGCTGTCGAGTCCGCCTCTCAGCATGAGTGCGTGCGAGAGGTTATTGATGTCTTCGCTGGTGCAGGCGAAATGGACGAACTCGCTGATGCGTGCGAGTTCATCGTGTTCGGCCAGACGGTCTTTGAGGAAGTACTCGACTGCCTTGACGTCATGATTGGTCGTACGTTCGATGCCCTTGATGCGCGCGGCGGACTCTTCGTCGAACTCTTCGATCAAGCGATTCAAGAAGGCACGGGCATCGTCGGACAGGGGGGTTACCTCGGGGATGTCCGGATGATCGGCCAGTCGTTCGAGCCAGCGTACTTCGACGATGACGCGGGCTCGAATCAAGCCGAACTCGCTGAAATGTTGGCGAAGCGCCTCGGTCTTATCGCCGTAGCGGCCATCGATGGGAGAGAGGGCCGTCAGAGATGAAAGGTGCATGTCTGTTCCATGTCTTGAAAAACGAAAGTCGGCTGGCGCAGTCAATGACTGTCCAGCGCATCGAGTGCGCGCTTGAGCTTGCCACGCTGAAAAAGAAGCGACCAGCGACGTCCGCCGCGCTGATGCCATAAAAGAGCAAATCGAATGCCGGACAGCAGTACCGCGCGCACCCGCTCGGGCATCATGCGACTTTGCAGCAGACTGGGGTCGCCTTGAACAACGATGCGGTAGCTCAGCGTCGACAGGGTTTCCTTGTAAAGCTCCCCAAGGCTTGCCACCACGTTTTCATGGGTCAGCCCGAAGTGGTCGGCCTGACCGCGAATGCGTTCCAGGCGCTGGCCGACCTGATTCATCATTTCGGGGTGCTTTTGAAATTTCTGCATCAGCAGCACCATCGAGAAGGCGTAACGCATCACGTTGGGCGACTGTGGCGCGCGGGTGAAGGCTTCTGACAGCGTTTTGATGCCAAGTCTCAAATTGTTGTGATTACCGCCGTAGACGTCCTCGAACGTATTGGGGTCGGTATTGAGTGTAGCGGTCAGTAGCGTATGCCAGGCGCGCTCGTCGCAGTGCCCGGTCCGGGCCAGTTCGTCGGCGACGGCGGCGGCCTGGAAAACACCGGCAAGCGCCAGAGCCTGTTCTTCGGTAGTCGTCATGCCGCTTGGGTCTCGAGTTTGTACGCGCTCTGGATTACGCCACCACCGAGGCACTGCTCGCCTTGATAAAGCACGAGGGATTGGCCCGGTGTGACCGCACGTTGGGGGGCATCAAATACAACAGTTAAAGTGTTGTCGTCATGGACGCTTACGCGGCAAGGCTGGTCGGTTTGACGGTACCGAACCTTGGCGGTGGCTTCGAAGTTCTCAGAAGGCGCGTGACCTGCAACCCAGTCGATGGATTCGGTGACGATGAGCTGGGTGTACAGCAGGTCATGGTGCTTGCCTTGAACGGCAACAAGCACATTGCGTTCCAGGTCCTTGGCCGCCACGTACCACGGGTCTTCGTTGTACTTGGCGAGTCCGCCGATCCCGAGTCCCTGGCGCTGGCCGAGGGTGTAATACATCAAGCCCATGTGTTCGCCGATGCGATCACCGGTGTCGGTTTCGATAACGCCGGGCTGGGCCGGCAGGTACTGGCTTAAAAAGTCACGAAAGCGCCGCTCGCCGATGAAGCAGATACCGGTCGAGTCCTTTTTGCGAGCGGTGGCCAGACCCTGCTCTTCGGCAATGCGACGAACCTCCGGCTTTTCGAGCTCGCCCACGGGAAAGAGCGTGCGTGCGATGGCGTCACTGCCAACGGCGTGCAGAAAATAGCTTTGATCCTTGTTGGCATCGAGCCCCTTGAGCAGTGCGGCTTGGCCGCCTGCCTCGCCACGGCGGACATAGTGCCCCGTCGCGATCAGGTCCGCGCCCAGAATTTCTGCGTACTCGAGAAAGACCTTGAACTTGATTTCCTTATTGCAAAGGATGTCCGGGTTCGGCGTGCGTCCGGCCTTGTATTCGGCAAGAAAATGCTCGAAGACGTTATCCCAGTAATCGGCCGCAAAATTGGCCGTGTGCAGCGTGATGTCGAGGGTGTCGCACACGCGCTGAGCATCGGCCAAATCTTCCTTGGCAGTGCAGTACTCGGTGCCGTCGTCTTCATCCCAGTTCTTCATGAACAGCCCCTCGACCTGATACCCCTGTTCGAGCAGGAGCCAGGCCGATACGGACGAATCGACGCCGCCGGACATGCCTACGATCACTTTGGTGTGGGCCGGATGAGATGAGGAGCTAGAAGTCATGAGGCACAGATACTCTCGGGTTCGAACGCGAAGTTGGGGCGATTATACCCGATGGCGCGTACGGGCTTAACCCCTCGTCGGCGCGTAGGGCGGTTCATTGATGAGATCCAGCGGATACCGTTTGCCGGCGAGGGCGTCTTGAATGCGCCTCAAGACGAGCGGGCTTCGCAGTCGCCCTTGTTGGTGAAGGGTTTGAATGTCCTGAGGTGTAAACCAGTGTACGCCAACAATGACCGAGTCCAGCGTGTGTGTTTCAACGGCCCTTGGCGTCGCCAGAAAGCTATGGCTGTGGTAGGTAACGCCGTTTGGCGCCTCGTTGATATAAAGCCCGAGATAATGATCGATATCGATCGACCAGCCACTTTCCTCAAGCGTTTCCCGGTGAACGGCGCCGATGAGGGTTTCACCGGCCTCAAGATGCCCGGCCGGCTGATTGAAAACGGTGGGCGCGCCCTGTCGCTCCTCGACCAGAAGAAACCGGCCATCCTGCTCGATGACGGCGGCAACCGTTGTGTTGGGGCGCCAGCGAGTCATCGTTTGGGCCCTTTTTTAGGCGTGTGGGCGCCTCGTTTGGGGGTGGTTGGCATGTGCAGTGTTTCACTGCGCCAGGCGCCCGATGCGAGGCCCTTGATCGACCACGGGCCGATACGGGTTCGAACAAGGCGCAGAGTCGGATGGCCAATCGCAGCTGTCATGCGGCGAACCTGCCGGTTGCGCCCCTCGGTAATGGTGATTTCAAGCCAGGAGGTCGGGATGCTCGCCCGATGGCGGACCGGCGGGTGTCGATCGCCGACCTCGGGGGCAATCAATCGCCGGACCTTGGCTGGGCGCGTCGGCCCGTCCTTCAAAGTCACGCCGTGCTTGAGGGCTTTGAGGGCATGATCGTCGGGCTCACCTTCGACCTGAACCCAATAGGTTTTTTCCTGCTTCTGATCGGGGTGAGTGATGCGATGGTTGAGCTGACCGTCGGCTGTGAGCAGTAAAAGCCCTTCACTGTCGAAATCCAGGCGCCCGGCCGGATAGATGCCAGGCACATCGATCAGCCCGGCAAGTGTTGGTCGGCCTGAGTCGTCAGTAAACTGGCACAGTACCTGAAATGGCTTGTGTAAAAGATAAAGAGTGCTCACTGGTGCGTCCGAATGAAACGGTCCCTTGATAACGTGGTCAAACTGAGTGTTGATCCAGCTTATGTAACGTGTGGGTGTGTGATAAAACGAGCGTCAATCGCGACGAACAAGATCAAGCCTTCGATGTTTATTTCACTCAGAGCAGTTGCATCTTGCAGTGTAGGCCACCATCTTTTAGACAACGCCTGGCAGGATCGACGAATAGGTGCAGCTGAGCGTCATCGGTGCTTGTGTTCAACGATTTTGCCTCTTATGTTCAAAGAAGATACGTTCAAATGCATGACTTTAAAGTTAAGGGCGCTACCTACGCTGCCATGACGACACCCCCTACACCCGGCGGCAACGAAGAAGAGGATGTTGCAGAGCAGTTAAGTGATCCAGAGCTTAAGGAGCCACCGCTTTATAAAGTTGTGTTGCACAATGACGATTATACTCCCATGGAGTTCGTGGTTGAGGTGTTACAGACTTTTTTTGCCATGGATCATGAAAAAGCGGTTCAGATCATGCTGGCCGTCCATACCCAAGGCCAGGCGACCTGCGGAATCTACACGCGCGATGTCGCGGAAACCAAATGTCATCAGGTCAACGAATACGCTCGAGAATGTCAACATCCACTATTGTGCGATGTCGAACAGGTCGAATGAAGCGCCGAGTGCGGCAAGAAGGGGACTGCCATGTTGAGCAAAGAACTTGAACTGACCCTGAATACGGCCTTTACCGTGGCGCGCTCAAAGCGCCATGAGTTCATGACCGTGGAACACCTCCTGCTGGCATTGCTTGATAATGCCTCTGCGTCCGATGTGCTCCGAGCCTGTGGGGCCAACATCGATAAGCTCCGCACGGATTTGCAGGATTTCATCAACTCCACCACGCCGCTGATTCCTGAGGGTCAGGATGACCGTGAAACTCAACCAACGCTTGGGTTTCAACGTGTGTTGCAGCGAGCGGTATTTCACGTCCAGTCGTCTGGCAAGACTGAAGTCACTGGCGCCAACGTTCTAGTGGCCATCTTTTCCGAACAGGAAAGCCAGGCGGTCTACTTCCTCAAGCACCAGAGTGTGGCTCGCGTCGATGCGGTCAACTACCTGGCGCACGGGATTTCCAAGGTTTCCGATCAGGAACAGCCTCAGCCGGGGTCAACTGAATCCAGCGACGACGGTGAAGAAAGCGGCTCCGACAGCAGTTCACATCCGCTGAAAGGGTACGCAACCAACCTCAATGAGCAGGCGAGGCTTGGAAAGATTGATCCGTTGATTGGTCGAGATCACGAGCTTGAGCGTGTCGTGCAGATTCTTGCGCGCCGCCGCAAGAATAACCCGCTGTTGGTGGGTGAAGCTGGTGTCGGAAAAACGGCCATTGCCGAAGGGCTTGCCAAGCGCATCGTTGAAGAAGACGTGCCGGAAGTCATCGCTGATGCTGTGGTGTATTCGCTCGACATGGGCGCACTGCTTGCGGGCACGAAATACCGTGGCGACTTCGAAAAACGCTTGAAAGCCCTGCTCAATGAACTCAAGAAAGAACCAAATTCGATTCTGTTCATTGATGAGATTCATACCGTGATCGGTGCAGGTGCCGCCTCTGGCGGTGTCATGGACGCTTCGAATCTTCTGAAACCGCTATTGTCCTCTGGGGAGCTTCGTTGCCTCGGGTCGACCACGTTCCAGGAATTTCGAGGTATTTTCGAAAAAGACCGTGCACTGGCGCGACGTTTCCAGAAGGTGGATGTACTCGAGCCCTCGGTCGAGGATGCCATTCGTATCCTGAAAGGGTTGCGTGGCCGCTTCGAAGAGCACCATCAGATCAAGTACACCGATGAGTCCATCGAGACAGCCGTGCGTCTGGCGGATCGCTACATCAATGAGCGGCATTTGCCCGATAAGGCCATTGATGTCATCGACGAGGCTGGTGCGCATCAGCGTTTGCTGCCCCAGGAAGCACGCGTCGATACTATTGGCGTAGAACAGGTTGAATCGATCGTTGCCTCGATTGCGCGTATTCCGCCGAAAAGCGTCACCAGCTCCGATCGCAAGCTTCTGGCCAACATTGAGCGTGACCTCAAGATGCTGGTGTTCGGTCAGGATGAGGCCATTACGAGCCTGTCTTCCGCAATCAAGCTGTCTCGTGCGGGCTTGAGCTCACCCGATAAACCCGTAGGCAGCTTCCTGTTTGCAGGGCCTACCGGGGTGGGTAAAACGGAAGTGGCGCGTCAGTTGTCTCATCTGATGGGCATCGAGCTAGTCCGGTTTGACATGTCTGAGTATATGGAGCGCCACGCGGTATCGCGTTTGATCGGTGCCCCGCCTGGGTATGTTGGATACGATCAGGGCGGTTTGCTGACCGAGGCCGTCACGAAAACACCGCATTGTGTGCTTTTGCTCGATGAAATCGAAAAGGCGCACCCGGAAGTTTTCAACCTGCTTCTGCAGGTCATGGACCACGGTAAGCTGACGGACAACAACGGGCGTGAGGCCGATTTCCGTAACGTGATCGTGATCATGACGTCGAATGCCGGAGCCGAAGAATCGTCTCGACGTTCTATTGGTTTCCAGACCCAGGATCATCGAACCGACGCCATGGAAGTAATTCGACGCACCTTTACGCCGGAATTCCGTAACCGTCTGGATGGCATCATTCAGTTCCACGCACTTGATCTGGCCGTGGTTCGTAACGTGGTCGACAAGTTCCTGGTTGAACTGCAGGCGCAGCTCGATGAGAAACGGGTTCAGCTTGATGTGTCGGACGAAGCGCGCTCCTGGCTTGCCGAGCACGGCTATGATCCTGAAATGGGGGCGCGACCCATGGCGCGTCTGATTCAAGACAAGCTGAAAAAGCCTCTGGCAGAAATGATTCTGTTCGGAGAGCTTGCCGACCATGGCGGTACCGTTCATGTAACGGTCGACGACGAAGGGTTGAATCTATCGTCCGAGGTCGAGGTTGCCTGACGCGAAAAAAAGTAGCAGTAAACGACAAAGCGCCCTGTCATTGACGGGGCGCTTTTGCATGCTTTGAAAAAAATGTCAGGCTGCGCCCGGGGCCGGGCTTCGGCGGGGCTTAGCGGGAGCGGTAGACGATGCGGCCCTTGGACAGGTCGTAGGGAGTCAGTTCGACCTTGACCTTATCGCCGGTCAGGATGCGGATGTAGTTCTTGCGCATTTTTCCCGAAATATGAGCCGTTACAACGTGGCCATTTTCCAGTTCGACACGAAACATGGTGTTTGGCAACATGTCGACAACGACACCTTCCATTTCAATATGATCTTCGCGTGCCATGTTTGGCATTTCCTCCAGTAATTGCGTTCATAGTATAGACGCAGCAAACGCTTCATTAAATGAAGAGTATTGAATTATCGTGCGGTATTTTGCCTGATGAGATCAGGTTAGGCAAAAAAGGGGTCAGGTTTCGAGCAATTTTCTCCAGCGCCCACCGTCAAGATACTCAAGCGGCGTGAACTTTTTCTTGTACGCCATTTTGCGGCTTTGCTCTATCCAGTAGCCCAGATAGACGTAGGGGAGCCCCTGGCGTTGCGCCTCATGTATCTGCCAGAGAATGGCGTAGGTGCCAAGTGAGCGCGCTGCATACGCAGGGTCCGGTGTATAGAACGTATAGATCGCAGATAACCCATGCGACAGGCAGTCCATGGCAGCGACCGCTACAAGCACGCCACGATCGCGAAACTCGATGAATGCCGAAAAGGTATGCTCTCGCGCCAAAAAGGAACAGTACTGTTCCACTGACGGTGGAAACATATCGCCGTTGAAATGCTTTTCGCGAATGTACTGATTGTAAAGCGCGTAATGTTCGTTGGTGAACTTTGCCTCGCAAAACTGGACGGTCAGATCCTTGTTGCGACTGATGATCTTTCGCTGCGTGCGATTCGGTGAAAACTCATCGACCGGAACACGCACGGACACACATCCCTGGCAGTTGGCGCAGTGGGGCCGATACAAATGTTGGCCGCTTCGTCGAAAGCCCATCAGAGTCAGGGCGCTATACACGTCCTTGTTGATGGCGTGCTCGGGGTCCATGAACAGCGTGGTCGCTTCCTGCTCGGCCACATAGCTGCAGCTATGGGGTACCGTCAGGAAAAACCGCAGATCGTGAGGTTTGAGTGTGCGGGTAGAATCGGTCACAAGTCGTTGTCCCCTGATCGGCCACTATTGTTGTTGTGATGCCGTGGCAAGAGTTGAGAGCCAGCACGCAGGTCTTTTGGAGGGCGTGCATGAATCAAGGTATCTCAAAAACTCTGGCCGTGCGATTTGGCGTGCGCCCAGCGAGGCCAGGTGGGCGGTATGCATTTGACAGTCGATCAGTTCGAGTCCGTGTGTTTGCCCTTCCTGGGTCAAGTAGGCCAGTGCGATCTTGGAGGCATCTGGCTTGAGCGAAAACATGGATTCGCCGAAAAAACACGTTCCGAGTGCAATGCCATACAGTCCACCAACGAGGCGATCGCCGTCCCATGTCTCAATGCTTGCCGCGATGCCCAGGGTATGAAGCTGCTTGTAGGCAAGGCGCATTTCATCGGTGATCCACGTACCTTCGTTGTCATTTCGGCTTGCGGCGCATGCATCGATGACTTGATTAAACGCTGTATTTATTCGTACCTCGAAGCCTGAATTGCGAATGCGCTTGGCTAGACTGCGTCGAAGCCGAAACTCGCTGGGAAACAGGACCGTTCTAGGCGTGGGTGACCACCACAGGATCGGCTGCCCGTCACTGAACCAGGGAAAGATGCCTTGGCTATAAGCCTCTGTGAGCCAGGCCGGTGTCAGTGCACCGCCTGCGGCCAGTAGCCCATCGGGGTCATCGAGCGCTTGTTCAACCGGCGGAAATTCGATGATGTCCGAATCGAGCCATGGCAACATTGAAACCTCCAGCGTAAGAGACGCCCGGGGCGTCCTCAGTAGTTGTCGGGTGCGTCAACTATTGATAACAGTGTGTATTTATTGCAATAAACCATGTAACCGTTGGGTTGGCAAAGTGAATCAAGCCTGTGCCGTGCGCGGTTGGCTCGGTATCATGACGGTATGAAGACGTTTACGATCCGTTTGATGCATCGTGGTGTAAAGGGGGATGGCCAGGTTGAGCGCCAAGAAACGACAGCAGTCCAGTACCAATCAACGCACGTCGAGCGCGAAGACCCGGGAACGATCGGCGCGCGCACGACAAAAGGCTGAGCGACTTACAGCGCATCTGCACGGGGCAACCAAGGAAGGCATTGTCATTTTATTGCTGTTGGCCTGTGTCTTTCTGCTGTTGTCGTTTTTCAGTTATGCACAGACTGACCCCAGCTGGTCCTACAGCGGAAACGCCGACGACGTCCAGAACTGGATGGGTCACATTGGCGCCTGGCTTTCGGATGTGCTTTATAGCCTGTTTGGCCTGAGTGCTCTCTGGTGGCCGGGTATGCTGGGCTACGCTGCCTGGCGTCTGCTTCGAACGGAGCAGGCACGCATTACCTGGGATCCAACGGCGCTGGCCGCACGAGGGGCGGGGCTTCTGCTGGTGCTTTTGGCCACCTGCACGTTGAGCGCCGTTCACTTCAATACGCTGGAAGCCGATCTGCCCAATGGTGCGGGTGGCATTATCGGTACAGGGCTATCCCAGGGGCTCTACGATCTGGTCGGCCATTATGGCACCACCCTTATCGCAATCGGGTTTTTTCTAGGCGGGTTTCCGCTGTTTACCGGCTTGTCCTGGTGGACCATCATCGATGAAACCGGCAAAAAAAGCATGGCGGTCACTCGGTGGTCCCGGACAAAGCTTGGGCTTTTACAGCAGCGCGCGGCCGAGAAGCGCGAAGCGCGTCGGCTCAAACGCGAAGAGGAAGAGCTTCGTTACGCAAGCTATGCCGAGCGAGATTTCCATGAGGAACTCGAGGAAGCGTACGATCAGATTGACGAGGAAGACGAGCCGGATCTGGCGCCCACCAAGCCTTCTCTATGGCAGCGATTAATACCGCGCCGGGCTGTTCCAAATCTTTATCAGGCTGATGATGGCCACGCCGGTCCTACTCGTGACGAGGCCTTGGCCGATTCGAGTACGACGATGCACGGCGATGATCGCGCTCTGAGCGCGGCGGCAAGCGATTTTGCACAGGAGAGCGCACGAGAGGGCGAGTCCACCCGTGCAAAAGACCTCCAAGACGATATTCCCTGGGATGCGCCGCTTCAAACGCCCTCCGTGCGTCGGGGTGAGCGCGTGGAATCTGTTCACGCACGTTCCGAGAAAGAAGAGGGGCATCCCGATGTTCGCCTGACGGCAACGCGTGATGAGCGTGACACGGCGGTGTTCGACGCACCGATAACCGCACATCGTCATGATCCGGATGGCGCCGAACCGTCAGCCTCGCCGGTTTCGGTTGGCGCACGTGATTCTGACCGCGAACTCAACGCCGAGCCGCCCCGAGAGTCAGCATATACGCTTGATTCAGACCGCAGCGAAGTTGAACGCGCAGAGCCTGAATCCACAGAAGCTCGTGATGTAAAAAGCGATGCCTTCAATGCGTCGCCTGATGAGCCGAACACGTCTTCCTCGGACGCGAGCGCTTCCAGTGACGCGCCTGTCATTCGCCCTCGTCGCGAGCCTGATGCCGATGTGGCGCGCCGGCGTATTCCCGAGGCCATGCTCGCATCGGCGCCAAGCGATGCCAGAGGCAATGAGACAAGCGAGCGCACAGCGGCTGATGAGATCGAGACTGAGGCCGAGAAAGAAGAGCCGCAGGCAAAGACGGCCTCTACTTCTATGTCGCCTGAGCCAGCCCCAGTACCGCCACCCTCAGAGGTGCCCGCTCACCCCGTTGAGCCTCAAGGCGCCGCGAAGGTCGTCGACGAAGACGACTTTACGCATTTCGAGAGTGCGGTACAGGTGTCTGATGACGACGAGGCTTCCTCGATGGTTTCAATGAGTGCCTCTGACGATGAGCCCGAGTTCGCGCCGTTTTCGGTATCGAAAGACGAGGCCGATGAGCCCGGCGACCACCGAATTTCAGTCAGTGCTGCCGATGACGAGGCATCCTCGCCGTTTGAAGCCTCAGCGTCACGCGACCAAGACTTGGCTAAGCCACAGCCACAGCCACAGCCACAGCCACAGCCACAGCCACAGCCACAGCCACAGCCTTTCGAAGAAACACCTCGCGCGGTTGAGCCTGAGCGTGAACCGCTCGATGATCAGCCAACGCTTTGGACGGTCGAGCATCTTCAAAGCCAGCGGCCTACGGTCGATGGGCTGCCTGAACCGACCGGCAAGCTGCCGTCCTATCAGCTTTTGACCACACCGGACAGCCACGAGCCGACCTATACCCCCGAACAGCTTGATGACATGGCCGAGCTTCTTGAGGTAAGGCTCAAGGAGTACGGCGTCAAGGCTGAGGTGGTCGATACGTGGCCGGGCCCGGTAATCACGCGATTCGAGATTCGTCCGGCGGCAGGAGTGAAGGTTTCGAAAATCAGTAACCTTGCCAAGGATCTTGCGCGCTCTTTGATGGTCAAAAGCGTGCGCGTGGTGGAAGTGATCCCGGGGCGTCCGACGGTGGGCATCGAGATTCCGAATCCGAACCGGGCGATGATCCGGCTTCGCGAGGTCATCAATTCCGAGGTTTATACCGACGCGTCGTCGCCGGTCACCATGGCGCTGGGTCAGGATATCGGCGGCGCCTCGGTCGTGACGGATCTTAACAAGATGCCTCACGTGCTGGTGGCCGGTACCACGGGCTCGGGTAAGTCGGTCGGGGTCAATGCCATGTTGATTTCGATGCTTTTGAAGGCCACGCCTGAAGAAGTCCGCATGATCATGGTTGACCCCAAGATGCTCGAGCTGTCGGTTTACGACGGCATTCCGCATCTGCTGGCACCGGTGGTGACCGATATGAAGGAAGCCGCCAACGCGCTGCGCTGGTGCGTTGCCGAAATGGAACGGCGCTACAAACTGATGGCGGCCATGGGCGTACGTAACATTTCAGGCTTCAATGCGAAGCTTGATGAGGCGGAAGCGCATGGCGCCCAGGTCAAGGACCCCTTGTGGGAGCCGCAGCCGTGGGAAATGCACCAGACGCCGCCCACGCTTGAAAAGCTGCCCTACATCGTGGTTGTAATCGATGAATTTGCCGACATGTTCATGATCGTTGGCAAGAAAGTGGAAGAGCTGATCGCACGACTGGCGCAAAAAGCGCGCGCCGCCGGGATTCATTTGATTCTTGCCACCCAGCGCCCGTCGGTGGACGTGGTAACGGGTCTGATCAAGGCGAACATCCCGACTCGAATCGCGTTTCAGGTCTCGTCTCGAATCGACTCGCGTACGATTCTTGATCAGGGCGGCGCCGAGCACCTGCTGGGCCATGGTGACATGCTGTATCTGCCAGCCGGTGCAGGCATGCCCGTTCGTGTCCACGGCGCCTTCGTGGACGATGACGAGGTTCACCGTGTTGTCGAGGACTGGAAGCGCCGAGGCGAACCTGAGTACATCGACGAGATTCTTTCCGGCGGAGTAACGGCCGATGCGCTGACCGGGCTTGAAGCCGACGGTGACAGCGATGACGCCGAGCAGGATGCGCTGTACGACGAGGCGGTCGCGTATGTGATCGAGTCGCGCCGGGCCTCCATCTCGGCGGTTCAGCGCAAGTTAAAGATTGGCTATAACCGCGCCGCTAGACTGGTCGAGGCCATGGAAATGGCGGGCGTTGTTTCGTCGATGGGCACCAACGGCAGCCGTGAAGTACTGTCGCCACCGTCCAGCGGCCACTAAACAATACAAGGAGTGAGAGTTTGAAGCGTACTTTGACCATGGCCGCAGCAGCGGGCCTGATGATGATGTCGTCCGCCTCTTTTGCCGACGACAGCGCTGCCGAGCGTCTGACCACACTGCTCAAACCACTCAACAGCTACTCGGCGGACTTCGAGCAGCATATCGTGAACGAACAAGGCGCGAGCCAGCAGGACTCGTCAGGCCACATGTGGCTGTCCCGCCCGGGTCGGTTCCGCTGGGAGGTCAATTCCCCCTACCGCCAGGTGGTCGTATCCAATGGCCAGAAGGTCTACATGTACGACCCGGACCTGGAGCAGGTCACTATACGTCCGCTTGACGAGCGTGTGACCCATACGCCGGCGCTGTTGCTCTCGGGGCAGGCAAGTGAACTGACCGAAAACTACAGCGTGTCCAGACGCCAGCAGGGCGGCACTGAAATCTTTTCGCTGACGCCGAAATCGAACGATAGCCTGTTCGAAGGCATGGAACTCACTTTCCGTGGCGATACGCTGTCGGGGCTTGATCTTTCAGACAGCACTGGGCAGCGCACCGACATCACCTTCAGCAATCAGACGCCCAATGAGCGCATCTCGCCGGATACGTTCAATTTCAAGGTGCCGGATGGGGCTGATGTGATCCGCGAGGGGCAATGAGCGATCTGTTCGCCGATGCACCGACACCGGGTCAGCCACTGGCGGCCCGGTTGCGCCCGATGCATCTCGATGCCTACATCGGGCAGACCCACCTTCTGGGCGAGGGCAAGCCGCTAAAGCGCGCTCTCGAGCAGGATCAGCTCTATTCCATGATTCTCTGGGGGCCACCCGGCGTCGGCAAGACCACGCTTGCCCGCTTAATGGCCCACTACACACGTGCGCACTTCGAGACCTTGTCCGCCGTTTCCTCCGGGGTCAAGGAAATCCGCCAAGCCGCCGAACAGGCGCAGCAGCGTCGTTATCAAGGTTCACGCACGCTCCTGTTTGTCGATGAAGTCCACCGCTTTAACAAGGCTCAGCAGGACGCGTTTCTTCCCTGGATTGAGGAGGGCGTGTTCATCTTTGTGGGGGCGACCACTGAAAATCCGTCGTTCGAGCTCAATAATGCCCTGCTGTCCCGGGCGCGTGTTCATGTTCTTAAGGCGCTGACACAAGATGAACTGCGGCATGTGATTGACCGCGCTCTTGATGACGACCCCGATCTGGTCGCCGCAGCGGTCGAGGCGTCTGATGATGTTCGTAATGCGCTGGCTCAGGCCGCCGATGGCGACGCCCGACGTGCGCTCAATCTGCTCGAGATCAGCGTCGACATGGCGCGCAGTGAGGCCGGCGCGTCCGTCATCGATCAGTCGGTGCTCGAGGAAGTGCTCAGTGAAAGCACGCGTCGGCTCGACCGTGGCGGAGATCTTTTTTACGACCAGATTTCAGCGCTTCACAAATCGGTGCGCGGAAGCGCCCCTGACGCCGCACTTTATTGGTTTTGCCGAATGCTCGATGGCGGCGCCGACCCCTTGTACATCGCCCGTCGCGTGGTGCGCATGGCCAGCGAGGAGATCGGCAATGCCGATCCTCGAGCACTGACGCTTGCGCTCAATGCTTGGGACGTTCAGGAGCGCTTGGGCAGCCCCGAGGGTGAGCTCACTGTCGCCCAGGCCATTTTGTATCTGGCCTGTGCGCCCAAGAGCAACGCTGCCTACACCGCCTTCAATCAGGCGAAAGCGCACGTGGCGTCCACGAGCGGCTTTGACGTGCCAGCGCATCTTCGAAATGCGCCGACCAAGCTCATGAGCACACTCGGTCACGGCGAGGAGTATCGCTACGCCCACGATGAGCCGGACGCCTATGCAGCAGGGGAGCGCTACCTGCCGCCTGAGCTCTACGGTACCCGGTATTATCAGCCGGTGGATCGGGGGCTTGAAAAGCGCATTCGCGACAAGTTGGCCTGGCTTGAAACGCTTGACAGTCAAAGCCCAAGGCAGCGAACGTCTTAATTAAAAATGATGAGAAAACTCATAACACCCTGTCAGAAAGACTAACGTTAGCCGCCCCTACTAAAAGATAGGGAGCTGTCATGTAGTTTTCATTTTTTCTGGCCTAGACTGGTTCGGACGCCATTAGCCAGGAGACGCTGACATGCTTACGCAACTGCGCCGAGACCACGCCAACATGGCACGCCTGCTTCGCGTGTTATCGATGAAGCAAAAGAAATTGGCCCGCGGTGAACGTCCGGATTTTCGACTGATCAGGGAAGTGGTGGACTACATCCTCGATTATATGAGCGAATTCACAAGCCCCTTGGAAAGCCTTTGCAGTGAACACATCAAGGGATTGAATGCGTCGACCGAAGCCTTGGCAAGTGACATGGCCGATGACTACAAACGCATGTATCGCCATCTTCGCCGCTTAAGCGACGACCTCGACATGATCTTGATGGACGCGGTCATGCCGATGGATAAATTTTCAGACGACCTGAAAGCCTACCTGCAGGAACATCGAAATTACCTGAGTCGTGAGCGTCACGAACTCTTCCCGCTGATCATCGAGCAGCTCGACGAAGCCGATTACGAGCGCCTTCGTGATGCCCTGCCGGAAAACGCCCATCGTTACCTCGAAAAGCTGCAGCAGGACTACCCCGAGCTCTATCACGAGTTCAAGGAAGCGCCCGAGCCCGCCTGATGAATGCTTGAGCCCAGTGGCACTTTCACAATTAAGTGATCATAAAAAAGGCCAGCGATTCGCTGGCCTTTTTCGTGAATACGTAGCTTCGACCGCGCCCCGGGCAGGGCGCATCAGCATTCAGACGCTTAGAGTTGCTCGTAGGCGTACCCTTTGTTGCCGTAGATCGCAAGGGTCGACAGGGCCGCCGGGGCGATGATGACGTTGGAATCGATTTGATCGTCGTCAAGGCGCAGATGATTGAGGGTCTGGCCGCAGACGATCACCTTGATACCGGCATCGGTCAGTGCCTTGATCAAGCCGGTATTGGGGTTTTTCGCGCCTTCACGGGCTTCATAGGTGTCGGCATTGAAGATCGACGGTGCGGCCTTGCTATGCACGATGACCACGAAATCGAGGTGGTCGAGCGGAACGCCGGCGTCGCCGAAGATATTGACCGCACGCGCCACACGTTCCAGGCCACCATGAGGCTTGGTCGCGTCCTTGACGGGGCTGACCACATCAAAAATGACCTTGTAGGTCTTGTCGAGTTCGGGTTGTTCGGCTGCATCCGGGCGCGGGAAGGTGCCGCCGTAGTGTTCGATCAATGAATGACTGAGTTTCGGCGGCTCGTGTGAGGTGCTCGCGTGCTCGACATTCGCTGCGGCAATGATGGCCAGAACGGCCAGAACGGCCATCGCGATGATGATGGCGTATTTTTTCAGAAAGGTCATGCCTGGTCCCTGTAGTCGTGACGGTCGGTGTGCGGCAAACGCGGTGGGTTTGCCGGCGCGCTATCTTGTCACTGCTTGAAAGGCGTACTTGTGCCGTTGTGTGCAGCGCAGCGACAATAGTAGCGCGGATCGAGAACTTTCACCGCCCGGGCGTGGTCGAGGCCCGCATTTCTTTGACTTCTTACGTGACGCGATCGGAACATGGCCAATATCTTGGTGTTCGACTCCGGCATGGGCGGGTGGTCCGTGCTGGAAGCCTGCCGGGCGCACGTGCCGGGCCAGCATTGGCACTACCTCTGCGATAACGCCGCACTGCCCTATGGCACGAAGCCGGACGCCTGGCTTACCGAGCGTATTCTGGCAGTGGTCGGCACCGCCTGTGCTGAGCTTCGAGTCGAGCTGGTGGTCGTTGCCTGTAATACCGCAAGTACACTGGCGCTTGAGTTGCTCAGGGCGAGGCTTTCAGTGCCCGTGATCGGAACCGTGCCTGCGATCAAACCCGCAGCCGAGCAAGTCCACGGGAAACCGCTTGCGCTTTTGGCAACGTCTGCCACACTGTCGCGCCGCTACACCCAGACCCTGATCGAGCGCTTTGCCAGTGACTCGGTCGTGCATCTGATCAATGGCGATGCGCTGGTGTCTGAAGCCGAGGCGTTCATGGCCGGTGCCGCTGTTTCCGCACACACGTTAAAGGCCGTGCTCGCGCCCCTGCAGGCTATCGAGGATTTGCAGGGCGTTGTTCTCGGCTGTACGCATTTCCCGCTGTTAACGCCCCGACTTCGTCTGTTCCTGGATAACCACATTATCTGGTATGACAGCGGGGCCGCGATCGCCCGGCGCGTCGAGGCTTTGCTGCCGCTTTGCCCGCGCGTTGGCGCTGAACGCGTGTCGGTGTATGCAACCGACACTGAGCGCTCGACCGTAAAGGCCGTCTGTCGTCGGTCCGGTCTGGCGCCCCCGTGTGCTCTGAGGCTTTCTGAACCCTGTTTGACGTTTTTCGATTGAGGTTATTGTCCGTGCCCCTTCCCCAAGTTGATCCCGGCCGCTACGAACAGCAGCTCGCTGAAAAAGCGGCGCGCATCGAGGCCCTGTTCCAGCCGTTCGACCCGCCCGAGCTCGAGGTTTTTGCCTCCCCCGATGCTGAGTACCGGATGCGCGCCGAATTTCGGATGTGGCACGAAGGCGACGACCTGTATTACGCCATGTTCGAGGTTGACCCGCTGGACCGCAGTAACAAGACGGTCGTACGAATGGATCAATATCCGGTCGCGAGTCGACGCATCAATGAACTGATGCCGCAGCTTGTCGATGCCGTGCGCGACAATCCGGTGCTGCGGCGCAAGCTGTTTCAGGTCGAATTCCTGACCACGCTCGACGGTGAGGCGTTGATTACGCTGGTCTATCATCGAAAGCTCGAGGATGACTGGACAGAGCAGGCTCGAGCGCTCGAGCAAACCCTCGATGCCGCAATCATTGGTCGCTCTCGCAAGCAGCGCCTGGTGCTGACGCGCGATTATGTGACCGAGCACCTCACCGTCGATGGCAAGACCTTTCACTACCAGCAGGTCGAGAACAGCTTTACGCAACCCAACGCCCGCATCTGCGAGCGAATGCTTGAATGGGCGCGTTCGGTGACGACGTGTGAGCACGGCGCCGACGCAAACGGCGATCTGGTCGAGCTTTACTGCGGCAACGGCAACTTCACGGTGGCGCTTGCCGATAAGTTCAGGCGCGTGCTGGGCACTGAAATTTCGCGCACCTCGGTGGCCTCGGCCCAGGTCAATATTGCGGATAACGGGTGTGAGAACGTGTACGTGGCCCGTATGTCGAGCGAGGACTTCGCCCAGGCGCTTTCCGGTGAGAAGACCGGGCGTCGTGTCAGCGAGATGGCGCTCGATACCTATCAGTTCACCACGGTGTTAGTCGACCCCCCGCGCGCGGGCCTTGACGAGGCAAGCTGTCAGGAAATCGCCCGGTTCGAGCGCATCGTTTATATCTCCTGCAATCCCGACACCCTGCGCGATAACCTGGAGGTGCTTTCAAAAACGCACCGCATCGAACGGATGGCGCTGTTCGATCAGTTTCCCTATACCGATCACTGCGAATGTGGCGTTGCGCTGATTCGGCGCTAGAGCCCATGTCGCCTTGTTATAGGCCATGATAAATCGAATCAATGGTGGGGCTTGACGCCGGTCTGTATTAGGCTGAGGGGCATCGCGTGTTACACGCACCCACAAGCCCTATCGAGGTGACTGATGCAGCATGTCCTGGGGAAAGACAAGGAAGAGTTTTTCAAGGATCTCGAGTCGCGTATTCGGGAGCGACTCCCGGCCGACAAGGCCGAGGATGTCGTTTCCTTCGCTCGGGATTATTACGCCACCATGCCGCTCGACGATCTGTCCGAGCGGCGGATGGACGACATCTACGGTGCGACCGTCTCGCTTTGGCATTTCATTCGGGCCAACGACCCGAATGCGCCGAAGGTTCGCGTTTATAACCCGAACTTCGAAAGCCATGGCTGGCAATCGACCCATACGGTCATCGAGATTCTGCAGCACGACATGCCGTTTCTGGTCGACTCGGTACGCATTGAACTCAATCACCGCAACATCACGGTACACGCCATCCACAACGCGGTGCTCGATGTCGAGCGTGACGCGCACGGCAAGCTCGAGTCACTGACCCGGGCCACGCGCGAAGAGGCAGAAGAGGGTGTGTCGCGGGAATCGGTCATCTACATCGAGATCGACCGCCACAGCAATCACGAAACGCTTGATGATCTGGCGGAAAGCCTCGAAGCCGCGCTCGATGAAGTGCACTGCGCCGTCGATGGCTTCGGCGCCATGCGTGAGCAGGTGAACAAGGCGATCGAGGAAACGCGTGACCGCCACCCAAGCGACATCGACCAAAAAGACGCCGACGAAGCCTGTGCCTTTCTCGAGTGGCTGCTCGATGACCGGTTCACGTTCTTGGGGTATGAAGCCTATGACGTGGTGCGCGATGACCCCGATGCCCCCCACCTTGAAAAGGTTGAAGGCTCCGAGCTCGGCGTTCTGACGCTGGATAAGCCGCATTACAGCGAAGCCCCGCCCAAGGACCCGGACATCGATCAGCGAAGCGCTGAATACGTGCTGATTCCGGAGCTGGTCTCGTTTGCCAAGAGCGCCTTCCACGCCCGCATTCATCGTCCGACCTACCCCGATTACATCACCATCGAGCGCTTCGACGACCAGGGCCGGGTAATCGGTCAGCACCGTTTTCTGGGCCTTTATACGCTCTCGGTCTACAACGAATCGCCGCGCAACATTCCGGTGCTTCGCCGCAAGCTCGATACCGTCATGCGCGAAGCGGGCGTCAATCCCAAGGGCCATAACGGCAAGCAGCTTCTTCAGATTCTTGAAATCTTCCCGCGTGATGACCTGTTCCAGATGTCGGTGCCCGAGCTCTGCGAAACGGCCATGGGCATTCTGAGCATTCGCGAGCGCCGTCGAGTCCGGCTCTTTCTCCGTGAAGACCGCTTCGGCAAGTTCTATTCCTGCCTGGTGTTCGTGCCGCGTGACGTGTTCTCCACCGACCTTCGCGTCAAGATTCAGGAAATGCTGTGCGAGCACCTCGACGCCTCGTTCGGTGATTTCAATACCTACCTGTCGGAGTCGGTCCTGGCGCGCATTCAGCTGATACTGCGCTTCAATGGCGACGAGCCGGCCGAGTACGACATCAGGCAGCTCGAGCAGAAGGTGGTCGACCTGGCCCACAGCTGGCGTGACGAGCTCTATAGCGCCATGGTCGAAAGCATGGGCGAAGAGCAGGCCAACGAGATGATGGGCCTGTATCAGGATGCGTTCCCGCCGGGCTATCGCGACGACTTCAGCCCGCGCGCTGCCGTACTCGACATCAACTACATCAGTGAAGTCGAAGAGGGTGCGCCGGTCGCGATGAGCATCTATCGCCAAGCCGAGGAAGACAATCAGGGCGTCAACCTGAAGCTCTACAACAAGGCGCACCGGGTGCCGCTGTCGGACGTGCTTCCGCTGCTTGAAGACATGGGCCTTCGCGTGCTGGGCGAGCGACCCTACGGCATCGAACGCACCGATCACCCCTATTGGATTCACGATTTCGATCTCGAACGGCCCAAGGATACGCCGGTCGATCTGCACAAGATGCGCGACACCTTCAAGGATGCGTTCACCCGTGTCTGGACCGGTGAAGCCGAAAGCGACCCGTTCAATCGATTGATCATCGCCGCCGAGCTCAACTGGCGGGAAGTGGCGCTTTTGCGCGCGTACGCCCGCTATCTGAAGCAGGTGCGTTTCGGGCTGTCCCAGCTTTACATCGCCAACACCTTGACCAACTACCCGGGCATTACTCGCAAGCTGGTGGCGCTTTTTCAGGTGCGTTTCGACCCTGAAGTCGAGGACCGGGATGAAGTCTCGCTGGTCGAGGACATCGAAGGCATGCTCGACGACGTCGCAAGCCTCAACGATGACCGATTGTTCCGGCGCTATATCGAGCTGATCCAGGCCTCGCTTCGCACCAACTTCTATCAGACCACCGAGGACGGGCAGGCCAAGGATTACATCTCCTTCAAGCTTGAAACACGCAAACTGACCGATGTACCGAAACCGCGGCCGCAGTTCGAGATCTTCGTCTACTCACCGCGAATGGAAGGGGTTCACCTGCGCGGTGGCAAGGTCGCTCGTGGCGGCATGCGCTGGTCGGACCGCTTCGAGGATTTCCGTACCGAAATCCTGGGCCTAGTTAAAGCCCAGCAGGTCAAGAACGCGGTCATCGTACCGGTGGGCGCCAAGGGCGGGTTTGTCTGCAAGCGGCTGCCGGACAGTGGCGACCGCGACGCGATCCAGAAGGAAGGCATCGCCTGCTACAAGACGCTGATTCGAGGCATGCTCGACATCACCGACAACCTGGTCGATCAAAAGGTCACACCGCCCAAGCAGGTCGTGCGCCACGACGATGACGACCCGTATCTGGTTGTCGCGGCGGACAAGGGCACGGCCACGTTCTCCGACATCGCCAACTCGATCTCCGAGGAGTATGGCTTCTGGATGGGCGACGCGTTTGCCTCCGGCGGCGAGCATGGCTACGACCACAAGGCGATGGCGATCACCGCGCGTGGCGCGTGGGAATCGGTCAAGCGTCACTTCCGTGAGCTCGGGCATGACACCCAGTCCAGCCCGTTCAGCGTGCTTGGCATCGGTGATATGGCCGGCGACGTATTCGGCAACGGTATGCTGCTGTCGGATCAGATCGAGCTGGTGGCGGCGTTTAACCACCGCAACATCTTCATCGACCCGAACCCGGACGTCAGCGCCTCGTTCAAGGAGCGCAAGCGCCTGTTCGAACTGGCCCGGTCGAGCTGGGACGACTATGACACCGATCTGATCTCGGACGGCGGCGGCGTGTTCTCGCGTGACGCCAAGTCGATCACGATTACCGAAGAAATGAAGGAACGCTTTGGCATCGAGGCCGACCGGCTTTCCCCGGTGGAGCTGATCAAGGCGCTGCTCAAGGCTCAGATCGACCTGATCTGGAACGGCGGCATCGGCACCTACATCAAATCCAGCGCGGAAACGCATGCCGACGTGGGCGACAAGGCCAACGACGCGCTTCGCGTCAACGGCAACGAGCTCGGCTGTCGCGTGATCGGTGAAGGGGGCAATCTCGGCGTGACGCAGCTTGGCCGTCGTGAGGCCGCCATGCATGGTGTGCGGGTCAATACCGATTTCATCGACAACGCCGGCGGTGTGAACTGCTCTGACCATGAGGTCAACGTCAAGATTCTGCTCGATGACATCGTGGCCTCCGGCGACATGACCGACAAACAGCGCAACTCGCTGCTTGAGGACATGACGGAAGAAGTCGCGGATCTGGTCATTCTGGACAACTATCGCCAGACCCAGGCGCTGTCGCTTGCCAGCAAGATGAGCCGCGACAATCTGGCCCCGTACAAGCGCTTTATTCACGCGCTTGAACGCGAGGGCCTGCTTGATCGTGAGCTTGAAGGGCTGCCAAGTGACGAGATGCTGGATGAACGTGCGGCGCAGGAAGAGGGGCTGACCCATCCGGAGCTGTCGGTGCTGATTTCCTACGCCAAGAGCGATCTGAAAAGCGCACTCAACAAGACCGACATCGCCGAAGACCCCTACATCGAAACGTTTGTTGAGAACGCGTTCCCGGCAACGCTCAAGGAGCGCTATCCGGATCAGATGTACGCCCACCGCCTCAAGAAGGAGATCGTGGCGACGCAGGTGGCCAACGATGTGGTCGATCACATGGGCATCGCCTTCGTGCGTCGGATGATGGAAAGCACCAGCAGCGGCGCCGACGATGTGGTCAAGGCCTACGTCATGGCGCGCGATGGCTTTGAACTGCCTGAGCTGTGGGAAAGCATCGAAGCGCTCGATTATGACGTCTCCAGCGAGATCCAGTACGACGCCATGCGGGATCTGATGGAACTGGTTCGCCGGTCCACGCGCTGGTTCCTCCAGCACGGCAACAGCGGTTTGCCGGTGCAGGATGTAGTCAAGCGCACCTCCTCGAAGCTCAAGGAGCTGCGTCAGGAAGTCGGCGATCATCTGCGCGGCGACGCGCTCGAGCAGTTCGAGCAAAAACGCGAACGCTGCCTCGACAACGGTCTGCCCGAAGAAGTGGCGTCAACGATCGCGGCGATCGATCACCTTTATGCAGGGCTTGGCATCATCGAGGCCTCGCGCCAGAACGACAGCTCCCTCGATCGAGTGGCACGGGCGTACTACCTCATCGGTGAGCGGCTCGAGCTGCCCTGGATGATCGAGCAGGTCCAGAACCTCGAGGTCGAGGATGGCTGGGAAGCCCTCGCCCGCGAAGTGCTGCGTGACGACATGGATCGCCAGCAGCTGACGCTGACCAAGAGCGTGCTGAGTGCTGACGACGCGCCTGAAAACGTCGAGGAGCGGGTGAAGTACTGGATGGAGCGCCATCAGCGCCACGTCCAGCGCTGGTGTCATCTGCTCGAGGAGGTCAAGGCGGGCACCCAGCTTAACTTCGCACTGTTCGCCGTGGCGCTTCGCGCCCTGACGGCGCTGGCTGAAGACAAGTAATCTCCTGGCCCAAAGCGTGAATCGCGTTCGGTATACTGAGCGTCGGTTTACGGAGTGAACAACGGCGCTCATGTGAGCGCCGTTTTTATTGAACGGGAAAATGAGGCGGGTATGGCGGAGGTAGCGGCACTTTATATCTATCCGGTGAAGTCGATGGCGGGCGTAGCGCTTGAATCGGCCGAGCTTACCTGGGAGGGGTTGGCGCTCGACCGACGCTGGATGGTTATTTCTGAGACGTCGGGTCAGTTCATGTCCCAGCGGGTCTGTCCGGCAATGGCCACTCTCACGGCGTCCGTTGGGGGTGAGTGCCTTGTGCTTTCCGACGCCCGAGGCGAAACGGTTGAGCTTTCGACGACAGCCCATGGCCCAACGGTCGAGGCGATGCTCTTCAAGGAGCGGGTGACAGGCATCGACCAAGGCGATGAGGTAGCGCGCTGGCTGACCGAGCGGCTGGGGGCGCACAAGGGGGAAGCGCTCAGGCTCATTCGGGTGCCTGAGAACAATCAACGCCGGGTTGAGCCCGATGTTTTGAAGGCCGACGAAGTGCACCGTACCGGGTTCGCCGATGGCTTTCCCTTTCTGGTGGCGTTCGAGTCCTCGCTCGAGGCACTCAACGCGCGCATCAACGCAGAATCACCCCTTTCGATGAACCGCTTTCGGCCCAACATCGTGCTGAAGGGCGATGAGCTGGCCGCCTGGAGTGAACACGGCGTGACTGGCGTTGCCGCCTGCCACGGCCAGTACGCCCTCAGGCTTTGCAAGCCGTGCAAACGCTGCAAGATCACAACGGTTGATCAGGCGCGCGGTGTGGTTGCTGGAAAGGAACCACTCAAGACGCTCGCGACAATGGGCAACGTCGACCAGCCCGGGGCCTTTTTCGGTGAAAATGCTGTGCTCGAACACGGCGCGGGTGAGGTGATCAACGTGGGCGACGCCATTGTGCTTGATGGGGGAGGCCAGTAAGGTGTCGGCAACGTCATCTGCGGGTGTACGATAAAAACGCCAACCCTTTGGCCCGAACAGTGAGGAAGTCATGAACGTGCGTTATTTTCCATGGATGCTGGGCGCCGGCATGTGCGTATTGAGTGCGACGACACCGGTGTTTGCCGACAGTCCGGCCCTTGAGCGAACCGAGCATGCCGCGAGTCAGGTCGATGTCTCGGGCTATTTGAAACCGTCCAGTGACGCCATGAGTCAGACCATCTTTCTGGGCAATCGCCCCGTGGATCACGACTTCGACGTTGCCAAGGCCGGAGACTACCGAATCAGCAGTCAAAGCTTTCCTGGCGAAAACGGCAACTACCGTATTTCGGCGGTGCTCAAGAACGCAGAGGGCGAGGTGCTGGCCCGCGATGAGGGTTCCGATGACTCAAGCGGTTTCGACATCGCGCATCACCTGACGCCCGGCAAATATACCGTCACGGTCACCGGCAAGCGCTTTAGCCCTGCCCGTGATGGCAATCAGTCGGTCACGGTGTGGGTCCGCAACATGGCGTCAAACGATGGGCGCACTCAGGGGCTTTCCGACAGTAATCGGGTCACGCGTCTGGCGCCGGCGGCTACAGCGGCTTCGTCTGCGGCCGTGGCGTCTTCCAGTTCAATGTCTGAACGCTCTGGTGAGGCGGGCGCGCCGTCAGCAAGTGCCGCCGAGGCCGCCTCCGTTGAGCGCGAGCGCGCGAGTGCCCCTGTTCAGTCAGAAGGTGCGCAGCCTGCGAATGCCCAGGCAGAGCCCGCGCAGCGCACCATCGTTCGCGAAGTGCCGATTCGAACCAACGGCGATGTGCTCAAGTTCGAAGTCGTCAAGGCCGGTCAGGTGCACGTCGAAAGCGCCACGTTCGGCGGTTACCGTGGCACTTACCGCCTCAAGGTGCGTCTGCTCGACCAAGACGGTCGCGTGGTGGCCGAGGATGCAGGTACCGGGGGCGATGGCGATTTCGATCTGACGACCCGTCTCGAGCCCGGTGTCTATACCGTTCACGTCGAGGGCCAGAAGTACGGCTCGGCGCAATCCGGCACCAACTCCTTCACATTGCGCATTCGTCAACAAGACGCGTCCTGACAGGGCGTACCCGGGGCCGGCTCGATGATGACGTCGGGCGTTCGGCCCCGTATACTCCAGCGCTCGTTCAATGAACCGAGAGTTTCCCGCCATGTATTCGCTGGCACGCCCCTGGCTATTTCGTCTGGACCCTGAAGTCGCGCACGGTCTGACCCTGTCGATGCTCGATCAGGCGCATCGTTTCAACATGAGTCACCGTCTGGCAGGCGTCGAATCTGACGGTACGCCGGTCGAACTCATGGGACTGCGCTTTCCGAACCGAGTCGGGCTGGCCGCTGGCCTCGACAAGAATGCCGATCATCTGGACGGCCTCGGCGCGCTCGGCTTCGGGTTCGTCGAAGTTGGCACGGTGACGCCCAGACCGCAGGCGGGCAACTCGAAACCCCGGCTGTTTCGGCTGCCAGAGCGTCAGGCGATCATCAATCGAATGGGGTTCAATAACGCAGGCGTTGCGCATCTGGTGCGCCAGGTCGATGCCAGCCGCTACGACGGCGTCATCGGCATCAACATCGGCAAGAACCTCACCACCGAGGTCGAGGACGCTGTCCACGATTATTTGACCGCCTTGAACGCGGTTCATGGCAGCGCCGATTACGTTACGGTCAATATCTCATCGCCCAATACGCCCGGGCTTCGAACACTTCAGTTCGGCGATCATCTGGACCGCTTGCTGGGTCAGCTGCGCGAGCAGTGTGCTCGACTGGACCAGGCGGCCGGCCGGCGAGTGCCGCTGGTGGTCAAGATCGCGCCGGATATGACTGACGAGGAAGTGGTACTGGTTGCACAGTGTCTCAAGGCGCAGGCGATCGATGGGTTGATCGCGACCAATACCACCGTCGATAAAAGCACGGTGGCAGCGCTTGAGCACGGCAGTGAGCAGGGTGGGCTGTCTGGTGCTCCGGTGCGCGAAGCATCAACGCGGATCATTGAACGATTTCGCTCGGAGTTGCCTGACATGCCGATCATCGGTGTGGGTGGGATTCTCTCAGGCGCAGACGCGCTCGAAAAGCGTCGGGCCGGGGCCGATCTCGTCCAGCTTTATTCGGGGTTGATCTATCGTGGGCCGGAGCTGGTCGGAGAGTGTCGTCGCGCACTGGGTGAGTGATCAGCGCGATTAATGACGCAGGTCAGGCCGTGCTGTGCAAGTGCGCTTAAGGCTTTGCAAGTGCACTCAACAAGAAAGGGCCCGCTGACAGGCGGACCCTTGTTTGGCGTTCACTTGCGTGCCGGTGTACGGGTAGAGGTTCAGGGAATCAATACGCCATCGGGGTTTTATGAATACCGGAAATACCGGTCATGCCGGACCACTGGTCACCTCGGCCCTCACGCCAACCGCTCATCCACTGCTCGCGAATGTTGACGTCCTGGCTCGGGCAATAATCTTTAGACCGTCCGGTCACACCGACCTTGTAGCCCTGGAAAAAAGCACGCTGTAGCCGATCTCGTTTCTGACGTTTCATCGGATAACCTCTTGTGTCACCAAGAAAGTGATCGCCTCAGGGCGATCGCGTGGTTCGTCGCGACTTGCGTTTGGGTAGCTACCTCTTTCATCTTTAGCGAAAATGATAACCAGTGTCGAACATTAAATTGTCATATGAATATGCCCGTTTACTTCTTTTTGTAATATACGTGCGGTCGACATCGATAAACTCTTTCTCAGCCGGTAACTTAGCACCATGACATCAGACGCCTCGATCGACTCTAACACTTACTGCGTGACCTGCCCCTGGGGGTTGGAATCACTGCTGTCCGATGAACTGACTGCATTGGGCGCAACCGTTGAGCGTACAGCTCCTGCGGCGGTCTTTGCCCAGATGGCGCAGGCAACGCTCTACAGGGCGCTGCTCGGCTCATACCTGGCCAACCGAATCATTTTGGTGCTTGTCCATGGCGACGCCGTGACCGGTGATGACCTGACAGCGCTCAGCAGTCAGATTCCATGGGAAAACGTCCTGCTGCCCGGACGGCGAATTCGCGTCGATTTTCATGGCAAGAGTGATGAAGTTCGACACACCATGTTCGGCGCACAAAAGATCAAGGACGGCGTCAATGACCGCTGGAGCGCGCATTTCGACGAGCGCCTTGAGGTCGATCCAAAGCATGCCGACAGCCGAATCTACGCCCATTTTCATCGCGAGCGTCTGATGATCGGCCTCGATATGGCCGGAGACAGCCTGCACCTTCGCGGCTACCGACTTGATGGTGGCCAGGCCCCGCTCAAGGAGAATCTGGCAGCAGCGCTTCTAGTGCGGGCGGGTTGGCCGACGCGAAGCGAGGAAGACACCTTGCTCGACCCGCTGTGTGGTTCGGGGACGCTGGTGATCGAGGCTGCGCTGATGGCGGCCCGAGCCGCCCCCAATGCGTTTCGAGAGCGGTTTGGCTGTCTTGAGTGGGCAGGCCATGACGCGACGCTCTGGACCGAGATCGTGACTGAAACGCGGGCCAGCACCTCGCGTAATTTAAAGCGTTCCCGATTTACACTGCACGGCGCGGATCGCGATCCTCGTGCGGTCGAGGCCGCCCGTACAAACGCCAAGCGCGCCGGGGTCAGTCACCTGGTAGCGTTCGAGCGCGGCGCGCTTGCCGATTGGACTCCGGATCGGCTCGAGGAACGCAGTGGCTGGATAATGACCAACCCGCCTTACGGCGAGCGTATCGGTGACGTGCCCGAGCTGATTCCGCTGTATGAAACACTGGGGCAGTTGGCCAAGGCGCTCGGAGAGCACTGGCGGCTGGCAGTCTTTACCGGCAATCCTGAGCTTGGCCACCGCATGGGGCTCAAGGCCGACAAGCGCTACAGCTTTCGAAACGGCGCGCTCGAGTGCAAGCTGCTGCTGTGCTCCGTGCGCCCGCAGCCTGTTCAGACAGACGGCGAGGCTCAAGAAACCGAGACGCCACGCCTGCGTCTGAGCGAGCAGGCGCAGATGTTTGCCAATCGGCTGATCAAGAATCGCAAGCAGCTTTCGAAGTGGGTTCGCACGAAGGAGATCGGCTGCTACCGGCTGTATGACGCCGATATGCCCGAATTCGCGGTGGCCGTGGATATCTACGGCGATCACGTGCACATCCAGGAGTACGCCCCGCCCAAGAGCATTGATGCGGCTCAGGCCGAGCGCCGGTTGCTGGACGCCGTCAGCGCCGTGACGCAGGTACTCGAGGTGGCGCCTGAAAACGTCCACTTGAAGACCCGCAAACCCCAGAAAGGCCGCGAGCAGTATGAGCGTCAGGGAAAGAGCCGTCACAGTGTGATTGCAACCGAAGGCCCTGCGCGATTCAAGCTCAACTTGAAGGACTTTCTGGATACAGGGCTTTTTCTGGACCACCGTCCGGCCAGGCGCTGGCTGCGCGAGCACGCCGACGGCGCGCGCGTGTTGAACCTGTTCTGCTATACGGCTACCGCGACTGTGCATGCCGCGCTCGGCGGTGCCCGGTCGTCGGTCAGCGTCGACATGTCCAACACCTACCTGAGTTGGGCGGAAGAGAACTACCGCCTGAACCGATTGGATTTGAGGCGCCACGTGCTCGAGCGCGCTGACTGCTTCGAGTGGCTCTCAAGTGCCCGGGCTCAATTCGATGTGATCTTCATGGATCCGCCGACGTTTTCGAATTCCAAGAAAATGGCCGGGGTGCTCGATATTCAGCGCGATCACGGTGAGCTGATCAAGCGGGCGATGGCGCGGCTGGCGCCGGGCGGCGTGCTGCTGTTTTCAAACAACCTTCGCCGCTTCAAGCTCGATGACGCCATCGAGCAGCAATACTCGGTGACGCCCGGTGGGGCTTCAATGCTCGACCCGGACTTCAAGCGCCGGTCGAACATTCATCACGTGTTCTTCATTCGTCATGGGTCGAGCAGTGAGAGCTGACGCATGGCGTCCTGCGCTTCCGGTGTGTGGTCCTGGGTTTCCAGGACCTTCTTGAAGTGGCGCGACAGCTGAATATGATCGATGTCTTCCACCCACAGCATGGCCTGATCGTAGCCGTCGGCGAGCATGTGCTTCAGGCCGCCGAACTGCGTGCCGATCTGGCCCCAGGCGCGGGTGACGATCCAGTCGCCGAACATGTCCTGATGGACATGCACCAGTACGTAGTCATGTTCATTTTCCCAGCGAATAATCACCCAAGTCACTCCACAGGGGCGGGCCGTCAGCGGGTCGCCATCGTCGTTTTGATTATAACCGTCTGAATTGTAACTTCATTGTCGGTCACTCTAAACCCTGAGCTGCCGGCACACCGATTGAAAACCTGCGCATGCAAAGGATGACTTCATGAACATCATTGCCGATCAGAACATGCCCGGCATCGAAGCGACCTTCGGGCGCCATGGTCATGTGACTCGTGTGGATGGTCGCCACGTGAGCCGAGACCAGCTTTTACACGCCGATGTGCTGCTGGTGCGTTCGGTGACGCAGGTCGATCCGGCGCTGCTTGAGGGGACGCCGGTTCGGTTTGTCGGTTCGGCCACGATCGGCACCGACCATCTTGACCTCGAGGGCTTGCACGCCGCCGGTATCCCTGCGGTGCACGCGCCGGGCTGCAACGCGGAAGGTGTGGTGGACTACGTGCTCTCGAGTCTGTTGCTTGCGTGTCAGCGCGAGCAGTGCCAGATCAGCGACAAGACCATCGGGGTGGTCGGCGTCGGGCAGGTCGGTGGGCGGCTGGTGGCGCGCCTTGAAGCGCTTGGGCTTTCCGTGCTGGCCTGCGACCCGCCGAGGGCCGAGCGGGAAGGCGATACGGAACACTTTGTGGCGCTTGATGAGCTTTTGGCGCGCAGCTCGGTGATTTGCTGTCATACGCCACTTGTTCGTGATGGTGCCCATCCGACCCATCATCTGCTGGACGCGGCGCGCATCGAGGCGCTTTCGCCTGGAACCTGGCTTTTGAACGCAGGGCGGGGCAGTTGCATCGATACGGCCGCGCTTGGTGCGCGTCTTGAGCGCGCGGGAGATCTAACGGTCATGCTGGATGTGTGGGAAAACGAGCCCGACATCGATGACGCACTGCGTCAACGGGTCGATCTGGCCACGCCGCACATCGCGGGCTACAGCCTCGAAGGCCGTCTTCGTGGCACGATGATGCTGTATGAGGCGTTTACGGAGTGGGCGGGTGTCACGGCCGAGGTAGAACTTGCCGATGTACTGGCGCCCCCCGTGGTGGCCACTCTGGGCGTCGGACAGGCGGAGGCGTCGCCCCAGAGGCTATGGCAGGCGCTTTCACACGCCATCTTTGATGTGCGCCGGGATGCGGATCTTTTTGACCGCTACTGCCGACGCTTTGGTGTGGCTACAGGCTTTGATCGCTATCGCAAGGAGTATCCAGAGCGTCGCGAGTTCGGATCTACCGTTGTCTATGGATCGCGTGAGCAGGCGGACTCGATTCGTGCGCTCGGGTTTCAATGGGTGGAAGACGGCCTATAAAAACGACCTATAAAAAAAGCGCCCCGAAGGGCGCTTTTTCACGAGGCGTGTTGCCGGATTACTGACGGTATGCGGACTCTTTCAGCGCGTTGATGCGCTGATCCAGCGGCGGGTGGCTGGCAAAAAGCTGCTCCATCAGTTTACGGGTCTGACCGGTTGTAATGGCAAACGCGGTCAGGCTTTCCGGCATCTGGTCGGGCAGCTCGTGTTCACGCTTCAGGCGCGAAAGGGCGTTGATCATCGCGCCGGAGCCGGCCAGACGGGCACCGGCGGCATCGGCGCGGTATTCACGCCAGCGCGAGAACCAGGCAACGATGATCGAGGCGGCGATGCCGAACACGATCTCGAGCACGAACACCACCGCCATATAGCCGAAAAAGCCCAGACCACCGCCTTCGTCGTCACGACGCAGGAAGCTGTCGATCAGGTGGGCGGCAATACGTGCGAAGAACATCACGAAGGTGTTCAAAACGCCCTGAATCAGCGAGAGGGTCACCATGTCGCCGTTGGCGACGTGGCCGATTTCATGGCCGATAACCGCGCGCACTTCTTCCTGTCGCATGTTGTTGAGAAGGCCCGCCGAGACGCACACCAGCGCGTCGTTCTTGTTCCAGCCGGTGGCAAAGGCGTTTGACTGCTGCGCCGGGAAGATGCCGACTTCGGGCGGTTTGATGCCCGCGCCCTGGGAAAGCTCGGCCACGGTATCGACCAGCCACTGTTCGGTGGCGTTTTGCGGTTGGGTGATGATGTGGGCGCCGGTGCTGCGCTTGGCCATCCACTTCGACATCAGAAGTGAAATCAGCGAGCCGGCCATGCCGAAGACAAAACAGAAGATAAGCAGGCTTGTCAGGTTGATGCCCGAGCCTTGCAGATAGCTTTGAACACCCAGCAGCTGGAGTGTCACGCTAGCAACCAGCACGACAGCCAGGTTGGTGGCCAGAAACAGTACAATCCTCATCATGGCGAGGAGCTCCTTTCGATCACGGTCAAGGACGAAGGCGTGTGCGCGCCTTGTATCAGACTATCCATCCAGTAAGACTATCTGTTTAGATAAGGCGCGTCACAAAAGGTTTCAAGCGGTCATTAAGCACCGCTTTAGGCGTCAGCGACGGCGGGCAAGAAAACGTCCGAGGCGGTCGATGGCCTCTTCAAGCTGATCCACCCAGGGCAGGGTCACGATTCGAAGGTGATCCGGCGAGGGCCAGTTGAATGCAGTGCCCTGAACCAGCAGCATCTTCTCTTCAAGCAGCAGGTCGAGCACCAGCTTCTGGTCGTCTTCGATGGCGTAAACCTCGGGATCAAGCCGTGGGAACATGTAGAGCGCGCCCTTGGGCTTGACGCAGGTGACGCCTGGAATGGCGGTCAGTTTTTCCCACGCCATGTCACGCTGTGCAAGCAGCCGCCCGCCGGGCAGTACCAGATCATTGATCGACTGATAGCCGCCAAGTGCGGTCTGGATCGCGTTTTGTGCCGGCACGTTGGCACACAGGCGCATCGAGGCCAGCATGTTGAGGCCTTCGATGAAATCCTGGGCGTGGCGGCGCTCGCCGGAAAGGATCATCCAGCCGGAGCGAAACCCGGCGCAGCGATAGCTCTTCGAGAGCCCATTCATGGTGATCACGAACACATCGTTTGCCAGAGACGCCGTCGAGGTGTGTTCGGTGCCGTCGTAGAGAATCTTGTCGTAGATTTCATCGGAGAACACGATCAGACCGAACTCACGGGCAACGGCCAGAATGTTTTTAAGTACGTGGTCGCTGTAGACCGCGCCGGTCGGGTTATTGGGGTTGATCACCACAAGCGCCTTGGTGCGCGAGGTGATCTTGGCACGAATGTCCTCGACGTCCGGCTCCCAGTCGTTTTCTTCCCGGCAGGCGTAGTGCACGGCGTGGCCGCTGGCCATATTGGTGGCGGCGGTCCAGAGCGGGTAATCCGGCATCGGCACCAGCACTTCGTCGCCGTCATCCAGAAGCGCCTGCAGCGAGATCGTGATCAGCTCCGAGACGCCGTTGCCGATGAAGATGTCCTCGACCCCGACGCCTTTAATGTTCTTGCGCTGACATTCCTGCATGACCGCCTTGCGCGCCGAATAAAGCCCTTTTGAGTCGCTGTAGCCCTGCGCCGTCGGCAGGTTTCGCATTACGTCCTGAAGGATTTCCTCGGGCGCTTCGAAACCGAACGGTGCCGGGTTGCCGATATTGAGCTTGAGGATTCGATGGCCCTCATCTTCGAGCCGTTTGGCGTGCTCAAGGACGGGCCCCCGAATGTCGTAGCAGACGTTGTCGAGCTTATGGGACTTGCGGATCGGGGTTGGCATGGAATGTCGTTCACAAGTTGATGGCTGGAATCGAACGCGCGGTACGCGTTAAGTCAGCATACCGCGATCATTTGCGCCAAAAAAAGAGTCAGTCGCGCTTCTGTGCCGCGTCGCCCTGTTCGGCGGCCTTGGCGGCTTCCCGCTCGGCTCGAAGCTCCTCGAGCGACCGAATGTCTTCCGGGCCCTCAAGCGTCAAGCGCCCGAGCGTGCCATGGCGAAGCTCGTGCAGGAGCACCTCGGCGCCGCGGTGCAGATCGAGTTCACCGCCGCCCTTGAGCCCACCGCGCCTTCGCGCGATGGCGGCCACCACCGCATCGCCACTTTCAAGCTCTGCGTCCTTGAGTTTGTAGCGGGCCTTGAGGGCCTCGGGGTAACGCTTCAAGAGCTCGCCGGCCGTTACCGTGCCGACTTCGACGTAATCAAGTGCGGTATCTCGAATGGCGCCGCTGGCGGCCAGGCGAAAGGCGCTGTCCTGATCCTCGATCTTGGGCCACAGCACCCCCGGCGTATCGGTAAGCGCGATGCGATTGCCGATGCGAATTTTCTGCTGGCGCTTGGTCACGGCAGGCTCATTGCCGACCTTGGCGATCTTGCGCCCGGCGAGGCCGTTGATCAGGGTGGACTTACCAACGTTTGGAATGCCCATCACCATCACGCGCACATCGCGGTCTTCGCGAATGTGGCCGGCAAGTTCGGTGCAAAGCTTGGCAATTGGCTTCAGCTCGCGGGTCTGGGTGGTCGTGATGGCCAGCGCCCGGGTGTCCGGCTGGGCATCGAAATAATCGGTCCATTCGCGGGTGCGCGCAGGGTCGGCGAGATCGGCGCGGGAAAGGATCTTGAGTACCGGCTTGTGCACCGTCAGTTCGGCAAGCATCGGGTTGGCGCTGGAGTAGGGCAGGCGCGCATCGAGGACTTCGATGACAACGTCGATTTCAGGCAGCGCCTCCTTGATCTGGCGGCGCGCTTTGTTCATGTGTCCGGGGAACCAGCCCAGCATAACGTGTCCTTTGAATTGCTCATTGAAAAGGGCAGATCGATGCCGGGCATGGTACCAGAGTTTCGCGAGCCGCCGGATTATTCCAGCGGCCGATCCCTATTCTGCCGGGTGGACCTCATTCCGCCGGATGATAGTCGAGTGCGACCGAATTGATGCAGTAGCGAAGGCCGGTGGTGTCGTGCGGCCCATCTGGAAATACATGCCCCAGATGCGCGTCACAGCGCCGACAGGTCACCTCGATACGGCGCATGCCGTGAGAGGTGTCGTGGTGTTCCTCGACGGCGGCATCGGCCAGTGGCCGGTCGAAGCTCGGCCAGCCGCAGTGCGATTCGAACTTGTGCTCGTTTTCAAAAAGCGGAGCGCCGCAGCAGATGCAGTGATAGATGCCGTGGCCCGGCGTGACCTGATAGTCGCCGGTGTAGGGGCGCTCGGTGCCGGCTTCGCGGGTGACGTGGTACTGGGCATCACTCAACTGCTCACGCCACTGTTGTTCGGTTTTCTTGACCTTATCCATGCAAAAGACCTCATGTGGTGCGTCGGAGATGATGGTCGAGCCGTGACGAAAAAGGCGTAGGTACCGGGCGGTGCGGCCGGTTGCCAACGTCAGGCGCGTTCGCTGTTGGTGTCAGCCGCGCTGGCTCTTGGTGTAAGAGGAGTATGGTCACTGATTTGAAAGACTTAAAGTGATGAAAGTGTTGACACCAGAGCGGCCCGTGGGTAATATGCGCGCCACTCGATGAGCCGAGAGCCACGTCCCATTCGTCTAGTGGTCTAGGACACCGCCCTTTCACGGCGGTAACAGGGGTTCGAACCCCCTATGGGACGCCAACTTGAAGCTTGAGAGTTTGGATCTGCGGGAATAGCTCAGTGGTAGAGCATCGCCTTGCCAAGGCGAGGGTCGGGAGTTCGAATCTCCTTTCCCGCTCCATGTGTCCCATTCGTCTAGTGGTCTAGGACACCGCCCTTTCACGGCGGTAACAGGGGTTCGAACCCCCTATGGGACGCCATCCAGATCCAGGTCAAAACAAGCGGGAATAGCTCAGTGGTAGAGCATCGCCTTGCCAAGGCGAGGGTCGGGAGTTCGAATCTCCTTTCCCGCTCCAATGCGTCCCATTCGTCTAGTGGTCTAGGACACCGCCCTTTCACGGCGGTAACAGGGGTTCGAACCCCCTATGGGACGCCATCTTGACCAGCGCCAGTTCGACCAGCTTAAGCATGCGGGAATAGCTCAGTGGTAGAGCATCGCCTTGCCAAGGCGAGGGTCGGGAGTTCGAATCTCCTTTCCCGCTCCAGCCGGTCACCCCTCTTGTACTGTGCGAAAGCATGCGTAAGAAAGGCACCCGCCCTCAAGCCGGGAATTCTTTGTCCCCATAGTTTTGATCTCATCATGGTTTTGATCTGATTGGCAGATACCGAAACCGCGCCTTTTAAAGCTTGGTTTGCGTGCTATCCTTTGCACCCATCGTATTTCGATAGGCTATCCGTCACGCGCAGTCAATCAAGGGAGAACGTTTCAGCGTAGGCTGCCCACCTTATCCTCCCCGGCGTGTGATGTGCGCTCGACTGAACAATAGGATGCTTTCATGGCCGAACCGGCACTTTCCATCCGTGGACTGACCAAGGTCTACGGAAATGACTTTCATGCGCTGAAAGGCATCGATTTAAACGTTCCCCAGGGCGATTTCTTCGCCTTGCTCGGCCCCAACGGCGCCGGAAAGTCCACGACGCTTGGCATTGTTTGCTCGCTGGTCAACAAGACCGCAGGGCAGGTCAAGGTGTTCGGGGTCGACATCGACACCAACTTTTCGCTGGCCAAATACCACCTGGGCGTCGTGCCTCAGGAGTTCAACTTCAATCAGTTCGAGAAGGTCTATGACATCGTGCTGACTCAGGCCGGCTACTACGGCATGCCGATGCGCGAAGCGCGCCCGCGGGCGCGTCAGCTTCTTGAAGACCTGGGGCTCTGGGACAAGCGCGACAATGTCGCCCGGATGCTCTCCGGTGGGATGAAGCGACGCCTGATGATTGCGCGCGCGCTGATCCATCGCCCCAAACTCCTGATTCTCGATGAGCCCACCGCCGGGGTCGACATCGAGCTTCGTCGAAGCATGTGGGAGTACATGCGTCGGATCAATCGGGAAGAGGGCACCACCATCATCCTGACCACACATTATCTGGAAGAAGCCGAGAATCTGTGTCGCAACATCGCGATCATCAATCACGGTGAAATCGTCAAGAACACCACCATGCGCGAGCTTCTGGCCGAACTCGACACCGAAACCTTCATTCTCGATGTCTCCGGGCCGGTCGAGGCGCTGCCGGATATAGAAGGGCTCGAGCGGGTGGCTCACGACGACAGCCAGCTGCAGCTCTCGGTCAAGAAAGGTCAGCGTTTGAACGACGTGTTCAAGGCGCTCAACGACGCACACGTTGACGTTGTGTCGATGCGCAACCGAGCCAACCGGCTCGAGGAATTGTTCGTCAATCTGGTCGCCGAACAGAATCAGGCAGGGGAGATTCGCTCATGAGCATGCGACAGATCTGGGTCGCGTTCTTTACCATCGTGACCAAGGAAATCCGCCGATTCATGCGGATCTGGCCACAGACGCTTCTGCCGCCATCGATCACCATGACAATGTACTTCATTATCTTCGGCAACCTGATCGGTGCCCGCGTTGGCGAAATGGACGGCGTGCCCTACATCGATTACATCGTGCCGGGGCTGATCATGATGTCGGTCATTACCAACAGCTACTCGAACGTCGCGTCCTCGTTTTTCTCGAACAAGTTCCAGCGAAGCGTCGAGGAAATGGTGGTGTCGCCGATGCCGGACTGGGTGATCCTGCTGGGCTTTATCGTCGGTGGTGTGGCGCGCGGGCTGGCGGTCGGTGCGATTGTCACCGGCGTGTCGCTCTTTTTCACCGACGTTCAGGTGCATCATCCGTTTCTGACCATGCTGGTGGTTCTGATGACGGCGGTGCTGTTCTCGATCGGCGGGTTTATCAACTCGCTGCTTGCGAAGAAGTTCGATGACATCTCGATCGTGCCGATTTTTGTTTTGACCCCGCTGACCTATCTGGGCGGTGTGTTCTACTCGATCAACACATTGCCCGAGCTCTGGCAGAACATTTCGATGATCAACCCGATCCTCTACATGGTGAACACGTTCCGCTATGGCATTCTGGGCGTGTCCGACATCGATGCCGGTGGGGCGATCGCCGCGATTTCCATGTTCATCGTCGTTTTTTACATCTTGGCGCTGTGGCTGCTGAAACGTGGTCAGGGCATTCGAAGCTGAGTTTGCGCAAGGAGCGTTCTCGTGAGTGTTTTCAGTTCAAGTGAGCCGGTGACATCACCGCTTGGCAAGGTCTCCGAGTACCCGGACCGCTACGACCCGACGCTGCTCTTTCCAATCGAGCGCGCCGGCAATCGCGGCCCGCTCGGCATCGAGGAGAGTGCGCTGCCGTTCATCGGCGTCGACGAGTGGCAGGCCTTCGAGCTTTCCTGGCTCAATGCCCGTGGCAAGCCGGTGGTGGCCATCGCGCGATTCAGCGTGCCGGCGCATTCGCCGCGTCTGATTGAGTCCAAATCCTGGAAGCTCTATCTCAATAGCTTCAACCAGACCCGCTTTGGCAGCACGGTCGAAGTGCGCGAGTGCCTGGAGCGCGATTTAAGCCACGCCGCTGGTGAAGAGGTCGGCGTGGCCCTGTTCGGTGTTGATGACGCCCTGATGGCCCCTGGTGCGCTTCCGGGAGTGTGTCTGGATGAGCTTGATATCGAGGTCGCGAACTATGAGCCCGACGCCGGTCTGATTCGTACCGTCCCCGAGTACGCCGAAGAAACGCTTTACTCGCATCTGTTGAAATCGAACTGCCCCGTGACCGGTCAGCCCGACTGGGGCAGCGTCCTGATTCAATACCGCGGGCCGGCGCTCGATCATGAGGCGCTTCTTGCCTATCTGATTTCCTACCGCAGCAAGCAGGAATTTCATGAGCACTGCGTCGAAAGTATTTTCATGGACCTGATGACACATGCCGCGCCTGAATCGCTTCTGGTCATGGCGCGCTACGTACGCCGCGGCGGGCTCGACATAAGCCCATGGCGGGCGACGCAGGGCCACCCGGCGCCAGAGCTTATCCGGCTCGTGCGCCAGTGACAGGTTAGGGAAGGCAATGACCGAAACCGATGACATGAACGCACTGACCCTCCTTCTCGAGCGCCAGTCCATGGGTAAGCTCGCCTGGCCTGAGCCGACGGCGGTGCAGATTGAGACGCTCTACCGCTCGGCCCTTCGGGCGCCGGATCATGGCGCGCTGACTCCCTGGCGCCTGATCGAGATTCGCGGTGAAAACGCGCTCGGCCAGCTTGGCGATCTTTTGGCCGAGGCCGAACGGGCCGACACCCCGGACGTTGATGCTCGGCGCTCCGAGGCCACCCGCGCCAAGGCGCTCAGGGCGCCACTGGTGATCGCGGTGGTCGCCGCCATCAAGCCTGGTCAGCCAAAGATCCCCGATTCCGAGCAGCTGCTCTCCGCCGGCTGTGCGGCCCACGCCATACTCTTGGCCGCGCACGCCCAAGGCCTTGGCGCGATGTGGCGCACAGGCCCCTACGCCCACCATTCGGTCATTCGCAAAGGTCTTGGCCTTGGCGAGCACGACGTGCTGATCGGATTCGTTTATGTGGGGCAACCGGCCGGTCGAATGCGGGACCTGACCCCGAGTTCGCTCGAGGATTTTGTCGAGTCGTGGCCAAGTGCATGACGCGCCTTGCAATTGCGCGTTGAACGCGATAGAGTGTGCGCCGTTCTGAAGGGGCAACCGTTCAGGGCAAAAAATGCGGAGGGGTGTCCGAGTGGTCGAAGGAGCACGCCTGGAAAGTGTGTAAGTCGAAAGGCTTCGAGGGTTCGAATCCCTCCCCCTCCGCCACGAATCTTGAGAAAGCCGCTGATTTCAGCGGCTTTTTTATTTTCTATCGTGCCTCAGCCCATACTCCAGCCCATACTTTGCGTCTGGCTTTCACTGGTCCTCTCAAGGCTCTATTGGACAGTGTGTCCCGTTGTGCACCTCGATTTTCCCTCGCCTCTCTTGAGTTTCTTGCCGCCATCTCCCCCAGCCATATCCTAATTCAGGCATGACAGCAGTACTTCTCTCAGGTACTGTCGGCCTAAGTGTTATGAGCACGAGGCTTGGAGATTAGTGATGACAGCTTCCTCTTCGAGTGCATCCACGACGCGGGCATGCAAGCACTGGAGTTGGCACCCAGGAGCGTCAGGCTTGCCTGGAACTGCTGCACTTAGAGGGGGCTTGCTACTAGTGTACGGCGAGCAGCGCAGCAAGCGCTTGATGCGCGTCGCTGGCGGCCGCCTCAGCGGCTGTTAGGCGAGAGGTCATGATCAGTCGCCCCTCGACACCCCAAGTTGGTTAGGGATTAGCCTGGGTCAGGAACCAGTCGCGGAAGCGGATCAGCGCCTCGTCGTCGGCCTTGTCCTCCCGATAGGCCAGGTAGTGTCGGGTCTCTTCCAGTACCACTTCCTGCTCGACGGGCCTGACGAGTCGACCCTGTTCGACGAGAGGGCCGACCAGGTGATCCCAGCCCAGCGCCACGCCTTGGCCGCTAAGCACCATCTGAATCAGCAGGTTGTAGTCGTTGGCATTGAAGTAGTGAGGGCGGTCGTAGGGCCGATCCTCGATATCCAGGTTATGAATAGCGAGCCAGACACCCCAGTCGACGTGTTCGGCCACCTGGGAGCGGCCATAGGGGCTGAGATTGAGCAGGAGGCCATCGCGTAGTCCCTCGATGGTGCCAGCCTCAAGATGTGCCTCGAGAAAGGCCGGTGTGCATACCGGATAAATGACGTCGTGAAACAGCGGCAAGCTGCGGTAGCCGTCTCGCACCCGAGACATCTTGGTGACGAAGATATCGGGATCCGCGCCGGGCTCCAGAGACAGGAAGTTCTGAGTCGTCACCAGATTGAGGTCTATGTCCGGATGAGTGCTGAAGAAATCGGGTAGACGGTGCGACATCCACTGTGCCGAGAAGGCGGGTGAGCAACATAGCGTCAGCGATCGTCTGGCGCTGGTGCGGTGATCCTGGCGGATGCGTCCCGCTGCCTGAGCGATATTGATGAACGACAGTTGGGCGGCGTCGAAGAAGATCGAGCCTGCCGTGGTCAGCTCCACGGAGCGTCCCGCCCGCCGGAAGAGCGGTGTTCCCAGATAGCTCTCTAGCTCCCTGACCTGTCGGCTGATGGCGGCCTGGGTGACGCACAGGGCCTCGGCCGCGCGGGTGAAGTTCTGATAGCGGGCAGCCGCGACGAAGGCCTTGACGGCTCGCAGCGAGGGCATCTTGATCAGGGTTTGGTCAGGATCGGTGTGCTTGGTCATAACGGGAGGTCATCAACATTCTGAATAAAAAGTTAATTTCGTCCAGGTGACGAGATACCTAGACTCGGTGAACCAACGAACAAGACGGTCAACCAACGAACAAGACGGTCAACCGCTTTACCTAGGCTACTCGAAAGTTTCTGCAGGCGATAGGCGATGCCCCGCGACTTGTGATCGTTAGGGAGCCCATGGCAGAGCATTCGAACAAGCAGCAGGAGTCGATAACAGTGACTAACAAGATCAAGACTCTGGACGTCGTCCAGCAACGCAAGCCCCGTCATGCGCTTCCCCGCGAGCTGTACTCCGATGGCAAGGTGTATCGCGATGACCTGGAGCAACTCTGGCACAAGGAGTGGATCTTCGCTGGGCATACGTTTGAGCTGGAAAAACCGGGACAGTACCTGACCCTGCAGATCGGCGATTACCCGATCGTCGTCGTTCGTGGCGCGGATGGTGAGCTTCGCGCCTTTCACAATGCCTGCCGGCATCGTGGCTCCAAGGTCTGCCAAGCCGCCAGCGGAAAGTCCGCCAAGCTGGTCTGCCCGTATCACAAGTGGACCTTCGACCTGGATGGAAAACTGCTGTTTGCCGGTAACATGGGCAGCGATTTCGATACCAGCAACCACGGCCTGAAGCCCGCCCACTGCGAGGTGGTCGAGAGCTATGTCTTTGTCTGCGTGGCCGAGACGGCGCCCGACTTCGAACCGTTTCGTCAGGCCGTCACGCCGTTCGTCGCCCCCCATGGACTGGAAAACTGTAAGGTGGCTTATGAGTCCAACCTGGTGGAGAAGGGTAACTGGAAGCTGGTCTTCGAGAACAACCGCGAGTGTTATCACTGTGACGGCTCGCATCCCGAGCTGATGAATTCTTTCGTCGAAAACCTGTCGGTGGCAGGCGTGGCCGATGCCGGTGACCCTGAGCTAGAAGCGTTCTGGGATCGCTGTGAAGCGGCAGGGCTGCCCAGCCGTATGGCGATGGATGAAGAGTCCGGTCAGTACCGCATGACGCGCATACCGCTGTCATCGAAGGCCGTCAGCTACACGATGGACGGTAAGCCCGCCGTGTCTCGCCGCCTGGATGAAAGTGGTGTGGAAGATATTGGCGCGTTGCTCTATTTCCACTATCCCAACACCTGGAATCATTTTCTTGGTGACCATGCCCTGAGCTTCCGAATCTTGCCGCTTGGCCCGCACGAGACACTGGTCACCACCAAGTGGCTGGTGCCGAAGGATGCCAAGGAAGGCATCGACTATGATCTCGATCACCTGACTCGTGTCTGGCTAGCGACCAATGATCAGGATCGCCAGCTCGTCGAGGCGACTCAGGCGGGCGTGATCTCGCCAGCCTACGAGCCGGGCCCGTATTCCGATCTGGCCGAGAATGGTGTCTGCCAGTTCGATGACTGGTACTGCGAAACGATGAAAAAAAAGCTGAATTCATGAGTTTCCTGCAACAATGATGGCAATCGCTTAAATCGGGATAGTACTGTTCGTCGGTCCATCCTGTCGCTTCCTCAGTTATCATCATCTTGCCCCCTCCATTCCCGTCTTCGGGGGAGGGGGCTTTTTTATGTCTATAGCCCGAGCCTCTGGTGAGGGGGCATAATGAAAAGTTATCTATTGGACATATGAAAGGTCGTTAGACGCGATGTTTGGATTGGGGATAGCGTTGATTAAGACCAAGTATGTCCCCTTTCTGCGCAACAATAAGTCCAATAATAGTGAGAGGTGAATGATGGAATTGGGAGACGAGATCCTGTCGGTAGAGCATATCTACAAGGTGTTCGGGACGCGGCCAGGCGAGGCTATGGAGATGCTCGAGGCGGGCAAGAACAAGGACGATGTGTTCCAGGAGACTGGTCAGGTCGTCGGCGTCTTCGATGCCAGCTTCTCGGTGAAAAAGGGTGAAATCTTCGTGATCATGGGGCTGTCGGGGTCCGGCAAGTCGACCATGGTGCGCCTGTTCAACCGTCTGATTGAACCGACTTCCGGCAAGATATTTCTCAACGGCAACGAGATCACCGGGCTGACCGACAAGGAGCTGCTCAGCGTGCGGCGCAGGGACATGAGCATGGTGTTCCAGTCCTTCGCTCTGATGCCGCATCTCACAGTACTCGACAATGCCGCCTTCGGCCTCGCTGTCTCCGACGTCGGCGAGCAGGAGCGCAACCGTCGCGCCCGCGAGGCCTTGGAGCAGGTCGGCCTCAAGGGCCACGAATATAGCTTTCCCCACCAGCTCTCCGGCGGCATGCAGCAGCGCGTTGGCCTGGCCCGGGCGCTCACCAACGACCCCAGCATCCTGCTGATGGACGAGGCCTTCTCGGCCCTCGACCCGCTGATCCGCACCGAGATGCAGGACGAGCTGATCCGCCTCCAGGCCGAACAGCAGCGCACTATCATCTTCATTTCCCACGACCTCGACGAGGCGATCCGCATCGGCCACCGCATCGCCATCATGGAAGGCGGCCGCGTGGTGCAGGTCGGCACGCCCCAGGAGATTCTCAACAATCCCGCCTCGGAGTACGTCGAAGCCTTCTTCAAGGGCGTAGATTCCTCCAAGGTGCTGCGAGCCGGCGACGTGGCGCGCTTCGATGCCGAGGTCGTGGTCGGCGAGCCGCAGCCCGGAGTCGCGCCGCCCGCGCCCTATGCCTTCGTGACCGATGATGACCATCGCTTCGTCGGCCTGATCGACAGCACCGTGAACGGGGAGGGCGCGTCGCCCAGGACCTTGGCGCCCGATCAGCTGCGCACCATCACCTTCGATACCCCCCTGCACGAGGTCCTGGATATCGCCGCCTCCGTGCCCTATCCCTTGCCCGTCCTGACCCAGGAAGGCGTCTTGCACGGCACGCTCAGCAAGGACGCGATCCTCAAGTCGCTCAGCCATCACTGAGGCGGTGCGTCCGGCGCCCGGGCGCCACGGTTCCGCGCGGACCGACACAACAACGACAAGCAAGAACACGACAAGAGGGTAAGTAGGCCGCATGTCCGAACTGACGATTCTCGACCCCTTCCAGGTCCTCCATGTCCCGCTCGGCGACTGGGTGGAGGCCAGCCTGCAGTATCTCGTCGACAACTTCCGCGGCGTGTTCCGCGCCGTGCGCTGGCCCATCGATCAGGTGCTCAACGGCATCGAGGGGCTGCTCCAGTCGGTGCCGCCGACCATCGGCATCCTGCTCGGCTCGCTGCTGGGCTGGCAGGTGGCGGGGCGGCGCATGGGCATCTTCTGCGCCTTCACGCTGATCCTGCTGGGCCTGGTTGGCGTCTGGTCCGAGTCCATGACCACCCTGTCGCTGGTGCTGACCGCGGTCTTCTTCTGCGGCCTGTTCGGTGTGCCGCTGGGCATCCTGTGCGCCCGGCACGACCGGCTCGAGAAGGCGGTGCGCCCGGTGCTCGACGCCATGCAGACGCTGCCGGCCTTCGTCTACCTGGTGCCCGTGGTGATGCTGTTCGGCATCGGCAACGTGCCCGGGGTGCTGGTCACCATCGTCTTCGCGCTGCCGCCGCTGGTGCGCCTGACCAATCTCGGCATCCGCCAGGTGCCGGCCGACAAGATCGAGGCCGCGCGCGCCTTCGGCTGCACCCCGGGGCAGATGCTGCGCCGCGTGCAGCTGCCGCTGGCCACCCCGACCATCATGGCCGGCTTCAACCAGACGCTGATGCTGTCGCTGTCGATGGTGGTGATCGCCTCGATGATCTCCGTCGGCGGCCTGGGCCAGATGGTGCTGCGCGGCATCGGTCGCCTCGACATGGGCCTGGCCACCGTGGGCGGCCTGGGCCTGGTGCTGCTGGCCATTTTCCTCGACCGCCTGACCCAGGCGATGGGCGAGCGCAGCGCCGTGGCCGGCGACCATCGCCGCTGGTTCCAGAAGGGCCCGCTGGGCCTCTTCCTGGGCCTGTTCGGCATCGGCAAGATCAAGCCGCAGGCCGAGCAGCAGAGTTGACCGCCGCGCCTGCCGCCCGCGCAGCAGGCGCTTTCGACCCGCATGACACTCCATGCATGACAACAACAGGAACAGCATCATGATGTCACAGCAACGCAAGTCCCGTTGGGGGTACCTCCTGGCCGTCTCCGTCCTCGGCATGCTGCCCGCCGCCGGCGCTTTCGCCGCCGAGCAGCCGGGCGAAGGCGTCACGGTCACGCCGATCTTCCCGACCATCACCGAGGAGCACTTCCGCGGCCAGGTGGCGGTGATCGGCCTGGAGGAACTGGGCTACGAGGTCGAACAGCCCAAGGAGACCGATTATCCGACCATGATGATGGCGCTGTCCTACGGCGACGCCGACTTCACCGTCCACCTCTGGGACAACCTGCACGACAGCTTCTACCAGCGGGCCGGCGGTGACGACACCATGGTCAAGGTCGGCGACGTCATGGACGGCGTCATCCAGGGCTACCTGATCGACAAGAAGACCGCCGAGGAATACGGCATCGACTCGCTGGACGATCTGCGCGACCCCGAGATCGCCGCGCTGTTCGACACCAACGGCGACGGCAAGGCCGACATGACCGGCTGCAACCCGGGCTGGGGCTGCGAGGTCACCGTCGATCACCATCTGGCCGCCTACGACCTGATGGATACCGTCACCCAGAACCGTGGCTCCTACTTCGCGCTGATGGCCGACACCATCACCCGCTACGAGCAGGGCGAGCCGATCCTCTACTTCACCTGGGTGCCGCAGTGGATCACCGCCGAGCTGGTATCGGGCGAGGACGTGGTGTGGCTGGAGGTGCCCTACACCGACCTGCCGGACGGCAACAACGACGTCGACACCGAATACAAGGGCAAGAACCTCGGCTTCGCTGTCGACACCATCAAGGCGGTGCTCAACCGCGACTTCGCCGAGGAGAATCCGGCGGCCCGCGAGTTCCTTTCCCATCTGGCGATCAGCGTCGATGCCGAGAGTGCCCAGAACCTGAAGATGCAGCAAGGCGAGAGCAGCCAGGAAGACATCCGTCGCCATGCCGAGCAGTGGGTCGAGGCACACCGCGAACAGTTCGATGAATGGCTGGCTGAAGCCCGCGCCGCCGCGGAGTAAGCCTCTCGGCCGGTGTCTGCACCGGGCACCGGCAGTTTTCAGCGATCATCTCCTGCGGTGGCAGGGGAAGAGAGGGCTCTTATGATGTCGCTCTTTGCCTTTCAACGGCATTTTCACTTTTCGGAGTTACCTCATTCGACCCAGTAAACCTTAAAACGAAGCCTGCTGGATATCCTGGGCATCGCCGCGGCGGCTCGGGATACCCTCGCCACGCGTGCGCTGACCCGCTATGCGCTCGAACACTATCCGCCAGGGTTGCTAGCCAGCCGGCTGTTTTTCAACGGGCGCCAGGCGCATCTCCTTGGAGCGTCATGGGTCGGAGGATTCTGCGTCGATAGCATCGACGCTCACGAAGGTCATTTCGCCTCCAAGGGGCATGCCGGGGCCACCGTGGTGCCGGCCCTGTTTGCGTTGGTCGATGCCTGCCGGGAACGAGGGCGGACGATCAGCGGCGAGGAGTTCCTGAGTGCCCTGTGCATCGGTTACGAGTCGGCACTGCGGGCCGGTAGTGCCTTGATGGCAACGACGCACGACTACCATGCCTCCGGTGCCTTTTCTGGCGTGGGCGTGGTATGCGCCGGGGCAAGGCTGTTGGGGCTGGATGAGGCTCCCTTTCGCCATGCTCTGGGGATCGCCGAGTACTTTGGGCCGCGCTGCCCGATGATGCGGCTGATCGATTATCCCAGCATGCTGCGTGACGCCCACGGGGCTGGTGCCTTCAGCGGTGTCAACGCTCTGATCCTGGCACAGGCCAGTCTGACCGGTGCTCCGGCCAGCATGGTCGAAGACGAAGTCATGGCGCCTTTCTGGATGGATCTCGGGGAGCGCTGGGAGATCGATGCCCAGTACTTCAAACTCTGGCCGGTTTGTCGCTGGGCGCAACCTGCTCTTACCGCTGTCAGTCAGATGATGTCCTCGTGCCCTGAGGGTATCGAGGCCGATGCGATTGAGCATATTCGAGTCGAGACCTTACATGAGTCGATGCGACTTCAAGGCCATGCTCCAGCTAGTTCGGATGAGGCTCAGTATGGGCTGGCTTTCCCGCTAGCGGCGATGATCATTCGTGGCCGCCTCGGGGCTTGTGAGGTTAGCGGAGAGGCACTGCATGATGAACAGATCCTCTCACTCAGCCAACGTATTGAAATCGTCGAAGTCGCTGATCTCTCGGCACGCTTTCCGGCAGAGATCCTGTCCCGCGTACATCTGACATTCAAGAACGGAAGGTGACTCTCCAGCGATACCGTTACCGCCAAAGGCGATCCTGAGTCGCCCCTGTCGCAAGCTGATATGCTCGAAAAGTTCCGTGATCTGGCCGGCGAACGCCTGGATGATGAGCGTCTCGCGGCCATCATCGAGGCCGTTGAAACGCTTGAGCAGGCTGAGGATTGCGCCGCACTATTGGACCTGGTGCTTGAGGCCTGAGGCCGCGATAGGATGGCATTTGACGTTGGGCCGCATGCGATGCGGCCTTTTTTTCGTACGCAGGTTATCGTGACAAAACAGAGGCTGAAGCAGGCAGTCGGTGCCTCGTAAAACATCGGCATTTTTTGCGAACCACCAATAAAGCCAGAATCCGCTCCAACGATCGAGGCCCGGCGTGAGCCGGGCCTCGGTTGGGTGGGAGGGCGTCAGGCATGAGGCATCAGTCGCCGCGCTCGGGCTCCATCGTCTGAGGCTGGTGGGCGACCGGTACCGCCTTGGCGATGGGTTCATGCTGCAGCGAGCGATACAGGCTGATGGTGATCACCAGGATGAAGATGGCGATGGGAAAGCCGGCGATGATCGAGGCGGTCTGGATCGTTTCCAGTCCCCCGGCATAGAGCAGGGCGCCGGCGATGCAGGCGATGATGACGCCCCATAGCACCCGGATGACCTGTGGAGGCTCCTGGTGACCGCCGCTGTCGAGAATGCACAGTACGAGAGTGCCCGAGTCCGCCGAGGTGATGAAGTAGGT
>NZ_JAMLJJ010000003.1 GCF_023736155.1 Larsenimonas salina | reverse complement strand
CGACTTGTTAAAGAGCGTCTCGCTGTGGGCTGTGCCCTGTAGCGAGTGGATGAGCATTCTACTCATCCGAGCCGGACTGTCAAGCTTCAATTTTGAGCGACCGATCAGAAAACCAAATTCCGATCTGAAGAGCAAGAAAACCGCTCTTCAATCACTCGAAGCTGCGTCCGATGAAGTGCGACGCATTCTACCGAACCGGGCTGAAATGTCAACGTTCGATTTTTCAAAAAAGCCTAGAAAAACCAAACCAAATCAGCGCCTTGCGCACTTCATACTGCCTGGCCGTTTGCGACGTCCCCGACAGCGGATGCGTACTTTACCCACGCACCGACTCGAGCGCAACCCCTTTGTCGAAAAAAGATGACATCCGGATGACACCAATGCAAAAGCGCCCCGCAGACCGGGGCCTGAAGGGCGATACGCGGTGCGCCTTTATAGATAGGAAGAATGCCTTGCCAATCGTTAGTGGCCGACCAAGGGATCAAACGCTTCCGCGACCCCCAAAAAGAGAATCGCGATAAGGCCAGAGGCAACCAGGTAATAGAGTGTGGGCAGTATCGTCTTTCTAAGTACCTGCCCTTCACGATCCAGAAGCCCAACCGTTGCCGACGCGGCCACCACGTTATGGATAGCGATCATGTTGCCCGCAGCGGCGCCGACCGCCTGCATGACCACGATCAATACACTGGATGACCCAAGCAATTGACCCACACTGAACTGGAACTGCGACAACATCAGATTCGAGATGGTGTTGGAACCTGCAATGAAGGCACCCAACGCCCCTACGCTCGAGGCAAAGAACGGATAGACACTACCAACGGTTGAAGTCACCAGATCGGCCATGGCCACCGGCATGGAGGTAAGCTCCGCTGCGTTGACGCCTGAATTGATCAAGATGCGCACCATCGGCACGGTAAACACCAATACGAATCCCGCGCCCAACAGGGTTTTCGACGACTCCGTGACCGCGTCTTTCATTTGAGTCGCCGTCATGCGGTGTAGAAAGAAGGTAATGGCGACCACGATCAGCATGACCCCGCCGGGCAAGTACAGCGGCGAAATCGCACTCGAGACATCCTCCTCCCCGAGAATCCCATTCCACCCAAAGGAGAGCGTTGCCACGAACCACGCCTTAACCTCGGGAAAGACACGCGTAACCACCAATAGCACGGCGAGTACCAGATAAGGCAGCCAGGCAAGCCACAGTTTCATCGGGGCCTTATCCGCCACATCGTCGTAGCGAATCTCGATGTTGCCCTTCCAGACCTCAGGCCACTGGGATAGCGGGGGAAACCGCCACTGGCGCTTGGGAAGAAAAAGGCCCTTTCGTGCCGCCAGCACGGTGACCGCAAGCCCGACCAGTGAGCCGATCAGGGACGGGAACTCAGGCCCCAGGAATATACCGGCCAGGGCATAGGGAATAACGAAGCTTGCCCCGGCAAACAGTGCAAAGGGCGCCACTTCAAGCCCTTCACGCCAGCGTTTGTTTTCGCCGAAGAAGCGGGTCAGCATCATGCTCATGAGCAGCGGCATGAAAAGACCGACCACCGCATGTGTCAGCGCTACGCCCGAGGTAATCAGATGATAGAACTGCTCCCAGCTCGAGCCTTGCGCAATCAACTGCTCGGTGACCGCCGCCTTATCGAGGCCTCCGGTCACTCCAACCACGATCGGAGTGCCTACCGCACCGAACGATACCGGCGTGGATTGGATCATCATGCCCATGACGACTGCCGCCATACCGGGAAAGCCGAGCGCGACCAATAACGGCGCGGCCACTGCCGCCGTAGTGCCAAAGCCCGAAGCACCTTCAATGAAGCAGCCAAACAGCCAGGCAACGATGATGGCTTGAATGCGTGGGTCCGGTGAGATGGTTGAAAAGCCGCCGCGGATCGCCGCGATCGCGCCTGAGTGTTTGAGCGTATTCAACAATAAAATGGCGCCGAAGATGATCCAGAGGATCGACAGGGTCAGTAAAAGCCCCTGAATAATGGAGGCACCTACTCGAATCGCGCTCATCTGCCAGACGATTAGGGCAAGGGCCACGGTCACGGCCAGCACCAACGGCATGGCGCGTTTGGCAGGCCAGTTCAATCCCAATAGCAAGATCCCCGCCAATACCAGCGGAGTAAAGGCTACCGCCTGAATCCACATGCTCCCCATAACTTCGCTTCCTGATCTATAAGGCCGCTGCCTTGGTTGTGATTATTGTGCTGCGTGATAGAAACGTGCTGCTGCCGTTGGAATTGGATGGCCATGGCAGCCTGGCCGGAAATCAGTCAGACCGTGTGATCAAGAGCACGACCAGCGCTTTCGGGCCGTGCGCCCCGAACACCAGCGTCTGTTCGATGTCAGCGGTCTTGCTCGGCCCCGAAATCAGCAACGCATTGCTGGGCAACCCCTTGTGCCAGGACTGAGCCGATTGCAGCTCGAAAAAGCTCGAGTAAATGTGGCGTTCATCGACCACCACAATGTGGACAGGCGGAATCAGACTCAGGCTTCGGGGTTCATCAGCGTCAGGCCAAAGACAGACCGAACCGGTCTCTGCAATGGCACCGCAGGATGACGTCAGACCCGCCTCGAGACGCTCGAATGCCTCACGCCCTTTAACCGACGCAAACGACACCAGCCGCCGGCGGCCGTCCTTTAGGTCACGCCGCGCTGCTTGCGCCCAGGGGTGAATCTCGCCCAGCCCCAGCGCAGTGATTTCTCGTGAATCGAGCACTTTTGCCAGTGCATCCGTCCAGGTCGCTTCCGTGGTTTCGATGACCTCGGCTCGGGCTGCACGAAGCGATTCAAGGAAACGGGTCTTGCGCACGGCCGCATCAAGCGGCCGATGCATGACGCTGTAATCAAGCTCAGTAAACTGTGTAGGCGCTGGTGCGGCGCGCTCACGCAACCGCGAAAGGATACGATCGCGTGCACTCATGAGCGCCTCCGCTGTGCCAGTTGTTGTTTGAGCGAGGTTGCAGCCGGCGTCGGTCGCACTCGGTTGTCGGTCCAGGGCGCGACCCGCTTCGGCACCGCCGAACGGCACGCCTGCACGACTCGCACTCCCACCCGCCAGCAGCGGGGATGTCGAGCCAGCCAGGAAAACAGTTTCCAGCCCATGGCCTCCATCGGCCGACGTGCACTGCCGGCGCCTTCGATGTTGCCCTTGCCCTCGCCCACCGCCTCGTTTCGAAGCCGAACCAGCAATTTCGGGATGGGGATGCGCACCGGGCATACTTCTCCACAGGCCCCGCATAAACTTGAGGCTGTGGGTAAGTTTTTGGTGGTGTTAAGCCCTAGAAGATGCGGCATCAGGATCTTGCCGATCGGCCCTGGATAGGTCGTACCGTAAGTATGGCCACCCACCCGGGTGTACACCGGGCAGTGGTTCATGCAGGCGCCGCAGCGAATGCACTGAAGCGTCTCGGCATACTCCTCATCCTGATACATACGGGAGCGGCCATTATCGACCAGCACCAGATGCACTTCTTCCGGACCATCCACTTCCTGGCCCCGCCGAGGGCCACTGATCATGTTGAAGTAGGTAGTAACGTTCTGGCCGATGGCCGAACGGGTAAGAAGCGCATAAAGCGGCGGTACATCCTTGAATTCAGCCACCACCTTTTCGATCCCGGTGATCGCGATGTGCACCGGCGGCACCGTCGTGGTCAAACGGCCATTGCCTTCGTTTTCCACCAGACACAGGGTACCGGTTTCGGCCACCGCGAAATTGACCCCGGAAATGCCGACATCGGCCGTCTGAAACCGGTCGCGGAGTTGCGCCCGTGCGGCATGCGTCAGCTCCTCGGCATCATTTGTCTCACGAGTACCGGTGCGCTGATGCATCAATGTCGAGATGTCGGCGGTGTTCTTATGAATCGCCGGCATGATGATGTGCGAGGGCGTTTCCTCCGCCATCTGCACGATGTATTCCCCCAGATCGGATTCGAGCGCCTCGATACCGGCCTCGGCCAGCCGGGCGTTGAGCTCAACCTCCTCGGACACCATCGATTTGCCCTTGATCACGCTTTGAGCGCCGCGGGCCTTGCAAAGCTCCGTGATCACGCGGCCAGCATCGTCGGCGCTCTCGGCCCAGTGCACGGTAATGCCGTTACGCTGACAGTTGGCTTCGAGCTGCTCGAGAAGATCTGGAAGGTAGCGCAGCGCCTTTTGACGAATGCCCTGACCAAGATCACGCAGGGCCTCGATGTCCCACGAATCGAATGAGCCAAGACGCTTGGCCATCAATCCATCCATGGCGCCCCGGAAGTTATGCCTGAGCTGAGGGTTGGAAAGCGCCTGTGCCGATTGGTGGTGAAACGCTGCCGGGGTGAAGGTTTTTACACTCATGAGCTGCGCCGCCATAGATAGCTTGCAATGTGCTCACCTTGAACCTTGGCCTTGCGGTACTTAAAGTGCCCATCGATATTCATGAGACACCCGCAATCAGACGTGACCAGATGCTCCGCCTGCGCCGCTTCGATCGCTGCACATTTATCCTCAACCATGGCCTGAGAGACCTTGCCATGCTTGACCGAAAAGGTACCGCCGAACCCGCAGCACTCCGAAGCACGCGCCTGCTCGACCAGAGTAACGTTGCTCAACTGACGTAGAAGCGCCGGGCCGGTATCGGCAAGGCCCATCTCTCGTCGAGCGCTGCAGGACGTATGCATGGCTACCCGCTCATCCGGGCCATGATCCTTAAGCCGAACATGACAGACGTGTACCAGAAATTCGGTCAGCTCAAATATCCGCTCGGCTACTGAATTGGCGACCTGCTCTTCGGGCTGACCGTCAAAGAGTTCCGGATAATGACGCCGCATCATTCCCCCGCAGGAGCCCGAGGGCACGATGATCGGCCAGGGCTCGTCGAACAGACGCAGCTGATGACGAGCCACGTCGATGGCCTGGGCGCGATACCCTGACGTAAAGGCCGGCTGACCGCAGCAGGTCTGGCCGTCGGGAAAGAGGACCTCGATGTTTTCTCGTTCAAGCAACGAAACAGCATCCAACCCCGCGCCGGGATAGAACACATCGATCAGACAGGTTCCGAAGAAATACACCTTCTCCGGTTTTGGGGGATACAGCTTCACTGTGCTCATCCGAACGCCCACGGCTGATAATTGGTAAAACCAATTTATAGTTGGTGTAAGTTACGGTAGGCGCTTCGCTTGACCACGGTCAACGCCTTGTCAGCGAAGCCGGCGTATCAATTAGTATAACGCTATAAAAGATCAACAATTACAGGGCATTGCCCAGTCGTCAGCTTTAGATCCCTTACTATATATTGGTAATACCAATTTATACCTTTGGGCCGATTGTGGCTTTTGACACAATGACACCACTGCCGATCCCTGGTTGGCCCATTCTTTATCGAGCGAGAACCGCATGGCCTATCCTCCGCTTCGCCAGCCACGCCTGGCTGATGTCATTACCGAGCGCCTTGAAGCGATGATGCTCGAGGGCAGCCTGCTCCCGGGTCAGAAACTACCGCCGGAGCGGGAGCTGGCCGAGCAGTTCGGAGTCTCACGCCCCTCGGTTCGTGAAGCGATTCAAAAGCTGTCGGCCCGAGGGCTTCTAACCAGTCGCCAGGGCGGGGGCAATTTTGTCAGCGAACGCCTGAACGGCGGGTTCGACGATCCCATGCTCGAGATGCTGGCACGGCACGAGGAATTTCATCTCGATTTGCTGGAATTTCGCTCGGCCATGGAGGGCATTGCCGCGTATTACGCTGCACTCCGCTCGACCCAGGCCGACCGGGACAGACTTCAGGCCTGCTTCGACGCCCTGACCGACAGTTACAACCACCCCTCGAGCGAGCGCCACGCCCAGTCCGAGGCGCAGGCCGATGCCGCCTTTCACTTCGCCATCGCGGAAGCGGCGCATAACGTGTTGGTGCTGCATAACGTGCGCGGCATCTTTCATCTGCTTGAAAAAAGCATCACGGCCAATCTTGCGTTTCTGTTCGAAAAGCCAGGCACGCGCGACGTCTTGATCCAGCAACACCGGACCCTGCTTGAAGCGATTCTGGAAGGACGAGCCGACGACGCCCGCGCCAGCGCGCATGAGCATCTGGCATTCGTCGAGGACAATATTCTGGAGATGGAGCGCGCCGAAACGCGCAACCAGCGGGCACTGAGACGCTCCCAAACCCATCTTCCGCGCTAGGTCAGGTCACAAACAGCGACCAGGTGTGCTGAACCAGCGCCAACAGGGCCTCGGTGGGTGGAAGCCAGGGCGTGAGGGAGGCAAAGGCCAACAGCATCAATACCGCGGTGGCTGGAGAGCCATAATCGAAAAGCTTGAAGGCCGTTCCAAAGGAGCGCTTGATGCGGGTGCCGGCCAGATCGATGCTGTAGCACTCATCAAGCAAAAGATGAATGCAGGCACCGACGAACAGCGCCACACCATGGCACCACGCCTGCGTCGGCGGTTGCTGGAACAACTGATAGCTCAAGCCACTGACGGCGGCGCCACTGACGGCGGCGGCCAATAGTGAGTGCCAGATCCCCCGGTGGACCGAAAAGCGCTTGAAGATGGCGCTGCCCAGATACCGTATTGCGAGAAATGTCCCGGCACCAAGCCCGAGTAGCCACGGCATCGGTAACCTCGACTGATACATCCCGATGCTGATCACCACCCCGAGAATGGCAAGCACCGTGAACATCAACCGAATCGCGTGGGAATTGTCGGAATCGATGTCCGGTAAAATGCCGCCGAGCGCCACCAGCCCCGCAACCGTGAACGCATCCGTCCAGGGCCAAAGACCCGCCTGAAACCCGAGCCCTGCGGTAACAACGCCGCCGACAGTCGCCACACCCAGATGCGTGTTGAAGTTTGCCATAGCTGTTTACTACTGGATAAAAAAACAGAGTATGACCCAGAAAAAACAGCTATAACAATAGGTTGGATTAAAAAAGGCGGTGATATCCGATCACGACGCCAAAAACCGATCCTTGAGCGCGACGTAGTTGTTGGCCGAGTACTCGAAAAAGCGGTACTCCTCTTCCTTCAAGGGGCGAAGCGCCTTGGCCGGGTTGCCCGCGTAGACATACCCCCGCTCAAGCCGCTTGCCCGGCGGCACCATGGCGCCCGCCGCGATCAACACTTCACTTTCGACCACGGCGCCATCCAGCACGATAGCCCCCATGCCAACCAGCACCTTGTCGCCCACCGTGCAGCCATGCAGCACCGCACGATGCCCGACCGTGACGTCTGAACCGATCGTCAACGGGTAACCTTCCGGATTGAAGTCGCTTGCGTGAGTGATGTGGAGCACACAGCCATCCTGGATGCTGGTGCGTGCACCGATTTGGATGCGATGCATGTCGCCCCGGATCACCGCCGTCGGCCAGACCGAGCAGTCATCGCCCAGCTCAACATTACCAATCACCGTACTGGCCTCATCGATGAATACGCGCTCACCGCACTGCGGCGAGTGTCCTTCGAACGTACGAACGCCCATTGTCTCTTCTCCTGATTCATTTCGATCACTGCGGCGCCGAAGCGCCTTAGGTCAGCCAGCTCTTGATCAGTGGCGCCATGAGCACCACCACCACCAGTGGAATCGACACCCATCGCGTCAGCCAAAGCCACGTCTGGCACAGGGCGTTAGAGCCACCCAGCGCCTTGAACACCTCGTCCCTGTCCATGACCCAGACGGCAAAGACCGCAATCAACGCCCCGCCCAGGGGCAGGAAGATGTCGGTCGGCACCGTGGTCACGACGTCAAAGAAGTTGCCATCGCCCCAGAGGTACCAGGATTTCAGCGTGGAAAACGAAAGCGCCGAGGGCAAGCCTACAAGCCATACGCCGCCACCGACCAGCATCGCGGCCTGGCTCCGACTCATGCGATCGGACTTCACCATGGCAACCATCGGCTCGGCCAGATTGATCGAGGACGTCCAGGTCGCCATGGCCAGAAGCAGGAAGAAGGCCCCAAGCCAAAGACTTCCGCCGGGAAGATCGGCAAAGGCGATCGGGAGCGTTACAAACATGAGCCCCGGGCCTGACGCCGGATCCATTCCTTGCGAAAACACCACCGAAAAGATGGCGATACCGGATAATAGAGCTACCAGAATATCCAGCACGGCCACCGTCAGCACCGCCTTGGGCAGACTCTGATGTTCCGGCATGTACGCACCATAGGCCATCAGCGCACACGCACCGATCGCCAGGGTGAAAAACGCATGGCCCATGGCGTTGAGCACGACAGACGTCGTGATCACGCTGAGATTGGGCGTGAACAGCCAGGCAAGCGCGTCCTGAAACCCGGACGTCGTCGCTCCGTAGCCGACCAGCACGAACAGAACAATGTACAAAAGCGGCATCAAGACGTTATTGAGCTTTTCAAGCCCGCCGCCGATACCCGCCGCCACCACGGTCATGGTCATGAGCATGAAGACGGTGTGGTTGAAGATGATCCGAAAGGGATCCGCCAGAAAGCCCTCGAACGACTGGCCGATCACGGCGCCGCTCTGCCCGGCGAAACGCCCGGTCACTGAATCGAACAGATACTCGAGCGACCACCCCGACACCACCGAGTAGAACGAGAGGATGAAAAAGACGGTCACGGCGCCCATAAGCCCGATCCAGCGCCAATGGGGCGAGCGCTGATTATTGACCGCCAGATGCGACAGCGCCTGCATCGGGGTGCGGCGTCCGGCGCGGCCGACCGCGATTTCCGCCATCATGACCGGAAGCCCCAGTATCAGCACGAACATCACGTACAGCATCAAAAAGGCCGCGCCGCCGTTCTCACCGGTCATGTAGGGAAAACGCCAAATGTTTCCAAGACCAACGGCCGCGCCTGTCATCGCCATGATAAACGCCCGCCGTGATCCCCAGCGCTCGGCCACTTCACTCATAGGTCGTTTCCTTAATAATTCTCTGGCCTTGAAGATTCGTCATGAGTGGTGCGATTGAAAGTCGCTCGCCGCACCCTCATTGTTGTGAGTATATCTTTTCGCAGGCTGCGAGGTCTTTCATGTCCGACAATCCATTGCTCGATTCCCACACACTGCCGCCGTTTCAGGCCATTCACCCGGAACACATCGAGCCCGCCATCGATCAATTGATCGATGACAACAAGGCCGAGATCGAGCGACTGGTTGCCCAGAACACCTACAGCTGGGACGCGCTTGCCAAACCGCTGGAAACCCTGAATGACCGCCTTTCACAGGCATGGTCACCGGTATCACACCTCAACGCCACCATGAACACTCCAGAGCTTCGCGAGGCCTATCAGGCCTGTTTGGCCAAGCTTTCGGCATACGGCACCTGGCTCGGTCAGCATGAAGGGCTGTTCAAGGCCTATCAGGCGCTGAAGGACGGAAGCGACTTCGACACGCTGACGACCGCGCAGCAGACGTCCATCGAACATACCCTGCGCGATTTTCGTCTGGCGGGCGTCGCGCTGCCCGACGAGCAAAAAACGCGCTTTGGCGAGATCAAGGCGCGGCTTTCAGAGCTTTCGAACACTTTTTCGAACCACGTACTTGATGCAACGCAGGCGTGGTCGCTCGAGCTTGAGGATGACACGCGGCTGGCGGGCATTCCCCAAAGCGGACTCGATACGCTTAAAGCCAATGCCGAAGCCAAGGGCAAGGACGGGTATCGCATTACACTCGATTTTCCGAGCTTCTACCCGGTCATCACCTACGCCGACGACCGGGCGCTTCGTGAAACGGTCTATACGGCCTTTACCACTCGCGCCTCCGACCAGGGCCCGAACGCCGGCGAATTCGACAACTCACACATCATGAGCGAGATCGTCACACTGCGTCAGGAGCTCGCGAGCATGCTCGGCTTCGAGACCTACGCCGATTACTCGCTCTACACCAAGATGGCCGATAGCCCGCAGCAGGTGCTGGACTTCCTGATCGACCTGGCCGACCGCGCACTCCCCCAGGCGCAGGAAGACATGGCAACGCTTCGTCAGTTTGCCCTCGATGAGCTTGATATCGAGCACCTGAATGCGTGGGACATCGGCTACGTCAGCGAGAAGCTCCGCCAGCAGCGCTACGCCATCTCTCAGGAAGAGCTTCGCCCCTACTTTCCGGCACCCAAGGCCGTCGATGGCCTGTTCAAGGTCACCGAACGCCTGTACGGACTGACGTTCGAAGAACGCACTGACGTACCCAAGTGGCATGACGACGTTCGCTATTTCGATATTCTCGATCAGGGTGACATCATCGCAGGCTTCTACCTCGATCTTTATGCTCGTGAAGGCAAACGCGGCGGCGCCTGGATGGATGAGTGTCGCGTACGCAGAACACGCAGCGATGGCAGCCTGCAGTTGCCGGTGGCGTACCTGACCTGCAACTTCACTCGCCCCGTAGGCGACAAGCCGGCGCTTTTGACCCACGACGAAGTGCTAACGCTGTTCCATGAGTTCGGCCATGGCCTGCATCACATGCTGACCAAGCAGGACGTTGCTGATGTTTCCGGCATCAACGGTGTCGCCTGGGACGCGGTGGAACTGCCGAGCCAGTTCATGGAGAACTTCTGCTGGGAGCGCGAGGGGCTCGATATGATTGCCTCGCACGTCGATACCGGCGAGCCGCTGCCCGATGACCTGTTCGAGAAGCTAAAGGCTGCGCGCAATTTCCAGTCCGCCATGCAGATGATGCGCCAGATCGAATTCTCGCTGTTTGATCTGCGCCTCCACCATGAGCAGAGCGCGCCCTCGGCAGACGCCATTCAAGCGCTCTTGAACCAGGTTCGCGATCAGGTCAGCGTGACTCCGCGCGCCGACAAGAACCGTTTCCAGCACGGTTTCAGCCATATCTTCGCCGGCGGCTACGCAGCCGGGTATTACAGCTATAAATGGGCAGAAGTGCTGTCGGCCGATGCGTTTTCGGCGTTCGAGGAGGCCGGCACGTTCGACCGTGAGACTGGCCAGAGCTTCCGGGAGAACGTGCTCGAAATGGGTGGCGCCCGCGATGCAGCGACGCTGTTCGAAGCCTTCCGTGGTCGTGCACCTAGCATCGACCCCCTGCTTCGCCACTCCGGCATCGTTACCGACGACGTTGCCTGATACTGACGCTTTTTGCTGTACATCGGGGCCGGTCTTCCGGCCCCTTCTTTTAAGGAGGCCGTGAATGTCCACGCCAAAACGTTTTATTGCCGGGGCAATCTGTCCACGCTGCGCCGAGATAGATCGGGTGCGCGCCTGGGAGAGCCAGGGCGTTCGTTATCGCGAATGCGTCAGCTGTGACTTTTTCGAACAGCTTCCGATCGAGGAGCAGCCCGGCAACAACGAGCTCGATACACGGGTCAATCGTCCGCGCGATACCGAACAGAATAACGACATACAGACCGTCAAGATCATCACGCCGTCGTCGAAATCGTGATCGCTTTCCGCTGATCTCGACGTTTATATCGACGGCATCCGGCCGGTTCAGACACAAAAAAACGGCCTATCGATGGATAGGCCGTTTTGCGTTTGGCGGGCTTGATCGGCTCAGTCGGATTCGATGACGCCGCACGCCCAGCGCGCGCCACCGCCGCCGAGCTTCGGCGGTTCACTGTAGATGTCGCCACCTTCGTGGATCACCAGGGCATGACCTGCCAGATCGCTCTCCTTGAGGCGCGGCGCCAGAACCGGTGTGGTCGCATTGCCTTCATCTCCAGCCATCAGTACAGGCAGATCGCCTAAGTGACTGTCTTCGACGTACGGCCCCGCGTGGGTGCCGGTATCGGCCGGGTCGAAGTGACCGCCGGCCGCACCAGCCGGCGTTACCTCTCCGTCCTTGGTGCTCGATTGACAGCTCGGGTTCTGATGCAGATGAAAGCCATGCATGCTGCCGGGCGTTAGGCCGTGGATGTCCGGAGTAATCAACAGGCCGTATTGGGTGTCCTTGAGCGTGACGCTACCCACGCTTTCCCCGGTGCCAGACTCATCGACCTTGTTCAACGTGACATCGACGTCGGCCATGGCCACCGGCATTGCCGCTACGGACAACGCCGCAGCCACTAGAGTTCGCTTCAACATGTCAGTCTCCTTGCCTCGCGCTTTAATGCACCCTACAACGCTAGCTCAGAGCCCGCGGTGATGCGAATCAACGCGGCAGGGACAGCCCATCCAGAATGGCAAGGCTCGGCTCGGCCTGATTGAGCGTGTAGAAGTGGATGCCCGGCGCACCGCCATCGATCAACTGCTGGCTCAGATTCGTCACGAACTCCTGCCCAAAGGCCTGAAGGCTCTGGGTATCATCGCCGTACGCCTCGAGCTGGCGGCGGGCAAAGCGGGGAATTTCAGCCCCGCACAGCTCCGAGAACCGGGCCAGCTTCGAGTAGTTGGTGATCGGCATGATGCCCGGAATGATCGGCACGTCGCAGCCCTTGGCGCGCACTCGGTCGACGAAGTGGAAATAGGCGTCGGCGTTGAAGAAATACTGAGTGATGGCCATGTCGGCCCCAGCCTTGACCTTGTCAACGAAACGGCTGACGTCCTTTTCGATGGTGTCGGACTGTGGGTGGCACTCGGGATACGCCGCGACCGAAAGCTTGAAGTGATCGCCGGTCTCCTCCCGAATGAACTGGATCAGATCGGAGGCGTAGCGAAAATCACCGACGCCCATGGAGCCGGACGGCATGTCGCCGCGAAGCGCGACCAACCGCTCGATGCCAACATCCTGATAACGCTTCAGGAGATCGGAAAGATCCGAGCGCTCGCTTGAAATGCACGACAGATGAGGCGCGGTATCGACACCTAATTCGCGTACGCTCTGAACGGTTCCGAACGTTTTTTCACGGGTGGAACCGCCTGCACCGAAGGTCACCGAGAAGAAATGCGGCGAGCGCTCGGCCAGGCGGTCACGAACGAGGCGCAGTTTTTCCTCCCCGACTTCCGTGCGGGGCGGAAAGAATTCGAAACTGATGCTCAGGGAGGACTCGGTGCTCATGATCTATTCTCGTCTAGCGCCGGTAGGTACCGGATATAAAAGGGCTTATCGATGAGAGAATTGTGCCCGACTCCCCATCAGGAAACGAATGAATGTTTCTTGGAAGCAACTTCAATTTGATTCATACACGGCGTGCGCCCTAGACGGTGTTGCCGAACCTGCGTTGTTGCCTTCGTAGAACGGCGCAGTCGCCAGTACCGTCAGCTCGTAGTCGACCATGTGGAACTGTCCGTCCTTCATTTCCACCAGCGCCGTACAGTGCTCGACCCAATCGCCACAGTTCGCATACAGATACCCGTTGTACTCCCTGAGACTCGGCAAGTGGATGTGTCCACCCATATAGCCTTGCGTCCGCTCGGTTCGCGCCCGCTCGATCGCGGCGGTTTCGAATACGTTGATGTAGCGCTTGGTGCGTTCGGAATGGCGCTTGAGTGCGGCCGACAGTGACCAGTACGGCAGATTGAAGCGCTCGCGTGTCTGCGTGATCCAGCGATTGATCACCCGAAGGCCGTTAAGCATGCGACTCCCAAGCTGGTGAAGCCAGGGCGCCACCGCCTCATGCATCTGCTCGTCGAACTCATCGCCATGAGCGATCAGCATCTTCCGACCATCCTTCATCGTGAAAAAGCATTCCTGCTCGATGCGAATGTTGAAGATTTCCGACCCGCACAAGCGCCGAAAGGCAGCGTCGTGATTGCCGGGAATGTAGATCATGTCGCAATCGGTGCGGGCACGTTCGATCAACATTGAAATCAGCTGCTGCTGCGCAGGCGTCAACACCGCGCGGCGGCGCATGGCGATCAGATCGAAGATGTCACCGACCAGATAGATCCGGCTCGGGTTAATGCGCTCGAGCACGCTGATCAATCGACTGGCCTGGCAGTCGGGCGTCCCCATATGAAGATCGGAGATGAACAGGGTTTCGACGCTTTCGGTATCCAACGTCATCAAGGCTTATCCTTTATTTCGACTTCAATACGAAAGACACCCGCTGAACCCTTCGGTTCTCGGCGCCTTCCGCTCGCTATAGCTGCGGCAATTTTCCACGGCCTCGTTGTGGTTACGCCCCTTTTGAGCCCCTATCCTCGAAAAGGCAGCGTCCCGATACATCTGACGTTTAAACCTAGGAGGCCCCATGGCACCGAGCAAGCCGACACCCCGCGTCTTCATCAGCCCATCACGGTATGTACAAGGCCCGGGTATTCTCCTCGACAGCGCCGAGCACCTCAAGAAAATCGGTCAGCGCCACCTCATCGTCGCCGATGAATTTGTCTGGAACATGACGGGCAACGCCCTGCTGGGCCATTTGGATCAGGCCGGCATCCATGTCCACCATGAGCAGTTCAACGGGGAAGCCTCGGCGGGCGAAATCGAGCGACTCTCCGCGCTTGCCGAGCGCTTTGACGCCGACGTCATTGTCGGGCTCGGCGGCGGCAAGACCCTCGATACTGCAAAAGCCATCGCAGATGATATCGGCAGCGCCTGCGCGATCTTTCCAACCACAGCCTCGACCGATGCGCCCACCAGCGCGCTGTCGGTCATCTATGACGATCAGGGGCGGTTCGACCGCTACCGCTTTTACGACAAGAACCCCGACCTCGTCCTGGTCGACACCGAGATCATCGCAAAGGCACCAGCGCGTTTTCTGGCCTCCGGCATCGCCGACGCCATGGCAACCTGGATCGAGGCGCGCTCATCAATTGCCGCCAATTCGATCACCATGGCAGGCGGACAGAGCACTCTACTCGGCGCCGCCATCGGCGAAACCTGCGAAAAAACCCTGTTTACCTACGCACGCCAGGCCTTCCAGGCCAATCAGGCCGGCATCGTAACGCCCGCACTCGAGGCTGTGGTCGAAGCCAATACGCTGCTCAGCGGGCTCGGATTCGAAAGCGGCGGACTTGCCTGTGCGCACGCGATTCACAACGGGTTTACTGCGCTTTCCGGTGATATCCATCACCTGACCCACGGTGAAAAGGTCGCCTACGGTACGCTGTCTCAGCTGATGCTTCAGGGCACCTCGGATGAAGAGTTCGAACGTTACCTGGCGCTCTACATCGAACTCGGCTTGCCGGTCACGCTCGAGGCGCTGTCGTTGGACAGCAACGACACCAAGGCCTTGAACGCGGTCGCGACCGCCGCACTGAAAGACGGCGAGACCAGCCATAATCTTTCATTCGAGCCCACACCCTCGATGATCGTTGGCGCCATGATCGCGGTGGACCGCTACGCCCAAAGCTATAAGACGCGTCACGGCCTTTGAGCCTTTAGCGCGGGCGTGCGTAAGTAACCGCCGCCATTCAAAAAAAATGCCGCCCCATGGGGCGGCATTTCGCGTTCAGGATCCGTTTAACTCAGATCGTTGAACAGCGCCGATCAATAGCGGTACTCGTCCGGCTTGAACGGCCCTTCCTGCGGCACGCCCAGGTACTCGGACTGTTTGGCCGTCATCTTGGTCAGCACACCGCCGAAGCCTTCGACCATGTAACGTGCGACTTCCTCGTCGAGCTGCTTGGGCAGCACTTCGACCGTCAACCGCGCGCTGCGCTCGCTTTCCTCGAGGTCGGCGAACTTGCGCTCGTACAAGTGAATCTGCGCCAGCACCTGGTCGGCGAAGGAGCCGTCCATCACGCGAGACGGGTGACCGGTCGCGTTGCCCAGGTTGACCAGGCGCCCTTCGGAGAGCAGCAGCAGGTAGTCGTCGCTGGTCGGGTCGAAGTTGTCCTGCGAGCCGTCGCGGTAAATCTTGTGTACCTGCGGCTTCACTTCTTCCCAGCCCCAGTGCTTGCGCATGTAGGCGGTGTCGATTTCGTTATCGAAGTGACCGATGTTGCAGACGACCGCGCCTTTCTTGAGCGCCTTCAGCATGCCGGCGTCGCAGACATTGACGTTGCCGGTCGTGGTTACCACCAGATCGATCTTGCCGAGCAGGGTCGTATCGACCGCATCGTCACGTTCGGTGTTGGCGCCATCGACGTAGGGCGAGACAACTTCATAGCCGTCCATGCACGCCTGCATCGCACAGATCGGATCGATCTCGGAGACCTTGACGATCATGCCTTCCTGACGAAGCGAGGCCGCAGAGCCCTTGCCCACGTCACCGTAGCCGATCACCAGCGCCTGCTTGCCGGAGAGCAGATGGTCGAGCGCGCGCTTGATCGCATCGTTCAGCGAGTGGCGGCAGCCGTACTTGTTGTCATTCTTGGACTTGGTCACCGAGTCGTTGACGTTGATGGCCGGCACTTTCAGCGTGCCTTTCTTCATCATCTCGATCAGGCGGTGAACACCGGTGGTGGTTTCTTCACTGATACCGTGGATGGCGTCAAGCAGCTGCGGGTACTTGTCGTGCAGCAGTTCGGTCAGATCGCCACCGTCGTCCAGTACCATGTTGGGCTGCCAGCCATCGGGGCCTTCCACGGTCTGCTCGATGCACCACCAGAACTCGTCCTCGGTTTCGCCTTTCCAGGCAAAGACCGGGATGCCTGCCGCCGCGATGGCCGCTGCCGCCTGATCCTGGGTTGAAAAGATATTGCAGGAGGACCAGCGCACGCTCGCACCCAGCTCGATCAGTGTCTCGATCAACACCGCCGTCTGGATGGTCATGTGAATGCAGCCCGCGATCCGGGCGCCCGCGAGCGGCTGCTCGGCACGGTATTTCTCGCGAATTTTCATCAGCGCGGGCATTTCGGTTTCCGCGATGCGAATTTCGCGACGGCCCCAGTCGGCCAGCGACAGATCCGCGACCTTGAAATCACCGCCTTTGGTCGTGTCATACGCCATTGCGCACATACCTTTCTCCATTCTTAGCGAATGGGCGCCGTTGCCTCTTCATGAGCGCCCCTCGAGCCTCGCGGTCACCCGCTGCAGCGCCCCTCGAGCGGCACGTAATCAACCTGTCGACCGCCTGAATCCGTCAAAAGGTCCACAAGACGTCAGTATAACGAAGATGACTCGAATGCCGAACCGTCGGACTCGGCACCTGTTCACACGCCTAGTCCTTCTTTTCCATCTCTACTTCGCCTATCCCTGCTTCTTCGGCCATGAGGCAGCGGAGTTTAGATGATAAGCAATACGCAGTATCCCGCTGTGGATGATTTTCCCATGACACCGGCTGTGGATAGATCACATTGCCCGGGCCGCGCCGCTACTTGTGAGGCAGTACCGCCTTGACCAGTTTCCCGATCGTCAGACCCTGCACCAGAATCGAGAACAGCACGATGATGTAGGTGATGACCACAAGCGTTTCCCGGTACGGACTCTCGGGCAACCCCAGCGCCAGTGCCACCGAAATGCCACCGCGGAGCCCGCCCCAGGTGAGTACACGCGTCGTGCCCGCTCGAAAATCGAATGTCTTGCGCAACAGCGTGGTCGGAAGCCCGATGGTCAGAAAGCGCACGCACAGGATCAACGCAATCAAGGGCGCGGCAATCCAGAGGTAATCGAGTGTCAGCGGAATCAGTAAAAGCTCGAGGCCGATCAACACGAACAGAACCGCGTTCAGAATTTCATCGATCAGCTCCCAGAAGCCATCGACGTAACGACGGGTGTTATCGGACATCGCCCCGGTGCGGGCCATGTTGCCGATGATCAGCCCGGCCACCACCATCGCAATCGGGCCGGACACATGAAGGCTCGAGGCCAGGGCGTAGCCGCCGATCACCAGCGCCAGACTCAGCATCACCTCGACCTGATGCTGATCGATGCTTTTCATCAGGGAATAGACCAGCCCGCCAAGCGCCAGGCCAAATGCGATGCCGCCGCCGGCCTCTTCGAGAAACAGCAGACCAACGCCCGAGGGCGTGAGTGCATGGCTTGACGAGGCGCTCGCCGCGCCCAGAAGTGCGGTAAACACCACCACCGCAACGCCGTCATTGAACAGCGACTCCCCGACGATCTTGATTTCCATGTCGTCCGGTGCCCCGGCATTTCGCATGATGCCAAGCACCGCAATGGGGTCGGTCGGCGAAATCAGGGCACCGAAGGTCAGGCAGTAGAGATAAGGCACATCGACCCCGAACTGGGCAAACAGCCACCAGGCCGCCGACCCGATCGCCACCGTCGAGATAAGAACGCCAAAGGTCGCCAATAGCCCGATCGAATAGCGGTAGCGCTTGAGCTTGTCGAGATCAACGTGCAGGGCACCTGCAAACAGCAGAAACGACAGCATGCCGTCCATCAACAGGGCATTGAAGTTGATCTGGTTGAGCCAGAACTCGGCGTGATCGGTAATGGCGGTCATCCCGAAGTGATTGAGATTGACCAGCACCAGCGATAACGCAAACCCAATCACCATCACGCCGATGGTGGGCGGCAGCCGCAATACCTTGTAGTTGAACCAGAGAAAGAGCGCCGTGATGGAAATGAAAAGCGCGGCGATGTTCAACATGACCTTTTACTCGATCGATAAACGAAAATCGCCAGGGTGAATCCAGCCCTGACGGCGCATGAAAAGATAGCTTGCGAAGGCGATGAGTGCCGGGCCGAGCACACACAGTACCGCGATGCCTAAAAGCGATACACTTGAAACGCCCATCGTCTGAACCACCATGATTGGCCCGACCAGCCCACTGGTGCCCATGCCCGCACCGGCGGCGTTGCTGCTCAGCGAAAATACGGTCGTTCCCAGCGGCCCGAGCAGCGCCCCTGCAAGCGTCGGCGGCACGAGAATCAGCGGCTTGCGGGCGATATTGCCGATCATCAGCATCGATGTACCCAGCCCGAGCGCAAGCGCGGGCCCAACGCCGTTATCCCGATACCCGGCTGCTGCGAAGCCGATCATCTGTGCGGCACAGCCGACCGTGGCCGCACCGGCAGCCAACCCGTTCAGATCAAGCATGATCGCGATCGCCGCGCTCGAGATCGGCGCCGTCAGCGCAAGGCCCATGACGGTTGCAACGATTGCGCCCATCAGAATCGGGCGAAGCTCGGTGGCCCAACTGATTGTCTGCCCAAGCCCGGTCAGCGCCGAAGCGATGGGTGGCGCCACCAGCACCGAAACCAGATACCCAAGCACAAGCGTCACCAGCGGCGTAACCACGATGTCCAGTGGCGTTTCCTTGGCAACCAGCTTGCCTCCTTCGACCGCGACCAGTGTCGCGAGCAATGCGCCCGCCGGCCCGCCGAGCGCGGCGCCGAGGCCTCCGGTGACCAGCGCACTGTAAAGCACCAGCGGCGGCGCGCCGAGCGCATAGGCCACCGCCACGCCGATGGCCGCCCCCATCAGACCCATGGCGGTGGTACCAAGCGTCACCAACGCCTCGACGCCAAGCCCGTTACCCAGCGTCTTTAAAATCAACCCGATGATCAGCGAGGCAAAAAGCCCCAGCGCCATATGGCTCAAGCACGTGACACCGTAGAGCTTGAGCCCAGGCGTTACGCCCTTGCGTTGAGCGAAAGTCTTGAACGACACGCGTAATCCTCACTCGACGTCATCGAGCGCCAGGCGCTCATGAACAGGAAACCCACATGAAAAGACCCGAACGAAGTCGGGTCTTGGAAACGGCGTACAGCAATTGGTCAGAGGCCGGCGGCCGCCTTGAGATCATCAGCCTTGTCGACCTTTTCCCACGGGAAGGCCGTGAAGGTTTCGGTCTGGGCCTGGCCATTGACGTCGGTCCAGCTGTAGCTGTGCTCGAACGGCTCACGGCCAAAGTGACCGTAGGACGCTGTCAGCTGATACATCGGGTGCAGCAGATCGAGCATTCGCGTGATCGCAAACGGACGCAGGTCAAAGTGCTCGCGCACCAGCTCGATGATCCGGTCGTCGCCGATCTTGCCGGTGCCGAACGTATTGATCGAGACAGAGGTGGGCTCGGCCACACCGATGGCGTAGGAGACCTGAATCTCGCATTTGTCGGCCAGACCCGAGGCGACGACATTCTTGGCCACATATCGGCCAGCATAGGCCGCGCTGCGGTCGACCTTTGACGGATCCTTGCCGGAGAACGCTCCGCCGCCGTGACGCGCCATGCCGCCGTAGGTATCGACAATGATCTTGCGACCGGTCAGACCGCAGTCACCCACCGGGCCACCGATCACGAACTTGCCGGTCGGGTTGATGTGAAACTTGGTGGAATCAGTGATCCACTCGCTTGGCAGCACCTTGCGGATAATAAGCTCTTCCACCGCCTGGCGGAGCTCTTCCTGAGAAATGCCGTCGTCGTGCTGAGTGGACAGGACTACCGCATCAACCGCCACTGGCTTGCCATCGGCGCCGTAGCGAAAGGTCACCTGGCTCTTGGCGTCCGGACGCAGCCAAGAAAGCGTGCCGTTCTTTCGAAGCTCGGCCTGACGCTCGACCAGACGATGCGAGTAGTGGATCGGCGCCGGCATGTAGGACGGCGTTTCATTGGTGGCGTAGCCAAACATCAGGCCCTGATCGCCTGCGCCCTGATCTTCGGGCTTGGAACGATCAACCCCTTGGGCAATGTCCACACTCTGCTTGCCGATCAGGTTCAAGACGCCGCACGTCGCGCCGTCAAAGCCAACCGCGGAGGAGGTGTAGCCGATGTCGTTGATGACACGGCGCACCAGATCCTCAAGATCAACCCAGGCCGAGGTAGTGATCTCACCGGCAACAATCGCAACACCGGTCTTGACCAGTGTTTCGCACGCCACGCGGGCCTGCTTGTCGCGCGCGATCAGCGCGTCTAATACGGCGTCGGAAATCTGATCGGCTATCTTGTCAGGATGCCCTTCAGACACCGATTCGGAAGTAAACAGTGAGTATTCGCTCATGAAACGTCCTTGATCCTCACGTCCAGGAAGAAAAGACCGCTAGCAAACCGTTTTGCCGCGCGCGACTTTGTGAAAGATGAGCCAAAAAGTGTACACGCTGACCGATAACGTGCCTAGCGCGCGACACACACCTCGGTAACTCGGCCATACGTCGAGCAAGATCAAGGCTCTACGATCACCCTAACCTTCTGTTTTAAACGCAGGCGTTTAGTATCGAATGCGCCCCGGATTTGTGATCGAGGCGATCAAATCACACCGGCCTATCTCATACGGGGCTGAAACGCTATTCTGAGGGTTCGAAAGTCTTTGAACGGGAGAACCAGGCAGGTTCTTCTGATAATCACAAGCAGGAGCGTTAACGACATGTCATCTCGTCGCCAACTTGCCAATGCCCTTCGCGCCTTGTCCATGGATGCCGTACAGAAGGCAAACTCGGGCCATCCGGGCATGCCCATGGGTATGGCGGACATTGCCGAAGTTCTCTGGAACGATCACTTGAAGCACAACCCGGCCAACCCTGACTGGGAAGATCGCGACCGTTTCATTCTATCCAACGGCCACGGCTCGATGCTGCATTACGCATTGTTGCACCTGAGCGGCTACGACCTGCCGATGGAAGAGCTGAAAAACTTCCGCCAGCTCGGCTCCAAGACGCCAGGTCACCCTGAGCACGGCTACACGCCGGGCATCGAGACCACGACCGGGCCGCTGGGCCAAGGTCTGGCCAACGGTGTCGGCATGGCCGTAGCCGAGCGCACGCTTGCGGCACAGTTCAACCGTGACGGGTTCGACATCGTCAATCACCGCACCTGGGTCTTCGCGGGCGACGGTTGCCTAATGGAAGGCATCAGCCATGAAGCCTGCTCACTCGCGGGCACGTTGGGCCTTGGTAATCTGGTCGTGTTCTACGATGACAACGGCATCTCCATTGATGGCGAGGTCAAGGACTGGTTCACCGACGACACCGCCGGCCGCTTCCGCGCCTATGGCTGGCACGTCATCGACACCATCGATGGCCACGACCATGAGCAGATCAACCGAGCCATTGAAGAAGCAAAAGACGTTACCGACAAACCGACCCTGATCATCTGCAAGACCGTCATCGGCTTCGGCTCGCCCAACAAGGCCGGTAAGGAAGAATCTCACGGCGCCGCCCTCGGCGACGATGAGATCGTCGAAACCCGCAAGCAGCTTGGCTGGGAATACGGCCCCTTCGAGATCCCGGACGAGATCTACAGCGCATGGGATGCCCGCGAGCAGGGCCAGACGCTTGAAGACGAGTACAACCGTCAGATGGCCGAGTACGAGAAGGCCAACCCGGGACTGGCCCAAGAACTGAAGCGTCGCTATAGCGGTGAGCTGCCGCCTGACTTCGACGGTGACAAGATCATCAAACAGGCTCAGGAAAAACAGGAAAAGACCGCATCGCGCAAGGCGTCACTCGGCGTTCTCAACGAAGTCGGCCCGAACATGCCGGAACTCTTCGGCGGCAGTGCCGATCTCGCCCCCTCCAACCTGACGCTTTGGGAGGGTGCCAAGGCAATCCGCAAGGACGATTTCGACGGTAACTACCTGCACTACGGTGTACGTGAGTTCGGCATGGGTGCCATCGCCAACGGCATCGCGACCCACGGCGGTTTCGTGCCCTATGACGCGACCTTCCTGGTCTTCATGGAGTACATGCACAACGCCGTACGCATGTCTGCCCTGTCGCACACGCGCATCCTCCACGTTTTCACCCACGACTCCATTGGTCTTGGCGAAGACGGCCCGACGCACCAGCCGATCGAGCAGCTGGCGGATCTGCGTAACCTGCCGGGTCTGCACACCTGGCGCCCATGCGATGCTACCGAAACGGCTGCAGCCTGGGTCGAGGGACTCAAACGTGAAAAAGGCCCGACGGCACTGATCTTCTCGCGTCAGAACCTGGCCGGACAGGCCCGTAACGATGAGCAGTTGGCCAACATTCGCCGCGGTGGCTACGTCTTGAAGGATGCCGACGGCGGCGCGCCGGAGCTGATTCTGATCGCCACTGGTTCCGAAGTCGAAATCGCAATGGACGCCGCTCAAGCGCTCGAGGAAAAAGGCCGGAAGGTACGCGTGGTCTCCATGCCTTGTACCACGCTATTCGATGAGCAGGACGCCGAGTATCGCAACGCCGTTCTACCGAACGACGTGCGCAAGCGTCTGGCGATCGAAGCCGCAATTCCCTCGACTTGGTACAAGTACGTCGGCCTGGACGGCGATGTAATCGGCATGACCAGCTATGGCGAATCCGGCAAGGCCGAAGACCTGTTCAAGCATTTCGGCTTTACCGTCGACAATGTCATCAAGCGTGCCGAAGCGTTGAGCTAATCAACTCATCGAATTCGGACATGAAAAAGCCCGGCATCTGCCGGGCTTTTTTTGATCACGCACTTCGTATCCGAACGATGAAGCGATCAGGCGATCGTTACATCGTTTGACAGATAGACGTCCTGAATGGAGTTCAGGAGCTGAACCCCTTCCTTGAACGGCTTCTGGAACGCTTTACGACCGGAGATCAGACCCATGCCGCCCGCGCGCTTGTTGATGACCGCAGTACGTACGGCTTCGCCAAGATCAGATGCGCCCTTGGAACCGCCGCCTGAGTTGATCAGCCCTGCACGGCCCATGTAGGCGTTGGCAACCTGATAGCGGGCCAGATCGATCGGGTGATCCGAAGTCAGCTCGCTATAAACCTTGTCGTGGGTGTGACCAAAGCCGACTGCCGTGTAGCCACCGTTATTTTCAGGAAGCTTCTGCTTGACGATGTCGGCCTTGATGGTCGCGGCCAAATGTACGGCCTGGCTGCTCAGATCGGAAGACACGTGGTAGTCGGTGCCGTCTTTCTTGAACGCCGGGTTACGCAGGTAAGACCACAGTACGGTGACCATGCCAAGCTCATGCGCACGCTCGAAGGCTTCGCTGATTTCGGTGATCTGACGACGGCTTTCCGGCGATCCGTAATAGATGGTGGCACCCACCGCAGCACAGCCCATGCGATGAGCCTGTTCGACCTGCGCAAACAGCGTCTGGTCGTAGATGGCCGGGTAGGTCAGCGTTTCGTTATGGTTCAGCTTGACCATCATCGGAATCTTGTGTGCATAGCGGCGCGAGACGCTGGACAGAACACCCAGAGTGGAAGCGACGCAGCTGCATCCGCCTTCGATGGCGAGCTCGACGATGTTTTTCGGATCGAAGTACATCGGGTTGGGTGCGAAAGAGGCGCCTGCGGAATGCTCAATGCCCTGATCGATCGGCAGCATGCTGACGTAACCGGTGCCGGCAAGGCGGCCTGTATTGAACAGTGCCTGCATGTTGCGCAATACGTGCGGGCTGCGATCGCTGTCTGACATGACGCGATCGATGTAATCGTGTCCAGGCAGATAGAGGTCTTCTTTCTTGAAACCGGTACAGGTGTGATTCAGCAAATGATCGGCTTCGTCACCCAGCAGCTTCGCAATATCGGTCATTGATGCTACTCCTTGGCTTTTGATAGGGAACATGCCTTTACGGTCATGCTCATTGGGCACTCGGGCCCACTCTCTCGATTATTGTCCGACGGTCCATCGCGCACGGTTGAGCGCTACCTTACACACTACGTGCGGCACACTATCATGCAGGAGTGACCAATGATCGTGTGAACGCCCTCTCTTTATACAAAAGTAGAATACGATACAGTGCCAGCGCGACATTTCGAGCCGATACCTCTGCCGACAACTGCGTTACCATGCGTATTTACCGCCATCATGACGACAGACACATGCGCTATAGAATCGCCATAAACGGGTACGGCCGCATCGGGCGCAGTGTCTTGCGGGCGCTGTTTGAAAATAGGCTCGATGACCGCTTCGAAGTGGTCGCGATCAACGATCTGGCCGCACCGGACACCCTAGCCTACCTTACCCGCTTCGACTCGACCCACGGACGGTTTCCAGGAAGCGTTGAGCTCGAGAACAGCGCGTTGATGATCGATGATCACCCTCCGATTCGACTTCTCAGGGAGCCATCCGTGACGCTGCTGCCCTGGGCGTCTGAGAGCATCGATCTGGTCTTTGAGTGTTCGGGCTATTCAAGCACCCGTGAGTACGGCGAACAGCACTTGGCCGCCGGCGCCGGAAAGCTGCTCTTTTCGAATCCGGCCCGCGATGATGTAGATGCCACGATTATCGATGGCGTCAACCATGACACGCTCATGCCTGACGCCCGTATTGTCTCGACCGGCTCGTGTACCACCAATGCGCTTATTCCAATTCTGACCGAGCTTGATCGAGCGTTCGGCATCGCCCATGGCGTCACGACCACCATGCATTCGGCCATGAATGACCAGCCGGTAATCGATGCTGCCAATGGCAACGATCTTCGCCGCACCCGCTCGGCCTTGAGTTCGATGGTGCCGATCTCGACAAGCCTTGATATTGGCATCGCCCGGCTCATGCCTCATCTCGCCGGCCGCTTCGAGTGCCTTCATATTCGTGTACCGACGATCAACGTCTCCATGATCGATATGGCCATCACGCTTGAAAGCGATGTCGATACAGCCGCCATCAATGCCTGCCTTGAGCAGGCTGCTCGCACCCACTTGAAGGGCCGTCTAGGCTTTACCGACGAACCCGTGGCCTCAATCGATTTCAACCATGACACGCGCTCAAGTATTGTGGATGGCACCCAGACACGCGTGGCCGGCAAGCGCCTGGTCAAACTGGTCTGCTGGTTCGATAACGAGTGGGGCTATGCCAACCGTATGCTGGATGTCGCACAACGCTGGGTAGACCTATGTTGATCAACTGCCCTTCAATCAAGCCGTTTGATTCATCGCAATAAAAGAGGAGTACACCGTAATGGATGTTCGCAAGATGAGTGATCTGTCTCTGGACGGACAGCGTGTATTGATTCGCCAAGACCTGAACGTTCCGGTCAAGGACGGTCGAGTGACGTCGGATGCTCGCATTCAGGCAAGCCTTCCAACCATCAAGGCTGCTCTTGAGCAAAACGCGCGTGTCATGTTGATGAGCCATCTGGGTCGCCCGACAGAGGGCTCTCCGGAAGACGAGTTTTCAATGGCGCCGGTGGCAAACCGACTCAGCGAACTGCTGGGCGTGACTGTACGTCTTGAAAAGGACTACATGAACGGTGAGCCGCTGAATATCGAGGCAGGAGAAGTCGTTCTTTTGGAAAACGTGCGGTTCAACACAGGCGAAAAGAAGGACGACGAGGCGCTTTCGAAAGCCTACGCGGCCCTGTGTGATATCTACGTGATGGACGCCTTTGGTACGGCCCATCGTGCTCAGGCATCTACGCATGGCGTGGCACGTCATGCGCCGACAGCCTGTGCCGGCCCACTGCTTGCGAAGGAACTGGACGCACTCGAGAAGGCCCTGTCTCATCCCAACCGCCCCATGGTTGCAATCGTTGGTGGCTCAAAGGTCTCCAGCAAGCTGGATGTGCTCGTTGCCTTATCCGAAAAATGCGATCAGCTGATCGTTGGCGGCGGCATTGCCAATACCTTTATCGCTGCAGCGGGCTATAACGTCGGTAAATCTCTGCATGAAGCAGATCTTATCGATCAAGCCAAGGCTCTGATGGACAAGGTCAGCGTGCCGCTGCCGGAAGATGTGGTCGTTGCAAAAGAGTTTTCGGAAAGCGCCGAAGCCACTACCAAGCTTCTGAACGAACTCGACGATGATGACATGATTTTGGATGTAGGCCCCAAAACGGCAGCAAGCTTTGCGGCAACGCTCAAGGAAGCGGGCACAATTCTTTGGAACGGTCCGGTCGGTGTGTTTGAAATCGAACAGTTCGGCCACGGAACCAAAGCAATGTCTGAAGCGGTCGCTGAAAGCAACGCATTTTCCATTGCAGGCGGCGGAGACACGCTGGCTGCCATCGATAAATACGGGGTATCCAACGATATTTCCTATATTTCAACTGGTGGCGGTGCATTTCTAGAGTACGTCGAAGGCAAGGAGCTTCCAGCCGTTCAGGCGCTTAAAGCCGCGGCTAAAAGCTGAGGGGTTGGTAAGCTCTTCTACCATAGAAAACGGGCGCTCCACTGGAGCGCCCGTTTTGGCATTACTGCTTAAAAGAAGGTTAATGAGCCTATCTAGGCAGCATCGCGATGATTGAAGAAGCTTGGCTGTACGTCTGCCTGGTCCGCCGGATGGCTTACCGCGTACGCCAGCTGCTCTTCACGCTCACTTGTACGGCCCGATACCATCATTGCTCCAGCCATGAACAGGATAAGAAGGGCATAGAGCGCGCCGCCAACGATCAACAGTGTCATAATTATTTCTCCTCAGCCTAGTCTTAGGGCTATTAATAGTGGAGCCACCGCTTTCGGATCGAAGTAGTCCATCAGGCCGCACGTTCCTATGCGCTAATGCCGCTGTTTTCACAGCCCTGCCTGGAATTACCCGTTAACTTCTTGATCTTGAGCCAGTTTCATCGACAAGAAAATCGGCTGAAAATGGGTTTCTTTAACACCCTACCGTTATCTTTCTATGAATCTATATTGGCAAAAGCATGACTACATGCAGCACTACTTTAGTCACTCGATACATAAAAACACATTACCTATTAGTATGATAAAAGTACTAACTTTTACTTACAAAGCTAAAAAAGCTTTGCCATCTCTATAAAACTATTAAATTTCAATAATTTATTTTTAAAAACCATCAGAAATAGGTCGATCTTTTCATTTAGGCTAATGCTCTATTGAACCTAATGTAACAGTTCGTTCGCTGACAACCCCACTAAACGCTTACCTTCTGAAACATTAGAGAAGTTTTTTTCCGAGGATAAACCGCTGATGCCCAGGGCCTTAAGCCATTCTGACCGGCTTGGCGCTGACTTTTCCTTAAATATTGTTACTAAACGCGAGGCACGGCGTTTAGAAATGCCCGCTTCTATCAAGGTGTCGTACTCGAAATACATCCAGTCATCTAACCGCGTCACCAGTCCATGTTCGATCAGTGACACCCACGTCTTTTTACCAATACCGCGCATATCAAGCCCTTTTACTGAAGATAGCCATACCAATCTCGCCAGGAATTGCTGCATGCAGTGAGCGCTCAAGGTTAGACAGGAGGTCTCGTGGTAGCGGCGCTCATCGGGCGCTTCAGTCGTTGGTTTACTACCTGTAAGCAGCACTGAGTCGAGGACAGGAATCACATTGCCCGCTAAGCGGATCGTAATGACCGCGCCGGGTCCGATGCCGCTTTCCTTCCATCGCGTTACGGAACCGAGGCTTATGCGAGCAATTGATCGATCATCTAAAAGAGTAGGCTTTATAGTAACTACGGGGGTGATTCGGCCGGTGCGTCCGACGGTAAATTCAACACTCTCGACCGTCGTGAGGCTTTTTAATGCCGGGTATTTCCATGCACGCGCACGATCCACAGAGGGCGAAAGAAACGTTTTGTGCAAAACGACCCCATCGGTTGCAAAAGGAAGCCCGGTATTCCACCAATGAGCTCTAAACTCAGCAACGTCCTTAATATCAAATACATCATGGGTAAAGCGTGAACTGGTAGTGAATCCCCACTGGCGAAGCGTGGCTAAACGGTCTTCAAGGGAGGCATCCGACACCAGACGCCATGCGAAAAAACCGATCTTCTCCTGAACGGAAGGTGATAGTGAGGATTGGTTCATCCAACCAACAATCTCGCGCCTTGCGCCTTTTGTACCAAGCTTTTGAACATGCTGATGGCGCTTTGAATAAAGCTCCCCCTGAATGATTACGCTTGAATCAAAGGGACGAGGCAGCATTAATGGAACGGCAGCACCCGATGAAAGCTTATCGCGCCACTCTTGGCCGCGCTGGCCATCTCCTCGACTGATGATATGGGCAAGTGCGCCCTGCTTATAGACCAGTGTTACCGCAACACCATCTACCTTGGGCTGGACATAGAGCTTTTGATCGGACGCCGCTATCCAGCGTTGTAACTCGTGGGCATCGCGAACTTTCTTGAGCCCTGTCTGCACATACGGATGGCGAACGCGTTCTTCTATAGGGGGTTGGCCGGATACTGGGGCCTCGGATACCAATGCCTCTTCTCCAGTCGTTTTTGAACACTGCGCAAGCTGGTGACGCGCACTGTCATAGACGTCGTCACTTACAACGCGTCTTCCCTGTTCATGGTAGGCCTTGCGCCAGTTCTCGACGTTTTCACGAAGGATGCTTAACGTCTCTGGTTGAGAGCACGCCACTCTCTCGGACGACCAGGCAAAAACCGGCAGTATCCACCATAATGAAACAATCAAAATCGTAGTACGCATGAACCGTTCCATAAGCAAGTAACTTATTTAACGGCCAAGGATATTCAAGTTTCACTGACAAGGACGCACACTATGAGTACGAGAACAATCGAGTGGGATTCCCCGGAACATGAAGGTGTCACTGAGCACTATGACGATCTTTATTTTCTGAAAAAGAAGCCTTCAGAAGGAAGCATTGTTACTGCACGCTACAAGAGCACCAATGTCCGACTGAAAGTCGTCGAACGCCAGGGGGATTCAACATCGGTCGCCGAAGTCATTAGCGTCAACTCTACTGATGCAACCAATAACGGCGTCGACCTTCATGTGGGAGAGCACGTGCTGCTGCCCGATGATAAGCGTGCCTTTGTGAGCGGAAGCGACGAAGACGAGTAACCGCATTAATGGATTGATTCCATGAAAAAAGGCTTCCCGAACGGGAAGCCTTTTTTTAGTCGAACTGAGCAGTCGTGAGCGTTAGCTTCGTCTGCGCAGTTGATGAAGCGCACGCAGTTTGGCACTTGCTTCAGCAAACTGTGCCAAAGCGATAGAGTGCTGCTCGGCAGATTCATGCTCGCTAAGCTCACGCTGAGCTTCTTCACGAGCGCGTTCCGCTTCGGCTTCATCAATATCACGAGCGCGCATCGCCGTATCGGCCAGAAGAGAAACCACGTCTGGCTGGATTTCAAGAAATCCGCCGGAGACATAGTAAACTTCTTCGCGACCGTCTTCACGTATGACACGTACTGGGCCAGGCGCTAACTCGGTCAACAACGGCGCATGACCCGGGCGGATACCGAGATCGCCTTCGGTGCCGGCGGCAATGACCTGCTCGGCGTCGCCAGAAAAGATACTCTTTTCAGCACTCACGATATCGCAATGGATCTTCGTAGCCATATTGATGTCCTCTAGCCAGGCACTGGCTTACTTCATGTTTTTGGCTTTCTCGATCGCTTCATCCATGGTGCCGACCATGTAGAACGCCTGCTCAGGCATATCGTCATAATCGCCATTGAGGATGCCCTGGAAGCCACGAATGGTTTCTTTCAGCGAAACGTACTTACCAGGTGCGCCGGTAAAGACTTCAGCAACGAAGAACGGCTGCGACAAGAAGCGCTGGATCTTACGCGCACGCGCAACGACCTGCTTATCTTCATCGGAAAGCTCGTCCATACCCAGGATCGCGATGATGTCCTTGAGCTCTTTATAGCGCTGCAGAACACCCTGGACCTGACGCGCGATACCGTAGTGCTCCTCACCCACAACCAGCGGATCGAGCTGACGCGAGGTGGAATCCAGCGGATCAACGGCCGGGTAGATACCAAGCTCGGCGATCTGACGGGAAAGTACGACAGTCGCATCAAGGTGCGCGAACGTGGTCGCCGGCGATGGGTCAGTCAAGTCATCCGCAGGAACATAAACGGCCTGAACAGACGTGATCGAGCCCGTCTTGGTCGAGGTGATACGTTCCTGAAGCTGGCCCATCTCTTCAGCCAGAGTCGGCTGATAACCTACGGCCGACGGCATACGACCAAGCAGTGCCGATACTTCGGTACCTGCCAGGGTATAGCGGTAGATGTTGTCGACGAACAACAGAACGTCGCGGCCTTCGTCACGGAATTTCTCAGCAACGGTCAGACCGGTCAGAGCGACACGAAGGCGGTTTCCGGGCGGCTCGTTCATCTGGCCATAAACCAGTGACACCTTGTCCAGAACGTTGGATTCCGACATCTCGTGATAGAAGTCGTTACCCTCACGTGTACGCTCACCGACACCTGCAAAAACCGAGTAACCGCTGTGCTCGATAGCGATGTTACGGATCAACTCCATCATGTTGACCGTTTTACCAACACCGGCACCACCGAACAGACCGACCTTACCACCCTTGGCGAACGGGCAGACCAGGTCGATAACCTTGATACCGGTCTCGAGCAGCTCGCTCGATGACGACTGCTCGGCATAACTCGGCGCTGCGCGGTGGATCGGCATGCGCTCTTCTTCGCCGATATCGCCGGCTTCGTCGATCGGCTGACCCAAAACGTTCATGATGCGGCCGAGCGTCTTGGTACCAACCGGTACTGAAATCGGTGAACCGGTGTTCTTGATTTCGAGACCGCGCTTAAGGCCTTCGGTGGAGCCCATCGCGATGGCGCGAACCGTGCCGTCACCCAGCTGCTGCTGGACTTCGAGAACTGTTTCGCTGTTCAAGACTTCTAATGCGTCGTAGACCTTGGGCACATTGTCCCTCGGAAACTCGACGTCAATCACCGCACCGATGATTTGTACGATACGTCCGTTCATCTTGTTTCCTCTTAAACCTGCTTAAAAACCTGTAGACCCCAACCGTTAAACGGCGGCTGCGCCGCTCACGATCTCGGAGATTTCCTGTGTGATCGCTGCCTGACGAGCCTTGTTGTATTCCAACTGCAGCTCATCGATCATGTTGCCTGCGTTATCTGTCGCGTTCTTCATGGCGATCATTCGAGCAGCCTGCTCACAGGCAATGTTTTCCACGACGGCCTGATAGACCTGGGATTCGACATAGCGCACAAGCAGTTTATCGAGCAACGCCTTTGCGTCCGGCTCGTACAGGTAATCCCACAATGCGCGCTCACGAGTATCGGAGGCGTCATCGTTCGCGGGCTCGTCCACCGTAAGAGGCAACAACTGACGGACGATGGGTTTTTGGGTCATGGTATTGACGAATTCGTTGCAGACGACGTTGAGTCGATCCAATTCGCCGTTATCAAAAGCATCCAGCATGACCTTAACGCTACCAATCAGATCCTGGGTGGTAGGCGCGTCACCGACTCCGGTCTTGGCCGCCAATAGCTCACTGGCATTGTACTTGCGGAAGAAGGTACTGCCCTTGCTACCTACGGTGCAAAAGCGTACTTCCGCGCCCTGATCACGCCACTGCTTCACGTCACGCATGACCGTTTTAAGCAAATTGACGTTCAAGCCACCACACAGTCCGCGATCGGATGTCACGACGATGTAACCAACACGCTGCACATCTCGAGGCTGCATGTAGGGGTGGTGGTACTCAGGGTTAGCCTTGGACACATGGCCAACGACCTTTCGAATCTGGCGGGCATAAGGCTGACTGGCTGCCATGCGATCTTGCGCCTTACGCATTTTAGACGCAGCAACCATTTCCATGGCACTGGTAATCTTCTGCGTATTCTTGACGCTCCCGATCTGGGATTTAATCTCTTTTCCGGCTGCCATAGCGTTATCCTATTCGAGCAACTTTGGAAAGAACCCGCAGGGCGGGTTCTCTCGAGTCGTTAGTAGCTCTGGGTCGACTTGAAACCTTCGACGCCCGACTTGAGGCCCTGCTGGATTTCGTCATCATATCCACCTTTCTCGTCAATCTTGGCAAGAAGGCTTGAATGCTGAGATTTCATGTACTCAAGCAGCGCACGTTCGAAGTCCAGAACCTTGTCGACGGGCACGTCTTCAAGGAAGCCTTCGTTGGCGGCATAAAGCGACACAGCCATCTCAGAAACAGACATGGGAGAGTACTGTTTCTGTTTCATGAGTTCAGTTACGCGCTGACCATGCTCAAGCTGCTTACGTGTCGCTTCGTCAAGATCGGAGGCGAACTGAGAAAACGCGGCCAGTTCGCGATACTGAGCCAGTGCCAGACGCACACCGCCACCCAGTTTCTTGATGATCTTGGTCTGGGCCGAGCCACCGACACGCGATACGGAGAGACCCGCGTTGATCGCCGGACGAACGCCCGAGTTGAAGAGGTTGGTTTCCAAGAAGATCTGACCGTCGGTGATCGAGATCACGTTGGTCGGAACGAACGCGGAAACGTCACCGCCCTGGGTTTCGATGATCGGCAGCGCCGTCAGAGAACCAGTCTTGCCCTTGACTTTACCGTCGGTGAACTTCTCAACGTACTCTACGTTAACGCGAGCAGCGCGCTCGAGCAGACGAGAGTGGAGATAGAACACATCACCCGGATAGGCTTCACGGCCCGGCGGGCGCTTGAGCAGCAGCGAAATCTGGCGGTATGCCCATGCCTGTTTGGTCAGATCGTCATAAACGATCAGGCCGTCTTCGCCACGATCACGGAAGTATTCGCCCATGGTGCAGCCGGCGTAAGGCGCCAGGAACTGCATCGCGGCCGGATCGGCAGCGCCAGCGACAACAATGATCGTGTGCTCCATCGCACCGTGCTCTTCGAGCTTACGAACGATGTTGGCGATCGTGGACTGCTTCTGACCAACGGCTACATAGACGCACGTAACGCCTTTGCCTTTCTGGTTGATGATGGCATCGATCGCGATCGCCGACTTACCGATCTGGCGGTCACCGATGATCAACTCACGCTGACCACGACCGATCGGCACCATGGCGTCGATCGCTTTCAAACCGGTCTGCACCGGCTGGTCAACGCCCTGACGCGTGATAACGCCCGGCGCGACCTTTTCAACCGCGTCGGTTTCAGTGGTCTTGAGATCGCCCTTGCCGTCAATCGGGTTACCGAGTGCGTCCACAACGCGACCGACAAGCTCCTTGCCGACCGGCACTTCAAGAATGCGGCCGGTACATTTACCTGTCATACCTTCCTGAAGGCTCAGGTAATCGCCGAGCACAACAACGCCAACGCTGTCACGCTCGAGGTTCAATGCCATACCGAAGACGTCGCCGGGAAACTCGATCATTTCACCAAACATGACGTCGTTCAGGCCATGCATCTGGATGATGCCGTCTGCCACGCTGACGATCGTGCCTTCATTGCGCGCTTCGGCATCAACGTTCAGGTTTTCGATGCGACTTTTGATAACGTCGCTAATTTCGGAAGGATTCAGTTGCTGCATGCCATGTCCCTCGAACTCAGATATTCAAAGTGCTTGCTAGTTTGGCCAGTCGACCCCGCACGGAACCGTCGATAACGGTATCCCCTGCGTGAATGACGACACCGCCCAGCAGCGACTTGTCTACCTGAGTAGTAATAGAGATTTCGCGGTTCAAACGCTTTTTAAGCGCGCTTGCCAACGTGTTCTTTTGCTCGTCATCCAACGGATACGCTGAGATGATGACCACATCGATACGCTGCTCATACTCGGCACGTTCGTGCTCGAACAGTTCAGCGATTTCGGGTAATAACGCAAGGCGCCCTTGCTGAGCCAAGACATGAATGAAATTCCTGGCACGCTCCTCGAGATCATTACCGCAAACGTCGATCAAAAGCTCCGCTTTCTCTTCACGGGACTTGCGTGGGTCATGCAGAATCTCGTGAATCTTGTCTTCCAACGTGACGCTGGCGACCGTGGTCAGCATGGCTGACCACTGATCCAGGCTTGCGGACTCCCGGGCCAAATCAAATGCGGCCTTGGCATAGGGACGAGCAAGTTGTGACGTATCAGCCATGTGGCCTCCCCTTAGAGTTCAGCCGCGAGCTTGTTCAGCATTTCGCGATGCGACTGTTCGTCTACAGAGGATTCCAACACGCGCTCTGCACCAGCGATCGCCAAGGCAGATACCTGGGACCGCAAATCTTCCTTGGCACGATTGATTTCCTGCTCGATCTCGCTTCGTGCATTGGCAACCATTCGTTCGCCTTCGGCACGCGCCTGTTCACGAGCTTCTTCAATCATCTGATTGGATCGTGTACGTGCCTGTTCAAGAATCTTTGCAGCTTCGTCCCGGCTTTCGCGCAAGGTCTGCTCAGCTTGCTGGTTCGCCTCTTCGAGCTTTTGCTCGGCGTGGCTCGCCGCGTTCAGACCATCTTCGATTTTCTTCTGGCGCTCATAAAGTGCTTTGGTGACCGGCGGCCACACGTACTTCATGCAAAACCAGACGAAAACGGCGAAGGCGATGGACTGACCGATAATGGTTAGGTTCAGGTTCACGCCAGTACCTCTCGCTTCGTTTATAGGGTGAGTGACTTTCCGATGGCCTTAGGCCCCGGTGCCATTAGCCCGTAAACGGGTTAGCGAAGGTGAAGAACAGGCCGATACCGACACCGATCATGGAAACAGCGTCCAGAAGACCAGCGACGATGAACATTTTGACCTGAAGCTGCGGGATCATTTCCGGCTGACGTGCTGCGCCTTCGAGGAACTTACCGCCCAGAAGACCGAAGCCAATGGCAGTACCGAGTGCGCCCAGGCCGATCAAAAGAGAAACGGCGATAGCAGTCATACCGAGAATTAATGGATCCATGGTTACTCTCCAAAGTTGTGAATCGTCAGTGATGGTTTAAGGGTTAACGGTTATCCGATCAACGTCAGTGTTCTTCACTTGCCTGGCTGAGATACACGATCGTCAGCATCATGAAGATGAAGGCCTGAAGTACGATGATCAGAATGTGGAATGTTGCCCAGGCAAAGTGCAATGGCAGCTGCCAAAGTCCCAGAAGGGCAATAAGGATGAAGATCAACTCACCCGCATACAGGTTACCGAACAGACGCAGCGCCAGTGATACAGGCTTCGCGAGCAGAGTAACCAGTTCCAGCAACAGATTGACCGGGATCAGGATCAGTTGCGCCAATTTGTTCGAGCTGGAAAAAGGATGAAGCGTTAGCTCACCGATGAATCCGGAAAGCCCTTTCATGCGAATGGAGTAATAGATGATCAGTGCAAAAACGCTCAAGGACATGCCGAAGGTGGCGTTAATGTCTGTAGTCGGTACGATGCGGAAGAATACATGATGCGGATCCGCCCCGAAGAAATCGGTGCCAATGCGCTTGGCAAGCTCTGGAATCCAGTCAACAGGCACCAAATCCAGTAGGTTCATCAGGAAAATCCAGCAGAAGATAGTCAGCGACAAAGGCGCAATCAATTTGCTCTTGCCGTGGAACGTTTCCTTGACGGAGCTGTCAACAAATTCGACAAGCATTTCCACCATGTTCTGAAGGCCGCTGGGAACACCAGTGCTTGCCGCTTTTGCCGCCTTGCGGAAAACGAAAAGAAAAACCACGCCGCAGATAATTGACCATAGCATGGTGTCTACATGGATGGCCCAGAACCCCATATCCGCTGCTTGCTGCGCGTTATGAGCAAATGACAAGCCATTATCGGGATGATAGCCGAATGTCAGATTCTGAAGATGGTGTTGAATATAGCCCGATGAGGTCGGATTACTGCCTGCCATAACTCTGCCTCGGTTCTAGGGCGACGTAGTGCGCTTCACCAGTAAGGGACTTAACCAGTGAACGCCCAGTGCCGCCACGTATGCGCAAAAAAAATAAGCTGGGTTTGAGGGCGGCACTGCAGCGAAGATCAAGATGAACAACGCCACCGTCAAACCGAACTTACCGGCTTCTGCACGGTAGAAGTTGGTCATGATTTGTCGAGCATGTCGCGCGCCCTGAAGTCTGAATGCACGCCATGCAAAGTAGAAACCGGGCAAGAGACAGACCAGGCCGCCCTTAAGCGACGATAGTGCACCTGATGCACCATGTGTCCATCCACTCACGCCGATCATGAGTACGACGACTGCTATTTGTACTGCCAGGAGACGAACGACTATCGGTCGTCTGATCGCAGCGGGTTGTTGATTCGCCATGTCGTCGATGCTCGGTTACTAAGGCCCAGTGCACTTACCTTGCATCCAATGGGCAAAGCTCGGCGGATTATAAGAGAGCGGCGTCAGTGCTTCAATGCAAAAGGGCCTAAATTCCGTGATTTTTCGTTCGGTTACCACCAAAGTCCATCAATCTCCAAAACCTTGCCCCGAAATCCCTTTTGTCAATTAAGGCCGCCTTAAAACACCTTATTTTATGTGCGACAAAATGCCATCAAGCTCATCAAGGCTTGAGTAGCGGATCGTCAGTCGGCCCTTGCCAGTCTTGCCATGATTGATTTGCACGGCCGCGCCCAACAGATCCCCCAACTGCCCTTCCAGTTTCTTGACGTCAGATGAGCCCGGCGCTTCCTGTGTAGCCTGTGGTTTCGAGTCGGCCTGGATGCGCTTGACCAGCTCCTCGGTCTGCCGAACGGTCAGGCCGCGAGCCACTACATCTCTGGCCGCGTGACGCTGCTTTAGTCCCTTGAGCGCTAACAGCGCCCGGGCATGCCCCATATCCAGATCCCCTCGCTCTAGGAGCATCTGAACCTCGTCATCAAGGGCCAAAAGCCTCAATAGATTGGCGATTTGTGCTCGGGAACGCCCCACGGCATGAGCAGCCTGCTGCTGTGTCAGTTCGAACTCATCGATCAAACGCTTGAGTGCGACCGCCTCTTCGATGACATTGAGGTTTTCCCGCTGGATGTTTTCGATCAGCGCCATTGCAAGCGCCGTTTCATCATCCATGCTGCGCACAATGGCAGGAATCACGTTTAGCTCGGCGAGCTGAGCAGCCCGCCAGCGCCGCTCTCCAGCAATGATTTCGTAGTTGACCGCGCCGCGGTCGGTGACCGGGCGCACGACAATCGGCTGCATCACACCCTGAGCACGGATGGAATCGGCCAGTTCCTCAAGTCGTTCAGGTTGAATATCGCGTCGCGGTTGGTATTTGCCACGGCGCAACTGATTGACCGGGATAGATGTCAATGTATCGCCCTGGTCGCCGGTATCGGAGGCGGTTTCTTCAACGGGGGTCAACAAGGGCGTTGAGGCGTCGTGTTCCAGAGGGGCCTGCATTTGAGAGCGTTGTTTGGCACCGGAACCGATAAGGGCATCCAAACCTCTGCCTAGACCGCGCTTACGTGTCATTGGAATTCCTCACGTCAAAGCGAAAGACGACGACTTAATTCTTTGGCAAGCACGCGATAGGCATGGCTGCCTCGCGATAGCTTGGCGTACTTGGTAACGGGCAGACCATGGCTTGGCGCCTCGGCGACCCGGACATTTCGAGGGATGGCGGTCTTGAAGAGCGCCTCTCCAAAATAGTCCGACAGCTGTTTGCTGACATCGCGCGTCAAACTGTTCCGATTATCGAACATGGTCCGGATGATGCCGTAGATCTCAAGTGTCGGATTCACGCTGTCGCGAATCTGTTCGACGGTATCCAAAAGCGCAGAAAGGCCTTCAAGGGCATAAAATTCGCATTGGAGGGGAATCAGAACGCCATGGGAGGCCGTCAGCGCATTGACCGTGAGCATGTTCAACGACGGTGGACAGTCGATCAAGATCACATCGTACTCGTCGGCAACCTCGCCAAGTGCGCCATCAAGGCGCCGTTCTCGGCCCTGCTGATCAAGCAGATCCACTTCGGCTGCGGTCAGGTCACCGTTACCGGGAAGAACGTCGTAGCCTGCTTCTTCTGCAGAAACGATCACGTCCTTCGCCTGGCGTTCTCCCAGAAGAACATCCAACACGCTACCAGCACTGAGGTCGTGCTTATCGATGCCACTGCCCATGGTGGCATGTCCCTGCGGATCCAGATCCACCAACAGAATACGGTGCTTCAATCCGGCAAGTCCGGCCGCCAGATTAACCGCCGTAGTGGTCTTGCCGACACCGCCTTTCTGGTTGGTTAGGGCAATGATGTGGGACACGTTTACATTCCTTATTGACAGGCCGATCTGCACGCACGGTGGTCAGGCCGATAATTGACGCACCCGGATCAAGTGGCGTTGCCCTGATTCGTTCGGCACGTTCAGTTCGATCGTCTCGATCAGCTCGATGCCCAAAGGAAGTTCGTCGGGCTCAGAGTCCAGCCGCCCTTTCATCGCAAGCCATTCTCCGTCGGCTGCAAGCAGATGCTGACTCGTCTCGGTGAACTGACTCAACGTGGAAAACGCGCGACTGATGATCTGATCGAACCCCTGTTCGGGGTGGTACTGCTCAAGACGCTCGTGCACGGGTTCGACGTTTTCAAGACCCAGAGTCCGGCAGGCATGCTGCTGAAAGCGCACCTTCTTGCCATTACCGTCAAGCAGCGTTACCTGAAGCTCCGGTCGGGCGATGGCCAAAAGGATACCGGGGATGCCTGCGCCTGAACCCACATCGAGCACACCAGGCCCTTTCACCCAGGGCAGCACGCTGAGGCTATCCAGTACATGACGCGACACCATCTGGTCAGGGTCTCGTACGGCGGTGAGGTTATAAGCCCTATTCCACTTATGCAACAAGGCCACGAATTCACTCATTTGCTCGATGGCCTCGCTCGATAGCGGACAGCCCATCGCATCAATGCCTTGCTCAAGCCGAGTCTTGATGCTGGTCATGCCGACCGTTCCTGAGACGTTGCCACCAAACCGTGCTTTTTTAGATGCACCAGCAGAAGGGATACGGCCGCGGGCGTCACGCCTGAAATTCGGCTGGCCTGAGCGAGGGTCTCGGGACGGGCGGCGTCAAGCTTTTGTCGGATTTCGTTCGATAGCCCGTCGATACGGGTGTAATCAAGCGATGCCGGCAGAGTCATGGACTCGTGTCGACGCAGTTTGTCGATGTCCTGTTGCTGGCGAACGATGTAGCCCTCGTATTTCGCCTGGATCTGCACCTGCTCGATGACGGCTTCATCCTCGAGCTGTTCGCCGGTAACCGACGCCACATCGTGGTAGTCGAGTTCGGGGCGTTTCAAGAGATCAATAAGCCGATATTCGCGAGGCAGTGTACCGATTTTGGGTTCAAGCTGTTTGGCCTGGTCACTGCCTGCCTGGACCCAGGTCGATGCCAGACGCTCGGTTTCCGCTTCCATTTGTGCCCGCTTCTGCTCGAATCGGGTGAACCGGGTGTCATCGACAAGCCCTAGCTCACGGCCGATTGGTGTCAGTCGAAGATCGGCGTTGTCTTCACGAAGCAGCAAACGATACTCGGCGCGCGAGGTGAACATCCGATAAGGCTCTTGAGTCCCCATGCGGATCAGATCATCAACCATCACACCGAGATACGCTTCATCTCGGCGTGGCGTCCACGCGTCCTTGCCCTGGGCACGCCGTGCAGCATTCAAACCCGCCAGAAGTCCCTGCGCGCCGGCTTCTTCGTAGCCCGTAGTGCCGTTGATTTGACCGGCAAAATACAGGTTGTCGATGAACTTCGTTTCCAGCGAGTGCTTCAAGTCGCGGGGGTCGAAGAAATCATACTCGATGGCGTAGCCGGGACGCGTGATGTGCGCGTTTTCCAATCCCTCGATGGAGCGCACCAGTGCCAGCTGCACATCGAAGGGTAACGACGTCGAAATACCGTTCGGATAGAGCTCATGGGTATCGAGCCCTTCGGGTTCCAGAAAGATCTGGTGGCTCGTCTTGTCAGCAAATCGATGGATCTTGTCTTCGATCGACGGACAGTACCTCGGCCCTACGCTTTCGATGCTGCCCGAGTACATCGGAGAGCGGTCCAGATTCTTACGAATGATGTCGTGAGTGCGCTCATTGGTGTAGGCAATGTGGCAGCTGACCTGAGCCGGATGTTGATTCCGCGAGGCCATGTAGGACATGACTGGGACGGGTGTATCGCCCGGTTGCTCGGCAAGCCTTGAGAAATCCACGGTACGGGCGTCGATTCTGGGCGGCGTGCCTGTCTTGAGACGACCGACGTTGAACGGTAATGCTCTGAGTCGTTGTGCCAGTGCATTGGCTGGAGGGTCGCCCGCGCGCCCCCCGGTTTGACGCTCCATACCGATATGGATAATGCCGCCTAGGAAGGTCCCGGTGCAGAGCACAACGGTTTGACTTGTAAACCGAATGCCGCCGCTGGTCACAACGCCTTTGACACTTCCGCTTTCAACGATCAGGTCATCGGCAGCTTGTTGAAATAGCGTCAGATTCTCTTGGTTTTCCAGCATATGCCGGATTGCTGCCTTGTAACGCACTCGATCGGCCTGAACGCGCGTTGCACGAACAGCAGGGCCCTTGCGTGCGTTCAGTACACGAAACTGGATACCCCCTTGATCCGTGGCAAGTCCCATGGCGCCACCGAGCGCATCGATTTCCTTGACCAGGTGGCTTTTTCCGATGCCCCCGATAGCAGGATTGCAGGACATCTGTCCGAGCGTCTCGATGTTGTGTGTCAGAAGTAGGGTTTTGGATCCTGTACGAGCGGCGGCAAGTGCGGCTTCGGTTCCTGCATGGCCACCGCCGATGATGATGACATCAAAGCGGTCCGGATAATCCACGGCGCGACCTCGTCAATACGAATGGGAGTGGGGATAACTGTGTACCTGAATAACGCGCATTATAACGTCCCTGTGTGTAACCGTCAGTCTTTTCCACACCTTCCTGGCTCTACGTCTGAACGACCTTTCTATTAAATATAAAGAGAATTATATAAAGAAGTTTTGTAGTGGTTGTGATTGTAGGGGACGCTATTTCTTGTGGTTAACTCCCCTTTTTACCCACATAACAATGGATTAGACTGTTCAAAATGAGGCAAAAAACTGCGTTAAGCCCTGGTGAAGACGTTCTAATAAGTTGTGTATGAGTTGCCGTTTCATCCACAGGAAAATTGTCCACGTGTTTATCAACGTGCACATACCATGTCTGTTACCAGGGTTTTCAAGAATTACGAGTATCCTGAAATCGGGGCTGCATCGCCTGTATGGCGCGGGAAATACGAAACACGCCTGAAAAGTTATCCACAGGGGGTTTGCGAAATAATTTGCGAAAAATGAGGAAAAAATAAAAAAAGCGGGCCATAAGGCCCGCTTTTATATGCGTACTTGAGTCTACCGATGAGGGTTAGACCATGAATGAAGCTCCACAACCACAGGTCGTGGTGGCATTGGGGTTCTGGATCAGAAACCGCGCACCGGCGAGCCCTTCTTCGTAATCGACGGTAGAGCCAACTAGATATTGATAACTCAGTGGATCAACTGCGAGTGTTACGTTCTCGCGTGTAATTAGCGTATCGTCTTCGGCGGTCGCCTCGGTTAGGTCGAAACCGTATTGGAATCCAGAGCAACCCCCACCAGTTACGTACACTCTAAGCTTGAGAGCGACATTTTGCTGTTCTTGCATCAGCAATTGGACGCGGGCAATGGCCCGATCCGTTAATATCAAGGGCGTAGGAACAAATGAACTTACCCCGCTCATTGCAGACTCCTGCGTTCGCGTGGAAATGATGAACATTATCGTGGGCTTTGTCGCAGTGGGTCAAACTGGATGCCAGATAATTTAGTACGTCGGTCACGTGTCCGGCGTCAAAGGAGAACAGTGTGCGTCGCCGCCTTAATAGGTCCTATTCCTTCACGCTGGATACGTTCCGGCGACAATTAGCCAGTATCGACGCGCTTCCCCAATTATGCATTCTCGGCGTGCTTTCTGGTGCATTGACAGGCGCCATCATGGTCGGTTTTCGAAAGGTCATTTCGTTCGGGGCCGCATTGTTTATGCCCAATGGCAGCTCAGAAGCATTTGAGCTTTTGAATCCATATATCCGCATCGGACTTCCGATTCTTGCTGCACTACTCATCATGACCGGTCTTGCCTGGCAGCCTATGAAGCACCGAAAGCTCGGCATTGGTCACGTTATCGAACGCCTTACTTATAACCAAGGCCAAATGCCGAGCACTAATTGGCTCAACCAGTGGTGGGTGGGCGTACTGTCTGTACTAGGTGGTCTCTCTGCGGGCCGCGAAGGGCCCGCCATACATTTAGGCGCGGGTGCGTCGAGTTGGATGGGCGAGCGATTGCGTCTACCTCATAACAGTTTGCAGGTGCTGGTTGGCTGCGGTACCGCCGCCGGAATATCGGCGTCTTTCAATACGCCAATCACTGGCGTCATCTTTGCCATGGAAGTGGTCATGATGAGCTATACCCTGACAGGGTTCATGCCGATTATTCTTGCTTCGACGATGGGGGCGGTCGTGGCTCAGTTGACCTATGGCGTGGAGCCAGCTTTCACGGTTCCAGACAACATTACCGGCCACTTGATCGATCTGCCCTGGATTATCGTTATGGCACTGGTTATTGGGTTTCTGGCCGGATGCTTCATTCGATTAGTACGCTTTGCTCAACGTAAAAGTGGTATTCACTGGTCTTTGAGAGCTTTAGTGATCGGCGTGGCGACTGCAGCCGTTGCATGGTGGTATCCGGAAGTTCAAGGCATTGGCTACGATACGGTCGGTTTTACGCTGACCAAAGACCCCTCGCTTGGTCTTTTGTTGGTCGTAGCCGGCGGTAAGTTGATATTGACTGCTCTGACCTTCGCTTGGGGCATTCCCATCGGCGTGATCGGTCCCATTATGGTGATCGGTGCGACCGCCGGGGCCCTTTGTGGTATGGCCGGTGTGGCACTTTTCCCGTCGCTTGCCTCTGACCATGATCTTTATACGATGCTTGGCATGGCGGCAATGCTTGGCGCCGTGCTGCAGGCGCCGCTGGCGGCGCTGATGGTGTTGATCGAGCTGACTCACAATACCGAAATCATTCTCTACGGCATGCTGGCGGTGGTCGTATCGGGTTTGACCAGTCGCCAGTTCTGGCATTGCCGAGGGTTTTTCATTTCGACACTGACCCAAGAAGGCCTGCATCCGCTCCAACAGCCGCTCATGCAGGCGCTGTCTAGGGTAGCCGTACCCGCCGTGATGGATCGATCGATCGCGCGGGCAGTACCTGTTATTGAGCGGGCTAAGGCGCAGCGGTTAATGGAAGGCAAACCGGTTTGGATCATTGTCACTCCGGACGACGACGATAAATCGTCGGTGGCCCTGGCAGCAGCGGATCTGGCGCGTGTATTGCTTGATGAGCACTGGGAAGAAGTTGAGTCGATCGATCTGATGGATATCCCCGCGCAGCGACTAGCACTGGCTCCGATCGATCTGCAAGCAACGCTTTCCGAGGCGTTTGATCAGCTCAACGAATATGGCGTCGATGCCTTATATGTCGAGCACACCACGGCGCCCCTCGTGCGTAAAATCTCAGGTATCATCACGCGGGAAGCCATAGAAAACTATTATCGATACCGGCGCTGAACAGCAGTCGGGTCTTGTTGAGGAGAAGGCATGTTTCTTTGGGTCAAGGCGTTTCACCTCATCTCACTGGTGGTGTGGTTTGCGGCGCTCTTTTATCTACCGCGCCTGTTCGTATATCACACAAGTGCCCTTAAGCAAGGTGACGTGCAGGGCGGTGAGCGATTCAAGCTGATGGAGCGCAAGCTCTATCGCGGCATCATGACGCCGGGCATGATCGCGACGCTCGTATTCGGGCTCTGGCTGGTGGTGCTTGCGCCCGGCGTACTGCAACAGGGGTGGTTCTACGCAAAGCTTGCCCTGGTCGTGGCGTTGATCGGGTTTCATCATATGTGCCTTGCGCAGGTGAAACGGCTTGCAGCCGATGAAGCGCCGAGAAAAAAAGTGTTTTACCAACTGCTCAATGGTGTTCCCATCCTCGTTTTGGTCAGCGTGGCGATTTTGAGCGTGGTCAAGCCGTTTTGACTCGTCCGGTCATTCTTGTACTCAGCGGGCACGACCCCACGGGCGGCGCCGGGCTAATGGCCGATGCCGAGGCAATCGCGGCCAATGGTGGGTGGCCGGTGACTCTTGCAACCGCCATGACCGCTCAGAACACCTACGGGGTCGAGGCCGTCTGGCCTACCCCGGTAGCGGCGTTGGAACGGCAGCTGTCGGCGCTGGAAGCCGATATAGCATTTGATGCCATAAAGATCGGGCTGATTGCGGACGCCGAGGTGCTCGAGTTCGTGGCTAAGGTGCTTGCCCGTTACAGCGCGCTGCCAAGCGTGCTTGACCCGGTCGTGGCATCCGGCACGGGGCAGGCGATGAATAGCAATGTGCCTCCCGGTGCGCTTCGAGCGTTGCTCGATAACGTGACACTGACTACTCCAAATACGGCGGAGCTACTGCGCATGAGCGTGGCGCCCGACACAGAACGCGCCATCGAGCGGCTTTCAGCGCAGAACGCGCACGTACTGGTCACTGGAACCGACGTCGATCCGAGCACTGACCGAGTTACGCATTCTCTCTTTCATGCCGGCCGTGCGATCGAACACTGGTCCTGGCCGCGCCTGCCCGGCAGCTACCATGGATCGGGGTGTACGCTGGCGGCAAGCTGTGCGGCGCTACTGGCAAAGGGGTGTTCCATCGAGCGCGCCTGCGCGCGTGCCCAGAACTACACCTGGCATGCGCTCGAACACGGCATCGGACTCGGCGGCGGGCAATTCATGCCCGGCCGATTCTGGCGTTACCCTCTGTCAGCCACGGAGCATAACGATGACTGAGTCCCTTTCCTGGCAGCGCGGACTCTACGTGCTGACCGATGAAACGCTTTTGCCGGATGACGAGCGTTTGTTCAACGCCGTCGATGAGGTGCTGGCGGCAGGCATTGCCCTGCTTCAATATCGTAATAAACGTGGCAGCGCCGACGAGCGGCTTCGTCAGGCGCAAGGGCTTTACGCGCGCGCTCAAGCGGCAGGCACGCCGCTGATCATTAATGATGACGTTGAACTGGCGTATACCGTCGGCGCCGGAGTGCACCTGGGGCAAGGCGACGGCTCGATTCGAGACGCCCGGTTGCGGCTTGGACCTGACGCCATCATCGGTGCCACCTGCCACGATTCGCTTGAGTTTGCGCGTGCAGCTCTCGATGAAGGAGCGGATTACGTCGCGTTCGGCCGGTTCTTTGACTCTCATACCAAACCCGATACCCCGCCGGCCGCGCTCTCGGTGCTGACCGAGGCGCGCACACTTGGGTGCCCGGTCGTGGCGATCGGCGGCATCGACCATCGGACCACGCCACAGGTTCGAGAGGCCGGGGCCGATCTGATTGCGGTGGTGGGCGCTGTCTTTGGTGGCGGCGGCCCTGCCGATAATGTCGAGCGGCTCAGGCGAGTGCTGGGCTGCTAATCTTTTGAGACCTGATTCACTTTTTTATCGCTTATTCATGGATACGTTATGACGACTTCTGAACAGCTCTTTACCCAAGCGCAGCGCCACATTCCAGGCGGCGTCAATTCACCGGTGCGTGCATTCAAGGGGCTTTCCAGAGCGCCGCTGTTCATCGAGCGTGCCCAACATGCTTATCTGTTTGATGTCGAAGGCAAGCGTTACATCGATTACGTCGGCTCCTGGGGCCCGATGATTACCGGCCACGCTGACCCGGACGTATTGGACGCCGTTCGAAGCCGACTGGACGACGGCTTGTCGTTCGGTACGCCGACCGCCATCGAAACGGATATGGCGGATCTGATCTGCGACATCATTCCCTCGATCGACCTGGTGCGCATGGTCAATTCCGGTACCGAGGCGACCATGTCTGCGGTGCGACTGGCACGGGGCTACACCGGCCGGGATAGAATCGTCAAATTCGAAGGCAACTACCATGGCCATGTGGACTCACTGCTGGTCAAGGCCGGCTCCGGGGCCCTGACGCACGGCGAGCCGAGTTCACCGGGCGTACCGGCCTCGCTTGCCGAGCACACCGTCACGCTCGATTACAACGATATTGAAGGCGTCAAACGCTATTTCGATGTCGAAGGCGATCGGGTCGCGGCCATCATCGTCGAGCCGGTGGCCGGCAACATGAACTGCATTCCGCCCGTCCCCGGCTTTCTGGAGGCGCTGCGCGAGGTGTGCGATCAACACGGCAGCGTATTGATCTTCGACGAAGTCATGACCGGTTTTCGTGTAGCGCTTGGGGGGGCTCAGGCCCACTATCAGGTAACGCCTGACCTCACCTGCCTTGGCAAGATCGTTGGTGGCGGTATGCCGGTGGGGGCCTTTGGTGGCAAGCGCAAGATCATGGAGTACATCTCGCCACTGGGGCCGGTCTATCAAGCGGGCACGCTGGCGGGCAACCCGCTGGCCATGGCGGCGGGCATCGCGCTGCTTAAAAAAGTGCGAGCGCCCGGCTTTCATGACGCGCTGACTCAGCGAGTCGACACGCTGTGTGACGGACTCGAGGCCCGCGCGAAGGCGCACGGCATCAACATGATCACCCAGCGTGCCGGGGGTATGTTCGGTCTGTTCTTCACGGACGCAGAGCAGGTGCAGAACTTCACCGAGGCGACTGGTTGCAATACCGAAGCGTTTCGTCAGTTCTTCTTGGGCATGCTTGAAGAGGGCGTCTATCTCGCGCCGTCAAATTATGAAGCCGGGTTCATGTCCAGCGCGCACAGCGAGGATGATCTTCAAGCGACGCTCGACGCTGCTGAGCGCGTTTTCGCAACGCTTACGCTTTAACGACAAGAACGCACGACGCACGTCATGGGAGACGGATTTTGAGCCAGACGCTGATCAACGCTTTGCAGCAGGCAAAGTGTTACCCCCACCCCGTCGAGGGCTTTGATCTTCGAGAAACGCATATTTCGTGGATCGTGATGACTGGGCGCTACGCCTATAAGATCAAGAAACCGCTGGATTTTGGGTTTCTTGATTTTTCGACGCTCGAAAAACGCCGCCATTGCTGCGATGAAGAGATTCGACTCAACGCACGACTGGCAGGCGATCTTTACCAGTCCGTTGTCCCGATCACCGGTTCTCCCGAGGCACCGGTCATCGGTGGTTTGGGCGAGCCATTCGAGTACGCAGTGTGTATGGAGCAGTTCGATGATGAAGGCTTGTTCAGCACCCTGCAGGCCACCGGACAGCTCACTCAAACTATGATGGATGATCTGGTCGATCAACTGGTGGCGTTTCACGCCCGGGCAGAGCGAGCCGGGGCCGACAGCGAATTCGGAACGCCCGAGGCGGTTATTCATCCGGCGCAGGAAAACTTTGATCAGCTCAAGCCGCTTTTGTCAGACGCTGATGATCTGAAGCGTCTTTCAGAGCTCGAAGCGTGGACACAGAATCTGTTCGAGCGGTTTACGCCCCTGTTTAAGCAACGCCATGATCAAGGTTTCATCCGCAACAACCACGGCGATATCCACCTGGCCAATGCCGTTATGCATGAAGGTCACGCCCTGATTTTTGACTGCATCGAGTTCAACGATCATTTTCGTTGGAACGACGTATGTTGCGAACTGGCGTTCTTGCTGATGGACCTGGAGGCCCGTGGTGAGCAGGAGCTTGCCAACCGGGCTTTGGACCGTTACCTGGAACGAAGCGGGGATTTCGAGCTGGTCAAGCTGCTGCCTTTTTATAAGGCCTATCGTGCGATGGTGCGAGCCAAGGTGGCCATGTTCCGCTATCAGCAACCGGATCTTCACCCTGTGGACCGGGACGCGGTATTGGCTGACTTTAGACGCTACCTGACCCTTGCCGAGCGCTACAGCGAATTCAGTATGCCTTATATGCTGATTGCAGTCGGTGTGTCCGGCAGTGGCAAGAGCCGTTTTACCGAGCAGGCCGTGCGGCAGCTTGGAGGGATCCGGGTACGCTCTGATGTGGAGCGCAAGCGGCTGCATGGTATTGATCCCTTTGCACCCGCAAAGAGCCATGAACTCGGACGTGGATTGTACTCACCAGAAGCGACACGAAGTACGTACGATCGACTTTCAGCACTCAGTGGCATGCTGTTGCAGGCCGGACACAGTGTGTGCGTCGATGGCACCTGTCTATCGCATGCTCAGCGTGAACAGCTTCGATTCGAAGCCGAATCGCGTGGTCTGCCCATGCTTTTGATCAGTTTCGAGGCCGACGAGGCAACTTTGAAACGGCGGATTACCAAGCGCAGCCAGCGCCGCGATTCGGTTTCGGATGCGGGATTAGACGTCCTGGAGCATCAGCTTCGTTCCTTCGAGCCATTCACACCCGATGAACAAGCGCATCTGGTGCACCTGGATACCACGGCCGAAGATGCCAATTTAACGCTTGTTGCTTTGATAAAAGAGCATCTGCAGCTTGCATGAGTCGCGATGCGTCGGTCGTCTGACGATTTAGACCGGCGTATCCGCTTGTTGGCGTAAAAGATTGAGCGCCTGTGCGCGGTTTTTCACTTTCAGCTTTCGAAAGATGTGGTACAGGTGCGATTTTACGGTATGTTCACTGATGCTCAGTTCCTGCGCGATGTCGAAATTGCTCGCGCCTGTTTTCAAAAGCTGAAGAATTTCCACCTCTCGGCGCGTCAAGCTCTTGAACGGCATATTGTCGTTACGTTGGCGCTGCCAGTAGGCTGTCAGCAGCTTTTCCATCAAGGTGCGCGATAGCCACATTTCTTCGTTGAACAGCGCATTGATGCCTTTCGAAATAAGCTTCAAGGGATCGCGTCGATAGAAAATGCCTTGCAGCGGAAAGCGCATCATCAACTGCATGGCATGCTCTTCGGAGTCGATGTTGAATCCGGAGAGGATGATGCGGGTATCGCCGTGCGCGCGCCGTGACCAGGCTTGAGCAATGTTGTCATCAACATAATCCTGATCCAGCAGTACGAGCATCCTGTCGGCATCCGGCGCCGCTTCTTGTGCGTCCGGCTCCAAATCCATGACCTGACAATCCTGTTCGCTTCTCAAATAGTCGAGAAACAACTCGTTTTGCGGATTTTTAGACGTCACCATCACGATGACAAAAGATTCTTGAGTCATTTTCGGCTCTAACTTTTCTTAGGCTGGATGCTGAACAAGACCATTAAGATACCTGCGTTAACATTTAACCTGTAAATTATAAAAGTTTAATTTAATCTGATTTTTTAATTTATATAGTTAAACTCTGTTTAAGTACTTTGATCTAGCCTAGAAGATCATTTTGAATAAAGGTAATCACTCCGAGCTGTTTTGTAGACAAGTTAAGCACTTGAGTAATTATACTTTAAAAAGAGCGTAACCCCAGAGTTTGCGCAAATTTTCGGTTCAAATGGCGCAATAGGCACAAGGCAAAGTGGGAGTCCTCATGAAAAAGCGTTGTATGTCTTGATAGGGCTCAGAAGAAAAGATGAATGCTATCGTCATAAGGTGGGTGGCACGCCTACTTAGACGACGTATTTCATTGAAAACCAAGTCCGATCTGTTAGAGCAGGTCTGATAAAAAAAGTGGTATTGCATACTCCGGTTTATGTTGATCAACACAGGCCAGTTACAGTGATTAACTAAGGAAGCAGTGGATGAGAATTAGTTAAGCCTGATGCTTTGTTTGGTTAATTTGCCTTTGAGGACGCATGCTCGAAAACGTTATAGATAATAATGAAGATGAAAATCGCGTTTATTAGGCCGCAGCACTGGTTTGTTGAGCGTCTTCTTTTAGAATTTATTATTTAATTTATTGAGTGGTGCCATTAAAAAGGTGAGTCCTTTTTAAATATAAAAAATAAAAGAGCGGGCCAGGATTGTGCTTACTTCAAGTTGCTCGATTTTAAGGCAGTAAAGAAAGCGTTGAGCAAGGGGCAAAGCGCATAGTTTATACGAGGCGCGGGAACGCTTAGAAAGCCTGGATACAAGCTGGCTCGATGAGAGCTACCTGTTCATTACTTATCAAAGGAGGGCGCATGCCTGCCTTTCCGTTTACGCTCAAGCACTGTGCTCGCGATATACCCGCTGGCGCAGTGGTGTTTCTTGTAGCGATTCCCCTGTGTTTGGGAATCGCGCTCGCCTCTGGAGCACCGCCGATCTCGGGGCTTTTGGCCGGTATTGTCGGAGGCGTTGTAGTATCCCTGTTCAGTGGCTCTGCGTTAAGTGTCAGTGGTCCTGCTGCAGGCCTTACCGTCATCGTGCTCGGGGCCATATCGACCGTCGGGTTCGAAAAGCTGATGATCGCGACGGCTCTGGCCGGCGTTATTCAAGTGGTATGTGGCTATCTGCGCCTTGGCAAGATCGGCTCGTACGTGCCCAATGCCGTCATCAAGGGGATGCTTGCGGCTATTGGCCTGATTCTCATCATGAATCAGCTGCCTACTGCGTTTGGGCTCGATGTCGATGCAGCACTTGATCTGAGTGCGCCTGCACAATGGCTGAGCGCGATGGCGCCGCTGGCTATCCTGATTGCGGGCGTGTCGTTGGCAATACTCTGGTTCTGGGAGCAGCCGGCCAGCCGTGTGCTTGGCCCACTTCGGCGGATACCGGCACCGCTTTTAGCTGTGTTGGTTGCGCTTGCGCTCGATCATCTCGGACCAATGATGGGGCTTGGCGCGCTCTCGGCCAATCAACACGTCTCTTTACCGGGTCTTGAGGGGCCTGCCTCGTTTCTTTCTCAGATCGCGTTACCTGACCCGAGCGCCCTTTTGGACCCGGCGGTACTGACCACCGCCTTGACCATTGCGCTTATTGCAAGCCTTGAAACGCTTTTGAGCATTGAGGCTGTGGATAAGATAGATCCCCTTGCGCGCCATTCGCCGCCCAACCAGGAATTAAAGGCACAGGGGGTGGGTAACTTTGTGTGTGGTCTCATTGGGGCGCTTCCTATCACAGCCGTCATTGTCAGAAGTTCGGCCAATGTGCAAGCTGGGGGGCGGACACGCCTTGCAAGCTTTATTCACGGCGGGCTCTTGCTGATTAGTGCAATGTTTCTGGCCTTTGCGCTTGAATGGATTCCACTTGCCTGTCTCGCGGCAATCTTGATTCATACAGGATTCAAGCTTGCCAAACCTGGCATGATAGCGTCGCTTTATCGCGCCGGGTGGAATCGTTTCATTCCCTTCATTGTGACTGTTGGTACGGTCGTGATGACCGATTTAATCAAGGGTGTGGCCGCCGGTGTTATCTGCGGGTTGTTTTTCCTTCTTAAATCAAGCCACCGTTCGACGATCTCCTTTACCAAGAACGGCAAGCAATGTGTCTTGAAGATTCATCAGGGTATTTCCTTCATCAACCGTGCTCGAATGCGGCAATACCTGGATTTAGTGCCCGAAGGAAGTCATCTGGTCATCGATGCGCGCAACGCCTCCTTTATTGACCCCGACATTCAGGAGGACATGGATGCTTTCATTGCGGCGGCAGAAAGGCGAGACATTACCGTCGAACTTCAGTCCTTAGATGGTGTGACGGCGACCTTCTCTCCACAGACGCTGCGTTTGCAGCACGCGGCTTGAAGTCAACCAGTATAGGGTGATGCGACCGCTCGCCCCCGGGGTTTAAAACGGGGGCGTGTTTTTGGCGATACGGTCAAAGCATCAAGAGTAGTAGAGCGCTGTGTCAGGCCAAGAACGACTGGCCTTCTTAAGAACGAGACAGGGACTGTATGAAGATTCCAGCGTCATCAGCCTTGGCTTAATACTAGACGTGATGCCGGTCAGTTCGATTTTGCGATTGTCGTAAGCTGCTTTGGCCCAAAATGTCGCGACGAGGCATTCAGGGGGTGTAACACTTGTCAGCCATTATTGGCAGATGAGGTATATCCAAGGTTTTGTCGGACCCAGTTCATTGCTTGAATGCGATTTTTGACCTTCAGCTTTCTAAAAATATTGTACAAGTGAGACTTGACCGTATGCTCACTGACAAAAAGCTGATTCGCGATCTCGGTATTCGATGCGCCTGTCCCCAGTAAGCGAAGAATCTCGAGTTCACGATGGGTCAGACCACATGATGGCCGATAGGCATTGATCTGTTGACGGCGATAGAATTTGATCAACCGTGTCATCAGAGTCCGCGACATCCATAATTCGCTGTTGATAAGCTTGGCAATGCCCTTACAGATCAAGGCCAAGCTATCTCGGCGATAGAAGACACCTTGAAGCCTAAACGTGGTGGCCAGCGTCAGCGCCTGGTTTTCATCGCCCAGGTTGAATGCGGCCATCGTCATGTTCGAGTCTTCTTTCGCCGTGCACTCTTCCCACTGATGCATGTCTTTTTCATTGACGTGGTCGGCGTCCAACAGCACCACGAAGTGTGTTTCCAGATCTTCGGGTACGTTATCCTTTGGCCCCATTGCTTCTACGTCGCAATTCAGCTTGTCACGTACGTACTGTACGAAAAGCTCGCTTTGGGGATTGATTTCTGTCACGAGAAGAACAGTGACGTTGATATCTGTTTCCACACAGCCTCCTGAATGCTGTAGGCGCAAAGGAAGATCACTTGCTCCAGCGGAGGAAAGAATATCCATTTACTTGGATCATACGCCTAGTTTGTAAATTAAAGTAACATTTTTTCGAGGCCATCGCTTCACGAAAGCATGCCGGAGTGCTCAAAGCGCTCCCGATATTTTCTAATGCCGGATCCAGCGATCGCCCTTTAGCTCATGATGCTATTACGGCACATCTATGCCATTTTAAAGCGGAAAGTTTATCGCACCCCCGCTTTTTGAGCATTTTCGAGGAGGGCTTTCGCAGAGCTGGTATGGCTCATCAACAGACAAAAGGCCCCATGCATGTCTTCTTCACTGGTTCTTGCAAGTGGTAACAAGGGCAAACTCGACGAATTTCATCAACTGCTTGCGCCACTTGGTGTCCGTGTTCACGCTCAGTCTGAATTTAATATCGATTCTGTCGAAGAGACTGGTCTTACCTTTGTCGAAAATGCCTTGTTGAAAGCACGCCATGCATCACGACTTTCTGGATTACCAGCTCTCGCTGACGATTCGGGGTTGGCGGTCGATGCCTTGAACGGCGCGCCTGGTATTTTTTCGGCACGCTTTAGCGGCGTAAATGCGACGGACGCGCAAAACAATGATGCCTTGCTGAAGGCGCTTAGCGGCACAGCTCCCGATAATCGTCGGGCACGTTACTGGTGTGTTCTAGTCTATCTCGCTCATGCTGATGACCCGGTTCCATCGATCGTTCAAACCTCATGGACAGGCCGGATTCTGACAGTGCCTCAAGGTAATAACGGCTTCGGCTACGATCCTCTTTTCTATCTTCCGGAGCTTGGACGGACGGCGGCCGAACTCGAGTCAGTTGAAAAAAACAGACTCAGCCACAGGGGCCGGGCCATGCAAGAACTGCTCAAGATGCTTTCAACCCGATGATCTTACCTTCTATTTCACTCTATATACATGTGCCTTGGTGTATCAGAAAGTGTCCTTATTGTGACTTTAACTCACATGAGGTAGGCGCTCATGGAGTAAACAATGAAACCGATTACGTCGAGGCGCTGATTGCTGATTTTAAGCGCGATGCTGAGCTGCTGAACGGTCGACGCATCAATTCGATTTTCATTGGTGGGGGAACGCCGAGCCTTTTCTCTGACGCAGCCTATGGCCGGCTGCTCGAGGCGGTTTCAAGCATGGCAACGCTTGAGGCAGGCGCCGAGATAACGCTTGAAGCCAACCCTGGCACCACCGAGCGTCGCTATTTAGCCGGGTATCGCCATGCCGGTATCAATCGATTGTCTCTTGGTGTGCAAAGTTTCAATGAGCAGGCGCTTTCGGCACTTGGGCGTATCCATGGTCGAGGTGAGGCGCTCAGCGCCGTTGACGATGCGCGCCGGGCAGGGTTTGATAATTTAAATCTTGATCTCATGCACGGTTTGCCACAGCAGAGTGTCGAGCAAGCGCTCGAGGACCTCGATACGGCGATCGGCCTTTTCCCTGAACATCTCTCCTGGTATCAACTGACGTTTGAACCGAACACTGCGTTTTACTCCCAGCCGCCGGAGCTTCCCGACGAAGACAGTCTGATCGATATTCAAGAGCTTGGACATCAGCACCTTGAGCAGGCCGGTTTCAAACGCTACGAAATCTCGGCCTATGCAAAAAGCGATGCGCTGCGCTCAAGGCATAACCTCAATTATTGGCGCTTTGGCGACTATCTCGGCATCGGTGCCGGTGCCCACGGTAAAGTCAGCCGCGCCCAGGACCAAACACTTTTGATCGAGCGTTACTGGAAGACGCGTCAGCCGGAAGCCTATCTTCGTCGCCGCAATGATCCGAGAGGGTTTCTGGCCGGATCACGGATGCTTGAGACAGAAGAGATCCCGACCGAGTTTCTGATGAATGCGTTGCGCCTTGTGGATGGGGTTCCATCATCGCTATGGTATGAACACACAGGTCTTTCGCACGACACGCTGCGTGCGCACTTGAGTCAGGCCCGAATGCGTGGGCTCATAAATGATAACGACGCTGTTATACAGGCGAACGAGAAGGGATTGCTCTTTTTGAACGACGTGCTCGAACTTTGCGACAGCACCCCAACCTGATGGAGTAAGGATGAAAAAAATAGCCTGGATTGCGCTACCTCTGACCATGGCAGTCGGTTTGGCCGGGTGTAGTACCTATAACCCCTATACCAACGAGCAGCAGACCTCGAGCCTTGCCAAGGGTGCCGGTATTGGTGCAGCAGTCGGCGCCGTGGCCGGTGCGACCAAAAGTGGCAACCATCGTACCGACAAGGCCCTGATCGGCGCAGCCCTCGGCGCGGCGGCCGGCAGTGGCATTGGGTACTATATGGACCGTCAGGAAGCGCAGCTGCGTCAGAAAATGCAGGGCACCGGTGTAAGCGTGACCCGCTCTGGTGACCAGATCATCCTGAACATGCCGGGCAGCATCACGTTCGCCTCCGATTCGACCCAACTGACGCCGCAGATTCAAAACGCGCTCAATGGCGTCAACGAAGTACTTAAAGAGTACGGCGATACCAACATCAACATCACAGGCTACACCGACTCCACCGGGGCGGCGTCCTACAACCAGCGTCTGTCCGAGCAGCGCGCACAGTCGGTTGGAAATTACCTGGCGCAAAGCGGCGTCGATTATAATCGCCTCAATATTCGTGGCGGCGGCGAGCAAAACCCGATTGCAAGCAACGATACGGAATCGGGTCGCGCTCAAAATCGGCGTGTCGAGCTGACGTTGACGCCCAAACAAGGCTGATTGCGTTTTCCCTCGAAAAGAGGCGCCTGTTAAGGCGCCTCTTTTTTTGACTCTCGTGTTTTCATCAAGGAATCAACACCGTGCTTTCCTACCAGCATGCCTATCACGCAGGTAATTTTGCGGATGTCCATAAGCACCTCGGTGTCCACGTCATGATGGAACATCTTTTACGTAAAAAATCATCCATTACGTATATAGACACGCATGCAGGACGTGGCCTGTATCCGCTCTCCGGTAAGGAGATGACACGGGGTGCAGAGTATCAAGACGGCATCGTTCCGCTGTTGAAGCACGCCACCGATCATTCTGACGTCGCCTCATGGCTTGCCGCGCTCGATACGCTACAAGCCAGTGGTAATTCTTCACCGTCTCTGCGCTTCAAGCGTTATCCCGGCTCACCCTGGTGGCTGGCTCGTGGTCTGCGTTCAGGCGATCAGGCGCATTTCTTCGAGTTGCATCCAGGAGAGTTCAAGCACCTCGAGGCGCAGTCATTTGTTGGCAGTGCGCATTGTTACCAGCGTGATGGGCTGAACGACGTCGTTGCGATGCAGCCGGTTGCCACGCCGCGTCTACTTTGCGTGATTGACCCATCTTACGAGGTTAAAACGGATTATCAGCAGGTGGCTTCGACGCTTGGCAAATTACTCAGCAAGTCGCGGCACGCGGTCGTGATGGTCTGGTATCCCTTGTTGCCGGATGGCCGTCATCAGGTTCTTCTGGATCACGTAAAGGCATCGGGACACAAGAAAATCTGGAAAAGTGAGCTGATGCGCTGGCCTGAAGGCCATACGCGAGGCATGCATGGTTCAGGTCTTTTGATCGCGAATCCGCCCTGGCAGTGCCCGGAGACGCTCACCGAGGCGTATACGAGCGTTGCTCGTGTGTGGGGCGGCTCGGCTCGCCATCACGGCACTTGGCTTTGCCCGGAATAGTTGCGCTTTCAGCGTATGTTTCGTTGCGCCCGCTGCCTGTCGTGTTGAACTGCCGCCACTAAGCAAGTGGCTATCAGCATGCGAGCGCGAAAGGAAATGGCTGTTATTGAGATTGCTCTTCCGTGGCGGTTTCTGTGTTAGGCGAGCTGGTTGGTGAAGGCGTGCTCTGTACTGCTTTGATGCGCGCAGCAATCTGGTCGCTGCTGCGCGACCAGGCCGTGCCGAGGGCCCGAACCAGAGCCGGATAGCCGTCTTCGGCAAGAGGCACGGTATGTTGAAACCGGTCCTGAATTCGCACATCGCCATCAGCATTCGTGACACGGTACTGGCCGGAAGCAACCGCCTGGCCATCGAAGCGCCCCTGAAACTGCTCCACATCGACTGTCAGGGTCATTCCATCGCCTGGCTGTGAATCTATGCGTGTCGCGGGCAACGCGTGTTGAAGCGACGATTGAAGGCGCTGGGTGAGCTGGTGGCCCAGCTCACCCGCCCACAAATTCTGCTGGGCCGCCTGCAATTCGATGTCGCTCACCTGCATGACGATGCCATTGCCTGCCAGCATGCCCGAAAGGCGGACACCGGGCACCGCCAATACATGCAGCGCCGGGGAGGGCGCCGAGCTGCTCGGCACTTCTGCAAGCGCATAGCGATGAAATTCAGTGCTGCCACCGCTGACGCACCCGGTTAGAGTGAGCGCTGTAATCGCCAGCGTGCAGCCGCGCGTGAAGTGTGAAAGCGATCGCATCATGGGGCCGCCTTGGGTTGGGGGTCGGTGATGACCTCTCGGTTGAACAAGAGGGCGTTCGGCTTTTCGCTCAGCGTGCGCGCCGCGGGCTGCAAGTCGTTCAGAAGCTGCTGCAGTGACTTGAGCGTCTGCGTCAGCTCGCCGTAGGCCGGTGTATCCTGTGAATAGCTATCCAGCGTGCCCTGGACCGATTCAAGGGTCTGGCGCGTCTCTGAGGGCAGCGCGCGAGTGGATGGATCATCCAATAGCTCATTGAGGCGCGTACTGGTCGCCGTCAGCTCCTTGACCAGCGCATCGGAGCTTGCAAGCGTCTGATCCAGGTGATTCAGGGCAGGCTCGATTTGAAGATCATTGAGCTTGTCGAGCAGCGCCGATACCTTCTGTTCGATCTGCGCGAAGCTGCCCGGCTGGCTTGGCAGAATATCGATGCCTTCAAACTGATTAATCGTATCGACAGGCTCTGCGCTGTCGTCGAAGTTCAGATCCACAAACAGCGCGCCGGTAAAGAGATTACCCGCCTTGAGTGAGGCACGAAGCCCTTCCTTGACCAGGCGGTTGACCCGAGCGCGCCACTGCTCGATGCCTTGCTTATCGAGGTTGCTTTGGATGCGCTGAGGCTCGATGCGAATCAGTACCGGAATGCTGAAGTTGGTCAGCGAGCGTTTTTCGACCTTGATCAAATGGTACGCCACGGTATCGACGGTGCCGATACGAACTCCTCGGTACTCGACCGGTGCCCCCTTGTGCAGGCCGCGTACCGTGTCATCGACCATCACGATGTACTTGAGGTAATGGCTGAAGCTGCCCTGCCGCGCGGTTTCTTCATCGCCGTAGAGCTCGAACGTATTGTCGGTCTGCGCGATGGGATTGCCGGGGGCAATGTCTTCAGGCACACCAAAGGTGACGCCCCCACTGATCAGGGACTCGATCGAGGCCAGATCCAGGGTAAAGCCTTCCGTGCTCAGATCGAACCGCACGCCTGAAGCGGACCAAAAACGGGTATTGGTCGTTACAAGTGAGCGATAGGGTTTGAAAATGTAGAGGCGATAATGCATCTGGCGGTCCGAGGTGTCGAAGTTGGACGCCTCGACTCGGCCCACCGTGAAGCCCTGAAAGATGACCGGGTCGCCCACGCTCAGTGCGTTGGCGTTGGCGCTGGTCAGGTTGATGCGAAGGCCGCCGGCATCCGGGGGTGCGACCGGTGGCTTTTCGAGCATGTCAAAGCGGCGTTTGGTTTGCTCGGCGCGCCCGGGCTGGAGCTGAATGTAGGGGCCGGAAAGCACGGTATTCAGGCCACTGATGCCCTCACGACCGACGCGCGGCTTGACTACCCAGAACCGGCTGTCGGTCTTCAACAGGTTTTCGGCGTCTTCATGCATGCGCGCCGTGACCACTGCGTGACTGGTATCGTCGGACAACGACACCGAATTGACCCGGCCCACTTCGACGTTGCGCGCCTTGATCAGTGTCTTGCCGGCCTCGATGCCTTCGGCGTTATCCATGATCAGGGTGATCTCGGGCCCGCGTGAGGTGAAGGTGTGGTAGAGCATCCACCCCCCGATGAGCACGGCCAGAAGTGGTACCAGCCATACGGGAGAGATCGATTTTTGCCGTTTACGAAGTGCTTGTGGGAGCGACGAACTCATTCACACTGTCCTGTTGATCTCGAGGGTTGTCCCACAGTAAGCGGGGATCGAAGCAGATAGCTGCCAGCATAGTAAGAATGACGACCCCGGCAAAGGCGATCACGCCTAAACCCGGGTAGACCGACATGACAGACCCAAGGCGCACCAGGGCGACCAGAAGTGCCACCACGAACACATCGATCATCGACCACCGTCCGATCAGCTCGGTCATGCTGTAAAGCCGATGGCGCAGCAGCGGCCTGGAGGGATAAGGCCGCCAGACCTTCCAGCTCAGCCACCCAAGCGCCAGAATCTTGGCAATGGGGATGACCACGCTTGCCACGAAAATGATCAGGGCGATAGGCCAGTCACCGGAGCCCCAAAGGTGCATCACACCCGCGATCACGGTCTGGGGAGAGCTGTCGCCGAGGGTGGTTACGGTCATGATCGGAAGCGTCATGGCCGGAATGTAAAGAATGATTGATGTAACCAGCAGGGCAAGCGTGGTCTGAAGGCTTCTGTACTTGCGAAGCCGCAGGGCGCCACTACAGCGACGACAGTGTCCGCGTTGATCCGAATCAAGCTCATTCAAGGTGTAGCACACCGGGCAGCCCGTCATGTTCTGCTGGCGGCCTGTCCTGCCGGCGCGGGCGTGTCTTAGCGGCCGGTCGGGCCCGCCAATGAAGGTCCAGAGCCAGTCGTGGTCCATCACTCGCGTCGTTTTAAGCACCAAGATCACGAAGGCGGAGTAGGCCCAGAACGACACGCCGAAGCCGATCTCGGCAAGGGCCAGAATCTTGACCATGCTGACCAGCACCCCGATCAGAAAGACATCGGCCATCATCCAGGGCTCCATGCGCTTCAAGAGCCTGCCGAAGCCACGGCGCGCCACCGGAGTATAGTTCCAGAGCGGTCCCAAGTGCAGATAGATGCTGACGCTCAGATAGATCGCCGGCAGGATGATGATGCCCCACCAGATCAGAAACGACAGTGCTTCGTAGTGCTGTTGCAGCAACGTATTGGCTGCTTCGCTCAGCCCCATGTCGCGTTTCACGCCGCGCGCCTCGAACGAAATGAACGTAAACGGCAGCGCAAGTCCCAGCGCAATTAGAGCGCTCAGGGCGTAAGCCACCACATGAGTGGCAGGCTTGTTGTGGCGCTGAGCCAGCACATGGTGACAGCGTGGGCAGTGTGCGGCTTCGCCCGGTGATAATCGGGGCACTTCACTGATCAAGTCACACTCAAGGCATGCGCGAACATGCAGTGAAGAGGGAACTGACGGTGGACTCGATGCAGTCATCGGCAAGGCTCTTGAAAGACGTATCCAGTGGGCTGGTGTAGGCACAAGGAGTGTTGAGACTGCCATGATGGCAGCAGTCTGAAAAGCATTGTTACACGATAGACCGCTCTTAATGCGATGATGCTCAAGATGCATGTACGCGTTTCGGCGCGCCTCAACTGAAGCGCGCCAAAGCAACGGGACTGTGCCCGGCGTCAAGCATTAGTTGGTTTGACCTCTATAAGGAGTATAAAGAGCTGCCCCAGCCCAATTCTTGAACGACATGCTCTGCAAGGGCGGACCCTGAATGTAACTGCTGGCATTGTTCGGGTCGCCCTTGCCGTCGTATTTGGCAACGAACGGATAAGGAAATACCGGCCGCGACTGAGTGACGAGCGCGTTACGGTCGCTCTGTCGAGCTGCTGGGCTTGGGCCGTGAGCGTCTTTATCGCCGTGTTCGTCATTTCCAGCATCGCTGTCCTTGGAGGCAGCTGAGGCGGTACCGGTCGGTTGGCCGAAGCTATTCTGGGTGCTGGATTGAACGGCGTAGGTATTGATGGCCTTTGGAGCATGGCCCCGTTCAACCCACGCCATCATCGGTGTCAATAGATCGATCTTGCTTGGACCTTCACCACCGGAACAGTGCGATACCCCCGGCAGCATATAGAGCCGCTCGAACTGATGGGCCGTCTTTTTGCCCATCGTCTTGGCAATCGCCTCATGATAAGCGACCAGATAGGCTGGCGAAATATGAGGGTCGGCCCAACCCTGCCATAGAATCAGCTTTCCACCGGCCTGTTTGAAAGCTGAAAGGTCGGGGCTGGTCGCATCGTAAAGCGTATGAAGCGACGTCAGCTTTTCTACATACGCCTTGTCGAAGGTGATGTCATCGAGTGAGAAGTTCTTGCTCGGATTGTTCTTGAAAATCACATAGCGCAGTGCTCCCAGTGCGATCGAGCGACTGAACAGCGGATCGGAATGGGTTTCGGGTACGTAAATGCCTTGCCAATTCAACTCGGAACCGGGCATCGGCCCGCCAAGAGAAAGGTGCTCGCCCGTGTCAGGGTCGAGCGGGCCTTCGTAGAATTTACGCACGACCGCCACTTCGGGCGCGGTCAGGCAGTGGCTTGTGTCTTTGAGATCGGCAGGGCATTGAAGCGTTGCCGGGTTGAACTGGCAGAGGCTGGGGGCGGAAATCAACCCATCTACTTGGCCATCAAGGCCATCGCACTGTGCCACTACCGCGTTATGCAGCATGGGCAGTTTGTCGGCAGTAAGAATCGCCTTGCCGTTTTTATCAGTATTGGTTCGAGCTTGCCATGCGTGGTAGAGCCCGTTTTGAATCACGAAGTTCATGGCGGGCGCGCCTGCGATGATGCCATCGAAATCGTCAGGGAAACGCTGCGCTTCGATCAGCGCCTCGCGCCCGCCGTCTGAGCAACCGTCGAAATAGGCATAGGTCGGCGCTTTTCCGTAATAGGTCTTGATCAATGCCTTGGCCGCCAGGGCTGTAAGATGTTGACTTTTGTAGGCAAAGTCTCGGCGTCGGGCTTCGTTCTTGCCAAAGGTACCGTCGTTGCCACCGGCCATGTCGGTTGCAGCCGTCACGAAATTGCCGTTATCAAGCGGTATGCATCCGTCTGCGGCACCGGCCTCCAGCGTGATTTGGCCACACAAGCCTCCGCAACCGAGCTGAAGATAGCGCTGCGCCCACGTATCGACCGGCAGTCGGACCTCGAAATGAATGTTCTTGGCAAGCGTTCCTTGAACCTGACAGACCGCGTGATCGTTGATGGTAGTCTGTTGGGTTTTGTCCACCTGGCTGCCACTGCCCCCCAGTTCGGTCAACGAGACATGTGCGAGATCAGCGCAGCTGGCTTGAGCGGGCACAACCGGCAATGACGCGATGGTTATCATGGCCGGCGGCGTCTTGTCGCTTGAAAAGGCGTAGTCCGGGCTTGCCTGTGCTGCGAGCGGTGAAAGGATAAATATCGCTAGTGATAGGAGGGCGTGCCGCCAATAGGATTGTTGCCTGAAAGGGCTGTGCATGTCGGGTCTCCAGAGTCGAAAAACAGGGTGCAGTGCGCTTGCTCAGTGTGCTTTAAAAGTGTTCAAGAAATATGTTTTTTACCGATAAGTCATTCACTATGGCTATGCCGCAGATATAGGCGCGCCGCAAACTAAAAAGGCATTCATGCGAGATGAATGCCTTAAGCGTTGCAGACTCGAACTGCCAGTTATTCGACCGGCGGTGTACCGTGGGTATGAAACGATTTGATGGTTTGAAGCCCCCAGGCTTGACCTTTCTTGCGCTCTTCTTCGTTCCAGATAACGGTCTGCCAGTCCGGGGCTAGAATCAGCCGGGCGCCAGCGTTGCAGATTTCGAAGCGGTTGCCGCCGGGTTCCTAGACGTAGAGGAAAAACGTTTGCTGCACGGCGTGCTTGTGAGGGCCCGTTTCGATGTAGACGCCGTTGTCCAGGCATATGTCTGCGGCGCGAAGCACTTCCTCGCGGCTGTCTACCGCGTAAGTCATGTGGTGAAAGCGCCCGCTCGAGCCGCTATGATCTTCGGAAATAGCAAGGTCGTAACTTTTGTTGTTGACGCTAAACCATGCTCCCTTTTCCGAGCCATCATTAAATACGATTTGCTCTGTCAGTCGACACCCAAGCACATCCTGCATGAAAATTCGGGTTTTCTTAACGTCGCTTGCCAATAGGTTGAGGTGATCCAGACGCCGAAGGTTGGCACCCCGACCGGGAATGCGAGCGGCCTGATTCTTAAGTGAGGGCCGAGTGCCATCGGTCGCCTGATACCATTGGGTGTCGTAATAAAGCTCAACGACGTGCCCGTCCGGGTTTCTGAACCGGCAGGCTGGGCCGTGTCCTAGGTCTCCCTCGGTCCATTCGAACTCGGTGTTGTGGCGTTTCAGCGCCTCGACGCGCCGCTCGAGCGCGGCTTGGCTTGTGGTTCGAAAGGCATGATGCTTGATGCCGGAGGTGTTCGAGCCGGTCAGCTTGAGGGTGTGATGCTCATAGTCGTCCCATCCGCGCAGGTAGACTGAATTGCTTTTAGTGGCACTGACGGTCAGGCCCATAACCTCGGTAAAGAACCAGAGGCTTTTTTCCGGGGTCGGCGTCAGCATTTCGACGTGCGCTAAATGCGCCAGGTCGAAGCAAGGCTCTTGAAACACGCTTGAGGTGGATGAATTTGTCATTGTTTGTGCTCCATGAATGGCTTGTCCAGACGGTTCGAAGTCTGCCTCGTGCGTGACATGAGCGCTGATGGCGTGGGCTTCAAACGCCAGGCCATACGGCGCTCGGAATATACACATGCCCCTTAGACAGCAATCGGGCCGTGCGAATGACACCGCTTTGCTCGATTTGCCCCTGATCATTGGTCATAAGTGATACCGTGAAGTCACCGGTCGGGTGTTCGATCGATATCTCGGCCCGACCAGAAGGTGGCGCATCGAAATAGCTCGCGGCTACCGATCCTTCGATCAGACACGCGCTTGCAACGCTTACGGCGCCCAGTACACCGATGGCCTCGTGGCATCGGTGAGGTATGAACGTTCGTGTTGTCAGAGTGCCTGAGCCGGTGGCTGGGGCAATGATTGAGAGCTTTGGTACGGTGCGTGCTTTCACATTGCCCAGGTTCATCACGGGGCCAGCCTCGAGTCGAATCGCTTCCAGTCTGGCCCGTAGCGTGTCGTTGCGCTCGAGGTCTTGCGGTGACTCGTGGCCACTAATGCCAAGATCTTCGGCCCGAATGAGCACTACGGGCATGCCGTTGTCGATGCACGTCACATCGGTCTCGGCCAGTCGATCCCTGACGTGCCCGGTGGGCATCAGTGCCCCACAATTGGCACCGGCGGTGTCTTCGAAATAGACCGTCAGCGCTGCGGCCTCTCCGGGTACCCCGGAGATGTGAGTCGTACCCTGATACTCGATTTTGCCGTTCGGCGTTGCAACATCGATGGTCGCCAACTGACCGGAGTTGACCATATGCACCCGCACGGACGTTGTCGGCGTGTGTGCATCGATCAACCCAGACTCGAGCGCGAACGGGGCCACTCCGGCCAAAATGTTGCCACAGTTCTGACCGTAATCGACGTGCGCGTCATCAACGACAACCTGTGCGAACAGATAGTCGACATCGGCCATGGGGTGAGAGGAGGGCGAGACGATAGCGACCTTGCTGGTCAGAGAGGTCCCGCCTCCCAGACCATCGATCTGACGGCGATCAGGCGAGCCCATGACCGCCAGCAAGACGTGGTCTCTGAGCGCGCCCTCTGGAGGGAGATCCTGCTCAAGAAAGTACACGCCTTTCGAGGTGCCGCCGCGTATCTGCATGCAAGGAATCGCCGTCTGCATAACTAGGCTCCGTATTCGCTTGCGTAATCGACGTATTCGAGTCCGGCGCGCTCAAGACTCTCGCGCATATTATAGATGTCGAGCCCCAGCTCACCGGCAGCCAGACGGCCACGCTTTTCCGCTTCGCGCGCTTCACGGGCCTTGGACGCCTCGATGCTGGTGACTACGTCCTCACGCCGCACACACACAACACCATCGTCGTCGGCAACGATAACGTCGCCGGCTCGAACCTGTTGGCCAGCACAGACGACCGGCACGTTGACCGAGCCAAGCGTTGCCTTGACGGTACCTTGAGCGGAAATCGCCCGTGACCAGACCGGGAACCCCATCTCCCGCAGATCCATGACGTCACGGCAGCCGGCATCGATGATCAAGCCTTGAACGCCTTTGCTCATCAGTGACGTCGCCAGGAGATCGCCGAAATAACCATCGGTGCAGGGTGACGTGGTGGCCACGACTAAAATATCGCCTGGCCGGCACTGCTCTACGCCGACGTGGAGCATCCAGTTGTCGCCCGGCGCTGCCAGCACGGTAACGGCATTGCCAGCAATTCTGGTGCCGGATTGGATCGGTCGAATGCCCGCATCCAGAAGGCCGATTCGGCCCATGGCCTCGTGTACCGTAGCGACCCCGTAGCCTGCCAAAGCGTCGCAGTGAGCTTGATCCACTCGAGGCGGGTTTTGAACGACCAGATTACGTGTCATGACAGCGTCTCCACGACCTGCGGCAGGATGCGTTGATAGCCTTCGCCGTATTGAATGTCCTTGCCGGAAGTAATACCGATATTTCGCTTGGCCTGAACGCCCCGTTGAAGCGCGACACGGGTGTAGTACTCCCACAGGTGTTCTTGGCCGGCCATGCACTCGATGGCCTGTCGTTTCTTGTCCCAGACCTCCGTGATGTCCAAGAGAACGTCCGGTCGCCAGTGACACTGTTCGGGTTGGTGCGGTTCGAAGCAGAACACCGGGGGCGCATGAAGGATCTTTTCGCCAGGGCGATAGCCTTCAGCTTGAGCGATAATGCGCGCTTCCTGCGCGGCATCGGTGGCGCGGGGGTGGTCATAGTTGTAAGGGTCATGCTGCGAGTGAGTCAGCACAAACTCCGGCTGAACCTTGCGGTAGATGTCGGCCAGTTTGAACAGCGCTTCATCGTCGACATGAAGAGGGTAATCGCCGAGATCGAGAAACGTCACTTTGGCCCCGAGCACCTCGGCGGCTTTGAGCGCCTCCTCCTGACGCGTCTGCTTGACCTGATCAAGCGACATGCCTTTGCGCCACAGCTTTGCAGATTCACCGCGCTCACCGTAGGACAAGCAGACGACATGCATATCAATACCTTGACCGCGATGCTGGGCGATCGCGCCGCCTGCCCGCCAGACGAAATCGGCTGAGTGTGCGCTTACCACCAATCCTGCACGTTGCTGTAGGGGCATGCTCATCGAAAGATCCTTTCCAATGTCAATAAACGGGTGTTGAGTCGTAGACTCTCACCGAGTGCCGCGCCGGGCGTAATGCATTTGATCGAATCAGACATGCACTTTGCTTATACGTCCTTTGTTGAATACTTCGGTCAGGCGGTCGCCAGTAAGATACAGCCTGCTTAATAACTTAATAATGGCTTAACGCGAGCCGCAGCGAGCGGATGGGATGCGTTGAGGAGGCGAGCCGTGCAACGCGACATTCAATTCGAGCCGAATTGGCGCCGAATCAGAGCGGTGCTGGCGGTGGACGACACGGGGAGTGTCAACCGGGCCTCGGTGCACCTTCACTATTCACAGCCGGCTGTCACTCGTGCGATCCAAGAGTTGGAGCAGGAACTCGGTTGTGCGTTGTTCGAACGTCATCACCGGGGTATGACCGCGACGCCGTCAGGTAGATTAGTGATCACTCGCTTCAGGCGCGCCCTAGATCAATTCGCCTCTGCCGAGGCGGCGCTTAACGCGTTGCACTCCAATAAAAGTGGGTGTGAGCGGCTTATCCAGCATCTCAATCAGCGTCAACTGATGACTTTGGTCACGCTTGCGCGGGTGCACAGTGAGCCCCGGGCCGCACGTGCGCTGGGACTTACTCAGCCCGCGATCAGTGCAAGTCTTCGTCAGTTGGAGAGCCATGTGGGTATGGAGCTTTTCATGCGTACCCGCCGTGGCATGCTTTTGACCGACAGCGGCGAAATTCTGGCGCGTCATGCGCGGTTGGCTCTTCGTGAGCTGACCATGGCATGTCAGGATTTGATCGCCCTTCAAGGGCGGATCAAGGGGCACGTGGTCATCGGCTGTCTTCCACTGGCAGCCACCCAGCTGGTGCCGATGGCCATCGATGCCCTGCGCAAGAGCCTGCCCGAGGTCAGTGTGTCCGTGATCGACGGTACCTACGACGGACTGGTCGAGGCGCTTCGCTGCGGCGAAATCGACCTACTGATCGGCGCCCTGCGCCCGGAAGCGCCTGGCAAGGAACTCGAGCAGGAAGCGCTGTTCGATGACTGCCTGTCCATCGTCACTCACCGAACGCACCCTCTGGCGCGCCGACTGCGGGTATCACTCAAGGAATTGGAGACAGCCGAATGGATCACGCCTCGTGCAGGCACACCTTCTCGTGAGGCGTTCGAGCGCGTGTTCGACCATGCAGGCCTAGCCTCGCCCAAGGTGGAGATCGAAACCGGCAATCTAGGCATGCTCAGGTCATTACTGCAGTACAGCCAGCGAGTTGCAGTGGCCTCTCTTCACCAGCTTCATTATGAAATCGAAAGCGGCGAGCTGTGTGTTCTTCCCATCGCCCTGGAAGGCACCCGCCGTTCGATCGGTATCACGCGCCGCGCCGATGACGTACTGACCCCCGCGCTTGAGACGATCATCAATCAGCTTCGCGCTTTTTCAGCCAAAATGACCCCGGAAACCGCCTACCGCCGTTTGGGCGCCTCTCGGTTGCCCCTGCCTCTTCAAATACCGATGGTGCAGTAGTCATCGATATGTAAGGCAATGTGTGTAATCACTTTCCGATGCAGAAACTGCTGAAGATCTCACCGAGCAGGTCATCGGCGCTGAATTCGCCGGTGATTTCGCCGAGTGCTTCCTGTGCAGCGCGCAGGTCTTCGGCCAGAAGCTCACCCGCAGCGGCCCCAAAAAGCTGCGCCTCGCCGTTGTCGAGCGCGACCCTGGCACGGTCAAGCGCTTCGAGGTGGCGCCTCCGTGCCGAGAAGCGGCCTTCGGTGGTCGCGGAGTATCCCATTACGGTTTTCAAATGGTCCTTTAGTGTGTCCACGCCTGCCCCGGTGTGGGCCGACATCCGGACCACCGGCGGGGTGGCGGTTAACTCCGAGCCGAGGGCTTCACCAGTGGTGTCGACCTTGTTGCGCACCAGCGTCAGCCGGCTCCGGTCGGGTAGGCGAGAGACAAATTCGGGCCAGATGGTCATAGGGTCGGTGGCCTCGGTCTCGGCGGCATCGACCATCAAAAGCACCCGGTCGGCCGTCTCGATCTCCTGCCACGCACGCTGTACGCCAATGCGCTCGACCGCGTCCGGCGTATCCCGAAGTCCGGCGGTATCGACCACGTGCAGGGGCATGCCATCCAGATGAATGTATTCCTTCAAAACGTCTCGGGTGGTGCCGGCGATGTCGGTGACGATCGCGGTATCCTGCTCCGTCAGCCGGTTCAAGAGGCTTGATTTACCGGCGTTGGGCCGGCCGGCGATGACCACGGTCATGCCCTCGCGCATCAGGGTGCCCTGCGCGGCCGCGGCGCGAACCTCGCCGAGAGCGGTCTTGACCTGACTGAGCTTGTTGGCCACATGGCCATCGCTCAGAAAGTCGATTTCCTCTTCGGGGAAATCGATGGCGGCCTCGACGTAGACCCGAAGCTCAATGAGCTGTTGCACCAGGGTGCCGACGCGCGTCGAGAACTCGCCCTGAAGCGAGCGTAGGGCATTTTCAGCCGCCTGACGGGAGCTGGCCTCGATCAGATCCGCGATGGCCTCGGCCTGGGCGAGATCCAGCTTGTCGTTCAAAAAGGCGCGCTCGGAAAATTCACCCGGCCGCGCCAGTCGGACGCCCCGGGTGATGGCGTGCTCGAGCAGAGTATCCATGATGACCGGGCCGCCGTGTCCTTGAAGCTCCAGCACGTGCTCGCCGGTAAAGGAGTGCGGGGCGGGAAAGTAGAGCGCAAGCCCTTCGTCGAGCACCTGCTGGTTCGTGCCCACGAACGGGCCGTAATGCGCATGACGGGGCGTCGGCATGAAGCCGAGAAACTGTTCGGCAAGCTCCGGCACACGAGGGCCTGAGAAGCGAATCACACCGACGCCGCCGCGTCCGGGTGGGCTTGCGAGCGCGGCAATCGTGTCCTGATCGAGCATGAAATGTCCTGTGTGATGACAGTAAGGCAATGGACGCTATTGTCGGCGCTGGCCTGAGCCGTCGCAAGCGCCGGACGCCCGTGGCCCTGCTACAGTTGGGCGATACAGTGCAACAAGGTGTCTTCAATGTCTCAGGATGCGTATTTCTACGAACCCAAACATGGCCATGGGCTACCTCATGATCCGTTTAAATCGATCATCGCGCCGCGGCCGATCGGCTGGATCTCCTCGCAGGATCAAAACGGGGTGCGCAATCTGGCGCCTTACAGCTTTTTCAATGCCTTCTGTGCGGCGCCCCCGATCATCGGGTTTGCAAGTGCGGGCTGGAAGGATTCGGTACGTAACATCGAGGCCACCGGCGAGTTCTGCTGGAATCTGAGCACGCGCTCGCTGGCGGCGGCGATGAATACGAGCTGCGACGCGGTGGACGCGGCGGTCGATGAGTTCGAGCTGGCGGGGCTCACGCCGGCGGCATCGAGCGTGATCTCGGCGACGCGGGTTCAGGAAGCGCCCGTGTCGTTTGAGTGTCGGCTAACGCAGCTTCTAAGGCTTGAAACCGCTGACGGTACGGCGGTGGATACGTGGCTAGTGATGGGGGAGGTCGTGGGCGTTCATATCGACCCGGCTCTTCTTGAGGAAGGCATCTATCAGACCGCGGCGGCCGAGCCGATCATGCGTGCCGGCGGCCCGACCACCTACTATACGATCAGCGACAACGAGCGGTTTGACATGGCGCGACCAGGGGCCGCCCCGGGCGGATGAGCCAAAAAAAGCCGGCACTCAGTGCCGGCTTTTTCATTTACACGCGCAATTGGCGTCAGCCGGCCAGCACGCCGTCGACCAGCGCCTTGGCTTCCTGTTGAAGCTGCTTCAAGTGCGCTTCGCCTTCGAAGCTTTCCGCGTAGATCTTGTAGACGTCTTCAGTGCCGGAGGGCCGTGCGGCGAACCAGCCCGCATCGGTTTCCACCTTGAGCCCGCCGATGGCCGCGCCGTTACCGGGCGCTTCGGTCAGGATGCGGGTGATGGGGTGGCCCGCGAGCGTATCGGCGGTCACCTGCTCTGGCGTCAGCTTGCCAAGCTTTGCTTTCTGCTCGCGGTCGGCCGGGGCGTCGATACGCTCATACACGGGCGCGCCGTACTTCTCGGTCAGCTTCTGGTAACGCTCACCCGGGTCGTCGCCGGTGACCGCAGTAATCTCGGCGGCCAGAAGCCCGAGGATAATGCCGTCCTTGTCGGTCGACCACGCCTTGCCGTCAAACGTCTGGAAGGAGGCGCCGGCCGATTCTTCACCGCCGAAGCCGAGCGTGCCATCGGTCAGGCCGTCGACAAACCATTTGAAACCGACGGGCACCTCGGTCACCGTCCGGCCAAGACCTTCGGCGACACGGTCGATCATGGAGGAGGATACCAGCGTTTTGCCGATGGCCATCTGTTCACCCCAGTTCGGGCGATGCGTGAACAGGTACTCGATGGCGACCGCCAGATAGTGGTTCGGGTTCATCAGGCCGTTGGAGCGCGTGACGATGCCGTGGCGGTCGTGGTCGGTGTCGCAGGCAAACGCCACGTCGAAGCGGTCCTTGTTTTCGATCAGCCCGGCCATGGCATGGGGTGACGAGCAGTCCATACGGATCTTGCCGTCCCAGTCCAGGCGCATGAAGCGGAAGGTCGGATCGACGGTGGTAGAGAGGACCTCGAGCGGCAGATCAAAGTGCTTGGCAATGCGCGGCCAGTAGTGGACACCGGCGCCGCCGAGCGGGTCGACTGCGAACGTCCGACCGCTCTTGCGGATGGCGTCCATGTCGATGACCTTATCCAGGCCCTGGATATAACTGTCGATGAAATCGAAGGGTTGGGTGGTCGGTGCCTCGAGCGCTTCCTGATAGCTGATGCGTCTGACGCCTTCGAGTTCGGCTTCGAGCAGCTCGTTGGCGCGATTTTGAATCCACTTGGTGATGTCGCCGCCGGCAGGGCCGCCGTTGGTGGGGTTGTACTTGAAGCCCCCATCCGTCGGCGGATTGTGGGATGGCGTGATTACGATGCCATCAGCAAGGCCGGTGATGAGGCCGTCATTGTGGTTCAGGATGGCATTCGATACGGCAGGAGTCGGCGTGTAGCCGGGTTCACCACCGGTTTCCTCACAGCCTGCGTCAATACGGACCTCAACGCCATTGGCCGCCAATACTTCCAGTGCGGAAATGAAGGCCGGCTCGGACAGGGCGTGTGTGTCCATGCCAATGAACAGCGGGCCACCGATGCTTTCGTTATACCGGTAGTCACAGATGGCCTGGGTGGTGGCCAGGATGTGCCATTCGTTGAAACTGGTTTTCAGCGACGAACCGCGATGGCCGGAAGTGCCGAAGGAGACCTGCTGAGCGGGGTTCGATGCGTCGGGGCGCTCACTGTAATAGCGCGCGACCAGGCGCGGCAGATTGGCAAGCTGGTCTTCCTTGGGCGCGTGCCCGGCATTGGGATCGATACTCATCATGCATTCCTTTGGTGAGGGCGTGTCTGCGTCATGTCGCGTCAAGTGTATCAGGGTCGTCATGACGTCGATGTGCCTGCCCGCCGATAACGGCGTTCAAGCCTTCTTGCCGCGACTGCGTGCTCGCAGTATAGGCCCGGTTGATCCGCGGGCCTTCTGCTACATACAAAAACGCCCTCGCAAGCGAGGGCGTTTCATGCGGGCAAGTGCACTTACTTGCTGATTTCCTGCTTCTTCTGATCCTGCTTTTCGATCTGGCGCGTCACGTAGTACTGCTGCGCGATCGACAGGCAGTTGTTGGTGATCCAGTAAAGGACCAAACCCGCCGGGAACCATAGGAAGAAGAACGTGAAGATGATCGGCAGCATCTTCATGATCTTGGCCTGAGTGGGGTCCGGGGGCGTCGGGTTCAGCTGCTGCTGCAGGAACATCGACAGACCCATCAGAATCGGCAGGATGAAGTAGGGATCCTGCGCGGAAAGATCGTGAATCCAGAGCATGAACGGCGCATGACGCAGTTCGATGGACTCCATCAGCATCCAGTAGAGCGCGATGAAGACCGGCATCTGAATGACCATCGGGAGACATCCGCCCAGCGGATTGATCTTCTCCTTCTGGTAGAACTTCATCATTTCCTGCGACATCTTCTGGCGATCATCGCCATGCGCTTCCTTGATGCGCTGCATTTCGGGCTGCATCTTGCGCATCTTGGCCATCGACTTGTAGGCCTTGGCCGACAGCGGGAACAGCACGGCCTTGACGAAGCAGGTCAACAGGATGATCGACCAGCCCCAGTTGCCGATGAGTCCATGGATGAACTTCAGGACCAGAAACAGTGGGGTCGCCAAAAACCACAGCCAGCCGAAATCGATGGTGCGGTCGAGTTTGGGCGCGATCGCTTCCAGACGCTCATGGATCTTCGGCCCGGCGTAGAGAGAGGCGTCAAGCGTCGCTTCCTCGCCCGCGCCGATCTGCGTACTGGGGCTTGCGAAAGCGGCGACGTTGCGTTTTTGGCTGTCTTCGGTGGCGTAGAACAGGTTCTGCTGCTTGGCGTCTGGCACCCAGGCGGCAACAAAGTAGTGCTGAATGATCGCAACCCAGCCGCCCTCGCTTTCGGTGCGCTTGAAGTTGCCTTCCTTGATGTCTTTGAAACTGACTTTCTGGTAAGGCTCTTCGGCTGTAGAGAACGCCGCACCTAGATAGGAGTGCATTCCGACACCGGCGCCGCTGGTCGGGTCGTCGCTGTTATCACGAACGAGCTGGCCGATGAAGCGCGCCGAAACCGGTTGCGTGCCACCGTTCTTGACCAGGTAATCCACCTTTACTTCGTAGCTGTCACGCTCGAACGTAAACCGCTTGGTGATGTCGAGGCCCTTGAGCGTGGCCTTAAGGTCCACGGTCAGAGTCTTTTGATCATCGCTTAAACGATACGCCGTCTTCTCGGGCGAGAAGGTGATCCGGCCCTTGTGATTGCTGAGCTCGAGGCCGGACTTGGCCACATAGTTCAAGGCCTGTTCGTTGGCGAGCAGCACAAAGGGCTGATTGCCGCCGAGTTGCTGGGTGTGCTTGGGCAGTGAGGCGTAGACGATGTCGCCGCCACGAGAATCGATGCGCAGATTCAAAACGTCAGTGTCGACGGAAATCAGCGTGCTGCTGCCGGAGGAGGCAGGTTCTTTGGTCGCATCTACGCTTAGTTCACTGGTCGTTGACGGTGCATCGAGGCTGTTGGATTGCTTGGCGTCGCTGCCCTGGCTTGCAAGCGCCGGCGTTTCGGGCTGCGGTGTCTTGGGCTGGTGATAGTCCTGATTCCACTGGATGACCATGAGATAGGTCACCACGGCGAGAGGTATCACGAAAAGGAGTCGTTTCAGATCCATGCGTGTTTTGCCCGGTAAGGGTGTGTATGTCGGGTCCAGACGAAGAACCGCCCGAGCCAGTCATTGCAACATGCTGGTCGGGCGGAGTCTCTGACGTCTTGTGGCCATGACCTTCGTACTCGCATAATCAAGCGGACTTTTTCGAACGGTTCCGTTTGACGTCCTGTTCGAGTCGCCTCCACATGCCGTGAAACTGGCGCTTGAGGGTCTCGTTGTCCAGGTCTGCAACACCACGCTTGGAAAGAACTACGATATCCACAGCGGGGAGCCAGTGCTGACGAAGGCGAATGGATTCGCGTGTCAGACGTTTCAATCGATTTCGGTCAACGGCGCGACGCATGGTTTTCTTGCTAAAAACCATTCCCACACGGGCATGGTTCAAATCATTGGGGAAGGCGAGGGCGAGGACGCCTTTGCCATGCACCTTGTAACACGCATTATCGAATACGTGCTGATACTCTCGGCTACTGAGTAGCCTTAGAGCGCGTGCAAACCCATGCGACTCCATCCAAGGACCGATTAAGCGCTGAGGCGCTTACGACCTTTCGCGCGACGACGAGCGATGACCTGACGGCCGTTTTTGGTTGCCATGCGGGCACGGAAACCGTGGTTGCGCTTGCGTTTGAGCACGCTGGGCTGAAATGTACGTTTCATAGCTGATTCCCAGGAAGTGGTTGGTATGAAAACAGGTGATTAGCGGCACTTGCCTTTTTGCAAATTCCGATCAAGGGCGAGGATTCTAGTGAATTAGACGCAGCCGTGCAATTTTAATTCGCTGTTAATTCACTGATCGATACGTGATTTTTTCCGCTGGGAGGCGCGTGTTCAGCACACCCTGGTGCTTAGACCCTGTGGACAGTTTTGTGTACTAAAAAAGGAAAACTCTGGAAGGGTGTGCGTGTAAGCTCAATGATTGTTAGCAGAATCATAAGGTTGTTCCCAAATTAATTATCCACACCCCGAGCCGGTGCGCGACGGGATGTGGATAACCTGAGTGTGAATCGCTACAATGCCGGCTTTGCATCGGTCAAACCCTGGTGAGGTCGTGTGTCTATCGCTTTGTGGCAAAAATGCCTTGATTATCTGCAGGACGAGTTGAGCTCACAGCAGTTCAATACCTGGATTCGTCCATTGCAGGCCGAGGCCGTCGAAGACGCGAACGAGGTTGAGCTGCTTGCGCCCAACCGGTTCGTGCGCGATTGGGTCAACGACAAGTATCTAAAGCGCATCAACGAAATGATGCGCGAACTGTCGCCGGGCAAGCCGCCCAAGGTCAGCCTTGGTATCGGCAGCCGGCGCAGTGTATCAAATCCTGCTGTGACATCTGCAGCGGCGGGTTCGACGCGAACGTCAAACGATGAGGCACCCGCCGCGCCGGTTCCCCCCAAGATGCCATCCGCCGGGCGCATGAACATGTCAAATCGGCAGGACGCCCCACGGCCGGCCAGCGAACCGGCAATGCCGTCGGGCTCGGGCACGAGTGGCCAGAATCAGCGCTCCTCAAGCGGCGAGCGCCATGTTCAGGTTGAGGGCAGCCTCAAGCACCAGAGCGGCTTGAACCCCAATTTCACCTTTGAAACCTTTGTCGAGGGCAAGTCAAACCAGCTTGCGCGCGCGGCGTCACGCCAGGTCGCCGAGAATCCGGGGGGCGCTTATAACCCCTTGTTTCTTTATGGCGGTGTTGGCCTGGGTAAAACGCACTTGATGCATGCGGTCGGTAACCACCTGGCTGGACTTCGTGATAACGCTCGCGTGGTGTATTTGCACTCCGAGCGCTTCGTGGCGGATATGGTCAAAGCGCTTCAGCTCAATGCCATCAACGACTTCAAGCGCTTCTATCGAAGCGTCGATGCGCTTCTGATCGATGACATCCAGTTCTTTGCCGGCAAGGAACGCTCGCAGGAAGAGTTCTTTTATACCTTCAATGCCCTGCTTGAAGGCGGACAGCAGATGATTTTGACCTCCGACCGCTATCCAAAAGAGATCAGCGGCGTGGAGGAACGATTGAAGTCTCGTTTCGGGTGGGGGCTAACGGTCGCGATCGAGCCGCCGGAGCTCGAGACTCGCGTGGCGATCTTGATGAAAAAGGCCGACCAGGCTCAGGTCGATCTGCCCCACGACGCGGCCTTTTTCATTGCCCAGAAAATTCGCTCCAACGTGCGTGAGCTTGAAGGCGCGCTCAAGAAGGTCATCGCCGACTCACACTTTACCGGGCGCCACATCGATCAGGAATTTATTCGTGAGTCGCTCAAGGATCTGTTGGCCCTGCAGGACAAGCAGGTCGGCGTTGATAATATCCAGCGCACCGTCGCCGAGTACTACAAGATCAAGGTGGCCGATCTGCATTCCAAGCGTCGCACCCGCTCGATTGCACGGCCTCGGCAGGTTGCGATGGCCCTTGCCAAAGAGCTGACCAATCATAGCCTGCCGGAAATCGGCGATGCGTTTGGTGGCCGAGACCACACAACGGTACTGCACGCGTGTCGTAAGGTGGCCGAGCTTCAAACCGAAAATGCCGACATTCGTGAGGATTACAAGAACCTCATGCGGCTACTGACCAGTTAACGCCGCGGCACTGAGGTATTGCGCGCGTTATATGTTGCACACGACAAGAGTGACGTTTCATGAAATTTTCCATTTCCCGTGAAGCCCTGCTGCGTCCGCTAACTCTGGTTGCGGGCGTGGTCGAACGCCGTCAGACGCTGCCGGTGCTGTCGAACGTTCTTTTGAGCGTTGATGAGCATGAGCTGTCTCTGACCGGCACCGATCTTGAGGTTGAGCTGGTCGGGCGCACCGTACCGGATTCGGTGGAGCAGCCGGGCAGCGCCACGGTTCCCGCGCGTAAGCTGATGGACATCTGCAAGTCGCTGCCTGAAGGTTCGGTAATCTCGGTCACGGTCGAGGATAGCCGTGCGGTTGTGCGGGCCGGACGCTCTCGGTTCACGCTGTCGACGCTGCCGGTTGCCGAGTTTCCCAATATCGATGAAGGTCAGAGTAAGGCCGAGATCACGTTGACTCGCGGTACGGTCAAGCACTTGATCGATGCGACGTCCTTTGCGATGGCGCAGCAGGACGTTCGCTATTACCTCAATGGTATGTTGATCGATCTGAGTGACCAGCTGGTGCGCGCTGTTGCGACCGATGGCCACCGGCTGGCCATGTGCGCAAAACCTGCCGAGTTTGCACTCGAGACGCCAACCAAGATGATCCTGCCCCGCAAGGGCGTCATCGAACTGTCGCGTTTGCTTGATGACAGCGATGAGCCGCTGACCCTGATCATCGGTGACAACCATCTGCGTGCTCGCACGGGCAATTACACGTTCACCTCGAAACTGGTCGACGGCAAGTTCCCGGATTATGAGCGGGTCGTGCCGAAAAACGGTGACAAGCAGTTCATGGCCGACCGGGCCGAGCTGCGCCAGGTGCTGTCGCGTACTGCAATCCTCTCAAACGAGAAGTACCGAGGCGTTCGGTTGAACCTGGAAGAGGGCACGCTACGGGTTACGGCCAACAACCCCGACCAGGAAGAAGCCGAAGAGATCGTCTCTGTCGAGTACAGTGGCGCGCCCCTGGAAATCGGGTTCAACGTCGGGTATCTGGTCGATGTCTTGAGCGTGCTTGGCACCGAGCAGGTTCAGATGACTCTGTCCGACCCCAATTCCAGCGCACTCATGGAGGCCACCGGCGGCAGCGACGCGCTGTACGTGGTCATGCCGATGCGCCTTTGATGTGTTTCTCCGGCGGCGTTCGTCGCCGGATCGACCCCAAGCGATTCTATCTCTTCGAGCCACTATGCCCCTTGATCAGTTTCGGTGTACGGGCCTTCGCAATCTGGCGCCGATCGACATCACCCCCAGCAACCACATCAATCTGATTACCGGCGCCAATGGCAGCGGCAAGACCAGTGTGTTGGAAGGGCTGCACATCCTCGGGATGGCGCGCTCGTTTCGCACTCATCAGCTCAAGCACGCAATCCATCACGAGGCGGACGGGTTGACTGTCTTCGGCCGGCTGGCCGGAACGGTGCCGGTCCCGCTTGGCGTGCGCCGGCAGCGAAGCGGTGATGGGGTCGAGCTTCGTGTATCGGGAGAGCGCGTCGACCGGATTGCCACCCTTGCTGAAAAGCTGCCCATGCAGGTGATCAATCCGGATGCCTTTCGCTTGATCGAGGGGGCGCCTGCGTCTCGGCGAGAGTTTCTCGATTGGGGCGTCTTTCACGTCAATTCCGAATTTTTCGACCTCTGGCGCGCGACTCGCCGGGCGTTGAAACATCGGAACGCGCTTTTAAGACATGATAGAATGGACCGTCAGGCCATCGCGGTTTGGAGCGCCGAGCTGGCCCGCTGGGGGCAAAGGCTTGACCAGATGCGCCAGGAGTACATCCAGGCCTTTCGGCCGGTGTTCGAACGCATTCTGGCCGAACTGGTTGATCTGCCCGGGCTTCAGCTCCGCTACTACCGCGGGTGGGACAAGGCTCGACCGCTGGACGACGTGCTGTCTCAAAGCATCGATACCGACCGGCAGATGGGCTTCACCCAACAAGGACCGCAGCGCGCGGATCTTCGTCTTCGGGTTGGAAAATATCCGGCGGCGCAGGTGTTGTCTCGCGGTCAGCAAAAACTGGTGGTCAGTGCCATGAAATTGGCACAGGGGCACTGGCTTGAAGAAGCCACCGGGCGACAGTGCATCTATCTGATCGACGACCTGGCGGCCGAACTGGACGAGACGCATCGGCAGGCATTCTGCGGGCTTCTCGAACAGATGACATGTCAGATTTTTCTTACCGGCATTGATCGGCATTTGCTCGATGATGTGTGGCGTGGGCCTACAGACATGGCGCATTTTCACATCAGCGATGGACGATTGACGGCGGCGTGATTCCATATGGAGCAGGCAATGAGCGAGCAGGCTTACGATTCTTCCAGCATCAAGGTATTGAAAGGGCTTGATGCTGTCCGTAAACGGCCAGGAATGTACATCGGGGATACCGACGATGGGACCGGTCTGCACCACATGGTCTTCGAGATCGTCGATAACTCGATCGACGAAGCGCTTGCCGGCCATTGCAGCGAAGTTCTGGTAACGATCCATCCGGACGAGTCGGTGTCAGTGTCCGACGATGGCCGTGGTATTCCGACCGATGTGCACTCCGAAGAAGGGGTGTCGGCGGCCGAGGTGATCATGACGGTGCTGCACGCCGGCGGCAAGTTCGACGACAACTCCTACAAGGTCTCGGGCGGCCTGCACGGGGTAGGGGTCTCGGTCGTGAATGCGCTTTCCGAGCAGCTCAAGCTCACAATCTGGCGCAACAATGAGGTGCATGAGCAGATCTACTCGCACGGCGTGCCCCAGAAGCCGCTGAGCGTGGTCGGAAAGACCGAGAAAAGCGGCACAATGATCACCTTTAAACCGTCCGCCGAGACGTTCGCCAACATTGAATTTCAGTACGACATCCTTGCCAAGCGCCTGCGTGAACTGTCGTTTCTAAACTCCGGTGTGGCCATTCGTCTACATGACGAGCGCGATGGTCGGGAAGAGCTTTTCCACTATGAGGGCGGGCTCAGGGCGTTCGTCGAGCACCTGAACAAGAACCGAACCGCGCTCAACCCCGTATTTCATTTTGAGATGGAGCGCGAAGACGGCATCGTGGTCGAAGTCGCGATGCAGTGGAATGATAGCTTCACCGAAAATATCTATTGCTACACCAACAACATTCCTCAGCGCGATGGCGGCACCCACCTGGCCGGGTTCCGCGGTGCGCTGACGCGCTCGCTCAATGGCTACATCGAGGCCGAAGAGCTTCAGAAGAAGTCCAAGGTCGCGACCTCGGGCGATGATGCGCGAGAAGGCCTGACCGCCATCATTTCAGTCAAGGTTCCGGATCCGAAGTTCTCTTCCCAGACCAAGGACAAGCTGGTGTCGTCCGAGGTAAAAACCGCGGTCGAGCAGGAAATGAGCCGTAACTTCGGTGAGTATCTGGTCGAGCGGCCGAACGAGGCCAAGGCCATCGTCAACAAGATGCTGGACGCCGCCCGCGCTCGTGAAGCGGCTCGTAAGGCGCGTGACATGACGCGGCGCAAGGGCGCGCTCGATATCGCGGGGCTCCCCGGAAAGCTGGCGGATTGCCAGGAAAAGGATCCAAGCCGCTCCGAGCTGTATCTGGTGGAGGGTGACAGCGCCGGCGGCAGTGCCAAGCAGGGCCGTGATCGCCGTACACAGGCGATTCTGCCGCTCAAGGGCAAAATCCTGAACGTCGAAAAGGCCCGGTTCGACAAGATGCTGTCCTCGGCCGAGGTCGGCACGTTGATCACGGCGCTCGGGTGCGGAATCGGCCGTGAAGAGTTCAACCCGGACAAGCTTCGTTATCATTCGATCGTCATCATGACTGACGCTGACGTCGACGGCTCGCACATTCGAACGCTGCTGCTGACGTTTTTCTTCCGTCAGATGCCTGAGCTTATCGAGCGTGGTCACGTGTTCATTGCCCAGCCGCCGCTTTACAAGATCAAGCGCGGCAAGCAGGAGATGTATCTGAAAGATGAACAGGCGCTGCAGGACTATCTGACCAGCACCGCGCTTGATGGGGCAACGCTTCACATCAATCAAAATGCCCCCGGCATCGGTGGCGCGCAGCTTGAATCACTGGTCAACCGGTACCGCGATGCGATGCGTCGTATTGACCGCTTGAGCCGGGTCTATCCGGCTGAAGTTCTGAAGAAGTTGATCGAAGTGCCGCGCATTACGTCGGAGACGTTGAACGACCAGGGTGCGATGGCGGCCTGGGTCGCGAAGCTTCAAACCCGAATGGATATGGTTGTGGCCTACGAGGGCGGGCCGACCTATACCTTCGAGGTTCGCCATAACGAAGAGCAGTCCGTGTACCTTCCAAGTGTGACGCTGGCCGCTCATGGTGTGGCAACCGATTATCCGTTGGGCGTTGGCTTCTTCCATTCAGGCGATTATGACGTTATCGCCAAACTTGGCGAAGAACTCGATGGCTTGTTGGAAGAAGGTGCTTATATCGCACGGGGTGAACGCTCACGCAATGTTGAGACGTTCAACGATGTTCTGGAATGGCTCATGAAAGAGGCTGGCCGCGGCTTCAGTGTCCAGCGCTATAAAGGGCTGGGTGAGATGAACCCGGATCAGTTGTGGGAAACCACCATGGACCCAGAGTCACGTCGAATGCTGCGGGTGTCCATCGACGACGCCGTAGCTGCTGATCTGATGTTCAATACGCTTATGGGCGATGAGGTCGAGCCACGTCGAGACTTTATCCAAAGTAACGCCCTGACGGCCAACCTCGATATCTGACGATATGATGTTTCACGTGAAACATCGATTGAAAGCCGGCTTATGCCGGCTTTTTTTAGTAGAGGCTGAATGCCGGTTACGCCGCTCGGCGTGATGGAGCCAGGTGCGTTATGATAAGCAACAACGAATCGAACTGGTTGAAAGAGGTCAGGTAATGGCACCGAAAGTGTACGTGGATGGTCAGTCGGGTACCGCAGGGCTCAGATTGATGGATTATCTCAAGGCGCGTGATGATCTTGAAATCCTTCGGATCGATGAAAATCAGCGACGCGATGCTCGGGAACGAGCACGGCTGATTAATGCCTCCGATGTGACCTTTCTGTGTTTGCCGGATGATGCGTCACGTGAGGCGGTGGCTATACTGGATAACCCGGATACCACCATCATCGATGCCAGCACGGCTTTTCGAACAAACGATGACTGGGCCTATGGTTTGCCGGAGTTGACGCGAGGGCAGCGGGAGGCAATTCGGGGCAGTCGGCGTATTGCGAACCCGGGATGCCACGCCAGCGCATTCATTCTATTGGTGCGGCCGCTGGTCGAGGCGGGGCTTTTGCCGGCCTCAACGCCCCTTTCGGCCTTCTCGCTGACAGGCTACAGCGGCGGCGGCAAACAGATGATTGCCGACTATGAATCGAGCAGTGATCCCAAGCTTCAAAGTCCCCGAATGTACGCACTTGGGTTGATGCACAAGCATCTGCCTGAAATGACCCAGCACGGCCATCTCGAGGCCGCACCCGTATTCACGCCCGTGGTCGGAAACTTTTTGAAAGGCCTGACGGTGAGCATCCCGCTTCATATCGGTCAGATGGCGCGTGGTGTCACACCTGAATCGGTGGTCTCGGCACTCAGAATGCATTATCGCGACGAGCCTTTCATTCGAGTGATGGCGTTCGACGAGGATGCGACCAATCTTGATCAGGGCTTTTTCGATGTTCAAGGGTGCAATGATACCAACCGAGCGGATCTGTTCGTGTTTGGTAATGGCGAACGACTCACGCTCATGGCTCGCCTGGACAACCTGGGTAAAGGAGCCGCGGGCGCGGCAGTGCAGTGCATGAACATCGCACTGGGGCTTGACGAATCGATGGGGCTGACGTCAGGGCTCGACGCGTGATCGAGTAGGGTGTTTCACATGAAACACCCTACTGGTTAAGAAGTGCCATTGAACGCCCTGCGTTAAAGCACGGTATACATGTATTTTGGTTTATGCATTTTGATGAGTATTTGCGATCAGGGTGTCAGCGAATTCTTGCAGGCAGCGGGACACCACAACAGAGCTTGGATGACGCAATGCCGTCAATTCTTTCTCTGCATCCTTGCCCTTGCCTGTCTTGACCAGTGCCAACCGACACCCCATGGCCTCACCGGCTTGAAGGTCTCTCAGGGTGTCGCCCACCATCCAGCTGTTATTGAGTGTCGTGTAGCCTAAATGGTCACGGATGTTTTCCAGAAGCCCGGTACCGGGTTTTCGGCACTCGCATTGATCGTCCGGGCCGTGAGGACAGTAAGCGATATGGGCGATGCGCCCGCCGGCATCCTCGATCAAAGCGGTCATCTTGGTATGCATGGCCGCCAGCGCCGCTTCATCGAACAATCCTCGCGCCAGACCGGATTGATTAGTCGCGATGGCGATGGTGTGGCCCGCCTGAGATAGCCGGGCGATAGCTTCGATAGACCCGGGGATGGGCTGCCACTCATCGCTGGATTTGATGTAGCTAGCGGAGTCCTCATTAATCGTGCCATCTCGGTCGAGAATGATCAGATTGCCCATCGTGTGTGGCCTTTTGGGTCGCTTCTGGAATAAACAGTAAACCTGTCGGTCTTAAAACACTAATTGTCGCTTAAGAGAAAGCAAATTTATGCAGTGCAGGCCGTTGAAAATAAACCGGCATCAATATTAACTATTTCAATGATAGAACCGGATTGCCAGATTCCATAGATGTCTTCGAGCAGACTGGAGTCTAATAACGTATAAGTGTGCGTGTCATCAATTCTTAATAATATACGTGTCCCGCCACCTGGTGGGCAGCGACGTGAACCATCAGCCGCGCAATAAACATAACAACAAGCAATGAGGAGTGACCTATGGTAACGAATATCAATGATCGTTCAAGAGAGATCCCGTCTCAAAAAGGGCAGTGCATCGGGTTTTTGTTGTTGGAAAATTTCACCCTGATCTCGCTGGCATCGGCCATCGAGCCTCTTCGTATGGCAAACCAGCTAGCGGGAGAGGAGCTTTACCGGTGGTACACGATCAGCATCGATGGAGCGCCGCTTCGAGCAAGCGATGGCTTGATGGTCACTCCTGATGCGTCGATGACTCAGGTGCCGGAGCTCGATGGCGTCATCGTCTGTGGTGGTGTTGCGCCTCAGGTCAGTGTGACACGGGACCATGTGCTGTGGCTTCAGAAACAGGCCCGCGCTTCAGCGCGCATGGGCGCGATTTGTACCGGAAGCTGGGCGCTTGCTCGTGCCGGCTTGCTGGATGGGGTGGAAACGAGCGTCCATTGGGAATGTCTGGCCTCAATGCAGGAAGCATTTCCCAAGGTAGAACTGACTACGCGACTCTTTTCCATTGATCAAGACCGCTTTACCGCCTCAGGCGGAACCGCGCCACTTGACATGATGCTCAACATGATCGGCCACGATCATGGACGCGAATTGTCCGTCGGTATCTCGGAGATGTTTATCTACGAGCGCATGCGAAGCGAACAGGACATGCAGCGCGTACCGCTCAAACATATCCTAGGCACGACACAGCCCAAGCTTTTGGAAATCGTTGCGCTGATGGAATCGAATCTGGAAGAACCGATCAGCCTGGCCGAACTCGCGCGTTACGTTGATGTGTCAAGGCGTCAGCTCGAGCGGCTGTTCCAGAAATACCTGCACTGCTCGCCATCCCGTTACTATCTCAAACTGCGCCTCACCCGCGCACGGCAACTTCTGAAGCAAACCTCGCTTTCAATTATCGAAGTTGCCTCGGCCTGTGGGTTTGTCTCGACGCCGCACTTTTCGAAATGCTACCGCGAGTACTACGGTACCCCGCCGCGTGATGAGCGCATTGAGCTGCTTTCGCGAGCGCATCACAAGCCCGTTGATGTGTTGCCCAGTCAGGAGCCGGTCGTCCTGGCGGCGGCCACGTTTTCAAGCGCGCAGTTGGCCCTATCGAATGCCAAGGGCGAGCCCACCTACGCCACGATTCGGATTCCTCGCTAAAACGTCTTTTTCACTCGTAAACGCCTGGCACTCAGTCAGGCGTTTTTATGTCAGAACGCGTTTGGTCGTCCAGTGCTACCGGCCCGACTGACGCTTTTGGAATAAAGGTTGTCGCATCCAAACGTCGCTTAGCAACTAGGCGGGGATATGCTGACCCCCACAACCAGAGAGTGGAGAAAGTCATGACCCCGTCCGAACTGCACAACGACGCTATCGTTATCGATGGCCTGATTATTGCCAAATGGGAACGCGAACTGCTGGAAGATATGCGCAAAGGCGGTCTGACTGCAGCGAACTGTACGGTTTCCGTATGGGAAGGGTTCAAGGCCACCGTCGACAATATCGTCAGCACTCAGAAGCTGATGGATGAGTGCAGCGATCTGGTCCGCCCGGTTCACACCACTGAAGACATCACCCGTGCCAAGGAAGAAGGCAAGACCGGCATTATCTTCGGTTTTCAAAATGCCCACGCGTTCGAAGACCAGATCGGCTACGTTGAAATCTTCAAGAAGCTCGGCGTTGGCATCGTTCAGATGTGCTACAACACTCAGAACCTGGTCGGTACCGGGTGCTACGAGCGTGACGGCGGCCTATCTGGCTTCGGTCGTGAAATCGTTGCCGAAATGAATCGCGTTGGCATGATGTGCGACCTGTCCCACGTCGGTTCCAAGACCAGTCAGGAAGTCATTCTCGAATCCAAGAAGCCGGTCTGCTACTCCCACTGCCTGCCCTCTGGCCTGAAAGAACACCCGCGCAACAAGTCCGACGAAGAGCTCAAGTTCATCGCCGATAACGGTGGCTTTGTCGGTGTCACCATGTTTACGCCGTTCCTGCGCGCTGGCGTCAATGCCACCGTCGACGACTACGTCGAAGCGATCGAGTACGTCATGAATATCGTGGGTGAAGACGCCATCGGCATCGGCACCGACTTTACCCAAGGTCACGATCAGCAGTTCTTCGAGTGGCTGACCCACGACAAGGGGTACGCACGTCGTCTGACGCGCTTTGGTGAAATCATTAACCCGAAAGGCATTCGTACGGTCGGTGAATTCCCCAACCTGACCGAAGCCCTGCTTCGCCGCGGAATGAGCGAGAAGCAGGTTCGCAAGATCATGGGCGAGAACTGGGTGCGCGTACTCCGCGATGTTTGGGGTGCCTGATAGCAACACCATCACCGATTCATGTGTAACAACGACAAAAATTTGAGGTTGACGACTGTGACTACTACCGCCCCGCAATTACCGATCGAAGTCGACAGTGAAACAGGCATCTGGACAACGGATGCTCTGCCGATGCTGTATGTTCCGCGCCATTTCTTCGTCAATAACCACGTCGCTATAGAAGAAGCCCTCGGCGCCGAGAAATACGCCGAAATCCTTTATCACGCCGGTTACAAGAGCGCTTGGCACTGGTGTGAAAAAGAAGCCGAAATGCATGGCCTTGAAGGCCGTGACGTATTCGAACACTACATGAACCGTCTGTCTCAGCGTGGCTGGGGTTTGTTCATTACCGAAGAGTTCGACCTGGACGCCGGTACGGCAAGCGTACGTCTTGAACACAGCGCCTTCGTCTATCAGATGGGCAAGGTGAACCGGAAGATCGAATACATGTTTACCGGCTGGTTCGCAGGCGCGATGGACCAGATCCTTCAGGCCCAGGGCAATGATTTGCGCACCGTGGCCGAGCAAACACAAAGCGCCGCCGAGACGGGCTGCGATGTCGGTCGTTTCAAAGTGACCCCTGTTAGCTGAGGAGAGATGGTATGGCTTTTGAAGCAATGTTCGAGCCGATTCAGATCGGCAGCCAGACCATTCGTAACCGAGTGGTCAGCACAGCGCACGCTGAGGTCTATGCAACCGACGGGGGCATGACCACCGACCGCTACGTCAAATATTACGAAGAGAAGGCGAAGGGCGGCTGTGGCCTTTGCATTTGCGGGGGTTCCTCGGTCGTATCGATCGACAGCCCGCAGGCCTGGTGGAGCTCGGTCAACCTGTCGACCGACCGCATCATCCCGCACTTCCAGAATCTGGCCGATGCCGTGCACAAGCATGGCGGCAAGATCATGATCCAGATCACTCACATGGGCCGTCGCTCACGTTGGGATGGTTTCAACTGGTCAACACTGCTGTCGCCGTCCGGCATCCGTGAGCCGGTCCACCGTTCGACCTGTAAGACGATCGAGGAAGAAGAGATCTGGCGCATCATCGGTGATTTCGCCCAGGCGGCGCGCCGTGCAAAAGAAGGCGGCCTTGATGGGGTCGAGCTTTCTGCGGTTCACCAGCATCTGGTCGACCAGTTCTGGAGCCCGCGCGTCAACAAGCGAACCGACCAATGGGGCGGCAGCTTTGAAAACCGCATGCGATTTGGTATGGAAGTTCTAAAAGCCGTTCGCGAAGAAGTCGGCGACGACTTCGTGGTTGGCATGCGTATCACTGGTGACGAGTTCCATCCGGACGGTCTTGATCACGAAGAAATGAAGCGGATCGCGGCCTATTACGACGCGACCGGCAAGGTCGATTTCTTCGGTGTCGTGGGCTCCGGGTGTGACACGCACAACACGCTTGCCAACGTCATTCCGAACATGAGCTATCCGCCGGAGCCGTTCCTGCACCTGGCTGCGGGCATCAAGACTGTCGTCAATGTGCCTGTAATCCATGCGCAGAACATCAAGGACCCGAACCAGGCCAGCCGTATTCTGGAAGCCGGCCACGTCGACCTCGTCGGCATGACCCGTGCCCACATCGCCGACCCGCATTTGATCACCAAGATCAAAATGGGTCAGACCGACCAGATCCGTCAGTGCGTTGGTGCGAACTACTGCATCGACCGTCAGTACCAGGGTCTTGACGTTCTTTGTATCCAGAACGGCGCGACGTCTCGTGAGTACATGGGGCTGCCGCACATCATCGAAAAGACCAAGGGCCCGCTCCGCAAGGTCGTGGTTGTCGGTGGTGGCCCTGGTGGTATGGAAGCTGCACGTGTCAGCGCCGAGCGCGGCCACGATGTGACGCTTTTTGAAGCCAAGGACCAGATCGGTGGACAGATCACAACGGCCTCTCGTGCGCCGGGTCGCGATCAGATGGCCGGTATCACGCGCTGGTACCAGCTTGAGCTTGATCGTCTGGGCGTAGATGTTCGCCTGAACACACCGGCTGATGAAGCAACCATTAAGGACCTGCGTCCGGACATCGTCATGCTCGCCACCGGCGGCACGCCGCACGTAACGCAGGTGCCGGACTGGGGCTTTGATCCCGATCCCGAAAAGAGCCTGGTCGTCAGCAGCTGGGACATCCTCGACGGCAAGGTCGAGCCCAGCAAGAACGTACTGGTCTTCGATACGATCTGTGAATTCTCGGGCGTGTCTGTAGCCGATTACATGGCTGACAAGGGCTCCAAGGTCGAGATCGTGACCGACGACATCAAGCCGGGCGCTGCCGTAGGCGGCACTACCTTCCCGACCTACTACCGTACGCTTTACGAGAAAGAAGTCATCATGACGTCTGACCTCGCACTGCATAAGGTCTACCGTGAAGGTCCCGCGCTCGTGGCCGTACTTGAAAACGAGTACACCGGCGAGATGGAAGAGCGCGTGGTCGATCAGATCGTCGTCGAAAACGGGGTCAAACCCAACGAAGAGCTGTACTACGCCCTCAAATCACAGTCGCGCAACAAGGGTCAGATCGACCTGGAAGCGTTGTACGCGATTGAGCCGCAACCGAGCCTGAGCGAGTCAGGTGAGGGCTTCTTGCTGTTCCGGATTGGCGATTGCACTGCGCCACGCAACACGCACGCCGCCATCTATGACGCCTTGCGTCTCTGCAAGGATTTCTAAGATCTGCCCGCGCGGTGCGCCGCGCGGGCTGTCCGGGAGGCTTTTCCAATGCTGGATATCCTGATGCCGCTGCTTTTGGCTGCGGCCCTCGTGTTGGCCGTAGTCGGTGCGTTTCGACGCATCGCCATGTGGCGCCGTGGTCGACCATCCCCCGTCAATATCATGAAAGGGCTGACCTCGATCCCCAAGCGTTACCTGGTCGATCTTCACCACGTCGTCGAACGTGATAAATATATTGCCCACACGCACGTAGCCACCGCCGGTGGTTTTGTGGCGTCCATGGTGCTTGCCATCATCGTGCATGGCTTTGATCTGGCCAGTGGCATTCTTGGCTGGCTGCTGCTGCTGTTCACGGCGATCATGTTCGTGGGTAGCGTGCTGGTCTATCGCCGCCGCATCAATCCGCCGGCGCGCTTGTCCAAGGGGCCGTTTCAGCGCCTGCCGAAAAGCTTGATCGCGTTTTCGGTCGGCATGTTCCTGACCACCCTGCCTGCGGTCGGCTTGATGCCTGAAAATGCCGGAAGTTGGGTGTTTGCGCTGGTATTGGTCGTACTGGTTGCCTGGGGTGTGTCTGAGCTCGTCTTCGGCATGACCTGGGGCGGCCCCATGAAGCACGCCTTTGCCGGTGCGCTTCATCTCGGGTTTCACCGCCGTCAGGAGCGTTTCGGTGGCGGCCGCTCGACCGGGCTCAAACCGCTCAACCTCGATGACGAGTCCTCGCCTCTGGGCGTGATCAAGCCGGAAGAATTTACCTGGAATCAGCGGCTGGGCTTCGATGCCTGCGTGCAGTGTGGGCGCTGTGAGGCGGTATGCCCGGCGTTTGCAGCCGGTCAGCCTCTTAACCCCAAGAAGCTGATCCAGGACATGGTGGCGAGCATGACCACCGGAACGGACGCCAACTACGCCGGCTCCAACTACCCCGGTCAGACCGGAACGCACGAAGTCGGTCCGGGGGGCGTCCTGGTGGCCCGTGAAGGCAAGGCGCTGGTTGATGCCGATACGCTGTGGTCCTGCACCACCTGCCGTGCCTGTGTCGAAGAGTGCCCGATGATGATCGAGCACGTGGATGCGGTGGTCGATATTCGTCGTCATTTGACGCTCGAGCACGGTGAAACACCGGGCAAGGGCGCAGACGTACTGAACAACCTGATCGCGACCGACAACCCTGGCGGGTTCTCGCCCAACTCACGCATGAACTGGGCAACCGATCTTGAGCTTCCGATGCTCAAGGATCGTGATCACGCCGAAGTGCTTTTGTGGCTCGGCGATGGCGTGTTCGACATGCGCAACCAGCGTACGCTTCGCGCGTTGATCAAGGTGCTGCGGGCAGGCAACGTCGATTTCGCCGTTCTTGGTAACGATGAGCGTGACAGCGGTGATCTGGCGCGCCGTCTTGGTGATGAAGCCACGTTCCAGTCGCTTGCCAAGCGCAATATCGCAACGCTTGCCAAGCATTCGTTCGACTGCATCGTGACCTGTGATCCACACAGCTTCCATGTGCTCAAAAACGAGTACGGCGACTTTGGCGGACACTACGAGGTCTATCATCACAGCGGCTACTTGAACCTCTTGATCGATTCCGGTCGCGTATCGTTGAACAAGGCTGATGTTGGCACAGTGACCTATCACGACCCCTGCTACCTCGGTCGCTACAACGGTGAGTATGACGCGCCGCGCTCCGTTCTCAAGGCGCTTGGCCTTGAAGTCAATGAAATGGCGCGGTCTGGCTATCGCTCTCGTTGCTGCGGTGGGGGCGGTGGTGCACCGGTCGTGGACGTACCCGGCAAGCAGCGTATTCCTGACATGCGGATGGAAGACATCCGAGAAACTGGCGCGGAAATCGTTGCCGTAGGCTGCCCACAGTGCACGGCCATGCTTGAAGGGGTGGTCGAGCCGCGTCCTGACGTCAAGGACATCGCTGAGTTGGTCGCCGATGCGTTGTCGGATACGCCGGCACCGCGCTCCCACGCCGATAACAAGGAACCCGTGGAGGTGGTCGCATGAGTCTGACTCGAAAAAACCCCCGTCTGGAATGGATCGCACGTAACCGGCTCCACCCGGAGCACGCGCAGGTCATGGCCGAGCTGGATGCGTCCAGCTCGCCGTCTCAGTGGATGGGCCCCAACGGCCTCCTGCGGCGCGACCCGCACCGCGTTGGGCGTATGGGTCCCAATGGCTTGAAGCGCATCGACCGAAGCGGTCTGCTGGCCGGTCAGGCCTATGGCTCTGGCGGTAAGCAGGCCAAGGCCGAGCCGCAAAAGCCCTTGATCACGATCGATGACCCGGCGTTCATCGTTGCGGTCGTTCCGGACATGGCCGGTGGCGAGCTGACCAGTCACGACAAGGACGTGCTCGGTATGGCACGTCAATTGGCGGATGCCGACCCGCAGCGCCAGGGCGCGGTATTGGCCGTGGTGTTTGGCAGCTACCGTGAAACACGCTTCGAGCATGCCGGTATCGATCGGTTGGTCTTTCTGGAGGACGAGCGGCTGGAAGGCTACAGCCCGGAGCGCCGCTTGAACCGCCTCGAGGACATCGAGCGCGAGCTCACGCCCGAGCGTTGGCTCTTCCCGGACTCCCAGCTCGGCGGTGCCGAGTTGGGTCGTCGTCTGTCCGTACGGCTCAAGGAGCGTCCGGCGACACACGTCTGGCAACTTTTGTCTGAAGATGGCGAGTGGCGTTGTGAGTGCCGTGGCGCACGTGAGCGTTCTGACATCGTGCGATCACTTCCCCGCTGCATTCTGGCGCTGGAAGAGTGCGCAGAGCCGGTCTCTGAAAACCGGTATGAAGTGAAACCGGTTGAACTGAGTTCCACGGCGCCCGAGACGATGATTCGCATCGATAACCTCGGTCAGGTGGAAGTCGACCCGGCAAGCGTTGCACTCGGTGAGGCCGAATTCATCCTCTCCGGCGGGAATGGCGTCAAGAACTGGGACCGCTTCCACAACGCAGCACTCCAGCTCAGGGCTGCCGAAGGCGCCTCGCGTGTGGCGGTGGATAACGGATTCATGCCTCGTGAACGCCAGGTTGGTGCCACGGGAACGTGGGTTAGTGCCCGGGTCTACATTGCAGTGGGCATCTCCGGTGCCATTCAGCACCTTCAGGGGATCGAGCGCTGCAACAAGGTGGTTGCGATCAACAACGATGGCGGCTGTGACATGGTCAAGCGTGCCGATCTTGCCATCATTGGCGATGCCGAAGGCGTGCTGGAAGCCCTGGTTGAGCTTATAGAGCAGAAACGGTCCGAGGAGTCGCACCATGAAGCCGCGTGAATCCGATAAAAAAAGTGCCTCGCTCTCTATTTCCGTGCTGGTCTCGACCGGTCGTCATCCGATCACCGGCCGACCGGGTCGTGCCGATCAGGATTCCCGTGCGGTCGAGCTTGCCATGAACCTTCAGGGGGGCTCGGTCAGTTTGCTGCACGCAGGCCAGCCAACCGAGGAATGCAAGGAGGCGCTTCGGGGGTATCTTGGCATGGGCATCGATCGCATTTCGCTGATCGAACAGTCTGAACATGCCGACATCACCGAGGTGCTTACCAAGACGCTGAAATCCTCGAACCCATCGCTTGTTCTGGCGGGTACTCAAGCCGAACAGGGTGAAGGCTCCGGTCTTCTCCCCTTTCTGCTTGCGGAGTCGCTTGGGTGGTCTCTGGTGTCAGGGCTTGTCAGCATCGAGTCGGTCGAAAACGGCCAGGCAACGATTCTTCAAGCGCTCCCGCGTGGTCAGCGTCGGCGATTGAAAGTGCGGCTGCCCGCCATCGCAACCGTCGATGAAAGTGCCGAGCGTGCGCGTCAAAGCGCGTTTGGACCGGCCCGACGCGGCACGATTGAAACGATCAGCGAAGCGAGCCATATTGATGAAACGCTGGCCAGCTTTGAGATCAAGAAAGCTCGGGTACGGCCCAAGCGTCTCAAGATCGTCAAGTCGTCCTCTGCCAGGGATCGTTTCAAGGCAGCCGCAGCCAAGTCCGGCGGCGGCGGCGGTCAGGTGCTCTCTGATGTCAGCGCTCAAGAGGGGGCTGAAGCGATATTCAAGCTTCTTCAGGAAGAGAACGTGCTGAAACTGTGAGGGGGATATAGCGATGATGCTGGTCGATCTGATAGACGAAGTTGACTTCAAGGTGGCACTCCAGGTGCATAACGTGCCCATCCAGGACCCTCAGGCGTCGGTGGATGTCATGGCTCAGGAGGCACTCCAGGCCTGGAAGGCAGGGCAGGCCGATGGGCTCAAGCCGCTGTTCGAGCAGTGGCTTGCCTGTGCCGATGCCATTCATCCCGTCGTGCTTGATGCTATCCAGCGCTGGTGGGGCCCGGTCATCGAGACCTGAGAGGCCACATTGTCGAAATCAGGCCCCCTTGGCGTTGGATGTACTGTCAAAGGGGCTTGAAACAAAAAGGCTCGTCCGTGGACGAGCCTTTTTTATGGTGGCCTACTTGGCTTTGTGCGTTAGCCCTTGGCCAATTTGAGTTCGGGCACATCGCCTTCGATGTTGTCGATCATCTGGCCGCTGTACCACGCGAGGAAGTCGATTACGCCGAACTCATAAGTTTTTGAGTAGGGGCCCGGCTGGTAGGCCTGGGAGTTGATACCGCGCTGGTTTTCTTCAGCCAGTTTACGGTCCTGATCGTTGGTGGCGTCCCATACACGGCGAAGCTCGTCAGGGTTGTAATCTTCACCTTCGACAGCGTCCTTGTGCACGAGCCATTTGGTCGTGACCAGCGTTTTCTGCGCGCTCAGCGGCAGGACGCGGAACACGATCGCATGGTCGCCCATGAAGTGGTTCCAGGAGTTTGGCAGGTGCAGGATACGCAAGGAGCCCATATCGGGACTTTGCAGGCGGCCCATCAGCTTCTTGGAGCCCGGCTTGCCATCCATGGTCATCGAAACGACGCCGTTCAGCAGCGGAGTACGAGTCAGACGATTACGACGCCCGATACGCTTGAGCTCGAACGGAACGCTTTCTGCGGACCAGTCGGACTGCTTCTTGGCGACCAGCGCCTTGTAGTCGTCGGTTGCACGGGGGTCGTCGGTGTCATCGAACTCGATCAGCGAGTTCAGAAGCTCGGGGTGAGAACCATTACAGTGGTAGCACTCACGGTTGTTTTCGATGACCAGCTTCCAGTTCGCATCCTCGACGATGTTGGACTCTACCGCGATCTTGGTATTTTCCATATCGTAGGGTTCGAGGTAGTGATCCAGTGTTTCGGCAAACTCGTCGAACGCAGGCGCTTCGCCTTCGGACAGGCATACAAAAATGAATCCACCGGCAACGCGGACATGAATCGGCTTGAGGCCGTAGGCATTCATGTCGAAATCTTCGCCCATGTCGGTGCCTGCGAACAGCAGACGACCGTCCAGCTCATAGGTCCACTGGTGGTAGGGGCAAACCAGCTTGGCTGCCTTGCCACGCTCTTGCAGACACAGTTTTGACCCGCGGTGGCGGCAAACGTTATAGAAGCCGTGAATGGCATCCTTGTCGCCGCGGACGAGAACGATAGGGTTTTCACCTACGGTCAACGTCAGGTAGTTCCCCTTTTTGGGAACCTCACAGGTCATTCCAGCGAACAGCCACTCTTTGCTGAAGATTTCCTGCATATCCACTGCGAAAACCCGCTCGTCCTTATAAAAGGGTTGCGGTAAAGTGAACGAAGGGTCACGCTCATTCAGCATCTGAGCGCACGCTTTCTTGGTTTCGCCAAGCGGGTCTTCGAGCCGCTCGTGGTTAATCAGTTGCATAGTCTGGAATCCTCATGAAAAGTCGCCGCCGGCACGGGGATTGTGAGCAGGCGTTGTTCTTATTTTGTCTCCTTCTGCAGCAGGCGACCTTTTCGCGCAGGGAAGGCCGTTTGCCCAAGGGTGACAAATGAAGTTTGCGTTAGGTGGCTGAGGGTGGATTATCCGATGACGACATACTCTGACACACCCGCGACGTGAGATAGGAAAAAAAATGGGCGGGGTGGTTATGAGAGTTATGCCGATGTCGCAGCCGGACAAGTCGATAGGGTGGTGCGCCGCCAGAATTTGTCCACGAACGGGGCACAAGGGTGTCCTGACTGCGTTGCATTGCAGGGCCTGTAGAGAGTGACCACCATGACTACCAGCTTTTTTAATCCGGTAACGACCCAAACCTGGGTCAACGGCCGTCACGCAGTGCGCTGTGTGAAGGTAATTCAGGAAACGCACGACGTGCGTACTTTCTGCTTCATGGCTGACCAGCCCCTGATGTTCTTCTTCAAGCCGGGGCAGTTTGTCACGGTTGAGCTGGAGATTCATGGTCAGACGGTCATGCGCTCTTATACCATCTCGAGCTCACCTTCGGTACCTTATAGTTTCTCCATTACGGTCAAGCGTGTACCGGGCGGCTATGTATCCAACTGGCTGCACGACAATCTGTCGATCAATGATCGACTGCATGTTCACGGCCCGGTCGGTGACTTCAACGCAATCGACTACCCGGCTGACAAGGTACTGCTGCTCTCTGGCGGTGTCGGTGTGACGCCGTTGATGTCGATGACCCGCTGGTTTTTCGACACGAACGCATCAGTCGATGTCGACTTCATCCACAGTGCCCGCTCCCCCGGTGATGTCATCTATCACCGTGAGCTGATCCACATTTTCTCACGTATTCCCGAGTTCAAGCTCCATGTCATCTGTGAGAAAAAAGACGACCTTGGTGAAACCTGGGCAGGTTATCGCGGCTTCCTGACGGAGCCGATGTTCCGAATGATGTCTCCGGACTTCATGGAGCGTGAAATCTTCTGCTGCGGTCCCGTTCCCTACATGAATGCGGTCAAGAAGATTCTGCGTGAAAGCGGATTCGACATGAATCACTACCATGAGGAGTCGTTTGGCGCCACGCCGACCGACGTTCGTGAAAACGCAGAAGAACTTGCCGAGCTTGCCGAAGTCGCGGCCGAAGAAGTCGACGTTGCCGACATGATAAATGTCGAGTTCGCCGAGTCCGGCAAGAGCGTCCGAATTCAGCCGGAGGAAACCATTCACGCAGCGGCTTCCAAGCTTGGGCTTCATATTCCCAAGGCGTGCGGTATGGGAATCTGTGGTACGTGCCGTGTCGGCCTCAAGTCTGGTGAGGTTGAGATGGAGCATAACGGCGGTATCACCGATGAAGATATCGAAGAAGGGTACATCCTTTCATGCTGCAGCCGTCCGAAGGGCGACGTCGTCGTCGATTTCTGACCGTTTAGCGCTGAATCGATGTTTCACGTGAAACATGGATTCGAAAATGCGCTCAGCCCTTTGAGTACAAAAAAAGCGAAGCACATCATGTGCTTCGCTTTTTTTATTCATGGTATGTGCGCCTCTGAAATATCATCACGTGAGCACTCAAGATGGGTGCAGAGTGGGGAGGACGTGGCGATAAACAGTCAGACGATGTGTTTCACGTGAAACATCCGAGCACAAAAAAGCCCCCGAAGGGGCTTTCCATGCAGCGGCGGGTAGGCCTTGAACGAGTAGTTAGCCCTGAGGCAGCAGCGAGATATCGGCAATCTCGAGAAACTGCGTCTGCAGGGCTGCCAACAGAGCAAGCCTGTTGTTTCGAACCTTTTCGTCTTCAGCCATTACCATCACCTGATCGAAAAATGTATCGACTGGTGTCTTGAGGCCGGCCAGTACATCCAGCGCGTCGCTGTAGCGACCTGCCTGAATGTGAGGCTTCGCCTCAAGGCGGGCACGTTCAATGGCGTCAAAAAGCGCCCGTTCGGCGTCATTTTCAAGCAGTGCCTGATCAACCTCGGGGCTGACACTCCCTTCCTGCTTGGCAAGAATATTGGCCACACGCTTATTGGCCGCTGCCAGGGCGCGCGCTTCATCGCGATGCGTGAACGCATGCACGGCCTTCAAGCGCCGCTCGAAATCGAAGGGGCGGGTTACCGGGCGTGCACGTACCGCCTGATAGGTTTCAACGGCCATACCATCTTCCTGTGCCCAGGTGCGGAACCGGTCGAGCATGTATTCAAGTACATCTTCGACCACGCTTGCGGCATTGGGCAGGTTGGCATGTTGGGCAGCGGCTTCAGTGAGCAGTTCACGCAGGTCGAGGTTGTATCCTCCACGTACGAGAATGCTCAAAACACTGATAGCGGCGCGGCGCAGGGCAAATGGGTCCTTGGTGCCGCTTGGGCGTTGGCCAATGCCGAAGATACCAGTCAGTGTATCCAGTCGATCCGCTAAGGCCAAAGCGATACCGGTCGGTTCATCAGGGATGTCGTCGCCTGCAAATCGCGGCAGATACTGCTGATAGATCGCCTTGGCCACGGGCTCCGGCTCGCCGTCGAAACGCGCGTAGTACGCGCCCATGATGCCTTGAAGCTCCGGAAACTCGAGTACCATCTCGGTGACCAGGTCGCACTTGGAAAGAAGTGCTGCACGCTTGGCATGCTCGACGTCACTTTCGACCGCAGCAGCGATCGATTGCGCAACGGCCTGAAGGCGACGACTCTTGTCCGCCAGAGAACCCAGTTTCTGCTGGAACACGACGCTTTCGAGTGCATCGACGCGGCTTGCAAGCGTTGACCTGCGGTCGGTCTCGAAGAAAAAGGCGGCGTCGGCGAGGCGAGGGCGGATCACGCGCTGGTTGCCTTCGATGACCTGCGACGGGTCCCTGCTTTCGATGTTGGAGATCGTGATGAACGCCGGCACCAGATTGCCCTGGGCGTCGAGCAGGTGAAAGTATTTCTGATTGGCTTTCATCGAGGAGACCAGGCATTCCTGGGGCACTTCGAGAAAGCGTTCATCGAACCGACCTGCCAGTGCGACCGGCCACTCGACAAGCCCTGAAACTTCGGTCACAAGCTCGTCATCGATGACGGCGGTTGCACCGAGAGCCTCGGCTTCACGCTGAACCTGAGCAATGACGTCCTGACGACGACGCGACATGTCGGCCAGCACCTTGCCTCTGGTCTCGAGTGTCGCCAGATACTCATCGGCTGACGCAAGTTCCAGCGCGTCGGGCGCGTGGAAGCGGTGGCCGTAGGTGGTGCGTCCGGCGTCAAGCTCGAGGATGCGCCCCGGAATGACATCGTCGCCGTGCATCATTATCAGCCAGTGCACCGGCCGGGAAAACTCAATGCGAGAGGTACCCCAGCGCATGTTCTTGGGCACCGGCAGCGCCATGACAGCGGCCTTGGCGATCGAGGGCATCAGCTCAATAGTAGACTGACCTGTCTCTATATGGCGATAGCCAAGGCGCAGGCCCTTATCGGTCTCGAGCTGATCGAGGTCTGCCACCTCGACCCCGCAGGAGCGCGCAAAGCCTTCCGCGGCCTTGGTCGGTGCGCCATCCTTGAACGCGGCTTTTACGGCCGGGCCAAGCTTTTCTATTTCTCGGTCGGGCTGCTGAGTGCTCAGGCGCTCGATACTCACAGCCAGCCGCCGTGGCGTGGCGTAGGCGTGAACGTCGCCGTACTGCATTTCGGCGTCATCCAGGCCTTTTTTAAGGCCGGATGCCAGTGCCTCGGCCAGGGGAGCCAGCGCGCCGGGAGGCAGCTCTTCGCAGCCGAGTTCGATCAAAAAGGTGCGTTCGCGTGCCATGGCTTATGCGTCTCCTTGCTGTGTGGGGTCGTCCTGAAGCAGTTCCTTGCGCAGCGCTTCTGAAGCCATCGGGAAGCCGGCTGCCTTGCGCGAGGCGTAGTAGGCGCTTGCCACATCGCGAGCGAGGGTCCGTACGCGAAGAATGTAGCGCTGGCGTTCGGTGACGGAAATGGCGTGACGTGCGTCAAGCAGATTGAAGGTGTGTGAGGCTTTCAGGACCATTTCGTAGGCCGGCAGCGGCAGCGGCTGCTCGAGGGCGAGCAATTTTCCGCACTCGCGCTCGTAGTAATCGAAACTTTCAAACAGGGTCGGCACATCGGCGTGTTCGAAGTTATAAGTCGATTGCTCCCGCTCGTTTTGCAGATAGACGTCGCCGTAGGTGACGATGCTGCCATCGGGAGCTTTGGTCCAGACAAGGTCATAGACGCTGTCGACGTCCTGCAAATACATCGCGATACGCTCGAGCCCGTAGGTCAGCTCGCCAGTGACCGGGAAGCATTCGATGCCGCCGGCCTGCTGGAAATAGGTGAACTGGGTGACTTCCATGCCGTTGAGCCATATTTCCCAGCCAAGCCCCCAGGCGCCAAGCGTGGGCGATTCCCAGTTGTCCTCGACAAAGCGGATGTCGTGGGTGAGCGGGTCAAGGCCCAGCGCTTCCAGTGAGCCCAGATAAAGCTCCTGAAAATTGGCGGGGGAGGGCTTCATTACGACCTGAAATTGATAGTAATGCTGCAGTCTGTTCGGGTTTTCACCGTAACGCCCGTCGGTCGGGCGGCGGGAGGGCTGAACGTACGCCGAGTTCCAGGTTTCCGGGCCGATGGCGCGGAGGAAGGTTGCCGGGTGAAATGTCCCCGCGCCGACTTCCATGTCCAACGGTTGCATGATTATGCAGCCCTGATTTGCCCAGTAGTGTTGCAGGGCAAGAATCAGGCCCTGAAAAGTACTTACGTCCGGCTTCGCCTGTGTCATCGGGAGAGTACCCCTGGCCCATGTTCATGAATTAATCCGCCGGCAAGTATACAATTAGCGGCTATCCGGTTATAGAGCCGCGTTTCGGTCCCATCATCCAAGCCGATGCGCCACACGTTTTGCACCAAATGGAGTGACACCATGATCGTAGTAACAGGCGGGGCGGGCTTTATCGGAGCCAACATCGTCAAGGCGCTGAATGCGCGCGGTCACACCGATGTTGTTGTGGTCGATGATCTGACCGACGGGACCAAGTTCGTCAATCTGGTCGATTGCCAGATCGAGGACTATCTCGACAAGGATGATTTTCTGGCCCGCATCAAGGCCGATGAGTTGCCGCCCATCGACGCCATCTTCCATGAGGGGGCGTGCTCGGCGACCACTGAATGGAACGGCAAGTTCATGCTCGAAAACAATTTCGAGTACTCGAAGGTGTTATTGAACTACTGCAACGAGCGCAATATCCCGTTTCTGTACGCCTCATCTGCGGCCACCTACGGGGGCAGCGACATTTTCGTCGAGCAGCCTGAGTGTGAAAAGCCGCTCAATGTCTATGGGTACTCGAAGCTGCTGTTCGATCAATATGTGCGTCATCACTGGGATCGTCTGACGACCCAGGTGGTTGGTTTTCGCTACTTCAACGTCTATGGCCCGAGAGAGCAGCACAAGGGCAGCATGGCGAGCGTGGCGTTTCATCATCATACCCAGGTGAGTCACGGCGATAACCCCAAACTTTTCGGCGCGTGGGAAGGGTATGAGGCCGGCATGCAAAGCCGTGATTTCATCTATGTCGGCGACGTGGTCGATGTGAATCTTTGGTTTTTCGACCATCCCGAGCGTTCTGGCATTTTCAATCTGGGAACCGGACGCGCCGAGCCGTTCAAGGCGATCGCCGAGACCGTGACCGGCTACTACGGCAAGGGCGAAATCGAGTACATCGACTTCCCCGATCACTTGAAAGGCCGCTACCAAAGCTATACCCGGGCTGATATTCAAAAGCTTCGAGACGCCGGATACGACGGAACGTTCAAGACGGTGTCCGAAGGGGTAACGGACTATCTGGATTGGCTCAATGGTGCGAGCTGACATGAACGCTCGAGCCGAGCGCATCCTTGTCGTCGGGCCGTCCTGGGTCGGCGACATGGTCATGGCGCAAAGCCTTTTGAAAACACTCAAGGCGCGTTCGCCCGAGGTGCGCATCGATGTCATGGGGCCGAAATGGTCCGTACCGATTCTGGAGCGAATGCCGGAGGTCGATACGGCCTGGACACTCGAAATCGGTCACGGTCAGTTCGGGTTCAAAACGCGCTTGCGTCTCGCACGCGCCCTGCGTGGGCAGTTCGATCACGCCATCGTGTTGCCGCGCTCCTGGAAATCGGCGCTGGTCCCCTTTCTGGCGGGCATCCCCCACCGAACCGGATTTACCGGTGAGCAGCGCTATGGCGTGCTCAACGAACGGCGAAAACTCGACAAGTCGGTGCTCGACCAAACCGTAAAGCGCTTCGTGTCGCTTGGGCTTCCAGTCGATGAGGCCTACCCGCCGGTGGAGATGCCGGCTCCCGAGCTGATGCTTGATGCCGATAATCTGGCGCGGCTCGAAACGCGACTGGGGCTTGGTTCTGCGCCACGAATCGCCATGATGCCCGGCGCGGAATATGGCCCGGCCAAACAGTGGCCTCTTGAGTATTATCACGCGCTGGCAGCGAAGTTGATTGCCAGAGGGTATGAGGTGATGGTTTTGGGCGGGCCGAAGGATGCGCCGGCCGGTGAGACAATCGCGGCGTCACTTGATGGGGCGTTCAATCTCTGTGGCGAAACAAGCCTCGCTGACGCTGTCGATCTTCTGGGGAGCTGTGAGCAGGTGGTGACCAACGATTCGGGCCTGATGCATGTCGCCGCGGCTACCGGCACCCGTATTCACGCCATCTACGGCTCTTCCTCGCCAAAGTACACGCCGCCGCTGACTGACCGCGCGGTGATTCATACCCTGGATCTTTCGTGCTCGCCCTGTTTCGAGCGTCACTGCCCGCTGGGTCATACGGATTGCCTGAACAAGCTGTCGGTCGAGCGTATTGAGGCGATGATGTAGCACGTCTGAGTGTTTCACGTGAAACACTCAGACGGTCATTGGCCCTGTTCCATGAAAAAAGCCCGAATGTTTCACGTGAAACATTCGGGCTTTTTTGGTGCTGCAGAACGTGACTATTATTCTGCCATATCCACATAGAGGGCGTGATACGCATCAGCCATGGCGTGAGGTGAGAACTGCACCAGCTTCTCGCGGGCGCCGTCCTTGAGTTCCTCAGCCAGCGCCGGCGCGCCCAGAAGTCGGTCGAGTGCGTGCTCGAGCGCATCTGCGTCGTCCGGCGGAACCAATAGCCCACTTCTCTGATCGGTGATGATGTCCGGGATGCCGTCCACGCGGCTCGCAACGATCGGAACGTCATGGTCCATGGCGTCCAGCAGCGTCGAGCCAAGCCCTTCATTGCGTGACGGAAAGGCAAACAGCGTCATGGCGTCGAGGTAGTTTTCCACATCGGGCTGAAACCCTTCCCAGATTACGTTGGTGAGCTCGCGGCTCTCCCGATGCAATGCCTCGGCGTCTTCGCCGTCGCCCAGAAGTAGAAAGCGGACATCCGGGTGCGAGGCCTGAAAGCGCCGTGCGACCTCCAGAAGAACGCGCTGGCCCTTGTGGCGGTCAACCAGCGCGCCGATATGCCCGATGACTGGATGGCCCTCAAAGCGTGCCTTGAGCTCTGCCACGCGCTCGAGATCGGAGGGACGGTGTGAAAAGACGCTGGGAACGCGTGCGATCCGCCGGGTAAATTCGAGGGCCTCGAGGTGCTGTTCGATCACGGATGAGATCGCGACGGTATAGGCGGCCGAGCCGTAGGTACGTCGATTGAACCACTTGTCCTTGACGGGCTGAGGAACGCGGCGGGTCAGCAGGTACGGAGTGCCTGTCAGGCGCTTGTGCAGATAGGCCCAGTGTACGGCCTTGGCCTCATGCGCGTGAACGGCGTCAGCACCGATGCCAAAGTGGCCTGCCAGTGCATTTCTGGCTTCAACAATCGTTACGTCGAGATGGCGCACTTGGTCGATCAGGGGCGAATCGGGGCGGCACACCAAGGTTTGGCGAAGTGCACCTGAGTACCGGTGGGCGAGCTGTTCAATGAGGATGACGGTCTGGCGTTCACCCCCTCGAAAACCGCGAGCCAGATTGACGTGACATACGTGCAAAGGGGTTGCCATTACCACACCTTGTCGAAGTTTTCGGCGTCTCGAACGCGGGCGTCGCGTTGAAACTCCAGAAGCTTGGCGTATTTAAGATAGGCATTGGTCGCGGCGGAAAGGGCCACGGACAGTCCATCCACACCGGCAAGGAACCCACGCTGAAAGACGTATTTGCGAATGAACGCATTTATACCGTGTAAAAACGGTGACCATGCCGATGCGCGTTTGCCTTTCAGATACATCACCTTGGCGGAACGGTTCGAGAAGCGCCCGCTGGCCTTGGTAAACAGCTCCCCGAGATTTGCAAACGAGTAGTGCTCAAGATCCGCATCGAGCCGGTGCGCGGATGCGGCCTGAACCGAGGCGTGCTGACGGGTTTCCGAAAATCCGGTGCGGTGGCGGTTATAAAGACGTACACAGTAATCCGGGTACCAGCCGCAGCGCTTGACCCACCGTGAGCCGATGAAGTTGCGGCGGCGAAAGGCAAAGCCATCGTGACCCGTCGCCTCGAGGTCTAGACCAAGGATGGTCTGGATGGCCTGCTCGGTCAGGCGCTCATCAGCGTCGAGCGACAGCACCCATGTGTTCGAGGCCGCGCCGGGGCCGACGTTTTTTTGATAGCCATCGCCCAGGTAGGGCTGGTGAATGACACGGGCACCGGCGCGCTCTGCAATCTGACAGGTTGCATCATGTGAGCCTGAATCGACCACGATCAACTCACTGCACACCCGTGACAGTGAGGCCAGACACGCTTCAATGAGTTCGGCCTCATTCAGGGTGATCACCACCCCTGTAATCGGCGTCGTGGCATGCCCGGTAGCGGCGCGGTCAGTCATAGAACCGTCCCATGAGGTTGACCGCTTCAAACACCGCCGGAGAAAACTGCTCCTGATCAAGCGTGTTCAGCTCGGGATCATAGGTCACCCAATCGCCGCTGTCCTTGACTTCGGTGATCCGGTCTTTCTCGATGATGGCGTAGCCGAGATAGCTGTTGGCAATCACCCAGGGATGATCGAGTGTCGGGTTGAGCAGATCCTTGCCCTGGCTGTAGTCAGCGGGTGGGTTGGCGCAGCCGAGCGCGTGCTTCATAAGGGTCGGTACCACATCCAGGTGGCTGGTCATGCCCTCATGGGTGCCTGGCTGGACGTTCGGGCCATGAATGAGAAGTGGCACCTGGGTCTGATAGCGACTGAAGTTGCTGTTATGACCCCAGAAACTGTGGCCGGTGTCGTTGAAGGACTGGCCGTGATCGGAGGTGACGATGAGGTAGGTGTTGTCCCACTCGCCGTGGGCTTTCAGGTCATCGATGACGCGCTTGATGAGCTGGTCATCGTAGTGCGCGGCGTTTCGATGCAGATTTCTCACAGGGATCGGGTCGGTGTCAGGGCCGAGCTCGGTGTATTCGAGCGTGTCGAGCGAGGGCTGCCAGGGGCGCTCCGCGTCGTCAGGCACGCTGTAGCCATGGGGCGCGTCATAGAACAGGAAGCCGAAGTAGGGCTGGTCTGCGTCGGCTGTGCGGCGCTTGGTTTGCCAGTCGAGCCAATCCGTTGTCATGTTTTTATCGCGTGCGGCCGGATCTTCGCCTTCGTGAGTGCGAAGGCGAAGATCCGGAACGGAGGCAAACACGGTGCGATCAAAGCCCACGCCATCGAAACTGGCCGAGCCGAACAGGCCCAGCCGGTAATTTTCCTGTTGCAGTGTACGGATGAATAGGCTGCCGGTCTGGCTGTCTTCCATGGTGTTCCAGTAGTTGCCGGTCAGGCCGTAGAACAGGCCGAATACCCCGTTACGAGTGGCGTTGCCGCTACTGATGTGATGCTCAAAGCGCAGGCCGCTCTCGTTGAGTGCCTGGTACAGATGGGGCGTGGTCTCGGGGCCGTACTCGTCGAAGCGCCAGGAATCCAGCGCGATCACGACCACGTTGGGCGGGGTGTCGCCGGGCGTGCACGACAGCGGCTTTGCCGGCCAGTTGAGCGAGCCACTGTCATGGGTTCGGTTCATGCTCAGGTTCTTTTCGCGCGCGGCTCGGGGGTCCAGCCAGCCGTTCTTTTCCATGAAGTCCTTGGCGGTGGCGGGAAACAGCAGTGGGTAGATGCTGGTCTGTTGCGTAACGCTTCGCTTGTATTGGGCATCGGCGACGACGTGAATGGCATGGCTTGCAATGGCCATGATCAAAAGGCCAAGAAAGGTTTTCCAGACCGGAAACGCAATGCCCTGAGCGCGGGCCTGAATGCGCCAGGCAAGCCAAGTCTCGAAGAGTAAAAGACCCACGATCACGCCGATGCCGAGCGCCCAGGTCGAGGCCGAAAAGCTGAATATTTCGCCGTTCTGGTCGTGCACGAACAGCGACAGCATGAAGTGATTGACGTGGAAGCGGTACTGGCTGAAGACCACTGTATCGAGCGCCAGCGCCCAGAGGCCGGCTGCCGCGATCAGACTCATGACCGGGATCATGGCCTTTCTGGGCAGTACGAGCGCGGCCAGCGCCATTGGCAGCCAGGCCAACATGACCAGCAGGCCGAAATGCCCGATCCAGGTCGTTACCAGATAGGCAATGCCCCACGGGTCCGACGGCGCATTGAAAAAGGGCAGATAGCGGGTCGCGATACCCCAGACAACGACCAGATTGATCAGCGCGAAAAACGCGCTGCCGCGCAGATAGAAGCGCTTATTAGGCGTGAATTTATCCATAAGTAGCGTCAAGCGTTGTATCCAGAAAGTAGGGCAGTGTGGTGGCGCCGCGCCCGGTCGGGCGCGAACTTGTCGAATGAGCGCTTCAGGCGCTCGAGGTTTCGCTTCTTGAAGCCGCCCTTGCCTCGAATGCGACAGCGGTCGAGGTCGATAAGCCAGGGCGAATCAACGGCGTCGAGCAAAATGTTGCGGGCGTTGAGGTCCACGTGATCGAGGCCGAGCTCGTGAAATTGACGTATCATGGCACCCACGCGGCTTAAAAGCTGCGGCGTGGCAGCCTCGGTCGGGAGCACATCGGCAAGCGGTCGTGCCTCTGGGATACCCACGGTAATCAGAGCGGCCTGATAGGTACACCCTTTTGGCCAGAGACAGCCGCCGACCGGCGCCGGCACCGGCAGGCCCGCGTTTCTAAGCCGTGCGGTCAGGCGAAATTCTCGAAAGGCCCTGCTGCGTTCGGCGCCGAGCCAGGCGTAGCGGTCATCGTTGAAACGACCGATCAGCCCGCCACGACGATAAGGCCTAAGCACCCAGTGCTCGTTCGGGGCAGCCTCGATGAACACGCTGGCGCCGCGGCCGGGCGCTTCCCCGGTTACCTGAGCCTTTTGATGCCAGAACTCGGGGGTGAACCAGTCGGGCCCGATTTGTGGGGCTCTTTCAGCATCATATAGAATACGCGTATTTGCGTGTCGGGACGTCACTATCCGCATGAAGCATCCTTTGCCTGCTTATCCATCACATCTTTGTGTGTTGCGGCTTTCCGCCCTCGGCGATGTCTGCAATCTTGTACCGACCGTCCGCGCTCTTCAGCGCCAATGGCCCGATACGCGCATCACCTGGATCGTCGGAAAAGGCGAGTACAGTCTACTGGCCGGCCTTTCAGGGGTCGAGTTTATCGTATTCGACAAAAAGACGGGGCTTGCCGGCATGCGCGATATCTGGCGCACGCTGAAAGACACCCGCTTTGACGTGCTGCTTCACATGCAGCAGTCGATCCGCGCCAGTATTCTTTCGCTGGGGCTCAAGGCAGACGTTCGGCTGGGCTACGATTCAGCGCGCGCCAAGGACCATCAGACCTGGTTCACCAACCGTCAGCTTGCCCCCCATCCGCGGGCTCATGTGCTCGAGTCGTTCATGGATTTCGCCCGCGCGCTTGGCGTTGAAGACACCGAACTTGACTGGAATATTCCGATTCCTGACGACGCCGAGCTCGAGGCCCGTGGGCTGATCGGAGGCCGCGATGCGCTGGTGATGAGCCCGTGCGCCAACCCACGGCTGCGGAACTTTCGCAACTGGACGCCTGAAGGCTACGCCGCGGTGATCGACCACGCCCATGACGTACACGGGTTGACCACGTTTTTGACCGGCGGCGGCAGCGACCAGGAGCAGGAAATGGTCAACGCCATTGCCCATCACTGCCGGGTCGCGCAACCCGTCAGCGTGCTGGGCAAGACCTCACTCAAGGGCGTGCTTGCCCTGATTCGGCAGGCGCGGGTGGTCATCGCGCCGGATTCCGGGCCAGTTCATATGGCCAATGCGCTGAATACGCCGGTCATTGGGCTGTTTGCGACCACCAACCCCGACCGCGCCGCACCGTATTGCTGGCAGGACTATGTGATCAATCGCTACGAGGCGGCGGCCCGCACCTATCTGAAAAAACCGGAGCAGGCGCCCTGGGGCACACGGGTGCGTCACCCCGAGGCGATGAAACTGATCGAGGCGGATGCGGTGAACGCCATGCTCGACCGACTCCTCCAGGACACCGAAACGCACAAGAGGCCGCAATGATGAAACTGGATTTCAAGGCGCTGGAGGCGGCACGTGTCGTCGTGGTCGGCGATGTCATGCTCGACCGCTACTGGACCGGACCCACCTCGCGTATCTCGCCCGAGGCGCCGGTGCCGGTCGTGCGCGTCGATGGCAGTGAAGACCGCCCGGGCGGAGCGGCCAACGTCGCACTCAACATTGCCTCGCTCGGCGCCACGGTGACGCTTTCCGGACTGGTCGGCCAGGACGACAACGCGCGGCTGCTCAGCGATGCATTGACCAATGCCGGCATCGGGGTCGATTTCCAGGAAAGCGAACACGCCCCAACGATCACCAAACTGCGGGTTATGAGTCGCAATCAACAGCTGATTCGACTCGATTTCGAGCAGTCGTTTGCCGACATCGACATGACGCCACTGACGGCCAAGGTCGAACACGCCCTCGAAACCGCGGAGCTCATGATTCTCTCGGACTACGGCAAGGGCACGCTTGCCGACGTGCAGGCCTTGATCAAGGCTGGCCGGCGCGCGGGCAAGCGGGTTCTGGTTGACCCGAAAGGCACTGATTTTTCGCGCTATCGCGGTGCCAGCCTGATGACGCCGAACCTGAGTGAATTCGAAGCCGTGGTTGGCCCGTGCCCGGACGATGCGACGCTTTCGCAAAAGGGCGAGCAGCTTCGTCTCGAGCTTGAGCTCGAGGCGCTGCTGGTCACCCGCAGCGAGCGCGGCATGACCCTGATTCGAGAAGACGCTCCGCCGCTTCATCTGCCAACGCACGCCCGTGAGGTGTTCGATGTGACCGGGGCCGGTGATACGGTCATCGGAGTGTTGGGGCTTGCGCTGGCGGCGGGTCACGCGCTGCCAGAGGCAATGATGCTGGCCAATCTGGCCGCGGGTCTGGTGGTGGCCAAGCCCGGTACGGCAACGCTCTCGATCGCCGAGCTCTACACGGCAATGCACGGCGATCGCCTGGCGGAATTCGGCGTGACGGACGCAGACACGCTGGCGCTTTCCGTGCGCGCCGCACAGGGGCGCGGCGAGCGTGTGGTCATGACCAATGGCTGCTTCGATATTCTCCATGCCGGCCATGTGGCCTACCTGGAGCAGGCTCGCCGCCTCGGAGATCGTCTGATCGTTGCGGTCAACGACGACGCCTCGGTTCGACGGCTCAAGGGGGAAAAGCGCCCGATCAACGCGCTCATGCGGCGTATGCAGGTGCTGTCCGGCCTGGCTGCGGTGGACTGGGTCGTGCCGTTTGGTGAGGACACGCCGGCCGAGCTGATCGAGCGTATCTTGCCGGACATTCTGGTCAAGGGCGGTGATTACAAGGCGGAAGACATCGCTGGCGGCGAGGCCGTGATTGCTCATGGCGGTGAGGTGCGCGTGCTCGATTTCGAGGATGGCGTTTCCACGACCGCCATGATCTCGACCATCCTCGGCCGAGGCGAGTGAGCTGCGTGCGTTTTCTTTATTCTCTTGCGCTGTATCTGCTCTCACCGTTTATCTGGTGGCGTGTATGGCGTGAGTGGTTACCTACTCACTCGCGCTGGGAGCGTTTGGGGCGGGTGCCGTATGAGACGGCGCCTGTCATCTGGGTGCATGCAGCCTCCGTGGGCGAAGTGATGACGGCACGTCCGCTGGTGCAGGCGCTTGAAACGCGCTATCCGTCGCACAAGATCGTGATGACCACCATGACCGCAACCGGCGCAAATCAGGTGGCGTCGCTGTTCGAGGGGCGCATTTGCCATCATTTTCTGCCGCTTGATTTTCCCGGCCCAGCCAAGCGATTTGTCCGGCATGTGCGTCCGGCGCTTGCCATCGTGATCGAAACCGAGCTGTGGCCGAACCTTCTGGCAGAGTGCCAGCATCATGATGTGCCGCTTGCGCTGGTAAACGGCCGGCTCTCCACAAACGCATTGCAGCGTTATCAACGAATTCGCCCCTTGATGCGTGACACGCTCGCCCACTTTGACTGGCTTGGCATCAAGGACCGAACGGATCTTGAGCGGTTCAAGGCGCTTGATGGGCCGGTGTCGAGAATGGAGATTACCGGCGGACTGAAGTTCGACCTGCGCTACAACGGTGCGCTCGAGAAAGTGAGTGAAGACATACTTTTTCAATGCGATGGCCGGTTTATCTGGGTGGCGGCATCGACGCACGAGGGTGAGGATGCGGCGCTGATCGATGCGCATGCAAGGCTGCGTGAGCGATATCCCGGGGCGTTGATGATTCTGGTGCCCCGACACCCGCAGCGCTTCGACGCCATTGCGCAGTTGATCGAAGATAGCGGGCAGTGTCTGGCCCGGCGCTCCCGTGGCGATGGCATTACCTCACGGGTCAGTGTCTATCTGGGCGATACCATGGGCGAACTCATGGGGTTCTACGCGGTGGCCTCGGTCGCGTTCGTGGGCGGGAGCCTGGTGCCTGTCGGCGGGCATAACCTGCTTGAGCCGGCGGCGCTTGCGGTACCGGTAGTGACCGGGCCACATCTTGAGAATTTCAGTGACATCGCCGATCTGCTCGAGGCCGATGACGCACTTGTCCGTGTGGCGACGACCGATGAGCTGGTGGCCGCTCTAGCCGAGGCCGCCACCGCGCCTGAGCAGGCTCGGGCGCGAGGGCGTCGTGGGCTGATGGTGGTCGAGCGCCATCGTGGGGCGCTCGAGGCAACGCTCAATGGGCTCGAGCGCCTTCTTCCAGGTGGTGTCAGCGGGTAATCCGCGCGACGCCGTCATCACGGCCCAACAGAAGGACATCCGCGCCGCGGCGAGCGAAGATGCCATGGGTAACGATGCCCGTGATCTGATCGAGGGTGGCTTCCATCGAGCGGGGGTCGTCGATCACGAAGTTGTAGATGTCGATGATCTGATTGCCGTTGTCGGTCACGACACCTTCCCGATACATCGGATCGCCGCCGAGTTTGACGATCTCGCGTGCAACGAAGGAGCGCGCCATCGGAATAACTTCGATCGGCAGCGGAAAGCCGCCGAGGCGCTCGACGTATTTTGACCCATCCGCGATGCAGATGAAGGTCTGCGCGCATGCCGCCACGATTTTCTCACGCGTAAGCGCCGCACCGCCGCCCTTGATCATGGAGAGCTCGGTGTCGATTTCATCGGCGCCATCGACGTAGACCGGCAGCGTGCCGACGCCGTTCAGGTCATACACGGGAATGCCGTGCTGCTTCAAACGGTCGGCCGAGGCCTTCGAGCTTGCCACGGCGCCATCGAAGTCATGACGGTAAGCGGCGAGCTCATCGATGAACAGATTGGCCGTCGAGCCGGTGCCGACCCCGATGACGGTTTGGCGGTCCAGCAGCGGGACGATCTCGTCGACGGCGGCACGGGCAACGGCCCGTTTCAGTTGATCCTGCGTCGTGGTGGCCATGGCGTACTCTTCGCTGAAAGTGCGTGAAAGGGCGTGTCATGCCCTTGGGGGAAGGCGTATTATACGGAGTCCACCCGGTTCGTGTAGACGTGGCCTGCGTTCCTTTTTAGGCTGGTTTCTTCGATGGGTGACCCTGTTTTTGCAATGTGCCATTAGGACAAGAGAATGCTTGAAGCATACGTGAAGAAGATCCTCCAGGCGCGCGTGTATGAAGCCGCCTCCGAAACGCCGCTTTCCGCAGCGCCCATGCTCTCCAAGCGATTCAACAACCAGATTTGGATCAAGCGTGAAGATCTTCAGCCGGTGTTCTCGTTCAAGGTTCGTGGCGCATACAACAAGATGGCGAGTTTGACGCCTGAACAAAAGGCGGCAGGGGTGATCGCTGCCTCGGCCGGCAATCACGCTCAGGGCCTTGCGCTCTCGGCCAAGAAAATGGGCGTCAAGGCCACCATCGTCATGCCCTGCATCACGCCTGACATCAAGGTTCAGGCCGTGCGTGCGCTTGGCGCTGAAGTCGTGTTGTCCGGCGATGCGTTCAATGAGGCGCTCGACCATGCGCGCACGTTGATCGCCCAGCATGGCTATACCTACATTCCGCCCTACGATGACCCGGACGTCATCGCCGGTCAGGGCACCGTGGGCATGGAAATTCTTCGTCAGCATCCTGACCCGATCGAGGCCATTTTTGTGCCGGTTGGCGGCGGCGGGCTCGCCGCGGGCATAGCTGCCTACGTTAAATACCTGCGCCCGGACATCAAGGTGATCGGCGTTGAGCCTGCCGATGCGGCGTGTCTGAAGGCGGCGCTGGATGCCGGTGAGCGCGTGGTACTGCCTCAGGTGGGGATCTTTGCCGAAGGTGTGGCGGTCTCACAGATCGGGGAGACACCGTTTTCGATTTTGAAAGACCACATCGATGGTGTGATCACCGTGTCGGCTGATGAAATGTGCGCTGCCGTCAAGGACATCTTCGAGGATACGCGGGCTGTTGCCGAGACCTCAGGCGCGGTGGCGCTTGCCGGGCTCAAGAAGTACGTTCAGGAAACCGGCGTGACCGACCGGACGCTTGTGTGCATCAACTCGGGCGCCAATACCAACTTCGACCGACTCCAGCATATTGCCGAGCGAACCGAGCTCGGTGAGCAGCGCGAAGCGATTCTTGCGGTCACGATTCCAGAGCGCCCGGGAAGCTTCAAGCAGTTCTGTACGGTCATCGGTGAGCGCATGGTGACCGAGTTCAATTACCGCTATGCAAAAGGCGATAAGGCCCATATCTTCGTCGGCGTTCGGGTGCAGCCGGGCGGTGAGGATCGTGCGGCACTGATCCAGCAGCTTGAATCGGCGGATTATCCGGTCGAGGATCTGACCGACAATGAGCTTGCAAAGCTTCATATCCGACATCTGGGCGGCGGTCGTGCGCTGCACTCGTTCGAAGAGGAAGCCTATCGGTTCGAGTTTCCCGAGCGGCCTGGGGCATTGATGCGGTTTCTTTCGTATCTGCCGGAAGGCTGGAACATCTCGATGTTTCATTACCGCAATCACGGTGCCGCGTATGGGCGCGTTTTTGTCGGCCTGCAGCTGCCGCGTGAAGATCTCTCTCAGCTTGAAGAGCATCTCGACAGCATTGGGTATCGCTACTGGAAAGAAACCGACAACCCGGCCTATCGCTTGTTCACCGCATAATGAACTAAATGAAATGTTTGAAATGACCGCCTTAGAGGCGGTTATTTCATGCAAGAGGAGGGGAGCTATCGTCGTATCGTGAGTCGGGTCGATGTAGGTGGAATGACGTATTCAGTTTTTATAAAGAATGACGTTATTCATCAAAAAGTGTGACTTCTGGTTGATTGTATCGAGGCTGGCTGATTATAGTGCGTCTCTCGCACGCTCACGCATCCCTTTGAATGGAATGGCTCCATGAAACGCAAACCTGATCTCGTTGTTACTCTTGTGTTCTTGTTCGGCATCGGCATGGTTGCGACTGGGTACGCCCAATCGTTGATGGGCGCGTGAGCCCGACTCATTTCTAGCGATAGACGGCGCGGTCTGTAACGACGGCATCGAGCGGCACATCCCAGCTCTGAAACGGCAACGTATCCACGTGCTGAATGTCATGAGCCAGGCCAATCAGCCTTGGCGCCGGCCGGACACGCTGAGTAAATGCAAACGTGCGGTCATAGAACCCGCCGCCCATACCCAAGCGGTTGAGCGCGGCATCGAATCCCACCAGTGGCATCAGCACGACATCCAATCCCCAGGGCGGAAGCCGACGAGCGCGGCCTGCATTCAGGCGCGTCTGCGGCTCGGAAATACCGAATCGGTTACGCGTCATCCGGGTCTTTGCGTGGTAGTGCACGAACCAGAGCCGGTTATCGGAAAGCGGTTTCAAAACAGGAAGGAAGGCGCGAGCCCCTTTTCGCTGCATCCACGGCAATAAAAGCCCAGGATCTATTTCCCCATCGTTTGGCAGATACAAGGCAACGCGACGTGCTCGTTTGAGCTCGGGCATGCGTGAGAGTTGGCGTTTCAAGGCCACGGCGGCATGTCGTTGCTGGGCCGGGGAGAGCGAGCGGCGCTGTTCGCGAAGCGTGCGTCTGAGCTGAGCTCGACTTAGACCTGATGAATCAAGCATTAGGAAACGGCTCGTGCTGGGGCGGGAAAGGTTCTCCGGGGTACCGCTGTTGTTTCTGCCCTTGAACCTATTGGTTCAAGGTGGGTGGCCTCAAGCAGACCGTCAGGCTTTCCGACGCGCGGACATGCACACGGGTCTGCAAATGTGGCCCCCTGGGTATTACGCATAGGCTCGAGGGACTACAACAACTGGCGAGCACTCCAGAGAACGAGGTTCAGTCTAACAGATTCTGACGGGCGCGCCCAAAGGTAAACGCGGTGAAGCACCCGCTATTCGTTCGATGAGGTCGGCGACGTTCGTGGCGTAACCCGCTCGACAGCCCGGCCAAGCGCATCGCTTGACTGGGCGGCTACATGCTCGCCCTTGAGGCGGAGTTCGCGCTCTCCCATCAACTCATGGGTAATATTGAGCCCGGCCATCAAGGCGATCTTGGTGATGTCCGCCACCTTGCCCTGCGCGTGAATGCCCTCGAGTGCGGTATTGAGGTATCTGGCCGCATCGAGCAGAGCCGGCTCTTCGTCATCGGAGCAGTTGACGAGATAGGTCTGACCCAGCAGGGTGATTTCGATAGTGCGGCGGGATGCCTCGCTCATGATGACGTGCTCCGGCATGGGCCTTTACGGGCCAGTGCGCTAAGATGGTGAATCATGGTTACGCACTATAGAGAGCCGCTATTGACCGGTCAACGCACCGCTCTGGCGTTCTTTTAAATTCGATCCGACAACGCGCGACAGGAGCCCATGTCGATTCAAGAAGACTCCCTCGATTTCTCACTGATCAGTGACCTCTTTCTGGCCCACGGCAGCCTGCAGTCACCGTCCTTTCTGGATGGCCGTCTCTGCGCCCAGATCGCGCTTACCGATCTAAGCCCGGAAGCCTGGCTTGATGAAGTCTGCTCCGCACTTGGCGTGGATGAACCAAGCGATCGTGATGCGGCAGCGCAGCTGCTTGAGTGGCGAAAACGTACGGAAGACCGGCTATCTGCCAGCGAGCTTGGCTATGAGCCGCTGATCCCGGACGACATCTACTCCATCTCGGAGCAGGCCCAAGGGCTCAAGGACTGGTGCCTTGGTTTCTGTGAGGTGCTGTCCGAGGTTGAGAGCGATGTACGTGATCAATGGCCGTTTGCGCTCAAGGAAGCGCTCGAGGACGTTAACACCCTGTGCGGCATCGAAACCGACCTTGATAACACCGCCGAAAACGAAAACGACCTGTTCGCGCTGACCGAGCACGCCCGTATGGCCGCCATGCTGCTTTATACGCAGCAGCACCCCGGTCAGCCGGATGTCGAGCAGGTGGATGAAAACGACCCTGAGGTGACCCGCCACTAAGCCGGTCTCTTAAGATAAGGACATCATGAGCCATACGGACATCGCCATTATCGGTGGCGGCCTGGTCGGTGCAAGCCTTGCCTGCGCACTGGCCCCGCTCATCGAACGCCATGGTCTTACGGTCACCATCATAGAGCCTGCCGGGCTCAGTGCGCCGACGACCCCGCAGCCAAGTTTCGATGATCGGTCGAGTGCGATCGCCTATGGCTCGGCGCGTTATTTCGGCGCCCTCGGGCTGTGGCCGGCCATGAGCGAGCGGGCAAGCCCCATCCGGACCATTCATATCAGTCAGCGCGGCTATCTTGGCGCAACGCGGCTCTCTCACCGCGACGTCGGGACGACCGCGCTTGGCTATGTGCTTCGAAACCGCTGGATGGGCCACGTATTGCAGTCTCATCTGGCAGAGCTACCGGTGCAGTGGTTAAGCCCTGATTCGGTCGAGACCATCACGGCGCAGTCGACGGGATATCGTCTGACGCTTGCCTCGGGCAAAACCCTCGACACACACCTTGCGGTCATGGCCGATGGCGGCCGTTCCGGACTCAAGCAGCAGCTTGGCATCGAGGATGATGTCACCCCCTACCACCAGCACGCGCTTATCAGCAATGTGCGCCTTTCCAGACCGCATCAGGGCACGGCGTTTGAGCGCTTCACACCCGAGGGGCCCGTTGCGCTCCTGCCGCTGGATGGCCGCGAAATGGCGTTGGTCTGGACTCACGAGACCGAGGCGCTCACCCGCGCCATGTCGCTTTCCGATACGGACTTTTTAAGTGCGCTTCAAGCCCGCTTCGGTGACCGCGCTGGCCGGTTCGAGCAGGTCGGCAAGCGAATAAGCTACCCGCTCTCGCTCAAGCAGGCGCGCGAGCAGGTACGCGGTCATCTGGCGATTCTTGGTAATGCTGCCCACAGTCTTCACCCGGTCGCAGGGCAAGGATTCAATCTCGCGCTGCGCGGCGTGGCGGATCTATGCGCTGAAATCGAGGCGACACTCAATGCGTCGGAGGCGCTTGGCAATCATGCCATGATGACGCGCTTTGAGGCGCGTCGAGCGCGTGATCGCGACCAGATCGTTGGCTTCAGTGATGGTTTGGTACGCCTCTTTGGCGTCACGAATTCATTGATTTCTCACGCACGTGGACTCGGACTGATCGGTCTGAACGTCATGACCCCGGCTCGCCGCGCACTAACACGCCGAGCGATGGGGCTCGAGCGCTAGGAGAGAGCTATGCAGGATGTAATCGTGGTCGGTGCAGGCATGGTCGGAAGTGCCCTGGCGCTGTCGCTTGCGAAGGGTGGGCTGACGGTGTGCCTGGTCGATACCGGTGCCGGTACGCCTTGCTGGCAGACCTCAATGATCGATCAGCGCGTCAGTGCCATCACTCAGGCCTCGCGGTATTTCCTTGAGCACCTCGGTGTCTGGCGCAGTGTCTGCACGCGTCGCGTCAGTGCGTACAAGGCGATGACGGTCTGGGATGGGGAAGGCAGCGGGGAAGTGACGTTTGATGCCGAAGACGCCGCCAGTGAGTCGCTCGGCCACATTGTCGAAAACAGTGCCATTACCGACGCGCTGCACGAGGCGCTTGATGCGCACCCGAACGTCACGTGTGACTGGCAGTTCAGCGCAAGCGGTTACTCACTTACAGGTGAGGGCGTGCGGCTTTACTGTGACGATGGCCGTACCCATGAAGCACGGCTTCTGGTCGGTGCTGACGGCGCTCGCTCGAACATCCGGCATTTTGCCGGGATTCGAACGCGCGACCGCGACTCCGGCCAGCGTGGTGTGGTAACCACCGTGACACACGCGCTACCGCACCAGCGTACCGCGCGTCAGATTTTCCTGCCGGGAGGGCCGCTGGCGTTTCTGCCATTGATGCCCGACGAGCGTGAGCTCACCAGTTCGATCGTGTGGTCCTCCGAAGCACCGCTTGCCGAATCGCGTATGGCGCTATCGGATGAGGCGTTCAAGGCGGAGCTGGCCGACGCCTTCGAATACCGGCTGGGTTCAATTACCTCGGTGGCGCCCAGGGTCGCCTTTCCGCTGATCCAGCGCCACGCCGAGCGCTACACCAGCGAGCGTGTGGCATTGGTCGGGGACGCGGCCCACAGCATCCACCCTCTGGCGGGCCAAGGGGTCAATCTGGGGTTTCTGGATGCAGCGACACTAAGTGAGGAGGTACTTACTTCTGTCAGGCGCGGCATTGCAGTAGGCAATGCCCAGGCACTTTCCCGGTATTCGCGTCGTCGGCGCGGAGACAATGCTCAGATGCTGATGCTGATGGATGCGTTTCGACTCGGCTTCAAGAGTCAGTGGGCGCCGCTTCAGCTGGCGCGCAACCTTGGACTTAACGGCGTCGAACACGCCACACCCCTCAAGCGCTTTTTTATCCGGCAGGCATTCGGTCAGCGCGGCAGTGTCCCTGCCTCCATGACCGGCTCAGTCTGATGAGTGCCCCTTCGCGCGGGCGCCCCATACATTGAGCCCTCTGAGCAGATTCAGTGCCTCGCCTAGCGGATAATCCTTTTGAGCCAGCTCGGAGGCTGGAGCGGTCTCCGTGCGGTTTGACGATGCGTTGATCAAGTGGTTTTCAAGTGAGCGCTCACGTACCTGTAAGCGCTCACTGTCATTGACGTTCAGCGTGCCGCGCTGAACGCCGATGTCCGGCACGATACCGGTTGCCTGAATCGAATGGCCGTCAGGTGTGAAATAGCGCGCTGTGGTCAACTTGAGCGCTGAGCCATTGCTGAGTGGCATGACCGTCTGCACCGAGCCCTTACCGAAGGTGGGTTCGCCCATAATGATGGCGCGCTGATGATCCTTGAGGGCGCCCGCCACAATTTCCGCGGCAGAGGCCGTACCTGCGTTGACCAGTACGACGACCGGCGTGCGCTCTGGAACAGCGTGCGCGGCATCGGCGGTAAAGCGCGAGCGGTGCTCCGGAAGGCGGCCCTTGGTGTAGACAATCAGTCCACCCTCAAGAAACTCGTCGGCGGTCGTGACCGCGCTGTCCAGCAGGCCGCCCGGGTTATTGCGCAAATCGAGCACCAGCCCCTGCAATGGCTCTTCGTCATTCTTCAGCCGCTCGAGGGCGTGATCAAACTCATCGGCGGTGCGCTTTTGAAAGCGAGAAATCCTGATATAGCCGTACCCTGGCGCGAGTGTGCGCTCACTTACGCTTTCTTCCTGGATGATTTCACGTGTGAACGTAAGTGTGCGAGGTGGCGCCTCGGCATGAGGGCCTGACGCCGATTCGAGCGTCAGGGTCAACTCGGTGCCTTCGTCGCCGCGCATTCGGGTAATGGCTTCCTGAAGCGTCATCCCCTCGGTCGATGTGTTGCCGATGGCAAGAATACGATCCCCTGGCTGGACACCCTGACGGGCGGCCGGCGTTTCATCGATCGGGGCGATCACGACGATGGCGCCCCGCTTTTCGCCGACCTGAATGCCGATGCCGGCAAACTCGCCACTGGTCGCTTCCTTGAGGTCCCGGTAAGCCTCGGCGTCGAGGTAGGCCGAATGTGGATCGAGCTTTGACACCATGCCTTTCATGGCGTTGTCGAACAGCGTCTTGTCATCTACCGGGTCAACGTAGGTCTGGCGCACCTGCTCGAAGACCTGTGAAAAAGTCTTAATGTCCTCAAGCGGCAGCGCGTCTACGTCGGCCTGTGCCGTGGCACCAAACAGTGCGGCCATTGCCAACGCGGTGGGTAGAAAACGACGCATAACCTCTCCTTGGACGTGCTTGAGTACGTAACGGCGGCTCAGTGGCTAACGCCGGTTCAGTGACGCGATAGCCAGCGTAGTGGGTTGGTCGGATGACCGCCCTTTCGAACCTCGAAATAGAGCGCCGGCTGGTCGAGCCCCCCGGTGTCGCCCACGCGTGCGATGACGGCGCCTTTTTCAACGCGGTCGCCGGTGCTCACCGTGAGCTGCTGGTTATGGGCGTAAAGCGTCAGGACGTTACTGGCATCATCGACAATGACCAGATAGCCAAAGCCCCGAAGCCAGTTGGCAAACACAACCTGGCCGCCGGCCATGGCGCGTACGGAGCTTCCGGCCTTGGCGGCCAGCAGGATGCCATTTTTGTGTACGCCCTTGCCTTGACGGTAGTCCGTCAAAAGGCGAGCGCCCGTGACCGGATAGGTCCCTGTCTTGCCAGAGGCCTTGATCGTTCTGGGCGCCTCGGCCTGCTCTTCTTCGGCGGTCAGGCCCGAGCCTTGAGGGCGCGTACGGGCCTTTTCATGGGCCTTTTCGAGTTGACGCTGCATGTTTTCAAGCAGCGACTCGACGTGGGTGCGGTCATCCTCGAGCGAGGCCAGTCGTTGCCTTTGCGAGCTGTAGGTCGCATTGAGGCGCTCGAGGGCGCTTGCGCGCGTGCTGCGCTGGGCCGTCAGCCGATCACGTTGCTGGGTCAGGGCCGCGAGATTCTGTTCGAGTTCGCTCTGTTGCTGCTTAAGTGCCCGAGTGTTGTTGGCCAGATCCTGGTTCAGCTGCGCAAGCGCGTCCAGGCGCTCGCGGCGGGCCTTGTTCAGCACGTTCAGGTAATGCTGAAAACGGGCGATGCGGGTCGGGTCACCCTGGTCGAGCAGGAGCTTGATCTGCGGGTCCTGGCCCAGCCGATAAAGTCCGGCCATCTGTTTGGCCAGGGCCGCCTGTTGGTCGGCACGGTCTTGTTCGAGTGTGGTCTTGCGCTCATTGAGCGCGTCAAGCGAGTGCTTGATGTCCTGCTGCTGATTGATGAGCGTATCGATCTTGCGATGGGTCGTTGAAAGCTTAACTTCCGCTGACTTGAGGGCAGATCTGGCCTCGCGCCGGGCGCTTGACGTGTCGTCGAGCTCGGAGCGCGTGGTTTGAATCGTCTGGTTGATGCGCTCAAGGTCCGCTTTCGAGACCTCCTCACCCAAAGCTCCCGGTATGAAACCGGGAGCCAGAGTCAGAAAGCACCCCAGGCATAGGGCCTTTCGCGCGTGATTGAAAAATGCACGCATGAGCTTGAATCAGTCCGGGGTCACCAGGGAGCGGCCGGTCATTTCGGACGGCGCCTCTTCACCGAGCAGCGTCAGAAGTGTCGGTGAAATATCGCAGAGGCTGCCATCGTCGCGGATGGTGTCTGCGCGCTCGCCGACGTAGATCAGCGGCACCAAAAACGTGGTGTGCGAGGTGTGCGGGTTGCCGGAGTTCGGGTCGACCATCATTTCACAGTTGCCGTGATCGGCGGTGACCAGACATTCGCCGCCGACCTCGTGCATGGCCTCGATCACGCGGCCAAGACAGGTGTCGACGGTCTCGACGGCCTTGACGGCGGCATTGAAGTCGCCGGTGTGGCCGACCATGTCGCCGTTGGCGTAGTTGCAGATGATCAGGTCAAAACGCTTGTCGCGGATCGCCTCGACGAGCTTGTCGGTAATGCCTTCGGCGCTCATTTCAGGCTTCTGGTCGTAGGTCTTAACGTCGCGTGGCGACGGCACCAGAATGCGTTCCTCACCCTCGAACTCGTTTTCCTCGCCGCCGGAGAAGAAAAAGGTGACGTGCGGGTACTTTTCGGTCTCGGCGATACGCAGCTGCTTGAGCCCGCGCGCGGCGGCGACTTCACCCAGTGTGTTCTTGAGATCGCTTGGCGGGAAGGCAATCGGTGCTTTGATGTCTTCGGCGTACTGGGTCATGGTCACGAAATTGACCTTGGGCGGTGTGCGCTCGAAGCCGTCGAACGACTCGCTCAGAAATGCGCGGCTCAGTTCGCGGGCGCGGTCTGAGCGGAAGTTGGCGAACAGCACCGTATCGCCATCATTGATGGTGATCGGCGCGCCCTCGGGCTGAATGCTGGTGGCCTCGACGAATTCGTCGGTCTCACCACGCTCATAGGCTGCATTCAAGGCATCCATCGCGCTCTTTGCCGTATGTCGGCCCTTGCCGTCGGCAACGACGCGGTAGGCGTCCTCGACCCGCTCCCAGCGGTTGTCTCGGTCCATGGCGTAGAACCGGCCGACTACCGAGGCGATCTGGCCGGTGCCAAGCTCGGTCAATGCCTTGTCGATCCGCTCGATCGAGTCGCCTGCGCTTTTCGGGGCAGTGTCACGACCGTCGGTGAATGCGTGCAGGTAGACCGACTTGGCGCCGCGGCTTTCGGCCAGTTTCAAAAGCGCAAGCACGTGGTCTTCATGGCTGTGCACGCCGCCCGGTGACAGAAGGCCCATGACGTGTACGGCCTTGCTGGCCTCGACCGCCTTGTCGATGGCGTCGGTCAGTACATCATTACGCTCGAGCTCACCGTCTTCGACGGCCTTGGTGATGCGCGTCAGTTCCTGATAGACGACGCGGCCGGCGCCCAGGTTCATGTGACCAACCTCGGAGTTGCCCATCTGCCCTTCAGGCAGTCCGACGAACCCGCCATCGGTGTGAATCAGCGTATGCGGATAGCGGGATTTCAGGTCATCCATGACCGGCGTGTTCGCGCTGTAGACGGCATTGTTTTCCGTAGCGTCGTTTTGACCGACGCCATCGAGAATGATCAACGCCACGGGACGTGGACGGGATGTCGCTTCCTTCGTCATGAAATCGCCTCAATTAGCTGGTTCGCGTAAGGTGCACTTTCAGGCATCATACCCCACGCCCACTACCACGTCAGCCGGACGTCAGACGGCGGCTTGTGTATACTGGGCGCGCTTTTTTCCGGAGGGCGGCGCGCGCGATCACGCCCTCCAGAGTCAGGATCTCCCAAGAGTGTAGGCCCAATGTTCGATCAATTTTTAGAGTTTGCCCAAAATCACCTCGTGCTGGTCAGCATCTTCGTGGTGCTGCTGCTGGCGTGGCTGGCCTTTGAAACCAAGCGCAACGCCGAAGGCGGTGTGACTTCCGGTGAAGCCACACGCATGATCAACCGCGATGAAGCCGTCGTGGTCGATATTCGCGAGCCCAAGGAATACAAGGCCGGCCACATTGCCGGTGCTGTCAATATCCCGGCCGGCAAGCTCGAAAAGCGCATGAACGAGCTTGAAAAACACAAGGACACGCCGGTGATCGTCGTGTGCAAGTCAGGCCAGACCGCAGGTCAGTCCATGACGACGCTCAAGGCCGCCGGTTTCTCGAAGGCCGCCAAGCTCAAGGGCGGCATGGCGCAGTGGCAGGCAGACGAACTGCCGGTCGTGCGTCGATAACCCATAACCGCATCGAGCGACTCGATTCATTTTCAAGGGGTATGTGATGTCAGAACAAAACGCCACCGAGCAGGGCCAGGACGACATTCAGTTCGCGCTTCAGCGCATCTACGTCAAGGACATCTCGTTCGAGGCGCCCAACTCGCCCTCGGTCTTCCAGCAGCAGTTCCAGCCGCGGGTCAAGCTGGATGTGGACAACGGCTACACCGCGGTCGGCGACGGCGTCTATGAAGTGACCGTCAAGATCACCGCCCAGGTCTACAACGGTGCGGAAGAAACCACGGCGTTTCTGGCGGAAGTCGAGCAGGCAGGGCTTTTCACCATTTCCGGTCTGCCGGACGCTCAGCTCGATCACACCCTGAACGCGTTCTGCCCGAACGTTTTGTTCCCTTATGCCCGTGAATGCATCGATAGCCTTGTCAATCGTGGCAGCTTCCCGGCGCTGATGCTGGCCCCGGTCAACTTCGATGCCATGTACGCTCAGAAACAACAGGCCGCCCAGGCGACCAACTGAGCATGAGCACCCGGCTTTATGTAGATCAGGCGCTGCCCCTCGGGCAGCGTCTTTCGTTACCGGAAGGGCCTGCGCGTCACCTGGCGACCGTATTGCGGGCGCGGGTCGATGAGTCGGTCCGGCTGTTTGACGGCCACGGCCGTGAGGTGGAGGCCAGGGTGACGGCCATCACCCGCAAGCAGGTCGAGGTCGAGATCGAACGTGAGTGCTCACCCATGCCAGAATCCCCGCTTGAAGTGCATCTTGGCCAGGCAATCTCCAAGGGTGATCGCATGGATTATGCGATTCAGAAGGCGGTCGAACTCGGTGTGAGTGAGATCACGCCGCTTTATACCGAGCGCGGCGATGTACGGCTCAAGGGGGAGCGGGCGGCCAAGAAGCTGGCCCACTGGCGAGGTGTGGCACTCAGTGCCTGCGAGCAGTGCGGGCGGGCACGCGTACCGACGCTTCACGAGCCGTGTGCACTCGAGGACTGGCTTTCGGCGCGCGAGGAGCCGCTGCGGCTGGTGCTCCACCCCGGCAAGCCTGGCTGGCAGGACCTGCCTGAGCCGCCTGAGGCGGTCTCGGTACTGATCGGCCCTGAGGGGGGCCTTGGCGAGGCGGAAGTCGAACGCGCTGGCCATCATGGCTTTCAGCCGCTGGGGCTTGGGCCCCGCGTGCTTCGAACCGAAACCGCGCCCGTGGTTGCGCTGACGCTTTTGCAGGCGCGCTACGGAGACCTGTATACATCCTGAATCGGTCGGCTCATTCAACGAGCTGCGACCTTTCTGCGACGGTGTTTGCACCGATCGGTCATGGTATCGCGTCAGACCATGTCGCATACTACGAGCATCAAGAGAAACGGGCCTGCGCCCGTTTTTTGCATGAATCGACAGGATATCGAGACCGCTCCATGGCTGAACGTGCATTGAATATCGGCATCGTGATGGATCCGATCGCTGACATCGCCTACAAGAAAGACACTTCCCTTGCCCTGCTCTGGGCGGCCCGCAAGCGTGGCTGGAACCTCTACTACATGGAGCAGAAACACCTGTTTCTGAACCAGGGCGTGGCCATGGCCACCATGGCGCCGCTCGACGTGTTCGAGGACGCTAACCACTGGTTCGAACTTGGCGAGTTCGAAGCGCGCCCCCTAGCCGAGCTTGATGTGGTTCTGATGCGAAAGGACCCGCCGGTCGACCACGAGTTCATCAACGCAACGCACCTGCTTGGCTTTGCCGAGCGCGAGGGCGTATTGGTGGTCAACCCGACTCAGGCGCTTTTGACCTGCAACGAAAAGCTCTTCGCTCAGCAGTTTACGCAGTGCCTGGTGCCGACCGTGGTGGCCTGTGAGGATCACGTGCTGCGCGCATTTCACGCAGAACAGGGCGACACCATCTTCAAGCCGCTGGATGGCATGGGCGGCTCGGGAATTTTCCACGTCGGCCCCGAAGGGCGCAATCTGGGCGCAGTGATCGAGCAGCTGACCCTTCGCGGCCAGCGCCAGATCATGGCTCAGCGCTACATCCCGGAAATTTCCCAGGGCGATACCCGCATCCTGCTGGTGGACGGCGAGCCGGTGCCCTATGGGCTTGCACGCATTCCAAGCGCGGGTGAAGTGCGAGGCAATCTGGCGGCCGGTGGCCGGGGGGTTGCCCGCGAACTGACCGACCGTGACTACTGGCTGGTCGAGCAGGTCAAACCCGTCATCAAGTCGCTTGGCCTGATGTTTGTCGGGCTCGATGTCATCGGTGATTACATCACTGAAATCAACGTCACCAGCCCGACCTGCGTGCGGGAAATCGATGCCCAGAAAGGCACCGACATTCCAGCGCTTCTGATGGACGCCATCGAGCGCCGCCTCCAGCAGGCCTGAGCACATCCCGAATCAAGTGTTACACTGCTACGCATTCATTTACAGACGGCCGCTTCCTGGCGGCCGTCGCTGCGAACGATGTACGGGAGGCTCATGAACGGCTTGCAAGATCACTTTTTGCTGGCAATGCCTCACCTCGATGATGGCCACTTTGCCGGTACGATCAGCTACCTCTGCGACCACGACGACAAGGGCACGCTGGGTCTGATCATCAACCAACCGCTCGCGCTGACCCTCGCTGGGCTGCTCGAGCAGCTTGAGATCGATGGGTCCCATTCCCGTCACAAGGATGAAACGGTGCTCTATGGCGGCCCGGTCCACAAGGACCGAGGCTTTATTCTCCATCGCGGTCAGGCCGCCGATTGGGATTCGAGCCTGCAGGTCACGCCAGACATCGCACTTACCACCTCGATGGACATTCTTCACGCCCTGGCCGACAACCACGGCCCGGACGAGATGCTGATCTGTCTTGGCTGTGCGGGCTGGGAGTCCGATCAACTGGCCAAGGAGCTCAAGGACAACACCTGGCTCACGGTCGAGGCGACGGCTGAAATTCTCTTTAATACCCCGCCCGAGGCGCGTCTGGACAGTGCTGCGCGCCATCTGGGCGTTGACCTGCATCTTTTGTCGCGTGAGGCCGGCCATGGCTGATCCGATGCGACATGCGGCCGGGCGTTGTCGGCCATGAGCGCCGGGCAGCGGCTGGTACTCGCGTTCGATTTCGGCTCACGGCGCATCGGCGTGGCGGTCGGGCAGGAAATGCTTGGCACCACCACGGCGCTCGAGCCCCTGACGGCGCGTGACGGTATTCCAGACTGGAACGTGGTCACGCGTCTGATCGAGGAGTGGCAGCCGGATCTGTTCGTGGTGGGTCTGCCGCTCAATATGGATGACAGCGAGTCGGAAATGAGCCTCAGGGCGCGAAAGTTCGCCAAGCGGCTTTACGGTCGCTACGGCAAGCCGTTTGAAATGGTCGATGAGCGCGGCACGACCCGCGAGGCCAAGGCCATTGCCCACGAGCGTGGACACAAGGGCAATTACCGCGAGCACGGCGTGGATGGGCTGGCGGCCCAGCTGATTCTGGCCGGTTTTTTCCAGCGCGACGACGTGATCGGCGCACTGCTTTCGGAGATCGAACGATGACCCTACCTTCCGTACCGGCGCTCCTGGACCGTTTGGCGGCCGCCACCCGCGCTCACCTTGATGAGGCGCCAACGCCCCCGACTCTGGTTGGTCTTCATACCGGAGGTGTCTGGGTCGCTCAGGCGCTGGCCGAGCGGCTCGGGCTCGATGGGCCGATCGGCACGCTGGACATCGGTTTCTGGCGCGATGATTTCGACCGTCAGGGCCTGCCGGCTACGCGTCGAAGTACGGAGCTGCCGTTTGAGATCGAGGGCGCTCACGTGCTCTTGATCGATGATGTCGTGATGTCTGGACGGACCATTCGAGCGGCCATGAACGAGCTCTTCGATTTCGGGCGGCCTGAGCGCATCACGCTTGCCGCACTGATTGACCTGCCCGGACGCGAGCTTCCGATTCAGCCCGATCTGGTCGGCGAGCGGTTGACCCTGCCAATGGGGCAGCGGGTCAAGCTCAACGGCCCCGACCCTTTGTCCCTTTCGCTCAAGGAGTCCTGACATGCAGATTCTTCCGCCGGCCACCCCCGAGGACGTGCAGCTCACCCGCGATGGGCGCCTGCGCCATTTCCTCGACATCAAGGGGCTTTCAAAGTCGCTTCTGACCGAGATTCTCGATACGGCCGACAACTTTCGCGGCATCGGTGACGCTCAGGTCAAGAAGGTGCCGCTTTTGCGTGGGCGCACGGTGGTCAATCTGTTTTTCGAAAACTCGACCCGCACACGGGCCACGTTTGAGCTGGCGGCCAAGCGCCTCTCGGCAGATGTTCTGAACCTCGACATCAGCGCCTCCTCCGCGTCCAAGGGCGAAACCCTGCGCGACACCCTGTTCAATCTGGAGGCGATGCAGGCCGATGCCTTTGTTGTGCGCCACAGCGACTCGGGGGCAGCGCACTTTATTGCAAGCCAAGTCACACCGAACGTTGCGATCATCAACGCAGGCGATGGCCGCCACGCGCACCCGACCCAGGCGATGCTCGACATGCTGACGATCCGGCGCCACAAGGGCGCGTTCGAAGCACTCAAGGTCGCCATTGTCGGAGACATTCTCCATTCGCGGGTCGCGCGCTCCCAGATTCACGCGCTCAAAACGCTTGGCGCCGGTGAAGTGCGAGTGGTTGCGCCGAATACACTGCTTCCGACCGACATCGAGTCCATGGGCGCACGGGTCTTTACCGACCTCAAAAAGGGCCTTGAGGACGTCGATGTGGTGATCATGCTGCGCCTTCAAAAAGAGCGTATGGATGGGGCACTGCTGCCCTCTGAAAGCGAGTATTACCGCTACTACGGCCTGACCCGCGAGACGCTTTCCTACGCGCACCCAGAGGCCGTCGTCATGCATCCGGGGCCGATCAACCGCGGCGTCGAAATCGAATCGAGTGTGGCCGATGGCCCGCGTTCGCTGATTCTCGATCAGGTCACCAACGGCATCGCGGTGCGCATGGCGGTGATGTCGATGGCGGTCAGCGGACAGACCCAGCAAAACGCCGCCTGAGCCGAACCCCCCTTTTCCATCCTCCCTTTCGAACACTCCCTTTAATCATGATCGGCGTCGCCTTCAGGCGGCGCCGATCGGTCTCCTTGCATGCGCGGCGTGAGTGTCTACGGTCACATAAGGGAATACGCCCTTATCCGCTGCGCAAAAGGAGTTTGCCGCATGTCCGATCAACACTTTCCCGAGCAGGATCAGTCTCAACCCGGGCACGAGCACAAGATGACGCCGGAACCCGAGTACATTCGAGACGACTACGAAGGCTCAAAAAAGCTCAAGGGCAAGAAGGCTCTGATTACCGGCGGCGACAGTGGCATTGGCCGCGCGGTGGCCGTGCACTTTGCCCGTGAAGGCGCTGACGTCGCGATCTCGTATCTCTGTGAAGACGCCGACGCCGAAGAGACCCGCAAACTGGTCGAGGCCGAAGGACGCCAGTTCGTGGCGTTTAAAGGGGATCTTGGTGAGGCAGCGTTCTGTCATTCGCTGGTCGAGGAAAGCGTCAAGGCCCTCGGCGGGTTAAACGTTCTGGTCAATAACGCGGCCGAGCAGCACGATGTCGAGGGGTTGGAGGCGCTGTCGGAAGAGCAGATTCGCCGCACCTTCGATACCAACATTCTGAGCCAGTTTTATGTCGTCAAGGCGGCTCTGGCGCATCTGGGGGACGGTGACAGCATCATTTCCTCCTCGTCGATCAACGCCTTCAAGGGCAACGATACCCTGATCGATTACTCCACCACCAAGGGCGCCATTCAGGCGTTCATGCGCTCGATGGCAATCAATCTGGTGGGGCGTGGCATTCGCTTCAATGCGGTTGCCCCTGGCCCGGTGTGGACGCCGTTGATCCCGGCAACCATGGATGAGGAGAAAGTGGCGCAGTTCGGCGGTCAGGTGCCGATGAACCGCGCCGGACAACCCTCAGAAATGGGGCCGGCCTACGTCTACCTCGCCTGTAAGGACAGCAGCTACATGACCGGTCAAACCCTTCATTTGAATGGCGGGGTCGTGGTCAATACCTGATCGCTCCCGCCTTCCTGCGTCACTGAAAGCGCGCCTTCGAGCGCGCTTTTTTTCGGTTGACTCCCCTTGAGGATGTGTCACCGTTAATGCTTTTTTCTCTGAATTTTTTCGATTTTAAGCCATTTTTCCGTCCATATTTGTTTATTGAGAGCGTTACGGGCGCCAGGCGTCATGTTGAATCGTTGCTTGCGTATGTGCCTTGGATAGCCTGTGCGACGTGGGTGATACGTGCGCCGTATTGGGGTTTGTACGGCATCGCCTGCATGGGGGGCTTTTAATCGCGGCTTTCTGCGTTTGAAGGGCGCGGCTGCAGATGTATGTGTGAAAGCGCTCAAAGCAGCGGGGCGATTTAATGGCCGCACTGACGCAAAATTCATTTAATTAGAAGCGTCTCACGTTATTTCTGCTGCCAGTATTTTCTCGATTTAGCACGTTTAGTTAATTAGCTTGGTATCTATATTTCTGTGATACGGTTTTATGTAATAAGTTACGTAATAAGATCGAACGTATTACGCCGCCCGTCTTCATGCGTCTTTCCCATGCGGTAAAAGGCGGGCAGGACATGCGTTTTTTACCCCTGACAAAGGGCGCTATACTCTGGCGCGACGCTCATTTCCCGAACGAGGCCTTCATGTCGCGCATCCCGTTTACTGCTGCTGAACTTGCCGAACGCTATACCCTGCATGGGGCGCATGTACTGGATACGGCGCAAGGGCTCAATGGGGTCTACGACGTGCACGTGGAGCGCGGGCGCATCAAGGCGCTTGGCAAGGCACCGGTGGGGTTTACACCGGAGCAGAGCTGGTCACTGGAAGGGTGTCTGATAACGCCTGGCCTGATCGATCTTGGGCCGCATCTGCGTGAGCCGGGGCCGAGCTACAAGGGCTCGCTTGCCTCGGAGGCTCGTGCAGGGCTTTCGGGGGGCTATACCACGCTGTGCCCGAGGCCGGACACCGCCCCTATTCTCGATAACGCGCCGCAGATTCAAACGCTACTTACCAAGGCCCGAGCGCTCGAGGGGCCACACATTCTGCCGCTCGGGGCGCTGACCAAGGGGCTTGAGGGTGAGCTTCTTTCCAACATGGCCGGCCTCAAGGCCGCCGGATGTGCGGCATTGACCAACGGTCGCGCGCCAATTACGGACACCCGGGTCGCGCTTCGCTGTCTTGATTACGCCGCGACCTTTGATATTCCCGTGCACATTCAACCAGAAGACGCCGCGCTCGCAGCCGGTGGCTGCGCGCACGATGGCGCGGTGGCAGCTCGGCTCGGACTCAGTGGTATCCCCGCGGCGGCCGAGACCATCGCGCTTGCCCAGTGGCTGGTGTTGGTCGAGCAGACCGGCGTTCGCGCGCACTTTTCAAGGCTCTCCACGGCCAAGGGCGTTGAGGCCGTCGCGGCGGCCAAGGCGCGGGGGCTTCCGGTTACGGCAGACGTCAGCATCATGCATCTGCACTGGACGGATCAATTGCTGGAAGGGTTTGACAGCCGCTTTCATTTTCAGCCGCCTTTGCGGAGCGCACACGACCGCGACGCGCTCCGAGCGGGGGTCGAGTCTGGGGTGATTGACGCCATCGTGAGCGACCACCTGCCCCATGAAGCGGCAGCTAAACTGGCACCGTTTGCCGAATCACAGCCCGGCATTACCAGCCTCGAAACCTGCTGGAGCATGGGGATGGCGCTGGTCGAGGAGGGGGTCTTGTCGCTTGAGCGACTGATCGACAGCCTGACCGCAGGTCCCGCCCGGGTGCTGGGGTGTGCAGCCGGCACGCTTGAGGCGGAGTGCGCGGCGGATATTGCCATTTTTGATCGTATTCATCGCTGGACGCCAACCGAAGGCGCGTGGCAATCGGTTGGCATCAACACGCCGCTTGCCGGCGTGTCGATGAACGGGCGTTGCGTGGCGACCATTGTGGAAGGAAAGCTTCGCCACGTGCTGTAACTCAGCCGCGTTTCAGGGTGTCCATGTAGGCGTAGATGCTTGCGATGTCATCCTTGGCGTGGCCCTGACCATCAGCCTCGCGCCAGAACGCCTCGATGCCTTGAAGGCCGGGCATCGGGGTGGTGTCCGCCGCTTCAAGGGCCAGTCGCGCATCCTTGAGCCCCCACTCAAGCGCCATCTGCGCCTCGAAATCTTCACTCTTGATCATGTCCAGCTTGGCCTTGACGTAGGGCGCGGCCAGCGGCCCGCCGTCGAGCACGGACCAGAAATCGTCGGTCGAAAATCCAAGCGTTTTTGCAAGCTGCGCGCTCTCGGCGATGCCTTGCATCATTTCGATCAGCCAGGCGTTAACCACCAGTTTCATCCGCGCCCCGGCGCCGGCCTCGCCAAGCCAGCGAGCCCCCTTCGAGATGGCCTCGAACACCGCATCGATGTGCGGGGCCCGTTCGCGTTCACCGCTTGCAAGCACCAGTACCTGGGCGTTTTCGGCCGGTGCCTTGGTGCCGGAAACAGGTGCGTCGATGACTACGACATCGGGCCGCTGCGTGGCGATGGCCTGCACCAGATCGTCGGTCGGCTCGACGCCGAGCGTACCCATCTGTAGGAACGTGGCGTCCTTTTGCATGGCCTCAAGCGCGCCCTGGTCGAACATCACCTCTCGGGTCGTGTCGATGTCGGGCAGCATGGTGAGCACCACGTCAGCGCCGCGTACGGCGTCTGCGGGAGTATCACAAAGCGTAGCGCCCTGTTGTTCGAGGTCCTCGCCTCTAGCGCGTGTGCGGTTCCAGAGCCGGAGCGTGAACTCGTTTTTCAAGAGATTCGCGGCAAAGGCATGGCCCATGGCGCCAAGTCCGAGGACGGCAACGGTGATGTGGGAATGTGACATGTAAGCCTCTTGTCGATGGATCTAAACGGTGTGCCTATCGAGCCTAGCGTAAGCGCTCGCTACAGGCTTTGCCACGGCATTGCCCGGATGATGGCGCGCTGGCCTTGCTTTGGGTTTCTACTAATTTAGGGGGTGTTTTCGAACCCCTTTTTCGACCGCCAACTATAGTAAACAGGGTCATGTGAACCGGGACGTTTGAACAGCGTCATCGGCTAGCGCACTCGAGACGAGCCGGTACCAAGAGGCGCGATGCACATAACAACAACCGCGCGGTGATGGACAGGGGGCAGCATGAGTCATTTCACGATCTGGGACACGCTGGTGCTGGTGGCCTACATCGCTCTGACTGCGGCAGTCGGGGCCTGGGTAGGCCGTAAGCAGGGATCGACCGAAGATTACTTTCTGGGCGGCCGCAAGCTCCCCTGGTGGGCAGTAGGGCTCTCGGTGATGGCGACCCAGGCCAGTGCCATTACCTTCATCGGTGCGCCGGGCTGGGGGTATGAGGGCGGGCTCGAGCGGCTGATCACGTTTGTGAACGCCCCGCTTGCGATCGGGTTTCTGATCGCGTTTCTGGTGCCGATGTTTTATCGAAGCGGCGTCTACACCGTCTATGAATTTCTCGAGCGTCGGTTCGATGTACGGGCCCGTGTATTGGCGGCGTGTCTGTTCCTGCTGGCCCGTGGGCTTGCCACCGGCATCGTACTCTACGCCCCGGCGCTGGTGCTGTCGGTGGTAACCGGTTGGCCAGTCAACTGGACCATTCTCCTGATGGCGGTCATCGCGGTCAGCTACACGGTACTTGGCGGTATCAGCGCCGTCATCTGGACCGATGTGATGCAGATGCTGGTGCTGTGGCTCGGGGCTGGCCTCAGTATGGTCGTGATGCTCGATGCCCTGCCCGGCGGCTGGAGCGAGGTGATCAGTGTCGCCCGCGATAACGACATGCTGCACCCGATCAACCTCGACACGGCGCCATCGGCCACCTATAGCCTGTGGGCTGGTGTCGTGGGTGGGTTCTTCCTGCACGTGGCGTATTTCGGCGCCGATCAAAGCCAGATTCAGCGCGTGCTCACAAGCCGCTCCGAACATGAGAGCAAACGCTCACTCATTCTCGGCGGTTTTCTGTTGGTGCCGCAGATGATGCTGTTTCTGTTCATCGGCATCATGCTCTACGCGTTCTACGCCCACACAGGCGCCCCGAATGTCGATAACCCCAATGAGCTGTTTCCCCGGTTCGTGGTCACCGAGTTGCCGCCGGGCATTTCCGGGCTGGTGGTGGCCGGTGTATTCGCCGCGGCGATGTCGAGTCTCGACTCGGCGCTCAACTCACTCTCGGCGGTCTCGGTCAGAGACATCTACCAGCGCTTCATCAAGAAAGACGCCTCCAGCGCGCACTACCTCGCGGCCTCGCGTTGGGCCACGGTGCTCTGGGGCGTGTTTGCCACCTGCTTTGCGTTCTTTGCAGACAACCTGGGGCCGGTGATCGAGGCGGTCAACAAGGTGGGTTCGTACTTCAACGGCGTGCTGCTCGGGGCGTTCTGGCTGGCGATCCTGAGCCGCCGCGTCAATGCCTCCGGGGCGTTTTTCGGACTGGTGATCGGGGTGGTGGTGGTCTGGAGTCTAACGAGCGTCGTCGAGATGTCCTGGCTTTACTACAACCTCGTCGGCGTGGTCGTGGTGGTTGTGGCCGGGCACCTTGTCAGCCGCTGCACCGGCGGGCGCCCGTCGGTGTCACAGATTAAGGGGCTGACGTTTGCCCGCCGCCCCGAGAAGGACGCCGCCACGACACCCTCGGTACGCGGCTGGATCATCGCCCTGATCCTCTATTTCTTCGGCTGGATCGTGTTTCTATTCTGGCTGCAGTCGCTGTGAGCCGATGACGTCACGCTGTCGGTAAAAGATCAGCAGAGTATGTCGCATGTCGGGCATGCGCAGTCGTTGAATGCGTCACGTTTTTTCGCCCTGAACGCTAACGTTCCGGGGGCGGTTTGCGACATACTTTGCGCACTTTGGGACGTTTTACGGTGTTTGACGCTATGTCATTTCGACAATCCACCCGCATCAACAAATACATCAGCGAGAGCGGCATGTGCTCCCGGCGAGAGGCGGACCGCTTCGTCGAACAGGGCAATGTCTGGATCAACGGACGTCGGGCGACGACCGGCGATCAGGTTGCGCCGGGGGATCGGGTCAAGGTTAATGGCCAGGAGATCGAGCCGACGGAAGACGATGATTTCGTGCTGATTGCATTGAACAAGCCGCCCGGCATCGTCAGTACCACCGACTCAAGCGAAAAGGCCAATATCGTCGACTTCGTTGGCCATGGCGCGCGAATCTTCCCGATCGGACGGCTGGACAAGGACTCCGAGGGGCTGATCTTTCTCACCAGCAACGGCGATTTGGTCAACAAGATCCTTCGGGCGGGCAACAACCACGAAAAAGAGTATCGCGTGACGGTGGATAAACCGATCACCGAGCGCTTCATCGACGGTATGCAGCAGGGCGTACCGATTCTCGGCCAGGTGACCAAGCGCTGCCGGGTAGAGAAAGTATCGGCCAACGTATTCGACATTACTCTGGTGCAGGGGCTGAATCGCCAGATTCGTCGCATGTGTGAGTATTTCGGGTACGAGGTCACTCGGCTCGTGCGTAACCGCATCATGAACGTGTCGCTCAAGGGGCTGGCGCTGGGGGATTGGCGAGACCTCACGCCGAAGGAAATCGACGGCATTGTCGCGCAGACCCAGCAGTCCGAGAAGGTCGCGGACAAGGGCCGCTCAGCCCATGGCAAACCCGCGTCCAAAACGGGTGCAAAGAGCCATGACCACGCCTCTGGCAAGCGCTCGGCCGCGAGCCGATCCGCGGGCGGCGCGAAGAGCAAGACGAGCGGCAAGGGCGGGGCCGCTGGCCGTCATACCGCAAAATCGGGCGCGCAGGGCTCGGCCAAACCGCCGGGGAAAGGCGGCTCAGCCACCAAGAACAAACCCGCCACGAAAGGTAAGCCGTCGGCGAGCGGAAAAGCGGGCCCTAAGGGCACTTCGAACGCGACGAAGGGAACTTCCGCCACCAAGAGCAAACCGGCAGGGCGACACGCCGCGAAACAGGGCGGTGCCGGGTCCGGCAAGGCAGGCGCACCCGCCAGGAAATCAGGCCCGCTCAAGGCGCGTGGCAGCGGCAAGTCGCGTCCTGCCAGTGGCGGCGGCCGCTCAGGGCAGGGACGAACGAAACGCTGAGATTCGTGACGTGGATGACCGGGCGGGCATCACCTACCGTTCATCGCCGATGAGCCATGGCCTGGTCGACACCGTGCTTCATGTATGCCTCGAGGGCGCCGATCACTTCGAGGGAAAGTGCACGTTACCGGCCGTCCAACGGGTCAACAGGGTATGCAGCGCCTTGTGCTGAGTCTCGCTTAGACGGTGCTTGGTGGCACCCAAATCGCCGAGCACGTCGAGCAGCTGGTGGCCGCCGAGCACGCGCACATCGGGGCCTGCCTGTCCGCCCTGAACATGCCAGGCCGGCAGTGCCACGACGCCGGTCACGCCAATGGGTTCGCCAAGGCTGACCTCGAGCTGCTGTGAAAGCCAGCGGCACATCGAGCGTGCCTCGCGGATCGGTTGGTGCTCACGCATGTGGGGGAAATGAAGCTGTTCCTTTTCAACCACGACCGGCTGACCGAGGTCGATATGAGGTGGGCGTGTCCGTGCCTTGGTCACGACGCTGTACACGCCGGCAGGCGTCAGAACGACCGCGCTGATGCTGCCTTGAGGTGTGGGCAGGTTATTGAAGACGGCAAATCCGCCATCGCCCTTGCCATCGAGCGGGCGCAGAATATCGGCCACTGACAGCTCACAGGCAAGCCCCAGTTTGAGGCGATGTATGCGCTGATAGGTCGCGAGAATCATCCCGCCGAGCACGAACACGATCAAGGTGCTCACGAACCCGTAGATCGCCCATTCGAGCCAGTTCTGGCGGTCGGTAATCACCATGCGGCCCATGCCGAACACGATCGGCGTCAGTGCGACCAGCGGGCCGAGTGAGGCCTCCAGATACAGCCGGATCAAGGCGTCATCGAGCCGTTTTCTAAGACTCTGGCCCGGTTCGTTCAGCGCCCGCCCGTTGATCGGTGAAAAAAAGCGGTGATAGAACAGATGCCGCAGGCTGAACACCACCACCATCGTGGCCAGCATCGGGGCGATGAACATCAGCGGTAGAAGGAAATCCAACCCGTACATGGCGGGCTCCTGAGCGTAGCGAAATCAACGAAATGGGCGCGTGAATCGCCAGACACTACACTACCCGTACTGACCGTGAAAATGCTGCATTGGCGGCAGACTGCCAGCTCGGGCCTCGAGTTCGGGCGATTATAACTACCGTGATACAGCGACATGAGTGAGACTGCAATGGATGACTCGATCAACGCGCTACGGGCCCACCTCGAGCGCCATGGCCCGATGTGTGTACTCACTGGCGCGGGCGTCAGCACCGAAAGCGGCATTCCCGATTATCGCGACGGCGAAGGGCAGTGGAAACGGCCCCCGCCGATGTCCCATCAGGCCTTCATGAAAAGCGAAAGTGCACGAAAACGTTACTGGGCACGGAGCCTGGTGGGGTTTTCAGCGCTGGGCACGGCCCAGCCGGGGATGGCGCACGAGGCGCTTGCGCGCCTTGAACGTGAGGGGCTTGTCCAGGGCATCATTACCCAAAATGTGGATCGCCTTCATCAAAAGGCCGGGAGCCGCAACGTCATCGACCTTCATGGACGGGCGGATGTGGTGCGCTGCATGGCGTGTCGGTGGCTTCTCAAGCGCACGGTCTATCACGAATGGCTTGCCAATAGAAACCCGAGCTGGACTGCGCTCAAGGCTGAGGTTGCCCCCGATGGCGACGCCGACCTCGATGCGGACGATTTTTCCGACGTTGATATTCCGCCGTGCCCGCGCTGTGGCCACGCCATCATGAAACCCGATGTGGTCTATTTCGGCGATAACGTGCCGCGAGATCGGCTGGCCCGCGCGATGTCGTGGCTGGATACCTCGGGCGGGCTGTGGGTGATTGGCTCATCACTTATGGTGTTTTCGGGCTTCCGCTTCGCCCGGCAGGCGCATCGCGCCGGAAAGCCGGTGCTGTGTCTGAATCGAGGCCATACCCGCGCCGATGATCTGTTCACCCTGAAGGTCGAAGCCCCCATCGGCAAGACCATGGCCGCCCTGGCGGGCGGCGCATGAGGAGCCGATCAAGCACCATCTGACGGGCGGCTCTGCTCCAGGCGTTGAAGCAGCCGCTCGAGCTGAGCCTCATCGAACGCCCCCTGGGTAAAGGACACCAGCGCTCGAAGCGGCAGGTAGCGCATCATGGCCTCGATCATGTCGTCGCTGTGATCGTCGCTCGGGTCGTCGGCAAAGCCTGTCAGAAGCGGGTTTTGCGCGGCCAGCGGCGCAAGCGCGTCGTGAAGGATACGTTGGGCGGCCTCAATGCCTGAAAGATCACCGACCAGGGTATTGCGATCAAGCGCGGGCCAGCGTGGCGCATCACCGCTCACATACAGTTCCTGCGTCAGACGCAGGTCGGCCGAGGACGCCCCGAGGCTGATAGAGAAGCTGCCGGTCGGCACCCGCCAGTCATTTGTGTCGACGTCGAAGTAGGCAAAGTCACGTCGAGCGAGAGTAAACCTCAGCGTGGCTGATTCGCCCGCCTCGAGGTGTACCTTCTCAAAGCCGCGAAGCGCCTTGGGCGCCACAGGCACCGCGTGCGTGTGATCGCTCACATACAGCTGAACGATTTCCTTGCCGGCGCGCTGGCCGCTGTTGGTGACGCGCACCGTGACGTCGAGGGTGTCATCGGCGCTTATGCGTGCCTCTGAAAGCGTCAGATCCTGATAGGTGAACGTGGTGTAGCTCAGGCCGTGGCCAAAGGGAAAGAGCGGCGCCACGTTTTTGGCATCGAAGAAGCGATAGCCGACAAAAATCCCCTCAGCGTACTCGACGACATCGCCGGTGCCGGGAAAGTGCAGGTAGCAGGGGGTGTCTTCAAGCCGGTGCGGAAAAGTCTCGGCGAGCTTGCCGCAGGGCGAGACCTCGCCGAACAGCAGATCGGCCACTGCCGCGCCCACGGCCTGTCCGCCCAGATAGGCTTCGAGCACCGCAGAGACTTTTGAAAGCCAGGGCATTGCCACCGGCGAGCCATTGGCGAGCACCACAACGGTATTGGGTTGAACCGCGTGTACGGCATCGATCAGCGCGCGCTGATTGGCCGGGATGTCCAAGTGCGTTCGGTCATAGCCTTCCGATTCATACCGCTCAGGCAACCCGAGAAACAGCACCGCGACATCGGCGCGCTGCGCGTGGGCCACTGCGTCCTCCAAAAGCGCCTGATCGGTGTCGTCGCGGTCGATCTCAAAGCCCTTGGCGTATTGCACCTTGTGGCCCGTCGCGTTCAATGCCTCAAGCGGTGTTTCAACGCGGTACGGGTTGACGTGCGAGCTGCCGCCGCCCTGAAAGCGCGGGCGTTCGGCAAATTCGCCGATGACGGCCACGCGCTGATTCGTACTCAGCGGAAGCGCTCCGTCATTTTTGAGCAGCACCATGGACTCTCGCGCGACGTGTCGCGCCAGCTGATGGTGCTCGTCCAGATCGACGTCTGTGTCGGTGCGGTCTTGCGTGTGCGCCCGCTCGATGAAGGCGAGCAGGCGCTCGACCGCCTGATCCAGCACGCCCTCACTCAGCGCGCCCGACTCGACCGCGTTCACAATCTGGCGGGTGCGGGTGTCGCCACTGGTCGGCATTTCGAGCTCAAGCCCGGCCTCGAGGCCCGCCACGCGGTCATTCACGGCGGCCCAATCCGAGACCACGATGCCGTCGAAGCCCCACTCCTTTCGAAGAATCTGGGTCAAAAGGCGCGAATGTTCGCTGCAGTAGGGGCCGTTCATTCGGTTGTAGGCGCACATCACGGTCCAGGGCTTGGCCACCTTGACCGCCTCTTCGAAGCTTGCGAGATAAATCTCGCGCAGCGTGCGCTCATCGATGCGGGCATCGACCGACATCCGGCGATGCTCCTGGTTGTTGGCGGCGAAATGCTTGAGCGAGGCGCCGACCCCCTTCGACTGAACGCCCTGAATGTGCGCGCTTGCAAGCCGGGAAGAGAGTACCGGGTCTTCGGAGAAATACTCGAAGTTGCGACCGCACAGCGGTGAGCGCTTGATGTTGGTGCCCGGCCCGAGCACGACGCTTACGTTCTCGCTCTGGGCCTCGTCCCCGAGGGCTTCACCGATCCGGGTCAGAAGCGCCGTATCCCAGGAGCTTGCAAGCCCGGCCGCGGTCGGAAAGCAGGTTGCGGGGAGGCTTGCAAGGAGGCCTGCGTGGTCGGCGCCCGGGCCATCGGGCTGTTTGCGAAGCCCATGTGGGCCATCAGAGAGCATGATGGCAGGCACGTCGAGACGCTCGATGGGCCGGGTGTTCCAGAAGTCCTGCCCCGAGCACAGGGCGGCCTTCTCCTCGAGGGTCATCTCGGCAAGTGTGTCGGCAATCGAACGCATGAAAGCTCCTTTTTAAAACAGGGGGAGCCGACGAACCCGTCGGCCCAGGATCAGTTGGATGTCGGTTTTTGTTGGCGAATGGTGGTCATGGCGGCGTCGCTTAGCGGGTAGATCACCATTAAAAGCGCCACGCCCAGCGCACCGAGCGCCGGCAACAGGCTCATCATGGATTTGATCAGGGTCAGCACCGTCTCGCTTTGGGCCGCGTTCGGCACGTAGCCGAACGCGCTGAACAGCGTGCCGGTCAACAGCCCGCCCACGCTCATGCCGAACTTGTGGCTGAAGGTGACGGCGCTGGTCGAGGCGCCGGTAGCGCGGCGGCCCGAGCGGTATTCAACGAAGTCGGCAATGTCGCCGACCATCGCCCACATGGTGGCCGCGACGATGCCCGCCAACAGCTTGATCAGCATGAACACCAGGAAATACACCGGAGCGGCCATGTCGGCGGCAACGAAAAACGCGCACAGCACGGTCGCGTAGGCCAGGTTGGCCCAGATCATGACCTGGCGCTTGCAGAACCGGCTCAACACATACTGGTTGAGCAGCACCCCGCCGATCAGCGCCATATAGCCGCAGGCGAGAAACAGCGACACGCCGTCTTCATCGCCGAGGTAATACTTGAAGAAGTAGATCGCCACCGAGTCCGGCATCAGCATCAGGGTAAAGATCAACGTGCAGATCGCGAACATCAGCCAGAAGGGTTTGGCCCGGGCAACGTCCTTGAAACTGGTTATGGGGCTTCCGGCGCTGTCGCCCTCGGTGTGGCGCTCGCGCACGCCCTTGAACGTCATCAGCAGCACAAGGCAGGTAATGGCGCCGTAAAGCGCGAACACCAGTGAAAACCCGAGCGCGTCGTCGCCATCACCGAGCGTCTTGACCATCGGGAGCGTCGTGTAGCTTATGACGACAAACGCCACGTAGGAGCAGATGACGCGGACGTTGCTCAGATCCCGACGCTCCTGATTGTCGGTCGTCATCGACACCGGCAGCGCCGAATAGGGAATGTTGGCCAGCGTATAGAACCCCATGAGGGCGATGTAGGTCGCGAAGGCGTAGACCACCTTGGCGGTGCCGGTCAGCTCCGGCGTGGTGAATGTCAGCGCAAGCAAAATGCCAAGCGGCAGCGAAAACCATAAAAGATAGGGCCTGAGCCGGCCGAAACGCGTGCGGGTTCGATCGCTCAGAACCCCGACGACCGGATCCGTCACCGCATCCCAAAGCCTTGCCACCAGAAACAGCGTGCCCACCAGCGCCGGGTCGATGCCGAATACGTCGGTGTAGAAATACATCAGATAAAGCGCCACCGACGCCCAGGTGAAGGCAAACGCGAAATCCCCGATGCCAAAGCTTAGTTTTTCTTTTCTGCCGAGCATGGATCACTCCGATTGGGAATGTAACTAGTTACATATGTAACTGGTTTCATGCTAGTGACGCCGTTGTGGGTTCGGTATTGATCTTTTGTCGATAGCGCCTAAAGTCGATCCTCTTCATACTTCGCCCGAGGCAGGAATATAAGGAAAACCATGGCCAACATTCGTGACGTGGCAAAAAAGGCGGGCGTATCGGTGGCGACCGTGTCGCGTGTGATGGCGGGCAACGTGCCGGTAAGCGAGCAGACGCGAAAGCGCGTCCAGAAGGCGATGAAGGCGCTCGATTACGCGCCGAACGCCTTTGCGCGCTCGCTGGCCTTCAATCGCTCGTTCAACGTGGGGCTTGTGATTTCCCATCTGGCCGCGCCGTTTCTGGGGCGGTTGATGACCACGGTGGAATCGACGCTCAGGGCCTCGAACATGTCGCTGATCGTGGCCTCGGGCCAGAGCGACGCCGAGCAGGAGCAGTCCGCGATCCGATTTCTATTGGACAAGCGCTGCGACGGCTTGATCGTTCATGCCGATGGCATGAGCGACGCCGCACTCACTGAACTGGCCGGTCGCGTGCCGCTGGTGGTGCTCAATCGCCACGTCGAGGCGATCGCCGCGCAGTGCGTGGTGGCCGACAACCACCTTGGGGAGTATCTCGCCACCCGGCATTTGATCGAGTTGGGGCATCGGCGCATCGCCTGCCTGACCGGGGCGCTGTTCAAGCAGGATGCGCGGCATCGTCTGGCAGGCTTTCGATGCGCCATGGCCGAGGCCGGACTCGAGGTGCCGGCCGGCCGGGTCATCGAGGGCGATTTCACCGAGCCCAGTGGTGCCGCCGGCGTTCGGACGCTTCATGAGCAGGGCGCTGGCTTCACGGGGCTTGTGGTCGGCAATGACGAAATGGCCATCAGCGCCATGGGTCAGCTTCGGGCACTTGGCTACGCGCTGCCGACCGACGTCTCCGTGGTCGGCTACGACGATGAGCTCTACGCGCGCCACATGGTGCCAAGCCTTACGACCGTGCACGCACCGGTCGAGGCGATGGCCGAGTGTGCGGTCAGGCTCATGACCTCATTGATCGACGGGGAGAGCGTCCTGAGCCCGCCCGAACGATTCACCCCGCAACTGATCGAGCGTGATTCCGCCTGTCCGCCGCGCATGGTCTAGGGCGCTGGAGCGCTCAGGGAGACATCGGCCTGGCGGGTCGGTGCACCTTGAGTGAGGACCGGCACCGGTTTGGGCGTCTCAAGAAGCGTTTTACCGTTTGCGCTCAACCGCGCCTCGAGCGTGTAGCGATGGGCGTCATCCAGCGCCGAGCGGTCTACCTGCAGCGCGAAGGGTGTGGGCGATTGCTCGACCTCGTTGGCCGTTGTCTCGGCGATCAGGCCGTGGTCACGGTCTGCGTCGCTCACACGAACCGTCAGGGTCGCGCCCTTCGGTATCTCGTAGTTTTTTGGATAGCTCGCCCTGCCGGTGAGCGGTTCAAACGCAGGGCCCCCAAGGCCAAGCAGGCTGCAGCCGGAGAGGCTCATAAGCGTCAGTGCCGCCAGGGCGGCGGTCTTTAGAGTAGGCATTCGGTGCATCAACAATCTCCTAGCCGCCGGCCAGCTTGACCGTGAACCCGCGTTTTTCAAGTTCGGTTTTGAGCACATCCCGGTGATCGCCCTGAATCTCGATCATCCCGTCATCCTTGAGCGTACCGCCGCTGCCGCAGCGCTTCTTGAGGGCCTGGGCCAAGGGCTTGAGCTCGGCCATCGTCAACGGCACCCCTGAAACAGTGGTCACGCCCTTGCCCTTGCGCCCGGACGTTTCACGCCTGAGCCGAACGATGCCGTCGAGGCCCGCCAGTCGCGCGTCATCGGCGGCGGCCGGGTCGTCGTCGGCCTTTCGCTGATCGCCGCCATCGGTTGAATACACCAGCGAGCTGAGTTGGTCCTTGAGTGATCCCATGCTGTTCTCCTTGCAAGGCAATCCGGCGAGCATACCAAACCGGGGCAAATAAACGAAAAGCACGCATTTTGGGGTGTTTTAGGGCGCTTTACACGCGGCGAACCCACGTACAGTAAGCGTATTAAAAAGCTAACCCTTTCGAGGGCTAAAAAGAATTAGTCTTGATTGGTGTATATGGGTAGCTGTGAGTACCAAAAAAACCGAAAACTCATCGTTCAAGGGACTTAACTCATGCGTCTTGTGACTTCTCTCGCGCTGGCGGGCGCACTTGCGGTTGCCTCATCCTCGGCCATGGCCGCTCAAGACCACTGGTCGCTTGGCGCCCAGGCGGGCACCACTGGTCTCGGCGGCAGCGTCAGCTGGCGATTCAGCGATTATTTCGCCCTGACGGCCGGTTACAGTGGCTACACCTATGACGATCTCGATCGCACTGTGGATGACGTCGACTACAAAGGCGACATCGACAGCGACATCTACAGCCTCAAGCTGGACTACTTCCCCTGGGCGGGTGGCTTCTTCCTCTCGGGCGGTCTGGTTCGTCCTGACGTGAAGCTCAATGCAACCGGTACGCCGAGCAATGTCGATTTGTCGAACTACGGCCTGCCGGATGATGCTGCGTATCTGGATGGCAAGGCGGAGCTGTCCGATGGCGTGCAGCCGTATCTGGGCCTTGGCTGGCGCACCAGCAACCGCGAAGGACTTGGGTTCTACGCTGAAGCTGGCGCGTTCTGGATCGACCCGACTGTAGATCTCGAGGCCAAGGGCAGTGCGGTCAACAATCAGGCAGCGCAAACAGCACTTCAGCCCTACGTCGATCAGGAAGAAGAGGAAGTGAAGGACGAGTTGAACAAGTACAACGTTTATCCGGTGGCCGTCATCGGCATCGAGTACACGTTCTAAGACGCGGTAGCTCGACCGGATTCACACCGAAAAAAGCGCCCTGCATTAGCAGGGCGCTTTTTTTATGAACGGTACTTTTATAGGCGGCAGCGCGCGTCAGGCGCTCACTCGTTGACGTCCATGTACTTGCGCGCCCATTCCCGGTTTTCCTCAAGGGTGGAGTAGCGCGTCGAGAGTTCCGAGGCGTTCAGGGTGCCCTCGGCGATGCCGCGCTGCTCGCGAAGGCAGTCGTAGGTCGCCTTGATCGCGGCAAAATACGCCGCGTGGCCGTTGACGATGACCCGTACGCCGTTGGCGGCTAGACGTGCAGGGTCGCGAAGTTCGGGGTTGTCGTAGGCCACCAGCATCAAGGGCACCTGAACGTGGGCACTGATCGCTTCCAAGTGCTCGAAATCTCGAATGCCCACGATGCAGATACCGTCGGCGCCGGCCGCCTGATAGGCCGTGGCGCGCGCAATAGTGTCTTCGGTTGAAAGCTGGCCTGCGTTGGTGCGGGCGAAAATCGCCATGGCCGGATCGATCCGGGCGTCAAGCGCCGCCTCGATCTTGCCAACCGCCTCTTCCACCGGAATAAGGTCGGTGGACTTGCGGCCATATTTCGCCGGCAACAGCGTATCTTCGATGGTCAAGGCCGCCACGCCTGCGCGTTCGAGCTCGGTGACCGTGCGCATCACGTTCAGCGCATTGCCATAGCCGTGATCGGCGTCGGCAATGATCGGGAGGCGCGCCACCCGCCCAATGCGTGTGGCCTGCTCGGTGAACTCACTTAAGGTGATCAGCGCGAAATCCGGCGCCGCCAGTACCTGAAGTGAAGCCACAGAGCCGCCCAGGATACCGACTTCGAAGCCCAGATCCGCCGCGATGCGTGCCGACATCGGGTCGAACGTTGATGCGGTGTAGTAGCAGCGCTCGCTTTCGAGCAGTGCGCGAAAGTCGTTACGCAGATCGTGTTGGGAGGGGGTAGCCATGCAGCGCTCCTGAGTGAGTCGTTAGACGAAAGTCGAGTATAGCCGATGTGCGGCCATTCGAGCAGTGCTCATGCCAGCCCGGCATATACGATGCTTGAGCGCGGGCCTGTACTTGGCTGGTCTGTACCTGACTGGCCTGTGCTTGATTGGGTTGTCTGACAAGGTCGGCGGGAATGAACTAGGGTGTAGCTACACCTTGAATGCCTATCATCACGGAGGATGCATGAGCTCAAACGCAAAGACCCCGACCGAGACGGTCCGCTACGCGGTCGTCGGCGGCGGTGAGATTTCCCAGACCGCCTTCATGCCCGGCATCAGTGCGACGTCCAATTCCAAGTTGGTCGCGCTGGTCACGGGAGACCCCAAGAAAGCCGAGGCGCTCGGTGAGCGCTACGGCATCAAGAGCTACACCTACGACGACTACGACCAGCTGCTGGCCTCGGGCGAGGTCGATGCGGTCTATGTGGCCACCCCCAACTTCCGCCACCGTGAGCACACGGTTCCGGCGCTTGAGGCCGGTATCCACGTGCTGCTCGAAAAGCCGATGGCCATAAGCGTCGAAGAGTGTGAGGCGATGATCAAGGCCGCCGAAAAAAGCGGCGCCAAACTGATGGTCGCCTATCGGCTCCATCACGAGCCGGGCACGGTCGAAATGATTACCCGGCTCCAGCAGGGTGAGCTTGGCCGGCTCCATTCGTTCACCTCGCATTTCTCGCAGGATCTGAACGAGCAGAACCACCGGGCCACCAACGGCTACTGGGCCGGCGTCGTGCCGGATCAGGGCACCTACCAGATCAACGCCGTGCGCCACCTGTTCGGTGCCGAGCCGGTCGCGGTACGTGCCGCGGGCCGGAAGCACCCTGAGCGCGAATATAATTTCGACGACACCGTCTCGATCACGCTCGAGTTCGAAGGCGGCCAGCTGGCCACTTTCCTGGTGTCCTGTTCCGCCGCGGGCATCGACCGTTTCACCCTGGTGGCCGAGAAAGGCACCATCGACTGTGACCCGAGTTTCGTGTTCGGCCCCGACGTCTCGATCAAGAGCGTCTGGACCGATACCGACGGCAACACCCAGACACTGGACCCCGGTGCGGTCGAGCAGTTTGGTGGCCAGACCGAGTACTTCTCGAACTGCATTCTGACGGGTAAGGATCCGGAGGCCGATGGTGAAGAAGGCCGCCGCGACCTTCGCATTCTGGAAGCGATCGAGCGTGCGCTCGAGACCGGCGAGCGCGTCACGCTCGAGCCACTCGAGTATCGATCGCGCATCACGACCGATCAGATCTATCGGCTGACGCCGGTTGAGCCGCCGGAGCCGATCAGCGTGCAGAGCATCAGCGGCTAAGCCCTGCATCAAAACACGCGGGTGTGACCCGATCTGAAAATAAAAAGAGCGCCCTTGGGCGCTCTTTTTTTGTGGGTCGTGCGTGATCGATGGAAGGTTATCTTCGCCTTCGAAAGCGCACCGTGATCAGCGCGATGCCGGCAATGATCATGCTGCCACCTGCGATCTTGTAGATGCCCAGATGATCGCCCAGCAGCAAAATGCCGAACAGCACGGCAAAGACCGGCGTCAGCAGTGACAGCGGAATCACCTTTCGCACTTCGTACTGACGCAGCAGCCAGTACCAGGCGCTGTAGGCCAGAATCGAGGACATGATCGCGCTGTAGAACGCCGCGAGCCAGCCGCGCCAGCTCGCGTTGGCGATGGCTTCGAACTGATGAGACTCGGTTAGAAACGAGGCGAGGGACACCAGGGGCACCGCGAACAGCGCCATCCAGCCTGCCATGGCAATGGGCGGGATGGTTGGGCCGACCTTGACGATCATGTTCGAGACCGCCCAGCCCATGGCGCTGGTCACCAAAAGCCCGAGCGCCAGTGGGCCAGGCATCGACGGCCCGCCTGCGAGCACCACCACACCTGCAAACGACAGGGCAAGGCCTGCAATTCGCCGGGCGTTGAGGCGTTCTTTCAAGAAGATGGCAGCCAGAATGGTCGCAAACGGGGTGCCAAGCTGCACCAGGATGGCGCCGGTGCCGACCTCGGCGTAGGTCAGGCCGATGAACAGTAACCCGAAGTGCATCAGCCCGAAGGTGAAGGCCAGAAGCGCCACCCACTTTAACTGCTGGCGATTGAGTCGGGTAAAAGGCACCACCAGCACGGCCACGATCAAAAAGCGCAGCGCGGTCAGCGCCAGTGGCGGCACTTCGGTCACCCCCAGTTTGATCACGATGTTGTTGAACGCCCAGACGATGACCACGCCTATGGCGAGCAGGGTGTGTCGAAATGGCACAAAGAGTCCTTATGACAAATAAGCGTTTAGGACCTTAGTATAAAGCCTGTACCGACGTATTGTGCAGTGCAAAATCGCTGTCGTGCGGTATCGATTACCCACTTGGCCCTCGGAAGCTAGGCGTTCTGCGCATCGATCAGTTGAAGCTCCAGCACCGGCTTGACGTTGGTGCGTTCATGGACATCGGCCACCAGGTGGGCGTAGAGGTCTCGCCGGAGCCGCTTGAGCGATGTGGCCGGAAGGGCCTCGAGCACCGCATCGATGGTGTCGATGAAGGCCTCTTCGTCCAGCAGCAGGTGGCCGTCGATGTCGATGATGGCCGGCCCCTGACGCCACCAGTGGCCGCTGTCGTCCGGTGTGACCACCAAGGCCAGGGAGAGCGTCGGCGCCTGACCCCGGCTCGAGCGGCGCCGGCCCGAATTCTGGAAATGAAGCTGTGGCGTAAGCTCGATGTGTTCGGTGCGCTCGGCCTTGGCGCCACGAAGTTCGATCACGTCTCCGTTTAAGGGCGCAAAGGGGGTCGCGATGTTGAGCCGGGTGGCCAGGGCCTGGTGCGCCTGCTGATGCGCTGGCTCGCCGTGTACCGGCAAAAGCGTGCGCGGTCTCAGCCAGCCATAGAACGTGGCCAGTTCTTCCTGTGCCGGATGGCCGGAGGCGTGAATGCTCGAGGCGTTGGTTTCATCGACTATGTCGGCGCCCTGGCGCTTGAGCCCCTCTTTCAGACGCTGAATGAAGACCTCGTTACCTGGAATGGCGCGGGCAGAAAAGATCACGGTGTCACCGGGCGTCAGATCCAGTTCGCGGTGGCTGCCCTGGGCCATCTTCGAAAGCGCCGAACGGGGTTCGCCCTGACTGCCGGTCGCAATGATCAGCACTTCTTCGGGCGGAAGATAGCCGATGTCCGAGGTGGGAATGCGGCTTGGAAAGTCATCCAGATAACCGAGCTGAATGCCGATGCGCACCATGCGCTCCAGTGATCGCCCAAGAAGGCCGATGCGGCGGCCGGTGTGCTGTGCGATGTCGCCCAGCGCCTTGATGCGGGCCAGGTTGCTTGAAAAACAACTCACCACCACGCGGCCGGAACACTTTGCCACGCAGGCCTCGAGCGAATCCGAGGCGGCCTGTTCGCTGCGCGAAAATCCTTCGACATCCGCACAAGTCGAATCGCCGATCACCACATCGACCGGGGCCAGCGCCTTGAACGTGACCGGATCGACCGTCGGCCCGACCACCGGCGCCGGGTCGAGCTTCCAGTCGCCGGTATGCATCACGCGGCCGGCCGGCGTATGGATCAATAGCGAACAACTTTCTGGGATCGAATGCGTAACCGGCAGGAACCGAACCGTGAAGGGCCCGTGTTCTATGGCATCCCCCGGTGTGATGATATTGAGCGCATCGGTTGCCAGGCCGTGCTCGTTGAACTTGGCCTTGATCAGCGCGCAGGCAAGTGGCGTTGCGTAGATTGGGCAGCCCCATTTCGGCCACAGCCAGGCTACCGCCCCGATGTGATCCTCGTGAGCGTGGGTGATCAACAATGCACTCGGAACCCACCTCCGCGCCACGAGGTGGTCTACATCCGGCACTTGAAGGGGCTGAGAGGGTAGATCCTGACGGATCATCATGCCGCAATCCACCGCCACCCAATGGCCTTCGAACCCATACATCGACAGGTTCATGCCGATTTCTCCGCAACCACCGAGCGGATGAAACGTCAGCGGTGGCTTTGGGCGTGTACGAACCTGAATGCGAGAGGGCGGCATAGTTGACCTTGGCCTTTAAAAAAGTGGTTTCACTATACGATAGCGTTCAAGCCCCCGCCAAACACCCAAGCCGATGCGTCACTGTAATATGCTTTTAAGACATGAACGACGTTTTGGAATTTTTATTCCCTTTTTGAGGCGATGTTGTTGAACTTAAGTACAAGTCCAGGTTGTTTTCCTTGTTTGTTAAGTGATTTAAAAAAATGCTTAATTCATTCTTTATTTCAATTATTACAGATGCTTATGCAAGTTTTTAGTCCAAAAGTCTCATAGATTAAAGGATTATCTAATGTAGTGGACGTCCTGAAAATATATGCTTCTCGATGGCATATATCATAGCGTGCGACTAAAACCTCATGGTTATCGTGACTCGACTTCTTAATTATGGAATTTATGTTCCATCGCCTCCGGCGGAACGTGCTTCATAAAATAAGACTAGAGGGCATAACCGATGAAGAAATGGCTCGTAGGGATTGCACTGGCTGCCACCTGCACATCTTCGGCGTGGGCGGCAACGATCGGTGTTTCTGTCGCGTGGTTCGATGACAACTGGCTGACCAGTATGCGTAACGCCATGCAGCAAGAAGCCAATAAAGAAGGTAATGACATCCAGTTTCTCGACGCTCAGGGCGATATCGGCCGCCAGCTGAGCCAAGTTCAGAGTCTGGCCTCTCAAAACGTGGATGCCATCATCATCAACCCCGTCGATACCGCAGCGACCATGATGATGACAAAGGTAGCGGTCAATAACGGAATCCCGCTCGTCTACGTCAACCGCAAGCCCGAAGGCAAGGATCTTGAAAGCGATAAGGTCGTCTTTGTCGGTTCAGACAATTACGTCGCCGGAAAGCTTCAGATGGAAGAACTTGCCAAGCTGATCGGTGAAAAGGGCAACGTTGCCATCATGATGGGTGAGCTGTCCTCCAGCGCTACTTATGAGCGTACCCGCGGCGTCACCGATGTGGCCAAACAGTACCCGAACATCAAGATAGTCGACAAACAGGCGGCCGATTACAAGCGCACCGAAGCGATCGATTTGATGAACAACTGGATCGTCGGTGGCAAGAAAATCGACGCCGTGGCGGCTAACAACGACGAGATGGCCTTGGGTGCGATGATTGCAATGAAGCAATCCGGCATGAAGCCCAGTGACATCGCCGTGGCTGGCATCGATGCAACGCGCGATGCCCTCGACTCGCTGGAACGTGGTGAGATGTCGGTGACGGTCTTCCAGGACGCGAAAGGTCAGGGCGCGGGCTCGGTTAAGGCGGCCAACGCTCTGATCGAAGGTAAGAACGTGGATAAAATCACTATGATCCCGTTCAAGCTTGTCACCAAGAATAACCTCGAGCAGTACCAATAAGCAGCGGTTACAGCCTGCGCCCTCGGGCGCAGGCGCGAACTGGAAGGAGCGGAGTCATGAGCGCTGAAAATACCCCATCCGATACCAACGAGTATTTGCTCGAAGTCGTCAATGCGCGCAAGACCTTTCCTGGCGTCGTGGCACTCGATGGTGTGCAGCTGAAGATTCGTCCAGGAACCGTTCACGCCCTCATGGGAGAAAACGGGGCGGGCAAATCGACGCTGATGAAAATCATCGCCGGTGTCTACATTCCCGATGAAGGTGAAGTACGACTACGTGGCAAACCATTAACCCTTACTGGGCCGCTTGATGCGCTCGAGGCTGGAATCGCCATGATCCATCAGGAGCTCAACCTGATGCCGTTCATGACTATTGCCGAAAATATCTGGATTCGCAGAGAACCACTCAATGCGTTCGGGCTGGTTGATCATAGGGCACTTCACGATAAGACCCAGGCCCTGTTCGAGCGTCTTGGCATCACCATGGATCCCGACATGGAAGTACGCCATCTGACCATCGCCGGTCGTCAGATGGTTGAAATCGCCAAGGCGGTTTCCTACGAATCCGACGTCTTGATCATGGACGAACCAACCTCGGCACTCACCGATCGTGAAGTCGAGCACCTGTTTCGAATCATCAATGATCTAAGAGCCCAAGGAAAAGGCATCGTCTACATCACCCATAAGATGGATGAAGTATTTACCGTTGCCGATGATATTTCGGTCTTCCGTGATGGCCAGTTTATCCATTGTGCCAAGGCTTCGGACATGACCAGCGACGAAATCATCAAGCTGATGGTCGGCCGTGAAGTTACTCAAATGTTTCCCAAAGAAACCGTGCCGATCGGCGACGTGGTTCTGTCTGTCAGGAACCTGAGTCTGGAAGGCGTCTTCACCGATGTAAGTTTCGACGTTCGAGCCGGTGAAATCGTTGGTCTGGCTGGGCTTGTCGGGTCCGGGCGTACCAACGTTGCCGAAACGCTTTTTGGAGTGACCCCGGCCACCAGCGGCGAGATCAAAGTCAACGGAACCTCCGTTGCAATCACGTCTCCTCATCAGGCCATGGTCAACGGCATGGCGCTTTTGACGGAAGATCGTAAAGAAACCGGTCTGTTTCTTGACTTATCGGTGCTCGAGAACATGGAAATCGCCGTGCTACGAGACGGCTACACTCGCAGTGGCTTCGTCAGTCAAGGCGTGCTCGATGATCAATGCGAAAGCATGAAATCGCTTTTGAAGGTCAAGACCCCGAACCTTGATGAACGCATCGGAAATCTTTCTGGCGGGAATCAGCAAAAGGTGTTGATCGGACGCTGGCTCTTAACCAAGCCAAAAATTCTGATTCTGGATGAGCCGACCCGTGGGATTGATGTGGGGGCCAAGGCTGAAATTCACCGTATGGTGACCAAGCTGGCAAGCGAAGGCGTCGCCGTCATCATGATTTCCTCCGAACTGCCTGAGGTTATGGGCATGAGTGACCGGATTCTAGTCATGCATGGGGGGCGGGTAACGGGCGTCGTGCCTCGCGAGGAGGCCTCACAAGTACGCATCATGGAACTGGCGTCATCACCTATGGGTGCGGACGCGGCCTGACGTAGCTAAAGAAGGATATGTTCATGTCGACTGCAACAGACACGACAAAAGCAGTGGAAGAAACAACGGGCAAGAAACGTAAAAAGAAGGTGCCGACCGAAGTAAGCATTCTGTTGGTTCTGGTCGGTATCTCGCTGTTGTTCGAGGCCCTTGGCTGGATTGTGCGCGGGGATTCGTTCCTACTCAACCCTCAGCGCCTTTTGATCATGATTCTTCAGATGTCGATTATCGGCATAATCGCCATCGGAGTCACACAGGTCATCATTACCGGCGGGATCGATCTGTCGTCGGGCTCGGTACTGGCACTTGCGGCCATGGTCACGGCCAGTTTCGCTCAGTCGTCTGACTACATGCGGGCAGTCTATCCGGCGCTGACCGATCTTCCATGGATCATACCGCTGGCGGCCGGGCTATTGGTCGGTGCCTTGGCCGGGTTAATCAACGGTTCTCTGATCTCGTTGACGATGATCCCGCCGTTCATTGCAACGCTTGGCATGATGGTCAGTGCACGTGGTTTAGCGCGCGCCTATACCGACGGCCAGCCGGTCAGTATGCTGACGCCTGATTTCATGTGGCTCGGTTCAGGCGCCAATCCGGTCATCATCTTCTTAGCCGTTGCCGCGATCTTTCATATTGCGCTCAAGTACACCCGCTACGGTAAATACACCTACGCCATCGGTGCTAACCCACAGGCAGCGCGCGTATCGGGCATCAACGTTCGCAGACACCTGATCGTTGTCTACGCCATTGCTGGCCTTCTAGCCGGGCTTGGTGGCGCCATTGCCGCCTCACGAGCCGGTACGGGTCAGGCAGGCATGGGCTTGATGTATGAGCTTGACGCCATCGCTGCCGCCGTCATTGGGGGCACCAGTCTGGCCGGTGGAGTTGGCCGCGTGACTGGCACGGTGATCGGAGCCTTGATTCTCGGTGTCATGCTCAGCGGGTTCACCTTCCTTGGCGTCGACGCCTATTACCAGGACATCGTCAAAGGTGTGATCATCGTGGCAGCGGTCATTGCCGACCAGTACCGTCAGCGAAAACGCAGTAAAGCCAAGACGTAGTCTCCTCTGTAACAGTCATTGTGCTTTCAAAGCGCCCGATAAGTCGGGCGCTTTTTTGGTTACGGCTACTAAGAGTCCGGTGCGAACGGCTGTACCGAGGCCCGGGCGCGTCGCCGACGCGAGTTGGCGTACAGCCCGGCACACAGAATCAGTCCCAAAGTGCTACTGAGTGCGGCGGCCAAAAAGATTGCTGAATACCCTGCAATGCCTGCAATGATACCCGCAGCCGGCCCGGTCACGCCAACGGCGGCGTCCAGAAAGACTGAGTACGCCCCCAGCGCTGCGCTTCGGTTGCTGGCGGAAATCTTGGCGACCGCTACCACCCCGAGCGCCGGGTAGATCAACGACACGCCAAGGCCTGTGAGCGTTGTACCGATCAGCGCCGTATTCGACGAGTCGGCCAACCACAGCATGGAAAGCCCCGCCAGCTCGACCATGAAACAGACCAGCGTGACCCGGTAGCCGCCAAATCGAGTGATGGTGTTGGCAAACAGAAGTCGCGCCAGGATAAAAGCCGTTCCGAACGCGCTCAGCCCGAGCGCGGCGTTTGACCAACCCTTGTCGGCGTAATAAAGCGTGATGAAGGTGGCGATTACCCCGTAGCCAATGGCGCTGAGTGCAAGCGTCAGCCCATACGGAGCGACCACTCGAAACACACGCCGAAAGGGTGCGCGCTCACCGCTGACGATAGGCGAGGCCGGGCGTTTGAGCGAGGTCACAAGGGCGGTCAGCGCCACAAGCACGATCACGATACCCATCGAGGCAACGCCCTGAACGCCTGCAATAAAGGCCCCGAGCGGGGCGCCAAGCGCGAGCGCGCCGTAGCCTGCAATGCCGTTCCAGGAGATGACCTTGCTCATCAACGGGGCGGGCATCAGCCCGATCCCCCAGCTCAGGGTGCCGGTGCCGATCATGCCCTGTGATATGCCAAGAAGGACCCGGCTGATGATCAGGCACGCCAGCGCGGGCCCCGGCGGCGACTCGAAAAGTGCCGCAAGCGCAATGAAGGCACCGCTGACCGCGCAGCCCACTAAGCCGCTTAAAACGATGCGCTTGGCGCCCAGCAGATCGGCCAGTCGGCCGGAGAACGGCCGGGTCATGAGCGTCACCAGAAACTGAAGGCTGATGACGGCCCCTACCGTGATCGATGCGTAACCGAGCCGGTCGTGAATCCAGGGTGGCAGCACGGTCAGGGTCATGCCGATGCAGAGCATGCTGACAAACGTAGAGCTGACAATGGCGATGATGCGAAGATTTTGCGTAAGCGAGGTGTCTGAGTCAGAAGGCATGGTTGGGCGATGTCGCGGCGTTGAAGCAATTGGAAATGGCCATTCACGATACGCCGCTTGGTGTCGGGGAGATAGTCCTGTCCATCGTGTACTCAGTGGCCGGGTGTGCGGGTCATGTGTTGTTTAATACGCCTTCGGCGACCGATGAGCCCCGGTGTTTGAAGCAGTACCACGCAGAATAGCGTAAGCACCATGCCTGAAAGCGCCGAGGGCGATAGCGCCTGGCCGAGCACGCCCCAGCCCAGAGCCGTTGCCGTGATCGGACTTAAAAGACCAAGCGCCACGACCGCGACACTTGGTAGACGGTGAACGCCTCGAAACCATAGTAGATACGCCACCAGCGCACCGCCGAAGGTCAGGTAGGCGTAGCCTGCCCATGCGCTCGGCGTTGGCCACGGCATTGGCCATTCGGCCCAGCCGGCAAACGGCAGCAGCATGAGGCCGCCAAGCGTGAGTTGCCATCCCGTCAACGTGCCGGTCGAGAGCGGAAGCTGCCAGCGCCGGGTCAGCCAGACCCCGGTCGCCATCGACGCCGTACCGGCGAAGGCGGCGGCAAGGCCGAGCGGGTCCGGCAGGCCCTCGGTCATCCCTATCATCAAGGTCATTCCAATCAGCGCAAGCGCCGCCAGAAAGAGCAGATGCCGTGGTGGCAAGCGGCGCAGGGTCAGACTGTTGAGCCCGAGAATGATCAAGGGTTGGAGCGCTCCGACGATCGCGGCCAGGCCGCCGGGCAAGCGGTAGGCGGCCACGAACAACAGCGCCTGAAAGACCCCGATGTTCAACGCGCCCAGAAGCACGAGCTGCAAAAATCTCGGAGGCCACCCATCTCGAATATGCCACAGCAAAAGAATAAGCCCCGCCGGAAGTGTTCGGATCAGCGCCGCCGTGAACGGTGCGTTCTCGGGCAGGTATTGAGTGGTGACCAGATAGGTCGACCCCCAGAGCATTGGGGCGAGGGCCGTGGTGGCTGTTAGAAACAGTGCGTTCATGGCAGTTACCTTGACTTCAAGATAAATAAACGATGACGCCGATATATCTTGATGTCAAGATAATTGCTTGAATCCCTTTTGGAGAGCATTCATGACGCCCAATCCCCCTGACCCGGTCGATGCCGTACTCGATCAGTGGCGCCACGAGTATCCGGCGCTTGCCGTCGAAGCGATGGGCACCATCGGCCGCTTGAAACGAAGTTCGGCCCTGATCCAGACGGCGCTGGATCAGGTCTTCGATGAGTTCGAACTGGCGAGTTGGGAGTTCGATGTACTGGCGACGTTGAGACGCTCCGGCCCACCGTTCTGCCTGGCACCGACCGCGCTTTTCTCATCATTGATGATCACGTCCGGCACCATGACCAACCGGCTCAAGCGTCTGGAATCCCGAGCCCTGATCGAGCGTGTGGCCAATGAGCATGACGCTCGCAGTAGTCTGGTGCAGTTGACCGAGGCGGGCCGAGCAGTGATCGAGCGTGCGCTGTTTCCGCACGTTGCCAACGAAGAGCGATTGTTGTCTCAACTGTCTGACGAGGAGCGGGCGGCCCTTGATCACGGCCTTCGAGCGCTTTTGCGTGTGCTGGAACAATCACCTCGCGGCTGACGCGACTCGATCACATGGTTGACAATGTCATCTTTTTTGACACTATTGATTGTCATTATCAACGAGTTCGGGTGGGTCAATGTCATCGTTCAGCGACACGCTTCATCTGTTTTTTCATGCCTACAAGCGTGCGCTTCGTCGGGCGTACCGCGATGAAGGTCTGACGCTTTCGGTCTCGCATCTGAAAACGCTCAAGGGCATTCATTACCTGCCACACAGTACGGTGCAGAGCCTTGCCGAGGCGTCCCGGCGTGACAAGGCGCAGATTACACGGCTGATCGGTCAGCTGCTGGAGGCGGGCCTGGTCGAAAAATGGTCCCACCCAAGCGATGGGCGCAGCCATCAGCTGGGACTGACCACGGCCGGTGAGGCGATGATCGAGCGCATCCGTCGCGCCGAGGCCTGCGCCGCCGCGCGAATGATGGATGGCCTGAGTGACGATGATGCCCGCACATTCCTGCGTCTGGCCGAGGCCATGACCACCAATCTGGATTACACCCTTGGAGCCTCTTCATGACCGACCGTAAAAAACCGGCCCCCCGAACGCTTGAGCTGCTCGACCGGGTTCGGCTCACGCCCAATATGCTGCGTCTGACGCTTGGCGGTGAGGGCATGGCCGAGTTTCCCGAAACGGATCAGTCCGGGGGCTATGTGAAGCTTATGATCGAGCAGGGCAATGAGCGGCCGACGGCGGTGCGTACCTACACCGTCAGGGCTCAGCGGCCAGAGGCGATCGACGTCGATGTGGTATTGCACAAGGATCACGGCCCGGCCTCGCACTGGGCAGTTACGGCTGAGCTTGGCGCGCGGTTGAGCGTGGGTGGGCCGGGGCCGAAAAAGACGGTCGATACCGAGGCGGACTGGTGTTTGCTGGCGGCCGACATGACCGCGCTTCCGGCGCTTGCGGTGAATCTTGAAACCATGCCCGAGACCATGACCGGGGCGGCCTTCATCGAGGTCACCAGTCGCGACGACATTCAGACGCTTGAAGCGCCTGCGGGCATCGAGCTTCACTGGGTCGTGAACCCGACCCCCGGCGTGGAGGCCGAGGCGAGCCCGCTGGTCGAGGCCGTCACCGCCTGGCCCTGGCCCGAGACGGGGCGCGGTTTTGTGTGGGGGGCGTGCGAGTTTTCCTCGATGCGGGCGCTTCGCCACTACGTCAAACAGGTGCGCGGGCTCGATCGGCGTCAGCTCTACATCTCGAGCTATTGGAAAAACGGCCTGGCCGAAGATGGCCACAAGGTCGTCAAGCAGGACGACGCGGAGCAGGACGCGCGGTCGGTCTAAGGCCTGACCGGGTGACAGCGGTGCCTTGGGCCACGAATTCCACTTTGGGCGAAGGCACGCCAAAATGCGCGAAACGGCCTAATGAGTCGATGATCAAGTGGCGTAGCGTCAGCCGCCTTATGATCATCGGCCTGTGGAGCCTTGCATGCGTACCTCAATAGATGTGCTTTGGACCGGCGGCTGGGACTCGACCTATCGCGTTCTCTCGGCGGCGCTTGTCGAAGGCAAGACCGTGGTGCCGCACTACATTGTTGATCTGGGGCGTGCGTCGAGTCTGCGCGAGCTTCAGGCTATCTCCGAGGTGCGCGTTGCGCTTTCAAATATCGATCCGGATGCGGCCGAGCGCATCGAGCCGCTTCGTATCACGCCTGTCAGCGAGATTCCGGCCAACCCTGAACTGAGCGCGGCGTACCATCGGCTGACTCGGCAGGCGCATCTGGGTAGCCAGTACGATTGGCTGGCCCGGTACGCCGAGAATGAGCGCATCGAGCACCTGGAGCTCAGTGTGCATGTCGATGACAAGGCCTACCGCTTTCTGGAGGGCAAGGTCGTGACCACCGACGAGGGCATCTGGACGTTCGATCCTCGCATCGATACGGATGAGGCGATCTTCCGGTTCTTCGATTTCCCGCTTTTGAACATCTCCAAGACACAGATGAAGGCCGAGGCCGAGCGCCATGGGTTTATCGATGCGCTCGAAAAGGCCTGGTTCTGCTTTACGCCGATGGATCGCGCCCCCTGTGGGCTGTGCAACCCGTGCCGGTACGCCATCGAAGAGGGCATGAGCTATCGCCTGCCGCCGAACGCTATGCGTCGTCACCGCACTCGGCATCTTCGCCGTGCCGCTCGGGCACCGATCACCTTGTCTCGCCGCGCCTTTCGCGCACTCGCCTCTCGAGGCGCGTGACGCGGATGGCGTGGTTACGAGTAATGCCTGAAATGACGGGCAATGCCTGAGATGACGGGCAGTGCCTAAAAAACGGCCCGCTTTGCGGGCCGTTTTTGTTGGACGTGCTCGAGTGGTGTCATTCGGTATGCGCTCATGCAAAGCGCAGTCTCGGCCCGTCGAAGACGAGCGTGCGGTGGGCGCGTGTGCGGGTAGCCTCGATGCGCTCGGCGTTGGGGCGGTCGGTAGTGGCGACCCAGTCCCGTGCCTCGGTCTCGGTGCGGCCAAAGCGCATGTGGCGCTCGACCAGCCACGTTTCCCGAAGCGGCGTGGGTACGTCGACATACCAGACTTCATCGAGCTGCGCTGCGACCTGTGGCCACGGCGTGTCCTCCAGCAGCAGATAATTGCCCTCGGTAATCACCAGCGGGCACTCAGGCGTTACTACAAGACTTGCGGCAATGGGTTCTTCGATCTCGCGGTAGAACGCCGGGGCGTAGATAACTTCGTCCGTGGTCTTGCGTATGCGCGTTAGAAGGTCGCGGTAGCCGGTGGCGTCGAAGGTGTCCGGGGCGCCCTTTCGATCGCTGCGACCGAGCCGGGCAAGTTCCCGGTTCGAGAGGTGGTAGCCGTCCATCGGTACGCACTGGGCCTGGGCGCTGCCCAGCGCGGTGATCAGCGCTTCGGTCAATGTTGATTTGCCGGCGCCGGGCGCGCCGACGATGCCCAGAAGCGTTCGTCCGGGCCTGTCGGCCAGCGCGCGGGCCGCGTCGAGCACGGCGGGGTCGACCGTGACGTTCTGGGTGTCGTTTTCGGAGTGTTTACCGATCATGCACTATCTCTATGGCAGGCGTTGTGTGTGTGTTCGCTCAACGCGGGCTGAACCGGCGCTGCAGGCCGGTCTCGTTCATCATGCGCGTCGAGATTTCCTCGATCGAGAAGCGCGTGGTGTCGATGAACGGGATACCGTGGCGGCGATAGAGTGCCTCGGCCTGCTCGACTTCGCGCATGCACTGATCCATCGAGCAGTAGCGGCTGTCGGGACGGCGTTCGGTGCGAATCGCGGTTAGCCGTCGAATGTCGATCGTCAATCCGAACAGCTTGTGGCGATGCTTCATCAGCGAGGCCGGCAGCGACAGGCTGCCGTTGTCGTCGAGGTCGTCATCGGTCAACGGGTAATTGGCCGCGCGAATGCCGAACTGAAGGGCCAGGTAAAGCGAGGTGGGTGTCTTGCCGCACCGTGAGACGCCGACCAGGATGATGTCGGCTTCCTCGTATTGATAGGTGCGTGCACCGTCGTCGTTGTCGAGGGCGAAATTGACGGCCTCGATTCGATGCATGTAGACGTCATCCTGACCGATGGCGTGGGTGCGGCCGACGGTATAGGTCGAGTGCGTTTCCAGTTCGTCCTCAAGCGGCGCCAGAAAGGTCGAAAAAATATCGATCTGGAAGGCGGAGGCCTTGGCGACGATATTGCGCACGGTCTGATCGACGATGGTGTCGATCACGATCGGTTGAACACCGTCGCGCTCGGCAGTTGATTCAATCAGTTCCACCAGCGCATGCGCTTTTTCCAGCGTGTCGATGTAGGGCTTGGTGATCTGGTTGAACTCGATATTTTCGAACTGGGACAACAAGCTACGGCCAAGTGTCTCGGCGGTGATGCCTGTGCCGTCTGAAATGAAAAAGGCGGTGCGCGTCATGAGGTACGTCCGTGTGAGTCGATCCGTCATTGTTGACCGAGAGCGTACGCTCGGCAACCGCTATAGGCACGGCCGAGTCAGGCCGGCACATGTTGTAAAAAAACTCCAGCGTGTACGCCTTAAAATATCTGGCGAAGCCGGAGTCCGCCTGTTAGCTTCTGGCCCCACTGTTTGGCGCAAATTGCGTGTCGAAACGACTATCAGGAGAGAACCTTGGAAGCGTTCATCATCACTTTCGATCAACTTGGCATGGATGATGTCGATCGCGTTGGCGGCAAGAACGCCTCGCTCGGCGAGATGATCTCGAACCTGGCGGATGCCGGCGTTACCGTGCCGGGCGGCTTTGCCACCACCTCGCACGCCTATCGTGAATTCTTGAAGCACGAAGGCCTGAACGATCGCATCAATGCCGAGCTCGACGAACTCGATGTCGACGATACCGAGATGCTCGCACGTGTCGGTGAAAAGGTTCGCCAGTGGGTGATCGACACGCCGCTGCCGCCTGCGTTCGAGGCCGCACTCGCCGATGCCTACCAGACGCTTCAGGCGCGCTACCCCAATCTCAAGGTCGCCGTGCGTTCCTCCGCCACCGCCGAGGATCTGCCGGACGCCTCCTTTGCAGGCCAACAGGAAACCTTCCTGAACATCGACGGGTTCGACAACGTCAAACGCGCCGTGCATGAAGTGTTTGCGTCCCTGTTCAACGACCGTGCGATTTCCTACCGCGTGCACCGCGGCTACCCGCACGAAAACGTCGCACTTTCCGCAGGCGTCCAGAAGATGGTGCGCTCTGAAACTGCGGCCAGCGGCGTCATGTTTACGCTTGACACCGAATCCGGTTACCGCGATGCGGTATTCGTGACCGGCGCCTGGGGTCTGGGTGAAACCGTGGTACAGGGTGCGGTCAACCCCGATGAGTTCTACGTGCACAAGCAGACGCTTGCCGCGAACCGCCCGGCGGTTCTGCGTCGCACGCTCGGCTCCAAGCGCATCAAGATGGTCTACACCGACACCGCCTCTGCCGGCCGCTCGGTTGAAACGGTCGACGTCGCTGAAGAAGACCGTCAGCGCTTCTGCCTGAACGATGACGAAGTGATGGAGCTTGCCCGTCAGGCCGTGACCATCGAAAACCACTACGGCCGCCCGATGGACATCGAGTGGGCCCGTGATGGCGACGACAATCACCTCTACATCGTACAGGCGCGTCCGGAAACCGTGGTCTCGAACCAGGAAGCCGGCACGCTCGAGCGCTTCACACTGAAGGAAACCGGCCCGCTGCTGGTCGACGGCCGTGCCATCGGTCAGCGTATCGGTCAGGGCCGTGCGCGTCTGGTCGAGTCACCGGAGGACATGCACAAGGTCGAATCCGGCGATGTGCTGGTCACTGACATGACCGACCCGGACTGGGAACCGATCATGAAGCGCGCGTCGGCGATCGTCACCAACCGGGGCGGGCGTACCTGTCACGCGGCAATCATCGCTCGTGAGCTGGGCATTCCGGCCGTGGTCGGCTGTGGTGATGCCACGGAACTTCTCAAGGACGGCGACGAAGTCACCGTATCCTGCGCCGAAGGCGACACCGGCCACGTCTACGCGGGGCTTTTGGAGTTTGAAAACCGCTCGACCAGCGTCGATCAGATGCCGGAAATTCCGTTCAAGATCATGATGAACGTGGGTAACCCCGACCGCGCGTTTGCGTTCTCCGGCCTGCCCAACGAAGGCGTCGGTCTGGCGCGACTCGAGTTCATCATCAACCGCATGATCGGCGTGCACCCGCGCGCCCTGATGGACTACGACACGCTGTCCGACGACCTGCGTCAGGTTATCGACCTGCGCACCGCCGGCTACGACGACCCGGTCAGCTTCTACGTCGACAAGCTTGCCGAGGGCATCTCGACGCTTGCAGCCTCGTTCTACCCGAAACGGGTCATCGTGCGGCTGTCGGACTTCAAGTCCAACGAGTACGAAAACCTGATCGGCGGTAAGCTCTACGAGCCGAGCGAAGAAAACCCGATGCTTGGTTTCCGGGGCGCTTCACGCTATCTGTCCGATGATTTCCGGTCGTGCTTCGAACTCGAGTGCAAGGCGCTCAAGCGCGTGCGCGACGAGATGGGCCTCGACAACATCCAGGTGATGGTGCCGTTCGTCCGCACGCCGGAAGAAGGTCGTGGCGTGGTCGAGCTGATGGAGGCCAATGGCCTCAAGCGCGGCGAGAACGGGCTCAAGGTCATCATGATGTGCGAGCTGCCGACCAACGCACTGCGTGCCGACGAGTTCCTGGAGCACTTCGATGGCTTCTCCATCGGCTCCAACGACATGACCCAGCTCACGCTTGGTCTCGACCGCGACTCCGGCATCATCGCCCAGCACTTCGATGAGCGTGACCCGGCGGTCAAGAAACTGCTGTCGATGGCGATTCAGGCCTGTAAGGCGCAGGGCAAGTACGTCGGAATCTGCGGCCAAGGCCCGTCGGACCACCCGGAATTCGCCAAGTGGCTAATGGACGAGGGCATCGACTCCGTCTCGCTGAACCCGGATGCGGTACTGGAAACCTGGTTCATGCTGGCCGGCGAAACCATCGCCTGAGTGCAGTGCCAGACACGTCGCGGCCAGGCCGCGACGTCCAAAAAAAGGCGCCCCTTTGGGCGCCTTTTTTCATGGTCGAGTGTTTTATGATCGAGTGTTTCATAATCGAGAGTTTCATGGCGGGATGACAAGCGGACAGGTCAGTGGAAAATGACCGTCTTGTTGTCGGCCAGAAAAATCCGGTGCTCGAGGAAATAACGCACGGCGCGCGACAGCGCCACGGTTTCCGTGGCCCGGCCGACCGAGGCCAGCTCCTGGGCGCGGTAGGTGTGATCGACCCGCTGGACTTCCTGTTCGATGATCGGTCCTTCGTCCAGGTCGGCGGTCACGAAGTGGGCGGTGGCACCGATCAGCTTTACGCCGCGCTCGAACGCCTGATGGTAGGGGCGTGCGCCCTTGAATCCCGGCAAAAACGAGTGATGAATGTTGATCGCACGGCCTTCGAGCTTGCGGCACATGTCGTCTGAGAGAATCTGCATGTAGCGAGCCAGCACGACCAGCTCGGTGCCGGTGTCCTCGATCAGCTCGAAAAGCTCCTGTTCTCGCTGGGCCTTGGTGTCGGGCGTGATCGGCTTGTACACGAAGCGGATGCCTTCACGCTCGGCCATCGGACGCAGGTCGAGGTGGTTGGAGACGATGGCGGTGATTTCCATCGGCAGTTCGCCCTTGCGATGGCGATAAAGCAGATCGGTCAGGCAGTGGTCGAACTTGCTGACCATGATCATGACCTTGGGCGGCTTGGCCGCGTCATGGATCTGCCATTCCATCGAGAAGTCGCTTGCGACCTGACTAAACTCCTGCTGCATTCGTTCGACGTTTTCGGCAGGATCGCCCTTGGCGTCGTTATTGAAGCGAAAACGGGCGCGAAGGAAGAAGCGGCCGATGGCTTCGTCGTCGAACTGGGCCAGCTCGCTGATGTAGCACTCATGGGTACTCAGAAACGAGGTGACGGCGGCAACAATGCCGGAGGCCGCCGGGCAGGCGACCGTCATGATGTAATGGGTCGGGGTATCCATAAGGGTATCCGTGACGACTGCGGCGCCAGGCGCCGTGATTCGAAAGCGAGGCGAGAAGACGCGCGCTGCGCGACGCCTCGGCGGTTGGCGAGGATTATAACGCGCTCGCCACGTTTAACAGCAGTTTTTGTAACAAGACCATGAGGATAAGATACATGACCCTATCACGCCGGCCTTTGCTGATCGTAGCGCTCTTGGCACTTACCGCGCTGGTGTTTGGGCGCGTGCCCTCGGTGGCCGCCGCCGACATCGTCTTTCCAGAGGCCGTGCCGCAAGGGGCGATGGTGATCGGCAAGGTGCCCCCCGAAAGCCGTGTGCGCATTGCCGGGCGCCAGGTGCACGTGACCGATTACGGCACGGTGGTGTTCGGCGTGGGCCGCGACGCATCCGCACCCGAGCAGATCGAGATCACACGGCCCGATGGCACGGTAACGCACGCAAGCGTCGGGGTGACGCCGCGAGACTGGCCGATTTCAAGGGTTGATGGCGTGCCTTCAAAGACCGTGTCGCCGCCGAAAAAACTTGCCGAGCGAATTGCCCGCGAGCAGCAGCGCGTCAGTGCAGCGCGCACGCGAAACGACGACCGTATCGGCTTTACCGAACGGTTTATTCAGCCGGTCGAGGGGCGCATCAGTGGGCGATTCGGGCGTCAGCGCATCTATAATGGTACCCCCGGGGCACCGCATTCAGGCATGGACATTGCCGCGCCCGAGGGGGCGCCGATCAAGGCCCCGGCCAGTGGCGTCATTACCTTCGCCGACCCCAATCTCTATCTGACCGGCGGCACCGTGCTGCTCGATCACGGCTTCGGCATCAGTTCCAACTTCCTGCATCTGTCCCGGTTGAACGTCGCTGTCGGCGATCACGTCAAGCAGGGCCAGATCATCGGCCGGGTCGGCTCGACCGGCCGCGCCACGGGCCCGCACCTGCACTGGGGCATGAGCTGGTTCTCGACCCGCATCGACCCACAGTTGGTGTTGGAACGGCGAGGGCAGTGACGCATGACTGAGGCGCGCGTTCGAAATCGCCTGCACGCCATCGAGGGCCTGCCAGGCATCGAGCTGCTGGCGGCGGATTTCAGCGGCGAGCCCTTCGGCCGGCACAGCCACGATGCCTTCGCGCTCGGTGCCATCCATGCAGGCGTGGGCGGCTACCACTGCCGCGGGGCGCGCCACGCCCTGGCGCGGCAGACGCTGTCGCTGATGAACCCGGACGAGCCCCACAACGGCTACGCCCTGAGCAAGCGGCTGCGTTACACCATGCTTTACGTCTCGGAAACCGCACTCGGTGAGCAGCTCGGTCACCGCGGTATGACCGGCTTTCGGGCGTTGAATGCCTGCGACCCGGGTGGTCAGATCGAGCGCGGCCTTACCCGGCTTCTGACCCGCGTCTGCCACGCTGGCCATTCGGGCTGGCAGTTAGCGTTCCAGGCCGAGCTGATCGATGTGTTGAGCCAGGCCTTTGTCGTACATGGCGGTGCGCGGTTGCCTTCGTCGATGCGAGATGTCACGACTGCCCAGCGCGTGCGTGCTCACCTCCAGGATGAGGCCCGGCGACTCGTGGACGGCGAACCGGTGACGGTGTCACTCTCACGCCTTGCCGAACGCTTTGATATGCACCCCAACGCGCTGCTTCGCACGTTCCGCCGCGAGTACGGCCTGACGCCCTACGCCTATTGGCTTCAGCGTCGCATCGAACATTCCCGGTCGTTACTGGGCGGGCGCGTGTCCGCAGCCGATGTGGCGGTGCGGCTTGGCTTCCACGATCAACCGCACTTCATTCGAACCTTTCGCCACGTGCTCGGCGTCACTCCGGGCCAATACATCAGGCATTGAGCGCCTCGCGCTCGAACGCCAACGCCACGACCTGTTCATTTCCCGATTCGGTTTATTTCCTACAATCCAGGCGCGGTGCGCTCAGGCGATCCTTGGTACGTCTTGATCGAACAGGGGAGCGCGATAATGACTCAGGGATGGAGCGAGGTGGTGGGTATGGCGTTCGTGGCGTCAGGGGCCCCGGGGCCTGTGAATCTGGTGGCGGCCATGGCCGGCAGTCGTGTGGGGTGGCGTGCGGTGGCCGGGTACGCCCTCGGCGCGGCGAGCGGGTTTGTCGCGCTTCTATGGGCGGCGTATCTGGGGCTGTCGGCCCTGGTGCTTCACTGGCCGTGGATTCAGACGATGATGATGGGCGCTGCCTGTGTCTACGTGCTCTGGCTTGCCCTTCAGCTTCTACGGGCCGACCCGCGCTCGGGGGCGGCTGACGCTCATGCCCCCTCTCTGCGCGAGGGCGCCCTCACCCAATGGCTCAACCCCAAGGCGTGGGCGGTGGCGCTGTCACTGGTGGCACTGTTCTCGACCCCCGAAGGCACTGAGGGCCTTTCGATGCTGTCACTGAGCGGAATTTACTTGGTGGTCTGTCTGAGCTGTGTACTGCTTTGGGCGCGGCTTGGCAGCGCTTTGATGTCACATCCGAGATGGGCGGGCTGGTTCAATCGACTCATGGCAATCGCGCTGATGCTGATGCTTTTTTGGCTGCTGCGGGAGGCGTTTAAATGAGACGGTGCGGGCGCACCGTCGGACATGATGCGCCCGCATCCGGGTATATAACGTTCAGTGGTTGGTGTCGGGCAGGTGGACGGTGATGACCGAGCACGGGGCAAGGTGGCTAACCTTATGTGAGACGCTTCCGATCATCAGCCCTTTGAGATCCGAGAGCCCGCGGCTTCCCATCACGATGGCATCGACCTTGCGCTCGCGTGCCTCGTCGAGAATAGCGGCCACCGGCGGCCCATTACGCATGATCGCGTGAACCTGACGATCACCCAGCTTGGCTTTTTGAAGGCTTTCGCGAATCACTTCGTCGGCCTGGGCCTTGGCCTTTTCCGTGCTGTAATCCAGTGGGGCTGCACCAACACCTGCACCCAGAGTATCGTTGGCAAGCGGTGGTTCTGGAATGTTGAGCACGAACAGCTCGGTGTCGTCATCCAGCATCTGAGAGGCGATGATCAATGCTTGAACGGCGTGTTCTGAGCCGTCGAGCGGAACCAAAAGAGATCGATACATGTCATCCTCCTTGCACTGAACAGGCGGTAGGATTTCCGCCCATTCAGTGTAAAACAAAATGCGGATGCGCGGCGCACGGTGCGGTAGTCTGCCGCGGTCAGCGCGTCAGCTTCACCGTCTTGGTTTGCCCGACGCCGAGGCGCACCTGCTTGAGGATGTACGGGCTCATGCTGCCATCGGGCAGACGCACCACGCCGCCGACATAGAACACACCGGAGGGTAGGCCGGTGAATGTGAAGTGGCCCTCACTGTCGGTGGTGGCGGTGTGGGTATAGGCCCGTGCCCGAGGGTCTGCCGGCTCGATGCGCTTGCCGGCAAGGGCTGCGTCGGCGGCCTCGGCTGAATACCGCGTGGCCGGGGCCAGCGAGACGCGCTGGTCGCGCCCGATGACCTTGAGACCCTCGTTTTGGTAGAAAAGTTGCCCCTTGAGTGTGGCGGTACCGCTCTTCTCGAGCTGGGCGTACTCCTCGGGCGAGAAGGCGACGGTTCGCTTGACCTGATTGGCGCTGCTTCCGGCTGCCTGGTCATCGCCATCCGGCAGGATGCCGCTTTCGGAAAGCGTCTGACAGCCGGTCAGAATCAACGCGAGCAACGACGTCGCAATCAACGCACGCATGGGCAGGGCTCCTTGGTCAAAAATGAAAATCAGTGGCTCATGATGCCTTGGCCGGTGACGCGTTTCCACCGGCCAAGGCTCAGGGGGTGCTGGTCTCGCGTGTGACCCGGCTTTTGAGCATTTCGAGCACGGCGCGCTCATCGGGGCCGGTCAGGGCGTCCTGCTCGAGCTCGACGTCGACCAACTGTCTGAAATGGCTGAGCGTGCGTCCGTCGAGGTAGCTTTCGAGAATGCGTGGATCGATGTAGCTTGCCCGCGCGATGCTTGGCGTATTGCCGAGGCGCTCGGCCACCCGCTTGACCGCTTCCACCACGTTTTTCTGACTGGCATTTTCATTATCCCCGATGCCCAGCTCATCCAGCGCCAGCGCCGCAAGTGATGTGCCTGCCCAGGTTCTGAAGTCCTTGGCGCTGAATTCATCGCCCATCACATCGTGGATGTAGTCATTAAGGTCCTGGCTGTCGACGCGAACCTTCTGACTGTCATCGTCGTAGTACTTGAAGATCTCATAGCCTGGAATGTCATCGAGCTCACTGACCACCTGCGAGAGCCGCTCATCCTCGACCACGCGGTGCTGCTGCTGGCCGCTTTTGCCCTTGTAATCGAAGATTAGCTCGTCGCCTTCGATGGTCAGGTGCTTCGAGCGCATGGTGGTCAGGCCATAGCTCTGGTTTTCATCGCGATAGCGTTCGCTGCCGGGGCGAAAGTAGGCGGCGTCGATCAGGCGGACCATACAGGCAAGCACCTTTTCCCGCGGCATGCCCTCAAGGATCAGGTGCTGCCCGGTCGTGCGGCGCATGGGCTCGAGCCGCTCGGCAAAGCGAATCATGCGGTCGAACTTGTGCGCCTCTTGCTGCTCGCGCCATTCGGGGTTGTAGACGTACTGCTTGCGGCCTGCGCTGTCGCGCCCGGAGGCCAACACCTTGGCGTGCTCGTCGAGGGTGATTTCGACCTCTTTCCAGGCGGGGGGAATGGCGAGCCGCTTGATCCATCCACGCCATTTCGTGTCGGTGAAGGTCTTGCCTTGTGCGGTTTTGTAGGTGAAGCCGCGTCCATGCGGCTGACGATAGACCGTGTTCGGTGCCACGTGATGCTCCTTATCTCAGTGCTTTCTCAAGCGTAGACGCTCGCCGTGAAAGCGCTCATTGACCGCTCGATATCAAGAACCCGGCGCCCGGGCCGACATTTCAAACGTACAGGTGTGATTTTGGTCAGTGCCTGTCTTATTCCAAAAAACGGGCAATGCTATGCGATCGTATGTGATCCTCGTGGTGTCGAGTCTGTTATGGGCAGTGTCAGCAGGGGCGATGGCTCATGGCTTGATCGCCGAAGACCACGTGCGCGTGCGCGGGTTTGCAACCGTCGCCGCGCTTCACAGCGTCGGTGGCAAGGGCGATCTGGTGCGAAACGTCGATCAGCCCAAAGGGGGGGATAACCCCGTAAGCGTTCGCGCCGATAGTCTTCTCGGTCTTCAGCTCGACTACGAACTGACAGATGATTTCAATGCCACGGTGCAGGGGCTAAGCCGCTACCACAGCAGCGGTGATTTCAGCCCCGAGGTCATGCTTGCGTTCTTGAAGTACACGCCGCGCCATGAGCTGAATATCCGTCTGGGCCGGATTGGCTGGGACGCCTACGCCTTTTCCGAAACCCGCTTCGTCGGCTACAGCTACCCCTGGATTCGACCGCCCGTCGAGGTCTTTGGTCTGCTGCAACTGCCCTTTATCGAAGGGGCGGATGTGACCTACCGACACCCGGTCGGGCGCGGTGTGCTGAGCGCAACCGCGTTCGCGGGCCGAAGCGGCAGTGAAAAGCTCTACTTCACCGACGATACCTCGGCGCGCATCGAGCGCGGGCGTGCCGGCGGTGGCCATCTGGATTACCGCACACAGGACTGGTTCATGCGTTTGGGCTATACCCGGCTTCGCATGGACCCCGATTATCACTACAGCAACCCCAATAAATTCTCGCTCCAGGAGCTGCGTGCGTTTTCGCAGCAAGGCGTCGATTTTTCTGACCTGTACGGCATTTCCGATATCGAATTTGTCTCACTGGCGCTCGACTGGACGCCAGCGCGCTGGCAGATCAATGCGATGGTCAACCGAACCAGTCTTGCCGGTAAGGGCGGTCACATCGACAGCGGCCTGGTCTCGGCCGGCTATCGCATCGAGCGGTTCATGCCCTATGTGGTGGTCTCCTACATCGACGCCAACCCGGAGCAGGATCTTAGTGGCAATAATTTCTGGCAGCGCACGATCGGTGTCGGTACGCGCTTTGATGTCGCGACCAACGCCGCGCTCAAACTGCAGGTCGATCACGTGACGGTCGATGGGGCCGCGCCGTTCTGGCGAGGGCGCGGTGACGATTACAGCCGACAGGAACGCGTCATGCTCGGCCTTGGACTGGACATTGTGTTCTAGGAGCGCTCATGAGGTGGTTACGCACGCTGTTGATTGCCCTGTTATTGACGCTCACGCCCGCGCTTGCAAGCGCGAATCTGGTGGTGGTGGTCAGTGCCGACAGCCAGGTTCAGTCGTTGAGCTACGACGACGTGGTCAACATCTTCATGGGTCGGCTATCCACCCTGCCGGGCGGGGAGCCGGTCGTGCCGGTGGATTACATGCCGCTTCGAGCGTCTTTCTACAAGGCGCTGGTCAACCGCGAGCTTGCCGACATCAACGCCTGGTGGGCGCGCCTGGTGTTTTCAGGGCGTGGCTCGCCGCCACGCAAGAGCGAGGGCTTTGATGAAACGATCGAGCTGATCTCCCACAATCCGGGCGTGCTCGGGTATCTGGACAAGAGCAGTGTCGATCCGCGTGTTCGCGTGGTGTATGAGTTTGGAGGCCGCTCATGACGCCGCTTCGGACACTGCTTCGGGTGCTGCGTACACGCATTACCGCCCGGGCGACCATTACCGTGGTCGGCGTGGTTGGCGTGCTGGGCGTGCTCTTTCTTGGCGCAGCGCTTGGCATACAAAGCCGGGATGAGGCGAAGCGCCAGGGGCAGCGCCTTGAAGAGCTGATGTCGACCGTCGAGCGCGCCACCCAGATTGCCTGTTTCATCAACGATACCCAGCTTGCCCAGGAAGTTGTGGAAGGGCTTCTTGGAAACCGCATCGTCAGGGACGTGCGTATTATTGCCTCGGACACCACGGTGCTCGCCGCCGGGGGGGCCGGAGGGCAGGGGGGCGATACGGCGGTAAGTCGCGATATAAAATCGCCCTTCGACGCATCCAAGTCGATCTGTCGTATTTTCATGGTGCCCGACCAGACCCAGATCGACCATCTGGTCGCCGATGCGTCCCGGTTTCTGAGTGCTGCGCTGGTGCTGCAGCTGTTGGGCATCGGCCTCTGCGTGATTCTGGTGACGGTCAAGTTCGTGACCCGCCCGATCGCAGGGTTGTCTCGAAAGCTTGGTGAGCTCGAGGCCGAAACCGGTCAGAAGCTGGATGTGCCCCGAGGCAACCACCACGACGAGATCGGGCGACTCGTGCTCAGCGTCAACGCCATGATCGATCGGTTGATGCAAAGCCTCACCGAAGAGCGCCGCCTTCGACAGCTTCACGCCATGGAAGAGCGTCGCTACAGCCTGTTGTTCGATAACGTCGAGGCCGGCATTTTCGAGATTGACCATCAGGGGCGGCTGGTGTCGGCCAACGCCGCCTTTCAACGTCTTTTTGAACTTGAAAGCATCGACCGGGGCCAGCAGGTACCGATGCTTTCCGAGCGCGTTCGGGGGCTGGCGGTTCCAGTACCTATGAACTCGAACCCGCGAACCCAGCTTGAACTGCACCTATCTGCTCGGGGCGCGGATGAGCGCTGGGTCGCGATCAGTCTCAGCTGGCTCAAGGAGGATCACCTGCAAGGGGTGGTGCACGACATCACCGCGCGAAAACGCGCCGCCGAGCAGGCCGAGGAACTGGCCACCACCGACCCTCTCACCGGATACGGCAACCGGCTTGGCTTTGAGCGTGAGTTAAGCGCTGCAAGTGACAGTGGCTCGGAACGGGCAATCCTGTTGGTCGATTTCGACCACTTTAAACAGATCAACGACACCTACGGCCATCACGTTGGCGATGAGGCGCTGATCGAGATGGCCAGACGCCTTCATCGATTGCTGGGTGCCGGAGATTATCTGGCACGGCTTGGTGGCGATGAGTTCGTGATGCTGCTTTCAAGCCGCACCCACCGCGACGCGCTGGATGCCATGCTGGTCTCGCTGCGCAAGGCGTGTGAAACACCGGTGCTCACGATCGAAAACACCCACGTCTACATGGGGGTCAGTGTCGGCATTGCCGTACTTGGCCGCGACGCTTGTGAGGGCAGCCGGGCGCTCCAGCTTGCGGACAAGGCGATGTACGCCGCCAAACGCGCGGGCCGAAACACCTGGCGCTACTATGACGACACCTGACCCACGGTGTGATGAATCCTGAACGAAACCCGACCCGGTGCCCGGCGGGTCAGCCCATCATCAGAACATGGGTGAGTGCGAACGCGGCCACGCCTGCCATGATGGGCCAGCCCAGCCCGCGCACCCAGGCCCAGCACATGAGGGTGGCGGCAAGCCCCAGGGCGGTCGGCACCAGGTGCGCGGCGTCGAGGGAGGCGGGCACCAATGACGTGCCAAGAAGCCCCGCGATCAACAGTGGCCCCAGCCGCACCAGCCAAATCGGCGGCGTGGCGCCCGCCGGGTCGGCGCTTGAGTCGCGGCGTCGCTGCATCCACAGAAGCGGCAACGCGCGCATGGCCCAGGTGCCGAGCGCCGTGACCACGATGGCGCCCAGAAGCGTCGATGTCATCATGCCGCCCCCTTCCAATCACACAAAATGAACATCGCTGCCCCGACCAACGCCGCCAGTACGATGCCGGCGTTGGGCCAGCCCATGAGTGCAAACACGGCGCCGGCCACGACACTTGCGACCACCGCCAGACGCCAGGCGGTGCTCTGCATGCGCGGCAGCAGAAGCGTTACGAACAGTGCCGGCAGTGCAAAGGGCAGAATCTCCCCGATCATGGGCAGCTTCTGAGTCAGCCAGTGGCCGCCGAGAGCACCGATCAGCGTGCCGCTGACCCAGCTTGCCCACGCCGTGATCAATGCACCCGCAAGCCAGCCAAGGCGATCGGCCGGGGGGTGTTGCCCGAGTCGGGCGCTTGCCAGTGCAAAGGCCTCATCGGTCAAAAGGTGTCCCAGTCCGATCAGCCAGGGGCTTTTCGGCAGGTAATGGGCAATGGCCGGGCCATAGACCAGGTGGCGCAGATTGACCGACAGCGCCAGCAAGGCAGCGAACCAAGGCGATGCACCGCTGCCGATCAAGCCGATCATCAAAAACTGCGCGGCGCCCGAGTACACCAGTACCGAGATTGTGGCGGCAAGCCAGGGCGAGAGCCCCGCCTGGCCTGCAATCACGCCAAAGGCGATCGCGACCGGAACATAGCCTGCAACGATCGGTGTGGCCTGCATCAGCCCACGCGTGAGTGGATGAGAGGTGGGCGCTGTCATGTCGAAGCCCTTGGTACGTAGTGGATCTCGACCAGCGCCTCGCTTTCGACCCGCGCTCGATAGTGATGGGCTTGACCGGCATCGAAGGCGTGAGTGCCACCGGCCGCAAGCGAGACCGGTGCGTTAAGCGGCCCGGTTACCAGTGCACCATTGATCACAGTGACCCGCTCTCGCGTGCCCGCCGGGTGCGGTTCGGACGTTCGGATGGCGCCGGCTGGCAGGCGCATCAGATAAAGATCCATCGGGGCATCGGTGGTGTTCTGAGCGATCAGTTGCACTTCGATACCCTGCTCGATCAGTGTTCCGATTACAGGCGCCACCAGCGTGCCGAACGGCAGGTCCAGTGCGCGCGCAAGCCGCCAGAGCGTATCAAGCGTTGGGTTGGCCTGGCCGCGCTCGATGCGCGATAGATTGGACTTGGCAAGACCGGCAGCCTCTGCAAGCCCCGACAACGAATACCCCTTTTTGCCTCGAAGCTCACTCAACCAGGCGCCGAGGGCGACTGTGTCGGTTGTGTTCATTCAGTCTGTTCCATATATGGGACGAACGCGGCAGTGTTCGTTATATGGAACGATCTGTCAATGGTGGATGCTGACCGCACGACTTCGGTACGGACAAAAAAAAGCCTCGGAAGATCCGGGGCGTTCTGCGGGCAGCTGTGGTGCTCATCAATCGAGCGCAGGCTTGCCAATCGATGGAAAACTTATCGACCGATAAAGAACCTCTCAGTCGATCAAGAGCTTACCAATCGGCGCGATGACCGACGTTCGGAACGTCGCTGCCTTGACCGTCAAAGTGGGTCTTCTGGACGTGGGCATTCATGTAGCTGCGGGCCTGCGCCATGCTGACACTGCCGCCGTGGGAATCCACTGGCTGGGCGATATGCGTGACCGTACTGGTAGGTGCAGCCAGCGGTTCGCTGTAAATGTCCTTGGAAGTCTCGGTCAAAACACTTGCATTGGCGGCCAGCGGAGCAAGGGCAACAGCGGCGGTCAGGGCGGCGAGAGTGTGACGTAGTTTCATGGGTGTCTCCTTCAGAGGCGGTGATCGTGTTCGTCTGAGGAGTAATTTACTTAGGTTGCTAACGTATTTCTAATTGGTGTTTAGCATGCTAATGATTAACGCAAGCTATAAGACCAAAGTATAATCCGGGGCGCTGCCTGTATAAAAAAAGCCGGGAGGCTGCGCGGTGAGCGCAGCTTCCCGGCCGTCACGAGGTTTCAAGCACTCAGGCTGCCGTTGGCTCCGAGGTCTTGCGCCTCCGGCCACGCTGAAGCAGCACGATCAAGGCGAGCACGATCATCGCCGGCGCCCATAGCCACTCCTTGGCGAAGCGGTCAGCCGGCAGTCGAACGGCGGTGATGGTCTGATCGAGATCGAAGCCCAGTTCCTTGGCCTCGCTCCCCCAGGTGACCATGTCCACCATGGTCTTGCCGTCAGCCTCATGCAGCATCAGGCCAAGGTTATCGAGCTTGTCCTGCGCGGTCTCCCCGTCCACCGGCGGTACCTCGACCACAAAGTGCGTGGCGTTGCCGTAGTCATCGAGCCCATCAATGGCGACACGCACGCTTTCTCCGGCATCGGCGCGCTCCAGCGCCTGGCCAAGCTGGGCCGGCGGCAGGTCGTTCCATGGCGAGACGATCATGTCCTGCCAGTAGCCCGGGCGGAACAGCGTGAACGCAACCAAAAGCAGCAGCACCGTTTCGTACCAGCGGCTCTTGGTCACGAACCAGCCTTGCGTGGCGGCGGCAAAGATCAGCATGGCAAGCGTTGCCACCACGAAGATCAAAATGCCGTGCCACAGATCGACGTTGATCAGCAAAAGGTCGGTGTTGAAGATGAACAGAAACGGCAGCGCCGCTGTGCGAAGGCTGTACCAGAAGGCCTGGAACCCGGTCTTGATCGGGTCTGCCCCCGATATGGCGGCGGCAGCGAAGGAGGCCAGCCCCACCGGCGGTGTTACATCGGCCATGATGCCGAAATAGAACACGAACAGGTGAACCGCGATCAGCGGGACCAAAAGCCCCTGTTGCTGACCGAGCTGCACGATAACCGGGGCCAGCAGCGCCGACACCACGATGTAGTTGGCGGTGGTTGGAAGGCCCATGCCGAGAATCAGGCTCAGCACGGCGGTCAGCAGAAGCATCAGCATCAGGCTGCCCATCGAGAGCTGTTCGACCAGGTCGGCCAGTACCAGTCCGACGCCGGTTTGCGAGACCGCCCCGACGATAATGCCGGCGGTGGCGGTCGCGATGCCGATACCGACCATGTTGCGTGCGCCGTCGATCATGCCCATCCAGACATCATGTACGCCGGCCCTGGCGGCCTGGCCGAGCTGGCCACGCCCACGGAACACGGCATCGATGGGGCGCTGGGTCACCATGATCAGAATCATCATGACAGTTGCCCAGAACGCGGACAGCCCCGGCGACAGGCGCTCGACCATCAGACACCACACCAGCACCACCACCGGCAGCAGGAAGTGAAGGCCGACCATCACGGTGGGCTTGGTCTGTGGCAGCTCGCTGATGTCGCTGTCGGGGTGGTCGTGCTCAAGTTCGGGATAGTTCGAACCAAGTTTTAAAAGCCCCACATAGACAAGCGCCAGGAGAATCGCGACGACCCAGGGCGTTGCGGAACCCAGCAGCGGCTTGAGCCAGCCAAGGCCGTAATAGACCGCGACCGAAAGCCCCATGATGCCGATGAGACCCGTCAGAAAACCGAGGATCTTCTGAACCCAGGGCTTGGGTGGATTGGCGCTTTTTAGCCCGCTCATGCCGGCTTTCATGGCTTCCAGATGGACGATATAGAGCAGGGCAATGTAGGAAATAACCGCCGGTAGAAACGCATGCTTGATAACGTCGACGTAGGGAATACCGACGTACTCGACCATCAAAAAGGCAGCCGCGCCCATGACCGGCGGCATGATCTGGCCGTTGACGGACGAGCCGACCTCGACCGCACCGGCCTTGACCGGACTGAAGCCGACCTTTTTCATCATCGGGATCGTGAAGGTGCCGGTGGTGACGGTGTTGGCGATTGAGGAGCCGGAAATCAGGCCGGTCAGCCCCGAGGCAACGACCGCCGCCTTCGCGGGGCCGCCGCGATAGTGGCCGAGCATCGAGAACGCGACCTTGATGAAGTAGTTGCCTGCGCCGGCCTTTTCGAGCAACGCGCCAAACAGTACGAACAGGAACACGAAGCTGGTTGAGACGCCGAGCGCGATGCCGAATACGCCCTGACTTGTAAGCCACTGGTGATTGATCAGTGCCTCGAAGCTGACGCCTCGGTGGGCCAGCATGCCCGGCATGTAGGGGCCTGCCAGTGAGTAGCCCAGAAACACCAGGGCAACGATCATCAGCGGTGGTCCGAGCGCGCGGCGCGTCCCCTCGAGCAGAAGCACAAGCCCCGCGATGCCCACCACGACGTCCTGAGTGATCGGGTTACCGGGGCGCGTTGCCAGTTGATCGTAGAAAATATAGAGATACATCGCCGCGAACGCGGCCACCAGCGCCATGGCCCAGTCCGGCAGCGGAACGCGATCCTTCGGCGAGCGCTTGAGCGCCGGATAGGAAAGAAACGCGAGCACAAGCGCAAACGCGAGGTGGATCGAACGGGCTTCGGTCGCGCCGAATACGCCAAAGCCAAGCATGTACGGCAAGGGCGAGGCAATCCAGAGCTGAAAGGCCGACCAGCAGAAGGCCAGCAGCAAAATCAGCCTCGATGGCCAGCCGGTAAGCTGGCGACCGCCAGTGTCTGCGCTGGCGGCCATCTGACGTGCGCGTTCGGCGGCGTCGTCTGAATGGGTATCAGAATGTGTCATGGGCGCTTTCCTTACTAGAACCGCACGGCGTGTGCCGGGCAGCAACGCAACGCCCCCGGCGGGCCGGGGGCGTCATGAGCGTACTCGAGTAGTGTTACCTGATCAGTCTTCGGTTGACCAACCCTTTTCCTGATAGTAGCGCTTGGCGCCCTCATGCAGCGGTGCGGAAAGCCCTTCGCTGATCATGGTTTTTTCGTCGAGGTTGGCAAAGGCCGGGTGCAGTTTCTTGAAGCGATCAAAGTTTTCAAACACGGCCTTGGTCGCGGCGTAAACGGTATCGGCATCGACCTTGGACGAGCTTACAAGCGTTGCGCCCACACCGAAGACCGTCACGTCCTCCGGGTTACCCTTGTACATGCCGCCGGGCACGGTATAGAAGCTGTAGTAAGGATGCTCTTCAACCAGTTTCTTGATGGTTGAATCGTCCATCGGCACCAGTTTGACATCGGTCGTGGTCGCTGCTTCCTGAATGGAGCCGTTCGGGTGACCGGCAACGAACAGGAAGGCATCGATGTTGTTGTCGGCAAGGGCGGAGGCCTGTTCGGCGCTGTCCAGCTCGGAGGCGAGGGCGAAATCGCCTCGTTTCCAGCCCTTGGCTTCCATGATCATGTCCATGGTGGCGCGGTTGCCCGACCCCGGGTTGCCGATGTTGACGCGTTTGCCTTTCAGGTCATCGAGGCTATCGATGCCGGAATCGGCGCGGGCGACCAGTGTCGCCGGCTCGCCATGCAGGGCGAATACGCTTCGTAGATCCTGATGGGCCTCACCCTTGAACTGGGCTTCGCCATTGTAGGCGTTGTATTGAACGTCGGACTGGGCCACGCCCATGTCCAGGTCGCCGTTTTCGATGCCGTTGACGTTGGCGACGGAAGCGCCGGTAGACGGCGCGTTACATTTGTAACCGCTGTCACCCTGGTTGACGAAACGACAGATCGACTGTCCGACCACGTAGTACACGCCGGTCTGGCCACCGGTACCGATGGTCATGAACTTGTCGGCGGCCTGGGCCGGTGCGGAAGTGAGCGCGAGCGTACCAAGCGCGAAGGTGGCCGCGGAGAACAGCGCCTTCATGGAGTGACGTTTCAACATGAGGATCCCTCAGGTAAGTAGCCCCGAACTGCATGTGCATCCGAACAGGTGGGTCGAACGCGGGGGCCGATTTGTGTTGGTGTTGTGTGAACCAACCTAATCTTATGCGCGCGTCATTGCAAAACGACCAATGCGTAACTTTAAGTTTTGATTAAGTAATTGGCTAAGTGATTCGCATGGCTAAAAAAAAGCCCGCGCCGGGCGAGCTTTTAAGGGGTGCGCCAGGGGTCAGCACATGTTGCTGTCGCTTTTAGTGTCGTCTCCACCGAACAGCTCGCTGAACCAGGAGCCGCCGCCGCTGCCCCCGCTGAACCAGCCTTCCCACCATTGATCGCCGCCGGCGTAGGCCGCGCTGCTTGTGGTCATGATGACTGCAAAACCCAGTGCGGTGATGATTTTCATGCGTTACATACTCTGTCTGATGATAGATGTAGTACTGCGCGCGCGTCGCAGTCTGTGTTAATTCAGTAACGCGATGCTGAATTAATTAACACTCTGTTTCTGTGCCGGATGAGGTGAATCTTCTAAAGGCGCATCAGATGTTTCAGGTCAGAGTAGGAGGGGGCAAAACGCGCTCCGAGACAGCGAGCACCGTCGCGGAGTGTGACTGCAAGGGCATCGGTACGTGTCGAAACAAGGAGCGCGGGGTAGATACACGGGGCGAGGCAGAGATAAAAGAGAAGGAAGGCGGAGAAGACTGAAGAGGTGCAAGAGGCGAAAGAGAAAGGCTGCCGAGTCGGACGGGCATAAAAAACGCCCGCGCAGGGCGGGCGTCAAAGGCAATTTACATCAAGGCGTTCAGCAGGAGTCACCACCATGACCCCATCCACCATGAACACCACGATCATGAGGGTGCTTATCGAACCCGAATCCCCAGCCTTGGCCGTGATCGTTGCCCCAGCCACCGCCTGCATAGGCAGCGCCGCCAGCCACGACCGCTATAGTAACCACCAGGGTAGAAACAAGTTTGATGAACATTGCTGTACGCTCTCTGTAAGTAAATGTCGCGTTAGGTAATCGACCGTTACATCATGCCGTGTCTCGCGGCGTGCCGCTGTGCCGAGCAGCGCATTTTTATACCGCCTTGCACTTCATGGAGCCCATCATGACGACTGACCCCTGCCCGCGTTGCCGTTGGCCCGGCACCGACCCGCAGATGATCGACTACCACGACACCGAGTGGGGAGTGCCGGTGTTCGACAGTCGGGCGCTGTGGGAAAAGCTGATGCTTGATGGCTTTCAGGCGGGCCTTTCCTGGCGGACCATTCTCCACAAGCGCGCCGCGTTTCAGGCGGCGTTCGAGGGGTTCGAGCCGAGGCGCGTGGCGGCGTTTACGGATGAAGATGTCGAGCGCCTGCTCGGCAATGCAGGCATTGTTCGCTCTCGGGTCAAGATCGAGGCGGTCATCCATAACGCCCGGGCGTATCTTGCGATGGAAGACAACGGCGAGCCGTTCGGCCCTTTTGTATGGCAGTTCGTTCAGGGCCAGCCGGTGCAGGCCGGGCAGACCCCGGTCCCGGCCGAGACCGAAACCTCACGCAGGCTCTCAAAGGCGCTCAAGGCGCGCGGTTTCAAGTTTGCAGGCCCCGTTATTGTCTACGCCTGGATGCAGGCGGTGGGCATGATCAACGATCATGTTCACGACTGCTTTCGCCTCCTCGAGGTCGCGGCGCTTTCCAAGTGACCTGCGAACCGTGCCTGTTCCTGTTCTTACGCTTTGTTCTTGCGCTTGTTCGTGAATCGGGCACCGAGAGCCTGTATCCGGCGCCGGCCCAGCGTCGACGCCGGGCCTGGGCCATGAGCGGAGCAGAGTCAGTCCGACGCAGCTGCCGTGATGGTTGCAAGCAACGCATCGGCGCGATGGGCCAAGCCATCACGAGCGTGCAGCGCCCGGTCACGTTCGATGTCGCTTCCGAGCTGCTCGGCATTGGCGCTCACGTTGAGCAGCACGCCGTGCAGCGCAGCGTGAATCAGCCGGGCACCGGCCACGGCGTCACTTAGAAACTGCGCCTCGATGTGATCGCTGGCCTGATGCGCCAGCGCCAGTGCCGCGTCACACAGTCGCGCGGTTTTCAATGGCACCTCGACGGCGTTTTTGGCCGCCTCGTGGAGGGCGTCCTGGCGCCCGGCATCGTTTTCGCCACCGCCCGCGGCGGCCATGAAGGCTTCAAAGGCGGCAATGTCCTCATCAGCCAATGGCGCGAGACGCGTCTTGAGCGACTCTCCTTCCTCGATCAGCGCCTGGCGCGTCGCGCTGGTGTCGTGCTGCTGGCTTAGATTAAGCCCCTTGAGCACCAGCGCCAGGCCCAGATCGGCGCTGACCACTGCCGTGGCGCCGCAGCCCGGCATCGGCGCCCGGGCCACAGTGTCGCGAAAATCGCTCAGTCGATGCTGCCAGAGATCGCCGCCCTGTTTTGTCATGGTCATGCCACTCCCAAGGATGGTGTGTTCTGCCCGGCCGGGCAGGCGCTTCAAGCATAGTGGTCATTGCGGTGACTCGTGTGTTATTCACCGGCGCGCTGGCGGTACATCACCCATGCCTTCATCCGCCGGGGCATGTCTGGTGAGTGCCAGTACCGGCCTATCCTGACTCGGTGGCTTTCGCCACCCCGAGGGTCGGCACTTTCCCAAGCCGTATCGGTTGATTGTCGAGTAGGGTGCGTAGGGCGTCTACGGCTATGCTGAATGCTTACGAGACTTATCCATTCATGATGTGAGATCGCAGGCTGATAGGATGCGTCTACTGGCTGTATGTTTTCTGATCAGCGTTATCGTTGCTCGAGTACTTTGGCCCATGAACCTAATGGCGGATGACACCGGATTGAACTTCGAGGCGCTGTCGCGTGATCGCATCAGTGCGTCCGAACTGCCTGACCTTGAGCATTACAAGGCGCGCGATGGTCGTTCCCTGGGGTATCGGTACTACCCGAGTGCCTCGCGGACCGTGCTGGTTCTTGTTCATGGGTCGGGCACCGAAAGCCGGTATCTGGCGCCGTTTGCCCGATCTATCGCGTCCTCCGGCAGAGCCGCCGTTTACACGCCGGACCTTCGAGGGCATGGCCCGGCGCCTTATCGTCGCGGTGATGTCGACTACATCGAACAGCCAGGCGATGACCTCCTGGATCTGATTGCTCATATTCGAGCACGCGACGAGCGCATCGAACGCGTGGTGCTGGGCGGCCATTCATCCGGCGCCGGGCTGGTGGTGCGCCTTGCTGAACGCCAGGACACGACGCCAGTCGACGGGTATCTATTGCTTGCGCCCTATCTAGGCCACGACGCGCCGACCACACGTAAAAATTCGGGAGGCTGGGCCAGGCCGAACCTTTTCAAGATACTGCCTCTGGTATTTCTCAACCGGTTCGGTATCACGGCCTTTAACAGTGCCCGAGTGCTCGAGTTCACCATGCCGGCGGCCTACCGTGACGGCTCGGAGACGCTGTCCTATTCCTTTCGCATGATGGCCGGACTCAACCCCACCGATTTCAAGGCGGGCCTCAAGGCGATGACGGTGCCCCTGTTGCTTCTTGTGGGCTCAAACGATGAGGCACTTTTTGCCGACCGGTTCGATGGCGTCATCAGGCCGCTGTCGCCGAACATGACTCTGGGCATCGTTGAAGGTGCCTCTCATCTGGGGATCGTTTCGGACGTGGACGCCGCGCGCGCCACACGCCAATGGCTTTTGAGACTTGCGCCTTGAGCCGGTACGCACGACACGTTCTTTCCGGCCGACCGACCGACCGCACGCCAGGTCCCGCGCCCCTGTAAGCTCGGCTTCAGCCCCGCCGTGGCTCGGGGGATGCCGCTGAACCACACTGAACGCTTCGTTCAACGCCTTGGAGGTTCGTCGTGTTCGCTTCCCGCTCTTCCCTTAAATGGGCTGGCCCTCTTGCCCTGACCGCGCTGTTCTCACCGATGACGCTTGCCGCCGATGAGTCGATTCCCGCTCGAAGCGGTGATCTATCTGAGTACGCCTACCCCTATCCGGCCAGGACGTTCGACTTCGAAAGTCAGCGCACGCCGGTCGAGATGGCCTATATGGACGTAAGCCCCGAATCGCCTTCCGGCAAGGTGGCGCTGCTGCTGCACGGCAAGAACTTCTGCGCAAGCTACTGGGCGCCCGTGATCGAGCACCTGACCGATCAGGTCTACCGTGTGATCGCCCCGGACCAGATCGGGTTTTGCAAGTCGAGCAAGCCCGAGGGCTATCAGTACAGCCTGGCGCAACTCGCCCACAACACCCATGCGCTGCTTGAAACGCTCGACGTCGATGATGTGACGCTGGTTGGCCACTCCATGGGCGGCATGCTCTCGATGCGCTACGCCCTGATGTACCCGGATACCCTCGAGCGCATGATCCTGATCAACCCGATCGGGCTTGAAGACTGGACGGCCAAGGGCGTGCCCTATCAGCCGCTCGATACGTGGTACGACTTCACCCAAAAGACCGACTTCGAGCGCATCAAGGCCTACCAGAAGAAAAACTACTTTGGCGGGCAGTGGAACGACGCGTTCGCGACCCAGGCGCGGTTGCAGGCCGGCATGTACAAGGGGCCGGATCGCGATTCGGTGGCCTGGGCCTCGGCAAAAACCTACGACATGCTGATGACCCAGCCGGTGGTGGATGAGCTGCCACGCATCGAGGTGCCGACCACGCTGATCATCGGTCAGGCCGATACCACCGCCGTCGGCAAGAACTTCGCCCCGGAGGCGGTTAAAAAGACGCTCGGTGACTATCCCACCCTCGGCCGGCAGGCCGCCGAGGCCATCCCTGATGCGACGCTGATTCCGCTCGAGGGGCTTGGCCACCTCCCGCAGACTCAGGCCCCCGAGACCTTCTACCCGGCCTTTGATCGGGCGTTGACCGAGTAACGCGTCGCGCACCCCAGGTGACGTGCTCTTTATCAGCCACTTATCAGCCACGCCCCTTGAGCCGGCGTGGCTGATGCACGATGACACCCCGGCAACGGGCCTTGAAAAATCGATCGATCATGACTCGCAATGAAACTATAGTTTCTTGTAGGATGTTAATGAAACAATCGTAACGAGGTCGTCCGTCATGTCCCATGAGTCCTTCAATCCCCCTACACGTCTTCTGATGGGCCCTGGCCCGATCAACGCTGACCCGCGTGTGCTGCGCGCGATGTCCGCCCAGCTGATCGGACAGTACGACCCGGCGATGACCGCCTGCATGAACGAGACCCAGGCGCTCTACCGTGAGGTCTTTCGCACGCAAAACGACGCCACGCTCCTGATCGACGGCACCTCGCGCGCCGGCATCGAGGCCGTGCTGGTCTCACTGATCGAGCCGGGCGACCGGGTGCTGGTGCCGGTGTTCGGCCGCTTCGGTCATCTTCTTCGCGAAATTGCCGAGCGCGCCGGGGCCGAGGTGCACATCATCGAGGTCGAATGGGGGGAGGTCTTCACGCCGGAGCAGGTCGAGACCGCGCTTCGTGACGTGCGCCCGAAAGTGCTGGCGATGGTGCAGGGCGATACCTCCACCACCATGTGTCAGCCGCTCGAGGCCATCGGCCAGATCTGCCGTGACCATGACGTGCTGTTCTACACCGACGCCACCGCATCATTGGCCGGCAATACCCTGGACACCGACGCCTGGCAGCTCGACGCCGTCACCGCCGGCCTTCAAAAGTGCCTGGCAGGCCCGTCCGGCAGCGCCCCGACGACGCTTTCGCCGCGGGCGGTAGAGTGCATTCGGGCGCGTGCGCACGTCGAAGCCGGTCTGGTCGGCAATGGCTATGACGGCGGCCGGGGCGAGCGTATTCGCTCCAACTATTTCGACCTCGGCATGATCCTCGATTACTGGGGCGAGGCGCGGCTCAATCACCACACCGAAGCCACCAGCATGCTCTACGGTGCTCGCGAATGTGCCCGGCTTCTGGTCAATGAAGGCATGGAGCAGGCCGTGGCCCGCCACGCGCTTCACGGCGGCGCACTGACCGAGGGCCTCAAGGCCATGGGGCTTGCGCTCTTTGGCGATCAGGCGCACCGCATGAACAACGTGGTCGGCATCTACATCCCTGACGGCGTGGAAGGGGAAGTGCTCCGACGCACCCTGCTTGAGGACTACGCCATCGAAATCGGCACCTCCTTTGGCCCGCTGCACGGGAAAATCTGGCGCATCGGCACCATGGGCTACAACGCCCGCCGCGACACTGTCATGACCACGCTCGCCGCCCTTGAACAGGTGCTGCGCCAGGCCGGGGTCAACATGACCGCCGGCAGCGGCGCCGGCGCAGCGCGTGAGTTCTACCAGCAGAACCCGGAGCGTACCCATGCATAACGGTGAGGCCATTGTTGCGGCCTGCCATGAGCTCGCCGCCATTTCATCAGACACCGGTCAGCTCACGCGCTGTTATCTGACGCCCGAGCACGCCCGCGCCAATGCGCTTTTGGCCGAGTGGATGGTTGAGGCCGGCATGACGACCTGGCAGGACGCCGCCGGCAACCAGTGGGGCCGGTTTGAAGGGCGCGACCCGGCGCTGCCGGCGCTGGTGCTCGGCTCGCACTCCGATAGCGTCATCAACGCGGGCCACTTCGACGGCCCGCTTGGCGTGCTGCTCGCCATCGCCGTGGTCGCACGTCTGAACGCCTCCGGTGAGCGGCCGGCGCGGTCGGTCGAGGTCGTGGCGTTCGCCGATGAAGAAGGCACCCGCTTTGGCACGGCGCTTCTTGGCAGCCGCGCGGTTGCCGGCACCTGGGACCCGGCCTGGTGGGACATCATCGGCCGCGACGGGCTCACGCTTCGCCAGGCGTTTTTCGACTTCGGGCTTGACCCCGCGCGCATCGGTGAGGCCGCCCGGACGCCGTCAAGCATTGCCGGCTATCTGGAAGCCCACATCGAGCAGGGGCCGGTGCTTGAAGCCGAGCGTCGCTCGCTTGGGGTGGTCACCGCGATTGCCGGCGCCCGACGGTTTCAGATTTCCATCGGCGGTGAGGCCGGCCACGCCGGCACCACGCCGCTGGAGCTTCGCCGTGACGCACTTGCCGGTGCGGCCGAGGCGATCGTTGCCATCGAAACACTTGCCCGCGCCGCCGGGATCGTGGCCACGGTCGGCTCGCTCGAGACGTACCCCGGTGCGGTCAACGTCATCCCGGGTGAGGTACGCATGAGCCTCGATATTCGCGCCGAGCGCGATGAGGACCGTGACCGCACGCTCGAGGCGATTCAGGAAAGCTGTGGCCGCATCGGTGAATCCCGCGGTCTCGCCTGGCGCTGGCATGAAACCCACGCGGCGCCGGCGGTGGCCTGTGCCCCGCGCCTGATCGAGTCACTGTCGGAGGCCATCGGCACCGACGACGGCCCGGTGCGTCATCTGACCAGCGGTGCCGGCCATGACGGTATGGCGATGGCCCACGTGTGCGACATCGGCATGCTGTTCGTGCGCTGTTACAAGGGCATCAGCCACCACCCGGACGAATCCGTTCAGGCCCGCGATGTGAGCGATGCACTCGAGGCGATGACGTCGGCGGTCACGAGGCTTGCCGGATGACCCAGCACCTCGGCGAGCGGCTTCGGCTGCAGTTCGAGCAGTTGACGCCCAACGAGCAGAAGGTGGCGGGGTTTATCCTCGATCACTTCGAGGACATCGCGGTCTACAGCGCGTCCGAGCTTGCGAGCCTTTCTGGCGTGTCCAAGGCAACCGTCAGCCGGCTGTTTCGAAGGCTCGGGTTCGAAAGCTTTAGCGAAGTGCGCGAGCACATGCGCACGCTTCGCTACAACGGCGTGCCGCTGGTGACCGATTCCGGAGCGCTTGGCAGTGGGCTGGAGCGGTTTCAGCGCCACTTCGAGCGCGAGCGTGACAACCTCCATCAGATGCTGGCCGCCATTGACGCCGAGACCTTCGATGCGGTGATTGCCGCGCTCGACCGCGCCCCCGAGGTGCTGGTGATCGGCTACCGCAACGGCTACCCGGCGGCGCTTCATCTGCGTCAGCAGTTGATGCAGGTGCGCCCCGGCGTGCGGCTGGCCCCGCAGCCCGGGCAGTCGCTCGGTGAGGAGCTGATCGATGTGCGTCCCGGCACGGTCGCTATCGTGATGGGCTTTCGCCGGCGCGCGCACGGCTTTCAGGCGCTGCTCAAGGAACTCGGTGCGGTGGAGGTCGAAACGCTTCTGATCGGTGACCCGAGCCTTGCGGCGTCCCACGTGTCCTCCACCTGGCGGCTCGAGTGCCCGCTGGACAGCGTCTCCGCGTTCGACAGCTACACCCCGGTGATGAGTCTGATCAATCTGTTGGCCAACGCACTTCTGCACGCGCGCCTGAAGGACGGCCGCGCCCGGATCGAGACGATAAGTGGTGCCTACGATCGGCTGAACGAACTGGACTGACCAGGCGGAAACAACGCGCATTAAAAAGGCGGCCAGGAGGCCGCCTTTTTTGTGTCATCGACTGCGTGCCGGACGTCGTCAGCGTTTGGCGGGCGCGTGATGCTCGTGCCAGTGGCGGGCGATGTCCACGCGGCGGGTGACCCAGACCCGGTCATGGGCCTCGATGTGATCGAGAAAGCGCTGGAGCGCCCGAAAGCGGCCGGGCCGGCCGATCAGACGGCAGTGCAGGCCAATTGAAAGCATCTTCGGTGCCTCGGCGCCTTCCTCATAGAGCACATCGAAGGCGTCCTTCAGGTAATTGAAGAACGGGTCGCCGTAGTTGAAGCCACCGGGCGAGGCGAAGCGCATGTCGTTGGTGTCGAGCGTATAGGGCACGATCAGGTGGTCACGGGTTTCGCCGTCGGCGTTGTCGACCTGCGTCCAGAACGGCAGATCGTCACCGTAGTAGTCGGAGTCGTAGAGGAAGTGCTCGTGCTCACCCACAAGCGCCCGGGTATTGGGGCTGTCGCGGCCGGTGTACCAGCCAAGCGGCAGCTCGCCGGTGAGTTCCCGGTGCAGATCGAGCGCCTGCGCCATCATGGTGCGCTCGCGTTCGACGCTCATGTCCTGATAGTGAATCCAGCGCAGGGCGTGGCAGGCGATCTCATGGCCGGCGTCCTGAAACGCGCTGACCACCTCCGGGTAACGCGCCATCGCCATGCCCACGCCGAACACCGTCAGCGGCAGGTTGCGGCGCTCGAACTCACGAAGAATGCGCCAGACGCCGGCTCGCGAGCCATATTCGTAGAGCGATTCCAGGCTCATGTGGCGGTCAGGATAGGGCGCCGCGCCGATGATGTCGGAAAGAAACGTCTCGCTGTGGGCATCGCCGTGCAGCACGTTGTTCTCGCCGCCTTCCTCGTAGTTGAGTACGAACTGCACCGCGACTCGGGCGCCGCCCGGCCATTTCGGGTCCGGCGGGGTGGCGCCGTAGCCGCGCAGGTCACGGGGGTAATTCTCGAGGTGAAGATCGTGGCTCATGAGTGGCTCCCGCTCAGGTGTTCGAAGGCGCCGCGAATGGGCTTGGCGATGGGCGTGGCGCGGTCGTTGTGCTTGGAGACCGGGTAGCCGGTGGCGCTGACGGCTTCCAGCAGGGCAACCCCTGCGGTCACGCCATCGATGACCGGTACGCCGAGCGCCTCACCCAGCCGTTCGGCCAGCTCGCTCATGCCGGCGCAGCCGAGCAGGATGGCGTCACTGTCATCGGCTTGAAGCGCGTCGCGGCAGGCGGCCAGAAGCGTTTCATAGACGCTGTCGTCGTCGGACTCGAACGCCGCCACCGGCAGCTCGCAGGCATGCAGGCCAGCGCACTGCTCGCGCTTGCCGTACTCGTGCAAGAGCCGCTCGGCAATCGGCAGGGTGCGGGCAAGCGTGGTCACGATCGAGAAGCGCCGCGCGACCATGGTCGCCACCTGCATGCCGGCCTCGGCAACGCCCATCACGGGCACGGAGGCCACCTCACGGGCAGCCGCCAGGCCCGGGTCGCCGAAGCAGGCAATCAGATAGCCGTCGACGCGGGTGTAGCTGCGCTCGGTTTCGACAACATGCTCCAGCATTCCGGGCACGGCGATGGCCTCATCAAAGTGGCCTTCAAGCCCGGCCGGGCCGTGACGCGAGGTCAGCATAAGAATCTCACCGCGGGCGACGCGCCGAGCGCTGGCAGCGACGCCCTCGCTCATGGCGGTGCTGGTGTTGGGGTTGATGACGCAGATGGTCGGAGTGGTCGAGGTCATGAGGCGCTTTGCTCTCTGTGGTGGCCAAAAAGGTGTTCGAAATCGGGCAGTGCATCGCCGCTGGCGGTGAAATCGAGGCTTGCCTCGATCCGGGTCAGGTGCGCGCTCATCCAGCGCTGTACCGGGGCAAGTGCGCCGTCGCGGAGCAGTTCGATCAGCTCGATGTGCTCGCAGGGGCAGCCGGCCCGGGCGCGGCCGTAGACCGCGATGATCAGCGACGTTCTGGAAATCAGCTGTGACAGCGCTTCTGACAGTGACGGGCTGTCGGCGATCGCGACCAGCCGGCTGTGAAATTCGGCCGACAGTCGAATGGCGTGCTCGCGCTCGGCGCGGGTCTCGCGCTCGTGGATCGCCTCGAGCGCCTTGAGATCCGCCGGGGTAATCCGGGGAAGCACCTCTGCCAGCAGCGCGCCCTCCATGAGCCGGCGCGCCCGGAACACGTCACGGGCCTCACTGGGCGTGGGGCTTGTGATCTGGGCGCCCCGGTTCGGGCGCAGCGTCACCAGCTGTTCGAGCGCCAGCCGCTGCAGTACGCGGCGCACCGTGGTGCGGCTCACTCCGAAGGCATGTGACAGGGCATCTTCCGGCAGGCGGGCGCCGGGGGAGAGCCGATGCTCGACAATGGCCTCCCACAATGCCTGATAGATCGCCTCATCACTGCGAGCGCCTCGGTCACTGACCTGGCCGGCGAGCAAATGAAACTGACGGGTATCGTTCATGGAAATCCTGAGGTCGCGGTCTCGATGATTGTATACAAGCATTTTCCATGCCAGCGCGCCAACACCCCTTAACGCAAGGCGACCATCGGCCAATAGCGCTCTCGGCAGTGGCTGATTGATGCTGTCGCTGTATACGAAATGGCGCTTTTATGGTGCACAACGCTTGGTTCGAGCACGGTTATGGTGCACACCGGATACCCGGTGGGGCCATGGCTTTCTCCATGCCCGGCGCCTGGCAGAAGTGATGCATCATCATGGCACCCCCTGCCATGCGGGGTTTAGCGCCCGGGAGGCTCTTTTTTTACGCCAGTGCGCCAAATTGGCACGAAGATTGTATACGAACTAGGACAGAGACCAATGGCCATCCGGCCAACGCAGGGCTGCCGGTGGCAGCGTAACGAGCCTTCATGGAGCCGCGCATGAACACGAACAAGACTGAAGGGCAAATGCCTGCCGCGCCTGACCCGCATCTTCACAACGAGGATCTGGCGCCCGCCAAGCAGGATTGGAACGCCTATAACATCTTTGCTTTCTGGATGGCCGATATTCACAGCGTCGGCGGCTATGTGCTGGCGGCGAGCCTGTTCGGCCTCGGTCTGATGGGCTGGCAGGTATTGATTTCACTGTTGGTCGGCATTCTGGTCGTGCAGGTCTTTGCCAATGCCGTGGCCCGTCCCAGCCAGCGCACCGGCGTGCCGTTTCCGGTCATCTGCCGAATGGCCTTCGGTACGAAGGGCGCCAACGTACCGGCGGTCATTCGCGGCTTGATCGCGGTGGTGTGGTACGGCATTCAGACCTGGCTTGCCTCCAACGCGCTTTTGCTGGTGCTGCTGCGCTGGTTTCCGGGGCTTGAGTCCTTGGCGGGCACGAGCTTTCTGGGGCTGTCGGCGCTGGGCTGGTTCTGCTTCGCGCTGATGTGGGTGCTTCAAGCGCTGGTGTTCTGGCGCGGCATGGACACCATCCGCCGCTTCAACGACTGGGCAGGCCCCTTGGTGTATGCGGTCATGTTCGCGCTTGCCGGCTGGATTGTCTGGCGCGCCGGGCCTGAAAACATCAGCCTGTCGCTCTCCAACGAGACCCTTAGCGGTGGCGAGGCGCTGTGGCAGATGGTGGTGGCCGCGGTACTGGTCGCGGGCTATTTCGCAGGCCCGACGCTCAACTTCGGTGACTTCTCGCGCTACTGCGCCACTGAAAAGTCTGTTCGTCGCGGTAACTTCTGGGGCCTTCCGGTCAACTTCCTGATGTTTTCGATCATCACGGTGGTCGTGGTGTCCGGTACGCCGCAGGTGTTCGGTGAAATGCTGACTGACCCGATTGAAACCGTGGCCCGCATCGACAGCGCCACCGCCGCCGTACTGGGTGTGTTCGCCTTTGTTGCCGCCACCATCGGCATCAATATCGTTGCCAACTTCGTCGCGCCGGCGTTTGATTTCTCCCACGTCGCGCCCGAGAAGATCAGCTGGCGCATGGGCGGCATGATCGCGGCGGTCGGCTCGATCTTTCTGACGCCCTGGAACCTGTTCAACAACCCCGAGCTGATCCACTACACCGTGGGTGTGCTGGCAGCGCTGATCGGCCCGCTCTACGGCATCATTCTGGTCGACTTCTACAAGGTGCGCCGCCAGAAGATCGACCTCAACGCGCTGTTTTCTTCCAAGGCCGGCAGCGCCTACCACTACAAGGGTGGGGTCAATCCGGTCGCGCTTCGCTCGCTTTTGATGGGTGGGCTGGTGAGCATTCCGGTCAGCCTGGCCCCGCTTGGCGACATCAGTAGCTTTGCGGTGTTCCTTGGCGGAGGCATCGCTGCACTGGCACACGGCTGGCAGTCCGGGCTCTGGCGCCGGGGCACCGCCCGCAAGCCGGTCACGTCGCGCCCCTGAGACTGCATGTCCGATAAAAAAAGCCCCGGAGGATACATCCTCCGGGGCTTTTTGCGTTTTGGGGTCATTTTGCGTCGGGCGCTATCGACAAGGGCTCAGTCGTTGTCTCTGCGCTGGTTCGCATCAGGGCGAAGCCCCTTGTTCGTGCCATGGTCAGCCCGCTCACGATGGGCCTGATTCTGCTCGGTTTCGTCGGTTTCGTCGGTTTCGTCGGTTTCGTCGGTTTTATCGTCGTGTTTATCGTCGGACTTGGACTCGTGTTTGGACGTGTCTTCGTGATTGTCCTCCCGGTCCGCCTGATCACGTTCCGCCTGGCCGTCGTCGTCCTCGGGGTCATCCGGGTCTTCGTAATTATCGTTGTCGCTTTGATTATCGTCGTTGTTGCCGTCGCGCTGCTCTTGAAGGCGCTTCTGGCGCAGTTGCTGGCGATAGCCGTAGGTTGCACTTCGAACCGTTTCATCGCTTTCAAGGCCTGAGCCCAGTGCGCCACCAACGGTTGCAAGCGACGTGGCAAGCCAGCCGAGCGCGCCGAATTCGAGCGTGCCGATGGCGTGACCGAGTGTCTGGCCCATGACCGCCGACGGCACGAACAGGTACGCCGTGATGAAAAACAGCAGCATCAAGAACAGATAATAGAAAAGCACCCCGATCCCGAGCGTACTGAAAGTCGCGAGGTTGTAGAGCTTGGCGTTGGAAAACGCATCCCGATGGCGTATCGGCTCCCAAAGGCCGTGGTCGACGACGATCCAGAGCACCATCGCGATCATCGACAGCAGCATCAGCGTTAGAAAGCGCCACGGTTCGTAGCTGTCGGCCAGGCGCCACATCGAGGGAAAGATCATGCCGTAGGCGCCGGTTGCGAACGCCGCCGCACCGACGCGGCGAAAGGCCGGGAAAATCGTCCAGGGCCGGTTGGCCCGCACCATCCCACCGACCAGCTTGAAATAGCCTGTGAACTTGAACCGGGCCACGAAACGCACATCGAGGTCGGCGTCTTCTTCGGAAAGATCCAGCCGAGCATATGGCGCCACCCACTCAGACAGCCGCCGCTTTACCAGCCGCCGGGCCGCGCCTTTCTGCCAGCGCCGCGTCTTGCCGTGGTAGTCACAAAAGGCGTCCCGGCCTTCCTTCGTGCTGCCGAAATGAAGCTCGCTGACAAGCTGGGTGATCGCCTCTTCCACCCGTTTCGCCATGGGCGAGGCCCCAAGCGCCGGCTGGGACAGAATCCCGATGCCGCGTGAGTGGCTGGCACTGGCGGCCAGTGGTTTGCCTCCATGGAAAAGCGGCAGGTCGGTGATGCACACCACGTAGGTCCAGCCGTGCTCCTGCTTGAAGCGCTCGGCCTCGTCCATGATGTCATTGGCGTCTTCGTCGGTGCCGACCATCGGGTCGGTGAGGGTCTCGACGTGCCAGTCCTTGTCGCTTGCGACCTGAGTCGACAGCCGCTCGGTCAGGCGGTCGCGAATCTTTTCGACGATGCGTGCCGGAAGCTCCGGGGCGGGCAGGAGCCCGAGTGTCCAGCCGCTGTTGGTTGTGTGAGTGGAGGAGTGGTTAGAGGTCATCGAGTGGTTGGTCGTCCCTGATACTGCGCATGATTATCATGATGCTTTGGTAGTTAAGCGTAGCCTGCCCTGCGCCTTGAAAAACGCGTATCGACAAAAACGCCGCGCGGTGGCGCGGCGTTGCGGGGGGATTGCAAGAAAGCGTCGGGCGGGGTGCCTTGAGTGGGGCCATTGTAGGCAGGCACCGGAACACGCGATATAACCTGAGTGAATACCTGTTTTTCGATCAGTGTTTTTTTATCATCACGGCGCAATGTAGGCGTTATCGAGCGAACTTAAGCGATAGAACCACACTATGCCGCTGTTTCCCTGACCTCACTTGCCCGCAGCGCTATACTCAGGCCCGACGCTTTTTCATGACCCGCAATGCTTCTCATGACCCGCAAGGAGGTCTCATGCCGGCCCAGTTTCCGCAGGCCCGTCTTCGTCGTTTGCGCTCGAGCGACGCCCTTCGCAACATCGTTCGCGAAACATCCCTCAGCGCGGAGCATCTGGTGTATCCGATCTTCGTCGAGGAAGAGACCGATGAGTACACCCCCATTGAAGGCATGCCGGGCCAGTACCGCGTGCCCGAAAGCAAGCTCGGTGAGGAAGCTCGCCGCCTGAGCGCGCTGGGGCTCAAGAGCATCATGCCGTTCGGGATTTCCCACAACAAGGATGAGACCGGCAGCGACGCGCTCCGGGAAGACGGCATGGTGGCGCGCATGGTGCGCACCATCAAGGAAGCCGCGCCGGAGCTGGTGGTGATTCCGGACATCTGCTTCTGCGAATACACAAGCCACGGCCACTGCGGCATCCTGAAGGGCAACACCGTCGACAACGACCGCACCATTAAGAACCTAGGCATCCAGGCGGTGCAGGCGGCGAAAGCCGGCGCCGACATCATCGCGCCGTCGTCTGCGCAGGATGGCCAGGTCGCGGCGATCCGCACTGCACTCGATGAAGCGGGCTTCACCGACATCCCCATCATGGCCTACTCGACCAAGCTCGCCTCGGCGCTTTACGGCCCGTTCCGCGAAGCCGCCGGCACCGAGCTGAAAGGCGATCGCAAGACCTACCAGATGGACCCGATGAACCGCCGCGAAGCGCTCAGAGAATCACTGGCCGATGAGGCGGAAGGCGCGGATTTTCTGATGGTGAAGCCGGCGCTGGCGTACTTGGACATCATGGCCGACATTCGCCGCAACAGCCTGCTGCCGCTGGTGGCCTATCAGGTCAGCGGTGAGTACGCGATGATCAAGTTCGCCGCGGCGCAGGGCGTGATCGATGAATCCGCCGTGATACGCGAAACCCTCGGCTCCATGCGCCGCGCCGGCGCCGATCTGATCATGACCTACTTCGCCCCGCAGCTTCTGGAAGAAGGGCTGTAAGCACGTAGAGGCGTTCGCCGCTCATGAAAACGCCGCGCAAATGCGCGGCGTTTTTGTGTCTGGCTGTGGTGGCGTAACTGCTTTGCACTTACGCGGCGGGTTTGGAGCGAAGGTGGGAAAGCGCTGGCAGACGAAAGAGTATGAGTAGTGCGACAGCGCTTGCCAACGGAAAGCTCGCCAGCACCCACCAGGGCAGCCCGGCCTCGGGCGCAGGTGACAGCGCGCTATCGAGCAGATCCCCCGCGAGCGCGTTACCAAGCAGCACCGCAATGCCGCCTGCCGAGGCCAGCGCCCCGTAATACACCCCAAGCGGTTTATCGCCGGCAAAGCCCGGAATCAGATCCATCGCCACCGGCCGCACGATCATCTGGGCAACAGCGATGGCGCTGACCATCACCGCCGCCGGCCACAGCTTGAGCCAGCCCTCTGCCGGCGCGTGCGGCGCCGCCCACGCCACCGCGGAAAAGCCCACAGCGTACACCACAAACCCCAGCGGCAGGCTGATGGCCGGGCCGACGTGGCGCGCGAGCCGGTTGATCGGCAGTTGAAGGGTAATGACCAGGGCGGAGACCAGCATGAACATCATCGCAAGCGCGCCTTCATTGGCGCCGACCCGCTCGAGCTCCACCGGCATCGCCAGATAAAGCTGGTTGTAGCTCAAAAGCGCGGTGCTGTAGATCACGATGAACGCCAGAAACTGCGGGTTGTGGAGCACGTGCCACCACGAGGCCTGCGCCTCCCCGGTCTGGGTAGTTGTGGCGCCTGCCGGCAGCGCCCGGCCAAGCACAAAGAACATGACCACGAACACCAGCGCACCTGCCAGCGACACCAGCTGGAAGCTTACATCCAGCAAAAGCGCCCCGAGCACCGGCCCCATCACCGCGCCGCATTCCCCCCAGATCGCGAGCCGGGCAAACAAGGTCGAGCGGGACTGACCGCCTCTGGCCTCGCTTTCGCTGCCGGCTAGCGCCAAAAGCGCCGACACTGCCGGTGAAAACAGCGCGCTTCCGGCCCCGGTCAGGCACGCGCCGATCACGATCATGGAAAGTGATTCGGAAAAGCCCAGCATCAAAAAGCCGGCGGTTCGAATCAGACAGCCCAGCAAAATGATGCGCCGCGGCCCGAGCGCGTCCGAGAGCGCCCCGCCGAACACGAACAGCCCCTGCTGGGAAAAGGTACGAATGCCCAGCACCATGCCGACCAGCGCGCCCGCCATCGCGAGGTTATCGCGCAGGTGAATCGCCAGAAACGGCAGCACCATGTAGAACCCGGCGTTGAAGATCAGCTGGCTTGCCAACAAAAGCCGCGGGTTGACCGTCGGCGCGGACGAGGGCGGGCCGGAGGCGGCCGAGGAAGACGTCACATCACGCTCCAGAGCAGAAAAATGGATCAAGGCATTGGCCGCAGAGACAGGCCGCGGCGGACTATATCAAAAAGCCGCCTGAAGGCGATGCAGGGCAGGCCGCTTCTACTGACAGGTCGAACATAAGCTTCAACCAAGCGGGGCGCACCCATTGAACTTAAGTCCTGCCAGTTGTGGCCGTATTTAGAAATAGCGATACGCAAACTTGGTATAAAGGTTTGTTTTATTAGGTCTTTATAAAAAGTCTTGCTTATGTGTTTGGCGACATAACACCGACAGGCGAGGGCGCACCCGCCCACATACAACGCCTGCACTCCGATCGTCGTTTCCTCTTGAAACGCCGAGGGCCACCCCAGCGCGGCACTATCTGCCCCTGCCCTGTACGTACGTATCACCGCTCATCTACCCCTGAGTCGGCGCATCTACGCGAACCGAGTCGCTTTGGAGGCACCATGAAGCTTAAGAATCTATCCATCAGCAAACAGATCGGGCTGGGTTTTCTGGTCGCGGTCCTGTTTTTAGGGCTCAGCGGCCTCATGAACTCAATGAGCCTGCGCGCGGCCAACGACAACATGGAGTCGATGTACCGTGACCGCATCGTGCCCCTCAAGGAACTCAAGATCATCGCGGATGCCTACGCCGTCGATGTGGTTGATGCCGTCAACAAGGCCAACGCCGGACTGATGAGCGCCGAAGAGGCCTTGAGTGCCGTAAGAAGTGCCCGAGGCGTGATCGAAAGCCAATGGGACACCTACATGCAGACAACGCTCACGGCGCAGGAAGCGGCCAAGGCAAGTGAGGCCGAAGCGCGGTTCGTGGAGGCCAACCGAGCGCTCGACGCCCTGGAAGCGACCTTGGCCGGTCTCTCGGGTCAGGTCGAAGGCCAGCTCAACGCAGTGGATGGAGCGCTGTACGCCTCGATCGATCCGATCAGCAACGTCATCGGTGAGTTGATCGACATTCAGCTCATCGCGGCGCAGGACGTAATGGCGCGCAGCACCGCCCAGTTCGAGCACGCCATGCTCATCACGCTGGTGCTCGGCATTCTCGCCATCGTGATCTCGGTCGTGGTGGGCGTGATCATTACACGTGGCATTACCCGGCCGCTCGGCCAGGCCGTTGAGCAGGCAAAAGCGGTGGCAAGTGGCGATCTCACCACCACCGTCGAGCCACGTTCCACCAACGAACTCGGCCAGCTTCTGCGCGCCCAGCAAGAGATGGTGGACGGCCTTGCCGGCGTGGTCACTAACGTGCGCCGCAACGCCGAAAGCGTGGCCGCAGCAAGCGTTCAGATCGCGCAGGGTAATGATGATTTGAGCCAGCGCACCATGATGCAGTCCTCCGCGCTCGAGGAGACATCAGCCTCGATGGAAGAAATGGGGTCGAGTGCCACCCAGAACGCCGACAACACCGAAACCGCAAGCCAGCTCACCGTCAACGCCAGCAAGACCGCGCGTCAGGGCGGTGACGTGGTGAGCGAGGTCGTCGTGACCATGCAGGAGATCAACGAAAGCAGCACTCAGATTAACGACATCGTCGCCGTGATCGAAGGCATCGCCTTCCAGACCAACATTCTGGCGCTGAACGCCTCGGTGGAAGCCGCTCGTGCCGGTGAGCAGGGCCGCGGTTTTGCGGTGGTGGCAAGCGAGGTGCGTGAGCTCGCCCAGCGAAGCTCAAACGCCGCCAAGGAGATCAAGGCCCTGATTGAGGTGAGCGTCGAGCGGGTCGGCAAGGGCACAAACCTTGTGGACGACGCCGGCCGCACCATGGGCGAAATCGTCACCTCCATTCAGCGCGTGAGCGACATTGTCGGCGAAATCAGCGGCGCCAGCCGCGAGCAAAGCTCGGCGATAGGGCAGGTCAGCCAGGCCATCACCCAGCTTGACCACACCACCCAGCAAAACGCCGCCCTGGTCGAGGAATCCGCCGCCGCTGCCGCAAGCCTTCGAAGTCAGGCCGATGAGCTCGTCGCTGCGGTCGCGCAGTTCAGGCTCAGCGCGCACGACTACACCAGCGAACGCGCCGCGCCATCAAGCCCTGCCGGAAGTAATGCGGTAAGGCCGTCTACATCGCGTGCCAGCGCCCGACCGGCCCCGGCCCACGCCTGACGGTGCTAGGGTTTAGCCAAGGGAGCGATCACTGATCGCTCCCTTTTTTTGTGGGGTGCTCAAGTGGACTACCCACGGCCTTCATCCATGGTCGAATGGCCGATAAATGCGCTCGCTCTAAAGTAGACCCCGCCCGTGCCGATAACGCCCGGATCATCACGTTACGAGGCGCCGCCATGCCCTACGTCGATATTTCCCTCTCGCTCACGCTCGACCAGTGCCGCCGCTACTACGCCGGCCACGCCGACTGGATCGACGCTCGCAGCCTCGATGGCCGCCGCGTGCGGTTTCCCGCGCGGGCACTGCATCGGATCGTCGGACCGAATGGCGTACATGGAGTGTATCGGTTGGTGTTTGATGAGGCGGGGCGGTTCGAGACGCTCTTAATAAAGTAGTTAAATATGATTATTTATTAAAATAAGGTATTTCAGATGGTTAAGATTTATCGAGGGTTTGGTTGTCATATACCCGAAGGCGTAAATAAGAATATTTTTTTAGAAAGGCCTAGGGTGCCTGTAGATACATCAACCAATATTCATGCCTATGCAGATGAATGGTTTTATGAGAAGTTTGGTATTGAAGCAAGATCTAGAACAATAATTTGCTCTACAGATATTAAACAAGCAAAAAGCTATGTGAGAAGCGGAGGGATATTAGCAAATATTGTTCCTTTAGGTGATCCCGTCATTATATACAGTAGCGATGTTCAAGACTTTTTAGATGTAACGTGCTCAATTGAAGGTGGTGTTATTTCGCGCGAATCGGTCTTTTCTAGTTTAAATAAAAAATTCTATAAATCAGTTTCTAACTATAGAGATATTGATCCTAATTTTAAGGGGGAGGTTTTGGTTTATTGTAAAGAATTTGAAGTTTTTTTCGTTTGAGATTTTTATATCAAATATCTGCTAGCTGTAATGTTAGTTAAAAATTATGTTATCGATATCCCCAAGACATCCCCCCCTCAAATCCGGATAATGGCGGGCAATTCGCCCCGAGCGACACCCGTCACCAACCCGGTTCTACCTCATGGAAATCAAGGTCAACTACCTCGACAACCTCCGACAGGAGGCGAAGTTCGATGACTTCACCGTCATCACCGACCAGCCGATTCGCTACAAGGGCGATGGCTCCGCGCCCGGCCCGTTCGATTACTTTCTTGCTTCCTCCGCCCTGTGCGCGGCGTACTTCGTGCGCGTGTACTGCAACGCTCGCGAGATTCCAACCGAGAACATCCGGCTCTCCCAGAACAACATCGTTGATCCGGAAAACCGCTACAACCAGATTTTCCGCATTCAGGTCGAGCTGCCGGACGACATTTCCGAGAAGGACCGCACCGGCATTCTGCGCTCCATCGAGCGCTGCTCGGTCAAGCGGGTGATTCAAAATAACCCCGAGTTCCAGATCGAGGTGGTCGAGAACATCGACGAGGATGCCCAAGCGCTGCTGATGAGCGGTTCTGTCGATAACGAAGGGGAGAGCGCCAGCACCTGGATCGAGGGCAAGGATCTGCCGCTGGAGCAGACCATCGCCAACATGACCGGCATTCTCGAGCGCCTCGGCATGAAGATCGAGATTGCCTCGTGGCGCAACATCGTGCCGAACGTGTGGTCGCTCCACATCCGCGATGCGGCGTCCCCCATGTGCTTCACCAACGGCAAGGGCTCGACCAAGGAAGCCGCGCTGTGCTCGGCGCTGGGGGAGTTCATCGAGCGCCTCTCCTGCAACTTCTTCTATAACGACCAGTTCTTCGGCCCCGAGATCGCGGGCAGCGACTTCGTTCACTACCCGAGCGAACGCTGGTTCCAGCCGGGCCAGGATGACGCACTGCCGGAAGGGATTCTGGACGATCACTGCCTCGAGCTTTTCAACCCGGAGGGTGAACTCAAAGCCTCGCACCTGATCGACACCAACTCAGGGCGCGCGGATCGCGGCATCGTCGCGCTGCCGTTCACCCGCCACTCCGATGGCGAGACGGTCTGGTTCCCCTCGAATCTGATCGAGAACCTGTATCTGAGTAACGGCATGAGCGCGGGCAATACGCGCGCGGAAGCGCAGGTGCAGTGCCTTTCCGAAATCTTCGAGCGGGCGGTGAAGCGTCAGATCATCGAGCAGGAAATCGCCCTGCCGGACGTACCCGATGAGGTTATCGCGCGCTACCCCGGCATCAAGGCCGGCATCGACGCACTCGAAGCCCAGGGCTTCCCGGTGCTGGTGAAGGATGCATCGCTTGGCGGGCGCTATCCGGTCGCGTGCGTGACGCTGATGAACCCGCGCACCGGTGGTGTGTTTGCCTCCTTCGGAGCCCATCCGAGCCTTCAGGTCGCGATCGAGCGCAGCCTGACCGAGCTTCTACAGGGCCGCAGCTTCGAAGGCATGGATGACCTGCCCCAGCCGACCTTCAACTCTCAGGCGGTGGCGGAGCCGAACAACTTCGTCGAGCACTTCATCGACTCCTCCGGCGTGGTCTCCTGGCGTTTCTTCAGCGCCCGCGCCGATGTGGAGTTCTGCGACTGGGATTTCTCCGGTGAGACCCGTGACGAGGCCGAGCGGCTGTTCGGCATTCTCGCGGAAGACGGCCTTGAGGCGTACATCACCCACCATGAGGACCTCGGCGCGCCGGTGTGCCGAATTCTGGTGCCGGGCTATTCCGAGGTGTACCCGGTGGACGATCTGGTGTGGGACAACACCAACATGGCGCTCACCTACCGCGAAGACATCCTGAACCTGCACGCGCTCGAGGAAGACCAGCTCGCGGACCTGCTCCAGCGGCTGGAGGAAAGCGAACTCGACGAGCAGATGAAGATCGTCACGCTGATCGGCATCGAGTTCGACGACAACAGCGTCTGGTCCGAACTGACGATTGCCGAGCTGAAGCTCCTCATTAGCCTCGACCTCGGCCAGTACGAGGATGCGCTGGACCGCACCCAGATGTTCCTGCAGTTCAACGACAACACCCGCGACCGTGGCCTCTTTTATCAAGCGCTCACTGCGGTACTCGAGATCTTGCTGGATGACGAGCTCGAGTTCGAGGACTATCACCGAAACCTCGTGCGCATGTTCGGCGAGGAAAAAATCAACGCCGCCGTCGGCTCCATCAACGGCGACGTGCGCTTTTACGGCCTCACCGAGACCAATATGAACCTCGAGGGCATCGACCGGCACCAGCGCCTGATTACCAGCTATCAGAAATTGCATGCGTGGCGGGCGGCAAAGGCTGGAAGCTGATTAGCGCGGTATCTAGTTATGCATAACGCCCACTTTCGAGTGGGCGTTTTTGTTTTGGATAACATAAGAGAGACGAGCCGTATCCCACTGGAGAGATCCGTTGGCCTGTCTTTGTCAGCATAGGTAAACACAGCACATAAGAATTATTCAAAATACTCTCAATCTATTTAAGTGATTGCCGATAATAGAGAGTTCGACGTTAGGGTTTGGTACCACGTGGCTGCGCCATGTGGTATGTGCTGATCAACGGCCCTTCTGGCAATTTAAAGGCGTTTAAAAATGGAATTCCAAAAAATTTTAGTTGCGACTGTGATCGCTATTTGTAGCTTTTCCGCTCAAGCTAAAAACGAGTATTCAACTATCCCTGCCATGCCGGTAGAAGAAATAACACAAAAAATAATTTCGGTAGCGACTCAATACGCTGACTCCATTTCCTGCGGTGATACGCAAATTCAGCCCAAAGAAATCGCTGCTCTAACGCCATGGAAGGACGATACTGACCGCTTTGAAGCGAAGTATGCTGTTATCTGGCATAACGATATAGGCTGCTGGGGTGGGGCAGGCAGCTCATCTACTAATATCTCGATAGTAAAGATTGGGGCCGGTAACTCTTTTTATGTAGACCCTGAATCATCAAGCCCGGTAGTAGGTTTCGATCCTGGTGCTAGATTTATTGAGCGTATTGTAGGGAGCACTAAAGACTCCATTGTATTAGAAGCACTCTTTCACGCTGATTACGACTCGAATAATTTTCCAAGCACTAAAAGAAAAGTAACAGTCAAGGTGGACGATAAGGGCAATTGGTTTCGCGATTAGCCAGTTACTTGGAGTTTACTGTTTGAACTCGAGTTCTGCATGATTTTATATTTATGCCGTAGAGACTCAGCGTTATACTATTAATAATGGTTGAATATGAGAAATAAAAAAAAGCCTCTTTACCGAAAGGTAAATACTAAGACGCATAGCGTTCATCATCTCCATGGAGATGATTTTAGAAACACACGACGTAGGAAATCTGCCTTTGGAATGCGCAAAGGCATCCAGCGTGGACTCGATTACACTCCGCTTTTCAGGTTTTTGTTGGCCAAAGTTGGTTGTCCATGGAATGAGGTACATAGTGAAGCAGTCTCTCGGTTGGATAAAAAAGACCCTATTCATTGGCTGGTTGCCATGGATTACGAATCAGCCGAAGAGGTAATTCGCGTTGGTGAAAGCTCGTACTTCAGTGGCCTGTACGTAGACGAGAAAAGAATTCTGCGGATAGTTAACCCTGATATTGATGAAAATACACTGGAACCTCTTTGCAAATGCTGCACTCACACTTTCAACGGCATTCCTTTCACTCAAAAATACGATGAATGATTCGAGTCTTGCCTACTGTAATGAGCTCCGTTAGGCGGAATGAGCTAAGCGCCCCATAGGTAAAGTGTTGCATGCAAATAACCTACTGATCTGACGCCTTCCCCAGCCGTCAGCCCAACTCTTGCCTCGCCGTATGCCCGTCATCGATTGGCATAAACATTCCGGGAACATCGGGCTGCTTTACTACCGCGTGGTCATTCATCCTTTTTCTCTCTCAAGAACTACCAACCCCATCCCGAAAAGGCGTATTTTTTTCGCCCAAAAATATGTTATATCATAACAATAAAGCCATTGAGGGAGCCGACCATGACCGCCGCACTCGCCACACCGCTTGCCGAACACACCCACTGGGCCATCGACCGGGAGGTTTCGGTGCTGCCGCGCATCTTCGAGCCTGATATCACCTTGGCCGTGATGCAGCGCACGCTCTCGCCCGAGGTGATCGAGGGCGCCCGCGCCCAGGAGGAGGCGCGTTTTGCGCTGTCGTTTTCGTGGCGGGGCAACCCGGAAGGCGAGGCGCTCGAGGCGGATTTGCGCAAGGCGCTGCACGCGCCTGAGATAAGCGCTGCACTGATTGCGGATGTGGTGATGCTGGCACAGGCGGTGGCGTGCCTGTTCGAAACCGAAGAGGTCGGGGTGCGTCTTCGACGCCTCGATGAGGCGATGTGCCCGCGCTTTCACTGTGACCGGCTGCCGGTGCGGCTGGTGAGCACCTACCTCGGCCCGGGCAGCGAGTGGCTGCCGGATGACGCGGTCAACCGAGACGGCCTCGGGGCGCCGTCCGCCACCAAACCTGACATCATGCGGGTGCCGGAAGCGCTCAATACCTTAAGCGCAGGGGATGTGGCGCTGATGAAGGGCACCGGCTGGGTCGGCAGTGAAGACCGTGCGCTGGTGCACCGAAGCCCGAACGTCGCGCCCGGGCAGTCGCGGCTGGTGCTGACCATCGATCCGGCCTGATCACCGGGCCTTACTCGTCGTCTGTACGGCTGCCTTTTTCACATTCGGTGTGTTCAGGGTCACCGTTTTTACGGCCACGGCGCGTGCCGGGCAGCGGAAACACCACCCCGGTGCTCGCCCAGCACGCCACCGCAAGCGCCCGCCAGCCTCGGCTTTGGAGGGCGCTGGTCGTTTGGGGTTGAGAGGGTTCCGCTTCCTGCGGGGTTGTGGTGTCCTCGGCCTCGAGCCGGTCGGCCTGGTAATCCGCTAGCACCGCGCGGGCAAGCTCGAGGTCCTCCGGCGCGACCTGCACCTTGATGCCGCCCAGCGCCGTCTCCCACATCCACTGCATCGTGATCAGGTGCTCATCGGCGATGAACGCGTTTAGATGGCGCGATTCGAGCAGCCCCTTGAACAGATACGCCTCATAGGGGTAGCTGAACCGGGCAACGGTCACGGGGTGGGTCGCCATGGGGCGTCTCCTGCGCTTGGGCCATCACTCACTGTAACGGCGCGGGTGAGCCGCGCCCATTACCCTTTGTGGGAGGGGGCGTTAGTGCCGTCCTGGCGCCGCACCGCGCCGGATACCGCAAGCCCGAGTACGAGCACGACAAACACCACCATCAGCGCGCGATCAAGCCCTGCGTGCTCACCGATGAACCCAAGAAGCGGCGGGCCTGCAAGAAAGGCGATGTAGCCCATGATGGCGGTGGCCGCGACCTGAGCGTCGCCGTTGTCGCCTTCGCCGGCGGCCGACATGCTGAGCGGAAAGCCCACCGAAGTGCCGATGCCCCACAGCACCACCGCCGCGATTGCGACGCCGCTGTGCTCGGTCAGGGTGATGAGGGCAACACCTGTCAGCGCCAGAATGATACAGAGCCGAAAGAGCGTGTGTCGGGGCAGCCAACGCATGAGGGCGTTGCCGGAAAAGCGCCCGAGCGTCATGGTCAGTGCGAACAGCATGAACCCGAGTGAGCCGAGCGCCGGGGTGACGCCGTGCACGTCCACCAACAGTAGCGGCAGCCAGTCGTTGGCCGCGCCGTCGGAAAGCGCCACCGCCAACACGATGGTGCCAAGCATCAGTACCCGCGGGTTGCGCCACACCGAGGCGTTTACCGCTTTAGGCGCGTTTTCCGAGGTCGTGGGCGTCTCCTCGGACGCCGGGGCGGATTTGCCGGTCTCTCGCGGCAGGCCGCGAATGGCCCACCAGAACCCGGGAAGCGTCGCAAGCGTCAGCCCCATGAGGTGATACTCGGTCGGCACCCGCCACGCCGTGAACGCGATCCCCACCAGCGCCCCGAGCACGGTGCCGAGGCTGAAGCAGCCGTGCAGCGTCTGCATCAGCGCCCGCCCACTGAGCCGCTCCACCGCCGCGCCTTCGATGTTGATCGCGACCTCGGCAAGCCCCATCCCCGCGCCAAAAAGCGCAAGGCCGCCCGTTGCGAGAATGGCCTGCCCACTGCTGACGCCGAGACTGACCACCGCCATGCCCGCCGCCATCAGCGCAATGTTGACCCCGAGCACGCCGCGGGTGCCGAAGCGCCGCACCCAGGCACCGGCGCTCAACACGCCCACCATCGCGCCAATGGCCAGGCCGAACAGCACCAGGCCCATTTCATCGGTTGAGGCATTAAGCCGGTCGCGGATGTCAGGGGTACGAGTGATCCAGGTGGCGGCAAGCGTGCCCGGCAGCAGAAACAGGGCGTAGAGCGCGGTGATGCGGCGCGAATGCGACAAGGGCGGCGATGACATGGCAGGCGGTAACCGAAAAAAGCGTGTCGATAAAAAAAGCGGCGAGCCGACAGGGGTCGGTCGCCGCAACAATAGCACGCCTTTTTGCAATGCGGGCCGGGGGCTAGAGCGAGCCCGGCCAGTGCCACTGCGCGGTCGCCACGGCGTCGTGGGCGTGCAGGCTTTCCATGTGGGTAATGTCCACCTGGAAGCCGCTGACGCCGGGCTGGGTGATCAGGGTGTCGTAAAGGCGCCGGGCGGCGTCTTCACAAAACATGAGGTTCTGGCCGTTGGCGAGTGCGAATGCCTGTTCATCGACGCGCTTGACCGCGGTTTGAAGCGCGGTGCCAAGCGCGGCCTCGGTGCGCTCGATGACCTCACGCCAGGGCAGCTGCGTTTGCTCGGGGTCAAGGCGAAGGCGCAGATGTGCGCGGCTTCGCTGGCTGTGGGGCGTGGCGACGATGCCGTCTTCGCCCCCGAGCCAGGCACGCACGGCCTCGAACGTGAGGTTGGGTTCAGATTCACAGCCGAACTCCTCGTCGAACCGGCGCTGAATGAGCTGGCGCGCGAGCGCCGCCGAGCACGGGCAGGTGGAGGAGTACCCGATCTCGAGCTCGAGCTGGGCCTCGAATCCTTTGGGCGAGCGCCGCGTCTTGAGCGTGAGCGGGTAGCCCTTCCAGCCGCTGTGATCGCTGACAAGCGCCGGGCGCTTGAGAAGCGGGGTGCCGGTGAGATCAAGATACGCGGTGTCGGAAAGCCCCTCGTGGCTTTCAAGAAAGCCCTCGAGCGTTTCCTTGAGCCGGGCAAGCGTGAGCGGCCGCCGGGTGAGGGCGTCGAGCCCGAGGTAGAGCCTCGACATGTGAATGCCGCGGGCGTTTGCATCATCGAGGCTGACGCCTGCGTCGACGCGCACGTCGAAGGCGGTGTCGTCGAGCACCACCGGCAGCTCGATCCCGGCCATGCCGACCCGGCTCAGAGCACCGGTCAGCCGGGACGGCCCGCGCGTCACGTCAGACAGCGTGTCGAGTGTTGATGCGTTCGGGAAAGCGAGATCAGTCATGCCAGGCCTCGAAGGGGTCGGGGAGGGTTTTCCAATGCTCGGCCCCCTGAAGCAGGGTGGCCTCATCGAGCAGGCAGTCGTCGAGTGCCTGACGCATGCGCGCCTTGTCCATGTTCTGGCCGATGAACACCAGTTCCTGGCGCATGTCGCCGAAGGGCTCTTCCCATTTTTCCAAAATCGCGTCTCGCCACTCGGGGTCGGCCGGCCAGTCGCTGTCCGGCACGGCCTTCCAGAACATTCCGGCGAACCCGTAGTGGGCGATGCCGCCGGCCTGGCTCCATTGGGCGGCAAAGCGCGGGCGGCTTGCGAGCCAGAAAAAGCCCTTCGAGCGTAAAAGCCCCTGGCCGAACCAGTCGCTGTGCATGAGCGCATGAAAGCGCTCGGGGTGGAACGGGCGGCGGGCCAGATAGCTGAAGCTCGAGATGCCGTACTCCTCGGTCTCCGGCACGTGCTCGCCGCGCATCTCCTTGAGCCAGCCGGGGGCGGCGCTTGCGCGTTCGAAATTGAAGCGATGCGTGTCGAGCACGCGGTCGAGCTCGATGTTGCCGCGAGTGATCGGAACGATGTCGGCCTCGGGGTTGAGGCGCGAAAGCACGGCGGTCAGCTCCTTGAGCGTCTCGGGCTCGATCAGGTCGGTCTTGCTGATCACCAGCACGTCACAGAATTCGATCTGATCGACCAGAAGGTCGGAGACGCTTCGCTCGTCGTCCTCACCTGCGGTCTCGCCCACCTCGGAAAGTGCCTCGGCCGCCCGGTACTGCGCCAGAAAATTGACGCCATCGACCACGGTCACCAGCGTATCGAGCCGGGCCACGTCGGCAAGGGTCTGGCCGTCTTCATCTTCGAACGTGAAGGTTTCCGCCACCGGCAGCGGTTCGGAAATGCCGGTGGATTCAATCACCAGATAATCGAAGCGGCCCTCGCGGGCGAGCCGGTTGACCTCGAGCAGCAGGTCTTCGCGCAGGGTGCAGCAGATGCAGCCGTTGCTCATCTCGACCAGCCGCTCCTGGCTGCGGTTGAGCGCCACCTCGCCGGTTGCGCCATCGACCGGGCCGTCATGATCGCGCACCAGCGCCGCGTCGATGTTGACCTCGCTCATGTCGTTGACGATCACCGCCACCCGTCGGCCGTCACGGTTGGCCAGAATGTGATTGAGCAGGGTGGTTTTTCCGGCGCCGAGAAATCCGGACAGCACGGTTACGGGCAGAGGGGCGGTCGCCGGCAAAGAGGTGGCCGTTGAACGAGCGCCGACCGTTGAACTAGGACTGCGCGTGGAAAGCGGGGCGGTCATGGCGAACTCCGAGGTCGCATCGCTGAAATCGGGAAGGATGTTAAATGTTATATCATAACAAATCAACCGCGTATCCATCGGGTAGGCGATCACGATAATGCATGGGGCGTATTAGGATCTGGCTATTTGTTAGCAGTCTAATGGTATGTCTACACTGGGGTCAGTTCACTTTACGACCTTAGTTTCAAGGAGTTTCGCGATGGCTTCTCTGTTCGACCGTTTTGATCTGGCGGGGACTCAACTCGATAACCGCATCGTCATGGCGCCGATGACCCGCTCCCGCGCGACCGGCGACGTGCCGGACGAGATGGGCGCGCTCTACTATCGCCAGCGCGCAGGCGCAGGGCTGATCATTTCCGAAGGCACGCCCATTTCCCGGCAGGGCACCGGCTACCTCTATAACCCGGGCATCTTCGGCCCGGACCAGATCGCCGGCTGGAAGAAAGCCACTCAGGCCGTGCACGAGCGCGGAGGGGTGTTCTTCGCCCAGATCTGGCACGTGGGCCGGGTGTCGCACACCTCGGTTCAGCTCGCCGGCCAGTCACCGGTGGGCCCGAGCGACAAGCAGGGCGGCATGGCGTTTGGCTACACCGAGGACGGCGTGCCGGACATGCTGGATGCCAGCACGCCGCGCCGGCTCGAGACGTGGGAAGTGCGCGAGATCGCGCGTGATTTTGCCCAGGCCGCGGTCAATTCCCGCGAGGCCGGATTCGATGGCGTCGAGATTCACGGCGCCAACGGCTACCTCTTCGAGCAGTTCTTGAACCCGCACGTCAACGACCGTGACGACGTCTACGGCGGGTCGCGGGAAAACCGCTGCCGGCTTTTGATCGAGGTGGTCGATGAGGTCAGCAAGCTGATCGGCGCGCATCGGGTCGGCGTTCGGCTCTCACCGCATGGCACGCTGTTCGATATGCCGGAGTACGACGACAACGGCGAGACCTACCTGCATCTGGCGCGGGAGTTCAACACGCGCGGGCTGGCCTACGTCCACCTGCACGACCAGGGCGGACAGGGCATGCCACCGATGCCGCGCGAGTACCTGCGTCAGTTCCGTGACACGTACCAAGGCACGCTGCTACTGGCGGGCAACCTCGACCAGGCCGAGGCTCAGCGTCTGGTGGATGAGGGCACCATCGATCTGCCGGTGTTCGGGCGGTTGTTCATCTCGAACCCGGATCTGGTCGAGCGGATGAAACACGGCCTGCCGCTGGCGGATTACGACACCACCACCTTCTACGGCGGTGATGCGCGCGGCTACATCGATTACCCCACCCACGCCGAAGAGCAGGCTCGCAAGGCCCGCGAGGCGTTGATCGAACAGAAGGGGTGATCGAGAAGCAGAAAGGGGAATCGAGAAAACACGCTGATCGCTTTTTAAAAATCGACAAAAAACGCCCCGCATCGCGGGGCGTTTTTTGTACGTTACCGCATCACGCGCAGTGGGGCGTCACATGAAACTCGAGGGGTTTTCCCTCGGCCGAGTCGCCGCCGATCTGAACGTGAAAGCGCCCCGGTTCTTGCACGTGCTCAAATGCCGCGTTCAAAAAGCCGCGCATTTCGGGGGTGATGTGAAAGCGTACGTGCGCGCATTCACCCGGGGCCAGCTCGAGGCGTCGGAAGTCCTTAAGCTCACGTACCGGGCGCACCACGCTTGCGCTGACGTCTTGAAGATAAAGCTGCACTACCTCGGTGCCCTGGCACTCGCCGGTATTGGTGACGGAAAGGCTGACCTCAAGGGTGTCGTTCAGCCCGATCTCCGAGCACGACGCCTTAAGCGCGCTGTACTCGAAGGTGGTGTAGGAGAGCCCGAACCCGAACGGGTAGAGCGGGTCGTTGGGGCTGTCCAGGTACTTGGAGGCGTACTTGGGATCGACCCCCTTGGGGCGGCCGGTATTGAACGCGTTGTAGTAGACCGGGATCTGGCCGACGTGTCTTGGAAAGCTCATCGGCAGCTTGCCGGCCGGCGTCACGTCGCCGAATAGCACGTCCGCCACGGCGTTGCCGGCTTCCGTGCCCGGCCACCACGCCTCCAAAATGGCCGGCGCCATGCCATCAAGCTCGGTAAGCGTCAGCGGCCGGCCGTTGAAGAGCACCGTGGCCACCGGCGTATCGCCGGCGGCTTCCAGTACCCGGCGGGCAAGCTCGAGCTGCATGCCGGGCAGGCCGATGTCGGTGCGGCTCGCGGCCTCATCGGCGTACGCCTCATCCTCACCCAGCGCAAGTATTACGGCGTCGGCCTGACGCACCAGCTCGAGCGCCTCCTCGATGCCGGAGGTGTCGGTATCACCGATCCGATTGGATACGCCGTCCGCGCACATGATTGTTGCGTCGTTGCCAAGGCGCTGGGCGATGCCGTCTCGAAGCGTCACCGTGTCGTCGTGATCGCCGTTGCCATGCCAGGAGCCGATCAGGCGCGGGGTGTTCCCGAGTGGGCCGATCAGCGCAACCTGCTGGTGCCGGTCCGACAGCGGCAGCACATTGCCCTCGTTCTTCAAAAGCACCATCGATTCCGTCGCCTGCTCGCGGGCGGCGCGGCGGTGGGCGTCACTCAGCAAACACTCGGCTTCGCGCTCATCATCAGCGTAGCGGTACGGGTCCTCGAACAGCCCAAGCGCGGCCTTGAGCCATAGAATCCGCCGCACCGCCTCGTCGATGCGCGCCTCCTCGACGGCGCCGCAGCGCACGAGTTCCTCGAGTGTCTTGATGAAATACCCGGACTGCATGTCCATGTCGACGCCGGCGTTGACCGCCTTGCGGGACGCCTCCGAGGCGTCCTCGGCGACGCCGTGGCGCTCGAGTTCCATGATGGCGGTGTAGTCGGTCACCACCATGCCCTTGAAATCCCATTCGCGGCGCAGGATCTGATCGAGCAGCAGCGGATGGCAGGTCGCCGGAATGGCGTTAAGCGTGTTGAACGCCGTCATGACGCTGGCGCAGCCTTCCTCGAGCGCGGCCAGAAAGGGCGGCAGGTAGATCGAGCGCAGGCGCCACTCGGACATATCGACGGTGTTGTACTCGCGCCCGGCCTCCACCGCGCCGTAGGCGGCGTAGTGCTTGACGCAGGCGGCGAGCGTGTCGGTCGCGCCGGGGTCACGCCCCTGAATGCCGCGCACCTGAGCCCGCGCGATCTGTGACGTCAGATGGGTGTCTTCGCCGGCGCCTTCCATCACTCGGCCCCAGCGCGGGTCGCGGGCGACGTCCACCATCGGCGCGAAGGTCCAGTGCACGCCGGACGCGGCGCCTTCCCGTGCCATGACGCGGGTGGCGCGCTCGATGCCCTCCAGGTGCCAGCTGGCGGCCTGCGCGAGCGGAATCGGAAAGATTGTTTTAAAGCCGTGGATGATGTCGTAGCCAAAGAGCAACGGAATGCCGAGCCGCGAATGCGACACCGCCTGCTTTTGGAGTTCACGCGTGAACTCGACCCCGAAGGCGTTGAACACCGAGCCGACCCGGCCTTGCCGTACGTCGTCCTCGATGTCGGTATTGGCCGGGGCGCCTGTGGTGTCGCGGCTGCCGGCGACCTGATTCATCTGGCCGATCTTTTCCTCGAGCGTCATCTGCGCCAGCAGCGTCTCGACCGTTTCATCAAGTGCGCGGCTTTGCGCCGTGTCGAGCCCAAAGGGCTGACCTACCGTCTGTTTCGTGCCTTGTGCGGACATCGTTGCCTCCGTCAGTACGACTGTATACATACGCTTTTCGAGCGATACAGACGCCTTTCGCACGGAATGCAGCCTGTCGCGCGTCGGGCGATTTTATCGGTATGCTCGATATTAGGGACCACGCACATCGCCCACCGTTCAACTCGCCCACCGTTCAACCCAACACGGCGGACAGGCAGTCTCACGGCGGTCACGGCCCTGCAACACGGCCTTGTCAGACTCCGCTACGCAGGGCGCCGCGTGCGCACATCCGATACCAATACGTATAAAATTCCCGGAGATCACCCATGTTGTCACTGTCCCCGTTTGCCCGCCCCTGGAGCCTTTCCGAGGACTCGTTCTGGACCGGTACCCCCCAGGGCTTTCTGTCCGGCACGTTTGCCCCGGTCATTGACCGGCTGATCGAGCGCTTTTCTCAGTGGCGCGACGACGTCGCAGCGCAGGTCGATACCGCACTCGATGCCCTGAAACAGCGATTCAACTACGGTGAGGGGGACGCAGACGACGCCGATACGCCGGCAGAGGAAACACCCGGCGCCCCCGATTCAGACGGAGACAGCACCATGAGTGGCGGGTTACTCATTACCGAATACGTCGAAGGCAGCGGCTACACCAAGGCGCTCGAGCTCACCAACACCGGCGCGCAGGCGCTGTCGCTTGCCGACTTCACCCTCTCGCTCTATTCGAACGGGGCGAGCACCCCGACCAACACCCAGCCGCTTGGCGAGTTCGGCACGCTCGCCGCCGGTGACTCGCTGGTGCTTTCAAGCGCTCAGGCAGGCGATGAACTGCTGGCGTTGAGCGATGGCACCAGCAGCGTGATCAACTTCAACGGCAACGATGCCCTCGTGCTCGAAGGCCCGGGCGGCGAGGTGCTGGATACCCTCGGCACCGTGGGAAGCGACGCCGAATTTGGCGCAGACATAACGCTTCGACGCGACCCGAGCATCACCACCGGCAGCGCCGAGTTCGATCCTGAACAGTGGCAGCCGGCGCCGGCCAATGCGCTTGATGATCTGGGTACGTTCTCAGGCGTCGAGGCGCCGGAGGACGACGGCTCTGGCGGCGACACCGGCGGCTCGGACAGCGGTAACAGTGACAGCGGCGACAATGGCGCCGAGGGCGGCTCGGGCGAGCCCATCGAGGGCATCACCCGCATCTCGACCGTGCAGGGTGAGGGCATGTCGAGCGATCTGGTCGGCCGCGAGGTCACCGTCGATGCCATCGTTACTCTCGACAGCCAGAACGGCATGAGCGGGTTCTTCATTCAGGAGCAGGACGCCGATCGCGACGACAACCCGGCCACCTCCGAGGGGCTGTTCATCTACGCGCCCGACGCCGCCGAGGTGGCGGTGGGGGACCGGGTGCAGGTCACCGGCACGGTCGAGCAGTACGAGGGCCGCACCGAACTGAGCGACATCACCGGCCTCGAGGTGCTGGCGCGAGACCAGGACCTGCCTGACATCACCGAGCTGACGCTTCCGATTGCGGACAAGAACACGCTGGCCGCGTTCGAGGGCATGCGCGTGGCGGTCTCGGCAGACGACGAAGCGCCGCTGACCGTGACCGACACCTACGAACTTGGCCGCTATGGCACCGTCACGCTTGCCTCCGGCGGGCGGCTCGAGCAGTACACCGAAACCCATACGCCGGATCAGGCCGGCTACCAGCAGTGGCTTGATGAAGTGGAGCAGCGCTCCATCGTGCTCGATGACGCCAGCAACGCCCAGAACCCCGAGACCGTTCTGTTCGGGCGCGACGGCGCGCCGCTGTCGGCGGAAAACACCCTGCGCGGCGGCGACACCCTTGAGACCGCCACCGGCGTGCTCGATTTCAACCAGCAGCAGTGGCGGGTGCAGAGCACCGAGGGTCAGGACTTTCAGGCCACCAACGCCCGCACCGACGCCCCGGACACAAGCGCGTTAGGCGATGCCTCGCTCAAGGTGGCCTCGTTCAACGTGCTCAACTACTTCACCACCCTCGATGAAGGCGGCGCCACCGTCACCACCCCGGCCGGCACCGAGCATGACCCGCGCGGGGCCGACAGCGCCCTGGAGCTTGCCCGCCAGCAGGCCAAGCTGGTCGAGGCAATCAACGCAACCGACGCCGACGTGGTCGGGCTGATGGAGCTTGAAAACGACGGCTACGCCGACGACAGCTCGATTGCAACGTTAGTCGACGCCCTCAACGCCGACGCCCCGGGCGCCAACTGGGCCTACATCACCCCGCGCGATGACGAAGGCGCCGTGGTCGCGCCCGGAAGCGACGCCATCGCGGTGGGCATGATCTACAAGACCGACGCCGTGACGCCCGAGGGCGAGGCCGCGGTCAACACCGACGGCGTGTTCGACGCCGGCAACCGGGCGCCGCTTCTTCAAAGCTTCACCGAAACCGCAAGCGGCGAGACCTTTTCGGTGGTGGTCAACCACTTCAAGTCCAAGGGCAGCGTGATCGACGGGCAGGACGCCATCGGTGACGGTCAGGGCAACAACAACCCGATCCGGGTCGAGGCCGCCGAGCAGCTCGCCGAGTGGCTCGCGACCGACCCTACCGGCAGCGGCGACAGCGACACCCTGATCATCGGCGATCTCAACAGCTACGCGATGGAAGACCCGATCACCGCGCTCGAAAGCGCCGGTTTCAGCCTGCTCGATGACGACTATTCCTACAGCTACGACGGCCAGTGGGGCTCACTTGACCATGCGCTGGCAAGCCAGACGCTCGCCGACCAGGTCACCGGCACCACCACTTGGCACATCAACGCAGATGAGCCCTACGCGCTCGACTACAACACCGAGTACAAGTCCGACGCGCAGCAATCCGCGCTTTACAGCGACGCGGCGTATCGCGCCTCCGATCACGACCCGGTCATTGTCGGGCTGAACCTCGGCGGTCAGGACGCGCCGCTTCTGGAGTGATGGCGCGTATTCTGAACGGCCTGTTTGATTCAGGACACTGATCAGAAAACCGGCCTGAACGTCGGTCTGAAAACCGGTCTTAAAAACGGTCTTAAAAAAAGGGGGCGCCCATGGGCGCCCCTTCATCGTTGTCGATGGATCGTTTTTGTTGTCGCTCTCTCGTTTGTTCTTTTTTCGCGTTTGTTCTTGTTCTCGCGTGTGTTCTTTTTCTTGTGTTTCGTCGTTTGTCGAGATGGGTCGAGGTAACGACCGCGCTCAGGCGATGGCGAGCGAGGCGGACGTGTCAAAGAGATCCAGCCCGGCAAGCTCGGCCATGCTCGAGACGTCCGGCATCGGCTGAGACTGGGGCGTTGCCGCCTCGGCCTCGGCAGCGCCTGACAGGGAAAGCCCCATGGCGTCGGCGAGGGCGTGGCTGACCTCGGTGTTATCAAGCAGCCCCTCGAAGCGACCCGCGCCGGGGCCGTCGGCGTAGAGCGGCACATCGACGGCGGTGTGGTTGCCCGAGTTGTAGCTGACGCCGCCGCGCTCGTTGAGCGTGGTGGTCAGCGCCTCGAGCGCGGCGTCCTCGCTTTCGGCGCCCATGATGCCTGCCATTTCCTCATCAGAGAGCGTCACGCTGTCGCCGGTCATCTCGGAAACGGTCGACTGGAGAATGTCCTCGGCGCGCGCCTCGCCAGCGTCCTCGATGCGGGCGTTGGCGGTGTCGAGCATCTGCTCATAGGTGCCGGTGAAGTTCTGATAGATCGAGGCGTCGCGTTCGTCGGTTGGCGTGTTGACCATGCCGCCGGTTTCATGGTCCGGCGCGATCACGATCAGGGTGTCGGGGTTGGCCTCGGAAAACGCCTGCGCCTCTTTCACCGCGTCCTCGAACGCGGCCGAATCGTTCATGGCCCAGCCGGCGTCGTTGGCGTGGCCGGCCCAGTCGATCTGGCTGCCTTCGACCATCAGGAAGAAACCGTCGTCGTCTTTTGAAAGCGTCTCGAGCGCCGTGTCGGTCATCTCGGCAAGCGTTGGCTGGTTGCTGCCGCTTTCGCCGTAGCTGGTGTCGAGGGCGTCCTCGGCAAAAAGACCCAGCAGGCGGTCGCCGCTGGCGCCGTCCAGGTCATCTGCGTCGGTGAGCAGTTCATAGCCCTGATCCTCGGCCTGGGTCAAAAGATCGCGCACGCCGTCGCCGCCGTCGTCCTCGGCGGTGAAATAGCGCGCGCCGCCGCCCAGAATCACGTCGAGCTGGTCGTTGTCGATGAACTGCTCGGCGATCAGGTGCTGGTCGTTGCGATCAGCAACGTTGGCCCCGAACACCGCAGGCGTTGCGTGAGTGACCGTGGAGGTCGAGACCACGCCGGTGGCCTTGCCTGCGGCCTCGGCGATGTCGACCAGTGTGGTCAGGTCGGTGCCGTCCGGGGCTTTCGAGATCATGCCGTTGTCGGTTTTCTGGCCGGTGGCAAAGGCGGTGCCGGCGGCGGCGGAATCGGTGACCGGCGAGTTGGCCGATTCGGTGCTGATCGCGCCGGTCAGCATGTCGGCGGATTCCCACGCCGGCACTTCCTCACCGCCCTTGAACGCCCGGAAGCTTTCGGCGTAGGCAGGGCCGAACCCGTCCGGCACCATCAGGATCACGTTCTGGGCAAGGCCCTCGTCACCCGCGGTGGGTGCCTCATCCGCCGGGGAGTCAGGAGTGTCTGGTGTGGCCGGCAGCTCGGCCATGCCAGGCATGAAGCCCTGGAGGGCGTCGTCGAGCTGGGCCATCGCCTGATCGAGCGCCTGGGTCATGAGCTGGTGGGCGTCGTCAATCATTGGCGAGGCATCAAAGGGCTGGGGCGCCATCGTGAAGGAGGATGCGCTCTGGAATGTGGTCGTGGTCTGGAAGGGGGCCATGCCTTGAAACGGGCCCATGTCGGGGAGCGAGGTCATGTCGAACCCGACATCCTGTGAGGCTTTGGTGTAACCGAACATGCAACATCTCCATACGTCAGCAAAAGGGCGTGAAGGCGGCTGTCCGACCCGGCCGGCAGCCGCCCTCATGGTCAGGGCGCGGTGATGACGATTTGGCGCAAGTGCGGTTAAGGGATGATGTCTGAGTAGGCCGAAATTGTTATTTCTCGTAATGCTCTGCGGTATTGCCAATTGCATCGCTGTCCGCGTTCGGACATACCCCCGTCATGCAGGGGGTATAGCGTCTAGGCGCGGTTTTTCTTCCTTGCGTCGAACACGGAGTCTTTCATGGCCTACCTCACCCCCTTCGACGGCGCCCTGCGCGCTGCGCCCTACAACGCCTTATTCGATCACGTTGAGCCGTTCGCGCCGCCTTTCGGGGCAATTACGGCGCCCCACCACCGACTGACCGACGCCGGCCCGGCCCTGCCCGATACGGACGCCCCACGCGTTCAGGACGTCGAATTTCTCGGGATGACCAACTTCGACAGCGGAATGCAGTTCGAGGGCACCACGGTCGGCGGGTTGTCAGGGCTGACCTATCTGCCCGCGAGCGACAGCTATCTGGCGATTTCCGACGACCGCAGCGAGCTCAACGAGGCCCGATTCTACGCACTGCGTGTGGATCTGGGCGATGGCCACCTCGATGACGGCGACGTGCGCTTCACCGACGTCACCACGCTCAGGCAGAACGGCGGTGCGCCGTTTGCCGAGGGCACCATCGACCCCGAGGCGATTGACGTGAGTGATGACGGGACGCTCTACATTTCCTCCGAAGGTGATGCGCGTCAGGGGCTGGCGCCCTCGGTCGGCCACTACGGCCGGGACGGTCAGCAGATCGGCGCCCTCGAGCTTCCCCAGGCGCTGATGCCGGACGGCGAGGAAACGGCCGGCATTCGCAACAATCTGGCGCTTGAAAGCGTCACGCTGACGCCCGACCACACGCGCCTTTTTACCGCGACCGAGAACGCGCTGGTTCAGGACGGCCCCGCGGCAAGCGCCAACACGGGAAGCCCTGCGCGCCTGCTCGAGTTTGAGCTCGGCGAGGACGGCGCCCAGCACGCCTATGTGTACCCGACCGAACCGATACCCGAGCGGCCTGCAAGTGACGATGGTTTTTCGACCAATGGGCTGGTGGAGCTGCTGGCGCTGGATGACGACCATCTGCTCGCGCTCGAGCGCGGGTTCGCCGAGGGCGTGGGCAATACCATTCGCCTTTATGAGATCGACACCGAGCGCGCGACCGACATTCAGGGCCTCGACGCACTGCCGGAAGCCGGCACTGCCGTGCGTCCGGTCGATAAGACGCTGGTGGCCGATCTGGGGGCGTTCGGGTTCGAGCCGGACAACGTCGAGGGCATGGCGTTCGGCCCGATGCTCGAGGACGGGCGTCAGAGCCTGATTCTGGTGTCTGATGACAACTTCAGCGACACCCAGAGCACCCAGTTCATCGCGCTGGGGCTCGATGTGGCCCCGGAGGCGCCCACGATCCCGAGCATGCCGACGTTCGATTTGAGCGCCTTCGATGCGGCCATCGGGCGCACACTCGATCTGGCCGGGGACGCACTTGCACCGCTGTTTGCCACGGCCTTTGGGGCTGAAAGTACGGCGGTGTTCGACGGTATCGAGGCGAGTGCATCGACGCTCTCCGGCGCGTTTGATTTTTCAGCGGCGGGCCTGGAGCCGCTCGGGCTGGCCCCGGCAGGCGCCGAGGCATTCGATCTCTGGGGAATGTAGGCGTCCATAAAATGTAGGTGCCCATAAAAGGAAAGCCCGGCCAGCGCCGGGCTTTTTTCAAACGTGACGCTCGGGCGGTTTAGCCGAACAGGGCGTCGGTCTGGCCACTCATGAGGTCGTTGATGCCGGCCAGCAGCGCGTCCGGGTTGGCGGCCGGATTCTGATAGGAAAGCTGGCTTGCCTCGCTTTGTAGGCCAAACGCCAGGCCGGTATCGGTTGGAGTAACGCCGCCCTGTGTGCTCTGCTGGCCAAGGTTGACCCAGTCCTCGGGCGCCTGGAACGGCACGTTGGATGCCTGGTTCATGGCGGTGAGCAGCGACTCGGCGCCGTCGAACACGCCTGAGAGCAGGCCGTCGAGATCATACGCCTCCGAGGCGCCCGTGCCGTGAAGCTCCGCGGTCTCGAGTGCAGTGTCATCGAACGCAAGCGTTGCAATGTTGTTGAGCATGTCGGTGTCGTTGTTCAGGCGATCGGTGACCAGCACCGTGTCGCCGTCGAGGTCGATGCGGTAGTCATCGCGCGCGCCGTCGAAGACGACGGTGTTATTGCCTTCGCCGCCGTCAATGTCGTCGTTGCCGGCGCTTGCAAGAATGATGTCGTCGCCGGCACCGCCGGTGATCCAGTCGTTGCCGAGGCCGCCGGTCAGGGTGTCGCCGTCGTCATCGCCGTGTCGCACCAGACTCGGCGCGCCGTACTGGATGCCGAGCAGGTCGGCCATCAGCGCGGTCACGTCGTCGTCGGCCTGATAGCTGCCGTCGATGGGTGTGATGGTGATGTCGCCGTCATTGAAGTGGGTGCCCTCGGAGTAGGGGGCGTCGGTGTTGACCGCCTCGCCCAGAGTGAATGCGTAGTCGCCGCTGCCGGTGTCGGTGACGCCCAGTTCGCCGTTGTTGGCCTGATCCATCAGCGTGAAGGCAATGTTGTCCAGATCGGCATCGACCGGCACGTTGACGTTGAGGTCAAGCCCTTCCGGCAGCACCTCGACGCCGTTGCCGGTGGTGGTCGACTGCAGATCGCCGATCAGCTCGACCAGAAAATCGGCGCTGGTGGCGTAGAGGCCGCCCGGCACCTGGCCGGTCTCATCGGTGCCGGCGGACATTGCAATGGCGGGCACGTCGTAGTTGAACACCGAGGCAACGGCTGCGGACAGCGTGCCGGAGGCGTTTGCCTGTAGGCCGACGTTGGCGCCCTGGTTGATGCCTGACACCACCAGATCCGGCTTGTCCATGCCCTGGAGCAGGGCGTCCATGCCGGTGTAGACCGTGGTGCTGGGCGTGGCGTCGACGTGGTAGCCTGCCTCGAATTCGGTGACCTCGAAGCTTCCAAGCGTCAGCGAGCTGCCAACGCCGCTTTGCTGCTCGGTGGGGGCGACCACGGTCACGGTGTAGCCCGCGTCCAGCAGCGCATCGCGCGCCGCTTCAAGCCCTTCGGCCTGATAGCCGTCGTCATTGACCAGCATGACGTTGAGCCCGGCGTGGTCAGATGCGGTCTCGCCATCGCCGAGCAGGTCGCCGAGGCGGGCTTCCAGCGCACTGCGGGCCTGCTCATTGGCGCTCCAGTTGCCGTCGATGGCGGAGACGGTCACCTTGTTTTCAAGAAACTGATCGCCCTCGGCGGTCGCGCTGCCGCTGCCTTGCTGGTCGATGCCGGAAGAGCCATAGCTGCCGTCGTCGTTTTCGACGATGGGGTATTCGGTGCTCGACTTGCGGGTAATCTCGGTGAGCGCCACGCCGTCGACTTCGCCCGCGGGGGCGTTGACCGAAAGCCCGGTGCCGTCCGGCAGCAGCGGCTCACCCTCCTTCTGGGCGTTTTGGAGCTTATCGAGCAGCTTCAGGGTGTACTCGGCGGCGTTGTCGAAGCCGCTGTCACCGGCCTGCTTGGTGTCGGCCGAGACCGCGATGGCCGGCAGGCCGTTTTGAAGGGCCTGAACCGCGGCGCCGACGGTGCCGGAGATATTTTCGCTGGTGCCGATGTTTTCGCCGGAGTTGGTGCCGGAAATCGCCAGATCGAAGTGCTGGTCGGCCAGCAGGCTATCGAGTGCGGTCTCGACCGCAACCTTTGGGCGGCCATCGACCCAGTAGTTGCCGGCGTCATCGAACGTGCCGACGCCGATGGTCGAGGTCAGTGCCTCGACTCCGCCAAGCGAGCTGCCCTGGGCGCTTTGGTTGTCCTTGGGCGCAACGATGGTCACGTTATGACCGGCCTCGGTCAGCGCCTCGTACATCGACTGAATGCCGGGGGCGTCGAAGCCGTCGTCGTTGGTCAAAAGGATATCGAGCGGCGCGTTGGCGTCTGCGGCATCGCTTTGGGGCGCTGTCGGTGTCTCGGCGCTAAGGTGCGCCTTCAGGTCGGTCAGGCTGCCTTGAACGAAGGACTGGGTATGGCCGTACTGCACCCCGGGGGCGCTGAAGGTGCTGGTGGTATTGCCCCAGCTCAGGCTGACCGGCTGAAAGCTCAAACCGTCAAACGGCGTTTGGGTTAAGGGAGACAGAGCGGTGGATCCGAAGGGCGCGGTCGTTTGGCCAAATGCGTGCGTGAACATGGAAGTTCCCCGAGTCATTGTCTGATTATGGTGGCGCGGGCCGGGCCCGCGTGCTCGGGTAGACTGCCTCGCTTAAATGACACTTAGGACACGGTTTGATGACGAGGCCGTGATCGCATGTAACCAAATATCGAATGGCGTCTGACGATTAGAGAAGACGCTTGATGCCCGCCTCAGATGACGGCTTCCTGTATACGTTCTTCCGCCACTGAGGAAGGGCGTTGCTGTAAGCTATAAAGGTTCACCCGCTGGAGTCGTTTCGATGTCCCACCCCTGTTACTGGCACGACAGCCTGCCTGCGCCGCCGGTGCGTTACCCGAGCCTGTCGAGCGATCTTGACGCTGATGTGGCGATTGTTGGCGCCGGCTTCACCGGGCTCTGGTCGGCGTACTACCTCAACCAGCTCGCGCCGTCGCTCAAGATCGTGGTGCTCGAGGCCGAGCGGCTCGGGTTCGGCGCGTCCGGGCGCAACGGCGGGTGGCTTTTAGGCAGCATGGCGGGGCTCGACCGCTACATCGATCATTGGCCCGAGCATCAGCGCCGAGGGGTGTGCGATCTGCTGTGCCACAACGTCGATGACATCGGCTCGGTGCTGGCCCGCGAGGGGATCGACGCCGACTACCACAAGGGCGGGGCGGTATACGTGGCGGCGCGTTACAAGGCGCAGGAGCGGGTGCAGCGGGAGTACCTCGAGCACCTTCATCACATCGGCTTTCGTGAGGCGGACTGCAAGTGGCTCTCGCCCGAGGCAATGGACCGCATCGCTCGCTTTCGCGACCAGCGCGGCGGCATTCTCCAACGTCAGGTGGCGACCTTTCATCCGATGAAGCTGCTGCAGGGGCTGGCCGCACGGCTTGCCGAGCGCGGGATCGAGATCGTCGAGCAAAGCCCGGTGGAGGCGATCGAGCCCGGCATCGTTCGAACGGCCATGGGCCGCGTCCGCGCGCGCCACATCATCGCCGCTACCGAGGGCTATACCCGCCACCTTGGCCTCAAGCGTCGCATTCTGCCGATCGAGAGCATGCTGATCGCCACCGAGCCGCTCGATGAGGCGCAGTGGGGGGAGATCGGCCTCAACGCGCGCCACGCCTTCGGCGATGCCAGTCGACTGGTGACCTACGGCCAGCGAAGCCGTGACAATCGGCTCATCTTCGGCGCCCAGGGCTATTACCACTTCGGCGGGCCGCCCCGTCAGTCGTTCGAGATTACCGACCGCCACATGAGAATGCGACAGGGGCTTTTGAAGGCGCTGTTTCCGGGGCTTGGCGATGTGCGCGTGACCCACGGCTGGGGCGGTACGCTCGGGCTTTCGCGTCATTTTCGCCCGCACGTGATTCGAGACGCCGCAACCGGCATTGCCACCGCCGGCGGTTACGCCGGTGAAGGCGCGGCGATGGCGCACATCATGGGTCAGACACTTGCCGAGCTGATCACCGAGCAGGGCAGCAAACGCACCGCCATGCCGTGGGTACACGCCAATGCTCGCCACGAAGACATTTTGAAGCGCTGGGAGATAGAGCCATTTCGGTGGCTGTCGGCGCAGGCCGTGGCGGCAAGCTACGGGCTCGAGGAGTCTCTGATGCAGCGCGATATGAACGTGCCGGGGCTGAGCCCGGCGCTCAACGCGGTCAACAACGCCGTCTCACGGATGGTGGAGTAGGGCGCGGGGCTTGCAAGGCCGAGCGGGAGATTGCTCGGCCATGAGGGGGTGGTGCGTGTCCTGGTAGGTCGTGTCGTTAGTAGGTCGGGGCGCTAGTAGGTCGTGTCATTAGTAGATCGGGGCGTTCAGAACGACCTGAGGCCGGTTGAGCGAGTTGAGCTCGACGTGGCCATCGACCCGATAAACCTCTCGGAGCAGGTGCTGATCGATGGTGTCGTTGCAGCTGCCGAAGCGGTGCATGCGCCCGTTGGCGATCACCAAGGCGTGGTCGCAGTAACCGAGCGCGTGGTTGAGATCGTGCAGTGCGATCATCACGATCATCTGACGCTCGTCGGCCAGCGAGCGCACCAGCCCCAGCACTTCCATCTGACGATGCAGGTCGAGCGCCGAGGTCGGCTCATCCATCAATAGAATGTGCGGGCGACGAATCAGGCTCTGGGCAATGCCCACGAGCTGACGCTGGCCGCCACTGAGTTCACTTAGATAGCGCGAGGCCAGCTCGGTAATGCGAAGCGCGGCCAAAAGCGAATCGATGTCTCTGAGTTCCTCTTCCGAGACCTTGAGCGAGCGCCCCTGCTTTGCGGCGAGCACCACCGATTCGAACACGGTCAGCACGGCGGTGGCGTTGGTGTCCTGCGGCAGGTAGGCCAGTGCCTGTTCGCCGCTCGGTACGCCCTCGATGTGCACCTCACCCGGGCCTGAGGCCATGCCGGCGATTCGGCGAAACAGGCTCGACTTGCCGGCGGCGTTGGGGCCGATTACGGCGGTCATGGTGCCGGCGGTAATGGTCGGCGTGGTGACGTCGGCCAGTACCTGTTTGCGGCCGTAGCGCGTACCCACCCCCTCGAGCGTGAGGCTTACCATGAGTTACGTCTCCGGCTTGAAAAGATCAGTGAGAAGAAAAACGGTACGCCGACCAGCGCGGTCGCGACCCCGATCGGCAGGATGGCGCCGGGGATCAGGAGCTTGCTGAGCACCGAAGTGGCCGAGAGCAACAGCGCCCCGCACAGAATCGATGCCGGCATGAAAAAGCGTTGATCTTCCCCGACCAGCATGCGGGCAATATGAGGTCCGACGAGCCCGATAAACCCGATGCTGCCGACGAACGACACCGGAATGGCGGCAAGCAGACTGACCAGAATCAGAGTGGTCAGGCGCAGGCGTTTCACGTTGACGCCAAGGCTTTCGGCCTTGGCGTCACCCAGGCGCAGGGCGGTCAGCGACCAGGCCTGTCGAATGAACAGGGGCACGGTCGCGGCCAGCACGGCCGCCGTGACCGCCACCTTGGTCCAGGTCGCCTTGACCAGGCTCCCCATGGTCCAGAACACCACCGCCGACAGCGCCTGCTCGCTTGCCAGATACTGGAGCAGCGCCTGAAGGGCGTTGAAGGTGAACACCAGCGCGATGCCGAGCAGCACGATGGTTTCGACCGTCACGCCGCGCATGCGGCTGAAGAAATAGATCACGCCGGCGGCAAGCATCGCCATCACGAACGCATTGAGCGGAATCACAAACGCGGACACGAACGGCACCAGCGCCACGCCGAACACCAGCGCAAGCGCAGCGCCAAAGCCGGCCGCCGCCGAAATGCCGAGGGTGAAGGGGCTTGCCAGCGGGTTGGCCAGAATCGTTTGCATCTGGGCGCCCGCAACCGACAGCGACGCCCCGACGGTCAAGGCCATCAGTGCCACCGGCATGCGAATCTCCCAAAGGATCACACGCATCTTGGTGTCTGCGTTCTCCGGGGAGAACAGCGTGGCAATGACATCGGTCACCGGGTAGTTATAGGGCCCGGTGGCCAGGTCGACGGCGAACGAAATCAGAACGGCCACGGCAAGCCCGACCAGAATCAGCACGCGCCGGCCGACGCTTGCGCGGTAATCCTGGCTGGCTGACGCGATGGGGGAGACGTCCTTCACAGCGACCCCTTCAGCACTCATTGGGTTTCGTTGTCCGTGGTGGACAGGAAGTAGCCCGGCGCGTAGTCGATCGGCAGGAAGCGCTCGTGCAGCTCACGCATGGTGGCACTGGGGTCGATGTCCTTGAACAGTTCCGGATGAATCCACTTGGCGATCTGCTCGATGGCCGCGAACTGATAGGGGCTGTTGTAGAACTGGTGCCAGATGGCGTGCGTATGGCCTTCCGTCACGGCGTCGGCCTGGGCAAGCGCCGGGCGCTTCAGCAGGCTTTCAAGACGGCTCAGCGCTTCGGTCTGGTCGCTGTTGGGGCCCATGGGGATCCACTGGCCGCCCGGCATGTAACCGCTCCACTCACCGCCGGTCGCGATGTACTGCGACGGGTTGGAGGCGATGATCTGTTCGGGGTTCAGCGTGCCGAAGGTGCCCGGAATGATGTCCCCTGCGATGTTGTGGCCGCCGGCAAGCTCGACCATTTCACCGAAGTTGGCGTTGCCGAAGGACATGCAGCACTCTTCGGTGTAGCCGGCCGCGCGCTCGATGAAGACGTCAGGGCGCTTGGGCGAGGCGTCCTCGATGCGCTGCGTCACGGTGTCCAGGTGCTTCTGGCGGAAGTCGAGAAACGCCTGGGCGTTTTTCTGCTCGCCGGTAAGCTCGCCCAAAATCTTCATGCTGGGTTCGGTGTTGACCATCGGATGAGCGCGAAAGTCGACGTAGACGACCGGAATGCCGACCGCGGCAAGTTTCTTGTCAAGGCCCGAGTCCTCGGTGGCCTGTTGGGCCTCGATGTTCATCACGACCACGTCGGGGTCGAGAGTGACGGCCTGCTCGATGTCGAAGGTGCCTTCCTTGAAGCCGCCGAAGGTCGGGATCTTGGTGATGTCGGGGTAGCGTTTCTTGTAGAGCGCCCAGGAGCCCGGGTCGGCCTTTTCAAGGTCGTCGCGCCAGCCCACCACACGCTTGAACGGGTTGTCCTGGTCAAGCATCGCAAGGGCGTAGGTCATGCGACCTTCGCCCAGAATCAGACGCTCGACAGGGGCATTGACGGTAACGTCACGACCTGCGACATCGTGAATAACGACTTTTTCACCGGCAAACGCGCTTGTTGCGCTTACCCACACCAGCAGTGCCGTGACAATTCGACGAACCATGAAACCCGCTTCCTAAATAGTGGTATTGAAAAAGGCCTGTTTTTGGACAGGTTATTATTTGCGACATTGTTTCACTTGTAAATCCGTCTTTTTTATATCGTTGGCGTATAATTTACCGGGAAAATGCGGCCATATGAGTCGATAACGCTCGAAGTATTGAAGGGTTCATTTGGCGTGATCTTGGACAACAACGCCGCCCAAGCGGCGGCGTCGAAGTGTTCGGTCGGGTGGGGCGATCAGTCGGCACGCGCCTCGCGTTCGAGCGTCTGGCATACCGCCTCATCGAGCGACAGCGCTGTGCGTAGCTGATCGAGCCAGGCCCGCTCCATGGCATTTTGTTCATCGACGATGGCAACGCTTGCCAGATAGACCTCGCGGGCGGCCTGGGGGGAGTCGACATCCTGCGCCAGCGCATCGGCATCGAGGGGGGCCGACATCTGCTGTTCAACCCAGGCGTGCAGCTCATCGTCGGCGCCGAGGGCATCGATCTGCTCGGTCAGGGCGGCGCGCTCCTCGGCGTCGATATGACCATCGGCGCGGGCCGCCGCGATCATCGCTTTCAGGATCACCCGACTCCGGCGCTCCTGCTCGGTCTCAGAAAGTTGCTCGAGCGGTTGTCCTTCGCGTTCGGTACTGGCTGTATCGCCTGAGCTCTGGTGTGCCTGCCACGCCTTCCAGGCCAGTGCCCCAAGCCCCGCAAGCGCGCCGTACTTGAGGCCCTTGCCCGCCATGCTGCGCCCGCGCTTGCTGCCGACCAGCATGCCAAGCGCACCGCTTCCCACCAGTGACGAGACATCAAACCCGCTCTTCTTGACGGCGCTTGAGGAGGCCGTGTGCTTGGTGGCCTGTTTCATCAACTGCGAAAGAATTTTCTGTGCGTTCATAAGGGCTCCTGACGATTGAGCGAGGGTATGCATCCACCATAGATCATGGGGCGGCGTCCACATTGGCTGGGGCTTAAGTCACGTCGGGTTTAAGTCATGCCGGACCCGTGCCCATGCGTGCTCACCCCAGAGGACGCGGAGGGGGTGGCGTCCGGCGTCTCGGTGTCCATTGGCGCGTCGTCGGCGTGGGCCGCTTCAGCGTGCTCGGCGGCCCAGGCGCCGGCCGCTTCGACCGCAACCGGCGAGGCGGTTGGCACCACGCCGATGTAGCTTTCGCCCTCGCCCGGATGGTGATGCGCTGCCTCGGATGCGCGAACGAACAGCATCGCGTACAGGGCGTAGGCGGCGATGGCGAGAAACGTCACGCCGAGCACTGGCCAGAACGCGAACGGGCCGAACGATTCCATCGCCCAGCCGGTGACCAGCGGCCCTGCAATGGCGCCGAGTCCAAAGGTGAACACCAGCCCGCCGGAGGCCGCCGGCATGTCTTCAGGGGCCAGCGAATCGTTGGTGTAGGCCAGAAAGAGCGCGTACAGCGGTGTGGTCACGCCGCCTGCCAAAAAGGCCGCGCCCATCAAAAACCAGAGCGCGCCGCCGACGAACCAGGCAAGGGTGCAGGCAAGCGCCCCCAGGCACGCCGCGCCAAAGATCAGCGTACGGCGATCCATACGGTCGGACATCCAGCCGATCGGGTATTGAAGCACCAGGGCGCCGGCAAACAGCATGGCGACAAACAGCGCGATTTGCGCGGCGCTCAGGCCGACCTGGGTGCCGAAGACCGCACCCATGCCGGCCTGGGTCGCGTAGATGCTGCCCAGGAGGAAAATGCCGAGCGTGCCGAGCGGAGAGCCGGCAAAAAGCATTTTGAGTGACATGGGGGGCGCGACGTTGGCAACCGGTACGGGTGAGACGGACAAAAGAATCGGCGCAAACGAGATCGACACCAGAATCGAGGCGCCGATGAACAGGGCCGAGGTGGCAGCATCACCAAGCGATAAAAGCCCCTGCGCGCCGATGATGCCGAGCGTCTGGGCGATCATGTAAGCCGAGAGGATTTTGCCGCGGGTCTCGTTGGTGGCGGCGTCGTTCAGCCAGCTTTCGGCCACCACATAGATGCCGGACATGCAGAAGCCGAGCAGCACGCGCAGTAACGTCCAGGCCCAGGGGTCAGCCAGCAGCGGAAAGGAGATCAATCCGGCCGATACGAAGCTTCCAAGTGCTGCAAACACCCGCACGTGACCGACTCGTCGAATCAGCAGGGGCGTGAAGCGGGCACCGGACAGAAACCCCGCGAAATAACCCGAGGTCACCACCGCAAGCTCTGTCGAGGAGAAACCCTCAATGCCACCGCGCAGGCCGATCAGCGTGAAATGCATGCCGTTGCCGAGCATGATGAGTACGATCCCGAGCAGCAGTGCCCAGACCTGAGTCAACGTCTTGATCATTGAATGTCCTTTTGGCGGTGGCGCTTAAGCATTTACAGATTTTCTGAATCTGACGCAAATGAACGATCCACTCAATGGTCTTGCGCCGGGGTGCCCCCAAAGGATGCGTCGATACACGCGCTGTTGGCCCCAGACGAGCCCGCGCGTCAGGCGTTGACGCCTTTCATGCCTTCCTCCGTGTAGCGTGCCCCGTCGATTCGACACTCGCCCAGCGCGTATTCGAGGGCATCGCGCTCTGCGTGAGTGAGGTGTATGTCGGTCGCGGCGGCGTTGTCATCGAGATAGCGGGTCTGTCGCGTGCCTGGAATCGGTACGATGTCCGGCCCCTGAGCCAGAAGCCAGGCGAGCGCGAGCTGTGCGGGCGTGCAGCTCTTGCGGCGGGCGTGCTCGATCACGACCTCGGCCAAACGGCGGTTGGTCTCGAGCGCCTGTTCCGAAAAGCGCGGTAGATTCGCCCTGAAATCATCGGCGTCGAAGGCGTCGCGGCGTTGAAAACGCCCGGTCAGAAAGCCGCGCCCAAGCGGTGAATACGGCACGAACCCGACCCCGAGCGCCCGGCAGGTCGGCAGAATGTCGGCCTCGACCTCGCGGCTCCAGAGCGAGTATTCGGTCTGTACCGCCGTGACCGGGTGAACCGCGTGAGCGCGACGAAGGGTCTCGGCGCTGACTTCGCACAACCCGATGCGGGCGATCTTGCCCTCTGCCACCAGCCCGGCCAGTGCCTCCATGGTGGTTTCGATCGGGGTATCGGGCGCAACGCGGTGCACGTAGTAAAGATCGATCTGCTCGATGCCAAGCCGCTTGAGCGAGTCTTCACACGCGGTGCGGAGATAGGCGGGGCTGTTGTTCAGGCGCCGCGCGTACTCGCCCGGATTGCGCACGATGCCGAACTTGGTCGCGACCTTGACCCTTCCTGAGTGAGCGCGCAGAAACTGCCCGATCAGACGCTCGTTATGATGCGGGCCGTACATGTCGGCGGTGTCGAAAAAGTCGATGCCCTGCTCGATGGCGCGGGCCAGCACCCGCCGCGATTCGTTATCATCGCGTGCGCCGTAGAATTCGCTCATCCCCATGCAGCCAAGGCCGATGGCCGAGACCGTGAAGCCCTTTCCCAATGTGCGCGTATGCATGTCGTGTCTCCGTGATGGTCGGTACGCGGCGTAAGGTGACATACTCGGGTATATAAAAAACTGGAGAAAACTCGAATCATGCTTTCCGAAAACGGAAAACGTTCATCGTCTATGGGGAGCCCGCCGGCGCTGGTCTGGGACGATGTGCGCGTCTTTTTAATGATCGCGCGGCAAGGCACGCTAAGTGCGGCGGCTAACGCCATGGGACTTGGGGTAGCAACACTCACGCGCCGGCTCGACCGGCTTGAGGCAGCGCTTGGAGTGGCGCTGTTTTTGCGTCAGCAGAGTGGGTATACGCTCGCGGCCGAAGGGCACGCGCTTCTGGCGCGGGCTGAGACCATGGAAGACGCCGCCCTGTCGTTTGACGCGTTTCGCGATACCAACGCGCCGCTGTCAGGCGTGGTGCGCGTGGCCACGGCCGAGAACATCGCGCATGAGTGCATTCTGCCGCACCTGCCTGCCTTTCATGCGCGTTACCCGAACCTGTGCGTCGAGCTGCTCACGGACGTGTCGTCGGTGAGTGTGCACCGTCACGAGGCGGATCTGGCCATTCGCATGGTGCGACCGGCGCGGGGCAACGTGCGCTTCAGACGGCTCGCAACGCTTGGGTACGGGCTTTATGCCAGCGCCGAGTACGTTGCCCGGCATTCGATCGATCTACGCGGTGCAACGACCGATGCGCTGTCGAGCGGGGTGCTCGGATGCATCGGATGGTCGGCGGCCTACGCGCACCTGCCCGCGGCGCAGTGGATGGAGCGGGCGCTTGGGGGGCAAGCGCCGGTGCTTATGACGACCTCGGTCGCAACACAGATCACCGCCGCCAGAGCGCATCTGGGGTGTGTGGTTGTGCCCCATTTTCTGGCGCGTGACGCTGGGCTTGTGGGGGTGATGCGTGAGCTTGGCATCGATCAGTCGATCTACCTGGTCATTCAGTCAGATCTGGCCCAGTCACCGCGCACACGGGTGCTGGCGGATTTTCTGGGCGAGTGTGTGACCGCGCATGACGCCCGGCTGAGCGGGGCGGCGTTTTTCTGAACCGCGCCCGCAGGGAGCGCTCGTCTAGGTGAGCGCCTCGAGTAAAAGCACAAGGCCAAAAAGCACCCACAGGTGCGCCGGGTAGAAGCTTCGCCACAGCCAGGGCGGCAGACGGGCCCAGCGGGCAAGCACCGGTACACCGTGCCCTGCGCGGGCGGCCACGATCAGAAGCGCCAGTGTGGCGAGCATCGCCGAGGCCGTGCTGAGTGGCGCCTCATTGAGCCGCATCGTAAGCCACACGGCAGCAAGGCCCATTAAAAGGCCTTCGAGCCGGCGGGCCTGGGCCAAAAACGAGTACGCGCCCATGAGGGCGGGAATGAGCAGAACCCCATCAAGGCCGTATTCGATGTGCGCGTCGAGCGCATAGCCAAGTGTCAGGCCGATGAGCCCAAGCGTTGCGGCGAGCGTCCGAGCGCGCAGGTTAAGGTCTGGCGTTACGAGCTGCTTCCCGGCCCAGCCGACCATCAGCCCGAGCGTAAGCGTTGTGCACACGTTGAGGCGCACGATGCCGCCGGTATCGATCAGGAGCATGAACGGCACCTGCGCGAGCAGCGCCAGACACAGAAGGCGCGCCATGTAGCGCAGCGGACGTGTGGTATCGAACAGGGCGTGCCAGGCGATCATGCCGGCAAACAGGGGAAAGGCGAGCCGACCGAGTGTCTCCATCAGCCAGAGCGCGGCGTCATGGCCTGAGGGGGCCAGGATGAAGCGCGCGAGGTGATCGAGCGTCATCGTAAGCAGGGCGAGCCACTTGGCCCAGTCCGTCCAGTGCGAGGCAGGGGCGATCATTCATGCTCCGGGTAAGGTCGTGGCGGGTCATGAGGCGAACCGCGCCCGGAAACGGGAGCGTTTGGATATGCTGTCGTCAAGAACCGTCGTCAACAGTCGCCGTTAAGAGCCGTCGTCAAGAACAGGGGCGTAAGGGCCCGGGGTGGCGATGTTGAACGCGCGAATTGGCGCAGGCCGTGAGTTACGTCATTACAGGTGCCGGCTCAAGAGGCGGCGAGGGGCGGGAGGGTACTTCAGTGCAGCCACCGGGCTCCGGAAGAGCCCGGTAACACGGACAGTCAGCAGCTGAAGCTGGGCTCGTAAGAGACGCCTTGCTCGAAAAACTGATTGTGACCGGCGGACGGAATCTGATCATTGCTGAACGCACCTGCGTAAGCGCCGGCACTAACAACGACAGCAACTGCCAGAGTGATGGTGATTGTGAATGCGGATCTCATGAACGAACTCCCTCAAACATTATTTTGATCTGATCTAAAGCCGAAACGGCATAGATATTTTTATTCATATGTAAGTGATTGGCTGTGCCAGATGGCGCAGCGGTCATGTTTATGCGCCTAAAGTTGTATCGTCGAGTTCGGTGAGAACGCGAAGGTGTTCCTTCAGGATCAAAACGGGCCAATAGTCGCACAAGATAGGGCGTGTGGCATGCCTATTTTTCAAGGTTTCAGGGCCTTGATGCCTGTGGCGAGCATCGTTTGGGGCGCGCGCCCTGAAAGGACATTCAAATAGTGAGATACATGCAACGGAGACTGACCCATGCCTCCTTTCCCGGATACGTTTCTGCTCGATGAAGACCTGCGCCATGGCGTACCTAACTCATCCCTTCCGGTGCTTCACTATCGCCGGGCCTTTGACCCCGGAGTACCTTCGCTGGCTCCTCACATCGAGCGCTACTTCAAGGCCAACGGCTGGCTGCCGGCCTGGCGCTATGGGCTTTATCCGTTTGATCATTTTCATACCACGGCCCATGAGGCGCTCGGGGTGTATCAAGGCTGGGCGCTGGCCCGCCTTGGCGGCCCTGCCGGGCGCGAGGTAATGCTTGATACCGGCGATGTGCTGGTGCTTCCGGCGGGCGTCAGCCATGCCTGTGTCCGCTCAGGCGAGGCGTTTTCAATGGTGGGCGCCTATCCGCCGGGCCACGATTGGATGGTAGAACGCCCCGACCCGGCGGCGCTTTCCGAAGCGCTCGAGCGCAGAAGCGCTGTGGCCCTGCCGGAGTGCGCGCCGGTCGGTGGGGCGCTCTGTGATCTATGGGACATTACGACGCGTGGCTGATGCTTTGGTGGGTTGAAAACATCCGCGGCATTAAAAAAAACGCCGTCATGTATGACGGCGTTTCGTTTCACGTTCGGGGCGGTAAATGCGGTCTCCCCGAAAGGAAGCGTTAGTTGAACGAGCCGGTGCCCGACGGCGGGGTAGACCCGGGCGTCGAGGCAGACGAGGACGTTCGCTCGGCATCACGTGATGCCTGATCATGGCCGTCGTCACTGCTCGTATGTTCCTCGGCCTTGGCCTTTGCCTTGTCGCTTGCACGCTCAAGCTGCTCGGAGCCGGCCTCTGTGGCCTTGTCGACCACCTGGTCGCGCGCATCGCCCATCGCCTTCTGCTCGGTGCGAGTGCTCGGTATCAGGCTACCCAAAAGGGCACCGGCAGCAAGTCCGAGGGCGCCCGCGCAGACGGGGTTTTCCTCGGCGAGGTTACTCAGCCAGTTGCCAGTATCGCGCGCTTTGCTGGAGGCATTGTGAAGCTGCTCCCCGGCGCTGTCCTTCAGGCGGCCCATGTGGTCGCTCGCCCCGTGTCTTGCGTCATTTGCCTTGTCACCTGCACTGCCAAGGGCGCTGCTGGCGCGGTCACGAAGGCTTTGCCCATCCTGGTTGGAGTGTGGCTCGGCGGTGTCCGGGCCGAACGCGTAGGCACCCGGCGCGCCATCGCCGACGCGCTGGCTGGGCGCTGAATCGTACTCGTGCGTCTGGGGCGGTGTCGCGGCGGCGTTGTGGCGGGCCTGAGCCTGACGCTTGTCGTCGAAATGGTTGGGCACGCTGCCTGATTTCGAGCTGTTGCTCGAATAGATCAACCAGCCGATGCCGAGTCCGATCATGGCGGTAGGCACCGGGTTTTCCTTGATCGAACGGCTGAGGTTCGAAAAGTATTCCTTGGCCGAATCGCTTTTCACGTAGTCCATGGCGGTGTTCATCATGCTGTCTGATGAAAATCGGGCCTGGAAATCGCTCAGCGTTTCATCGAGGTGCGAACGTGTGCTTTTGATATCCGCTTCGATCTCTTCCGGAGACCGAGTGTCCTGCTGGTCGTTGGGCTGCTCGTTAGTGCTCATTGGGTGCGCTCCTTGCTTTGACCACGTCCTGTGTGTTCCTTGACCATCTCCTGGTCACGCTGAAGGTTATCGATCGTGCGATCGGGTGCCATGGCCTGCTTGCTCAGCGCCGTGCGCGCCTTCTTGAGCATGCTGGCCCCGATGATCACCACGACGCCTCCCACGATCAGTGCAGACAGCCACGGCGTCATTTCGGGGGGGAGCACACGGTTGAGACCGAAAACAGCGGCGGCCAGCAGGACCAGAAAACCGGCCTGAAGTACGGCACCGGCCACCACCATGGAGGCGATGGCGTTGCCGGCCTTTGAGACGTTTTGTCGAATCTCGGCCTTGCCCAGTGCGATTTCGTTGCTGACCAGTTTGGTCACATCGTTGAGCAAGGACGACAGCATGCCGACCATGCCCTGAGGCTCGTCGGTGCGGTTTGACGTCTGATCGGGTCGATCGGACGCCTGATTGGCGGTGGTTCTGTTATCACTCATGATCACACACTCCCTGTTGATCAAGTTGGTCAAAAAACGCCCATGGCCTGCCATGGCGCATGGGGCGTCTTAGTTCTGGTTGTTCGAGCTTTTCAGAAACCGCGACAGCAAAAAGCCGCCGGCGACCATGCCACCGATGAAAAGTGCCGGCTCGCGCTTGGAAAAGTCCTGAACCTGCCGGACCAGAGACTGGCTGTCCTTGTCGCGGAGGGTGTCGGCCAGCGAATCGGCGCGCGCGCTCAGACGGAAGGTGTAATCCGCCATCGTGATCTGGTTCTGTTCCTTGAACTGAGACCCCATGCTGCGCACGGCTTCGGAGAAATTGTCGATCTGATCGGCAACGTAGGCTTTCTGCTCATCGGCGCGTTTGTAGGCCTCATCGCGGGCCTGGCTTGCTGCGTCACGGGCCTTTTGTCGGGCCTGTTCGCGGTTGGCCTGCGCCTTGTCCTGCTCAGAACCTGAAATAACGTGGCCCTGTTGCTCGTCAGTGAACCGCTGATTGGTGTCGTCCATGATGTCTACCTTCCTGATAACATTATGAAATCGCCTGTTTAAGCCGTTTGAAACGAGCCCACCTAAGTGAGCGCATCCTTGGGGCTACTATTGAACCTAGTTCACGAATCCCAGCTGCACAGAAAAGATTTGTAGCGATCGTGCGGAGTTAATGTAGGTATTTGCGCCGAAGTTGCACTTTAGTGGAATCATCGTTTTGTCATCCCCCGCCCCTAGAATGCGCCCATCGACCGCCGCCAAGGCGCGTGGGCGTTACTCATGACTGATCCACATGACCGATCCAGGGAGGGGCATGAATGAGCGAGGAATCCACAAAGACGTCAGGGCGTGCCACGGCGCAGACACTCAGGCAGTCGCCCAGATTGAGCCTGTTCTTTCTTGGGCTGCTGCTCGCGTTTACCGGCTACTTCATGATGTGGGGCGCGGGCTACATTCAGGCCCACCACACCCTGCTTTTTATCGTGACGACGCTTTTTGGCGTGTTCATGGCGTTCAACATCGGTGGCAATGACGTCGCAAACTCGTTTGGTACCAGCGTCGGCGCCGGCACGCTCAGCGTGCATCAGGCACTGATCGTTGCGGCGATCTTCGAGGTCAGCGGCGCGGTAATCGCAGGCGGCGACGTGACCTCAACCATTCGCGGGGGCATCGTCGAGCTGGATGGGCTCTCGGTTACGCCGATGGAGTTCGTCTTCATCATGATGTCGGCGCTGATCGCCGCGGCGCTCTGGCTTCTGTTTGCCTCGCGCAAGGGGTATCCGGTCTCCACCACCCACTCCATCGTCGGCGCCATCATCGGTGGCTCGGTCACACTTGGGCTTGTTAAACACGGCGGCAGCTCGGCGCTTTCACTGGTGCAGTGGTCGGAGGTGGGGAAGATTGCCTTTTCCTGGGTGCTGTCGCCGGCGCTCGGTGGGGCGGTGGCGTATGGGCTTTTTTCACTGATCAAGCGCCATATTCTGGCCTACAACGACCAGGTCGAGGCGCGTCTCGATGAGATTCGCGAGGAAAAGCGCGCGCATAAGCAGCGCCATCGCGAGGCGTTCGAGCGGCTGAGCGAGCTGCAGCAGATGGCCTATACCCAAGCGCTTGCCCGCGACATGCAGGCAATCGGCGATCAGGACTTTCGCGCCGAAGACCTTGAGTCGGAGTACTACCGCACCCTCTACGCCATCGATCAAAAGCGTGATGACGTCGAGGCCCACCGGGCGCTTGAAACCTGGGTGCCGGCGATTGCCGCGCTTGGCTCGATCATTCTGACCGCCATGCTCTTGTTCAAGGGGTTCAAGAACCTCTCGCTCGGGCTTGATTCGCTCGGGAGCTATCTGATCATGGGCATGGTCGGGGCGGTGGTGTGGATGGCGAGCTTCATCTTTGCCAAGACCCTGAAGCGTGAGGCGCTCGGACGCTCGACCTTTTTGATGTTCAGCTGGATGCAGGTGTTCACCGCTGCAGGCTTTGCCTTCAGTCATGGCTCCAACGACATCGCCAACGCCATCGGCCCGTTTGCCGCCGTGCTTGATGTGCTGCGTACCGGGGCCATCGGCGAGGAGGCAAGCATCCCGCCGCTTGCGATGCTGACCTTTGGCGTGGCCCTGGTCGCCGGGCTCTGGTTCATCGGGCGGGAGGTGATCCAGACCGTTGGTCATAACCTGACCAAGATGCACCCGGCCTCGGGCTTTTCGGCAGAGCTTGCCGCGGCGACCGTGGTGATGCTGGCCACCACACTCGGGCTTCCGGTCTCAAGCACCCATATCCTGATTGGTGCGGTGCTCGGCATCGGGCTGGTCAATCGTCAGACCAACTGGGCGCTGATGCGCCCGATCGCGCTTGCCTGGATCATCACGCTCCCGGCGGCAGCGGTGCTGGCCGCCGTGGCGTTCATGGCGCTGAGTGCGGTCTTTTAAGATACTGCTCTGCCGGGCTTCCGGGCCGTAACGCCCGGAAGCCACCTCTGATGCGGTTTAATAAGTCAGCCGCCGAGGCCACCCTGTCCGCCATCGCCGCCATCGCCGCCATCGCCGCCATCGCCGCCATCGCCGCCATCGCCGCCATCGCCGCCATCGCCGCCGTTCCCACCCGGTCCGCCATTGCCACCATCGCCGCCGGCACCCCCGTTGCCGCCGCGTCCGCCCTTGGCCCCATCGGCGCCGTCCTTGCCGGCTCGCCCCGGTAGACCGTGACCGCCGTGGCCGCCGTCCGGGCAGGCGGCGGTGCCGTGCTTGCCATTCTGGCCCGGCTCACCATCGAGGTGATGGCACTCATTCGGTGCGGCGTTGGCGGTCGCTGCCGTGCTCGCCAAAAGGGCCAGGATCAAGATCGTATTCTTGCTCCGGTTCATGATGGCTCTCCTGAACGGGGGATTCATCGAGTGCCGTCGAAGGGTCGCGTGGGTACGCTTGGACGGCGCTTGTGTCCATTAATCGCTGTCCCCCAGTAAGCTTCCATAAGGTTTTCATTATTTTTTATTGACCAAACCCCGATCCGCGTAACCCGTGAAACTTAGAGCTTCTGACGTGAGCGGTGCCCAAGCTCAGTAATGACTTGTGTTTTTGTGTCATCCTCGGCCCGTGTGATCGCCTCGCCTCGACGCCCCGGCCGACGCCGATTAGTATCGGGGCCGTGCTTTTTTGAATCGCGGCCGGGAGAGTTCATGCCTTCAAAACCCACGTCACGTGTCGGGGTCGGTGTCATCGTTACACGCGACGACGGCAATATCCTTCTGGGCTATCGCGACAAGGCCGATGAGCCGCCCTGCTGGTGCCTGCCGGGCGGCCATGTCGACCCCGGCGAAGACTTCGAAACGGCGGCGCGTCGTGAGCTTCACGAGGAAACCGGCATATGGGCTGACGTTTCGGTTCGAATGCTTGCGCTCTTTCAGGACCTCGACTGTGAGATCACCTCGATCACCGCAGGCGCTGCGCTATCCCTGCCGGAACACGCCGCCGAGCCCCGGGTCACCGAGCCGCACGTGTTTACCTGCTGGCGGTGGTTTTCGCTGGACGCACTGCCCGAACCGCTCTTTCCAGCGGCGGCCGCAGTTCTTCGACACTATACCGGTAAGCCCCAGCCCGGGGGCTGGGTCGAGTACCCCATTACGTCCTGACCCGTTCGATTTGGCCCACAACCGGAGACTCCCTTCATGACCGATCTACCCACTTTCGACGATGTGGTGAGCGCATCGAAACGCATCCAAGGCCACGCTCATCGCACGCCGGTGATGACCTCTTCCACAGTCGATGAGGCGCTCGGCGCGCAGGTCTTTTTCAAGTGCGAGAACTTCCAGCGCATGGGCGCGTTCAAGTTTCGTGGCGCCTTCAATGCGTTGTCGAACTTCAGCCCCGAGCAGAAGCGCGCCGGCGTGGTGGCGTTTTCCTCCGGCAACCACGCCCAGGCGATTGCGCTGTCGGCGCGGATTCAGGGCATACCCGCCACCATCGTCATGCCCGAAGACGCGCCCCGAGCCAAGGTCGCGGCCACCAAGGGCTACGGTGGCAATGTGGTGACGTATAACCGCTACACCGAAGACCGCGAAGCCATCGGGCGCGAGCTTGCCGAGCGCCACGGCCTTACGCTAATCCCGCCCTATGATCACCCTGATGTGGTGGCCGGCCAGGGCACGGTCGCGAAGGAGCTGTTCGAGGAGGTAGGCCCGCTCGATGCGCTGTTTGTGTGCCTGGGCGGCGGTGGTCTGCTTGCAGGTTCGGCGCTTTCGGCGCGCGCGCTTTCACCGGAGTGCGCGGTCTACGGGGTCGAGCCCGAGGCCGGCAACGACGGCCAGCGCTCGTTTCGTGCAGGCGAGATCGTTCATATCGACACCCCCAGAACCATCGCCGACGGGGCCCAGACTCAGCATCTGGGGCAAATCACCTTCCCGATCATTCAGCGCAACGTCGATGACATCCTGACCGCCTCGGACGAGGAACTGATCGAATGCATGGCGTTTCTGGCCGAGCGCATGAAGCTGGTGGTTGAACCCACCGGCTGCCTTGGGTTTGCCGCCGCCCGGCAGATGAAGGACATGCTTGCCGGCAAGCGTGTGGGCGTCATCCTGAGCGGTGGCAACGTCGACATGGCACGCTTTGCCGAACTTTTGAGCGCCTGATGGCTTCAAAGTATATGAGGCCGTGTGCGAGCTTCTCGCGCCGAATTCGTGTTCCGTTTTAACCCCGTGAGGTGTCGCTGTGGCGTATCGGTTGTTCATTGCCAACAAGAACTATTCGTCCTGGTCCATGCGGCCGTGGGTGCTGATGAAGGCGCTCGACGCGCCGTTCGAGGAAACCGTGGTGCCGTTTGACGGTGAGGGCGTGCAAACGGCGTTCGAGGCGTTTTCGCCGACGGCCAAGGTGCCGTGCCTGCATGATGGCGATACGGCCATCTGGGATTCTCTGGCGATCATCGAGTACGTCGCCGAGGATCACCCCGCCGCCTGGCCCGGTGAACGCTGCGCCCGCGCCTGGGCACGCAGTGCAAGCGCTGAAATGCACTCGGGGTTCTCGGCGCTACGCCATGAATGCTCGATGAACTGCGCCCTCACCGTCGAGCTCGGGACGCTGTCTCATGCGTTGGAAAAGGACATCGAGCGGTTGGAGGCACTCTGGCGCGATGGGCTCGCGCGCTTCGGCGGGCCGTGGCTTGCCGGCGAGCGTTTTACGGCGGTCGATGCGATGTTTGCACCCGTTGCGGTCCGCGTTCGAGGCTATGGCCTCGCGCTGAGCGAGCCGGCCTCGATGTACGCACAGCGTTTGCTGACCCACCCGGCGGTGGCCGACTGGATCACCCAGGGCATTGCCGAACCGTGGGTCGATGAACCCCACGAAGCCGACTGCATTCGCCAGCGCACGGTTCTCAAGGATCGCCGGGCGTGAACGTTCGCGTGCTTGCAGCTATGCCCGGAAGTTTCAGGCTGCGTGCATACGCCTGGCCTTGACGAGATGAAGCGTCATTGCGATGGCAACGGCAATCAAAGCACCGTTCGGAAGCCATTCGGCCAGTAGATGACTGTGCAGTGCCAGCGCGCCGAGGGCCGCACCAAGACCGCTTCCGAGGTAATTGGCCGAGGAATTCCAGGCGATCGATGCCGTCGCCAGCTCGGAAGAGTACGACACCAGCGCGTGTTGCTGTGGTGCCATGCTGGCCCAGCCGCTGAGCCCCCAGATAAAACAGCCGATGCCCGCTGCGGTGGCCGGGGCATAGCCGACAAGTAGGAACCCACTTCCCAGAAGAATGAGCAAGACCGCCGTTGCCTTGACTGACGTGAGTCGACGGTCGATCAGACGGCCGATCGCAAGGGCGCCTGCCATCCCGCCAAGTCCCCACAGCCAAATGAAACCATCGGTCATGCCTGCCATCGAGCGCGCAGCAAGAAGCTCTGCGATATACGTGTAAAGGCCTAGCGAGGCAATACCGGTCCAGAGCGTAACGCCGAGCGTTCGGCGAATGAATGGTTCATTCAAGGCCTTGAGGCGCGCTTTCCAACCGATGAGGGATTGCGCTGGAAACTCAGCGGTGCGGCTCGATATATTCCCAGCGGCAAGCAGGCTTAGAAGCACGATGGCCCCAATTGTCCAGCGCCAGCCAAAATGGGCCTCGATCAAAAGGCCTGCCGGGACGCCGAGCGCGGTGCCGATGCTGAGCCCCGCAAGCACCAGTGACAGCGCCTGACCGCGCTGGTGCGGCTCGACCATCGAGGCCGCGCAGGAGGTCGCGATCGGTGCATAAAGGCCTGCGCCGACCCCTGCGATCAATCGAGCGATGAGCAGTATCGACACCGATGGCGCAAAGGCGGTGAGGGCATTGCCGAGCGTGAAGATACCAAGTCCCATCAATAGCGCCGTGCTGCTTGCAACGCGCGCAGAGAGTGAGGCCAGCACCGGGGCGCTGATGGCGTAGGCGCCGGTAAATAGGGCCACACCAATCCCGATTGTGGCTTGCGTCGTCCCGAGTTCCGTGGCCATGGCCGGCAGTAGTCCTGCCAGGACATAGGCGTCGAGCCCGAGCGCGAATCCACCGAGTACCAATGGCCAGAGTTTTTTAATCATGTATCTGGCACCTGTCTCAAGATGGTGTCCAACAGGCCCGGAAATTTCGTATCCAGAAGATCGCGGCGCAACGTGATCCAGCAGTTTCGGCCTTCCGGTCGCGTAGTGGTAATGCCGGCCTTTCGAAGCGTGCCTGTGTGATGGGTCAGGGTAGATTTGGGCATGTCAGGGGCCAGATCGATGCTGTTGACCGAGGCGCCGGTCGCGAGCAGGCGGACCATGGCGAGGCGGTTCGGGTCACTCAAGGCAAATAGCACCTTGGCAAGGCTTACGTCATCGGGCGTTGGGTGAGGGTAGACACGAGGCATGGCAGGCTCAATTGTTCGGTTTGTGTCGAACAATGATAGTTCGATTATTATCGAACATTCAAGCGCAGCGATCATTCCATAAAAAAACCGCCCCCATGAGGGCGGTTTTTTTATGCATGCCCCGGCGGGTGCCAGGGCAGGGGCGAGTTACTGCGCGATCATCAGGGACTTGATGTTGACGAATTCACGCATGCCGAAGCCGCCGTGCTCACGGCCATAGCCGCTGTCCTTCACGCCGCCGAACGGCAGGTTGGGCTGGGCGATGTAGTAGCCGTTGATGCTGACCATGCCGGTGTCGAAGTGGTCGCGGGCGAGTTTGACCGCACGCTCTTCGTCCTCAGAAAAGATGCCGCCGCCGAGGCCGTAGACGGAATCGTTGGCGATGCGCAGCGCGTCTTCTTCGTCGGTGGCGCGAATGAGTGCGGCGACCGGGCCGAACAGCTCGCCGTCATAGGCGGGCATGCCGGGCTTGACGTCTTCAAGCACCGTAGCCGGGTAGAAGAAGCCGTCGACGTCCGGCAGTTCACCGCCGACCGTGCAGGTGGCGCCGTTTTTGATCGAGTCCTGCACCTGCTGGTGAAGGGTGTCACGCAGGTCCTTGCGGGCGACCGGGCCGAGCTGGGTGTTCTCGTTCATCGGATCGCCGAACTCGGTCTGGCGCATCTTCTCGACGAAGGCGTCGCGGAACGTGTCATAGACCGAATCGACCACCACGAAGCGCTTGGCGGCGACGCAGGTCTGGCCGTTGTTGTAGACGCGGCCCATCACGCAGGCGTTGACGGCCTTGTCGATGTCGGCGTCTTCGAGCACCAGAAAGGCGTCGTTACTGCCAAGCTCCAGCACGCTCTTCTTGAGGTTCTCGCCGGCGGCTGCCGCGACCTTGCGGCCAGTGGCGGCGCTGCCGGTAAAGGTCACGCCGCGCACGTGTTTATGCTCGGTGACCTGGCTTGCCTGTTCGTCGGCAATGTAGAGCACATTGAAGACGTTCTCGGGCATGCCGGCTTCACGGAAGATCTCTTCGAGCGCCTCGGCGCAGCCCCAGACGTTCGGCGCGTGCTTGAGCAGCACCGTATTACCCGCCATCAGATTGGCGATGGTGTAGCGAATCACCTGATAGAACGGGAAGTTCCACGGCTGGATGCCGAAGATAACGCCCATCGGCTGATAGCTGACCAGCGCACGGCCGCCGTCGAGCTCGCGCTCTTCATCGGCAAGCACCTGATCGGCATTGTCGGCGCTGTAGTCGCAGATCGCCTTGCACAGGTCGATCTCGCCCGGGGCCTGACTGATCGGCTTGCCCATTTCTTCAGTCATGAGTTTGGCAAGGCGGTCCTTGTTGGCCGCAAGGCGTTCGCCGACCTTCTTGATCAGCTCGCCGCGTTCGCCGATGGAGCGAGCTTTCCAGTCGGAAAAGGCGGCGTGGGTCGCGTCGATTTTTTCCTGCAACGCCTGGTCAGAAATGGTTTCAAACGTTCTAATGTTCTGGCCGGTTGCCGGATTGATCGTCGTAATCGTGGTCATGTCAGCACGCTCCTTGTGATGCGCTAATGAAAACCGTTCGCTTTAAAGGATGGTAGACCAAGGTCGATTTGCCAAATCCGTTTCTCCGTAATTCTTGCCTGATCCTCCAGTCGCTCATTCGACGGTGAGCGTGATCCGGTGCCACGAGGCGCAGAGATACCCTTTTGCGTTCCAGCTCGCGCCGGGGTGTTCCGGCTGGGTCTGGCCGGCGCCATCGAAGGCGCGCACCACCACCTCATGGGTGCCTGGGCCAAACTCGAGCGTCACCTGCCAGAGCGTCCAGCCCCAGCGGGCGTCGGGCTCTCGGGTAAGCGCTGCCTGATGCCAGTGCGCGCCCCCATCGGGTGATACATCGACGCGGGCCACCGAGCGGCCATTGGCGATGGCGTAACCCTCGATGCGCTGTCGACCCGCTGGCAGGCGGGCGTGATCGCGCGGTGAGCAGATGAGGGCGTTGAGCGGCATCTCATTGATGACGATGCCCTGTGACCAGTCCGCCTGCTCGAGACTCATGTGCGGGGGTAAGAGCTTATAGTCCCGCCGCTGAATCGGGGTGTCGGCTTCGGTCTCCCGCACTTCAATGCGATGCACCCACTTGGCGCTTCGAACGCCGGCCACGCCCGGCACGATCACCCGCAGGGGGTAGCCGTGCTCGGGGCGAAGCGGTTCGCCATTGACCGCCCAGGCGAGCAGGGTGTCGTCATCGAGCGCCTTTTCAAGCGGAATCGAGACGCCATACTGGAACCGCTCATCCTCCATTTCGACGTCATCAAGCCCGTAAAACGCCACATGGCCTTCATGCACCGATACTCCGGCGGCGTCGAGCACTGCCTTGAGCGGCACGCCGGTCCAGCGACCCTGGCCGATGGCACCGCCTGCCCACGGATCACCCGAGACCGGCGCGTGGGCGTGGTGGTCTGCCCGGCGGTTGCCGGCGCACTGAAGTACCGCATCGACGCTCTTGCTCGGAAACCGTGTCTTGAGCGCCTCGAGCGAAAGCGTTAATGGGCGCTCGACGAGGCCATCGACGCTGAGTCGATGCGTGGCCGAATTCAGCTCGGGCTGGGTGCCGTGGCTTCGTACGTAAAGCATGTCCTGCGGAGTGAAAGTGTGCGCGCCCAGACGGGCGATATCGGGCTCGGCGTTCAGCGGGTGGGTGCTGAAGACGGTGCGGTGCGAGGCTTGGTAAGCGGCCATTCAAACGCTCCTTGTTCGAGAGAGGCCTCCCCACTCTAGTACAGGCTCTAGTACATGCGGCCCCAGTGTGAGCGCTCAAGCGCACGGCGATTTCTTCACACGCCACAGGAACCGAGTCGATAGACGATAGTCGTAGCGTTTAACCAGATACGCCAGGATGTAGTGAATGCGACGGACAGCACTAGCGCTTGCAGCAGTTGCGCTTTCATGGATGAGCGTGACGACGGCCAACGCTTCGGAGGCAACGATGACACAATTTGAAGAGGGCGCCGTCAAGGGCGCTCACACCGAGCACGCCACCGTGTTCAAGGGCATTCCCTTTGCCGCGCCGCCGGTGGGTGAGAACCGCTGGCGCGCCCCTCAGGACGTGACGCCCTGGGAGGGCGTTCGCGATGCGACCCAGTTCGCGCCGAGCTGCCTGCAAAAACCGATGGACGGCGATGAGGCCCCGATCTACGACAACCTGTCGGAGGATTGCTTGTATTTGAATGTCTGGCAGCCGCGAGACGATCAGGAAAAGCACCCGGTCATGGTCTGGATTCACGGTGGCGGCTTCGTCAATGGCGGCGGTGCCAGCGAGATCTACAACGGCGAGCGCTTTGCCCGCGATGGGGTGGTGCTGGTGAGCATCAACTATCGCCTCGGGCGCTTCGGCTTTTTCGATCATCCGGCGCTTGAGGGGGAAGCTGGGCCGAGGGGCAACTTCGGGCTGATGGATCAGAAAAAGGCGCTTGAATGGGTGCAGCGCAACATTTCCCGCGTTGGGGGCGACCCGAATAACGTCACCGTGTTCGGTGAGTCCGCCGGTGGCAATTCGGTGTTGCAGCTGGCGAGCCAGCCCGAGTCGCAGGCGCTGTTCCAGCGCGCCATCGTGATGTCCGGCGGCGGTCGGGATCTGATGAACTCGGCTTATCCGCGCACCTCGGCCGACGACGACACCGGCAAGCCGCCCAGGAGTGCCGAGGCGTTCGGAATCGAGTTTGCCAAGTCGCACGGCATCAAAGGCCGCGACGCAGACGCGCTCTCAAGGCTCAGAACGCTACCGGCCGAGGCCATCGTTGGGGAGTTGAACATGATGACGCTGCCCGGTGTGCGGGCGCGTCAGCACGACTACGTCGGCGGGCCGTTCATTGATGGGCAAACGGTGGTGGCACCGGTCGCGGAGCGCTTCGAGCGCGGGCAGCAGGCGAAGGTGCCGCTGATGATCGGCACCACCGACAACGACCTAGGCTCGATGACCGCGGACACCAAGGAGGCGCTGTTTGCACGGTTTGGCTCGATCGCCGAGGCTGTGCGCGCCGAATACGACCCGGACGGCACCCGCTCGCTCAGCGATCTTGCCCGGGCGCTTGGTCGTGATGAAAAGATGAGCGAGCCGGCGCGGTTCATCGCCCGCAAGGCCCTCGAGCACAACCAGCCGACCTGGTTCTACCGCTTCGGCCACGTGGTCAGGGAAAAGCGCGGCGACTGGAACGGCGCGCCGCACGCGACCGATGTGCCCTACGCCTTCGACACGCTCGATACCCGCTTCGACCCAGCGACGCTCGATGACGCGGACCGACAGGCCGCGGCGGATTTCCACGCCTACATGGTCAATTTCGCCCGCGCCGGCGACCCCAATGGCAACGGTCTGCCGACCTGGCCGCGGATGAGTGCGCCCGATGGGCCACTTTTGAAGATGCCCGCGGTCGACCGGCCCGACGCGCTTGAGAAGGACCCCTGGACGTCGGCGCTGGATCTGGTCGAGCGCTACGTCACGCGCACCGATCGGCGCGCGTGAATGCGCGCTTTTTTGCTCAGTCGCGCGTGACCGACCAGGTCAAATCCTCGCCGGCCTTGTAGGGCACGAACGTCTGCTCGCCTCTGCCCACGCGCTCCGGCATGGCCGTCGGGGTACGGGTCAGGGTGACGCGTCCGTCATTGAGCGGCAGGCCGTAGAAGTTCGGGCCGTTTTCGGAGCAGAACGCCTCGAAGTGCTCGAGCTTGCCTTCCTGCTCGAACACATCGGCGTAGACCGACAGCGCCGCGGTGGTATTGAACACGCCCGCGCAGCCGCAGCCGCACTCCTTGGCGGCCGCCACGTGCGGGGCGGAGTCGGTGCCGAGGAAGAAACGCGGGTTGCCGCTGGTCGCCGCCTTTCTCAGCGCCTGCTGGTGCTCGGCGCGCTTGAGAATCGGCAGGCAATAAAGGTGCGGGCGGATGCCGCCGACCAGCATGTCGTTGCGGTTCTGCGCCAGATGCTGCGGGGTGAGCGTCGCGCCGAGGTAGTCATCGCCTGCCTCGACGAACTGCGCGGCGTCCCGGGTGGTGATGTGCTCGAACACCACCTTGAGCTCGGGGAACTGGCGGCGAATGTCTGTCATCACTTCATCGATGAAGTACTTCTCGCGGTCGAAGATGTCGATTTCATTACGGGTGACTTCCCCGTGGATCAGAAGCGGCATGCCAAGGCGCTGAAGCGTTTCCAGAAGCGGGTAGACGTCGGTGATGTTCTTGACGCCGTACTGGGAATTGGTAGTAGCGTTGGCCGGGTACAGCTTGGCGGCGGTAAAGAGCCCCTCCGCATGACCCTGACTCAAGGTCTCGGATGTGACGCTGGTATTGAGGTAGCAGGTCATCAGCGGGGTGAAGTCATGCCCGGCGGGCAGCGCGTTCAGAATGCGCGTGCGGTAGTCCCGCCCCATCTCGAGGGTGGTGATCGGCGGCACCAGGTTCGGCATCACGATGGCGCGGCCGAAGACGCTGCTGGTGTAGGGCAGCACGGTCGCGAGCGTGTCGCCATCGCGCAGGTGCAGGTGCCAATCGTCGGGGCGGCGGATCGTGAGGGTCTGGGGGGCGGTAGTCATCGGGGCTCCTGGGCAGGGAAATGAACGCGGCTCATCATACCAGAGCCCCCGGCGTGTGTTGGGTGTTCTTGCACGTCGTGCGTGGGTGCAAGACGTGCAAGAACGGCGATGGTTACAGGAAACGACGCAGGCGTCGGCGGCGCGATTGACGCGTGCACTCGCCACCGATGAGAAGGCCGAGAATCACGCCGGCACCGGCGACCAGCCCGATTTCCTTGCGGTGGGTGGCGGCCCAGAGCTGCGCACTGTGCGGCCGGGCCTCGTTGGAGAAGCGGCCACGAGTGCCGCGCTCACCGGGGACCGTCGCCCACAGGTTGTCGGGACGGGTGGGGTCTTCGGCCTGGTTGCTCTGTTGACCGCCGATGGCGTTGCGAGCGAGATAGCGGTCCATCAAGCCAGGCGCGATGCGGCTGCCGAGAATCGTCATCACCGAGGAGGCGCCGACCCACAGATCGCGGCGACGGTTGTGCGCCGCCCAGTAGACGGCACGGGCACCGACTTCCGGCTGATAGACCGGGGCGACCGGGCGGGCGCGGCGCGGCAGGTGGCTCTTGCACCAGTCGAACTGGGGCGTGTTAAGGCCCGGCATTTCGACCATGGTGAGGTGAATGCGGCTCTTTTCGGCGATCAGCTCGCAGCGAAGGCCTTCGGTGTAGCCCTTGATCGCGTGCTTGGCGGCGCAGTACGCCGTTTGCATCGGGATGGCCCGATACGCCAGGGCCGAGCCGACCTGGACGATGCTGCCGCGGTTGCGCGGGCGCATGCGCTTAAGCGCCGCCATGGTGCCGTAGACGTTGCCAAGGTAGGTGACCTCGGTCACGCGTTTGAACTCGTCGGCGCTCATGTCATGAAAGGCGGAAAACACCGTGGTCATGTGGGCATTGACCCAGACGTCGATCGGCCCGAGCGTGTTTTCGACCTCGCCGGCGGCGTGGTCGAGCGCGTCGCTCTCAGTTACATCGAGACTGAAGATCAGCGCCTTGCCGCCGGCGGCTTCGATCTCGTCCTTGAGGGTGTTTAGTCGGTCCTCGTCGCGGGCGATCAGCCCGAGTTGTGCCCCGTGGCGGGCGAATTCGAGCGCGATGGCGCGGCCAAGGCCTGCGCTTGCGCCGGTGATGACCACGGTTTCCTGAGTGCGTTGCGCCATGACGTGTCCTTGTCGTGGTGGGTAAATGATCCGTGCCTGCAGAGCGTAGTGGAGATGGCCCGGTTAAGCCTTGTCGAATTCACGGCGCAGGCGTCGGCGAGGGCTTCGCGATACGTTCGCCGCGCAGCGCTCGCCACGTAACGGGCGTCTATGCTGTGTCCTGGTTCGAGACACAATGGTTCAAGACAGATATGCAAAAACGAGTTACCCCTTCGGCCCGCGATGCCCGTCATCTTGTTGCCATCGCGTTCGTGTTTACCGTCACGATGCTTGGCACGACCCTGCCCGCGCCGCTGTATCCGATCTACGAGCAGCGCTTTGATTTTTCCTCACTGATGGTGACCGTTATTTTCGCCACCTACGCCGTTGGAGTGTTGGCGGCGCTGGTGCTCTGTGGGCCATGGTCGGACCAGGTCGGTCGTCGCCCTGTGCTGTTCGGTGGGCTTTTCTGTGCGCTTTTAAGCAATGTTTTTTTCATCCTTGGCGGCGGCCTTTGGCCGCTGCTTGTGGGCCGGTTTTTATCGGGGCTGTCGGCGGGGCTCTTTACCGCGACCGCAACGATTGCCGTGATCGAGCTTGCGCCCGAGGCGCTCAAGAGCCGGGCGGCAATCGTTGCAACCGCGGCCAACATGGGCGGACTCGGGCTTGGCCCGCTCACGGCCGGCGTGCTGGCTGAGTACTTGCCTGCGCCGCTGGTACTGCCGTACGTCTTGCATACGGCGCTGATCATGCTTGCAGGCGTTTTTCTGTGGCGCTGCCCGGAGACCGTGAACCGGCCCGAACGCCCACGGTTTCATCGGCAATCCTTCGGCGTACCGAGTGCGGTGCGTTCGGTGTTCGTGCCGGCCTCGATCGCCTGCTTCGCGGGCTTTTGCGTGATGGGGCTTTTTACGTCACTGGTGCCGAATCTAATGGGCACGCTGTTGCACGTCGACAATCACTTGATCGTGGGTGCGGCTATTTTCGTGGTGTTCATCGGCTCGACCTTTGGGCAGATGCTTCAGCGAACGCTTTCCGACGCCACGCGGCTGCCGCTCTCGACCGCCGTGCTGATGCTTGGGGTGGCCTGTCTGTTTGGTGCCGTGGCGCTTGAAGCCTTCTGGGCGTTGATCGCAAGCGCTCTGATTGCAGGTGTGGGGCAGGGCGGGGCGTTTGGGGCAAGCATTTCAACGCTTGCCCGCCAAAGCCCCGAGGCGCAACGCGGCGAGGTCACGGCGCTGTTGTTCGTGGTGGCCTACATCGCGATCTCACTGACGGTGGTGGGGCTTGGCGTGGCGGCAACGCTCATGGGGCTCAAGTCGGCAGGCCTTTTGTTCACGGGGCTTGTGGCCGCGCTTGCCGCCCTCGCGTTGATCGGGCTTTTGCGGTTGAACGCGCGCTGAGTGTTCGCCCCGAACGCCGGCGCGGCGCTCGGGGCTGTCGGCACAGGCGTTAGCCAAGCACCGGACCAAAGGCGACGTCGACCGGCACCGGGCTTTCCTGAACGCCCGACAGTGACAGCTTGCCGGTGCCTGAATCGATGTGGAACACCGCGATGCTGTTCGAGTTCTGGTTGCCGACGTAAAGGACGTTTCCGCTCGGGTCGAGGTTCATGCCGCGGGGAATTTCGCCTTTGGTGTCACTCCAGCCGTTGTGTCGAAGTGTGCCGGTGGTCTGATCGACCGTGTACAGCGCGATCGTATTCATGCCGCGGTTGGTGGCGTAGAGCCAGCGGCCCGAGGGGTGAATGCGAATCTCGGCGGTGGTGTTGGTGCCCGAAGGCACCTCGCCGGGGTTTTCCGGGTTGGCAGCGGGGCGAACGAAGGGGGTGTTTTCCGGAAGCGTTGAGATCGACTGCTTCCAGATCAAGGCGCCGCGCTCGGGCTGTACGTCGAGCACATCGATGGTCGAGGACAGCTCATTGATCACGTAGGCCTGAGTGTCGTTTGGATGAAACACCATGTGGCGCGGCCCGCTGCCGGAGGGCACGTTGGCGAAGGGTACGGGGCCGGGCGTCAGCGTGCCCGCCTTGGTATCGAACTGCCACACCGTGATCCGGTCGCCGCCGAGGTCAATGCCGTACATGTGCTGGCCACCGGGGTTGGCAACCATCATGTGCGCGTGAGCGCCTTCCTGGCGCACGCCGTCCGGCCCTGCGCCGTTGCCGGTCAGCGTGACCTGATCGGACAGCTTGCCGAGTTCGCCATTTTCAAGCAGCGGATAGACCGAGATGGTGCCGTTGCCGTAGTTGGCGGCGAAAAGATGGCTGCCGGAGGGGTGCACGCTGCAGTGACACGTCCAGGCGCCGTGGGCCGGGCGGGTATTCAAAAGGGTCAGCCGGCCGGTCGTTTGATCGATGCGGTACGCGCTGACCCGGCCGAGCGGCGCACCGCTGTCGTCGGTGCCGAGCTCATTGACGCTGTAGAGAAACCGCTCGGAGGGTGCCATGGCAAGAAAGGACGGGCTATCGGTATCCAGCACTTGAATCTGCGACAGCTGGCCATTGTCGGGGTTCATTTTGAACACGTAGATCCCCTTGGCCGTACTGGTCTCGGTGCCGCCCGGCGCCGTATGGGGCGCGGTGTAGGTGCCTACATAAACGGCTCGCGCGGTTGGTTTTTCTCCGGAGGTCACGGACGTTTGTGCCCAGGCGTTGGGGGCAAGGGCCAGCGCAGCAGACGTCGCGCCCAGTGTTTTCAGGAAGGTGCGTCGGGCGTCTCGGGTGCTCTCGTGTGGGGTGCGGTCGGTGAAGAAGGGCGGTCGTGAGGGCATGGCGCAGTGGTTCCTGGGGTCGTTGTCGTGGGTAACCAACCTCCCCATTTACGGCTCATTGGGCAATGCCACTTTAGATAAATGCAGTCATGGCCCGCATGTCAGTCCACGCGCGATGTGATTGATGCTGTTCTATCCACAGCCGGTTTGCGCACGACTCACTGCCGCTCGCGCAAGGTGTATAGCTTCTCGACGCAGTAAGACCACGTTAGGTGATTTGACAGTGAAGCTGCGCTACCTACGAGTGGCGTACATAGGTGCGTCGTCGACCTGAGATAATGGGGTCTACGTTATGGGTCTGATATCGATCATCAGAGCCAGCGGCGTATAACGGGGCGGTTCATGAATGAGGCGGTAGCGCATGACGTGCGACCATCGTTTTGAGTGTTATACGGGGTGGGTAAACGACGGGAGTAAACGACGGGAGTAAACGACGGTGGGGCGCGACTTGAGGCGTTAATAAAACTCGGGGTGCCGGCGCGCTCAAGGCGTTCAACTTTCCTTGCACCACCGCGCGCGGCAAAGGATTCATGCCGTAGTGGGTGCAGGGATGGAGCCTATAGTGTTGCGCCTCGACCCGCTCATCGATCCCTCGCACGCGCCGATGCATAGCGTGTGTTGAACGAATGGTTAGCGAGAATTCATCGTCGAAAGCGCGCGCGCACTTCCGAGTCTACCTATCCTCTGGTATCGGCAATCACACCAGAGCGCGGCGGCGAAGGTACGTCGTACCGCGCCATCGACACATCGTCTTCGGTGTTACCGATGCCATGCCCCATCGGCGATAGAAAAACGACGTTAAGGACATACAGCATGAGCGAAGAGATCAAGATCGGCGGTAAGTGCCCGTTTGCTGGCAATTCGGTGGGTGGTGCTGCCGGTTCCGAGCCAACCACCGACCACTGGTGGCCCAATCGGCTCAAGGTGGAGCTTTTGCATCAGGACCCGCGCGAAGCCAATCCGCAGGATGAGGATTTCAACTACGCCGAAGCCTTCAATCAACTGGATCTGGCCGAGGTCAAAAAGGACATCAAGGCGCTTTTGACCTCATCACAGGACTGGTGGCCTTCGGACTACGGCAATTACGGCCCGCAGATGATTCGCATGGCGTGGCACTCCGCCGGCACCTATCGCATCGCCGATGGTCGTGGGGGCGCCGGTGAAGCCATGCAGCGCTTTGCCCCGATCAACAGCTGGTGGGACAACGGCAACGTCGACAAGTCGCGGCGTCTTTTGTGGCCAATCAAGCAGAAATACGGCGCCGCACTTTCCTGGGCGGATTTGATCGTGCTCACCGGCAACTGCTCGCTGGAGATCATGGGCTTCCCCACCTACGGCTTCGCCGGTGGTCGTATCGATGCCTGGGAGCCGGATAACCTGACCTACTGGGGCCCTGAATCCTGGTATGGCAAGAAGATCGAAGACGCTCCACATGGCTCGTTCGAAGGCCATCCGGACCAGATGGTCAACCGCGACCTGCGCTGGACCGGGGAAGCCGGTGATGAGAACTACGATCTCGAAGCGCCGCTGGCGGCATCGAATTCCAACCTGATCTACGTCGACCCGGAAGGCTCCGCCAAAAAGGGCATCCCGGAAGATTCCGCAGCCGATATTCGCATCACTTTCGGCCGCATGGCGATGAATGACGAAGAGACCGTGGCGCTGATCGCTGGCGGTCACGCCTTCGGTAAATCTCATGGCATGACCCCGCCGGACCAGATCGGCTTCGCGCCTGAAGGCGCCCCGATGGAAGCGCAAGGGCTTGGCTGGCACAACCCGCGCGGCAAGGGGAATGCCGAAGACACCATGACCAACGGGATCGAAGGCTCCTGGACTCAGAATCCGATCCAGTGGGACAACAGCTATCTCGAGAACCTGTTCAACTTCGAGTGGGAGCAGACGAAAAGCCCTGCAGGCGCCCTGCAGTGGACGCCGGTCGACAAGAACGCTCCGCGTACGCCGGACGCGCACCTTGAAGGCGTCGATCATCCGCTGATGATGATGACCTCCGACATCGCCCTGAAGGTCGATCCGTCCTATCGCAAGATCTGCGAGAAGTTTCTCGAGGACTTTGACTACTTCACCGACGCCTTCTCGCGCGCCTGGTACAAGCTGACTCACCGCGATATGGGGCCGAAGGCGCGCTATCTCGGCCCGGAAGTCCCGCAGGAAGATCTGATCTGGCAGGACCCGATTCCGGCCGTCGACTTCGAGCTCGTCGATGCCGGTGACATTGCTGACCTCAAGCGTCGCATTCTCGACAGCGACGTCAGTGTCTCCCAGCTGGCCGCCGTGGCGTGGGGCTCTGCCTCCACCTTCCGTACTTCCGACAAGCGCGGTGGTGCTGATGGCGCCCGCATTCGTCTGGCGCCGATGAAGGACTGGCCGGTCAATAATCCGGATGACCTTTCGACGGTGCTCAACGTACTGGAAGGCATCAAGCGTGAGTTTGATGGTGCCCAGAGTGGCAACAAGAAGGTCTCGCTGGCGGATCTGATCGTGCTGGGCGGCTGTGCGGCCGTTGAAAAGGCAGCAAGCGATGCCGGTGTGTCCGTTGACGTGCCCTTCACGCCGGGCCGCAATGACGCCACCGCCGAACAGACCGACGTACAGACCTTCCGCTGGCTCGAGCCGGTCTCCGACGGTTTCCGAAACTTCCATCGCGATGACATCACCTACAACGTCTCGCCGGAAGAGATCTTCATGGATCGTGCAGCCCTGCTGGGTCTGTCAGCGCCGGAATGGACTGCTCTGGTGGGTGGCCTGCGTGTGCTCGACGTCAATGCGAAGGGCGCCTATCACCAGCACGGTGTCTTCACCGACCGTCCGGGCGTGTTGACCAACGACTTCTTCCTCAATCTGACCTCACCCGATTTCGAGTGGAAAAAGGTGGATTCCGAAGGGCTGGAATTTACGCTCAATGATCGCAGGTCAGGCGAGACGAAGTTCAAGGCGACCCGTTGTGACCTGATCTTCGGTGCCAACTCTCAGCTGCGTCAGCTTGCCGAGTTCTACGCCCAGAAGGGCGGTCACGAAAAGCTCGTGCGTGACTTCGCGGCGGCCTGGAACAAGGTCATGATGCACGACCGCTTCGACGTCTAAGTCCGTCTTTCAGGCAAGACGTCAAACAAACCCCGGCGCCTTTGGCGCCGGGGTTTTTATGTGGCCATACAGGCCGCTGAGACCTGTCTTGATTCTTGACGCTGTCAGAAAATCCAGGCGTTTCAGACCCCCTGTGATCAGAGGGCAAGTTCGTTTCGAACAAGGGCCGCGCCTGCGCTCAAGGCGCTTAACTTGCCGCGTGCCACCGCGCGCGGCAAGGGGGTCATGCCGCAATTGGTGCAGGGGTAAAGTTTGTCGGCATCCACGAATTGCAGGGCCTTTCGCAGGGTCTCGGCGACCTCTTCGGGCGTTTCGACGGTGTGGGTGGCCACGTCGATCGCGCCGACCATCACTTTCTTGCCGCGTATGAGTTCGATCAGTTCCATCGGGACGTGTGAGTTCTGGCACTCGAGCGAGACGATGTCGATGTTTGACGCCTGAAGCTTGGGGAAAATCTCCTCATACTGGCGCCACTGCGACCCCAGGGTCTTTTTCCAGTCGGTGTTGGCCTTGATGCCATAGCCATAGCAGATATGAACCGCGGTCTCGCATTCAAGCCCTTCGATGGCCTTCTCGAGCGCCGCGATGCCCCAGTCGTTCACCTCATCGAAGAAGACGTTGAATGCGGGCTCATCGAATTGGATGATGTCGACGCCGGCGGCGGCCAGCTCCCGAGCTTCCTGATTGAGCGCCTTGGCGAACTCCCAGGCCAGCTTTTCGCGGCTCTTGTAGTGGTTGTCGTACAGCGTATCGACCATGGTCATGGGGCCGGGCAGGGCCCACTTGATCGGCTTTTCGGTTTGCTTTCGCAGGAACCTGGCATCGTCGACGAAGACCGGTTTCTCGCGCGCGACAGGGCCGACCACCGAGGGCACGCTGGCGTCATAGCGGTCGCGAATCTTGACGGTCTTGCGCTGCTCGAAATCGACGCCACTGAGGTGTTCGATGAACGTGGTCACGAAATGCTGACGCGTCTGCTCTCCGTCGCTGACGATATCGATGCCAGCGAGCTGCTGTTCGTGCAGCGACAGACGCAGCGCGTCCTGCTTGCCATCCAGCAGCTCTTGTCCTTCCAGCTTCCAGGGTGACCAAAGCGTTTCGGGCTCGGCAAGCCAGGTGGGTTTCGGCAAGCTGCCTGCCGTGGATGTGGGTAACCAGTTCTTCATGGTGAACGGCCTTATCGGTAAGAAATCAGTGGATGGAGAATCAGCAGGACGGGCGTTCAGACCACTGATCGAGAAACGGCTTGTAGGGCTTGATGAAGTGCTCTTCGGCAAACTTGCCCTGCTCGACGCCCAGTCGGCTGCGCTCTTCGCGGTCGTAGACAATCGGGGTCAGTGAATAGTCCGAGTGGTCAAGACGTGGCGTGTAGGCACGCCCGGCCACGGAGTTCGCGTTATAGATTTCGGGGCGGTAAATCTTCTGAAACGTATCCATCGTGCTGATGGTGCTGATGAGTTCCAGATTGGTGTAATCGTTGAGCAGGTCGCCAAAGAAATAGAAGGCTAGCGGCGCGACGCTGCCCTCCGGCATGAAGTAGCGAACGCTCAAGCCCATTTTCTTGAAGTACGCGTCGGTCAGTGAGTCGTCGTCCTGCTGATACTCGACGCCAAGCACCGGATGTCGGTTTTCCGTTCGGTGGTAGGTCTTGCTGCTGGAGACGCTGATGCAGATGATCGGCGGTTTCGTGAAATGGTGCTTATACGTGCTCGAGTTCACGAAGGACGTGAACAAGTTGCCATGCAGCGTTCCAAAATTATCCGGCACACTGAACGTGGTTCGGTTCCTGTTGTGCTCTGACAGCACGACGCTGAAATCGTAGTCCCGGACATACGAGGAGAAGTTGTTGCCCGCGACGCCCTCGATACGCTCACCGGTTCGGTGGTCGACAATGGTGGTCTTCAAAATCTCGATCAGCGGCAGTGCATTGCCGGTACGTGCGGCGTGGATCGTCATGTCAACGGATATGATATCCAGCTCGACGCTATAGCGATTGCCTTCCGGGTTGTCCCAGTGCGCCAGCGCATTGAAGCGGTTATTGATCATGGTGAGCGTTTTGCGCAGATTCTCCTGGCGCTTCTCTCCTCGGGCCAGGTTGGCGAAATTGGTGGTCGTGCGCGTACTGTCTGACGGGCGATAATGCTCATTGAAGCCGATGCGCTTGATGGTAAAGGTAAACTCTTCGCTCATGGCGACCTGCACTCCTGATTCCTGAAACTCGTCGTTTGCCCGAAGCCGTTTCTGTTCGTTGTTGGTCGGCCTGCGGCGCTGGCCTATCGCCGCCTCGGTCATTGAAGCAGCGCGGCTTTCATGCGATGGCCACGCGCCTTCCGACTCGATGGGGGGATTGATGGGCGTTTGAACGGTATTGTCGATGAGCCGGTATCATGAAACAAACTGAATATTTTCAAGTTTTATTTGAATTTAATTCATGTTTGGCAGCGCTGGGCCGGCTTTGCCTAGTGCCTTGGTTGTTCGATTATGTTTGATTCAGGCTGGATAACGCGCTCGATCCAGCATCAAAAGGGCAGCGATCATGTTGAGAAAAGCACTTAACGAGCACCGGTTCGTGTGCGTTGTCGAGTTTGTTCCGAGACGCTCTGCCGATCGCCTGCCGGGCTTTGAAAACCTCATGCAGCGCTCAACGCTGTGTGGCTGGCCGATGTTTGGGGCCATCGCCGACCGCGTCAGCAGCAGTGATGACCTCTCGCCGTCGGAGACGTTTTCAAAAGCGGCGCACCCCTTTCCGACACTGCTTCATTTTTCCGGCAAGAACCGTGAGCGGCGCGCACTGCTTGAGCAGCTGGACCGGATGGACGATGCCGGTCTGGATCAGCTATTGATACTGACCGGCGACCGGGTTCCAGGCCATGAGCCCGGTCAGCCCGTGCGTTATCTGGAATCCGTCTCTGCCCTGCAGATTGTCAGAAAGGCCAGGCCGAACTGGCTGCTTGGCGCTGCCCTGAATCCGTTCAAGTACCAGGAAGACGAAGGTGGGGCGCAGTACTTCAAGGCCGACAAGAAGCTTTTGGCCGGGGCCGATTTTCTGACCCTGCAGCTGGGGTTCGACGCGCAAAAGTACCAGGAAGCCCAAACGTGGGTGCGTGAGCGCCTCGCCCCCGTGCCGCTTCTGGCCTGCGTCATGGCGTTGACCGCCCGAAGCGCGACGCTTTTGGAGCACGTTCCAGGCGTCACGGTTACCCCGTCGATGCACGTGCTGCTGGCCGCAGAAGCGGCGGTTTCCCCGGCCTATGCCCGTGAACGCAGCCTTACCCGCCTTGGCGTGCAGATCATCGGGCTTGAATTGATGGGGTATGCCGGCATTCACCTCTCGGGCATTCATGCCCCGGAACAGCTGCATACGCTTGAACAAACGATCGAGGCCTTGAAACCAACGATTCAGACGCTCGAGCAGTGGCACGCCGCCTGGGCGATAAGCTGGCAGATGCCGGGGGTGGCCGAGGTGACGTTTCATCCAGAGGAAGCCGACTGGCGGCTGGGCGAGTCGCGCTCACGCGCGACCCGGACGGAGCGCGTTCGCTATCACGCACTGTCGGCGGCTCATTCACTGCTGTTCAGCCGCACCAATCCGTTGAGCAGAGGGTGGGGCTGGCTGCTCACGCGCAACGTCTGGCAAACGCCGCGCGGCAAAGTCTGGCTTCATCGGTTGGAGCGGGGCCTGAAACGGCCCACGGTCGGGTGTGATACCTGCGGGACGTGCCGGCTTGAAGACACGTTATACATCTGCCCGGAGATCTGCCCCAAGGGCCTTGCGAACGGGCCCTGCGGCGGAACGCGGCTCAACCGCTGTGAGTTCGGCGATCGCGAGTGCATCCACAGCGTCAAATACAGGACAGCCAAGGCCGCGGGGCAGACGCAGGTGCTAACGGATCGTCTGATTCCGTGCGTGGACGCCGACGCGCGCCATCAAAGTTCCTGGCCACAATGGTTTGACGCGTCGTCACCGCACAAGGCCCACGGCGATAATTCTCAGCGCTGAGCGCGAAAGGATTCGGTCGCCGCGGTCGACCCGTTGACGCCTGAAAAGCCTAGTTCGCACGCACCCGCGCCATCGTCAGCGCATCGACCATCACGCCGTCGCGGCGAGCGTAGAGGCGGTGGCGGCCTTCTTCCTCGAAGCCCGCGCGGGAATAAAGCGCGATGGCGGCGGCGTTGTCCGAGTAGACGTTCAGCTCGAGCCGGGTCAGGCCCAGCCAGTCATCGGCAAGCTCAAGCGCCGCGCCAAGAAGCCGGGTGCCGATGCCCTTGCCGTGATGAGTTTCGTCCACACCCATGCCAAGGCTTCCGACATGCCGCCTGCGCGGGCGGTGCTCTTCCACCAGCAGGCTGATCTGTCCGACCAATTGCCCTTCACGTGTTGCAACCAGCAGATGTTTGCCAGGCCCTGCGGCCATCTTTTCTTCCCACACCGAAGCGGGCGCGTATGGGAGCCCCAGGGTGTTGCGCTGAAGGGCAGGTTGCGAATAAAGGGCGTGAACCGCGGGGATGTCCTCGGGTTCGAGGGCGCGAATGTGAATGGGACTCATGGCAATACCAGGGTGGAGGCAGGCGTATCTACCCATATTGCCTGATGCGTGATCTAACGCAAAAAAGCAGCGCCTTGGCGCTGCTTTTTTGATCAATCACTTGATGCATTCAGCCGTTGACGACGGTGCCGCCGTTCGGGTGCAGGGTCTGGCCGCTGATGAAGGAGGAATCGAGCGCGGCGAGAAAGACGAAGCAGGGGCCGAGTTCGAACGGCTGGCCGGCGCGCCCCATCGGGGTGATTTCGCCGAAGCCTTCAAGTTTCTCGGGGTCGTAGGCGCCGATGGTAGCCGGCTGGAGCGGCGTCCAGACAGGGCCGGGGGCGACGGCGTTGACGCGCACGCCGCGGCCAACGACCTGATTTGAAAGCGCACGGGTAAAGCTGATGATGGCGCCCTTGGTCGCGCTGTAATCGATCAGGCTCTGCGGGCCGATGTAGGCGTTGATCGAGGCGTTGTTGATGATGGTGTCATCCTCGCCCAGATGGGGAAGGGCTGCGCGGCTCATGTAGAACAGGCTATCGACGTTGGTTTCGAACGTCGTTTTCCACTGCTCGTCGGACAGCGTGGTCATGTCTTCGTTGATCTGCTGGGTGCCGGCGTTGTTGACCAGCGTATTGAGTCCGCCGAAGGTGTCGAGCGTTTGCTGAATGACGGCGTCGCAGGTGGCGCGCTCGCGCAGATCGGCCTCGATGGCGAGCGCCTTCTGGCCTTCGGCCTCGATCATGCGCACGGTTTCATCGGCGTCGCTCTTTTCTTCCGCCAGATAGGTAAAGGCCACGTTTTCGCCTTCGCGGGCAAAGTGCACGGCGGTGGAGCGGCCGATGCCACTGTCGCCGCCGGTAATCAAGGCGACCTTGCCCTCGAGCTTGCCGCTGCCGCGGTAGCTTTCACGAATGACGTCCGGAGTGGGTGTCATCTCGGACTCAAGGCCGGGCAGGCGCTGCTTTTGGGCGTGAATCTTTGGGGTGCTGACCATGATCGATCTCCCTGATCGGTTAAGTGATGCGCATCCTGCGCATCGCATTTAGACTTTAGTTATGAGCGTTTGCTCACCCCTAAGGGATAGTCGCCCTCATGGTTCGACGCAAGCGCCCCCTGTGATCCAGGCCCGGAGCGGCTAGCCGAACGCGTGATAGGCCGGTATCATGTCGTTGACTTTATCAATCAAATTAGCCATTTCACTGCGAGTTCTCATGTCCCACTCCAAGACGCCCTTCATTGTGGTGTTGAGCCTGGCGCTGACCATGATGCTGGGCCCGTTTTCCATGGATACCTATCTGCCGGCGTTTCCGGCCATCGGTGACTCGCTCGGGGTCTCCCAGCAGGCGGTCTCTCTGAGCGTGTCGGTGTATGTGTTCGCGATGGCCTTCGGCCAACTGATCGGCGGGGCCCTGTCGGATCGCTTCGGGCGTCAGCGCATTCTGATGAGCGGGCTGGTGATCTTTGCCGTGGCGAGCCTCATTATCGGCCAGGCCGAATCGCTTGATGTGCTGCTCGGTGGGCGGGCGATCCAGGCCTTTGGCGCCGGCTGGACATTGGTGTCGGTGCCGGCGCTGGTGCGTGACCGCGTGGCCGGGCGCGACGCGGCGAAGCTCTTTTCGATGATGGGCTTCATCATGGTGTTGGCGCCGGGGGTGGCGCCGAGTGTGGGCAGCACGATTCTCGCGCTCGGCTCGTGGCACTATATTTTCTACGTGCTTGCGGCGTATGCGCTGCTGCTGGTGCCGCTGCTGGCGCGGGTGATCTTTACCGGCAAGGGCAAGGTCTCGCGTGCCAAGAGCCCGCAGATGAGCCTGCTTGCGCGCTATAAGCTGGTGCTCTCAACCCGGCCGGCGCTGCCGTTCATCGTCTGGCAGGCCGCCTCGTTTTCGATGATGATGATGTTCATCACCTACGCCTCGCTGATCTATCAGGGCCACTTCGAGCAGACGCCAGCCACGTTTTCGATGCTGTTCGCGGCCAACATCGTCACCATGCTGGTATTCAACATCCTGAACCGGGTGCTGCTGTCGCGCCTGCCTTCGCTTCGCATCCTCCAGCTGGCCACGTGCTGTCAGGCGGTCGGCATGGTGCTTTTGGTCGTCGCGGCCTTCATGGATTGGCCGCTGGTCGCCTTCCTGCCGGCGATGATGCTGACCATCGGCTCGATGGGGGCCATCACGCCCAATATTCAGGCCTGCTTTCTGGAATTCTTCCCCACTAGTGGCGGCACGGCCGCTGCGCTTTTGGGCTCGGCCCAGTTCGGCATCGCCGGGCTTTTGAGCGGGCTGTCGGCGGTGCTTCCGCACTCGCTTGAGGCGATTGTGCTGGCGATGGCGGCGTGCGCGTCGGTGGCGTATTTGATGCTTGCGCGGTCGTTCATCAAGGGGCGTTCTGCGGTCGAGGCGCACTGACACGCCTCAAGGCCGTGCGCGGTGGCGGCGCGCGCCTGTGTCGACTAGACCGAAGACAGGCCCTGGCCGGGGCCGTTTTCAGATAACGCACAGGAGCGCCTCATGAGTACGGCATGGACGAACCAACTGAACTGGATGACCGGCGACATCACGCGCCTTGAGGTCGATGCGATCGTCAACGCCGCTAACCACTCCCTGATGGGCGGCGGTGGCGTTGACGGCGCGATTCATCGCGCGGCCGGGCCTGAACTGCTCGAGGCCTGCAAGAAGGTGCGTCGAGAGCACTGGCCGGATGGCCTGCCCGATGGCGAGGTCGCGTTGACGCCGGGCTTTTCGCTGCCGGCGCGCTACGTGATTCATACCGTTGGCCCCGTCTACGCCAAAACGAAAGACAAGTCGCATCTACTCGCGAACTGTTACCGCAAGAGCCTGGCGCTTGCCGCTGACCACGGCTGCACGAGCCTTGCGTTTCCCGCCATTTCCACCGGCATCTACGGCTACCCGTTCGAGGCGGCCGCTCGCATCGTATGCAATGTGATGGCAGAAAACCTGCCGAACTACCCTGAGCTTCAGGTTACGCTGTGCTTTTTCAGTGACGCGGATGCCCGGGCATTTCAGGCGGTGTTCGATGAGGTCACACGCACTACTGAGTGAGCGCTAGTAGCTGCGGGCCGGCGTCAGGTCAGTGGTGTCATGACGCCGCGCTGGAACGCGGGCCGGGCGGAGAGGCGCGCGTACCAGGCCGCCAGGTGCGAAAGCTCGGGCCGCTCGATCGGCATCGAAAACCACGCATACGCCAGACACCCCAGCGGAATGTCAGCCACCGTCAGCGTGTCGCCGGCCAGAAAGGCACGCGTTGCAAGGGCGTCATCGGCGATGCCCATCAGCCGTGCGCACTCGAGCCGGCCCCGCTCCATTGCTTCACTGTCGCGGGTCTCCGGTGTTTGCCGCACTTGGTTCCAAAAGAGCTGCTTGAACGGCTCGGCAAAGGCGAGTGAGACCCAGTCCATCCATTTCTCGGCTTCTGCCCACGCGGCCGCGCTGTCCGGCGTAAACGGCGCCGCGCCGTACTGCCGGGCAAGGTAGCGCACGATGGTGTTGGATTCCCACAGCACCAGCGCGCCGTCCTCGAGGCACGGCACCAGCCCGTTCGGATTCATTGCTCGGTACTCGGGCGTATCCACGCCGCCAAAGGCGCCGCCCACCTCGATGTGCTCGGGCGTGAGCTCGAGCTCGAAGGCGCACCACAGCGCCTTGCGTACGTTGGTGGAATTGGCACGTCCCCAGAGTTTCATGGTCTTTTCCTTGGAGTGTGGTTAGAGGGTTGTGTGATTGTGGTCAGAGGGTTGTGTGATTGTGGTCAGAGGGTTATGTGACTGTGATCAGAGGGTCATGTATGACCCGTTACGTCGATGCGCTGGCCGAGGCGCGGCGCTTGGCCAGAAGCTCCGCGCGGCGTGTACGATCCAGCGCTTCCTGCTCGAGCGCGGCCGGAAGCAGTACTTTCGCGCGCTCGGGCGAAAGCGTAAACAGCCCGTCGTCGTCACCGTGCATCAGATCACCGGGGGCGATGTGAATGTCACCGACCGCCAAGGGCGCGTTGAGGCGCCCAAAGCGCGTTTGAGCGTGAATGGTCAGGGCGCTGACGCCCAGGTGATACAGCGGCAGGCGCATCGAGCGAAGGGCGGCCACATCGGTCAGATGGCCGATGACGACCACGCCCGCGAGCCCCTTGACCTCGGCGGCCAGCGCGCGTAATTCGCCGAAGCAGGCCCGCCCGAGATGCCGGTCATGGTCGAGCACCACCAGCACGTCGCCGGGCTGCGCCATGATCAGCGCCTCACGCAGCACGCGACTGTCGCGGGCGTCGAGTTCAACCGTCAGCGCCGGGCCCGTAAGCGCTCGGCCGTCGCCCAGCGGGCGCAGGCCGTGCAGGTAGCCTTCGTGGGTCAGGTGGCCGAGAGTTGAGGTCGGCACCTGGCGCCAGGCCTCGATCAGGTCAGGGTCAAGGCCTACGCGCGGGGCGATCTGATAGCTCATCGGTACCTCACGTTCGAAAGGGGAGCCAGCTCACGCGGACAAGGGCTTGAGCAGCGGGCAGCTCTGGCAGTACTCGGCCGGGTGGGTTGCCTGAAAGTACAGGCAGCAGGTCTTTCGGTAGCGCTGCTTTTGGCCGTCGCACAGCGTGACCGGCGCGTGATGAAAGCGGGCAATGGGATTGAACGGTGCCCCAAAGAGCGCCGCCGGCGCGGTGAGGAGCCGGTCGAAATCGGCCTTACAGCGCGCCCGGTCGGCTGGATCGGTGAGTTGATCAAGACGCCGCTCGTAAAGCGAGTACACCCGCACGGCGGTATTTTCCCACAGCATGCGCGGCGGCACGCCGCTTGCCTCATGAAAGCTCTGCCAGAGCGGCGCGATCACCTCGGTAAATAGCCGCTCGATGACCCGGTCCCGCGCCGGGCCGCGCTCGGCCTCGCCGGGCAGCGGCGTTCCATGGGTGTCGGTCAACGGAAGGCTCGATACCCAGCGTGTGCCGTCGTGACTCAGTTCGATCAGACACGAGTCCGGCGATACCACAAGCGCCCGGTTGCAGGCAGAAAGCGCGTAGAGGCAGGCACCGGTCAACAGAAACGACAGACGCTTGCCGAGAAGCGAGGCCGCCACCCGTCGACTCGGCGCTCCAATGCGCGGGGCGAGGGCGTCCAGCGCCCTTGCGCACTGGGCCGGGTCACACAGATCACGAACCGTCATCGCGGTCTCGTCGGCCTGCCCAAGCGGCGTGAGCCGAAGCGTCTCGGTCAGAAACGTGCGCTGCGCGTGGGTGAACCCCGGGTCATCGGGGCTCGGCGTGTGTTCCAGCCGCCGGGTCACGCGGGGAACCCGGCGCCGAACGGGATGCACAGGGGCGTATTGAAATAGGGGTCGGTAATGATGCGACATGATAATCCAAACACCTCATGAATCCGTTCGGCGGTGAAAATCTCGGCAGGCGTGCCCTGCGCATGCACTCGGCCTTCCTTGATGGCCACGATGTGGTCGGCGTAGCGCGCGGCCAGATTGAGGTCGTGCAAAACCATCACCACGGTCTTGCCCTGATCCCGGTTAAGCGTCTGTAAAAGCTCCAGCACTTCCATCTGGTGGGTCAGATCGAGAAACGACGTCGGCTCGTCGAGCAGCAGCAGCGGCGTATTCTGGGCGACCGTCAGCGCGATCCACGCGCGCTGGCGCTGACCGCCCGAGAGCGTATCCACCCCGCGCTCGGAAAGCTCCGAAAGCCCGGTGTGGGCAAGTGCCTCCTCGACGCAGCGCTCGTCCTCCTCGCGCCACTGCTCGAACCAGCTTTGATGCGGGTGGCGGCCGAGGCTGACCAGCTGGCGCACGGTGATGCCCTCGGGCGCGACCGGGTGCTGGGGCAACAGCGCAAGGCGCCGCGCGACGGTCTGCGTCGGCAGCTCATGAATGGCGGTTCCATCGAGCAGCACCTGGCCGGACCAGGGCGACATGAGCCGAGCGAGCGTCTTTAAAAGCGTGCTCTTGCCGCAGCCGTTGCTGCCCACCAGCACCGAGATCTGCCCCTCGGGCAGATCGACGCTCAATTGATCGAGAATGCGCTGTTTTTGATACCCCACGCTCACGTTGTGGGCCGCTACCGTTGCCATGACCTCACCGTGCCTCGCGCAGCAATAACCAGAGAAAGAACGGCGCCCCGAGCGCCGCGACAAAAATGCCCGCCGGTAGATCCAGCGGCAGAAATACCGTACGCGCAATCCAGTCGGCGCACACCACCAAAAGCGACCCCCACAGCACCGACAGCACGGCCTGCGACGCTCCGACCGCGCTCGAGACGCGCCGGGCCAGATGCGGGGCGATCAACCCGACAAAGGCGAATGCCCCGCCGGCCGCGATCGCCACGCCCGCCATCGCGGCCGCCAGCGCCAAAAGCACCGCCCGCTGGCGCTGGACGCGAACGCCGAGGCCGGTGGCGAGGGCGTCATCCAGCGCGGCCAGTACTGCAAAGCGCATCTTGATCGCAAGCGGCAGGATCAAAACGACCGCCCACAGGGCGAGTGTGCCGACATCGTGCCAGTTGGCCCCGTAGACGCTTCCGGTCAGCCAGACATAGGCCGACAGCGTGGTGGTCAACGGGCTGAACGCCAGCACGAAGGTGGTCACCGCCCCGAGTGCAGCCGAGACCCCGATGCCGGTCAACACCAGCCGGATCGGCGTCACCCCGCGTGACCAGGCCAGCGCGTAGATCAGCCCGGCCGCGCCCACGGCGCCGGCCATGGCGGCAAACGGTACGCCCCAGGCGCCCAGCGGCACCGCAAGCCACGCCAGATAACTGACCGCCGCGGCACTTGCGCCGCTGGTGACGCCCAGAATGTCCGGCGAGGCGAGCGCGTTGCGCATGATCTGCTGGAAAAGCCACCCCGACAGCGCCAGCAAACCGCCGACCAGCGCCCCGAGCACCAGCCGCGGCAGTCTGAGCTCCAGCACGATAACGCGAACGGGGCTGTGTGTGCCCTCGAGAAGCGCCAGAAGCTGCTCGCGCCCGAGCGGCACCTTGCCGGTGGCAAGGGAGCCTGCCGCCACGGCCAGAAGCACCAGCGCAACCATCAGCACCCGGCGCCACGGGGCCAGGTCGAGCCGGCGGGAAAAGCCCGGTCTTCGAAGGACACGCTCAGCCATGGGCAGACCTCTGGCGGTTCAGCAGCGCAATGAACATCGGCGCGCCGATCAGGGCCGTCATCACGCCTACCGGGATTTCCCGCGGCTGGGCGACGCTTCGGCCAATGACGTCGGCCACAATCAACAGCGTCGCGCCGAGCAGCGCGCAGCCGGGCAGAAAAATGCGGTGATCGGCGGGCAACAGCCGCCGCGCCATGTGAGGCACGATCAGCCCGACGAAGGTGATGTTGCCGGCCATGGCCACCGACGCCCCGGAAAGCGCCACCACCAGCCCCACCATCAGGGCCTGAAGCCGGTGGACCTTGATGCCGAGCCCGCGCGCCATCGACTCGCCGGCGGCGAGCACGTTCATCGCCCGCGTCAAGGGGATGCAGCCGAGCCCGGCGGCAAGCGCCACCGCCATCAGCGGCGCAAGCTCTGAAGGCGCGCGGCCATCCACGGCGCCCGCCAGCCAGAACAGCACTGTATCGAGCCCCTGCTGGTCGATGACCAGAAGCGCCTGACTGAACGCGGTGAACAGCGCCGAGAGCGCCGCGCCGGCCAATACCAGTCGCAGCGGGCCGTGGGTACTGGTGCCACCGCGCATGGCGACCCACCACACAATCGCCGCCGCGAGTGCCGCGCCGAGAAAGGCCCCCAGTGACCACGCCGCAAGCGAGGCGCTTCCGGCCCAGGCGACCAAAAGCACCACGGCGAAGGTGGCGCCTGAGTTGATGCCCAAAAGCCCCGGTGAGGCGAGCGGGTTGCGGGTCAGGGTCTGCATCAGGGCGCCGGCCACGGCAAGGCTTGCGCCGACGACCATTGCGACCACCGTACGGGGCAGGCGTGAGCTTCGAACGATCAGTTGATCGACCGCCTCGGGGGCAGGGGCAATCAGGCCCTTGAGCGCCGTTGCCGGGCCGATCCAGTGGGCGCCGACCATCAGGCTCGACAGCGCCGCGACCAGAAACGCGGCCACAAGCAGGGACAGACGAACGCGTGTGCTCATGCGGCGCGGGCCTCCACGACCTGGCGTTCGATCGAATCCAGCAGGTCGAACACGCCCAGAATGCCGCCCGACAGGCTCCAGGCCACCGGGTCGACCGAGTACACGCGGCCCGTGCTCGGCGCGCGCATGCGCTGCCAGAGCGGGTGCGTCATCAGGCGCTGTTCATGGGCGCGAACCGCCGGCCCGGCACTGTGGCGCATGACGAAAAACAGCTCGGCATCGAGCGCCGGCAGGCTTTCGACGCCGCCAAGCTTCAAGAGGATGCCGTGGGCGGTGCGGGCGGTCTCGGTCCAGTGAAAGCCGAGATCGCTCAGAACCCGGCCGGCAAAGCTTCCGGGCAGATAGCTTCGAACCTGATCGGCGCGAATGTCGATCAGCGACACCGTCAGCGGCCACGCCTGCCCGAAGTGGGCGGCAAGTCGCGTTCGCAGCATGGTCACGCGTGCGCGGTACTGCGCCATCAGCCGATCGGCCTGCGCCTGTTGGGTCAGGGCCTGCGCCATACGCTCGAGCGTGGTATCGAAGCGGTAGATGTCCTCGAGCATCACCACCGGCGCGATGCGCGACAGCAACGGCGCGATGCGCTGGTGGCGAAAGCGCGACGCCACGATCACCGTGGGGGATAAAACGGCAATGTCTTCAAGACTTGGCTGGGTCTCGAGGCCGACGATGGTCGTCTCGGCAAGCGCGGTGCGCAGGTAGGGGTAGACCGGTGGGTCCTGCCAGGACAGCACCGCCCCGACCGGGATGACCCCGAGCGCGACCGCGGTATCGGTTGCGCCCTGAAACAGCGTCACCACCCGGGGCGACTCGGGCGCACCGGCAAGCACCGCCCCCGGGCACAGCCCGAGGGCGAGCAGCGCCGCCAGTGTCTGGCGCCGTGACAGACCGGCGTGTCGTTGGCCGGCCTCGCCATGACGGGACGTGATCATGGCGTGTTGGCCTGTCCGATGATGCACCCTGAGGCCTCACTCGTGGATGGCATGGGAAATGTGACCCGCGTGACTGGGCGCGTGCAGCGGATTGACCGTACGCCCTGTGCCGAAGGGCATGCTGCCCGGGCCTCCAGCGCGCGCGATGATCGGTGTGATCAGCTGCTTGAACGGCCATTCGGCGGCCTCGAACAGCCCCTCGGTCAAACACGCGCGCACGTCGTCTGCCAGCGGCAGCGTCTCGATCTGATGACGCAGGCTGTCATGAACGGTCTGCCAAAGCGCTGCCGGAGGTATATCAAAATGAGACGCAGTCACATCGACGATAGCCCGCACATTGACTTGAATAGCGAGGGTTTGCAACCAAAAGAGCAGCGCCTCGAGGTCGTCGTGATAAAGCGTGTTGGCGTGGCCGGGCTTGATGCGGTATTCGGGGTCCTCGAGGCCGACCTGTTCGAGCTGGGAGACCGCGATGCGCAGCGAGTCGTGATCGCGCAGCACCATCCCGGTGATCACGCCCTGGCGCCAGACCAGCACTGCGTTCTGGCCATGAACCTCGGGCAGCATCCCGAGCCGGAAAAGACGAAGCGTCAGCTCGAAAAACGGATCGCAGACGGCGCGCATCAGCCGCGTGACGTTGGCAAGCGTGGCGCGCTCGCCCAGGTAGGCAAGCCAGTCGTCGAAAAAGTGGCGGCCGCCTTCCGGCAGGGCGGTGCCCAGGGTCGCCATCGGCAGGGGGCGGCTTGCGGGGTCGTTCATCACCGAGGCCGGGTAGCTTCGAACCATGGCCGACAGATGCCGCGGCGCGTCATCGAACAGGCTGGCGTCTTCCGGAAGGTAAGCCCACCAGCGGCCTTCGTCGCACAGGTGCAGGGCCTCGCCGAGGCGGGCGTCCAGCGTTTTCGCCCGGCCAAGCAGCGCCGCGCTCAGGTCGCCGTTGATCATCTTGACCGCTGGCAAATAGCGCGAGGCGCCGAGTGAGTGAACCGCCATCGGCAGTTTCAGGCTGTGGCGCGAGGCGCGCGTCGGTAGCAGGGATCGAAGCGACGAGCTGGCTTTCCAGGTGGGAGATCGCACATCGAGGACCACACAGTGCTCGGCGCGGAAGGCCTCGTTCAACCAGCGCGGCAGCGCATGCTCGAGCTGCCACGGATGCACCGGCAGAGCGATGTAGTCCTCGGCAAGGCCCTTGGCGTGGAGCTCGCGCTCGAGCTGGTTGCGCTCGCCCGGCGCCATCACGAACGCGGCCGGGCAGTCGCCGGGGTCGACCGCGTCGCCGGTGGCAAGCGTGTGTTTGGCGACCGCGACCCAGCGTAGCTCGATCGTCTGGTCGAACTCGGCCATATACGCCATGTACTCGGCCTCATCGAGCCCTTCCTTGGCCTTGGCCGTTGGGTGGTAGGGCCGGTCGCTCAACGAGGCCCACTGCTCCATGGCGGTAAAAAATGCCAGCGGTGAGCGCTTTAGAAGCGATCGGGTGTCGATGCGATGCGCCCGTGAACGCGCCAGTTGCCAGTCGCTGGTGGCGAGCGCCTCGATGAAGACCTGCTCGCCCTTGCTGGGCTCGGGCGTGTCTGGGTGGGCTGCGTGAGCGAGATGCCGCATCAGCGTTTCCGGCGAGGTCATCGTGAGGCAGGAATCGTTGACTGCGTTGTCGTCAAAGAGTTGAACGGGGCTGTTCGGGACCCGTTCGAGCCGCTGGGCGCGGCCGGGCCGAACCACCATCGCAAGGCGCTGGCCATCGGGCAGCGGGTAGGACCACAGCGTGTGGTCCGCGCCGCGGTGGGCAAGCGTCACCAGGGTGGCCGGCGCGGTTCTGGCGGAGGGGGCGGTGTCCATCGAGACCGTCTCGGCGTCGAAGAAGTCCTCGGCCAGCAGGGCGTCGATCAACGTGGTCATGAGCGGGGATTGAGTGGGCGTATCAGTCGGCATATCGATGTGTTCCTTGCGTCGAACGGGCATGGGTCAGGGCATAGGTGAGGGCGCGAAAGGCGATGCCGCGCTCATCGCCGAGCATGAAGGCGGTGGCGCCACGGGCGCGCCAGGCAGGCAGCGCGTCGTCTCCGCGCAGAAAGGCGCAGTAGGGCACGCCTGCGGTGCGGGCACGGTCGGCCACGTGCGCCAGTGCCTCGATTACCCGGGGGTGGGTCGGCTGCCAGGTCACGCCCAGCGACTGCGACAGATCAGCGGCGCCTTCGAGGATCAAATCCAGCCCGGGCACCGCGGCAATCCGGTCGATGCGCTCGACGCCGTCGGCCGTCTCAATCATCGCCACCACCATGATTTCGGCGTTGGCCCGGGTGACGTACTCGGAAAGCGCGTCGCGCCCGAACGCGCCCGGGCGGCCGGCGTTGAGGCTTCGCGTGCCCTCGGGGGCGTATTTACAGGCCTTTACGGCGGCCTGAACGGTCTCGGGCGTCTCCACCTGCGGAAGGACAATGCCCTGAGCGCCGGCGTCCAGAAGCCTGAGTATCCGTTTGGGGTCGGCGTCCGGTACGCGCACCAGTGGCGTTAACCCGTAGATTTCGGCGGTTCGGATCATGTGTTCGAGGGTTTCGGGGTTGATCAGCACGTGTTCGGTGTCGATAACGACGAAATCGAACCCGGCCTCGCCGATGAGCTCGATCGAGGCCGCACACGGCATCGAGGCCAGCAGGCCAAACGTCTCGATGCCCTGGTTCAACGCACGTTTGAGTCGGTTATCACGAAGCATCAGCGCGCGTCCTCCCCGGCCGTGCGCAGCGGGTTGGGCACGCGACGGATCTGTGCGACCTCATCGCCGAACAATCGCCGCCGCGTCAGCGCCTCGACCTCATAGCAGGCGTTGAACACGTCGAACCGGGCAAAGCGCTCGGCGTGCTCCGGGTGCGCCTGCTGATAGTCGCGGATCACCGCCGCCGTCATTGCCCAGAAACGCCCTTCGGGCAGGTCGTAATGGCGTGTGAGGAAAATCGCCAGATCGGCCAGCGCGATGAAGAAAAAGGCGTCGCAGGAGTAATCGCGCACCGCCGCCGGGTCCTCGGTTTCGAGAAAGGAGTTGGCGTTCAAACGGGCGTGATGCGCCGGCACCGGTTCGAGCGTCGGCACGTGCTCGGGGTGGGTCAGGTGCGTCCGGCTGAAGCGCACGCCGTCGTGGAAATCCTTCAGCGCCACTCGGGTCGGCCAGCCGTCTCGATGGATCAGGACGATGTTCTGGCCGTGCGCCTCGAGACCGATGCCTTGTGCGAACAGGAAATGGAGAATCGGGGCGCAGGCGGTTTCGAGCAGGGCGCGGGTCCAGGTCTCGACCCCATAGCGCTTGACCCAGGGGTCGATGAACGGCTCGGCCGGCGTGCCGGTATCGTCGCGGGTGCACTGGGAAAGCCCGTTGAAGGCGACCGCCTGCTCACCCGCGCCGAGATACGACACCACGTTTTCACGCAAAATCGCCCCGAGGGCGCCATAGACCTGCGGCCGTTGCGCCCTGGTAAAGACGCGCTCATCGAGGCTCATGCCGGCGACCTCGCCCAAAAGCACAAAGCCTGCCTCCTGAGCGGCCGGGTCGGCCGCGACAAGGCGCTTCAGCCAGCCGGTGATCAGCGGCGCGTTGGCAACCGTATGACGGGCCAGCAATCGGGTGCTGGAGGTATTGGTCAGGCTCATGGCGAGCTTCAGGTAGGGCAGGTGCGTGTTCGCCGGCGCAAGCGTTCGGATCGATTGCTGGGGCACGAACCGCGCTTCGCCCTCGCCCAGAAGCATCGCCTCGCCGCGCGCAAGCTGTGGGTAGAGCGCACGAAGGGCGCCGGCGCGCCACTGCCAGGGGTGCACCGGAAGCAGGGTCACATCATGGGGCGCGTAGCCGGTGCGGGCGCAGTAGGCGTCGCGCCGGCTCATGATGGCCTCGCCCGCAAGCGCTCGGATCAGCGCCTCGCGGTCAAGGCCCGGGCGCTGCGCGGTGATGGCAAGGTGCGCGGGCACGGCCAGCCACAGGACACCGAGCGGTTGACCGAATTCCGGCCCGTAGCGCGCGTTGTCCTCCCAGGTGAAACCGATCCGCGACTTGTAGCAGGGGTGGTAGCTGTGGGCGTCGGCGAAGTAACGCTCCAGCGCGTCCGCCGACAGCGCGGTCGGGGCGCAGTCAGGGCGCTCGAAGGCGGCCGCCGACTGCACGTCATGCAGCAGCGTCTGCTCCAGCTCCTGCGCGAACCCAGGGGCCTGGGTGAGTGCGCCGGTGTCCGTATCCAGCTGTTCCAGCAGGGTAGCAAGCGTCAGCGGGCGAGCCTGGCCGTCGGTGCCATGGAAGACCGCGCCGGGGTCGCGGTCCAGCCGGATCAGCTCGAAGCTCTCGCACAGGCGGCCCGTGGCCACGAGCCGGGCGCCCGAGGAAAGCGCCACACTGAAACGGTGGCGACCCTCGCCAAGCTCGGCCACCTCGAACGGCAGCACCTGCTCGTACAGGAGCGTTTGTAGAAGCTGGCTGACCACCCGGCGCTCGATGCGCGAAAAATGACGCCAGTGGTCGGGGTGAGCCAGAAACGGCGAGGGCGTTCCGTTCAGGGTGCTCAAGGGGGAGAGGTGAAAAGACGTCGTTGTCATGAAGGATCCTTACGCGTAGCACGCGGGCATGAAATCGAGTACGGACTCAGGCGTTGGCCTGCCGGGCATCGGTTCGGTTCAAGGGGGTAGGCGTCAGGCAGTAGATGCAGGGCAGCGCCAGTAATAGCGCCGCGCCGATCACGCTGAACAGCAGATCAAGGGTCGCGGACAGGGGCAGGCCTCTGGCCGGCAGGGCGTCGATCAAAAGCGTGACCGCGATCACCCCGAGCGAGGCGACGATGCGGCGCACCATGTTGGTGATGGCCGAGCCCTGGGTCGTCATCGCATCCGGCAGGGCGGTAAGGGCGACCGTGGTCGCGGGCATGTAGGACAGCCCGACGCCTACGCCGCGTACGGCCATGAGCGCAACGACCGTCCCGACAGGAGTGGCCGGGCCAATGCCTGCAAGCGCGCTCAGTGAAAGCGTTGTGAGTACGGTGCCGGTCGCGATCAGTGCCCGTGGCCCGTAGCGGTCAAGCCAGCGGCCGCTGTACCGGGCAACGAGACTGGCGCTTACGGCGGTGGCGAGCAGTGCAAGGCCGGTCCAGAGCGCGGATTTTTCCATCACGACCTGAATCAGAAGCGGCACCAGCACAAGGCTTGTGAACATGCCAAGGGTTTGCAGGACCACCACGACCACGCCGTTTCGAAAGTCTTTGTGGGCGAAGACCGACAGCGGCAGCAGCGGGGCCGAGGTTCTGCGTTGATGGTAAATAAAGCCCATCGACAGCCCGGCCCCGAGGAGTAGGAGCGCACCGCCAAGCTCGACATGCGCGCCTGTCATCAGTTGCCCGCCGCCTAGTACGGCCGCGAGCCCGCCTGCGATCAGTGCGAAGCCGGCGGCGTCGAAGCGCGAGGCCGCCGGTTCGTCGTCCTGATGCGGCAGGCAGCGCCCCGCCATCCAGCAGGCGCCGGCGGCCAGCGGCAGGTTGGCTCCGAACAGCACGCGCCAATGAAGGTGCTCGATGAGTAGCGCCCCGCACAAGGGCCCGATGGCGGGAATCAGCATCACCACGCTCGCCCACAGCCCCGAGATGCGCCCGCGCTCAGTGCTTGGAAACACCTTGAACAGCAACGGCAGCGACAGTGGAATCACCAGCCCGCTGGCCGCGCCCTGCACCGCGCGCGCCAGCAGCACCTGCCAGAACGCAAGGCTCAGGACCCCGATCAGTGAGCCTGCGATGAACAGCGTCATGCCGGCCAGATACAGCCGGCGCCTGCCAAGGCGCGCGCTCAGATAGCCCGTCAGCGGCATCGCAAGCACCATCGCGATCATGAACGCCGAGAGCACGCCGCCGGCCTGACCGGCGCCGATGTCAAAGGCGCGCATGAACGTCGTCAGTGCCGGATTGAGCATGCTGTTGCTGAGACTGACCGTGGCGGTGCCCAGAAGGACGGCGACCATCACCCGCTGCGGCCAGGCCGTCATGGACCGGCCTCCGTGACGCGCCGCGGCGCGTGCGCCGGCAGGTAGTGAAGCGCCGGGCGCGGGTGACAGAGAAAATCGGCGTGGGAGATGTTGTAGCCGTAGGCACCGGCCAGCGGCAGCACCAGCAGATCGCCCGGACACGGATTCTTGAGCGCCTGCCGACGGCTCAGAACGTCCTTCGGGGTGCAGAGCTGGCCGACGACGGTCCAGTCGCGCCACGGGCCGGTGGTGGCCATCTGCCGGGGCAGGTGCCAGACAGGGTGGTCGTGGTTCTGGGCGGCCGGCAGTCGAAACTGATGGGTGCCGCCGCGACAGATCAGAAAGTGCTCGCCGTGGCTTTGCTTGGCGTCCAGCACTTCCATCACGTAGTAGCCGCAGAACGCGCTCAAGAAGCGACCGATCTCGAAGCGCACGACCGGGCGCTGTTCGAGGGCGTCGAGCTTACCGGCGAGCGCACGGCAGAATCCGGGCCAATCGAACAGGTCACTTCCGGTGTAGTCGACCCCGATGCCGCCGCCGACGTTCAGGTGCGTAACGTTCGAGGGCGTTCTGGAAAGTGCTCGCCACTCGGGCCAGCGGGTCAGGTAGAACGCCATCAGCGCCAAATGGCGCTCGGCGCTTTTCTGATGCGACATTGCGTGCACATGAAACCCCTGAAGCGTGAGCGAGGGGCGTGCATCGACCCGGGCAACCGCCTCGGGCAGTTGCGCTTCGTCGATGCCGAAGGGGCTTGCCCGCCCGGCCATGTTGAGCCGGGTCGAAAACGCGTCGTCAAGCGCCGGGTTGATGCGGATAAAGACTGGTTGGACTCGCCCTTTGCTATGGGCGATCGCGGCCAGCCGGTCGATCTCGCTCAGGCTCTCGACGTGCACGGCCGAGACCTTCATGGCCACCGCATGTTCAAGCTCGCTGTCGAGCTTGCCGGGGCCCGAGAGCAGCCAGGGCTTTTCGACCCGACAGGCCTCGGCTCGACCGAGTTCACCGCCGGAGGAAAGCTCGAACCCGTCGACGATCGGGGCCAGCGTATTCAAAAGCGGCGTGTCGCTGTTGGCCTTGATGGCGTAGTAAAGCTCGACACCTTCCGGAAGGGCGGCCTTGACGGTTCGGGCGTGGCTTGCCAGCGCGTCGAGGTCGTAGAAGAACGCGGCCATCGGCGCCGCGTCGCGCTCGCGGGCATCCAGAATGGCGGTTCGAACGTGTGCGGCAGGGTCAGCCATGCACCACCTCCCGGACCCAGGGCGTGGGCAGTGCCACGTAGCCGGCGTCTCGGTCCGGTGCGGCGCGCAGTCGAACCAGCAGGTTGGTCTTGCAGGGCAGGCTTTCGCCGTCGAGTAGGGCATCGAGTTCAGGTGCCGGTCCGGGCAGCGTCTCGCGCACGCGCTCGAGCACGTCTCGAAGCTGCGCCCACAGCCGCTCGCCGAGTGCCGGTCGCTCCCAGCTGAGCGCCAGAATGGCCTCGCTCAGATGATTGATCATCACGCAGTAGACAATTCGGTTCCAGCCCTGAGCCCGGCTGTAGGTCAAGGAGGCGCGCACTGTGGACGAGACGTTCGCAGGCAGCGCGTCGACGCCCAGATCCTCGGTCAGCTTGATGCCCTCGAAATCCCGCAGCAGTACGCGGTGAGGCCAGCCGTTGTCGTGAATCAGTACGCAGTTTTGAAGGTGCGGCTCGAGCACCACGCCGTCGCGAAAGAAAAGCGTCAGTACCGGCATTAAAAGCGCCATGGCGTAGGCGTCGAACCAGTCGAGTGCGCGCGCGTGCGCATCCTCGCCGCCGATGAAGGCCTCGATCAGGGCCAGATCCTCGGGCGTGCGCGAAAAGAGCGCGGCCGCCAGCACACAGCGCGTCCGGCCCTCACGCGTACAGAAGTTCTCCCTGAGCACGGTGCCGGTCTGTTCGGTGAACCAGCGTGCTGTCTCCGGGTCGGCGCCAGGTGGGGCCCAGCTGAGCGCGGCGGGTTCGCGGGCGAGGGTGAGCGTTGAGAGCAGCGGGTCGCGGCGCGCGACGATGTCAGTCATCAGTGCATCGATGACCTGCGCGCTTTCAAGCTCATACCAGGCGTTCTTGCGTACGCAGTTGGTGACCCGAACGTTGAGCGAGCCCTTGATGAAAAAGGGCTTGTCCTCGATGTGCCAGGTTCGAAGGGAGGCGGTTGGCGCGGCAAGAAACCCGCTTTCGCCAAGGTCTCGAATCACGCCCTGATCGATCAGGGCGGCCACACTCGGGGTGGCCGCAAACAGGCGCGCCTGAATCGGGTGCATGCTGATCACGGCCTCACCCGGCCGGGCACGGCGCTGGTCGCCGACGCTTTCGAGCACGTCAGACACTGAAAGCGAGTGACTCAGTACGCGAAGCCCCTGGCGAGGTACGGCCCACTGATACAGCCGGGCGCGGTTTTTGCGCTCGGGTACGTAGGCGTCGGCCTCGCTGCCGGCGGGCCATTGCCGCGCCTTGGGCGCCGGGTGGGCGGGGTGGCCCGCCCACAGTGCCTGCTCGCTGTCGACGTAATCGGTGAGTGTGAGCGCGCATTCGCCGCTGGTTTGGCGGGCCTCGATAAGCTCGCGCATCACCGAGACGCTTTGCAGCATCTGGGCGTGAAGCTCATGGGGCGAGGCACCGGTGTCGCGGGCAAGCTCCTCGAGCGCGTACGCGATCAGCTCGCTGTAGGTCGGGCACCACCACCGCTGCCGGCTCGGGTCGAAGAGGTAGGGCCTTGTGAGATAGCGATGCGCCCCGAGCGGGTCGATGCGATCCACCACGACGAACACGGCGCGGCCGCCTGGCCAGCGAATCAGTACCAGTGGAACGCCCGTATGGCGCTGTGGCAGGCCATCCGTGATTGAGGGGCTGTGATAATCGAGGACGTGCGTCGGTAGCGCGATCTCCCGGGTCAGACAGTTCAATAATGCCCAAGTGGCTGCGCGCTCGCTGAGTGCGTGCGCGGTCGATATACGCTGGCGTACGTTCATACACTTCTCCGTCTCATGACGCGTTACGTTGTGTATTCCCTGTGCGGCCAGTCACCTGTGGTTATTGTTGTGTGCTTGTTGTTCTTTGGTTTTTATCGTTTACAGGGTCGAGGTCAGCGGTGTGGTCGCTGACCTCGACCGGGCACCGGGTACGAGACCGGTGCCGGGAGGCGCTTAGAAATCCGCTCTGTAACCGACGGTCAGCGTGCGTCCGCGCCCGGCGAAGTAGCGCGAGTCGTTGACCAGGGCGCTTTGCGAGTAGTAGGTGATGTACTGCTTATCGAACAGGTTCGAGATGCCGACGCTGAGCGTGCCGACCGGCAGTTTGCGGCTCACGGCGGCGTCGACCAGGGTGTAGCCGTTGAAGTCCTGCTCGTCGCCGTCGTAGTCCTCGTCAAAGGCGTGGTTGGCCTGAACGAAGCTCGACCACTTCGGCGTCCACTGGGCCGACCAGCTCGCGATCAGACGATCCGGCGCCACGTTCAGGCCGTCGAGGTCGGAATCGAGCGTGCCGTTGTTGTCGCTGTCGTAGCGGCCGCGAATGTGTGAGTAGGCAAGCGAGCCGTGATGCGCCGGTGTGAACTGATAGCCAACCGATGCCTCAATCCCATCAATCTTGGTTTCCTGACGCTGCATCAGGAAGGCGTCGTCGACTTCGATCAGGCGGGAGCCGAAATCGGAGGTCGAGACGTAGTAACTGAGCCCGGCGTCGAGGCGGCCATCGTCGTAGCGAACGCCGGTTTCGACGTTGTCGGTCACCAGCGGGCGCAGGTTCTCGACGCTGTCGACCGACTGGTTGGGCGAGCTGATGCCACGAAGCGCGCGGCCGACGTCCGGCACCGAGAAGCCTTCGGAGTAGTTGGCAAACAGACTCCAGTTGTCGATCGGGCGCCAGACGATGCCGGCGTTATAGAGCGTTTCCTCGAAGCTTCTGGAACCGCCCTCGACATTGACTCCCCCACGCCCGGCAACGGTCTGGTAGTCGTCGACGTCGAGGTCGGCGTACTCGTAGCGGGCACCGGCGGAAAGCGTCAGCGACTCGATCGGGGTGACATCGACCTGAACGAAGGGCGAGACGTCGGTGTATTCGATTTCAGGCACGTAGGTGCGGTTCGTGCGATACAGCGACTGCTCGGAACGGTCGACCATGACGTCGAAGCCGGCGGTCAGGGTGATGCGGTCATCCCACAGGTCATTCTTGGTCAGTGACGATTTGAGGCCGTACTTCTGGGTTCGCGCCATGGACTGATCATAGAGTTCGCCGTCCGGGGCGATGCTCGGGTCCTGGAACGAGCTGGAATTGGTCGCCCCGAACAGGCCCTTGAAGTCCTGATAGAACAGCAGCGTGTTCAGGTGCATGCCGGCGAGGTCGTAGTCGTCATAGGTCAGGCCAGTGGTCCAGACCTTGTTGTATGGGGCCTCGCCCGGTGGGTTGCCGCGCCGGGAGGTGGTCTTGATGCCGCGGTCGCGGTCACCGTCGACACTCGTGTAGTCATCGTTGCCGCGCACGGTGTAGTGATTGACGCTCAGTTGCAGCCGCTGGTCGTCGTTGAACCAGTAAGACCCCTTCGCCAGCATGTCGTAGCTGCGCGAGTCCATCAGATCGCCCTGGGTGTTGTCGACGCCGATGTTGTCGCCGTCCCCGTCGACGTACATGCCTTGATCCTGATACCCAAGCGAGAACACGTAGTCGAGCTTGCCGGTGTTGCCGCTGACGCCGTAGGTGGTCTTGTAGCCCATGGTCTCGGATTTCAACTGCGAGGTCGGGGTCGAGGCCTCGACACGCACGTGCTGAACGAACGACTCCGGCGCCGGGCGCTTGGTGATGATGTTGATCACTCCGCCGGTGGCCCCGAGGCCGTTGGTCGCATTGGCGCCCTTGATCACTTCGATGTGATCGACCATCGCGAAATCGATGCTGTGGAGCTCACGCCCGGTCGGGCGCAGCGGGTTCGACTGCGGAATGCCGTCGATCATGATCAGTGGGGTGCGGCCCCGAAGCGTTTCACCGCTGCCCGACATCTTCTGACGCGGTGGCGAGTAGCCAGGCAGCAGATTGCTCAGGATCTCCGAGGAATCCGAGGTGAAGCTCTGCTGCTTTTGAATCTCTTCGTGGCTGATGATGCGAATGACCTGGGGAGAGTCGTCCTTATCCGCGCCGGTTCGGGTGGCTGTAACGACCATGGATTCCGGGTCGGCTGTATCCTGAGCCGTTGCGTAACCCGACATACATGCAAAAACGATGGGCGCAATGCCCGCTACCTTCGAAAACTGCATAGCCCTGTTTCTTCCTTTTTATAGTGGCGGGGCGTAAACGAACGCGCCTCGTTAATAGTTATAATTTTGATTAACTAATGTTAATGACAATCCTTATCATTACACGTATGTGCAAGAATTGGGAAGGCTGCTTGCACTTTTCTTGCGTTTTTTAAAAGGTGAGGTTCAGGCGCGGCGTACCCCGTGCGCCAAGGCCATAAGCGGACGCAAGGCGAGCGCCAATAACCATAAAACGGGCCAAAGCACCAAAAGCCACACAAGAGCCTGCACGAACCAGGCGGGCAGGCCGGTCAGTATTGCCAGGCTGGTGCCGAGCGCGCTTATAAGAGAGGGGTGGGTGACGACCAACCACGCGGTACTGCCATACACCAGCCAGCGCGCGGTGCGTGAGCCGGCCACACCGCGCGCTGCGCCGGCAAGGAGCGCTCGGCGCTCGACGGCAGTCGTTGCGCGTGCGCTCTGGCCTGCCCGTTCGGCGCGAAGGGCGGCGCCGGCGCGAACGGCCTTGACGGTGCTTGCGATCACCAGGACGTCGAGCCCGGCCGAGGCGATGTCCCAGCCCCCGATGGCGTGATCGCTTTGGGCCTTGCGCTCGAGCCCTCGAAGCCCGCCGGTAAAGAAGTCCGACAGTACGCTCAGGGTGCGCTCCCCCTGAAGCCAGTGCGCCGCGCCGTTTTTATCGACCACGAACTGATCCAGAAAGCGGTAGCCCTGACGGTTCAGCAGTGCGATTGCAAGCGTTGCCCGCGCCGTGGGCGAGACCGGTGCGCTCTCGTCCGAGGTGCGCGCAGACTGAGGCTCAGATTCAGATTCAGATTCATGCGCAGACTCGGGCACGTTCGGGGAAAGAGTGTCCGTGTCGGCGTCGTCTTCCCACCAGCTCATAAGCGACGTCGACCAGGTCTCTGCCTTGTCGGCGGCCCAGAGCTGGGCGTTGACCAGTGGCAGGTCGTTGGTTTCGAAGTAATGCACCGGCACCACCGTATCCGCGCCAAGGCGGTCAAGCGCGCGTTGGAAGTCGGGGTCGAGGCCGTGTTCGATCAGCACCGAGGGGGCCATCTGTGGGTGCTTGAGCATGGCGCGGCGGGCGGCAAGCGTCAGGGCTTCGTCGCTGCTGTAGGCCAGAAAGAGACGGTTCAGCGCCTGGCTTTCCGAATCGAGCGCGCGAGCGATGTCCGGCGGCAGCGCCTGGTGGACCGACACCCGCACCAGTTGGTCGGCAAACGGGGTTTTCGGGGCCGAGAGTGCCAGGGCGAGCGCCGCAACCGCGGTAACCACCACAGCGGCCAGCATCTTTCGGGCCAGCGTTTTCAGGGGCAGTTTTTTCAAAGACAGTGTTTTCAAAGACAGTGTTTTCAAAGACAGTGCGGCCATGGTCGATTCCGCCTTTTTTGGAAGCTTGCGCACATGTAGCGCCTGGAGTATCGCATCGCGCTTGTCTTAAGTTTGGGCTTATCTGTGATGCCAACTACCTTTAGCCACAGACCTTGGTCTTAGCCAGGGACATCGAGTGACGCGAAAGGAGTCGTATCATGAGCCAGAATGTGGCCGAAATCATCACCGAAACCCTGATGGATGCCGGGGCGAAGCGCTGTTACGGCGTGGTGGGGGATACCATCAATCAGCTGACCGACGCGATGCGTCGCGCAGAGCTTGAGTGGGTGCATGTTCGCCACGAGGAGGTCGGTGGATTTGCCGCCGGCGGGGAATCGATGATCACTGGCGAACTGTCGCTGTGCGCCGGAACCTGTGGGCCGGGTAGCCTGCATTTCGTCAATGGCCTGTTTGACGCGCATCGAAGCAATGCACCGGTGGTGTTCATTGCCTCACAGATTCCGACCAGCGAGGCCGGCGTCGGCTTTCCGCAGGATGTGGATCAAAAACCGATCTATGAACAGTACAGCGTGTTCTGCGAGACGCTGACCAACCCCAACCAGGCCCGGCGCATGGCGGCGATGGCGGCGCAGGCTGCGCTCAATTCCCGGGGCGTTGCGGTCTTGATCGTGCCGGGGGACCTCTTCACGCAAACGCCCGAGAACGACCTTCCCTACCGCGCCCAGCGCTTTAATCCGATCATCCGCCCGAGCGCCGAAGAGTTCGTACCGGTGCTGGAGGCGATCAAGGCCGGCAAGAAAATCTCGATCTACGCAGGCTTTGGCTGTGAGCACGCCCGTGACGACGTGCTGGCGCTGGCGGCCAAGCTCAATGCGCCGGTGGCCTGGACGTCCCGCGCCAAGGATTTCATCGAATACGACAACCCGTTCGAGGTCGGCATGACCGGCGTATTCGGTCTGGAAGGCGGCTACCACGCCGTGGCCGATTGCGACGTGCTGCTGCTGCTTGGGTGCAACTTTGCCTGGACCCAGTTCTATCCCGACAAGGCCACCATCATTCAGGTCGATATCAATGCCGAGCAGATCGGCAAGCGTCACCCGGTCGACATCGGCCTGGTCGGCACGGTGCGCGATACCTGTCAGGCGCTTGCGATGATGGTGGACGAAAAACCGGATACGCACTGGCTCGAAAAGTGCCGCGAGACCTACAAGAAGTCCCGCGCCCACGCGACCCACACCTCGAAAGACGACGAGCTGATTCATCCGCAGGAGCTGGCGCTTGCGATCAACCGCAATGCGAGCGAAGACGCGGTGTTCACCGCCGACGGCGGCAGCCCCATGGTGTGGCTGCTGCGTCATATCGAGGTCAACGGCAAGCGGCGGACGCTGTCGAGTCTGGTGCACGGCACCATGGCCAACGCCTATCCCCAGGCGCTTGGTGTGCAGGCGGCCTATCCGGGGCGCGAAGTCATTGCGATGTGTGGTGATGGCGGCATGAGCATGCTGATGGGGGATCTATTGACGCTCAAGCAGTTGAAGCTGCCGGTGAAGCTGGTGGTGTTCAACAATAGCTCGCTGGGCTTTGTCGAGATCGAGCAGAAGGTCGAGGGGCTTTTGGATGCGTTCACCGACCTTGAAAACCCGGATTTCGGTGAAGTTGCCCGCGCGGTCGGGCTGTGGGGCAAAAAGGTCGAACACAAGCACGACCTTGATGGCGCGATGCGTGAGCTTCTCGATCACGACGGCCCGGGTATTTTGGATGTGAAGGTCAACCGGATGGAGCTTGTGATGCCGCCGAAGATCGAGCCGGGTCAAATTGCCTCCACCGCGCTTTATTCCACCAAGGCGATGCTCAACGGACGCATGGACGACGTGCTTGATCTGGTCAATACGAACTTCTTCAAGCGCTGACGCCGATGGCGCACAAAAAGCCCAACCTGCCGACCAAGACCTGCCCGGTCTGTGGTCGGCCCTTTGCCTGGCGCAAGAAATGGGCAAAGGACTGGGAGAACGTCATCTACTGCTCCGAGCGCTGCCGGCGCACGCGATGAGCGCCTGCGGTGTCACGATTTTATTAACCATGTGACTAAAGATTCTTGGCTGAGCGCGCACATGACTTCTACGCTATAAGCATCTGCCGCAAGCGCGCAGCAGAATGATCGGCACGCTCATTGACGTACCGATTTAGACACCACAATGGAGGTGAGTCATGAAAGATTCCAAAACGGATAAAGCCGAAGGCATGATCGACAAGGCAACCGGCAAAGCGAAAGAAGCGCTTGGCAAGGCAACCGACGATCACGAGACCCAGGCCGAGGGCGAAGCCCAGAGCTCCAAGGGCGATGCCAAGAAAGCGAAAGGCAACGTCAAGGACGCCGTCGACAACGTCACGGATTCCAGCAAGCACTAAACAACTGTTGCTGCAGCCCACAATGACTGCAGCACGGTGTATCGAGTGTGATACGTTTTCAGGGGCCTTCGGGCCCCTGATTTTGTTAGTGGCGTTTAAGGTGTTGCATCGATCTGCACCCGTGCCGGTGGCACCCTAAGATGCATATCCTTACCTCTTTTTCAGCCCGGCAAAGCCTTACAATGATGACAGCGCAGAGGCGGTCCTATGAGTATCGAGCAGTTGGAAAGTCGCGAGCACCTCTCGCAATTTGCCCCTTTTGAAGATCTTGCCGATGAGTGGCTCGACCGCTTGGCCACCGAGGTCGAAATTCAGTACTTTCCGGCTGGATCGACGCTGTTCGAGACCGGGGAAGAGCTCACGGAGCTGCGCTATATCCGAAGCGGTGCTGTCGAGGTCAAACGGCGCAGTGGCCATCTGTTCAATCGGCTCGAGGAGGGCGACATCTTCGGCTATGTAGATATGCTCAGAGGGCGACCTGCGCGCTACAGCGCACATACGCTTGAAGACTCGCTGATCTATTTCTTCCCCAAGGCGCTGATTCAGGAGCTGTGCGACGAAGACGACGATTTTTCCGAGTTCGTTGAGGCCGGCGGCCGGCGGCTCAAAACCCGGGTCGAGCAGTACCACCGTGAAAGCAGTCTGTTGACCACGCGCGTTCGTCGCCTGGTGGTTCGCCGCCCGGTGATGGTTGAAAGCACCACGCCGCTTCAGACCGCCGCCCAGCAAATGCGCGAATACAGCACGACGTCGCTTCTGGTGATCGACCCGACCACCGATATGGACGCGACCACCTTCGAGGGACAGGACGAGCACTACTGGCATCTGGTCGGCATGTTGACCGACCGCGATTGCTGCACGCGTGTGGTGGCCGATGGTATCGACCCCCAAACGCCCGTGGGCGAGGTCATGTCGACCCGGCTGGTCACGGTGCAGTCGGATGAGTCGGTGTACGAGGCCATGCTGACGATGCTTCGAAACAACGTGCAGCACCTGCCGGTGCTGTATCGGCGGCGACCGATGGGCATCGTGCAGCTCTCAGACATCGTGCGCTACGAAACCCACAGCAGCCTCTATCTGGTCAGCAACATCTACCATCAGGCCAGTGTGGACGGGCTCGCCCGCTTAAGCAGCGAGGTACGCCAGTCCTTCGTTCGGCTGGTCAACGATGGCGCCAATTCAGAGATGATCGGTCGGGCGCTTGCAACGATTGGGCGCAGTATCATAAGGCGTCTACTTGAGCTGGGCGAAGAGGAGCTCGGTGCACCTCCGGTGCCGTACGCGTTCATGGTGCTTGGCTCCATGGCCCGAGACGAGCCGACCATCAACGCCGACCAGGACCATGCGCTGGTGGTTGATGATGCGTTCGACTTCGACACCCACGATCGTTACTTCGAGCAGTTGGCGGTATTCGTCCGCGAGGGTATGGCCGCGTGCGGCTATGCGCGCTGTAAGGGCGGCATCATGGCAAGCAACCCGCGCTGGCGTCAGCCGCTGTCGGTCTGGAAGTCGTACTTCAACGACTGGATGGATGACCCTAAGCCCGAGCACCTGCTTCACAGCAACATCTTCTTCGATCTGACCTGTGTCTATGGCGAGAATCGACTGGTCGAGCCGCTGCAGGAACTGATTGCCGAGCGCGCGCCGCACCGGCCACTTTTTCTGGCGGCTATGGCCCGCAACGCGCTCGGACGCACGCCCCCGCTCGGGTTCTTCCGAACGTTTGTGGTCGAAAAGGATGGCGAGCACAAGAACTCCATCAACATCAAGCGCCGCGGCACCGCGCCGCTGGTCGATCTGGTCCGAGTACATGCGCTTGCCTGTGGCTCCAAGGCCCAGAACACCTTCCTGCGCCTGGACGACATTAACAAGACTCAGCTTCTGGCCGAAGGCGTTAACGACAAGCTGCGCTACGCGTTCGAGTTCCTGTCGATGGTACGCATTCGCCACCAGGCGATGGACATCGAAACCGATCAGGAACCGGACAACAACGTCATGCCGGATAAAGTTTCGAGCCGTGAGCGTCATCATTTGAAAGAGGCATTTGAAGTGCTCAACAACGCGCAGCGCTTTCTGGCGTTTCGCTACCCGATGCCGCCGGACGCCGAGCGCAAGCGCAAGGGGCGTTCGACATGAGGTTGCCGCACTGGAAGTCGCGTCAACGGCCGAACTGGCCGGATTACCTAGAAGACCGGGCCAAGCGCGTTCGCCACCCGATGCTCAAGCAGTTTTTCCACGAGATGCGGCTTGATCCCGACCGGCCAATCGGCGAGACGCCGATGGTGGGGTTTGATTTGGAGACGACCGGTCTTGATGCGGGACGTCATGACATCGTAAGTATTGGTCTGGTGCCATTCACGCTCTCGCGTATTCCGATGAAGGAAAGCCGCTACTGGGTGGTGGCGCCGAGGCGTCAGTTGAGCAATGAGTCGGTGACGTTTCACCACATCACGCACAGCGAGATCGATGGCGCGCCTGATCTGGGCGATGTGCTCGGGGAAGTGCTTTCGGTGATGAAGGGTCGGTTACCGGTGGTGCATTATCGCCACGTCGAACGTCCCTTTTTGGACGGCGCGATTCGCGAGCGTCTTGGCGAGGGCGCGGTGTTTCCGCTGATCGATACCATGTCACTGGAAGCAAGGCGTCACCGGCGACGGCGCTGGGTGTGGATCCGACGGCTCATGGGGCGCCCGCCGGCGTCAATTCGACTCCACGAAAGCCGGCTCAGATACAACCTGCCGGCCTATCAGGGCCATCACGCGCTGACCGACGCACTCTCGACTGCTGAGCTTCTGCAGGCACAAGTGCTTACCCACTATAGCCCGGAAACGCCGCTCAAGACGCTCTGGAGCTAACGACGCGTTCTGGATCGGGCATTTTGCAGGCGGTAAACGGAAATAAAAAAGGCGACCTTGCGGTCGCCTTTTTTAGTGCATGGCTGTCCGTGATCAGACGGCCTTTGGCTCCGAGCGAAGACCCTTGACGATCGCAACACACGCGATCAGCAGGATGATCGTGAACGGGAAACCGGTAGAGACCACCGCGGCCTGAAGTGCGGTCAGACCGCCACCCAGTAGCAGGGCAATGGCGACAGCGCCTTCGATAACCGCCCAGAAGATACGCTGAATCACGGGCGCATCGAGCTTGCCTCCTGCAGTGATGGAGTCAATGACCAGCGAGCCGGAGTCCGACGAGGTCACGAAGAACACGATGACCAGCGTGATACCGATCAGTGAGGTGATCGTGGTCAGCGGCAGATCCTGAAGCATGACGAACAGTTTCAGCTCGAGCGTTGCATCGGCAACCGCGTTGAGGCCGCTTGCAACCTGCTCGATGGCAGTACCACCGAAAACGGTCATCCAGATCACGCTGATGATGGTCGGAACGATCAATACGGCGGTCAGGAATTCACGGACCGTACGGCCACGGCTGACGCGTGCGATGAACATGCCGACGAACGGAGACCAGCTGATCCACCATGCCCAGTAGAAGGCAGTCCAGCCTTCCATGAAGCCGGTGTCCTCACGCCCGAAGGGGTTTGACAGGCCCGGTAGATCCTTGCCGTACTCGACGAGGTTGGTGAAGAACCCGCCGAACAGCTCCATGGTCGGGCCGGTGAACAGTACGAATAGCAATAGTAACAGCGCCAGGAACATGTTGATTTCCGACAGGCGCTTCACGCCGCCATCAAGACCTGCCACGATCGAACACAGGGCAACGCAGGTAATCGCACAGATCAGGATCACCTTGGTCACGTCGGTGTTGGGCACGTTGAACAAGAAGTGAAGGCCTGCCGTTGCCTGCTCGGCGCCAAGCCCGAGTGAGGTGGCAAGACCAAACAGGGTCGAAAAGACCGCCAGTATATCGACGATATGGCCAGGCCACCCCCAAACGCGCTCACCCAGAACCGGGTAAAGAATTGAGCGCATGGTCAGAGGCAGGCCCTTATTGAAGGAAAACAGCGCAAGCGCAAGTGCGACGATGGCGTAGATCGCCCAAGGGTGCAGGCCCCAGTGGAAGATCGTGGCGGCCATGCCGGCGCTTGCCGCTTTGTCGGGATCTGAGAACATGACGCCCAGAGGCGACCACTCACCACCAGACTGCGCGGAAGTGAAGTGCGAGATCGGCCCGGACACCCCATAGAACATCAGGCCGATGCCCATGCCGGCGGCGAACAGCATCGAGAACCAGCCCAGATAGGAGTGATCCGGCTTGGCATCGGAGCCACCGAGTCGAATCTTGCCGAGAGGCGTGAAGATGAGCACGATGCTCAAGACAACGAATATGTTGCCGGCGATCATGAAAAACCAGGAAAGATTGGACGTAAGCCATGACCGAAGGTCGCCGAACAATGGCCCGACCTGGTCCTGCAGGGCCAACGTCAGTACGACAAATACAATGACAAGAAGGCCGGAGACACTGAACACCTTGGCGTGCATGTCTACGCTGACGAAAAATTTGTTGGTCTGGATGTTGTCTTGGCCAATCTTGTAATCGGTATCGATCAGATTGGCTCGACCATCGGGAGCAGGAACGCCTTCTTCGGGCGGCGCCACCCCACCTTGATTTTTACCGGAATCGTTATCAGCCACAGAATATTCTCCGTTATCGTTTGCTCACTGCGTATTCGCCAGACGCGAAAATACCTTGCTCCCCGATAGCATAGACGCTATTCGGTGGTTGGATGTTCTCAGGGCACTTTCGCGTTCGCGACGGTCCATATTGATGGCGTGTATGAACGGGCGGAGTACGATACCCCTCGTTCGTACGAGAGGCATCGTATCAGTTACGTCACTCACTTTCATGGACTTGCCCGGCAATCCATAAAAAAGGGTAATGCAATTTGATCGGCTTCAGAATCAGGGTTAATGGGCGGTAATGCTTTCCAACGCGTATCCGCGCGTTTCCTTACCCCACAGCAATACGATGACGCCAGCGGTCAGAAAGCAGCCCGCTCCGAGGGTGAACGCCCCTGCCTGACCTGCAATGGGGATGACCAACCCTACCACCGTCGGCCCGATCAGCGAGCCTACGCGGCCAATGGCGGAGGCCATACCGGAGCCGGTTGCGCGGGCGCTGGTCGGGTAGAGTTCCGGTGTCCAGGTGTAAAGCACTGCCCACATGCCAAACAGAAAGAACTGCATAACAAAGCCGCTGGCCAGAAGCCACATCAGGTCAACGCCATTGGAGGCGCACTGACCGTAGACCCAGACCATGCAGGCAGAGCCCACAAGCGTCACCAGGCAGCAGGGTTTGCGACCCCACTTGTCTAAAAGCCACGCCATCGACAGAAAGCCCGGGATGCCGCCGAGCGAGATCATCACGGTGTAGGAGACCGCGCCGACGATGCTGTAGCCGGAGTCTTGCAGCAGGGCACTGAGCCAGCTGGTCAGACCGTAAAAGCCCAGCAGCGCGAAGAACCACAGCCCCCAGACCATGCCGGTACGCCCACGGTACTGATCGCTCCAAAGCGTTCTGAACGCCTCCCAGAATGACGGCGAGCGCTGGCTGACCGCGGCACTGCTTGGTGCCGGTTCAGGCAGCTCCTTGAGATTGAGCGCTTCACGCACCTGATGCTCGAGGCCATCGACCACGCATTCAGCCTCGGCCATCTTGCCGTGCTCGGCCAGCCAGCGAGGCGATTCAGGCAGCTTGCGACGCACGATGAGTACGAGCAGGGCCGGCAGAGCGAGGGCCAGAAAGATGCCGCGCCAGCCAATCATTGGCAGCAGCCCCCAGGCCAGAAGCCCTGCGGTGATAAACCCGATGGGCCAGAATCCATCGAGCAGCGCCATGTAGCGCCCGCGTTTTTGCGCCGGGATCAATTCGGTCAGCATCGATTGGGCGATCGGAAACTCCATGCCCATGCCAAACCCAAGGATGATGCGGCTGATCATCAGCCATTCGACCGAGGGGGACAGCGCACAGCTGAGGCTTGCAAGTCCCCAGACCACGATGCTGATTTGAAAGATGGGTTTTCGTCCGAACCGATCGGCGAGTAGCCCCGACAGCGCCGCGCCGAGCGCCATACCGACAAAACTCGTACTGGCCAGAAGGCCGGTCATGGTGGAAGAGAGTTGAAACTCGCTTTTGATCGAGCCCAGCAGGAACGTCATCATTGCCAGGTCCATCGAGTCGAAGAAAAACGCCAGGGCGATGATGCCGAACATGCCGTGTTGCACACGCGACAGGGGCAGACGTTCCAGACGTGCAGCGATCTGAGCGGGGGTAGTAGAGACCATCAAGGCTCCTGGTTGTAAGGCGCCTTATTGCGCGCCTTGAATCATTGTTATTGGAAGTTAGCTCAGTCTTACGCACTTCACTGTTGGGGCTTTTCTGGAAGCGACCTCCATAAGCGTGATAACGGCACGTTCTGCTAATATAAAAAAAACCGGCCAAGGGCCGGTTTTTTTTATACGGTGGGCCGCGCGCCTCAGGCCATGGTATCGACGATACCGCCTTCCACCCGGAGCGCGGCGCCAGTGGTCGCGCTTGCCTGCTCGGAGGCGGCGTACACGCACAGGTTGGCCACTTCCTCGGGGGTCGCCAGTCGCTGGATGATGGAGGAGGGCCGGTTTTCGGCAACAAACCGCGCCTCGATATCCGAAAATGACTCGCCCTGTTCCTCAGCCATTGCGGTCAACATGTCGACCACGTCTTCGGAGCGGGTCGGCCCGGGCAGGATCGCGTTGACGGTCACGTTGGTGCCGGCAAGGACCTCGCGAGCCCGCGTGAAATAGACTGAACCGCCGATTTGGTCATGCCGTAATGCACCATCTCAGATCCCCTGTGCGTAGTGCCGCGACAGGCGCACGCCACTCATGATGTTGACGTCGAAGAAGCTCTGCCAGGTGGCGTCATCGGTCTCGAAAAAATCCTTCGGGCCGAAGATCCCGACGTTATTGATCAGGATGTCGGTCTCGGGCCGCGCCTCGATCAGGGTGTCGCAGCCGGCTTTGGTGCCGAGGTCTGCGGCCACGCCGGAGACCGATGCCCCAGTGGCCTGGCTGAGCGTATCGACGGCCTGGTCGACGCGGGCCTGGGTTCGCCCGGTCAGAGTGACCTCGGCCCCGGCTTCGGCAAGGCCTTGAGCGATGGCGTAGCCGATACCGGCGGTGGAGCCTGTGACGATGGCGCGCTTACCGTTGAGCTCGATCTTCATGGTGTCTCTCCCTGGTCTCGTCGCATGGGGCGTGTGCGACTCACCCTAGTTGGCCGGCGGCCCTTCGTCAGGCGCCACTCGGTTCTGACGTGCGCTCCGAGTGGCGACGCCGAAGCGCCAGCACCACGATAAGTCCGCAGACCGGCAGCGTGACAAGATTCATCGACACCCACCCGAGTGCCTCGTTGACGGGGCCTGCCGCCAGCGAAGCCAGGGTGCTTCCCGAGAACACCAGGCAGTCGTTGAGCGCCTGGGCGCGCGGTGCTTCCTCCGAGCGGTAGGTGGTAGTAAGCCAGGCGCTGGCAGTCACGAAGGTAAAATTCCAGCCAAGTCCCAAAAGAATCAGGCCCGCGTAGTAGGCGCTTACGTTCGGCGCCTGAAGAGCACAGGCGGCGGCCAGAGCCAGCAATACGCCGCCAAGCGCGATCATCGCGCGACACCCAAGGCGCTGGATGAGATGGCCGGTCACGAACGATGGCGCGTACATCGCCAGCACATGCCAGCGGATCACGTTGGCGACTTCGGCAAAATCAAGCTGGGCATGATTCATGGCAAGCGGCGTTGCCGTCATGATCAAGACCATCAACGTGTAGCCGAGCGTGCCCGTCACGATCGCGCTCATGAGCGTTGGCAATCGCATCAAGTCGCGCGTGCGCCGTCCACGTGCATCACGTTGCGGCGACACCGGGTTGCTAAGCGGCACGCAGACGATGATCGCCAGTGCGATCGTGTACAGCACGGCAAGCCCGAGGAAACTGCCCAGAAACGGCGTTTCGAGCAGGGCGTGGGTCTGAACGGCAAGCCAGGGGCCGAACAGGGCGGCAAGCACACCCCCGCCCATCACCATCGACAGCGCCTTGGCCCGCTGCTGCGTCGGTGCGGCGTCGACCGCCGCGAAGCGGTACAGCATGCCGGTGCCGATGCTGGCGCCGATTAGGAACGTGCCCAGATTGAAGAGCACAAAACCCTGTTGAATCAGTGCCTGAGCGCACAGCGCGATGCCCAGAAGCCCAAATACGTTGCCGATCACGAAGGTCGCACGGCGTCCGAGCCGAGCGGTCAGCCAGCCGGCGGGCAGTGTCGCGGCGGTCAATCCCAGCATCTGAATAGCTACCGGAAGAGTGGCAAGTCCGACGCTTGGTGCGATGCGCTCGCCAATCAGCGAGGTAATGGTAACCAGCACGATATTGCCGCTGACGAGCAGCGCCTGACACAGCGACAGCCACCAAACGGTCGGTGGAAGTGAGTGACGGGTCATTCGGCGCCCTCCCTGGGCGATAGAGTGTGTGAACAGAGCGTGCGGGCGCCAAGAGCATCTGGTCGACCAAGCAGCGAAGCCGCCCCTGACTTCGAAGCGGCGCGGGGCGCGCTCACGGCCGCATCAATACCGGCCTGAGGTGGGAAGTGTGTTCTTTCGCGCATGACGCTTCAAGGACGGCGGGCCCACCGAAACGGACATACAGCCGACAGGGACTGCGTAAAAAAAGCCCGCACGAGGTGCGGGCTTCAAGTGGATACCGCTAAGCGATGGGGCTTAGCTGAAATCGGCCTCGGAATAGAGCACCCGCGTTCTCAGCGTGCCGGTGACCTGCTTGATCGCATCGCGGGCCTGCTGGCTGTAGGCCTTGTCGACGTCGATGACCACATACCCCACTTCGGTGTTGGTCTGCAGGTACTGACCGGAAACATTGATGTCGTTGTCCGACAGCACGCGGTTGATGTTTGAAAGCACGCCCGGGATGTTCTGGTGGATGTGCAGCAAACGATGCTTGTTTGGGTGCGAGGGCAGCGCCACTTCCGGAAAGTTAACGGAGGTGATGGTGGTGCCGTTGTCGGAGTAGGTGGTGAGTTTCTCCGCCACCTCGGTACCGATGTTTTCCTGCGCTTCCATGGTGGAGCCCCCGACGTGTGGCGTCAGGATGACGTTATCGAATTCGCGCAAGGGCGAGACGAACTCTTCCTCGTTGCTTTTTGGCTCGACCGGGAACACGTCCACGGCCGCGCCCAGCAGGTGTTCGGAGCGAAGCGCATCAGCCAGGTCTTCGATCACCACCGTGGTGCCGCGGGAGGCGTTGATGAACACCGCGTTCTTTTTCATCTTGGCGAACTGCGCCTTGCCGATCATCCACTTGGTCGAAGGTGTCTCCGGCACGTGCAGCGTCACGATGTCGGCGCGCTCAAGGAGCTCATCAAGGCTTGCCACCTGATTGGCATTGCCCATGCCGAGCTTGGTGACCGTGTCGTAATAGATGACGTTCAGGCCAAGCGATTCGGCGATGACCGAGAGCTGTGAGCCGATGCTGCCGTAGCCAACGATGCCGAGCGTCTTGTTGCGCACTTCGTGGGAGTTGTTGGCGGTCTTGTCCCAGCCACCCCGGTGCGCCTTGGCGCTCTTTTCGGGGATGCGGCGCATCAACATGATGGACTGTGCAATGACCAGTTCCGCCACGGAGCGCGTGTTGGAATAAGGGGCATTGAATACCGGCACGCCGCGCTTGAGCGCCGCGGTCAGGTCAACCTGATTGGTTCCGATGCAGAAGCAGCCAATGGCGGCCAGCTTGTCGGCGGCGTTGATCACGCGTTCGTTGAGCTGGGTCCGGGAGCGAATACCGATAAAGTGCACATCGCGGATCTTTTCGATCAGTTCTTCTTCCGACAGCGAGGTCTTCAGATGTTCGATGTTGGTGTAACCGGCATTGAGAAAGTTGTCCACGGCGGATTGGTGGATGCCCTCAAGCAGCAGGACTTTGATCTTGCTCTTGTCCAAGGACGTTTTAGCCATTATCGCTTCTACCTTTGAAGTCGGTGAGCCCGACGATTGCCTGTAACAGTAAGACGGGAGTAAGGCGAACGGCCGCGGCCGCGGGCGTGCAGATGCATGAGGGCACGAAGCGGCAGTGGGCCGACGCGGCCATTAGTCTATCATAGGCTGGATTGGGAGTGTGCCGGGCGTGACGGGGCGGTCATATGCGACGAGACCAGCTCTGCGCGTTGTCTTTCGCGTAGGGAACCGTGATTCAGTGATAGGGCTTTTTAGTTCAGTCGATAGGTCGCGCGGCGAGGCTCTTTCACCTTGGCCGCACCGACATCGCGGTTGTGGTGTGTATAATGCGCTCACAAATGTTTAACTCGTTGGTCCGTGATGGATCGCGACCGTGCTGCGTGAGAAAAGACATGGCTGAACAGGATGTATCGCCCGAGCCCGATCAGGCGTCGCCGGAATTTGCCGAGACGCTTTCGGAACTCGAAACGCTGGTGAACCGGCTCGAGTCCGGGGAGCTCAGCCTTGAGTCCTCGCTCGAAGCCTTCGAGGAAGGCGTTCGACTGACCCGCGCGGCGCGCGAACGGTTGAGCCAGGCCGAACTCAAGGTTCAGACATTGACTCAGCAAGGCGATAGCGCCCCTGGCGATAGCGCCACCAAGGAACGCACGCAGGCCGACCCCTCGGCCGACGAGTCTCGGCAGGGAGGCCGATGAATGCATGTTGAAACGTTGATTGGCGATGGGCGCGACCGCATCGAGCGGGTGCTGGCGGCGCATCTGGACGCGCACCCGTGCCCGGACGCGCGGCTTGATCAGGCAATGCGCTACAGCGTGCTCGGCAGTGGCAAGCGCCTGCGGCCGGTACTTGTGTACGCGGCCGGCCAGGTGGTCGGGGCCGATATCGATACGCTCGATGCGCCGGCGGCGGCCGTCGAGTTGATTCACGCCTATTCATTGGTGCACGACGATCTGCCCCCGATGGATGACGACGACCTGCGTCGGGGGCAGCCAACCTGTCACAAGGCGTTTGACGAGGCGAGTGCGATTCTTGCAGGCGACGCGCTTCAGACGCTGGCGTTCGAAGTGCTGGCCGAACAGACCCACCCGCACAGCGCCGCGATGATCAAAACGCTTGCGAAAGCGTCCGGCCGACGCGGCATGGCCGGCGGTCAGGCGCTGGATCTGGCCGCGGTTGGGCACAAGGTCACACTCGAGCACCTGATGGCGGTTCACCGCCATAAGACCGGTGCGCTGATCGAGGCGGCACTGATCATGGGTGGGCTTGCCGAGTGCGCGCCGGGGGATCCCCGGCTCGATGCACTGACCCGCTACGGTCAGGCCATCGGACTTGCCTTCCAGATTCAGGACGACATTCTCGACGTCACCGGCGATACCGCCGTGATCGGCAAGACCCAAGGGGCCGATGCGCTCAAGGACAAGCCGACGTACCCGGCGCTTCTGGGCCTCGATGGCGCCCGTGACAAGGCGCAAGCGCTGCTCGATGACGCGCTTGACTCTCTCTCTGTGTTTGGCGAGGCCGGCGAACCGCTGGCGGCGCTTGCACGCTACATGATTGAACGCGATCACTGATACTTGACCATGAAGCAGTTTGATACCATTCCGACCGAGCGTCCGTTGACGCCTCTGCTCGATCGCATCGATTCACCGGAAGCGTTGCGCCATTTTTCAGAGACCCAGCTCAAACAGCTGGCCGACGAGTTGCGGGCCTATCTCCTGTATACCGTCGGTGTGAGCGGCGGTCACTTCGGGGCGGGCCTTGGCGTCGTGGAACTGACCACGGCCCTGCATTACGCCCTCGATACGCCCGAGGATCGCATCGTCTGGGACGTAGGCCATCAGGCGTATCCGCACAAGATTCTGACCGGCCGGCGCGATGTGATGCACACCATGCGTCAGCAATACGGGCTGGCGGCCTTTCCCAAACGCGATGAGTCCGAGTTCGATACTTTCGGGGTCGGCCACTCGAGCACCTCGATTTCCGCCGCGCTCGGCATGGCGCTGGCCGCGCGCAATCAGAACCATCCGCGCCGGGTCTGTGCGGTCATTGGCGATGGCGCACTGACCGCCGGCATGGCGTTCGAGGCACTGGCGCACGCAGGCCATGTCAACGCGAACATGCTGGTGGTGCTCAACGACAACGAAATGTCGATTTCCGAAAACGTCGGCGGCATTGCCACGTACCTGTCTCGCATTCTTTCAAGCGAGCCCTATATTGCCGTACGCGAGGGCAGTAAGCGCGTGCTGTCGCACCTGCCGGGCGCGCTGGACATCGCCCGGCGCACTGAAGAGCACGTCAAGGGCATGGTCAGCCCGGCGACGCTGTTTGAGGAAATGGGCTTCAATTACACCGGTCCGGTGGATGGGCACGACCTGCCGCGTCTGGTCAAGACGCTCAACGCGCTCAAGGACCGCAAGGGCCCGCAGTTTCTGCACGTGGTCACCAAGAAGGGCCGTGGCTTTTTACCGGGTGAGCAGGATCCGATCGGCTACCACGCCATCACCAAGCTCGAAAAGGAACCGGCGTCCTCTGCGGCGGCAAGCGTCGCCAAGCCGGCACCCGCCGCCAAACCGCAGAAGTACTGCAATGTGTTCGGGCGATGGCTTTGCGATATGGCGGCCGTGGATGAGCGTCTTCTCGCCATCACGCCCGCCATGCGGGAAGGCTCCGATCTGGTGCAGTTCTCGAAGGATTACCCGGCGCGCTACTTCGACGTCGCGATCGCCGAGCAGCATGCCGTGACCCTGGCTGCCGGCATGGCGTGCGAAGGCGCAAAGCCCGTGGTTGCGATCTACTCGACGTTCCTTCAGCGCGGCTACGATCAACTGGTGCACGACGTTGCCGTTCAGAACCTCGATGTCACCTTTGCCATCGACCGTGCCGGACTGGTCGGTGAGGACGGCTCGACCCATCATGGCGCGCTCGATTTGTCGTTTCTGCGCTGTGTGCCGGATCTTGTGATCATGGCGCCCTCCAATGAGAGCGAGTGTCGCAAGATGCTGACCACGGCCTATCACTACGACGGCCCGGCGGCGGTGCGCTATCCGCGCGGCACGGGTCCCGGCGCGGTCGTTGCCGAGGCGCTCGATACCATCGAGATCGGTCGGGCGGCGACACTTCGAGAAGGTACGGGGGTGGCGCTGTTGGCGTTCGGCAGCATGGTGACCCCAGCACTCGAGGTTGCCGAGCGCCTGGATGCGACGGTGATCGACATGCGCTTCGTGAAGCCGCTCGACCGCACGGCGGTGCTCGATGCCGCCGGCAGGCATGAGCTTCTGGTCACGGTCGAGGAAAACGTAGTCAGTGGCGGCGCCGGCAGCGGCGTCGGTGAGCTGCTGGCGTCAGAGGGCGTGTCTACGCCGCTGCTGTCGTTGGGCATTCCGGATCGGTTCATCGAGCACGGTACGCCTGCGGAGCTTCTGATCGAGTGCGGGCTCGACGCTGACGGGCTTGAAGCGTCGATCAAGGCGCGGCTTGGCTGATCGCACCCTGCAAAGACCCTGAAACCCGGCGCAATGCCGGGTTTTTTTATGGCCATGGCTGACTATAACGGGGCGTGGTTACTGGCCTCGAATATCGCGGAAGCGCTGCTCCATTTCCTGACGCAGCTCGCGGCGTCTCTGGGCAAGCGCCATGCGCTGACGCTCGACCTCGTCCTGAGGCGTGATCGGCGGCACCTCAGCGGCCTTGCCGTCATCGTCCACCGCGACCATGGTGAAGTAGCAGCTGTTGGTATGACGCACCACACGTTTGTGGATGTCTTCGGCGATGACCTTGATGCCGACTTCCATCGAGGAGCGGCCGGTGTAGTTGACCGCGCCCAGAAAGGTCACCAGCTCGCCGACATGGATGGGCTGGCGGAACATGACCTGATCGACGGAAAGGGTGACCACGTAGCGCCCGGCCCACCGGCTGGCGCAAGCGTAGGCGACCTGATCGAGAAACTTGAGCAGCGTGCCGCCGTGAACCTTGCCTGAAAAATTGGCCATGTCAGGCGTCATCAACACGGTCATGGTGGTCTGGTGGCGTGGGGTGTCCATGAAAGGCGTGTCCTTGTCTTCTTGTGGTTATGGGTCGGTGTGCAACGGCGCGCCTATCAGGAGGTTGAAGGGTAGCTATACCCCAGAACGCCGTAATAGATCGCCAGAAAGTGGCAGAGACTACCGCCCAACACGAACAGATGCCAGATGGCGTGACCATAGGGGATCGCCCGCACAGCGTAAAAGATGACACCGACGGTGTAGATCACGCCGCCGGCAACCAGAAGACGCACGCCGCCTGGGGAGAGCGTGGCGGTCATGTGATTGGAAAACAGCACCATCAGCCAGCCCATGACGAGATAGATCGCAACGCGCAGCGCCTCGAATCGATAGGGCCAGAGGATCTTGAACAGGATGCCGAGGGCTGCAAGCCCCCACACTGCGCCGAAAAGCCCCCAGCCTACCGAGCCGCGCATGTTGACAAGCAAAAACGGCGTGTAGGTGCCGGCAATCAATAGATAGATCGCGCAGTGATCAAGATGCTGGAACAGTTGCTTCAAGCGGGGGCGGCGGGTGAAGTGGTAGACGGTCGAGGCGACATAAAGCGCGATCAGACAGACCCCGTAGACCGAAAAGCTGACGATCTTCCAGGGGTCGATGTCGGCAGCAAGGCTTGCAAGCACCACCAGTACGATCAGCCCGGCCACGCTTAAAAGCGCGCCCAGCGCGTGTGAGAAGCTGCTTAGCCACTCTTCAAGACGCGTGTACTCTTCCTCGAACTGCGCGCTCAGGCGGTGCGGTTTGGTGGGGTCGGTCGATTGCGTGTCCTTGTGGGGTTGCTTGCTCATCGACGCTCCTGAATGTCACTCCAAGGTCAGAACCCTACTGTCGCCGGTCGGTATCCACCGAGGCGGCAAGCGTAAACTCTTCAAGCCCCATCATGTGTCCGAGCTTGCCTGCCTTGGTGCTGAGGTAATGCTCATTGTGCGGATTGAGCCCGGCGGTGATCGGCACGCGCTCGACCACGTTGACGCCCTGCTGCTTGAGACCGTCGACCTTGCGTGGGTTGTTGGTCATCAGTTGAAGGCCGGCAATTCCTAAGTGTTCAAGCATCGGAATGCAGATGTCATAGCGGCGCATGTCGGCCTCGAACCCGAGGGCCTCATTGGCTTCAACGGTATCGGCGCCGTCATCCTGAAGCTGATAGGCGCGAATCTTGTTCATGAGCCCGATGCCACGGCCTTCCTGGCGCAGATAGAGCAGAGCGCCCCGGCCAGCTGCGGCGATTCGTTTCAACGCGGCCTGCAGCTGATAGCCGCAATCACAGCGCATGGAAAACAGCGCATCCCCGGTCAGACATTCCGAGTGAACCCGGGCGAGCACGGGGTGGCCGTCGTCGACGTCGCCGAGGGTCAGTACGACATGGTCCTTGCCGGTCTCGGTATCTTCGAATCCGTGCATGGTGAAAGTCGCCCAAGGTGTGGGCAAGCGGGAAGCCGCAATATAGCGAATCGTCACGTTAACCTCGATGAAGTGAGTGGGTCCGTCCACGGCGGCTGGACTCGAGAATGTTACACTATTGCGAGCACGTCGGGCGCGTCAAAATTATTTGGAAGTTGTACAAAATAATAGTACAGAGTCTGTACAATGACGACGCATTGACTATAGAGAACTGGAATGGCGTTGATAGTTGGACGAAGCGATCACGGCTCGGGTCAAATATCGGCGGCTTGAGTACACTAGCCTCACACCCACGCGATAGAGTTTCTTTGAATGACGCTTAAAAACGATCGTCTCCTGCGCGCGCTGGCGCGACAGCCCGTGGACCGTACGCCGGTCTGGATGATGCGCCAGGCTGGCCGCTACCTGCCTGAATACCGCGATATTCGAAGCCATGTCGGCAGCTTCATGAACCTGTGTAGAGACCGGGATCGTGCCTGTGAAGTGACCATTCAACCGCTCGAGCGGTTCGATCTCGACGCGGCGATCCTGTTTTCCGACATTCTGACCATTCCTGATGCCATGGGCCTCGGCCTTTACTTCGAAACCGGCGAAGGCCCGAAATTCTCGCACCCGGTGCGCGACCGCAAAAGCGTCGAGCGGCTTGAAGCCCCGAACGCCGAGCGTGATCTCGACTACGTCATGAACGCGGTCTCGACGATTCGACGTGAGCTCAATGGCCGCGTGCCGTTGATCGGCTTTTCAGGCAGCCCCTGGACGCTTGCTACCTATATGGTCGAAGGCGGTTCCAGCAAGGACTTTCGTCACATCAAGTCGATGCTCTACAGCGAGCCCGAGGTTCTTCACCACCTGCTCTCGGTGCTGGCCGATGCGGTGACCGACTATCTGAACGCGCAGATTCGTGCCGGTGCCCAGGTCGTCCAGATCTTCGATACCTGGGGTGGGGCACTCTCGACGCCTGCCTATCAGGCCTTCTCGCTCGACTACATGACCCGAATCGTCAGTAACCTGATTCGCGAGCATGACGGTCGTCGGGTGCCGGTCATCCTGTTCACCAAAAATGGCGGTCAGTGGCTTGAGCGCATCGCGGATTCCGGCGCTGATGCCCTCGGCCTCGACTGGACCACTGAACTTTCGGACGCCCGCGCACGCGTCGGTGATCGGGTGGCGCTTCAAGGCAACCTCGACCCCAATGTGCTCTTTGCCAAGCCACCGGCAATTCGCGCTGAGGTCAAGCGCGTGCTCGACAGCTTCGGCACCGGCAACGGTCACGTCTTCAACCTGGGGCACGGAATTTCCCAGTTCACCCCGCCCGAGCACGTCAACGCCTTCATCGATGCCTTGCATGAGATGAGTCCGGCCTACCATGACTAACGCTCGTCTGTTTGCCGGGCTCGCGCTGATCTGGGGTCTGGCAATCGCGGTGGGCAGTCTCATGCCCGGGGAGGCGCTGCCGAGTGCGCTGCCCTGGGACAAGCTTCAGCACGCGCTCGGCTATGGCGGGCTTGCGCTGTTGCTCTATCTGAGCGGGCGTACCCGGCTGTGGGCGTTAATGGTCTCGTTTGTGTTCGGCATTGCCATCGAATACGCCCAGTGCCTGGTGCCGGGCCGGATGGGCGGTGATTGGGCCGATATTCTGGCCAACACGCTCGGGGCGGTGCTGGGGCTTTTCATCGCAACGCTCGTTCAGTACTTCGGACGACTCTCGCGGCAGTGAGTCGTCGTCCAGGTGCGGGCGTGGGCGAACGCGCGATAGTGCTTTTGTTTCCGTGTACGGCTCGCTATCGTGCGAGCGGGAATGGGCCGGACGCGTTCGGCCCGAGATGAATGGCGCCCGAATGGCGGGCCGTGCAGGAGAGTGATGATGAGCGATCAACCGATCGAAGGCTGGTTTACCGAAGTCTTCGACCGCCACGGCAGTGCGATTGCGTTGAAAGTGCAGGAAAAGCTTCTGGACATCACGTCCGAGTATCAGCACCTGGAGGTCTATCAGACCGAGACCTATGGTCGTCTGATGGTGCTCGACGGCTGTGTGATGTTGACCGACCGCGACAATTTTCTTTACCACGAGATGATGACGCATCCGGCGCTTCTGACCCACGGCGCGCCGCGCCGCGTCGTGATCATCGGTGGCGGCGACTGCGGCACCCTCAAGGAAGTGCTCAAGCATGAGCGCGTCGAGCATGTGACCCAGATTGATATCGACGAAGAAGTGACCAATGCGGCCAGGCAATTCTTCCCGGCGCTGGTCGAGCGCAACGATGATCCGCGGGCCGAGCTGTTGTTCGAGGATGGCGTCAAGTGGGTTGATGCCTGCGATGACGGCAGCGTGGATGTGTTGATTATCGATTCAACCGACCCGGTCGGGCCTGCAGAAGGGCTCTTCAAGACCGACTTCCTGACGCGCTGCCACCGCATTCTGAAGCCGGGTGGCGTGATGGTGCAGCAAAGCGAATCACCGCTTTATCACACCGAGACCATCATCAAGTCGCTGCGCGAGGACATGAGCTCGGCCGGGTTCGAAAGCGTCGCGACACTGCCGTTTCCGCAGCCGACGTACCCCTCCGGCTGGTGGAGCTGCACGATGGCCGGCAAGGGCTGTGATGTGACGGCGTTCGACCCCACAACGGTTCGCACCGAGCATCTTGAGCTTGAGTATTACACGCCAGAGCTTCACAAGGCGGCGCTGACGCTGCCGCCGTTCATGAAACGCCACCTCGGGTAAGTGTTGCCGGCGCTCACGTCGAGCGCCGGACCGTCTTTTTCGAAGACCTTCGGTTTTTCGGTGAGGCTCAGTTCGGGCCGTCGCCGGGGGACGGCTCCTCCGGCAGCGGTGTCGTGTACGGCATCGCCGAGGCGCCCTTGTTCGGCCCGCCGCTTTCCATCTGAATGCTCATCCGCGACATTGCCATGTCGACGCCGTCTGCTTCCATTCGGCGTTTCAAGCGCAGGTTGAACTCGCGGGCCACGTTCCACTGCATGACCGGTGACGTTCGAAACTGCGCGCGCAGGATGGCCGCGCCGTTATCGAAGCTTTCGATGCCTTGAAATTCCAGCGGCGACCAGATGTAGAACCGACCGAAGGTGTCCTGTCTCAGCTCGTCGGCGACTTCCTGAATCATCTTGATGGCGTCGTCGATCTTGAGCTGATGTGGGATGCGGATGCGGAACAGGGCGATGCCGAACTCGCGGGAAAAGTTCTGGATCGATTTGATCTGACTGAACGGGATCGAGTGAACGATGCCGTCGAGGTCGCGAAGACGTACGGTTCGAATGCTGAGTTTCTCAACCGTCCCCATATGGCCGCCCACGTCGACGAAGTCGTCGATGGCAAGCGTATCCTCGATCAGGATGAAAACGCCGGTGATCAAATCCTGCACCAGCGTCTGCGCCCCGAACCCGACCGCGAGGCCAATTACACCGGCACCGGCCAGAAGCGGCGTCACGTTCACGCCCAGATTGGCCAGAATCACGATCAGGGTGATCACGGCAATGGTTACGAACACCACGTTTCGGATCAGTGGGGCAATGGTTTGCGCGCGGGTGCTCTGATGGCGGCCGCGATGGGTTTTCATCGTCGACTTGAGCGCCTGCTGAATTGCGGTATCGAGAATGATCCACACGAACCACGCAAGCAACAGTGTGCTGCCAAGACTCAGAATCGTGTTGAGCACGTATTGCCAGAGCACGGTGGGCGTGCGCGTCTCGGTCAGACTGTGCCCCCAGAAGCGCAGCGCGATCTCGAGAAACAGCACCCAGCTCAAGAGCTGCGCGAGGATATAGCCAAAGCGCACTAGACGCCGCCAGTAAAGCGAATGACGGCGGCGTTTGAAATCGGGTCGACGGCGCTGCTCGTCGCGACGAAGAAGCCCGTTGCTGATCAGGACCACCACCAGTACCACTGCCGTCAGCACCGCCTTGGTGAACGCGTTGCGCGCATCGCCGCTCAGCGTGATGTTCGACACGAACAGGGCGGTTACGAACAGCGTGGCCGGGATGTGCCAGATCCGTCCGAGTGCGTACAGAAATTCGACCAGGTGGCTTCGTTTCTTGCGAAGCGGATAGTCGCTGTTCTGGATCAGGTGGCGAATCGGGCGCTTGAAGCGAATGATGAAAATGCCGGCGATGATCACCGCGATCAGACTGCTCAGCTCGGAAACGAAGCCGGCCAGGCCATCGCCCATGAGTTCTCTGAGCTCGGGGGCATTGGCTGCATCGCTCATGGCGGCGAGTGCGGCAATGAAGAACAGGCGGCCAAGCGCACGCTTTCTCAGGATGCGCTGAGCGGTCCGGCGGTGGCCGTAGCCGAACAGCGAAAAGATGATGTCGCAGATCAGCCGGAACAAAAGGCCGGCAAGCCCGACGTAGGCCACCGTCATGCCAAGCGTGATGCCGGGCGTGGTCGGCAGAAACGACGCCGCCCCAAGTGTGACCCCAAAGGCGATGCCCCAGGGCAGCGCCCGGCGCAGAAAGAATCGGGTGATTGCCAGAAGCGAGGGTTCCTCCGGCAGTGCCATTGGCCACTCGTAATGGCGAACCAGAAAGCGAATCAGCCACTTGAGTGCCCAGGCAAGCCCCAGCCAGCAGCCAAGCGTGATCAGGAAGTCTCCCAGAATCCGCCCGGCCGTCAGATCGAATTTAAGCCGCTGGCTCAGGTTCTTCCAGGCATTGATCGCCTGTGTGCGCCATCGGTCGAGAAAACTCAGGTTTTCCCCGTTATCGAGCTGGTCAAGCGAATCGGCAAGGGCGCCAAGCAGACCTGATGAGCCGCCCTCGTGCGCGCCTTCGCGGGCGGCATTGGCCTGTTGCAGGCTTTTCAGGCTATCGAGCAGGGCCTTGCGATCCTGATCGTTTTCAAGCGTTTTGATCACCTCGTCGAGCGACTGGTTCAGCGTCTGGGCCGAGGCGGCCTGGTCGCTGCCGCCGCTCTGGCCCGGCAGGGCCGCAAGCGCCGTGGTCGACATCAACGCCATCCAGAGCGTCAATATCAAATACGCCCATCGCGGGCCCGTGCGTGCTCGCCTCATTGCAATTCCTTGGCTTGGTCGGTGGGAGGGGTACTTTGCCATGGCTTGTGGCTGCAACCCAGCCCACCATGGGTCAGTGTCTTTTAATAAGCACGTTTTAAACTACAGTGGAGAACGTAGACCGGATGTCGCGTTCGAACGGACGGCGTCTGTCATGTCGATATCGGGGCAAAGGCCTCGCTGAGGAGTTCGTTAGATGGCCAACCATGCTCATTCTTCGTCGGCGCCGCTGTGGCAGCCTTCTAGAGACCGGATCGCGGCGTCTCAGATGACCGCACTGATGCGCCGGCTCGAGCGCGATCACGGCGTCACACTCGAGGATTACGCGGCACTTCACGCCTTCAGTGTCGACCACCTCGAGACGTTCTGGTCGGAGCTTTGGGGCGATTTCAACCTGATCGCCCCTGAGGTGCCAGACAAGACGCTTAGCTTTCCAGACGGCCAGGCCGGCCGTATGGAGCACGCAACGTGGTTCGAAGGTGCCCGGCTCAACTACGCCGCCAACTGCCTCTGGCGTCGGGACGATGCGCCGGCGCTGATTTGCCGTGACGAGCGCGGCCGGCGTGAATCGATCAGTTATTACGCGTTGTATGACGAGGTCGCCAAGCTGGTGTGCGCACTCGAGGAGGCCGGCGTCGCTGCGGGTGACCGGGTGGCGGGTATTGTGCCCAACAGCAAGCACGCCGTGATCGGGCTTCTGGCTTCGGCAAGTCTCGGCGCGATCTGGTCGTCGTGCTCGCCGGATTTCGGCGAGGCTGGCATTCTCGACCGGTTTAGCCAAATCGAGCCCAAGGTGCTGATTGCCTGCGATGGCTACAGCTGGGGCGGCAAAGCGATCGACATCCGTGAACGGCTTGGCAAGGTGAGCGCGCAGCTCGAAAGCGTAGTGACGACCGTGATATTCGGCTTTCTGGAGGACGAACCGGATCTTGAAGCCATCGAAAAGAGCGTGCGTTGGGAGACGTTTCTTGAAAACGACGCCTATGAAATCGATTTCCGGGCGCAGGCGTTCGATCACCCGCTCTACATCCTCTATTCCTCCGGCACCACTGGCGTGCCCAAGTGCATCGTGCACGGAGCCGGCGGTTCACTATTGCAGCATTTGAAGGAGCATCGCCTCCATGTCGACCTCGACAGCGACGACGTACTGTTGTTCTACACCACCTGCAGTTGGATGATGTGGAACTGGCTGGTGTCCGGGCTCGCAACCGGGTCGACCCTGGTGCTCTATGACGGTATGCCGCTGCATCCCTCGAAGGATGCGCTGTGGCGCATTATCGAAGAAGATCAGGTCAGCGTGTTCGGAACCAGTGCGCGCTACATCGCCACCTGTGAAAAGGAGGGACTGAAGCCGGGTCGTGAGTTCGAGCTTTCGGCGCTGCGTGCCATTCTGTCGACCGGCTCGGCGCTGTCTCATGAGTCGTTCGATTACGTCTATGCGGACATTAAGTCTGATCTGATGCTGGGCTCGATTTCAGGTGGCACCGACATCGTGTCCTGCTTCGCGTTGAGCTGCCCGATCAAGCCCGTCTACCGTGGCGAGCTTCAGTGTCTGGGGCTGGGTATGGATGTGGCCGTGTTTGATGATACAGGCGAGTCGGTGGTGGGTGAGAAGGGCGAACTGGTATGCCGACAGCCCTTTCCCTGCATGCCGGTCAAGTTCTGGAATGATCCGGAGGGCACGCGGTTCCATGGCGCCTACTTCGATGAGTTCGACAACATCTGGGCGCACGGCGACTTCGCCGAGCTGACGCCCAACGGGGGCGTGATTATTCACGGGCGCTCGGATGCGCTTTTAAAACCCGGCGGCGTGCGCATCGGCACCGCGGAAATCTATCGCCAAGTCGAAAAGGTCGAGGCGGTCAAGGAAGCGTTGTGCATTGGTCAGCAGTGGGACGGCGATATGCGTCTGGTGCTGTTTGTGACCCTGAAGGAAGGGCATGATCTCGATGAGGCGCTTGCGCAAAGCATCCGTACCACCGTGCGCGAAAACGCAACCCCTCGGCACGTGCCAGCCATCATTATTGAGGCGCCGGAACTGCCGCGCACCCGCTCCGGCAAGCTGGTGGAGCTTGCCGTCACCGACGTTGTGCACGGACGCCCGGTCAAGAACAAGGAAGCGCTCGCCAACCCTGACGCACTTGCGTTCTTCGACTCATTGGAGGCGCTATCTAACTAGCGGCTTTCCAGAGAGCGGCTATCCAAAGAGCGACTTTCTAGAGAGCGGCATGACCGCACCCAAGTGGCCGAGCTGATCCGCCCGTGAATCACGGGCGTTTTCAGGGGGCCGATTTCTTGCGTTTCGAGGGTCGCGCCTCGCCCACCCCGTCGTCTTCATGCGTGCCATGCGTATTTGGCGGCCGGCCGGTGCGCGGGTCGTTGGGCCGCGTGATCATCGGCGCCCGGCCGGACATCGCGATGACCTGCGCCTTCAGGTAATGCGGCAACAGCCACAGCTCGGCCATAAGGCGCAAAACGATCATCGCACACAGCATGGCGCCGACGCCGGTGCCCCAGCGCAAAAGCTCCTGATGCAGGCCGCCAAGCCACAGCCAATAGCCGCCGTAGCCAAGAATGGCCAGTTGCAGCAGGCCGTGCAGGGTCGTGATGACACGACGGGACAAGGGGCGGTCGGGAAAGAGAAAATGTCGCATAGCACTCTGAGTTACCAAAAGGATCACGGCGGCGGGAGGCCCCGTTCGCACAGTGTGGGCGCTTATCCTAGCGAATGCGCTTAAGGCTGTCGTTAGATTGCTGTGTCAAAACGTTGCGGTGTGTAGTTGCCCGCAGGATGACTTCGCGCTAACTGAATTCTTGCTGAGCCAGGGAGTAGCGCTGTTCGGACGGCAACCGCTAAAACAATCGGTTAAAGGGCTTTTTGTACGCTTTTCTATTAAAGGTAGCCCTGATGTTTCATGGTCCACTAAGTTTTGCCTCGGCTGCGTCGTTATCTAGGAAGAGCGCCTCCAAATAAGCCACATGCTGTTCTGGAGGGGCAATAAAGTGCTTCCTCTAGCCGAATGTGGGCCGAACAATATGAAAAACTTCAAGTCCATCAAACATTTTGTCGTACTGGCCGCAGGGGCTTGCATTCTAGCCGTTGTCGCTACTCTTCTTGTCTATAACTACATCTCCACGGTTCAAACCGAAGAAGCCGTGACCGAGCGAACGTCATCACTTTTGAAAAGTGGCATCGATGAGCGGCTGGCATCGATTGCTGAGGCCAAATCCGGGCAGATCAATCTCAAGCTCGAGCAAGCGCTTTCGGTTGCGCAGGAGCTTGCCAACGCTAATGCCGTGATAGGCACCCAGGGTGGCCAGCTCGGTATAGGGCGAAACGAAATGTCGGCGCTTACCAAGCAGGCGGTTAGCCGAAACGCGTTTCTGCTTGATGCCTATATTGGCTGGGAGCCGAACGCGTTCGGTGACGATAGTGCCTATACCCCCCTGGCCGATAGCCCGAAAAACTACGATAACAGTGGTCGGTTCAGGCCGTGGTGGTATCGCACCAACTCAGGCGATGTCAATGTGTTTCCTCTCGGCATCGAGCAGGGGATGGAAAACCAGACCGTTCTTCCCTCAGGGATTCGCAAAGGCGAGTACTACCTCTGCCCTCGTGAAACCGGAAAGACCTGTGTCACCGACCCGGCCATCTACGATTACGGCGGTCAGGATCTGATGGTGACCTCCTTTAGTGTGCCGATCATGGTCGATGGGGTATTCAAAGGGGTTGCTGGAACGGATTTATCGGTCGAATTCATTCAAACGCTCTTGCAAGACGCCAACAAGGATCTATATAGCGGAGCCGGACGGATGGCTCTAGTGGCACCGCTTGGACGGCTGGTCGCCTACACCGGCGATAAAAGTGCACTGGGTACGCCTGCGGCCGGTGTCCTCGAGGGCTCCAGTGCCTCAAGGCTTACCCAGGTGCAGCAAAGCGGCAAGGTCATCCAGGTCATGGATGAACAGTCCGGTCTGGTCGAAATCTATAAGCCCATTCGGATTGGGACGACCGATGTGAACTGGACCCTGGTTATTCAGTTGCCCATTTCTGCCGTCATGGCCGACCTTGAAGCATTGAAAGGAGAGCTTGGCGAGCGGCGTACGACCGATATCATCGGCATGCTCATCATCAGCGCGATCGTGACCGTTCTTGGACTCGCGTTGATCTGGTGGGTGGGTAGTAATATCGCGCGTCCGCTGGGTCATCTGGCCGATCGCATGCAGGATATTGCCAGTGGCGATGGGGATCTGACCCAGCGTCTGCCGGTGTCCGGTCGCAACGAACTTGCCGCGGTGGCGGCTCAGTTCAACGCCTTCGTCGAGAAGATCAACGGGGTCATGCTTGATGTGCGCGACAGCAGCGAGAATGTAAAGCTAGCATCTGGCGAGATTTCAACCGGCAGCCTCGATCTATCCCGCCGTACCGAAAACACCGCCGCAAGCCTCGAGGAATCTGCCGCGGCAATGGAAGAGCTGACCAGTACAGTGGCCAATTCCGCCGAGTCCTCACGTCACGCCTCGACCATCTCCTCGAGCGCGGCCAAGTCCGCTGAAGAAGGCGGTGAGGCCATGGTCGAAGTCACGGCGACCATGCGTGAAATCAGCAACTCCGCCAAGGAGATCGAAAGCATCATCGGCGTGATCGATTCCATCGCCTTCCAGACCAATCTGTTGGCGTTGAACGCCTCGGTCGAGGCGGCGCGAGCCGGCGAGCAGGGCCGAGGCTTTGCCGTGGTGGCAGAGGAAGTTCGAAGCCTTGCCAACCGCAGCACCAAGGCCGCTAAAGAGATCAAGACGCTGATCGATGCCTCGGTCGACAAGACCGCCAGCGGCGAAGCACTGGTTCAGCGGGCCGGCGAGCGCATCACCGGAATCGTTGATCAGGTTCGCCGCGTCAATGACCTGATCGGGGAAATCTCGACCGCGGCGGAGGAGCAGAATACCGGTATCTTCCAAGTCAACCAGGCGGTGTCGCAGCTTGACCAGATGACTCAGGAGAACGCGGCGCTGGTCGAGGAGTCCGCGGCGGCGTCCGATGCCCTCAGCCAGGAAGCCCGCCGCCTGGCCGACATTATCGGTGTCTTCCGGCTTCGAGAGCGCGGTCAGCATGAGTATGTCGCGACCGGTCACTACGTTACCGAGTCAGACGAAGCGCCGTCAGCGCACGCGCGTGAGCGCGAGTATATCGACTGAGCGCGAGACGGTCGAGCAGGAAACGGCGCCTTCGGGCGCCGTTTTTTTAGCCATCATGAATGTATCGGGGCATGGTCAAGTTCCTTTTCGTAGAGACGATAAGGTAGGTAAGTTTTTTAGCACTTTAGGCTTACCTAAAAAGGAAAGTTCATGCCCACTTCGATACGTGCCAGGATTTTAGTGTTCTGCGTTGCCATCATCGTGTTCGCGCTTGCGCTGACCGGTGTTGCAACGTACGCCGTGACCAGTGCCTATAACGAGGCTTCCATCAAGGCCAACCTGACCTCAATCGCGGATGGCTACAGCCGCTCGATCGAGGAGTGGGACGCCAGCCGCCGCTCGATTCTGAATGCAGCCGGCAACGACGCGCTGTCCGATCACGAGGTTCAAAGTCTTCAACAGGCCGCCCGCAGTGGCGGCTTCTCGATGGTGTATATCGCCTACGGAGACGATACGTTCGTTTCCAGCAGTGGCTGGACGCCACCAAACGATTTTACGCCAACCCAGCGCGCCTGGTATCAGAAAGCGCTCGCCCAGGACGGGCTGGTCGTCACCAAGCCCTACATGGACGCATCAACAGGCTCTCTGGCCATCGCGTACGCTTTGCCGATTAAATCCGAAGGGCAAACGGTGGGTGTCATGGGCGCGGATGTAAGCCTCAAGAACGTGACGCAAAACGTTAATTCCCTGAAGCCAACCCCTGAGAGCTATGCGTTTCTGGTCGACCGTAGCGGCACGCTCGTGGCGCACCCCGATCAAGCCATGGTGTTGAAATCGCTGGGTGAATTGGGGGGCGGGTTTGATATCAGCACCCTGACGCAGGCTGCTCAGTCGCAAAATGTACTGGATGCAACGATTGGGACTCAGCAGGTCTTGTTGTTCGCGGTGCCTGTTGCGGGCACCGACTGGACGCTTGCGATCGCCCTTGATCGCAATGACGCCATGGCCGGACTTGCAAGCATCGTCAAGACGACCGTGATTGCCCTGGTGGTGGTCGGTCTGCTCGCGTCCTTGCTGCTCTGGGCGATTCTGACGCCCATCTTCCGCCGAATGAACGACGTCCGCGATGCGATGATCGATGTGAGTGAAGGCGAGGGTGATCTGACCAAGCGCTTACCGCTTGCCCGACGCAACGATGAGATCAACCAGATTGCCGGCTCGTTCAACGCCTTCGTCGACAAGATCAACGGCGTCATGCTCGATGTGCGCGACAGCAGCGAGAACGTAAAGCTTGCCTCCGGGGAAATCTCGACCGGCAGTCTGGACCTGTCTCGGCGCACCGAAAATACCGCCGCAAGCCTTGAGGAATCTGCCGCAGCGATGGAAGAGCTGACCAGTACGGTGGCCAACTCTGCCGAGTCCTCACGCCACGCCTCGACCATTTCCTCAAGCGCCGCCCAGGCCGCCGAAGAGGGCGGCGACGCCATGGTTGAAGTCACGGCCACCATGCGGGAAATCAGCGATTCCGCCAAAGAGATCGAAAGCATCATCGGCGTGATCGATTCCATCGCCTTCCAGACCAACCTGCTGGCGCTGAACGCCTCGGTCGAAGCGGCGCGGGCTGGCGAACAGGGCCGCGGCTTTGCCGTGGTGGCCGAAGAAGTTCGAAGCCTTGCCAACCGCAGCACCAAGGCCGCCAAGGAAATCAAGACGCTGATCGACTCCTCCGTGGATAAGACCGCCAGCGGCGAAGCGCTGGTTCAGCGGGCCGGCGAGCGGATCACCGGAATCGTTGATCAGGTTCGCCGCGTCAATGACCTGATCGGGGAAATCTCGACGGCCGCGGACGAGCAGAACACCGGCATTTCACAGGTGAACCGGTCGGTGTCTCAGCTTGATCAGATGACCCAGGAGAACGCGGCACTGGTCGAGGAGTCGGCGGCGGCGTCTGACGCACTCAGTCAGGAGGCGCAGCGGCTCTCGGAGATCATCGGTGTCTTCCGGCTCAGCGAGCGGGGCCGGTCAATTGATGCCCCCGCACACACGTCCAGACCTACACAGACACCGTCATCTGGAGCCCGCCGTGCGTCGCGTCAGCCCGAGTTCGACCACAGCTGACGGTAAGGCCCGAGCCCGGTTCACAAACGTCCTGCCACGGCGCCTGCGGGCGCCGTTTTATAAAAGGCGTTTATGAGAGTCAGGGTTCAAAACTGTAAGAATTCAAAACTGGACTAAATCACTCAAGCTTATTTTGTACCTCGCCGTTACTCAGACTACTGGCCCATTGAATGGGTCGAAATGACCGGCCCTCGTTTACCAGGCGTGGCGGCGTTGTTGTAAGCATGCTGGTGCATGAAGACTGTGCACCTTGGATACTCCCCCTACGTTCGAGTCCATTGCGATATGAATTATTTCAAATCGATCAAACATTTTGTGGTCCTCGCGGCGGGCGCCTGTATTCTCGCGGTCGTCGCAGCTCTTCTGATTTACAGCTATTTCTCGACGACGCGCACGGCAGAGGTCGTCGAAACGCAAACAGAAAGCCTGATGCGTGAGTCCATTAATGCGCGCCTTGAATCGGTGGCCTCCGATCAGGCCGGTGAGATCAATCGTCAGCTTGAAAAGGCCTTGAGCGTCTCCCGTGAGCTTGCCAACGCCAACGAGCTGATGGCGCCTGCCTCCGGTGGCCCGGCGCTCGACATCAGCCGCGATGAGCTCTCGGCGATGATCAAGCAGACCGTTGCCAAGAATGAGTTCCTGCTTGATGCCTTTATCGGGTGGGAGCCGAACGCGTTCGGCAGTGACAGCGAGTACGCCGGCCGTGAAACCGGCGGCTATGACGGTTCCGGCCGTTTCATGCCGTGGTGGTATCGAACCGGCACCGGTGCGGTGGAAGTCCTGCCACTCGGTGCGACCATGGACAGCCAGAAGGTCATGGAATCCGGCATTCGTGAGGGCGAGTACTATCTGTGTCCGAAGGAAAGCGGCAGTACCTGCGTTATTGACCCCGCCATCTATGACTACGACGGCAAGGACGTCATGGTTACGTCGTTCAACGTGCCGATCATGGTCAATGGCGAGTTCAAGGGCGTGGTCGGTACGGACCTTTCGGTCAACTTCATCCAGGATTTGTTGTTACGCGCTGACCAGAACCTTTATGACGGTGCGGGCGATATGGCACTCATCGCACCGGGAGGCGGGCTGGTGGCCTTTACCGGAGACGCGTCGAAACTTGGTCAAAATGCCTCTACTGCGCTGGACCAGTCGGTCATCCAGCGCATCGAGCAGGCCCGCCGCTCCGGGCAGCCGGTCAATGTGACCGACAGCGCCGCAGGAACGATCAAACTGATTCACCCCTTCGAGATCGGCAATACTGGCACCCGATGGACGCTGATGCTCAGCCTGCCGGAATCCGCAGTATTTGCGCAGCTCAACGCCATGCAAGGTCAGATCACCGAGCAACGTACCTCCGACGTCGTCGGCATGCTGTTGGTCAGTGCCTTGATCGCGGCCATCGGTCTTGCCTTCATCTGGTGGGTCGGGCGCGGTATTTCACAGCCGCTGGCCGAGCTTGCCGGGCGCATGCAGGGCATTGCCTCGGGCGATGGGGATCTGACCCAGCGCCTGCCGGTGACCAGTCGCAATGAACTCGGGCAGGTCTCCGAGCAGTTCAACGCCTTCATCGGCAAGATCGAGCGGGTCATGATCGATGTGCGGGACAGCAGCGAAAACGTCAAGCTGGCCTCCGCCGAGGTCTCGACCGGCAGCCTCGATCTGTCGCGGCGCACCGAGGATACAGCGGCAAGCCTTGAGGAGTCGGCGGCGGCGATGGAGGAGCTGACGGGTACGGTCGCGAACTCCACCGAGTCTTCACGCCATGCATCCACGCTCTCACGCGATGCGGCCAAGGCCGCTGAAAGCGGCGGTGACGTAATGGCAAGCGTGGTCGGCACCATGCGCGAGATCAGTAATTCGTCCAAGGAAATTGAAAGCATTATTGATGTGATCGACGCCATTGCCTTCCAGACCAACCTGCTTGCGCTGAATGCCTCGGTCGAGGCCGCGCGCGCCGGCGAGCAGGGTCGCGGGTTCGCGGTGGTGGCCGAGGAGGTTCGAAGCCTGGCCAACCGCAGTACCAAGGCGGCCAAGGAGATCAAGACGTTGATCGATGCCTCGGTCGAGAAGACCACCAACGGCGAGGCGCTGGTCAAGCAGGCCGGCGACAAGATCGGTGACATTGTCGAGCAGGTCCAGCGGGTCAATGGGCTGATTGCCGAGATCACCACGGCGGCGGAAGAGCAGAACACCGGCATCTTCCAGGTCAACCAGGCCGTGTCGCAGCTTGATCAGATGACGCAGGAGAATGCGGCGCTGGTCGAGGAGTCCGCCGCCGCCGCCGATTCACTGAGCCAGGAAGCGACGCGTCTGGCTGACATCGTCGGGACATTTCGAGTCAGCAGTGGCGGTGTGTCCGATGTCAGCACCCAGTCGTCACACGCAGGCGGCGGCCAGCCCGCGCGCTCACCTCGTCTAGCCAATGATACGGCGCTGCATGCCTGATCAAAAAACATGGATATCGTCCATTCAAGTATTGAAACGGCGCCTTAGGGCGCCGTTTCAATGAGAAAAGCACTGTAACCGAGCCTTTTAAAGGATCGCTTCGTTCAAGCCGATAGCCACAGTACGCCTTATTACCTCGCCCCGTGTTTAACGAACCAAGTGCGTTATGGCCTTGAGCAATTGCGGAGTGCAAGGGAGTAAAACGAGCGCGTCCCGATCAATGAGTTATGGCGAGGTTAAGGCAGATGATAAAGCGGTTCAAATCAATCAAACATTTTGTATTGGTGTCCGCTGGGGCTGCCATTTTGGCGGTCGTCGCGGCGATGCTTATATACAGTGCTTATTCTGCGTCAAGTACCCAGTCCTTCGTTCAGGCCCAGTCCAAGGATATGCTGATGTCGTCGCTTAAGGCACGGCTCGAAGCTGAGGCTGCAAAACAGGCAACCAACATAAATACCAACTTTGGGCAAGTGCTTAGCATGGTCAGTACAGTGGCCGCCACCAATGAAGCACTTAGTGTTGATAAGGATGGGGTACGCGACGAAATTGCCAACACCATGAAGCAAGTGCTGCGACGCAACGATTTTCTGCTCGATATTTATGCCGGCTGGGCACCCAATGCATTTGGCAGTGATGCGGCCTATATCGGCGAGCGTGGTCAGAGCTACGTCGATGCGGCCGGGCGTTTCATGCCTCTTTTCTTTCTCAACGAGGACGGTTCGGTCGGAAATATCACTCAGGAAGGGGTAATCGATAGCACTAAAATCATGCCCTCCGGTTCCGAGGAAGGGGCGTATTATTCATGCGTTGAGCGTACAGGTAACCCTTGCGTCACTGATCCCGCCGCCTACGACCTTGGGGGCGAGAAGGTCATGCTGACGTCGTTCAATGCGCCGATCATGGTCGATGGCACCTTCAGGGGGGTGATCGGGGCAGATATTGCCGTCGATTTTATCCAGCAACTTCTGATCGACACCAATCAAGGCATTTACAGCGGTGCCGGCGACATCGCTCTGGTTACCTCTCTTGGCAACGTCGTTGCGAACACTGAAGACGCCTCAAGTATTGGTAAGAAAGCGGCAGGCATTCTGTCTGCAGATGCCACCCGACTGCTCGAGGAAGCACGTACGTCTGAAAACTCTGTTTACGCCCTTGATGACGCCGGCAGTGGCGATGGCATGATCCGGCTTTATCAGCCCTTCCACGTGGCTGGAACCGACACAACCTGGACGCTGTTGATCCGTTTGCCGATGTCAGCGGTTCTGGCCGATCTTAACGCGATGCAGGCGCAGATGGCCGCCAAGGCAAACAGCGATCTGTTCGGCATGCTCGCCGTGAGTGCGCTGGTCGCGGCACTCGGGCTTGCACTGATTTGGGGCGTTGGCCGCAGCATCGCACGCCCTCTGGGCGAGCTCGCCGGACGCATGCAGGGCATTGCCTCGGGCGATGGGGATCTTACCCAGCGTCTACCTGAGAGTGGTCGTAACGAATTTGGTCAGGTGGCGACTCAGTTCAACGCCTTTATCGACAAGATCGAGCGCGTGATGATCGATGTGCGCAACAGCAGTGAGAACGTCAAGCTGGCCTCCGCCGAGGTGTCGACCGGCAGTCTCGATCTGTCCCGGCGTACGGAGAATACTGCGGCAAGTCTCGAGGAGTCCGCAGCGGCAATGGAGGAGCTTACGGGTACGGTCGCGAATTCCACTGAATCCTCGCGTCACGCATCGGCCCTGTCTCGCGACGCCGCCAAGGCCGCAGAAAGCGGCGGGGATGTAATGGCGGAAGTTGTCGGCACCATGCGTGAGATCAGTAGCTCTTCCAAGGAAATCGAAAGCATCATCGATGTCATCGACGCCATCGCCTTCCAGACCAACCTGCTGGCGCTGAACGCCTCGGTCGAGGCTGCGCGTGCCGGTGAGCAGGGACGGGGCTTTGCCGTGGTGGCAGAAGAAGTTCGAAGCCTTGCCAACCGCAGCACCAAGGCGGCCAAGGAGATCAAGACATTGATCGATGCCTCGGTCGAGAAAACCACCAACGGTGAGGCGCTGGTCAAGCAGGCCGGTGACAAGATCGGGGACATCGTCGAGCAGGTTCGGCGCGTCAATGGGCTAATCGCCGAGATCACCACGGCGGCGGAAGAGCAGAACACCGGCATCTTCCAGGTCAATCAGGCGGTCTCCCAGCTCGATCAGATGACCCAGGAAAACGCGGCGCTGGTCGAGGAGTCTGCCGCCGCAGCCGATTCTCTTAGTCAAGAAGCGACGCGTCTGGCCGAAATAGTAGGTACGTTCCGAGTGAGTGAGGATTCAGCGGCCGTGTATTCACCGGTTGCTGGACAGCCCACGCGGAGCGGCAATGTGCAAAGAAGCGCAAGGGATCACGAAGAGTTCGTTTGAAACTCGGTGAGTGCAGATAAAGACGCAGCGCAAGACGCAGGGATACACAGCAAGAGCCGGGAGGTGACCGGCCACGCAGGAAGGCGCGCATGAGCGTTTTCCATGAGTCAGCGGTGGCATGCCACCGCAACCGTTGGTGCGGCGTTGGGTGACCTCGCACCATGTCGCCGAGAAGCCCAGCGCCTATGGCATTGGAATCTTCTCCTTGGCGCCGGCCTTTGCCGGCGCTTTTTTTTGCCTTTTATCCTGTCATGACGTTTGCAGATGATCGAAGGTGATTTCATCGCTGCGGGTGGCGTGCATGGTGGTGTCGCGGCAGAGCTTCAGGAACTCTCTCAGACCCGGGGTCAGGTATTTTTGCCGGTGCCAGATGAAATAAAACTGGCGGCTCAGATCCAGATCCGGGGTGTGAATCGGTGCCAGCGAGCCGCGCCGAAAAGCATCCTTGAGCGCCAGGCGCGACACGCAGCCAATGCCAAGACGGGCCTCGACCGCGCGTTTGATGCCTTCAGTATGCTCAAGCTCGAGCTGAATCTCGAAGCGCTGATGACGGTGGCGCATCGCCTGCTCGAGGGTCCGACGAGTGCCCGAGCCGTCTTCACGCATGATCCAATCCTCTCGCAGCAATCGTTCCATCGTTACGCTCTGATGCGCCAGCGGGTGGTCGGGTGCGCAAAATACGCTCAGCTCGTCGGCGACCCAGGGCTGCATCACAATTTCCTCATGCTGAAAGTCGCCCTCGATCAGCCCCAGGTCCAGCTCGTGATGCACCACCCGCTCGACAATGGTCGAGGTGTTGCGCACGTGCAGCCTGACCCGGCTTTGGGGATGACGCGCACGAAACTCTCGAATCAGAAGCGGGGCCAGGTAGTTGCCGATGGTGAGCGTCGCGCCGACGTCCAATGAGCCGACGCCGGTCTGGCCCTGCAGCAGTTCCTCGATTTCCTCGGCGCGGTCAAGCAGGGACACCGCCTTGGGCAGCAACTGAAAGCCGATGGCGTTGAGCTTGAGCCGTTTGCCGATGCGGTCGAACAGCTGGCAATCGAATTGACGTTCGAGTTCACCCAGGGCGGTGCTGGTGGCCGATTGAGACAGCGCGAGCGCCTCGGCGGCCTTGGAGACGTTTTCGACCTGACCGACAGCAATGAAGACTTCCAGTTGACGAAGCGTGAAGCGCATGGCTCAACCTATATCTGTGGAATAGATATTTAATATTCGGATAATTCATTTAACGGATAAAGGCCGCTGACATACACTGAGCCCAGAATTTTTGACGGCGCTTGCGCCACCGGTCATTCAAGGAATCGTGTCATGAGCAGCAAGTTTTCTACCGAAGAAGTATTGAGCGTTCATCACTGGAACGACACCCTGTTCAGCTTCAAAACCACTCGTGAGCGCACGCTTCGATTCAAGAACGGTCAGTTCGTTATGATCGGGCTCGAAGTGGACGGCAAGCCGCTGACGCGCGCCTATTCCGTCGCCAGCCCCAACTACGAAGACCATCTTGAATTCTTTTCGATCAAGGTTCAGGACGGCCCGCTGACCTCACGCCTTCAGCATTTGAAAGTCGGTGACTCCATTCTGGTCAGCCGAAAGCCGACCGGAACATTGGTGCTGGATGACCTGCTGCCGGGACGTAACCTGTACATGCTCTCGACCGGCACGGGCCTTGCGCCGTTCATGGGCCTGATTCAAGACCCGGAAGCGTACGAGCGTTTCGACAATATCGTATTGATTCACGGCGTTCGTCATGTCAACGAGCTGGCCTACCAGGAATTCATTACCAAGGAACTGCCGGAGCATGAGTACCTGGGCGATGAGATCCGCGAGAAACTGATCTATTACCCGACCGTTACACGGGAAGAGTACTCCACCATGGGGCGTCTGACCGACCACATTCGTACCGGCAAGCTGTTCGAAGACACCGGGCTTCCGCCGATGGACCCGAAACAGGACCGCGCAATGATCTGTGGTAGCCCTGCGATGCTCGAAGAGAGCAGCCAGGTGCTTGACGAGCTGGGCTTCAACATTTCACCGCGCATGGGTGAGCCGGGCGATTACGTGATCGAGCGCGCCTTTGTCGAGAAATAAGAACTCAGATAAACCGTTAAAAAAGCACGGCCTCGGCCGTGCTTTTTTATGGTCGCTTCCTCGGACAATGTCTCGAAGTAACGATCCTGTTCGATAAAAACGAATGGTTTGAGAGAAAATATCCGCTTTTTATTCGATTTAATCGGCGATAACGTGGCCTCAGATATTCCCCGTTTTGACAGGAGCAGACCATGCCACGCCTACTCGTTTTGAAATCAAGCATTCTTGCCACGTATTCACAGTCCACGCAGCTTGCGGACTACACCATCGAGCAGTGGCGTGCGCGTCACGGCGATGGCAGCGTCACCGTTCGCGATTTGGCCGAGTCCCCTGTACCGATGCTCGATAACGAGCTGATCGGTGCCATTCGCCCAAGCGGTGCGCCCATGAGTGCCCGTCAGGAAGAAGTGCATGAGCTTTCAAATGCGCTGATCGACGAGCTCAAGGCGCACGACACCCTCGTCATCACGGCGCCGATGTACAACTTCTCGATTCCAACGCAGCTTAAAGCCTATTTCGACCTCATTGCCCGAGCGGGCGTGACGTTCCGCTACACTGAAAATGGCCCCGAGGGGTTACTCGAGAACAAGCAGGCGCTGGTACTTACCACGCGCGGTGGTATCCACAAGGGCACCGCGGAAGACATGGTCGCGCCTTATGTTTCCACGTTCCTGGGCTTTATCGGCATTACTGACGTCGAAACCGTGTATGCCGAAGGTCTTGCCATGGGTCAGGAATCTGCCCAACAGGCACAGGCCTCGGCGCACGAAGGGATCGATCGCTGGTTCGCCTGAGCCTGGCGATCGCCTTGACCTCTTCCTTAAGAACGCCGCGCCGATCGCGGCGTTTTTTACGGGACAAACATGCAGTCCGTGGAATACCTTGATTTAGAGGTGGCGCCGTCGGCGTCACGGAGTTCTGTGTTCAGTGCGTTTAGGAGTCGATCATGATCGTATTGTATGGCTATCCCCATTCGCGCTCAGCGCGCGTCGCCTGGGTCTTGGAAGAGCTTGGGCTTGACTACGAGTATCGAATGGTGGATTTGAAGTCAGGCTCGGGCCAGCAGCCTGAACATCTGGCGCGTCACCCGGATGGCAAGGTTCCGGTGCTGTGCGATGGCGATCTCACTCTGTTCGAGTCCGCCGCGATCTGTCGCTATCTGGCCGCTCAATACGGAAAGGGTCGTCTTCTGCCGGAGTGCATTGCCGAGCAGGCCGTCGTCGATCAATGGCTTTCGTTTGTCACCACCGAGCTCGAACAGCCGCTCTGGACACAGGCCAAGCACAGCTTCCTGTTTCCCGAAGCGCAGCGCCGTGAAGAGATCATTCCCGTGGCGCGCTGGGAATTCGACAAGGCGGTACAGGCCTTGCAGAGGCGTTTCGACGGTCAGGACTATGTGACTGGCACCCTGTCGTTGGCCGATCTGTTTCTGGCCCAGACCCTTGCCTGGGCGCGAGGCATGGTGAAGCACGAGCTGCCCGAGGCACTCGATACCTACACAAATGAACTGATCGCCCGGCCGGCGTTCGAGCGCGCCCGAAAGCGAGAAGCCTGCTGATCGATCCCGCTCCGGCCCGAGGCCGGAGCGGGGAAACGCGTGCGTTGGTGGGTTAGGCCGCGGCCTTGCGATTGTAGGTCTCGAGGTCCAGCTCGTTTTCGCTCTTGCCGATCAGTGTGGTGACCATTAGATCGCCCGCCACATTGACGCTGGTGCGGGCCATATCAAGGATGCGATCGATGCCGGCCACCACGGCCAGTGCCTCCAGTGGCAGACCGATCTGGGACATCACGATCGAGAGCATGATCAGCCCGGCGCCGGGGACGCCTGCAGTGCCGATCGAGGCGAGCGTGCCGGTCAGAATGATCATGCCGTAATCTGTCATTGTCAGATCCGTGCCGGTCAGCTGCGCCACGAACACGGCTACAACGCCCTGATACAGCGCCGTGCCGTCCATGTTGATGGTCGCGCCGACCGGCAGCACGAATCCGGCCACCCCTTCGGACACCCCCATATTCTTCTGGGCGCAGCGGATCGAGACCGGCAGCGTGCCGGAGCTCGAGGCGGATGAGTACGCGACCACCAGTGCGTCCAGGCTGCCGCGCAGATACCGCACCGGATTGAGCCCGCCAAGAAGCTTCAAGAGCCCGCTGTAGACCACGAGCACATGCATTACGCAGGCCAGATAGACCACGCCGATGACCTTGACCAACGGCAGCAGCACGTCCAACCCGTAGCTTCCCGCCACGAACGCCATGAGGCCGAAAACGCCGAACGGTGCCAGCGCCATCACCAGCTCGGTCAGCTTATACATTGCTTCGGCGAAGCTTTCGAACAGGCGCACCACAGGCTCGCCTTTCTCGCCGATCAAGGTAAGCGATACCCCGAGGGCGATGGCGAATACGATGATTTGCAGGATATTGCCTGAAGACAGCGCATCGATCGGATTCTGGGGGACCAGGTTGACCAGAATATCGACCAGTGACGGCGCCTCCTTGGCCTCGACCGGCGCATCGAAGGAAAGATCGAGCCCGCTGCCCGGTTGAAAGAGCCAGGCCGCAAGCAGGCCGATGGCGATCGCGAATGCGGTAGTGATCAGATAAAGCGCGATGGTCTTGCCACCGATGCGGCCCATTTTTTTCGGGTCACGCATGGCCGTAATGCCGACCACCAGGGTCGAAAAGACCAGCGGTACGATCAGCATCTTGATGGCACTAATGAAAATGTCACCGATGGGTTTCAAGACACTTGCCTGTTCACCGAGCAGGACGCCTGTGAGTGCGCCCAGAATCAATCCGGCCAATATCTTGGCCCACAGTGGCATACGCCGATACAGATTGGGGGGTGTGGAGGAGTCGGACACGTGAGGTACCTTTTTAATTGTTGGGCATGTTTAATTGTTGGGCATGACGAGGTGAGATGGCGGCGTTATAGGTGTGGTGCGCCATCGTACGTTGCGACGATAACGAGTATCCGAGGGAAAAGGCGAGTCGCTAGAGCAATATTGCATCACCGATGCGAGCTTGGACTGGTATTAGGTGCGCCTTGAATCCGAATAAGCACAGACACAGCCCCGCCCCTGTCGCTTGGCATTGAACAGCGCCTGATCAGCCAGATTGAGCAGGGTATGCACTCGGCGGCTGTCAGTGGGGCACAGTGCCACACCGATCGAAGAGGTTGTGTGAAAGACCTGGTTCTCAATATGCCAGGGGGCCTGAAGGGCAGAGCAAAGACGCTCGGCGTGCGCGAGTGCGTGGTCGGCATCGGCGATCACCACGACGAATTCGTCGCCGCCGATGCGGGCCACCGTATCCCCGATGTCGAGATATTCGGTCAGCCGGTTCGCCAATGCCGTCAGTAACGCATCCCCGATGTCATGGCCGTGGCGGTCATTGATGTTCTTGAAATGATCGATGTCTAGATACAGTAGGGCAAACGCGCTTTCCTGCTGGACTCTTCGACTGAGGTCGTCCAACAGTTGGCGTCGATTGGGAATTCCGGTCAAGGCGTCCTCGTAGGCAAGTCGATGCAGACGCTGCTCGTACTGCACTCGCTCCTGAATGTCTCGACAGGTGAACACGACCTGGTATTCCTCGATGTCATCGAACCAGATCATCGAACGCGAAACCTCGAACCAGCGGTAGATGCCGGAGGCGAGACGCAGTCGGCAGCGGGTCGTGGGAAGTTCCCGGTTTTCAGGCGGCAATATCAGGTCGCGTTGAAGCCTTTGAACGTCCTCGGGATGAATGATCGAGCCGATCTTGCCATTTATATGTGCCGAAATGGTATGGCCCAGCTGATGCTCGAAGGACGGCGATAGATAGGTAATCGTGCCATCAAGGCGGCGAGTGCCGACGATATCGCTCATGTTTTCGGCGATTAGCCGGTACTTCTGCTCCTTTAGTGCCAGTTCCTGTTCGGCCTCGACACGGTCAGTGATATTGCGACTGACGATTACCAGTTGATGTCGAGTGCCCACAGAGGTGAACGAGGGCGTCTTGACCACTTCCCACGTGTTGAGCCGGCCATCGAGTTCGAAGGATTTGTAGATGGTCAACGCCTTGCCGTGGGCCCAGGCCTGCTCGTCAGTCTTCAGGTTGTAGCGAAAGGCCTTGGTCAGGTGCGGTCGAAAGACGGCAATGTCCATATCGGTCATGCCGATGTAGTCGAGTCCTTCAAGTTCGTAGGTATCGATCACGGCGCGGTTGGCGATCAGCCATCGACCTTCACCGTCCTTAAGGACAATGAATTCGGTGACAGCATCGATCAGATAGCGAAGCTGGGCGGCGGTGCTCGAGGTGGGCGGGTCGTAAACCACAGACGTGTTCTCGTACGAAGGAGATACTGTCGTTATCGGCCCGAGACGAACGCAATTGAAGTTTCTGGCTATAAAAAAAGGGAGGCCCGTGGGCCTCCCTTTCATGACGATCGTAACGAATCAACCGCTTTTCTTGGCGCGTTTGCGTTCGTTCTCGGTCAGGTGCTTCTTGCGAAGACGGATGAAGTTCGGCGTGATCTCGACCAGCTCGTCGTCATCAAGGAACTCGATCGCCTGTTCAAGCGTGAAGCGAATGGGCGGCGTCAGCACGATATTTTCGTCGTTGCCGGAGGCGCGCATGTTATCGAGCTTCTTGGCCTTGGTCGGGTTGACCACCATGTCGTCGGCACGGTTGTTGATGCCGATCAGCATGCCTTCATAGACTTCGGTGCCGTGCTCGACGATCAGCTTGCCGCGGTCCTGCAGCGCGTACAGCGCGTACGCCAGTGCCTTGCCGGGGACCATGGAGACCAGAACACCGTTGCGGCGCTTGATCTGGGCGTCGGGTTTCAGCGCGCCGTAATGATCGAAGCGGCTGGTCAGGATGCCGGTGCCGGAGGTCAGGGTCAGGAACTGACCGCGGAAGCCGATCAGGCCACGTGCCGGAATGATGAAGTCAAGACGCACACGGCCCTTGCCATCCGGGTTCATGTTGGTCAGCTCGCCCTTGCGGTAGCCGAGCTCTTCCATGACTGCGCCCTGATGCTGCTCTTCGCAGTCGATGATGACTTCTTCGTACGGCTCCTGCCTGGTGCCCTCGATCTCACGGATGATGACCTCGGGGCGGCCAACGGCCAGCTCGTAGCCTTCACGACGCATGGACTCGATCAGAACCGACAGGTGAAGCTCGCCACGGCCGGAGACCTTGAACTTCTCGGGGCTGTCGCCCTGTTCGACGCGAAGCGCGACGTTGTGGATCAGTTCCTGATCCAGACGCTCCTTGATGTTGCGGCTGGTGACGAACTTGCCGTCCTTGCCCGCGAACGGCGAATCGTTGACCTGGAAGGTCATGGATACGGTCGGCTCGTCAACGGTCAGTGCCGGCAGCGCTTCGACGGCGCTCGGGTCGCACAGCGTATCGGAGATCGCGAGGTCTTCGATGCCGGTGATGCAGATGATGTCGCCTGCGGTGGCTTCATTGGTCTGCATGCGCTCGAGGCCCATGTGGGTCATGACCTGGCCGATCTTGCCGCGGCGGGTGTTGCCTTCCTTGGTGATGACGCTGATCTGCTGACCCGGCTTGACGCTGCCGCGCTTGATGCGGCCAAGGCCGATAACGCCGACGTAGCTGTTGTAATCGAGCGCCGAGATCTGCATCTGGAACGGCGCCTCGAGTTCAACCTTGGGCGGTTCGACGATATCGATGATGGACTGGAACATCGGGTCCATGTTCTCTTCCAGCGCGTCCGGATCAGTCCCGGCGATGCCGTTTAGGGCCGAGCAGTAGATGATCGGGAAGTCGAGCTGTTCGTCGGATGCACCGAGGTTGTCGAACAGATCGAAGATCTGGTCGATGACCCAGTCAGGGCGCGCGCCGGGGCGGTCGATCTTGTTGACGACCACGATCGGCTTCAGGCCCTGATCAAAGGCTTTTTGGGTAACGAAACGGGTCTGCGGCATCGGGCCGTCGACGGCGTCGACCAGCAGCAACACGGAATCGACCATCGACATGACGCGCTCGACCTCACCACCGAAGTCGGCGTGCCCAGGGGTGTCGACGATATTGATGTGGTAATCGTGCCACTGGATAGCGGTGTTCTTGGCCAGGATCGTGATGCCACGCTCTTTTTCCTGGTCGTTGGAGTCCATGATGCGCTCTTGGTTTTCGGCCTTGCGGTCGAGCGTACCGGACTGTTGCAGCAATTTATCGACCAGCGTGGTCTTGCCATGGTCGACGTGCGCGATAATGGCAATATTGCGAAGTTTTTCGATCACAATGGGGTCCTGTCGGGAAAGGCGACGCCAAACGGCATCACAATGCTTGTGTAGGTTGAGGTGCAAAGCGGCCGAGTGGCGGCTTGTGTTGTCGTCTTGCGGCCAGCCTGTCACCTCGAAAAGCCACACCAGCCAAAGACGTCGATGCCGTGCATCGCGGGTGGGCGTATTGTCCCGGCTTAGCCGGCTCGCTTCAAGCCAATGGCCGGTTTATTTTTAACCGGGGCACTTGGATGCACCAACATGGAACATATGGTGAGGTGCTTGAGCGCTTATGGTGCATTTGCAGTGCTGCATGCATGCGTTTTGAACTAGAGTGAGTGGGCGCGCTGGGCACTGCCAAACGCTTTTCTATTTTTTTGTTTTAAAAAACGACCAAAAAACAAAATCTTATAAAAGTATTTTTTGGCCTTGCCCCAAATTGGCACGCGGCATGCATCTGTGTTGCACAGTCAAAAGGCATCGCTGCACACGAACTGCACACGCCAATGCGCTGGACACTTTTTAAAAAACGCATATCGCGGATCAACGCCATCACGAGCCAAGCTCACATCGGAGGATCACCATGGCAGATAAGACGCTTGCCCTGATTGAAGAACATGACGTCAAGTGGGTCGACCTACGCTTCACCGATACCAAGGGCAAGGAGCATCACGTCACCATCCCTGCGCGCAGCGTGGATGAGGAGTTTTTCGAAACCGGACAGATGTTTGATGGCTCCTCCATCAATGGCTGGAAGGGCATCAATGAATCCGACATGATTCTGATGCCGGAAGATGGCAGTGGCTACCTGGATCCGTTTACCGAAGACCCCACGCTGGTGCTTTGCTGCGACATCATCGAGCCGGCCACCATGCAGGGCTACGAGCGTGATCCGCGCTCCATCGCCAAGCGCGCTGAAGCCTATCTGAACAGCACCGGTCTCGGTGACACGGCGTTTTTCGGCCCGGAACCCGAATTCTTCATCTTCGATGAAGTGCATTTCAAAACCGACATGCAGGGCTCGTTCTACAAGATCTCGTCCGAGGAAGGCGCCTGGGCCACCGACGACGCCAAGATCGAAGGCGGCAACATGGGTCACCGTCCGCGCGTGAAAGGCGGCTACTTCCCGGTACCCCCGGTCGACAGCTTCCACGACATTCGCGGTGCGATGTGTAACACGCTCGAAGCGGTCGGTCAGAGCGTTGAAGTGCATCACCACGAAGTGGCCAACGCCGGTCAGAACGAAATCGGCGTCAAGTTCAATACGCTTGTCAAGAAGGCTGACGAAGTCCAGACCATGAAGTACGTGATCCACAACGTGGCGCACGCGTATGGTAAGACAGCGACCTTCATGCCCAAGCCGATGGCAGGTGATAACGGCAGCGGTATGCACGTTCACCAGTCGTTCTGGAAAGACGGCGAAAACATGTTCGCAGGCGATGAGTACGCAGGTCTCTCCGAAACCGCGCTTTACTACATCGGCGGCATCATCAAGCACGCCAAGGCCCTGAACGCCTTCGCCAATGCCTCGACCAACTCCTACAAGCGTCTGGTTCCTGGCTTTGAAGCGCCGGTCATGCTTGCCTACAGCGCGCGTAACCGCTCGGCGTCACTGCGTATTCCGTACACGTCCAGCCCGAAAGGCAAGCGTGTCGAGCTGCGCTTCCCGGATCCGACCGCCAACCCGTACCTGACGTTTGCGGCCATGCTGATGGCCGGCATCGATGGCATCAAGAACAAGATCCATCCGGGCGACGCCATGGACAAAAACCTGTACGACCTGCCGGCTGAAGAAGCTGAATCGGTTCCGACGGTTGCGGCAAGCCTTGAAGAAGCCTTGAGCGCGCTGAAAGAAGATCACGCGTTCCTGACCGAAGGTGGTGTATTCACCGAAGACACCATCAACGCCTACATCGAGCTCAAGGAAGAAGACGTCACCAAGCTTCGCATGGCGCCGAGCCCGATCGAGTTCGACATGTACTACAGCCTCTGATCGCGTCTTGCATCAGGTGGAAAAGCCCCGCTCTTGCGGGGCTTTTTTTATGCATGGCCGATCCATGCCTGCCTTAGACTGACTCAAGGCTCAAGGGAGGAGGCTGCAAATGAAACGGTGGTTTTTATTGATGTGTGCGACCGCGCTGGCATTGCCGGCGCTTGCGGATACGGTCTATCGCGTGGTCGATGATGACGGCACCGTGCGCTTCAGTGATCGGCCCACGCCGGGGGCAAGCGCGGTTCAACCCGCGATGCCGGACGTCGTGTCGCCGCCGTCTGGCGGCCTGGCCGCGCCGGCCTCTTCGCAGAGCGTGTCCGAGGCGCGTCGGGCGTATCGGCGCTTTTACATCGAAAGCCCTGCCGACAACGCAACGATTCCACCGGGGTATGCCGGCGATATTCAAGTTTCGGTCGGGGTCGAGCCGTCGCTCAGGGACGGAGACCGGGTGCGGCTGCTGCTCGATGGCACGCCCAGCCAGTCGGCCATGCGCGCGCGGGTATTCATGATCGCAGGCGTTGAGCGCGGTGAGCACCGAATTCAGGCTGAGCTGATCGATGCCGGCGGCCGTGTGCTGCGTCAAAGCTCCCCGGTGACGGTCTTCGTTAAGCGTGCCCAGGTGCCGCCCAATAGCCCTGCCGCGAAGGCACCGGTCAGCGGAGTACGTGGGGCCAACACACCCTAACCAACACACCCTAATAGGCAGGTTTGCGTTGACCGCTGAATTCAATGCACCAAAATGGTGCCAGTCGCCGCGATGAATCAACGGCGATTCGACGCGCCTGGCACGCTCATGGCGCAAAAGGACACGGCCTGGTCGGAACTGGCGCGGTTTTTGCACTATTGAAGTGAACAGTTCAAACGACGTAATGACGCCACAACGGGGACAGGGATGGATCAACGCTTGCTCGAACATTTGACGACCGGGGTCGTCGTGCTGGACGCCGAGCTTCGGGTGCGCTGGATGAATCCGTCGGCCGAATCGATGCTCGGTATCAGCCTGGAGCGTGTGCGCCAGACCGGACTTGAGTGCATCGACCACCAGAACAGCGACGTTCGAACGCGTCTTGCGGCAGCGCTTGCGCACCAGCACCCCTACACCCAGCGTGAAGTGCCGCTGGCGCTTGCGAACGGCACGTCGATCACGGTCGATTACACCGCCTCGCCCTTATCAAAGGATGAGCTGCTGCTCGAGTTCGATGCCCGGGATCGGTTGATGCGCATTTCGCGTGAAGAGGCGCTGGTTGCCCATCAAGAGATGATCAAAGTGTTGAGCCGGGGGCTCGCGCATGAGGTCAAGAACCCCCTCGGCGGCATCCGCGGTGCGGCGCAGCTTCTGGAGCGTGATCTGCCGGACGAAAGTCTTGCCGAGTTCACCCGCATCATCGTCGAGGAGGCCGACCGCTTAAGGGATCTGGTCGATCGTATGCTCGGGCCGAACATCGTCGCCGAGCATCAGCCGCTCAATATTCACGCGGTGCTTGAGCGTGTGCGTACGTTACTTAAGGCAGAGACCACGTCCGTAAGCTTCGTCGGCGACTATGACCCGAGCCTTCCGGAGCTGGTGGGCGATCAGGGGCAGTTGATCCAGGCCATTCTCAATGTGGCCCGCAATGCGGTGCAGGCGCTCGAGGAGCATCAAAGCCCCTCGCCGACCGTGACCCTCAAGACACGGGCCCGGCGGCAGTTCACGCTTGGCGCTGAGCGCTATCGGCTGGTCTGCGAGGTGTCGATCATCGACAACGGGCCGGGGATCCCCGCGCATCTTCACGATTCCCTGTTCTACCCCATGATTTCAGGCCGAGCCGAAGGCAGCGGGCTGGGGCTTTCGATCGCGCAGTCGATCCTGCATCAGCATCACGGCCTGATCGAGTGCGAATCCACACAGGGAAACACATTATTTCGGCTGCTGATTCCCATGCAATCAGCAGCTCAGGACAAGGAGGGCGCGCATGAGTGACAACGCACGGGTCTATATCGTCGATGATGACCGATCCATTCGATGGGTGCTGGAGCGAACGCTTGCGCAGCCGGACCTGACCGTCGAGAGCTTCGAGCGCGCCGAAGCCGCGATGGAGGCCATTGATCGGCAGGTGCCGGATGTACTGGTGACCGACATTCGCATGCCGGGGGTCGATGGACTCGACCTGATGGCGCGCACGCGTGAGCGTTTTCCGGACATGCCGGTGATCGTGATGACCGCGCACTCCGATCTGGACAGTGCCGTGGCCTCCTATCAGGGCGGCGCGTTCGAGTACCTGCCGAAGCCGTTTGACGTCGATGAAGCGCTGTCGCTGGTTCGGCGGGCGGTCGCCCATGCCCGCGAGCGCAAGGCGCCGGTCGATGCGCCGGAAAACATCACCACTGAAATTATCGGTGAAGCGCCGGCAATGCAGGAGGTCTTCCGAGCAATCGGGCGGCTGTCGCAGTCGCACATCACCGTGATGATCAACGGCGAATCCGGCACCGGCAAGGAGCGCGTCGCTCAGGCGCTTCACCAGCACAGCCCACGCGCCAGGGCGCCATTCATCGCGCTCAACATGGCCGCGATTCCCAAGGATTTGATGGAGTCGGAGCTTTTTGGCCATGAAAAGGGCGCGTTCACTGGCGCCACGGCTCAGCGTCGCGGCCGGTTCGAACAGGCCGATGGCGGCACGCTCTTTCTCGATGAGATCGGTGACATGCCGGCTGAAACCCAGACGCGGCTACTGCGTGTGCTGGCCGATGGCGAGTTCTATCGGGTGGGTGGGCATACGCCGGTGAAGGTCGATGTGCGCATCATCGCGGCCACTCATCAGCACCTTGAGGCGCTGGTGGAAGACGGGCGCTTTCGCGAGGACCTTTTTCACCGGTTGAACGTGATTCGGGTGCACCTGCCGAGACTTTCGGAGCGGCGTGAGGACATCCCGCGCCTGGCGCATCATTTCATGATCGAAGCCGCGCGCGAGCTCGCCACCGAACCGAAGGTATTGACCAAGGACGCCGAAACACACCTGTGTGACCTGCCGTGGCCGGGCAACGTCCGCCAGCTCGAGAACACCTGCCGCTGGCTGACGGTAATGGCGTCGGGCCGTGAAATCCTGATCGACGATCTGCCGCCGGAGCTCAAGAATGCGCACCATCAGACGGCCAATGCCGACGACTGGCGCGGGGCCTTTAGAAGCTGGGCCGATCAGGCGCTGACCTCGGGGCACACGCATTTGCTCGAGCAGGCCGTACCGGATTTCGAGCGCATTTTGATCGAGACAGCGTTGAAGCACACCGGTGGTCGCAAGGGCGAGGCGGCCGAGCTTTTAGGCTGGGGGCGCAATACCCTGACCCGTAAACTCAAGGTGCTGCTGCCGGCGCTGGCCGAAAGCGAGTGATCAGCGCCCGCTCAGGTGGCCGAGCGGGGCGCAAAGATCAAGCGCGACGTCTTCCAAAAGCTGCGCGTACTGGGCGCGCGTGGCGTTATCGAAGCGGGCATTGAGGCCTGTCAGTGCGATTACCCCGTGACGCGTTTGCTGTTCGTCCCGAATGACCACGGCAAGCGTTGCAAGTGAGGCGCCGTCGGTATCGACCTGCTCGAGTACGTGCTCGGGCGCCCCCTCTGTCAAAAGCGTCGCAATGGCGCCTTCTGTCATCGGGTAGCGGCTGCCTTCCTCGATCACATGGCACAGCGCATTTGAGCCGAGCTCCCGAAACCGACACACCTGCATGCCGGCGGCCTGAACGTAGAAGGCACAGGTTTCGCCGGTGCGGTCGCGCAGCTGAAGAAGACGTGGTCGAACCAGACTTTCAAGGTCCGGCAGGCTGTTCGAGGCAAGTGCGCCCAGGCGCACGAAGGCCGGGCCCAGATGGTAAACCCCGGCGGCGTCCCGGGTCAGGTAGCCAAACCGTTCGAGCGAGCCGGCCAGACGCAAGATGGTGCTTTTATAGAACCCGCTGTACTGGGCCAGCTCGGTCAAGGTGAAGTGCTTTTTCTGCTTGGAGAAGGCGTTGAGCAGGGTCAGCGCTCGTTCGACCGATTCTACCCGCTGTTGACTCATATCGTGACTCCTCGGTGTTCTATAAGGCTGCGTCAGACACAACAGTCGCCGCTATTGCGCTTTGGTCGAGACCATCTCTTGTTCAAGGCCGCCTCGAGCTTTTGTTCGAGACCGCCGTCGGTGGAGGGTTCCCGGGGGGAGTGCGACAATGGTGATCCACGCCATCATTTCAGGACATTGCAATGAGCACCATGAGTTGGTCGACACTGTTGGCCCCGGCTCGTCTCGATGACAAGCCGTCTGGCTCCGAGCGCGAGATCGGCCGATCGCCGTTTCACAAGGATTACGACCGCATCGTGTTCGCCGGCTCGTTTCGGCGTCTGGGCCGCAAGACGCAGGTGCATCCGTTGACCGAAAACGATCATATCCACACCCGGTTGACCCATTCGCTCGAAGTCGGCTGTGTGGGCCGAAGTCTTGGCATGATGGTGGCCGAGGGGCTTGGGGATCGACTGCCATCCTGGACCACGCCCGCCGACATCGGTGTGATCGTGCAGGCCGCGTGCCTTGGTCACGACATCGGCAATCCGCCGTTCGGCCACGCCGGTGAGTACGCCATCCGCGACTGGTTTCATCGTGCCCGACTCAGCGAGCCGGAGCTGTTCGAGGGCTTGTCCGAGCGCGAAATGCAGGACCTTTTGACCTATGAGGGCAACGCGCAGGGGTTTCGCATCGTGACCCAGATCGAATACAACCAGTTCCGCGGTGGCATGCGGCTTACGATGCCGACGCTCGGCGCGATGCTCAAATACCCCTGGAGCGTTGCCCACGCCGGCCGTGGCGGCAAGTTCAGCGCCTATCAGTCCGAACACGAGCAACTCGCGCGCGTGGCCGAGACGCTTGAGCTGATTCCCACCGCCGATGACGCCTGGTGCCGCCACCCACTGGCCTATCTGGTCGAGGCCGCCGACGATATCTGTTACGCCCTGCTGGATCTGGAAGACGGGCTCGAGATGGATATCCTCACCTTCGATGAAGTGGCAGGCGTTCTGATCAGTATTGCTGGCCACACCCCTGAGGATTTTCTAGAGCTTCAGCGCCTGGGTGCGTCAAGGCGCCGTCAGGTTGCGATATTGCGAGGCGCGGCGATGGAGCGCGCCGTCAAGGAAGCCGCCGAGGCGTTCATCGCCCATGAGCATGAACTGCTCAGCGGCACGCTCAGGACCGACCTTCTGGAACTGTGCCATCCGGATCTTCACTGGGGCGTGCGCCAGGCCAAGGAGATCGCCCGGGAGCGCATTTTTAGAAACCCGCGCAAGGCCAAGCTCGAGATCGGCGCCTACACAACGCTTGGCATTCTGCTCGAGGCGTTCATCGGCGCGGCGTGCGAACTTCATCGTACCGGCACCTCTAGCTTTAAGCATCAGCGCGTGCTGTCGCTGATCGGCGAGAACACGCCCCGCGCCTCATGGCCCCTGTACGACAGCTATCGGCGGATGCTCGATTTCATCGGCGGCATGACGGATCACTACGCGGTCGATCTGGCCCAGGAGATGGGGGGAAGGTTGCGGGGCGAATAGAACTTAAGTCCAATAAAAAGCGTTTTATTTTGAATGTTCATTTAATAATGACAACTTATTTCGATTGCTTTATCTTGACCTTCTGAATGCGCGCGTGGCCTAAGCACTAAAACAATACGGCAAGGTGATTTCGTATTCAGGTCGTTTTGCTAACGTATGCGGCTAGGCTATATGCTTCCTTATAAACAAAAAAGGGCCAGTCTATGGGCAATGCATTTTCTCGTATCGACAAAGTGCTGTTCTTTGGCGTACTGATCATTCTTCTTTCGGCAACGATTCCGCTTGTCGCCTTTCCTGAGCTTGGCGCCCAATGGGTCATGCAGGCCAAAAACTATGTAACCGATAAATTCGGCGTTGCGTATCTCGCCGTCGGAATCGGTTCGTTCGGTTTCATGCTCTATATCATTTTTAGCGATATCGGCCAGATCAAACTGGGGGAGCCGGACGAAAAGCCCGAATTCCCTCTCTTGTCTTGGGCGGCGATGCTGTTCTGTGCCGGCATCGGTGGCGCGATTCTTTATTGGTCGATGATCGAGTGGGTCTACTACATGCAGGCGCCCCCATTCAACATCGAGCCCTTCTCCGAAGAGGCCGTGACCTGGGCTACGACCTACGGCATTTTTCACTGGGGGCCGCTTGCCTGGTCGATCTACCTGGTTCCGGCGCTGCCTATCGCTTATTTCTACTACGTGAGAAAGCACCCGGTCCTTCGCATCAGTGAAGCGCTTCTTCCTGTGCTCGGTGAAAAGCTGGCTCATGGCTGGCTCGGCAAGATCGTGGATATTCTGTTCGTTTTCGGCATGTTGGGCGGTGGTGCTACTACATTCGGTCTGCTCGCGCCTTTGATCACCGAAGGTATGAGCCAGTTGTTCGGCATTCCAAACAATCTGGGCACGCAGATCTGTGTACTGATGTTGTGTACTGCGGTTTTTGCAGTCAGTGCTTATGTCGGCCTCAAGAAGGGCATCAAAGTGCTTTCTGACATCAACATGTGGCTGGCCCTCGGCATCTTATTGTTCGTTCTGATTGTTGGCCCCACCCAGTTTATGCTGAAAACCGGCTTGAACTCGATCGGCACCTTGATTCAGAACCTTTTCCACATGGCGACTTGGACCGAACCGTTCGGTAACATGCAAGGGTTCCCTAAGTCGAATTTCCCGGAAAACTGGACCATCTTCTACTGGGCGTGGTGGCTTGTGTTTGCACCGACCGTTGGTCTGTTCATTGCGCGCATCTCTCGTGGCCGCACGATCAAGACCATGGTGGCCGGATCTCTCTTTTTCGGAACGCTTGGCTGCGCGCTCTTTTTCAGTATCCTTGGTAACTACGCCATCTATTTGCAGCTCACCGACGCGCTCGATGTGGTCTCTATTCTAAACGACCAGTCGCCGCAGGCGGCCATCTTCGCCGTGCTTCACAGCCTGCCTCTGTCCTGGCTTGTTATCGCGATCTTTACCGTTCTGGTCATTATCTTCACTGCGACAACCTTCGACTCCATTTCCTACATCCTGGCGTCAGTGGTTGAAACGAAGATGGATGAAAGTGGTGAGCCGATGCGCTGGAACCGCCTGTTCTGGGCATTTGCGATGTCGCTTCTGCCGATGACTCTGATGTTCCTAGGCGGACTCAACACGCTTCAGACCGCCAGTGTGGTCAGTGGAGTGCCGCTCTTGATCATTGCGGTGCTTCTGATGGTGTCGATGGTGAGAGCTGCCAAATTCGACCTTCGTTATCAGCCCCACTACGAGGATCCTGAAATCAACATCGAAGAGTTCCCTGTGGACGACCCCTGGACCGAGGACGGCAGTTGGGAAGACACCAACAATGAGGATGCACCATCAATCACTCGTAAAGATCTGGGTGATGAGCCTACACCATGATCGTAAACGTATGAGTCGAACAAAGACGCCCGTGCAGGGCGTCTTTTTTTATGCAGGCACACATACTTTTTTCGTACTTTATGTTGGCGGCCGTGCGTTGCTCTTGCGCCATGAGCTGGCAGTATGTCGAAACGAGGCGGGAAATATCCCGATGCCATTTATTGCTTTAACGTGAATTTCGAGATGGTGAGTCATGAATCGACACATTTTGATGATTGGTTATGGTGCGATGGGCCAGGAAGTGCATCGGCTATTGCCGGAGGGGCTGAGCCTTGAATGGGTGATCGAGACGCCCGAGCGTCAGAGCGCGGTCCAGGCGGAGTTGGGCGAGCAGGTCAACGTGGTGTCCTCGGTCGATGAGGTTCAGGGCGAGCCGGCACTGGTGCTCGAATGCGCCGGGCAGCCGGGACTTCGCGCGCACGGTGAGTCGGTGCTTCGTTGCGGGTGGCGGCTGGCCGTGATTTCAGTTGGCGCGCTGGCCGATCAAGCCCTGTACGACGCGCTTTGTGAGGCCGCACGGGCCGGTGATACCCAGTTCGAAGTGCTCTCCGGTGCGGTGGCTGGCATGGATGGGCTGGCGGCCGCGCGGGAAGGCGGGCTTGACCGGGTAACGTATGAGGCGCGCAAGGCGCCCCGCAGCTGGCAGGGCAGTCACGCCGAAACGCTGGTGGCGCTTGATAAGGTCACGGTGCCGACGGTCTTTTTCGAAGGCACAGCGGGTGAGGCCGCTCGCCTGTTTCCGGCCAATTCCAATGTGGCCGCGACCGTTGCACTCGCAGGCGTTGGCATGGAGGCCACCACGGTCAAGCTGGTGGTCGACCCGCTCACGACGCGCAACACCCACCGCATCAAGGCGGAAGGGCGGTTCGGGCAGTTCGAGATCGAACTCAGCGGCTTTCCGCTTGAGGCCAATCCAAAGACCTCGACGCTTGCGGCGCTGTCGGTCGTTCGCGCCTGCCGTCAGTTACTGACGCCGGCGGTGGTCTGACCCTGCACTTGTCTAACCCTGCACTTGTCTGGCCCGATTTTCTGACCCTCACAGGGCGTTTACAGATCGCACGGCGGTCAGGGGCAGACGACCGGGGCGAACACCGACCAGCCGAGGCGCTCGGTCAGCTTCTCGAGCACCTGCATGCCCACCAGCGAATTGCCGCTCGGGTTCAATGCCGGCGACCACACACAGAGGCTGTAGCGGCCCGGCACGATCGCGACGATACCGCCGCCGACGCCGCTCTTGCCCGGCAGTCCGACCCGGTAGGCGAAGTTTCCGGCCTCATCGTAGAGTCCGCTGGTGGCCATGATGGCGTTGACCTGCTGGGTCTGGCGCGGTGACAGGATGACGTTGCCGCTGTGCAGACAGCGGCCCTGATTGGCCAGAAACGAGAAGGCCCGGGCCAGATCCACACAGCTTGCGGCGAGCGCGCAGTGGTGAAAGTAACTCTTGAGCACCGTTTCGACGTCGTTGTGGAAGTTGCCGAACGATTGCATCAGATACGCGGCGGCTGCATTGCGTGAGCGGTGCTGATATTCGGAGTCGGCGACCACCATGTCGGCGATGATGTGCGGGTTGTCGGTCAGCTTTCGAACCATGTCGCGCATGGAGAGAACGGGCGCGGCGTAGCGGGATTCGTTGATGTCGGCGATGACCAGGGCGCCTGCATTGATGAAGGGGTTGCGCGGTCGTCCCTGCTCGAATTCGAGCTGCACCAGCGAGTTGAAGGCCTGCCCGGAGGGTTCATGGCCGAGCCGGTCCCAGATGGCTTCGCCCTGGTGGGTAATGGCCTGCACCAGGCTAAACACCTTGGAGATGCTTTGAATCGAGAACGGGACATCAGCGTCGCCGGCCTGAGACAGCGACCCGTCGGTGCCGATCACGGCAACCCCGAGCTGATGCGGGTCGACGGTGGCCAACGCAGGAATATAGTTCGCCACCTTGCCCTGGCCGAGCAAGGGGCGAACCTCATCGAGAATCGATTCGAGCAGTGCTTGCATCTGAAAACGCGCCTTGTGTGAAAACGCGGGCAGTGTAGCGCGTTCACGCTCGGCGCGCTCAGCCAAGCGAGGCCCTGAACGCGTCGTATCGAACGCTCACGGGGCCGCGTGCAGATGCGTTAGCGGGACTTGTTGGGTTGTGGCGTCACACGCAGGTAGGGGCGTTTTTCGTCCCAGCCGTTGGGAAAGAGTTCCTTGGCCTGTTCGTTGTCGAGCGAGGGCACGATGATCACGTCATCGCCATCGCGCCAGTTCACAGGCGTTGCGACTTTGTAGCCGTCGGTGAGCTGAAGACTGTCGATCACGCGAAGAAGCTCGGTAAAATCGCGGCCGGTGCTGGCCGGGTAGGTCAGCGTCAGGCGAACCTTCTTGGCCGGGTCGATCACGAACACCGAGCGAACCGTGCTGGTGGCGTCGGCGTTGGGGTGGATCATGTCGTAAAGCTCGCTGACACTACGGTCACTGTCGGCCAGAAGCGGGAAATTGAGCGCGCAGCCCTGGGTCGCTTCGATGTCGCCGATCCACTGCTTGTGCTCGTCGAGCGCGTCGACCGACAGACCGATGGTCTTGGTGTTGCGCTTGTCGAATTCGGGCTTCAGGCGGGCGACTTCTCCGAGTTCGGTGGTGCAGACCGGGGTGAAGTCGGCCGGGTGCGAAAACAGCACGACCCAGCTGTCACCGGCCCATTCGTGAAAGCGGATCGAGCCGTCGGTGCTGTCCTGGGTAAAGTCCGGTGCGGTATCACCTAATCTAAGTGCCATGAAAACCTCCTTTGGGATCAAGACCTGCCATGAACGGAGCAGGCGGTCGGCGGCAGACGCCGAGTCGCTGCCTGCCTGTCACGGGTAAGTCTTGTTGCGATTGGGCGATTTCTCAAGGGCGCAACGCAATCGAGGGTCAATAAAAAAGCGCGCCCGAAGGCGCGCTTTCGAAAATGGCGTGAGGCTGTGCGGTCAGACCGCGTCCTTGCCGGTTTCGCCGGTACGGATACGCAGCACCTGCTCGAGCGGGGAGACGAAGATCTTGCCGTCGCCGATCTTGCCGGTGTTGGCAACGTCTGTGATGGCTTCGATGACCTGATCGACCATGCTGTCATCGACGGCGACTTCGAGTTTCACCTTGGGTAGAAAATCGACGACGTACTCGGCCCCGCGATACAGCTCGGTATGCCCTTTCTGTCGACCGAAGCCCTTGACCTCGGTGACGGTGATTCCCTGAACGCCGACCTCGGATAAGGACTCGCGGACATCGTCGAGCTTGAACGGTTTGATGATGGCGGAGACCAATTTCATTGCTTCTCTCCTTGCAGTGTCGGTAAAGGCATCCCTCGTTTGGCATTAAGCATACAACGGGTTTCCAACTCTCACAAAAAGCATTGCCGCTTTGCCAAAAAAGGCCCAAGGGGCCGCAGGAGGGCGGGGCGGCGTCGAGCGCTGCCCCGGGCCTTGATTATTTTTTGCTGCCGATGAATTCCGGGTACGCTTCCATGCCGCATTCGGTGATATCGACCCCTTCGTATTCCTCTTCCTCGCTGACGCGAAGCCCCATCACGGCCTTGATGATGAACCAGACAACAAGGCTTGCGATGAAGGTCCAGCCAAAGATGACGGCAATGCCCAGAAGCTGTGCGCCGAACGTGGCGGCCTCATTGGTCAGCGGCACCGCGAGCAGACCCCAGATGCCAACCACGCCGTGCACCGAAATGGCGCCGACCGGGTCATCGACCTTGAGCTTGTCGAGGGCGACGATGGCAAAGACCACGATCAGACCGCCTGTCAGGCCAATCAGGGTTGCGCCGAGTGCCGTAGGCGTCAGCGGCTCGGCCGTGATCGCGACAAGCCCAGCCAGCGCCCCGTTGAGGGCCATGGTCAAATCCGCCTTGCGAAACCAAAGGCGTGCAAGAATCAGCGCACCGATCACACCGCCTGCGGCGGCTGCGTTGGTGTTGACGAACACCTGCGCGACCGCATTGGCCTCACCGATGTCTGAAATCTTGAGCTCAGAGCCGCCGTTGAAGCCGAGCCAGCCAAGCCACAGGATGAAGGTACCAAGGGTTGCAAGCGGCAGGTTCGCACCGGGAATGGCGTTGATCTGCCCGTTCTTGCCGTACTTGCCCTTGCGCGCGCCAAGCAGAAGGACGCCTGCAAGCGCGGCGGTCGCGCCACACAGGTGCACAACGCCGGAGCCTGCGAAGTCCTGGAAGCCGGCTGCATCGAGGAAGCCGCCGCCCCATTTCCAGTAGCCCTGAACCGGGTAGATAAAGCCGGTCAGCACCACCGCGAACAGCAGGAACGCCCAGAGCTTCATGCGCTCGGCAACAGCACCCGAGACGATCGACATGGCGGTCGCGACGAACACCACCTGGAAGAAGAAATCCGAGCGGGCGGAGTAATAGACCTCGCCCCCGCTTGCGAACACGTCATCGGGGGTGTTTTCCGCCCCGAGCAAAAAGCCGAGGTTCGGCAGGAAGCCGCCTGAATCGCTTGAGTACATCAGGTGGTAGCCGACCAGCAGGTACATGGTGCAGGCAATGGCGAACAGGGCAATGTTCTTGGTCAGAATCTCGGTGGTGTTCTTGGCGCGGACAAGGCCTGCCTCCAGCATCGAGAACCCGGCGGCCATCCACAGCACCAGCGCGCCGGTCATTAGAAAGTAGAACGTATCGAGGGCGTATTTGACTTCGATCAGGTCATTCATTTCACAGTTCCTTGGAAAGCGTGCAATCGGGGGTCATACCGCATCTATACCGCGTTCACCGGTACGGATGCGGATGGCGTCGTCGAGGGGGGTGACAAAGACCTTGCCGTCGCCGATCTTGCCGCTGTTGGCCGCCTGGCAGATGGCGTCGATGATGCTGTCGAGGCGCGCATCATCGACGGCGACTTCTAGTTTTACCTTGGGTAGAAAATCCACCGCGTATTCAGCGCCGCGGTAGAGTTCGGTGTGCCCCTTCTGTCGGCCGAAGCCCTTGACCTCGGTCACGGTAATGCCTTGCACCCCGTTGTCGGCAAGCGCTTCTCGAACGTCGTCGAGCTTGAACGGCTTGATGATGGCGGTCACAAGTTTCATCCGATTCTCCTTGATGGGGCGCGTGCATAAGCTAGGCAGGCACCATGCCAATGCGCGGTTGATCTCTTTTTTATCAGTAACTTAGGCAGGCGTGGGGCAGTGGGTGTGTGTTTGTGGTGCAGGCGCGTGCCAACGGCTGCACCAAATAACGCCCTTTCTTTCGGGCCTTGTGCAGCGTTGCACTGTTTGTGTGCAAGGCGACGGCATGTGAACACCGGGCGTGTCTATGCGCGTGTCTATGAACGTGTCGAAGGGCGTGTTGGCGGGGGCGTTGCGAAGGGCGGTCAAGAACACGAAAGGATTTTGAACACAGGCGCTATCGTCGACGCCGCGACGGGATTAGGCGTTTCGGTTCCACAGTGCGTATCCTATGCTCAACGAACACGTAATCAGAGGAAGGATACTATGGCCGCCAATCGCGATGTATTCAGTCGATTCGCCCAACAGCTAGGCGAGCGTCTTCAGGACGTCTCCCAGGCGCCGGAAGACATTCAGCGAAGCGTTCAGAGCGCGATGAAAAGCACGTTCGACCGTTTCGATCTGGTCTCGCGTGAAGATTTCGACATCATGATGGATGTGCTGACCCGCACCCGTACCCGCGTCGAGGCGCTTGAAAAGCAGGTTGCCGACATGGAAGCGCAGCTTGCCTCCCTGAAGGGCGGTCAGACCACCACGGCCAACGCCGAGCCGTTAAGCGACGATGCAGCCAACGCCGAACCGACCGGAACCAGCGACGACTCGCCGCACACCGGCGTCTGATCTCACCTGGCGTTTCCTTGAAAACCTCGCATCTGCGGGTTTTTTTTACGCCTGAACGGCGTGCGTGATCGGTCGTGACATCGCCTCGTCATGGGGGCGTATCCAAGACGTCATCTTGTGTTCGGATACTTCGCCTACGATTTCTGGTACGCGGAGACGACATGAAGCGACGTGACTTACTGACGACAGGCATCAAGGGAGGGCTGGGGCTTGCAGGCCTTGGCACGGGGATTATCGGGGCGCCGGCCATTGTGCTTGCCGAGGGGCGTCGTCCGGAAGCGGTGTCCGGCGTCATGAGTGGCGATGTGCTGACGGACCGCGCCATGCTCTGGAGCCGGGCGGACCGCCCCGCGATCATGCAGGTCGATATCTCGAAAACGCCGGATTTCGCCCAGTTCCGGCGGCTGCCACCGGTGGCGGTGCTGCCGGAGACCGGGCTTGTCGGCAAGCTCGACGCCACGGGTCTTGCCGGCTGGGATCATCTTTATTACCGGGTGCGTTTTCAATCGCCGGGGGATCACCGGGCGTTGAGCGCGCCGGTCGCGGGGTCGCTGCCGCTTCCGCCAACCACCGCCCGCAACGTGCGCTTTGTATGGTCAGGCGATGTGGCCGGGCAGGGCTGGGGCATCGATGAATCGCGCGGCGGCATGACGATTTTCGAGACCATGCGAAAGGCGCGCCCGGACTTCTTCCTTCATTCCGGCGACACCGTCTACGCCGATGGCCCGATGGAGGAGCGGGTGGCGCTCGAGGACGGCTCGGTCTGGCAGAACGTTGTGACGCCGGCCAAGCAAAAGGTGGCGGAAACGCTCGAGGAGTATCGGGGACAGCACGCCTATAACCTGCTCGATGCCAACGTACGCGCGCTCTACGCAGACGTCCCGATGCTTGCCCAGTGGGACGACCACGAAACGGTGAATAACTGGTACCCGGGGGAGCTCCTTGACGACGACCGCTATCGGGAGAAAAACGTGTCCCTGCTTTCGGCGCGGGCTAGACAGGCGTTTGTCGAGTTCACGCCAACGCGGTTATCCAGCTCGGCCCCCGACCGGCTCTATCGTCGGTTTCCCTACGGCCCCGGGCTCGAGGTGTTCATGCTCGACATGCGAAGCTACCGCGGCCCCAACAGCGCCAATGTGCAGACGTCCTCGTCCCCGGCCACCGATTTTCTTGGTAAGACCCAGTTCGACTGGTTGAAACAGGCCCTGCTCGACTCAAGCGCGACCTGGAAGATCATTGCCGCCGATATGCCGGTCGGGCTGGTGGTGGCCGACGGTGATCACTTCGAGGCGATCGCCAACCGCGATGACGGCGCGCCCAAGGGGCGCGAGCTCGAACTTGCCCGGCTTTTGCGCTTCATTCGCGACAACGCCATTCAAAACGTGGTCTGGTTCACCGCCGATGTGCACTACACCGCAGCGCACCACTACTCGCCGGAGCGTGCTGCGTTCAAGGCGTTCACGCCGTTTTGGGAGTTTGTCAGCGGGCCGCTGCACGCCGGTACCTTCGGCCCCGGTGAGCTCGACGCCACCTTCGGTCCCAAGGTGGTGTTTCAAAAAGCCCCGCCCGACGGCCAGAAGAACCTGCCGCCCTCGCGGGGCTATCAGTTCTTCGGTCAGGTCGACCTTGACGGCGAAAGCGAGGCGCTGACCGTGACCCTCAAGGACAGCGCCGGTACCGCTCTTCATCGGCAGGTACTGACACCGACCCGGGCCTAGGCTGCGACCGCGAAACGGCGTGATGGAACCAATCCGCTAGAGGAGGGTTCTAAAGGCCGTTTCGCTGTCTCAACGCCCCCGGATGATCATGGAAGCCCTCAATCTTCGCCTGTTCGATTGGCTCAACGCCCCTGCCCACGCCTCGCAGTTCCTGCTCATGACCGCGGATGTGTTCGCGATCTACGTTATCTATCTGGTGCCCCTGCTGCTGGCGCTGGGCTGGCTTCACCGGGCGCCCGGCCGTCAGAAGGGCGTGCTTCAGGCGCTGGTGGCCTGTGTGATGGCACTTGGCGTCAATGGGGTGATCGGGCTTTTCTGGAATCATCCCCGGCCCTTTGTCGCCCATCTGGGGCATACGTACCTGTCGCACTCGGCAACGCCGTCGTTTCCAAGTGATCACATGACCATCGTGACCACAGTGGCGCTGACGTTTCTGGCCTACCCGGGGTTTCGGCGCATTGGCGCGGCGCTGGGGCTTTTGAGCCTCGGTATTGCCTGGTCGCGGATCTATCTCGGCGTACACTATACGATGGACATGCTGGGCGCGGTCGGGGTGTCGGCGCTGTGTACGCTGATGGCGCGCCGACTCGAGGCGCTTTACATGCCCGGCCTGCACCGTCTGACGCGGCGCCTCTATCGCCGTCTGTTTTCGCCCTTTATCGCGCGGGGTTGGCTTGCCCGGTAGGTCGCCTCGACTTGCGCTGGCGGCTATCCGGCAGCGTATGATGACAATTCGATGCGCTGGGCGAGTGCCCATCGCCCCTTGCCGTGATCACGCAGCGGGTAAGCCCTGACTGCGTCTGACTGGATTTGAACGTGACGCCATCCGACCCGCTCTCGCTTGCAGAACACCCCATCCCTGCGCTTTCCGACCCCGACTGGGCCGCCATTGCAAACCTGCCCATTGTCGAGCAGGGCGGACGGCTTCATCCCACCTCGCTTGGGCGCGCCGGGATGGCGACCTGGCCGATCTATCACGCACTCGGCGTGCCCGGCGCGGTGGCCGAATGCTTCGTGCGTGAACCGGTCTACCGTGGGCTTCTGGCCGCTGCGAACATGCTGCCCGAAGGCGTCGGGCTGGTGGTGCTCGATGGCTGGCGCCCGATGGCGGTTCAGCGAGCGCTGTTCGAGCGTCTGCACACGCTGATGGCCGAGCGGTTTCCCGAGTATTCAAACGACCGGCTCTATCAGAAAACCCGCGCGTTCGTTGCGCCGCCAAGCGACGACCCGGCCGCGCCAAGCCCGCATTTGACCGGGGGCGCGGTCGATGTGGCGCTCTGTGATGAGTGCGGTCTTATCCTTGATATGGGGTCGGCGTTCGATGAGGTGTGCTCGGCCTCCTATACCGATCATTTTGAAACCCACCTTGATGCCGAAGATGCGATGCTCTATCGCGCTCGCCGCCGCGTGCTCTTCCACGCGATGGCCTCGGCAGGCTTTGTCAATTTGCCAAGCGAATGGTGGCACTACAGTCTTGGTGATCAGCTCTGGGCCTGGCGTACCGGGTCCAGGGCCGCGCAGTTTGGCCCCACCTCTCCATACACGATCGAGCAGCGCTGAACCGCCTCGCTCGTATAAATGGCCGTGGCCGTGAAGTGAGCGTGTGACCGGCACGGCCTTGCCCTTCCCCATGATGACCCGATGCCTGCGTTGCCCATGGTGCGTATGTGCTATCGGTTTATGCTCATTTTCTCGGTTTATGCCCATTTTCTAAATAGAGCTCATCCTGTCGGCAAAGTTTAATTAAACTGCATCCCCAGCCGGCCGATTTTCGGATATGACTGGAGCGCGAGCGCTCCGAACACGGTCTTTTGCGGTCAGTCAAAACTCAAACAACGATGATGCGACTCGGAGGCGGGGATGCCTTTAGTGTGTACGCAGGGCGCCTCGAGCAGCGGGCTCATGGGTCTGGAAAGTCCCGGGCGCCGGTTCGAGCAGTTGAAGGTGCAGCTTGCAATGGTGTTTCAGCCGATCATCGACGTTGAGACCGGGCGTTGCTGCGCGGTCGAGGCCTTGATGCGCGGGGTCGGGGAGGTGGGGTTCGACTCGCCGCTGGCCGTGCTTGCCTGGGCAGAGCGTGTCGGCAAGCTGGCCGAGGTCGATGCTTTGGTCCGCGCGCGCACGCTTGCTGCCTTCAAGGCGCTCAATGCCCCAACGAACGTTCGCTTGTTTTTAAACCTCGAAAACCGGCTGTTCGCCACGTCGGCGTTGACACTCGAAACGCTGCTGGCCGAGCTCGAGGGCGCCGATGTCGCGCCGGGGGCGCTGGTGCTCGAAATTTCCGAGCGTCATGCGCTGGCCGGCGGTGCAACGCTTGAGGCCGAACTTGCTCGCTGGCGCGCGGCCGGCATCGGGCTTGCACTCGATGATTTCGGCATCGAGCTTTCCAATCTGGACCGGTTGTATACGCTTGCCCCCGAGGTCATCAAGCTCGATAAACAGTTCATTCGCGGGCTCGCAAGCGAGCCGCGACTGGTCCTGTTCGTGAAAGGTGTCGTCGCGCTTGCACGCTCGCTTGGTGTCAAGGTCGTGGCCGAAGGTGTTGAAGACGCTGACGTGCTCAAGGCGTGTCGCGAGGTGGGGTGTCAGTACGTACAGGGGTATTTCATCGAGGCCCCGACGGCCGTGCCCAGCCTGCTCCGACGCCCGTTCGAGGTGGCCTCAGCGCATGATGCAACGACCCCTGCCGGTGGCTCGCACGAGCGACAGGGTTTGCCCGAACAACAGTTTCTACTCGAACAGCTAAGCCAGCCGCCGGTACTGACCCTCGACATGGCAATGAGCGATGCCCTGACGCTTTTTCGACAAAACGCGGCCCACAGCCACTTTCCGGTGTTGGATGCCCACGGCGTGCCGCTTGGGGTGGTCACCGAGCGCATGCTCCGGCGCTATGTCTATTCACCGTACGGCTACGCACTGCTTCAAAAGCGCACGGTGAACGACCAGCTGGCCCACCTTCTGAAGCCCTGTTCGAGCGTGACGCTTGGCACCTCGGCGGCCGGAATGATTGAACGCTATTATCAGCCAGGCGCTCTGCGTAGCGAGCATGAAGGGGTCTGCGCACTGGAGCAGGGGCGCTACGCTGGATTCTGGACGCCTGAGGCCATTCTGAGCGCGCTTCAATGGCGCGACATGAACCAGGCGCGGGATGAAAACCCGCTGACCCGGCTGCCGGGCAATCACACCATCGAGCGCACGCTGCGGGAGTATCTAACGCACACGCGCACCGATTGGGCCACGGTCTATTTCGACCTCGACTACTTCAAGCCGTTCAACGACCACTATGGCTTTCGGCGTGGCGATGAAGTGCTGCTTCTGTTCGCACGGCTGCTTGAGAGCCATTTCAGTGATGACACCGCGTTTCTGGGGCATATGGGCGGCGACGATTTCGTCATGTTCATGGCGTGCCCGGAGGTTGAAAAGGCCTGCATCGAGGTCACTGCGCTACTGGCGACGTTTTCTGAGGAAGTGCGCGCGCTCTACAGCGCCTCCGACCTAGCCGGTGGGGGCTTCATGGGGACTGACCGATCCAATCAGAGCTGCTGGTTTCCGCTTTTGACCACCTCCGCAGCACTGCTTGTAGTGCCGGGCCGAGGCGTTCCGGTCAGTGAGCAGCGCCTGCTTGAAACAAGCGTTCTGCTCAAGGGCGTAGCCAAGGTCGAGGGTAATACGCTCTGCTGCGCAAGCGTCTACCCCGGACCACAGGCCGCGGCCGCGAGTGTTTAATGCTCGGCCGGGTGCTTCAGCGCCTGAGCCAGTGCGTTTCTAAGCCACTGAGAAACTGGCCCGCGGGCGCTGTCGCGCCGCGAAATCAATTCGATTGCGATGTCTGGCAGTGCGCCGGCTTCTGCGACATCAAGCTGAACAAGGTTCGGGCGAAAGGGCGGGTAATGGGCAATGTGGCGAGGCACCCGCGCCCAGCCAAGCCCCCGCACCGCAAGCTCAGCCATTGCGTAAAAACTGTTCAGACGCCAATAGCGCGAGGCCTGGGGCGTGTCTGCGCTGTGGGTCTGGCGCTGGGCGATCATCAGCTGGCGGTGCTCAGCCAGATCGCCCGCGCTCGGGCTATTCACTTGCGCCAGCGGGTGTTCTCGCCCGACCACCACTACCTGCGTTAACTGGCCGAGTGAGGCCCGCTCCAGCGCACTGGCGGGCTGGGCGTGGGCAAACTGAATGCCCAGATGAGCGCTGCCATCCTCGATCCAGCGCGCCACTTCATCCTGCGCACCGTTCAATACGGTCAAGGCAAGCGCCGGGTAGGTCGAGGCCAACCGCTCCAGCACCATCATTACCGGGGGCATTTCGACCAGCGCCTCCTCGATCGCAATCGTAAGACTCGCCTCTTCACCCCGGCTCAGCGTTCGTGCGCGGGCCTCGAATCGCTGACACTGCGCCAGCACCTGACGCGCCTCGTGCACCAGGGTGTAACCTGCGTCGGTCAGCCTCGGCAGCCGTGTGCTGCGGTCAAACAGGGGGCAATCAAGGTCTGCCTCCAGGTGCGCAATGGCGGTGCTGACCGCCGACTGCGCCCGCCCAAGCGAGCGTGCAGCGGCGGAGAATGAGCCGGTTTCTGCCACCCGAAGCAGCGTGATGAGCTGATCAAGGCTCCATGGCAGGTGTTCATTCATGGTGAGACCTATCTGAAAAAGTGATGGAAGCCAACTTTCTACTATCGTAGCTGGCCGTAGAATGCGTCGCACATGTACAGGGCAAGTCGCCCGGGAATCTGGTGTCTTCGATGCGAACGAAAAAGGAACGTCTTGCTCAGGCGGGACTGATGGAGTTGGGCGGTATTGTCATTGTCGCGCCGTGTGCAAGCCTTGCGACCGGGCATGATCTTTCTCAGATGGGGGCGCTCGCGCTGATGCTCTCAACGGTTGCGGTACTCTGGAGCACCGTCTGGAACTGGCTGTTCGATCGCTGGGTGCCGACCCGGGAACGAACGCTCGCCCAGCGGCTGGCCCAGACGCTCGGGTTCGAATTCTTTCTGGCCATGATCACGGTGTTCATCGTGGCCTGGTGGATGAACATGGGGCTTTTGGCCGCGCTGTGGCTCGACCTTGGGTTCATCGGGTTCTTTCTGATTTGGGCACTCGCCTTCAACCATCTATTCGACAAGGCGGTGGTGCGCTTGCTGCGTCACCGTGAGGGCAGCTACGCCTCGGCCCACGGCGAGTGAAGCTCTCTGCGTCCCGGACGATATAAAGGAAATGCTTATATTGTCCTTTCTGAAGGAGACGCATCATGTCGCTCGCCATCGTTCGAACGCGCGCCAGTGTCGGGCTCGAGGCCCCGGAAGTACTGGTTGAAGTGCATCTTTCCAATGGCCTGCCGGGGCTCGCCATCGTTGGGCTACCCGAAGCGGCGGTCAAGGAAAGCCGCGAGCGGGTTCGAAGCGCGCTGATCAATTCCGGGTTCGAGTTTCCCGCCCGGCGCATCACGCTCAATCTGGCGCCGGCGGATCTGCCGAAGGAGGGCGGCCGGTTCGATTTGCCCATCGCGCTCGGCATTCTGGTCGCCTCCGGCCAGGTGCCGGGAGAGGCCGTGGCAGAGCTTGAGTGTCTGGGCGAGCTGGCGCTCGACGGCAAGCTGCGTGGCGTAACCGGTGTGCTGCCGGCGGCGCTTGCGATCAAGACCTGCGGCCGGGCGCTTCTTTTACCTGCGATCAACGCCGATGAGGCGGCGCTTGCCGGGGCACTGGCCGTTTATCCGGCGACGAGTCTTTCGGAGGTGGTGGCGCATTTGGTCAAGCAGGCCGTGATCGCGCCGCATCACCGCACCGTGGCGCCTACCGCCCACGTTCCCCAGCCGGATCTCTCCGAGGTGCGCGGTCAGCATCAGGCGCGCCGGGCACTCGAAGTGGCCGCGGCCGGTGCGCACAACCTTCTTTTTGCAGGCCCGCCCGGCACCGGCAAGACCATGCTCGCAAGCCGCCTGCCCGGCATCCTGCCTGAACTTGCGCCCGATGAGTGCCTCGAGGTCGCCGCGATCCGCTCGGTCTGCGGGCTCGATATCCTCGAGCGCTGGGGTCAGCGACCCTTTCGCACGCCGCACCACACTGCAAGCGCCGTCGCGCTGGTCGGCGGCGGCTCCAAACCCAAGCCCGGCGAAATCTCACTTGCCCACCACGGCGTACTGTTTCTGGATGAGGTGCCCGAGTTCGACCGCAAGGTACTGGAAGTGCTGCGTGAGCCGCTGGAATCCGGGTCGATCCACATTGCTCGCGCCAGCCACCAGCGCCACTACCCGGCGCGTTTTCAACTCGTCGCCGCGATGAACCCGTGCCCCTGTGGTCATCGCGGTGATCCGCGTCAGGATTGCCACTGCACGCCCCAGCAGGTTCAGCGCTATCAGGCGCGGCTGTCCGGGCCGCTGCTCGATCGCATCGATCTCCAGGTTGAGGTGCCGGCGCTGCCGGCAAGCGAACTCACCAGTGCCACCGCAGGCGAAAGCTCGGCCACCGTCCGCGCCCGCGTGCAGGCTGCACGTGCGCGCCAGTGGGCGCGGGGGCATCTCAATGCGCAGCTGCCGCCGCAGCAACTCGAAGCCGCCTGCGCGCTCGGTGAGAGTGAGCGGCGCTGGCTGACCGATGTGCTCACGCGGCTCAATCTTTCGGCCCGGGCGTATCATCGCGTGCTTCGGGTCGCGCTGACGCTTGCCGATCTGGCCGGGGAGGAACGGGTCGGGCAGGCACAGCTGATGGAGGCGATCAGCTATCGCCAGCTCGACCGGATGATGGGGCGGGGGTAGTGCTGTTCGAGCCGGCGTATTCGAGGAGGCGTTCGGTAAAGGTGTCGCGGTAAACTACTTGGCACGCGTATCGATAGTGAAAAGGCGCGAGTGTTACCTCGACTCAGGGAGTATTCATCAAATGACTGCGGCGTTTTCCAACGATGTCTTCATGGTAGGCAAGGCCCGAATCACACGGCTTGCCGAGACGGAAATGCAGGTGCCTGCCAGTGCGCTGTTCAAGGGCCATTGGCCACCACAGGTTCCCCTCGAGCCGGTGGTCGGTTTGTCTGTCGAAGGCGATAACACGATCGTGACGCTCAGTGTGCAGAGCTGGCTGATTCAGACGCCGACCGATACCGTGATCCTCGACACCGGCATCGGCAACGATAAGTCGCGTCCGGGCAATGACGCGATGGATGGCCTCGATACGCCGTATCTCGACCGTTTGAGCGCCGCAGGCGTTGCGCCCGAGGACGTCGATCACGTACTGATCACCCACGTTCATCCTGACCACATTGGCTGGAATACCCGTCTGGTCGAGGGGCAGTGGCAGCCGAGCTTTCCCAACGCCCGCTATCACTTCTCGCGTCAGGGGTATGAGGCGTGGTGCGCCGACGCAGGCCGCGCGCAGATGGTCGCCGACAGCCTCCAGCCGGTTGTCGATCACGACCAGGCCAGCCTGTATGACAGCAGTACTCGGTTCGAGCCGATTGCCGGGTTCGAGGTGGTGCCCACGCCCGGCCACAGCCCGGATCACTGCTCGGTTCTGGTTGAAAGCGACGGTGAGCGGGCGCTGTTCAGCGGTGATCTGATGCATCACCACATTCAGGTCGCACACCCTGAGTGGAATTCGATGTTCTGCGCCGACTTGCAGCAGGCAGAAGCGGCGCGTCGCTGGGCGCTGGCGTTTGCTGCCGAGCAGGCGCTGCTCTGGTTCAGCGCGCATTTCGCCGGCAGTCGTGTCGGGCGGGTTCATCGCGATGAGGGTGGCTTTCACTGGGAGTTCGTCGAGCCCCGGCTCGATGCGTGAGTCTGTCGGTCTGGTGCCGTCGGCGACGAGGGCGCCATTTTCTTGGTTTTAACTTAAGTAGATGACGGTTATCCTAAGGCGTGTTTGGCGCGACGCGTCATGAAAAAAGAGCGCTCGAGCGCCTTAATTGCTTAAGAGATGACCGATGACCGATCAACCCAATAACTGGCAGCGTCGCACCTTCATGCGCCAATCGTTTTTAACGATTCCGGCCATCAGCGCCGTTGCCAGCGTGCCCCTGTCCGCCTGGGCGCAAGACGACACACCGCCCTTGTCCGAGTATTACCCGCGCTTTTTCGAGCCGCAGGAATGGGCCTTCATTCTGGCCGCGACGGACCGCTTGATTCCCGCCGATGACAATGGCCCCGGCGCCATCGCCGCTCATGTGCCTGTATTCATCGATCAGGAATTGGCCGGCGATTACGGTAACGCCTCGGACTGGTACATGGACGGGCCGTTTCTGTCTGACCTGCCCGCCGAGTTCGGGTATCAACTGCCACATACACCTGCCGCGGTCTATCGCCTTGGCATCAAGGCCACTCACGTGTACTGCCAGCGTCAGTACGGCACGTCCTTCGCCGCACTCGACAAGGCGCAGCAAATCACGGTGCTCGAAGCGCTCGAGGCCGGCGAGATCGATTTCAACGCGCTCGGCGTCGCCGACCTTCCCAGCCAAAGCTTCTTTGCCTTTTTGCTCCAAAATACCAAGGAAGGCTTTTTTGCCGACCCCATCTATGGGGGCAATCGTCACATGGCCGGGTGGAAACTGTTGGGCTTTCCCGGCGCGCGGGCCAACTTTCTCGAGTGGGTCGATCAATACGACCGTCCATATCCGCTGGGCCCGGTTAGCTTGAAGGGGCTTCAGAACCGTTGAACGTCGCCCGTTGTTTCTAAATTTTTGGGAACGTTCCCAGTCGTTCGCGACGGTCACACGTATCGACCGCCGTCGCGGGGCGGCGCTGCCACGTTAAAAGAATGCACTCATGAAAAAACGCACTGTAGTACTGATGGCGACGCTGTCGCTTTTTGCGGTTCAGGCGAGCGCCTCGGCGGGGGCATCGTCCGACCCGGACACCCTGGCGCGGGGGGCGTACCTTGCGCGCGCCGGCGATTGCGTCGCCTGCCACACCGCACCGGACGGCAAGCCGTTTGCCGGTGGGCTTGCGATCGAAAGTCCGTTCGGCACGATCTACTCCACCAACATCACGCCGGACACGCACGCCGGCATCGGCGGCTACACCGAACAGGAATTCGCCGCCGCGCTCAGACAAGGCAAGCGCGCCGATGGTGCCAACCTGTACCCGGCCATGCCGTACCCGTCCTACGCCCGTCTGACCGATGAGGATGTGCATGCTCTGTACGTGTATTTCATGCACGGCGTCGAGCCGGTCGAGCACCAGCCGGAACAGACCGATCTGAGCTTCCCGTTCGATCAACGCTGGGGCATTACAGCCTGGAACTGGCTGTTTGTCGATCAGTCGACGTTCACACCGACGCCATCGTCCGACGCCGAGGTAAATCGCGGTCGCTACCTAGTGCAGGGGCTCGGGCACTGCGGCAGCTGCCATACTCCGCGCGGGCTCTTCCAGCAGGAAAAGGCACTCAACGAAGAGGATGGCTCAGAGTACCTGTCCGGGGCGAATCTTAACGGCTGGTGGGCGCCGAGCCTTCGTGGCCAACCCGCGGACGAGGAAGGGGCGAAGGTATCGGGGCTCGCCGGCTGGAGCCGCGACGACATCGCCGAGTATCTGGCCACAGGGCGAAATGCCCACAGCGCGGTAGGTGGGGAGATGACCTCGGTCATCGCCAACAGCACCTCGCATCTGAGCGAGCAGGATCTGACCGCGATCGCGGCGTATTTGAAAACGCTTCCGGCCGAAGGAAGCACCCGCGGCAACGACTCCGACGCAACCGGCGTTGCCAAGGAATCAAGCACCGAGCAGACCCTGACCAGGGCAACCGGTCTGGATGCGGGCGCGCGGCTGTATCTGGACAACTGCAATGCCTGCCATTTCGCTTCCGGCACTGGCGCACCGCGTGTTTTCCCCTCGCTGGTCGGTAATTCACTGGTCAACGCCGAGAATCCGACTGGCCTGATTCACACCATTTTGGCCGGGGCTCAGTTGCCGTCCACGCCGAAAAACCCCGAGCGACTCATGATGCCGGGGTTTGCCTGGCGGTTGTCGAATCAGGAGGTGGCGGCGCTCGCCACCTTCGTTCGCGCCGGGTGGGGCAATACCGGCGGTGCCGTGAGCGCCGAACAGGTCAAGGACGTGCGCGAAACGCTTAATGAGCAACCAGGCTACAGCGGCGCGCCGACGCGTTACGGGGCGAAGACTTCCGCCGAGCACGCAACAGACAATCAGACACCGTCACCGAGCAAGGACTGACACATGACGACGACGAAACCCGGTGTCGATGCCGTTATCATCGGATTGGGCTGGACGGGGTCCATCATGGGCATGGAGCTGACCGATGCCGGCCTCGATGTCCTCGCGCTCGAGCGCGGTGAGGACCGCACTAAGGAAGACTTCCTGTATCCAAAGCCTGCCGATGAGCTTAAATACGGCGTGCGGCTGAGCATGATGCAGCGGCCCAGGCAGGCCACGGTCACCATTCGGCGCAATCAAAACGAGATGGCAGCCCCCCAGCGGCACTGGACCACGTTCCACCCGGGCAACGGAGTGGGCGGTGCCGGTGCGCACTGGACCGGCGTATTGTATCGCGCCACGCCGACCGAGCTTTCGATGAAGCGGTTTGCCGACGAGACCTTTGAGCCCGGCTTCCTGCCGGACAACATGAACATTCAGGACTACGGCGTTACCTACGAAGAGCTCGAGCCGCATTACGATTTCTTCGAGAAAGTGGCGGGGCTGTCCGGGCAGGCAGGCAACGTTCAAGGCGCCCTGATCGAGGGTGGCAATCCGTTCGAGGGGCCGAGGCAGAACCCGTTTCCGCTGCCGCCGCTGCCGCGAACGCTGACTGACACCCTCTTTACCGACGCGACCAGAAAGCTCGGGTGGCATCCGTACCCTTATCCGTCGGCCAATGTCTCCGAGGCCTGGACCAACCCATATGGCATGCAGCTCGGGCCGTGTAATTTCTGTGGCTATTGCAGCAACTACGGCTGCCTCAATTACTCCAAGGCCTCGCCTCAGACCTGCGTGCTCGACGCCCTCAAACGACGCGATAACTTCAGTTACCGCACCCAGTGCGAAGTGACGCGCATCGTCAAAAGCGACGACGGCCAGACCGTCAAGGGCGTGCTTTACACGGATGGCGACGGCAATGAAATCTTCCAGCCGGCGCGACTGGTGATTCTGGCGGCGTTCCCGATCAACAGCGTACGGCTGTTGCTGTTGTCCGAGGTCGGGAAGCCATACGACCCGGTCAGCAACACCGGCGTCGTCGGGCGTAACTTCACCTACCAGTTGACCGGGTCGGTGGACATGTACTTCAAGCGCCACCGGTTCAATCCGTTCATCAATGCCGGCGGCAGCGGGCAGGTCATCGACGATTTCAGCCCGGACACGTTCGATACCGCCCGCCACGGCTTCATAGGCGGCGCCTACATCTACACCACGCAAGGACCGAGCGGCGCGATCGGCGGGGTCAAGGTGCCGCCGGGCTCACCGTCCTGGGGCAGCGAATGGAAGGCCAATGCGAAGGCCCATTACGGCCACCACATGATGCTCGGCTCCACCGGCAGCAATATGGCCTACCGTGATGTCTATCTGGATCTCGATCCGACCTACCGCGATCCGAACGGCGACCCTCTGCTGCGCATGACCTACGACTGGAAAGAGAACGACCTGAAAATGACCCAGTTCATGGGCGATCGCATGCGCGACATCGTGGGAGAGCTCAAGCCGGACTACCACACCGAAAGTATCAAGCGGGTGGGCGATCACTTCGACCCGTCGCACTACCAGTCGACCCACCTGACCGGGGGCGCGATCATGGGCACCGACCCGAATACGTCGGTGGTCAACCGCTACCTCCAGCACTGGGACGCGCACAACCTGTTTGTGCTCGGGGCCAGCGCCTTTCCCCAGAACATGCAGCACAACCCGACCGGCACGGTCGCGGCGCTGACGTACTGGTCGGCCAAGCACATTCGTGAGCGCTACCTGGAAAACCCTGGGCCGCTGATGTCGGCCCAGGGCTGAGTAGCCTAGGGCTTGGTAAATAGGTTGGCGTGGTCGGGCCACGACGAAAGGCGCAGAGGAGGTATTGCCCGAGGTAGACCATCTTGTAAGGTGTCGCTGATATACGTGCGTGGCAACGCAGTGAGCGCATCACACAATAACGGTCATCTTCGGGGAAGCTTCATGCTCAATCATCGTGGTTTACGCGCGCCGGCCCAGTGGGTTTCGGTGCTTTTGTGCGCTGTCGTGCTGTCGGGCTGCGCCGCGTTTTCAGCCGAGCCGACGCCCAAGAGCGCGGCGCACTCGCCCGAGCAGTGGTGGGGCCCGGTCATGACAGCCGTCGCCGAGGCCGAACTCTACCCCGATGGCAAGACGGTGGTGGATCTGATTCCAAAGCGTGACCCGGAGGCCATCGTTTCCGAGTTCGAGGCAAAAACCGTGACGGGGCCGTTGTCCAGGCCGGCGCTTTTGGCCTTCGTCAAGGCCAATTTCGATGAGCCGCCCGCCAATGAAAGCCACCTCGAGGAGCCGGCCAATACGCCGGTCGCCCAGCACATCAAGAATCTATGGCCGGTGCTGACTCGCCGCTCAAGAGAGGTGTCAGCCAACCCCTACAGTAGCCTGGTGGGGCTTCCGCACCCCTACGTGGTGCCGGGTGGGCGCTTCAACGAGATGTTCTACTGGGACAGCTACTTCACCATGGTCGGGCTGGCGCGCAGCGAGCGCTTCGACCTGGTGCGGGACATGGTCGAGAACTTTGCCTGGCTGATCGACCGTTACGGCTTTATCCCCAACGGCACCCGCACCTACTTTCTGACCCGCAGCCAGCCGCCGTTTTTTGCCTCGATGGTGTCGCTTTTGGCGCAAAAAGACGGCAATCAGGTCTATCGCCGCTACCTGCCCGAGCTCATGGCGGAATACCGCTGGTGGATGCGCGGCGCTGAAGAGCTTGCCCCGGGCAGCGCGGGCGCGCACGTGGTCAAGCTTGCGGACGGCACGGTCCTTAACCGCTACTCAGGCGGCGAGAACCGACCACGCGCCGAGTCCTACGCCGGCGACCGGGCGGTAGCGGCAAAAAGTACGCGGCCGGCCAACGAGATCTACGGCAACCTGCGCGCCGCCGCCGAAAGCGGCTGGGACTTCAGCTCCCGCTGGATGGCCGAGGGCACGCATCAAACAAGCATCAACACCCGGGCGCTGGCGCCGGTGGATCTGAACGCGCTGATGTTTAATCTTGAAAAGACGCTCGCGCAGGCGTGGGCAGTGAAGGGGGATGCCGAACAGGCGCGTATGTTTGCCGAGCGCGCCGAGCGCCGCCGCCAGGCGATCAACCACGTGTTCTGGGATTCACGCGGCTTCTACACCGACTACAACTGGCGCACGGAGGAGCTTACGCACCGCGTCACGGCGGCGATGGTCTTCCCACTCGCCTTCGGCATTGCAACGCCTGCGCAGGCTGACGCCACCGCGGCCACCGTGCGCAGTGAACTGCTGCGCCCGGGCGGGCTTGTAACCACGCCGCGCAACACCGGCGAGCAGTGGGACGCGCCGAACGGCTGGGCGCCGCTTCAGTGGCTCGCGGTACGCGGACTCGAGCGCTACGGCCACATCGAGCTTGCTCGCACCATTGCCACCCGCTGGATCGACACCAATGAGCGCGTCTACCGCGAGACCGGCAAGCTGGTCGAGAAATACGACGTCGAATCCGCCGGCGTCGGTGGGGGCGGCGAGTACGAGGTGGTCGATGGCTTTGGCTGGACCAACGGCGTGCTGCTCGATTTCCTCGCAAACTACGGCCCGAACGCCGACGCCCGCACCACCAGCGAGCGGGCCAGGGCGGTGCGGGCGTTCAACCAGAAGCTTCATGAGACCAGCGCTGCCCCGGCGCCGTAGCGCAGCGAATAGCGTTTAGGACGTCTCCGACCACGCCCGGGCGATCTCGCCCGGGGTGGTCCACCATACGCCGTCCTCGAGGGAATGCTCCGCCAGCTCGCGGAGCACCTCGCGCAGCACACGCAGGCGAAACGGCTGCCCGACGATGAACGGATGCAGGGCGATGCCCATCACCAGCGGCTGCTCGGCGGACTGCGCCTTCAGCTCGTGAAACTGATCCCGGATCATGGTCGCGAACTCGTTCATGCTGACGCGATGAGCCGAAATGGTCGGGATGTCGTTGATTTCCTGTGGGTAGGGCACCGACAGCAGCGGCCCGGCCTCGGTGGTCATCGGGCAGGGGCGGTCGTCAAAGGCCCAGTTCAGGGTGTAGTCAAAGCCTGCTTCTTTCAAAAACCCGGGCGTGCGTTCGCTTTCCGAGATCCACGGCGACAGCCAGCCGGTGGGCGGCGCGCCGTAGCGCTCGCTCAACCGCGCGCGGCAGGCATGAATCAGCGCCTGCTCGTCATCGGGCGTCATTTGTCCCTGACGCTCGGCGTTGGTGTGGCCGTGGGCGATCACTTCATCGCCTCGGGCGTGAAACGCATCCAGAAGCGCCGGGCAGTGATCGAGAATCGAGGTGTTGGCGATCACGCCAGCCGGCAGATTGAGCTGATCGAACAGCTCAAGACAGCGCCAGGCCCCGACCCGATTGCCGTATTCACGCCAGCTGTAGTTCAAAACGTCCGGCTCACCGTCAGGAGCGGGCGGGGCGATACCGACGCCTCGGCCCTCGCCAAACGCGTAGTGTTCCAGATTGAGGCCAATATACACCGCAAGCCTGGCGCCGTTCGGCCAGGTCTTGGCGTCGTGTTGGGTGATCGGGCGGTAGTCGAACCGGCCGTGGTGGCGAAGTGGGGAAAGCTGCATGACGACTCCGAGGTGATTTCGTCGACCAAGCGTAGACACTCGCGCGCGGTTCGAGCCAGCGATAACCGGCGTCAAGGCCCTGTCAGGCGTTCGATGACGTGAACGGTTCGACGTGCGTCGGCGCGGCCTATCGATGCGCGCGCGAGATCGAGTACGCTTATCGGTTCACCGAGCCGTCAATGAGCGATGAGATGACCTATCAGGGCGAGCCCCTTCAAATCCAGACGCTGACCGGGAGCGCCATTCGCCCCTGGCTTGATGCGTTGGCCGAGCTGCGCCTCGGCGTGTTTTCGACCTTTCCCTACCTCTATCACGCGCCGAAGGCGGAAGAGTTCGAGTATTTGACGCACTACGTCGAAAGCCCCAGTGCGGCGATTTTTCTGGTGCGTGAAGGCGACCGTGCGGTCGGCATGAGTACGGTCATGCCAATGACCGAGGCCGAGGCCGAGTTTCAGGTGCCGTTTCGTGAGGCGGGCTGGACGCTCTCGAGCCTTGCCTACTTCGGCGAGTCGATTCTGTTGCCCGAGTACCGTGGTCGCGGCCTCGGCCATGCGTTTTTCGAGCGGCGCGAAGCCTACGCGCGAGGCCTCCCAGGCGTGACCCACACCACCTTCTGTGCGGTCGAGCGCCCGGCCGATCATCCCGAGCGGCCTGAGGCCTATCAGCCGCTGGATGGGTTCTGGCGTCGCCGGGGGTATGAGCATCATCCTGAGCTTGCGGCGCATTTCCGCTGGCGCGATATCGGTGATGAGGCGCTGAGCACCAAGCGGCTGTCGTTCTGGATCAAGCCGCTCGAGCCTGCGTGATGACGGTGTTGTGCATTAGTCGGTCAATCGTGCGCCTGTCGGTACGCTGCCCGTTAGTCGGTAAACAGCGGCACCGTGCGGTAAAGGCCAGGTTCGATGTCGGTGAAGTTCGCCACATCGCCCATCAGTGCGCCGGTGCCCGGGGCGTCGAGGCAGGCCTGAAGGGCGTCTTCGTTCTTGAATACGGCCTCGGCGATGGCAATCGTTCCGGCTTCGTTTTGACCGAGTGAGGCGGAAAACAGGACCGAGACGCGCGTGAGCCCGGTGGCTTTCCAGGCCTCGCGTACCTTGGGCAGGTGGTGCTCCAGATAGTAGTCCTGGTCGAAGCGGGCATCGGCCTGGCCGGAGTAAACGATGTAGAGCGTGGCGGGGGCGGAATCAGACATGGGGGCATCCTGCAATAGGGTAAAGCGGCACGATACCACGGCCCTGCGCCTGGTCGGTATCGCGTCTAAGGCGCCGGAAGTGTTCCGGCGCCTGGGCCGTCAACTGCCGAAGGCAGCGCCGCCCATCGCGGCCCGTCCGACGGTCGAGTTCGTGGCGCTGGCGGCGCGGGCGACGTCTTCCGGTGTGCCCGAAAGCTCACGGAACATGCCCATCGAGCCTAGAAGTGCAGAAGACTCATAGGGCACGAACACCCGCTCGCCGTTCTTGGCCATGTCCGGCAGGGTCTTGATGTAGGTCTGACCCAGGAGATAGCCGACGACGGTGCGCTTGTCGTCGATGTCATTACCCAGCGCTTCCAGCACCAGCTTGATCGACTCCTGCTCGCCCTGCGCCCGCAGGATGGTGGCTTCCTTGTCGCCCTCGGCGTTGAGGATCGCCGATTCACGCTCGCCCTGCGCGCGGGCGATGGCAGCGGACTTCTCGCCCTCGGCCTCGGTCACGGTGGCGCGCCGGCGCCGTTCGGCGGCCATCTGAAGGCGCATGGCGTCTTCCACTTCTTCGGGCATGTGAATGTCCTGGACCTCGACGCGGGTGATGCGCACGCCCCACTTGTTCGAGGGCTCGTCCATAGCCGCCTGAATCTTGTCGTTGACCTCGCTTCGCGATTCGAAGATACGGTCCAGCTCCATCTTGCCAACTACCGAGCGCAACGTGGTCTTGGCTAACACCTCGATCGCCTGGCTGACATTTTCGACCTCATACACTGCCGCACGCGGATCGATGATCTGAAAGTAGAGCGCGCCGTTGATGCGCACCGTCACGTTATCGGTGGTCACCACCGGCTGACCGGGGAAATCCATCACCGTTTCGCGGCGGTCGATGCGGGCTTCGGTGCTCGAAATGGGAATGTAATCCTCGCCGCTTCGGGTGTAGCGAATCATGGTGATTGCGCGGGGCTGATCGATGAAGGGGATGATGAAGTTGATGCCGCTTTCAAGCAGCCGATTGAACGAGCCTAAACGCTCGATCACCATCACCTCGGACTGGCGGACGATCACCAGGCCCTTGGCAACCACGATGATCCCGAGAATCAGGATGATCAGTGCAATCAGAAAGGTCGGGCTTTGCAGTAGCGTCATGAGGTGGTGTTCCTATGTCTCGGTCTTGGAGAGGGTGTCAGTGACGGGGTCGGGCACCACGATGGCGGTAGTGCCCTCGAAATGATCGAAGCGCACGCGCATGCCCATCGGAATCGGGCGCTCGGGGGCGTCCCGGTCACGTACGCGGTAGGTGTCGCCCTTGATCTTGATTGCAGGCGTCTGGTCGAACTCGCGGGGCTCGGTGATGAAGTGATAGCCCTGCTCGACCCCGGTGCCGGTGGTGCCGTAGCCCTTGGCCTTGGGGCTGGTGTGGCGGCCGATACGTTTGATCGACACCGGCACCAGGGCGCCTGCCAGAACGCCCACCCCTGCGAGCTGCCAGATCAGCGTTGCGCCGAACAGCGCCAGTAGCGCACCGCCGAGCGCCGCCGCTGCGAGCGCCAGAAACACGAAGGCACCTGCGCCCAATACCAGCTCCAAAAGTGCCAGTATCAGCGCAAGCGCCCCCCATACCCAACTGTCTGTCCACGCCATGCCGGTGTCTCCCGGGTGCTGTACACGTTTTCAATGGCAAGGATCATCGCATGAATCGCTAATGGAGGTAACCGCTCAGGTGTCCAGGCTTACACGTGAATGTCACCCAGTCGGTCTAGTTGGATGTCGATGCGCGCGCCCGTGATACGCTCTTCGTTACTCAGGCCATCGTGGTCGCGAAGGTCGCCGAAATCGAGGCCGGTCAACGCCTCGATGCGGGCCACGCTTTTCTGAAAGGTCTTGTACTGGCCGAAAAAGAGCCCGAGGTTGTCATCGAGTTCCTTGTCCTGCGCGATCAGGTAAGCGGTGGCGCGTGGGGCGTCGTCTGGGGTGCGAAAGGCGACCACTTTCCAGAACGCCTCGGGGATCTGTACGCCGCGATAAGTGCGATCACTCTCCTTGAAGACCGGCCCTGTAAAGATGCTGACCTTGCCCTTGTCCTTCACGGCGTTGCCGAGCAGGTAGTCCTCGAGTCCCAGCCAGGTCTGCTGGTTGAAGGCCGCCATCTGCGGGGTGCAGTTGGTGAAGTGGAAGGTGTCCTCGTTGGCCTGTTCGGCGTCCTCGCCCCAGCAGGCGGCCGAGCGGCGCACCAGATGTCCCCGGTCGAGCGGGTTTCTGGCATAAAGGTCTTCCCCACACTGGGCCTCAAGCGCGAGCCGGCCATCGAGCGCCCAGTGGTCGTTACCGCGGGCGACACTGCGGGCTTGTCGACCATCAAGATTGAAGGCGGTGAAAAACGCCAGCCGTCGGGGCTCGTTCATCACGATCGAAAAGTGGGTGTAGTCAAGCCGGCCATCGTCGCGGCCCTCGACCGGGGCAACACGCCCCGGGGCGTTTTCGGTCACGTGGGGAAGGTCGATCTTGAACTCGTCCAGAAAGGCCGCGTCATAGCCGGCTCGGCCTTCAAACGCTGCCGCGGGCGTGACGTTTTGCCGGGCGGTGGCGGCCTGGATGCCCTTTGGCGTGGACGCTGGATCAAGCGGGGTAAGGTCGTGAAGGCGTGGATGCGATGACATGCTCGGTCCTTTCGGTGGTCGGTTGGCAAGTGGATATGCGCGCCTTTCCGAGCATGGCAAAGATTTCAGGGTTTGCACGGTGGTGTTTCGTGATCGATGCGCCCCATGTCATGTATGTGAGGCAGAGGTTGATCTGGCCATGAAGCCCAATCCCGCCAAAGCGCCAGACATGGTGTGCCTGGCGCTTTGGCAGGTGGCGGTGTGGCGCTCAGGGCGCGCCTTTTTCGAGCGTACTTTGTACGGCCTCGAGCGAGGTGCGCTCACGGTTTTCATAAAGCGCGAATTCGTCGGCCACCGAGGCCCCGAGCGCGGCTTCGAATGCCGCCTGATTGCCGCTTCCCATCGCGCCGTGCGCCTTGGCCTCGCCGAGATTCGATTGAAAAATACCCGCGGCCGAGACCGGCAGGAAGTCTTCATAGACGATCGGGGTGGCCTCGATGAGGCCGCGCTCGATCAGGTCGTCGATATCGTGTGTGTCGATGGTGCTGTCTGCGTCGGGCGTGCCGCTTAAACGGTAGGTGAAGTAGGCAAGTCCCTGGCGTCTGAGCGTTGGTTCGTCGTCCGGGAAGTCGGTGAAGGCGTCGCTCAAGGCCTGCTGGTGGGCGTCTTGTGAGAGTCCGGCGGTCGCGTCGCGTGAGGCGGTGAGCAGTCGGTCGTACAGTGCTCGGCCCTTGGGGGTGAGGGCGACGCCGCGCTGTTCGATTTCACCGAAGCGGGCGGTGTGGGTGCCGTGGTGGCGGCCGGCAAAGTCGATGGGTTCCTCGAGCGCCTTGAAGCTGGTCTGGCGCAGGAGAATCGGCACTTCACGCCGGGGCGGGCCTTCGATGATGGCCTTGGGCGCTATGCCGGCCTCCGGCATCTGGCGCTGTACGGCGTCGATGTCGAGCGTTCTTGGCGTCAGGTGGTTGATGTGGGGGCCCTTGAAGCAGACCACATCGGCGATCAGGCGGTGTTCGTCGTGCAGCGCCTGATAGGTTGCGTAATCGACCGTGGCTTCCGGGTGCCAGCGGAAGGTTTCCAGCGCCTCGGCCACAAAGCGGTCGGCGTCCTCAGCGGTCAGCCCGCCGTGTTGCTCGGCGCGCTCGATCAATGAAATCGCGCCATCGGTAAAGATCTGACGTTTCGCCAGAAGCGCGCTCGCCTGCGCTCGCAAGGCCTCATTGTCGATCAGCTCGAGACGAAGGAGTGAGGTGAATACGCGAAAGGGGTTTTTCTTGAGCTCCTGCTCGCTCACTGGTCGAAAGGCGGTGGAATGTACCGGTACGCCGGCTTCCGAGAGATCGTAATACCCCACCGGAAACATCCCCATGACCGCGAACAGCCGACGCATCGTGTGAAGCTCCTCGGCGGTGCCAAGGCGAATGGCGCCGTGACGCTCGAGTCCGAGTCGCGCAAGCTCATCGCCGTTTTCAAGGCGTGCGTGAAGGGCGGGGTCATTTTCGAGCACAGAGCGATTGACCGTGTCGACCAGCGACAGGAGCGTGGCGTACTGCGGTACTTCGGTTTGATACATTGCCGACATCGCGCTCGAAAAGCGGGTACGAATGACGCTTGGGTCCAGAAAGGTCGCCAAGATAAGCCTCCTTGCAATGTCCGATCTCGGGGTGGGCGCTGTCTGTTCGCCGTGCAATCTTCAGTGAACGCCTACCGCTGTGCATTTTGCTTAACCTGAACTTAATTATCGGTTTGGTGTCTCAGTAATACGCCGACGCACGGTCTGTCGGCAACCGTTCATTTTGATCAGGAGACACCATGGGGTTACCCAGATTAATGCTTGCCGCCTCGCTTTCGACGGTACTTTTCATCCCGAATGCCTTTGCCGCGCCTCACGCGCCTTCGGCACCGGTGGTCAAGCAGTGCATCGAGGCTGCGCACCAGGGCGCCGAGCAAACACAGGGGCTGCCGTTTGAGCACAGCAATGTGGTGCGCTACCACGAAGGCACGCCGTATCGGCTAAGGGTCAGTCTTAGAGGTAACGGCAATGCCTATTACAACGTCACCTGCCAGGTGGATAAGAAAGGCGGTGTGACCTATCAGGGCTTTGAGCTTGGTGGGCAGCCCGTCGAGTAGCGTTTGACGCAGGCGGAGACCGCTCGTTGTGTCTATGATAGGAGCACGTCCTTCACGCGATGGCGACGATGCCGACACAAGGAGTGGTGTTATGAATATGTTGAAGCTTTCCGGGGCGGCGCTGGCCTCGGTAATGATGGTCTCGCTGGCGCAGGCGGCACCGCCGAAAACGCCGGACAATCCGATGGTAAAAGAGTGCATGAACCTTGCCGTCAAGGATTCGCCCAAGCTCGAAGGCCTGCCCTATGGCCAGGACAATATCGATGACTATACCCAGGGTGAACCGTTCGATCTCGAGGTTACGCTCTACGGCCAGGGCAATGCGCTGTTGAACCTGAAGTGCAATGTCGATGAAAGCGGAAGCGTCAGCTACAAGGGCCACGACCGCAACGGCAGCTGGGCCGACTAGGTCTAAAGCCGAGTTCATATGCCTTAAAAAGCCTGCCATGTGCAGGCTTTTTTTATGAAGATGTTTATGCCGGCGTGACGGATCGTCGCGTCCCACCATGGTGTAAGGGGGGTAGGCGAGAAATCGCGTTAAACTTTAAGAACATCTTATTCAAGGAGGCTCATCATGTCCGAACAGACCGCGCTTTGCGAACTCGGCGAAATCGATCTTCTTGACGACAACATCTCGACCTCGCATGAGGTTCAAAAACGCAACGTGCGTCAGCTCTACCTGCTTTCTGTCGAGGTGCGGGCACTGATGGACGTCGTGTGCAACAACGGCCAATCGAGCCTTCTGGCCGACCGGCTCGAGCATCACGCCGAAAAGCTCGAGTCCCGGTTTCTGGAGCGCGCCGAGAAGCGCCGCTCATTGTCGCTGACCTATCAGTTTTTCAAAAAAGAGTGCGATGGCTTCGATCAGCAGGTGCGTTCGCTGGTGTCCGAGCTGCGTGCGCTCGATGACGATCGTGGCGAAATGGCCGACCGCGTTCACGACGACCACACCGCCTACTAAGCATTCGCGCTGACCCTGCCAAGCGTTCGCGCTGACCTAGCTGTCCCGCACGCGCCAGTGCGTGTGGGGCTCGACCTGATCGCCGTGGGCATGTTCTTCGATGTCCGGGGCGATCGGCACCATGAACACCCGCCCATGGCGAACGCCGCGTTCGCTGATTACCCGCTCCGTCAATGCATGCACACTGTTGCTTTCCCCCTTGAGTACCGCCACCGCCATTGAGTGATGGTGATCGAGCGGTATTTCCTGCGTGGTGTGAATCAGGGAATGATGCCGGTGAAAGAGCGTCGATAGCCGCTGTGCAAGATCACGGGTGGCATGGTCGAACACCCAGCTAAGCGTTGCGATGCAGTGTTTGGCGGGTTCGGGGCTGTGCGTGCTCGAATCGAGCAGTCCTGTCCGCAGAAGATCGCGCACCGCTTCCGAGCGGCCCTGATAATTGTGGCTTTTGACCCGGGCATCGATGGCCGACAGCAGGTCCTCGTCAAGCGTGATGGTGACGCGTTGCATGATGGGCTCGCAGGGTATGAGGAATCTGGATAGACATCATATCAGCGCTTCGCTAGGCTCATCACCCCCATGACCTTCCTCCTTGATGACGCTTGAGCAGGCTCTGATCACGATGAACGATTTGCGACGCGGGTGCTGCGCACTCGTGCTGATGGCGCTGACGCTGGTCACGCCGATGAGTCAGGCCGATGGGCCGATCCTGGATGTAGCCTGGCCGTTTGACGTTGGCCCGCTGGATAGCCAGGGCTATGGCGCCAATCAGATGATGGCGCAGGCCATGGTCTATGAGCCGCTGGTTCGGTTTCACGACGGTAAGATCGAGCCCTGGCTTGCAACCAATTGGGACATTTCCGACGACGGGCGCACCTACGTATTCACTCTTCGCGACGGCGTGCGCTTCAGTGACGGCGCGCCGTTTGACGCCCGGGCGGTGAAGGCCAACGTGGACGCTGTTCTTCAATGCCGTGACCGCCACGACTGGCTCGCGCTGGTGAACAAGATCGAGCGGGTCGAGGTCCGTGATGCGCGAACCGTTGCGCTGGTGCTGAAAACGCCGTACTACCCAACCCTGATGGAGCTGTCGCTGATCCGCCCGCTGCGGTTTGCATCCTCAGGCGTGCTCCAGACCGAAAGCGAGCACGGCGATGCCGGAGCCAGGACAGGCCAGGACGCCTGCCGTCTTTCCCGGCCTATCGGTACCGGCCCCTGGGTCTTTTCAAAGCGTGAGCCGGGCCGGGTCGACCACTTCACCCGTAACCCCACGTACTGGGGTACCGCGCCGGCCTACGCAGGCGTCGACATTCATATCATCAATGATCCGAACACCCGGGCCGTTGCGCTCGAAACCGGCAAGGTCGATCTGGTTCAGGGCACCCGGGGGCTTGTGTCGAGCGACAGCTTCCAGCGCTTTACGCAGGATCCTCGCTTTAACGCGCGCGCCTCCAAGCCGCTTGCCACGCGAACGTTCGTGATCAACGCAAGCCACGGGCCGACTGGGGACGTCCGCGTGCGCCGCGCCATCGAGCACGCCATCGACACCGACGCGATGCGTACCTCGCTGCTTTTTGACACCGAACCCAAGGCGGGCGCGCTGTTTTCATCCGATGTGCCCTACGCCGATGTGGCTCTGACGCCGTACGCCTTTGACCCGAATAAGGCCCGGACGCTGCTCGATAACGCCGGCTGGGCGCGCGGAAAAGATGGCCTGCGCTCGAAGGCCGGCACACCGCTGACCCTCGATGCCTATTTTGTCGGCGACGACCCGCTTCAAAAGGCGCTTTCGCAGGTGATGCAGGCCAATCTGGCCGACATCGGCATACAGGTACGGCTTCACGGCGAGGAAGAAACGGCGCTGATGCAGCGCGAGCGCAACGGCGGGTTTGACCTGGTCTACAGCGACACCTGGGGCGCCCCTTACGAGCCGCATGCGTATTTAAGCTCGATGCGAGTGCCGGCCCACGCCGACTATCAGGCACAAAAAGGCCTTGCCGACAAGGCCGAACTCGACCGCGCCATCGTCCGCGTGCTGACGCTTCAGGATGAGACCGAGCGCCGGGCGCTGTATCACGACATCCTCACGCGTCTGCATGAGGCGGCAATCTATGTGCCGATCACCCACGTGACGTCGCGCTCGGTCAGTCGGCCAGACGTCGACAACGTGCAGTTCGGCGACACGCTTGAAGATGTGCCCTTTGCGCGCATGAGGCCGGCCCGCGATGAGTGAGGCAGCCTCTCCGGCGCTCACGCGTCGTCGGTTCGAGCCGCTGTGGCGGCTGGCCGGACGACGGTTGGCGCTGATTCCGCTGTTGATGCTGATCGTCTCGCTTGCGATGTTCGTGCTCCTGCATCTCGGGCGGGGGGACCCGGCGCTCGATTACCTGCGTCTTTCCGGCATCGCGCCGAGCGAGCAGGCCGTGGCCACCGTAAGGCACCAGCTCGGGCTTGATCTACCGCTCTGGCAGCAGTACGGCCAGTGGCTCTGGAATGCGCTTCACCTTGATTTCGGCACGTCCTACATCACCGGGCGCCCGGTGCTCGCGGAGCTTTTCAATTATCTGCCGGCCACGCTCTGGCTGGTTGCCGTGGCGTTTTGCGTGACCGTCATTTTCAGCGTGCTGCTTGGGGTGATCGCCGGCAGCTACCCTGAGCGCCTGCCGGATCATCTGGTGCGCGCCGTGGCATTTCTCGGGGTGTCGCTGCCGAACTTCTGGCTGGCCTTTTTGATGGTGCTGGTGTTTTCGATCTGGCTTAAATGGCTGCCGCCGATGGGCTACGGCGGCCCGAGTCATTTCGTGTTGCCGGCGATTGCGATTTCGGTGATGACGATCTCGATCAACGCGCGGCTGCTTCGAACCTCGCTGGTGGAGGTGGCTGGTCAGCGCCATGTCCATTACGCCCGTCTTCGTGGGCTGTCGCCGTCCAGGCGCCTGCGCGCGCACATTCTTCCGCACGCGCTGCTGCCGCTGCTAACCGCCTCCGGCATGGCGATCGGTGAGCTGATCGGCGGTGCGTTTGTGATCGAAAACATCTTTGCCTGGCCGGGTGTGGGCCGCTTTGCGGTCGAGGCGATTCATAACCGGGATTTTCCGGTGCTGATGTGTTTCACGCTCTTGATGACGCTGGTGTATGTGCTTGCCAATCTGGGTGTCGATCTGGTGCACGCCTGGATCGACCCGCGGGTGCGCCGCCGCACGCAAGGGCCGGCGCCCGGGGGTGAGCATGCGTGAGGCGAGCATGAGTGAGGCGAACGTGAGCGAGTCTTCGTCGTCGACATCGCATAAGGCGTGGCGGCTGTCGCTAAGGTGTCGCACCGTGACCACGCTGATCGGGCTGATGCTGGTGGTCGTGCTTGTCGGTGTGGCGCTTCTGGCGCCGGTGCTGAGCCCGTACGACCCGAACGCGGTCGATGTCGCGCACAGGCTCTCGCCGATGAGCGCCGAGCACTGGCTCGGTACCGATGGCCTCGGGCGCGACGTGCTGACCCGGCTCATGTTCGGGGCCCGGCTGTCGCTTGGCACCGTGGCCGCGATTCTTGCGCTGGTATTCGCGATCGGGCTTTTGATCGGGAGCCTTGCCGGGCTTGCCGGCGGCCGGGTCGATCAGTACCTGATGCGCGGCGCCGACCTGTTTTTGACCCTGCCGACGTTCGTGACCGCCATGTGCCTGATCGGGGTGTTGGGCCCTGGTATGGGCAGTGTCATCATCGCCGTCGCCGTGACGCACTGGGCCTGGTACGCGCGGGTGGTGCGGGTGCTGGTAATGTCGATTCGTGAGCGCGACTACGTTCAGGCCTCGATCATGTGCGGCGCCTCGCGCTGGGCGGTGTTTCGCCATCATATGCTGCCAAGCATCAGCGCGCAGATGCTGATCCTTCTGACGCTCGATCTCGGGCACATGATGCTGCACGTGGCGGCGCTGTCGTTTCTGGGGCTTGGCGTTTCACCGCCCACTGCCGAATGGGGCGTGATGATCAGCGATGCCCGTGAGCTGATCTGGACCCAGCCCGGGCTGATCATATGGCCGGGGCTTGCCATTTTCGCAAGCGTCACCGCGTTCAACCTGTTAAGCGATGGCGTGAGAGACCGCCTCGACCCGGCGCTCAAGGAGATGCACGGATGACCTCGATGTCTTCATCGCAGGCGCGGCCAGAGATGGCGCTGACGCTGTCGCCGCTGTCGATCCATCATGGCCCGCGCCCACTGGTGCAGGAGGTTTCGCTGTCGGTGCCACCGGCTCGACTGGTCACGCTGGTCGGCCAGAGCGGTTCTGGAAAATCACTGACGGCGTCGGCCCTTGCCGGCACGCACCTGCCCGGGCTTCGCTACTCAGGCGGTGAGGTTCGATCAGGTGGTGAGGTGCAATCAGGTGGCGGTGTCCGGCTGGCGCATGTGCTGCAAAACCCGCGCACGGCCTTTAACGCGCTGATGACCATGGAGGCGCATGCGCTTGAAACCCTGGCAACGCTTGGGGTGCGGGGGGCAACGGCGCAGTCGCGCGTCGATGAGGCGCTCACGCAGGTCGGGCTCGCGCTCGAGGTCAAGCCACTGTATCCGTTCGAGCTTTCTGGCGGCATGCTGCAGCGCATGATGATTGCCATCGCGCTGCTTCGTAAGGCCTCGTTCGTGATTGCCGATGAGCCGACCTCCGATCTGGACCCGCGCGCCCAGCACCGCATTCTCACGCTCCTGAGCGAGCTTGTGCATCATCACCGGCTCGGGGTGCTTCTGATTACGCACGATCTGGGGGTGGTCGCGGCCTTTGCCGACGAGGTGCATGTGATGGCCGATGGGCGGCTGGTGGAGTCCACCACGCCCGAGCTTTTGTTCGAGCGCCCGCAAAGCGCGGCCGCGCGTGATCTTTTAAGCGCTCATCGGGCGCTCTACGGCGAGGAGGGGTTCCATGCTGGCGCTTGAGAACATCGATCACTGCTATGGCGACCGTCGCGTGCTTCACGACGTGTCACTGTCAGTCGCAAGGGGTGAGCGTGTGGCGCTGGTCGGCGGCAGCGGTGAGGGCAAGAGCACGATTGCCCGGCTGGCACTGGCCCTCGAGCGTCCGTCTCAGGGGGAGGTCAAACTCGACGATGCGCCGGTCGGTCGCCGCGGGCGCGCGCTCAAGGCGTTTCGGCGCCAGGTGCAGGGCGTCTTCCAGGATGGCCCCGGCGCGGTCAATCCGGGCCACACTATCGGGCGCATCATCGAGGAGCCGCTGGTGCATCTGAGCCGACACTCGGCGCGGGCCCGCAGGGCGCGGGTCGAGGCCCTGCTCGAGGTGGTGAAGCTGCCGGCGAGCTACGCCGCCTATCTGCCGCATCAGCTTTCCGGCGGGCAGCTCCAGCGCGTGTGTCTGGCGCGGGCGCTGGCGATCGAACCGGCCTATCTCGTCTGTGATGAGGCAACCTCAGGCCTCGACACCGTGCTTCAGGTCGAACTGACCCGGTTTCTGGCCGAGACCTGTGACCGTACCGGCATGGGCCTTCTGTTCATCACCCATGACCTGAGACTTGCCCGACGGCTCTGCCATCGGTTGATCGCAATCGAACAGGGCCGGCTTGTCGATGACGTGATCGCCGGGACCGCGTTCACCCACCCGGCCGCAAGGGCGCTTGAGGAGGCGGTGTTGCCGCTTGCGCCAATCAAGGCCTCTGCACACAAGACGCACCGCGCCCCGCAGCACGCCGACGCTGTGGTGTAGCGCACTGCCACTGAACCCTGTATCGACGTGGGTACCAAAAAGGCCCCGACACGATGTGCCGGGGCCTTTTTACGTCACTAGCGCCCTTGATGTAGCGGCGTTGGTTGGGCGTAGACGCGCGTTACTGGCGGATGCCTTCAAACGTTACGTAGATCGTCACATCCTTGGAGGCGTCACCGAGCGAGCTCATGTCGATGCCGAAGTCGTTCGGCTGGATGGTGGCTTCAGCCTCGAAGCCCTGGCGGTAGCCGCCCCACGGGTCGTCACCGCCACCGATGCGGTCGACGTCGAAGGTGACCGGCTTGGTCACGCCGTGCAGAGTCAGGTTGCCCTTGAGCTCGCCTTCGAACTTGTTGTCGTCATCCGGGGTGTAGCCTGTGGACACGAACTTGGCGGTCGGATACTCGCTTGCGTTCAGGAATTCCTTGCCTTTCAGGTGCTTGTCACGCTCGGCGTGATTGGTGTCGAGGCTGTCGGTGTTGACGGTCACCTCGACGGAGGCGTCCTTGACGTTGTCCGGGTCAAAGCTGAAGTGACCGTCGAGATCGTTGAACTGGCCCAGAAGCCAGGAGTAGCCCAGGTGCTGAACCTTGAACTGAACGAAGGCGTGCTGCCCTTCGGTGTCGATCTTGTAGTCGGCGGCAAGCGCAGGTGTTGCGAGCGCGCCCATCATGGCAGTGGCCAGGCCTGCACGAAGCAGTGAAGTCATGATCTTGCTCCTTGAATTGCGTTAGTGAGACGTCGTGTCGTTGTGGTTTATCCCCACCATGCGGCGCAGGGTGTCGTGCTTGTCGATCACATGATGCTTGATCGCGAACAGTGCATGCCCGGCGGCCAGAATGACCAGTGCCCAGGCGCAGTACCAGTGGATGCTGCCGGCGATGGTGGCTTGGTCCTTGAACGGGGTAAGCAGTGCCGGCACCGTCACCCAACCGAATACGTCAATGCCCTTGCCTTCGGCGGTGGAAATCAGATAGCCGGTCACCATGACGGAAACAAGCAGGGCATACAGAAGAAAATGACCGGCGTGCGCAGCGCGGCGCTCGAGCGGCGCGCCCTGGGACGGGGGCGCGGCGGTCACCAGCCGGGTCCCCACGCGAAGCGCGGTGACCGCAAGCAGCGTGATACCAAAGGACTTATGCCACCAGGGCGCCTGGTGATACCACGGGTCGTAGTAGCCAAGCCCGGTCATCCACCACCCACTCGAGAACAGGCCGATAACGGCCAGGGCGCTGAGCCAGTGAAGGCTTCGAATCGTAAGGTTCCATCGGGCTGGGCGGGTGGCGGGCATTGAAATTCCGGGTATGGGGATGCGTTAAGGGTCGGTGCTGCGTCGTGTGTCAGCGTGTAACGTGATTCCTTCAAGGCTACGACAGCCCTGATGAGGGCGAAAGTGAATTTAACTGGCGTTTCGATTCGAAAAAATCGTTTTAAGAAAGGGTTAAGAGCAGATTTTGTTGAGTGCGGGCTGTGCCGGGCGCGGCATGGACGGTTGCGCACCCGGGTAGGTAACGCAGTAGTATGCGATGACTCAACGACAAGGAGAGCGGTCATGGCATTCGCGCCTCGCTTCATCGATGGCAAGGTTTTCGGGCAGGATCTTGGCAAGATCGTCTGTGTGGGACGTAACTACGCGCGCCACGCACGTGAACTCGGCAATGAGGTGCCAACGTCACCGATTCTGTTCATCAAGCCCGCAAGCAGCGCCGTTGATCTGTCGAAACCGATCGACCCTGTTCGTACGGCCGACGGGGTGCATTATGAGGCCGAGCTTGCGCTGTTGATCGGCAAGCGCGTCAGCCGCGCCTCACCCTCGGCGGCGTGTGAGGCGATCGTCGGCATGGGGCTGGCGCTCGATCTGACCCACCGTGATGTTCAGGACGAGCTCAAGGCCAAGGGGCACCCCTGGGAGCGGGCCAAGGGCTTTGACGGCGCCTGCCCGCTGACGCCATTCGTTCCGGTCAAGGGGCGGTTCATCGACTGGAGTGACCTGCGCTTCTCGTTCGACATCAACGGCGAGCTGTGCCAGCGCGGCCACACCGCGCAGATGCTGTTTCCCGTCGACCGGCTCTTGTCCGAGATCAGCCACAGCTTCACGCTGGAGCCGGGGGATGTGGTACTGACCGGTACGCCCGAAGGCGTCGGGCGGCTGCCTCGTGGCGCCCGGTTGACGCTTGCCATCGACGACTGGCTCTTTCTCGACACGTCGTCGGTCTAGTTACTTCATTCGAGACAAGCACCATGATTCAACACGCACGCAATGTGGCCTTGGGCGCCGGGCTACTACTGAGCCTTGCCGGCTGCGCCGGCCATCAGGTCCTTGACGCAGGAAGCGTCGAGCGGGGTGAGGCAAGCTACTACGCCGAGCGCTACAACGGGCGCACCACCGCCAGCGGCGAGCGCCTGGATACCGCCGCGCTGACCGCCGCGCATCGACGCCTGCCGTTCGGCACCCGCGTCGAGGTCACCAACCTTGATACCGATCAGAGCGTCGAGGTGCGCATCAACGACCGCGGTCCGTTCACCCGGGGCCGCATTATCGATCTGACCCCGGCCGCGGCTCGGCGCATCGGGCTGACCGAGTCCGGCGTCGCGCCGGTGGCCGTACAGGTGACTCAGCGCCCCTGACGCCCCGTTCTAAAAGGGCCGCAGAGGCAGCGCGGCGCTTTCAGCGCTGTCGCGCTCAAGGCTCCAGGTAGGTGTAACCCTCGAGCCCAGCCTCGAGTTCGTCCATGAAGCGGGCGCGCTCGGGGCCGGAAAGCTCGCAGTGCATCAGCTGGCGTCGCAGGCGCTCCTTGAGGTGGCCGGCGTCGAAATTGACGTAGCCAAGCACGTCCGCCACCCGGTCGCCCTGGATCGGGGTGCCGAGCCGCCACTGGCCGTCCTCACCGAGGGTGACGTCGATGGAGTCGGTATCGCCGAACAGGTTGTGCAGATCCCCCAGAATTTCCTGATAGGCCCCGACCAGGAAAAAGCCCATCAGCTTCGGCTCGTCATCGCGCCATTCCGGCAGCGGCAGGGTAGCCTCGATCCCCTGGCCGTCGACGTAATGGTCGATGCGTCCGTCGCTGTCGCAGGTGATGTCCTGAATCACGCCGCGCCGAGTGACCGGTTCGGTCAGGTTGGTCAGCGGCAGAATCGGGAAAATCTGATCGATGCCCCAGACGTCCGGCAGCGACTGAAACAGCGAGAAATTGACGAACAGCTTGTCGGCGAGTTTCTCGTTGAGCTCATCGAGAATTTCACGGTGCGCCCGGCTTGTTGGATCAAGGAGCCCGTGAAGGCGTCGGCAGCCCGCCATGTAGATCGATTCGCCCGCGGCGCGCTGGGCAAGCGTTGCATCGCCCAGTACGAAGCGGTCCTGCAGCTCGCTCATTGCCTGATACAGGTCGTGGTAGTACTCGATCAGCCGCCGTGCGACCGGCGCCCGCTCGAGCCGCTCGAGCGTAAGCCACAGGCTATCGAGCTGCGGGTCATCGCCCTCGATCCGCTCGGGCAGGGTGCTGGCACCCTGGCGCTCTTCCTCGATCACCTGCGTGATCAGTACCGCGTGATGCGCGGTCAGCGCCCGGCCCGATTCCGAGATGATGTCTGGGTGGGGCAAACCTTCGGCGTCGCAGAGCTGATGAAAGGCGCCGACGACGTTGTTGGCGTACTCCTGCATCGAGTAGTTCATCGAGCAGAAGCTGCGTGAATGCGTGCCTTCGTAGTCGACGCCAAGCCCGCCGCCGACATCCACGACCGCGATGGGTGCGCCGGCGGCCCTGAGGCTCTGATAAAACCGGGTGCATTCGCGCAGGCCGCGCTGAATGTCCCGGATGTTGGCGATCTGGGAGCCCAGATGGAAATGCACCAGTTGGAGCGCGTCGAGCTTGCCGGCGCGCTCGAGCTGATCGACGATGCCAAGAATCTGGGTCGCGGTCAGGCCGAACTTGGATTTCTCGCCACCGGTGTTCTGCCACTTGCCCTTGCCGATCGACATCAGCCGGGCCCGCACGCCAATGCGCGGTGTAACGCCGAGCGCCTCGGCTTCATCCAGAATCAGCTGCACTTCGGCGTGCTTTTCGACCACCAGATAGACCGTATGACCCAGCTTTTCGCCCATCAGCGCCAGCCGAACGTACTCGCGGTCCTTGTAGCCGTTGCAGACGATGGTGCTCTGCGTTTCAGACGACAGCGCAAGCACTTCAAGGAGCTCTGGCTTGCTGCCGGCTTCCAGGCCGACCCGGCCCCGGCCGCGCTCGGGCGTGGCCAGCAGTTCCTCGACCACCCGGCGCTGCTGGTTGACCTTGATCGGGTAGACCGCCGTGTATTGGCCTGTGTAGCTCGAGGCGGCAATGGTGTGATCGAAGGCGGCGCAGAGCTGTTCGACCCGGTCATGCAGAATGTCGGTAAAGCGCACCAGCACCGGCAGGCGCAGGCCGGCCTCCTGCAGGGTATGGGCAAGCTCCGGCAGCGAGCGGGTACGCGGGTCGTGTTCGCCGCCTGGGCGCACCAGCGCATGGCCCTGGTCATCGACGTCGAAATAGCCACTGCCCCACTGGTCGATGTTGTAGGTGGCAAGCGCCCGGGTAACGGCGGAAGAAGAAACGGTCATCGAAGCTCCACGTCGGAAAACACCTGTCGTCTGGAAACACCTGACGTTCGAATGCATCTGTGATGCACGCATCATACAACAAGGCCGCCCGGTGGGCGGCCTTGTTCGGTGCACGGCAGTCGAGTCTAGAGCAGCGGCGAGAGCAGAACAAAGCCACCGAGGGCTGCGCCGGTCGCGCCGAAAAGCGCGCGGTAATCCGTGGTCTTTAACTGGGAGGCCCGCCACAGCATGCTGCCGATCAGCGGGATCGCCCACATGACGAGCGCGCCGGGGCCAAAGAAGACAAGGGCTGCGAACAGCCAGAGGCCGCTCTTGATCGCCTTTTTCTGGGTAACACGCCCCTTGATCAGCGGCGCCAGTGCGCCGAGCACCAGGGCGATCGTGATGACATCCGCCGTATCGACGTGGCCAAGCAGCGTCAGTGCCAGAAGAAACAGCCAGACCCGTGCGGTGCGCTGGGCGATGGGGCTTGTGTAGCAAAGCCTGCGGGCGCAGCGATAGACGTGCGCTGCCGCCACGCCGAGCGCAAGCGGGGTGGCGACATTGATAAAGCGCCGGGAATGGTCAATGGCGTCAAACGCACTGGTGTGTTGAAACGCGCCCAGCGACCAAAGCTCGGACAGGGCCGACAGCGGCTGCCAGAGCGAGACGCCGATGGCCCAGAGCACGAGCAACGCGATGCCATCCCGATTATCGACCAGCGCGCGCTGTGACGGGCGCAGTCGGGCGATCCAATTTGACGTGAGCGCCATGAGTTCACTGCTCCTGGATATCAAATGGCCTCCAGTGTGCCGAGTAAGGATTAAGGTTTTATGAACGTGGGCCATGAACGCGCCCGGTGCCGATACGACCACAGACACGGCCGAGCATTCCAGGGGATTAAGATTCGGTAAAGAAAATCGCAGGTTGAACGCCAGTGCCAGTGCCGTTGGTCAGGTGACGCGGTGAGCGCGGGACGAGACGCAAAAGAAGGGCAAGCAACAAGAAGGGCAGGAAAAGAGAGAAGGACAAGCAACGAAAGAAGAGCAGGTAATGAGAGAAAAGCAGGCAACGAGAGAGACGAGCACCAAGAGGCGCGCTGCGCTCGAGCCGGATCAAACGCCGGCTCGAGCGGCAAGGCCTGCGTTGGGTCAGGCCGGAAGCGCGGGCAGCTCCAGATCACGGCGTGCTTTGACGATGGCGCGGTATTGAGCCGGGTCCTTTGGCGTCAGGGTATGCGCCGGCGGGTCGACGTAGACCACAAGCAGGCGCGAGAGCCAGTAGCGAAGCGCCGTCATTCGAAGCATCATCGGCCAGAGGGCGCGCTCGCGGTCGGTGAACGGCCGTTCGGCAAGGTACGCGCCCAGCACCGAGGCGTAGCGCTCATGATCGATGGCGCCGTTCTCACGCGTGCACCAGTCGTTGACCACGATCGCGAGATCGAAGATCAGATCCCCCGTGCAGCCGTTGTAGAAATCGATCAGCCCACCGAGTCGGTCGCCATCGAACAGGGCGTTGTCACGGAAAAGATCGCCGTGAAGCGCGCCCTGGGGCAGTGCCGTGTCGGTGCCGAACGTCGCCTCAAACGCATCCAGTTCGTCGCGCATCAACGCCTGGTCGTCGGCGTTCAAATAGCTCAGTACCTTGGTGTGGTTGGCCGAGATCCAGCGAAGATCGCGCGGGTTGGGGCGGCTGCCGGTAAAGTGGCGCGACACCGTGTGCAGTTGACCAAGCGTCTGGCCGATGGCCGCGCACTGGGCAAGGGTCGGATCATGCGGATGACGCCCCGGCAATCGCGGGAACAGAAGCGCCGGCTTGCCGGCAAGGCTTTGAAGCGCCACCCCGGTCTTGTCGTGGATCGGGCCAGGCACTGGCAGTGAGTGGCCGGCCAGAAAATCGAGCAGGTCGACAAAAAAGGGCAGCTCTTCCTGCTCCCCTTGTTCGAACAGCGTCAGCACCAGTTGCTGCTGGTCGGTGGTGACAAAAAAGGTCGAGTTCTCGGTGCCGCTGGCGACTTCCTCGAGGGTGACAAGGTCACCGATCTCGTAGCGCAAAAGAAAGTCGCGGACCTGAGCCTCGGTCAAAGGTGTAAAAACCGCCATGATAGCTCGCCAGTCGATAAGGGAGAGGGGCACGCTTAAGGGCAGGTGCCGTCAAAAAGCGCCAGTTTAGCCGCTCGGGTCGGCCGGTTCCATGCGTGAACGCAGCACGCGCTCAGTCTTTGGTCCAGTCGGGGGCGGCAACGGGTTCTGCGCCTTCGTAGCGCTCGAAGTTGCCATCGCCATTGCGATCAATCAGCACGTAATGGCCGCTGTCATCGGTCACCGCGATGGCGTACAGGTAGCCGTTGGTGCGGTATTCCTGGGTTACCGCGGCGCCTTGATCGGGGGCGGCCTGGGCCGGAAGGCCGAGGGCGCCAAGCGCGAGCAGGGCAATGAACGACAGGCTGCGTGAGGTCATGGGCGCACCGTGCAGTTGAAAGATAGAGCGTGAGTGTAACAAACGGCAACTGGGCATACGATGCCGATCGGCGTGCGCCCGAGTGCCGCGTGATTGGCCCGATCGCATCAGGCCGCCTGACAGGCGCGGGCGCGTTTCGTATCATGGGCCTTTCCGATTTACGCCGACGGGAGCTCCCATGGCCGCTACTCCGATCGTCCTCGTCGACGGTTCGTCCTATCTCTACCGCGCCTTTCACGCCCTGCCACCGTTGAGTGCTGCCGACGGTACGCCAACCGGCGCCGTGCGTGGCGTGGTGTCGATGCTGAAAAGCCTGATCCGTCAGTACCCGGAAAGCCCGATGGCGGTGGTGTTTGATGCCAAGGGCAAGACCTTTCGAGACGAGATCTACCCCGAATACAAGGCGCACCGCCCGCCCATGCCGGACGATCTGCGACCGCAGGTCGAGCCGTTGCACGACTGCGTGCGCGCCCTTGGCCTTCCGCTTTTGTGCATCGAAGGGGTCGAGGCTGACGACGTGATCGGCACGCTCGCGTTCGAGGCGACGCGCGATGGCCGCGATGTGGTGATCTCCACCGGCGACAAGGACATGGCGCAGCTCGTAAGCCCCCACGTCACGCTGGTCAACACCATGAAAAACGAAACCCTCGATGAAGCCGGCGTCGAAGAGAAGTTCGGCATTCCTCCCGGGCTTATCATCGATTACCTCGCGCTGATGGGCGACAGCGTCGATAACATTCCGGGCGTGCCGGGAGTGGGCCAGAAAACGGCGCTGTCGCTATTGACCGGCATGAACGGTGGGCTCGACACCATTTTCGGCGATCTCGAGCGCGTGACCACGCTCGGCTTTCGTGGCGCCAAGAGCCTGCCGAAAAAGCTCGAAGCCAACCGGGAGCAGGCGTACCTCTCCTACACGCTTGCCACCATCAAGACCGACTGCGAGCTGCCGGTGGGGCTGACCGATCTGGAACGTCCCGCGCCGGACGTTGACGCGCTGCGTGCGCTCTACACCCGGCTCGAGTTCAAGGGCTGGCTCAATGAGCTGGATAACGACGGCGGCGACGCGAAACAAACTGCAGCCTCGGGCGATGCCGCGGTCGAGGACCCGGAGCCCGAGCGCCAGACCGGTTTCGCGCTCGATGAGCAGGATTACCGCGCGATCGTTGATGAGGCCGAATGGCAGGCCTTTCTCGAGCGGCTTAACGCCTCTGACGCGGTCTGTTTCGATCTGGAGACCACCAGCCTCAATTACATGGTGGCCGACATCGTCGGTATCGGCTTGGCGCTCATGCCGGGCGAGGCGGTTTACGTGCCGGTCGGGCACGACTATCTCGATGCCCCGGACCAGCTTGATCGTGCCCGGGTGCTTGCCGATCTGGCGCCGCTGCTTGCCAGCGAGCGCGTCACCAAGATCGGACAGAACCTCAAGTACGATCTTGAGGTGCTGGCGCGCTACGATGTACCGGTCGGCGGGCCACTGGTGGACACCATGCTCGAATCCTACGTGCTCAATTCCACCGCGACCCAGCACAACATGGACGCGCTGGCGAAGCAGTACCTGGGCCATGAAACGGTCAGCTTCGAGACCATTGCCGGCAAGGGCGCCAAGCAGCTCACCTTCAATCAGATCGCGCTCGAGGAGGCCACGCCCTACGCCTGCGAGGATGTGGACGTGACGCTTAGGCTCCACGCCATTCTGCGCCCGCGCATCGAAGAAGCCGGGCGGCTTTCCGAGGTGCTCGACGGCCTCGAGCGGCCCCTGATTCCGGTGTTGACCCGAATGGAGCGCACCGGTGTTCTGATCGACACTCAAAAACTCGGCGAGCAGAGCCGGGCGCTCGGCGAGCGGATCGAGGCGATCGAAAAGGACGCCTTCGAGCTTGCCGGGCGCGAGTTCAACCTCGGCTCGCCCAAGCAGCTTGGCGAGATTCTGTTCAATGAGCTTAAACTTCCGGTGATCAAGAAAACGCCCAAGGGCGCGCCCTCAACCGCTGAGGCCGTGCTCGAGGAACTGGCACTGGATTACCCGCTGCCGAAGGTGATTCTGGAGCATCGAGGGCTTTCGAAACTGCGCTCGACCTACACCGACAAGCTGCCGCAACTGGTCAACGCCGAAAGTGGGCGCATTCACACGAGCTACCATCAGGCCGTGACCGCCACCGGCCGGCTCTCCTCGAGTGACCCCAACCTCCAAAACATTCCGGTACGTACCGAGGAAGGCCGCAAGATTCGAACCGCCTTTATCGCCCGAGATGGCTACTCGATCGTCGCCGCCGACTACTCTCAGATCGAGCTTCGGATCATGGCGCACCTCTCCGAAGACGAAGGGCTACTGGAGGCGTTCGCCAATAATCAGGATATCCACAGCGCCACGGCCGCCGAGGTGTTCAACGTTGCTGTGGATAAGGTCAGCGCGGATCAGCGCCGCAGCGCCAAGGCGATCAACTTTGGCCTGATCTACGGCATGAGCGCCTGGGGGCTTGGGCGTCAGCTCAACATCGAGCGTAACCAGGCTCAGACCTACATCGACCGTTACTTCGACCGTTACCCGGGGGTGGCCCGTTTCATGGAGCGCACCCGCGCCGACGCCGCCGACACCGGCTTCGTCGAGACCGTGTTCGGCCGGCGGCTGTACGTGCCGGACATCGCCTCGAAAAACCACACCCGCCGTCAGGCCGCCGAGCGCACCGCGATCAACGCCCCGATGCAGGGCACCGCCGCCGACATCATCAAGCGCGCGATGATCGAGGTCGATGCCTGGCTGTCAGGCGGCGAGTTCGATGCCTGGATGGTGATGCAGGTGCACGACGAACTGGTGTTCGAGGTCAAAAACGATCAGGTCGAGGCCTTCAAGGCCGCCGTCAGCGAGCGCATGATGCAGGCCGGTGAACTCAGCGTGCCGCTGCTGGTCGAGGCCGAAAGCGGGGCGAACTGGGAAGAAGCGCACTGACAAACGCGGTTTTGGATTCTGACACCGCGTTCGAATAAAACCGGGGCCACCTGAAAAGGCGGCCCCGGTTTTTTTACAGCTCGACGTTTGCGTGAACGGTCATGCGGCTGCGTGGCGCTGGCGTTTTTCCTGCCGGCGAGCCACCGCCCAGATTGCAAGGCCGCCAAGGGCCAGCAGACAGCCGACCACACCGGTCGAGCGGTAGCCGAAGCCGAAGGCCAAGGCAAGGCCTGCAAGCCATGGCCCGAGGGCGTTGGCCATGTTGAAGGCGACGTGGTTGAGCGCGGCGGCCAGGTTCTGCGCCTCGCCGGCCACGTCCATCAAGCGCGTCTGCAGGATGGTGCCAAGCGCGCCGCTCATGCCGATGCAGAACACGTCGATCGCGATCAGAATCGGGTTGTCCGCGACCAGCGGGAAGGCTGCGAGCGCGGCCGCGCTCCAAAGCAGTAGCCCGCCTGCCGTCGGCATCAGGGAGCGGTCGGCAAACCGGGGCAGAACCACGTTACCCACCGTCATGCCGAGACCGAAGATGCCCAGGATGATCGGCATGGAATGCGCTGACATCTGGGTGACGTGATCGAGCGTCGAGGTCAGGTAGGTGTAGACCGCGAACATGCCGCCAAAGCCGATGGCGCCGATGGCGAGCGTCAAAAGCACCGCGCTGTTGCTGAGGGCGCGAAGCTCGCTCTTGGCGCTCTGGCCCGTGGCGACCCCGGTTTTCGGTGCGAACAGGGCGATCATTGCAACGGTCAGAAGGGCCAGTGCGGTGACCAGCCAGAACCCGAACCGCCAGCCGAACACGTTGCCAAGCCAGGTGGCAAGCGGTACCCCGACGATGGTCGCGACCGTCAGCCCCAGCATCACCATGCCGACCGCGCGGGTGCGCTTGCCGCTTGTGACCACGGACGCGGCCATGAGCGCGGCCAGACCGAAGTAGGCGCCGTGAGGCAGGCCACTGATGAAGCGAAAGAGCATCAATGAGTTGTAGTCGGGGGCGATCGCACTCAGGCCGTTGCCGAGCGCGAACAGGGCCATCAGGGCCAGAAGCAACCATTTTCGGTCGATCTTGGCGGCAAGTACCGTGATGACTGGCGCGCCGATGACCACGCCGAGGGCATAGACACTGATGATGTGGCTGGCGGTCGAGGGGGAAATGGCCATGTCGCTTTGAATGAAGGGCAAGAGGCTCATGGTGGCGAATTCGGTCGTGCCGATGGCAAAGCCGCCAGTGGCCAGTGCCAGCAGGACGAGCAGAGGGTGGGTATGACGGGTCATGGAACCTCACGTAAGTGGTGCGATCACCGGCCTTCCTTGCGGTTGCGCGGAACGCCGATCGGAACTGAATGTGTAAGCTTAAGGACCCAGAAACCGCCCGGATGGGACGGTGGGGGAAGGGCGAAGTGTCTGGGATTTTAGACGATCGTCGTAGATTCACGCCATGGGTTGGCCTGCAAGTTTTCGAGATCAATGTGCGTAACGCCCTCATGCCCACAAGCGCGGGCCAACGTCATGCCTTCGGCACGCGCACCCAAAAGCGCGTTCCGCCTTCAGGCGGCGTTTCAAAACCGATCTCACCGCGCATGTTGATCACCAGCTGTCGTGTAATTGCAAGGCCAAGCCCCGTGCCGTTGACGTTACGGGTGTCGGAGGCGTCAGCCTGGGAAAACTGCTGAAAGATGTGAGGCTTGAACGCCTCGGGAATACCCGGGCCGCGGTCGATGACCGAGACGATCACACTTTCCGAGGCGTGGTGGATGTCGATGTCGACAACATCACCTTTCGGCGAGAACTTGATGGCGTTGGACAGCAGGTTCGACAGCACCTGTTGAAAGCGCAGGCTGTCGGTCTGGACGTGCGTGTCGTCGAACGGGCGTGCGTTGAGTGTCACTCCGAAACGGTCGGCGTAGCCCTGATTGCTTTTAAGCGCCTCATCGATCAGTGCGCGAAGGGCGTAGGACGCCAGCGAGAATGTCATCTTGCCGGCGATCAGCTTGTCCATGTCCAAGAGATCGTTGATCAGGAGCGTCAGGCGGTCGCTGTTGAGCTTGGCGATATCGAGCATCGGGGCCATGGGCTCCGGTACCGGCCCCAGCGCGCCGGCATTGACCAGAGACAGGGCGCCTGAAATCGAGGTCAGCGGCGTTCTGAGTTCGTGGCTGACCGTCGAGACGAAACTTCGCTTCATCTGATCGATACGGTGACGTTCTGATTGATCCATGTTAACGCCGCTGATGCGAATGGCCTGGCCGGAGCCGTCACGCTGGATGGTGCCGCGAGAGAGAAAGGGAATGTAGTGGCCATCGCGGTGGCGCAGGCGAAATTCGACATTGAACTCGGTGTCGTTCGAGCCGAGCCGGTCATAAAATCGGGTCACCGTTTTTTCGTGATCCTCGGGGTGCAGCAGGGACATGAACGTGTCGATGGTGGTGGGGTAGTCATCATGCGTCAGCCCCAGAAGCGACCACCAGCGCTCGGAGAAAAACAGCTCCCCTTTTTGAAGGTCGTACTCCCACCAGCCGTCATTGCTGCCACTCAGCACGCGCTCCTGACGTGCACGGATATCCTGAAGCTCCCGTTCGTTATGACGAATGGTGCGCGTCATTCGCTTGGCAAGCCGCTCGGCCTTTCGTTGCCGATTGACCATGATAAACACCAGAGCGAACGCGAGCAGGGCGACGGCGAGGCCGGTCGGCAGCAGCAGGTGGTCGGCAAGCGAGACGAACTGTTTTTCGAACCCTGGCAGGCTGTAGACGCGAAGCGTCCACGTCTTGCCGAAGTGATCGAGGGTGAGTTCCTGGGTGTAACGGGCCTTGTCGATATCGACCTGGGCCTCATCGAAGGAGCGATACATTTCGGTGGCAGGCGACGGCGCCCCATCGAACAGAACAAAGCCGAGGCTGCTGCTTGAAGGGACGCTGCCTTCGATCAGGTCACTGATGCGGTACGGGCTGTATACAAACCCTCTGAGCGCTTGCCAGCGCTGCGCCCGGGTCAGAAGCGGTTGTCCCTCGTAAAAGACCGGGACGTAGATCAGGACGCCGGCCTGCTCCCTTGTCGACGCCGCTTTTTGAACCAGGGTGACGCGTGACGTCATGCTCGTCGCGTTCTGGTCGACGGCGCGGACCATCGCCTGGCGACGCGTCTCGTTCGAAAACATGTCATAGCCGAACGCATCGAGGTTGGCGCCGGAAAATGGCTCCAGATAGGTGACCGGAACGTACAGCGCGCGCGCGCCTGGCGGATGCACCTCGAACGTCGGAAATCCTTCATCGCGAACGCGCCGCTCGAATTCCGGACGCTCAGCGTCTCTTAGAAGGCGGGCGTAGCCGAAGCCCAGAATGCCCGGGTAATTTTGATCCAGGTGGAGGCTTTCGTAGTAGTGATGCCACTCCCGGCGGCTGACCGTTCGGCTGGCACCGATGAACCCTGCGCCACTATTTAGAATCAACTCGTGATTCTTCATGCGCTCAGTGATGGCAAGGGCAATGTCATCGGTCAGGATCATGAAGCGTGCCCTGGCGTAGTCGTCGTTTTGCTGAACGTACCAGCGATAGGTCGTCAAGGTGATCACGGCGATGATTAATGCTGTCAGCCAGGGCAGCCAGCGGGGCGAAAAAAGAGTGCCTCGAGCCATGGGTCAAATCCACAGTTGAAATACGCGGTTCAGTACATAGTCACAGAGGCTACTTTATCCGCTTCGGTGAGGCGGTATTGAATGAACAGGGCGGTTTTTTTCGGTCAATCTATCCTGCGGCCTGCCGATATCGCAGCAAATACGTTCAATTGATCGAGCCATGATGAACAACGACCCTATTTATCGATATCTAGTGCATAACGTCATCGACTACGCGATCTATCTGCTTGATCTCGATGGCAATGTAATGAGCTGGAACGAAGGGGCCCGCCTGATCAAGGGGTACACGCCCGAGGAAATCATCGGGCGGCATTTCAGCTGCTTCTATACCGACGCCGACCGCCAGTCAGGACTTCCAGCGCTTGGACTCAGGCTTGCGCGTGAGGATGGCCGCTTTGAAAACGAAGGCTGGCGCATTCGCAAGGACGGCACCCTGTTCTGGGCAAGTGTGGTGATCGACCCGGTGCACGATGACACCGGCACGCTGATCGGGTTTGCCAAGGTGGCCCGAGACAATACCGAGACCATGCAGCAGCAGCGCCGTCAGATCGAGGAGGAGCACCGGTTTCGCCTTCTGGTCGAGGGCGTCAGTGACTACGCGATCTACATGCTGAGCCCGGAAGGCATCATCACCAACTGGAACGCGGGCGCCCAGCACATCAAGGGGTATATCGCCGAGGATGTGGTCGGCAAGCACTTTTCCATGTTCTACACCGATCAGGACCGCGCCGACGATAAACCCGATAAGAGTCTGGATATTGCGCGCGAGCAGGGCAGCTTCGAGGCCGAGGGCTGGCGAGTGCGAAAGGACGGCTCGACCTTCATGGCGCACGTGGTGATCGAGGCGATCCGGGATGATCTGGATACGTTGATCGGCTTTGCCAAGATCACGCGCGACGTCACCGAGCGACGTGAGTATGAAAAAGCGCTTCAGGTTGCGCGAGACGATGTGATTGCACGCAACGAAGAGCTCGATGCGCTGACGACGTTTCTAAATTCCGTCATTGCCAATATTCCGATTCATGTGGTGGTGCAGGAAGTCGACACTGGCCGCATTCGGCTCAACAGCGAAGCGCTTCGTGACGCACAGGGTGGAAAACCGAGCGTGACCGCGCCGCACCATCTGGCGGAGATTCTCGACCAGCTGACCGGCGCCTCCGAGCGGGCCGTCCTGGAGCGCACCCTTCAGCAGACGCACGCCAAACTGCAGCGCGCCGATGGCACGCGACATCTTCGATGTCGCATGGTGCCGCTCGTGGCTGAAAACGAGCAGCTGCTGATGGTCTATCTGATCGAGGACGTGACTGAAACCAAGCAGGCCCACGATCAGATTCACCACATGGCGCATCACGACGCACTGACCAATTTGCCGAATCGAAGCCTGTTCGTTCGATGCATCGAGCAGGGGCTCGAACTCTGCCGCGAGCGCCGCCAGAGCACCGGCGTGCTGATGCTTGATCTTGATAACTTCAAGGACGTCAACGATGTGCTGGGCCATCACGTGGGCGATCAGCTTCTGATGGCGCTGGCCGCGCGGCTGCAACCGCTGTTGTCCGATCACGACATCATGGCGCGCATCGGCGGCGACGAGTTCGCCATTGTCATTCCGGCCTGTCACACCATCGATGCGCTCGAGGCGTTGGCCACCCGGTTGTTGGCGGCGGTTCAGACGCCGTTCGAGATCGATCATCACCAGCTTCAGGCCGGCATCAGCGTCGGCATCGCCCTGTCCTCGGAGACGCTTGATACGCCGGAAGCGCTGATGAAAAGCGCGGATCTCGCGCTTTATGAAGCCAAGCGGGTCGGCAAGGGGGCGTACGCCTGTTACAACGACGCCCTTCATCAGGCGGCGTGTGCCCGGCTCGATATGGAGGCGGATCTGCGTCGCGCCCTGCGCGAAAACGAGTTCGTCGTGTTTTATCAGCCGATCATGCGCGCCGACGATTACGGCCCGTCCGGCTACGAGGCGTTGATTCGCTGGATGCATCCGATGCGGGGGATGGTGTCACCGCTCGAGTTCATCTCGGTGGCTGAGCGCACCGGGCTCATTCACGACATCGGCCTATGGGTCCTCAATCAGGCCTGTCGCGAGGCGGCGTCCTGGCAGACTGAGATGACCGTCTCGGTCAATCTGTCGCCAATCCAGTTCGAGCGTCCGCAGCTGGTCGATGACGTGCAGCAGGCGCTGGTCACGTCAGGGCTTGCCCCCGAGCGGCTGGAACTCGAGATTACCGAATCCATCCTGCTCGATAGCTCACAGCGCAACATGACGACGCTCAAGGCACTGAAGGCGCTGGGCGTGGCCATCGCGCTGGATGATTTTGGCACCGGGTATTCCTCGCTTCACTATCTGCGCTCCTTCCCGTTCGATCGCATCAAGATCGACCGGAGCTTCGTGGATGAAATCTGTCAGAGCAATGAGGCCCGAGCGATCATCAAGGCGATCACGAGCCTTGGGAACAGCCTCGACATCAAGATTACCGCCGAGGGGGTCGAGCATCTCGATCAGGCCGAGGCGCTGCAGCACGAAGGGTGTTCCCACCTGCAGGGATACTATTTCGGCCGTCCTGCCGAGCTTGTCCGCGCGGCATCGACCGTAGGGCCTGCTCAGCCCGTTCGGGAGTGACCGAGCATGCGCGACAGCACCCCATCGTTTTTGATGCGGTGGTGGTAAAGCGCCATCGTGATATGACCCGCCACTGCCGCCAGAAGCGCCCAGCCAAGCCAGTGATGGGCTGTATGGAAAGCCCCTGCGCCCATGAGCGTGCTTGCATCATGCGGCCCCCACAGTGAATAGCCGAAGACTGCAAGCGGGCGACCACTTAAGTAGGTCATGGCGAGCCCGGCCAGGGGAATGGCAATCATCAGCGCGTAGAGGCCGATATGCCCGAGTGTGGCAGCCCGGCTGAGCGCGGGTGGACGCCGGCGAAGCTGGCCAAGCCCCCAGAGCGCCCGGATCAGGGCCACGCCGAGCAACAGTGTCCCCACCGATTTGTGGGTGCCGATCCAGGCGCCAAGCCACGCCGGGCGCCCCTCGACAAAAAGCGAGAGCGTCACACCGCCGAGCTGCCAGAAAATCAGAGCGGCCATCGCCCAGTGAAAGCCGCGGCTGATGAGGCCGTAGCGGGCGTTCGTATCTTGCCAATGCATGGTGCATTCCCTTTTTGTTTTTGCGCGAGAAGCGACTCTAGCGCGCCATGATGAACGCAGCCTTAATGAACGCCGACGCCCCCGGTCACTTGCCGTCGCGCTTTTGCGCCAGGCGAGCATTGCACATCACGCGGGTCGGCCATGACAGACGGCGTCCTCACTGCGTGACGGCGCGCCGACAGAACTCCTCGAAACGCCCACTGAAGTAGTGCTCTCTGGGCCAGCCGACGCTTGGCAGGTAGAAAAACACTTCTTCGAGGCGGGATTTGATGATGTCGTGGTTCTTGGTGTCGATCACGAACACGTGCTTGCCCCGGGCATCGCTCGGGCTTTCGGCCAATTGGCGAAGGATGAAACGGATCAGTGCATCCTCCGGCGGCATGCTGTAGCCCACAATCACCAACACATCCGTTTCGCGAAGAAGACGCACGGCCTTTGGAAACACCTGATGAAAGTAGGGTTCATCATAGTCCTGCACCTGTGAGGGCAGAATCAGCAGCGGTGGCGCCTCGCGGATGGCGCGATCGCTTCGGGCGCGGTATTCAAACTCGAAGCCCTCGAGCGTGGGTAGAATTTCGAACCCGCCGTTGATCTTGATGACGGTTCGATCCACCGTTCGCGGCAAATGCTCCCATATGGTGCTGCCGCAGATTCGGCTCGGCGTCACCCCACGATAGAGCCGCCCGAACACCGGTGCTGAATGCGCATGTACCCGTTCCAGAATGCTTTCGATCGTGAAGTCGTAATTGGTGGTTAGAAAGTGATACAGCGGGCAGTTGGCATCAAGGCCTGCGTGTCGGGCACGTTGTTCGAGAAGGGCGAACAGTGCGGTGATGTTCTGCTGATCCATGCTGTCGCGCTCAGTGGTGAAGCGCAGGTCATCGTCGACGTTTTGAACGTCGCAGGCGGCCTGAAAGCGGCGCATGATCAGGGTGCGCAGCTCACTGATGCTCAGTTTCAGGTTCTGAATATCGAAATAGCGGTTACGAATGTCCGGGTAGCGGACCTGCATGTCCAACACGTAGCGCAGGTTCTTGAACTGCTCGAAATTGAGACGTCGATAGTCTGCCCAGCCGATGACATGCAGCACGTGCTGCAGGTTGGGGAAGTCGTGAATGTCATCGAGGTCGATGGCGAACAGATCACCATCGGTCGGGGAGCTCGGGTCCCAGGCTTTCGAAAAACCGGCACCGCACCAGAATGTGACCACCGGTGGGCGGCGGCGGTCGAGCGGGTCGTCGAGCATGCCGTCGAGCAGCTCGATGAACGCCTGCACGGTGGCGGTGTTGTCGTCGGAAAATGGCATGGCAGGTAGCCCTTGTGCTGCAATCCTGCCTGGAGCATAGCGGGTTTGACGCGGGTTTGACGCGGGCGTGACGTCGGCCCGAGTCATCTCAACAGCGTGAGGGCATGATGACCTCGGCGCCGGGCGGGTCTGCGTAGAGCGTGTCGAGGTGCTCGGTATGGCGCTCACGGACCAGACGCTGATTGACCGAGCCCTTTTCCGTAACCTCCCCCTTGTCGAAGGAAAGGGGGGCCTCGAGAATCAGCAGCCGCTCGAGGCGCATCGAGCTTGATTTGCCCTGTTGATGAACGGTGAGGCGGTCGGCCAGAAATCGCCGGACAATGTCATTTCGGGCAAGCTCTGCAAGGTCCGGTTCGGTGCCGAGAAGGTCGGCGCAGTGGGTCTTGTTCAACACGAGCAGGCCCGTAAGGTAGGGGCGGCCTTCGCCCACGAGGACGATGTCCTGGGCGAGCGGTGCCATGTCCTCGACCAATTGCAGCCTGAGTGCGCCGACGTTGACCCAGGTGCCGGTCATCAGCTTGAAGTTCTCGCTCAGGCGCCCATCGAACATCAGGCCCTTTTCAGGGCTGCTCGCATCATGAAAGCGCATGGCGTCGCCAGTGCAGTAATAGCCTTCCTCATCGAAGACCGTTTCCGAGCGCGTGTCGTCCTTCCAATAGCCCGGCGTGACGTTTGGCCCCTTGAGGCGCGCCTCGAGCTTGTCGCCGGAAGGCACCAGCTTGACCGTCATGCCGGCAACCGGCTGTCCAACCAGGCCGCGAACGTGGTCCCGGTTTTGAGTGCAAAACGACAGGCAGGCCTCGGTAGACCCAAGCCCCGTCAGCATCGGTACACGTCGGCCCGTTTCCTGTAAGGAGAGGATGTCGAGGTGCTCGCTGACGTGGGAGGGCAGGCTGGCGCCGCCGAAATGCATCATTTTCAGGTTGCGAAAGAACGCCTCGCGCAGGGCATCGCTCTGTTGAAGATGATCGACCAGGGCTTCGAAGCCCTTTGGGACGTTGCAGTAAAACGTGGGCGAGATTTCCAAAAGGTTCTGAACCGTGCGCTCCACACCATCGACGGTGGGGCTGCCATCATCGATGTAGAGCGTACCGCCATTGTGAATGGTCATGCCGAGGATGGTGTTACCTCCGAAGGTGTGATGCCAGGGCAGCCAATCCATCAATACCGGCGGTGCGGATTCCAGAAACGGTAGGGTCTGTCCCAGCATGGCCTGGTTGCTGCAGATCATGCGCTGGGTATTGATGACGGCCTTGGGCATGCCGGTCGAGCCGGAGGTGAACAGCAATTTCGCGATGGTATCCGGGCCCACATCGGCATGGGCGTGGTCCACTGCCGCGCGCTTGGGGGTTGCCATCAGCGTATCGATTGAATGTGCCGAAACCGAGGGCACTGTTGCGAGCCTGTGAACCGTGGCGTCCGAGACGCACTCAAGTGCGTGTTCGAACCGGGCCTCCTCGTCGATGAAGATCATTCCCGGGCTTACCAGGTCGACGACGTGCTTCAATTTGGTGTAATCATTGGCAAGCAATGCGTACGAGGGCGACACCGGTGCATAGGGAATGCCAACGTGCATGGCCGCGCAGGCAAGCAGTGCATGATGGATGCCGTTACCGGAAAGCACCATGAGCGGCCGCTTGAGCGAGAGGTCGTGATCCAGCAGGGCCTGAGCAAGACATTCGACTGCTGCCAGCGCCTCGGCGTAGCTCATGGTATGCCAGGCGGCGCTTGCGTGATTTCGCTGACGCTCGGCCAGAAACGGCGCATCGGGCGTGTGTTCGGCCCAGTGTACGAGCCGGTCGGTCAGGCAGCGTGGGTGCGCCTTGAGCGATGGGCCGCTCAAATAATGAACACCGTCATCAGGGTGGTGTTCGTGGGGTTCGGGGTGGCAACTACCATTATCGGGCGACATGACAAGCTCCGTAGGTGAGGTCAACCGGATGACCGGGTCGCTGTGGTAATTAGTTATAAGGTGTAACTAGTTTTGTGGCTAGAGGCGTGGGATCAGACTTTAGGCTACGCAGTAGAAGGCGATTGGCCGGTTAAATAGAGAGTAACGCCTGAATAAGGTTATGTTTTATAATTAGATGGTTGCTGCGTAAGCGGCGGCTTATTTTTGCGGATGGGTGTTCAAATGGAGCTTGCTATGCAGCAGATGGGAGACGATCAATCAGGCTCTGAGACAGGCCGCACACTGATTCTCGATGAGCTTTTGGGGTACGCCCTGCGTCGGGCACAGCTCAAGGTCTTCAAGGATTTCGAGGAGGCCATGCGCGAGTACGCCATCCGCCCGGCCCAGTTTTCGGCGCTGGTCGTCGTGGAAGAAATGCCGGGCGTCACGCAGTCGGAACTCGCGCAGCGGCTTGCCATCGACCCGCCACGCGTGGTCAATCTCGTGCACGATCTTGAAAAGCGTGGCTACGCCGTGCGCGTTCGCTGCAAACGGGACCGTCGATCTCATGGCATCTTCCTGACCAAGCCGGGGGAGGCGCTGGTCACGACGCTCAAGCGGTTGTCGGTGGAAAGCGATGCCCGCGCCAGTGTGGGGTTGAGCGAGGACGAACGCGCCCACCTGTTGATGCTGCTTCGAAAGATCTACGACACCCCGGAGGCGCCCTGACGCCCTCGCGTGACTCAAGCCGGTCAAGCCGTGGCCCGGTCGCCGTAATGAGCCTTGTTCATTCAGGCTCGATCAATCCTGCCCCCAATGCCTTGAGTGACGCCTTTAGCTGGCGCTGAAACGCGGTGCGCTGGTCTGTGCTCATATCTTCAAGCATACATTCCTCGAGCGCGATGACAGCGCTGTCGCATGCGCCGAGAACGCGCTGGCCCTTGTCGGTCATGCTGATCTGGATCAGACGGCCGTGATTCGGGTCCGGCCGTCGCTCGACCAGCCCTTTCGATTCCATGGACTTCACCATCTCGTTGGCCGCCTGGGGCGACACCAGCGATTTTTCGGCAAGCTTTGCGTTCGAAAGTGGGCTTCTCCGCGCCAGCACGGAAAGCGCCGTGTACTGCTGCATGGTTACGCCCAGTGGCTGAACGGCCTCGCTGATATGGCGTCTGAGGGCGCGGTCGAGCCGCCCGATCAGATACGCCACCCGGGTTGGGGGAGGGCCATCTGCAGGACGATCATCGGCTGTACATTGGTCGAATGTGTCGGTCATGGGCGGTTTTTCCTCTTTGCAAGCGCAGAATAGCGCATTATGATGAATCAAGAGAGTATCAACTTACTTGATATTATATGGAAGGGACAATCGCATGAGCGACTACACCAATCGTTGGAAAACCGTTTCCGTCTCGGTCGAGGACGGCATCGCCTGGGTCACGTTGAACCGGCCTGAAAAACGTAACGCCATGAGCCCGACACTCAACCGGGAAATGATCGATGTTCTTGAGACAGTCGAGCTCGATCAGGACGCAAAGGTCCTGGTACTGACCGGGGCCGGCGAGTCGTTCTCTGCCGGTATGGACCTCAAGGAGTATTTCCGCGAAATCGACGCAAGCCCTGAAATCGTGCAGGTCAAGGTGCGCCGTGACGCGTCGACCTGGCAGTGGAAGCTTCTGCGTAACTACGCCAAACCCACCATCGCCATGGTCAATGGCTGGTGCTTTGGCGGCGCGTTTTCACCGCTGGTGGCCTGTGACCTTGCGATTGCGTCCGATGATGCGGTGTTTGGCCTGTCGGAAATCAACTGGGGTATCCCGCCGGGCAACCTGGTCAGCAAGGCCATGGCGGATACGGTCGGTCACCGCAAGGCCCTCTATTACATCATGACCGGTGAAACCTTTACCGGCCGCGAAGCGGCGGATATGGGGTTGATCAATCAGAGCGTGTCGCTTGATGAGCTTCGCGAGACCACCCGCAAGCTTGCCATGACCCTGCGCGACAAGAACCCGGTTGTGCTGCGCGCGGCCAAGGTCGGCTTCAAGCTGTCGCGTGAGCTGACGTGGGAGCAAAACGAAGAGTATCTCTACGCCAAGCTCGATCAGGCCCAGTTGATTGACCCCGAGCATGGTCGCGAGCAGGGCATGAAGCAGTTCCTCGATGAAAAGAGCATCAAGCCGGGGCTTCAAAGCTACCGCCGCACCGAGTGATCGCGTCATCGTACGGCCCGGTGGGGCGTTTGATTTTCAAGGTAAGGTGAAGGAGTGATCGGTATGAACATCGAATTATCGATTGGGGGCGTCTCGCGGCCTGCCAGTGATAACAGCACGTTCGAGCGCAGAAATCCCTTCGATGGCCAGGTGGCCACTCGGGCCGCCTCGGCAACGCCTGAAGACGCCACCGCCGCCGCCGATGCCGCTCAGAAGGCATTTGCGAGCTGGTCCCGAACCGGGCCGGGGGAGCGTCGGGCCCGGCTTTTGAAAGCTGCGGATGTGATGGAGGCGCATCAGGCGCGTTTCATCGAGCTCATGGTCAGTGAAACCGGCGCCACGCCCGGCTGGGCCGGCTTCAACGTCGCGATTGCCGCCGGCATGTTGCGTGAGGCGGCAGGGCTTACGACGCAGGTCGGTGGCGAAGTCATCCCCTCGAACGTGCCTGATAATCTGGCAATGGGCGTTCGCGTGCCCTGCGGCGTGGTGCTGGGTATCGCGCCCTGGAACGCGCCGATCATTCTCGGTACCCGCGCCATTGCCACGCCGCTTGCCTGTGGCAACACCGTCATCTTGAAGGCGTCCGAGCAGTGTCCGGCGACGCACCACCTGATCGGTGAGGTGTTGATCGAGGCCGGTTTCGATCAAGGCGAGGTCAACGTCATTACGCATGCCCCCGAGCGCGCAAGTGAGGTGGTCGATGCGCTGATCGGTCATTCGGGCGTTCGGCGCATCAACTTCACTGGCTCGACGGGCGTTGGGCGGATCATTGCCGAGAAGGCCGCGCAGCGTCTGAAACCTGCCCTTCTGGAGCTCGGCGGCAAGGCCCCGTTTCTGGTGCTCGATGATGCCGATCTCGAGGCGGCCGTCGAGGCTGCTGCCTTCGGGGCGTTTTTCAATCAGGGTCAGATCTGCATGTCCACCGAGCGATTGATCGTTGATGCCGCCGTGGCTGATGCGTTTGTCGAGAAGCTGGCCGACAAGGCGCGCACGCTCAAGGCCGGTGATCCGAAGGATGATGCCAATGCGCTCGGCACGCTGATTGACGCCGCTTCCGGCGAAAAGCTCAATGCGCTGATTGACGATGCGCTCGCTCATGGCGCGACGCTCGTGTGCGGGGGCAAGGCCGAGGGTGTTGTAATGCAGCCGACCGTGATCGATGGTGTGACCTCGCGTATGCGACTCTATCGCGAAGAGTCGTTTGGGCCATTGGTTGCAATGATGCGGGTCGACGGCGAGGACGAGGCGCTCGATGTCGCCAATGACAGCGAGTATGGCCTTTCGGCGGCAGTGTTCAGCCGAGACAGCGCCCGAGCCATGCGGGTCGCGCAGCGGGTCCAGTCCGGTATCTGCCACATCAATGCACCGACCGTACACGATGAGCCCCAGATGCCGTTCGGGGGCGTGAAAGACAGCGGCTACGGACGATTTGGTGGCAAGGCCGGCATCGAGGCCTTTACCGAACTGCGCTGGATGACCATGCAGCTCGGGCCACGGCACTACCCGATCTGATCGGTGCGACGCGGCCTGTCGGTGAGGCCTTTTGTAGTTGGCGTTTCAGGGCATGAATAGCCACACTGGGTCGTGCCTAAACCCAAGGAGAGGAACCGATGGCCGCTCGTTTTGAAGTGTTTGAACACGCAACCGCTCATGTTCAGGGCTCGCCCAACCGGGACAAGAATCAGACGGCGGACGACATGCCGCTTGAAAGCTTTCGGATCTATGATCACGAGCAGCAACAATACGCCAGCGATGAGTATGAAATTCGCGATGAGGCCGAGGAAGACTGCGCACGCATGAATGCCGAGGCCACCTCGTAAATCAGGCGACGCGTGCGTAGTTCGCCATGACCATGGTTTGCCGGGCGGCGCTGCCTCGCGCGCAGAATCGCCCATAAAAAATGCCCCGCGTTAGCGTTAACGCGGGGCATTACTGCATTGATGACATCCCTTTTTACTCTACCCATCCTGGGCGTTGACTTCCTGTCACAGCTCATTCGGTGTCGGGCCACACCAAAATGATGACCTCCTGTCGGGGGCACATCCTGTACATATTCGTTCCCTGAATGACGACGTCCTGTCAGTACCAGCGTCCTACGTAAGTATTATCTAAATGTAGGAAAAGGTTTCTATTTGGTTTTTTATATTAGATTTGTCAATTAAATGAAAAAGCCATTACTGAATCAGGCGGGCCTGTGTGGCGTCGATGACGCCGAAAGCGGCACATCGACCCAGAACGTTGACCCCTGACCTTCCCGCGATGAAAAGCCCACCGCGCCGTCCATGCGTTCGGCAAGCTCGCGCGTGATGGCAAGCCCGAGCCCGGTGCCAACCCGCTCGCGGGTTGTCGACGTATCGGCCTGAGAGAACTTCTGGAAAATGTAGGGGTGAAACTCTTTGGGAATGCCCTTGCCCTGGTCAATGATTTCGATTCTGGCGCGAACCGATGTCTGTGGGCTTGGCATGGCATTGACGACGACCGTACCGTGTTCCGGGGAAAACTTGATTGCATTGGACAACAGGTTGCTGAGGATCTGCTGGAACCTGAGCTCGTCAACGTCAACCCGGAGTCCTTCCGGCGCGGCGTACTCGACCGAGACGCTGAATTTCTCGGCGTAGCCCTGGTTGGCGCTGATGCTTTTTTGAATCAGCCCGGCAACCGAGTGTGATTCGATGGAAAACGTCATCTTGCCCGCCACCAGCTTGTCCATGTCGAGCAGGTCATTGATCAACAGGCCCAAACGATCACAGTTGGTCTTGGCGACGTCCAGCATGGCCTGCATCGGGGCTGGCGCCTCACCCAGAGCACCGCCGGTAATCAGCCCGAGCGAGCCCGAGATCGAGGTCAGTGGCGTTCGAAGTTCATGACTTACGGTGGAGACAAAGTTGTTTTTCATCGCCTCGACCCGTTTGGTTTCACTCAGGTCGGTATTCGCACCACTGATAACCTGTGCCTTGCCGTCACTGCCGCGTTCGATCACACCGCGCACCATGAAGGGAATACAGTGGCCATCGCGGTGCTTTAACGTAAGTTCAAACGCGAATTCAGTCTCGTCGGATTTGATCAGCGTCTTCAGGGTTTCGAACACGCGGGCCTCTTCTTTTTCGGGCAACCGCGCCTTGAAGGCGTCGACCGTATTCGATTGATGTTCGGGCGCGTAGCCGAGCTGTCGCCACCAGCGGTCGGAGCAGAAAAGCGCTTCGGTACTGAAGTCATACTCCCACCAGCCGTCGTTACTGCCGGCCAGTACTCGCTCCTGTTTTTCCTTGATGCGCAGGAGCTCCTGTTGGTGCACGTTGAGCTCGGCCGTCATGTCGGCCGCCAGCTCTTCGGCCCGCCGCTTGCGGTGAAGGATCGTGGTCATCGTCAGGAAAATGGCGGTAGCCAGTACGAATGTAACGAAAACGATGATTAAAATCGGAAGTGAGTTGATCTGGTTTTCGAAGTCCGGCGTGCTGTAGAAGCTGATCGTCCAGGTGCGGCCGAAAAATTCCAGATAGACGTGGCCCTGATTCTTGAGCTCGCCCGACGCCTTGGCTTCCTTGGAAAACGAACTGAACATGAGAGCCGTGTCGGACGGTGTCATGCCATCATGAATTTCGAAGCCGACCAGTGACTCATCCCGAAGGCCCACCCCTTTCATTAAATCGCCCATGCGGTAGGGGCTATAGACGAAGCCCCGCAGGGCCTTCCAGCGCTCTTCGGGGCTTGAGGTGGTAAACCCTTTTTCAAAGACCGGGGCGTAGATCAGCATGCCGGCCTGAACGTCGGCGTCTGTTTCCTGCAGGAGCGTAACGCGACTCGACATGGCGGCAGCGCCATGGTTCACCGCGCGCTGCATGGCCTCGGCCCGAGTCGACTGAGACATCATGTCATAGCCGAATGCTGCCAGATTGCGCCCGCTGAACGGTTCCAGATACAGGATGGAGGTATAAAGCGGCCGATCGCCCTTTGGGTGGACCGAAAAGCTTCGAAACCCCTCGTCACGCACCGTGGCCTCAAAGGACGCCAGATCGTTTGGCTCGATGACCTTGCTGTACCCAAGCCCAAGAATGCCTGCGTAATTCCGGTCGAGCTCGAGGTTGCTGTAGTAGTCGCGCCACTCCTCACGGGTCAGCGTTTCGCTGTTGCGTACAAAGCCGCGGGCGCCCTTGAGGATCAATTCGTGGTCGCGCATGCGGTCACTCATGACCGTCATGATCTCGCTTTTGATGGTATCGAGCGTCGCGGCCTGATGGTCCTGCTGCTGTTGATAGACCCAGTACGCTACAAACAGGCCGATCAGCACGGTGGCAAGAGCGCACGTGGCCGGCAGAAACGTGTATCGATTGAGTGTTTTCATGATTAAAGGCATCTCATTGCCCCTGGATGACCGCGTGATATTGGATAAATAACGCCTGTTTCGGCGGGGGCTTTAGTGGGGAGAGCGTCCGTGTACCCGGCGGTCATTCATCGTTGACAATCGAGGCCGATGACACGGTTCATGCCTGTTTTTGAGATCCATCCTTCATTAACGCCGCTCATGTGTCGTTAACACCAGCATTCACTCGTTCAACGAAAAGGCGATCCGGTGTCCTGCCCACTTCCTCCACCAGATGACGAACCGCGACGGCTCAAGGTGCTCGCCGAGTACAATCTTCTCAATACGGCGCCGGAAGAGAACTTTGATCGCCTTGTGGCATTGACGTCGCGCATGTTCAACGTGCCGATTGTGCTCATTTCGTTGATCGGAAAGGATGAGCAGTTTTTCAAGGCCAAGGTCGGGCTCGATGTGTGCCAGACCGATCGGTCGTCCTCGTTTTGCGTCCACGCCATCGAACAGGATGGCGTCATGGTCGTCCCGGATGCCCTGGAGGATCCGCGCTTTTGTACCAATCGGCTGGTGCTTGGCCCGCCGTATATCCGCTTCTATGCCGGTAAGCCACTGTGCGCGCCGGGCGGTGAAAAGCTCGGCACGATCTGTCTGATTGACCAGGAGCCGCACCATGAGTTTTCCGCTGCCGACGAGCGAAACCTGGCTGACATAGCTGCGCTGATCATGAGTCGGCTCGAGGTACGAAGGCTCGAGCACTTGAAACGCATTAATGAAGCGCGGTTCAACAACGTGGCGGCGTCTTCGCCCGACGCCATCCTGTTTTTCGACGCCCGCGGCATCATTCAGTACTGGAACGGCGCCGCCGAACGTATCTTCGGCTACCGCGCAGACGAAGTGGTCGGAAGGCCCGGCCATGTGCTGGTGCCCAACAGTTGGCGTGCACGCTATGAGCAGCGCATCGCCGCACTCGAGGGCGGTAATGCCTGGCGGCTGCCCAAAAAGCCCATTGAACTTCCCGGGCTCAAGAAAAACGGCCGAGAGTTTGCCGCCGAATTTTCACTGTCGGTGTGGCATGAGGGCGACACGCTCAGTATCGGCGCGATCGTGCGCGACATCACCGAACGCAAGTTGAACGAACAGCGGCTTTACCATCTGGCGTCCACGGACCCGTTGACGAATCTGTATAACCGCGGTTATTGGCGCCAGGCGCTGGATGAACAACTCGAGCGTGCCTGCCGCGCCACTGTCCTCATGATGGATCTCGATGGCTTCAAGGCCATCAACGATACCTTCGGCCATTCAGCGGGCGACGACGTGCTCAAGGGCGTGGCGCTGCGTCTGCGTGCCCTCTGCGATGACACAATGGACATCGCCCGCTTCGGCGGCGATGAGTTCGTGATCTCGATGCCGGGCAATGATGTGACCAAGGCGGTGCAACTGGGCAATGCCATCATCTCGGAGCTTTCAGAACCTTACGCGCTGTCCGGCGGGCGGCGCGGCGATATCGGCGTCAGTGTCGGTATTGCCCGCGCACCCAAGCACGGGTCGAACTCCGGGCAGCTACTGGGTGCCGCCGATCTGGCGCTCTACCGCGCCAAGGAAAACGGCAAGGGCGGCTGCGTGGTGTTCGAGCCTGCCTTTCAGGACGTGGCCCAGGCGCGAAAGGCGTTTGAAAAAGAGCTCAATCACGCCTTCAAGAACGGTGAGTTCGAGATCTACTATCAGCCGCAATTTGCCACCCGGGATGGCCGCCTTACCGGCGCCGAGGCCCTGATTCGCTGGAACCATCCGGAGCGAGGGCTCTTGAGCCCGGACGAATTCATCGGGGTGCTTGGCAAGAAGCCCTCGGCCAACGCCGTGGGCGAGTGGATCATTCGCACCGCCTGCGAGCAGATCGCGCGATGGCGAAAGACCTTTCCAGCGCTTCGCATCGGCGTGAATCTGTTCGACTCGCAGCTTCGAACGCCGAGGCTATTGACGGTCGTGACCCGGATACTGGCCGAATTCAACCTGCCACCTTCGGCGCTTGAGCTCGAACTGGTTGAAAGTACGCTCCTTCGAAGCGACAGCCTCACGCTCAAGCTATTGAACGACCTGCGCGCTGTCGGCATCGGGCTTGCCTTCGATGATTATGGAACGGGCTACGCCTCGCTGAGCATGCTCAAGGAATACCCGGTTACCCGCTTAAAGATCGACCGCACCTTCGTCAAGGACATGACGAATAGCCAGGCCGACGCCGCAGTGATCAAGGCCGTGCTGTATCTCGGGCGAAATTTCGGGCTCGACGTGATCGCCGAAGGGGTGGAAACCCCGGCCCAGATGGCCTTTCTCGAGCAGAACGGGTGTCTGGAAGCACAGGGGTATCTCTACGGCGCCCCGATGCAAGCTGAGGCGTTCGAGCAGCTGTTTTTGAGAGACAAGACGGTATCCATGCCATAAGCCGGTTTTTAAGACTCTTGGCGTTCGTGGCTCGAGTGACGCTCGCGCGTTGCCGACGGGGTCTCGCCGAACAGCGCCTTGTAGTCGCGGGCGAACTGGCTCAGGTGGTAAAAGCCCCAGGCGTTGGCGGCCTCGCTCACTGACGCCGCCTCCGGTGCGGACAGATGACGCCGTACCCGGTTGAGGCGCGCAAGCCTCAAGAACTGGATCGGGCTGATGCCGAGCACGCTTTCAAAGCTGTAGCGCAGGGTACGGGGGCTTACGTGGGCAATGGCGCAAAGCTCATCCAGGGTGACCGGCAGCGCGGCGTTTTGATTCAGGTGCGCGCGCACGCGCTCGACCGCCTTGCGCCGGCGCGCATGACTGGGTGGGCGTTCGGCGCTTGGGCGTGCGTCCCTCAAAATGGGCTCGAGCGCAAGCGTCAGAATATCCTGGTGTATTTTGATTTCGAGCCGGTCTGCGGGCATGGCGAGCAGCCGCTCGATCACGAAGGTGACGGCCTGGCGATGCGGTGGCGCAAGCCACAGCCGCTCGGTGCCTGCGTGGGCTACACGCTCGGTGTTCTCGTCTGCCAGTCCGGTCAGCGCCGACCGGCTGACTACCAGCCCATAGATGCCGAAGTCGTCCGGCGTGAGCAGTTCGAAGTCGCAGCCACCGGGGCGGCATAGAATCTCGTGCTCACCGCTTGGCTGACCATTGATGCGACAGCCCCGTTTGCCCATCGGGATACCGAGCCAGAGTGAGTCTGGCCAAACCATGCATTTTTGATCCAGCGCGTGGCTGGTGTATTCCCGGAACACCTGCATTCTGGGCAGGTGAATTTCATCGAGGCGCCCGTGAAAGGTGCCCGGGCTCAACTGATCGTATTGCTGTGACCAGTCGGTCAGGTTGCGGGCGTGTTCGTTGGCGTCCCACGCCTCACTCACGCACTTGCGTGGTGCAGGGCGCGCGTGCGGCCGTACTGATGTCATGAGTGTGCGCTCCTGCCCGCCGGCAAAAGCCAGGCCTTGAGCGGGCTGTATTGTTATTGGTGTTGCGCGTGTCGCTCTTGCCGAAACACGATAACGCCGAATCGCTTTACCTGACTATCCTCTAATCAAGGCGTGTGGCGTCATGGCCGACGGCTGGCCGCCCGCGCCGCTTACGAGGAGACGATCATGGCCGGACCCTATCATTACACCCTTGGCGACCGACGCTATCGCTTCGAGTGCCTTGCCGAGCTCATGGCCAAGGCAACGCCGGCCCGCTCCGGCGACCGCCTGGCAGGTGTTGCTGCCGAGACCGCCGAGGAGCGGGTAGTGGCGCAGATGGCGCTGTCAGAGCTTTCGCTGACCACCTTTCTCGACGACCCCCTGATTCCCTATGAACGCGATGAGATCACGCGGCTGATCATCGACACCCATGATGCCCACGCCTTCGCGCCGATCCGGCATCTGACGGTCGGCGATTTTCGAAACTGGCTCTTGAGTGATCTGGCAACGCCTGAACGGCTTGCCCAGGTGCGCGCCGGCATTACCCCGGAAATGGCCGCGGCGGTGAGCAAGATCATGCGCAATCAGGATCTGATTCTGGTGGCGAAGAAGTGCCGGGTGGTGACCGCCTTTCGTGACACCATTGGCCTTGAAGGGCGGCTTTCGACGCGACTTCAACCCAATCACCCAACGGATGACGCCACCGGCATTGCCGCCAGCATTCTCGACGGGCTGATGTACGGCAATGGCGATGCGGTGATCGGCATCAATCCGGCCACCGACAACGTCGCCCAGAGCGTCCGGCTGATGACCCTGATGGACGAGGTGATCCAGAAATACCAGATTCCGACCCAGTCCTGCGTACTCACTCATGTGACCAACACACTTGAGGCGATCGAGCAGGGCGCCCCGGTGGATCTGGTGTTTCAGTCGATCGGTGGCACCCAGGCCACCAATGAAAGCTTCGGCTTCGATCTGGCAACGCTTGCCGAGGCCCGAGATGCGGCGCTGAGCCTGAAGCGCGGCACGGTGGGCGACAACGTCATGTACTTTGAAACCGGCCAGGGCAGTTCGCTGTCGGCCAACGCCAATCACGGGCTCGATCAGCAGACCTGTGAAGCGCGTGCCTACGCGGTCGCGCGTCATTTCAAGCCGCTTCTGGTCAATACCGTGGTTGGGTTCATCGGCCCGGAGTACCTGTTCAACGGCAAGGAGATCATTCGCGCCGGCCTCGAGGATCATTTCTGCGGCAAGCTGCTTGGCGTGCCGATGGGCTGTGACATCTGCTACACCAACCACGCCGACGCCGACCAGAACGACATGGATAACCTGCTGACGCTGCTTGGAACGGCCGGATGCAACTTCATCATGGGCATTCCGGGCTCGGATGACATCATGCTCAATTACCAGACCACCTCGTTCCACGACGCGCTGTATCTGCGCCGCGCGCTCGATCTGGCGCCGGCGCCGGAGTTCGCGCAGTGGCTCGAGGCGATGGCGATCTTCGATGATGTTCGCCACTACCGGCCAAGCAGCGCGCTGCCCAAGGCGTTTTCCAAGACGCTTGCCCAACTGCCTGAAGGAGGTGCGTGATGGCCGATCAATCCTCGCCCGACAATCGATCCTCATTCGACAGTCACTCCTCAACTGACAGTCAGTCTTCAACCAACAGTCAGCCCTCAACGGACAGTCAAGCCTCGACCGAGAATCACCCGCCGGCCGACGACCATCCGTCGAACATCGTGACCGACAACCCCTGGCAACAGCTTCGCCAGTTCACCGATGCCCGTATTGGCCTCGGCCGGGCCGGCATCAGCCTGCCAACCGAGCATCTGCTCGAGTTCCAGCTGGCCCACGCCCGCGCCCAGGACGCCGTTCATTTGCCGCTGGATATCGAGACGCTCTGCGACGACCTCGGTGAGCTGGCGCTCGACGCGCCCATCGCGCGGCTTCATAGCCAGGCGACGGACCGGCTGACCTATCTTCAGCGCCCGGACTGGGGGCGCAGGCTTGATGACGATGCGCGGGAGCGGCTGACGCAGTCCGGTGGCAGCGCTCGATCCTCGGTGGATCTGGCCATCGCGGTGGTCGATGGGCTTTCCTCGTTCGCGATCCAACAAAACGCAGTGGCGTTTCTGAAGACGCTGCTCCCGAAACTTGCCGAGGGGGAGACGCCCTGGTCACTGGCGCCGCTGTCGGTGGTCGAGCAGGGGCGGGTGGCGATCGGGGATGAAATCGGCGAATGCCTCAACGCCCGCGCGGTGCTGGTACTGATCGGTGAGCGCCCGGGGCTCAGCTCGCCCGATAGCCTCGGGCTGTACTTTACCTGGGCGCCGGAGGTTGGCCTTACCGACGCGCGGCGCAACTGCATCTCGAACGTCCGCCCGGCCGGGCTCTCGTTCGAGGACGCCAGCCGACGGCTGATGGCGCTGCTCAAGGAAGCGCGGGAAAAAGAGCTTTCAGGGGTCAAGCTCAAGGACCGCTCCGAAGACGACGTCATCGAGCAGGGCGGCGCCCGCAACTTCCTGACCTCGTAACAATGAGCCTCGTAAGCGGCCGGTCTTTTAAGCCCGGCCCTGTAAGCAACGCAAGGCCTTGAACGACGAGCCACCTTGCGGCGGGCAAGCACATCACGCCTGCCGCCCAACACCTGCCTACAACAACAATCGATAGGTGCCTGCATGAACGATTCAACGCTTGATTCCGACTACCTCGCCAAACGCCAGCTTAAAAAGGGCAGCGCCGGCTGGCTTTTGCTGGCGGGGCTTGGGGTCTCCTACGTCATTTCCGGTGATTTCGCCGGCTGGAATTTCGGCATCGCCGAGGCCGGCTGGGGCGGATTCGCGATCGCGGCGGCCCTGATGGGGCTGATGTATTTCGCACTCGTGCTCTCGCTTGCCGAAATGTCGGCGGCGATCCCGGCCGCCGGCGGGGGCTACAGCTTTGCCCGCCAGGCCATGGGGCCGACCGGCGGCTATCTGACCGGTCTCTCTGTGTTGATCGAGTACGCGCTGGCGCCCGCGGCCATCGTCATCTTCATCGGCGCGGCCGTGGAGGAGCTTCTCGGCGTCAACGGGCCGCTGGTCTATGCGCTTTTTTACGCGGTGTTCATCGGCATTCATCTTGCCGGTGTCGGTGAGGCGCTGAAGGTGATGATGGTGATCAGCGCCCTGGCAGTGTTCGCGATTCTGGCAACCGCGCTTGCGCTCTTTGGTGCCTTCGATGCGAGCCGCCTGTTTGACATTGCCCCGACCGATGCCGCGGGCGCCAGCGCATTTCTGCCGTTTGGCTGGTACGGCGTATGGGCGGCGCTGCCGTTCGGGATGTGGCTCTTTCTGGCGGTCGAAGGCGTGCCGCTGGCGGCGGAGGAGGCCAAGAACCCGGCCCGCGACGTACCACGGGGCATCATCGCCGCCATGCTCTTTCTGCTGGTGACGGCGGTACTGGTGGTCGTGCTTCTGGCTGGCGCCGCCGGGGCGGAGGTCATCGGGGCCAGTGGCGTACCGCTGGTCGAGGCCCTGAATATTGCCGGGCATTCGACCCTTGCAACCGTCGTTAACGTGCTGGGCCTTGCCGGGCTGATCGCGTCGTTTTTCTCGATCATCTACGGCTACAGCCGGTTGGTGTTTGCGCTTTCCCGGGCAGGGTATCTGCCGAAAATACTGTCGCTGACCAGCCGCCGCAAGGCGCCGACCTGGGCGCTGGTGGTGCCCGGTGTGCTCGGGTTTCTGGCCTCGCTCAGCGGTGAGGGCGACCTGATTCTTGCGATGGCGGTGGTCGGGGCGACGGTCTCGTACGCGCTGATGGCGCTGAGCCACATCCTGCTTCGCGTGAAGCGCTCCGAGCTTGCCCGTCCATACCGAACGCCCGGTGGGGTCGTGACGTCTTCGGTGGCGCTGGTGCTGTCACTGGTTGCGCTTTCCGGCGTGTACGCCTTCGATCCGCGGGCGTTTTTCTACACCCTGGGCCTGTTCGTGCTGGGGACCGCGTATTACGTTCTTTACAGCCGACATCATCTGGTGGCCAAAAGCGCCGATGAGGAATTTGCGCTGGTGGCCGACGCCGAGAGCAGTCTGGAGTCGTAGCGCTCACCCTAAGTGCGACCTGGTTCGAGCGCCCTGCATCGCAGGGCGTTTTCGCGCTTGGGCATTTCGCGCGCGCTAGGGCCCGGCGTCAACGTCGATTTCGACCAGGCTGTCGTTGATGAAGCGCAGGTAGTAACGCGCGCCGTGATCTGGCCCGTACACCCAGCGCTCGACGTTGACCGCGCCGGGGGCATCGGCCGCCGGGGAAATCCGTTTCGACGCCGGTGGCCCGCACTTGCGGGCAACGTCCACGGTCAGATCCCCTTCGGTGACCAGATCACTGCTACAGCGCATGGCCTGCGCATCACATGTGAAAAGCAACAGTGCGATCATGGCGTAACGCGGCATGGCAGGCTCCACGGCGGTGTCTTTGAGGTGGGTAATAATGGGGGGGCACGCGAAGAAAACGGTACCCCCAGCTACAGCAATACACCCGATTACAGCAGCACGGCCATTCAGCGCGCTAGAGTAGAGGTGTGCGTTACTGCGAATACGAATTTTTATCATAATCATTGACTATAAATAAGCGGGTTCCCAGAATCGGCGCGGCCAATTCGAATAAAAGCGCATGCCGGAGCCAGGGCATGCCAGAACACAGGGAACCTTCATGATCACCAACATTTCACCGGGTGGGCGTACCGGCGCGGTCTTTGTTACCTCGTCGCAGCGTGCACGCGTTTCCGCACTTGGCGCCACATTCGCAGCCCTGGTGCTGAGCGGCCCTGCGCTTGCCGAGCGCGGCGAGACCGTGACGGTTGAATCCAGTGCGTTGCAGCAAAGCCCCATTGGAACCGATGGCTCGATCATCGCTGATCGAACCACCACCGGCAGCAAGACCGACACCGCGCTTCTGAACCTTTCCAGCACCGTCTCGGTGGTGACCGAGGAGGAAATCGCCCAGCGCAAGGCGCAAGATCTGGAGCAGGTGCTTGGCTATACCGCCGGGGTATCGGTGGGGCAGTACGGGTCGGACAACCGCTACGATTACTTCATGATTCGAGGCTTCGATAATACGTCGCTCGGCACGTACCGAGACGGCCTTGCCCACCGCACCGTCAACTTTACCGGCAGCCGGCTCGAGCCCTATGGCTTGCAGCGCATCGATGTATTAAAAGGCTCGACGTCCTCGCTTTTTGGGCTCAACGCTCCGGGCGGCCTGGTCAATGCGATCACCAAGCGCCCGACCGAGTACGCCTTCGGCGAGGTCTACACCACCCTGGGTGACGGCCACCAAGAGACCGGGGCCGATGTAGGTGGGCCGATCAATGCCGATGGCACCTGGCGGTACCGACTCACGGCCAAATGGCAGGAGGCTGACCGGGGGGCACGGCACACCGAGGATGACCGGCTCTACCTTGCCCCGGCACTGACCTGGGCGCCGAGCGCGCAGACGTCACTGACGTTTCTGGCCGACTTCAACCAGCGCGACAGCAACGCCTCCAACGCGATTCCCTATGGCTCGAACATCGACCCGCAGACGTTTCTGGGGGAGCCCGGCTACGACGCGATGAATACGATCGAGCGCAATCTCGGATTCGATCTTCGCCATGCCTTCGGTAACGGGTTGAGCTTTGATCAGACCGCGCGCTATACCCACACGGATCTAACGCTCGAGTCGGTGTATCTGGGCGCGGCAGACCCGGCGGTCTCCAGGGAGGCCTACGGCATTCTCGGCGAGAGCGATCAATACAACATCGACAGCCGGCTGATCTACGACGCCGAGCTTGGCAACATATCGAGCAAGACGCTGGCGGGCATCGAGTACACGCACACCGACACCACCGAGGCCCAGCGCTATGGAAGCGCCGGCGGTATCGACATTACCCAGCCGCGCTATTGCGGGCGCGCCTGCATCGATCTGGCCGCACCGGTTCGGTTTCATCAGAAACGGGAAGGGCAGGGCTATTACCTGCAAGAGGAGTTGACGTTCGACGAGCGCTGGATTCTGACCCTCGGCGGGCGCTACGACGAGGTCGAGACGCAGTCGCTGTCGTCGGGTACTGCCAGCGAGACTACCGACTACGCCTTCACCAAGCGCGCAGGCCTCACGTACAAGGCCACCGAGTCGCTGTCGCTCTACGCGAACTATTCCGAATCGTTTCAGCCCCCGACCAGCCGGACTCTGCTGGTCGGCCGCGCTGAACCGCAGGAAGGTACGCAGTACGAGGTGGGCATGAAGTACCGCCCCGAGACGCTCAATGCGCTCGTCACCGTGGCGGCGTTCGATCTGACCCAGACCAACGTGGCGACGCAGGTCACGCCGACGCGCTATCGCCAGATTGGCGAGGTGTCGGTTCGAGGGCTCGAGCTCGAGGGCAAGCTAGCGCTTGCCGAGCGGCTCAACCTGATCGCGGCCTATTCCTACTGGGACGCCCGCATCGACCGCGATGGCCTTAGTGGCAACGAGGGCAATCGGCCAGGGCTGGTGCCGCGTCACATGGCCTCGCTCTGGGCCGATTACACCGTGGCGGGGGACGAGCTGACCCTTGGTCTGGGCACGCGCTTTGTCGGCTCGTCCTATTCCGACGACGCCAACACTGTGAAAGCGGCCTCGTATACGCTGGTGGAGGCGCTGGCCCGCTATCGGTTTACGCCACGGGTCGACCTGACGGTCAATGCGCACAACCTGTTTGACCGCGAGTACATCACCGATGTGAATCCGTTCAGTAACAGTGCCTTCTACGGTGAGGGCCGCTCCGTGCTCGGCACACTGCGCTATCACTGGTAGATGCGCCTGCCAGCGCCAGCGCTCGCAGACGCGGGCCGGTGTAAGGGCGTCGGCGACACGGGGTGCATAAGGCATGCCCCGCTCGACGTGCGTAGAGTCAGGGACGTCGCCTAGATAGCGTTGCCCGGCCTTCGAGCCGGGCTTTTTTATGTCTGTTTGTCAGGATCAATGCCGGTCTTTTGGCCGAGTTGGTACGGTCTTTTCCGGGCCATGCCTTGCAGGGTAAGACTGGAACACCATCATGGTGTCCATGGGAAATGATTGCCGTTTTAGGGTCTAAACGTTATGGTATAACATAATTAAATCAACCCGACCGCTCTGGAGCCTGTCATATGACCGCCGGCCTTTCCCGCCATACCGCCGCGCTTGCACTTGGCCTTTTTGCCACCGCCAGCCCCTTCGCCGCATTCGCCGCCGAGCAGTCGCACAATCATGATCAGCCTGCCGATCACGCGCATGCTCATGGTGACCACGACCACGACCACGACCACGACCACGACCACGACCACGACCACGACCACGACCACGACCACGACCACGACCACGCGCGCGACAGCCAGGTGCACAAGGGCTATTTCGACGACGCTCAAGTCAAGGCGCGCACGCTCAAGGATTGGCAGGGCGATTGGCAGTCGGTGTATCCGCTGTTGGAAGACGGCTCGCTTGATGAGGTGTTCGCACAAAAGTCGCACGCGGGCGATAAAGGTGCCGCAGAGTATAAGTCGTATTACCGCACCGGCTATCGCACCGATGTCGAGCGCATCGAGATCGACGGTCAGGATGTGACCTTTCATGCCAATGGCGAGGCCTACACCGGCCATTACGTCGACGATGGCCATGAGATCCTGACCTACGAAGCGGGCAATCGCGGGGTGCGCTATATCTTCGAAAAAGCCTCGGGCGATGTCGAAGCGCCGACGTACATTCAGTTCAGCGATCATGACATTGCCCCCACCGATGCCAGCCACTACCACATTTACATGGGCAGTGACCGTCAGGCGCTGTTGGACAACGTTACCAACTGGCCGACCTACTACCCGGCGGGGCTTAGTGGCGAGCAGGTTGCGCGTGAAATGATGGCGCACTGAGCCGGCACCCGTTTATTTCTGTTTCCCCCCCTCCGACCATGAAACGGCCGCGTGAACACGCGGCCTTGGTAAAGCGTTGATGTCTCTCAGAGCTGATAGGCGTTGGCCCCGGCGCCGGCCAGGGTGCCGGCATCGACGATCAGATACTCCTCGCGAAGCGGGGTGCCCTCGAGGAAATCCTGCAGGATCTCGAGGGTGCCTGCGGCGTAGCGGGTCTGTGCCGACAGTGACGTGCCGGAAATGTGCGGGGTCATCGCGTGGTTGGGCATTCGGCGCCAGGGGTGATCGACCGGGGCCGGCTGCGGGAACCAGACGTCGCCGCCATAGCCTGCCAGTTGCCCCGATTCCAGCGCCTCCACAATCGCCTCCCGGTTGCACAGCGCCCCGCGTGCGGTATTGATCAGATAGGCACCGCGCTTGAATTTCGACAGAAACTCCCGGTCGATAAACCCTTTGGTCGAGGGGTAAAGCGGGGTCTGAACGTTGACGATGTCGCAGTGGCTGACCAGTGACTCGGGGGAGTCATGGTAGGTCAGGTTCAGAGACCGCTCGACGTCTTCTGGCAGCCGGTGCGGGTCGTAGTAGTGCAGCGGCGTGTCGAACGGGTGCATGCGCTTGAGCACCGCAAGGCCGATGCGCCCGGCGCCGAGGGTTCCGAAGTGAAGGCCTTCGATGTCGTAGCTGCGTGACACGCAGTCGGCGATGTTCCAGCCGCCGTTGATCGCGGTCTGATGCGAGGGCACGAAGTTTCGTACCAGCGTCAGCGCCGTCATCATGACGTGCTCGGCAACGCTTATGGAGTTGGAGAAGGTGACTTCGGCCACCGTGACGCCATGCTCGGCCGCGGTCTTGAGGTCGACGTGATCCGATCCGATGCCGGCCGTCAGTGCAAGCTTGAGCCTGGGCGCCTTGGCAAGGCGCTCTGCGGTCAGATAGGCCGGCCAGAACGGCTGCGAGATGACCACATCGGCGTCGCCCAAGTGGCGGTCGAGCACCGAATCGGTGCCGTCCTTGTCGCTGGTCACGATCAGTTCATGGCCATTGGCCTCCGCCCAGGCGCGCAAACCGAGCTCGCCGGAAACGCACCCGATCAGCTCGCCCGGCGAGAAGCCCAACTCCCCCTGGGGCGTGGGGGCTGTCTGGCCGTTGGGGTAGGCGGTGATCTCGGGAATGTCGTCTCGCGCATAACGCGGTGGGTAGCCGGTGACCGGGTCGGGATAAAGCACGCAGATGATTTTTGCCATGTTCTTGGGCTCCTGATGATCGACTGAAATGAGAGTGCGTCACGCGACGAAGCAATCTTCAGCGCCAGCCCGAAATGGATTCAAATCGTTTATTCGGATGATCTGATAAGCGGTCTTTATCTTGAACTCAACCAACTGAAAATACTGATCAAAATTCGATCTCCAGGGTTTTGGTATGGCGCCAGATGGCGTCAGCAACGGCGGGCGGTGTGTCCTGGGCCAGCCGGATCAGACTGATTGTTGCCCGAGGCTGGTCGGCGATGGCGTGCATGCGCACGCTTCCATCCATGAAGTAATCGGGCAGGGCGCTTACGGGCGCGACGGCGTACACCTGAGCGCTTCGAACCTCTTCATACATCAGGCTCGGGGCATTGCTTTCGACCACCACATGCGGCGTCACGCCGGCGTTTTCAAAGCATCTGTCCAGAATGCGGCGGTTCTGCATGTCCTTGGTAAAAAGGCACAGCGGAAGCGCCCCAAGCTCATGCCAGGTGAAGGCATGCTCCGGTGGCAGGCCGGACTGGGCACTGGCGAGCAGAACGAAGCGCTCTTCATAAAGGGGCAGCGCCTCGAAGCCGTGACTGAACCGAGGGTCGACGTAGGCGATCGCCAGATGAAGCTCGCGCGCTTTCAAACGCCTGGCGATATCGCGGGTACTTAGTGACAGAATTTCAACGGTGAGATCCGGCACCGTACGCCGGTATTCGCCGGCAAGGGTCGAGATGGCGCGAAGCGCCGAAGGCACGGCGCCGATGGCAAGGTGGCCGCCGGACACCTGCTGTGCCAGGGCGGCTTCCTGACGTAGCCCGTCGAGGGAGTTCAGGGTCTGTCGCGCCCACACCAGCACCCGCTCCCCTTCACGAGTAAAGCCCTGAAAGCGTCGGTCGCGCTTGATGATGGTGACCTTGAGTTCCTTTTCAAGCTGCAGGATGTCCGCCGAGAGTGCCGGCTGTGATACCCAACACGCCTCCGCCGCGCGGGCGAAATGGCGATGTTCGGCCAGGGAAACAAGGTAGTGAAGTTGTCGTAGGAACATGGTGACCCGAATGTGTTGTTCTTGGGCTCGGTGCGGTTTCATTCACACGTCGTGCCCGCTCTTTTATACCGCATCAACGGCGTTGTTCCAGTGCCACACCGGTGCGTGACGGTTTTTGAGATCGGCAGGGCGCTTTGGCAGTTATGCCAGTGTTGAGCACAGGGCCATGCTGAACTCATGCTCGAAACGCCGGTTACGTTCAGTGGCTGGAAACCGGAAATCGATGGGAAAGAGTGGCTGGTGACCGAAGTCGAAGATTCGCTTAATGATTCAGGGTACGGCACTCGAATGCGGTGCGAGACTGACATGTCGAACTGAGCCAGGCCTTGCCTGAGGCGATGAATTCACAAACCGTTACCGCGCCCATATCAGAACTTGGTTAACCTACGTCCATTACGTTTCTAGTCAAACATGGGGTCGTCATGCAGGATCTGGCAAAACTGGGGGATAAGGTCGCGTGCTCATGCAAGGGTGGGCCGCATTCCATCGTCTCGTCAGGCACATCGGTAATCGATGGTATTCCCGTCGCGCGCGTCGGCGATATGAGCTCCTGTGGCGCGTCGATCGTAGAGGGGCACTCTTGGTTCACCATCGATGGCGCCCCCGCCGCGGTTCACGGCAGCTAGACCTCCTGCGGCGGCAGCGTAATCGCCTCCTCGAGTGCCAACAGCGCGCCACCGCGTACCGCGCAAACCGAATCCGAAGAGCCGGAAGAGGAAGCGCCGAAAAGCGACATTCTGCCTGGCATCACGCTTGTGCGTGAGGCGGGCACTCGCGCACAGGTCAAGCAGCGCATCCTGCCCTCGCCGTCTGCCGAAGTCAGTGCCAAGTTCGACGAATTGAATACCCACCTGCCGGATTACGTACTGCCCGGCACGCTGGTCGTGTTGAGTGACCCTGAAAACACCAGCCAGATGTGTACCCAGCAGGAAGAAGAACTCAGACAGCAAGCGGTACGTGCTCAACAAACCGTACAATGGCTGGAACTCCCTGAAGCGCAGGCGCTGGTCGATCATTACGGACCACTGCGTGACTTTTCCCTGGCTCACAACGATGAAATGTCAGACGGCAGCACCTGGGTCGGGGTTGCCTCTGCAGCGGGCGAACATTTCATGGAAACCGTTCAAAAAGAGCTCGAGCACATCCACAGCGTATATGTCTCGGCGTCAGAAAGAATGTCGGCACGTTTCGAGGCCATGCGACAGTCCGCATTCAAGCGCATCGATGCCGCAGGTGAAGCGTGGACGAACGTTAAGCTCGAGATTGTCGACGATGTCAGTGATCTGAAAGGCAAGATCGGAGTAGCTGGCGGCGTTGCCGTCAGTAAAACGCAAACGGCTCTTAAAAGCTTCATCGATTATGAAATACCCTCTGTATCAGAGGCGATCGGGAAAGCAGGGGTTGTCGTTAAGGGGTTATCGCTGGCGAACTACGCGGCGGTTATAGTGGACTATTACGCAACGGATGCGCGAGTTGCAAAGGCCTGCTCTGAATCCAGAGAGAGTGAGTGTATGCGGGTAACTGTCAAAGAGTATGGGGGATTGATGGGACGGATTGGCGGTGGAACCCTTGGTAGTATTGCAGGCGGAGCAGTCGACGCAAGATATGGGCAAGTTCTTTGCGGCGTCGTTGGAGTGCATCCGGCTGGGCGACTGGTTTGTGGTGCTGCGGTGATCGGTAGTGGCGCATACTTTGGCGGTGCAGCTGGCGGTGACTTCTTAGGCGGCGTTGCTGAACGAGTGTACCTCCAGGTTCAAGATGACGATAAACGGGTAGACAACGCAGATGACTGATGGGCTTTCCATATTCGAAATAATCGGAATGTTATCAAGTGTGGTTGTTGCTATAACGGGTATTCTCGCCTTAATAGTATCGCACTTTACCATCAAGTCAGCGGATCGATTATTCACAGGAAAAACTCATCCAAATAGAGTCTGGTATCCTTTGTGCGCTTGGGGGATGGGTGAGTATGCCCTAGCACTCATAACCTATAAATCAAAGACAACTCGTGAAAAATACCCCTTATATTTTGAAGAGTGGAAGTCAGGAAGCCGAAGATCACGCTGGATCACCGGTATATTGATTGCGATTTACATACCGGGGTTAGTCAGTTTTGCACTTATGGCGATCTGCTACATACTTCAGAAGCTGATTGGGTGAGCCAGCCGCCACACCACCGCATCGACGTTGTGCTGCCAAACCTCCTACGGCGGCAGTGTAATCGCCTTCTCAAGTGCCAAACGCGTACCACACCGACCAAACCATAAGAACCAGAGAATGATCAATAGCTATTGGCGGTCTCAATGACCAAGTGCAACACGTGAGCCATCAGGTACGGTGTTGCCATGAACCACTGCTATCGCCATCTTTCTGCTGAAGACCGGGCCGCCATCATGATGATGCGAGCCACGCATTC
>NZ_JAMLJJ010000021.1 GCF_023736155.1 Larsenimonas salina | reverse complement strand
GGCGGTCTCAATGACCAAGTGCAACACGTGAGCCATCAGGTACGGTGTTGCCATGAACCACTGCTATCGCCATCTTTCTGCTGAAGACCGGGCCGCCATCATGATGATGCGAGCCACGCATTCGATCCGGGCCATTGCCGCTCACCTGGGTCGTGCGCCGAGCACCGTGTCGCGAGAAATTGCTCGCCATACGGTCGACCCCATCAAGGGCTACGATGCCGGCTTGGCGGGTTATCGGGCTCGTCTGACGCGACATCGGCCACGCCAGCGTCCCAAGCTGCACCCAGACGGGGAGCTCTTCGAGGTGGTGGTCCACCTGCTGCGCAAGTACTGGTCACCGCAACAGATAGCCCGCACACTGAAGCGCATGTCACCCAACGATTCACGTCGGCAGGTCTCGCATGAGGCCATCTACAACGCGCTCTATGTGATGCCCCGCGGCAGTCTCAAGAAAGAGCTCATCGCCTGCCTGCGGCAGGGCAACGGCAAGCGTCGCTCACGCAGTCGTGGCAAGGATCGACGCCAGCAGATTCCCGATCTGGTCAGCATCCACATGCGGCCGCCTGAGATTGAAGACCGCCTGATGCCGGGCCACTGGGAAGGCGATCTCATCATGGGTGCCAACAATCGCTCCGCCGTCGGTACGCTGGTGGAGCGCACCACACGCTTGGTGATCTTGGCGAAAGTGGATGGCACCACCGCCACGGCGGCGGCCGTTGGCTTCAGCGATAAGCTCAATGAGGTGCCGCGAGCCCTGCGGCTGTCCATGACCTACGACCAGGGCAGAGAGATGGTGAAGCATGCCGAGATCACGCAGAAAACCGGTACGGCGATCTACTTCGCTGACCCACATAGCCCATGGCAGCGGGGCTCCAACGAGAACACCAACGGGCTGTTGCGGCAGTATCTGCCAAAGGGAACGGACCTCTCCGTTTACAGTCAGGAAGAGCTCGACGAGATCGCCGACTCACTGAACACACGGCCTCGCCAGACGCTGGACTGGCGAACCCCACTGGAAGTCTACGCCGAGGTGCTAAAGAAATCCGTCGGCGGACCGAGCACCCTTCAATAGCGTTGCGCTTGGAACTTGAGACCGCC
>NZ_JAMLJJ010000020.1 GCF_023736155.1 Larsenimonas salina | reverse complement strand
GCTTCAAGGCCTAGGCCGAGGGTCAGAATCTGCGTGCCGTCCATGTCGTACCTCCTGTCCATGTGGAGGTCATATCCTGGCCCAGCTCAGGGGGCGAATTCCACACCCAGCGACGAAGAGCCAAAAAAGATCATTGCTCCGCCAAAAAAATGCCCACTAACTCGATGATATTAATCATCTTCTTGCTCACTTTTATCTGTTGCGGAAGATTTATATATCCCGTTCCCAATCATCTCACCCAAGGTATCTTCAACATAACCGCCTGAAACTGCACCTGTACCAGCTGCAACTATAATTTATGAGAAAAATATATTCTTTGGTGTGACTGGATCACCCAATCAGCTTCTGAAGTATGTAACAGATCGCCATAAGTGCAAAACTGACTAATCCCGGTATGTAAATAGTGATTAATGTACCGGTGATCCAGCGTGATCTTCGGCTTCATGACTTCCACTCTTCAAAATACCGGGGATATTTTTCACGAGTTATGCGTGAATTGTATGTCAGTAAGGCAATTGCATACTCGCCCATACCCCAGAAACACAAAGGGTACCAAACTCTATTTTTATGTATTGTTCCAGTAAATAGGCGATCGGCAGGCTTGATTATAAAATGAGATAGAAAAACTCCTGGTAGAATAGTTATAACCATAATAGTGGAAAAAAACATGCCAGCAAGCTCAATGACAGAGTAGTCATCAATCATAATTCAAAAGACGTTATGAAATCAGTTTATTGAGCCAGTAGGCTGTCATTGCTATTACAAAGCAAATTAGGCCAGGAATATAAATGGAAATGAGTATGGCAGTAATCCATCGAGACCTCCAAGTTCCCGACTTCCATTCTTTAAAGTAAAGAGGGTATTTTTCTCTTGTTTTGGATGATTTAAATCCCATGAGTGCAATTGCATACTCTCCCATTCCCCAAACACACAGCGGATACCAAATTCGATTAGGATACGTTTTTCCAGTAAATAGCCTATCCGCAGAATTGATTGTAAAGTGTGAAAGCACTAAAGCGGGAATCCCTGTTATTGCTACTATTCCGCCCGCCAGCATCACAACAAGTTCAAGCAAGGAATGGCGGTCTCAAGTTCCAAGCGCAACGCTATTGAAGGGTGCTCGGTCCGCCGACGGATTTCTTTAGCACCTCGGCGTAGACTTCCAGTGGGGTTCGCCAGTCCAGCGTCTGGCGAGGC
>NZ_JAMLJJ010000002.1 GCF_023736155.1 Larsenimonas salina | reverse complement strand
GCCGGTGATGGTGAGCGTGTCGCCGTCGGCGTCGCTGTCGTTGGCCAGCAGCGTGCCCGGCGCGATGGTCAGCGCGGTGTCCTCTGCCGTGGTCAGGGCGTCGTTGCCGGCACTCGGATCGGCACTGTCGGCCTCGGCGACCGGGGCGTCGTTGACCCCGGTGACCGCCACCGTGACCGTTGCCGTGTCGCTGCCGCCCTGGCCGTCGCTGACGGTGTAGCGGAACGTGGCGTCGCCGCTGAAGTTCGCGGCCGGCGTGAAGGTGATGGTGCCGTCGGCGTTGAGCGTGGCCGCACCGCCCTGACCGCCGCTGACGCCGGTGATGGTGAGCGTGTCGCCGTCGGCGTCACTGTCGTTGGCCAGCAGCGTGTCCGGCGCGATGACCAGCGCGGTGTCTTCCGCCGTGGTCAGGGCGTCGTTTACAGCGTCGGGGGCATCGTTAACACGGTTGATCGTGACCGTCTCGGTCGCCGTGGAGGTCAATTCCCCGTCAGAAGCGGTAACTGTGATAGAAAGCGTAGTCAGATCCAGCGCGTCGTCGTTGACTGCGTCGACACCGGCCTGCGTCAGCGTGATCTCGCCGCTGTCGGGATCAATGGCCAGATAGCCATTGTCATTGTCGGCAAGGCCATAGGTAATCGCGTCGCCTTCCGGATCCGTCGCCGTAGCCTGGCCGATGACCTGGCCTGCGCTGACGCCACCTTCCGTGAGCGTTTCAAGGGTAAGCGTGACATCGGTTGGTGCATCGTTAACACGATTGACCGTGACCGTCTCGGTCGCCGTGGAGGTCAACTCCCCGTCAGAAGCGGTAACTGTGACAGAAAGCGTAGTCAGATCCAGCGCGTCGTTGTTGACTGCGTCGACACCGGCCTGCGTCAGCGTGATCTCGCCGCTGTCGGGATCGATGGCCAGATAGCCATTGTCATTGTCGGCAAGGCCATAGGTGATCGCGTCGCCATCCGGATCCGTCGCCGTAGCCTGACCGATAACCTGGCCGGCGCTGACCGCGCCTTCAGTCAAGGGAAGAAGATCAAGCGTCGGCGCCGTGGGCGCTTGATTGAGCGCAGCGGGTTCATCTATTTGAGCCTCTCCCGACGAGTCAGGACCTGCTCCCACGGCGGTTGTGTTCGGCTCACTGTCATCGCCGGACGCGGTATCATCGGCAGGCGCTGCGGTGCTTTCTGTTTGGTCAGTAAACGTTGCACTGGAGCCTGAATCAGCCTCATAGCGATAGGTCGCGGTTTCTTCCCGGCCAGTACGAGAGACATTGAACCCCTGACCGAATCCGCCGCCGTCACCACCGGCATCCCCCGGTGCGTCACCGGCACCCGCAGCAGGCCCTTCCTGAATTCGGGTCGGGTCATCACCCCGCTCGATAGCGGCCAAAAGTTCAGCAACATCGGCATCCTGCGAGGAGACCGGGTCGGCTTGCGACGTTAGGAAAAGGCGGCCGTCCACACTCTCAAGCAAAACGCGGTTGTCTGCGGACACATCCAGAACCGTACCGTCTTCAGTCACGAGTCGAGCCCCGTCCGGTGCATAGAGCGCAACACCTGTATCGATGGCTTCTCCGGCAGACAGGATTTTCTGGGGGTTGACGGAAAACAGAGCTCCGTCGATCCGCTCGATTATGACTTTAGCCATGGCACATTCCTCAAAAGTGATCCGCCTGACCCATTACTGGCCTGAGACATGTCATCACTGGCGGGCGATACAATAAGTTACAGTTCGTCTATGTATCGCATCATATTACGCGATTAAGCCTTATTTGCTACTTGGCAGTGGTACTTTTTAACTCCTCCACCAACCTAACAGTCGAAAACATTAATCCAACAGCGTTAGACACAAAAATAAAGGGGATGGAACAAGAATTAACGGCGCAAAAAAGCCGGCATTAAGCCGGCTTGTTTCACGTTCAATCAACGCTTCAGATGATCATAAGGACACCACATCGAACTGAACGTTGGGGTTCACATCCGCGTCATAATCGACGTCGCTGCGCTCGAACCCGAACAGCTTCAGGAATTCGCGCTTGTAGTTGGCATAGTCGGTGATATCGAACAGGTTATCGGACGTCACCTGGGGCCATAGCTCTTTACAGGCATTTTGTACATCGTCACGCAGCTCCCAGTCATCGAGACGTACGCGCCCCTTATCGTCGGTCGCCATCTCGCCATCACTGTAGAGACGTTCACGGTACAGGCGATTGAGCTGATCGATGGTGCCTTCATGCAAGCCTTTTTCTTTCATGATCCGATAGACCATTGAAATATAGAGCGGCATGACCGGAATCGCAGCACTTGCCTGGGTAACAACCGACTTGAGCACCGCCACATTGGCACCGCCGCCAAGTTTGTCGTCGAGGGCGCTTGCCGCGCGGTCCAGATCTTCCTTGGCCTTGCCAAGGGCGCCGTGCCAATAGATGGGCCAGGTAATCTCAGTACCGATGTAGCTAAAGGCGACCGAGCGCGCATCGTCTGAAAGCACGCCGGCCTGGTCGAGCGCGTCAATCCAAAGCTCCCAGTCTTCACCGCCCATGACCTTGATGGTATTGGCAATTTCTTCATCGGTTGCCGGCTCGACCGACGCCTCGATGATCTGATCCTTGTTGGTATCGATCGCTGTAGACGTGTAGGTCTCACCGATAGGTTTCAAGGCAGAACGCAGAACCTCGCCGCTGTCCGGCAATTTTCGAACCGGCGAGGCAAGGGAGTACACCACCAGATCGATCTTGCCCATGTCCTGCTTGATCAGTTCGATGGCCTTGTCGCGTGCTTCATGAGAGAACGCATCGCCGTTGATGGACTTGCTGTAGAGGCCATCCTGTTTGGCGAATTTGTCGAACGCCGCCGAGTTATACCACCCGGCGGTTCCCGGACGCGTATCGGTGCCCGCCTTTTCAAAAAAGACCCCAAGCGTATTGGCACCGTAGCCAAACGCGGCCGTCACGCGCGCGGCAAGCCCATAGCCGCTGGAGGCGCCGATGACCAGAACGTTTTTCGGGCCGCCCTCGTTCACGCCGAGCTTACGAGTCGCCTCGATCTGCTCCTGAACGTTCTTCTCGCAGCCCACCGGGTGCGTCGTCGTACAGATAAAACCGCGGACTTTCGGATGAATGATCACGCTGAACCTCGTTATCTGGTCACTGTGCCACCATGCGTTCGTGCCATGGTGTATTGAGAAAGGCCGGCATACTCGCGGCAAAACGCGTATTGTGTCCTTATTGAACGCACGCTTCAATTTTTCGCCGCAACGGACGCTTCATGATCGACCGCGATACGCTTCTCGCCTCTCGCCAGACACTCTGGATGTCGCTGACCCGCCTTTGGCTCGATGACGAGCCCTCCCCCGATGACTATGACGATATGGCGAGTGAAATCCTGAGACACGACCACACCGACAAGCAGCTTGAGTGGATCTATCGCCTCGAGCTTGCGCCCGTCATGGTCAAGTATCAGGTATCGATTACCCAGGGCTGGAAGGCCTTCGAACCCGAACGCATTCTGCCGCCGCTGGTGCGTCACAATCAGCGCATGACGCCCATGAAACGCCGATGGTGGATACTGATGTCTGGCATGACCACGGCGCTGTCACGCCCGCGCTGGGCAACCTTGATGCAGGAAGTTCAACATCGGCGCGGCCCACGCTAGCTGCACTCATGAAAAAGCCCGCGAATGCGGGCTTCTCAGAGGTCAAAACGTTTCCCAGTCAGAGTCATCGGCGGTCACGGGCTCGGCAGCGCGCGGCGCCTTTTTCGTTGCCACAGGGCCACTTGAACTGCTCGTTGCGGCTTTCGAGTGTGAGTGAGGCGCCGGTCGTGAGACAGGGAGCGGTGCGGACGTGACCTGCCCGTGAGTGGGTGCCGGCCGGGCATTAGACCGCTTATTCAAGGTAAAGATTGCGACCTGACGGCTCAGTTCATCGGCCTGTTCTTTTAAGCTATGCCCGGCAGCGGCGGACTCTTCCACCAGGGCGGCATTTTGCTGGGTGGCGCTGTCCATCTGGGCCACGGCCTGATTGACCTGTTCGATGCCGGAAATCTGCTCGCGAGTTGCGCTCTCGATTTCGCTAACCAGACCATTGACCTGCCCGGCACGGCCCAGAAGGTTCGAAAGAATGCGTTCGGACTGCTCGACCAGCTCCACACCGTTGCGCGCCTTATCCACGTTTTGCGCCACCAGGTCTCGAATTTCAGTGGCCGCGTCGGCAGACCGCGTTGCAAGATTGCGCACTTCCGAGGCTACTACCGCAAAACCACGCCCCTGCTCACCCGCCCGAGCCGCTTCCACCGACGCATTGAGCGCCAACAGATTGGTCTGAAAGGCAATGCTGTCGATCAAGCCGACGATGTTTTCGATCCTGGAACTGGAATCGTTGATTTCAGCCATGGCCTCACGGGTACGGCCGATCATTGCACTGCCTTGTCGCACCTCGCCGCTCATGCCGGTCGCCAGCTCGGACATCGACCGCATGCTGTCGCCGTTTTGCTTCACGGTTGAGGTCATTTGATCCATCGAAGCCGCCGTTTGCTCAAGACTTGCCGCCTGCTCCTGCGTGCGTGCGCTCAAATCGTCGTTGCCGTTCGAAATTTCAGCCACGGCGCTGTAGACCGAATCGGCGCCTTCCCGCACGTTTCCGACAATGTCGGTCAATCGGTTTTGCATCTCGCGCATGGACTCAAGCATACGGCCGAATTCATCACGTCGATGGTTTGAAACCTGACGCGTCAAATCACCGGAGGCAATTGCATCGGCAAGCATCTGCGCCTCCGACAGCGGGCGTACGATGCTTCGAATCAACCAGACCGCCAGCACAACCGAAAGGCCCACCGCCAACAAAATGGCAACGAGAATGCTGTTGGAAAGCACGTCATAGCGCGCCTGGCCTGCTTGATAGGCAGTGCTCATTCGCTGTTGGTCGCTTGCAACGAGCCCATTGGTCAACTCTATGAACTGGCGATAGGCCGGAGAGATCACTGTGGAACCAATGGTGTCGACAAGGTCAAAGTTGCCGGCCTGCATTTCGCGAGTGACCCGCTCATAGCCTTGCCAGAATTGATCGAGGTTACGCTCAAGCTGCCCTAGCTGCTCGGAGGTGTTGCCTGAGGCACTGGCAAGCGATTGATAGTGCTGCCACGCGTCCTGACTCTTGACCTTGAGTTCCTCGACGCGCTCATCGAGATTGGCAATGCGCGTCTCGTCTCGATAGCCGAAGGCAGCCAAGCCCTCGATGCGCACTTGCAGCAAATTGGTGCGCACTTCTGCCATGGCAAGTTGCTTCTGCATTTGGACGTCATACAGCTCACTGGCGTCGGCGTTATTGGCTTGAAGCCCTACCTCGGCCGCGATACCGATACCGATCATGAATACGATACCAACGGCAAGAGTCGCGATGAGCCGTGTTTTAACGCTGCTTGCAAGTTTTATCATAAGAGCAATCCCTAACCGTCCCGACCGTTTATTTTTCGTTGGCTCTGAAGTTAAAGAAGCCAGCATCAAGGTTCTAATGACTTATCGGGCATTGCAGAAAGTGCTTTATAAGTTTTTGAAAAAATCAGTGCCAAGGGTCGAGAACGCGCGTTAAAAACGAATAACGCGGTTTTTTTGGCCGAAAAAAAGACCGCTCGGTAGAGCGGCCTTTTAAGCGCGAGTGGCCTTTATTGATGTACAGGCGCTCGAGACAGCACTTGTTTCGACGGCGCCGAGTACGGCGTCTTGTTCGAAGGGCTCAACGCGTACGCAGGGTTCGAGGAAGTATCGGATTCAAGAGGCCCCACCTTGAAATAGGCAATGGCAGCTTTCAACACATCGGCCTGCTCCTTGAGCGACTCACTCGACGCCGCCGCTTCCTCCACCAACGCTGCGTTTTGCTGCGTGATGCCATCCATTTCGCTGACGGCAGTATTGATCTGCTCGATGCCAAGACTTTGCTCGCGGCTGGCTTCGGCCATCTCGCTCATAAGGTCATTGACGCGCGAGACGCTCTCGGCAATGGCCTCGAGTGCGCTGGAGGTCTCGGTAACCTGGTTGACGCCCTCCTTGACGCGGTCGGCGCTTTCAAGCACCAGCTGCCTGATGTCGCGCGCGGCGTCTGCCGAGCGGTTGGCCAGAGTGCGCACTTCAGAGGCCACCACCGCAAACCCCTTGCCCTGCTCGCCGGCCCGGGCCGCCTCCACGGACGCGTTCAGTGCCAGAAGGTTGGTCTGAAAGGCAATACCGTCCATCAGCGACACGATCGAGACGATCTGATCGCTCGAGGTTCGAATCTCATGCATGGCGGCCATTGCCTTGGCGGCTACATCACCGCCCTGACGAGACTGCCCAGCCATACCTTGAGTCAGGGTTTCAGCCTGTTTGGCGTTTTCGCTGTTGTTGCGAATCGTCGAGGTAATTTCCTCCATCGAGGCGGCCGTCTCTTGAAGGCTTGCGGCCTGCTCCTGGGTACGTTGACTCAGCTCATCACTGCTCGAGGCCACCTCACCGGCCACTTCCGCTACCACCAGGCTGCTTTGCTTGGCTGAGCGAATCACTTCGACCAGGCGCGCCTGCATGTTGGAAAGTGACTCGAGCATATGCCCGAACTCATCCTGTTCGTGTACCTCGACGCGATGAGTCAGATCGCCCTCGGCCGTTGCTTTCGCGACCGCACCGGCGCGCCCGAGCGGGCGCATGATGCTTCGTGTCAGCCAAAGCGCGGCCAGTACACCAAGCGCAAGCGCCAGCAGCGCCGCTGCCAGAATCAGGGTGCGTTCCTGCTGGAAGCTTGCCTGCGCACGCTCGAACGAACGCGCCATGTCGGCGTTGTTATCATCGATTCGCTGCTTAACCAGTCCCAGAAACTCCCGGTACAGCGCCTCCCGCTCCTGAGCACGCGCAAGATCCGCCTCGAGCGCGACAAGATCGTTATCAGCCACGTGCGTGCTCATGAGCTCGAAGTTCTGCCAGAAGGTCTGGCTCAGGGCGACCAGTCGCGTGATGTCAGGTGATTGACGACGCTCAGGGCTTAGCCCACGCAGGTACTCGTCGAGCTTGGCGGCAAAATGCGCGCGGTCCTTTTTACCTTGAGTGGCAAGCTGCGCCAGACTGTCCGGCGTTCGGGCCGCCACCGCCGACAACAATAGTGTACGCGCGTCTTGAAGATCAGTTTGAAGCGCACCCATTAACTCGATGCGTTTTACATCCTGATGATAGACATTCTCGAAATTGACCATGACGCTATTCATGCCGTAGATGCCTGCGCCAGCCACCAGCGCCAATAACAGAAGGCATCCGCCCAACGCAGCCCAAAGGCGGGTTCTCACGCTGCGCTTCATGAATTTCATAGACCTGACTCCCCTGGCTCGATATGTGTTATTTGCTATCGGCTTGCTCCAGACAGCCATTCATTCAAATCGAGAGAAACCATTTAAAAACAGCAAAAACGTCTATAGCGCTCTTAAATAAATAATGAATGGTCTCTTGCATCATTTTTACGAACACACCTATTAAGCCATCCCCGATACCTGCTTATAAAAAAAGCCCGGCTGAATCAGCCGGGCTTTTACATTGCCACCAGTTTATAGAGCCACGACGCTAGCGGTCGGCACCGCCTTCGTCGCTGCCGTCGTTATCGACATCGGGCATGCTGTTGCGGCCCGTGGTTTCACCTTCAAACGCCCCCTTGTCATCGGCGTTCTTGGCAGAGCGGTTGACCACCTTTTCCTGACGCATCATGCGCAGATTGGCCGGCGGCGCCTTGCCGTCCCTGTCCTCGCCGAAGTACATGGTGAGGTGCGGGAACGGAATTTCGATGCCGGCGGCGTCAAAGTGCTTCTTGACCAATCGGTTGAACGCACGGCCCAGCGACCACTGAGTGCCCGGTGTGGTCTTGATCATGATGCGGATATTAACGGAGCTGTCAGCGAGCGCGATCACGCCGGGCACCGTCATATCCTCGAGAATGCATTCGCGCTGAGCCTCGTCCTGCTTGAGTTCCTCGAACGCGTCATGCAGCTTCTCGATCGCAAAGTCGACATCTTCACGGTAGGCAATGCCGTACTCGCCAACGTGATAGGCGAAATCGCGCATGTAGTTGGAGACCACATCGACCGAGGAGAACGGCACGACATGATAGGTGCCGGAAAGATCTCGAATGCCGACCGAGCGAATGGTCAGACGTTCGGCGGTACCTGTAATACCACCTGCAGAGACCACATCGCCGGTATTCATCGCGTTTTCGAGCTGAATGAATACGCCGGTAATCACATCCTGCACCAGCTTCTGGGCCCCGAAACCGATCGCAAGACCGACAACACCGGCACCGGCGATCAGCGGCCCGATGTTGATGCCGATCTGGGACAGCACGATCATGACCGTCATGACGGTAAGCGCGATGGCAATAGCGTTTCTGAACAGCGACAGCAGCGTCTTTTCACGCGCCGTCGGCGCCCGACCGAATTCGCCCGGGTTCAGTCGATGCTCGATGAAACTTGCAAGTGCCGTCCAGATCAGCGCCGCCACCAGCAGGATAATGCCAACATGCACGATCATCGCGATGGTGTTCTTACCCGAACTTGATGCCAGCCAGCCGGTCAGGTCAAACGCACGCCACGCATCCAGAATAACCAACAGCACCGCGATCAGAAGCAGCGCGCGAACCACCTTCAGCGTATTGGGGATATAGGAGTTCAGTCGCTGTTCGAGCTGAGGCAGGCGCTGGCCCATCTGATTGGGAAGCGTAATGCGAGACGCCAACACCTTGGTGATCATGCTCGAGAGCAACATACCAATGCCCGCGGCAATCAGCGTCTGGGCCGTGGCCTTGGCCATGAACGGCAGCGCCTGCTCCGGATAGACCTGACTGATGACCAGAAGCACGGTGAAATAGGCGATCGCCAGTAGGTGCCAGATCTTGCCAAGTACACGCATCAACACACCAAACGCACTCATCGAGGCGTGTTCGGCGCGGTACTCGAGCCGCTGCTGCAGGTCAGCGCGATTGCCAAGAATCACGCTCAAGGCGTAGACATAGGCCACGACCATGATCAGAAGATCGACCAGTTTACCGAGCGACGGCGACAAGAGCCCTGCAACGAACGGCACCGCCACCATCATTCCATAGCCGATAAGCCCAACCAGCCGAGCGAGAAAGCGGTTCCAGTATTTTGCGACATCGGAGGGCATCGTAAACAGGCGAAGCCCTTCGTAGCGATCGGCAAATACCACGCGGATCAAGGCCTTGAAGATTTCGACCATCGCAAATGCGTTGATGAACAGCGATTGATACGTACCGATGGTCGCGTTATCCCCAAATGCGAACAGCCCGATGGCGTACCCGGTGACTGCCGCCAGCGCAATGACGATCAGATCAATCGCCAGACACAGCACCACGGCGCCAAGGCGCTTCAATACGCTCGATGCCCCCTGCTCGGAGACCACCCAGCGATCGGCCTTGCGGAAAAGCGGGCTGACCAGTGAGCGCAGCAGGAAAAAGGCAGCGATGGTGCCACCGATAACAATGCCCAGCCCGATCAAGCGACCGCTCAGCTCACCCCAATTGGCGCCATTGCCGTCGGCGCCATCGCCGATCGACAGAATCGCTGCCACAGAGCCGGTCACGTTGGCCGCAAGCGATTCGGCAAAGACCTGGGTCGTGTCGGCAATCTGACGCGGCAGCTCGCCCAATCCACCATCGCTGTCTCCTTGATCGGAGGCTGCGGCGTCGCTTTTGGGCGTATCCGATGATGGCGTCTCGGCCTCGCTCTGATTGCCACCCTCCTGATTTGCAGCCACCGACCGGAGCTGATCGATCAGCTGCTGTCGGGTCTGATCGTTTTCGAGCATGTCCGCAAGCGCCCCGGCGTCTGCCTTGCCTGAGACATCGGTTCCTGCATCAGTCGGCGCGGCGTGCGCCAGCGGCATGGATAGACACAGGACCGCCATCATCATGGCGAACCATCGCCACACCCTATGCAACATCAACGTGGAAGCCACGCACTTACTCCTTTATCTCGGTTGATTGGTCGACGCAAGAATACCGCGTCCAGGTTTCGCGTCGAGTATGCACGAACAGTAGGGAAAAACACCGAACTCATCAAAGTAGCAATGGCTTATGCCGAGAACGGAATGGCCAAGGCTTCATCGATTGCCTGTGAAAGCGTCGAAGGCGACACCGCCGGTGCAAAACGGCGCATGACATGGCCATCGCGGCCGATCAAAAACTTGGTGAAATTCCATTTGATCTGGCGTGAGCGCAGCACCCCCGGGGCCCGATGCTTCAAGAGCTGAAACAGGGGATGCGCGTTCGCACCATTGACGTTTACCTTTTCCATGATGGGAAAGGAGGTTTTGAACGACCGAGTACAGAACTGCTCGAACGAGCGCCCTGACTCAGGCGATTGATGCAGAAATTGATTGCACGGAAACGCAAGCACGGTGAACCCCTGTGCCTGATGGGTCTGATAAAGCGTCTCGAGTTCGGCAAGCTGTGGCGTGAACCGACACTGGCTGGCCACGTTAACCACCATCAGCACCTGGCCACGCAGCGCCCGAAGATTGAATGGCTCTCCCGAGGCGGTGTGGCAATCCTGAGTGTATATATCCATCGTTTCGGCCCATACCCCTTTTATGGCCCTAGACTGCCACGCAACGCATCAACGCTCTACCCATCACACGTCACGAACTGTGTTCGAGCGCTAACGATGTGACAGACGCCTGTCCCTGACGCGACGCATTGAACTAACTCAGCAGTCTACCTATGTTTAAACCCAGCGGCCCCAAGGACGCGTGGGCCGACACACTGAAGGCCATAGGGATCTTGCCATGAAGACACAGTACGACTACCTCATCGTCGGCGCAGGAATGACCGCCGCCAATGCGGCCAAGGCCATTCGGAAAAATCGCCCAAGCGCCAGCATCGCCATTCTCGGCGAAGAGCAGCACCCTCCGGTTACCCGGCCGGCGCTGTCCAAGAAGCTCTGGACCGACCCGGAGTTTACCGAAGACGATATCTGGATGATCACGGACGACGACCGCGTTGAGGTCCACACCGAAACCCGAATCACTCGACTCGATCGAGCGGCGCGCACCGTTGCAACCGAGGACGGCGCCGAGTTTGGATACTCAAAGCTACTACTGGCAACGGGTGGTGCTCCGAAAACGCTCCCGGACCTGCCGGCCAGTGACCGTGTCCTTTACTTTCGAACCTACGCCGATTATCAACGCCTGCGCGACGCGGCAACGCCCGGCGCCCGCATGCTGGTTGCCGGCGGTAGCTACATTGGGTGTGAACTGGCCGCGGCGCTTGTCCAGCAAGGCTGTGAGGTGACCCTCATCACGCCTGATGGCGTGCTCGGCGAACCGCTTTTTCCCGACGCATTCGCGCGCCATTTTCAGGACACCTTTACCGAGCACGGCGTGTCGGTCATCACACGCCGACAGGTAACCGGCGGAAGCGTCGGTGAGCAAGGCGTCTGTGTCACGCTCGACGATGGCTCAACCCTTGAAGGCGACATGCTGGCCGCAGGAATAGGCATCACGCCAGAAACGGCGCTTGCCGAGCAGGCGGGCCTTTCCGTCGATGATGGCATTGTGGTCGATCAGTGGCTTACAACCGATGACTCGAACATCTTCGCCGCCGGAGACGTCGCGCGCTATCCAGATGTTCGCCTGGGGGCACAACGCGTCGAACACGTCGACAACGCCAATCAGATGGGCACGCAAGCAGGGCACAACATGGCCGGTGTCGCCTCGGCTTATACCCACACGCCCTACTTCTATTCCAACGTGTTCGATCTCGGCTTCAAGGCCGTTGGAACGGCAGACGCATCGAACCTGGACACCGTATCGGATTGGCAAACGCCCAACCGCAAGGGGGCGATCTTCTATCTCGACGGCGATACGCTGAAAGGCGTCATGCTGATTGACTTGGACGATCAATTGGACGCGGCCCGAGCGCTTCTCGAACAGCCAACGATTACCGACCGAGACGCACTCAAGGGCAAATTGACGTAAACGATACGGCTGGTTCAGGGCCTTCTTACCGGGCACCCAGGTGACGCCAGAAGATGCACCAGTGCCGCTCGGGTGTCTGGTGTTACCTGCTGAAGTGCTAGCGCGTCAGCGACGTTGAGCCAGTCGGTGGCCTCGACCTCCTCAGGCTGGGGACGGATGAGGCCAGTCCATCTTGTCCAGAAAATATCGCCGTGCACGTGAAGCGCGCCAAACTGGAACGAGCCTGTAAAGTTCAAGGGCGCGCTCACGCCCAACTCCTCGAATACTTCACGCCGTGCGCCTACATGGCGCGCTTCGCCCGCGGCAAGTACGCCACCGGCGCTGAGATCGAATGCACCGGGAAAAACGTCCTTGATCGAAGTGCGTTTCTGGACGCAAAGTCGATCGTTGTCATCGAAGACGAAAACATAACTCGCGAAATGCCAAAGGCGCAGCCGACGCAGCCTGGAACGCCTGACCGAGCCACAGCGTTGTCCTTCGGGCGTGCATATCTGTACCTGCTCACGCGCAGCCCGCGCCTTGGCGCAGGCGCTGAACGCGCGCTCCTCGCTCGCACTCCTCCCATTTGTCTTCAATGCCATGCGTGTGCGACCTCACCCAGAACCACTAAAGCCAATAGAATAAAGACCGCGCCCGACGCGCGCTCGACCAGCCACCCCTTTCGCCTCAAAAGCGCAAGCGGCGTCGGCCGCGCAAGCGCCTTCGCGACCAGAACGTACCAGAGCCCATCGATGATCATGACGGTCATGACGACCAGCGCGCTTGCAGCAAGAGAGCTGCCGGGTTCGATGAACTGACTCAAGAGCGCGACAAAGAAAAGAATGAGCTTTGGATTGGCAAGCGCCATGCCAAACCCATCTCGCACGGCCGAGGCGATGTCCTGCTCTGCCACATCCGAGACGGTCGCCCCATCGGCCGCGGGTCGTTTCCGAAGCGCGTTCACGCCAAGCCAAAGAAGGTAAATCGCCCCGACGATACTTATGAACTGATAGATCAGAGGAAAGCGAGTCATGATGAAACCAATGCCCGCCACGGTCATGACCGCGTAGATGCCCACACCCAGGGCATGACTCAAGGCTGCAGCAACGCCCTGAAGCGCACCGCCGCGCATGGTATGACGCACAACCATCGCAAGACTCGGGCCAGGGGATACGGCACCAAGCACACAAACCAACGCAAGCGACCACCAATGGGCCCACGTCATGGCAACACTCCTTGTACGGCAAAGACATCAAGCACGAAACAACGCCGCATTATATTCGGAGAGGCCAGAATGAAAACCGCGCATAAAAAAAGGCGACTCCCGACCATGCAGGAAGCCGCCCAAGGGCCATTCTTCTCATATGCGCGTACAGCTACCGGAAAACTAATTCAAAAGTTGCAAATAGAATTAGTTATTTCCTCCTAAAACATTAGAGAAACTACATTGAAAAACCGCGCATTTCATCCGGTTTAAGCCGCTTTTTTGAAACCTTTTGTAACAGAGCACTTATATACACCATTCGGTAGGCATAAGCCGATATTCAGCGCTACGCTTACCACGACGCATGACAAGAAACCTTGCCATTTTCCCGTTAACGTCAGGAGGACACTCAATGGGTATATTCAGCTCCAGCCGTGATCGTCGCCGTGCCATGGAACGCTGGCACGAAGAACTGGCCGAAGAACGCGACCGCTCCAAGCGCCGCCTGAGCCATCTGGGCGATGATGCACGCGGTCACCTTGATCACGCACGTGCACGTTTGCACGACGGTCAAGAGCGTGCGGTCGACTACGGTCAGCGCGCAGCCTACGGGATCGACCGCCATGTTCATGAAAACAGCTGGTCCTACATTGCAGCCGGAGCTGTCGTGGGCCTTGCAGCAGGTGTGTTGCTGGGTCGACGCCGCTGGTAAAGAGCAAAAAAAACCCGCCGAAAGGCGGGTTTTTTTTGCTCTTTATCAAAACAACATGCTTTCTCCTTCCAGTGCACAGCACTGATCGAACACACGCATCAGCCGACGCACCTCCTTGCGCCTGACCTCTGACAACAGCGCTGACCTGTTGAGGCACCCAAGGCGCTTGAACAACAACGCGTTGATAAGCGCCTCGTCATCGCATTCGCCTTGATCGCCAATGAGACACATGTCGTTTTCCAGAAGACGACAGGCTGACTCACGCCCCATGCCAAGTGCAGTATCGAGCATGAACGCAGCTACCGACCGCGAAAGACGCTCGAGCGCCATGGGCCTTATGTATTCACGCTCATAAATTTCGATCACTGCTGCATCACTCAACCGGTTAAGCGCAAGCGTTGGATGATGAAACGCCGCAAGCCCGGCACGGGCCCCCTTCAGGCGCCCTTGCCCACACCAACCGGTATCCCAATGCAGTGCATTGCGATGATCGGCACTGAATCGCTCCCTGAAATTCAACACATCTTCTGCTGTCTCGATAAAAGACATCGACGCCTCCTGCATCTTGTTGCGTGATAAGGGCATGAGGGACCTCACACCACGCCTAAGGAGGCTCGAACAGTCTTACATCTAAGAATACTTAACTTATAAAAAGGTAGACCACTCAGGGGAATGCCATTCGATAGCAACAAGATAAACTTAAGGGCGTGATATCCCCTCGCAACAGGCGATCAGGGCGTATGGCGACAAGCGCCCATGGAAGGCAACACATGAAGTGACAAGGAAAAAGTCAGACAGGCAACATCGACGCACGACACCAGGTCATCAAAGACCGAGGGCGCAGGCGAGGGGAAAACACACGACAAAATGTGACGTTCTCGTTGTTCCGGCATCGGATGCTGGTCACTGGAGAACAGAAAAGGCCAAAAGGATTAGGCTTGGATCGTCAAGAAAAGAGCGCATGTAGGAATGCGTGGTACCGGAGGTCGGACTCGAACCGACACGGGGGATTAGCCCGGGGGATTTTGAATCCCCTGCGTCTACCAATTTCGCCACTCCGGCACGGAAGGACGAGGCGTATTATACGGGCCATTGCGCGCACGTCAATGACTTCAAGCCACGCCTTGGGTATCATGGCGCCCTTTTCACAGACCAGTGCCTTCTTTGACTCATGCAGCGCGCCGATTTCCATTTCGATCTGCCCGACGAGCTGATCGCTCGTTACCCAAGCGAACACCGCACCGACTGCCGTTTGCTCTGCCTCGACGGTGAACGCGGAGCCATCGAGCACCGCCGATTCAACTACATTCTGGACGCCCTGAACCCGGGCGACGTGCTGGTATTCAACGACACCCGCGTCATCCCTGCCCGGCTGTTCGGCCAGAAAGCCAGTGGCGGCAAGGTTGAGATGCTCCTGGAGCGTCCGCTGGACGCGCACAGAGGCCTTGCGCACCTTCGTTCCAGCAAGTCGCCCAAGCCCGGCACTCGGCTGAGCTTCGAAGGCGGCATCGAGGCCGTGGTCGAGGCGCGTCACGACGCTCTGTTCGAGCTGCGCTTTCTCGGCGAGACGCCCTTGATCGAGCTGCTCAATCAGCACGGCCACATGCCGCTTCCGCCCTACATCGAGCGGGAGGACGAGCTGGATGACCGAGAGCGCTATCAAACCGTGTATGCACGCCACGAGGGCGCCGTCGCTGCACCCACTGCGGGCCTGCACTTCGATCAGGAAATGCTCGATGCGCTTACCGCCAAGGGTGTGACTCTTTCCTATGTCACGCTGCACGTCGGTGCCGGTACCTTTCAGCCCGTTCGGGTCGATGATATCGAAACGCACCAGATGCACAGCGAATGGCTCAAGGTCGACCAGGCCACCTGCGAGGCGGTTCGCGGCGCAAAGGCGCGCGGTAACCGCGTGATCGCGGTGGGCACGACCAGCGTGCGCTGCCTGGAAAGCGCAAGCGCGGACGGTGAGATCCGCCCCTACGAAGGTGAGACTGATATTTTCATCTATCCGGGCTATCGCTGGCGCTGCGTCGATGCACTGATCACCAACTTCCACCTCCCCGAATCGACGCTCTTGATGCTGGTCAGTGCGTTCTCAGGCCTTGAGCACGTCAAACACGCCTATCAGGCCGCCGTCGATGAAGGGTATCGTTTTTTCAGCTATGGCGACGCCATGTTCCTGACCCGCGCGCCCAAGCAGGGAGAGTCCCCCCATGCGTGATACCTGCCGCATGCAGTTCGAAACCACCGCAACCGATGGCCGCACTCGCCGGGGCCGCCTGACGTTTCCCCGGGGCACCGTCGAAACTCCGGCGTTCATGCCCGTTGGCACGTACGGCACCGTCAAGGGCATGTCGCCTGAACGCATCAAGGCCATCGGCGCCGAGATCATTCTCGGCAACACCTTTCACCTATGGCTCAGACCCGGCACCGAAGTCATAGAAGCCCACGGCGATCTGCACGATTTCGCGCAATGGGACAAACCGATCCTGACCGATTCCGGCGGTTTCCAGGTGTTTTCACTCGGCGACATGCGAAAGATCACCGAACAGGGCGTGCATTTCCGCTCGCCGGTCGATGGCGCCAAGGTGTTCATGGGGCCGGAAGAGTCGATGTCGATCCAGCGCTCGCTCGGCTCCGACATCGTCATGATCTTCGATGAATGCACGCCCTACCCGGCGACGTTTGAGGAAGCCAAGCGCTCGATGGAGCTGTCGCTGCGCTGGGCCAAGCGGTCGAAAGAGGCTCACGGCGACTCCTCGGCGGCGCTGTTTGGCATTGTTCAGGGCAGCATGTACCCCGAACTCCGAAAGCGCTCACTTGAAGGCTTGAACGAACTCGACTTCGACGGCCTGGCCATCGGTGGCCTCTCGGTCGGTGAGCCCAAGGAAGAGATGCTCAAGGTCCTCGACTATCTGCCCGAGATAATGCCGGCTGACAAGCCGCGCTATCTGATGGGCGTTGGCAAGCCGGAAGACCTGGTCGAGGGCGTACGCCGCGGCGTCGATATGTTCGACTGCGTGATGCCGACCCGTAACGCTCGAAACGGCCACCTGTTCACTGCCGACGGCACGGTCAAGATTCGAAATGCACGCCACCGATACGACACCGCACCGCTTGAGGCGGACTGTGATTGCTATACCTGCGAGCACTTCTCGAGAAGCTATCTACACCACCTCGACCGCTGCGGTGAAATGCTCGGCGCCGAGCTCAACACCATCCATAATCTGCGCTATTACCAGCGCCTTATGGCAGGTTTGCGCGGCGCCATCGAAGCGGGTACATTGACCCACTTCGTAAACGAGTTTTACACGCGACGCGGCCAGGAAACGCCTGAGCTCGCGACGTAAGCGATGCCTCTGGCATCATCGCCTCGCGTCGGTGCCGACCACCGCCTCGAGGCGATCACCCGTTTCATTCAAGCCCTTCAAGAGGACTGTTCATGCTGGACTTTCTGATCTCATCTGCTCAGGCAGCCGACGGCGCGGCCGGTGCCGGCGGCGCGGGCGCCATCGGCCAGATCGTAATGCTGGTCGGCTTCGTGCTGATTTTCTACTTCCTGCTTTGGCGTCCGCAGTCCAAGCGGGCCAAGCAGCACAAGAAGCTGATTTCCGAACTTTCGACAGGCGATGAGGTCGTTATCGGCGGAGGCATGGTCGGTCGTGTCAACAAGGTGGGCGAAGAGTTCCTCACACTCGAGGTCTCTGATGGCGTTGAAGTCAACGTGCAGAAAAATGCCGTCGCCACCGTCCTTCCCAAAGGCACCCTCAAGTCTCTGTAAGCCTGAAGGGCCGGTCTCCCCGGCCCTCTTTTGATTGTCAGCAACCCAGGACAGAGCCCCGATGCTCAACCGTTACCCCATCTGGAAGTACCTGATCGTTCTTGTCGTGATCGTCGTGGGCGTTCTCTACGCACTGCCCAACCTCTATCCCGAAGACCCGGCCATACAGATCAGTGGCGACCGCGGCGTCAAATCGATCAGCCAGCAGCAGATCACTCAAGCAACCGATGCCCTTGATCAGGCTGGCATCGACGTCAAGGCCACCGAACTCACGCAAGGCAGCGCACTGATTCGACTCGATCACGCCGATGATCAGCTGCGCGCGCGTACCATCATCAACCAGACCCTCGGACAGGGCTTCGTGGTTGCGCTGAACCTGGCCGAGGCAACCCCGGACTGGCTGCGCGCCATCGGGGCCAAGCCAATGAAGCTCGGGCTCGACCTTCGCGGCGGCGTGCACTTCCTGCTGGAAGTCGACATGGACGCAGCCGTCAAGCAGCGACTCAACGTCAACGCCAGCGCCATGCGTGAAACGCTTCGTGATGAGCGCATTCGCTACCGCGGCAATGAGGTCAATGACCGCGCCATCGTGTTCAGCTTCCTCGATGAAAATGAGCTCGAAAAGGCCCAGAGCGAGTTGAGCACCCAGTACAACCAGTTCGACTTCACCACCCGTGAACAGGGTCGCGAGCGTCAGCTCGTCATGACACTGACAGATCAGGCGGTTACCGACATTCAGGATTACGCGGTCAAACAGAACCTGACCACGATCCGAAACCGCGTCAACGAACTTGGGGTTTCCGAACCACTGGTGCAGCGCCAGGGTCCAAGCCGCATCGTGGTCGAGCTTCCAGGCGTTCAGGACACCGCCGCTGCCAAGCGCGTTGTCGGCGCGACAGCCAACCTCGAGTTCCGACTTGAAGCCTCCAACAACAGCGGCGCCGATCAGACCGAGACCTTTGGGTTTCGAAACGATCCTTCACGCAAGGCAGCGCTCCAACGCGACGTGATCATTACCGGTGACAGCGTTTCGAGTGCCAGCCAGAGCTTCGATCAAAACGGTCAGCCTCAGGTCAACATCAATCTGGACGGCCCCGGCGGCTCCAAGATGAACCGTGCGACACGGGCCAACATCGGGCGCAACATGGCGGTGCTTTACATCGAGCACAAGAGCCGCACCCGTACGGTGATGCAGGATGGCAAGGAAGTCGAAAAGCGCATCCCCTACACCGAAAAAGGCATCATCAGCCTTGCGACCATCCAAAGCGCACTGGGCAACCGATTCCGCATTACCGGACTCGATTCGCCCACGGAAGCCTCTGAGCTTGCACTGCTACTGCGCTCAGGGTCACTGGCCGCACCGATCTACTTCGCTCAGGAACGCACCATTGGGCCAAGCCTTGGTCAGCAGAACATCGACCGCGGCGTTCTCTCGGTTCAAATCGGTCTGGTGCTTGTGGTGCTGTTCATGCTGCTGCGCTACAAGGCGTTCGGCCTGATCGCCAACGCCTCGCTCACCATCAACCTCGCGCTTTTGATTGCGGCGATGTCGATGCTGGGCGCCACGCTGACGCTTCCAGGCATTGCCGGTATCGTACTGACACTCGGGATGGCGGTGGACGCCAACGTCTTGATTTACGAGCGCATCAGAGAGGAAATCAGGCGCGGCCTCAGTCCGCACCAGGCCATTCATACGGGCTATGAGCGTGCCTTCACCTCGATTTTGGACGCCAACATCACGACCCTACTGGTGGCCCTGATTTTGTTCTCGATCGGCACCGGGCCGGTCAAGGGCTTCGCCGTCACACTGTCGCTCGGCATCCTGACGTCGATGTTCACAGGCCTGATGGTCAGTCGCGCCATTACCAATCTCACGATCGGCGGAAAAGCGCTGAAGAAACTCTGGATCTAAGGGGCCGATCATGACCAATTTTGACTTCATGAGTAAAAAGACGGCAGCGTTTGTCGTCTCTATCGTGTTGACGCTTGCAGCCATTGGCGCGCTCGCGATCCAAAACCTCAATCTGGGGCTGGATTTCACCGGCGGCACGCTGGTGGAAGTTCAGTACCAGAACGCACCAGAACTCGACGATGTTCGTCAGCAGCTTTCCGAGGCTGGCTATCGCGACTTTTCCGTACAGACCTTCGGAGAAGCCAACGACATTCTGGTTCGACTGCAACAGCAGTTCGATCAAAGCGTGGGCGAAAGCGTAACCAACGCCCTTTCGAGCAAGGAAAGCTCGGTGCAGCTGGTGCGTGCTGAATTCGTCGGCGCCCAGGTCGGCGATCAGCTTCGCGACCAGAGCGGGCTCGGCATGCTGATTGCACTCGGCGTGGTGGCGCTTTATGTCGCCATTCGCTTTCAGTACAAGTTTGCGCTTGGCGCCCTGCTCTCGCTCGGCCACGACGTCATCATTCTGCTTGGTATCTTCGCGTTCTTTCAGATCGACTTCGATCTGACCGTGCTGGCCGCCGTGCTTGCCGTTATCGGGTACTCGCTCAACGACACCATCATCGTCTATGACCGCATCAGAGAGAACATCCGCAAGTCTCAGACAAACGACCTTGCCAAGATTTTCAACGATGCGATCAATCAGACGCTTGCTCGAACGCTGTCCACCTCGGGCACTACGCTGCTGGTGCTCTTGGCTCTGTACTTCCTTGGCGGAGACATGATCCACAACTTCTCGCTGGCGCTGATCATCGGGGTCGTTCTGGGGACATTCTCATCGGTTTATGTCGCCTCGGCGCTGCTGCTGGTGGTCAAGCTAAAGCGCGAGGATCTTATCCCGACCAAGAAAGAAGACGTCGAGGACGAGCTGCCCTAACCTCCAGCCACCTGGTTGAGCGGCCCTGCATCGATGCAGGGCCTAAACATCGACACAGGGAAATGCAGGACATAAAAAAGCCCGGTTAAAAAACCGGGCTTTTTTGTAGGTAGCGACGCAAACGCGTCAGACCGAGTGATCAGGCGTTGACCAGGCTCGGTTTCACCAGTTTCACCAGCTGCTTGTAGAGTCGCGGATTGGCGGCCATCAACGCACCGTCGGGGTCGACCTGCGGCTGTCCGCTCGGCGTACCGATCAGCGCACCGGCTTCTTTCAGCATCAGCTGGGCGATGGCCAGATCCTGCTCTTCAATACCGAACACGAAGGCTGCATCGACACGCCCCGAGGCGAACTCAGCAAGCTCGAGCACCGGACAACCCAGCGTTCGAACCACGCTTGACTGCACACCGATGCGCTGCAGCACGCTCAGGTAATCCGGGAAATAGCGCGAGCGCACGTGCATCTCGGGCACGCCCATGGCGAGGCGAACTTCGTCTTCGGTGATGTGCCCACTGACGCGCATTCGCTTATCGTTGTAATGCGCACCGCGCCCACGACTGGCGAGGTACTCATCGTCGGTGAACGGGCTCAGCACAACGGCGTGCTCGGCACGGCCCTTGAACATGCACACCAGCGACAGGGCACAGCCGTTGGCATTGATGGCGAGGTTCTGGTAGCCGTGAAACAGCTCGATTTTCCAGTGGTAATCCGCGCCTTCGCCACTGCCTTCCTTGAAGGGCAGGTAACGGCCGCTGATGCCGTGAAGCGGGTAGCCCTTGGCAAACTGCCGCGCGATGTTTTCCTCGATATAACGCGCGGTGTCGACCAAGAGCGCGTCCTGAGATTGGGTTTCTCGAGCGATGTCCAGACGATCGCGGACTCGATTGAGCTGTTCGGAGGCGCCGCGTAGAGCACGCAGCGCAAATTGGACCATAGGATGCATGATCGGGCCTTGAGCGGTGAAAATGGGGCTGTTAAAGAACCGCGCGATGATATCAAAAAACGCGGCGCGCTGCGAGGCCGTCGCACCGCATATCCGGCTCGACGTGCTAGGATAGCGCGCTTGTCGCATTTAAGAGAGTAGCCTCCCCTCATGCTTGACCGCATACGCATCGTGTTAATCGGCACCGGCCATCCGGGCAACTGTGGCGCGACGGCCCGGGCCATGAAAACCATGGGCCTTGGCCATCTCGCGTTCGTCACCCCCCGCTGTGACCCGTTCGATGAAGAAGCTCAGGCGCGCGCCTCGGGCGCGGAAGATATTTTAAATAGCGCCGGGATGTTCGAAAGCCTCGATCAGGCCGTCCACGATTGCACCCTGGTGGTCGGTTGCAGCGCCCGCTCACGCACCCTGCCCTGGCCGATGATCTCCCCGCGGGAGCTTTCCCGGCGCCTGCCGAGTGAGCTTAAAGGCCGCGGAGACGCCCCCGGCAAGGTCGCCATCGTGTTCGGGCGCGAAGACTCAGGGCTCAGCAATGACGAGCTGCAGCGCTGCAATCAGCACGTGCACATTCAGGCCAACCCCGGTTACAGCTCACTCAATCTGGCGGCCGCGGTTCAAGTTCTTTGCTATGAGTGCCGCCAGGGTTGGCTTGAGGCCGAAAGTGACTCCGGCAACGTCGCCCTCGACGAGACAGCGCTGGAAAAAGCGAAAGGGTCAGAGGCCGCGCACGAGGAAACGCCGTTCGGCGTAACGTGGGACCACCCGCTGGCAAGCCACGACGACCTCGAACGCTTTTTCACGCACCTGGAAACCAGCCTGATTCGCTCCGGCTTCCACCGACCCGATAACCCACGCCAGCTCATGGCCCGGCTGCGCCGACTTTACCTACGGGCGCGACTCGACACGGTCGAGGTCAATATCCTTCGGGGCATGCTGACCGAGTTCGACAAGCACACGCCTAACGACTAAGCCGAGAGCGAGCCATGCTTGAGTTGATTAAAGAAGACATTCGAAGCGTATTCGACCGCGACCCGGCCGCACGCACCACCTTCGAGGTACTGACCACCTACCCCGGTCTGCACGCCGTCATGGCGCACCGCATCTCGCACCGACTCTGGACGCGCAATCTCAAATGGCTGGCCCGATTCAATTCGACGCTGGCCCGCTGGTTGACCGGCATCGAGATTCACCCCGGCGCCCAAATCGGTCGGCGGTTTTTCATCGACCACGGCATGGGCGTTGTGATCGGTGAAACCGCCGAAGTCGGCGATGACGTCACGCTCTATCATGGCGTCACGCTTGGCGGCACAACCTGGAACAAGGGCAAACGCCATCCCACACTCGGTAATGGCGTCATTGTGGGCGCAGGCGCCAAGATTCTTGGCCCGATTACCCTCGGCGACCAGGCGCGTGTCGGCTCGAACGCGGTCATCACCAAGGACGTGCCCGAAGGTGCAACCGCGGTCGGCATCCCGGGCAAGGTCGTGAAGCAACGCAAGGACGCGTCAAACGACGCGGTGAGCGACCGCCCCGAGCGTGCGGCCATGCGTGACAAGCTCGGCTTCGATGCCTATGGCATGGGCGAGGAGATGCCCGATCCCATGGCGCGCTCACTGCACGCCGTGCTCGATCATATTCAAAGCGTCGACGACCGGATCGATCGAATGTGTCTTGCGCTTCGAAAGATCGATGACACCTTTCGAACGCACGACCTGCCCTCGCTTGATCGTGACGACTTCATCGCCGCGCTCGATGAACTCGATTACCCCTGCTCACCGCGCCACGATGCAGCGGATAAACGCGATGCGACAGACGACCACGATACGCCGCCCCGAAAATAGTTGATTATTTCACTCAGGTTTTCGAAAATACGTACAGCTTGTAGGGTCTTTGAACAGGAATCATCATGCGCCTCACGACCAAGGGTCGATACGCCGTCACCGCGATGCTCGATCTGGCCATTCGTCAACCGGAAGGGCCGTTGAGCCTGGCCGACATCTCAAAGCGCCAGGAGATATCGCTGTCCTATCTGGAGCAGCTTTTTGCCAAGCTGCGCCGCCAGAACCTGGTCAAGAGCGTGCGTGGCCCCGGTGGGGGCTATCTTCTGAACAAGGACGCCGATGACATTGCCGTATCGGCCATTATCGATGCGGTCAATGAATCGATCGATGCGACCCGATGCCAACGCGCAGGGGATTGCACGCACGGTGAGACCTGTCTGACCCACCATCTGTGGTGCGATCTTTCCGATGCGATTCATGATTTTCTGAGCGGCATCACGCTCGGCGAGCTATTGAGACGCCGTGAGGTGCAGGCCATCGCTCAACGACAGACACAAAGGGCCGATGAAGAGCTTCAACCTTTAACGCTTCCCCACGCTACCGGTCACTGAAGGGTTCTCATGAACGCGTCTCTCATCTATCTGGACAACGCGGCAACGACACCGGTCGACCCGCGCGTCGCTCGCCTAATGGCCGACTACCTGACCGAGGACGGCACCTTCGCCAACCCGGCATCACGCAGTCACATGGCCGGCTGGCTGGCCGAGCAGGCCGTCGAAGGGGCTCGGCGCCAGGTGGCCGACACCATTGGCGCCGACCCACGTGAAATCGTCTGGACCTCGGGCGCCACCGAGGCCGACAACCTTGCCTTGATCGGTTACATGAGAGCCCACCGCGACCGCGGTCATCACTTGGTCACCTCGACCATCGAGCACAAGGCCGTGATCGACACGGCCCTCGCACTCGAGGCGGAAGGGTTCGAGGTCAGCTGGGTCAAGCCGGACAGCCAGGGCCGGATCACACCGGATGCCATCAAGAGTGCGCTTCGAAGCGATACAACGCTTGTGTCGGTGATGGCGGTCAACAATGAGCTTGGCACCGAAAACGACCTGCAAGCCATTGGCCGGGTCGTGCATGCCCATGGCGCCGCCTTTCACGTCGATGCCGCGCAGGCCGTCGGCAAGATTCCGCTCGACCTTCAGCATCTACCGGTGGATTTGATGTCGCTGTCGGCGCACAAGGCCTATGGCCCGAAAGGCGTTGGCGCCCTCTTCGTGCGTCGAGGCCTTCAGATCGTCCCGCTGATTCACGGCGGTGGACATGAGCGAGGCATGCGCTCGGGCACGCTTCCGACCCATCAGATCGTCGGCATGGGCGAGGCCTTCCGACTGGTGCTCGAGGATCACGCAAAGGACAAGGACCGCCTGCACATTCTCAACAGCCGGTTTCGAGACGGCGTGGTCGCCCTCGAAGGCGTCCACATCCATTCGCCGCTGATGGGCAGCGTGCCCAACATCGTCAACGTCGGCTTCGACGGCGTCGAAGGTGAGTCCTTGATCATGGCCCTGCGCAAACTGGCAATTTCCACAGGCTCTGCCTGTAATTCAGCAAGCGTCGACCCGTCCTACGTTTTGACGGAAATCGGCGTTCCCAGAGAGGAGGCGCTGGCCTCGATTCGCTTCAGCTTCGGGCGATTTACCCGCGATGACGACATCGACCTCGCCCTTGCCGAACTCAAGCACGCTTTGACAACATTGCGCGCATAATCAGACCTCGATATTCAAGATTTCACCGGGAGGTGAGAACAATGCCCCGGATAGGTATCACACCGGCCGCTGCCGACCAGATCAAGACCGTTCTTTCCGAGCGTGGCGAAGGCCTCGGCCTTCGAGTTACCGTTAAACCGAGCGGGTGTTCAGGCTACAGCTATGTACTGGATTTCGCCGACTCAGTAACCGACGATGACAACGTATTCGAAGAGCACGACGTCAAGGTCATCGTGGACAACGAGGCGCTCGGTGTGCTCGACGGTACCGAAGTGGACTACGTCAAGGAAGGGTTGAACCGCTTTTTCAAGTTCAACAATCCAAACGTTAAAGATGAGTGCGGCTGCGGCGAAAGCTTCAGCGTTTAATCGCGCAACCGGTCGTGCATGGCCGCGGTCTAGCCGCTATAATGCCGCGCCTTGCGACGACCTCGCGCTTGCAACACAGCACGCCATACGGGCGTGTCTGTCATTTTAGTTATCCAAAGGAGTTACCCATGGCGTTGGAACGCACGCTTTCCATCATCAAGCCGGATGCCGTTTCCAAAAACGTGATCGGCGAAATCTACGCACGTTTCGAAAAGAACGGCCTGAGCATCGTTGCTGCGAAAATGATGCAGCTCAGCCAGGAGCAAGCTGAAGGCTTCTACGCTGAACATAAGGAACGCCCGTTCTTCAACGACCTGGTCAGCTTCATGACCTCCGGCCCGGTCATGGTTCAGGCCCTCGAAGGCGACAACGCCATCGCCAAGAACCGTGAACTGATGGGTGCAACCGACCCGCAGAAAGCCGACGCTGGCACCATCCGCGCCGACTACGCGACCTCGGTCGATGCCAACGCCGTTCACGGCTCCGACGCACCGGAGTCCGCCAGCCGCGAAATCGCATTCTTCTTCGAAGACAGCGAGCTTTGCCCGCGCGGCTAAGTGCCGGCACGTTCTTCCAGTGGCGGCGCCCTTGCCGCCACGCCCTTTTCTCCCGACCAACGACCGATGCCCATGACGACGCCTACCCCCGATACCGCCCTTGTCAATCTGCTTGGCTTGACTCGTCGCCAAATGGAGACCTTCTTCGTCGAGCAGGGAGAGAAAAAGTTTCGCGCCACCCAGGTCATGAAGTGGATTCATGCCGAAGGGTGTGACCGATTTGAAGACATGACCAATCTTTCAAAGGCCCTGCGCGAAAAACTGGCGCGCGTGGCCGAAATACGTCCGCCGGGTATCGTCTATGAAGGCGAGTCCAAGGACGGCACCCGCAAATGGGTGCTCGAGGTCGAGGATGGCAGCTACGTCGAAACCGTACTGATCCCCTCTGACAACGGTCAGCGCCGTACGCTGTGCGTGTCCTCACAGGTCGGCTGCTCGCTGGACTGCAGCTTCTGCTCCACCGGCAAACAGGGCTACCAGCGAAACCTCACCAGCGCCGAAATCATCGGTCAGGTGTGGGTCGCCACCAAACGCGGTGGTGGTCTCAAGGACTCCAGACAGCGCCCGGTCACCAACGTGGTGATGATGGGCATGGGTGAGCCCCTGCTCAATTACGACAACGTCGTCAGCGCCATGCACCTGATGCTCGATGACAACGCCTACGGGCTGTCCAAGCGTCGCGTGACTCTGTCCACGTCCGGCGTGGTGCCGATGATCGACAAGCTTGGCGACGACATCGAAGTCAGCCTCGCGATCTCACTGCATGCGCCAAACGATGAGCTTCGAAACACCCTCGTTCCGCTCAACCGCAAGTACAACATTCGAACCCTTCTGGACGCCTGCAAGCGCTACCTTGAAAAGTGCCCCAGCATCCACGCCATTACGATCGAATATACCTTGATGAAAGACATCAATGATCAGCAGGCGCACGCGGAGGCCCTTGCAACGCTGCTCGATGAGCTGCCCTGCAAGATCAATCTGATTCCCTTCAATCCGTTCCCCAATTCCGGGTACGAGAAGCCTTCGCGCAATCAGGTCATGCGCTTCCAGCAATGGCTGTTTGAACGTGGTTACAATGCACCGGTACGCATGACCCGAGGCGATGACATTGACGCGGCCTGCGGTCAGCTTGTCGGGCGCGTCAAGGATCGTACCCGGCGCCAGGAACGCTACATTCAGGCACTGTCCATTGACGCCGATTGATGCCTTGACTTGATGGTCAGGTAACGCTTTGATGGGCCAGGTTCTTTTTTCACAGTCGAGCGACTCTAGGGTGAGCGCACCATGACGCACCACCTACGTTGGATGCCCTCAATCATTGCGGTGGTGATCGGCGCGATGATACTTACAGGCTGCGCGCAAACAGCGACTCGACCCGCCACCGAGACGCTCGACCAGTCGCCGGCAGGCGCCTACACGGAACTGGGGCTGGCTTACCTGCAGCGCGATGACCTTCCTCGCGCTCAGCAGGCACTCAATCGCGCGCTTCGACTTGATAACCAAAACCCGCACGCCCTGCAGGGCATGGCCCTTCTGGCCCAGCGCCAGCAGGATAACACCTTGGCCGAGCGCTATTATCAGCGCGCGCTCGACCAGGCGCCGGAGTTCACCCAAGCGCGCAACAACTACGCCACGTTTCTTTTTTCTCAAAAGCGCTATGAGCCCGCCTGCCAACAGCTCGAACGCGCCGTCGAAGACACCAACTACCCTCGTCGCGCTCAACTCTACAGTAATCTCGGCCAATGCCGGATCGCACTCGGCGATACCCAAGCCGCACTGCAAAGCCTTGAGCGTGCAAAAACCATCGATCCTCGTTACGCCCGGACGTATCTGATCGAAGCGCGTTTATACATCCAGCAAGGCGATCCTGTGCAAGCCCGCCATGCGATACGCTATTATCAGAGACTCTCGGGTGCGGATGCCCAAAGCCAGGCGCTGTTGAATCAACTCGACAAACTGCCTGTTCGCGCTCCCGAAAACGTCGCGCCCAAGCCTGAAGATAACAAGGATACGATCGAATGACGGAACGCTACGACACCGCGCCTTCTTCGCCTCAGCAGCCCGCTGGAACCCTCTTGAAGCAGGAGCGTGAGCGCCAAGGCTTGAGCCTTGATAGCGTTGCCGAGCGTTTGAACCTTCGCCCGTCGCTGGTCAGTGCCTTCGAGCAGAATCAGTTTGACCAGGTGTCCGTTGGCGCCTACCGCCGTGGGTACTTGCGCGCCTATGCGCGGCTGCTTGGCATGGACGAAAAAGTGATCGTCGATGCCCATGACCGTGAATTCGGCCGTGATGATCAGACCACCACGCGCATTGCACCGGTCAACACCATCAAGCCGCCCAGCAAGTGGGGCAAGATCCTGTTTCCGATCGTCACGCTGATCGTGATTGCCGCATTGGTCGCACTCACGCTGACCTGGTGGCAAAGCCGGGACAACACTCCCGGCATGAGCGACACCGACTCGCTGGGTGATACACCAACTTCAGAAGCGATTGACACCGACACGGCCGATTCGGCGCCCGTCGACAGCATCGAACCCAGCGACGCGTCATCACTCCCCCCTTCAGCACCTGAGACAGAGAACGAGCGCGCGTCCGACTCGGCCGAGGCCACTACCGACACCAACGATCGCCTTCAAGTAGCAGCGCAAGACGGTCGTGACGGCGCCAGCATGGCGCAAAGCGATGTGCAAAGCGGGTCGGACAACAATGAACGCGCCGCCAGTAACGACTCGAGCGCCGACAGCGCCACGCAGGCGACGCCGACACTTGCGCTCGAGTTCGCCGAGGACTCCTGGGTCCGCATCACCGATAACACCGGCGCCACGGTATTGACCGGGCTTCAGAAAGCAGGCACATCAGCAAGCGCCAAGGGGACCCCACCGTTCAAGCTGACCATCGGTAATGCAAGCCATGTTACCCTTACGCTCAACGGCACCGATGTAAACCTTGCGTCACACACGCGAAGCAATAATGTTGCCAAATTCACTCTGAATCAGTAGATAGCCATGAACAGCCAATCACCGATCACCCGGCGGGTTTCACGCAAAATTTATGTCGGCTCGGTTCCGATCGGCGGCGATGCGCCGATTACGGTTCAGAGCATGACCAACACCAATACTCTGGACGTCGATGCAACCGTTGCGCAGATCAACAAGATCGCTGACGCCGGTGGTGACATCGTCCGCGTCAGCGTTCCCGACATGGACTGTGCCGAGGCGTTTGGCGAAATCAAGAAACGCGTCAGCGTCCCACTGGTCACCGACATTCATTTTGATTACCGCATCGCGCTTAGAGTGGCCGAGCTCGGCGCCGATTGCCTGCGCATCAATCCGGGCAATATTGGACGTGAAGATCGAGTCAAGGCGGTGGTCGAATCCGCACGCGATCACGGCATTCCGATTCGTATCGGCGTCAACGCGGGCTCACTCGAAAAAGACCTTCAGAAAAAATACGGTGAACCCACACCGGCGGCGCTGGTCGAATCCGCCATGCGCCACATCGATTATCTTGACCGGCTCGATTTCCATGACTTCAAGGTCTCGCTTAAGGCAAGCGATGTGTTCATGGCAGTCGAGGCCTACCGGCTGATTGCGGACAAGATCGAACAGCCGCTGCACCTGGGCATCACCGAAGCCGGCGGGCTCCGTTCGGGCACGGTCAAGTCGTCGGTCGGCCTCGGCATGCTGCTCATGGAAGGCATCGGCGATACCCTTCGCATTTCGCTGGCCGCCGACCCGGTCGAGGAAATCAAGGTCGGTTTCGACATTCTAAAGAGCCTGAAGCTTCGCTCTCGTGGCATCAACTTCATTGCCTGCCCGAGCTGCTCACGCCAGAATTTCGACGTCATCAGCACCATGAACGCGCTCGAAGAACGGCTCGAGGACGTCATGACCCCCATCGATGTAGCGGTTATCGGTTGCGTGGTCAACGGTCCCGGCGAAGCCAAGGAGGTCGATCTAGGCCTGACCGGCGGTAGTCCGAATAACCTCGTGTACATCGATGGCAAACCGGCCAGCAAGCTTCGAAACGATCATCTGGTCGATGATCTAGAGCGTCTGATTCGTGAAAAGGCGGCCGCCAAGGAAGCCGCCCGTGACCAGCTGATCATCAGCGACGGTCGATAATAATGCGCGAGCCGGCAACCATGGCCGGCTCTGGTTCAGGAGTTGATTTTGAGCAAGATACAAGCCATTCGTGGCATGAACGACCTTTTGCCGGAGCAGTCACCGCTCTGGCAATATTTTGAAGGCCACATTCGCAGTTTGATGAGCCGCTATGGCTATCAGGAAATTCGGACCCCGATTCTCGAGCAGACTCACCTCTTCAAGCGCTCGATCGGCGAAGTCACCGACATCGTCGAAAAGGAAATGTACACCTTCGACGACCGCAACGGTGAAAGCCTCACGATGCGCCCTGAAGGCACGGCGTCCGTCGTTCGCGCCGCGATCGAAAGTGGTCTCCTGCACAATCAAACGCAACGGCTTTGGTACACGGGCCCGATGTTTCGCTACGAGCGCCCCCAGAAAGGCCGCTATCGCCAGTTTCATCAGGTCGGTGCCGAGATTTTTGGCCTTGACGGCCCGGACATCGATGTCGAAGCCATCCTTCTGACCGCCCGCCTCTGGAAACAGCTCGGCCTTACCGAGCACGTGACCCTCGAGCTCAACTCACTCGGCTCCAACGAAGCCCGCGCGGCGTATCGTGAGCGTCTGATCGAGTATTTCAGCGCGCATATGGATGCCCTTGATGAGGATGCCAAGCGCCGCCTGCATACCAACCCGCTTCGCATCCTCGACAGCAAGACGCCGGAGATGCAAAACATCATCGAGCAGGCGCCTCAACTGCTGGATCACCTGGACGACGATTCCCGCACGCATTTCGAGACGCTGAAAAGCCTGCTCGATAGCGCCGGTGTCCCCTACGTCGTCAACCCGCGGTTGGTGCGCGGACTCGATTACTACAACCGTACCGTATTCGAGTGGACCACCACCGCCCTCGGAAGTCAGGGCACGGTGTGCGCCGGCGGGCGCTACGATGGCCTGGTCGAACAGCTCGGCGGCAAGTCTGTGCCTGCGGTCGGGTTTGCCATGGGCGTCGAACGTCTGGTGCTGCTGCTCGATACGCTGGGCCTGGTCCCGGGCGATCTGCATCAACAGGTCGATGTCTACCTCATGGCCTTTGGCGAGACCGCCGAACGTCAGGCAATGCTTTTGGGCGAGTCACTTCGAGATGCGCTGCCAGGGCTTCGCCTTCAGGTGCACTGTGGGGGTGGCAGTTTCAAGAGCCAGATGAAAAAGGCCGACCGCAGCGGCGCTGACATTGCGCTCATACTGGGCGAAGACGAGCTTCGCGATCAAAAGGTCAGCCTCAAGTACATGCGCGAGTCGCTCGAGCAGCAGACGCTCGACGTATCAGAACTTGCGCCGTTGCTGGCCGAGCGCTTTCCCAACGCCCGCTGACGAACAGGTCATTTAGGAGTGCCTTGTGGCAGACGAATTGAGAAGTGAAGAAGACCAGGTAGACGCCATTAAGCGCTGGTGGAAATCCTCCGGCAGCTCGATCCTCGTGGGCGCCGTACTGGCTGGCATCGCCGTGTTCGGCTGGAAATACTGGCAGGATCATCAGGAGCGCCAGGCGGCCGAGGCCTCCAGCCGCTACCAGCAGCTGATTCAGCTGGTCAGCCAAAATCAGACAATCGACGGTCAAACTCGCACCCAGGTCAATGAGCTGATCGACACCATCGAGCAAAAGGACGGTGATACGCTCTACGCCAACTTGGCCACGCTCATTCAGGCGCGTCTTGCCGTACAGGACGGGTCGATGGACAGTGCACGCAACATCCTGTCGGGATTGATCGAGCGTAACCAAGACGCCTACATCGAGCGTGTCGCGCGCATCAATCTGGCTCGACTGCAGCTCGGTGAGGGCGCACCGAAAGACGCGCTGTCGACACTGTCATCACTGTCCGATGGCCCGCTCTCAGGCTACGCCGAGGCCGTTCGAGGCGATGCCCATCAGGCGCTCGGTCAAGACCAGCAGGCACTCAAGGCGTATAAAGCCGCCCAGCAACACGCCCAACAATCCGATCTGCCGATTTTCGGCCTTCAACTTAAAATCGACGATCTCGCGCCCGAGGAGACGCCATGAGCATGTTCCGCCTGATTGCCCCAGCTGCGCTGGTGGGCTTACTGGCCGGTTGCGCCGGCAATCCGCCTGCCAATCCGCCTAAGCCACTGACCGATCTTACACCCAAGATCTCATTCAACGAGCAATGGTCGGAAGGTGTCGGCAGCCTCGGGCGTGCCCGCTATCCGATCACGCCGGCGCTTGGGTCCGACACACTCTACGCGGCAAGCGCCGAGGGCCACATCGAGGCCATCGATAACGATACCGGCAAGATCAACTGGAGCGTGGATCTCGATTACGCGCTTTCAAGCGGCTTGACCTATGACGCCGGGCGTCTGTATGTCGGCACGCAGGATGGTCACGTACTGGCCATCGATGGCGACAGCGGCAAGGTGGCTTGGAATCAGAACGTATCGAGTGAAGTACTCGCGCCGCCGCAGCTCAACAGCGGTCTGGTAATCGTTCAAGGCATCGATGGGTCATTGACCGCACTTGACCGTTTTACCGGCGAACAAAAATGGCTTTATACCGCATCACAGCCCTCGCTCACGCTCAGAGGCAGCGGCACACCCAAGACCATCGAACCCGTCACGTTCGCAGGCTTTGCCAATGGCCGTCTGATGGCGTTCGACAATCGCAACGGTGCGCCACTCTGGGGTCGCCAGGTCGCTGTACCCAAGGGGCGAACCGAAGTTGATCAGCTGGTCGACCTGAACGGTCAGCCGGTACTGAGCCAGGACGGTCGCCTATTCGTGACCAGCTACAACGGTAAGCTGATGGCCCTCAACGCTCGCAATGGCCAGGTTATCTGGCAGCGGGATGAATCGAGCTACCAGACGCCGATACTGGCCGGTGACTACCTGTTCACCGTTAACGCCAAAAGCGACGTGCTGGCCATCGATGCAGGCTCCGGGCAGCTTATCTGGCAAAACGACGATCTCGAGGGCCGCAAGCTCAGCGCACCTGCCATCTTGAGCGGGCGACTCTATGTCGGTGATTTTGAAGGCTACGTACACGCCCTCGACGCGCGTAACGGCGCGCTGCTTGGACGTACCGGGCTTGGCGGCAATGGTATCAGTGTTGGACTGCAAAGTGACGGCCAATCCCTGTTCGCCCTAACCAACGACGGCGACGTGGTGTCTTTCAAACCCAAGAAGACGCCCTGATACACGCCCTGACGGCCTGTTCAACGCATGCAGGCCGTCTCTTTTCCCCGTTCGAGCAATATGCGCTATCATAGGCGCCCTGCAATCATCCATTGCGCGTCAATCCCTATCCGCTTCAAGCAGTCACGTGTCACGCCGAGGCCTCATGAATCCCGTTATCGCACTAGTCGGCCGCCCCAACGTCGGCAAATCCACTCTATTCAATCGCCTGACCCGCTCTCGCGACGCGCTCGTTGCCGATTACTCAGGCCTCACCCGCGACCGTCATTACGGCAATGGCGAGCTTGGCAGCAAGCCCTTTACCGTGATCGACACCGGCGGAATCAGCGGTGACGAACAGGGCATCGACGCTGTCATGGCCGAGCAGTCACTGCTGGCCATCGATGAAGCCGACATCGTCTTTTTCATGGTCGATGCGCGCGCGGGATTGATGCCGGCCGACGAAGCCATCGCCAATCACCTGCGCATGAACCAGAAAAAGACCTGGCTTGTGGTCAACAAAAGCGATGGTATGCAGGAAGAAATTGCCACCTCGGACTTCTGGACGCTGGGCCTTGGCGACCCGATTGCCATTGCCGCAGAACACGGCCGTAACGTCTCGCAGCTGATCGAGCACGTGCTCGAGCCCTACCCTGAGCAGGAGGACCTGCTTCATCCGGAGCTCGACAACGATCAGGGCATTCGAATCGGTGTGGTCGGCCGACCCAACGTCGGCAAGTCAACGCTTGTCAATCGCATGCTCGGCGAAGAGCGTGTCGTGGTCTTCGACCAGGCCGGTACGACCCGGGACGCGATCGAGATTCCCTTCGAGCGACGCGGAAAACCCTACGTTCTGGTCGATACGGCAGGGATTCGACGCCGAAAAAATGTCACCGAAGCGGCGGAAAAGTTCTCGATCATCAAGACCCTCGACGCCATCAAACAGTGTAACGTCGCCATTGTGGTGCTCGATGCCCGCACCGGCCTTGTCGAACAGGATCTTCACCTGCTCGACTACGTACTAAGCACTGGTCGCGCCCTGGTGCTGGCGGTTAACAAATGGGATGGGCTTGAAAGCGAAGCCAAGGAGAAGATGCGCTCGGAATTGAAGCGACGGCTCGGCTTTGCCGACTACGCCGACATGCATTTCATTTCAGCGCTGCACGGAACCGGCGTTGGCGATCTTTACCCTTCGATCACACGCGCCTTCAAGAGCGCGACCGCACGCTGGTCGACCAACCGCCTGACCACACTGCTTCAGGACGCGGTCGGCGAACACCAGCCACCGTTGGTGCGCGGTCGTCGCATCAAGCTGCGAATGGCCCACCAGGGCGGCAGTAACCCACCCATCATTGTGGTGCACGGCAATCAGGTTGATGCCCTGCCGGACGCCTATAAACGGTTCCTGATCAATACGTTTCGCAAGGTACTGAAGGTTCGCGGCACCCCGATTCGCTTCGAATTTCGCGCCAACGACAACCCCTATGACTCGAATCAGGGGGCAACGGATCGCGAAAAGGCCAAGGCACGCCAGCTGGCGCGCACCAAGGAAGCGCGTCGGAGCCGCCGTTAGTCCGCACTGCCTGCAAGACGCACCTGATTGCGCCCGCCGGTCTTGGCCTCATACATGGCCTGATCGGCGGCTTCCAGCACTTGCTCCCCATGGCTCGATGGGCCGATGGGGGCAATGCCTGCACTGAACGACACTCGAAAACTTTCCTTTCCGGCCACGCAATCGAGCTGACTGAAATTGAGCCGAATTTCATTGAAAATACGCTCGGCGTCCTTGAGTGAACAGTTCGGCAAGATGGCGACAAACTCCTCTCCCCCATAGCGCCCAACCGTATCCAGCTTTCTAAGGCGCCGACGCAGCAGGTTGGCCAGAAGCCGGATGACGTAATCGCCAGTGGCGTGACCGTAGGTATCGTTGATCGATTTGAAGCGGTCAATGTCGATCATGACCACACTCGCCGGAGCGTCCATGCGCTGGGCGCGTGACACTTCGATCTCAAGCTGTTCCTTCAGGGCCGCATGTTTCATCAGCCCAGTCAAACCGTCGCGCTCGAGTGCCTCGCTTAACTGCCGGGAGCGCTGCGCGCGCACCTTGATCGCACTGACCAGTTCGCCGTCGCCGATCGGCTTGGCCAGAAAATCGTCACCGGCCTGGCGCATCGCAAGGGCCCGCCGATCCTGATCGGTTTCAGCCGACAGATAAATAATGGGGACCTTGAGCCAGTCATCATCAAGTCTTAGGACTTGAGCAAGCTCCGGCCCGCTGCATCCAGGCATATTGATGTCGACGATCAAAATGTCGGGCAAGTGGTCCCGCAGAGCAGCGACAATGTGCGACGGCTCGTTCACGACCCGGCTGTCGATGCCGGCACCCTCGAGCACCAGCCGAAAATGTTCGGAAAGCTCAACATCATCGTCAACGATGACCACCCGGTACGGATCCTGAGTATGACGGCTCGCCAGGCGCCGAATGCGCGCTTCCAGGCGAGGGATATCGATGGGATACACGAAGTACCCCTTCGCGTGATGGCGCACGGCTTCAAGCCGGCGGTCAAAGGAGTCGGTACGATCCAGAAGAATCAGCGCCGGCGCCCCCTTGGGCTCAAACAGCGCACTGAGTTCAGGATCAAGTGACTGATAGCCGGCGATCACCACGTCAGGACGTGCGCCCCCCTGGGCCAGCGCCTTCGGGTTGGAATCAAGCGTCACCGCGTACCCAAAGCCCTCGAGCGCATCGGCGATACCGCGATGCTCCGATGACTCACTACCGACTAGACTGATGCGCACTGGTGAGTCGAGTGCCGGAACATCGACATCGGCCGCTGAGGCCTCTTCCCCCCCCTTGGTCATCTGCTCGAGTTCACTTTTGAGCACGCTCAGCCCCTGACACAGCTCAAGCATGCGCACGGCCTCAGGCGTGGCCGATGAATCCAGCCACATCTGTGTGCGCTGCTCATAATCACGGCAGCGAAGCCCGATCGATGCGCACCCGAACGAGCCGGCCGAGCCCGCGATGCGGTGCAACCCATCGCGCAGCGTCTTGAGACGAACGTGGTCATCGAGAGACTCACTGAGCTCAAGCGCCGTTTGATGAAGATCGGCAAGATCGGAGTTCAACCGGATCTGGTAATTGGCCCTCAGTGCCGCGAGCTGTTCCTGAACCTCTTCAGGGGTCGACATGGACATCCTCCCAGATTCGCTTGAGACGATCGGCGAGCGTCATCGGATCGAACGGCTTTTCAAGTACGTCTGCTGCACCGATTGCCCGATACTCCTCCACCTCGGCCGGCTGTATCTTCGCGGTCATGAACACGACGGGAATGCGGGAAAGCTCGGGGTCTGCTTGAAGCCTCTTGAGCGTACTGGGGCCATCGAGGTTGGGCATCATCACATCCATCAGGATCAGATCCGGCTTGAATCCGGCAAGCGTTTCCAGGGCGTGCTGGCCGTCATCACAGCCTGTCACCTCGAACCCCCCGACCGTCTCCAACGCCACACGTGCGACCGCCTGAATCGAGGGGTCGTCTTCCACATGCAAAATACTCTTGAGTTCAGTCATTTAAACTACCCCCTGCCTGGCCCTCGTTCAACGCCTTGCGAAGAACAGTGACAAACGCTTCGTTGGAAATACGTGATTTAGCCACCGCACCATACACCCGGCTCTGCTGTTCGGCCGTTACTTCACTGCCTGAAAGCACCAGCACCGGCGGCACGTTGGCCTTTTGTTGAATCAGCGGCATCAGCTCCCACCCGGACCCGTCAGGTAGACCAAGATCAAGCAGCACCAGGTCATAGTCATGCTCGGACAGCAGGGTCCGCGCCGTGGCCAGGTCCGGTGCGGCATCAAGGTCGGCGACGCGTCGGCACATGGTCGCGATGACATGGTGGAGATCACTGTCATCCTCGACATGAAGAATGCGCCCTCGGTGCGTTCCGGTGCCCATTGCCTTGCGCAGTACGCTCAACAACCGGGTTTCATCCAGGGGCTTGTTCAACCAGTCAAGCGCCTTGACGCCGCGCGTCAGCTGCAATGAACCGTTGGCCATGTGCGCCGAAATCACGATGACCGGTAAGTCATGATAGCGCTCATCCGCGCGCAGGCGCTGCATGAGGTCGGTACCAGTAAAATCGGGCAAGATCATGTCAAGCGTCATGGCGTCGAACTGTTGGTGCTTAAGCATCTCGAGCGCCGCCTTGCCCGTATGGGCAACCGTCGTGCGATACCCCCATCGCTCAATCAGATCCGACAGCAGCCCGGCCACATCGGTATCGTCCTCAACGATAAGCACCGAAGGCCGCAGATCACCCGCATCCTCGACCACATCATGAGCGCTCGATGACTCGACTCGAGGCAAGTCGATATAAAAGACACTGCCCGCGCCTTCCTCGGAGTCGAACCCGACCTGTCCATTCATTCGATACGCCAGTTCACGGCTGATCGCAAGCCCAAGACCGGTACCGCCCTTTTTCTTGGTATCCGAAGAGTCGGCCTGGGAAAACTTATCGAAAATCTTTGATTTGAACGACTCGGAGATTCCTGGCCCATGGTCTTCGATTTCGACGCGAACCCCAAGGCTTGAAGGCCGTGCACGAACGATGATCCGATCACCCTCAGGAGAGAACTTGATGGCATTGGACAGAAAGTTGGCCATGATCTGCTGGAAACGGTCGGCATCGACCGCGACATGGCAAGGCTCATTCAGCTCCAGATCGAGCGTTACTCCAAACTGGGTCGCGTAGGCCTCGTTTGTGAGAAGCGCCTGCTCAAGCAGCGGCGCCAATGGCTGCACTTCGATGTCGAAACGCATCTTGCCGGCCACCAGCTTATCCATATCCAGCAGGTCATTGATAAGAACGTTCAAGCGCTTGGCGTTCTTGTGCGCGATGTCGAGCATGCTCTTGGTTTGCTCCGGAAGCTCACCCAAGGCGCCACCGGTCACTAGTCCAAGCGAGCCCGAAATGGACGTCAGAGGCGTTCGAAGTTCATGGCTAATGGTTGAGACGAATTCGCTCTTCATGCGCTCGATGCGCTTGCGCTCACTGATGTCCTGGCCAATGGCCAGATAGCCCACCGGCTGCCCCTGCTGATCCTTGATGGAGGTCAAAACCAGCGACACCGTGATATCGCTACCGGTACGGGTGCGACAGTTCCATTCACGTGTTTCTTCACCGTCCCTGCGCGCCTTCTCGACCAGAACGTGCTGCTTACTCACAGAGGTTTTCAGCTCGTCACACAGTTTCTCATGGTAGGCATCCACCTCGTTGGACAGCAGTAACAGTGACTGCGCTGATCGACCGAGCGCCTCATCTTCCCGGTAACCAAACAGGTTCTGAGCGCCCGAATTGAACAGGGTGATGTTTTCGTCAAGATCCATGGCAATGAAGGCAACACTGATCGACGCCTCGATCAGCGCCTCCAGTCGCTGACTTGACTGCAATAACGCCTCTTCCGCCAGCTTCTGATCGGTCACATCGTAAATGAACCCGTACCAGGTGGTGGCGTTGTCGGGTTCGCGCTCAGGCGTGGAACTGCCGCGCATCCAGCGCACCTCCCCGGCATCACCCCGGATACGGTAATCGATACTCCAGGGCACCAGTTGCTCCCGCGAGCGGGTGATGGAGTCGACCACGGCGGCGAGATCTTCTTCATGAATGGGGGCAAAGGCGGCTGAAGCGTCAAACCGCACACCCTCTGGGGTAACGCCGTAAACGTCCTTGATGCCATCGCTGACATAAGGGAAGGAGGTATGGCCATCCACATCTTCGCGGAACTGATAAATCATGCCAGGCAGGTGCTGGCTGACCTTGCCCATGCGTGCCATCAACTCGTTACGCTGCTGCTCTTCATGGGCGACGTGAATGACGGTACCAACCCAACGCGACAGCGCCAGCAAAAACTCCTCGTCCAAGCTGGTCATTTCAAACTCTCTCGCCGCCGGGCTTGAAAAGTTGACCGTACCGTAGCGCATGCCGCCGACCCAAAGCGGCACGCCGATATAAGACTTGACCTGCATGACGCGATGGCACGGATGATCCAGATAAGTCGTTTGCTCGACATCGGAAAAGGCCAACATGCCATCCTGTTCGAGCGTGATACCGCAATAGGTATCTTTCAGCGAAAACCGCTCACCACCCTTCAGTGCGCCCTCTGGCGAGCACTGGAAGCGAACGATGTAATCGTCGCCGTTGATGCGACTGACAATGCCGATCGGAAGATTCAGAAACTCACAGCCAATGGCAAGCGCATGCGAGATGCGTTTATCGAGCTCGAGCTTTCGGTTGGCGGACACTTCATTGAGCGCCCGCAGCGCCTTGACCTGACGTTCGAGCGATTGCTGCGTTTGACTCATCTGACGACGCGTCGACCGGCCATGGGCAACCAACAGGATCAAGAGCCCGCAGGACGCCAGCAGCATGCCGATGCACCAGCGCCCGATGCTTTGCAGGTAATGCCACCGATGCATTTCAGCTCGTGCGGTAATGTCCTCGGCAACGAGGACATGAAGATTGCCAGGGGTGCCAAGCGGCACCACCGCCGCGTAGTAGGTGCGCTCACCAAGAGAAACCTGTCGCTCGGACGCTCCCTCGAGCCGAGACAGAAGTGCTCGGGCCTGTTCGTTCGACTCATCGGCCACGCGCCACCCGGCGAGAGACTGGCCGACCCAGGAGGACGGCGCCACGACGGGGGTAACCACAAGATCGAGCGTCTTCGAAAGCGCGTAGAAATTATCGATCAGCGAATCGCTGATCACGATTCGCCCCAGGCGCGCGCGCGCGGCATCGGGCGCATCGAAATACCCCGTAACGCGCTGATTGACACCCAGGTCTTCGTGGATTATCGGTGATGCGCTGTCCGTTGTATCGACACGGGGCGAGGCTAAAGGTAGATCAAATACGCCAAACGGCTGGCCGTATTCGAACAACGGCGATGCCTCGCCAGGGGCGTAGATCGCGAGGTAGTCCGCATTGCTTGTCTCGATGGCTCGACGATAAGGCGCCATCTGCGCGTCAAAACGTCTTTTGAGCGCCGCCCGCGCCGCACTGTCCTCGGCGCGCAACCACTGCTTTACCAGCTCATCAAGGGCGGTATTTGCGGCAATCAATTCGACCTGCAGTCTCATCGAGTCAACGCTAAAGTCCAGCATCTTGGACAGAGCCTGCTGATGAATAACAGTGTCGTTATGAAGGCTTTCGTGCCAGTCCTCATTGGAGTGACGCAACGACGCTGACATCATATAGCTGAAAAAGATCACGATCAGCAGGATACCAAACGCAGTCAGCGATTTCGGATGCTTGAAAGTCGACAGTGTCCCGTTCATGCCATACGCCTTAACAATGGGTAAAAGTAGTAACGGCTAAAGTGAACGGTAATACACCTATAAAATTCGGTAACCACGAAATAGGCAATAAAAAAGGCGCCTTACAGCGCCTTGCATTTAAACGGCGTAGCCCCGGGCAACCGGGAGCCTCCTTTTTGAAGACTTACTTTGGCTGGCTGCCCGCCCACTGCGCCGCGAACTGCCACGCGGCGCGCCCGCTTCGAACGCCGCGGGCGGTTGCGAACCGAACCGCCGCCTCACGGGCAGACTCGTCCCAGGTACCGCCCAGCACATCAAGCCAATGCGCACAGGCCGACAGGTACGTCGCCTGATCGAACGGGTAAAAGCTCAGCCATAGACCGAATCGGTCCGACAGCGAGATCTTTTCCTCAACGGCGTCTCCATGATGAAGCTCCTGCCCGACGACGCGACTCTGCTCATTGTCTCGGCTGGATTCCGGCAGCAGGTGCCGTCGGTTGGAGGTGGCGTAGAGCACTACGTTCTCGGGCGGGCCGGTCAACGTGCCATCGAGCACGCTCTTGAGTGCCTTGTAGGCGTCGTCACCGCCTTCAAACGAGAGATCATCGCAGTAGACCACGAACCGATAAGGCTGATCGCGAAGCTCATTCACAAGGGTCGGCAGGCTGATCAGGTCGAGCCGGTCGACCTGAATCAATCGAAGCCCTTCAACGCCAAGCTCATTGATGAGCGCACGCACCAGAGACGACTTGCCGCAGCCGCGTGCCCCCCACAACAACGCATGATTGGCCGGCCGACCGGCCAGAAACGCGCGCGTATTACTCACCAGGGCGTCGCGCTGGCGCTCGATACCCACCAGCTCCGACAGCGTCAGGCTGTCGCGGGGCTCGACCGCGATCAACTGGCCGCCCAGGGGATGGCGCTGCCACAGCGCTGCCGTATCCCGCGCCCAGTCGATCGGGTCGCGCTGTGGCGGAAGAAACGGCTCGAGTCGATCCAGTAAATGAATCAAGCGCGTACTCAGTGCCTCGTTCATGACAGATCCTTATCCTTTTACACATTTAACTTAACGCCAGAGCGCTGTAAGGTGGCATCGAACCAAGGGAACTTGACCGCCACAAGGAGCGCATGACCCGCATGGCAAGACGTTCATGGAAGACCCCACTTATTCTAGGTCTGCTCGGCGCAGTGCTGAGCGGCTGTTCGACCTCGCCTCTCGGCCGCTCTCAGCTCTCGCTCTATTCAGACGACGAGCTGGGGCAGATGGGGCAGAAAAGCTTTGCCACCTACCAGCAGAAACTGCCGGAAGTTCAGGGCAAGACGCGCCAATACGTTCAATGCGTCGCCGATGCGATCACCGACCAGGTCACAGAGGAAGGCGCCCCAAAACAGTGGAATCTGGCCGTGTTCAAAAGTGATCAGGCCAATGCGTTCGCTCTGCCTGGCGGCTACATCGGCGTCTACAGCGGTCTTTTGGATGTGGCCGAGAATCAGGACCAGCTCGCGGCCGTGATCGGTCACGAAGTCTCCCACGTTCTCGCGCACCATGCCAACGAGCGCGTCTCGACCCAGGCTGTGACCCAGTCCGGACTCAGCGTGGTCAGCGCCGTCGGCGGCGGCGGCGAACAGCTTGCAACGCTCTTAGGTGCGGGCGCTCAGTACGGCGTACTGCTGCCCTTTTCTCGCAAACAGGAATCGGAAGCGGATCTACTTGGGCTGGATTTGATGGCCAAGGCAGGCTTTGATCCCGAGGCAAGCATTGCGCTCTGGAACAACATGAAAGCCGCCGGCGGCGGCCAACCGCCCGAATGGATGTCGACCCACCCGGGCAACGACCGTCGCATCGGCGATCTTCAAGGCCGCATGAGCGAGGCCGAGGCGCTCTACACCAGTGCCAAGTCGGCCGGACGCACACCCAACTGCAACCGCCTGAAACCATAGTGTGACTGCCCCGGCGCCGACATCATGGCGTCAGGGCACCTCATCAAGCAGGGTCGCGGTCAAGGCCTGACGTACCGCGCGGCGAACCGGCTCGGTTTCCGGCACTGCGCCGCGCCAGAGTTCAAATGACGCCGCGGCCTGCTCCACCAGCATGCCCAGCCCATCAGAGGTGCGGGCACCCAATGCCTCGGCCCACGTCATGAACACCGTCGGGCGCGCGGCGTACATCATGTCGTAGGCAAGGGTTGTCTCATCAAGCGTTACGTTGGGAAGCGCCGGCAACTCATTGCCAAGGCTTGCACTGGTGCCATTGATGATGACATCGAAGTGGCCGGTTGCATCATCGAAATGCCCCCCCTCGACTGGCCCAAGGTCTTTAAACGCCTCAGCAAGCGCACTCGCTTTCGACGCGGTTCGATTGGCCACCATGACGGTTGCCGGGGCAGTCTCGAGCAAGGGCTCCAGTACCCCCCGCACAGCGCCGCCAGCACCCAGCACCAGAATGCGACCGCCCTCAAGTCGTGCCTGCAGCCGCACAAGATCGCGCAATAGGCCCACGCCATCGGTCGTATCACCAAGTGCTTGTCCCTGTGCGTTCACCATCAAGGTATTGACCGCGCCTGCGCGGCTCGCACGCTCGGTCAGCCGGTCAGCCAGACGATAGGCCCGCTCCTTGAACGGCACGGTGACGTTGGCGCCAAGGCCGCCTTCCTCGACAAAGGCATGCCAGGCGCTTTCGAACGCCTCGCCTGGGTCGCGCGCCTCGTAATGAAGCGCCTGATCGGTTTGCGCTGCAAACGCCGCGTGCAGCGCCGGAGATCGGGAATGGCTGATGGGGTGGCCGAATACGCAGTAAAGATCGCTCATGACGTGGGCATCGCTATAATTTGGAAATCAGGGCACTGTAGCACGCTCTTGTTGCGGCCAAAAAAACGCCGGCGCTAGCGCCGGCGTTTTTCGGTTACGGCCTCAAGGGACCGACGTACATGCAGCCATCGCTTACTCGGTGTCCGCCTCACCAAGCCAGTCACGGGCGTGAAGGTAATCATGATAGAGCGTCTCTTCGATGGAGGCTTCTTCCGGCGTCCACTGATAGCGCCACTCCGCCACCGGCGGCATCGACATCAGAATCGACTCGGTGCGTCCGCCGCTTTGAAGCCCGAACAGCGTGCCGCGGTCATACACCAGATTGAACTCGACGTAGCGCCCGCGGCGATAAGCCTGAAACGCGCGCTCTCTTGGCCCATAGGGGGTGTTCTTGCGCGCCGATGCGATCGGCAAAAACGCTTCGGCGAAGTGGTTTCCCACACTTTTTTGAAAGGCAAAGCAGGTGTCGAAATCCCACTCGTTCAGATCGTCGAAGAACAGCCCGCCCACACCCCGGGTTTCATCGCGGTGCTTCAGATAGAAGTACTCGTCGCACCACGCCTTGTAGCGCGGATAGACATCAAGGCCGAACGGGTCGCAGACCGCCTTGCAGGTCTTGTGCCAATGGATGACGTCCTCATAGACCGGGTAGTACGGCGTCAGATCGATGCCACCGCCAAACCACCACACCGGGTCTTCGCCCTCTTTTTCAGCGATGAAAAAGCGGATGTTGCCGTGGGTTGTCGGCACGAACGGGTTATGCGGATGAAGCACCCACGATACGCCGGTGGCGTGAAAGCTGCGGCCGGCAAGCTCGGGCCGCGCCGCGGTCGCCGACGCCGGAAGCTCCTCACCATAAACGTGAGAAAAATTGACCCCGCCTTTTTCAAACAGCGCCCCGTTTTCAAGCACACGCGTACGCCCGCCGCCGCCTGTTGCGCGCGTCCAAGCATCCTCCTTGAACTCGGCATCACCGTCTTCTTCGGCCAAGGCGTCACAGAGTCGGTCCTGAAAATCGAGCAGGAAGGATTTCACGGTGTCGAGATAGGCATGGGACATGGGGCAACCCCTTAAAGATGGCCGGTCATTGAACATATCGATCGCTTGAGGATCGCATCACGCGCGTATTGTCGGTGATCGCGCCGATAAGCGACACCCCTGCGTGCTCGAGCACACGGCACAGATTGCCGCAGGCTCAACGCAGAACGCGCCCGCTGTCGAGATCGATGATCCGGCTGGGCGCGGCTCGCCCGCCGAGCACGCCATCCAATATCGCCAGGTCATGGGCCCTGGGGAAATGCGTGTGAATATCCTCTGCGCTCATGCACGGCGGGGCGCCGGCCTGATTGGCAGACGTCGACACCAGCGGGCCGCCAAAGGCGGTGCACAGCTCGATCACCAGCGGGTGGTCGGTCACTCGAAGCGCGATGCTTGAGTGCGCCCCGCCCACCAGCGGATGGGCCCGGCCGTTATCCGGCACTAAAAAGGTGGTCGGCCCCGGCCAATGGGCTGCAAGCGTCTCACGCTGCGACGACGTTAGACCGTCAAGATAAGGCGCGCACTGCTCAATCGACGCCGCGATCAGAATAACGCCCTTGGCCGGGTCACGCTGTTTAAGCGCTAAAAGCGCCTCGAGCGCCTTTACGTCATCGGGGTCGCACCCAACCCCCCAAACCGCCTCGGTCGGGTACGCCAATACCTTGCCGGTGTGAAGCCAGGCCGCCGCCTGGTCGAGAGAGACCGTTTCAACCATCGAAGAACTGCTCCTGAACGTTCATGCCATCCACGCAAAAGTGGCGGCCATGATACGTCGTCCTTATCGGCAGCGCACCCAGCCGCCGGCGACCTGCTGCACGACGCCTTCAAGTTCCAGCATCATGAGTTCCGAGGCGCACTCGGCGATGGATTTTCCCGCGCGCTCGACCAGCACATCGATTGCGACCGGCTCAGCGCCGAGAAAGGCGGCAAGCCCGGCCACGGGCACGTCGGCCTGATCAGGAGCGGCTGGCCGGGCTAGAACCTGTTCAGATACCGGCAACAGCAACTCGCCGAGAATATCGTCGACGTCGATCACGAGCTTGGCGCCCTGCTGCTGAATAAGGTGCAGACACCCGCGCGCCTGCGGATTCGAAAGACTTCCCGGCAGTGCAAACACTTCTCGATTCTGCTCGAGCGCCAGCCGCGCGCTAACCAGCGACCCACTTTTCAACGTCGCCTCAACCACCAGCACGCCAAGTGCAAGCCCCGTGATCAGGCGATTACGCCGGGGAAAGAACTGGGGCCTGGCCTGAACGCCGGGCGGATGCTCACTGAGCAGCAGCCCTCCTTCGGCGACGATGCGCTCGCGAAGGCGCTGATGCTGGCGCGGATACACCACATCGATCCCACAACCAAGCACGGCGACCGTCGGCGCACCGGCCTCGAGTGCGGCCTGATGACAAAGGCCGTCCACACCCAGCGCCAGACCACTGATCACGGCAAGGCCCTGCTGCGCTAATGCCTGTGAAAACCGGCGCGCATTGAACGCCCCTTCCGAGGTCGGCTTGCGCGTGCCGACCATGGCAAAGCCGGGCAGCGTAAGCGCTGAGTAGGCGCCATGCGCCCACAAGACGATAGGTGGGTCAGGCAGCTCATCGAGTACGCTCGGCCACGCCGCACATGAGGGCGTCACTATCGAACGGGCCTCACCGTCGCACCAGCGAAGATACGCCGATACGCGTAGGCCAAGCGGACTTTCAAGAGGGTCACACAGATAGGCCTGTAACGGTACGCGCGCCTTGGGTGAAAGCGCGGAAAGCCAGGCCTCGGGCCAGGCAAGTGCCTGCTCGCGAAGTGCCTTGACGGTGCGCGGCCCCACCCCCGGAAGCAGCGACAAGGCAACCCACGCCTCGGGCGTGACCGGCTCGACAGGCTCATGGTCTTTGGAGACAAGGCCCGTGGGAAAAAGGCCCGTGGAAAAAAGCGGCGCTGTCATAAGCTCGGCTCACTAACGACAGTGTCGCCGACCGCCACCGGTCGCGCGCTTTGGTGAATGCGCGCAAGGCTTGCCGAGGCGCTCATCGCAACAACACTCAAGTGCCCGTCCGACTGCGATAGCCTTCCGACGTCACTGACCGGCTGCCGGGCATGATCCACCGTCGACAACCGAAGCCGTTGCCCCACTTCAAGCCCATCGCGGTAGCCGCGATTCAAAAGCACCAGACTCCCGGCCCCGGTATAGAGTGCCCCGCCTTCAAGCCATTGAATGCGCGCATCGATACCGCCCGGCCCCCCAAGGGCTGCATGCTCGAGAAAATCCGGTTCGGTGGGCGCATCAAGCGGCCCAAGATGGGTCGCCATGTCGATTGGCTCATCGGCAGAGATAATCTCGAGCCGCGTCACCCCCTGGGTACGCTCGAGCACGCGCGCCTCCCCGACCCGCTTCAATAGCCGCACGCCATCAGGCAGTACCGACGCCCCTGCCACCTCGCGGTAGAGTCCGAGCCGCGCCCCCATGGTCGCCTGCCCGGCGCTGAATACGATAGCGCCCTTGCCAAGTACCAGATGCTCGCCCTGCTGACCGGTCAGTGCGGAAAACGCGCCCAGCCCGGTCTTGGTTACGAAGCGATAACGCGAAGCACCACCGAAGGGCTCATGTGCATCGATCAGAGCGGTCGACCCTTGTGTGGCCACACGCACCGACGGGGAAAGCCTGGCAACTCGGCTGCCCCGTTCGAGAAGCAGGGTCGGCGTCGCATCGAGGGTGACCAGACTCAGCGTATCCCCTGCGTGTAGGGTCGGCGGGGCGGCCACGTCTTTGTTTTTGGCCCAGAGTTCGGGCCACTGACTCGCATCGCTTACGTAGCGCTCGACAATCGAGCGCGACGACGCCCCCTCCGGCACAATCCAATGGCTTGGCGCCTGCGGCATCAATGTGACGGCCCACGCCCCGTGGGCGACAAGAAGGCCACCCAACCCGACTGCCCTGGCCCATGCCTGCCGGTGTGATCGCTTCGGTAATACGCTCATCAAGTTCAATCCCCTGCGCTCTGGCGCCGGTTCCGTTACGCGCGCGCCCACACTACAATAGGCGCATTGCACCCCTTCAAAGCGCCTGCCCCTGCTTTTCTTCATTTACGGCGGGGCCAATGCCGCCTTGAAGCGTTAATGACCAACCGGGACCGACCCATGGCCTTATTAGAGATTCTTGAATACCCCGATCCCCGCCTTCGCACCAAGGCCGCGTCCGTCGAATCCTTCGATGACGAGCTGCAGACGTTGATCGACAACATGCTCGAAACCATGTATGAGGCGCCCGGCATCGGGCTTGCCGCCACTCAGGTCGACCAACACCGGCGCCTTGTGGTCATGGACGTCAGTGAAGACAAGTCCGATCCGCGGGTACTCATCAACCCCGAGTACACCCCGATCGGCGATGAGATGGCACCGCTGCAGGAAGGCTGCCTCTCCATTCCAGACTCCTACGTCGAGGTTCCGCGTTATCTCCAGGTGCATCTGCGCGCGCTTGACCGTCACGGCACGCCGTATGAACTGGACGCCGACGGCCTGCTGGCCCACTGCATTCAGCACGAGCTGGATCACCTGGAAGGCGTGCTGTTCGTGGATTATCTCTCCTCGCTCAAGCGCGAGCGCATCAAGAAGAAGATGCAAAAACGCCACAAGCAGATGAGCTGAACCCCTACTGCGCGCCGCGTTGATCCGCGGCGCCGACGCCTTACAGGAACTGTCATGCCTGACACCCTTCGCGTTGCCTTTGCAGGCACTCCCGAATTTGCCGCTGAAAGTCTTAAAGCCCTGCTGTCCTCGCGCCACGACGTCGTCGGTGTCTGGACACAGCCCGACCGGCCGTCGGGCCGAGGTCGGCGGATGACCCCAAGCCCGGTCAAGATGATCGCGCAGGAGCAAGAGGTCGAGGTCTACCAGCCGGTCTCGCTCAAAAACACGGAAGACCAGGAGGCACTTCGCGCCCTCGCCCCTGACGTGCTGGTCGTGGTCGCCTACGGCTTGCTGCTGCCACAGGCCGTGCTCGACATCCCGCGCCTTGGCGCCATCAACGTGCACGCCTCGCTCTTGCCGCGCTGGCGTGGGGCGGCACCGATCCAACGCGCGATCGAGGCCGGAGACGCCGAGACGGGCGTCACCATCATGCAGATGGATGCAGGCCTCGACACCGGCGACATGCTTGCAAAAACGAACGCTCAGATCGACACCGCTACCACCGGCGGCGCACTGCATGCAACGCTTGCCGCACAGGGCGCGGTCGCGCTGGTTGATACCCTCGACGCGCTCGCGTCTTCCGCGGTGACCGCCACGCCTCAATCTGAGGCCGGCGTAACCTACGCGCACAAGCTGACCAAGGCCGAAGCCGAGCTCGACTTCTCGCGCCCGGCCCCGGAGCTTGCCCGCCGTATTCAGGCGTTCAACCCGTGGCCCGTGGCCTGGACAAGCCTTGGCGACCAGAAACTTCGCCTGTGGCGCGCGCGCGCCATTGCCCATGACGGAAACGAGGCGCCCGGCACCGTACTCGACGGCCCCAAAGGCACCCTGCGCATCGCCTGCGGCGATGGCGCACTGGATATTCTCGAAGCGCAGCTTCCCGGCGGTAAACCGCTGCTGGTCGAGGCGCTCACCCACAGCAAAGGGGCGTTGTTCGCCCCCGGCACCCAACTGACAGGCCGTTGTTCATGAGCCAAGCACGCGCCCTCGCGGCCACCACCCTGGCCCGGGTACTGACCCACCAGGGGTCTCTCTCCACCATGACGCCGGAGAACCTTCCGCCGCGCGATCATGGCTTTTACAAGGCGCTCTGCTTTGGGGTCTGCCGAGAGCTTCCGCGCCTGAACGCGCTCGCAGAAGAGCTCCTGAGACAGCCCTTCAAGCGCAAGGATCAGGACATTCAGGCCCTCTTGCTGCTGGGGCTTTATCAGCTCTACCACATGCGCGTGCCGGCCCACGCCGCTGTGGGTGAAACCGCAGGTGCGGCAAAGACCCTCAAGAAACCCTGGGCGACGCGCGTGCTCAACGGCTGTCTGAGACGCGCCGAGCGCGAGCGGGTCGAACTTCAGGCCAAGGTCGATGCGCTGCCTGAAGCCGCGCTTCGTCATCCGCGCTGGATGATCGACGCCATCAAGCACGCCTGGCCCGAGCAGTGGTCATCGATTCTTGCCGGCAACAACACCCCGGGGCCGATGACGCTTCGGGTCAATGGCCGCCGCCAGAGCCGCGAGGCGTATCTGGCGCGACTGGAAGCCGCCGGCATGAGTGCAACCGCCGTGGCCGGCACCGAGATGGGGCTAACGCTCGAAACGCCGTGCGACGTCGAGCAACTGCCAGGCTTCGTAGAGGGCGACGTCAGCGTGCAGGATACTGCCGCCCAGCTCGCCGCCCCATTGCTCGCGCCCTACCTTGCTGACAACGCGCGCGTGCTCGATGCGTGCAGCGCACCGGGCGGCAAGGCCGCGCACCTGCTCGAGCGCGTTTCGACGCTTGAGCTTACCGCGCTCGACAGTGACTCAACGCGGCTTGGCCGTGTGGACGCGACCCTTTCACGCCTTGGGCTCGACGCCACGCTGAGACACGGCGATGGCACCGGTACCGACTGGTGGGACGGCACACCGTTCCAGGCGATTCTCTGCGACGCGCCGTGCTCGGGCACCGGCGTCATTCGCCGTCACCCCGACATCAAGTGGCTTCGCACGCCCGAGGATCTGGACACGCTTGCCGCTACTCAGGCCGCGCTTCTGGACAGTCTCTGGACCCTGCTGGCCCCGGGTGGCGTCCTGCTGTACGCCACCTGCTCGGTGATCCCGAAGGAGAATCAGGCCCAGATCGAAAAATTCCTGAGCCGGACCCCCGAGGCGGTCAGTCTGCCGCTGCCGCTCGAGCTTGGCCTTGCCACCGACAATGGCCGGCAGCTACTGCCGACCGAACACGGCCACGACGGCTTTTTCTACGCTCTGATCTCGAAGCCGGCGGCCTAAACCGCGCCGATCGAGTGCCTAGGTCACGACGGGAGGTGCGATGTAATGATTAAACGAAGCGCGTTGATCGTGGTAGACGTCCAGCCCGACTTCATGCCGGGCGGCCCCCTGGCCTGCCATGAGGGCGATACCATTGTGCCCGGCATCAACCGGCTGCTTGAGGCGCGCCGCTTCGAGCGCGTGGTGGCCACTCAGGACTGGCACCCGGCAGGCCACGCCTCTTTCGCAAGCCAACACTCGGGGGCGGCGCCATTTGACACCGCGTCTCTTCACGGCGTGCCCCATACGCTGTGGCCAGATCACTGCGTCCAGGGCAGCCGTGGCGCCGCGCTCGCCCCGGCGCTTGAGACCGACCGAATCGACCTGATTCTTCGAAAGGGCACGCATCCGGCCATCGATTCCTACAGCGCCTTTCAAAACAACATCGGCCCAGAGGGCACGCGCACGCCGACCGGGCTTGCCGGCTGGCTTTTGGACACCGGCATCACCCACGTCTATCTGTGTGGGCTTGCGCGCGATGTGTGCGTGCTCTGGAGCGCGGAAGACAGCCAGAACTTGGGATTTGAAACACATGTGCTATGGTCATTAACACGACCGGTGACGCCGGAGACCGATGGGGCGACTCGTACTCGCCTCGAGGCACTCGGCATCACCCTCATCGAGGAAGACCCTACCCACGCAAGGAGCGCACATGAGTGACAATGTCTACAAATCCGTTGAATTGACCGGATCGTCCACGACCAGCATCGAAGACGCGGTCGAACGCGCGCTTGAAAAAGCGAGCAGCACCATCGAAAACATGCAGTGGTTTGAAGTCACGTCCACGCGTGGCCACATCGTCGACAACAAGGTCGGCCACTGGCAGGTATCGATCAAGGTTGGCTTCACGCTCGAGTAAGCCACCTCCCATCGGGGCGCTCAAGCGCCCCGATGGTTCACCGACCACCCGCCTCGTTGCTCGCCCCGCCCCGCCCCGTTACCATGAGCCCTCGTTCAGGGGACACGTCGCACCATGAAAATCATTATCCTCGGCGCCGGCCAGGTCGGCGGCACGCTTGCCGAGCATCTAGCCCACGAAAACAACGACATCACCGTCATCGATACCGACAACGATCGGTTGCGTGATCTTCACAATCGGCTTGATATCCGAACCATTCTCGGCCCGTGCTCATATCCGCTGATCCTGCGTCAGGCCGGCTGCGAGGACGCCGACATGTTGATCGCGGTGACCAATTCCGATGAAGTCAACATGATCGCCTGTCAGGTCGCCCATAGCCTCTTTCGAACACCGACCAAGATCGCGCGCGTGCGCTCGACCGCGTATTTGACCCGAAAGGGCCTCTTTTCGAACGACGCCATCCCAATCGATGTCCTCATAAGCCCCGAGCAGGTGGTGACGAATCACATCCGGCGGCTGATCGAGTACCCGGGCGCGCTTCAGGTGCTGGACTTCGCCAATGGCCTGGCGCAGCTGGTGGCAGTCAAGGCGTTCTATGGCGGGCCGCTGGTCGGTCAGGAGCTTCGCTTTCTAAGACGACACATGCCAAATGTCGATACCCGCGTGGCCGCAATTTACCGACGCAATCGGCCGATCATTCCCAGAGGGGACACGGTGATCGAGGCCGATGATGAGGTGTTCTTCATCGCAGCGCGCAAGGACATCCGCGCGGTCATGGGAGAGCTTCGAAAACTCGAACGTCAGTTTCGACGCGTCATCATCGCCGGCGGCGGGCACATCGGCGAGCGGCTCGCGGAAACACTTGAGCACAACTACCAAGTCAAGATCATCGAGCAGAACCTATCGCGCTGTACCGCGCTTTCCGAGGCGCTCGACCGCACCGTGGTCCTTCACGGCAGCGCGACCAGCAAGCAGCTGATGGTCGAGGAGAACATCGAGGACTGCGACATTTTCTGCGCGCTGACCAATGACGATGAAGTCAACATCATGTCATCGATGCTTGCCAAGCGGCTTGGGGCCAAGAAGGTACTGACTCTGATCAATAACGCAGCCTACGTCGATCTGGTGCAGGGCGGTGAAATCGACATCGCGATCTCACCGGAGCAGACCACCATCGGCAGCCTGCTCACGCATGTGCGTCGCGGCGACATCGTCAACGTCCACTCGCTCAGACGCGGCGCAGCTGAGGCCATCGAGGCCATCGCGCACGGTGACGAGCGCTCATCGAAAGTGGTCGGCAAGGCGGTGGAAAATATCGAACTGCCTGAAGGGGTGACCATCGGCGCGGTCGTGCGTGGCAAGAGCGTGTTGGTGGCTCATCACGACCTGGTGGTAGAGTCCAATGACCACGTGATTCTGTTCGTAGTGGACAAGCGGCGCATGAAGGAAGTCGAGCGTCTGTTTCAGGTGGGGCTTACGTTTTTCTAGCAATGTGAAGTGTGGCAGCGCCTTGAAAGAGCTCCAGCGGAGACCTGTGCTCCGCTGGCATCGAGACGGGCGATTACATGCGCACGTCGAGCTTTTGAATGTCGAGACTGACCAGTTTGCCTTTGACGGCGTTCATCAGTGCCTTGTAGTGAGGGGTGTTTTCATGGGCTTTAAGTGCAGCACCATCCCGCCACCGCTCGACCATAAGAAACAGGGACGTATTGTCCTCATCCCGGGTCAGAACGTACATTTCGCACCCATCATCATCACGGGAAGGCGTCACTACATCTCTGAGCGCCTTTTCGACCGTCTTTTCGTGAGGCTCTTCGGCCTCGATGGTGGCAATCACCATGACACTCATACCCACCTCCCTGAAAACAGCGCCTTATCGGTTCCATAGTAGAACACTTTCATCGATCACTTCATGCCCTAATTGCAGACCGATCCCTGCAAGGATCAGCGCAATGGCAAGATCGATCATCTGCCAGGCCCGAGGGCAGGCGAGAACACCCGCGCTCAGGCGGGCTGTAAACCCGAGTAGGCAAAACCAGCTTACCGACGCAAGCATCGTACCACCGACGAACATAAGACGTGTCGATTCCGGATAGCGACTGGCAAGCCCTGCCAGAAGTACCCAGGTATCCAGATAGACATGCGGGTTCAAGAAGGTCACGCCGGCAAGTGTCAGCAAGAGCGCTCGCCGGTCTTTCATCGAGGCGGGGGCGGCCATGAGTGCGCCGGGGGCAAACGCACGTCTCAACGCATGAAGCGCGTAGAGCACTAAAAGCACCGCCCCGAGCGCCTTGATGGTCCAGAGCGTTCGCGTCATGCCGGAAAGCCAGTGACCAAGACCAAGACTTCCGATTGCAATCAGGCCCACATCCGTAACCGCACAGAACACGACCGCTGTCCTTGCGTGCACCCCGGCAAGCCCCTGACGCAATACCAGTGCATTTTGCGGCCCGATGGCCACGATCAGCCCCCAGCCGAGCACCACCCCTTCGATGAATGCCTGCCCCATTTCGCGTCTCCTGACAAAACCGTCAGCAGACCACGACAGGTGCAGCGCTGCCATGAAAGCTGCTATCCCCCCATTAGCAGTGGTACTGCATGAACGGGGACGTCATGGCACATAAGCGTTGATGCTTACGGGGTAATCAGCGTTGGTGCTTGCGGGCCAGTTGGCGCTCCATCGCAGGCGTCGAGGTTTCGGTCGTGTGATGGCGCCGACTTTCGGCGTAGCAGGTATTGAAGATGTCGAAGTAGTCATCGAGCACCTGCGCGGCACGCGCGTCACCGGCAAGCGTCAGAAGCTCTGCCCCGACCTCGGCCGTGCACAGGTGCGCCTCAGAGGCCGACTTTCTAAGGCGATAACGCGTGGTACGCGTACTCGACAGCGGCAACACCTTCAAATCCTGAAGGTACGGACTCTTTCGAAACATCTTGCGCGCCTGTCGCCAGGTGCCATCGAGCAGGATGAACAGCGGCCGCCGCGTCTGCTCGAGCGCACGCTCGACCGCATCAGGGCCCACCACACGTTCGGCGTAGTCGGGCTGGTCGTCAGGAAAGATGATCAGAGGCAGATACGCCGGGTCGTTCAAAAGCGTCAACAGCTCAGGGTCATGCTCGGTGCGCGACCAGGTAAATACAGGCGTTTCCGGCAGGCAGTCGCGAATCAGGCGACCGGTATTGGTTGGCTTGTTGTGCTCAAGCCGGTGGGTCAAGAGCACGAACCTTGCCCGGCTCTCGGTTGTGACCTTATAGGGGCACAGGCAGTTGCGCTCGGGCATTCGGCACGTCGGGCAACGCACCACGAAACTGCCACGAGCGTTGAAGGGCTTGGGCGGATGGCCGCTTGAGGAAACCGGCTCACTCATGAGGCGCGCTCGCCTCTAGCTTCACCTACGCGCGTGTCGTCACTGCGCCGTTTCCAGAAGCCGGCCAGAAGCGACCCTGAAATGTTGTGCCACACCGAAAAGAGTGCCCCGGGAAGCGCGGCCGTTGCCGAGAAGAACTGGCTGGCAAGCGCAACTGCAAGGCCGGAGTTCTGCATACCGACCTCGATGGCAAGTGTACGCGCTGTACGCTCATCGAGCCGGAAGAGCCGGGCGATGCCATAGCCACCGGCAAGGCCTGTGAGGTTATGAAGCACCACGGCCAGCGCCACCAGTGGCCCAAGGGAGGCCAGCCGGTCCGCGTTGAGCGCAACGACGATCGCGATGATCGAAACGATGGCGAGCATCGCAACGCTTGCAAGCATCGGCTCTATGCGCTGAATGTGACGGGCCAGCACATGATGCATCACCACCCCGGCAACGATCGGCACGACGACGAGCTTTCCGATCGACCACAGCATGCCCGAGACCGGGACCGCAATGCTCTCGCCCATGTACGCCCAGACCAGAAGCGGCGTCATCACGATCGACAACAACGTCGAGACCATCGTCATGCTGACCGACAGCGCCACGTTGCCGCCGGCAAGCCAGGTCATCACGTTCGAGGCGGTGCCGCCTGAAGTCGCCCCTACCAGCACCATCCCGATCGTCAGCATCGGAGAAAGCCCGAGAAGCGTTGAAATGAGAAAGGCCGCCAGCGGCATGAGCGTATATTGCAGCACGATACCGATCGCGATCGGCCAGGGCGCCTTGAAGACCCGTACGAAATCGGCTTTCGAAAGCGTCAGCCCCATCACGAACATGATCAATGCCAGAAGCGGCTGAATGGCGGGCTTGCCCTCGGCAAACACGTTGGGTGCAAATGCGGCGATGACGGCGATGCCGATGGCCCACACCGGAAAAAGGCGGTTAAAGCGTGTGAACATGATCTGTATCCAGAACCGAAAATGGCAGGCGCGGGGCACCTGACGGTCACTGATACCGAGAAGGCAGACTCAGCCTCTTGCTGTCGATCCAGTGATCAACCAGCTCGGGCACATGAGTAGCAGCAGGCCCGACGATCGGCGTCGCCCCGGTGCCTTTCACGAGCGCGTCGGCGTTCGGGTCAATCACCACTTTCGAGGTAATGTCCGAAGCCTCATCGATCAACGCCGCAGCCGGCATGACCTTGAGCGACGTGCCAACCACCAGCACCCAATCAGCATCAGCCATGATATGGCAGGCGGTATCATAAAGCAGAACCGGCTCGCCGAACCAGACAACATGCGGCCTTAACTGGTAGCCCTTGTCGCACTGATCGCCAAGCTCAATGTCCTCATCGCCACGTAGACGATAAAGCATCTTGCTGTCGACCGAGGAACGGGCCTTGAAGATATCACCGTGCAGATGCAACACGTCCCGGGAACCGGCCCGTTCGTGAAAGTTATCGATGTTCTGGGTGATGATGCTGACACGCACTCCGCTCTCCTCGAGCCGCGCCAGTGCGTGATGAGCGGCGTTCGGCTCGGCGGCTCTGATCTCATCGCGACGTGCGTTGTAGAAAGCCAGCACGCGCTCGGGGTCACGCTCCCAGCCTTCCGGGGTCGCGACGTCTTCGATGCGGTGATCCGCCCAGAGGCCCTGACTGTCTCTGAACGTACTTATGCCGCTTTCGGCACTGATCCCTGCACCGGTAAGAACAACCACATGGGGCATGACATGCTCACTTCATGAAACGTTTCTAATCGACAGTTACCGAGACCCTAGCGCATTAGCCTCTCTAATAGGCGCCTAGAGTAAAACGTGCGCGGGATCAGAGCAAATGAGCCTGTGACGGAGCACCCCATTTCCCCGGAGTTCGCCCGTTTTGTTAACCTGGATTAATTAATTATGGCAAAATCGCTTCCTACCCCACTCACGACCCTGCCCGTTCGATGCCAATACACCCTCTGCTCTATCGCGACGATACACTTGTCGTCACGCATAAGCCTTCCGGCCATTTCGTGCACAGAAGCGCGCTTGATCCACACGTGACCGACATTATGCTGCAGGAGCTTCGAGACCAGCTCGGTCAGTGGGTCTATCCCGTTCACCGACTGGATCGACCCACCTCGGGGCTCATGCTGTTTGCGCTCTCAAGCGACCACGCTCGAACGCTTGCCAGACAGTTCGAGGCACACACCGTCGAGAAACGTTATCTGGCCATCGTGCGAGGCTTCGGCCCTGATGAGACCATGATCGACCGGGCGCTTCGTGAAGAAGACGGCCATCGCCCCAAAAAGGAATGCCCTGCCATGCCGGCCCGCACGCTTATTTGTCGCCGAGACTGTGTCGAGTGGCCTGCACGGATCGACCGTTTCGACACCAGCCGCTTCAGCCTGATGGAAGCCCTGCCCGTAACCGGCCGACGCCACCAGATCCGACGCCACCTGAGCCACGCAGGACACCCCATCATCGGCGACGCCAAGCACGGCAAGGGCATCTACAACCGCTACGTCGCCGAGCATCTTGGCTGTCAACGGCTTCTACTCGCAGCCACGCATCTGGCGTTTGACCATCCGTTTGATGGCCGGCGCATCACCATCGACTGCCCGGTTGCCGACGACATGGCCCGGCTGATGACCCGCTTTGGCTGGGCGGAACACATCGGCGCCGTCAATGTGCAACAATACGCCCGTCACTGACAGGACTCGGCTCGATTCACTTTTTTCAGGCAGCTATGGATACGGATTACGACTTTCGCTTCGGCGGCGTGAGACGCCTTTACGGCCAGACCACCACCGCCCGGTTCAAACAGGGGCACATCGTGGTGATCGGCATCGGTGGGGTCGGCAGTTGGAGCGTCGAGGCGCTGGCCCGCTCAGGCGTTGGCCGGCTGACCCTGATCGACCTTGACGACGTCTGCACCTCAAACATCAATCGTCAGATTCACGCCCTCGATGGCACGGTGGGCCAACCCAAGATCGAGGTCATGGCCGAACGGGCACGCCTTATTCACCCCGGCATCGAGGTGACCTGCTGCCACGGCTTCATCACCGCCGACAATCTTGACCAGCGCCTGCCAGGCGACGCCGACGTTATTATCGACGCCATCGACAACGTCGAGGCCAAGAGTGCGCTGATCAATTACTGCAAACGCCGCAAGCGGCCACTGGTCGTGACCGGCGGCGCCGGTGGGTTGATCGACCCCACGCGAGTGCAGCGCGCGGATCTTTCACGCACAGAACATGACCCGCTTCTGGCCAAGGTGCGCTATCAACTGCGCCGCAGCTACGGCTTCACCCGTAACCCCAAGCGAAGCTTCGGTGTGCGCTGCGTCTACTCCGACGAGCAGCGCCGCTACCCGGACGGCCAGGGCGAAACATGTGCCAGCAAATCAGGGCTTGGTGACAGTACCCGGCTTGACTGCGCGGCCGGCTTCGGCGCCGCTACCTTCGTGACCGGAAGCTTTGGCTTTGCCGCCGCCGCACTGGCGCTTGAACTGCTCGACCGCAACGCACCCACCCAGGAGACCGACTCATGAGTGCCAAACGACCCGCTCCCGGCATCTATCAGCATTACAAGGGCGCCCTCTACGAAGTGCTCGGCATCGCCCGACACAGCGAAACCGAGGAAGAGCTGGTGGTTTATCGCGCCCTGTACGGTGACTACGCCCTGTTCGTGCGCCCACTGACCATGTTCATCGAGACCGTGGACGTACAGGGCGAGCCGGTGCCGCGCTTTCAGCAAACACGCGCGTTTTCAGACGGTTAAGCCAAGCCCTGAAAACCTCCGGCTAAAAACCACCTGGCATAAAAAAAGCCGCCCGAAGGCGGCTTTTTCTACAGAAGGCGATCCAGTTACTCGCCGCCTTCTTCACGCTCGTTGGCAGCATTCATCTGCTTGGCGTGGTAGTTCTCGAGACCGACTTTCTTGATCAGCTCAAGCTCGGTTTCGATGATGTCGATGTGCTCTTCTTCCTCGGCAAGAATTTGCTTGAGCAAATCATGGCTGACCCAGTCTTCGACCGAGGTGCAGTACTTGATCGCTTCCAGCAGGTCCTTGTGCCCCTTGTACTCGGCGGCCAGGTCGCTCTTGAGCATTTCTTCGGTGTCTTCACCGATGCCAAGCTTGCCAAGGTCCTGCAGGTTCGGAACGCCGTCCAGGAACAGAATACGCTCGATCAGGAGATCGGCGTGCTTCATTTCTTCGATGGACTCTTCGTATTCCCACTTGGCAAGACCGTGAAGGCCCCAGTTGCGGTACATACGTGCGTGCAGGAAGTACTGATTGATGGCGACGAGTTCGTTGCCGAGGATGATGTTCAGGTGCTCGATGACCTTGGGATCACTCTTCATGGACTTCTCCTCATACTGGTTATTGTTCATAAACCGCTTTGAACGCGGCCTGTGATGTTCGATGCAGCCAGTATAGTGATCCAATCCGAAATTTCGAGACTTTTTTAAACTTTTTTAACCTCGGTTTAAAACTGAAAATACGAACAATTCGTAGTGGGTAGTGAGGCTGAAAACAGCTTACACCGCGTAGGCCAGATCGAAGTCTTCGAACTTCTGAGCGAGCGCATCGTCAACGATCGCCTTGGCCATGCAGGCGCATTTTCCACATTGGGTGGCGCACTCGGTTTCGATGCGAACTTCGCGCCAGCTATTGGCACCGTCTGTTACCGCCTGCTTAAGTTGACGGTCGCTCACGCCCTTGCACAAACATACAAACATGGCTTTCCTCCCAAGTGGAAAGCCAAATGTAAATAATTCGCATAGACACGTGCAAATAGATTCTATACTCGTTCTACTTCACCTTCAGTTGAGAATGCCTATCAATTATGTCTGACATTGAGACGCGAACCGCAAGCGACGCCCGCGGCCCGACGCCGACGCTCCCTGTTACCCTCTAGACATCCAGCCCCTGCATATCCAGTACAACTCGGCCCTCGATGTGCCCCTGCTTCATTCGATCGAACACCTCATTGATGTTCTCGAGCCGGTCGGTGGTGACCGTTGCCTTGACCAACCCCTCGCCCGCCAGATCAAGCGATTCCTGAAGATCAAGGCGCGTACCGACAATCGAGCCGCGCACCGTGATGCCGTTGAGCACCATGTCAAAGATCGACAGCGAGAACTCGCCCGGCGGCAAGCCGTTGAGCGCGATGGTGCCGCCGCGGCGAACCATCGTCATGGCTTGCGTGAACACGGTCTCGGACACGGCCGTCACCAGCGCCCCATGGGCACCGCCGATCTCCCGCTTGAGCACCGTACCGGGGTCGTCATTGCGGGCGTTGATGGTGAGCGCGGCGCCCAGTCGTTTCGCAAGCGCGAGCTTGTCATCGGCGACATCGATGGCCGCCACGTGCATGCCCATGGCCCGCGCGTACTGCACCGCCACGTGACCAAGCCCACCGATGCCTGAAATCGCTACCCACTGCCCCGGCTTGACCTCGCTCATCTTGAGCCCCTTGTAGACGGTGACGCCGGCGCAGAGAATCGGCGCGATCTCGACAAAGTCACTGCCTTTGGGCAGATGCCCGACGTAGTTGGCATCGGCCAGCACAAAATCGGCGTAGCCCCCATCGACGCTGTAGCCGGTATTGTCCTGCGCTTCACACAGTGTTTCCCAGCCGCCCAGGCAGTGCTCACAGTGGCCACAGGCCGAATACAGCCAGGGCACCCCGATGCGGTCGCCCTCTTTCAGGTGCGAAACTCCGGCGCCTACGGCTTCGACGAACCCGACGCCCTCGTGCCCCGGAATAAAGGGTGGGTTGGGCTTGACCGGCCAGTCGCCCTGGGCCGCGTGCAGGTCGGTATGACACACACCTGAGGCTTCGACCTTCATTCGTACCTGCCCGGGGCCGACCTCCGGCACCGGTACTTCGCGAATCTCCAGTGGTTTATTGAACTCGGTTACGACAGCTGCCTTCATGGTCGCCATGATCCACCTCTCGCGTCATTGAAAAAGGGCACCGAAGTGCCCCTCTTTTATACGACTTAACTGATACTTAAACGATGTGACAAAGCGCCCTATCTGCAATAAATCGATTTTCCATTCGCGATAAGGCGCTCTATCAGTAGAGTCCAGCCGGGTTGCGGTCATAGGAAATGAGCTGACATTTGATCTGCTGGTAATGATCGAGCATCTGCTTGTGGGTCTCGCGACCAATACCCGATTTCTTGTAGCCGCCGAAGGCCGCGTGCGCAGGGTATTGGTGATAGCAGTTGGTCCACACGCGCCCGGCCTGAATCGCACGTCCCATGCGATAGGCCCGGTTGATGTCGGTAGTCCAGACCCCCGCCCCGAGGCCGAACTCGGTGTCGTTGGCAATCTCGAGCGCCTCGGCTTCGTCCTTGAACGTAGTGATCGACAGCACCGGCCCGAAGATCTCCTCCTGGAATACCCGCATGCTGTTGTTGCCCTTGAGCATGGTCGGCTGGACGTAGAAGCCGCCGGCAAGGTCGCCCTCAAGCGTTGACTTGTCGCCGCCAACGATGAACTCGGCCTGCTCTTCCCGGCCGATCTTCATGTAGGACAGGATCCGCTCGAACTGCTCCTTGGATACCTGCGCGCCCATCTCGGTCTCGGTATCGAGCGGGTCGCCCTGCTTCAGGGTCTTGGCACGCTCGATGGCGCGATTCATCAGATCGTCATAGATGTCTTCCTGAATCAGCGCGCGCGATGGGCAGGTGCAGACCTCGCCCTGGTTCAAAAACGTCATCATCAAGCCTTCGACGCACTTGTTGATGAAGTCTTCGCCATGATCCATCACATCGGAGAAGTAGACGTTAGGCGATTTACCACCAAGCTCGAGGGTCACCGGAATGATGCGCTCGGCGGCCTTGCCCATGATCATGCTGCCAACCGGGGTCGAACCGGTAAATGCAAGTTTTGAGATGCCCTCACTGGACGACAGCGCGTCGCCCGCCTCTTCCCCAAGGCCGTGCACCACGTTGAGCACGCCTTCCGGCAGCAGGTCCTCGATCAATTCGAGCATCACGCAGATCGAGGCCGGCGTCTGCTCGGCCGGCTTCAAAACAACGGTATTGCCCGCCGCCAGCGCCGGCGCGATTTTCCAGGCAGCCATCAGAAGCGGGAAATTCCACGGGATGATCTGGCCGACCACGCCGTAGGGCTCATGGAAGTGATACGCAACGGTATACTCATCGATCTCACTGATGCTGCCTTCCTGCGCGCGAATGCAGCCGGCGAAATAACGGTAGTGGTCGATCATCAGCGGGATATCGGCGGCCAGGCACTCACGAATCGATTTGCCGTTGTCCCAGGTTTCCGCCACGGCAAGCAGCTCCAGATTCTGCTCAAGCCGGTCGGCGATGCGCAGTAGCACGTTAGACCGTTCGGCCGGTGCGGTCTTGCTCCAGCCGGGAAAGGCCTTTTTCGCCGCCTGTACGGCCTTTTCGATGTCATCGGCGTTCGAGCGCGGCACCTCACAGAACACTTTGCCGGTGACGGGGGTGACATTGTCCAGATATTCACCGGACGAGGGCGCAACCCATTGTCCGCCAATGAAATTGTCATAACGGGACTTGAAGGTCACCAGCGCATCGGGGCTTCCGGGATGGGCATATTTCATGGGGGAACTCCTTGGCAAACGTCTTCGGCGGTCACACCGCCTCCAGAATTCACCTTAGGAAGAATCCCGCGCTTTGCCACTCCACCTTGGCCGAATGGACCGGCGGATAAAAAAGAGCACGGCGCGTTTCCTGCGCCGTGCTCTTGTCGTGCCGCTATGTCACGTGACGATGGGACCGTGCTCAGCCCGTTCGCCGAAGCATCAAAAACCCGATGGCAAAACATAAAAGCGAGGGCAGAAGCACCGCCCAGATGGGAGAGAACCCAAAGAGCGTCGAGGCCGGTGCCAATAGATCCTGCATGTACTTGAACACCAGTCCCGTGATGATGCCGTAAAAAACCCGTGTGCCCGCCGCCACCGTCCGAAGCGGTCCGAACACGAATGAGGCCGCCACCAGCACAAGCCCTGCCAGCACTACGGGCTGCAGTACTTTTTGCCAGAAGTAGAGCCAGCTTGTGGTCGCGTCGAGCCCTTGATCGTTCAGATAGCGCCCGTAGCGCCACAGATCCGCGATCGACTGGCTTTCCTTGTCATTAATGATCAGCTTTAAGAGCTCGGGCCGAAGATCCGTGTCCCATTCGGCGCTCGCCTTAGTGCTGACCTCGGTGCGGTTATCCGTGAAGTGCGTCACGCGCAGGTTTTCAAGCCGCCAGGCGTCGCCGTCATAGACGGCGCGATCGGCGTGCGAGGCCAGCACCAGCCGATTGTCATCGAACTGATAGCGGTTGACGTTGATCAGAGTGTTGTCCCCTCGGATCGAGCCGAAGTTGTAGAAGCTGTCGCCTTCACGCTGCCAGCCCCCGTCCTCACTGACCACGTGGCCCGAGCCCTGCCTGAGCTGGTCACGCCAGCTCGAGGCGAACTGTTCGGTCTGGGGCGCCACCAGCTCGCCCATTGCCATGGTGATCAGAATCACCAGCCCAAGTGGCTTCATTACTCCCCAGATGATGCGCACCAGCGAGCGACCGGCCGAGCGCATGATGGTCAACTCGTTGCTCGAGGCCATCGTGCCAAGCCCCAAAAGTGCCCCGAGCAGCACGCCCACCGGGGCGTACTCGTAAAACCGGTACGGCAGGCGAATCAACAGATACAAAAGCACCTGAAACGCGCCGTAGTCGCCTCGAACGTCGCCCAGGTCATTGATGTAGGTAATGATGAAATCGAGCCCGAGAATCAGTAGCTGAACGACCAGCATGGCGCTCAGCACATTTCGGGCAATGTAGCGATCCAGACGATCAAACATGACGACGTCTCCTCGGCCGGCCGCGATTGAACAGGAAAATTCCGATGACAAGATACAGCGCGTGGATCGGCCACATGCCAATCCACGCCGGCAACTGCCCCTTGGCCAGCGCGTTCTGGGCCGCAAGCAACAGGCTCAGATAGCTCATGTGCAGGATGATCGCCGGAACCAGTTTGGCAAAGCGCCCGCTGCGGGGGTTGACCCGAGACAGCGGCAGCGCCATCAGAATCAGGATCGGCACCATCACCACCAGACTGATGCGCCATTGAAGTGCCGACATCGCCTTGTCCGACCCATCGCGCCAGAGCGCAAGCGTCGACAGCATCTCCTCATCGTCGATGTCGCCGGTAACCGACGTACGCTCCTGTCGCACGGCGTAGGTGTCAAACTGAAGCCGGTCACCGACCGCCTGCCCGGGCGTCACAACGTAACGCTCCCCATTTGAGAGCACTAGAAAGCGGCTGCCGGTGTCGGGGTCGTTGGTCTGATAGCCGCTGTCGGCGCGCGTGACGATCTGCTCCGGCGCCTGTCCATTGCGCTTTTGGGTTTCAGCAACGAACACGTGCTCGAGCTTTGAGCTGTTGCGAGTGACGCGCTCGGTATAGATGGTGCGATCACCGATCTCCTGGAACCGCCCCGGCGTCAGCGCGCTGAAATCGGCCTGCTGCTGTTGGGCGGTAATCAGGCGCTCGTTCTGGGCAAGGCCCATCGGCGTTAGCCACAACGAGCAGGCCGCCACCATCATCGCAACCAGTGCGCCAGGCCAGAGCGTGACTCTTAGAAGACGCTTGCGACTGACGCCACAGGCGGTCAGCACAGTCATTTCACTGTTGAGGTAAAGCTGCCCATAGGCCAGGAGCACCCCGAGAAACAGCGCCAGCGGCAGCACCAGTTCCAGAAAGCTCGGCATGTGAAAGAGCATCAGCGACCCCAGAAGCCGCGCTGGAATATCACCATTAGCCGCATCGGTAAAATAGCGAATGAACCGGCTGCCCATGATGACCAGCAGCAGCACACCCGCCACGGCAGACATGGTCACCAGAATCTGCCGGATCAAATATCGGAAAACGATCAAACGTTGACTCCCTAGCCTTCAGGGCATGACCCTTGACGATGAGTCAGGTCAGCTCGGTGCATTTGTGCCCATGCAATAGCGATGGCCTTTGCGTACACTGACATGGACACTGTCTGGCGCCATGCGATCACATTCAGACGCATCATGGGCCTGCATTATCGCGAATCACCTTACCCTTGTCTTGTGGAGACCCCATGGAATTTCCCGTTCTCACCATCAACCCCGCCAAAACGGAAACGGATTGTATCGTCGTTCCGGTGCTGGCGGACGCGCCACTCCTGACGGCCACCGAGAAGCTCGATGACGCAAGCGAGCGGCTGATCAACCAGTTGATCGAGCGCGGCGATTTCGAGCCAAGCCTTGGCAAGACCCAGCTGCTTCCCTTCGCACCCGGGCTGAGCACGGACCGTCTGCTGCTGGTGGGATGCGGCGCATCGGACAAGATGAACCAGGGAAACTACCGCAAGGCCCTCGACGCCGCACTTATGCATCTGCTCACGCTCAAGGTCGACAACGCCGCCATCGCGTTTACCGACATCGACGTGCCGGACGTGGATACCGCCTGGAAAGCCCGCATGATCGCCGAGGCCGGCATCCGTGCCCTTTATCGCTTCGACGACTACAAGACCACCAAGAAGGCCGCGTATACGCTTGAAACGCTCAACATTCTACTGAGCGACACCAATGCCAAGAGTGAGGCTGAAGCAGGCGTTGCCCGGGGCCAGGCCGTGGGCCGTGGCATCAACCTGACCCGCCAGCTTGCCAACCTGCCGGCCAACGTCTGCACGCCGCGCTATCTGGCCGAACAGGCCGAAGCGCTTGGCCGCGACTCGGCGCTCGAGGTCACCATTTTCGATGAGCATCAGCTCGAGGAGCTCGGTGCCGGCGCGCTGCTCGCCGTTGGCAAGGGCAGCGCCGAGCCGCCGCGCATGATCGTAATGGAATACAAGGGGGCGGCCGACAACGAAGCGCCCTACGTCCTTGTCGGCAAGGGCATCACCTTCGATTCCGGTGGTATCTCGATCAAGCCCGGCGCCGACATGGACGAGATGAAATTCGACATGGGCGGCGCGGCAAGCGTGTTCGGTACCATGAAGACGCTGCTTGAAACCCGACCGGCCATCAACGTCGTTGCCATCGTTGCAGCCGCCGAGAACATGCCCGATGGCCGTGCGCTCAAGCCCGGCGACATCATCAAGACCCTGAAGGGCCTGACCGTCGAAATCCTCAACACCGACGCCGAAGGCCGTCTGGTCATGTGTGACGCCCTGGCCTACGCCGAGCGCTACAACCCGGCAACCGTCATCGACATCGCAACACTTACCGGCGCCTGCATCGTGGCACTTGGCGACCACGCCGCCGGGCTTTTGTCCAACGATGACGACGTCGCGCTTGATCTGCTCGACGCCGGCGAACAGGCCTGGGACCGCGCCTGGCATCTGCCGCTGTGGGACGAGTACCAGAGCCAGCTCGATTCCAACTACGCAGACCTTGCCAATATCGGCGGCAAAAAGGCCGGCACCATTACCGCGGCGTGCTATCTGTCCCGGTTTGCAGAGAACTACCCGTGGGCACACCTGGACATCGCAGGCGTCGCCTGGGATGGCAAGAAAGGCGCCACAGGCCGTCCGGTTGGCCTTTTGAGCCAGTACCTGTTCAACCGCGCCGACGAAATCGTCCAGATCAGCAACGATTGATCCAGGCCCGACCGGCCCCGCGCGCCCGCCCTTTCCGGGCGAGGCGCGCTTATGTCATGCTTAACGGCACAGCCTGACGGCTGGCCTTACCCTTAGGTTTATCGCGATGCGTCTAGATGGAGAATGCCCAGTGAGCACCGACGGCTTTTACGTTCGCCCGACCACGACCCCAACCGCCGACTCTCTTCGTGACGGCATTCTGGCCAACCCCGGTTTTGGCACGTACTTTACCGATCACATGGCACATGTCCGCTGGACCAAGGCCACCGGCTGGGAGCGCGGCGAAGTCATTCCCTATGGGCCGCTGTCGCTTGACCCGGCGGCATCCGTGCTTCACTACGCCCAGGAAATCTTTGAAGGCATTAAGGCCTACCGCCACGCCGACGGCAGCGTCTGGACCTTTCGTCCTGAAAAGAACGCCGAGCGCTTTCGTCGCTCCGCGCGCCGTCTCGCGCTGCCCGAGCTCGATGACGAAACCTTCCTTGGCTCGGTTAAAGCCCTGGTCGAGCAGGACAAGGCCTGGGTCCCCACGCCCAAGGACGACACCGAGGAATGCAGCCTTTACATTCGCCCGTTCATGATCGCAAGCGAGAAGTTTCTCGGCGTCAAACCGGCCAAGCTGGTGGACTACTACGTCATCGCCTCGCCGGCCGGGTCGTATTTCAAGGGTGACCTTAACGCCGTCTCCATATGGCTGTCCCAGCACTACAATCGCGCGGCACCAGGTGGCACCGGTGCGGCCAAGTGCGGCGGCAACTACGCCTCCTCGCTGGTTGCCCAGCAGGAAGCCGAAGCCAATGGCTGTGCTCAAGTCGCGTTTCTGGATGCGGTCGAAAACAAGTGGATCGAAGAACTCGGCGGCATGAACCTGTTCTTTGTTTACAAGGATGGCCGCATCGTCACCCCCGAACTGACCGGTACCATTTTGGAAGGCGTGACCCGCGACAGCATCCTTGAGCTTGCCCGGGAAGAAGGCCTGTCGCCGGAAGAGCGCCGCATCAGCATCGATGAGTGGCGCGAGGGCGTGAAAAGCGGCGAGATCGCTGAAGTTTTCGCCTGCGGTACCGCCGCCGTCATTACCCCGATTGCAGAACTGGTCACGCCGGAAGAGCGCATCAAGGGCGGCGAAGAGACACGCATCGCCTCGACCCTTCGCAAGAAACTGCTCGACATTCAATATGGCCGGGCCGAAGACACTCACGGCTGGCTGGTCAAGCTGGCCTGAATAAAGACGAGGGCACCATGAATAACGTCATGTTGATCACCGGCGGCAGTCGCGGCATCGGTGCGGCCACCGCACAGCTTGCCTTTGAGGCCGGCTACGCCGTCGCGCTGAGTTACCGAACCGACCGCGACGCCGCTTCCGCGGTGGTCGAGGCCATCGAAGCCAAGGGCGGCGAGGCCATCGCCGTGCAGGCCGATATGGCTTCGGAAGCCGACATCGTACGGCTGTTCGAGGCGGTCGATGAGCGCTTCGGGCGGCTGGACGTGCTGGTCAACAACGCAGGCATTGTCGATCAGGTATCACGCGTCGAGGCCATGAGCGCCGAGCGCATCGAGCGAATGATGCGCATCAACGTGACCGGGCCGTTTCTCTGTGCCCGCGAGGCGATCAAACGCATGTCGACCCGACACGGCGGAAACGGCGGCTCGATCATCAATGTGTCTTCGGCGGCCGCGCATCGAGGGGGCAGCGGTGAGTACGTCGATTACGCCGCGTCCAAGGGCGCCATCGACACCTTCACCGAAGGGCTTGCCAAGGAGCTTGCCGGCGATGGCATCCGGGTCAACGCGGTTCGCCCCGGCGTGATCGACACCGAGATTCACGCAAGCGGTGGCAATCCGGACAAGCCGGAAACATCCTCGGCCAACATCCCGCTCGGGCGCGCCGGCAACGCGCGTGAAATCGCCAGCGGCATTTTATGGCTTGCAAGCGAGGGCGCCTCATTCACCACCGGTGCGAAACTCGACATCGACGGCGGCGTCTGAGGCACCCATGACCCAGATCGACTTCTACATTCTGCCGCAGACCACTCTCGAGGCGCGCTTCGACTTCGCCTGTCGCCTGGCCGAAACCATCTTCTCGAAGGGGTATCGGCTGCACGTGCACTGTGAAGATGAAGCCATGGCGCGGCAAATGGATGAGCGGCTCTGGACCTTCAAGCCCGAAAGCTACATCCCTCACACGCTGGTGACCGAGCCGCTTACGCCCAAGACGCCGGTCACCATCGGCTGGGACCATGAGCCGGAACCCGGGGTCGAGGCGCTTTTGAACCTGCACCCGGAGATCCCGAACTGGTTTTCCCACCTCGAGCGCGTGGCCGAGATCATCAACCAGCACCAGGAGGTGCTGGTGGCCAAGCGCGCGTGCTGGTCGACCTACAAGGAGCGGGGCTACCCGGTCAAGGCCCATCAGCTCAAGGGCTAGATCAAAAGCAAGGCCCCGCGTGGGCAGGCTCATGACGCCTGCCCCCTTCAAGCGCTATACTCTCGCCTCGTTTTCAGGCCCCACGCCTCGCGGCACGCCCACGACCCATACAGTTTACCGAGTCAGTACATGGACAAGACCTACCAACCCGAATCGATCGAACGCCGCTGGTACGACCGCTGGGAAGCGGATCAGCGATTCTCTCCCGCCGGCCACGGTGCGCCGTACTCCATCATGATTCCGCCGCCCAACGTGACCGGCAGCCTCCACATGGGTCATGCGTTTCAGGACACCCTGATGGACACCCTGATTCGATTCAAGCGGATGCAGGGCAACAACACCCTGTGGCAGGTAGGCACCGACCACGCGGGCATCGCCACCCAGATGCTGGTGGAGCGCAAGCTTCAACACGAAACCGGCCAGAGCCGACACGATCTGGGCCGCGAGGCGTTCACTGACAAGATCTGGGAGTGGAAGCAGGAGTCCGGTGGCCACATCACGCGCCAGCTTCGTCGCATGGGCGCAAGCGTCGACTGGACCCGCGAACGCTTCACCATGGACGATGGCTTCTACAAGGCAGTGCAGGAAGTCTTCATCCGGCTTTACAACGACGACCTGATCTACCGTGGCAAGCGCCTGGTCAACTGGGACCCCACCCTTCATACCGCGATTTCCGACCTGGAAGTCGAGAACAAGGAGCAGCAGGGCCAGTTTTGGCACTTCCGCTACCCGCTCGCCGACGGCGTGACCACTGCAGACGGCGCCGACCACCTGGTGGTGGCCACCACGCGCCCGGAAACCCTGCTGGGGGATACCTGTGTGGCGGTCAACCCCGCCGATGAGCGCTACGCATCGCTTGTGGGTGCATTCATTGAGCTGCCGCTGGTTGGCCGCCGCATTCCGGTGGTCGCCGATGAGCACGCCGAAATGGACAAGGGCTCGGGCTGCGTCAAGATCACGCCCGCTCATGACTTCAACGACTACGCCGTCGGCAAGCGTCACGACATGCCGCTGATCAACGTGTTCAGCAAGGACGCCGCCATCCTTTCGCAGGCCGAGGTCTTTTCGATGAGCGGTGCGCCCCGCACCGACATCGACACCACGCTGCCAAAGGCCTACCAGGGTCTTGGCCGGTTCGACGCTCGTGAAAAGCTGGTCGCGGACATGGACGCCAAGGGTCTTCTGGTCAAGGTCGAGACCATTACCAACACCCTGCCCTACGGCGACCGCTCGGGCGATGTCATCGAGCCGCTTCTGACCGATCAATGGTTCGTGGCCGTCGAGGAACTCGCCAAGCCCGCCATCGCGGCGGTCGAGAACGGCGACATCCAGTTCGTGCCGAAAAGCTACGAGAACATGTATTTCGCCTGGATGCGGGACCTGCAGGACTGGTGCATCTCGCGTCAGCTCTGGTGGGGCCACCGCATTCCGGCCTGGTACGACGAGGCCGGCGCCATCTATGTGGGCCGAAGTGAGGCCGACGTTCGTGAGCAGCACGGGCTTGGCGATGACGTCACCCTCACTCAGGACGACGACGTCCTCGACACCTGGTTCAGCTCCGGGCTCTGGACCTTCGGTACCCTTGGCTGGCCGGAGAAAACGCCGGAACTCGAGACATTCCACCCCACCAGCACGCTGGTCACAGGCTTTGACATCATCTTCTTCTGGGTCGCCCGGATGATCATGATGACGCTTAAATTCACAGATCAGGTGCCGTTCAAGACCGTCTACGTCCATGGCCTCGTACGCGACAGCCAAGGCCAGAAGATGTCGAAGTCCAAGGGCAACGTCCTCGACCCGATCGACCTGATCGATGGCATCGAGCTCGACACCCTGCTCGACAAGCGCACCGGCAACATGATGCAGCCGCAAAAGGCCAAGGCCATCGCCAAGGCGACCAAGGCCGAGTTCCCCGATGGCATCGAGCCCCACGGCACCGACGCGCTTCGCTATACCTTCCTGTCACTGGCCTCCACCGGACGCGATATCAAGTTCGACATGGGCCGGCTCGATGGCTATCGCAACTTCTGCAACAAGCTGTGGAACGCCGCGCGCTACGTGCTGATGAACACCGAAGGCGAGGATACCGGCCTCAAAGGCGGCGATGTCGTGCTGTCACTGGCCGACCGCTGGATCATCTCACGGCTTCAGCAGGTCGAGACCCAAGTCACCAAGGCACTGGACGAGTACCGCTTCGACCACGCCTCCCAGGCGCTTTACGACTTCATCTGGAACGAGTACTGCGACTGGTATCTGGAGCTTTCCAAACCGGTACTGTGGGATGAGGACGCCTCGCATTCGGCCAAGCGCGGCACGCGCAGAACACTTGTACGGGTGCTTGAAACCGTACTGCGCCTTGCCCACCCGATGATGCCGTTCATCACCGAGGAAATCTGGCAGCGAATCGCACCGCTTGCCGGCGCCGAAGGCGACTCGATCATGGTTCAGCCGTGGCCCGAGGCCGACGACCATCGCCTCGACGCCGAGGCAACGCAAAGCATCGAGTGGCTCAAGGGCGTGATCATCGCGGTGCGTAATATTCGCGCCGAGAAGAACATCGCGCCGGGCAAGGCACTGGACGTGCTGCTGACCAAGGGCACCGCCTCGGATCAGGCACAGCTCGAGGCCAATCGGCGGTTTTTGACCAAGCTTGCCAAGCTGAATTCGGCCCAGTGGCTCGATACCCCCGAAGACGCACCGCTGTCGGCAACGCAGCTGGTCGGGCAGATGGAAGTGCTGGTGCCGATGGCCGATCTGATCGACAAGGACAAGGAACTTGCCCGCCTCGATAAGGACATCCAGAAGCAACAGGGCCTTATTACCGGCACCGAGAAAAAGCTCGGCAACGAGGGTTTCCTGGCCAAGGCGCCCGCATCCGTGGTCGAAAAGGAACAGGCCAAGCTTTCGGAGTTCAAGGACACCCTTGCGGCCCTTGAGGCCCAGCGCGACAAGATTTCAGCGCTGTAATCAATTCGTTAGCGTATCCCGTCAAGCGGCTGCCTCATCAGGCAGCCGTTTTTTATGCGCGCCATATGCACTACTTCAATAAAAACGACACTATTTATCTTAATAAATAATTAAGAAACGCTGTTCTGTTTCACGGCGTTACTCTACACTAGCGCGCTAACCATTTTTTTAATTCCGGCTGCGCTCATGAACCTGACCCGCATTCTCTGCCTCAATGCCCTGGGGGTATTGCTCATCTCGACCTGGTGGATTCCACAGTTCACCTTCTGGTCAACCGTCGATGACAGTGTGTTCTGGTTTTTCAATCAGTTCATCACGATGGGTAACCCGCATTGGGACGCGACGCTTGCCGCGCTCAATAATCGAAAGTTCGATCTGTTTGTCATTGCAGGCATGCTGACGATCATGTGCTGGGCGTGTGTACGAGATACCAGGGGCGGCTGGCAGCGCTGGCTCGGGATCGGTCTGACCATGGTGATCACGGCCGGGCTAATGAATGAAGTTGTTCGCCATCTGCCCTTTCATCACCCAAGCCCTACACGCTTCTTCGATGACGCAAGTCTGGTGTCGAACTTCGTGCACTTCACCACCAAGGACAGCGCCGGCAACAGCTTCCCGGGCGATCACGGCGTGATGGCCATGATCTTTGCAGGCTTCATGCTGACCTTCGGCGACCGTCTCACGCGCGGGGCAAGCATCCTGCTGGTCGCGATTGCCATTGCCCCCAGGGTCATGGTCGGAGCGCATTGGGTCAGCGACATCATGGTCGGCTCGCTGTCACTTGCGCTGTTGCTGCTGCCCTGGGTGCTGTGTACGCCCGTGGCACGGGCGCTAACCACCTGGATCAGCCGACGACTGGGCCGACTGTTTCCCACGTCCAACAAGGGAGATCCCTCATGAAACCGATGCACATTCTATTGCTCAATCTGATCGGTGCGGCCCTGTTTCTCAGCTGGTGGGCGCCACATCTGACCCTCTGGCCGTGGCTCGACGACAGCGTCTTCTGGTTCTTCAACCAGTTCATCACGCCTGAGCACAACGATTGGACCACGGTGCTGGCCATCCTCAATGCTCGCGCCTTTGACATGGTGGCACTTGGCATCATGGGGCTTTTGTTCGTTTTGGCGCTGCGGCACGACACAGCGCCCAACCGCCTGGTGAAGTGGGCAAGTATCGGGGTGGTGATGCTGCTGACCGGCGGGGTATTGGCGCTTTTCACCAATGATGGCATCAGCTACAAGCACGCAAGCCCGACGCTCTTTTTCGAGCAGGCACGCCTTCTGACCGATGTGGTGTCGATTCCGACCAAGGACAGCGCACACAACAGCTTCCCGGGCGACCACGGTCTGATGCTGATGGTTTTCGCTGCGTTCATGCTGAAGTTCGCAACGCCGCGTATAGGTGCCTTGAGTGCTGCACTGGTGGTGGTATTGAGCGCTCCGCGCATCATGGTCGGCGCGCACTGGTTCAGTGACGTCTACATGGGCTCGCTGTCGATCGCCCTGATCACGCTGCCCTGGTGGCTTGGCACCCCGCTGGCCTCTCGACTGATCGAGCGCATCAGCCGCCTGCTCGCCCGGTTTCGGCCCTACGGCTAGACGTTAAAGCAGCGCGCGGCTCATTCGGCGTCGAGTGCCATGATGTCGCTTTCGCTCTCGGCGCCAACGACTCGATTGCGCCCGCGCCGCTTGGCTTCATAAAGACGGGCGTCGGCCTGCTCGATAATGGCGCCAAGCCCCGCGGCCACCTGGCGCGAACACGCCGTGCCGATGCTTGCCGTGACCTGAACGCTGACTCCCGGCTTGATGCGACACGGCGTCTTCTCAAGACGCTGTCGAAGCCGTTCGGCAATGAAATCGGCCCCATGACCGTCGAGGTCCTGCAAAATTACCAGAAACTCCTCCCCACCAACCCGGCCAATCACATCGCCCTCACGAACACTTTGGGTCATCAGCCGCGCCAAGTGACGCAGTACATCGTCCCCACAGGCATGACCATAGGTGTCGTTGATCGACTTGAAATGATCCACATCGACCAGGAGCACCGCATAGGGCACGCCCGAGCGCTGACACCGCTCCCCTTCGGCCATGACGCCACGGCGGTTGAGCACGTTGGTCAGTGAATCCCGGTTGGCACTGCGCTGATACATTCGCTCGAATCGAAGCGTGACCGCACTCAACCTGTAGAGCATGGCCGCTACTACGACACCACTGTTCAAAAGATTCAAAAGCCACAGGAATTGACGCTGATCGAAGCCAAGCGGTGCGATGGGTAACCAGTGCGTCAGCATGATGAACGTCCCGACCACAACCATCAAAAACCCGCATGAGCACACGCTTTTGATAAAGAGCGGGAACTCGCTCATGAACAGCAAAAGAATCGAGAGCAGCACCGCCACCATGAAGCCGCTTTCGAGCCCGAAATGAAGCGTGGCAGCGGTCACATGGCCTAAAAGCGCAGCAGGCAGCATCAGACACGCCACATCGACGTGACCACGCCGAAGACTCAGAAACGACAGTACGCTAACCAGCAGGCTTGCGCCGCCGCTGGCAGCCACTACCGGCTGCCCCAGCCAGGTATACACGGGAAGGAAAAACACGAGGTGGTCGACAATCAGAATCAGATGAAGCCATACGAAGACTTCGTAACTTCTGTTTTCTCGGGCGCTCAACGTACCGGGCGCGCGCATCAGCCACTGTTTGAACCCACCAGCGGCGCTTGAATCGTTCATGAGATCGACCTGATCCGATCACGGCATGCGCCATGACGCTTGAATTGAAAAGCCAATGGTCGTTATCGACCAACAAGTGCGATAAGTGCAGGAAATCGAGCACGCGCCTTGTTGAAACAAATTTTAATTAGAAAACCAAGATTAACGCATTCTGAATACGCTGCCCAGTTGGGCGCCTGGAGAAGAGGTCGGGCGGGAAGCGGCGCGCCCGCCTGGAGCGCGCCAAAGAAGCGAGTATTACCAGGAGCCGGTGTTTTCCATCGTATCCCAGGGCGCGCTCGGTGACAGCGCATCGCCCTTCTGAAGCAGCTCGATGGAAATGCCATCCGGGGATTTGACGAACGCCATGTGGCCATCGCGCGGTGGACGATTGATGGTGACGCCGTTATCCATCAGCGTCTGACAGGTCTGGTAGATGTCCTCGACCCGAAACGCCAGATGCCCGAAGTTGCGTGCGCCCTCGGTCAACGTTTCCGGGTCCCAGTTGTAGGTCAGTTCAAGTTCGGGCGCAGTTTCGGCGTTGGAGCGCGCCTCATCTTCATCGGCGGCCAGAAAAATCAGGGTAAACCGCCCCTTCTCGCTTTCCTTGCGGCGCACTTCCTTCATGCCCAGCAGTGTGCAATAGAACTTGAGCGATTCATCGATGTCGGTGATGCGAACCATCGTATGCAGGTATTTCATGACAGTCTCTTCCTGATTATCGTCGGGTCATACAAACCGCCACTGGCTAGGCCAGCAGCGAACTGGCATCTTAAATGACGCTAAGCCGCCACGTTCAATGGAGTAAGACTATCGTCATGAAGGTGCTGAATTTCAAGAACGACGCTCTCGGGAAACTGCTCTTGCGCACCGCGCTTGGCTTTACGGTTCTGCTTCACGGCGTGGCCAAGGTAGGCGATGACGCAACCCTTGCCCATATCGGTGACCGGCTAACACTTTGGCACCTGCCGGACTGGCTCTGCTACGCCGTATTCATCGGTGAGCTTGTGGCGCCGGTTCTGATTCTACTGGGCGCCTACGTTCGAATGGCCGCGCTCCTTATTGCCATCGATCTTGTCGCGGCGATTGCCCTTTTTCAGTTAAGCCATGTGTTCGAACTCGGTTCAGGCGGTGGTTGGCGCCTCGAGAGAGAAGCGATGTGGCTCTTCGGTGCTCTGGCGCTGGTCTGTCTCGGCGGCGGGCGGTACGGCCTTCGCCCCGATTGACGTTAGAGCCCCTCTACATGAATAGGCCACCTCTCAGCGCGTCGCGGCCTCCAGGGTCAACCCGACCTGCTCGAGGCGCTGCGTCAAAAGCCCGGGAAAGCGTTTATACCAGGTCTGGTTGAGGGGCGAGGGGTGCGGCAGCGGATAAAGCGTGAGGGTGCGCGAGCGCCCTTCCTCGTCGCTCAGAGTGATCTCGCACTGGCGCTCGAAGCGGTCGTCCTGACGCCAGAACGCCTCCAGCTGCGTGCGCACCGCCTTTGATTGATCGATGCCGAACCAGAAAAACGCCTCGCGCCCCAGGGTAATCAGGGCATCGCCCTCCCAATAATCGATCAGAAGCGTGCGCACCAGCGGGTGAAATCGACGTTTGACCGCCATCGACCACGCCTTGTTGCCGACGGGCTTGTACGGCACTGTATTGGCCCAGAACACATGCTCGCCCACAGCTTTCGAGGCCTCGAAATCCGGCATGGCCGTTTGATAGAGGCACTCATACAGCGCACGGCGCACCAGCTGGCCGCCGGCACCGATGAACGCCTCGCCGTATTTGACCTCATCACGCCCAGGGTCGCGCCCGAAGATCCCCACACGAAGATCCTTTCGCCCAAGCCCAATGATCGGCGTCAACGGATCTTTGTTGTAGCGGTCATAGACCGCCTCATCGATGCCGTCAGTCTCAGCCGCCGCCTGGCGGAACCGGCGGGTCAATTTTTGTGAAAGCGTCATGAGTCACATGCCATCAAGTCGTTGAAAATAATGAGTCTAGCCCAACACGAGCCTGCTAGGCTGTCACCATTACCCGATTTGATCATGAAGGCCACAGCATGGATTCGATGACGCAAGCGGCGCTTGGCGCCACCCTCGGAGGCGCCGTACTCAGCCGGCCACTGGGCAGAAAGGCCCTCATCGGTGGCGCGGTTCTTGGAACGCTTCCGGACCTGGACGTTCTGATCGACCACGGCAGCGCCATTGCCGATTTCACCTACCACCGGGGTTTTAGCCACTCGCTGTTCGTATTGGCAATTCTTGCAACCTGCCTTGCCTGGCTTCTGCGTCGGCTCGGCCCCGGGGGCATCACGCTCTCCCGCTGGTGGTGGTTCTGCGCGCTGCCTCTGCTGACCCACCCGATGCTGGACGCCTTTACCACCTACGGCACGCAGCTACTCTGGCCACTGCAATCGCCACCGGTCGCCTGGAATACCATTTTCATTATCGACCCGCTCTACACCCTGCCTCTACTGGTCGCAGCAATCATCGGGCTCTGGCGCCCCCCTGCCCGGCGGGCAATCGCGACCGGCTTGATCCTCTCGAGCGCGTATCTGGGATGGACGGTCGTTGCCAAGCACATCGTTGCGGCCCGGGTTAGCCCGATCATGGTCGAACACCACTGGCAGGATGACGCGCAGTTGATCCAGCCCATGCCGCTTACGTCGCTGTTGTGGCGCGTGGTTGTCCGCGATGGCGATACCCGCCGAGAGGCCTATGTCAGCCTGCTCGATGCTCAGCCGCCCCGCTTTGATACCTTCGAGACTGGCCCCTGGCCCGAGCCCATGTGGCCCGAACTTAAGCGGCTTGCCTGGTTCACCGGCGGCCAGCTCTCGTTCAATACCCGCATGGACAACACACTCGTCGCCACCGATGACCGCATGGGCGTGCCGGGGCATCACCCCTTCCGGTTTGCGGTAGCGAGGCAAACAGAGGGCGGCGTGACACCGATCCCCTCCTATACGCTCGACAGCGCCAGTTACAACGGGGCCTTCATTGCTCGCGTGCTGAAGCGCATTACCGACCCGAGCGCACTGTGTCCGGCAGACGATGCGCCTGACGAGACGGTTCGCGTGCGACACTGCCGACCTTGAGGGCGACAGACGCGCCCTAATGAGTGACAATCATAACCAATACTTTAAACCATGAAACAGGCTCATGTTTATGCTGGAGCTTCGCCATCTGCGCACCCTCGTCGCGCTTCGAAACGCAGGCTCTCTGGTCGAGGCCGCCGAGCGCGTTCATTTGACCCAGTCAGCGCTGTCTCACCAGATCAAGGATCTGGAAGACCGTCTGGGCAGTCCGCTCTTTCTTCGAAAAACCAAACCGGTTAAGTTCACACCGGCCGGCCAGCGGCTATTGACCCTGGCCGATCAGGTCATGCCCCAGGTGCGCATGGCCGAGCGCGACATCGCCAAAATGGCCGGCGGTGAAGAGCGCGGTCGACTGCACATGGCCATCGAGTGTCACAGCTGCTTTCAATGGTTGATGCCAACCATCGATCAGTTCCGAGACCACTGGCCGGACATCGAAGTCGATATTCCAAGCGGCAATGTCTTCGACCCTCTGCCGGCGCTTGCCAAGGGCGAGCTCGACCTCGTGATCACGGCCGACCCCCAACCCTTGCCCGATGTGCACTACGAACCGCTTTTTCGCTACGAAGGCCAGCTTGCCGTGGCCAAGCAGCACCCGCTGGCCCGGCGCTCGCACATCGTGCCAGCCGATTTGAGCGATCAAACCCTGATCATCTACCCGGTCGAGCACGCCCGACTCGACGTTTTCACCAAGTTTCTGGTGCCGGCCGAAATACAGCCAAGGGAAATCCGCACTGCGGAGCTCACCATCATGATGATGCAGCTGGTTGCGAGTGAACGGGGCGTATGCGCGCTGCCGAACTGGGCGCTGACGGAGTATCTGGAACGGGATTACATTCGTGCCCGGCCGCTTGGGGAAACCGGCCTCTGGAGCACGCTCTATGCGGCGGTGCGGGGGGAGCTGATGGAACACCCGTGGATGCACGATTTTCTGTGCACCGCACGGGACACCTCGTTTTCGGTGCTCTCCGGGATTCGCCCGGCCTAGCGCTCGCCGTTCGAGCGCGTGAGCCGCAGATAGTTCGACTCCGCCTCCGAATAGCACGGAATCTCGATGGTGAAACGCGCCCCGCTCATGCTGGGTGCGTCACTGACGGTCACATCACCCTGGTGCCAGAACACGATCTTGGAGACGATCGCAAGCCCCAGGCCATAGCCGCCGGAGCGCCGCGCCCGGCTGTCATCGAGGCGGGCAAACGGCTTGAAGATGCGCTTGCGGTCGCGCTCGGGAACGCCCGGGCCGTCGTCGTCGATGTGGAAGGCGACCTTGTCGTTTTGCTGCTCGATACTGACTTCCACCCGGCCGCGGGCATGAGCACAGGCATTGCCGACCAGGTTCTGCACCGCGCGCTGAAGGTAGCGCTCATCGGCGGCAACCAGCGGCGCCTCCTTGCAGTTATTGATCAGCTCGAGCTCGGGATGGAGCGGACGCAGGGTTTCAATGACATTTGCCACCACCATTTCGCTGTCGACCTCGGTGATGGTCAACGGCACGCGGCCGTCGCCGGCGCTGTCGAGGCGGGCGTAGGTCAGAATCTCGTCGATCAGGTTATCCAGCGCCTCGATGTCGGCATCGATTTCGGCAATCTGCCGTTTGATCGAGGGCGACTCACTCATGTCGTCGACCATCTGGATCGCGAAGCGAATCCGCGCCACCGGCGTTCGAAACTCGTGCGACACCGCTCGCATCAAATCCTGCTGAGCCGAAAGTACCACCTGCACCTGAGAGGCCATGGCGTTGAACGCATGGCCAAGCTGGCCGAGATAGTCGTTGGTGTTGACGTTGACCCGCGTATCGAGGTGCCCAGCGGCCAAACGTGAGGCAGCTTTCTCGAGCCGCTTCACTCGCGACTCGACCCGCCCGACGATCAAGTACAGCGCCCCGGCCAGCACCAGCAGCATCGTGATCATCAGGATCGCGATCGTGGTGGTGGGAATGGGCTCGAACGGGTGCAGCGGCCCGGCAGTGATCCACCGGCCATCGGAAAGCTGGGCGTAGAAACTGATGAAGGGGCGCTCTGGGGCAATGCTGATAACGACGTTACCGGCGTTGAGCTGCTCGCTCTGCGCGTCGTTAAGCCCGACCGGCGTCCCGCTGCCCATGCCCATGGGCAAGGCACTTGCATCCCGAAGACGTTTGAAGCGGGCCTCACGCTGATCGACCGGCACTGACTCGAGCCAGCTGCGCAAAAGCGACATCAGTCGCTGAGGCTGCTGTTCACTCAGGCCGTTGAAATGCGCCACCAGCACCTGATCGGTGTCCTTGAGCGACCGGTACAGCCGCCAGCCGGACTCTCCTTCGACACGGGCCGCCAGTACATGCTGCTTGTCGAGCCTGCGCCTGTCCCAGTAATCGAGCATCAGGGTTTCGGAATCCGACAGCGCAAGCCCGATGCCAAGCGTTTGTTCGTGATCACGAAGCCACTGATCCCGCGCCTCATCGGGCTGACTTTGCACCATGAACCCTAAAAGGGACATGGGCGCACTCGCCAGATCCTCCCGGTAGTTCTGAGCCCGCATGTCATTGACCAGCGACACCCCGATCAACCCGAGCACGAAAATGATCAGCAGGGCTGCGAAGATCGCAAGATACACATGCAGGAAAACGCCGCCCCGAGAGGACTGCCTCATACGTTAGAAGTCCTTGACGAAAAGATAGCCTTTGCTGCGAACCGTCTTGATTCGTTGCGGGTGGTGAGGGTCATCGCCAATCTTGGGTCGAATCCGCGATACGCGCACGTCGATCGAGCGATCCTGCCCATCGTACTTGATGCCGCGAAGGGCCGAGAAGATTTCTTCGCGCGTCAGCACCCGACCGGCGTTGGACGCCAACAGCCACAACAAATCGAATTCGGCGCTGGTCAGGTCAATGCGCTCGTTATCGAGCCACGCCTCTCGGGTGCCGGAATCGATCACCAGATCCCGGAATTCGATGCGGGCATCGGATGAACTCGGCTCCGGCGCATCGGAGCGACGCAACAGTGCACGCATACGGGCAAGCAGTACCCGTGGCGGTACAGGCTTTGGCACATAGTCGTCGGCGCCCATCTCCAGGCCAAGCACCTGGTCCATGTCGTCGGTACGAGCCGTCAGCATGAGGATCGGTCCTGCGTACTGATCGCGCACTCGGCGACAGATCGACAGGCCATCTTCGTTGGGCAGCATCAAATCCAGAATGACCAGATCGGGACGCAGGGCGAGAATCCGCTCGACGCCGTTCGCCCCATCATGCTCGACGCTTACTTTGAAGCCATTGCCTTCAAGGTATTCGCAAGTCAGCTGAGCCAGACGTTCGTCATCCTCAATGATCAGAATGTGATCCTGGGCGGTGTTGGTGGTATCCAAGGCGCAGTCCGTCCAATGGTTAGCAAAATGAAAAAACCGATAACCGACCGTAAAGGGTCATGCTCATATGGTCAGTACATGTGTACTGAGTTTACCCCATGGTCATTATGTTGCCGGCCATCGTATCTGATTACCGTCCCCTAACGTCAGGCACACGTTATCAAATACCCGATCAATAAACCATTGAGTTTCATTCGCGTCTTGACTGCTTCGGTCAAACGCACGTTTTATTTAGGCTGAAAATAGTCAAAGGCTATCTAAAATATTCAAAACAAAATAAAAATAAATAAAAGATCACCGCTCGGCGTCGCGGCCCGCCAGAGTGCACCAGCACACCAGTTGCCCACATCTTACCCACAGCTTCACCCCAAGCGATGTATTGACTTAATGTATTGCCTGAAGGCCAAAACAACACTATCTTGTGCTCACTTAGATCCAAGATCCCTACATATAGATTTTGGAACAGCTTTCGCGTTTTTCGTCAAGCCCCGTTTCGCCAGAAAAAACGGCGACATCACGTCGCAATTCCCACAGCACTTCGGCACGGCCTTGATGACTTCTATCGCTCGCATAACGTTCAAGGGGTGAGCCCAGCATGAGTTCGACACTATCTGATCAGATCAGTGATATCGGCATCGACGACGTTCCAACGCCCAAGCACTTTCGCGTCATCAAGCGCGGCGGTGATGTGGCCGAGTTCGATGCCAGCAAGATTTCGGTGGCCCTGACCAAGGCCTTTCTGGCCGTGGAAGGCGACAACGCCGCGACCTCCTCGCGCCTTCGCAACCAGGTACGCGAACTGAGCGAACAGGTGGTCAACGCCTTTCAGCGTCGCATGCCCGATGGCGGCACGTTGCACATCGAAGATATCCAGGATCAGGTCGAACTCGCGCTGATGCGCTCCGAGGCGCACAAGGTCGCACGTGCCTACGTGCTGTACCGTGAAGAGCACGCACGTGCCCGCGCCGCACGCACTCAGGGCATCGAGAAGCCCCACCCCACCATCAACGTGACTCAGCCCGACGGCAGCAAGCAGCCGCTGGATCTGGGCCGCATCGAAGTGCTGGTGACCGAGGCCTGCACGGATCTTGAAAACGTCGACGTCAAGCGCGTGGTCGATGAGTCGCTCAAGAACCTCTATGACGGCGTCACTTCCGACGGCGTCGCCACGGCACTGATGATGACCGCGCGCATGATGGTCGAGCGCGAACCGAACTACACCTTCGTGACCGCTCGTCTGCTTCAGGATAACCTGCGCCGCGAAGCGCTCTCGTTTCTTGAGGTTGCCGATGAGGCCACCTACGGCGACATGGCCGAGCTCTACGCGCCGGCCTTCAAGGCCTACATCGAGCGCGGCATTTCGTTCGACCAGCTCGACCCGGCACTCAACGAGTTCGATCTCGACCGTCTGGGTGCGGCGCTCAACCACGAGCGCGACAGCCAGTTCACCTACCTGGGCCTTCAGACGCTCTATGACCGCTACTTCCTGCACCGGGACGGCGTTCGCTACGAACTGCCCCAGGTCATGTTCATGCGCGTCGCCATGGGGCTTTCGCTGAACGAAGAAGACAAGAACGCCCGTGCGATCGAGTTCTATGAGCTGCTCTCAAGCTTTGACTACATGGCCTCGACCCCGACGCTGTTCAACGCGGGTACCGTGCGCAGCCAGCTTTCCTCCTGCTACCTGACCACCGTGCCGGACGCCCTCGATGGCATCTACGGCGCGATCCGCGACAACGCCATGCTGTCCAAGTGGGCCGGCGGGCTTGGCAACGACTGGACACCGGTGCGTGCACTGGGCTCCTACATCAAGGGCACCAACGGCAAATCCCAGGGCGTTGTGCCATTTTTGAAGGTCGTCAACGACACTGCGGTCGCGGTCAACCAGGGTGGCAAGCGCAAGGGCGCGGTATGCTCATACCTGGAAAGCTGGCACCTGGATCTGGAAGAGTTCCTTGAGCTTCGCAAGAACACCGGCGATGACCGTCGTCGTACCCACGACATGAACACCGCGAACTGGATTCCGGATCTGTTCATGAAGCGTGTGGTCGATGAGCAGGAATGGACGCTGTTCTCGCCCTCTGACGTGCCGGACCTTCATGACCTGTACGGCGCGGCGTTCGAAAAGCGCTACAGCGAATACGAAGAGATGACCCGCACCGGTCAGCTCAAGCTCTTCAAGCGCGTCAATGCCCGCGATCTGTGGCGCAAGATGCTCTCGATGCTGTTTGAAACCGGCCACCCGTGGATCACCTTCAAGGACCCGTGCAACGTTCGAAGCCCTCAGCGTCACGCAGGTGTGGTGCACTCCTCCAACCTGTGCACCGAGATCACGCTCAATACGTCCGCGGACGAAATCGCGGTCTGTAACCTGGGCTCGATCAACCTGGCGGCGCACGTCGTTGACGGTAAATTCGATTCCGAGAAGCTCAGCCGTACCGTCAAGACCGCGGTTCGCATGCTCGATAACGTTATCGACATCAACTACTACGCCGTCCCGCAGGCCAAGCGCTCCAACTTCCGCCATCGCCCGGTCGGTCTTGGCCTGATGGGCTTCCAGGACGCGCTCTACAAGCAGGGCATCGCCTACCAAAGCGACGACGCCGTGACCTTCGCCGACCGCTCCATGGAAGAGATCAGCTTCCACGCGATCCAGGCCTCGAGCGCACTCGCGGCCGAGCGCGGGCGCTATGAAAGCTACGAAGGCTCGCTCTGGAGCCAGGGCGTGCTCCCGATCGACTCACTCGAGATGCTGGTGCAGGAGCGTGGTGAGCAGTACATCCAGGTCAACCGCGAGCAGACGCTTGACTGGAACAGTCTCCGCGAGACGGTCAAGGCGCAGGGCATGCGTAACTCCAACGTCATGGCGATCGCCCCGACCGCGACCATTTCCAACATCTGTGGCGTGTCGCAGTCGATCGAGCCGACGTATCAGAACCTCTACGTCAAGTCGAACCTCTCCGGCGAGTTCACGGTCATCAACCAGCACATGGTCAATGACCTCAAAGAGGCCGGGCTTTGGGATGAGGTGATGATCAATGACCTCAAATACTACGACGGCAGCGTTCAGCTCATCGACCGCGTACCGGACGAGCTCAAGGCGCGCTACGCCACCGCGTTCGAAGTGGAAACCCGCTGGATCGTCGAAGCCGCCGCACGCCGTCAGAAGTGGATCGATCAGGCCCAGTCGCTGAACCTCTACATCTCGGGCGTGTCGGGCAAGAAACTCGACACCACCTACAAGATGGCGTGGGCGCTTGGCCTCAAGACCACCTACTACCTTCGCGCCCAGGCAAGCTCGCGGGTCGAGAAATCGACGCTCAAGGGCACCGACGGCAAGCTGACCGGCGTCAAGGTACCGGAGGCGCAGCAAAACGCCCCGGCTCCGACGCCCGAACCGGACGTTCAGGCCCCGCTTGGCTCGGCACCGCCCCAGGCGTGCTCGATCGACGATCCGGACTGCGAAGCCTGCCAATAACGGCCGACGCCCCGGCAGGGCTTCCTGCCGGGTTTCCCGAGAATACGCCGTCGCGTACGCGGCGGTACTGAAAGGATGACAACGATGCAAGCAACCACAGTGGACGATCAAATCGACACGTCCGGTCTCGGTGAAATCCAGGCCGGCGCCGGGCGCATCGACGCCAGCGAAAAAAGCATGATCAACGGCCGCAGCGACGTGAACCAGCTGCTGCCGCTGAAGTACACCTGGGCGTGGGAAAAATACCTCAATGGCTGCAACAACCATTGGATGCCCACCGAAGTCTCGATGCAGGGCGACATCGCTACCTGGCGCGCGCCGGTCAACAGCCCCCAGGGCCTGACCGAAGACGAAGTCCGCATGCTCAAGCGCAACCTGGGCTTCTTCGCCACCGCCGAGTCGCTGGTCGCCAACAACATCGTGCTCGCGATCTATCGCAACATCACCAACCCCGAATGCCGCCAGTACCTGCTGCGCCAGGCGTTCGAGGAAGCGATTCACACGCACACGTTCCAGTACATCTGCACCTCGCTCGGCCTTGATGAAGGCGAGCTGTTCAACATGTACCGCGAAGTGCCGTCGATCACCGAAAAGGATGCCTGGGCGCTTCAGTACACCCAGAATCTGGAAAACAACGAATTCCAGACCGGCACCCCGGAACGTGACCAGGCGTTTCTGCGCGACCTGATCGCCTTCTACGTCATTTTCGAAGGCATGTGGTTCTACACCGGGTTCGCCCAGATTCTGGCCCTGGGCCGTCGCAACAAGATGGTCGGCATCGCCGAGCAGTACCAGTACATCCTGCGCGACGAGTCGATCCACATGAACTTCGGTATTGACTGCATCAACCAGATCAAGATCGAAAACCCGCACCTGTGGACCGAGGAGTTCCAGGAAGAAGTGCGCGGCATGCTCAAGAACGCCTGCGAGCTGGAAGTGGCCTACGGCCGCGAAACCATGCCCCGCGGCATTCTTGGCCTGAACGCCGATCTGTGCGAGCAGTACATGCACTTCATCACCAACCGCCGCGCCGAACAGATCGGGCTTACGCCGCTGTTCGAGGAAGTGGACAACCCCTTCCCGTGGATGTCGGAAATCATCGATCTTCCGAAGGAGAAAAACTTCTTCGAAACCCGCGTGACCGAATACCAGACCGGTGGCGCCCTGACTTGGGACTGATGTCCCCGGCAACAAAATTGCCCCCAGGCAACGAAAAAGCCCCGCTAATGCGGGGCTTTTTTTATGGCGCCTGTTTCATGGCGCCTGCGTCTGGCATCAAGAGCCTCGGGCTCAGCCGCAGGAAAACGCGCTGATCACCGCCTCGTCATCGAGTGTGATATTGAGCCGAGACGGGTCGCTGCCCTCGCCCATCGGGGTATCCGGGCGCAGCATTCGATACGACGTCGCCCCACTCTCATCGACGATGATCTGACGATTTTTCTGATCAAGTGGCTGACCGATCAGCGGCTTCAAGCCATCAGTGGTGCACTGGCCTGTCGCCATCGACGCGCCTTGCGTCTGCGCCTCTGTAGACGTCGTCTGCGCAGGCTGTGCGCCGTTGGAGGCGGCAGCCTCGCTGGGCGCCTCACTGGAGCCGCCCTGTGATGCGCAGCCGCCAAGGGCCATCAGCGCCACTGCCAGTGAACCGAATGTGATCCGAGCCTTCATACCGCTCTCCTTTGATAAACGCATAAAGCCGACAGCTTACCGGGCTTGCCGGGCTGTGCGCACCCCCTGGGCCAGCGCACGGGTCAGTGAATGCACGCCTTCGATGGCCGCCTGGGGCGATTCGGCCTGCTCGACGGTGTTAACCAGCGCAGACCCCACCACGACCGCATCCGCAGAGCGGGCAACCATCGCCGCGTGCTCGGGCGTCTTGATGCCGAACCCGACCGCAACCGGCAGCCTTGAGTGCAGTTTGAGCCGCTCGACCGCCTTTTCGACCGCCTCGCTTGACGCCGACCCCGCGCCGGTCACACCGGCAACCGAGACGTAGTACAAGAATCCGGACGTATTTTCGAGCACCTTGGGCAGACGCGCGTCATCCGTCGTTGGCGTGGCCAGACGAATGAAGTTGAGCCCCTTTTCCGCAGCCGGCAGGCACAGCTCGCCGTCGTGCTCAGGTGGCAGGTCGACCACGATCAGTCCATCGATGCCAGCCTCGGCGGCATCGTTTAAAAACGCCTCGACCCCGTAGCGATAGATCGGGTTGTAATAGCCCATCAAGACAATCGGCGTGTCCTGATCGTGCGCGCGAAAGCGGCGCACCATCTCGAGCGTCTTGCGCTGATTCTGGCCGGCCTTGAGCGCGCGCTGGGCGCCTTTCTGGATGGCCGGGCCATCGGCCATGGGGTCGGTAAACGGCATACCGAGCTCGATGATGTCGGCGCCGGCGGCCGGCAGGCCATCAAGAATGGCCTGGGAGGTTTCCGGGTCCGGGTCGCCGGCGGTCACAAAGGTCACCAGCGCCGAGCGGCCTTCGGCCTTCAAGTCTTCAAAGCGCTGCGTGATGCGCGAGATCGACACGTCGGTTGCGTTTGCCTGTGCTGTCATTGTCCTCTCCTTTAAAACGAATCGCCCAGATACTCGGCAACGCTTGTCATGTCCTTGTCACCGCGGCCGCTGAGGTTCACAACCATCAGGTGATCCTCTGGCAGTTCCGGCGCGCGCTTGGCGATCTCGGCAAGGGCGTGCGCGGTTTCAAGCGCCGGGATGATGCCTTCCTTGCGGCAGCACAGCTGGAACGCATCGATCGCTTCCTGGTCGGTGATCGAGACGTACTCGACCCGCTTGGTGCTGTGAAGATAGGCGTGCTCCGGCCCGATGCCCGGATAGTCGAGCCCGGCCGAAATCGAGTGCGCGTCCTGAATCTGGCCGTCGACGTTTTGAAGCAGGTAGGTCCGGTTGCCGTGCAGTACGCCGGGTTCGCCGCCATTGAGGCTCGCCGCGTGCTCGCCGGTCGAAATCCCGTGGCCGCCGGCCTCGACGCCGATCATGTGAACGCTCTCATCCTTCAAAAACGGATGAAACAGCCCCATGGCGTTTGACCCACCGCCGATGCAGGCCACCAGCGAATCCGGCAGACGCTGTTCCTTCTCGAGCATCTGATCGCGGGTTTCATGACCGATCACGGCCTGAAAGTCTCGTACCATCGCCGGATACGGGTGCGGCCCGGCCACGGTGCCAATGATGTAGAACGTGTCATCGACGTTGGTGACCCAGTCTCTGAGCGCCTCGTTCATCGCGTCCTTGAGCGTGCCCATGCCGGACTCGACCGGGATGACTTCCGCCCCGAGCAGGCGCATCCGGAACACGTTGGCCTGCTGGCGGTCGATGTCGGTCGCGCCCATGTAGACCACGCATTTCATGCCAAAACGCGCCGCAACGGTTGCGGTCGCCACGCCGTGCATGCCGGCGCCGGTTTCAGCGATGATGCGGTTTTTACCCATGCGCTTGGCCAGAAGGATCTGACCAATGCAGTTGTTGATCTTGTGCGCGCCGGTGTGATTGAGCTCTTCGCGCTTGAAGTAGATCTTGGCGCCGCCGAAATGCTCGGTCAGGCGTTCGGCGAAATACAGCGGACTCGGGCGGCCGACGTAATCGCGCTGAAAATAGGCAAGCTCTTCCCGAAAGGCCGGATCATCCTTGGCCGCCTCATAGCAGCCCTGGAGTTCGAGAATAAGCGGCATCAGCGTTTCGGCCACAAACTGGCCACCGAAATCGCCGAAAAAGCCCTGCGGGTCGGGTAAAGCGGATAGTGCGGTCATTAACGAGCCCTCGTCATTGGTCGTTCGATGGCCAAAGCATGGCAAGAAACGCCCCACTTAGAAAGCGACAATTTATCCCTTTTGCGTGAATTTTTCTCACACGTTTGCAAGGTATTCACCCAGAATCTTGGGATATATACTCAGGCCACCATCAAAAAAGGTAACCGATCAGACCGAACGCAAGGACGCCACATGTCGAAGCTGCCCCCACTGAACGCGCTGCGCGCGTTCGAAGCCACCGCCCGCCTTGGAAGTGTCGTCCAGGCCGCGCGCGAACTGAACGTGACCCATGGCGCCGTCAGCCGGCACTTGAAGACCCTGGATGGGTATTTCGAGTGCGCCCTGTTCGAGCGCGCCGGTCGTCAGCTGGCGTTGACCGCCGATGGCCATCAGCTCTACGACGACGTGCATGCAGGCATCAATCGGCTGACCCTTGGGTGTCAGGCCCTGCTCGACCACCAGCGCGACGCGCCGATCGTCCTGCGCTGCCCGGGCAGTTTTCTCGCCCGCTGGCTGATTCCGCACTGGGCACATCTCAAGCAGGCCGTGCCTGGCATCGATGTACAGGTCGCCGCCAGCGACAGCGCCCTGCCTCAGCGCGGCGAGCGGGAGTCGGCGGTCGTGTTTCTGGATCATACGCCCTCGAGTGCGCTAATCGAGCGACTGCTCGAAGAGCGCATCGGCCCGGTCGTAAGCCCGGCCCTTGCCAAACGCTGGCAGGATACGCCGCCCTCCGCACTTGTTGGCACGCCACTTCTTCACACGACCTCACGCGCCGCCGCCTGGACGCACTGGGCGACCGCGCGCGGTCTCGATGCCACCACATTGACCCTGGACCAGGGGTTCGAGCACCTTTTCTACCTGCTCGAAGCGGCGGTGTCGGGCATCGGCGTCGCCATCGCCCCGGAGCTTCTGGTCAAGGCCGATATTGATGCGGGGCGGCTGGTTGCCCCCTGGGGGTTCGAGGCCACCGGTGGGCATCTCGTGCTGTGCTCGGGCGGCGCGGTGTCCGAGCGCCGCCACCGCGCACTGGCCGAGTGGTTTCATACAACGCTCGCCAAAGAGGGCGCACTCGCTAGGGAAGGCTGAGCCGCTGATACCAGTCTGAAGCAAGCTCTGGCGTATAGCGCGGCGCAGGCGACTGCTTGAAGAGCGCCTGACCGAGCGCGAACAGCGTGTTCTCCTCGAACGGCCGGGCCAGAAGCGACACGCCGAACGGCATGCCCGCCTCGGTCATGCCAAGCGGCAGCGTCAGCTCCGGGGCACCGGTCACGGTTGCCAGATACCCGATCGGGTCGTGATCGACCCTGGTGCACGTAAAGCCCGCCTTGCCAGACGGCGTGCGCGGGTGGGCCGGGCACTCCCGGGTCGGAAAGATCAACACGTCCAGGTTCTGCTCGTCCATCAGCGCAACCAGCCGCTCTCGAAGCTTGGGCAACGTATAGGAGAGGGTATCCAGGTAATCGGGGGATACGGTATCGCGGCGCCCTAGGGTGTGCTCCATGCCCTCGATCCGCTCGGGATTGACCTGCTGATGAGGGTTGTGGCGATTGTTCTCCTCGCAGCGCGCAATGATGTCGTTCATGTCCGGTGGCCCCCCCGTAACGCTATCGCCCAGAAAGCGCTCCATCGCTGGCCGGAATTCGGCGTTTTGAACCGGCGCAATCACCCGCGACCACAGCCGGTCGAACGCCCTAGGTAGCTGCACCGGCGACACCACCGCCCCGCCCTGTTCAAGCGAGGCCACAAGCGGCGTCATGGCGTCATCGATTTGGGCATTGCCCCCGTCAAGGCCAGTCACCCGGCCGACTTTGAGCCCTTCAAGCGTCGCCGGGCCGACCTTTCCAAGCGTCTCGAGCATCGAGGCCGTGAGCCGCTCGGTCGAATCATCGTCCGAGTCAATGCCCGCCATCACGCGCGTGATCAGGGCGCTTCCGGAAACGCTTCGGGTCAACGGGCCAGGGGTATCGAAGGTCGGTGACAGCGGCAGAATCCCGCTTCGGCTAATCAGGCCATAGGTTGGCCTGAGCCCAACCAGGCCGGTCACACTTGCAGGCCCCCGTACCGAGCCTTCGGTGTCGGTGCCCACCGCGAACGCGGCCAGATTGGCCGCAACGCCCGCCGCCGGGCCACTGCTGGAGCCTGAGGCGTAACGGTCCGGGTTATAGGGGTTTCGCGTGGTGCCACCGAGGGAGCTGTACCCGGGCCGGCCGAACGACGCCGCGAATTCAGTCATGTTGGCTTTGGCCAACACAATCGCCCCGGCCTGCTGCAACCGTTTGATCAAAAAGGCGTCGTCTCGCGGCATCGCGTTTCGAAGCGCCACCGAGCCCCCGGTGGTGGGAAGCCCGTGGACGTTGATGTTGTCCTTGACCAAAAACGGCACCCCGGCAAGCGGCCCTACGGCGTCGCCTCGCGCCCGGGCACGGTCAATGGCGCGGGCCTGATCGAGCGCCCGTGGATTGACGCGCAGGATGGCGTTGACGCGGGGGCCGGTATCATCAAAGGCCCGGATTCGACGCAGATACCACTGCACCAGCTCGGCCGAGCTGATACGGCCATCGTTCAAGGCGGCCACCAACTCCGGAACCGTTTTCTGAAACGGTGAAAACCCATCGGCGCGGCTGTCACTTGCCGAGACCATCGACGTCAAAAGCATAACCTGGGCGATGATCAGGCCAAGGGCCAAGCGATGAATGCCGCGTGGGTAAACACTGCGCGCGAGCGCCATGTCGTCTCCGAACTCGTAAAGCGTGTAGAGCGAGACTTAACCGGAACGGTGAAAAAATGACCACATAGACTAACGTCTAACCACCCTGGCGGCCGCAGGGCGCAGGGCATCAAGCGCTGTTTAAAAATGTATCCGGGCCGCCGCCAGAGGAATGGCGGCAGCCGTGAGAGGCGTCAACGCCTAGAAAGCGCCCATCGAGGTGCGTGCAACGTCAGTTAGCGCAAGGGCAAGTCCCGGGCTGCGCCCTGACCGCGCCGTACTCACAACCCACGCCTTGCGCTCAAGCTCGAGTGCACTGCGATACACCAGCGCGTGCTCGAGTTCAAAGGTCCGAGCAAGCCGACCGGTATCGCGCCCCACGCCGTCGTCAAGCGCAGTGACGATCAACGCCTCGAGCGGTGCAAGATCACTTCGATGCTCAAGCAGCGCATGGGCCTTGTTGACGGTGTCGTTCATCATGCCAGCCGCTGGCTTTTCACCAGCCGGATCGCCACCGATTTCGAGTTGGGTGTGTTGCTTTCGATGCCAACGCTGTCCAGCGGAATCAGCGGATTGGTTTCGGGGTAATAGGCCGCTGCGCAGCCCGCCGGCGTATCGTAGCGCACGACCTTGAACGCGGCCGCACGTCGGGTCTGACCATCCGATTCATCGCCGATCAGATCCACGAACTCGCCGGCCTCGAGCCCGAGACGGGCCATGTCCTCCGCGTTTACGAAAATGACCTGACGCTGACCTTCCACGCCGCGGTAGCGGTCGTTGTAGCCATACACGGTGGTGTTGTACTGATCGTGGCTTCGAAGAGTCTGAAGCGTGAGCCAGTTCGAGCGCGCCCGGAGTTTCTGATGAAGCACCTCAACCGGCAGCGCCGCTGCACTGAACCGGGCCTGTCCGGTCTCGGTCGGAAAGGTGCGCGAGACGTTGGGGTTCTCGAGCCAGAAACCGCGCGGGGCGCGAACGCGCTCGTTGAAGTCTTCAAAGCCCGGGATCACCCGAGCGATGTGCTCGCGGATGGCGTCGTAGTCGCGTCGAAGTGACGGCCAGTCGACCACATCATTTCCGAGCACCCGCTCGGCGACCTGCGTGAGAATCTCGACTTCACTGACAAGTGTGCTGGCGGCCGGCTTATGGATGCCCGCCGAGCCGTGGACCATGCTCATCGAGTCCTCGACCGTGATCAACTGCGGCGTGCCATCGGCCTTGCGATCGACCTCGACCCGCCCGAGGCAGGGCAAAATCAACGCATCCTGGCCGGTCACCAGGTGACTGCGGTTGAGCTTGGTCGAGATGTGCACGGTCAGATTGCATTGTTTAAGTGCCCGCTCGCAGACCGCGCTGTCGGACGTGGCGCGGGCGAAATTACCGGCAAGGCCAATAAAAAGCTTGGCGCGCCCCTCATCCATTGCCCGCACGGCGTTGACGGTATCCACCCCGTGCGCTCGCGGCATCGGCGTATGATAGGCCGCCTCCAGCTCATCGAGAAACTCGGGCGCCGGCTTCTCGTAAATGCCCATGGTGCGATCGCCCTGCACGTTGGAATGCCCCCGCACCGGGCAGGTGCCGGCGCCGGGCTTGCCGATGTTGCCCTTGAGCAGCAACAGATTGACCACTTCTCGAATCGTTGCCACCGAGTGCTCGTGCTGGGTCAGCCCCATCGCCCAGCAGATGATGGTGGCGTTGGAGCGCATGTAGACCTCGGCGGCCTCGATGATCTCCGAGCGCGCAAGCCCTGACTGATCCTCGATCGCCGCCCAGGGCGTCGCCGCCACCTCAGCACGATACGCTGCAAGCCCGTCGGTGTGGCGGGCGATAAAGGCGTGATCGAGCACCTCACCCGTGACGTCATCGCGCTCGAACAGCACTTTCGCCATGCCGCGCACGGCGGCCATGTCGCCACCGAGTTTCGGGCAATAGTAGAACGTACTGACCCGGCCGCTGCCGTTGGTGGCCATTTCGAGCTTTCGCTGCGGGTCGGCGAACCGCTCCAGGCCGCGCTCCTTCAGCGTATTGAAGGCAACGATCTCACAGCCGCGGTCGGCGGCCTCCCTGAGCGTGCCGAGCATACGCGGATGGTTGGTGCCGGGGTTCTGACCGAAGGTAAAAATCGCCTCGGCCTCTTCGAAATCCTCGAGCAATACGCTGCCCTTGCCCACACCGAGCGAGGCCTCGAGCGCCGCACCGCTGGCCTCATGGCACATGTTGGAGCAGTCCGGCAGGTTATTGGTGCCAAAAAGCCGGGCCAGAAGCTGGAAGACGTAGGCCGATTCGTTACAGGCCTTGCCGGAGGTATAGAACACCGCCTCGTTCGGGTTCTCGAGCGCGCTCAGGTGAGCAGCGATCAGGTCGAACGCCTCGTGCCACTCGATGGGCTCGTAATGGTCGGTGGCAGCGTTATAGCGCATTGGCGCGGTCAACCGGCCCTGATCCTCGAGACGAAAATCATCCCACCCCATCATCTCGCTGACACTGTGGCGCTTGAAAAAACGGGGCGTCACGCGTTTGGCGGTGGTTTCCCAGGTGACGGCCTTGACGCCGTTTTCGCAGAACTCGAACGACGAGCCGTGTTCGGGGTCGCCCCAGGCGCAGCCGGGGCAATCGAAGCCATCGGGCTGATTGAGTTTCAAAAGCGCCCGAACGTTTGAAAACGGTGCGCGGCTTTCGGCGATGAACTTGCCAACGGACTTGAGGGCGCCCCAGCCAGCGGCCGGGTGGTGGTACTCGTGGATGCGTTCTTTACTCATGATAAGCCTTGCGCGCCGCCAGGGCGGCGCATCACCGTTCAAACATCAATCGGGGTCCCGGCCGCGACTCAGCAACTGAAGCCTGTGCCCGCGATGGCAACAGATGAGGTTGAGTCCGCACAGACGGGCGGTTTCCACGGCGAGCGTCGAAGGCAGCGACAGCGTGCCAAGCGAGGTAACGCCTGCACGCACGCTCTTTTGAATCAGCTCGAGGCTGCATCGGCTCGAAATCAGAACCGTCTGCGGCATCGTGCCCAAAAGCCCCTTGCCAAGTAGCTTATCCAGCGCGTTATGGCGCCCGATGTCGCGACCTGATGTGAGGCGCGCCTGATCATCGACCCCAAGCGCCACGTGATAGCCGGCCTGACTGCGCGCATTCAGCGCCTCAAGCAGGGTCTGCCACTGCTCGGGGGCGGGCAATCTTGCCGGCGGAAGCTGGCGCAGCCCTTCGAACATCAACCCTTCCTCGGCCGTGCCACAGCGCCCGCAGCTGCTGGTAGAGGCACCGACCCGCCGACGCTCTCGGGCCTGCGCCTCCAGATGCTCAGGCACTGTAAGTCGCACCAGATGGCCGTGTCGCAGCGGTCGTTGATCGATGGTCTCTATCTGACTGACGTGTCGAATCAAGCCTTCGCTGAACGCGAATCCGGTGGCCCAGGCCTCAAGGTCTTCGGGCGAGGCCAGAACGGAGGCAAAGGCCATCTCGTTCAGGGCAAGCGTTACCGCCTGCTCCTCTGGGCCATTCAGGCTCTCTGGCCGCAAATCAACGGCCCATTCGTAGACGTTTGGCGTTTTAGAAGACATAACAGGGACTCACGTTGGGGTCGGTTCGAGCCGCCGTGTACCACTAAAGTTTACGGCGATAACAACAAGCAGGCTAATCAACAGCGCCGATATCAACATAGAGCGTATCTATCAAAAGTGACGCCATGCCCGCGCTGGCGTGTTTAAGAATAGAACGCGAGCGCCCGCACGGGCCGGCGCTCAAAAGACACCAAGCACCGCACTGAGGCGGGCAAGCTGGTAGTCGCGCCGCTTCCATAAAAGCCCCAGCCGCGACGGCGTAGGCAGCGGTGGCAACGCATGGCACGCCAAGGGCTCATCGGTCAGCGTGGCCGCCAGACGCTCGGGCACTACAGTCACGGCGCGGTCCTGCTTCAAGAGCACGATCAGCATCGCCATGGAGTCGACCTCGACCACCGCCTCGGTATTGGCGCCCTCGCGCTCGAGGCGGGCGCGGATCAACTGATGCTGCTGCATGTCTGAGGTCAGCATGTACAAGGGCTGCCCGGCAAGCGAGGCCCAGTTTATCGGCTCGGAAAGTACCACCGAGGGCGAGGCCAGCACGCTGTACTGCTCTTCAAACAGCGGCCGCGCCACAAAAGGCTCCGCCGCCGGCAGGTCCAGATAGCTGATCGCGAGGTCGACCTCCTCGTCGGCCAGCGCCTGCATCAACGCAAGCGCGGTGTACTCGCGAACGCGGAGTCGAAGCGCCGGAAATGCGGCACGAAGCCTAGCCAGACGCGAGGCGACCTCACTAAGGGCCGAAGGCACGATGCCGATGGTCAGCCAGCCGCTTGGGCCCTGCGTCGGGTCCAGCTCGGCGTAAAGCTCATCGAACTCCGACAGGATGCGGCGGGCGTGCGCCAGCACTCGCTGACCTTCCTGTGTAAACCCTTCAAAGCGGCGGCCACGGCGAATGAGCGGCGTGCCCAGCTCCTGTTCGAGCTGCTTGAGCCGGGCAGAGAGCGTCGGCTGGGTGACGTTGACGCGCTCGGCCGCCCGCCCGAAGTGGCGTTCCCGGGCAAGCGCGACCAGAAAGCGGAGCTGGCGATGATCCATGCTCAGGCGAGCCGGTGCGCTTCGATCCAGCCAAGCGCGGCGGTCATGTCGCGTGCAACGAACACCGCCCCGCTGAAGTCATGCGCGGCCGAATACGCGTTCGGAATGGCGATCACCTCGACGCCGGCGCGCACGGCTGAGGTCACCCCGTGCGAGGTATCCTCAAGCGCGATCGCCTCGTTGGGCGCCAGCCCCATCACGTCAAGCGCGCGGGTATAGCTTTCGGGGTCGGGTTTGCTGTGGGTAACGTCCTGACGAGTAACCCAGACCTCAAACAGTGTCGAAAGCTCGAGGTTATCGAGGATGGCGCTGACCTCGTCACGCCCGCTGCCGGTCACCAGGGCGCGGCGAAGACCCAGCTCATCACACCGTGCCATCGTCGCCATTACACCCTCAAGCGCGTTTAGCGGCGTCTGCGCGAAGCGCTCGGCGGTGCGGGTGGTCTTTTGTCGCACAAGCTCATCATCGGGGGTATTAAGCTCCGGGTGCAGCGCCTTCATCTGGGTCACGCTGGTCGTGACCGGGTTGCCGGAGTAATGCGCCTTGTACTCGTCCTCGTCGATATGGACATCGTATGGGGCAAGCACCTCGTTCCACACCGCCCGGTGCGCGCTTTCGGAATCGACCAGGGTGCCGTCGCAGTCGAACAGGATGGCCTTGAGTGTCATCGAACGTGTCCTTCCAGTTCAAAACGCCAACCTTAGCACGCCCCTTCCAAAACGGGCGACGCGTTAAACCGTCCGCTTGAACTTAGCCTCGAGCTCTTCAAGGCTCAGATCACGCGTCTCGGGCGTGCATCGATAGACAAACAAAGACGCGCCAAGGCCGAGCACGAAGAAAAGGAAGAACGTGGTCGAAATGCTGAACCACCCCACCAGCTGCAGGAAGAAGAAGCCGACCAGAAAGTTGACCAACCACAGCACACACCCGGTCATCCCGAACGCAAAGCCTCGGATGCGCATCGGGAAGATCTCGGCAAGCATCAGCCAGGTCACCGGAGACACCGCCCCTTGTTGAAATGCCAGGAAGGTGACGGTCAAGGAGAGCACGAGCGTTGCACGAAGCGGGCCAGCCGAAATCATCATCGAGACAATGCCGATCATCAAAAGCGCCGTGGTGGTCCCGAGAATGCCGGTCAAGAGCATCGGGCGACGGCCGACGCGGCCCAGAAGCCAGATACCGACGAACGTAGCCAGCACGGAAATGACACCGTTGGCGATATTGGCCACCAGTGCGGCCTGAGTATCGAAGCCGGACTCGGTCAAAATCTGGGTGCCGAAGTACATGATGCTGTTGACGCCAGTGATCTGCTGAACGACCGCCACGCCGACTCCGACCAGAAACAGCCGACGAATCCAAGGCGTTTTCAAATCGCGCCACCCGCCCTGTTCGCATTTGCGGTCCTCTTCGGCCAGCTCACGCACTTCGCGGGCTTCCGCGTCCAGCTCGGAGAGCTTGTCGGTATCACGTACCTGTTTAAGCACCGCCCGCATTTCCTTGAACCGACCCTTGGACGCCAGCCAGCGCGGGCTTTCAGGCATCACCATCATGCCGACCCAAAGCGCGATGGCGGGAAGCGTTGCCACCACCAGCATCCACCGCCAGATATGTGCCTCGGGGAACGTGTTTGCAATCAATGCGTTGCAACTAAATGCCATCAGCTGGCCGGTAACGATCATTAGCTCGTTGCGCGTAACCAGCTGGCCGCGTATCGCACTCGGTGCCATTTCGGCCAAATAGGTCGGAACGATGACCGAGGCACCGCCGACAGCAAGGCCTAGTACGAAACGAGAAACCACCATCATGCTGGTGCTGATGGCGAAGGTGCTGCCAAGAGTACCGATTAGAAAGATCAGTGACAGCCACAATATCATCTTGCGCCGACCGTGATTGTCGGACATGCGACCACTCAGCATGGCACCTAGCGCCGCACCGAACACCAGCGACGACACCACCAGACTCTCCGTCAGGGGCGTCAGGTGAAAGTGGTTGGCGATGTAGGGCAAGGCCCCATTGATCACGCCGGTATCGTAGCCAAACAGCAGCCCGCCAAACGTCGACACTGTCGTGATCGCTCGAAGGGAGCACTGGCGCCGAGCCGATGTCGAACCGTTTCCCAGTGGTTCCGAGACCGCGCTTTCGTGACTCATGCCCATCCAATGAACTCCTATTGACCTACGCGTAGCCATGTCCTTTCGTGCCTAAATGGAATTAAGCACGGACTAAGTTCTGACAGCATGTCGACAACCCGACGTCGCTTTCAACCATACATTTCATAAAAAAATGAAAGAGAACATATATTTCAAAAACAAACCTAAGCCAAAGACTTGTTTTTATTGAGTAACCACCCACTTCAAGTCTTGATCACTACTTTTGTCGATGGCGACCAAAGTCTCATTAGCTCACTGCAATAAAACACTGAAAAAAACAACACAAATGATTTTGATAACTTTTCTCATTTAGAATAGGATGACCCTCATCGCATCATCATTATCGGGTCACTGCAGGAGGCAGCCTTCCTATGAGTTCCATCATGTTCGACGGTGAGTCCGGGGGACACACGGCCGTGCAAGACACCCCCATGGATCTGATCGAATCGTTTCAACTCAACGATTTCCTGTTCAGCTCACCGCATCGAACTCTGCTCGCCAAAGGCTGCCTGTTCAACGCCCACAGCAACCGGCCGGCAACACCCGAGACCCTTAACGAGCAGGTCAATACTCTGTTCGAGCGCGCGCGACGCGACGGTCAAACCAACCCGGTGGTGGTCGGCGCTCTGCCCTTCGACACAACCCAGCCCGCGCACCTTTACGTTCCGAAGCACTGGTTCGAAACGTCGGCGCTGAGCATTGATGCACGCCATGACCTGAGCCGCACGCCCGTGCGCGTAACGCCGACCGAGCACGCGCTTTTCCCGCGCCCTCAGGGCTATCGCGACGGCGTCGAACAGGCGCTGGAGGCCATGCGGCAGGGCCGGGTCGAAAAGATCGTGCTGGCCCGAACGCTTGAGATGAACACCGACCAAAGCGTCGATCTCAAGCCACTCATCAAACGATTGATCGCCATTAACCCGCGCGGCTACAGCTTCTCACTGCCAATGACCCCCGAACAGCCCGACAGCGCCCCGGCCCATGCCTTCATCGGCGCAAGCCCGGAGCTTCTGGTCCGCCGCGAGGGCAATCAGGTCATCGTCAACCCGCTGGCCGGCTCGATCCCGCGTCATTCTGACGAAAGCGAAGATCAACGCCGGGCAAGTGAGCTGGCCGCCTCCGACAAGGACCGTCGCGAACACGCGCTGGTGATCGACGCCGTCATCGACGGTCTTTCGCCCTACTGCGCCTATCTGGACATCCCGGACGGCCCCTCGGTGATCGGCACCGACACACTGTGGCATCTGTCGACCACCATCGTTGGCGAGCTCAAGGACCCGGACACCACCTCCCTTGAGCTGGCGGCCGCCATGCACCCGACGCCTGCGGTGTGTGGGCATGCGCGTCAGGCGGCCTACCAGGCCATCCATGATATCGAACCGTTTAAACGCGGTTATTTCGCTGGCGCCGTCGGCTGGTGCGACAGCGAAGGCAATGGTGAGTGGTCGGTGGCGATTCGCTGCGCCGATGTCCACGACACCCACGTTCGCCTATACGCCGGCGCCGGACTCGTTCCGGGCTCGGACCCACAAAAGGAGCTGGTCGAAACCGGCACGAAACTGAAAACCATGCTCAACGCCATGGGACTGGACGCACTGAACACACTATGAGCACCAACGACTACATCGCCGCCGACCTGGACGAGGTTCGCGCCAAATCGCCGGACTACCCCGAGGCGTTCAAGCAGCACTACCGCGACCAAGGCCTCTGGAGTGATCAGACCTTCGGGGAACTTCTGAAAACGCAGGCCGAGCGCTTCGCCGCCGACCCGGCTCTGGTCGACGGCGAGACACGGCTGAGTTATCGCGCCCTCGACGCCCGAGTCGATCGCCTGTGCGCCGGTCTTCAGCGAAGCGGGCTCAAGAAGGGGGATCGCGTGGTGGTGCAGCTTGGCAACCGGGCCTCGTTTGTCGTCACGACGTTCGCGCTTTTCCGGCTCGGGCTCTTGCCGGTGTTCGCACTGCCGGCGCACCGCGCCAAGGAAATCACCCATTTCTGCACGGCATCAAACGCCCGCGCGCTGATTACCATGGCCGACCGCGTTAGCGGCCAGCCGCGCTTTGACTTCAGAACCCTTGCCCACGAGGTCCAGGCGGCCTGCCCGACGCTCGAGCACGTCTACATCGACGGGGCGCCCGAGGAGTTCACCGCCCTCGAGTCCCTTGAGAGCGACGCCCCACTGCTCGAGGACTGGCCGGGCGTGGACGCCGACGATCTGGCGTTTTTCCAGCTCTCCGGCGGCACCACCGGGCTTTCCAAGCTCATCCCGAGACGCCATCAGGATTACCTCTATAGCGTGATCGGGAGCCTGGCACCGTGTGGTTTCGATGAACGCACCACCTACCTGATCGCCCTGCCGGGAGCGCACAACTTCCCCATGAGTTCACCGGGCTTTCTCGGCGTCATCGCCGCCGGCGGCTGTATGGTGATGGCCCCCGAGCCCTCGCCGACCACCTGTTTCGAGCTGATCGAGCGCGAAGGCGTGACCCACACTGCGCTGGTGCCACCGCTTGCGATGCTGTGGCTCGACGCCGCTGCGCATACCGAGCGCGATCTATCCTCACTTCAGGTACTTCAAGTCGGCGGCTCAAAGATGAACTCGGAGGCGGCCAAACGGGTCGGCCCGGTACTTGGCTGCACGCTTCAGCAGGTGTTCGGCATGGCCGAAGGTCTGGTGAACTACACCCGCCTCGACGATGACGAGGACGTGATTCTCTACACCCAGGGCCGACCGATCTCGGCACTTGATGAGGTGCGCATCGTCGATGACCACGGCCAGCCGGTCGCCCCGGGTACTCCCGGCAATCTGCAAACCCGCGGGCCCTATACCATTCGCGGGTATTTCGATAATTCAGGCATTAACGCCAAAAGCTTTACCGCGGATGGCTTCTACTGCACCGGCGATGTGGTCGCCCAGACCCCGGCGGGCTATCTGATTGTCGGCGGGCGCGAAAAGGATCAGATCAACCGCGGCGGCGAGAAGATTTCGCCGGAAGAAGTGGAAAACCTGATCCTCGCCCACCCGGACGTCTTCGATACTGCGGTGGTGGCGATGCCGGACGACTTTCTCGGTGAACGCCCCTGCGCCTTCGTGATTCCCAGAAAAGGCGTCACTGCGCCCGATACGCCGACGCTGGTCGACTTCCTGAAAACAAGGGGCCTTGCCACGTTCAAGCTGCCGGATCAGGTTCGCGCGATTGACGCCTTCCCCCACACAGGGGTGGGCAAGATCAGCAAGAAGGCGCTCCGCCAGGCCCTCAAGGACACCTATTTCTCGGCCTGATATCGCCGTTTCGATTTGCCCCAAGCGCTCACAGGAGAGTTCGATGACCATTCCCGCAATTGCAAGCTACCCCATGCCGAGTGCGGCCGACCAGCCCGACAACCGGGTCGACTGGCAGGTCGAACCAGACCGGGCGGTGCTTTTGATTCACGACATGCAAGAGTACTTTCTCAACAAGTTTGATCGCAGTCAGGCCCCGATTCCGGCGCTGATCGAGAACATCGCCGCTCTTCGCGCCATCGCCGACCGTGCCGGCATCCCGGTGGTCTATACCGCGCAGCCGACCGATCAACCGGACGACGACCGTGCCCTGCTCAACGACTTCTGGGGCCCGGGTCTGCCCGCTGCCCCCGAACAGGCGCCCGTCGTCGACAGACTCGCCCCGAGTGCGAAGGACACGGTGTTGACCAAGTGGCGCTACAGCGCCTTTCAGCGCTCACCGCTTCGCGACATGATGCGTGAGCAGGGCCGGGATCAACTGATCGTGACCGGCGTCTACGCCCACATCGGCTGCCTGGCCTCGGCGCTCGAGGCCTTCATGCAGGACGTCCAGCCGTTTTTCGTGCTCGACGCCCTGGCGGACTTCTCACTCGAGGAGCATCTGATGGCCACAAGCTACGTTGCCAAGCGCTGTGGCGTGACCCAGACTCGCGCAACCATTACCAACGCATTGACCCATCACACCACCTGCGAGACCCAGGCATGACCGATACGCTTTCAACGCTCAAGGCTGAACTCGACCCCTTGATCGAACACGACGTTTCAACGCTCGACCCCAGCGACAACCTGTTGTTCATGGGGCTTGATTCCATGCGCATGATGACGCTTGCCGAGCGCTTGAGTCGTCATGGCTACAGCGTGTCCTTCATGGACCTGGCCGAAAACCCGACCCTCGATGATTGGGTTGCCTTGCTCGACAACACCTAACGACCACGCAGGACCGCCATGACCACGTCAACTCACACCGCCGCGGCGCCGGCGCCCACTCGGAAAAAGCGCCCACCGCGGCTTCTGGAAGTCATGCGGACCGAGCCGCTCTCCGAGCACATGGTGCGCATCTTTTTAGGGGGCGAGGCGCTGGCAGGCTTTCCCGACAACGCACCGGGCGGCCACTTGAAGGTCTTTCTGCCGCGCGATCACCAGAGCACGCCCAGGCTGCCGGAACTGACCGCCGATGGCCCGATCTGGCCCGAACCCGAGGAACGGCCGATCACCCGCACCTATTCGGTGCGCCAGATGGATAACGCGCGCGGTGAGCTTGCCATCGATTTCGTACTGCATGGCGATAACGGCCCGGCGTCGCGCTGGGCCGCCCGGGCCACCCAGGGCGATCTCATTGGCATTTCCGGCCCCGGCGGCCCACTGCCGCTTTTAAAGCCGGCCGATCAGTACCTTCTGGCTGGCGACCTCTCGGCCCTGCCCGCGATGGTCGCACTGTGTGAAGCGCTGCCAGGCAACGCTTCCGGTCATGTCTTGATCGAGGCGATCGATGAGCGTGATTACACCGACTTCGAGCATCCGGCCGGCCTGAACATCCACTGGCTCTACCGCGGCGCCCAGGCGGCTGGCGAGTCGACGCGCCTGATCGAGGCCGCCCGTGCCCTGTCGTTTGACGAAAGCGTCACGGTCTTTGGCTGGGCCGGCGGCGAAAACAGCGCCGTACTCGCACTACGTGATCATTTTCGAAACACGCTCGCCCTGCCCAAGGGGCGCTTCTACGCTGTGCCGTACTGGAAGGATCAATTCAGCGAGGAGCGCTACCACCAGGAGCGCCATCGCATCATGGATGAAAACGAATGACTCAGGCTCTCGATCAACAATTCGGCGGACGCGTCGTGCTTATCAGCGGCGCCGCCCAGGGCATCGGCCGAACCCTGATGGAGCGCCTTTTGCACGCGGGGGCGCATGTAGCCGCGCTCGACCTTGACACCAAGGCGCTGGCCCTGGCGGCCGGCACCCTCAATGCAGGAGACCGCCTGAGCGTTCATGGCGTCGATGTCAGCGACCCGGCAGCGGTCGAACACGCGGTCGCGGCCGCCGAGACCCATCACGGGCGCATCGACCATCTGGCCTGTGTCGCCGGCACGCTTCAGATGGGGCGACTGCTTGAATTGACCGACACCCAGTGGCAGAACGCGTTTCGCGTCAATACCGACGGGGTGTTCTATCTGACCCGCGCGGTAGGCAAGCGCATGATGACGCGCCGGGAAGGCTCGGTGGTGGTGGTCAGCTCCAACGCGGCGTCCACGCCCCGAATGGCGATGGGCGCGTACTGCGCCTCAAAAGCGGCGGCGACTCAGATGACGCGCTGTCTGGGCCTGGAGCTTGCCGAGTACGGCATTCGCTGCAACGTGGTCTCACCAGGCTCCACCGACACGGACATGCTGCACGGCATGTGGCAGTCCCCGGCCGACCGCGACACCACCCTCGAGGGCTCGCTCGCGACCTACAAGGCCGGCATTCCGCTCAAGCGCATTGCCGCCCCAGACGACATCTGCGAGGGCATCCTGTATTTGCTCTCCGACAGCGCCCGTCATATCACCCTGCATGACCTGCGCCTAGACGGCGGCGCGACCCTCGGTCAGATCTAGCGATCGATCGCCCGCAACCAGCGGGCGGTCATGAATGCACCCGCCCGAACAGATAGACGCCACCCACCACCAGACAGGCAAGCGCCCCGAGGCCCATCGCCGCACGGCCGTGTCGGCGCGCGACAGAGAGCGCCGGCTCGCCGCCCACGCGCACTAAAAGCGCCAGCCCGTAGAATCGCGCGCCGCGCCCCAGCGCGCAGGCCAGTAGAAACAGCGCAAGCGGGTACTGAGCGGCGCCAGCGCCTAAAAGCGCGACCTGAAACGGCACAGGCGTAAACGCCACCATGACAATGGCCCAGAAACCATGGGCCTGCATGGTGGCAACGAACGCCTCGAAATGATCGAGCGTGCCAGTCCAGGCCAGAAGCGACTGCCCGATGCTCTCCATCGCGAGCGCCCCGACGCCGTAGCCGATCAGCGCCGCCAGCAGGTTTCCCGCCAACGCAATCGTTGCAAGCCACGCGCCACGGCGCGGGTTGGCAAGCATCCACGGCACTAAAAGTGCGTCGATCGGCAGGGGCAGAATCAGGATTTCGCACAGCGCCGCCAGAAACAGCACGGCATTGGCCCACCTCGCCTGCGACGCGGCCTGAAGACGCTGAAACAACGCATGAACCCGAGACAACGCCACGGCGCTTCCCTTTCAATGAAAAAACCCCGATGCGGGTGCATCGGGGTTGTCGTGATACCACGCGACTCGAGGCCAAACAAGCGCCAGCCTCGAGCGTGATGCGATCAGAAGTCGTAGCGAAGCGAGGCCACGACGTTGGAGGGCGCACCGTACATGTTGAACGTACCAGTACTTCCTACACGAGTGTAGTAAGTTTTATCGAGGATATTGTTAAAGTTAAGCTGACCTTTCAGATTCGATGAGAAGTCGTAGCCGACCATGGCATCGACAACCGCGTAACCCGGTGCCTCGATTCCCTGACTCGAACTGAAGTCGCTCAGAGCCGTCACGCCCCCACCAACGTGGAAGCCATCGAATGCGCCGCCCTTGAAGCCATACTGCGCCCAGACGTTGAAGATGTTGTTCGGCATCAGCAGGAAGGTCGCCTCGCTGTCACCGCTCTCTACGTCAGTATCCATATAGGTGTAGCCAGCGATCAGATCGAGGTTCTCGGTCGGCGAACCGGTAACTTCGAACTCGGCGCCCTGAATCTTACGTTTACCAATGGCGGCCGAATAGCCTTCATTAGGCACCGACGCCGCGTAGTTGTCGTCATAGAGACGGAATGCGCTGATGCGTGCATTTAAATCGCCGTCGAAGTAGCTGCCCTTGACCCCGACTTCATATTGCGTCCCTTTTCGGGGTTTAAGCAGGTCACCGTTGGCATCAACCGCATCACTTTGCGGCTTGAACACTTCGGAGTAGCTGGCGTAGAGCGAGTGCTGGCTGTCGAGGTCGTACACCAGGCCGGCGTAGGGCGTGAAATTGCCCTCACCGCTGCGATCCGAAACGCTGTTATCGGTGTGATCGGTCACGCGCTGCTTATAGGCGCTGACACGACCGCCTGCGATCAACGCCAGTGACGAGATCGGCCGGAACGTCAGCTTGGAATAAAGACCGTACTCTTCAAGGGTGGTTCGATTATCGGTACGCGGCGTACCGGACTCCGCCACATCGACATAGGTGATGTCATTGATGTCATCGAGCGTCGTGTCACCCAGATTGGAGACCGCTTGGAACGTTTCGGTCTCATAGCGCTTGTAGTCGGCCCCGACCACGAACTCACTGACGTTGCCGAGCGCTTCGAACGGCTGGCTGTAACTTGCATCGAGTGAAAGCGACTTCTGGTCGACGTCGCCCCCCAGACCTACGGCCGTAAATGTGCCATCGTCTGCAAGAGCGCTTCGACCATAGGCATAGTTGAAGTTGGCCGAGCGGTCGGAATAGCGTGCGCCGATGCGGCCATAGCCGCCGTTATCGAATCGATGCGTCAGCTCGGCAATGTAGTCGTTGCTCTGCATCTCGAAGCTGTTCCAGTCGGCTCCGGCGAAGGTAGAACGTGTGACGTCCAGCAGATTGCCGTCGCTGTCGGTCGGCACGCCGTTATTGACCACGATGTCTTTATGCTGACGAAGGTAAGCCAGCGACAATGTGGTCGCCTCGTCGAGATCGATATCGAGCGCGCCGTAGAAGGTCTGGCGCTTGTTCTCGTTTTCATCGACGTACCCATCCGAGCCGTTGTTGCTAATGACCATCCGCCCCCGGATGCGGCCGTCCTTATCGATCGGACCGGACAAGTCGGCTTCTTCGTAGTGCTGATTCCAGCTGCCGTAACGGCCGGTCACGTGGCCCTGGAACGTATCGGTCGGGCGTTTACGCACTAAGTTGATGATGCCACCCATTTCACTGGTACTGTTGAACAGCCCAGACGGCCCGCGCATGATCTCGACCCGGTCAAACGCCGACAGGTTAGGGACGGTGCCCAAGATACTGGCCATCGGTGCGGGCAAACCATCGATGTTGTACTCGTCGTACTCATAGCCTCGCGCATAGATAGAGGAGCGCCCGTCGTCGTTGGAAAGAACACGAAGCCCTGGTGTGCGCTTGGCCATTTCATCGAGCGTATCGAAGTTCTGGTCGTCCATTGCCTCGCGCGTCACCACGCTGACCGACTGCGGAATGTCTCTAAGTGCCGCTGGGGTCTTGGTGCCAACTGTCGCCGCATCCGCGCTGTAGCCGCCGTTTTGCTCGGTGGAGACCATATCATAGAGCCGGTTCCCCTGAACCGTGATGGTACTTTCCCGGTCGGAGCTCGCATGTGTAGTGGCCGTCGATGTAGTTGTTGAGGCCGTCGATGTAGCTGTTGCGGTCGTCGTGGCCGTTTCAGCTTGCGCGGCAAGCGGTACAGAAGTGACGGCGAGGCTAACGGCAATGGCCAGTGGCGTACGTGAAAAGCGCGAGGAAAGCGTTAAATTCATGCGTGATCCTGAAATGAGTCCCTTGTCCGATTCGACCGTCGCCAGGACGTTCGGATCGCTTTTTATCGTGTATTCAGGAATACCGGAGGTCTAAGGTCTAATGCACGTCGCTCGAGATCGGTAAACCTGCTGTGCCGCTAAGATAAAAAGAATGATAAACATTATCAAGTGGAAGTGGGAACAAACACACAAAAAAATTGTCCGCCTGCCTCGTGGTGTCAGAGCGACGTTTCTACAGATACAAAAAAAGCCGCCGGGCGGAACCCGGCGGCTTTTCGTCGATGTACGTGGCTTAGTCGGCGGCGTTCTGGATGGCTTCGCCACCTTCCTCAACATCCTGCCCTGCACCGTGCATTGTGTTGCACCCTGCCAGAATACTCATGGCCATCAAGGCACTTGCTAGCATCAAAAACGGTTTCTTCATGGTTTACTCCGTGTCGTTCTGATTGAATGGCATCCATGCATTTCAAAGCGTAGCAGCTTTGTCACACTTTACCGCCTACTTCACAACCGGAGTGCGTCACACATGACCTTCACGCTGGATGAACGCCTTCAGGCCGACACACATCACCTGACAACGCTTGCGCTTAGCGAGCGCGTGTCCTGTCAGGTTCGGCTGTTCGACGATACGCGCTATTGCTGGCTGGTTTTCATTCCCGAGCATCCGGAATGTGTGGAGCTTTTCGAGCTTCCAGACACCGCGCAGCAAGCCCTTTGGCGCATCCTAGCCGAATGGGGGCAATGCCTGAAAGACCACTTCAATGCCGACAAGCTCAACGTGGCCTCGCTGGGCAATCTGGTGCCCCAGTTTCATGTGCACCTAGTGCTTCGCTTCAAGCAAGATCCCGCCTGGCCGGGGCCCGTTTGGGGCCACTCTCCGGCCGAGCCCATGACGACTGAGGTGCTTGCCAAGCGCATGGAAGAGCTCAAGGTGTTGCTACTGCCCTAGCCTCGGGGAGTTTTTGAGCAAGGGCCTCAACAAGGCCCGTTAACCGCGGGCCGGCAAGCCAGGTCGTACCCCGACGTGCACGAAGTTCAAGCCGCGTGCCGGGCGTCTCTGGCCGGCACTCACCCTCGACATGAAACGGCGGCCGCGCAGCAAAATGCGCACTCAGAGTACATAGATCGTGATCGGCATGGTCGATGGTAAAGCCGCGCTCGACCAGCACTCCGGCCAACGCCTTTTGTGTTTGAAGCGGCGACGCACTGGTGGCGACAACCACCGGCGCCGGGGGCGTGGATGACACGCTTGCACACCCGGTCATCCATAAAAGCAGCAGCGCATAAAACGGCCACGAACGTACTGTCATTGCGCACCCTCCTTAAGATCCAACCGGTCGGCGACGGCATCCAGTAGTCCGACACAGAACCCGGTTTGTGCTGTGGGGCGGGCGTCGATCGGAAAATTTCGGTCCGAAAGCACGGTCGTGCCCCGTGTAAGCCGAAGTTCACCCCCGTCATTAAACAGCGTCACGCGGTCAATGCGCCGCGGATCACCGCGAAACACCTGCCACGGATCATTGATTCGGCCCTCGGCGTGGTACATGCCCGGAAAGCCATCGACTCCGGAGACGAGTTCGGTCGCCCCAAGCCCTGGCAATGATCGAACCCGGCGGGCATTGAGCACGCCAAGCTCCGCGTCACTGTCGGAAACGTGATAGTGCTGGGCCTTGAGCGCCTCTGACGCTGCACGCATCCAGTCAACGTTGGTGGCTGGGCGCTCGAGCGCCAGCCGGCACCCCGTCTGGGGCTCAGGCGCAGGGCCACTGGCAAGCGGGTCAGTGCCCTGAAGCGCACAGCCACTTAAAAGCGCGGCCCCGACCCCGGCGATCATGCCGCGGATTCGACCATTCATGTGCACTCTCCTGATAGGGCGTGGAACTCTCAGTGTATGTCGCTGGTCAGCCGGTCGCACGGTGCTAAGGTAGTTAAAAGGTGGGAATGGCCAACACTTAAGGAGAGGCGCGTCATGATTATATTGGCACCGGACAGTTTCAAGGATGCCCTCAGCGCCAGAGCGGCAGCCAACGCCATGGCCGAGGGCATCCGACGGGCCGACCCCGGTTGCGAGGTGCTGATCTGCCCGATGGGCGACGGCGGCGAAGGCACGCTCGACGCCGTGATCGAGGCAACCGGCATGACCCGAAGGCGAGCTCGCGTGGTCGATGCCTTGCGGCGACCCATCGATGCTGACTGGGGCTGGGACGCCGCCACCCGGACCGCCTTCATCGAGCTGGCTGAAGCGGCCGGCCTACAACATCTCAAGCGCGAAGAGCGAGACGCGTGCCACACCACCACAGAAGGTGTCGGCCTGCTCATCGGTGAGGCACTCGATGCCGGCGCCGAGCATATCGTGCTGACGCTTGGCGGCAGCGCCACCAACGACGCCGGCAGCGGTATGATGCACGCACTCGGCATGGCGTTTCTCGATGAGCGCGGTGACCTACTGCCACCCGGCGGTGCAGCGCTCAAGACCCTTGTACGCATTGATGCGCAAGGTCTTGATTCCCGCCTTGCCGGCGTACACTTCGAAGCTGCCGTGGATGTGAGCAACCCCTTGTGCGGGCCACGTGGAGCGAGCGCCGTATTTGGCCCGCAAAAAGGCGCCGATGAAGCAGACGTTGCCGAGCTCGATGAGGCGCTTGCCATCTTTGCCCGCGTTGTGGCCGAGCACACCGGCACCGACGCTCAAACCCATGAAGGCGCAGGCGCCGCTGGCGGCATGGGCTTTGCCGCGCTTTCGTTTTTCGACGCAGAGCTCGCGCCCGGCATCGACCTTGTGATGAAGCACGTAAAGTTCGAACAGACGCTCAGTACCGCCGAGCTCGTGATTACCGGCGAGGGCCGCCTTGACGGGCAGAGCCTCGCCGGCAAGACGCCGATCGGTATCGCTCGGCGCGCCGCCATGAACCATGTTCCAACGATCGTACTGGCCGGCTGCCTCGACACCGGCTGGGAACGTGCGCTCGAGGACGGCGTGACCGCAGCATTCGCACTCGCCGACCGCCCGATGGCGCTCGATGAGGCGCTCGCGCGTTGCGGTGAGCTGCTTGCCGACCGCTCGGAAGCCGTGTTTCGGCTGTGGCGCGCAGGCACTGGTTTCACGAAATCCTCGACCGAAGATTGAAATATCGAGCGCGGAGGACCACCTTTTTCCAGGTAAGACGTGTTCAACGCTCAAGGAGAGGTCAATGACGTCCACCAACGCCATCGGTTTACAGTCATCGAACGCCAATCAGCTTGCCGAAAAGCTCAATGAACTTCTGGCGAACTATCAGATGTTTTACATGAACGCGCGCGGCTGCCACTGGAACGTGAAAGGCCCCCAGTTTTTCGAGCTGCACAACCAGTTCGAGGTGATCTACACCGACCTTCTGACCAAGGTCGACGAGATTGCCGAGCGCATTCTGACGCTTGGTCATACGCCACTGCATGCCTACAGCGATTACGCCAAGGTCAGCACCGTCAAGGAAGTGGTCGACGTCAGCGACGGCGATGCGTGCGTGAAGACAATGGTGAGCGGTTTTTCCACGCTGCTTGAGATACAGCGAAGCGTTCTGAGCGCGGCCAATGACGCCGATGACGAAGGCACCGCCTCTCAGGTAAGCGACTACATCCGTGAGCAGGAAAAGACGGTGTGGATGCTGTCGGCCTATCTCGGCAAGTGACCCGGCCCGCATTCACTGGATCTAAAAAAACCCCGCATTCGCGGGGTTTTTCGTATCAAAGGCAAAGGCCTTACAGCATTTCGGCGATGCGCTGCTCGAGCGTATCCTGATCTTCAGCAAACTTGCGAATGCCTTCGGCCAGCTTGTCATTGGCCATGGCGTCTTCGTTATGCTGAAAACGGAACTCGCTTTCGGTCATGCGCGGCAACGTCTTGTCGCCAGCACCGGTGTCGCTGACCTTGCGCTCGACCGAGCCTTCGTTGCCATTAAGCTCTTCAAGCAGCTGCGGCGAGATGGTCAGGCGGTTGCAGCCGGCAAGCGCCAGGATCTGACCGGTATTACGGAAGCTTGCACCCATGACGACCGTTTCGTAGCCGTAGTCGCTTGCGTATTCGCAAACGCCGCGTACGAACTGAACGCCCGGATCTTCCTCGGCGCTGTAATCCTTGCCGGTTTCTTTCTTGTACCAGTCCGTCACGCGGCCGACGAACGGCGAGATCAGAAAGACTCCGGCTTCAAAGCAGGCGCGAGCCTGAGCGTCGGAGAACAGAAGCGTCAGGTTACAGTTGATGCCTTCCTTCTCGAGCTGCTCGGCGGCGCAGATGCCTTCCCAGGTGGATGCCAGCTTGATCAGAACGCGATCACGCGTGATGCCCTTTTTCTCATACAGATCGATCAGGTGATGCGCCTTCTCGATGCTTGCGTCCTTGTCGAACGAGAGCTTGGCGGACACTTCTGTCGAGACTCGACCAGGTACGATGCCCGCAATCTCGGTACCGATGGCGACCGCCAGGTGGTCTACCGCAGAGGCAACCTGCTCATCCTTGTCATTCGATTCTTCCTTGACCTGAGAGATGACGTTCTTGATCAGGTCCTGATAGCTTTCAAGATCGAAGGCCTTGAGAATCAAGGATGGGTTGGTGGTTGCATCCATTGGCTGATACTTGCGGATCGCATCGAGGTCGCCTGTGTCGGCAACCACATGAGACAGCTCTTTCAACGCTTCCAGCTGCGTTGTCATAACGTTCCTCCAGAGATTCAGGATTCGACCTTGTTGATGACTGGCACTCGATTAAACGTGTCAGAAGTTCCTCTACAGCATAGCTGTTTTGGGCGCGGTCGAGATAGTGGGCACGGCCGATTGTCTCTTATCCACGTAATCAATGCGTTACGGAGGCTAGACACGGGCTGTGGAAAACACAGGATTAAGAAAAATTGAATTTATTCCAATAGGCGATTTACTTTTAGAACCCTCTAATATTTAATAATTCGGCAACCAAGGTCCGGCCTGTTGTGCTGTGGCATCCCAGGAAGGATCACGCTTCAGGGTGAAGCAAGCAGCAAGGAAGTAACACCGCCAAGGATGGCTCTCTAACTCGATTTTAGTGACGCCCCGGTGCGTCCGACTCGGCCACTTTTTCAGCGCCCCCCTCCTCGCTGCGCCTGGACGCTCGAGCCTCGGCAAGCTCCTCTCTCAAAAGCGCCACCTCCTTGCCCAACCCATCGATCTGACGATTCAAATGACGCATCATCTCCCGGTTCGCTCGATGCTGACGGTCGGCGTCGTCGTTTTCATCCGCGACGAACAGGGAGCCGACGTATGCGGCAAAACTACCGAACATGCCCACGCCCCCGATCATGACCACGACTGCAACCAGCCGTCCGCCCAGTGTCACCGGGTAATAGTCCCCATAACCGACAGTGGTCACCGTGACAAACGCCCACCAGAGCGCCTCCTCTGCCGTATTGATCTGGCTTTCAGGGACAGGCCCCTCGATCAAGAGCATCGCGATCGCACCGAATGCGACCAGCAGCATCGTGGCCGAAGCCGCCGTGACGAACACGCCTTCGGCGCGGTTTCGAAACACCACGTCGACCAGAGACTTGATCGAGCGCAGCGCGCGAACCAGCCTGAAGATCAAAATGACCCTGAAAAGACGCGCGGCCTGGAACTGGCTCATCAGCGGAATGCACGCAAGCAGGTCGATCCACCCCCATTTCATGTAGCCAAGCTTGCTTTCGGCGCGCTTGAACCTCAGGCAGAAATCGATGAAAAAGAACCCGCAGACAATGTAATCGAGGTAGCGAAAGAGCCGCTGAAGTTCACGGGGGAGTTGGAAAAACGTTTGAGCCCCGATGGCGATCAGGACATAAAACGATAGGAACAACAGAAAAATCTGAAACGGGGAAAGACGTTCTTGACCCGGCAACTCGAGCACCTCGCCATCTTCGGCTCAATCTTGGTTTAGGCTGAAGGCATGGCGAACCATGGAACGCACAACCTGTGGCATAGTCCTACCATACATCACATCACGACTCAGTGAGGCTCCATGACCGCATTTCGCTCACAGAACACCTGGCAGCGTACGCTGGATTTTAAAAGCCACCTGCACCAGAAAGCGCAGCGCTCAGGCGCCAATCCGCTCAAGCGCGCCCTGATGCTCTTGGGTGTGGCCGCCTTTGTCATATTCGGCCTTCTGGTCGCGGCCTTTGTGATCGTGCTCGGCACGTTGACCGCGCCCTTTCTGAAACGCCGGATGCAAAAAGCCCAACAGGGCGGATATACCTTCGAAGGTCGGACCGAGCGCACACATGCCGCACACACCGACCCGTCGCTCAATGTCATCGACGGCGAGTTCGAGACCAAGCGCTGATCACGGCGATCAAACGGTTGTAAAACTCGGCCAAGCCCCCCATCCTGCGCTACATTGTAAGCACGCTAACTTTTATTGCAGGATGGGGGGATCATGTCATCACTTTCAACGCTTCCACTATCAGTGCTCGACCTTGCGCCCATTCGCGCAGGCGGCAGTGCTGCCGAAACCTTCAAGAATTCGGTACACCTTGCCCAGGAAACCGAAGCCCTCGGCTTCAACCGCTACTGGCTGGCTGAACACCACAATATTTCCGGCATCGCCAGCGCCGCCACCTCGATTCTGATCGGCCATATCGCTCAACAGACGACGCACATGCGCATTGGATCAGGCGGCATCATGCTTCCAAACCACCCTCCGCTTGTGATCGCCGAGCAATTCGGAACGCTTGCCACCCTGTATCCCGATCGAATCGATCTGGGCCTGGGCCGAGCCCCCGGAAGCGATGGCGCGACCATGCACGCGATGAGGCGCTCGTCCCAGGGCGGCGTGGATGACTTTCCCGACCAGCTTGCCGAGCTTCAGCGTTATTTGGGCGCCCCCGAACCGGGTCAACGCGTTCAGGCCATACCAGGTCAGGATACGCATGTGCCCGTCTGGCTACTGGGTTCGAGCGGTTACAGCGCTCAACTTGCCGGGCGGCTCGGCTTGCCGTTCGCCTTCGCGGGGCAATTCGCACCGGGCTACATGTACGAGGCGCTTGACCTTTATCGAACCAATTTCAGGCCTTCGAATGTTCTCTCGGCGCCCTATGCCATGCTCGGCATCCCGATGGTCATTGCTGAAACCGATGAACGCGCCCAGTGGCTTGCCACTACGCAACAACAGAAATTCCTCAACCTGATTCGAGGTCAAACCACGCGCCTTCAGCCACCGGTAGATACACTCGACTGGTTGCCCCATGAGCGCATCGCCGTCGAGCGCCACCTGGGAGCCTCCGTTGTCGGATCACCGGAGACCGCACGCACTCAGCTCAAGCAGCTGATCGAACGTACCCAAATCGATGAATTGATGATCAATACCGATGCCTTCGACATGAACGACCGATTGAACAGCTACCGTCTTCTTGCAAAACTGAGAGAATAACGCCCTATCGGCGCACAAGTGGGAGGCGCCCCCATGCCAATGTGGTCTGAAGGTATTCATGGGGTATTTGGCAGTATGCATTTATTTTATAAACTATATCTAATAAAAAGATATTCTGCCGATAGCCCATTTAACAGGGTTCAGGGAGCGAAGCCTGATGACACTATCCGATACGTGCGAATCCTCCTTCAGCAAGGAGCAATACATGCGACTCGATAACGGCGCTGTTCCAGCGGATCCTCATCCTCAGGAAACCCGGCGGCTCAACGAGCTCAGGCACCTTTCCATTCTCGATACCGCCCCGGAACAGCGCTTCGACCGGTTGACCCGCCTGGTCAGCCGAACGTTTGACGTGCCGATCGTTTTGATCTCACTGGTCGATGAGTACCGCCAGTGGTTCAAGTCACGCGTCGGCCTGACCGCCCGCGAGACGCACCGTGATCTATCCTTTTGCGCGCACGCGCTCAATGAGGAGGAAGATCTGATCATCGAGGACGCGCTTCAGGATCCTCGGTTTGTATCCAATCCGCTCGTGACCGGGCCACCCCACATTCGATTCTACGCCGGTGCGCTGATTCGAGCCGCCAACGGGCTCCCGCTCGGTACGCTGTGCCTGATCGATGATATCCCACGTCGCTTGAGCCCGCACAAGCGTGAACTGCTCCATGAGTTCGCGACCTTTCTGTCTCATGAACTGACCAACGATCTGACGCTCAACAACGAACGCAACGACGCCAAGCTTCGAAACTCGCTCGACCCGTTGACGCACTACCTCTACCCAGGTCGCTTCATGGAACGCATCGACGAGCTTCTAAACGACGAAGTTCATGCTGATAGCCACTACTCGCTGGTCATGGTGGACTTGCCCAATCTCGAGCAGGTGCGCGCCCGCTATGGCATCGATCAGGCCACCAAGGTCACCATCGAAGCCTCGCGCCGACTCAGGCAATCCTTTCGAGGCCATGGGCTGCTCTTCGGGCGGCTGGGCAATACCGTTATGGCGATTTTGTTCGAAGCCGCAACGCAGGCCGGTCGTGAACAGCTGGTCGAGCGGGCAGCGGATGCCCTGCATGGCGCCTACGATCATCCAGAAGACCCCTTCGGCTGTGCCCCCAGACTTAACTGGTTAAGCGATTGTCGATTGTTCGAACGTGCAAGCCACATCATCTCTCATATGCAGTACACGCTTGAACATGACGGCGTCGCCATTCCCGCCTTTCACCAGATCGATGCTGAACACCATCGGCAAGATCTTGTACGAAGCGCAACGATTACACGACGTCTTCCCCAGGCGTTCCAGGAAGAGCGCATCACCCTGGCCTATCAGCCGGTTTACGCCCTTAGCGATAACTCGGTTTCAAGCCTTGAGGCTCGCATCGGGTGGTATGACACTGAGCTTGGTGAAGTAACGCGGGAAGAAATCGTGGACGCGTGCGATCGGCTCAACCTGACCGAAGCCATGGATCGGTGGGTGCTTACAACCATCGCGGGCCAGATCGCTGCGTGTCAGCGCAAAAAGACGCCCTGCCCGCCCATCGCATTCAACGTCAGTCGAGCCTGGTGCATTCAAGCCGATTTCAGCGATTCGGTCGTCAACCTACTGAACCGACATGGCATTTCGCCCAACACATTGATCATCAACCTGCCCGAGAATGTCCTGGCTCACACCGACACTCAGTTGAAGCGCCATATTCGTTCACTGGCAACGATCGGCGTGCGGTTTAGCTTGAGTGACTTCGGTCTTAGCCACGCACCGCTGTTTGAGCTGCTGACACTGCCCATCTCGTCCGTGCAACTGCCGCGGCAGTGGTCAGACAAGCTACAAGAAGCGCAGGCCGCGATCTCAAGCACCCTGGCGCTTGCGCACAGCGCACAGTGGCGCGTCGTGGCAGTTGGCATCGACACCGACACTCAAAAGGCTCAGCTGCTCGAACTCGGCTGTGATGAGGGCAAGGGCGATGCGTTCGCCCCGACCCTGTCATTTGACGACGCTATCGATCACGTTCGGGCGACGTAGCCTCGACGCCTGGGGTGCGACGCCCGGCCAGGTAGAGCATCCCCAGAATCACGATCCCGGCCGCGTCGCTGATCGCCCCGGGATACATCAGCGCAAGCGCCCCGGTAAGCGCCGCCCCTCGCAGCGCCATATTGATAGGCCGCCGGAAATACCCCTCGACAGCAATCGCCAGCATCAATACCCCTGCAAGGCCTGTGGCAACGACCCACATGACTTCCAGTACGTTGACGTCGATCATCAGCATGCTGTGGGCAAACACAAACATGTACGGCACCACGAACCCGGCAATCGCAAGTTTCATAGCCTGAACGCCGGTCGCATTCGGCGAACCACCGCTGATACCTGCGCCTGCGTAGGCCGCCAGCGCGACCGGCGGCGTCAGGTTGGCAAAGATTCCGAAATAGAACACAAACATGTGCGCGACGAACATCGCGGTATCGCTGCTGCCGGCAAGCGAGGTAAACAGCGGCAGATTCAGAAGAATCGGCGCAGCCATGGTGCTGGTAATGATGTAGGTCGGAATGCTGGGCAGTCCCATGCCGAGCACGATCGAGGCGATCATGGTCAGCATGAGCGTGACCAGAAGCTGAAGCATTGGCCATTGAATCTGACTTCCCAGCTGCACGACCGCATCCGCGGCCTCGAGTGCGATGCCGGTGAGCGTTGCAACCCCAACTACAATGCCGACCGCCCCACAGGCGATTGCAACCGGGATGGCATTACGCACGCCATCGGTCATGGCATCTTTGCAGGCAGGCAAGTCCATGGTCTCAGCAACAAGCCCCAGTCGCGCTCGCACCAGATTGATCACGGCCGGCACGAGGATGATGCCAAAGAGCCACCAGCGGCTCGACGGCAGTGATGGCAAAGCCTGCCCGGCAAACGCTGCCCGCCAGAGCGGCTCAAGAATCAGTGCGGTCAGAATAAGGCTTGCACCGATAAGCACGCGCGGCGTCGCACAGATCAGGACCGTCGCCGCGATCGACCAGAACGCAGCGAAAAACGGCGCCCGCCCTTCAAACAGCAGCCAGAGCAGCACCGCCATCGGCACCAATAGATGACCGCGCGCCACAAGCACTTGCTTGACCGGTGTCAGCTCGCTGCGCGGTATGCCCTCAAGCCCGTTGCGCGAGGCCCTGAGATGGACCTGAAACAGCACGCCCGCGTAATAAAGAAGCGCCGGAATGATGCCTGCAAGGATGACCTGGGTGTACGGCACCGACAGAACTTCGGCCATGATGAACGCCGCCGCCCCCATGATCGGAGGAAGAATTTGCCCGCCAACGCTTGCCGACGCCTCGACGGCGCCGGCAAAGTTGGCGCGATACCCGGTCTTTTTCATCAAGGGGATCGTGAAGGCGCCGGTAGTGACGACGTTGGCAATGGCTGAGCCATTGATCGAGCCCAGAAAACCGCTGGCAAGCACCGCCACTTTTGCAGGCCCGCCTCGGGTATGGCCGGCCACCGCCAGTGCCAGATCATTGAAAAGCTGACCAAGCCCGGATTTGCCCAAAAAGGCGCCGAACAAAATGAACAAAATGATGTAACTTGCCGATACCGCCACTGCCGTGCCCAAGACGCCTTCAGTGATGAAGACCAGATGCGAGATCACCTGACGACCAACCGCCATGACGATGTTTTCGTTGAGCGCCGGGTAAAACGACAGCTTGGCGTAGACCCCGTAGCCTAGAAAGAGAACCGCCAGAAGCGTCAGCCCCCAGCCGGTCACTCGGCGGGCAGCGTCCAGGACCAGGAGCAAGGCTATGACGCCCACCCACATGTCCGTCGGGGTAATACGTCCAGCCGACGCAATGATTCGATCAGCCACCAACAGCATGTAGATGCCGACCGCGAACGCGGCCAGCGCAAGCAATGCGTCGATCCAGGGCAGACGGTCCTTGGCGCCCTTGCGGGTCGCCGGATACAGCACGAACGCAAGCCCCAAAAGGGTATAGAGATGAATGCTTCGCTGGGCGACATCGACCAGCGGGCCGGAAAACGCCGTATAAAGATGAAACAGCGCCAGTGCGATACTTGCGTAGAGGACAAACGTACGAATGGCTCGTGGCAGGGTGTGCCGGATGGCACTTTCCCGGTCAAGCTGTTCGAGGGTTTGTTGCACGCTGTCCTGATCGGGGGTGGGGGACGGCGACGACATGAGAGAAATCTCCTAGGAAAACACGTTCAGCGCTTTGTTTATTTTTAGAAGCCAGGGGCGCACCAGTGATGGCGCGAAGTGAATCAAAGTGCCGCGGGTTGCTGTGATATGAACCAGGGATGCACGCTCTGGAAAGTAAAACGGAAACCACGCCCCGCCCCACCCGAGGGCATAGGTTTCATCAGGCGCAACCTGTATCCAGAGTGGGTCGACGCGACGCGAGAATCCGCGCATCACGACAAACCCATCGACCAGCTCGGTACGGGTCCCCCCCTGCGACGGCACCCCGGCGCCAAAGGTCTTGAACCGGGTCTGGTCGAGCATGAGTGCTGCGTGCTCGCGCCGATAAGTTTCATACCAAACCTCTTTTTCGACTGAATGACGCCAACGCATCTGAAACGTTGTCTGCTCCGGCATTACGAAGGCGTAGTAAGGGAGGTTGTCGTGGTTAACGACCAGAAGCGGCAAAGGCACGGCCCCGGCCGCCAGCGACAGCGCGCCGACAACCAGAGCCGATACCGCAACGCGCCTCATTCGGTCACTTTGACGTAGAGAGAGTTTCGTAGAACGCTTTCGCGCCCGAGTGTACCGGTAGAACCAGATCCTGGTTCATGGTGTCACGCTCGACACGCTTGAGCGCCCCGACCGAGACCTTGTCGGTGCCAAGATACTCGTAGAAGCGCTTGGCAAGATCCTTGGCCACATCGTTGTTCATGCTGTCGGGCACGATCAGCAGATTGCGAATGGCCACCGTCTTGACCGCCTGATCGAGGTTGTAGCGCTCAGGTGCCTTGGCCGGCAGTGTGAAAGTTTCGTAGTACGGGTACTTCTCGAGCAGGCTCTTGGCGGTATCGCCCTCGACCGGTACAAACGTGATGTCGTTAGACTGCATCAAGCCGGTAATGCTGCTGTTAGGGACGCCAGAGGTGAAAAAGGCAGCATCGAGATTGCCGTTGCTCATTTCGGTGACGCTGTCGGCGTAGCCCGTATGACTCACGCGCCCGAGATCCTCGGTGGAAAGCCCGGCTGCTTCAAGCACCTTGAGCGCGCTTTGCTCAACACCCGAGCCCACCTTGCCCACGCCGACGCGCTTGCCGGCCAGATCCTTGATCGATGAAATGCCACTTTCCTCGGTCGCCACCACCTGAACGACATTGGGGTAAAGGCCAGCAAGTGCGCTGATTTTCGCCGGCTGCCCCTCGAATTGCCCCTGACCGTTAAGCGCATCAAAGGCTACATCGCTCATCACGATCGCAATCTGGTTGAGCCCATCGCTGATGTTGTTGATGTTTTGAACCGAGGCACCGGTCGAGACAACCTGCACGTTATCGACCAGATCACTCTGCTCGAAGATTGTCTTGAGCGCGCCGCCGATGGGGTAGTAGCTGCCGGAGGTGCCGCCGGTTCCGAAGATGAGGTTAACCGTCTCGGCCGCCGTCGACGCGCCGTCATTGCCGCCCTGTTGCTTGCTCTGGGTCGAGGCCTGCGACGACGCCTTGTCATCGCCGCCATCGCTGCAACCCGCCAGTGCCAGCGCGCCCAAAAGCGCGGCTGCGCTCAGTTTCATTGTTATTGAAGGCATCGTTTGTTCCCTAGTGTTTTATTGGTAAGCCGTAAGTCAGCCTACAGGGTGGGAGCTGATATCGGCCATCAAGCATGATCTCGACTTTAGTATGATCTCTGTGAACTAACGCCGTTCGATACGCCATTTCGCACCATTCAAAGCCCGGCAAATACGTTTAACTGAACGCATCATCCCATGACTGGCACCCGGACCGCTTAGCTCTTAAGATGAACACTTTATTTGATACGCCCGTTCGAACGCGTCTGCGCTTTCATTTTTCCTCGACCTGACGATGCTTTGAGACACTTGCCATGATGAAGTCGATTTCACGGTGGGTACGTTACCCCCTTATCCTGCTTGCGCTGGCACTGGCCGGCTGCGCCTCGGGCCTGAACGCTCAACAGCAGCAGGAATACGCCATGTACAAGGAACGCGGCCAGGTCCAGGTGGTCAAGGACCCGGACTCAAGCGCCATTCTCGGCATGCTTCCGGGCGGCGGCTCCTGGTATACCGGCAATTACGGCGTGGCCGCACTAAACACCGCACTGTGGCCTCTGTCGATGCTGTGGGACCCGGCCAACGGTTATAACGCGGCAACATCTGCCAACTACCTGGCCACACGGTCTTACCTGCAGGAGCAGCAGCGTAAGGAAGAAGCCCGTCTGAAAACCAAGCGCGCGACCGGAAAGCTCTCAGAACCGGACTACGCCAAGGCCTTGAAAGAGTTGAGGGCCAAATACACCATCACGCCCATGAACCAGATCCTGACCCAGCCGGACACCAAACAGGAACTGGCAAGCAACACGCGCCGCTAAGCCTTGCCTGGGCATTCAGCGCAGATGAAAACGCCCGGAGAGTACGCTCCGGGCGTTTTTTATTCGACATTTATCCCCACCCGTGCGCCCGCCTACATCGCATGCGCCCGACTGTGCTTGAGGTAGTGCGCTCGCAGCTTATCCGCCACGGGCCCTGGTGCGCCGTTTCCGATCAAATGGCCATCAACGCTTATGACACTCGTCACCATCGAGGTGGCCGAGGTCATGAACGCCTCCCGAGCCGATTTGGCCTCATCCGGCGTAAAGGCACGAAGTTCGATCAAAAGGCCCTCGTCGTCGGCAAGCGAGAGCACGGCGGCGCGTGTGATGCCGTGTAATAAATCCGCTGACAGTTCCCGAGTCACCAGCACGTTGTCCTGCGTCAGAATAAACGCGTTGCTCGAGGAGCCTTCGGTCACGTACCCCTCTTCGACCAGCCAGGCGTCATCGGCGCCGGCGGCTTTCGCCGCCATCTTGGCCATGGAGGGATACAGAAGCTGGGTGGTCTTTATGTCACGACGATGCCAGCGCAGATCGGGCTGGGTCGCGACCCGCGCGCCGCGCTTTGCAAGCGCGCTCTCGACAATGGCCTTTTCCTGGGTGAACGCCACAAGCGTCGGCGGTGTCCCTTCTGGCGGATAGGCGAAGTCGCGGTCGGCCACGCCCCGCGTCAGCTGCAGGTAGACCAACCCCTCGTCAAGCGCGTTCTTCTCGATGAGCGTGCGATGCATCTCGAGCAACGCGTCATCACTTAGTTCAAGGCTCATGGAAAGCTCGGCCATCGACCGCCTGAGCCGGGTAAAATGGCCCTGACAATCGATCAACTTGCCCTCCAGCACCGCACAGACTTCGTAGATGGCATCAGCCATCAAAAACCCGCGATCGAACACGGACACCGTGGCCTGCGCTTCAGGCAGATACTGCCCGTTGATGTATACCGTACGCGTCATCGTTTTCTCGCCTTGCTGTACTAGCCCCAAAGTGCCGGCGATGCCGGATGAATGCCCGCGTCGTCAAATTGCATGGGCAGCGCCCGGTCCTCGGACAGAAGCAAGGGCGCGTCGAGGTCGACGACATCGGCCCCTTGCGCGACCAGAAGCGCCGGCGCCATGGAAAGCGACGAGCCCACCATGCATCCGACCATCACGCGAAACCCGAGCGCCTCGGCCGCCTGCTTGAGCGCAAGCGCCTCGGTCAGGCCGCCGGTCTTGTCGAGCTTGATGTTGATCATGTCATAACGACCACGAAGCCTTTCAAGCGTCGAGCGGTCATGGCAGCTCTCATCGGCGCACACAGGCAGGTCACGCGTCAGTGTTTCAAGCGCGGCGTCCTGATCGACCGGCAGCGGCTGCTCGACCATTTCGACCCCAAGCGCCACCATGACAGGCGCCAAAAGCCGATAGTCCTCGACCCGCCACCCTTCGTTGGCATCGATGATGATGCGCGCGTTGGGCGCGCCCGCCCGCACGGCACGAAGGCGCGCGATGTCCTCATCGCCCTCGCCCCCAAGCTTCAACTTGAGCAGCGGCCGGTGGGCGTGGCGCACGGCTTTATCGTGCATCGCGCTTGGCGCGTCGAGCGATAGGGTATAGGCCGACACCACCGGCTCCGGTGGCGAACTCAGCCCAGCCAGTGCCCAGACGGAAGTTCCTGCGCGCTTGGCCTCGAGATCCCACAGCGCACAATCAAGGGCATTTCGGGCGGCCCCGGCCTGAAGCGCCGTTTGAAGCTCCTCTCGGGTCATGCCGGCCGCGAGGCGGTCACGCAGACTCTCGATCGTTGCCATCACGCTTTCAACGGTTTCGCCGTAACGCATATACGGCACGCACTCGCCCTGTCCGCGCGCGCCGGTCTCATCATGAAGCGTGACCGTGACAGTACGCGCCTGTGTTCGAGAGCCTCTGGAAATGGTGAACGCGTCGGCGAGTGCAAAGACCGTTTCCTCGACGTCGAGTTTCATGACAAAAGCGCCTCCGCCAGCCGATCGGCGCCGTGTCGGAACGGATCGATGCACGGCAGCCCCAGCCGCTGCTCGAGCTCATCGAGATAAGAGCGCGCCTCATCGTCATCAAACGCCGCGGTGTTGACGGACACGCCAACGACGCGGCAGTCCGGATTGACGATCTGCGCCAGCGGCAAAGCCGTGTCTCGAAGCTGCTCGAGGGTTGGCAGTTCATAGTGAGGGAGTCCGCGCATGTGGGTTCGGGTCGGCTCATGGCAGAGCACCAGCGCATCGGGCTGGCCCCCATGAATCAGTGCCATTGTCACCCCGGAAAACGAAGGGTGGTACAGGCTACCCTGCCCCTCGATGATGTCCCAATGATCTTCGGCGTTGGCCGGCGATAGCCACTCGACCGCACCAGCCATGAAATCGGCGACCACCGCATCAAGCGGCACTCCCTCACCCGTGATCAGGATGCCGGTCTGCCCGGTCGCCCTGAAATCGGAAGGCACGCCGCGCGCCTTGAGGGCCGCATCCAGGGCAAGCGCCGTGTACATCTTGCCGACAGAACAATCGGTGCCCACCGGCAGGCACCGCTTGCCGGCGCGCGTCTTGCCATCGCCGATGGGGTAGCTCTGCTGGGGTACGCGCACATCGAACAGGGACCGGCCATGTGTCTCAGCGGCCCTGGTCAGCCGGGGCTCGTCCGTCAAAAGATTGTGAAGACCGGAGGCAATATCGAGCCCCTTGGAAAGCGCGTACTCGAGCACCTCGAGCCAACTCTCGGAAATGACGCCGCCTCGATTGGCCACGCCGATCACCAGAGTCTTCGCGCCCTGCTCGACGGCCTCATCGATGCTCAATTCAGGCAGTTTCATGTCCGCCTGGCAGCCGTCCAGCCGGAACTGGCCAAGCGCGTAGTCTGGCCGCCAATCCCGAATGCCCTGTGCGACCTTTGCGGCCAGCGGATCAGGGGCATCGCCCAGGAAAAGTAGATACGGCGTGTTCAACATGAAAAGGCCTCCCGGTGGCAAGTGACACTCGCGTCGTCGATGTGGTGGTTGCACGCCCGATGACACGATGAGACCTCAACATAACGCGCCTGAGACAGCGAATAAACGGCCATGTGCAAAAACGGCTCGCCGTAGCTGTCCCTCACCTCTTGACCGGGCTTGAAACCGGTGCGTTTATTTAATGAACCTGCGTTGAACGCGCTTGAGCAGGGACTGAGCCCGAGCGCCCGGGCGAGCCGACACCAACGCCATGAGCAGCCCCAACGCTCCGAAGATCCCGATGATGGTCACAAGGACAATACCGATGGCTTCAAAAAATGACATAAATTAACCTTTTGAAATGCATGAACTTTTCCCTTAAACCTACACCACTTTTCCAAAAAGGTTCAATAATGCCCCGCGACACAATGCAGCACCGCCGCTCTTGCCTGAACCGCCACGAACGCTAAACTAGCGCCCCGAAAACCACGCGTGAGCAATCACGCGCCGTCTTTTATCCGGTCCATCCTTTGCGAGGATGACCTACTGGAGAGCTCCATGAATGCACCCATCGTGGTGGCAGCGCTTTACAAGTTCGTCACGCTGCCCGATTACCAGGACCTTCGCGCCCCGCTGCTTGAGGTCATGACAGAAAACGACATCAAGGGCACGCTGTTGCTTGCCGAGGAAGGCATCAACGGCACTATTTCCGGCACGCGCGAGGGCATCAATGCGCTGATTGCCTGGTTGAAACGCGACGAGCGCCTGAGCGATCTCGAGCACAAGGAATCGCCGGCCGACGAGCAGCCGTTCTACCGCACCAAGGTCAAGCTCAAAAAAGAGATCGTGACCATGGGCGTGCCGCAGATCGACCCCAACCGTCAGGTCGGCACCTACGTCGACCCCAACGCGTGGAACGACGTGATCAGCGACCCCGAGGTGCTGGTGATCGACACCCGCAACGACTACGAAGTGGCCATCGGCTCCTTCGACGGCGCGGTCGACCCCAAGACCAAGACGTTCCGTGAATTTCCCGAGTACGTGAAAAATCACTATGACCCGGAAAAACACAAGAAGGTCGCGATGTTCTGCACGGGGGGGATTCGCTGTGAAAAGGCCTCGAGCTACATGCTGAGTCAGGGCTTTGAAGAGGTGTACCACCTGAAAGGCGGCATCCTTAAGTACTTGGAGGAAGTGCCAAGCGAAGAGTCCAAATGGCACGGCGATTGTTTCGTATTCGACAACCGCGTCACGGTCAAGCACGACCTCAGCGAAGGGGAATTCGAGCAGTGCCACGCCTGCCGCCACCCGGTCTCCGTCGAGGATATGCAAAGTGACCGTTACCTGCCCGGCATCAGCTGTCCGCACTGCTGGGAAGCGCTGCCTGAGAAAACGCGGGAACGTGCCATCGAGCGCCAGAAACAGATCGAGCTTGCCAAGACGCGCAATCAGCCGCATCCCATCGGCTTCGATCAGCGCCAGCTCAAGCAAGAGTGAACGCTACAACATCTGTAAGAAAAGGCGCCTGACGGCGCCTTTTTTGTGCGGAGGGCTTAAGTTGGCGTGTCACTGCCGGATGCGGCCAGATCCTGCCCCATCCAGTGCTTCCATACCGCCGTGACCCCTGCGCGCTCAGCGTCGAACATCGACGCATCCGTTAGGCTCTTTTCATTGTTGAGCGCCATACGATGCGTTTCGCGGCGGTAGGCGAGATAGGCGTTTCGAAGCATGTCGGCGTCGGCAAGCGCCATCTGGCCGCTGGATTCAAGCGTCTCGATCAGCCGGATGTTATCGGTAAAGGCCAAAAGCGCGCCGGTTTCATGGGAATGGGCCAGCACCATGTACTGATTGAGAAATTCGATATCCACCAGCCCGCCCGGATCCTGCTTCAGGTGGAATCGGCTCGATGCCCTCGCCTGCGCGTCGCTGCCCAGATGCGCACGCATCTTGTCGCGCATTTCCACCACCTCCTGCTTGAGGCGCGCATCATCTCGCGCCTTTGAAAGCACATCCCGGCGAAGCGTCTCGAAGCGCTCGGCCAGCGCCTGATTACCGGCCACGGGCCGGGCGCGCACCAGGGCCTGATGCTCCCAGGTCCAGGCGTGGTGATGCTGATAATCGGCAAAGGCGTCAAGCGTCGACACCAGAAGCCCTGCATTACCCGAGGGCCGCAGGCGCATGTCCACCTCGTACAGCACGCCGGCCGGCGTTACGGCCGTCAGCAGATGGATGATGCGCTGCCCGAGGCGGGTGAAGAACACCGGCGCATCGATCGCACGCGGCCCCGGCGTTTGTGAGGCGGTCGAAGGCTCGAACAGAAACACCAGATCCAGGTCGGAGCCATAACCAAGCTCGATGCCGCCCAGCTTGCCATAGCCGATAATGGAGAATTTCGGGCCACGCTCATGCCCCTCGGGCACGCCATGCTTGTGCGTCAGGCTGCGCCAGGCCATACCGAGCACCGCCTCGAGCACTACCTCGGCGATCATGGTCAGGCTGTCGCTGATGGTCATGATGTCGTGCACACCGGCCACTTCACCGGCAGCCACATGCAACACCTTGGCATGCCGAAAATGCCTTAGCGCCTCGATCAGCGCCTCGTCATCGTCGTCGGGGATCCGCGCCAGCGCCTGTCGAAGCTCATGGGTCAGTGTTTCGCGGCTGGGGCTGACGCCTAAAAGCGCTGGCGACAGCATTTCATCAAGCAGCATCGGGTAGCGCGCGATCTGCTCGGCGATCCAGGCGCTTGCGCCACAAAGACGAACGAACTGGCGCAGGGCATCGGGATTTTCGCGCAAGAGCGACAGATAGGCGGTGCGTCTGAGCACGGCCTCGATCAAGGGCAGTACCCGCTCCAAGGTGCGCGTGGGCGCCTCGGTGGCGGCCACTTCGGCAATCAACATCGGCATCAGTGCATCGAGGCGCTCGAACCCGACCCGCTGCATGTTGATCACCGACTTGCCGTGCTTGAGCCGATACAGCCGGTTCAGGCTACGCTCGGCATCATCAAAGCCGTGACGCGCCATGAGGGCGAGCGCCTCGGTGTCTGACAGGCTCTGCTCCCACAACGAGCGCCACTGCTCAAGCGCCGGATCGAGGGCGCTTCGCGCGTCGGCGTCCTCATCGGGTGCCGCCACGACGGCGTCGAAATGAGTCCGAACGCGGGCGCGGCTTTGCTCAAGCCGATCAAACAACGCCGCCCAGCTCGGCTCGCCCATGGCATACGCCAGCCGAAGCTGGTCCAGCGCCTCCTCGGGCAACGCCTGGGTCTGGCGGTCGTACTGGGCTTGAATCGCGTGCTCGAGATCGCGCAGAAAGACATAGTCGTCGTGCAGCTCATCGACGGCGCTGGCCGGCAGCAGCTCGAGCGGTTTTAAAACATCGAGCGCCTGTTTGAGCGACGGCGTTTGCAGCTCGCGGTCGCGCCCACCTCGAATCAGCTGGAAGGCCTGTACCACGAACTCGACTTCGCGAATACCCCCCCGCCCGAGCTTGATGTTGTCCTCGATGTCGCGTCGGCGCACTTCTCGGTTGATTAAGCCCTTCATCTCGCGAAGCGATTCGATCGCCCCGAAATCGATGTACTTGCGGTACATAAACGGTTTGAGCTCATCGAGCAGTCGCGCACCGGCGGCGCGGTCCCCGGCCACGGGGCGCGCCTTCAGAAGCGCGAAGCGCTCCCACTCGCGCCCCTGGTCCTGATAATAACTGGTGGTGGTCGAGAACGGATTGACCAGCGGCCCGCCGTCGCCGAGCGGGCGCAGCCGCATGTCGACCCGAAATACGAAGCCATCGGCGGTAATTTGATCGAGCGCGGCGATCAGCTTTTGACCGATGCGCGTGAAATATTCCTGATGATCGAGCGACCGGCGCCCGCCCTCGGTCACGCCCCGACGCTCGAATGCGAAAATCAGATCGATGTCGGAGGAGAGATTGAGCTCACCGGCACCGAACTTGCCCATCCCGAGCACCACCAGTCGGGTGCGCTCCCCGTTGTCCATCAGCGCAGGCCGACCCCACCGTTGCGCGTAGTGGTTTTCAAGCCAGGTCAGGGCGCCGTCAAGACACAGTTCGGCAAGGAGCGTTACGGCGCGCGCGGTGGCCCAGGCATCGGCCTGGCCGGTGAGGTCACGCCAGATGATGCCTGCCATGCGGGTGCGCCTAAACCGTCGAAGGGCTGCATAAAGCGCCACTTCATCCTCGGCGGCGTCAAGCGCCGTCTCGAGCAGTGTCTTCAGGTGCTCGCGGGAAGGTTCGACCGCCCATTCATCGTGCTCGGAAAGCCGAGTGAGTATCTCGACATCACGAACGATCAGCTGCCCCACGAACGGCGACGCCAACACGACCGTCTTGAGCTGCTTTCGCCGCTCGGGCTCGAGCCAACTGTCCACCTTGGACGGAAGCCCAGCGATGATTTCGTCAACGGCGTGCTCGAGTTGCTGGCGAAGCTCGACGGGGGTAGACATCATGGGCTTTCGTCCTCGTTAGATGATGAAGTGACCGAACGGACTCTTTTTTATCATGCAAGAGGCGGTATCTGAATAAAAAAACGCCCCGCAGGAGCGAGGCGTTTTTAAAGGCTGCAAGGATCAGGAAGCCAGTTTGGCGTCCAACGTGATCTTTGCGTTGAAGAGCTTGGAAATCGGGCACCCTTCCTTGGCCTTTTGCGTGGCGTCGTCGAAATCGGACTGGCTGGCGCCGGGGACCTCGGCTTCGGTCTCCAGGTGGATCGCGGTGACCGTAAAACCGCTGTCGTCCTGCTCAAGCGTCACGGTTGCCTTGGTGTCGATGCGCTTGGGTTCGAGCGAGGCTTCACCCAGAATCATCGAAAGCGCCATGGAATAGCAGCTTGCGTGTGCAGCGCCAATCAGTTCTTCAGGGTTGGTGCCCGGCTGGTCTTCAAAGCGGGTATTGAATCCGTAGGGGTTTTCCTTGAGGGCACCACTTTCGGTGGATACAACGCCTTTGCCTTTCTTGAGGCTGCCTTCCCAATGTGCGGTACCGTACTTCTTGATACTCATACTTCCTCCATGAACAAATGGGTCCGACTGTGATGTAAGGGTAGCCAATCACACCACCTTTGCCAGCGGATCAGCTCGAGCCGGTCAGGCGAGCGCGGAAAGCGCGGCATCGTAGTTGGGTTCGGCCTTGATCTGCGGGCACAGCTCGCTGTAAAGCACCTGATCGTCTTCATCGAGCACCACAACGGCGCGGGCGCACAGTCCCTTCATCGGGCTGTCCTTGATCAGCACGCCATAATCGGTCTGGAATTCAGGATGGCGAAACGTGGAAAGCGTCTTGACGTTTTCAAGCCCTTCGGCCCCGCAAAAACGCGCCGCCGCGAACGGAAGATCGGCGGACACCACCAGCACCACGGTGTTTTCAAGACTCGAGGCCTGCTGATTGAACTGGCGGGTGGATGTCGCGCAGACGCCGGTATCCACGCTTGGGATGATGGAAATGACCTTGCGCTGGCCCTTGAACGACTCAAGCGTCGTGTCTTCGAGGCTCTGACCGGTCAGCGTGAATGCCGCGGCCTTGTCACCCTTTTGTGGAAACTGACCCTCGACCGTGACCGGGGTATCGCCCAGCTTGACTTCACTCATGACATCCTCCTTTAAACGAACCAGGGCGGCCCGAGCGGGCATCGCCTGATCAGAGTATGGGGGTGATCACGAAAGTCTCAAGCCGCGCGTGTACGTCATCCCTTTATGGCGCTTGCCATCAAACGTCCAAGGCGCGGGTCCAAAAGCGCCCAGAGCGTGTGTCAAAGCACACCAAAGCGCATCAGAAACAGCCCGCCCCAAACGGTTGCCGCCATGAGCGAGGCGGTCAACACAGCGGCGGAGCCGAAGTCCTTGGCCCGACCGGAAAGCTCATTCTTTTCAAGCCCGATACGGTCCACCACCGCCTCAATGGCCGAATTCAAAAGCTCCACCGAAATCACGAACAGCGCGCTCATCATCAGCATCATCCACTGCATCAGAGTGTCGGCGAGCCAGAAGCTGATGGGAAACAACACGACCAGCAGCACCAGCTCAAGGCGCAGAGCAGCCTCATGCCGCCAGCCAGCTAGAAGGCCCTGAAGGGAGTAGCGTGTCGAATGCAACAACCGGCTGAACCCGGTGTGCTGGGGTTTCATCGAAGGCATAGCAGGAATCATCGAAATCAAGGAGAAAACGCTGTAGCTGCCCGAGCGACGGCTACTCGCTGCGCTAATCCTAGCAGAGCCTCACAGCAATAGACTATGGTGGTTGGCAAGCCACCCACACAGGAGGAGTCATGGCACAGGCAGTAAGAGTCTTCGACACCGCGCCGCGAGTGAGGATCGAGCACATCGAGGACCCGGTGCCCGGCCAGGGCCAGGCCACCGTCGACATCGAGTACTCCGCGCTGAACTACAAGGACGCGCTGGCGTTGACCGGCCAGGGCAAGATCATTCGACACTACCCGCTGACGCCGGGCGTGGACGCCGCAGGCGTCGTGGCAGATTCCCGGGATGAGCGCTACCGCGCAGGCGATCGCGTGATCATGACCGGCTGGGGCGTGGGCGAGCAACACGATGGCGGCTACACCACCCGCCAATGCTTTGACGCCGATACCCTCGTGCTCTGCCCGGACAGTCTGGCCGCGAAGGACGCCATGACCGCCGGCACCGCCGGGTTCACCGCCATGCTTGCACTGATGAAGCTCGAAACGCTCAAGCAGCCCCCTTCGGCCGGGCCGCTACTGGTCACGGGCGCGACCGGCGGGGTGGGTCAGTGGGCCATCACGCTGTTGGCTGCAGCCGGATTCGAGGTACATGCGCTGACCGGAAAACCGGATCAGGCCGATCACCTCAAGGCGCTCGGAGCTTCCGAGATTGTCGATCGCCACGCCTTCACCGAAAAGCTTCGTCCACTCGACAAGGCCAGTTACGCAGGCGGCGTGGATACGGTTGGAAGCTCCGTGCTGGCGGCGCTTCTCTCACGCACGCACGATCATGGCAACGTCGCCGCGGTTGGACTGGCCGGCGGCATGGATCTCGATACGTCGGTGGCGCCGTTCATCCTCCGCGGTGTCTCGCTGCTGGGCATCGACAGCGTCCGCGCGCCTTTTGAGCAACGCCAAAAAGCGTGGCAGCGTCTGGCCGGGCTCGATGCCCGCGCATTCGGGCCGATGCAAGCTGGCGTGCTCGGATTCGACGCCCTCGAAGAGACAGCCCAGTCGATGCTCGAAGGCACTACGTCGGGCCGCTATCTGGTCGACCCAAACGCGTAATCCTTGCATAAAAAACGCGCGCCTTGATTGGCGCGCGTTTTTAATACTGAGCGGTCAGCGCTCAGCGAAGAACCAGCAGCGGAATCCTGGTGCGCTGAATCATCGCGGTCGTGGTGCTTCCGACCAGCAGGTGACGAATGCGCGAATGCCCATACGCCCCCATGACCGTCATATCGATGTCGTTTTCCTCGATGTAGTCATACAGCACGCTTTCCACATCGTCGCCGTCGCGCACCGCGCAGACCGTGTCAATGCCTGCGTCACTCAAAACGCCTTCCACCCAGGGCAAGCCCTTGCGCGAGGCGTCTGAGTCACTGCCGACCGCCACTGCGTGCACCGTGGTGCCCCGAAACAGCGGGCTGGCCGCCAGGCGCTCGATGCCCTTGCGGGTCGAGGCGCTGTTATCGAAGGCGAACAATACCCGCTCAGGCGCCTTGAACGCCTCGCCGGCAGCAATCAATACAGGCTTGTGCACCGATCGCAGCACCCGCTCCAGGTTCGAGCCCAGGTGGCCGCTGGCGCCGTGGGCGGTTTCACCGCGCTTGCCGACCACGAACAGCCGCACGCTGCCCTCGAGGTCTTCAAGGGTCGAGACCAGGTCGCCATGGCGCTGCAGCGATTCAGCGGTATCGACACCATCCTCGGACGCCCGCGCCGACGCGGCCTTGAGCATCAGCTTGCCGTTTTCCCGCGCGATGCGCGCCCGCTCCTGATCGAGCGACACCATGCTTTCGAGCATATGCTCGCGGGTGCCAAAGCCGATGTTACCGGAACGGTCGGCTTCTTCCGGGTAGAGCTTTCGATCCAGCACATGGAGAAAGGTCAACGGTGCGCCGAGTGCGTGACTCGCCCAGCTGGCGTAGTCACAGACCAGCTCGCCGAACCGGGACGCATCGATACAGGCCAGAATACGTTCACTCATCGCTTGTTCTCCTCACTTCAGTGTTCAATCGGCTTATCGAGCGCGTCGGGCTTGTCGTGCACCCCGTGGCGGTCGACCAGGGTCTGGCTGGCCTCGTTGAGGCCATGCACCTCGACCTCGCAGCCTTCTCGCCGAAACTTGAGGACAACGCGGTCAAGCGCGTCCACGGCCGTGATGTCCCAGAAATGCGCATGGCTTACGTCAATATGAACATGGGCCAGCGATTCCTTAAAGTCGAACGCGTTGGTAAACGCTTCAGTCGAGGCAAAGAAAACCTGACCGCGCACGTCGTAATGCCGCGTTTCACCGCCCTCATCGAGGGTGGAGGTGATGTGCAGGTAGTGTGCGATCTTGTTGGCGAAGAAAATCGCCGCGATTAGCGTACCGGTCACCACACCAATGGCGAGGTTGTGGGTATAAAGCACGACCGCCACAGTCGCGAGCATGACAATGTTGGTGGTCATCGGTTTCTTGGGCAGCTCCCGGATCGAGCCCCAGTCAAAGGTACCGATCGACACCATGATCATGACCGCAGCCAGCGCCGACATCGGAATGAGCGCCACCCAGTCGCCAAGAAAAACAACCATGATCAAAAGCCCGACACCGGCCACCATGGTCGACAGCCGAGTACGCCCGCCGGATTTCACGTTGATCACGGTCTGGCCGATCATGCCGCACCCGGCCATGCCGCCGATGAAGCCGGTCGCGACGTTGGCGATGCCCTGACCGCGGCACTCCTTGTTCTTGTCACTGTCGGTATCGGTCAGGTCGTCAACGATGGTGGCCGTCATCATCGACTCCATCAGGCCCACCACCGCAAGCGAAAGCGAGTACGGCAGGATAATCATGAGGGTGTCGAGGGTGAACGGCACATCCGGCATCAGAAAGGTCGGCAGGCTGTCAGGCAACTCGCCCAAACGCCCGACCGTTCGAAAGCTCTCGTTGGCCTCAATGCCGAACATCAGCGCTACCGCCGTCATCACCACGATGCATACCATCGGCGAGGGAATGGCCTTGCCGATGACCGGCACATAGGGAAAGAGGTAAATGATCGCAAGGCCACCAGCGCAGATCCACCAGACCGCATCAGGCTGACCGAAAAGCTCCGGCAGCTGCGCCATGAAGATCATGATGGCGAGCGCGTTGACGAACCCGGTCACCACCGAGCGCGGCACGAAGCGCATCCAGCGCCCGAGCTTCATGTACCCGAACACGATCTGGATCAGACCGGTCAGAATCGTTGCCGCTAAGAGATAATCCAGGCCATGGTCCTTAACCAGGCTGGTGATGACCAGCGCCATGGCACCGGTTGCGGCGGAAATCATGGCCGGCCGGCCGCCGGCCAGCGAAATGACGAACGCCATAGAGAACGAGGCATAAAGCCCCACGGCAGGGTCGACCCCTGCGATGATCGAAAATGCGATCGCTTCGGGAATCAGTGCAAGCGCCACGACTAGTCCGGAGAGGACATCGTTGCGCACATTAGAAAACCAGTGCTGCCTTAATGAGCCAATCATTTGTTCTTTCCACGTCTTTATAGTTGAAGTCGACACGTGTCTAACGCGCGCGTCACCGGTGAGCCGGTACAGCCTGTTAAAGCAACATTGTCGTTTTATGCGTAATCGGTCACGTCACTCATGGGCATGCGCCAGGAGTGACAAGCGCGGGCGCGCTTGTTCCGGGAGTTACCCCAGGAGGTGGGATGCGATGCTAGGGCGGAACGATCTGCCCTGTCGCTTTACTGGAAGATGTCGAGAGCATCGAAGTCTGCCTTTCGGTTGTCGGACAAGAGAAAGCTCGGCGTTCGAAACGAGGCCAAGTCTAACAATCTCATTCCGCGAGTGCACTCCCGAAAAACGCGCCCAACAGGCGCGCTTTTCATCAGAGGACAACAAATGCCTGCATTGATAAGCCTTGGAGAATCTCGGCCTGCTCACCCGACAATCATGGCGCCGTAGCCCCACAGCACCACCGTAATGGCCAGCAGCGCCTCGAGCACCAACACCCCGATCGCCATGGTGGTACTGAATACCAGCATGCTTTCCTTGCGGGTAATGTTGAAAAACGCCGGCAGCCCGACATAAAGAAGATAGGCGGTGTAGCAAAGCCCGACGACGATGGCCAGCGAGCAGAGCCAGACCAGCGGATACAGCGCCACGATGCCGCTTAGAAACATCGGCGTGCCGACATAGCCTGCAAACGTGATACACCGGTTGCGGCTGGGGCGGCCTGGAAAACGGCGGGCGCTCCAGTGAAGCACGGTTCCCACCAGGGCGACAGCGCCCAGAATGGCCAGATAGAACACGATGGCAAGTGTCAGCGCCGTCGTGAATTCAAGGGGAACATAGCGCCCTTCGCCGAAATGCCACCCGAAGGTGGTCGTGCCAATGAACGCACACACCACCGGCACCAGCGCCAGGAGCAGAACGTGGTGCGCATAGAGCTCTACCACCGATTCGCCCTCATGCTCGATCTGGCGCCACTCTCGGTTCGGGTGGGCCAACAGCCCCCATACGTGATGAATCATGAGACACCTCCTAGGAAGCCGACGGTCGCACATCGGCAGAATCCAGCGATGGTCTTCACTTCATCCTTCGCGACCTTCACCTCGAAGTATAGAAACACGCAGGCCATTGTCAGTACTTGGCGTCTCAAACTTGTGTATTAGCGAAGGGCTGAAAGTTGGGGGCCAAGGGCCGCGGGCAGATCAAGCGCCCGAATCAGTCCTCAAAAAGCGCCCGGCGCGCCGCTTCCCAGCTTGCCTGGTTCGGCGCGCACAAGAGGCCCCCGGTGCGCTGGGATGGCCGGTACGGCGTGCCATCCAGGTGCGCGCTAAAGCCGCCCGCTTCCTGGTGCAACAGCCAGCCCGCGGCGTGATCCCAGGGCATTAGCTTGTTGTAGAACAGCACATGACTGAACCCCTGCGCGGCCTGTCGATAGTCGTGCGCGGCGCAGCGAAGCAGCTGAACCATGCCGAACCTTGAGAACCGGCCATTGACCTGACTGCGCTGCGGCTCCAAAAGCGAGCCGGTCGAGAGAAAGCCCACCATCTGATCGACCGGCGCAGGCTCGGCCACCTTAAGCTCGCGCGTGCTGCCGTCCTGGTACTCGAGCCACGCGCCCTCGCCCTTCACGGCGTAGGCAATGTCGTTGCAGATCGGGTCAAGGATCGCGCTTGCCACCACTTCCCCGAACTGCGTGACCGCCGCCATGACCCCAAACAACGGCAGATCGGAGGCGAAATTCTTGGTGCCATCGATCGGGTCGACAATCACCGCAAGCGCCGCCTCATCGATGCGCTCGAGCAGGGTTTCATCCTTCGCGGTGGCCTCTTCCCCAATCACGATGGCCTCAGGAAAGCGCGCGCACACCTCACTGGTGATCAGCCGCTCGGCCGCCTCGTCGCCTTCGGTCACCAGATCGAACAGTGAGCTTTTCTCTCTGATCTGATCGGCCCTGAGGCTTCGAAAACGCGGCATGATCTCTTCCGTCGCCGCACGCTTGAGGATTGCACCCACCGCGCGTATGTCTGTCTTGTCGAACGTCATGCACCTCTCCCTGAAATGAGTCTACCGGCCCGGAAACGCCTCACCGGACACGCCCCGCCACTATAACAGGCCCACCCAGGTAAAAGGCCCACCCGGCGTGACCATCGACCGCCGTGCCCCGCCAGCGCCCACGGCGCATCCCTATGATCGACCGGTGAAACCCACTATTCTCTCGTCCGGTATCCGTCGAACGTATGAGTTGCTGCCCATCGTTGGCCGTGACGTACGCTGGGCCTGTTTTCACCGTAACCGCTGGAGAGTCGTTTACTATGGATATGAACATCGATGCGCTGTGGGAGCTTGTGCAGTACAAGGGCAGCGTGATCGCCCTTAATCTGGCCTACGCGCTGATCATTCTGGTTGTGGGGCTGTGGCTTGCCAAATGGTTGAGAGGCCTGATCACCAAGGCCATGACGCGCGCCAACGCCGACCCGCTTCTGGTCAAGTTCGGCACCAACGTCGCCTACGCCGCGCTTGTGGTGTTCGTGGCGCTCGCCGCCATCGGCAAGCTCGGCATTCAAACCACCTCGTTCGTTGCGGTCATCGGTGCTGCGGGGCTTGCCATTGGCCTTGCGCTTCAGGGCTCGCTTTCGAATTTCGCCGCCGGCGTGCTGGTCATCATTTTTCGTCCCTACAAGATTGGCGATTACATCGAGGGTGGCGGCGTCGCCGGCACCGTCATCGACGTGCAGATCTTCACCACCGAACTCAAGACCGGTGACAACCGCAAGATCATCGTGCCCAACAGCAAGATGACCAGCGGCGCGATCACCAACGTCTCGGCGTTCGAGACCCGCCGGGTCGATCTGGTCGCAAGCGTCAGCTACGACGACGACATCGACACCGTGCGCCGGCTGCTCGAAGAGGTGGTCGCCGCCGACCCGCGCGTGCTTCCAGAGCCTGCCACCAACATTCGCATGAACGCCCTGAACGACTCGACCGTCGACTGGATCGTGCGCCCGTGGGTCAAGGCAGGCGATTACTGGAGCGTGTACTGGGAAATGACCGAGGCGATCAAGCGACGCTTCGACGCCGAAGGCATCACCATCCCCTTCCCCCAGCGCGACGTACACCTCTACCACCACGACCGGCCGGCCGACTCGACCACCACACCCTGAGCGCCTCGTGCGCCGGGCGACAGCCACGCCATAAAAAAACCGGCCCAACGGGGCCGGTTTTCAGCAGAAACACACGCGCTTATCGGTTCTGTTTCTGGGGTTCGCCGCGGTTGGACTGCTGCATCTGTTGCTCGCGTTGGCGCTTGTTTTTCTTCTTGTTGCGAAACACCAGATACAACGTGCCAGCGATGGCCGAAAAAAGCAGGAAGTAGGCGAACACCAGCCCGCCCTGCAGGAACCAGTGGTAGGTGTCGTAATTGGCAACCGCGTCGTTATGGTTCATCACTCGCTCCTGATTGACTCGCAAATACCATCCGGGAAGGCCGCAGTCTAAATCAGCCCCGCTTCGACTTCGACGCCCTGCGACCTTATACCCGAGCGCACGGGTGCGCCTTCAGCTTTTTTAAAGGCTAACGCGCCGCTATGACCCATTTGGCAGCGGGTGAGAGGAGCGGTAATCGATCTCGCTGATTTCCCCGCGCAAAAACGCAAGCAGACGCTCATCGGCCTGTTCGTCCTTGGCGATCGCATCGAGCCGATAGCGGATCACGAGCCGCGAACGCTGATGATTGAACAGTCCACCCACCAGGAAAAACCCGCTGCCAATCAGAAACAGCCAGGCCAGAAACGCAAGCGTCTGGGCTTTTGCCGCCGGGCTTTCGAACTCCCACAGATACGGAATGGACGCCACCACGAAGAGCCCCGAACCCACCACGAACATCACCGCGGTCAGGTTCATCAGCTGAAGTGTCATCAAGGAGGAGGCTCGAATCACCATCATGACGTTGACGCTTGCCCCGATCACGAACAGCGCCGAGCCGACCACGAAGGTCCAGGCACCGATCTTGACCCAATCGATCCACGACAGAAACAAAAGGCTACCCACCGTAAACAGAATCGTTCCGAGCAAATACGCCCAGATCGCCACCACCTCGAGCGTCCGGCTCGGCGACAGCTTCTGCTTGGGCCAGAACCGGTGGACCTCCACCATGTCGTGCAAAAGCACGATCAGATACACCAGCGACCCCACGAAAAACAGCCACGCCCCGATGTCCTTCAAATGCTCGAGGGAGGGAAAGAAGAACACGCTGCCCACCATGAACAGCACCCCGCCCAGCTCGTACAACAGCGCATTGGCGAACTCCCATCGCACGTCGATCGAACGTTGACGCTTGGTTGAGCCGACCGAGGCGAGCCGGGGGCGATTGGTAAAGAGGTGAGGCATCTAAGCAGTCCATAAAAGAATGTAGGGCCAAGCATGGCAAACATACGTAAAAACCGACAAAAAGGCGTGAAAAAATCGCTTTAGTCGCACAAATACCCAGTGGCGGCGCCCACGTTTGAAACAGGGGGGCGTTTACCTTAAAGTCCTGATTCGAAAAAAACTACATCAGAAATACCGCACGGGAATCTCATGAAAAGAGCCTTGGTCACCCTATGCCTGCTTCCTGGCCTGTTAAGCGGTTGCGCCTCGATGGAAAACACATTGAACACGATGTCCGACTACGCAGGACGCGCGGCCGGTGCAACGATTGGCGCAGGCGCAGGGTACTTGCTCTGCAGTAACAAGAGTGACGCCAAAAAGGCTGCGTGCATGGCCGCCGGCGCAACCGCAGGCTGGGCCATCGGAAGCTGGATCGATGAGCGACGACGCGCGATCGAGGATGTGGCTCGAAGAAACGATATGCTCGTGGCCTATGAAGAGATCGATGCGTCGTTGCCGTCCGGCCAGGAAAAGGGCCTGAGCACCCGCATCAACGATGCCGCCATGTTCCCGTCAGGCTCGGCGCACCTCACCGCGAAAGCCAAACGCGCCTTCACCGACCTTGCCCGGGTTTACAAGAACACGCCCCAGAAACTGTTGATCGTCGGGCATACCGATGCCACCGGCTCGGGGGCACTCAATCAACGTCTTTCCGAACAGCGCGCCAGGGCCGTTGCCAGAGTATTTGAGCAAAACGGCATCGCGTCCGAGCGGCTTTATTATCAGGGCGCCGGTCTCTCTCAGCCCATAGCCAGCAACGAGACCGTCAAGGGGCGCGCCGAAAACCGACGGGTCGAAATTGTCGAGATCGCCTCTGAAGAGGGGCTTGCGCACTACAGCCAACGTCGCCGCCGGGAAATGGCCAACCTCGATCACTCGACCCTGTCCGTCGAGCAGTCGAAAGAGCGCGTGGCCGCCATCGACCGACAAAACGCGGCGAAAGAACCGGCGCGCTCGGCACCTTCCTCAACGGCGGATGCCTCAGATCAGGAACGGCGTACCGTGGCTTCGGAGTCAAGCTCGCAGGCACGCCGCTCGGCGCCCTCAAAAGAGCGCCCGGCGTCAGGAGATCACCTGGCTTCAGGGGAGTACCTGGCACTTGGAGGCACCCCGGTTGACCGGGCCGACCTCTCCCTCTACGCCCGCTTTGACACCAGAAACAATGCCTCCCTGCTCGAACGGCTCTCGCCGATCAGAACTGCCAATGCAGGCTCGCTCGAACAGCTTCAGCACGCCTGCTACATGGACAGCTACCGACCCAGCGGCGGCATCAAGTCCCTCGCGCGTGGCACGGATATTAAGGACGCGTCGGACTACCTCCACGGCATGAACAAGAGCGTATTCACGGCCAAACTCGAAGACGCCCTCGTCGCCATCGGGCCGGTGGGCCTTCTCAAGGATTACACGCCCACCAACGATCCAACGCTTTTCATCTACAAACGCGCCCAGTCAAAACGCGCCGACCTGAAGCTTGCCGGCAAGGTCAACGTGTATGAAGGCAAGGATCTGCTGCTCTATCGCATCTTCATCGAGCAGCCCGACTCGCAGGTATCCTGCCTTGATGTCGCCTTCGACAAACAGGGCGGCAATCGAGCGGAAGACGGGCGGCTTTTCTATCAGGGCCCCGATGGTCTCATGACCGCGACGTACCGTCCGGCACGCCCGCAACGGCAATAACCGATGCCCCTTAATAACGACCAAACGTATAAACCAGGTGCGCCATGAACGACTTGCTCTCACTGATCAACAGTTACCGGATCCTATTGGGGGCCATCGCCCTTTTGATACTGACCACGGTGGTTATCTATAAATTCTGGAATCAGGTCAGCTTTTTCTGGCTGAGGATCTGGTCCGCGATGCCGGTGGTCGGAAAGATCGCGCGCGCGTCGAAGGACTGTGATTCCTTCGACCGCCAGAGCGGCTGGTTCAGCAGCGAACAATACCTCTGTAACCAATTTAACCCGCATCTTGAAAAGCTCGTCAGAGGTGATCCCGATTTCTTTATTCAGTGCAAACGCTATCTCGACAAGGTTCAGGAAACAGGGCGCCGCCATTTGCCGTTTTTCGGCTGGGTGCTGATCGTTGCCATGGTGTTTGTCGAGGCGATGGGGTTTTCCTATGTGCTGGCCGGCTGGACCATCCCCGGCGCTAGTGAAGCGCTGCAGCAGCAAGGCGCCATCGGCATCGCGTTTCTTATATCCACGCTGCTGGTCTACCTCACCCACAAGACAGGCCATGAGATTCACAAGAACCGATTGATCGGTAAAGCACATGCCTGGTCAAATAATCGCACTGAAAAGCTGATTCCAAACAATAACGTAAACCTCGATGATTTAGGTCCTCAACATAATAATAAGATCGACGATGACGCGCCCAACTACGAGCAGCTCATCAACCGACTCGACACCAACGGCAAGGTCTCCAAGGGCTGGGGCATTACGGCCGTCACGGCGCTGTTTATCGTAGCGATCGCAATCGGTGCGACCTACGTGCGTGGTCAGGCGCTCGATGAAATGCTCTCGAGCCAGCAGATTTCCTCAAGTGCGGGCGGAGGCGACTACGTCGACCCCTACAGCGACAGCGCCCTGCCCGATGAGTTGTCACAAATCCAGCAGGACGCCGACCAAACGACCCAGCAGAGCATCGTGGACCATCAGCGAAAAGGCGGCTGGGGCACGTTTATCGTTCTGGCCTGCATTTTCGTGTTCCTGCAGATCATGGGCATCATGCTGGGCTTTTTTACAGGCTTTGCCGGCAAGGAGTCCTCACGTGCGCGCAAGAACATCGGCAACTTCCAAAACAGCGATGAGTTCCGGGCCTACCATGAACGAAAGCGCAACCAGGTCATTCATATTTCTCAGAACCATCTGTCGACGCTTCAAAAAAAAATGCTTAACCGGGCCCGGCGTGAAAGCGTGGACGGTGAAACCGTTAAACTGCTGCAACGCGCCGGCGAGCGCACCTTCCAGACCTTCGTCAACGAAAAGGAAGAAGAAAGCCTCGACGATCACCTTCGAGGGCACGCAAGGCAGCAGAAAATCGCGCGCGCTCACCAGGATGAGGCCAGCCACGCCCCTGTAGGCCCCGAAGCCGTCGCGTCGGAAAAGGCAGCGGCCGCGTCCGATGCGCGTGAACACGATGAGCACGCCGCTCGTCAGGCCGCCATTCGGCAAAAGCTCGAGGCCGAGCGCGCCGAAAAAGAGGCCTCAGCGCAGGCATCGACCGCACAGGCATCAGCCGGGCACGACGACCAGGACGCCCGCCGCGCTGCCATTCGAAAGCGCCTTGAGGCCGAAAAGGCGGAGAAGGAAGCGGCGAAACGCAAAACGCAGGACGAACTGGACGCCGAATACGAAGCCCAGCTTCGCCGGGAAATGGGCCTTGATGACAGCCGGAGTTCCTCATGAAACGACACCGCCTGCTGCGCGCCACCCTGACCGCCCTGATGACGATGGGGCTTCTGGCAACCTCCAATGCGTACGCCCGAAACGACATTCCAAGCTGCTATGGCGCACTCGGCAGTGACGCGCCATCGACGAGCGCCCCTGCGCGAGCGCTCTATGTGATGGTCGATGAAACTGTGAACGCCGATGAGGCGCTTAAAGCCGCCACGATCAAAAAGGCACTGCACTTCATCGGCCCAGGCGATGAACTGCACGTGGTGCGTTTTGGCGCCTACATCGACGACCACTACACGGTTCAGCCCTTCTCAGGGCGGATCGACCCACAGCTTGATCAGGACGCGCGCTTCAGCATCTCGAAACGGGCGCTGTCCAAGTTCGATACCTGCTACCAGCGTCAGGCACTGTTTGTTAAGAAGAAACTGGCCGCGGCCATCGACAAGAGCTTTGGCGCACCGGATAAAGACATTCCGAAAACCGAGCTGCTTGGCAACCTCGCCTCGTTAAGCGAACTCGTACGCCACTCCGAGGCGAAGCGTAAGGTCGTGCTCCTGTTTTCAGACATGCTCGAAAATTCCGACATCACCAGCTTCTATCACCGCGGCAGCGTTCGAAAGATCGCGCCAACGGAAGAACTTGAGCGCCTTGAGGCCTCGAACATCACCGCGAACTGGGACGGGGCAGCGGTTTATGTCCTGGGGGCGGGGCTAATTAACACCTCAAAAAGCTACCGCAGTGAATCGACCATGCAGGCGCTTCGAACGTTCTGGAACGCGTATTTCGACCAGAGCCATGGGGAGCTCGCTGGCTGGGGCGCCCCCATGCTGATGGTCGACCTCAAATAACCCGGCACCCGAAGCACCCACCATACGCCCACAAAAAAAGCGCCCCTCAAGGGCGCTTTTTCGAAGGGGCACTTTTTCAAACCTCACCCCTGCGCGTGGAATGCCTTGACGGCCGCCTCAGCGACCACCTGCTCCTCGGGCTCGTCGGCGCCGCTGACCGCGACCGCGCCCACCAGCTCGTCGTCGAGTTTCAGGGGCTCGGCGCCACCGAGCGGAATCATGCCCGGCAGGTCACCGATCCAGCTCTGCTCGCGGGCCTTTTCGGAAAATTCGACCATCGAGCTTTCGAACTTGCTGCACGAGACCGCCTTGCCAAGCGCCCCGTCGACGCCGCCGCTGACGCCGCCATCCATCCGCCGAAACGCCACCAGATGCCCGCCTCGGTCGACGACCGCAATCGAGACATGCACGTTCTGCTCGGCGGCAGCATCTGTTGCGGCATCGAGCACCGCCTCGGCCGCACTCAAGCTGATGGTGGGGTACGTCTGAACCACTTGGTCTGACATGATCCGTTCCTCCGTGAACGCGATAGCACGTGACTTGTTGACGGGTTCAGACTAGTCGATTCTGCTTAATTGTCCATGAAATCAAATCGTTAGATCAAACGCCCGTTTGGATTGGCGCATCTCCAGTAAACGGCCGATCCGCCGCGATCAATAGGCGAAGGGGCCGCCACGCTCGAGCGCCCGCTTCCAGCCCGGTCGCGCACGCACGCGCTCGAGCCAATCCGCCACCGCCGGGGCCCCCTCGATCCCCGCGCGCGACGCGGCAGCCATGACCGGAAAGCTCATTTGAACGTCCGCCGCGCTCAGTGCGTTGCCGGCAAACCAGCCTGTGTGTGTGAGCGTTTTATCCCAGTAGGCGATGTGGGTCTTGATCTCGGGGGTGAGGTGCTTTTGCCGCACGCCCTCGCCCAGAAGCCGCCCGGGCAGACGCAGAAACCACGGCACCGGCGGCTTGCCGAGCTTCGAGAAGATCAACGACATCACAAGCGGCGGCATGGCCGAGCCCTCGGCGTAATGAAGCCAATAGCGGCACTGCTCGAACGCCGGCGTTCCCGCACGCGGCATCAGCTGATGATCGGGGTCGAAGCGGCTGCACAGGTACTCGATGATGTAGCCGGATTCACTGACCACGACGCCGTCATGCTCGATCACCGGCGCCTTGCCGAGCGGATGCACCGCCTTGAGGGAGTCCGGCGCACGCATCGTGACGGGGTTGCGGGAGTGACAGACAAGCTCGTACTCGAGCCCGAGTTCCTCGAGCAGCCAGAGAATGCGCTGAGAGCGCGACTGGTCGAGGTGATGCACCTTGATCATGGAGCCTCCTGAATGAGCGTAAAAGACCGGCCACACCACCGGGCCGGTCTCTCACCATGGCTCAGACTCGCCGCCACGCCAAGCGCTGGTCTACCTGAGCACCACCGGCGCCCACAGCGACAACGCCACAAGCGTTGCCAGAAGCACCGGCGGCGTGATGATCAAACCGACCTTCATGTACTGCCCCCAGCTGATCCGATGGCCCTTGCCTGCCAGCACATGCAGCCACAAAAGCGTTGCAAGGCTCCCGATCGGGGTGAACTTCGGCCCCAGATCATTGCCGATGACGTTGGCGTAGACCATCAGCTCGCGAACGAGCGGCGCAACCTGCGCGTGATCGATCGCAAGCGCCCCCACAAGCGTTGACGGCATGTTGTTCATGACTGATGCCAGCACCGCCGAGAGCACACCGGTGCCAAGGGTTGCGACCACCAGCCCCTGCCCGCCCAGCCAGGTCATGACCGAGGCGGCCGCGTCGGTCAGCCAGGCATTGCCAAGCCCGTAGACCACCAGATACATGCCAAGCGAGAACAGAACGATCTGCCATGGCGCGCCACGCATGACCTCACCGAGGGGAATCACCCGCGCCTCGCGGCGCCCGACCCGGGCCGCAATCGCGATCAGGAAAAGCGCCCCGAGCCCCATGATCAGCGAAAACGGCACGTCCCAGCGCGCGGTGACAAAGAGCGCCACCAACAGCACCCCGATCAGCGGAAACGCCGCCCGAAATACCCGCATGTCCTTGATCGCGGCCCGCGGCGATTCAAGGCGCGTCTGGTCGTAGCGGGCTGGAATCACCCGGCGGAAATAGAGCCACAGCACGAGAAGCGTGGCCGCAAGCGCGACCAGATCGACCGGCACCATCACCTGCGCGTATTCGGCAAACCCCAGCTCGAAGTAGTTGGCGCTGACAATATTGACCAGGTTCGAGATCACCAGCGGAAGGCTGGTGGTGTCGGCAACGAAGCCGGTGGCGATAATGAACGCAAGCGCCGCCGGCGGTGGCACCTGAAGACGCGCCAGAATCGCGATCACGATCGGGGTAAGCAGGAGCGCCGCGCCGTCGTTGGCAAACAGCGCCGCAATCACGGCGCCAAGCACCACGATCAGGGGAAAGAGCCGTCGGCCGCTGCCACCGCCCCAGCGGGCGATGTGCAGCGCCGCCCAGGCAAAAAAGCCGGCCTCATCGAGAATCAGCGAAATGATGATCAAGGCAACGAACGTAAGCGTTGCGTCCCAGACGATGTGCCAGACGTAGGCCACATCGCCCCAGTCGACCACGCCGGTTGCCAGGGCAACCACCGCCCCACCCAGCGCGCTCCAGCCGATGCCAAGCCCCCTGGGCTGCCAGATCACCAATATCAGCGTGATCAGAAAAAGTGCGAAGGCAAGCATGTGCTCTGCTCCTGAAATGCCCCGGTATGCCGGGGCGTCACGCAAAATGCCCCCGATATGACGGGGCGTTACGCAAAATGCCCCGGATATGCCGGAGCGTCACTCACGCACTACGTCGATTGGTTGACCCGCGCTGAAAGCGCCTCAGCGCTTTCCACCCGTTCGGAATAGCGCGCGGTCAGGTACTCACTGCGCCCGCGCACCATCAGGGTGAATTTCGTAAGTTCCTCACAGACATCGACCACCCGCTGATAAAGCGGGGACGCGCGCATGCGGCCCGTATCATCGAACTCGTTGAACGCCTTCGGCACCGACGACTGATTGGGGATGGTCACCATCCGCATCCAGCGCCCGAGAATGCGAAGCTGATTGACCGCGTTGAAGCTCTGACTGCCCCCGGAGACCTCCATCACGGCAAGCGTCTTGCCCTGGGTCGGGCGCACCCCGCCCAGCGCGAGCGGCAGCCAGTCGATCTGGGCCTTCATGACCGCCGTCATCGCGCCGTGGCGCTCGGGGCTGACCCACACCATGCCCTCGCTCCACATCGCAAGTTCGCGAAGCATCACTACCTTCGGGTGCTCGGCGTTGGCCTCATCGGGCAGCGGCAGATCGGTGGGATCGAAGGTGCGCACCTCACAGCCCAGCGCTTCCAACAGCCGCCCGGCCTCTTCGGCGAGAAAGCGAGAATAGGACCGTTCGCGGAGCGACCCATAGAGCACCAGAATCCGCGGCGGATGGCCCGGGTCACCGGGGCCGGCCAGCGCCCTGACATCGATCGGGTGAAGCTCGTCGGCATCAATGGCCGGAAGCTTTGACGTATCAAGGCTCATGCACCGCCCTCGCCCGGGCTTACCGTCTCGCCGTCTTCCTTGGTGAAGCTCGAAACCGGGTTCGGCAGCAGCTCGAACACGGCCTCCGACGGCCGGCACAGGCGCGCGCCGTTTTCCGTCACCACGATCGGGCGGTTGATCAGCAGCGGGTGCTCGACCATGGCATCGATCAGGGCGTCGTCGGTGATGGATTCGTCGGCAAGGCCGAGGGTGTCGTAGGGCGTGCCCTTCTGGCGCAGCAGCTCACGCGGGGTGATCTGCATCCCGGCAAGCAGCGACACCAGCATTTCGCGGCTCGGCGGCGTTTTAAGATACTCGATGACGTGGGGCTCAACGCCTGAGTCACGCAGTATCGCAAGCGTATTGCGCGAGGTGCCGCAGTCGGGGTTGTGGTAGATCACACACAGCATGGGTCAGGTCTCCGTGGGGGTTGGCTTGGAAGATGAGGGATTGGAAGACAAGGGGGTGGAAGACGTGGAATCGAAAGAAGGCGTGTCGGATGAAGCGCACTCGGGCGCTGTCTCGCTCAGCGAGGCCATCAGCGGGCCGCAAATGCTCGGGTCGCCCGCGCAGCAGTCGCGCAGCAGAAACCCGATCAGCGCCTCGATCGCTGAAAGCTCCGCCCGGTAAATGATCGAGCGGCTCTCGCGGCGCGGTGCGACCAGCCCGGCTTGGGTCAGCACCTTGAGGTGCGCTGAAAGCGTCGCGTTCGGCACCTCGAGCGCGCGGGCGATGTCACCGGCCGCGGCGCCGTCTGGTTCGCGGCGAATCAACAGCCGCACAATGTTGAGCCGCGTGGGCTGGGCAAGCGCCCCAAAGATCGCTGTCGCGTCGTTTATTTCCATATTTCCAAACTCATCGAAATTAATTCCAAACGTATAGAAATAGCCCACGGCATGCAACCGCCTTTCTCAGAGAGTACCCACCCCACGTTCAAGAAAATCACCCATACGACCGTTGATTTAAAAAAACCCTGTCGTACGGCAGGCGCTTTTAAAGCACGACCCACCGGGTCGTAAGCAGCTTCATTCAAAAAAAGATCGCGCGATGCATAAATTCCTGTCAGACCCCTCTGATGCGACAACAAACGCCACGACGCCGCCGATTGCCGATGACAATTTAAAGCGCATCCTTTCAAAGCTTGAAACGCTGGCCCATGAGAAGCGTGAGGTGTCGATCCTGATGGACAGCGCCAAGCTGCCGATGGTCGGCCGTATCACGCAGGTCAACGAACACGACAAGACCCTCTCGCTCGAGCTGATCGAATTCGAGGCCACGCTCACCGAGCGCACCCTGAAACAGGGCAGCCTGATCCTCGAAGTGCGCCAGCCCGCAACGAATCACGCCCGCGCCGAGCATCTGCGCTTTGACGAAGTGCAACCGCTCGCCTTGGCGCAGCTCGATCACGGCACCGTGCTTCGGTGCACGCTCCCCAATTCGTTTTTCAGCACCACCAAACGCGGCGAAATGCGCGTGCCCTTCATTCAAGGCCTGCACGCCAACACCTTTCTTCGCCCCTACGCCAATGACGCCGTTATCAAGGCCGAGCCCTGCAACCTCTCACTCGGTGGGTGCATGGTGGAGCTGCCGCTGTCGGAAAGCCTGACCCTTCAGGTCGGAATGGCGCTGCATGAAGTGGTGCTCGAGTTTCCCAATGGCGAAAGCATCACCACCACCGGCAAGATCAGCCACCTGCATCAGGCCGGGCGCACCCACTTCGCGCACCTTGGCATCGAGTTCGACGCGCCCGACAATGAGGTCGTGCGCCAGCTAAAGTACGTGCTTAACGAAATGGAAAGCGAGCTGGCGCTTCGCCTTGGCATGAACTCACGGGCCGCGCACAGCTCCGAACTCTTCAAGAGCAGCTACAGCCCCGGCGATGCGGCGCATGCCACCAGTGAAGAACACCCGACCCTTCCACTGCTTCGCGCGATGCGTGAAGTGGCGCGGCGCATGCACGGCAACCTGATCGCGGTACGAAACGACGAGCCACTGCCCAAGGCCTCACTGATCGACTGCGCCGAAACAATGATTCACATGCTTGAGCGCAAGCCGCATCAAAGCCTGTACGCCATCTGCTGTCTGACGGATGAACCGCCGCTGTTGCAGCAGGCGCTTCGAAGCGCCATGCAGCTCGGTGACCTGGTGCTTGCCGACCCGGCCCTGATTGCCCACGCCCGCAACGCCATCCTTGGCGCCATGCTTCACAATCTGGGCAAGCCGCTCATGATCGATGAATCGATGCCCTCACTTCAGTGCGAGCTGACCGACACACAAAAGCGCAGGCTTGATGGCCACCGGGCACGGCTTTATGAGCGCATCGCACAGGAACACTGGCTCAACGACCCCTTGATTCACCGGATGATCGCGGTTGGCCAGCACTCGCCGCTGGGCGAGGCGCCGGGCTGGGGCACCGACGACGACACGATCACCCGCATTGTGAAGCTCTTCAACGTGGTGAAGCGGGTCAATGTGCTGCTGAGGCCGTTTACCCGCACTCAGGCCGACATCATCCCGCTGGAAGCCTACCGCGCCATTTATGCCCAGGGTGATGTCTACGACCCGAACTGTGTGATTCGCTACGTGCAGCGCCACGGCGTCTACCCCATCGGGAGCCTGGTCTATTTCTCGCGCGGGTTTCTTGCGTGGGTAATGAGCGTGGATGCCCGAGGTGAGCCAACTCAGGTGCATGTGGTCAAGAACCTCAATGATTCAGAAGGCGCCCTGAGCACGATTCTCTCTCGGGTCGATTTCGATCAGATGGGGGAGATTGCCTGCTCGGCCCGCCCGCACGATTACGGGCTCGAGCCTTACTGAGGCCACCCTGCACCTTCATTGAGAAGGCTGTCAGAAAGGCATGAGGAAAATACAGGGCCGTACTACGCGATCGGCCGTCAGGTTTCCCTGACGGCCGATCATCGTCTAACGCTTGACTGTCTCGATTCGAGCTTAGCTCACAGGCTGGCTCAAATGCTTTCGAATATGGGCCGCTTCGCACGCCATCTGGCGCGAAAGCTTGCTGGAAAGATCCTTAGGCTGTGTCTCGTCGACACCCATCGGCCGGTTCTCGAGATCGGCGATGGTGCTCAGGAACGTGTTGCACTTGGTGCAGTCGACGGTCTGGTCGACCATCAAGTCCGTCGTATTCCCGACGGCTTCGCTACCGCACTGGTGGCAATAGAGTTCGTAATCCATCTGAAACACTCCTTGTCTCGTCATGGTCTCTTTTGGTGCCGGGCATCCTTACCAACCTATCCACCGGGTCGTCTTCCCTGACGAACATCATCATTTCTGATGACCGAGTGAACTCCGTCACTTCCCTGTGTTCCCGGTTCGCCAATTCCCTATCTGGCGCAGCCCGGACACTATGGATTTTGTATAAGTCATGTGCAAGGAAAAATTCACCCAATTTCTCTTTTCAAAGCAGAAACTTAACCTATGTTATGCTTTCCATGAGAAACCGGTGAATGTGCTATTTTTCAACAAGAGTTGAACAATTTTTTTCGTACAACTGTTCAATTAAAAAAGCTACTGGGAAACTGCCGGGAAACCTACTGAGAAACCTACTGAGAAAGGTGCTGATACAGAATGCTGGTGCCGATCGCGATCAGCATCAACCCACCAAAAAGCTCCGCCTTCTTGCCGATGAACCGCCCGGCCATACCGCCCAGCACCACACCGAACGTGACCATCACCGCCGTGGTCAAACCGATGGCCAGCGCCGCATAGCCGATGTTGACGCCTGCAAAACTCAGGCTGACGCCCACGATCAGCGCGTCCAGGCTCGTTGCCAACGCAAGCAGCGGCAATGTCCACCAGCGCTTCGACAATTTGCAGCTGCAGTCCTCACACGGCACCTGGCGGCGCTGGGTATCGACCACCATCTTGCCGCCAAGCCCCACCAGCAGCACGAACGCGATCCAATGATCCCACTGGGCCACGTAGACGCTTGCCATCGACCCCACCGCCCACCCAAGTAGCGGTGTCAGCCCTTCAATGGTGCCAAACAGCGCGCCGATACGAAGCGCCCGCCACCAGGAAACACGCTCGGCGCTGTCGGCACCCTTGGCCAGAGACGCGGCAAAGGCGTCCGTCGACATGGCGAGTGCGAGAAAGAAGAGTGAATAGATGCGCATGAGGGTTGCCAATTGGTGTTTTCGACCACGCTACGGCGTCAACTGCCTGAAAATCAACGAATAACACTCTTTCTCATCGGAACCTAAGTTGACGATAGATACACCCGTTGACCCCGGGTGCATTACCTACCCCCACGACACACTGTTAACGCGCGTTAAAAACCCAGCGTTCATGGGTGCTGCAGCCGATAACATTGCACCCTATATCAGACAGACAACGCCATAACGTGACGTGTGAACGGCACATCACCGCGCAGAATGCGGCTCTAGATAAATCGTCGATTCGACGAAAGCCTCTTCTTTAAACGCCGCCGTTCGCCTTGCACTCGATGCACGATCGTTCAAGACCCGCCGTTTGAGCTGGCCTAGTCTCGGGCTTTTACGCATCGAACGAGGCCCTCATGAACATCGTGCTGTTCGCCCTGACCGTCATGTACACCCCAGGCCCGGTCAATCTGCTTGGGCTCAACGCCGGCCTTCAACGGCCCATGTATCGCTCGCTGGGCTTTTTCGGCGGCGTGGGCCTTGCGATCTTTCTCTGGTTTCTCGTGATCGGTTACGCTGGGCAGCGCCTGGTGGTTGCCGCGGCCCTGCCCTACCTCGCAGCGCTTGGCAGCGCCTACATCCTGTATCTGGCCTACAGCCTCTACCGGGCCGCGCCGCCGTCGCCTGCCTCTTCAACCGCCGAGTCGCCCCCGGTGGATCACGGCCGGCTGCGCTTTCGTGACGGCTTTCTGATGCAGCTTTTAAATCCCAAGAATTCGCTTTTGGTAGTGCCGATCACCACCATTTTGTTTCCCGGCCGAGGCATTGCCGATACGGCGCTGATTCTGTGGTCGGCGGGCATTGCCCTGGGCGGTGCCGGGGCGCCTGCGCTTTACTGCGCCGCCGGCAAGGGGCTTGCCCAGTGGCTTGGCAACGCGCGCTATTACCGCGTGCTCAACCGTGCGATGGCCGCGCTTTTGGTGCTGGTGGCGGCCACGATGCTGCTGGAATACACTTTGATGCCGATTATCGAGGCGCACTGAACATGGCCCCAATGAGCGCAGACTGGTTTCGCCTGGCCCCGACCGAGCGCCTCGAGCGGCTCGAGGCCCGGTTTCAGGGCCACGCCTTCAGCCCGCACCGCCACGACACCTACGCCATTGGCATTACGCTCGAGGGCGTGCAGAGCTTTCATTACCGCAGAAGCCACTGCCACAGCCTGCCCGGCACCGTGATCGTGCTGCACCCCGACGAACTCCACGACGGCCACGCCGGCTGTTCCGAGGGCTTTCTCTACCGCATGCTTTACGTAAAGCCCGCGCTGATGCAGGCGATGCTCAAGGGCCGGCCACTGCCGTTTCTGACCGGCGGCCTCTCGACCGACGCCCGGCTCGTGCGCACCGTTCGAACGCTTCTGCTCGACATGGACCATGCCCCCGGCGCGCTCGAAGAAACCGACGGCCTGTTTGATTTAACGATGGCGCTGGCCGACAACAGTGACGCAGGCCCCACGAAAGGCCGCCACGCGCTTGACCACCTCGCCGCCGAACGCGCCCGCCAGTACCTGGACGACAACCTCCTTCACGGCGCCACCCTCGAGACGCTGGAAATGATCAGCGGGCGAGAGCGCTGGTCGCTCTCGCGGGACTTTCGCACGCTCTACGGCACCAGCCCCTACCGCTACCTCACCCTTCGACGCCTCGATGACACCAAGCGCCGCATCGCCGGCGGCGCCTCGCTCACCGATGCCGCACTCACCAGTGGCTTCGCCGACCAGAGCCACATGAGCCGAGCGTTCAAGCGCGCCTACGGCGTCACCCCCGCCCGCTGGCGCGCCCTCACCACTGCGCCCCGCTAGCCATTGCGCCCCACTAGCCACCACCCTCCGCTAACCACCGCCCCGTGCTGACCACGCGTGCATTCAGAGATAGCCGGGCGGCGCGTGCGCTACACTAAAACCACCTTGCCGTTTCTCTTTTTCGCCCAACCAATGCCGACCTCGGAGCACACCTCATGACGCACTTTCTGTCCGGCGCGGCCGTGATGGCGCTTACCCTCGCTGTTTCGATGCACGCCACGACCACCTACGCCATGTCCACTCAGGCGCCCCCTACGCCCGCCCAGGCTGAGTGCCACGACGCCCAAACCCAGACGGCAATGAACCAGTGCGCGGCCAAGGCGTTTCAGAACGCCGAGCACCGGCTGACTACCACCTACCAGAGCCTCAAGGACGCACTGGGCCCGACCGCCGAGCGCGCAGCGCTTGAAACCGCCCAGCGCCGTTGGGCGGCCTATCGCGACGCCGAGTGCCAGTTTCAGGGCGTGCCCTCGGCTGGCGGCTCCATCCACGCGCTGGTGGTCGCGCAGTGCAAGACCGCGCTATCTGATGCGCGTCAACAAACGCTTAAGGGCTACAGCCAGTGCGAGGAAGGCGACGTCAGCTGCCCGCACCCCCGGCGCGAGACGCCCTGACCGCTACGGCTCGAGATCCCGGCGCCGAAAAAATGGCCGCACATCGGAGACCTCGACTAGAGTGACTCGAAACGCGCTCACTCTTTCACGGCCTCGCGCCCTGCACTGACGCTGACCCAACCGATTGCCCCTCGCCCGACCGACAGGAACGCCATGGCCGCCTCATTCACGCGCTCACCCGCTACACGCTCGACCTCAAAATCCCGCGCCCGCCGCCTTTATCTCGCTCTCGCCCTGATGCTGGGCACGCTGATCACAGCCCCGAGTTACGCCGCCGACGAGCTTTCAAGCGCCGCCGGGGCGCTCTCCGGCACGACGAGCGAGGCCGGCTCGAGCGCAGCATCCGAGGCCGGGGGCGGCATTGAAACCGCCCCCACCCCCGAGCAGGACCGGGCGATTCAAGCGCGCATTGAGGGCATCTTTTCAGAGCTCGAGGGGATGGAGGCCGTCACGGTCACCGTGACGCAGGGCGTGGTCACGCTTGAAGGCGAGACCGCCAACGACCGAAAAGCCCAGCAGGCGCTCGGCCTTGCCAACCGGCTGACCGACGTGGTCGCCGTCAATGACGCCATCACCCGCACGCTTGATGTGCAGGACAACGTCGCGACCGCCGCCCACGGCCTCGCCGCTCAGACCAGAAACCTGATCAAGGCGTTGCCGCTTTTGGGCGTCGGTATCGTGGTGTTTGGTGTGGTGGCGTGGTTCGGCGCGTGGCTCTCACGGCGCAAGCGCCTGTGGCAACGGCTCACGCCCAACCCGTTCGTTGCCGAACTGCTCTCGCAGACCGTCAAGGTGGTGTTCATCGTGTTCGCCCTGATTCTGGCGCTGAGCCTGATGGGCGCCGAGACCATCATCGGCACGCTTTTAGGCGGCGCCGGTGTGATCGGTATTGCGGTGGGCTTTGCGGTCAAGGACACCATCGAGAACTACATTGCCTCGCTCATGCTGAGCATTCGCCAGCCCTTTCGCGCCCGCGACCAAGTCGTGATCAACGGCCAGGAAGGCATCGTGGTGCGCCTGACCTCCCGCGCGACGATTCTGATGACGCTTGATGGCAACCAGCTGCGCATCCCCAATGCCGAGGTGTTCAAGGGCACCATCCTCAATTACACCCAGAACCCCGAGCGGCGCTTCACGTTCGAACTGGGGGTGGACGCCGACGACGACCCGCTCGCCGCCATCAAGGTCGGGCTCGACGCCGTCAACCAGCTCGCGTTCGTGCTCACAGAGCCCAAGGCCGCCGCGCTGATCACTCACGTGGGCGATTCCAACATCGTGCTCGAGTTCCAGGTGTGGGTAAACCAATCCAACACCGATTTCGCCAAGGCCCGCAGCATCGCCATTCGCGAGACCAAGCACGCCCTCGAGCGCACCGGCTTCAGCCTGCCCGAACCCATCTACCGCCTGCGCTTCAACGCCTCCCTCGAGCAGGCGCTGGAACGGCTTCAGGGCGCACTTCCCGCCCATGCAAAAAGCGACACCGAACACGCACACGACGCCCCGCCGGCACAGGCCGAAGGCAGCCCCGCCCACCCCGCGAAAGCGCGAGCCGAAAGTATTCTTAAAGACCCCACCGCCGATGCCCTGTTCGATGCCCGCCCGGATGAGAAACTGAAGGAAAAGGTCGAGGAGGAAATTGCCCGAGGCAGTGACGAGACCGACCTGCTGAGCCAGAAACGGCAGAGCAACCAATAACAGGCCACCACTCCCCCCCACACTTTCGAACCCTATCCATTTCGGCGGGCTAATGTAACCAACCCGCTCGCCGATAAGGTAAAAACGCTGACGCCAACAGGGCAACAGTGAGGGTTCGGTCGCCTGTCGCGCGCAGACACGACGGCACTCGCCAGTCATTAGTAGGGAAGCCACTACGGCTTCCAGCGCGCTTTACAGGGTGAATCGATGATCGAAATGATCAAGACATGCTGGTCTCCGGGGACGGCAGGCACCCAGGGGGCACTGCGCCGACAAATCGAACTCTGCAACCAGTTGGGGCTTTTCTGTACGGCCGCCACCATGCCCTACCAGCTTTTCTATTACTTCTATGATTTCGCTGCATACCGCAGCGTCTTTCTGTTCAATCTTGTCTTTATCACGGTCTATCTATCGGTACTGCTGCTCAACCACCTGCGCTTGCACACGGCTGCCAGTACCGCTCTGGTGCTTAACAGCTGCACCCAGCTCTTTGTGGTGACCTTCTTCATCGGCACCGGGGCCGGCGTCAGCCTGTTCTACTTCACCTTTGCCTTCGTGATTATCTTTCTTTACCAGAACCTTCGACGGCGAACCTACGCCGCCCTCCTGGCCGCCATCGGCCTTTTGTACCTGATGGCGCAGTTCCTTTTTCCGGCCGAGGCGGCGCGAACGCCGGTGCCCTCGCCGTGGCTTGAGGCCATGTACGCCGGAAGCGTAGCGGGCGTGCTCATGCTCTCCGGCACCCTGCTCTACCTGTTTCATCTCGAGATTGACCGGGCCGAAAAGGAACTGACGCTCAACAACCGCTACCTTGAAGACCTGAGCAACACCGACCCCCTGACCGGGCTTGGCAACCGGCGGGCGCTGGGCGAGACACTCAACCGGGAGTGGGCTCGGCTTGACCGGCATTCAGGCGTACTCACAACCGTGATGTGCGATGTGGATCACTTCAAACGCTTCAATGACCACCACGGCCACGACGGCGGTGACCGCTGCCTCCAGCAGATTGCGGACGTGCTCAGGGGCATGCTCTCCCAGCCGCCGGCTCTCGCGGTGCGCTACGGCGGAGAAGAATTTGCGCTGGTGCTGCCTGGCACGGATGAACAGGAAGCACGCGTGCTGTGCGAACGGCTACGCAGCGCCATCGAGCGCTTGCGCATTCCCAACAGGGGCCTTGGGGAACACGCCGTGGTGACCGTAAGCATCGGGGTCGCAAGCACGGAGCACGCCGACCTACGCTCCCACACCGACGACTCAAAGCGACTGCTCAAGCGCGCGGACGAAGCGCTGTATCAGGCCAAGGCCAACGGGCGAAATCAGGTGGTGTATTTGTCGTATCAAGGCTGGGCTAAGCAGGCTTGAGCGAACCATCTACCGCCTAGCTTTTATGCCTTTAGCGAGCAGACGCCGTAATGATTTAAGCCGCACACTCATCCCATTTGGGCCACGACTTTGCACAAGTGCACGATGTGCCACAGTAGGCACCCCGCCGGATGAGACATAGAAGGAAAGGATCGAGTAAGAGATTACGCGTGGCAGTGACTAGGTGGTTTTTCAATCAACGAAAGAAGTTTAAGAAATAGCTATGGTTATCGCTAAATAAAATTCAGCTTTTTAAAAGAGACAGCTTGATTACCAAAACTTAAAAACTAAACTTCACCCTTTGATTTTGTAAATTTGACCAAGTACATAAATAATAAGGGCAGCTCGCTCGGGCTGCCCAGCCCACCAGTCCTGTTCCAAGGATGCAGATGAACCTTCGCGCGTGTGTGTGTGGCTGCCTACAGCCATTTAGGTTTGAGCGATGCACGTTTTATTAATATACTTCTAAACTTTTTTTCCTGTCAAGCTCTTCAGCAAGATCAAAACCAGTCCATTTGGTAAACCAATAATTATTTATAGCCAAAAAATTCTTTTTCTTAACTTTACCATGAACTTTCCAAACCTTCATCAGACGGATTTTTCCCTCATCGGAAATATATGGACAAGATAACAGGTCTAAGAACATGAAAGTACATTCCGCCATCTTTGACACAGGAACCAGGCTTTCCTCAATCATTTCAATTGAATGATCCTCAATGAAATTACGCAAACTTTTATATCTAGACAAGTTCTTCATAAAAAAAAGAGCTGTAGTTACTACAAAATAGTTCAATCTACCATCAACTTTGAAACTACCTGTAACAACATCATGTTTAATATTTAAAAATTGCGCCAGCTTATCTTCTGAAAGCCTATAATAACGCCCTAGACAAGAGAGAATATTAAGGAGATACAACGTCTCCACCTGAGCATTATTAGTTACAGCCTCTTTGGCTAGAACAAAATTTATGTTTTCATATATTTTATTAAAAACAGCATTCGCATCATCACGCTCAAGCTCTTTACTACGTACAAAATCAACTAATATATATAGAGCCCTCGACAATTTGACTGTAGTATTAACCTTAGGAGATGAAGCGTAAATAAAAAACATAAACCCTACAATTGAAATTAAAGCTTGGCCTAACTGTCTTGCCGAGGAATTACTTTTTTCTATACCTTGATAATCACTCAATATCCGTTGAATCCTGACCTCGAGAATTGCAAAAGTATAATTTAAAGCCGCTTCATACTCCACTTTACTCGTTTTTATTATGGACTTAAATGAGGTTATTAAGTCTCCTTGATTTATATATATACTCCCCTTAAAGGCCTTGTTACCATCCCCTTCTAACTCAAACTCCTCAAGCTGATAAGCTATTTTCTTATCCAACATTTCTGAAATATATTTTTTAGCGATAGTAACTTCAGTTATTATTGGCTTATTGTAGAAAATCGCTTTATCTGAATTTAAAGAAAGATTATATTTTTTCAACGATACCGTCAGGGACTCAACTATTTTACAATAATCATCCAGATTATTGTAAAAAACAAAGTAATCATCTACATACCTAAATATTTCATAATCTATTTTCCACTCCAACCCTAATCTTCGAAGTTCCTCAAAGACATCATCATCTATCCTTTGGAAAATAATCTCAGCAAAAATTCTAGAAATTTCAGGGCCTATAGGTATGCCGTTAGTTTCTTGATAGTTAGATTTCTGAATAAGCTCGTCGAATTCCTGGCCAAAACTTTTCTTCAACTGAACATTACCTGGGAAAGTCTTAGACAGTATATTCTTTACTGTGTCTTTTCCATACATCGCCCATGAAATAGAGTGTGTATAAATGCTATCAAAACATTTAGCCACATCAAGCTTGGCCATATTGTTGTATATCTTTTCACAGCGATGGTATTCTTTTGATTCAAAGAACTTGAAAATATTACTTATATCCTTATAAACAAAAAAAGATTTTAGGTTGCTTTCTTCACCGTCATTCTCTTCGACTAAACTATGGAGAGGTTTAAGTCTTTTCTTATCGTTCCAGTAAACACTTTTTGCTATTTTAGCGGGCCTTCTCAAGCTAAACCTACTTAAGCTAGAGCTGTACAAAATAAGCTCTTTAAACTGATCATAGAAACTCGCAGCTGCCACTTGATTTCTAGGATGCAATATAGATAGTCTCCTCAACTCAGTAGGCTGGTGCTTTATAAAATAATGAAAAGGAATAGTTATTATTTCATTTGAAATTTTTAATTTTTTATAGCCTTGTTCATCATTAGCCCTTTGCGCTTCAGAAATTTCGAACCCAAAAATTATTGCGACAAACGCATCTAATTCTTTACTAGAAGCCTTCCAATAAACATGGCTTTCTTGCATTGAAACCTCATACTTCAACAGAAACTTATAAAACCCCTTATTAGAAAAAGATACAGGCGTTTCATATGGAAGTACATCCGAAAGAATCATTCTTTCTTTTTGACGGGCTAACTTAATCTTGTTCATCACTTCCACACTTTAGTAATATATGACAATTCTTTAGTTGTAAACTTTCTAAAAGATTTATTATGAAAACCATCATTAAAACTTATTTTCTTAAGCCTTCTTATAAGTGAGGGCTTAGGCAACTCATCTATCTTCAAAACCAAATAAACATCAAGAAAGTCAATGCCATAAAAGCTATTTAAAAATCTATTAGAAAAATAAATACCAACGAAAGCTCCACCTTTATTATTTGTTAACTTAGTGTTGCCTGTCAAAAAACGAATTCTCTTTACTAGTAGTTTCTCTTCTGGCTTCGCCCTACTTCCTTCTAAAAATTTCTCAAATGCAACATCTAGTTTTTCTTGATAAGATTCTATTTTTCTCCTACTGAGGTCAACATGAACATTCTTACCTGTATTAAACTTATACCCTAAAAACTCGAATTCATCTTTACTTTCAGGCCTCTGTAAATCGATCACTCTAGTTTTCGATTCATTCATACTCAGATGATACTTTTTTAAAGCATCTCGTATCGATTCAGAATATGATTCTTTTTTACTCGGTACAGGCGGGCAAAAAACCACAATTATATCGTCCACATACCTCGCGTAATAAACTACTTCCTTTAAACCTCGTACCTCCGAATCAAAATTCGCCATATATACCTCTGACAATACCGCACTTACCCCTACCCCCCTAGGCACTCCTTTTCCAAAATTTTCAGATATATTTGAATAATCAGACAAGAGTCGGCCTAACATCTTTTTTGACGATAACGATAAAGAATCATTGGCATTTATAATACTAAATAGCATTTTATGATTTAAACTTTCATAAAAACTTGAAATATCAGTTCTAATAACTATTTTAGGTAAATCGTCTTTTAAAATACTAATAACTTGAGGGATAATAAAATGACGATTTGACTGTTTTACCCCAAAAGCCAGGCCGATGTTCTTCTGCAACTGCTTGCTCGCAAAAAAATCTTCAGCCTTATCACCTATGCAATATGTAGGTTTATTCGAACGGACTACTCCCGACTTTATGGCAAGGGCAAAGGACTTATGATTAATCCTATCCGCCACTTTAAATAAGCTTTCATTTATTTTTTCAGATCGGTTATTTTTCCTATATCTCAAAATAGCCAAAATACGGCTCTTTCTTTCTTCGAAAGTTTTTTGGGAGTAATAGCTTTTCTTTTTATTAACGTATAAAAGAGATTGCCTTGCACTCTTTACTTCTTTTGAGATCTGATCTATTTCAGGAAAAAAATCACCTTCTAAATATCGGCCTTTTTTGTTTTCGTCATCGAACACATTCCTAAGATTTTTTTGAGAGAAAGACTGTTTGTGCATAAACCTCACCAGAAAGCTTGCTTTTTTAAAAAAATTAATTTAATAGCAATTAATATCGGGGCATGAAGTTATCTAATTCTCTATAATTCATAAAAAATTAATTCGCAGCCAATTAATTATATTATTTAAATCTTTATCAATCATTCGATTCCAAGCTAAGTTCCATCACATATACGCACCAAACGCCATCGGCTAACGGTGTCTCATTCTTAAGCTACCCCTTTAAAATTTTACACTCAATTACAAAAAGGGCGATTAACTGCCTTTTGGCGGCGGTGCATTGCCGCAGGTGGGCCACACACATAAAACGCCGCGCATGGGCGCGGCGGTGGGATAGAACGCCGGAGAGTTGGGGTTAGATGTCTTTGCCAGTGAGGATGCAGCGCCTAGGATGACGACTTGAGGACGAAATAACCACCCGCTCTACTGGCGCATGCCGATGGCGAGGCGGTTGTAGGCGCTCATCAGAGACACCGCGAAGGTAAGGTCACTGATCTCGGCATCAGAAAAGTGGGTCTTCAGCGGCTCGAAATCCTTGTCGGCGGCGTGGGAGCCGGTGATGTTCACCAACGCCTCGGCCCAGCCAAGCGCAGCGCGTTCGCGCTCACTGAACCGGGCACTGACGCGCCAACCGGCGAGGCTATCGAGCTTGGCGTCAGGCACGTTTTTCGCCCGCAGCGCGTCGGCGTGCATCTCGAGGCAGAAGGCGCAGCCATTGATCTGCGAGATGCGCAGGTACACAAGCTCGATCAGTTCCTTGCCGAGGCTGCTGTCATCGAGGGCTTGCTTGGTGGCACTCAGCCCCTTGTAGGCGTCCGGGGAGAGCGAGGCGTACGGCAGGCGCGGGGTAGACATGGCAAGGCTCCTTCAGTGAAGAATGCGATTGAATACGAAGAACGCAGTAAAGCTTAAGCGCAGGTACCGGGGCGTACGCAAGTACGGGTTTGCCAATACTGGATACTGGTACGCTGGGTAACTGCGGTAGGTTCAGAGGTGGCGGGGCCTTTGGCCCTGCGACGGCATTACCTCAACAACAACACAACAGAGGCACTCCCGAATGAAAACATTGACGCTTCTTCTAACCCTGGTGCTTGCGATGACGAGCTTTAATGCGCTCAGTGCCGAGAAGGATCCTAACCGGGACAACCGGCTGGAAACCCGGTTCGTGTATGAATCTCACGTAACCATCGATAAAAATCGTGCGACGGTCGGCCAGAGCAAGTACGGCGAACGCGGCATCGTCTGGATCACCGGCGGTGACGTGAAAGGCCCGCGAATCAAGGGTAGCGTGCTGCCCGGCGGCGGCGACTGGCAGCTCGGCCGCCCGGATGGCGTGCTCGATCTAACCGCACGTTACGCGATCAAGACCGACGACGGCCATACCATCGTGGTGACCAACAACGCCCTCATCGATCACCGCCCGACGGAAAAGAACCCGGATTACGACTACGTGCGCAGTGTGTTGGGCTTCGAAGCGCCGATCGGCAGCCCCTATGAGTGGATGAACAAGTCGATCTTCTTGGGCACGGTCGAGCGTGGGCCGAACTTCAAGACCGATCCGTCCGTCATCATTCGCGTGTGGGAAGTGCTGTAAGCAACTGTTGTCATGACACCCAACGGCGCCGGGCTGGGTAACGCGGCATGGCTGCGCAAGACACGATGGCGCCCGTTTGTGCACATACAGTTCGTACGCACGTGATTTATACCTGCGTGGTTTATACGTAAGCGGGTTCTGCGAAAGCGATGTGAGACGTGTGAGAACGTACGGGAAATGCAGGGAGGGGGTGGCGCCCGAAGCAGGACTCGAACCTGCAACCCACGGCTTCGAAGGCCGGTACTCTATCCAATTGAGCTATTCGGGCACGGAGCACAGTCTACCGGGAAAGGTTCGGCTTCGTAAAGCCGAACCTTGCATACCCCGATGAATTACTTAGCGCAAAGAGGTACTTAGCGCCGGCTCAGCGATTGAAGCGCGCCAGCAGCGAATCCGCCACGGCGCGGGAGCTTGCCGGGTTCTGGCCGGTGACAAAGAGGCCATCCTCGATGGCAAACGGCGAAAACGCCGCGACCTTTTTGACGTCAGCACCGCGATTGCCAAGCTCGTCTTCCAGCAGATACGGCACCACATCGGTCAGGCCCACCGCCGCTTCTTCTTCATTGGTGAAGCCGGTCAGGCGCTTGCCCTTGATGATGTACTCGCCGTGGGCGTCCTTCACGTTCAAAAAGACCGCAGGTGCGTGGCACACGGCGGAAACCGGCTTGCCCTGCTCTAGGAAGGTCTTGATCAGCGCGATGGAGTCTTCGTCACCGGCCAAGTCATACAGCGGGCCGTGGCCGCCAGGGTAGAACACGGCGTCAAACTCGGAGGCGTCAACGCCTGAGAGCACCTGGGTCTCGCGAATGGCCTGCTGGGCGGCTTCATCGGCGTAGAAGCGGCGGGTGTCGTCGGTCTGGGCATCCTCGCCTTCGCTGTTGGGGTCGATCGGCGCGGCACCTCCCTTGGGCGAGGCAAGCGTGACGTCGCAACCGGCGTCCAGAAAGGCGTAGTACGGCGCCGCGAACTCTTCGGCCCAGAAGCCGGTCTTGTGGCCGGTGTCGCCGAGCTGGTCGTGCGAGGTCAGTACCATCAGTAGTTTGGGCTGGCTCATTGGAGGCCTCCTGATCCGTGATTGAAATCGGCGCGAAGCATAACATAATTAGCACGCTAACAACATAACGCAGCCGCGCGGTGATGCTTTCACCCTAGCCCAACCTGGGTGCAGGGCAAGGCGTCGCGGCCCCTACCCGGCTGGGCCTTCCTACGCCCACTCCTGATCACAACACTGACAGCAACGAGCACGGCACTAACAGCAGCGTCAGAAAAGACCGCGATGCTGGTCGAGTTCGTGCCCTTCTGCCCCGCCAGTGCGCTACTGATCGAGCACGGCATCCTCAACCTCCAACACGCGATGTCGCCCGAGACGCGCCAATACGCGCCAGAATGCGTCCGACATTACCGAAACTACATAAACCGCCGCACCAGCGTTCATCATATGTAGTTTAAATTCTCTTGATACCACTATGGTCTAACTCGCCTAGTGATTTACCCAAGCTTTAATTACCCTGAATCCATCATTAAACGCGCATTTATGCGCTCTTTTTGCTGAATCGTTTCAGCCAATCGGAGAACCTCCCAATGACACACGTCAGTGACGCCCCGTCGCATCGGGGCCCGAGCGGAAAGACGCTCGTCATCCTGGTCTCCATCGTGGCCGCCCTTGGCGGGCTGCTGTTCGGCTATGACACCGGCATCATCGGTGTGGCCCTGCTCGGGCTTTCGAAGCAGTTCGTGATGGATGACACCATGAAGCAGATCGTGACCGGCGCGATCATCTTCGGCGCCATTTTCGGCTGCCTCGGCACCGGGCCCCTGTCCGACCGTCTGGGCCGACGCCGTTCCATCGTGCTGCTCGGGCTGGTGTTCGTGATCGGCTCGGTGCTCTCGGCCGTGGCGCAAAGCGTTGAAGTGCTGATTCTGGCGCGCTTTCTGCTCGGCCTCTCTGCCGGTAGCGCCACTCAGATCATTCCGGTCTACATCGCCGAAGTAACCCCGCCCAAGCACCGCGGCAAGCTGGTTGTCATGTTTCAGCTGATGGTGGTGTTCGGCATTCTGGTAGCCTACCTCACAGGCTTCGCCCTCGGCGATGCGTGGCGCTGGATGTTCGCGCTCGGCACCATTCCGGCGGTGGTCCTGATGCTTGGCATGATCGTTTTGCCTGAAAGCCCACGCTGGCTTTTGGGTCAGGGCCGTGAAGAAGAGGCGCTCGGCATTCTCGAGCGCGTGCGTGAAAGCCGTCAGGGTGCTCGTCAGGAACTCGATGAAATCAAGGAAATTTCCGCCCGTCCCGAAGGCACCTGGCGGGATCTTTTCAGTGATTGGGTGCGCCCGGCGCTGATCGCGGGGTTCGGCATTGCGATGTTCTCCCAGATCACCGGCAACAACGCCATCATCTATTACGCCCCGACCATTCTCAGTAACGCGGGCTTTGATGAAAACGCCTCTATTCTCGCCTCCATCGGAGGGGCGGTGCTTCTTAACATCGCGACCGTATTCGGCGTGCTGATGGTCGACAAGATCGGCCGCAAGCGCTTTTTGATCTGGATGGTGCCGGGCTCCATCGTCGCGCTGATCGTGATGGGCATTCTGTTCATGGGCGGCGCACCGACGTCCGCGGCCGGCCAGTGGACACTGGTGGCGTGTCTGGCGCTTTACATGGCGTTCAACTGCAGCTTCGGGGTCTGCCTGTGGCTGATCAACGCCGAGGTCTATCCGCTGTTCGTGCGTGGCAAGGGCGCAAGCGTCGGGGCCTTCAGCCACTGGATCTTCAACCTGATCGTCACGCTCACAACGCTTACGTTGATCAACGCGCTCGGCACCTCCGGCACGTTCTGGCTCTATGCGCTGATCTCGACACTGGCGCTGGTGTTCGTGATTCGCTACATCCCCGAAACCAATGGCCGCTCGCTCGAGCAGATCGAGGCCGACCTCAAGGCCGGCACGTTCTTCCCGAAAGACCGTCGCAAGAGCGCGGCGTCAGGCGAGGCCGCCGTTTCAACCTCGTAACTGAACGGCGTACGCCCCTCTCGATAAAACAGCGCCTTCGGGCGCTGTTTTTTATGGGTGCGCTTTTTATCGCGGCGCTCTTTTTAAAGAGGACCTTTTTATCGAGACTCAGAGGCGTCGGCTGCGCTCATGCGGGCGGTTGCACGGGCGCGGGCACCATCGCGCACCGCCCAGCGCAGCACCGGGGCCAGGGTATTGACGCTTGCCCGCGTTGCCCGGCGGCCGGCCGGCGAGGCCCTGAGTTCGAGCGCGTCCTGCGCCCAGTCAGGCAACAGATCCGCCCCGCCGCGAAGAAACAGCCGGTAAAACAGCCGCACCTGCCTGAACTGGGGGCTGCCTGCCCACAGAAGCCGCACCACCTCGCGGGTGCGCGCGTCCACGATAAGCTCGGGCCGCATCCGCTCGAGGTAGGCTTCCACCTCACCGACGGTCTCCGGCACCCAGGTCGCGCCAAGCCGGTAGGCAGTCAGCGCGCTTTCCCGGTAGTAGCGGTCCTGCTCCTCGATGGAGAGCTCTGTCTGGTAGTAGCGCAGACACCCGGCGAGAAAGCTTCGAGCCTCACTCACGTGCACCCAGGTCAGAAGCTCCGGGTCATCGGCGCGGTAGGCGCGGCCATCGGTGTAGGTGCCTGTTACGTGCCTGTGAATACTGATGACTCGCTCGATCAGCCGCTCGGCGTCCGCGGTCGGCCCGAACGAGGTCGCCGCCACGAACTGGCTGGTGCGCCGGAGCCGGCCGAGCATGTCGTCTCGAAAGTTGGAGTGATCCCAGACGCCTGCAAGGGCCAGCGGATGCATCATCTGGAGTAAAAGCGCCGACACGCCGCCGCAGAGCATGGACGTGAAATCGCCGTGCACGCGCCATACCATCGAGCCCGGGCCAAAAAGCCCCGGATCGCCCGGAGGCTGGCTATAATCGATGCCGCCGAGCGCCAACCCGGAAATACCGTGAATACGGCGCTCGATCGCGTTACGCAGCATCGGTGCAGGCCTCAGTCACTGGGCAGGTAGGTGCGGTAGGTCTGGGTCGCGCGCAGAAGGTGCTGCTCCATCGCCTGAAACGCGCCCTCCGGGTCACGGGCGAGAATCGCATCGAGAATGCGCTTGTGCTCGACAGCCACGTGCTCGAGGTAGGTGTGCGCGGCCTCGGTATCAAGCTCGGCGTTCAGGAGCTGCGCCCGGGGAATCGCCCCCTTGTGCAACGGGTCATAGAACGCCAGAAAACAGGGGTTGTGGGTGGCCTGAATGATGGCGTGGTGAAACGCGTAGTCTTCCCCGCGCCCGAGCGTCTTGTGGTGGCACGCCCCGACGAACGCATCATGGGCGGCCTGAAGCGCCCGGGCATCCTCGTCGGTATGGCGGCTCGCGGCGAGTTCCGCCGCGCGCGGTTCGACCGTCACCCGAAGCTCCAGCACGAACAGGATGTCCTCGACCGTGGTCGCACTGATGTCCTGCGCAGGCCACACCCGCTCGGGTTCGGTGCGAAGTACCCGGGTTCCCACGCCGCGCCGCGTCTCGATCAGGCCCATGGAGCGAAGGTGCGCGATGGCCTCACGCACCGCCGTACGGCTAACCCCGAACAGGTCGCACAGCTTGCTTTCGGTCGGCAGTTTCTCGCCGACCTCGATCTGCCCGCTGTTGATCAGCGCCTCGAGCTGACGCGCGATCTGACTGGACAGACTGCCCTGCTGATTGATGCGTTCAAGGTTCAGAGCTTTCGTCTTCTCGGTCATCGGTCTCTATATGCTCGGCTCAAAGGAAAACGCGTCGACGGCCGCCCCCATGATAACAATGGCTGGAGGCGGGCTCGTCGACGCATATTAGCTGACACGGACACACCGTCTAAACGCATCCCCTCGCGCGGGGCGTTGCCTAGGCAGGCGTCAACGGCGAGGTACCGGCCAGCACCCGGTTCAAGTTATCCGCGGCCAAATCGCACATCGCGCCGCGCGTTTCCACGGTCGATGACCCAATGTGCGGCAGCAGCACGACGTTGTCGAGGCCCATAAGCGGCGACGACGGATCAAGCGGCTCACGTTCGTAAACATCAAGCCCCGCATAATACAGCACGCCTTCCTGGAGACACTCGATCAATTCCTGCTCGCGCACCACCGGCCCGCGTGAAATGTTGATCAAGATGGTCTTTTCACGCGTTCGCTCGAGCTGTGCCCGGCCGATCATGCCGCGCGTTTCATCGCTGAGCGCGGCGGTCACCACAATGAAATCAGCGGTCTCGAACAGGGTATCAAGATCCACCTGGCGGGCATCGAGTGCCGCTTCGACCTCGGGTTTGGAGCTTCGGTTCTGAAAGATGACCGGCATGTCGAAGCCGAAATGCCCGCGCTTGGCGACCGCCTGCCCGATGCGCCCCATCCCGACGATGCCGAGCGTCTTGCCGGTCACATCGACCCCGAAATCCTGGCTCATGAGCGAGGTCGACCAGTTCCCTGAACGCACCTTGCGTTCCATCTCGCCGGCGCGCCGGGCGGCCATCATCAAAAGGACAAAGCCCGTGTCGGCGGTGGCATCGGTCAACACCTCCGGGGTGTTGGTCAGGACAATGCCCCGCGCCTTGAGCGCCTCGCGCGGGTAGGCATCAACGCCGACCGAGACACTTGCGATCACCTTGAGCCGCGGTGAGCGCTCGATCAGCGCCTCGTCGAACTTCACGTTCGAGCCGAGAAAGGCATCCGCCTCGGCCATGGCCGCGTTGAAATCGGCCCGGTCGGCGTCGCTGTTCAGCCGTGTGAAGTGCACGACGTTGTAATGCTGCTCAAGCGTCTTGAGAAGCTCTGGGTAGAGTTCATGCACAATGACGACATTGGGTTTCATCGACTATCTCCTGAAAGGATTGTTTTGTTCTAAAAACGACATTCATTAATATATTATTAATTAAACATTTACTTGCGCCCTGCCGGGGCTCACGCCTTGGCGGTTTGATAATTGCGGCGCAGTGACATCAAAAGAAACACCAGGGCCAGCACCAGAAAGGCCAGGCTGATCGGCCGGGTCAGAAACGGCATCCAACTGCCATCGAAGGTCTGAAGACCACGGCGCAGGTTGGTTTCGGCCACACCGCCGAGAATCAACCCGATCACCACCGGCGCCACACCGAAGCCGAACCGGGCCAGCAAAAAGCCCAGCACGCCGAGCGCGATCATCAGATAGACATCGAAGAAATCACTGTTGATGCTGAAGACCCCCACTGCGCAGAAGATGAAGATCAGCGGCAGCAGAAAATGCTGTGGCACCCGAAGCAGACGCACGAACAAGCGAATGCCCCACCACTGCACGAACAGCATCATGATGTTGGCCAGAAGGAAGGCCACGAAAATGCCGTAGACAAGCCCTGACTGGGTGTCGAAGAGCGTCGGCCCCGGCTGAATGCCCTGAATCATCAACCCGCCAATCAACACGGCGGTCGCGCCCTCGCCCGGAATACCCAGTGTCAGCATCGGAATCAACGCCCCGCCGACCATGGCGTTATTGGACGATTCCGAGGCAATCACGCCCTCCGGTGCGCCCTTGCCAAAGGCTTCTGGCGTGCGCGAAACGCGCTTGGCCTGGTCATACGCCATGATGGAGGCGATGCTCCCCCCGGCGCCCGGTACCGCGCCCACCCCGGTGCCGACCAACGAGGTCATCAGCGTCAGCTTCCAGTTTCTTAACACTTCACGAAGCCGCGGGAACGCGCCGTCGAGGGCGTTGTCGACCTTCATCGAGGTGCGCGGCTCATGCAGTTTCTCCAGATCGGTCAGAAGCTGCGAGACCGCGAACAGCCCGACAATCACGGCAAGCAGGCTCACCCCCATCAAAAGCGACATCTGATCGAAGGTCAGCCGCAGCGCGCCGGTGACCTGATCGGCGCCCACGGTCGATAAAAGCATCCCGACAAGCCCCGCGATCAGCCCCTTGATCAACGAGGCCCCCGCCAGTGACACGATGATCATCAGCCCGAGAATGCTCAGCGAGAAATACTCGGCCGCGCCGAATTTAAGGGCGATGGCGGCAATCAGCGGTGACACCTGAATCAGGATGGCCGCACTGATCATCCCGCCCACGAACGACGACGCCACCGAAAGCCCCAGCGCCTTGCCGGCGCGGCCGTTGGTCGCCATCGGGTAGGCATCAAACGTGGTCGCGATCGAACCGGGCGTGCCTGGCATGTTGAGCAGGATGGCCGGCACCGACCCACCGGCCACCGCACCACAGAACGCACCGAGCAGTAACCCGATGCCGGAGATGGGGTCGAGGCCGTAGGTAATCGGCAACAGCAGCGCCACGGCCATGGCCTCGGACAGCCCCGGCAAGGCGCCCAGAAGAATGCCCATCGCCGTGACCGCAAGGCCGGCAGCAACCGCCGCCAGCAACAGGCTCAGACACGTTTCCTGGATAGACCCGTTCATGCGGGCCTCCTTAGCGGTTCTCGCTGGCAACCGCTTGCGCCACCGGAATCAGCCGACTCGAAAGCGATTCGACGTAGTCCTGAAATTCGGGGCCGGAGCGGAAGTCGACATCGATGCCAAGCTGCTCGATGCGCTTCTGAAACGCCGGGTCTTCCGACGCCTGCTTGAGTGCGGCTACCCAACGCGACCGAACGTCGTCATCAAGCCCTTGCGGCGCAGCGACCCCTCGCCAGTTGGAGATGTTGATGTCGTAGCCCTTTTCCTTGAGCGTCGGGACATCGGGCAGACCGTTCGGTCGCGCGTTCAATGACTGCATGCCCCACCACAGCCGGAGAGGTACTGAGGGATGATGTTGACGCCAAACTGCTTTTCGAGACTCGGCTGCAGCGAGCGGATCAGGTAATCGGAACCGCCGCCGGGCGCGGCAGGCGAAATGAACTTGATGTCGTCATCGGGGAAGTCAGCGGCATGTGCCGAGGTCACCGCGAGCGCAAGCCCGAGCGACAAGGCATTGATTAGAGGTTTTTTTCCAAGCGCTTTGATCATCATCACGTTTCAGCATCCTTTTAGTAATACATCATACAACTATCAGAATACTCGGCTAACGCGATTTATCAGTGCGCCTTTAGTTTACTTAACTACTAAAGTAGAAAGCTCGGTTCATCTGACCTGGGAACCCCAGGGTATAGGCAAGCGTTTGCTGAGAACCAAGTCTGAAAGACACGCGTTCAGGCCAGAGCCTAGAAAGAGGCCAGCGTATCTGGAAGGGGGCCAGCGCAGTCGGAAATAGGTCAGCGAATCCAGAAAAAGTCAGCATACGAAAACGGCATGAACCGACCACCGGTTCATGCCGACATGACACCCAGGCATCGGCGGGCTTTTCAACCTGGTGTAAAAAATGAGCTACGCCAGCGCCCGCACCGCCAGAAACAGCACGGTTGGGGCGAGCAGGATGCCAAGCCCGGTATAAAAGGTCGCCGTCATTGCGCCATAGGGCACCAGGCGGGCATCGGTGGCCGCAAGGCCTGCCGCGACCCCGCTGGTGGTGCCGATCAGGCCGCCAAAGATCATCGCTGAGCGCGGGTTGTCCAGCCCGATCCACTTGGCCGTCAGCGGGGTAAAGACCATTGTCAGGATCGACTTGACTAGCCCGGCGGCAATCGACAGTGCGATCACTTCGGAGCTCGCGCCAAGCGTTGCGCCGGTTACTGGCCCGACGATGTAGGTCACGGCGCCCGCGGCGATGGTGGTGATGTCGACCGCGCTGGTGTAGCCGAAACTCACGGCCACGACCGCACCGGCGATAAAGGACACCAGCACCCCCGCAAACAGGGCAATGACGCCGCGGATACCGGCCTGCCTGATCTCCTGAAACCGCACACCGTAGGCGGTCGCGATGATGGCAAGATCGCGCAGCATGCCGCCGCCCATTAGCCCGAGGCCTGAAAACAGGCTGACGTCCGCCAGTCCATGCTTGCCACCGGTCGATACCCCGCCAAGCCAGGCCAGCGCCAGCCCGACAAGAATCGCGATTGCCGAGCCGTGCAGCCGGCCGCGGGTCAGACGCTTGCTGGCCCAGTGCGCAATAAACATGGTCAGCCCGATCACGGCGAAGGCCGCGATCAGATGATACTTGTCGAATACCGTCATGATGGAATCGTTCATGGCAAGCTCCTCAGTGCGTCCGGCCGATGGCGGTCGACGGAGCGTCGGCGTCGCTCGGCGGCAGCGGTTCACGACGATGCCCGGTCAGTACCGGCACCAACAACAGCCCCAGCGCCATCGCCAGCGCCCCGGCAAGCAGAGCAACCAGACCGCCACTGAACGCCGCGGCCACGTTCTGACTGGCCGCCATGGCCACCACGATCGGAATATACATGGCGTTCCAGAAGTTGATGCCTTGCTCGGTGCTTTCAGGCATATGACCGCGCTGCTTGAGAATGCCGGTCACCAGAATCAACAGCAGCATCGCGATGCCAACACCACCAAGGTTGGCGTCGATGCCCAGTAGCGTCCCGAGAATATCCCCGGTTACAAGCCCGACCAGCATGCAGCCGGCCAGGAGTCCTACCCCGTAAATCACCATGAGTGTTTCCCCATCATTGTTGTTATGCCGGGCCGGCCGCGACCGCGGCCGGCTGGGTCATCGTGAAGTGGCAATCCAAATGCTACTCACTCGGTACCGCCGTGCCGGCCCGATAAAGGTCGGCGTACGCCTCGCGCAGCGCATTTTTCTGCACCTTGCCCATGACGTTGCGCGGAAGCTCATCCACGAACACCACCCGGCGCGGCTGCTTGTAGCGGGCAAGATGCGGTGCCAGCGCAGTGATGATGTCGTCTTCCGTTACCTTCGCGTCTTCGTTCAAGACCACGGCGGCGGCCACGCCCTCCCCCAGGTCCGGATGAGGCAGGCCGATGACCGCCGATTCGTTGACGCCGGGCAGCTCATCGATGAACTGCTCGATCTCCTTCGGGTACACGTTGTAGCCGCCGGAAATCACCAGATCCTTGTCCCGGCCGACGATGTGTAGGTACCCCTCATCATCGATCATCCCGAGATCCCCCGTGATGAAGAAGCCATCAGAACGAAACTCTTCCCGGGTCTTTTCAGGCATTCGCCAGTAGCCCTGGAAGACATTGGGGCCTCGAACCTCCACCAGCCCGTTCTGCCCGGCGGGAAGCTCGGCACCACTGTCCCGGTCGACCACGCGCACCTCACTCCCCGGCAGCGCAAACCCGACCGTGCCTGGCCGACGCTCGCCGTCGTAGGGGTTGGAGGTGTTCATGTTGGTTTCGGTCATGCCGTAGCGTTCCAGAATCGTGTGGCCGGTGCGGGCCTTGAACGCTCGGTGCGTCTCGGCCAGAAGCGGCGCCGAGCCTGAAATGAACAGCCGCATGGTGGCGGTGCTGGTGCGATCAAGACCAGGCTGATCGAGCAGGCGGGTATAAAAGGTCGGCACGCCCATCAGCACCGTGGCCTTGGGCATCAGCGACAGCAGCGCCTCGGCGTCAAAGCCTGGCAGCAGGGTCATGGAGGCGCCTGCTGTCAAGATGATGTTGCAGGCAACGAACAGGCCGTGGGTGTGAAAGATGGGCAGCGCATGCAGCAGATGGTCGTCTTGGGTGAACTGCCAGGTGTCCACCAGCGCCTGGCTGTTGGCCGCAAGGTTTTGGTGGCTCAGCATGGCGCCCTTCGAGCGCCCTGTCGTTCCCGAGGTGTACAGGATCGCGGCCAGATCGTCGGCCTCGAGCTTGGCTATGGTCTGATCCGGCGCCTCCTGCGCAACCTTCTCCATCAGGCTGCCCCCCGCCCTGGTGTCGAGGGTTTCCACATGGGCAACGCCATGGGCCTCGGCCAGGGCCTGATGCCCTTTGCGCCGCGACGGATCGCACACCACCAGATGGGGCTCGGCGTCCTGCATGAAGTACGCCACCTCATTGTCGGTGTAGGCGGTATTGAGCGGCAAATAGACTGCTCCCGCCCGCAGGCAAGCCAGATAGAGCATCAATGCCTGAGCGCTCTTCTCGACCTGCACCACGACCCGATCGCTCTGGGTCACACCCAGCCGGCGCAGCGCACCCGCCATCTTCATGGCCGTGTCCTGAACGTTTGCATAGGTGTAGGCTTCACCGCCGGTGGTGGCCATCAGCACCTTGTCCGGCTGCTGATCGAAATGCGTTTGAAACTGTAGATAAAGATTATGATTCACGGTACGTCTCCTGAGATAAGCGGTGTCAGACCTTGTCCCTGCTGTCAGACCCTGTCCTTGCTGCGGGTAAAGCGCTGCTGACCCTGTTTGGCCGCGCGCTTGACCTCGGAGGAGCAGGCGATGGTGCCCTCGCGACTGAACGCTTCGTGGTTTTGTTCGATGCGACTGGGGTCATAGAGGTAATTCACCATGACGGCATGCGACTGCTGGAGGCCCTTGACCGAGGTATCGCCGGGCCAGTTGATGCGGTGAAGGCGGGCGCCGTTGCCGAGGTGAAACCGCGCGACCGGGTCTGCCGGCGCGCCGTGGCGCTTGGCATCCAGCAGATAATGCGCGGCCAGCGCCGTCACGTCGGAGGCCATCTTGCTGCGGGAAGCCTTGTCCTCGCGCCAGGTCTCGGACTCCAGCCGCTCGATCAGATCGCTGCTGCCGGGCAGGCCGCCGTCCTTTCGCGTCTGATCCAGCCACTTTCTGAGCCCTGGCACCGGCGAAAGCGTGACGAAGTTCTCGAGCTGCGAAAGCTCACGCTGCAGCTCCTCGACCACCTGCTTGATCAGGAAATTGCCGAAGGAGATGCCCTTGAGGCCGGCCTGGCAGTTGCTGATGCTGTAGAACACCGCCGTATCGGCCTCCTCCGGCGCCACATGCTCGTCGCCGTCAAGGATCGACTGGATGTTGTCGGGAATTCCCCGGCACAGGGCCACTTCGACGAAGATCAGAGGCTCGTCGCCGGTCGCGGGGTGGAAAAACGCGTAACAGCGCCGATCCCCGGGGTCCAGCCGTTGGCGCAGGTCATTCCAGTCGTGAATCGCATGCACCGCTTCATACCGGATGACCTTTTCGAGCACGGCGGCCGAGGTGTTCCAGTCGATGGCCTCCAGCATCAGAAACCCGCGGTTGAACCAGGAAGCAAAAAGGTGGGCGAAATCCGCATCGAGCGGCGCAAGCTCCGGCGCCTCCTTCAGCATCGCCAGAAGGTCAGCCCGCATCTGAACCAGCTCATAGGTGCCACCGGGGCATTGGTTGAGCCGACGCAGCAGGGACTGTCGCCGTGGCTCGCAGGCACTGCCAAGCGCCTCGAGCGCCTGATTGTCTTCTGTCTCGCGGTAGCGTGCGTAGGCGGCATGAATCGCGGCCGGATCCGCAGCGTACTGGTCGGCCAGCAGTTGGAAAAACGCCCGCCGCTGATCAGCGTCAAGCGCGCGATAGGCCGTCAGCGCCTGTCTGGCGATCAGGATACGAGAGGCTTCGCCGCCGTGATGCATCAGGGTATCGCAGGCCGCGTCCAGCCTGGCAAGCGGGCTTTCTTCCCGACCGCCCTGTCTGCCGACGAACATGCCGTTCTGACGCGCCTTGGTTTCAAGACTCGAGAGCAAGTCCTGCAGGAAACTCATGTTAACGTTCATGCTGTATCTCCCCACCGGTAATAGCGTTCGAAGCCGTGCGTCCATGCCGTTATTTGGACTTGAAAATCGGTCTTTTTGTATTCTTCAAAATGGTATGTTGTATATAACAATCAGCCTGCACCGACGGGGTGTCAACATGGGAGAAAGTCTAAGATGTCTCGGATACCTCACTCGCAACGCCTGAAAGATCAGTTGGAAGACGCCATTGTGGAAGGTGTCTACGCGCCGGGAGACCGACTGGATCCCGAGGCGCTGGCCACTGAATATCAGTGCTCGCGCACTCCTGTGCGTGAGGCGCTGCAGCAACTGGCCACGACGGGCATGGTGGAGGTCAAGCCAAAACGGGGGACCTTCGTCGCACGACTAAATGTTATGGAGGTGGTCGAGCGATTCGAGGTGATGGCCGAACTGGAAGGCATGTGTGGACGCCTGGCGGCGCGACGCATTACCGCCGATGAGCTGACCGAACTGAACACCGCGCATGAGGCTTGCCGTCAGGCTCGGGATGCCGGCGACAGCGATGAGTACTACTACCGAAACGGGGTATTTCACGAGTGCATCTACGCCGCCAGCCACAATGACTTTCTGGCCAGGGAAGCGCGGCGACTACACGCTATGCTCAAGCCCTACCGTCGGCTTCAGCTTCATGTGCGCAATCGGGTGAACGAGTCGTTCGAGGAGCATGAGCGCATTGTTCATGCGCTCATGGAGGGCGACACCGAGACGGCGCGTCGCGAATTGATGGATCATGTCCGCCTGCAGGGCGACCGCTTCAACGACATGGCGGCCTCCCTGCAGCGGCTGTCGCCCTCCCGGGCCTGATTCCCATGGCCGGGAAAGCGACAGGACCTTGCAGGATCAGTGCTCGCGTGAGCCATCCACCAGGCGACGCACACCCAGCGGGTTACTTTCCTTGAGCGCGTCCGGCAGCAGTGCGTCCGGCAGGCTCTGATAGCAGACCGGGCGCAGGAAGCGATGAATCGCCGCCGTGCCGACCGAGGTCGTGCGGGTGTCAGACGTTGCCGGGAACGGCCCGCCGTGCACCATGGCGTCACAGACTTCCACGCCGGTCGGCCAGCCGTTGACCAGAATACGGCCCGCCTTGCGCTCGAGCGTCGGCAGAAGCGCCTTGACGTCGGCGTGGTCGCTGTCGCTCATCTGAAGGGTCGCGGTGAGCTGGCCTTCCAGATGCTCGGCCACCTGCGTGACCTCGTCGAGCGAGTCGCACTCGATGATCAGCGACGTCGAACCGAACACTTCCTGAGACAGCGTTTCATCATTGATGAAGTGCTGCGCGCTCGTCGCGAATAGCCCCGCCTGACAGGCGTTTTCACCCTCGCCCGCAGGTCCCTGGCCGAGCCGTTCGGCGGTGTTGGAGGCGTCCAGCGCCTTGACCGCCTCAACGTAGGCCTCATGAATGCCTGGCGTCAGCATGGTGTTGGCGGCGGCGTTATCAAGCGCGGCCACGGCCGAGCGCTTGAAGGTCTCGAGCGCCTCGCCCTTGACCGCCACCACCAGCCCCGGGTTGGTGCAGAACTGACCGGCGTTCATGTTCAGTGAGCCAATGAACGCCTCACCGAGCGCCTGCGCCTCGCGTTCGAGCTTGTCGGCCATCAGGAACACCGGATTGATGCTGCTCATCTCGGCGTAGAACGGGATCGGCTCGGCGCGCTCCTGCGCGGCCTTCCAAAGCGCCAGACCGCCCTGACGAGAACCGGTAAAGCCGGCTGCCTTGATGCGGGAATCCGTCACCAGGGCGGTGCCGATGTCGCGACCAGAGCCGTAGAGCAGTGAGAACACGCCTTCCGGCAGGTTGCACTTGGCCACCGCGCTCTGAATCGCACGGCCGACCAGCTCGGACACGCCCGGATGTGCGCCGTGGGCCTTCACGATCACCGGGCAGCCCGCCGCCAGCGCAGAGGCCGTGTCACCACCGGCCACCGAGAACGCCAGCGGGAAGTTGCTGGCACCAAACACGGCGACCGGGCCGAGCGCGATGTGGCGCTGACGCAGATCGGCGCGCGGCATCGGTGCCCGGTCGGGCTTGGCCGGGTCGACGCGCACGTCGAGCCACTCGCCGTCGCGCACTACGCGGGCAAACAGGCGAAGCTGATTGCAGGTACGTCCGCGCTCACCGTTCAACCGCGCTTCCGGCAGGCCGGTTTCCTGAACGCCGCGCTCGGTGATCTGATCGCCCACCGCCTCGATTTCATCGGCGACGGTTTCAAGAAAGCGCGCCCGGTCTTCAAGCGAGGTTTCGCGGAACGCATCGAATGCGGCCCAGGCCAGCTCACAGGCGTGATCGACCTCGGCCCGTGTTCCGCCGGGATAGCCAGGCTCGAGCGACTCGCCCGTGGCCGGGTTGATGGCCTTCACCGTCTTTTGGCTGCCTTTGACCGCCGTCTGGCCGATGAGTAGTTCCCCAGTCAATTGCATACTGCCTCCGCTAGTGTGCATGGATCTTTTCCATGAAAGGTGTGCATGGACGTCTCTCCATGAAGTCTCAATCCCGTACAAGCGTCGGACGCTTGGGATCGAACTGCCAGCCATCAATCAGATATTGCATGGCCATGGCGTCATCGCGCTGGCGAACCTCCAGCGACTGATAAAGTCGGTTCGCAGCCTCGAGCTGCGCCTTGTCGATCGTGATGCCAAGCCCGGGGGTCCTGGGCACCGAAATCTTGCCGTCCCTGATCTGGAACGGCTCGGTGGTCAGACGCTGACCATCCTGCCAGATCCAGTGGGTGTCGATCGCGGTGATCTCGCCCGGGCACGCCGCCGCCACGTGGGTCATCATCGCAAGCGAGATGTCGAAGTGGTTGTTGGAGTGCGAGCCCCAGGTCATGCCCCATTCGTTACAGAGCTCACCGACCATGACGGCACCCTGCATGGTCCAGAAATGGCAGTCGGCCAGCGGAATGTCGACCGAATTGAGGGCGACCGCGAACTGGAGCTGCTTGAAGTCGGTCGCGATCATGTTGGTGGCGGTGGGCAGCCCCGTACGGCGCTTGAACTCCGCCATGGTCTCCCGGCCGGAATACCCGCCTTCCTGGCCGCAGGGGTCTTCGGCGTAGCTCAGCATGTGTCGGATCGGCGTCAGGGCCTTCACGGCCTGATCGAGCGTCCAGGCGCCGTTGGGATCAAGCGTGAGCCGCGCATCGGGAAACGCCTCGTAAAGCGCGCGAATGCAATCGGCCTCGGCCTCAGGGCTCAGTACGCCGCCCTTGAGCTTGAAGTCCTTGAAGCCGTACCGGGCGTGCGCCGCTTTCGCAAGCCGCACTACCGCCTCGGGGGTCAGCGCTTCCTGACAGCGCACCACGTCCCAGTCATCGCGCGGTGACTCAGGCGGCTTCGGGTACGGCAGATCCGTCTTGTCCGGGTCGCCCAGAAGGAACAGATACCCAAGCGCCTCGACTTCGTCGCGCTGGCGCCCGAGCCGGCCAAGCAGATCCGCCACCGGCAGCTCGACGTGCTGGCCGTAGAGATCGAACAGCGCCGATTCGATGGCGGTCAATACATGCACCGCCACACGCAGATCGAACGTCTGCTGGCCGCGCTCTTCCGGGCCGTTGCCTTCGAGGCGGGCCTTGCACTGCGTCAGCACCTGACGGAAATCGCGCAGGCTCTGGCCCTCGATCAGATCTCGGCACTGCTCGAGCCCGGCTAGAATGCCCTCGCTTGACGGAATCTCGCCCACGCCGGTGTTGCCGGCGCTGTCCTCGATCATCAGCACGCAGCGAATGAACCAGGGGGCGTGACCGCCGCTCAGGTTCAAAAGAAAGCTGTCGTAGCCGGCCACGGGCGTGATGGTTATACGTTTCAGGGTTGGGAACATGACACTGCCTATTTATTGAAAAGTCAGCGGCTGGCCTTGATAAGTTCGGAAAGCTCGGCTTTCTCGGCCTCGGTCGGCATGGTCAGGGGCGCACGTACGTCGCCTGCAGGTCGACCGATCAAATCTGCACCGGCCTTGATCAGGCTGACGGCGTACCCTTTCTTGCGGTCGCGCAAACGGCAAAACGGGATAAAGAAGTCCTGAATGATTCGGGTAACGGCCGCCTGGTCGCCCTGTCTCAAGGCCTTGTAGAACGCCATGGTCATTTCCGGCATGAAGTTGAACACCGCCGAGGAATACGTGTTTACGCCAATCGAAAGATAGGCTTCGGCGAAAATTTCGGCCGTCGGCACGCCACCGATATAAACCAAACGGTCTCCAACGGTTTTGATGGTGTCGTTCAACGCCGCGATGTTCCCGACCCCGTCCTTGAGCCCGATCAGGTTCGGACAGGCGCTGGCCAGTGACTTGACGCTCTCCGCATCCAGCACACCGTTAGCGCGGTTGTAGTAGACCACTTGCAACGAGGTACTGTTGATGACGGCTTCGGCGTACTTGATCACACCATCCGCCGGGCATTCGGTCAGGTAGGGCGGCATCAGGAGAATGCCATCCACTCCGGCCTCTTCGGCCATGCGGCAGTAAGCCTGGGCATCGGGAATGCTTTTCCCGGCACTGGCGATAACAGGAATACGCCCGGCAACGACGTCCACCGCGGCCTTGCATATCTGCGCGTACTCATCCATCGACAGGGAGAAGAATTCGCCGGTGCCTCCTGCCACGAAAATACTCGAGACGCCCTGGTCGACAAACCATTCGATTCGGTCACTGTAGCTATCGACATCGAACCGACCTTCAGGCGTCAGATCGGTAATCGGAAACGACAGCAGGCCATCACTCAGGGCTTGGCGAATCTGGTCAACAGTGTGTGTCATCAAGATATTCCTTGTAATCGCGTTGCCGGGCTACTCGTTTAGCCCTTAAAGGTAATACATCATACAAACTACATGCGTGGTCGACTACACAAAAAAAGTCTAATGCGTCAGAGAATCATCAACTCAGGGCGCTGCGGGTATTCACATAAAGTGCGTAGATAGAGTGGCTGCCGGCCATGAGCAATCGGTTGCCCTCGCGGCCACCAAAGCACAGGTTCGCGCACCGCTCCGGTAGCCTGATATGCCCGATCGCCTTGCCCTCGGGGTTGAAGACCATGACGCCATCGAGGTCTTCGGGACGCCCCCTGGGGTCACCGGAGCTGCCCCAGCCACACCAAAGATTGCCATCCTCGTCACACTTGATGCCGTCAAGCGCCCCATACCCTTCCGCCTTGATGTGCTGGCGTCTGCCTCCGAGCGACCCATCGTCGTTCACCGAATAGGCCCACACCAGCCGGTTCGGCTTGGCCCGCCCCTCGACCAGGTACAGGGTGGTTTCATCCGGTGAGAAACAAAGCCCATTGGGGCCTGCGACATTGTCGATGACCTGACGCACTTCGCCACTCTCGCCATCGACGCGATACACCCCATGAGGCAGCTCGGTATCGATTCGATGGCCTTCGTAGTCATTGCCCGTCTGAAACGGCGGATCGGTAAACCAGATAGAGCCGTCGCTTCGCACCACGACATCGTTGGGCGAGTTGAACCGTTTGCCCTGATAATGATCCGCAAGCACCGTTATCTTGCCGTTGTGCTCGGTCCGCGTGACACGCCGCCCAAGACCTTCAGTGGTGGACCCCTCGCAGACAATCAAGCGCCCCTGAAGGTCGCGGCACATGCCATTGGAAAAGTTGGATGGCTGACGATAGGGCGAAAACGCACCGGTGATTTCATCCCACCGCATGATGCGGTTATTGGGGATGTCGCTGACCAGCAGATAGCGCCCGTCGGCGACCCAGACAGGCCCCTCGGCCCAGCGCATTCCCGTCGCCAGTTTTTCAACACTTGCGTTGAACAGCCGGTATTTCAGGAATGAGTCGTCCAGCACCTCGACGGCGGCATCGGGGTAGCGAAGGCCAAGAGGCTCCGCGCTGGCCCGCCCGAGATAACTCATGGTTACGGCACCTGCAGAAAGCGCCATGGCCTGCTTCACGAACCCGCGCCTGGTTGCACCGTCTTTACTGCTTGATTGATCCATGGAACCTCCTGTTCATCATCAGTATGTCGACACGACATTTGCCTACCGACACGACATCCGCCCACCGGCCCACCGACAGGCACACGCTGCCCACCCTCGCTTCAGGTTACCGGCGCCGGATTGAACAACACCAAATCGTTGTAGAGCCCCAGTTTTTCTGCCGCAACGGTGGTCCGGCCGCTGGCCACCTCCAAAATCAAGTCAAAAAGTGCCCGGCCTGTCTCTTCGATGGTGGCCTCACCAGTGGCAATACGGCCGGCATCGAGATCGATCAGATCATGCCAACGCTGGCTGAGCGTGGTATTGCTGGAGACCTTGATGACCGGCGTCATGGCCAGGTTGTAGGGTGTGCCTCGACCGGTGGTAAACACCTGAAGGTTCATGCCGGCTGCGGCTTGCAGGGTGCCACAGATAAAGTCGCTGGCAGGCGTGGCTGCAAACGTAAGCCCGCGCGTTCTAAGCCGCTCACCGGGGCCGATCACATCAACGATCGGGGAATTTCCGGACTTGATGACCGAGCCAAGGGCCTTTTCAACCACATTGCTGAGCCCCCCTTTCTTGTTGCCCGGAGAGGGGTTGGCGCTGCGGTCGGCATGCCCAAGCGTCAGATAGTCGTCGTACCAGGCCATTTGATCGATCAGCATCTGCGCGACCTCTGGTGAGACCGCACGCGGCGTAAGCAGGTGGATCGCGTCGCGGACCTCGGTCACCTCTGAAAACATGACGCTTGCACCGGCACGCACGAGAAGATCCGTTGCATGCCCCACCGCCGGGTTGGCCGTTACGCCGGAAAAGGCGTCGCTCCCCCCGCACTGCATTCCAACCACCAGATCAGAGACCGGGCAGGTTTCACGCTGGCGCTGGTCAAGTCGCTGCAGATGGCGCTCAGCGACACGCATGATGCCGTCGATCATCTCGCTGAAACCGGAAAAGGACTCATCCTGGAGGCTGACCGTGCTGGCGCTGGTTTCAGCCTCATCGGAATGATTGAACAGTTTTACCGGCTGATCCTCGACCAGGGTCGAAGGCTGAAGCTTTTCACACCCAAGCCCCAAAACCATGATTTCACAGCCAAAATTCGGGTTTCGTGCAAGGTTTGTCAGGGTTCGAATGGGAATGATGGCCGCAGGCGCGCCGATGGCGACGCCACACCCATAGCTGTGATTGAGTCCGACCACGTCATCGACGTTTGGAAACCGGGGCAAAAGCTCTTTCTTGATCCTCTCGACGACGTGCTCGAGGGTGCCCGCAACGCATTGAACGCTGGTCGTGATCCCAAGCACGTTCTTGGTACCCACCGAGCCATCGACGTTGCGATAGCCTTCGAAGGTATATCCCTCAAGAGGCTCGAGCGCAGGGCTTGGCCGTGAGGCCATCGGAAGGTTATCAAGCGCAGGGGGGGTGGGCAGCTGCACGTTCGATTCGTTGACGTGCTCGCCCCTGGCAATATCCGATACCGCCGTCCCGATGACCTCGCCATAGCGAATGATGTTCTGGCCCTGCGCGATATCGCTCAGGGCAACCTTGTGCCCCTGAGGCACATCCACGACCAGCTCAAGCCCATCCGGCAACCGGGTTCCCGCACGAAGCCCTCCTGAGGTCACGACAATGGCCACGTTATCGCTTGGGTGAATGCAAATGATGCGAGGCTGTTCCAGCGCATTGGTCATGATACGTTCCTCATGCCGCGTTTGCGGGATTTAAAGCCGATGAACGCTGACAGGGCGATGGACGCTGCAATCAGTCCCCAAAGCACAACTGCGATCGGGCTTTTGGTGAAGAAGATCGAATACGTCCCGAAGGATTCGAGGGATTTGACGAAGTAAACCTCGGCAGACCCGCCCAGAATGAAGCCGATGATCAAAGGGGCGACCTCAAGGCCGATCTTCTGGATGATGTAGCCGATGATTCCAAAGATAAGCAGTGTCCACACATCGAACATGATGCCGTAATTGATCGCGTAGGCGCCAATGACGCACATCATTACGATGATGGGAAACAGAATGTACTTGGGAACCAGCACCACCTTGGCGATATGCTTGATGGCATAAAACATCAGAAAGAACATGACGAAGTTGGCAAAGACCAGCGCCGCCATCATGACGTACCAGGTGTCCTGATTTTCAGGAATGAACAATGGGCCGACCTGAATGCCCTGCAGTGTAAAGGCACCGATCAAAACAGCGGTTGTCGAGTCCCCCGGGATACCGAGGGAGAGAAGCGGTATCAAAGCGCCGCCGGTCAGCGCGTTATTGGACGACTCCGACGCAATCAGCCCCTGCGGTGCCCCCTTACCCATCTGACTGGAATCACGAGACAGGTTCTTTTCCTGCGTATAGGCCAGTACGGAAGCCGCGCTGCCGCCTACCCCGGGCAACATGCCTACAAACGTTCCGATAAACGAAGAGCGAACCAGGTTGGTTATGCCGCCCTTGAACACGGACAGCGAAAAACGCTTCTCCTTGCTCACTTCCACATTCGTGCCCTTGAGCCCTCCGCTGATGCCACGCTCGGCCTCGATAAGCACGGTCGAAATTCCAAAGATGCCAATCAACACCGGCAACAGGGAAAAGCCTTCGAACAAGTAGGGTTCCATAAAGTCGAACATGAGGCGGGTTTTTCCATTGCCGCCATCGGAAAGGCTATACGTGCCGATCAGGCTCAACCAGATACCGATTGCACCACTGAACAGCCCCACCAGCATATTGCTGGACATCGACGCGATCACCGACAACGCCAGAAGGATGATCAGAAACTTTTCCACGTAGGAAAACTTGATCGAAAACTCCGCAAGCATTGGCGCAAACCAGAACAGTACGACCGCACTTATCAGACCGCCCACCAGCGAGGCGACAATACAAATACGAAGCGCCCGCTCACCCTCGCCCCGCTGGGCCATGGGGTACCCATCAAATGTGGTCGTGATCGAGGACGGGGTGCCCGGAATATTCAACAAGACCGCCGGTACCATTCCGCCGGAAATCCCACCGACATAAAGGCCCAGCAAAAGCGCAAGCCCATGTTCCAGACCGAGGGCATACGTGAGGGGAAGACAGACAGCGACCGCCATGGTGGCCGTCATGCCAGGGATGGCCCCGAATATAATGCCGACCAGTGCACCCAGCGCTGTCAGTAAAAAGAAGGTGATATCAAGCGATGACAGAACATCCATCATGAGAGCACTCCGCTAGGGCAAGGTGATGTAAAACAGCTTGGCAAAAACGACCCAAGCGAGGGCGGGCGCAAGTAAGGCATTGATACCTGCAACAATGATCTTTCGCTTTGTGCGCGTATGCATATAAAGCAGCGACATAAGAAACAGAAAGCCAATTGAGGTAAACAGGAAGCCATAGCCCGTATAGGGGAAATAATCACCAACCACCGACATCAGATAAAAATACGCGACAAGCAATACCAGTGTGCCCACGAACCGAAAGCCATCCATCGATTCTCCGATAAAGGGCAACGCTCTCTCGCCTCGCTTCACCTTTTTAAGGAAAGGAACAACTCTAAAAACAAGAACCAGGACAAACAGGAGGCCTATCGTCCAATTAATGATATGGGGAAAAAACAAATGAGATGTTTGAAAATCAATCGAAACACTCAGTGGGCTTGTAGTCCCGGATTCCATATCGACTCCGTAAAGAACTCAAATAATCGGGAAGCGCAGATAACACTAAAAAGCCGGCATACGCATATGCCGGCCCAACGCTATTTATTGATGCTTTCTATGATTGTTTCGTAGCGATCAGCCTTTTCCTTCAAGTGGGACTGAGCCTTTGACGAGGGTTTGAAATCGGGAATGAAAAACGACTTCTTCTGAACCTTCTGGATAGCGCCTTCGGCGTAGATTTCTTCCAGCGTGTCATCGATCTGCTTGATGATTGCGGGGTTCATTTTCTTGTTGTAAAGGAAAAAGAATTCCTTATCGAAGGCGAAGTTCTTATCCCCACCCATCGTCACCTTGACGTTGGGTTCTGCGTATTCAAGCAGTGTCGCTCGATCCGTTTGCCCCAGACCGTTTTCCGGCGCCTGCTGCAACGTTTCACTTGTGGCCGTAAGCCAAATAAAGCGCATGGCCTTCTGATCGCTTTCAGGCAGCCGCGTATACTGCTCATTGGCCTGCACTGATCCATTGATCAAATCCGCCTGATCATCGAACAGCAGCTGGTTCTTGTCAGACTGCGAGCCGGTATTTACCGCTACAAGATTATCTTCCGCGCCCGGATGCTCGATGCGAATCGCGTTCTTGAGGGCGGTATACCCGATTTCAGACACCCCGCCCGGCTGAATGGCAACGCGAATGGTCTTGCCCTCCCCCGCCGCCTTGATGATGTCATCAAGCGATTGGTAGGGAGAGTCCTTGGGCACCAGGTAGGCGTTTCCGGGGTTTATGGCAATGGTTGGCCCCACGGTGTAGTTCGTGAACGGATCCTTATAGCCTTCCACCCCGTAAAGGTGACCCAGATAGGACTGGTCATGGAAAATCATCAACGTGTTGCCGCGAGGGTCACGGTCCAGGGCGCGATAGGCAGAACTGAAGCCGACAGCATCCACCTTCATGTTCAAGTCCAGCTTCTTGGAAAGCGCATCGACTACGATACTGGCGTTTTGATACGTATCGCCGCCTGTGGAAGTCGATCCGATAACGACACGAACATTGCCTCTAAGCGGGCCATCGGCTGCCGCCGCAATGGGCGCAAGCGCCAGGGATGCCATAAAGGCAGAGCCGACCAGACCAAACGTTAACCTCGACGTTTTCATGGAGTCACCTCAATTACTGTCATTGTGTGGGTGTCTATTTTTCAGTGCGCTCGCCCGCGTCAGGACGCGTTCTCGACACCGTCGATCAACTGCTTGAGCACCCGGGTTTCATCCTCGGAGGGCATGATCAGCGGGGAACGCACGTTGCCGCCCGGATGACCGACCAGTGACGCCCCGGCCTTGACCAGGCTGACCGCGTAACCCGGGCAGGTGTCACGCAGCTGCACGAACGGGATGAAGAACTCGCGGGTCAGACGCGCCACTGTTTCGGAATCGCCAGCGCGCAGCGCCTTGTAGAACGACACCGCCATCTCGGGGACGAAGTTGAACACCGCCGAGGAATAGGTGTTCACCCCGATGGAAAGATAGGCTTCTGCAAAGATTTCGGCAGTCGGCACGCCGCCGACGTAGACCAGACGGTCACCAACGGTCTTGATGATCGTGTTGAGCGCCTGAATGTCGCCCTTGCCGTCCTTGAAGCCGATCAGATTCGGGCAGGCATCGGCCAGCGCCTTGACGGTTTCGGCGTTCATCAGGCCGTTGGCGCGGTTGTAATAGATCACGTTGATGTCGGTCGAGTCGCACACTGACTTGGCGTACTCGAAAAGACCGGACTGCGGGCACTCGGTCAGATACGGCGGCATCAGGAGGATGCCATCGGCGCCCGCCTCTTCAGCGATGCGCGCGTACTGGCGGGCCAGATGCGCGTTCATGCCGGCGCTTGCGATGACCGGCACCTTGCCGTTGGTGGCCGCGACCGCAATCGTTACGATCTCTTTGAACTCATCAAGTGACAGGTTGAAGAACTCGCCGGTGCCGCCCGCCACGAACAGGGTGGAAATTTCATACTCGAGCAGCCATTCGATGCGCGCGCGGTAGGACGCCGCGTCGAAGTTGCCGAGTGCATCGAAGTCGGTGACAGGAAAAGAGAGCAGTCCGTCGCCAACCGCGTCGGTAACCGCCTGTCTGGAAAACGCCATGGCTCGCCTCATTAATTATTCATGGAACATACGATGTTGATGAAAGTAATTTGTCATACATCATACGTTTAATCCCATTAGACGATGGCTTATAAGACCAAGGTCCCGCGCACTGAGCAGGCATGCCCCTGGCTCTCAACTGCCTGAAAACGCAAAAAAAGGGTCGACGGGTTTCCCGCGGCGGCAACCCGCGAGACCGCAGCACAAAAAAGGCGGCCCGAAGGCCGCCTTTTTCACATTGGGCGCGCACGTTGCGCGCCGTACTCACGAGATTACGCCATTACTTCGCACGCGGCTCGGACATCAAGCCCTTGATCACGCCAAAGCAGCCGATCAGAAGCACGACCGCAAACGGCAGACCGGTCGAGATGACCATGGCCTGAAGCGCGCCGAGACCACCGCCGAGCATCAGGGCAATCGCGATCACGGCAGATTGCCGAGCATCGCGAATAGCTTGAGCTCGAGCGCGGCATTGGCCACCTCGGTATAGCCTGAATCGACCTGGAAGATGGCCGCACCGCCAAAGATCGTCATCCACAAAATGCAGACGATGGTCGGCACCAGAAGCACCGCGATCAAGAACTCACGCACGGTACGCCCGCGACTGACGCGTGCGATGAACATGCCAACGAACGGGGACCAGCTGATCCACCACGCCCAATAGAACGCAGACCACGACTGACTGTAGTTGACGTCGTCACGGCCGAAGGGCATCGAGAGTTCCGGCAGATAGGTCACGTAGGCCCAGATGTTGTTGAAAAATCCAACTACCAGATCCATCGTCGGCCCGGTAAACAGAATGAACAACATCAGTGCAAACGCCAGAGCCATATTCAGCTCGGACAGATGCTTAAGCCCTGCGTCGACGCCTGCGGCCACCGAACACAGCGTGATGGTCGTGATCGCGACGATCAAAAGTACCCGCGTGGTGTCGGTGTCCGGCACATCGAACAGGAAGTGAAGCCCGGCCGCCGCCTGCTGAGCGCCCAGCCCCAACGATGTTGCAAGCCCGAACAGGGTGGAAAATACCGCCAGAATGTCGACGACATGGCCAGGCCACCCCATACGCGCTCACCCAATACCGGGTAGAAGATCGAGCGCATGTCAGCGGCAGGCCCTTGTTGAAGGAGAACAACGCCAGCGACAGCGCCACCATGGCGTAGATCGCCCACGGGTGAAGCCCCCAATGCAGCATAGTGGAGGCCATGCCGAGCTGGCGCGCGGCGGCTTCATTGCCTTCGGCACCGCCCAGCGGTGCACTGTCGGCTCGAACGCCGTTCTCGACCGAGATCCCATCCATCGACGCCGTATAGTGCGAGATCGGCCCGGACACACCGTAGAACATCAGCCCGATGCCCATACCGGCCGCGAACAGCATCGCAAACCAGCTGATGTAGTTGTGATCGGGCTTGGCCTCGGCCCCACCGAGTCGCACCCGACCCAACGGGCTAAAGATCAGACCGACGGCAAGAATCACGAAAATCGCGGTGGACAGCATAAAGAACCAAGACAGGTTGGCGGTCAACCAATCCCGAATGCCGTTGAAGAACGGCTCCATCTGCCTTTGAAGCGTCAGCGTCAGGATGACAAACACCACGATCAACAGTGACGAGATGCCGAACACCTTACCGTGCAGGTCCACATTGAACAGCATGCGTCCCTGAAAATTGTCCTGAACGATGACGTAGTCGGTATCGATCATGTTGAAATCGCAAACCGAGCGCGCTTTCCATGCGCCAAACGGCGCGTTCAGGGCAGAGGCCGTCGCTCCGGGGAGGCACTTTCCGAAGCGACGACACATCAGGACAACAGGAAGAAAGGATGTACCGACCCGGTCAGACGGGCCGCCGAGCTCGATGGTTCTGCCAGATGGTAATCACCAGCAGTAAAAGCGCGATGATCAGAAACGTCAGGCTGATCGGACGGGTGAAAAACGGCGTCCAGTCGCCCTGAAAGGCCTGAAGCCCGCGTCGAAGATTGGATTCGGCGATCGGGCCGAGAATGAGTCCGAGGATGACCGGCGCCGTACCGAAGTTATAGCGGTTGAGGAAATACCCCAACACCCCGAAGCCAAGCATCAGGTACAGATTGAACGTATCGCCATCCACGCCATACACCCCGATGAAGCAAAACACCAGAATCGAGGCCAGAAGCTGCTTGCGCGGCACCATCAGAACCCGAATGAACACCTTGATCCCGAGGCACATGATCAACAGCATGAACGCGTTGGCCACCAGATACGCCAGAAAGATGCCATACACCGTGCCATCGTGGTTATCGAACAGCATCGGCCCGGGCGTGATGCCCTGAATCATCAGCCCCCCGAGCAGCACGGCGGTGGCCGCCTCGCCCGGAATACCAAGCGCAAGCGTTGGAATAAGCGCCCCGCCCAACAGCGCATTGTTGGCGCTTTCGACCGAGACAATACCCGGCGCGTGGCCGGTGCCGAACTTGTCGGGCGATTTCGAAAAGCGCCGGGCCTGGTCGTAGGCCACAAGCGAGGCGATACTGCCACCCGCCCCGGGCACCGGCCCGACGATGGAGCCCGATAAAATCCCCGCCATCAGCGCCCGCCAATGCTTAAGGGTCTCGAGAAAGCGCGGCCGGGCAATGTCCACTCGGTGCTCGCTCGCCTTGAGGCGCGCAGTGGGGTCGTACTCGAAGGCGTCCTTTAACACCTGCGATACCGCAAACAGCCCGATCAGCGCCGGCAGCAGGTTGATCCCAGTCAGCAGCGACAGCTGATCGAAGGTAAACCGGCCAACGCCCGTGATCGGGTCGGTGCCGATGGTCGAGGCAAAAAAGCCCAGAAGCCCGGCAATCAAGCCTTTCATCAAGGATTTGCCCGCAACGGAGGCAATGATCACCAGCCCGAAGATACTCAGCGAGAAATACTCGGCCGCCCCGAAGCGCAGCGCGAATTCGGCGATGGGCGGGGCCAAAAGGCTCAGGATCACCATGCTGGCGACGCCGCCGAAGAACGACGCCACGATGGACAGCCCCAGCGCACGGCCGGCCTGCCCCTTTTGCGCCATCGGAAAGCCATCAAAGGTCGTCGCGACCGAAGACGGCGTACCGGGAATGTTTAAGAGGATGGCCGGGATCGACCCACTGGCCCCGGCGCCGCACAGCGCGCCCAAAAGCATGCCGATGCCCATGACCGGCGGCATGCCGAAGGTGACCGGCAGCAGCAGCGCGATGGCCATGGCCGAGGTGAGGCCCGGCAGCGCCCCCATGATGATGCCAAGCAGCGTACCGCCGGCGATGGCAAGAAGCGTGCCGAGCTGCAGCACCATCTCAAGCCCGTCCAGATATCCGGAAATCATGTCACTCTCCCAATGCACCGGTGCACGAGGCCGCTCAGCCCGGCAGCGGAATGTCGAACAGCTCAGTGAAGACGTAATACACCGCTGATGCGAGCACCACGGCGAACAGCGCCGCCGCCGCCAGCGCCTTGACCTTTCCACCCACCGACTGCGCACTCAGGCCGCCGCTGGTCACGGCAAACCCGACCACACAGCAAAACGTGAACACCGCCGTGCTCGGGATATACCCAAGTCGCTCGAACACCAGGGTGTAGCCAAGCGTCAGCGCCACCACCAGAAGCCACTGCACGACCGCGCGGCGATGGCCGTTGGTGCGCTCACCGCGTGCGGCACTGCGCCATTCGCGCAGGTCATTAATGAAGCAGGGGGTCGCCAACACAAAGACGGCGGCCGAGATCAGCTGCGGAAAGAACGCCGGCGACAGATCCCCCACGATGTCAATGTTCGGCAGGGCCGAGGCATGGACAAAGGCCGCCGCCGAGGCAATCAGCAGCACCAGATCGAACAGCGGCTTTCCGAGATCGCGTTCCATGACGCATCCCTCCAACGACGTGATGAATCAAGCAGGCCCGGCCAATTGCCGGGCCCATAGGCCGCGTTCAAGCGGCCGTTTTCAAGCGCAGTTACTTGGCAAGGTCCCCGGCCGCCGCGCTCATGACCTCGGCGGAATGGTCGATGAACTCATCGAGTTTTTCGCCATAAAGCGGAGACACTTCCGTGCCGAGGTTACGTGCGGTCTTGTCATAGGCGCCTTCAGCAACGATCTGCTTGATGGCCTCGACCCACTTCTGCTCGACCGCCTCGGGCGTGCCCTTGGGCGCGGCGATCCCCCGCCAGACGGTCAGGGTCAGGTCATAGCCCTGCTCCTGAAAGGTCGGCACGTCCGGCAACGAGTCGCTGCGTTCGGCGTAACTCATCGCCACGCCCTTGAGTCGGCCGGATTTCAGCGCCGAGCGAAGCTCGGAGCCGCCAAGCACCACCGCATCGACGTGATTGCCCATCGCCGCCGAAATGGCTTCCGAGCCGCCCGGATAGGGAATCAGATTGAAATTGGCGCCGGTGATGTCGGCCACCGCCTTGGCGGTAATGTAGGCCGAGGAGCCTACGCCCGACGATCCGATGCGAATGGGCGCGTCTGAAGTTGCCCCGTCCACCAGCGATTTCAGATCCTTGTACTTGCCGTCACTGTTGACCGCGACCACGTACGGCTCTTCGACCACCTTGGCGATGAAATCGAAGTCGTTGTGAGTGAACGGCACGTTGCCCATCGCCTCGAGCGTCAGCATGGCGTTACTCGCCGCCAGCAGGGTGTAGCCATCGGCCCTGGAGCTGACCGCACGAGACATGCCGACCGCTCCGCCGCCGCCGGGAATGTTTCGAATCACCAGATCCTCACCCAGACGCTTTTCAAGCAGTGGCTGCAGGGCGCGGATAAAGGTGTCGTTACCGCCGCCGGCGGAAAACGGCACGATCATGTCGATTTTCTTAGTCGGGTAGTCGGCGGCAAGGGCCGGCGCCGCGATAACGGCTGCCGCGAGCGTGAGTGTACCGAGGAGTTTTTTCATTGTTGTCTTCCTTCTTGAGCGTGGTCGGGTGAACGTGGCCAGTGAACCTTTAAAACATGTCAGCGCACCAGCGCCGGGCGTTTGGGATCGAACGCCCAATCCTTGATCAGATACTGCATTGCCATGGCGTCGTTGCGCCCGGTGTCCGGCAGGCGCTTGTACAGCGCGTGCGCCGCATCGATCTGGGCACGGTCGATCTCGATGCCCAGGCCGGGCGCGTCGGTGACCTCGACCCGCCCATCGACGATGTGCGGCGGGTTCTTGGTCAGCCGGGCGTCGCCTTCCTGCCAGATCCAGTGGGTATCGAGCGCGGTCGTTCGGCCGACGGCGGCGGCCCCGACCTGCGCGAACATCGCAAGCGAGATGTCGAAGTGGTTGTTGGAGTGCGAGCCCCAGGTCATGCCGTGGTCCCTGCAGAGCTGCGAGACCCGCACCGCCCCGGACAGGGTCCAGAAGTGCGGGTCGGCCAGCGGAATATCGACCGCGCGCAGCATCAGCGCGTGGCCCATTTCGCGCCAATTGGTCGCCACCATGTTGGTCGCGACCGGCAGGCCGGTGGCCTGCTTGAACTCGGCCAGAATCTCGCGGCCCGAGAACCCCTGTTCCGCGCCGCAGGGGTCTTCGGCGTAGGCAAGCACGCCGTGCATGTCCTTGCAGAGCCTTATGGCCTCCTCCAGCGACCAGGCGCCGTTGGGGTCGAGGGTGACGCGCGCCTCGGGGAAAGCATTGTGCAGCGCCGTTACCGCCTCGATTTCCGCCTTACCGGCCAGCGCCCCGCCCTTGAGCTTGAAGTCTCTGAAGCCGTACCGGTCTTCTGCTGCGCCGGCGAGCTCGACCAGATGCTCGGGCGTTAGCACGGGCCGGTCACGCAGGCGGTACCAGTCATGATCACCGCCGTCGGTGCCGCGCCGGTACTCAAGCGGCGTGGCCTCCCCGTCGGCGATGAAAAACAGATACCCCAGTACTTCTACGCTGTCGCGCTGGCGCCCCTCGCCCAAAAGCTCACACACCGGCACGCCAAGACACTTGCCCATCAAGTCCAGAAGTGCGGCCTCGATCGCCGCCACGGCGTTGATTCGAAGCTCGAACGTCCAGGAACCCTTGCCGAAATCCTCGAAATCGGCGCGCCGGCCAACCCCGTTAAGCGAGGCAACCATCGAGCGCAACTTGCCAAGCGACTGGCCAACGATCAGCGGGCGCGCCTGTTCGAGCGAAGTCTGAATCGTGGTGCCGCCGGGCGCCTCTCCGACGCCGACGTTGCCGGCGCTGTCGGTCAGAAGCACCAGATTGCGGGTGAAATAGGGCGCGTGGGCACCGCCGATGTTGAGCAGCATACTGTCACGCCCTGCCACCGGAATGACCATCATGTCAGTAATCGTCGGCGTTGAACTCATGGCCATGTAAAGGTCTCCGGTGGGTGGCTGAACAGTACAGGCCAGCTAATTTGTCATACATCATACCTAAGCCCCTATTAGACCTTGGCGTATCAGACCAAGGTCAAGTACGACGCCCTGCCACCAAAGAACGCCGCCTTCCCATCCTCAACGCGTTGAATGCGCGCTACGCTGTAGGCACACTCATCACGGCGAGAAATCGATGAAGCGTTTTTACAATGCCCCCGAGCAGATGGTGGACGAAGTGCTCGAAGCCGACGCCCACCTGCGCTCGGTGCGTTTATCGAGCCGAAAAAGCGGCATGCGCATTCTGGTGCGAGACGATTGGGACAAGAACGATCAGGGCCGCACGCAGGTCGCCCTGCTCTCGGGCGGCGGTGCGGGCCACGAACCCGCCCACGCAGGCTTTGTCGGCGAGGGGATGCTCACGTGCGCCGTCTCCGGCAGCGTCTTCGCCTCGCCCTCGGTCGACGCCGTGATGGCCGGGCTCAGAGAGGTCTGCGGTGAGGCGGGCTGTTTGATGATCGTCAAGAACTACACCGGCGACCGGCTCAACTTCGGGCTGGCCGCCGAGCGGGCGCGCGCTGAAGGGCTCAAGGTCGATATGGTGATCGTGGCCGATGACATCGCACTCGATGATGCCCCGCAGCCGCGCGGCATTGCCGGCACCATCGCCATTCACAAGATCGCGGGCTACTACGCCGCCCAGGGCACCTCGCTTGACGAGCTGCGCCCGCTGGTCGATGACGCCGCCTCGCGGCTGGCCTCGCTTGGCATGGCGCTCGACGGCGCAACGCTTCCGGGTCAGGAGCCCTCCCCGCGCTCGCCCGAGCTCGGTCTTGGCATCCACAACGAGACCGGCGCCAAGGATGTCTCGCCCGAAAGCGCCCGCGAAGCGATGACGCTGGTGCTCGCCCCTCTGATGGAGGCCATGCAGTCGCGCCACGGCTCGAAGGTGCAGGTCATTGCGCTCCTTAATAACCTTGGGCGCTGCACCGCCCAGGAAATGATGGTGCTCACTCATGCACTGCTCGAGACACTTGGCCCTGACCGATTGCCGATGCTGATCGGCCCGGCGCCGATGATGACGTCGCTCGACATGCACGGCTTTTCGATCACGCTGCTGCCGTTTGAAAGCGACCTGGAAACCGCACTGAGCGCGCCCGCCACCGCGCCGGGCTGGCCAGGGATCCGCCACGTCACTACACCGGACCGGTTTGAGCCTGATGTGTCTGATCAGAACTCGGTATTGACCGACAACGCCCCACAGGACGACCACATCGCCGCAGCGCTCAGGCGGGTAACGGCGGCGCTGATCGATGCCCGTGAAGAACTCGATGCGCTTGACGCCAAAAGCGGCGACGGCGACGCCGGCGCCAGTTTCGAGCAAGGGGCCAAGGCCATCGAGCAGGCCCTCGACGACGCGCGCCTTCCAACCGAGCGCTGGGTGCCCGCACTCAAGGGCATCGGCGAACTTCTGGCGCGGGACATGGGCGGCTCGAGCGGCGTACTGCTTTCGATTCTATTTACCACCACCAGCGCCGCGCTCGAGGAATCCGACGGTGACTGGGGCCACGCGCTCGCTCAAGGGGTCGAGCGAATGCAAACCTACGGCGGGGCACGCAAGGGCGATCGCACCATGCTCGACGCGTTGATACCGGCCATGGACGCTGTCCGCGACGGCGGCGACATCAAGGCCATGGCGCACGCCGCGCGCCAAGGTGCCGATGCCACCGCCGAGATGAAGGAAGCCCGCGCCGGGCGCGCATCCTATATTCCAGGAGACCGGTTGGAGGGCGTAGTCGATCCGGGCGCCGAAGCGATTGCTCGGGCACTCAAGGCACTGGCTCAACCGGATTAAGGCCACGTTGGCACCCTTTGATCTGCCGGGGCAATACCCACTTTCGCCTCGGCAGATCCCTCTCCAGATACCGACCCTTGCCCTCCTCGATACCGACCCTCCTCAATGCCAACCCTTATAGATACCGACCTTCCTTGGATCTGATCTGAAACGCCGCGCCCTTCATCGCCGAGTCAACGCTCTCCATCTTGACTAAACGCTCTCCATCTTGACTAAACGGTCTCTTGGCTCGACGAAACAGCTTTTCATAGCGGTCAAAAGCTTGACGCCAAGCCTGGCGCCGCCTCATCCGTGGACGGGCACAGGCTAAGTTTTATTCGATTCAGCAATAGCTAAGGATCAATATTGTAAATAAAAATGAAAATACTTATCATTTAATAATAAAAACATGACACCGTGACCCGCATTTACTTTTCGCAGGGAACAGGGAATGACACATAATAAAGATCAGCGATCCCGAGCGCTCGCCATCGCTCTAGGGTCGTTGTGCGTACTTTCTACCACCGCCAACGCCGACACCCCGACCGCGAGCGACAGCGATAACGCCGTCGTATCCGAAGATAAGATCGTTGTGCTTTCTACCGCGCTCGAGACCCTCAAGCAGGCGCCGGGCGTCTCGGTCATTACAGCCGAAGACATCGAGAAACGACCGCCGGTCAATGATCTGTCCGACATCATTCGCCGCATGCCGGGCGTCAATCTCACCGGCAACAGCGCCTCGGGCCAGCGCGGCAACAACCGCCAGATCGACATTCGCGGCATGGGCCCTGAAAACACGTTGATTCTGATCGACGGCGAGCCTGTAAGCTCGCGTAATTCCGTGCGCTACGGCTGGCGCGGCGAGCGTGATACCCGGGGCGATACCAACTGGGTGCCGCCGGAGCAGGTCGAACGCATCGAAGTACTCAGAGGCCCGGCGGCTGCGCGCTACGGTTCGGGAGCGATGGGTGGGGTAGTAAACATCGTTACCAAACAGCCCACTAAAGATTGGCATGGGTCGTTGAGCGTGTATAACAACCTGCCGGAATCCGATGACGAAGGGGCGACCAAACGGGCGAATTTCAGCTTGAGCGGCCCACTAAGCCGCGACGTCACGTTTCGAGTCTATGGCAGCATCAACAAGACCGATGGAGATGCCCCCGACATCAATGCCGACGCGACCGAAAGCAACACCGCAGGTAACGAGGGCGTCCGCAACAAGGACATCAATGCGCTGCTCGACTGGGCATTGACCGATCACCAGACCCTCGAATTCAAGGCAGGGTACTCTCGTCAAGGCAATATCTACGCTGGGGACAGCCAGAACAACCGCCCTACTGACACGACCGAAGCCCTGGCGGAAGATGGCGCCGAAACCAACCGCATCTACCGCCAAGATGTTCGAATCACGCACAAAGGACGCTGGGATAATTGGGATACCCGCGTCAGCGCTCAGTACGAAAATACCCGCAATACGCGCTTGGCAGAGGGATTGGCGGGCAGCGGCGAAGGCACCATCAATACGTCCGATGACTACAACACCAGCGAGCTCAACAGCTATCGACTGAGCGCCGATGCCGATTACTATGCACAAACCGCGCTGGATCAAGTCATCACAGTCGGTACCGAATGGACAAGAGACACCCTGGACGACCCGGGCTCCATGGCTCAAACCGCCGACGCCACTGAGTCCATTGCCGGTTACAGTAACAGCGCGACCGGCGCAACCAGTGCCGAGCAGATCGGCGTTTATCTGGAAGACAACGTCGAGCCCTGGCGCGGCACAGTCATTACACCAGGCCTTAGGTTCGATCATCACACCGCCTTCGGCAACCAATGGAGCCCAAGCCTTAACGCATCGCAGGCGTTGAGCGAACACATCACGTTGAAAGCCGGCATCGCCAAAGCGTTCAAAGCTCCGAATCTTTATCAAAGCAATGGCAATTATTTACTGCGCACCCGCGGCAACGGCTGCCCGATCGGCGTGGATGGCCCGTGCTATTTATTGGGCAACGATGAACTCGAGGCCGAGACCAGCATCAACAAGGAAATCGGCATCCAATACCGTAACGACGACTGGGTCGCCGGACTGACTTACTTCCATAATGACTATAAGAACAAGATCGTCGCTGGCACCGATGTATTAAGCCGAACGACAAGCGACAGCGCCATCCTTCGGTGGGAAAACGCCAACCGCGCCGTCATTCGAGGAATCGAGGGCACATTCCAGATGCCCTTAACCGAGTCCTTGCTTTGGACCAACAATTTGACCTGGATGCTCGAGCACGAAAATAAGGACACCGGCAATCCGCTCTCGGTGATTCCAGAGTACACGCTGAACTCGTCACTGGATTGGACCGTCAACGAGCGGCTCGATACCCAGCTCTACCTCACCTGGTACGGTAAACAGGAAGCATCCTCGAACGCCACCATCGCGCTTCAGGAACGCACCGGCATCAATGACGACAGCCGCTCGCCCTATAGCGTCGTCAGCTGGAATGCCGGCTATACGTTTAACGAGTACCTCCACGGAAGCTTCGGCATCCGCAATATCTTCGATAAACGGCTGTATCGTGAAGGCAACTCAAGCGATGCTGGTGCGGCCACCTATAACGAGCCGGGCCGATCGTTCTACACCACGCTCACTGCAAGGTTCTAAGCTCTGTCCCCGGCGGATTCGCCGGGGGCACCTAGAGCCGACTACGCACGTCAGGCACGCGCCTGACGTGCGACATGCGAGGCCATACCGACTGCGGCGGTCACCACCGCAATCGCCCCGCCCAAAAGCGCGACACCGTCCCAGGCGTAGTGCTGATACATCCACGCAGACGTCAGCGACCCGAACGCCCCGCCCAGAAAATAACAGGTCATATAGCCCGCGTTCAGACGACTGCGCGCGGCCTGATCGATGGCATAGATTAGATTCATATTAGTGATGTGCATCGCCTGAACCGACAAATCCAGCAGCACGATGGCAACGATCAGCCCCACGAGCTCGTGCGGCACCCACCACAGAAGCCCCCAGGCAATCAGCAGCATCACCGCTCCGGCAAGGGTGGTTTGATGACCACGCCCCTGATCCACCAGACGTCCGGCCTGGCGAGCGGCAAGCGCCCCGACCGCCCCGGCAAGGCCAAACAGCCCGATCACGGCGTCGCTGTAATGAAACGGGGGGCTTGAAAGTAAAAAGGCCATGGAGGTCCAGAACACGCTGAACATCGCAAACACCAGAAATCCGATCAGTGCCTGACGCCGCAGTAGCGCGTGCGCCCTGAAAAGATGACCGATCGAGGCCAGAAGCGCGGCGTAGGACATTCGGGTCTCGCTTTTATACGACGGCAACGCCCTGTAAAGCGCCACCGCGTTGATCAGCATCAAGACACCCGCGACCCAATAGACGGTGCGCCAGGTACCAAGCGAGGAGAGCGCCCCCGAGACCGTGCGCGCCAGCAGGATTCCGAGAAGCAGCCCGCTCATGACGGTACCGACCACCTGCCCCCGCTCTTCAGGCTCGGCAAGCGTTGCCGCGAACGGCACCAGCACCTGAGCAACCACCGAAAACATGCCGGTAAGCGCCGTGCCCATCAAAAGCACCGGTAGACTCACAGCGCTTGCGCTGATGAAAAGCCCGCAGGCCGCCAAAAGCATCATCACTCCAATCATTCGCCGCCGATCCAGCAGATCACCCAGTGGCACCAGAAACAGAAGGCCTGCCGCGTAGCCGGCCTGGGCGACGGTCACGATGACACCGGCATCGGCAAAGGAGAGCCCGAGCTGGCCAGCAATCGTGTGCAGAAGCGGCTGGGCATAGTAGTTGCTGGCCACCGCCACGCCGGTGGTGATCGCCATCAACAGCACCAGCGCTCGACTCAACGGCGCTTCGCTCGTCTGACTCATGGGGCACATCCTCAAGGGGGCAAAAAACGAGATCAAGGGTAGCGCATTGTCATAAAGGCGCAATCGAGCACGCACTGTCTGACGTATTAACCTACGCTTTGCACACTCACACACGCTTACACCAATGCACGCCCTGGAGGTTTTGTGAAACACCCGACCGGTATTACCCAGCGTCTGGTCACGCTGACGGCCCGCCTGGGCTACGCTGCCAAAGGCGTGGTCTATATCCTGATTGGCGGTTTGGCCACCATGGCCGCCTTCGATCTGGGTGGTCAGCGCGGCGGCGCCTCGGAAGCCGTGACCCAGCTTGCCGGTCAACCCTTCGGCAGCCTCATGCTCATCGCCATGACGGTCGGTCTTCTGTGTTACACCCTCTGGCGCTGGATTCAGGCGCTGTTTGACGCAGACGACAAGGGCCACTCTCTCAAGGGCATCTGCGTGCGTATCGGCTACGTCATCAGTGGTTCGATCTACGGCATGCTCGGGTATCGCTGCATCGAGCTCCTGACGTCAAGTGGCGGCGGCAACTCCACGGCCTCGTCTCGAACCGCCACGCTCATGAGCCACACCGGCGGACAGATTGCTGTCGCAATCGTTGGCGTGGTGTTCTTTTGTGTGGGCCTTCGTCAGTTCCAGCGCGCGATCAAGCAGCACTACCGTAAATCCTGGCGCACGCACCGCATGCCGCAGCACCAGCTGGCAATAGCCGATACGGTGGCCCGCTGGGGCCTGTGTGCACGGGGTGTGGTCTTTGGAATCATCGGCGGGTTTCTGGTCATTGCCTCCTGGACCGCCAACCCCGATCAGGCCAAGGGGCTTGGCGGTGCACTGGTCACGCTTGCCCAGCAACCGTTCGGCCCGGCGCTTCTGATCGTGGTTGCCCTTGGGCTTCTCGCCTACGGCCTTTACTGCTTCGTCAACGCTCGCTACCGGGACACTCAAGCCTGACAGACGGTCGGCGCGGCTCAAGAAAACAGGGATTGGCTCGATAGTAATGAAACACATCCTGCTTATCACTTACTCGAGCCGCGCCCATGAATCGACCGGTTGCTACGTCAAGGCCCGTGCTCGCCCTTCTGCTGGGCCTTTTTATAGGCGCCATTGCCACCGTGGCTCTTGGCGTTTACACCCTCGAGCAACGCGCGACACGCGATACCACGCGGCATCTACTTGAACACATTGATGTGGCCCGTGCCGGAAGCACTCTGGTGCATGCACTTCAGCGTGAGCGCGGCCTGTCGTTTGGCCGTGCCGGAAGCACCGATGACCACTTCGACACCGCGCTCGAGCACCAGCGTACCCTCACCGATGCACGCATCGCGCAGTGGTTGGCGAAAGCCGCACCGTTTCTGGCCGCGTCACCTCAGCTCGACCGCACCGCAGATAGTCTGGGCGCCCTCGAGGAGATCCGAAGTGACATCGACGACCGCCTGCTGCCTGCCAGACTGATTCTTGAGCATTACACCGGCGTGAACCTCACGCTTTTAAACCACATCAGCCGCCTGAGCGCCGAGTCGGAGCACACTAAAACCGCCCAACGCCTGACGAGCTGGCACAGCCTAGTGATGGCGAAGGACCTCGCCGGGCTCGAGCGCGCCCTGGTGGCGCACGCCTACGCCGCCGACACCATGCACGGGCCAATGTTTCGTCGCTACATGCAGGTGCTCGAGCAGGAATACGCCTACCTCGATATCTTTCGCGCCAACGCCGCGGCACGCGTTGCCGAGCAAAGCCAGGCGCTTTTGTCCGGCAACGGGCTGAGCGCGCTTGAAAATGAGCGGCTTTGGGTGATGAAAAACGCAGGGGTTCCCAACGCCCTGAACCGAGACCCGAGCGCCTGGTTCGAACTGATGTCGCGGCGGGTCGATGCCCTCGGGCGTCTCGAGACGGTTGTCGTGGAAGAGCTTGAAGCGCTCATTGACGCACGCAACGAGCACGCCAGAGACCTTGTGAACCGCTGTGCGTTCGGCGTGGCGGCAGGCCTTGTGCTCATGAGCGGACTGCTACTGCACCTAGTGTGCCGAGCGCGCCACAAGGCCCTGACCGAGACGCCGCGCTCGAGCTTGTCGCACGCGAGGCGATAACGGTTATACCCTGCCAAAGTATCAGCATTTTCATGATCAAGGTTTGAGACGGCGGTACCGATAGTTCCCTAACTACATTTCGGTTTATTCGATCCACTCAATGATGAGCGCCTTCCATGTCATTACTTCACCGCCTTCCCATCATAAGCAAATTTCTCTTGGCCCTTGGCCTGCCCATTCTGGCCATGGCCTTTTTCTCAATCAGTGGCATCCATACCCGCTGGATGACTATTCAGGAAACCGACCATCTGGTCACCGTGACCCACATTGCCGAGCGAACCGGCGACCTAGTGCATGCACTTCAAGGCGAACGCAATCTGTCGGCGGGGTATCTTGCCAATAATCGTCAGCAGTTCGGCGAAGCCCTTAGCCAGCAGCGTCGGCAGGTGGATACCGAGCTCACCCGCTGGAAAGACGCCATTGGGGAACTTACCGGCACCGAAGACCAGACAATTGCTGGCCCTGTCGACGCCGCCAAGACGTCATTGAATAAGCTCGACGCGCTTCGAAGTGACGTGGATGCCGGTGGCATCAGCCCGCCCCAGGCGGCCGATGCATTCACGCGCGAAACCACCGGACTGATCGCCATCATCGGCCAGGTCGCGCACCTGCCGAAAGACGCCGACATTGCCGGGCGCATCTCCGCGTATTACAGCTTCCTGGCCGCCAAGGATCTGACCGGCACCGAGCGGGGCCTTGTGGCCGGCGCACTCGCCATGAATCAGATGCCACTGCCCCAACAGCAGATGTGGATGCAGTTGATCGGCCGAGAACAGGCCTACCTCGAAACCTTCAAGGCATTGGCGAATCCGTCAGTGGTCGCGCAGTACAACGACCTCATGGCGGTTCCTGACATCGCCGCGATCCGAACGATCCGACAAGACATCATGTCCAAGCTCGACGTTGGCGGCTTCAACCGCTCCCCCGACACCTGGTTCGGTCTGCTGGCAACCAAGATGGACATCATGAAGCGCATCGAAAATCAGGCGGTCGCTGACATCATGACCAAGGTCGAAGCGCTGCGCTCGGCCTCGATCACCAGCATGTGGACCTACGTCATTCTTACAGCAGCCATCCTTTTGATCACGCTTGCTTTGACCTGGGTCATCGTACAGGCCATCAACCGCCCGCTTCTGGCCGCGCTCAAGATCATCAAGCATCGAGGTAATGACCTCACCCAGCGCCTTGCCGTGCCTGGAAGCGATGAGCTCTCACGGCTGTACTCGAGCTTTAACACCGCAAGCGAGGAAACCGAGCGGCTGGTCGGCAACATCAAATACAATGCCCACACCGTCAGCGACGCCAGCCATGAAATCGCTCAGGGCAATGCCAATCTTGCAAGCCGCACCGAGGAGCAGTCGGCCTCGCTTGAAGAAACCGCGGCCAGCATGACCGAGATCACCGAAACCGTGCGTCATACCGCAGACAATGCCGCGCAGGCCAAAAAGCTCTCCGAGCAGGCCGAGCGGGAATCGGCCGCCGCCTTCGACAGTGCCGAAAGCACCCGCGAAGCCATGGGCCGCATTCAGGACGCCAACCAGCAGGTGGCGGCCGTGGTTAGCGCCATCGACAGCATTGCCTTTCAGACCAATCTGCTTGCGTTGAACGCCTCGGTCGAGGCCTCGCGCGCCGGCGAACAGGGCCGGGGATTCGCGGTCGTCGCCGCTGAAGTCCGGCAGCTTGCAAGCCGCAGTGCCGAGGAAGCGAGCCGAGTACGCACTCTGATTAAGCAAAGCACCGAAACCATCGAGGAAGGCAACCAGCGCGTCACCTCAACCCATAAGGCGCTGACCGACATCCGCGCCCGCATCAAGGAAGTGGCGGTGCTTGTGGCCGAAATTTCGACCGCCGCCTCCGAGCAGTCCGACGGCGTCGGCCAGATCCACCAGGCCATTTCACAGCTCGATGACACAACCCAGCGTAATGCGGCCCTGGTCGAGGAAATCGCCGCGGCCAGCAAGCTGCTCGACGATCAGGCCGTCGAAATGAATGAGCTGATTGCGCACTACACCGTAAGCGACACCCTCGCACAGGACGCCGCGCACGAGCCTCACTCCGACGCGGTCACACCGGCCAGAAAGGCGTCGACTGCCGCCCGGCACACGGACATGGCCTGATCACAAGAGATGAAACACCACGCCGGCTCGGCCGGTTCCACATCGACACGGCGCCGCTCGCGGCGCCTTTTTTATCGCGGCATACTCACGAAAACGACACCGACCACCACTCGGGCAGCAGCGCCTGCACGTCGGGCCGAGCGAACCGGTCATCCATCAGGTGCACCACGCCGGTATCCAGAGGGCCTCGAATGACGCGGCCAGCGGCCTGCACCACCCGGGTAAGCCCGGGATAGAGGTAGACATCCTCATAGCCCTGACCACCGGCCTGACTGATGCGCTCACGCATGCGCTCATTGACGGCGTCGAACTGGGGCAGTCCAAGCGTTGCAATGAACGCCCCGATCAGCCGGTCCCCCGGCAGATCGACGCCTTCGGCAAAGGCGCCCCCCAGCACCGCAAAGCCGATGCCCTGCCCACCTGACTCGAACCGGGCCAGAAACTTGGTGCGCGCCGCCTCGCTCATGCCGGTGTCCTGCGCCCATATTTCGAGGCCGGGGTCGAGCGACGTGAGCGCCGCCCGCGCCTGCTCTAAAAAGGCGTAGCTGCTGAAAAAGGCCAGATAGTTACCGGGGCGAGCGCGGTATTGGTCGCGCATCAGTGTGGCGATATCAGGCAAGGCCGCAGCCCGGTCGCGGTAGCGCGTCGAGAGGCGACGATGAATGACGACCTCAAGCTGCTCACTTGAAAACGGCGAGGGCAGCCGCTGATAGGCGACGTCGCTCTCAAGGCCAAGCAGCCGCCGATAATAGGTTGATGGGCTGAGCGTTGCAGAAAACAGTATCGTGGAGGCCGCGCTTGCGAACCGGGGCGCAAGCATCGGCGCCGGCACCACATTTCGAAGCGCCAGCCGGCTGTCGACGCCCTGTCGGCGAAGTGCGCCCGGCCGTACATCGAGCAGAAAATGCGCCTCGTCACTGACCTCGAGCACCCTCAAAAAATGCAGTACCTCGAAATAACAGTCCAGTAGCGCACTTTGAATCGGTATCGGCGCCTCGCTCAGCGTCTCGCTCATGATCGATACGAACCGCTTGAGTGCCCCTTCAAGCGCCTCGGGCACGGTCTCAAGCGTAACCGGGGCCTTGTTTGACGCGTCGTCGAGACGCTCGGCATTGAGCGCTCGCCACGCTCGCTGAATCCGGTCCAGCCCGCGTTGAACCGGTTTGGGCGCCTCGCGTCGAACGGCCCGAAGTCGGGTCTGATCGAGCTCGGCGCTGTACATGCCGCGAGCCCGCTCGATCAAATTGTGCGCCTCATCCACCAACACCCCGACCTGCCATTTCTGCTCGCAGGAGAGCGCGAACAGCATCGCACTGAAATCGAAGTAGTAACTGACGTCTCCCACGATGACATCGCTCCAGCGTGCCATCTCCTGCCCCAGATAATACGGGCACACCTCGTGCGAATGCGCCAGGGCGCGAAGTGAGGCGCCATCGAGCCAGCCGGTATCCGCCGCCGCCTCGCGCGCTGCCGGAAGGCGGTCGTAAAACCCGCGGGCCAGCGGGCATGACTCACCATGACACGCCTTGTCCGGGTGTTCGCAGGCCTTGCTTCGAGCGATCAGTTCGAGCACTCGCACCGGTGGATGTGTGTTTGAGGCCAGCGCCTCGAGCCCGTCGAGGGCAAGCTGGCGCCCGGTGGTGCGCGCGGTCAGAAAGAACACCCGATCGAGTGGCCGATTGGGCATCGCTTTCAGCATCGGAAACAGCGTGCCGAGCGTCTTGCCGAGCCCGGTCGGCGCCTCGAGCAGCGCATGACGCGACAGCATGACCGACTTGTACACCGATTCGGCCAGCGGCCGCTGGGCCGGGCGAAACTCGTCAAACGGGAACGCAAGTCGGGATAACGCCTCGTCGCGCCGCTTGCGGTGCTGCTGTTCAAGACGCCCCCACTCGAGGTAGCGCCCGCACAGCGCCTTAAGAAACGTCTCGAGTTCATCGCGGGTGGCGGTCTCAGATAGGCGGGTCTCGTCATCGGAGGTGATATCGACGTACACCAGCGCCAGCACGATGCGGGGAAGTGCACGCGCGCGGCAGAGCAGCGCGCCGTAGACTCGCGCCTGCGCCCAGTGCAGCGCGCGCTGGTTGGCTGGCTGCTGATCGAGCCGGCCGCGGTGGGTCTTGATTTCCTGCACCTCGGGGCCGTCAACGCCCTGCATATCCACGCCATCGCAGCGCCCGACCACCTCGAGTCCGTCGATCTCGGCCCGAAGCGTAACTTCCGCCTCGAACGAGTCAGGCCGACGGCCCGCCACCCGCTGATGGCCGAGTATCCCCTCAAGCGCCGTGGGCGACGGCGTAAACCGCAGGTCAATGTCGCCCGAGCGCGCCCCGAACGCACAGAGTGTTCGCACCCCGACACGAAGCGATAAAGACTCGCCCGAGCCACTCATGACATCGCCTCACTGGCGTCGTCCCACACGACCTGACAGGCAACGACCGGCATGGCGTGGCGCTCGAACTCCCTAAGCCAGCGTTTTTGATTGTCCTGAAGCCGATCCCCCGGCCCCTTGACCTCGATCAGCCGATAACTTTGACGCTCAAGATCAAACTGGATCAGATCGGGAAACCCGGCGCGATTGGCCTTCAGATCCTTGAGAAGGCGCGTGAACAGCGCGCGCAGGTGCGCCGCCGGAATGCAGTCGAGCGCCTGCTCGAGGATCTCCCGCGGCAGCCCCCAGACCACGAACGGCGACTGGCGCCCGACTTTTGCCTTAAGCGTCTCAAGGATGTGCATACGGTAGGTGCCGTCCTCGAGCCGGGCCAGCGCCCGCTCGAACACCTGCGCCCGCCGCGCGACGAACCCGGGGCGATACAGGTCAGCCGGGCCTCGATGAAAGGGGTGAAAGAAGGCCCCCGGTACCGGCGCGAAGATGGCCTCCCAGCACAGCAGACCAAAGAGCGTCGTGAACAGCGCGTTTTCCACGTAATGCACCGGTGCGGTGGGCGTGGCAAGAGCCTCGGCCACGCCGCGCTCGACCTGGCTCGTTTTCGAAAGCGAAAGTGTTATCCAGGAAACCGTCGGGGCCGCAATAGCCTCAACCGGCGCATACCCAAGCTTTCGGGCAAGGCGCGGCCGCACTCGGGCAAGCTGCTGCGCCTCGGCCTCGCTTTCGATCGCCTTCAGCGCCGCCTCACACAGCGCCCAGGCGTCTTCGGGGTGTGATTTCTCGAGCAGGCGAATGCGGCGCATGCGGGCATCGAGCGCGCCGCTATGTTTAAACGCCACTCGGGCGGTTTCGGTATCTCGCACCCGCTCGGCCTGGCGCCCAAGGGCGTACAGTAAACGGTCGCGCCGGGCCTCGAGCCAGGCGTTGTTTTCAGGGAGCGCCGGCACATCGGCCAGAAGATCTCGAGGCGCCTCGCCCGCCTCGAGCCGGTCACGAAGCGTACTCAACGCCATGTAAAGGTCGATGTCCTCGGCCTGTTGAAACGGGCGTGCGCTGCCGGAAAGCTCGACCGGTTCGAACTGATTGATTCCAAGCTCGGCCAATACGAACTCCGACCAGTTTTGGCGCAGATTGCCGAAGAACATCAGCCGAAAACGCTCCAGAAGCGCCGTACAGGTCAGGCTTATCACCTCGTCATCGAGGACGTGCCAGGCGTGAACCGGCTGCTCGATACCCTCGTAATGCGCGGCAAGCGCCTCGACCATGATGGCCTTGGCCTTTACGGGAAGGCCCGCGCGGCGGGCCAGAACGGCCACGTCATCCTTCGAAAGAAGCCGCGCCAAGGCACTAACACCAAGCGGTGCGGCGTCGGTCACCCAGGGCGATGCCAAAAGTGGTGCGAGTGCCGCGCGGCTGTCGCCGATTTCCTCGTAGGCAAGCTTTTCGAGGCGAAAATGGTCGCCCTTTCGCATGGCCATGCGCACGAACAGCGCCTGCGACGGCGTCGGCCAGTGCGCAAAGTCCTGAATGAACGCCCGTTCATCCGGGCGCTGCACATCGTCGTAGCGCGCGCTGAGCCAGTCGAGCACGAAGGTGAAATTGGCAAGGTAATAAAAGGGGTCATCGAGTACCGCGCGGGCCATGACTCTCTCTGTATTGGCTATGTTGACTCTGTTGGAAACGTCTCAGGCAGAGAACGCGTCGTACGGGGTTAGATCAGGGCCCCTTGAAGTAAAGGCGCTGCACGAGTGCCTGCCCGATGACAGTGCGCCGTTCGGTCGCTCCCCATCGTCGCCGCAGCGCGTGCGAATCTGATACATTAAGCCACCCGTTTCATCAACAGGATGACCGCCGTGAGCGACCAACCCTCCTCCCCGCGACAAAAGCGCGGCTGCCTGCTGCTGATGCTTGGCGCCATTGCCTTCATCGCCATCATCTACGCCATCTTGATCTTTCTGATCAAGAGCAACCAGACGCCCGAAAACCAGGCCCAGGAACGCCAGACCGTCGTTCGCTGTTTCGAGCGGCTCGAGACGCTTGAGGATTCGGCGCATCGCACCAGAGCCGAGGAAAACTGCCAGGAAATGGCCGAACAGTATCAGGATAAATACGACGCCTCCTATAAAGACGCCCCGTAACCGGGGCGTCGGATGGCGTCATCGGGGCAGCTGATCCTCGAGATCGTCCGGGGTGTCGGTGTCTTCGGCCACCTGTTCGACGCCGCTTAGATCCTCATCGTCGCTGAAATCCAGCTCTTTGATGTGGCCTTCCAGACCTTCTTCGTCGGCGTCGGTCACCTCGAGCTCATTTTCGAGCTGGCGCTCCTTCTCGAGCAGGCGCTCTTCATCGCGGTCGCGGTTGCCCTGCTCGGCGATCTCGGCCTCGTCTTCGAACTCCTGGGGAAGCTGTTCGGCGTCCTGGGTGTCGGCGGTGCCGCTTTGCTCGAGGCTGATCTCATCCTCGAAGCGCTCGGTTTCATTGTCGGAGGCGGTGACGGGCGCGGTATAGGCGTCGTCATCTCGAGTCGGGCGAATGCCGTCGTTGTCTGCCATGGAAGTCTCCTTTTCCAGAATGCGAACGTTCAGGGCCCAGTGTAGAACACCTGACACCAAACTGGACGCCGCGTCTTGATCGCGCCATGGTGTCGCTACACATTACGGAGGTTCACCATGATCTTTCGATACGTCAAAACGGGTGCGCTCGTGATGGCAGGTCTTGCAGGCTTACTGCTGAGCCTCTCAAGCCCCGCCTATGACCAGAGCGATAACGGCGCCGACCGATTCGACACCAACAAGGCGCAGGCGCGGCGTGAGCTTCAGGAGCAACGCCGCACGGTCGACCGTCAGGCGCGGGAGCTTCAACGCGACCAGCGCCGAAGCGCGCGAGACCCCATGCCTCACGATGTGATCGACCGCGATAATCGACAACGCGATCGCATTCAGCTCGAGCGCTCACGCGACACGCTCAGAGACCGTCAGAACGAGGCGCGCTGAGGCGCGTTCCTGAGATTCGTTCCGGCATAAAAAAACCCGCGGCCAGAGGCCGCGGGTAACGCACATAAAACATGACACTGGGCTTAACGGCGCTACCGCCTGGAACTTGAGGCCAAGCCCTCTTTTTTTCAAAAAAGCGTCTGCTGCAGTAAAAACGCGTTCAACGCAATGATGAGTGCCGCGATCGCCCAGGCGAGCACCGTGGTCACCCGGTGATTGACCAGTGAGCCCATCACGGCCTTGTTCGAGCAGAACATCAAAAGCGGAATCAGGGCGAACGGAATCCCGAACGACAGCACCACCTGACTCATGACCAGCGCGGTGGTCGGATCGACCCCGGCCCCCAGAATCGCAAGCGCCGGCACCATCGTGATCAACCGGCGAAGATACAGCGGGATCTGACGCTTGAGAAAGCCCTGCATGACCACCTGACCGCTCATGGTGCCAACGGATGAGCTCGAAAAGCCGCTCGCCAGCAACCCGACGCCAAACAGAATGGCGGCAAGACTTCCGACCTGTACGTCAAGCTGTTCGAACGCGCCCTCAAGGGTGCTGACCGTGATGTCGGATCCGAAAAAGAGCCCCGCTGCCATCACAAGCATCGCGCCGTTGATGAAGCCGGCAATGCCCATCGCGATCAAGATATCCACGAACTCGAAACGAAAGATGCGCCGACGCTCGGACTCGGTGCGACCGACCACGCGGCGCTGAGTCAGTGCCGAATGCAGGTAGATCACATGCGGCATGACCGTGGCGCCAAGAATACCGGCAGCCAGCATGACGCTGTTGCCGTCCTCGAAACGCGGGATCGTAAGGCCTGCCAGAAGCGCTGCGCCGTCCGGTCGGGCGACGACCACCTCGTAGGAAAACGCCACCACCACCACGCCGACCAGCGCCGTGATGCCCGCCTCGAGCGGCCTGAACCCGCGGCGCTGAAGTTCAAGTAACCCAAACGAAAAGAGGCCGGTAATGACCGCGGCCGGAAACAACGGAATACCGAACAGCAGATGAAGCCCCAGCGCACCGCCGATGAACTCGGCCAGATCGGTTGCGATGGCGATGATTTCGGCCTGTACCCAAAGCGCGAACGTGACCAGGCGTGGAAAGCGCTCCCGGCAAACTTCCGGCACATTTTTGCCGGTGGCGATGCCGAGCTTGGCAGACATCGATTGAATAAGAATCGCCATCAGGTTCGAGACCAAAACCACCCACAACAGCATATAGCCATAAGAGGACCCGGCCTGAATGTTGGTCGCGAAATTGCCTGGATCGATGTAGGCCACCGAGGCGATGAACGCCGGCCCCAAAAACGGCAGCAATCGCTTGAGACCACGCTGGTTACCATCAAGTGCGGCCTGCGCTGCGCTGATCGCTGCGCCCTCTCCGGGCAGACGATCCGGCTGGGATGTCTCCGAACGCATGACTTCTGAGTGCCTCTGTCTATCTATACCTGAGTATATAGTTTAAACCGTGGTTAAAAAATAAGTCTAACATCGTCCGCTCAGAATGAAAAAGCCTGAGTGCTGATGCGGCTTGATTGCCGAGAAAGAGATGGAAAATCAAGGCGCTTATTGAGACAGGCGATAACACAACGACACGTAATGCTACAAGTTATAGCTAGACACCGTGTTATTCTGAATTCGATGAGTAATGCACGCTCATCGCATTCTTTGCACAACCATTTTAGCCGCCTTCCCTGGCGGCTTTTTTATGCCTGCACGTTGGGCTTCAAAGATACCCGGCCGCGAACGCGCGCTCTGCGGGGCTGCTACACCCGAAAGATCAGGTCGAACACCCCATGCCCGAGCCGTTCACCGCGCTGCTCGAACTTGGTCAACGGGCGAAACTCCGGGCGCGGCACGAAGCTCTCGCCGGGTGCAGCGGTATTTTCAAAGCCCGGCGCCTCACTCATGACCTCGGCCATGTGCTCGGCATAGGGTGCCCAGTCGGTCGCCATGTGGAAGGTGCCGCCAGATTTCAGCACCCGCGCGACCTTTTCAAGAAACGCCGGCTGCACAATGCGGCGCTTGTGGTGTTTCTTCTTGGGCCAGGGGTCTGGAAAGAACAATTGAAGCGTATCGATGCTGTTTTCCGGCAGAGCGTCATCAAGCACTTTAAGCGCATCTTCTCGGTAGACCCGCAGGTTGGAAAGCCCAGCCTTGTCGGCTTCATCAAGCAGCTTGCCCACACCGGCCTGATGCACTTCGATGCCAATGAAATCCGTATTCGGGTTGGCCATGGCCTGCTCCAAAAGCGATCCGCCCATACCAAAGCCGATCTCGACCACACGCGGCGCTTCGCGGCCGAACACGGCGTTTAGATCAAGCCGGCCGTGCTCGAGCGTCAGCCCAAGTCTTGGAAAGACCTCCTCGAATCCGCGAGCCTGGGCGGCGGTCATGCGCCCGCCCCGAAGCACATAGCTCTTGATTTCCCGACGGGGGGCGTCGCCCTGCTCGGAAGACGAAGGGGTGGAATCCGTAGAATCGATCATGTCTGGCTCATTGCACGTTAAAAGAGTATTGGACGAGCGGCTTATTCAGTAATCAGGCCGCGTGTGGGCGATGATGCACGGGCTTCCTGACGCCGCGGCATCCGCTCGGCCAGATAGGCGTCACGGCCGGCCTCGACCGCACGCTTCATAGCACGCGCCATCAGTACCGGCTGTTTGGCGTGGGCGATCGCGGAATTCAAAAGCACGCCATCGCACCCGAGTTCCATAGCAAGCGCGGCGTCGGAGGCAGTGCCGATGCCTGCATCGACCAGTACCGGCACGCGAGCGTGCTCGAGAATGAGCGCGAGCGTGTCGGGGTTCAAAAGCCCCTGACCGGAGCCGATCAACGACCCAAGCGGCATGATGGCGCTGGCGCCCATCGATTCAAGCTCCTGGGCAACGATCGGGTCGTCGCTGGTATAAACCATGACGTCGAAGCCGTCGTCGATCAGCGTGCGCGCCGCGCTCAGGGTTTCCATCACGTTGGGATACAGCGTTTTCTGATCGCCGAGCACCTCGAGCTTGACCAGGTTATGACCATCGAGCAGCTCCCGGGCGAGCTGACAGGTACGCACCGCGTCTCGCGCGTTGAAGCAGCCGGCGGTGTTGGGCAGGATCGTGTAGCGTGTCGGCGAAATGACATCGAGCAGGTTCGGCGCGTCCGGGTCCTGCCCCAGATTGGAGCGACGCACGGCGACCGTGACGACGTCGGCGCCACTTTCCTCGATGGCCGCTCGAGCCTCGTCGAAATCGCGGTACTTGCCGGTGCCGACCAGCAGGCGGGAAGAGAACGTACGTCCGGCCACGGTAAGCGGAACGTCCATCCGTTGCATATCTGTCATTGCTGTCTCCATCAGAGAATAGAAGCTAAAGCGCGGAAGGTGCGGCCATCACCCCCCGCCGATCGCGTGCACGATCTCGATACGATCGTTGTCACTGAGTTCGGTTTCGGCGTGACGCGAGCGTGGCACGATCATTTCATTGTGTTCGACCGCGATCCGCTTGCCGGCAAGACCAAGCCGCTCGACCAGCTCGGCGACCGTCTTGATGTCATCGAACTGGCGCGACTCGCCATTGAGCAGCACGTGCATATCACTCTCCGTTAGGTCCCGGCCCGGATATTGGGCGCTCAAGTATACGAAAACAACAAGGGCGAGCACAGTGCTCGCCCTTGTCGACATCGTGGCAAAACGCGCTTACCAGATGTCTTTCTTGTAGTGACCCGCCAGCTGCTCGAGCGTGTTCGGGTCGAACACCGGCTCGACCGTACCGGCCTTGCGCTGACGCTCGTAATCCTTGAGCACCGCAAACGCCACCGGCGCCAGCAAAATGATGGCAATCAGGTTGGTGGTTGCCATCAGGCCCATCGCGAAGTCGGCGAAGCTCCAGACAAAATCGAGATTTGCGACCGAACCTGCCATGACCATGCCAAGCACGGCAATACGAAGCGCCATGATTGCAGCCTTCGGCTTACGCTTGAACAGATACCCGATGTTGATTTCACCGTAGGCGTAGTTGCCGATGATCGAGGTAAACGCAAACAGAAGAATCGCGATGGCAATGAAGTAGGTGCCGAAGGCGCCCAGGTGATCATTCATCGCCTGCTGGGTCAACGTGATGCCCTCGATGTCCTGACCGCCACCGGCGCTCATCAAATCGCCATAGACGCCGGACAGCAGGATCACGACCGCCGTGCAGCTGCAGATCACCAGCGTATCGACGAACACGCCGAACGACTGAACCAGACCCTGCGCCGCCGGATGCTTGACCGTGGCCGTGGCGGCAACGTTCGGGGCCGAGCCCATGCCGGCCTCGTTGGAGAACAGGCCACGCTTGATGCCGTTTTCCATCGCGATCTTGATGGTGTAGCCCACCGCACCGCCAACTGCCGGGCCGTAGCCAAACGCACTCTTGACGATCAGCGCGAGCATCGCAGGCACTTCACTGATGTTCATGGCAAGAATCAACAGCGCGATCAGCAGGTAGATGATCGCCATGACCGGCACGATCTTCTCGGCAGTACGGGCAACCGATTTAACCCCACCGAAGATGATCATGGCGGTCAGTACCATCAGCACAACGCCTGTGGCCCAGGTCGGAATGCTGAAGGCCTGCTCCATGCTCTGGGCAATGGTGTTGGCCTGTGCGCCGTTGAAGGCAAGACCGTAGGCAATCAACAGAAAGACCGCAAAGATGACACTCATCCAGCGTTTGCCGAGTCCGCGCTCCATATAATAGGCCGGGCCACCGCGGAACGACCCATCTTCATGAGGTTCCTTGTAGACCTGAGCGAGTGTGGACTCGATAAACGCCGTGGCAAGACCGACAAGCGCGGTCATCCACATCCAGAAGATCGCGCCCGGACCACCGACCCACAGCGCAATCGCAACACCGGCCAGGTTGCCGGTACCCACGCGAGAGGCAAGCGAGGTGGCGAAAGCCTGAAAGGCGCTGATACCTTCACCACTGCTGCGGCTTGAAAACGTGATACGCCCCATGTGCCCAAGCAGTCTGAATTGCATGAACCGAGTGAATACCGTAAACAACAGTCCTGCGCCGAGCAGGAGGTAGATCAGAATATAGCTCCAGATAAAATTGCTGATCGGGTCCATGACCACATGGATCGCGGCCTCGATCTGTTGTAGGAATTCCATTAGTGAGGGGCTCCAGTGTTTACCTGCTCAATTCACTCGTTAAACCGAGTGAACAACGGGTTTTATCTATCTTGTTGGGCGTTACTGAATTGTGCGGTGAGGGAGTGTACATGATGCGGGAAAAATTCGAACGGTGCGCCGTCTACTTTAGTGGTTTCATGGCGGTTGCCGCCGGGGCGTTCGGGGCGCACGGCCTCGACGGTCGACTCAGCGAAACGATGCTGCAGGCGTGGGAAACCGCCGTGCGCTATCAGATGTGGCATACGCTTGCGATAGCGCTGCTTCTGTTCTGCCAAAGTCGCACTCCAAAGGCCCGGCGCCTTGCCATTCGCTGCTGGTTCTCGGGCATCGTGCTCTTTTCAGGCTCGCTCTACGCCCTTGCCCTTGGCGCGCCGTCATTCATCGGACCGGTGACCCCCATCGGCGGCGCACTTTTACTGCTTGGCTGGCTGATCATGGCGGTCGCCACGTTGAAGACCAGTACATCGCCGCAGGCCGATCAATAAGCCGACGCGCGCCTTGAAGTGCCCCTGTCAGGGAGACCTCTATCAGAGGCACCCCTGAAAGCGATGACCCTGACAGCGATGAGCACACCACCTACGCTTTAAGCCTTCTGCGCTTAAAGCCTTCACTGCTTCAAGCCTTACCGGTTTCACTCACTCTGGATGTCTATCAATGCCCCCGATCCTGCACACGCTCATCGTCGGCGTCATGAGCTATCTCGCACTGGTTGTCCTGTTGCGACTGTCCGGTAAACGGACGCTTTCGAAGTGGAACGCCTTCGATTTCGTCGCAACCATTGCGCTTGGGTCGACGCTTGCCACCGCGCTGACGTCTTCCGACGTCTCGCTGGTTCAGGGCATCACCGCGTTTTTGGTGATCATCGGGCTTCAGTTCACCATGACCTTCACCTCGGTGCGCTCGACGTGGTTCAAGAATCTGATCAAATCCACCCCGACGCTTTTACTGCATGAAGGCCGCTATCTCGAGGGCGCCCTGCAGCGCGAGCGGGTAGCCGAAGCCGAGGTGCGCGCCGCGATCCGCGCCAAGGGCGTCGCTGACGTCGATCAGGTCTACGCCGTCGTGCTTGAAACCGATGGCAGCTTCAGCGTGATTCTCGAGCGCGGCACCAGCAATTCCGCACTCGATGGTGTGACACGAGACGCCCGCTCGCTCTGAAGGTGAGGTCTAAGGTCAGTATCTGGATAAACCGAGCCGATTCATGGGTACTTCACCTGCGGCCGAACAAATCGAACAGTGTCCAAAAACCCATCAAAGGCGTTACACTAAGGGCATGGACATTCGATCAAGACGCAGCCCCAGGTCCCCATGACGCACTCACTGCCCGACTTCAGCCTGCTTTCACAATCAGGCCCGCCCGCGCCGGTCAAGGACACGAGCGGGCTTCTGGGCGAGTACATGGCCTATTACGACTTGAGTCGCTGCCTGCCCCTGGTCGATACCGTCTACAGCGGCATGATCGAGGCGGGGAGCTGGACACTCTGGAGCCAGGTCTGGTGCCCACCCGCGCCTCGAGGCACCGTGTTTGTCGTGCATGGCTACTTCGACCATCTGGGCCTTTATGGGCATCTGCTGGAAACGCTTTTGCGCGCACAGTGGCAAGTGGTGCTGTGGGATTTGCCCGGCCACGGCCTGTCAAACGGCGCCCGGGCCTCGATCGATGCCTTCGACGACTATGTCGGCTGCCTTCGCGTGATTCGAAGCACACTCAATGAGCGCGACCTTGCCCCCAAACCCTGGAGCGGCATCGGCCAAAGCACCGGCAGCGCGATTCTTGCAACCGACGCACTGAGCGACCCGGAGACGCCCTGGCAATCCCTGTGTTTGCTGGCGCCGCTGGTTAGACCCCTTGGCTGGAATCAGTCCCGCTGGCTGCACTCGGCACTAAAACCGTTTGTCCGCACCCTGAAGCGCAAGTTTCGCGCCAATAGCAACGACCAGCACTTTGCCCGTTTTCTCCACCATGACGACCCGCTGCAGCCGGCATTCCTGTCAGTTTCCTGGGTCAGTGCGATGCGCCTTTGGATGGCGGATCTGAAGGCGCTGCCGCCCTCGCCCATGCCGACCCTGATTCTCCAAGGCACACAGGACCTGACCGTGGACTGGCAGTACAACCTGCCGATGCTCGAGCGAAAATTCCCCAACGCCCAGACCGTCTGTCACGACCGCGCCCGCCACCATCTGGTCAATGAACTGCCGGACATCCGAACGCCGTTGTTCGACCGGCTGGTGCGGTTCATCGATGCACCGCCCACAGCGCAGGAAGCCGCCTCATGAGGCTGAGATGGCTGGCCCTTGTACTTGTGCTCACTGTCAGCGGCTGTTCGCTGTTCTCGTCTTCACCGACGTTTCGTGAACGCGACCCGCTGAACGGCCTCGGCCGCCAGGCCGCGCTCACGCTCGAAAGGACGCCCCTTTGGCAAAAAGGCGCCGCACAGCCGGTACTGGTGGTGCCACCGACCACCATCGATCAACATTTCCCGACGCCTGTGGGCCACTTCACAGACGCGCTGGCGCGGGCGCTTTTGGCCAAGAGCGAGACGCTTCAGGTCATCGCCTGGCCAGGCCCCGCCCCCAGGCCGACCCAGGCCAATCAGTGGCTGCTTGAAACCTCGCTTGAAGCCCGCGCCCCCCTGTCGCTTTCCGACCGGACGCTTTACCCTTACACCCTCACCATGCAGCTCTACCGCAGCGGTCAGGACGACCCGGTCTGGCAGACCCGTTCAAGCGGCGCGTTCGACGAGCAGGCGCTGAATACCACCCGCCGCTACTGAGCCCAAAACGGTGACAGCGGTACCGCGCGCATTTCCCACGTTCCACGCTCAGGAGGCACCGTGTCCCGATTCGCGCCCCAGCTCGATGATGAGCACCCCAAAAACCCGTTTCCCGGCCTGAAGGCACTCGAGCGCCGGCTTGGGCGTACACTGCCCCACCAGCTTGGCTCCAACGAAGGCCTCGACATGCCCCATAACGCGCTCGCGGCCGTGCTCGGCGAGCGCGCCGCGCACCTGGCTCGGGCCTACGGCGACGCCGAGGCGTTCGAGGTACGAACGCGTCTGGCCGGTCGCCTTGATGTAGCCCTCGAGACGCTCATGGTCGATGCCGGCGCCGACAGCCTGATGGCGCTTACGCTTCGCGCCTGCTGTGCCCCGGGCGATACCGTGGTAACAAGCGCTGGCACCTACCCGACGTTTGCCTATTTCGCCAGAGGCCACGGCTGCGCGCTCGAGGAGGTGCCCTATGGCCTCGAGGGCGGCGCACTGATGCCGGACATCGACGCCTTGTGTGCGCGCGCGAATGCCTCAAACGCGCGGCTGGTCTATCTGGCCAACCCCGACAACCCGACCGGCGCACTGATCGAGGTCGAGCGCATTGAAGAACTGGCCCGGCGGCTACCCGAGCAGTGCTGGTTGCTGCTCGATGAGGCCTACTTCGATTTCTGTGCCGAGCGGATCGAAAGTCGGCCCCTGCCAGGCGTGATTCGCCTTCGCACCTTCTCCAAGGCGCACGGCCTGGCCGGACTTCGCATCGGCTACGCCCTTGCCGAGCCCGAGACCGTGCGCGCGCTCAATGCGGTGCGCATTCATTACGCCGTCTCCTCGCTTGCCCTCGACGCGGCCACGACGCTTCTCGATCACGACGAGGAAGTGCAGACCCACATTCAGGACGTGATCGCTCGCCGTGAGCGCCTGAGCGCGAATCTTCGAGCGCACGGCGTGTCGGTGCTGCCAAGCGTTACCAACTTCGTGACGATCGTGACCGACGATGCCGAGACCGCCACTGACGGGCAGCACGCGCTACTGGAGGCCGGCGTCATCGTTCATCGGCCCCCTCATCCAGCGCTCGGGCATCTTTTACGCATCAGCGCCGTCGAGGACGCCCTGATGCCGGGCCGGCTCGACCCGCTGCTCGATATACTCGCCAAGCGCGACGCGACCAAAGGCTGAGCGCATGATCGAGTCGCCCTGTCGCAATCACTGCCGACTCAACGACGAGCAGCTCTGCACGGGCTGCTATCGCCACATCGACGAGATCGTCGCCTGGGGCTCGCTCAGCGACGCGGACAAGGCTTGCGCACTTGCGCGTATACGCCGCCGCAAGGCCGAGCGTCCAGAGCACTAGCCCGTGAAGATCTTGCACGCCGATTGCGACTGCTTTTACGCCGCCGTTGAAATGCGGGACAACCCCGACCTGCTCGAGCGGCCGCTCGCCGTGGGCGGGCGGCCCGAGCACCGAGGCGTGGTGGCCACCTGCAACTACCCGGCGCGCACCTTTGGGATTCATTCGGCAATGCCGATGGCACAGGCGGTCAAGCGCTGCCCGGAACTTGTGATCGTAAAGCCCGATTTCGACAAGTACCGCCAGGTCTCCCAACAGATTCAGGCGCTTTTTTTCGAGCTGACCGACAAGGTCGAACCACTGTCGCTCGATGAAGCGTACCTGGACGTCACCGACACGCCCCGCTTTCAGGGCAGCGCAACCTGGATGGCCCAGTGGCTCAAGCGCGAGGCGAACGCGCGCACCGGCATCACCGTGTCGGTGGGAGCGGCGCCCAACAAGTTTCTGGCAAAGATCGCAAGCGATTGGGAAAAGCCGGACGGCCTGTTCGTCATTCCTCCCGAGGAGGCCGAGGCGTTCATCGAACGGCTGCCGGTCAGTAAGCTCCATGGGGTGGGCCCTGCCACACAGACCAAGCTTGAGCGGCTAAGCATCACCACCTGTCAGGAACTCAAGGCACTGGCGCTTCCAACGCTCATCGAGCAATTCGGCAAGTTCGGCCACCGGCTTTACGAGCTAGCCCGCGGCATCGACCGCCGAGAGGTCAAGACCGAGCGCGAGCGCAAGTCGGTCAGTGTCGAAACCACCTTCGATCACGACCTGCCGGATATTGATGCCTGCCGCCGCGCGCTCCCGGCTCTGGTCGACAAGCTCGACGAACGCCTTGACCGACACGACCGGCCGGCCACCAACAAGGTGTTCGTGAAGGTGCGCTTCAACGACTTCAGCATCACCACGCTTGAAACCGGCGGCCACGCGCCGGATCTCGCCACCTTCGAGGCCCTGCTCGGCGAGGCCTGGCAGCGAAAGGCCCGTCCGGTGCGGTTGCTGGGCGTCGGCGTCAGGCTGGTGCCGCCGCAGGAACTGATGCAGCTCGGACTGTTCTAGACCCGGCTAACGAAGCCGCAACCGTCGGCCAAGCGCAGGCAGTCGCCGCGAAAGCGCGTCAAGCCGCAAAAGCAGCAGCGCAGCCCCGGCAAGTGCATAGCCGGCCCACTCGGCCATGTCGGCGCGCACCACCCAGAAAAAATGCAGAAGCACCAGCAAGAGCATCCCATAAACCAGCGAATGCACTCGCTTCCAGCGCTTGCCAAGCCGGCGCATCGAGGCGCGGTTGGAGGTCACAGCCATCACCAGAAGCCCTAAAAGCGCCAAGGCCCCAACGATGATGTAGGGCCTGCGCTGAATGTCGTCCCAAAGCAGTGAGACATCGAGGCCCAGAATAAACAGCACATAGCTTGTCAGATGCAGCAGCGCATACGCGAAACACCAGAGCCCGAGCTGGCGCCGGATAGCGGTAAAGCCGCGCCAGCCGGTCAGCCGAGTCAAGGGCGTCAATGCAAGCGTCAAGAGCAGCACCACCAGCGCACAGAGGCCTAACTTCAACAGGAGGTATTGGCCGGGCTCCGGGCCTGCGTGGCCGAGCGCCACCTGCGCGCTCCAGTACCCCAGTGGTGAAAGCGCGGCGAAAAACACGAGCACTCGCCACAGGAGGATGAGTCTGGGAGAAGTCTGCATCAAAAGTGCTTCCGAAGGTCCATGCCCGCATACAGGCTCGCCACCTCGTCGTAGCCATTGAACAGACGAGTGTCGATGCGGTTGGGACTGAACAACGAGTTCGGCAATCGCCGCTCGGTGGCCTGGCTCCAGCGCGGGTGATCCACGTCCGGATTGACGTTGGCGTAAAAGCCATACTCGTTGGGCGCGATCTGTTGCCAAGAGTTCATCGGCGCGTCCTTGACCAGCGAGATCCGAACGATCGATTTGATGCTCTTGAAGCCGTACTTCCACGGCACCACCAATCTGAGCGGCGCGCCGTTCTGATTTGGCAGCACTCGACCGTAATTACCCACCGCCAGAAACGCCAGCGGATGCATCGCCTCATCAAGTCGCAGCCCTTCGATGTAGGGCCAGTCGATCAAACCGAAGCGCGAGCGCTGACCCGGCATTTCCTCGGGCCGTACCAGCGTTTCGAAACGCACATAACGGGCCTCGCTTTTCGGGTCGGCGCGTTTGATCACGTCCGCAAGCGGGATGCCGAGCCAGGGAATCACCATCGACCAGGCCTCGACACAGCGCAGCCGATAGATGCGCTCCTCGAGCTGACTCGGGCCGATCAGATCTTCCAGCGCAATCGCCCCCGGGGCATTGACGAGCCCATCGACCGTCACACTCCAGGGCGCTGTCGTGAGCTGTCCGGCGCGGGCCGCCGGGTCGTCCTTGTCGGTGCCGAACTCAAAGAAGTTGTTGTAGTGCGTTGCGTCCTCGAACGGCGTGGTCTTGTCTTTTGAGGGGTCTGCGGGCACCACCGCGTCCCACCGGGCATCGGCTTTCTTGGCGGCGAACCACTTGGGTGCATCGGCCTCGCCAACGCCCTCGTAGGGCGGTTTGGCCCACGCCGACGGCGCAAACGAGGCGGCAAGCCCAAGCCCGCTCAGCGTCCCCATGAACGCACGACGACTTCGGTAGATTGATTCCGGGGTAACGTCCGCTTCCGAGACATCGTGAGGACGGCGACGATAAATCAGCATGGCGCACTCCTAGTTGAAAACAGAACGCATTGATGCGCCCTTTCGTTACAGACAGAAACAAAACCACAAGGTTCCCCGCAGGACCCTTCATTTTTCATGGGTTGGCCATGATTGTGCCCGGCCGTATGAAAGCCTGCCGCACTCATAAAGCCTGTGCTCTTGTGGCCTTCAGTGTGGTCGAACGCGCGCGTCTCGCCCACTGCCGCCTGGAAGGCGTGCGACGTGTCATGGCACTTGCCCCCGGGCCCGGCCATACTGAGCGCCTTACATACCGATTCCGAGCGAGAGGCCCATGGCTGATTACTGCTTGCTTTTTGACTGCGACGGCACCCTGGTCGACAGCGAACCGCTGCTGGCGGAGGTCTTGACGGAGACCTTCAACGCGCTGGGCTTTCCCTTTGTGCCCGAGGACTACATGACGCGCTATCGGGGCACCGCCTTCCCGACCATTCTGGCAACGCTTGAGGCCGAGCACGGCACGCTCTCCGACCCACGGCGTGACGCCGCCATGCCCGCCATGCGTGAACGACTCTACGCGCGTATGGACGAGGGCGTGCCCCGCATCGACGGCATTTTCGAGGCCATCAAACAACTGCCCTACCCGATGGCGGTGGTCTCCAATGGGCCGCTCGAGAAGATCCAGCGCTCGATGGCGGCCTCCGGGCTTGGCGACTTCTTCGGCGAACACCTTTATTCGGCCTACGAGATCGGCCACCACAAGCCCGACCCTCGCCTTTACCAGCACGCCGCCAGGGCGATGGGATTTCCACCCGAGCGCGCCATCGTGATCGACGACGCCGCGGTCGGGGTAGACTCTGGGCTAATGGCCGGCATGCCGGTCATCCACATCAATCGCTTCCCCGAGACCGAAACCACGCCCGAGGGCGCGGCAGCGATCACGCACATGCGCGAACTGCCATCGGCGATCGAGCGCGTGATCAAACGCCACTGATCGGCTTGAGCACCGGGAACGGACTCGTCTTGAAGACGTCAAACCCTTGAGTACACCACGCACGGAAGACCATGATGGAAAACGATGCCAACCGATTGATCGACGATATGTTCGGACGTCTTGAAAAAGCCGAGCGTCAAAGCGGCGAGCGCGACCAAGCGGCAGAGAGCCGCATTCGCGAGCACGTCACCAACCAGCCAGCCGCGCCCTACTACATGGCCCAGACCATCATCATGCAGGAGGCCACCCTCAAGCGGCTGAAAGCACGGGTCGACGAGCTCGAGAAGAACCAGAGCCAGAGCGCGCCTGCCAGCGGCGGCTTTCTTGCCGGCCTGTTCGGAGGCGGCAGCGACAATAGCGCTCAAGCCGCCCAACGGCCCGCCTCAAACCGAGGCGCTCGCCAGAGTGGCCCGTCGTCCGCCCCCGGCTGGGGCGCGCAGGGCACTCAGCCCGGTGGGATGGGGTCGCACATGGGCCGAGGCGGCGGCAGCGGGTTTCTGAGCGGCGCGCTTCAAACCGCCGCCGGGGTCGCCGGTGGTGTCATGCTTGGCAACCTGATGATGGACATGTTCGATCAGGACCATCCCGAGGAGATCGTCGAATCCATCGATGACACTCCGGACGCCGCCGACAGCGGCGCAGGCGATGGCGGCATGGCGCCTGCGGACATGGACACCAGTGACATGAACGACCCAGGTCAGGATGGCGGCCTGCAGGATACCGGCTTCGACGACGGCGATATGGGCGGCGGCTTCGATGATTTCGGCGACGGCTTCGACGAGCTTTAAACGCAACCGGCCCTAAAACGATCACGCCGCCTCGAACCTATCGAGGCGGCGTTTTTCATCCTGGCGTCGTCGTCACGACTCTGGCCACACGTCCTTGTCGATTCCCCCCTGACGCTTGAGCGCGGTCGGTGAAAAGACGGGCTCACGCACCCCGTCGCGGCGCTGGCGCTCGTAATCGTTAAGCACTCTCAGCGCCGTCGGCGCAAGCAGTACGATCGCAATCAGGTTGATGGTCGCCATCAGCCCCATCGCCAGATCGGCGAAATGCCAGATGAAGTCGAGTGAGGCCACCGCGCCGACCATCACCATTGAAAGCACCACCACCCGCAGGATCTGATCGGCCAGGCGTTTGTGGTTTGGAAACAGGTACTCGATGTTGATCGAGGAATAGGCGTAATCGGCAAGGATCGAGGTAAACGCGAACAGGAAAATCGCGACCGCGATAAACCAGGTGCCAAAGCTTCCCAAATGATCGCTCATGGCGTCCTGAGTCAGCTGAATGCCCTGAATATCGGCCCCAGGCGAGCCTGCCATCAACGTCTGATACACCCCGGACAGCAAGATCACCACCGCCGTACACGTGCAGATGATCAGGGTATCGCACACCACGCCAAACGACTGCACCAACCCCTGCGCCGCCGGGTGCTTGACCGAGGCGGTTGCGGCCGCGTTCGGCGCCGAGCCCATGCCGGCCTCGTTGGAGAAAAGACCGCGCTTGACGCCATTTTCCATCGCGGTCTTGATCGCAAACCCCGCCGCGCCGCCAACCGCCGGCCCGAAGCCAAAGGCGCTCTTGACGATCAACGCAAGCATCGCGGGCACCTCGGTGATGTTGACGGCCAGGATATAAAGCGCCACCAGCAGATACGCCACCGCCATCAACGGCACGATTTTCTCCGCCGCCCGCGCAACCGAGCGTACGCCGCCGTAAATGATCAGTGCGGTCAAGGCGACCAGCACAAGCCCGGTCACCCAGTCGGGAATCGAAAACGCGCTGTCCAGTGCCCGAGCAATGGTGTTGGACTGCGCCCCGCAAAACGCAAGGCCAAAGGCGATGATCAAAAAGACCGCGAACACACACCCAAGCCAGCGCTGCCCCAGCCCGCGTTCGATATAGTAGGCCGGGCCGCCGCGAAAGGCGCCGTCCTGGTGACGGGACTTGTACACCTGACCGAGCGTCGACTCGACGAACGCCGTGACAAGCCCCACGAGTGCTGTCACCCACATCCAGAAAATCGCCCCGGGCCCACCGACCCAAAGCGCCAGCGCCACGCCGGCCAGATTGCCGGTACCAACACGACCGGCAAGCGAGGTGGAAAACGCCTGAAACGCGCTCACACCCTCACCACTGCCTTGTCGGGTAAAGGTCACGCGCGCCATGTGGGTTAAAAGCCGAAACTGCATGCCGCGGGTCATGAGCGTGAACAGCACCCCCACGCCCAGCAGCAGATACACCAGAATAAATGACCAGATGAAATTGCTGATCGGGTCGGCCAGTGCGTTGAAGCCCCGCTCGAGGTCAAAGAGCCACTCCATGAACCTGCTCCTTACATTGTCTTATTGTTGTGATACCGCCTGCGCGGTGGGTCGAACCTCATTCAGCCTAGTCGATATGTCGGGCCGGGCGCGCAGCGCACTCGCCGGAGGTGGCCGCGACCACCTCAATCAGGCAACTGTTGGCGCCACAGCCCCAGGAGAGCGTCGAGCTCGGGCGATCCGCGGTCAGAACGTTGGGGTTGCCGGCGCACTCGAGCGGCGAACCGTTCTGTGCAAAAAGGCCCAACGCGTATTCAAGCCACGCCCCGGTCGGAAGCACGGCCACCCCGGGCATGAGCGTGTCTGATACCGAGAGCCCGGCCAGGCACGCGCCGCGGTCATTGAAGAGTTTCACGGTCTGGCCAGGGCGCAGGCCGCGCGCATCGGCGTCCTGGCGTGACAACGTCACGGCCTCACGCCCCTCGATCTTGTGCGCCGCGCTCTCGCCGACCGGATCCCCCTGACTGTGCAGCCGATGATGCGGCTGCGGTGACAGCAGATGCAGTGGAAAGCGGCGGGCGAGCGCGCCACCAAGCCACTCCTCCGGCGCCTGCCAGCGCGGGTGCGGGCCGCAGTCGATGCAGCCAAAGCCCTCGATCGTCTGACTGAACAGCTCGATTCGGCCCGACGGCGTCGACAGCGGCGCATGCTCGGGCGCGTCGATGAACGCCTTGAGCGGTACCGTGAGACGCTCGGGCTCGGCAGCTGTCAGCGACACCGCGCCATGTGCCTTGAACGTCTCGAACGAGGGAAGCTCGGGGTGGCGGGCCCGATAACCGCCGTAAAGCCGCTCGAGCCAGCCCTCGACCGTCAAGCCGTCCGTGAAGGCCGCTGCCTTGCCGCCGTGCGCGGCGATGGCAGTGCAGATGGCGTGGTCGGTACGCGCCTGCCCGCGGGGTTCATGCAGCGCGCTCGAATAGACCAGATGGCGATCAAACGATGAGCCTGCGATGTCGGCGCGCTCAGAAGGCAGCGTGACCGGCAGCACGATATCGGCGCGCCTTGCCGTCGCGCTCCAGACCGGCTCATGCACGACCACGGTTTCCGGGCGCTGCCAGAGCCCATGAAGGCGGTTCAGATCCTGATGATGGTGAAACGGATTGCCGCCCGCCCAGTAGACCAGCTTGATCTCGGGCAATGAGTGCGTCTCGCCGTTGAACAAAAGCGCCTCGCCGGGGCGGGCAAGCATCTCGCCAAGGGCGGCCACCGGTATCGCCTTCGTGACCGGGTTATGGCCCTGCGGTACGCCTGGCGCGGCCATCGCCGGGCCGCCCAGACCGACCGAATTGACCGAGCCCAGCCCGAAGGCCACGCCACCGCCGGGGGTTCCGATCGCACCCAGGTGCGAGGCCAGCGCGATGGCGGCCCAATAGGGCTGTTCGGCGAAGCGGGCGCGCTGAAGCGACCAGGACAGCGCAACCAGCGGGCGCGTGGCACGGGCAAGCCGCTCGGCCAGCCACTCGATCCGCGCTCTGGGCACGCCGGTAATGGCCTCGGCCCACGCCGCGGTCTTGGGGACACCGTCATCGCGGCCTTCAAGGTAACGGGCGAGCACGCCCCCACCGACACAAAATCGATTCACGAACGCACGATCAGCCCGGCCATGGTCAATCAGCCACGTGCACAGTGCGAGCAACAGCGCCGCATCGGTGGTCGGGCGAATCGGGACATGGTGAACGTTTGGAAAGTCGGGCGCGTCAGCAGCGTCCGGCGAGACCACGATCAAGGTCATGCCGCGCCGGCAGGCCCGCGCCAGGGCGCCTCTGGCCTCATGGCTCAGTACGCCGCCGGCGTCGCAGCGGGTGTTGCCCGCTCGAAAACCGCCGAACGCCACCATCAGGTCGGTGTGACGCTCGATGTGCGCCCACGCCGGGGCACAGGCATTGGTGCCCCCGTACTCCTGGCCCAGCACGTGCGGCACGATGACGGCGCCGGCTCCGTAGCTGTATGTGTGTTTCGAGCCGGTGAAGCCCCCATACAGATTCAACAGACGCTTGAGTTGGCTCTGGGCATGGTGGAACCGCCCGGCGCTGCCCCAGCCGTAACTGCCTGCGTAGATGGCCTCGTTGCCATGCGTCGTCGATACGCGCGTCAACTCATCGTGCACCAGACGCGTCGCCGCCGCCCAGCTGACCGGCTCGAACCGGTCCTCACCGCGCCGAGCGCCGCGATCCCCTTCGCGCCAGCCGACCCGCACCATCGGCGAGCTCACTCGAGCGCCATGCGTCTGAAGCGCGAGCATCGCCTCGGGGAGCGGATTGGGATTGAGATCAGACGAATAGGGGCCTGGCCCCCGGTCGGCGTCGGCAAGGGTACCCATGTGGGTCATGACGAGGGGCGTGCTAGGCTTGATCAAGGACATGGCGCATTACAACACTACAGGACAGGAGGAAGACACGGATGACGTCAATGACTGAGTTTCAGGCCTGGCTGGACGCCTTCACCACCCACTGGGTCAACGGGGACTCGCCCGGGCTTGCGGCGCTGTTCAGCGAGGATGTTCACTGCTATCTGACGCCGTTCGACCCGCCGCTCATTGGGCGGGAAGACGTCACGAGCTACTGGCTGGACACCGTCTGGAGCCGGGCGTCCTCGGCCCGGTTCAATGCCCAGGCGATCACCTTCGAGCGCAATGATCTGCACGCGCTTGGCTACGCACGCTGGCGGGCGAGCCTGCTCATGCACCCCAACGAGACCCACATCGATATGGACGGCGTGCTCCTGGCGCAGTTCAACGATGAAGGCGAATGCATGGCGTACCGGCAGTGGTGGCACCAGCACCAGAGTGCGGCGCCCCACTGGACCGACGAGCCGATCTAATCGGCTCGCGGGGGCTTAATGGCACGCGCCCCGAAGCCATTGAACGGCGTCTTCGAGCATATACCGCCCCTGATCGATGGCGCCGGCCATGACCGCACAGCTGTGGATCGTGCCAAGATAACGCCGCCAGGTAACACCAATGCCCTGCTGGGCGAGCCGCATGGCGAACACTTCGGCTTCATCGCAGAGCGGGTCGTGCTCGATGGAGGCCACAAACGATGGCGGCAGCCCCCACAGATCGTTCAGGAAAAACGGCGACGCCTTGGGGTGCTCCCAGTTGAGCCGCGGGTCATACATCAAGGCGAACTGGTTGAGCGAGGCGAGATCCAGACCGTTGCGCTCACCGAAGTGGCGCTTGGAGGGCGAATCCGGCGCTGGGCTGAGCTTCAACCATGGGTACAGAAGCAGTTGGCCGGCAAGCATCACATCATCGCGGCCGATGCTTCGATGGGCGAGCGTCACGGCGATATTGCCACCGGCGCTGTCACCCCCAACGATCAATCGCGACAGATCCACCTGATGATCGACCGGCGCCATCGTGATGGCGTCGAACACGGCCAGCGCGTCATCGTGCGCCGCGGGGAAGATTGCCTCCGGCGCCAACCGATAATCCACCGCAATTACCTGAACCTCCGCGTGATGACACAAAAAACGGCAAAGACCGTCATGCGTATCAAGATCGCCCACCACAAACCCACCGCCGTGAAAGTAGATCAGCGTGGGATAGCCGGTCTCGGGCGGCGTCTCGGAGGGCTGATAGGCGCGCACCGCAATATCACCACCCTCGCCTGCAATCGCGTACTCTTCCACCCGACCCACCTTTTCGGGCGCCAGGCCGTAGCGTTTGGATCGTTCCCGCGTTTGAGCCCGCAGATCGGCCGGCAGAAGACTGGGCTGCTTCGGCGCCAGCCGAGCGTCCTGTTCGAGCACATGACGAGATTGCGAATCAAGCCCCATACATTCCCCTCGGTTTATCGGACTCGTTGATCAAGCCCATTTAGCGTTTATTTATAACACCCTAGTTCGAGAGGAAAAAAACACCACAGGGGTTTGGTATCACGGCCGTAACAATGCTAATTAAAATTAAGAAAATACGCATAAAAAAGCGGGACCGGCACGACGCGCCCTACCCGCCCACGTCCCGCCTTGCCACTCAACTTCCAGACACACTTGGCACGCCCCCCATGCAGAAGTACTTGGTGTCCAGATACTCATCGAGCCCCAGGTGCCCACCTTCACGCCCGAGCCCCGACTGTTTGACGCCACCGAACGGCACCGGCGCGCCGGTCATCTTGAGCGTATTGACGCTGACCATGCCGTACTCGAGTCCGCGCAGGTATTTATAGATGCGGCGAATGTCATGGGTATAAACGTAGGCGGCAAGTCCGTATTCAGTGTCATTGGCACGCGAAATCACCTCATCGTCGTCATCGAAGGCGCACACCGCTGCCACTGGCGAGAACGTTTCCTCGCGAAAGACCCGCATGTCGGTCGTGATGTCGGCAAGAAGCGTCGGCATGAAGAAATTGGTGCCAGGCGCCATCGACTGATCTCCCGCGATCAACCGGGCTCCCTTGGCCACGCCATCGTCGACCAGCGCCCTGGCGGTATCGACCGCACGCGCATGAATCAATGGCCCGATGTCGACATCCATCACACCGTTGCCCACGTTCAGTTTCTTCATGCGGGCCGCAAAACACTCGATGAATCGCTCGTAAATGCTTGAATGCACGAAGATTCGATTGGCGGCCAAACAGTCCTGGCCTGCGGTCTGAAACTTGGCGGCGAGTGCGGCGGCGGCGGCCTCGTCAGGGTCCATGTCCGGGCCGACAATGAACGGCGCGTTGCCACCAAGCTCGAGCGCCACGCGCTTGACGCTCGACGCGCTTTGCTCGAGCAGCAGCTTGCCGACACGGGTCGAGCCGGTGAACGACACCGAGCGTACCCGCGCATCGGTGCAGAGCACCTCGGAGACCACTTCCGGCTCGCCCATCACGACATTGAATACGCCTCTAGGCGCCCCAGCCCGCTCGGCAAGTTCTGCAAGCGCCAGTGCGGAAAACGGCGTCTCGCCGGCCGGCTTGACCACTACCGGGCAGCCGGCTGCGAGCGCCGCGCCGGCCTTGCGCGTGATCATGGCCAACGGAAAGTTCCACGGAGTGAACATGGCCGAGATGCCGACCGGCTCCTTGATCGTGCCGAGCATCGCGTCCTCGAGATGGCTTGGAATCGTGGCGCCGTAGGCGCGCTTGCCCTCTTCGGCGAACCAGTGCAGAAAACTCGCGCCGTACTCGACCTCTCCCCGGGCGTCGCTCAGGGGTTTGCCCTGCTCGAGCGTCATGATGTTGGCCAGGTCGCGTTTGTGCTCATGCAGCAGACGACACCACGCGCTCAAGATTTCGGCGCGCCGATTGACCCCGAGCGCCCGCCACGCCGGAAAGGCACGCTCGGCGGCGGTCACGGCGTGGCTGATCTGCTCGCGCTCAAGCAGTGCGACATGCCCAAGGATTTCGCCAGTGGCCGGATCGTCCACGGCCAGATCGCGGCCCTGATCGCCTGCCATCCACTGCCCATCGATGTAGGCCAGTTCACGAAACAAGCGCGGATCATTCAATTCCATGCAACACCTCCGGATAAATGACGTGTATCACTCACCCTAGTGCATCCATGGACGCGACTTTTCCCGTTCGCGGGCGCGTTGCCACACACTTTTTCCGAAACGGGCAGAAATATTATGCATTTTTTCGGATGTACCGGTCAGGCCCTGAGGCCCGCTCACGGCGTCACACCGAGGGCGTGCGCGAACACCTCGAGCTGAGCATCGTGGATGCCGAGTGCACGAAGGTCGGTGACCGTATTGCTCAGATAGTCACGGCAGGTGCCAAGCGTTCCCGCCCCACGGGCCAGCATCTCGATGGTTTCCTCATCGGTGAGCTCGCCCACGAAACTTTCATCGTCTGAGTTGGCGATAAAGGCGATGGCCGAGAACAGCCCAGCCTCGCTCTCAAGACTCACCCAGCGTGGCACATAGGCACCGGTCAGCATTTCCCGGCGCCAGACCAGTAAAAGCTCGTGCTCGAGTTGATCGCCCGGGATTTCAAGCGCCATGCCCTGGCAGTGACCACCGTCGACCAGCCCAAGCATCAACCCTGACGCCTCAAGCGACCCGCGGCCGTGCTCAAAACGCAGACAAAAGGCTCGGTGATAGCCATGAAGGCGCACCGCCCGGCGCTCGCCGACCGCAACGCACGGGTTCCAGATCAAAGAGCCATAGGCAAAGAGGAATACTCCGTCGGTGTCGGTATCGACGGGCTTATGGTCAAGCAGCGTGCGAATCGAGGCGGTGAGCGCGGTATCGTCCAACGTCTCGATCTCTGGGTGGTGGCGCGCGAAATGTGCTCGGAGCTGGTCACGCTCGAGCACGTCCCGGGTAATGGAAAGCGATGGAATGGCGTTGCGTTCAGAACGGATCATGAGCCCTCCGGACAGTGCGTTCTTTCAGTGTGGTCCCAAACGCACGGTCCGAACAGCCGAGCCGGGTCAGGTGTCCAGTCGCTGACGGCGCAAAAGCGCGTGCAACGCGATGCCGCCGAAGGTGGCGGTGCCGATGCCATCGAGGGTGAACTGGCCCAGATGCAGTGAGAAGTTGCCCGCCCCCAGCACCAGAATCGCGGCAATCGTGATCAGATTGGCGTTGTCGCTCAGATCGACCTGATGCTGCACCCAGATGCGCGCACCCGCGACCGCAATAAGCCCGAACACCACGATCGATGCCCCGCCCATCACCGGGCCTGGAATAGTATGAATCAGTGCGCCGAACTTGGGCGAAAAGCCCATGACGATCGCGATCAGCGCCGCCGCCACGAAGATCAGCGTCGAATAGACCCGGGTGACGGCCATGACACCGATGTTCTCGGCGTAAGTGGTCACACCGGTACCGCCAACGCTTCCGGACAGCATGGTCGCAAGGCCATCGCCGACAAAGGCGCGGCCGGTATAGGGCGTCAGGTTGCGCCCGGTCATGGCACCGACGGCCTTGATGTGCCCAAGGTTTTCCGCCACCAGAATGACCGCGACCGGGGCGATCAGCCCGATTGCCCGCCACTCGAACACCGGCGCGGTGAACTGCGGTATGCCCCACCAGGGCGCCTCACTCACCGCACTGAAATCAATCGGTTTACCCAGCCCGACACCGTTGGCAGCGACCAGATAGACCAGATACGCCGCCACCAGCCCGACCAGGATCAGAGTACGCTGCAACACGCCACGGGTGAGCACCGCCGACCCGCCGATGCACAGTACCGTGGCCAGCGCCATCCAGCTTTCAAACGGTGAACCAGCCACACTCTTGACCGCCACGGGCGCCAGATTAAGCCCGATCATCATGACCACGGCCCCGGTGACCGCCGGCGGCATCAGCCGCTCGATCCAGCCGGTGCCGGTCGCCATCACCAGTGCCCCGATCAAAGCGTAGAGCGCGCCACAGGCAACGATGCCTCCAAGCGCCACCGCCAGGTTCGGATTGAGCCCCTCACCGCCATAGCCGGTGGCGGCCATCACCACACCGATAAACGCAAAGCTCGAGCCGAGATAGCTCGGCACACGCCCACCCACCAGCACGAAGAACAAGAGCGTTCCAATGCCGGACATGAACACGGCCAGGTTCGGGTCAAAGCCCATCAGAAGCGGCGCAAGCACCGTCGAGCCGAACATGGCTACGGTGTGCTGAAGCCCCATGATCAGTGTTTGCGGGGCAGATAGACGCTCATCCGGCGCGACAAGTGTTGTCTCCGAGGCGCCGACTTTCGTCCAGTGAGGGAACCAGGACCCTGGCATGGTAGAACTCCGAATGAAGGTAACAGGAAGGCCGCCGACGAGCGCCGAGGCGGCGTCATGATACCTCAACCATCGCGTTTCGAAAGACGCGCCGCGCCAGTGCGCCTAGATCATTCCCTGCGCCCGGAGTGTTGCCAGATAACGGCGATAGGCCACCTCATAGGCCTCGACCCGCTCACGCACAGGCGCCGCCGAGGTCGCCTCATCAAGCGACACCGCCTTCACGCACAGGTCTGAAAGCGCCACAGGCTCTCCCTGATCGTTCAGATGACACCACTGCGCCTGAAGGGCCGCACCGAACGCGGCCGCTTCACCGATGCGCGGGCAGACCACCGGCGTGTTCATGACATCGGCCACCATCTGGCGCCACTGCGGGCTTTTCGCGCCGCCGCCGACGAGTCGAATCTCGCTGGGCTTAAGCCCCTGCGCCGAGAGCAGGTCAAGCCCATAGCGAAGCCCGAAAGTCGCGCCTTCCATCACCGCCCGGCACAGGTTGTCACCGGTGGTGTTGTTTGATGAGAGCCCGAGAAAACTTGCGGTGGCGTCCGGCAGACGTGGCACGCGCTCGCCGTTGAAAAACGGCAGTACCTGTACGCCCTGCGCGCCGATCGGGCTGCGCTCGAGCGCCGCGCCGAAGTCCTCGAGCGAGCACCCTAGAAGCGCGCGCACCTGCTCGGTGGCCGAGGTCACGTTCATGGTGCAGATCAGCGGCAGCCAGTTGCCGTGGCTCGAACAGAAATTGGCCGCCAGACCGTTGTCGGTAATCACGGGGGCGTCCGAGCAGCCATAGACAGTGCCGGAGGTGCCCAGGCTCATGGTGAGCGCGCCGGGGGTGATGTTGCCCGTACCGATGGCGCCCATCATGTTGTCGCCGCCTCCGCTTGAAACCAGCACCGACGGCTCGAGCCCGAGCCGCGCGGCAAGGTCCGGACGCAGACGCCCCACCGGCGAGCACGCCTCAATCAGCCGCGGCAGCACGTGACCGGCATCAAGCTCCGGGGCGAGGCGCTCGAACACGTCCGTTGCCCACTCACGCGTTCGGGTATCGAAGTAGCCGGTGCCCGAGGCGTCACCGAATTCGGCGGTGCGCTCGCCGGTCAGGTAGAAATTAAGATAATCGTGGGGCAGCAGCACACAGTCGATGCGCCGGTAGGCGTCGGGGTGGTGCGCCCTGAGCCAGGCAAGCTTCGGCGCGGTGTAGCCCGGCTGGGGGATGATGCCCAGCCGGTCGAGACACCCCTGCTCCCCGCCCAACTGCTCGATCAGCGCCTCGCATTCCCGGTAGGCCTCGGTATCGTTCCAGAGCTTGGCGGGATAGACCGGCACGCCCGCCTTATCGAGCGCGACCATGCCGTGCTGCTGGCCCGAGACGCCCATGGCACGAATCGCCCGGCCGTCGATGTTGGCGCTTGAGAGCGCTTGGGCAAGCGCATGCTCGAACGCCTCGACCCACCAGGCCGGATCCTGCTCGCGACGGCCATTCGCCTCGCTGATCAAGCGGTGGGCACCTCGGCCCTCGCCGATCACGCGCCCGGCATCCGGGTCGAACACCACGACTTTGGTGCTTTGTGTGCCGCAATCCACGCCAAGATACATGCTGCCTCCCCGGCCTAGCGTTTCTGGAGTGCGTCGAGCGTCGCCCGTGCACCGCCGGTATGCAGACGCTCGAGCGCCCAGAGGTAGGCCTCGACAAAGCGCGGCTCATCGATCAGATCGCCGAACACGTCGCGATTTCTGAGAAACGACAGCGCGTCGTCCCGGTTTTTCGCGGCGCTGGCCATCAGGTCGTCTTTCAGCCGATCGACGATATCGATCGGCGCGCCGTCTTCATCGACGCCTTCGGCGTAGCGGGCCCAGCTCGCAACGACTGCCGCCGAGCGCGCGATATCGCCGTCACGCTCGAGCTGTTCGCGCACGACCGGCAACAGCCACTTGGGGATTCGATCCGAACTCTCGGCGCAGAGTCGCGCCAGGGTGTCGCGAATTTCGGGGTTGGCGAAACGCTCGATCAACGTGTGCTTGTAAGCCTCGAGATCCACCCCCGGCACCGGCGACAGCGTCGGCGTGGCTTCCTCGTTCATGTAATCGAGCAGGAACTCGACGAAGAGCGGGTCTTGGCAAACCTCGTGGGCGTAGCGGTAACCCGCCAGATAACCGAAGTAGGTCAGTGCCTGATGGCTTGCGTTCAAAAGACGCAGCTTCATCAGCTCGTACGGCATGACGTTATCGACGACCTGCACCCCGACCGCGTCGAACGGCGGGCGGCCTTGGTTAAAGTGGTCCTCGAGCACCCATTGCGTGAACGGCTCGCACACCACCGGCCAGCGATCAGTAATGCCAAAACGCTGTTCAAGCGCCTGACGGTCCTCATCGGTGGTAACCGGTGTGATGCGATCGACCATCGAGTTGGGGAAGCACACGGTCTCTTTCATCCAGCGCGCTACCTCCGGCGCCTTGAGCTCGGCAAACGCCGTGAATATCGTGCGCGCCACATCGCCGTTGCCCTGGATGTTGTCACACGACATCACGGTAAAGGGCGCAAGGCCCCGCTCCAGGCGCCGCCTTAACGCCTCGCACACCAGGCCAAAGGTGGTCTTGGGCGTGGCACCGGGCTCGAGGTCGTGCTGTATGTCCGGGGCAGCCGTATTGAACTCGCCGGTCACGTGATGCAGGTTGTAGCCGCCTTCGGTCACTGTCAGCGACACGATACGAATGGCTTCGCTTGCCATGCGCTCGATCACCGCTTCGGGATCGCTCGGTGCGTACATGTAATCGACGATCGAGCCGATCACCCGGGCGTCATAGTTGCCGTCGGGGTGCTTGACCACCAGCGTGTACAGCCCGTCCTGGGCCTCGAGCGCCTCCTGCATGCGGGTGTCGCCCGGCATGACGCCAACGCCGCAAATGCCCCAGTCGAGCGCGCGGCCCTCGTTCATCAGTTGATCCAGGTACATGGCCTGGTGGGCGCGGTGAAAGCCACCGACCCCGAAGTGCATGATGCCGACCGAGACCTGACTGCGGTCATAGGTCGGGCGAGCAACGTTTTCAAGCGCTGCGAGGTGCTCGTTGGAAAGCGTGGGCATGATCGGACTCCGTGGCCGTCGTTTGAAAATAAAGGCGCTCAGGCCGTCTCTGTGCGGTGTTCATGGCGGGGCAGCGCCTGCTCGGTCTCAGCATCGAACAGGTGCAGCCGGGCGCTGTCGCAGGTCAGCATGATCGCATCCCCCATTCGAACCGAGGTGTCGCCCTCGAGCTGCGCCGTGATGCGGTGTCCATCGACCTCGAGCTGCACCATGGTGACCGACCCAAGCGGCTCGACCACGTCGATTTCCCCCTTGATCAAGTTGGCGGCCGCCTCGTCGGTGGTGAGGACCAGATGCTCCGGGCGCACACCGACCATCAGGTCACGGCCCTTATGCGCCTCGATCGACTGACGCTCGGAGGAGGCCACCATGCGGGCGGTCTGGCCGGTGAGGGTCTTGCCGTCACCGCCCAGTGTCATCTTCAGGAAGTTCATTGAGGGCGTACCGATAAAGCCTGCCACGAAGACGTTGTTCGGGGCGTGATACAGCGCGTTCGGGGTGTCGATCTGCTGAATGTGACCATCACGCATGACGACGATTCGCTCGCCCATCGTCATCGCTTCGGTCTGATCGTGGGTCACATAAAACGTGGTCACCCCGAGCTTTCGGTGCAGCTTGATGATCTCGGCGCGCATATCGACCCGGAGCATTGCATCGAGGTTCGACAGCGGCTCATCCATCAGAAACACCTGCGGGTCACGCACGATCGCCCGGCCCAGCGCCACGCGCTGACGCTGGCCGCCGGACAGCGCCCGCGGCTTTCGATCCAGAAGATGCGTGATGTCGAGGATGCTGGCGGCGTCGTTCACACGCTGCTCGATCTCCGGTTTCGGCACCTTCTTGAGACTGAGCGCGAACGCCATGTTGTCGTAGACCGTCATGTGCGGGTACAGCGCGTAGCTTTGAAACACCATCGCGATGTCACGGTCCCGCGCGGCCACCTGACTGACGTCGCGCCCATCGATACGAATCTCGCCGTCGGTGTTGGCCTCGAGCCCCGCAATCATTCGCATGGTGGTGGATTTACCACACCCGGACGGCCCGACCAGTACGATGAATTCCCCGTCACGGGTGGTTAGATTGAAATTTTCGACCGCGTTGGCCGCCTTCGCGTTTTTGTGGGCACCACCATAGTTCTTGGCCACGCCCTTGAGTTCCACGACCGCCATTTCGACTCTCCTTGATCCAGTGGGCGACGCCGCCCGTTATTCAGTGTGCGTGAGCGCTATTTGACGGCGCCGAACGTCAGGCCGCGAACCATCTGCTTCTGGGCGAACCAGCCCAGCACGATGATCGGCGCAACCGTCATGACCGAGGCGGCGGACATCTTGGCCCAGAAAAGCCCCTCGGCGCTTTTGAACGAGGCGATGAAGGCCGCAAGTGTGGCTGCGTTGTGGTCGGCCATCGTCAGACTCCAGAACGACTCGTTCCAGGCAAGAATCAGGGCCAGAAGCCCGGTGGAGGCAAGCCCCGGCAACGCCAGTGGCAGAATGACGCGAAACATGGTCGCAAGCGTGCTGGCGCCATCGATCTCGGCGGCCTCGACGATGTCCTTGGGTACATCCTTGAAGTAGGAGTACACCATCCACACCATGATCGGGAGGTTCATCCCGACGAACAGCGCAATCAACCCCCAGTTGTTGTCGATCAGCCCGAGCGTCTTGTAGACCAGAAAGATCGGAATCAAGACGCCGACCGCCGGGATAAACTTGGTCGAGACCATCCACACCAGTGTGAAATCGGTGCGCTTGGAGGGATAGAACGCCATCGCATACGCCGCCGGGATCGCAAGCGCCAGCCCGATCAACGTCGACATCACCGAGGTGAAGAGCGAGTTAAAGGCGTAGTGCCAGTAACCGGCGTTTTGTGAAAGCGCGGTCTTGAAGCTTTCAAGCGTGGGTGTGAACACGAATTCCGGCACCATCGAAAAGGCCGACTGCTCGGTCTTGAGCGCGGTAAGCACCATCCAGAGGATCGGGAAGAACATCACGATCGCGACCAGCCAGCCTATGACGGCAAGCCCGAGTGAGGATTTCTGTTCCATCAGCGCTGCCCTCCGGCGTTGAGGTTGCCTGCCACAAATCGAATCAAAAAGAACGCGAAGATATTGGCCAGAATGACCGCGGCGATGGCTGCCGCCGATGAAAGCCCAATGTCGTACTGGAAGAACGCGTTCTGATAGATGTAGTACGGCAGATTGGTGGTCGCGGTGCCCGGGCCGCCACTGGTGGTGGCGTAGATTTCAGCGAACGAGGTCAAAAAGAAGATGCTCTCGAGCATGACGACCACGTACAGCACCTGACCCAGGTGTGGAATCACGATGTGACGAAACTCCTGCAGGCGGCTCGCGCCGTCGAGGCGCACCGCCTCGATCTGGTCTTCCGGCAGCGACTGCAACCCGGTCAGAAGAATCAGGAGCGCGAACGGCGTCCACTCCCAGGAAATCATCAAAATCACCGAGAACATCGGGTAGTGAGCGAACCAGTCAATGGGCTCGAAGCCAAGCGTGCGCATCGCCCAGGAGACGATGCCATAGACCGGGTGCAGCAGCATGTTCTTGAACAAGAGCCCGGTCACCACCGGCATGACAAAAAACGGCGAGATCGCAAGCGTGCGGGCAACGCCGCGGCCGAGAAAGGTCTTGTTGAATAGAAGCGCCAGTACCAGTCCGAGCGAGACCGTGATGGCCAGACACGCCATGACCAGCGTCAGCGTGTGGCCGAGAGCGGCCCAAAAGGTGCCATCGGTCAAAAGGATCTCGAAGTTGCCAAGCCCTGCGAACCCGCGCATGGTCGGCATCATCAAATTGTAGTTTTCAAACGCGTAGTAGACGGTCATTGCCAGCGGCACGATCATCCACACCATCAAAAAGAGCACGGCGGGCGCCATCAGGCGCTTGACGGGCGGGCCATGGCGCTTGGCCCCCTGGTGCGAGGCGGTGTCGCCGGCGTTCGCCACTGCATCATTACTCATGAGTTGCTGCGCCTCCAAAGCGCACATCGCGATCGAGTGAGTTCATGAAAGGCCCCAACGGTCGCCGCCGGGACCTAAGCATTCGGACTACTTGGTGTAGCCAGAGCGCTCCATGATGCGTGTGGTGAACTGCTGGGCCTGTTCAAGGCCCTGATCCACACTCATCTGACCGGAGGCAATGCCAGCAAGAAGCTGACCGACCCGCGTGCCGATGGCCTGGAACTGGGGAATACTGATGAACTGGATGCCGGTATAGGGCACCGGATCCGCTGTGGGGTTGGAGGTATCTGCAGTTTCAATCGCTTTTTGCACGAAGCTCGAGAACGGCGCGACCTTTTGATAGTCCGCGCTTTCGTAGGTTGACTTGCGGGTACCGGGAGGAACGCCAAGCCAGCCTTTTTCATCGGCGACGTCCTGGATGTAGTCTTCAGAGGTTGCCCAGCTCACGAATTTCTGAGCAGCATCAGGATGGGCGGCAGACTTGGGCACGGCCAACGCCCAGGCGTAAAGCCAGTTGGTGCCGTTGGTGGTTTCCTGATAGGGCGCCTGAGCGAAGCCAACGCTTTCGGCGACGTTCGAGACCTTGGGGTCGGAGACGTAGCTTGCAGCGACCGTCGAATCCACCCACATCGCGCACTGACCGTTGGAGAACATGGTTTCCGATTCGGTAAACCCGTTGGAGGTCACGCCCGGCGGGCCATACTTCGTGACTAGCGTCTTGTAGGTCTCTGCGGCGTTCTTCCAGGCCGGTGTGGTCAACTGTGCGTTCCAGTCCTGATCGAACCAGCGCCCACCAAAGCCGTTGACCATGGTGCCGAACAGGGCCATGTTCTGCCCCCAGCCGGGAAGCCCGCGCAGACAGATGCCGTAGGTGCCGTTGGAGGCGTCCGTGAGCTTGGCGGCATAATCCTCGATCTGAGACCAGGTCGGGCGCTCGGGCATGTCGAGCCCTGCCTTTTTGAACAGATCCTTGCGATAATAGGTCATCGACGATTCGGCGTAGAACGGCAGCGCATAGAGGGTGCCATCGACGGACAAGCCCTTTCGAACCGTAGGCTCCAAATCATCGACGTTGTAGGCATCCGGCAGATCGTCCATCGGGCGAAGCCATTCGTTCTTGGCCCAGATTGGCGTTTCATAGTTACTGACGGTAATGACGTCATACTGGCCGCCACCGCTTGCGATGTCAGTGGTGATCTTCTGTCGCAGCTCGTTTTCAGGCAGCGTCACGAAGTTGACATGGACGCCAGGATTGGCCTTTTCAAACGTACCCGCCATTTTCTGAAGGGTTACCATATCGGGGTTATTGACGGTGGCGACCGTGATTGTGGTATCCGCCAGTGCGCTGCCTGCCATTGCCGAGCCAATCAGCCCGGCACTCGTGACGATCAATGCCCATTTCATGATCTGCGTCTCCTTTATCGTTCTTTATGACGCTGGCTCACTCTCGCGCGTAGGGCGTTGAGACGATTCAGCATCGAGTAGGGAGAGCATGAACCTGGACACAAAATGATTCACTTATCATTTGGTATCATAACTAAACCATAAAAAATCTCATTAAAGCCCCCCTAAATGAGCATCAAAGGAACACAGATCGGCGCATATGATCATAAAATATAGTTAAAAATCAACAACTTGAAACAGAATAGTCGCTTAATCTCGTCGCACACCGGATCGAACACCAGCCCGATGATAAAAATGATACTCTTGGATAAAACGGCCATTGATGCGGCTGAAACTTTCTCAATGGACTCCCTCTATGTGCGCTTCTTCTCGTATCACTCTTGACGCTGTCGCTGACGCCGCCGGTGTCAGCCGGATTACCGTATCCCGAGCGTTCTCGAACCCCGAACGGCTGCGAACGGACACGCTCGATCACGTACTGCGTACGGCCGCCGAGCTTGGCTATCGCCCCAAGCGTGCGCCCGCCTCGACCCAGAACGCGCCCACAGCACGGCGGATCGGGGTAGTCAGCCCCGACATGGACAATCCGTTCTTCGGTCGAATCGCAAGTTCGATCAATCGCCTGGGGTTTGAGGAAGACATCGATATCGTGATGTATGACTCATTCGAGTCAGAGGCTCAGGAAAACCGGATCATTCATCGTCTGATCGCGCAGAAGGTCGATGCCATCATCCTGTCGGTCATCTCATCCGATGTGATGTATCAGACTCGACAGCCACAGTGGCTTGAGGCCCTTGAGGCGGCGCGGATTCCGTTGATCCTGGTGGACCGTGAAATCAATGTGCCGCATTTCGGGGGGGTCTATATAGACAACCTGGACTGCGGGTATCAGGCGGGGCGATGGATGATCGATCAGTCCATCGACGACGTCCTGGTGGTGTCCGGCCCCTCGGACTCGCTGGTGTCCATTGGCCGCACGTCAGGCATACGCGAAGCGCTGGGGAGTGCAGCTCAGGTCGACGTCCGCTACGCGGATTTCACGATGGACCCAGCGTATCACCTCATGAAACAGCGTCTGCAGGAAGCCCCGCCCCCGAAGGGGATTATCGGCATCAACAATCAGATTTCACTGGGCATTCTGAAAGCCTGCGCGGAACAAAAGCTTTACCCGGGGCGCGGCATCACCCTTTTCAGCATCGATGAGGTTGGTCTTGCCGATGTGTTCGGGATGCATATTCCCTGCATGCGGCTTGATACCGACGAAATGGCGGCGAGGGCTCTGTCCATGGCGCTTCAGGCGACGCGCCATGATGTGGGAGGAGGTACGCGAATGATTGTTCGTGGAAAGCTAAAGCCCTGAACCTGTTCAAGTTCGAGGCGGATCAGGCTTACTCGAGCGCCTTGCTTAGAAACGCGTTACGCCAACTGAACGTTGCGTCCGAGCTGAGCTCTAGAAATTCCTGATAGTACTTGGGGGCGATACGCGCCTTGATGGCTTCCATCATGTAAAGCGACGCTTCGGGTAATGACGTGATCAATTCATGATAATTGATGTAGTAAGGCGCACGCTGACCGTAAAGGTCCTGAAAGCTGCCAACGCGCTCGAAACGCACATGCGACCCCTTGATCAATCGTGCGAACCGAGGCTCGATCAGTGCAAAACCGTGATAGCGTTCCAGTAGGCTTGCGACCGAGCCCATGCCGATCCAGAGGGCGTCGCGGGCATGACGAAAGCATTCTCGTTCGGCCGTGGTTTCGAGGAAGTCGAAGCCTCGCTTTTGGTAAAGCGTACTGGTAAGGAGAGAGAACCGAGACAGCTCGCAAATGGTATCGACAGAAAACGTGGATGGGTCGCGCTGGTCATCGAAATTGTTTTCAAGCAGATGCTGAATGGGCAAGCCCTTTCCCTCTACGGGAGTGACAATTCGAAAGTAACCGATGGGCGTCTGGCTTTTTTTATGCCGAATAATGAAGTGAACGGCTTTATCGTCAAAAACATCCCACTCGTCTTCTATGTTATCGCCCGAGAGATAGCCGAACTTGTCGTGGTATATATTGCGCCTTAGCGAGCATCCGGAAATATAATCATCGTAGCGACTTGCAATCAAAAACTCGAAATTTTCGAGAAAGAAGTCTATCGCTTCCCTATTCATTATATGGCCTTGTAATTGTATCTATATGAGCGGGGCGACCTACCCAGTACCCCTGTGCGTACTCCACGCCAATCGCTTTTAAATAATCGAATGTCGCCTTGTCTTCCACAAATTCGGCAATAACCTGCTTACCGAATGAGCGACATACTTCAGCGATGGCAGAAACAATAATCTTGTTTTCTGACGATTTGTACAAATTGATAATGAATTCACCATCGATCTTTACATAGTCAGAGGGAAGCTGATTCAAATACTTGAAGCTACTGAACCCCGAGCCAAAATCGTCTAGGGCAATTGAACACCCAAGCGACTTAATTTTGCTTAGTGTCGCCTGCGCAAGTCCGAAGTCGATGACTGCCTCGGTTTCGGTAATTTCGATGATTAGCCGAGCGGGATCGGCCCCATGCGTGGCCAGGCATGTCTCGAGATACTGCGCAAGATCCTGATCTCGAAGTGATTTACCCGAGATATTGATGGACATCGAAATATCGCCAAGACCTGATAGGTACCGCACGCCCGCATCGATAACGTGGCGGTCAATATCGATGATGCGCCCATTACGCTCAGCCACCGGAATGAACTGGCCGGGTGAGAAAAAACCGCCGTCGCCATCCGGAAGACGCAACAGAAGCTCGTAGTGCCGCACATCCTCGCTCGCAATTGTCATGATTGGCTGCACAAAGAATTCAAACCGCTTTTCATCCAGCGCGGCCTTGATCAGATCATTCCAGTAGACCCGATCTTCCAGCATGGCCTTATCAAGATCCTGGGCTGTGGTGACGTACCAATCGCGTAACGGGTTTTCCTTGGCGATGTACATGGCGCAATCAGCGTTTGCCATGATGGCCTCGGTGGTATCACCGTGCTCGGGGTAGATGGCGACACCGATGCTCGCCATGGCGCGGTGTCGACGCTCCTCGATGATGAAATTGATGTCCGAGAGACCGCTATTGATGCTGCGGGCCACCGTGACCGCACGCTCACAGTCATAACCTTCCAGCAAAACCGCGAATTCATCGCCTCCCAACCGGGCAATGACGGCTTCTTCCGGCAGAAGTTGGGTCAATTTTTGGGCAACCATCGACAGCAGACGATCGCCGGCGCCATGGCCGCTGAGTTCGTTCACTTCCTTGAACTGATCCAGATCCAGATAGAAGACGGCACCCGATGCCTTGGCCTCGAGTGATTGTTGAAGGCACACATTGAAATAGCGGCGGTTATAAAGGCCTGTTAACGGGTCCCTGTTGGCCAGCCAGATCAAGCGAGACTCGGCCGCCTTTTTCTCGGTAATGTCGACCCCGACGGAAACCCAATACCCCTCTTCATCATCGGACAGATTCTGGATCGGCGAGTGATACCACTCGATGACCATGTCCTTCTTGCCTGGCACACGGCTTTCGGTATGAAAGGAGACATTGCCGTAATCGAAGCTTTCGACCTGAAGAAATACATCCCTGAAGCATCGCCCCTTCAACTCAGTCATGGGGCAGGAAAGCTTGCCAAGCGCGAACTGGTTGGCAAGCACGATGCCGGACGTCTCGCTATGCGTGACAATGAACGCATTGGCGGTAAACAGCAGCCGATCCACGAACTCTTTCTCGTGGGCCAGCTCCTTGACGTGTTGGGTCAGGTCATCATTGCTTTTATAAAGGGCCTGCTGGAGACGTTGAAGCTGACTGGCCACCTCAATGGCCGTCCGCTGCAGTGTGCCAACCTCATCTCTTACGCGCCCTTTTAATTGCACCGCCTCCGAAAACTCATGAAACCGGCTTTGAGACAATAAGGGCAGCGACCCAATCACCCGTCTTAGATTCGACATTGGCCGCCACAAAAGAAGAAACACCGCCATTTCAGCCAATAACCAGCCAAGTATCGCGATCATGAACACACGCCGGGAATCGGACTGAATACTCGAGTAGCTTTCAGTGATGTCCGAGATGATTACAACGTAGGCGGTATTATTGAGCCCATTTAGCTGATCATTTAAGGGGAAGGCCATCAGATGGTAGTACTGATCGTCGAAACGAACGCGTACCGGGCTTTTGCGCAGAGCGTTCTTGTCATACTGAGTTGACCACAGAGCCAAACGTTCGAGGGTAGTTGCCCGGTCGGTGGCGGCCACCACGTTGGCGCCCCAGGCAGGCAGCTCCTCGGAGCTACTGGAGTAAACGTTGTCGACCATGATGGCCAGCGCGCTTTTCTTGTTGATATTGATGTAACGTGCGATATCGGCAATGGACACGGATAGCATGATCACGCCAACACTTTGCCCTCCCCGAAGAATCGGGGAGAAGGCGTATTGTCGGCATGTGGTGCGGCAAACCAGCCGGGATAAAGGCTGTTCTTTCTCTAGCACCTTTTGGACCCAATAGCTGAAAAAATGCTCTCTACTGTTGTCAGGTGTTGCGACATGCCCTCTTTGCGCCAGTTGACGGCTTTGGCGATCAAACACCTTGACCTCATCCACACCCACATCAAGCTGAAGTGTGGGCCACTGCGCCACGATCTTGTCATCCAGCCGCGTGCGGTCCGTGAATTCGACCGACTCACCAAGCCCCTGCGTCGCCGCCAGTATGCTCGCCATATGTTTCAAACTGGCTTCAGAATTATTTAAGGCATTGACGATATCCAGCTGCTGGCGCTGGTAACTGAGAAGCTGGCGCTCGTTCAGCTGCCCCTCGAGCTCCATCTGACTGACGCGATAAAAGGTCAGAGCCAGAAGAACAAGAATCACCGAGGTGGCGAAGAGCACCTTGAGCCTAAGACTTGAAAACCTGGGCGCACTTTTCAGAAACCGCATCTTTTGCCTCATTAAAAACGGTATGAGGCTTGAAGCAGAAACAATCCCCAGTACTTGGATTCGCTTTCACGCTCGGCATTAAGCAGCCAACCGGTTCCTTCGACGTTATGATATTCGGCAGACAGCAAAAATTGAGACGTTGCCGACCATTGCACCCCAACCGTATGGTCATAGGCATAGCGTGAGTAGCTTTTCCCGAACCCCGCCGCCTCAAACGCGTGACCATCAGGATCGTCCCTGTCCGAAATCATGACGTCGTAGCGCAGAAGACCTTGCCAATCGCTATTGAATCGATAGACGTATTGCACATACCAACTCTCACCTATCGTATTTACGTTAAGTAAATCGTTACCCATATGACTGAGTTTTCGATCGCGGTAGGCATATTCGGAGGTAAGGCTCCAATTGAGGCTATTGTACTGAAGCGATAGAACGATGGGCGTATAGCTGAAGCGGCCATCACCCAGCGCATCAACGCTTGATTTATAATCCGCCTTGACCTCTGCATACGTCAGTGCCGCAACGAATCGTCCGCCATCGTATTCATAAAGCAGCTGTGAGATCAGCGAAGGTTCAGCCTCTAGCGACCCCGGCAAGATGTCCATCAACACCGTATCTTCGACATCTTCATCGACCTGAGGCACCCCCCAGCCCAACTGGAAGCGAATGCTGCTGTCATCGAACCGATGATCGAAGTAACCAACAATCCCATCGCCTGACAGCGATTGAGCACGTGTCCGGTCAAAGTAAATTGACTGAGGCAGCAGGATACTTGGCCGAGTAAAAGGAACATCTCGAGTCTGGTTATAGAATCCAAACGGATTTTTTACACGACCCACTTTAATACCAAACGTTTCATCAACGTCTGAATGAATCTGGTAATCGATCAGACCGTAATCAAGCTTTGGGGATGCATCGCTGGCGTCGCCTCCCGCGCGCCGGCTCAGCACCTGTGCCGACATCAACAGATTGTCGGTCGGTCGCATCGATGCATTCAGACCCAGCTCATAAAATTCGAGGCTGCCGCCACTCGAGCTGCTGGGCCCAAAAAAATCATTGGCGCTCGACACCACGAGCGCCTGACTCAGAAAACCATGCACCTGGAACGTTTCCCAGGCGTTTTCGAGCGGTTGAGCCTTGGCGTATGCAGAACACATGAGCAATAACGCGCCGTAAAGGCTTTTTTCAATCCAACGATATGATGCGCACACGGTCATCCGCCTGTCCTTTCTTTACATAACCGATCCCTCCTGGCGTGGTAGCCACCAGGTCGAGCATGTCACTGATTGATTCAACCGTATTGGGCGCCTGGCCTGTACCTGAGAATACGGCACGATCCCAGGCGAGGCGCAACTGGTGCGGGTAGACGTTCAAGAGCTGTTTGCAGAAGACATCGTGCAAGGGATTATTATCGGGCAACACAAAGACGTGCGCAGCCCGCCCCCCAGGAAATGTTCTAAGGCGCATGGCAAAGATAGCTCTGACACTCTCGGTACTGAGTGAGGCAAAACTGCTTTGCTTATTGGCGATCAGTACAATGGTCTCTTCGTGCTGAGCGCCCTTGGCGCTGCCCAGCAGCATGAAAAAGAGTAACCCTACCTGGACCAAACGCTTTAGACAAAAAACGTACACGTTACTGTTCGATTCCCACGGGGTTAGCCTCTAGCGTCAGAAAAGAGGACGGCTTGAATGACCGAAAAAACCAGGACATGGCACCCAATCGGGAAAGCCACTTTTACTACCATTGTTATCACTCACCTGCGTTATCGGCCACTTCTTTGTGAGCTTAATATACTGACGTCATTCACTCTTTCGAGCTAGGCTGGACTGTGCATAAAAAAGGCTGCCTATAAGGCAGCCTTTAAAACCACTCATCTTACATACTGATCGCCATCAAACACCCAGGTAATCGAGAATACCTTCCGCAGCTTGGCGTCCTTCGTAAACCGCCGTCACTACAAGATCAGAACCGCGAACCATGTCACCACCGGCGAAGATCTTTTCGTTGGAGGTCTGATAGGCATACTCACCTTGCTCTGGGGCAGTCACGCGGCCACGGTCATCGACATCGACCCGTGCGCCCTTGAACCACTCAGCCGGGCTCGCCTGAAAACCAAACGCAATCACCACGGCGTCACAGGCAATGATCTCTTCAGAACCGGGCACGACCTCGGCACGACGACGCCCGCGCTCATCCGGCTCACCCATACGGGTACGCACAAGCTTTACGCCCTCGACCTTCTCATCACCCACGACCGCAACAGGTTGACGGTTGAACAGGAACTCGACGCCCTCCTCACGCGCGTTGGCCACTTCACGCTTGGAACCGGGCATATTGGCCTCATCACGGCGATAGGCACAGATCACACGATCAGCCCCTTGACGAATGGAGGTGCGGTTGCAGTCCATTGCCGTGTCGCCCCCGCCGAGCACCACCACCCGCTGCCCCTGCATCGAAACGTAGTCGGCCGGGTTAGCTTCAAAGCCCAGGTTGTGATTGATGTTTGCAATCAGGAAATCCAGCGCTTTGTGGACCCCCGGAAGCTGCTCGCCGGGAAACCCACCTTCCATATACTTATAGGTCCCCATACCCATGAACACTGCATCGAACTCATCAACCAGTTCGTCGATGGTGATGTCCGTGCCTATATCGGTATTGAGCCGGAATTCGACGCCCATTTCCTCAAGCACACTGCGACGACGCTTCATGACGTGTTTTTCGAGCTTGAACTCGGGGATACCGAAGGTCAGCAGACCGCCGATCTCGGGGTAGCGATCAAACACGACCGGCGTCACCCCATTTCGAACCAGAACATCGGCGCAGCCAAGCCCGGCAGGCCCCGCCCCGATCACGGCCACGCGCTTGTCGGTCTTCTCGACACCGCTCATGTCGGGCCGCCAGCCCATCGCGAACGCGGTATCGGTGATGTACTTCTCGACCGAGCCGATGGTCACGGCTCCGAAGCCATCATTGAGGGTACAGTCGCCTTCACAGAGCCGGTCCTGAGGACAAACCCGACCACACACCTCCGGCAGGGAGTTGGTACGGTGTGAAAGCTCTGCCGCCTCGAGAATATTGCCCTCGGACACCAGTTTCAGCCAGTTCGGAATGTAGTTGTGCACCGGGCACTTCCATTCGCAGTACGGGTTGCCACAGTGCAGGCAGCGATGCGCCTGGTTGGCCGCCTCCTGCGGGCGAAACGGCTCATAGATTTCGGCAAATTCCTGAGCACGCCGACGAGCGTCGCGCTTGGCGGGATCCTGGCGGCCGACATCAATGAACTGGAAATCGTTGGATAATCGTTCACTCATCTTTCTATCTCCTTATTCCGGACGACGACGCGACTCGGCCAATAGACCGTTCAAGCTGGCCGCCTTGGGCTTGACCAGCCAGAAATGGCGCACATAGTCGGAAAAATCATCCAGGATCTCAGCGCCCCAGCGTGACCCGGTCTCTTCGACGTAGGCGGAAATCACCTCGCGCAGGTGACGACGATACGCTTCCATCGCCTCGGTATTGACGCGATGAATTTCCACCAATTCATGGTTATAGCGGTCGACAAAGTTGCGATTCAAGTCGAGCACATAGGCAAAGCCGCCGGTCATGCCGGCACCGAAGTTGAGCCCTGTCTCACCCAGCACACAGACCAGGCCACCGGTCATGTACTCGCAGCAGTGATCGCCTGCGCCCTCGATCACGGCGTGCGCGCCTGAGTTACGCACCCCAAAACGCTCTCCGGCAGTCCCTGAGGCGTAAAGCGTGCCACCTGTGGCCCCATAGAGGCAGGTGTTGCCGATGATCGCGGTGTCCTGACTCTTGAACAGGCTTTCCTTCGGCGGCGTCACCACAAGCTTGCCCCCGTTCATGCCCTTGCCGACGTAATCGTTGGCATCGCCTTCGAGGTACATGTTGAGCCCGCGTGCGTTCCAGACACCAAAGCTTTGGCCGCTGACACCGCTCAGCCGCAATGTGATTGGTGCATCCTCAAGCCCCGCCTCACCGTAGCGCTTGGCGATGTAGCCTGAAGTCATTGCCCCGACGGAGCGGTCGCAGTTGGTGACACTGAAGCTGAACTCGCCACCGGCCTTGGCATCGATCGAAGCTTTGAGCGCGTCCAAGATTTCATGGTTCTTGGCCCCCTTATCATGCGGGTCATTGCGATCATGCGTGCAGTACTGCGGGGCGTCTTTCGGCACCCAGTCGTTTTGAAGAAGCGACTCGAGATTGAGCTTGCCGTGAGACACCGTTGTGCCCTCGATCTTCTCGAGCAGATCCGTACGCCCGATAAGATCGGCCAACTGAGTAACACCAAGCATCGCCATCAGCTCGCGCACCTCTTCTGCAATGAAGCGGAAGTAGTGCTTGACCATATCGACCGTGCCGCGGAAATGCTCATCGCGCAGCGCCTTGTGCTGCGTGGCAACACCGGTGGCACAGTTGTTCAAGTGGCAAATACGCAAGTATTTGCAGCCAAGCGCCACCATCGGTGCGGTTCCGAAACCGAAACTTTCGGCGCCGAGGATAGCGGCCTTGATCACATCGAGCCCGGTTTTCAGGCCGCCATCGGTCTGAAGCCGGATCTTGTCACGCAAACCATTGATCCGAAGCGCCTGGTGCACTTCGGGCAAACCCAGTTCCCAAGGGCTTCCTGCGTGCTTGATCGACGTTAGCGGGCTGGCCGCTGTACCGCCGTCGTACCCCGAGACCGTTATCAGATCCGCATAGGCCTTGGCCACCCCTGTCGCGATGGTACCAATGCCTGGCTCCGACACCAGCTTGACCGAAATCTGAGCCGTGGGGTTGACCTGCTTCAGATCGAAAATGAGCTGCGCCAGGTCTTCGATCGAGTAGATATCGTGGTGCGGCGGCGGTGAAATCAGCGTCACCCCGGGCACGGCGTAGCGAAGCCGTGCGATCAGATCGTTAACCTTGCCACCGGGCAGCTGGCCGCCCTCACCGGGCTTGGCGCCCTGCGCCACCTTGATCTGGAGAACTTCAGCGTTGACCAGATAGGCAGGCGTCACGCCAAAGCGGCCAGACGCAATCTGCTTGATCTTGGAGCTCTTGATCGTGCCGTAGCGGGCGGGGTCTTCACCACCCTCACCGGAGTTAGAGCGTCCCCCCGTCTCATTCATCGCCTGCGCCAGCGCCTCATGCGCCTCCGGCGACAATGCACCGAGTGACATGCCTGCGCTATCAAAGCGCGGCAGAAGCGCCTCGACCGGCTCGACGTCTTCGATCGGTACGGCATGTTCACCGGGCTTCAAGTTCAAAAGATCACGGATGGTCGCGACCGGCCGCTCATTGACCAGCTTGGCGAATGCTTTCCACTTTTGGTAATCACCCTGTTGAACCGCCTGCTGCAGTACGGTGACGACATCGGGGTTGTAGGCATGGTACTCATACCCGTGAACGTACTTGAGCAGCCCACCGTGGCGCGTTGACTTGCGCGGAATCCACGCATCCTTCGCCAGCAACTCCTGCTGCATCTGGATTTCGGCAAAGCCAGTCCCCTCAATGCGTGACGCCATGCCCGGGAAACACATACCCATCACGTCGGAGTCGAGCCCGACGGCCTCGAACAAGAGTGCGCCGCGATAAGAGGCAATGTGAGAAATCCCCATCTTCGACAGAATCTTGAAGATGCCCTTCTGCATGCCACGGCGATAGTTTTCGCGACCATCGGCCGGATCGCCCAGCACCTCACCGGCACGGTACATGTCGGCCATGACCTGATAGGCCAGATACGGATAGATCGCTGTCGCGCCCACCCCGAACAGCACCGCCATTTGATGCGCGTCGCGGGCGTAGCCGGTCTCGACGATCAGATTGACGCGCGGCCGCAGAGCCTTCTTGGCCAGATGGTGGTGCACTGCGCCGACCGCCAAAGCCGGATGAATCGGGAGCTGTCCCTTTTCGAGCCCCAGATCGCTCAGAACCAGAAGGACCTTGCCGTTACGCGCTGCGTGCTCGGCGGCTTCACACAAGCCTTCGAGTGCCTGCTTGAGACCTTGGTGCGCGGGGTCATAAAGCATCGAGAACCGCTCACACTCAAGCCCTGATGAGCTTTGGGTGGTCATCGCGGTGAACTTGCGCGGCGATAGGATCGGCGTGGTCAAGACCAGCCGATGAGCGTGCTCGGGCGAGGCCTGAAACACGTTCATTTCGGCGCCCAGACAGGTTTCGAGCGACATCACGATCGACTCGCGGATCGGGTCGATCGGCGGGTTCGTGACCTGCGCAAACTTTTGACGAAAATAGTCGCTTAAAAGCCTTGGCTGACGAGACAGGACCGCCATCGGCGTATCGTCACCCATCGAGCCCACCGCCTCCTGGCCAGCCTCGGCCAGCGGTCGAAGCACCTGGTCACGCTCTTCAAAGCTGACCAAAAACATCTTCTCGTAGACCTTGAGCTGATCAGCATCCATCGGCTGAAAACGCGCAAGTTCGGTCAAGGCGGATTCGAGATAGTTGGCCTGCTCCTTGAGCCACGTCTTGTAGGGGTAAGACGCCTTCAGGCGTTCATCGATATCGTGCGTGTGCAGCACTTCGCCGGTTTCTGTGTCTACCGACAGAATCTGACCGGGGCCGACACGGCCTTTAGCCACCACATCTTCCGGCTTATAGCTCCAGACGCCAATTTCAGAAGACAGCGTGATGTAGCCGTTACGAGTCATGAGCCAGCGCGCCGGGCGCAACCCGTTTCGATCGAGCATACAAACCGCATGCCGTCCGTCGGTCAATACAATGCCGGCCGGCCCGTCCCAGGCTTCCATATGCATGGAGTTGTATTCATAGAAGGCCTTCAGCTGACCATCCATGGTTTCCACGTTCTGCCAGGCCGGCGGCACCATCAACCGTACGGCCTTGTAGAGATCCATCCCACCGGTCAGAAGCACTTCCAGCATGTTATCCATGCTTGAGGAATCCGACCCCGTCGTATTGACGATTTCGTTGAGCTCCTGAATGTCGCTCAAATGCTCGTTGACGAAGTTTTCCTTACGCGCATTGGCCCAGCTTCGGTTGGCCTCGATCGTGTTGATCTCGCCGTTATGCGCCATGAATCGGAACGGTTGAGCCAGATGCCAACGCGGCGCGGTGTTGGTCGAAAAACGCTGGTGAAAGACGCAGATCGATGTGGTGAGACGCTCATCGCTCAGATCCGGATAGAACGTGCTCAGATCCACCGGCATCATCAGTCCCTTATAGGAGATGACCTTGGAGGAGAGCGAGCAAATATAGAACTCGTCATCGGAGGCGAGCTTTTCCTCGGCGTGGCGCCGCGCCATGAACAGGTCGACATTGAACGCCATATCATCGCTTCGCGCGCCGTTGGGGGCAACGAAAAGCTGTCGAATGCGTGGCTGGCAGTCGCGGGCGATCGGGCCACAGACGTCGGAGTTGACCGGCACGTCGCGCCAACCGTGAACCACGATCCCACGGGCAGTCAGCTCGTTTTCGAGCACCGCGCGCGCATGTGCTTCTTTGTGATCGTCGTTCGGAAAAAAGACACAGCCGACGGCGTACTGGGCCCCAAGCGTTTCACCCAAAGCCTCTTCGGCCTTGGCACGCATGAAGGCGTCCGGCATTTTGATCAAAAGACCACACCCATCGCCGGTTTTACCATCGGAGTTAATGCCGCCACGGTGGGTCATGCAGGTCAGCGATTCGATCGCGGTCTGTAGCAGATGATGACTGGCCTGTCCTTCCATATGCGCAATAAGGCCAAAGCCACAGTTGTCACGGAACTCGCCAGGCCGGTGTAGACCTCTCATCATGGGCGTGCCTCTCATCAAAATGGTTGTATCCAGTAATATGCAGAGTTATTCTTTAAGGTTTTTTATTATTCTCAAGCGGTGCGTAGGCGCTTGATTCTTACCGTTAAAAAGGGGGTTGAGCTTACCCGCACAAGCCAATTCAGCGCAAACGGCTTTTACCCACCCGCCCTCAAACCCTTCTAAAAACCATAAGTTACGCAGCCACCTCGCTTAAAAAGCCTTCTATCTCAGCCTGTTAGCGCCAAATATATAAACAAATACTAACTTATACTTTGGTTTAATAAGCCAACACAAACCCATACAGATTACGCATACGCCATGCCAATAAACGAATAAGCGCGATGGTTCGGTCACAAAAAAAGCTGCCCGAAGGCAGCTTCTTGTTACTACAGTCTTGTTACTACAGTCTTTTTTCTACCGCTTGGGGAAATGGTCGATAGTCGCCTCGATCATCGACGCCGGCGCCTCTTCGGTCACTCGCGCATCACCCAGCGTGGGTAGCAGCACGAGCCGTAGCCGATCGCTGATGTTTTTCTTATCGAGCCGCATCAACTCGATAAAGCGTGCAGTATCGACGCTCGCAGGCGCCTCAACCGGCAGCCCAGCCAGCTCGAGAAGCCGTTTGACGCGTGCCACATCGTTGTCATCGAGCCACTCAAGCGAACGCGAAAGCGTGGCCGCCATCAGCATACCGACACTCACAGCCTCACCGTGCAACCACGACCCATAACCCAGCGCATTTTCGATCGCATGGCCAAACGTGTGACCCAGGTTGAGAATCGCCCGCACACCCTGCTCGGTTTCGTCCTCATGCACGACATCGGCTTTGATCTGACAGCTTTGAACGATCACTTCCGTCAAGACGCTGTCGTCATAGGCGCGGATATCATCCATTCGAGCCTCGAGATACTCGAGAAACGTGACGTCATAGATCAAACCGTACTTGATCACCTCGGCAAGCCCCGCCGAAAACTCACGATCAGGCAGCGTTTCAAGCGTTGACGTATCAGCCAACACAACCCTTGGCTGCCAGAACGCGCCAATCATGTTCTTGCCGCGCGGATGATTGATGCCCGTTTTACCCCCAACCGAGGAGTCCACCTGAGACAGCAGCGTGGTCGGGATCTGAATGAACTCCACGCCGCGCTGATAGGTTGCAGCCGCGAACCCGGTCACGTCACCGATCACGCCGCCACCAAGTGCAATTAGCGTGCAGCGTCGATTGAACCCTTGCTCAAGCAAGGCGTCCCAGATGAGGGAGGCGCTGTCCAGGCTTTTGTGCTGCTCGCCATCAGGCAGGATGACCTCACTCACGATCATATGGTCAGGCAGCATCGCCTTGACCTTATCAAGATACAGCGGCGCGACGGTTTCATTGGTGACGATCATCACCTGACGTCCACCGATGTAGGGCGCCAGTAGTTCCTGACGCTCCAAAAGATTGGGCCCGACATGAATCGGATAGCTTCGTGTATCGAGATCGACCGTAAGCGTCTGCATCGCATTATCCTTATAACGTTCGTTGATCCGCTAGGTTTCCTGATTGAGCGACCCGACGTACTGCACTACCTCGCGCCTGATCGCCGCAATGACATGGCGCGGGCTTCGGCGGTCCGTCGAAATTACAAGATCGGCTGTAGATCGATACATGGGTTCACGCTCGTGCAAGAGCGCTCTGAGTTTCGCCGCCGGGTCAGCGCACTGCAATAAGGGCCGGTTGCGATCGCGCGCCGTTCGTCGAACAAGCTGCTCGACCGAGGCACGCAGATAGATCACCACGCCACGCTCGCGCAACATCTGCCGATTGGACTCACGCAGGATGGCACCACCTCCGGTTGCCATGACAATGTCCTGGCGAAGGGTCAGGCGGTCGATCACCTGAGTTTCACGGTCGCGAAAGCCGGACTCGCCTTCAACGTCGAAAATCCAGGGAATATTGCAGCCGCATCGACGCTCGATTTCGTGATCGCTGTCATAGAAAACACGATGCAACTCGGCCGCCAATAGGCGGCCGATCGTACTTTTTCCCGTGCCCATGGGCCCGATAAGAAAGATGTTGGGTAGCTCTTGCATCAGCGGAACGTCAAACTGTCATCGATGATTTTAGGTGTTATGAACACGAGCAATTCTACCTTTGAATTCGATTCCTCGGTATAGCGAAACAGCTGCCCCAACAGGGGAATGTCACCAAGGAAAGGGGTCTTGTACAGGTTTCTCAACTGCTCTGTGGACAGAATACCCCCCAAGACGACCGTTTCGCCATCATTTACCAATACTTGGGTCTGAATTTCATTGGTATCGATGGCCGGCGCCCCGCCATACTGCGTATTCGACACATCATCATTTTTGATCTGAAGGTCCATGATGATGCGGTTATCCGGCGTCACCTGCGGCGTCACTTCAAGCGCAAGCACCGCCTCCTTGAACTCCACATTGGTCGCACCGCTGGAGGTGGCCTCCTGATAGGGGATCTCCTGGCCCTGCTTGATGATCGCCTTGCGCTGATTGGCCGTGATGACTTTCGGCTGGGAAATGGTCTGACTCTTGCCTTCTGTTTCAAGCGCGTTCAACTCGAGATCGAGCAGGACATCGCCTGACAGATATCCGAAGCTGAATGAGGTCGAGGGCGCCACGCTGTCGCCCAGATCGACCGCCAACCCGCCCAGCGCGGTCGTACCACTAGACGCACCGGTGAGGTCAAATTTTCCATTGGATGGGCCGCTTGACGCACCCCAGCGCACGCCGAGTTCATTAGTCACGCTTTCCCGAGCGATGACGATGCGCGCCTCGATCTGAACCTGCCGCACCGGCACATCCAACCGTGATACCGTTTGACGGATCTCGGCCAGCTGCTCACGAGTGTCGCGAATCAAAAGCGTATTGGTGCGCTGATCGACCATGACCCGGCCTCGCGGCGACAACAGCCCCATGCCCTCCTCGCCCCTTAACAGCAACGCCATATCATCCGCCTTTGCATAGCGAATCTGCAGATAGTCCATCGCAAGTTCGGCGGTCTGCTCGAGCCCTTGATCGGCGGCAATGCGGCGCTGGGTCATGCTTACAAGCTCATCGGCGGGCGCCACCATCAATACATTGCCGTCCTGGCGGCTCGAGAGCCCCTTGCTTTTCAAAATGATATCAAGCGCCTGTTGCCAGGGGACGTTTTGTAGATTAAGCGTCACGCTGCCCTGAACGCTGTCGCTGACAACCAGGTTCACCCCCCCTTCCTCCGCCAGAAGAGAGAGCGCCTCACGCACATTGATCGAGCTGAAGTTCAGGGTCACACGCGGCCCGCCGTCGCGCTCGCTACCGCGCTCAAGCGGAGCCGAACCGCTGTCGGCCGGCCCGATTTCAAGAAAGACCGCCCGGCCCTGCTGGGTCAAAAAGGGCTTCCCTCCCCGGTGAGCCACATCCACCATAACGCCGCCGTCGACCTGGCGCGGCGTAACGCGCTCGACCGGCGTCCCGAAGTCGCTCACATCAAGTGTTTGATCCCAGACCGCGGGCAAACGCACTCCCGGCAGAAAGACACGGGCTTGACCCGCGTCACTTTCAAGACGCGCCCCGCCCGCACCGGCCGACACCTGCACCTCAAGCAGCCCATCACGGCCCTGACCACGCTTGAAATCGATCGAGGTAATGCGCGAGACAGTCGCGTCACGGCCTTCCGGGTTCGACGCCGACAATGTGATGTCGAGCGTTTGACCGTTTTGACGCATCTCTGCGTTATAAGGGCGCGCAGCCGACACGATCATTCGAAGGCGCTGCCCATCATCGAAGAGTTCGGCGCGATCGAGATCGAAACGCTTGATCGGTACCTGCCGACGCTCAAGTGCCGACGACGTATCCTTGAAATCGAACACGAGCCGCTCGGGGTCGCTCAGCGTAAAGCGCTCCGGTCGGGGCGGAGCGCCATCGAAGGTAAGCGTCAGGCGAACCTTGCCGTCACCGCTTGAAACGACCTTCATGTCCTCGAGAGTGGCTGCCCAGGCACTGCCCGCCCCGCCGCTCACCACCAGGACGAGCAACATAGAAAGCGTGCGGTACAGTTTTGCCATTAAATGTCTCATGTCCTTCTCTCATCGTTACGGAGCATGTAGTTACGGAACATGTAGTTACGGAACATGTAGTTACCGGGCGTGTCGTTAAGGCGCATTGGAATCCGGTGCATCGATCGACAGGCTGCGCATCATTGGCACCGACCGACCTTGCTCATCGGTTCTGAATTCACGCACCGTCAGCACACGCATCGAGATCGATACCACCTGCCCTTCGTGTTTACCGAGGTACTCACCGACCTTGACCCGCGCCATCTGGCCATCGGGCGTTTCCACCAGTGCTGTCACGCCTGCCCGACTGACAAGCGCCCCCGCGTACCGAAGACTCTCCAGCGCATACGCCTCCAGCGGCTCCCTCGGGCGTTGAGTGTCACGCGCCAGATTCGGTTTCGACCCGCTGTCCGGCACAGTGGCTGCAGACTCTCTGGCAAAGGGGCTTCGACCGTTCGGGTCATACGGCGTCACGTCGTAGATCGGCATTTCAGGCAGCGCCGCGACATGCCCCTTGGGCGTATCGCGCAGAGTATCAAGGCGCGTTTCAAGTTCGGATACATCAGCCCCTCCACAACCGGCCATCAGAAGCACCAGCCCCAGAACGCCCCATATACGTACGGTCATGGACTGCCCCCCTCGGTCTCGCCGCTGGCCTGGTAGCGATAGGTCTTGGCCAACACGTTCAAGACAAGCGGCGCGCCTGGGGCCAATTCGCCACCGTCCGCGGTTTTTTTCTCAAGAGTGAAATCATGAAGGGTCACGATGCGGGGGAGACGTGAAATATCGGTAATAAATGCCGCCAAATGGTGGTATTGGCCTTCAACCCGGATCGACAGCGGCTGCTCGATATAAAACGGATGGCGCGTGGGCGCCTCCAGACGGATGAAATCCATCGACAACTGATGAGCGCGTGCAACTTCACTGATGTCGTCCAAAAGCGCCGGCATTTCAGCGTCCGTCGGTAACATGCCGATCAATCGCGACATCTTGTCGTTGAGTTCATCCATCTGCAGCTTGAGAAGTGGCAGGTTCGCAGCCTGAAACGCCCGTAATTCGAACGAGGACAGTTTTTGCGCCTCCTCGGCATTAAGTGCCTCAAGCTCCTGCTCTGTTCCCGCGACCAAAAGGGCGTTCATCGCAAACCAAACCACCCCGACCACCAGCACACACACCACGCCCTTGATGCTTGAGGGCCAGTTGCCGGCGCCGGCAAGCTCAAGGTCGGATTTTTCCATGGCCTTGATCTGACGCCATTGATCGATCCAGAAGGCACGTGTCATCACCGGTTTCATCGCGCACCTCCCGACTCATTGGACGCCGGCCCTGGCGCCTCGGTCAGCGTCATCTGGACATTGAACTGACGCGGGCCCGCCGCGGAATCGGCTTTTACGTCCTGAAGCATGGGGTCGGAAAATACGGAACTGCGCCCGAAGGCACGAAGCTGTTCTGAAATCTGGCGGTTGCTCGGCGCATTGCCGCGCAGTTTCAACGTGTTCTGCGTGCGAACGAGCTGCTCGTAGACCACGCCGTCCTGCAGGGTATCCTTGAGCGCTGAAAACAGTGACGCCGAGGTCGGGCGGCGCTTTTGCAAACTGGAAATGAGTTCGATCTGCTGATTCATGCTGACGCGCCGCGCCTCGAGGTCGTTGACGGAGCGAATATCGTGCTCGAGCAGTTCAGTACGGCGATCGATGTACTCAAGGCGTGCCTCCTGGTTTGCCACCTCGCTTTGAAGCACGCACCATTCAAGCCCGGCCACGCCACAGCCAAGCACGACGGCCACCAGCAGCGCACGCGTGAACCGACGCGTTCGTCGCTCACGAAGCGACTCCCGCCAGGGCATGAGGTTGATATCGACCAGCCGACCCTGAGTATTCATGGCTCGATATCCTTAAGTGCCAGGCCACAGGCGGTCATCATGGCGGTACCATCCTTGCCAAGCGCCTTGATATCGACCTGACGCCCGAGCTGCATATCCGCGAACGGGTTGGCAAAGACCACGTCCAGACCGCTTTCCCGGGCGAGCGCTTCCTTGAAGCCTGAAAGATGGCACCCGCCGCCACACAGGATCAGGCGAGCTATCTCGTGGGCGCCGGCCGCCGAGTAATACAGTTTGAGCGAGCGCAGCGCCTGCTGCACCAAAGACGTCCTGAACGGCCCGAGAAGACGCTCTTCGTAACGGTCAAGCTCTCCGGTCTTCTTGGCGATACCGGCTTCTTCGAACGTCAGCTTGTAGCCTTGCCGAATCTCATCGGTCAGCTGGCGTCCGCCCATGACAATGTCTCGGGTATACACGATGCGACCGGCACGCATGACATGAAAGCTCGTCATCGAGGAGCCGCAGTCAAGTACAGCCTCGGTGGTGTGTTCGAATGCCTCCTGCGGCATGGTCTTCGGTAATAGAGTTCGGTAGGCTCGTTCCATGGCGAACCCTTCGATATCGACGGCTGCAGGCGTAAGCCCGGCCTGACTTATCGCCGTGGTCAGCAGCTCGACATCCTGTAGGCGGCAGGCCACCAGCATGATGTCCTGCTGATCGGGGTAGCGGTGATGGGGCCCGAGACGCTGAAAGTCAAAGGCCACCTCGCTGAACGGATAGGGAATATGCTTGTCTGAATCCAGCGCTATGCGCGACTCGATATCATCGTCGGTGAACGAGGCCGGAAGTTGAATGACCTTTGTGATGGCTGCAGATACCGGCAGGGCAACCACGGCGCGGCTGGTACTGGGTGAGGCATGATCGAGCGCACGCTTGAGCGTCATGACCACCTCGTCCATATCCCGGATGCGGCGCTCGACCACGGCACGGTCCGGAACCGGACGCACGGCGTAACTTTCCACCTGGAGCCGGCCGCCCTGGCGGGAAAGCTCGATCAGTTTGACAGTGGCCGAGGTAATATCGATGCCAAGTAACCCCTGGCCCTTTTTTTTGAACCGAAGCACAGGCCATTCCCCAACAGGTTCGAGTGCGTGGTCGCACTCTGCGTATAACAAATCGGAAGGGGATCAACGTCCGATGAATACAGAATCAGTCGCCTCGGCCGGGCGCCACTATGGCAGCGCGCCCTGCAATTATGGTAGCGCCCCCTGCAATGCTGGCCGCTGACCTTCTCGCTCCTTATAATGGCCGGGCTATGGATCGCTCCATCCATCCTGGCATGACCGCCTCCCCAAACGACGGACTGCGTTTTTCATGAAGTTTTTCAGACGTTTCGTTTTCCGAACTCTCTTCTTTGTGCTGTCTTTAACGGCAGGCGTCGCCCTGTCTGTAACCGGCGCCGCGATATACTTTGCCCCCGGCCTGCCCGATGTTCATCAGCTGCAGGACTACCAGCTCGAGATGCCGCTGAGGGTGTTTACCGACGACGGCAAGATGATCGGCGAGTTCGGCTCACAGCGTCGTCAACTGGTGCACTACGATGACATGCCCAAGGAAATGGTTGAGGCCCTGATGGCCGCCGAGGACTCCGGATTCTTCCACCACCCGGGCATCGATCCCAAGGGACTTCTGCGCGCCTTCGTGCAACTTGGCGTCAGCGGCGACATCCAGTCCGGCGGCAGCACCATTACCATGCAGGTGGCGCGAAACTATCTGCTGACTCTCGATCAGACCTTCACCCGCAAGATTCGGGAAATCCTGCTGTCGCTTCAGATGGAACAAATTCTGAGCAAGCAGCAAATCATGGAGCTTTACGTCAACAAGATTTATCTGGGTCAGGGTGCCTACGGCATTGGCGCGGCCTCCCAGACCTACTTCGACAAGCCCATTGGCGAGCTGTCCCTGCCCCAGATGGCAACCATTGCGGGCCTGCCGAAAGCGCCCTCAAGCCTGAACCCGGTTTCAAACCCGAGCCGCTCGCTGATTCGCCGCAACTGGATTCTGCTGCGCATGAAGGAACTCGGGTACATCGACGATGCGCGCTATCAGAAAGCCGTCAACACACCGATCGAAGTGGCGCGTCACGAAGACGATACCGACGTCAAGGCGCCCTATATTGCCGAGATGGCGCGTCAATACGCCGTGGAGCATTTCGGCAACAAGGCCTACACCGGCGGCTATCAAATCACCACCACCATCGACAGCAAACAGCAGACCGAAGCCCGCCAGGCACTGGTCAAGGGATTGATCGACTACGATACCCGCCATGGCTGGCGCGGCGTGGAGCGAAAGGACATTCCCCAGCGGCTGGCCGAGGCCCAAAGCAGCACCGACCGACGCGGCCTCGAAGAGGAGCTCTCGGCCTCGCCTGAAGTCGAGCAAACCGCACGTCAGGCCGCCGAGCGCAGCCAGACCACGGTCTCGGGCATTGATGGCGATGTCAGTAACTGGGTCAATGTGCTGGAAGATACGCCCACCTACGGCCCGCTCGAACCGGCTATCGTCATCAATAACGACGGCAAGCAGATGCGCGTTCTGACCAAGCGAAACGGCGTCGTTACCCTGCCCTGGCAAGGGCTCAGCTGGGCACGCGAATTCAAGAGCACCAAGTGGCGCGGCCCGGCACCGACATCGGCCAGCGACATCGCCCATCGAGGCGACCTGATTCGCGTCATGAAGCAGGAGGATCACTGGCGCCTGGCGCAGGTGCCCGACGCCGAATCCGCCATTGTGGTGCTCGACCCACAAAGTGGTGCCGTGCGCGCACTTCAAGGCGGTTTCAATTTCCGACACAGCGAGTTCAACCGCGCCACACAGGCACGCCGCCAGGCAGGCTCGAACTTCAAGCCGTTCATCTATTTGAGCGCATTGGAAAATGGCGGCATGACGCCCGGCACCATCATCAACGACGCGCCCATCGTGCAAGGGGGGCCGAAAGATGGCTGGCGCCCGGAGAACGCCGAGCGTAACTTCCTCGGCCCGACCCGGCTCCGCGTTGGTCTTTATAGATCCCGCAACCTGGTGTCGGTCAGAACGCTCGACGCCACAGGGATCGACGTCACGATCCAACTGCTCGAGAAGATGGGCTTCAAGAAGGAACAGCTTCCCCACGGTCTGTCGCTTGCGCTTGGCAGCGCGTCCATCAGCCCGCTGGAGCTTGCACGAGGCTATGCCGAGATTGCCAACGGCGGCTACCGCATCACGCCCTGGTTCATCCAGCGTGTTCAAAAAGGCGATGACGGCGAGAACCTCCTGGACACCACGCCCGCGCCGGTAGCGTGCCCTGAATGCGACCCGACCCAGAACACGGTCGAGTTCAACGGTCGTCTTCATCCGGTCGCCGAACGCATCGCCTCCGAGGACGCGGTCTACATGCTGAGAAGCATGATGGAAGACGTCATCAATAAGGGCACCGGCCACGCCGCCCAGTCCCTTGGTCGCGATGACCTTGCCGGCAAGACCGGCACCAGCAACGATCAGCGCGACGCCTGGTTCTCAGGCTTCAACAGTGACCTCGTGGCCTCTGTCTGGGTGGGCAAGGATTCCAACGAGACCACCGGCGAGTACGGCGCTCAAGCCGCACTTCCGATCTGGATGGACTTCATGGGCAAGGCGCTTTCAGGGACACCTTCAGCAAAGATGCCGCGTCCGGACGACATCGTGACCGCGCGCATCGACCCGACCACCGGCAAGCGTCTTCATGACGGCGACCCCGGCGGCGTGTCCGAAATCTTTCCCAAGGATCGCCTGCCGCCCTATCAGGAGCGCGCCGTACAGCCGGAACTCGAAGACCAGAGCGGGTCTCAGGGCACCGGCAGCTATGACGCCATTTTCTGATCACGCCACGCCACCGCCGTTTACGGCGGTGGCGGTCTTCTCTCAAAAGATACCGATGCCATGCTAAAGCCTTTACCCCATCATGCCCTGCCAGGCTTATGGCTCGTTGTCGCCGGCCTGGGCGTGGCCGCCTCATCGGCGCATGCCGAAGACAATTTGTTCTACGCCCCACCGCCTGCGGCCGATGAAAGCAGCGGCATCAGCGGCAAGGCAGAGCTCGGCTACACCAGCCTTTCCGGCAACAGCAACAGTGAAACACTGCTCGCCAAGGGCTCGTTGAGCTGGTACACGGGCCCCTGGACGCGCACGCTCAGAGCCGAAACAAAACGCGTCGAGGACAGCGGCAACGTCAGCACGGAAGAGTATCTGCTTGGGGCCCGCCAACGGTTGTCGCTCGAAGGCCCGCACTATCTTTTCAACCTGGCGCGCTGGAACAAGGAGCGCTTTTCGGGGTATGACTACCAGGCCACGGTCATCGCGGGCTACGGTCGTCAAATTCTTGATTCAAGCCCCCACCATCTGTCGCTCGAGACCGGACCGGGCTATCGCCGAGATGCCTGGGAAAGCGGCAGCGACCGCGACCTTCTGGTGGCCTACGGGGCACTGGACTACGAATACGAGCTGTCCGAAAGCGCCACCTTCGAGCAACAGCTCTCGACCGAGGCCACGATCGACAACGTTATCTCGCGCTCCTATAGCGCCATTTCCGTGCCGCTCAATGACAATCTGGCACTGAAATTTTCCCATGAAATCAAAAACAACAGTAATCCGCCCGACGAGGCCGATGTGGATACCGACACCACGACCGCCGCTTCGATTCTTTACAATTTTTGATCATTGCTTGCGCGTGACCACGATAGAGTACCGAGGACGATGGACTGCATGTCTGTCCAAACCTCAATCCGTACTTACTTGCCTTCGTGTAGAGACCACCCATGATCACCCGCGTCACGCGCTTTTATCTGACCACACTCTCCTTCATGACGCTGAGCCTGATGCTCGCCGCTCCGTCCGCCTCCGCTCGTGATGACATCGATTTTTCGGACACCTTTCAATCCATCGACCATCATGACCAGGACGGCTTCGATGGCAGCGCCGAACTGGGCTATACCCGACTGACCGGCAACAGCGAAAGCGAGACTCTGCTGGCAAAGCTCACCGGCACCTGGTATCGCGATGCCTGGACCTATAGCCTTCACGGCGAGACCACCAGCGCAAGCGAAGACGGCGAACAATCTGCCGAGGAATATATTCTTTCCGGCCGCTCGCGCTATAACCTCGACATCGACAACTACCTCTTCGGCCTGCTGCGCTGGGACAAGGACCGCTTCAGCGGCTATGACTCCCAGACGACGCTTGCCGGCGGCTATGGTCGACAACTGCTCGACACCGACACTCAGTCCCTGACCCTCGAGGCGGGCCCCGGTGTTCGCCACGACATCTACAACAATGGCGATGTCGAAAATCTGCCGCTGGCGTATGGGGCCGTCGATTACAAATGGAAAGTGTCCGATACGGCTGCCTTCCTGCAGGACTTCACCGCAGAAGGCACTCGTGAGAACGTGATCGGCCGCTCGAGCACGGCCTTGCAGGTGGCCATCAACGACACGCTGTCGCTCAAGGTCTCCTACGACATCGAGCACAACACCAACCCGCCGGAAGACGCCGAAGAGCAGACCGACACCAAGACAGCGGTCTCACTGGTGTATGGCGTCTGATACCCAAGCCATCTGACACGAGCCCATCGTCCAGCCATGAAAAAGCCCGCCTAATGGCGGGCTTTTCGATAAAGGCGTCATCGGCTCGGTTTATGAGGCGTAGACGTCTTCGATGCGCTTTAGCGGGTAGTGCGCCGGGAACGGCTTGGTCGCGACCCCTGAATCGACCGCGGCCTGGGCAACGGCGCTCGACACGCGATCAAGCAAACGCGCATCAAGCGGCGTTGGAATGATGTAGCCCGGGCCAAACTCGAGTGATTCCACCTCATAGGCATCGAGCACTGCCTGAGTCACCGGCTCGCGCGCCAGATCCTTGAGCGCGTGCACGGCCGCCACTTTCATGTCCTCGTTGATCTCACTCGCCCGCACATCCAGCGCGCCCCGGAAGATGAACGGGAACCCGAGCACGTTATTGACCTGATTCGGATAGTCCGAGCGGCCTGTAGCCATGATCACGTCATCACGGGCCGCGTGCGCAACGTCTGGATGAATTTCCGGGTCCGGATTTGAGCAAGCGAACACCACAGGCGTTGCCGCCATGGTTTTAAGCTGCTCGGCGCTCAGAAGGTTCGGCCCGGACAGCCCGAGAAACACATCCGCCCCGTCAATGGCATCACTTAACGTGCGCTGTTCGGTCTCGGTGGCGAACATGGCCTTGTACGGGTTCAGATCGGCACGCCCGGAATGAATAACGCCCTTGCTGTCGAGCATCGTCATGTTCTCGGCGCGCGCACCGCAGGCGATCAAGAGCTTCATACAGGCAATCGCCGCCGATCCCGCGCCGAGACAGACGATCCTGGCCGACTCGATGTGCTTGCCGGCAATCGACAGCGCGTTCAACAGTCCAGCAGCCGTCACGATCGCGGTGCCATGCTGGTCATCATGAAAGACCGGGATACTGCACCGCTCCTTGAGCGCCTGTTCGATCTCGAAACACTCGGGCGCCTTGATGTCCTCAAGATTGATGCCACCGAAGGTATCGGCAATACGTGCCACGGTATCGATGAACGCCTGCGGGCTTTCCGAGTCGACTTCGATGTCGATGGCATTGATGCCGGCAAAGCGCTTGAACAGCACCCCCTTGCCTTCCATGACCGGCTTGCTGGCAAGCGGCCCGAGATTGCCAAGCCCGAGAATGGCCGAGCCGTTGGAGATGACCGCGACAAGGTTGCCCTTGCCGGTATAGAGGTAGGCGTTTTCGGGATCCTTGGCGATTTCACGGACCGGCTCCGCCACGCCCGGGCTATACGCCAGTGCCAAATGCTTCGACGTTACCGTCGGCTTGGTCACTTCGATGGAAAGTTTTCCCGGAATCGGCTTGGCATGGTAGTCCAGTGCCGCTTGCTTTTTTGAATCGCTCATAGAGGTCGTCGCCTGCTTGTCGTCGCGTTTGTCAGTTCAGAATATATGAAAACACCACACGGCAACAACTTCGCTAACTTACCGCCACAAAAGGATTTTTACCCATCAGAAGAGCGTTATGAGTGCCCTCCCCAGCCATAACGACGACCTTATCGAACGCCTCTTTTTGAACGTTAAAAAAGCACGTTCACGATTATTTGGGCATAAAAAAACCCGCCATCGGCGGGTTTTTCAGACAGAGCCTTTCGTGCTCACGTCTTAGCCACGCTTCATCGCAGCACCGAAACGCTTGTTGAAGCGCTCGACGCGGCCACCGGTGGTCGCCTGTTTCTGCTTGCCGGTGTAGAACGGGTGGCACTGAGAGCAAACGTCGAGAGAGAACTCGCCCTTGGATGTGGTGCCGATGTCAAAAGTGGCGCCGCAGGAGCAGGTGACGTTTACGTGATTGTATTCAGGATGAATAGACTGTTTCATGGTGTTGACCTCGTCGAATATGCCGCCACCTGATCGATATGCCAGGCACCGCATACGTCAATTGGAAGATAAAGGTCCCGGTCTGCAGGATGCCATCTCGCGTGGAGTATGTTTTACTCGTGCAGACCCAGAAGGCCGCATAGTCTAGCAGCTCTTATTCCCCGAGGCCACATCTTTGCAACAGCCCGCCACCGCCGCACGCATCCTCGAGATCGCGGTACCGACGCCCCTGAGACGCACCTTCGATTACCTGCCGGGACCACACGCGCCGGCCAATGGCTGGCACGCCGGCATGCGCGTCAAGATAAGCTTCGGCCATCGCGACGCCGTCGGCATCGTTGTTGCCACCAAATCCGAAAGCGTCCTGCCTGCCGGCAAGCTCAAGGCCATCAAGGACGTGATCGACCAGGCGCCGCTGCCGGCGGACTGGCTGGCGCTGTGTCGGTTTACCGCGCGCTATTATCAGCACAGCCTTGGCGACACACTCTTTCAGGCTCTGCCGGTTCTGTTGCGCCAGGGACGCGCGCTGGAAGCCCGCACGCGAGAGCGATGGTCGCTGACCGCCAAGGGGCACGCCACCACCGCCGATGCACTGGGCCGAGCCTATAAACAGGCCGAACTTCTCGAGATGCTGCGTCTTCACCGGCATGGGATGGTGTCCTCGGCGATCACGGCGCAGGGTTTTACCCGAGCACAGCTGGACGCATTAAGTGCCAAGGGGCTGATCGAGGGTGCTGTCGAGCAAGCCATTGCGCCGGCACGTGAGCACAGCGACATCCTCGCCGAGCCCTCGCTTACGCTCAATCGTGAGCAGACCGACGCGCTCGCCACCCTCCACACGGGGCTTGGAACCTTCTTTCCCACGCTGCTTCACGGGGTGACCGGCAGCGGCAAGACCGAGGTCTACCTTCAGCTGATCGACGCCGTACTGCGGCGCCAGCAGCAGGCACTGGTACTGATTCCCGAGATCGGCCTGACGCCTCAGACGCTCACCCGCTTCGAGCGTCGGTTCAGCGTGCCTATCGTGACGCTGCATTCCGGCATGAACGACGCCGAGCGGCTGGACGCCTGGGAAGCCGCCCGTGCCGGGCGCGCCCGAATCATCATAGGGACCCGCTCGGCGATCTTTACGCCCATGGCCGCGCCTGGGGTGATCATTGTCGACGAGGAGCACGACGACTCCTTCAAACAGCAGGACGGACTTCGCTACCACGCCCGCGACCTGGCGCTCTTTCGCGCCCAGACGCATGACATCCCCGTAGTGCTCGGCAGCGCCACACCTTCGCTGACCACGCTCAATCATGCGCGCCAGGGGCGCTACCACCACATTCACCTGCGCCAACGTGCGGGCGAAAGCGCTCAGGCCGCGCTCGAACTGCTGGACGTACGCGCTCGGCCGCTGGAAGGCGGATTATGCCCGCAAGCGCTCGAGGCAATTTCAGCACAGCTCGAGCAAAAGCGTCAGGTGCTTATCTTCATCAACCGGCGCGGTTACGCCCCAACGCTTTCGTGCCACCAGTGCGGGTGGCTGGCCGAGTGTCCGCGTTGCGATGCACGCCTGACGCTACACCGTCACCCGCCACAGCTGATCTGTCATCACTGCGACTACCATACCCGCCTGCCGGATGCCTGCCCCTCGTGTGCAAGCGCCGATCTGCGCCCGCTCGGCAGCGGCACCGAGCGCACCGAAGACGCGCTCGTCAGCGCGTTCCCCGAGACCCCGGTCATTCGCGTCGACCGCGACAGCACCCGACGCAAGGACGCACTAAGCCAGACGTTCGAGAAAATTCACAAGGGCGAGCCGTGCCTGCTGGTCGGTACCCAAATGCTCGCCAAGGGCCACCATTTCCCACACATCACGCTGGTGGTCGTAGTCAACGCCGATGGCGGGCTCTACAGCGCCGACTTTCGCGCACTCGAAACCAGCGCGCAGCTGCTGACGCAGGTCGCCGGACGCGCTGGCCGCGCCGAGCATCCGGGGCGGGTACTGATTCAAACCCACCACCCGGACGATCAGAACCTGCTGTGTTTGGTGCAGGAAGGCTACGACACCCTGGCCGACAATCTGCTCGAAGAGCGACGCCAGGCCCAGCTCCCGCCGTTCAGGCACATGGTGCTGCTGCGCGGTGAAAGCGCCCACCTCGATCTGCTCACGACCGTGCTTGAGACGGTGAGCCAAGAGCTTCGCGCCTGGCTTGGCGAACACGCACGCCCCGTCGACTGCCTAGGCCCGGTGCCGGCGCCCATGGAGCGCCGCCAGGGGCGCTATCACATGCACCTGATGCTGATGAGCGCGCACCGAGCGCCGCTCCACGACGCGGCGGCATGGCTTGCCAATACCCTTGAGCACCGGCCCGAGGCGCGTCGATTCAAGTGGTCACTGGACGTCGATCCGGTGGGACTTGATTGAGCGCAGGCTTTGACACAGCGGCTGCTTGATTGATAATGGCGGGTTCTCGAACCCGATACTGCGGCCATGGCACACCGGTCATGGCGCATCTGCCGTCATTTCTGACACCACAGGTGAGTCGGCCTCACCAGGACCTTTGATCGAATTCCATGAAAGAGACGATTCTCGCACTGCTTACCGCCGCGCTCGACGCCCTCAAGGAACGCGGAACACTGCCCGCCGATGTAGCGCCTGACATCAAGATCGAAGCGACCAAGGACAAGGCGCACGGCGATTACGCCACCAATCTGGCGCTGATGCTTTCAAAGCCCGCGGGGCTTAAACCGCGCGAGCTGGCTCAGGCCCTGATCGATGCCCTGCCTGAAAGCCAGGCCATCTCGCAGGTCGACATCGCAGGTCCGGGCTTTATCAACTTCTTTGCCAACACCGAGGCCGCCGCGGAAATCATCCGCACCGTACTCGATGAGGGCGAGCGCTTCGGTCACAACACCCAGGGCAATGACGAAGCCGTGCAGGTCGAATTCGTCTCGGCCAACCCGACCGGCCCACTGCACGTGGGCCACGGTCGCGGTGCGGCCATCGGTGACAGCCTCTGCCGGCTGCTCGCCGTCAACGGCTACAACGTTACCCGCGAGTTCTATTACAACGACGCCGGCGCCCAGATCGACAATCTGGCGCTGTCGGTGGCCGCTCGGGTCAAGGGGCTCGAGCCCTCCGATCCCGCCTGGCCGCAGGACGGCTACCGCGGTGAGTACATCAAGGACGTCGCCCGCGCCTACTTGAACGGCGAGACCGTCAAGGCCGGCGACCGCGAGACCACCGCCAAGGGTGACCGTGACGACATACAGGCTATTCGCGAGTTCGCGGTGGCGTACCTTCGCCGCGAACAGGATCTGGACCTGCGGGCGTTCGGCGTCGAGTTCGACGTCTACTTCCTCGAATCCTCGCTCTACCGCGATGGCAAGGTCGAGGCCACCGTCGAGCGCTTGATCGACAACGGCTACACCTACGAATCCGATGGCGCACTGTGGCTCAAGACCACCGAGTTCGGCGATGACAAGGACCGCGTCATGCGCAAGCGTGAAGGCGGCTACACCTACTTCCTGCCGGACGTCGCCTACCACCACGACAAGTGGAACCGCGGCTTCAAGACGGTCATCAACGAACAGGGCGCCGACCACCACTCAACGATCACCCGCGTGCGCGCAGGCCTTCAAGCGCTTGAGACCGGCATCCCCGAAGGCTTTCCGGAGTACGTACTTCACCAGATGGTGCTGGTCACCCGCTCAGGCGTTGAGGTCAAGATTTCGAAACGCGCCGGCAGCTACGTCACGCTTCGTGACCTGATCGATGAGGTGGGCCGCGACGCCACGCGCTACTTCCTGATCGCGCGCGCCGCCACGTCTCAGATGACGTTTGACATCGATCTGGCCCGCTCCCAGACCAATGACAACCCGGTCTACTACATCCAATACGCCCACGCCCGCGTATGCAGCGTGCTGCGCAAGGCCGAGCGTGAAGGCGTGCCGTTCGATCAAGCACGCGGGCTTGCACAGCTGTCGCTTTTGACCGAGGAACGCGAGAAGGATCTGATGAATCGACTCGCCGCCTATCCGGAACTGATCGCCCGCGCCGCCAGGGCGCGTGAGCCGTATCAGGTCGCGCAGTACCTGCAGGAGCTGGCCGGCGAGTTCCATTCCTACTACAACGCGGTGAAGGTCATGGTCGAGGACGACGCGCTCAGGGATGCGCGTTTGACGCTGGGCGTTGCCGTACGGCAGGTCCTGGCCAACGGCCTTGGCATTCTGGGAGTCAGCGCCCCCGAGGAGATGTAAATGGCTCGCACGCCCAGTAAGAAAAGCGCCCCCCAGTCACGCAAGGGGGCGTCCAGCCGCGGCGCTCAGAAGAAAAAGCCGATTACCGGCCCGTTGATCCCGGGCTGGCTCTGGGCGGCCTTCGGCATCGTCGGCGGCTTCATCTTCGCCTACTACCTGATGCACGACGACGGCAGCCAGACAGCCCCGGCCAAACCGTCGGAGCCAGCCTCGGTCATCGCGAAACCGGTCGATAGAAGTGCGGCGAAAAACGCGGCGTCTTCTGATGCCTCCGAAAGTGGCGACGACGGGGAAAAAATGCCTTCGTTCGATTTCTACACGCTGCTGCCGGAAACCGAAGTGGTCGCGCCTGACGTCAAAACCTATCGTTCGACGCCTAAAACGCCCGAGCCTGACCCGAGCGAGCAGGCGCAGACGACGCAAAAGCGTACGGAAAAGCCCACGGCAAACCTCGAGTCCGGGCAGACCTATTTGCTTCAGGCCGCCTCGTTTCAGTCCAAAAAGGACGCACAGAAGCTTGCCGACAAGCTCAAGAACCTTGGCATCATCATTCAGCTCACCACCGTCACCACGGCAGACAACACCACCTGGTACCGCGTTCAGGCCGGCCCCTACAAGGACGGCAACGAGCTTGCACGTGCTCAGGGCCTGATGCAGACCCAGGGCATTACGCCGCTGGTCATGAAACAGAAATGACCCGGGTGGGGCCATCGCCCCACCCTCGGCTTGAGTTCCGGGTACATCGACCTCATCTAGGGGAGACACGCATCTCCCATGGCGCAGCAACGCGTCAAAGTCACCAGGGGACATCCCCCTTTTATCCGGAGTTCTTATGACCACGATCGTATCCGTTCGCCGCGGCGACAAAGTGGCCCTGGCGGGCGATGGTCAAGTCTCTCTTGGCAATACCGTCATGAAAGGCAACGCCAGCAAGGTCCGCCGCCTGTATCGCAATCAGGTGCTGGCAGGCTTCGCCGGCGGCACCGCCGACGCCTTCACCCTGTTCGAACACTTCGAAGCGCAGCTTGAAAAGTATCAGGGGCATCTGACCAAGGCCGCCGTGGAACTGGCCAAGGAATGGCGCACCGACCGCGCTTTGCGTCGTCTCGAAGCCATGCTTGCCGTGGCCGACAAGAACGCCTCGCTGATCATCACCGGCACCGGTGACGTCCTCGAACCCGAGCACGGCATCATCACCATCGGCTCCGGCGGGCACTACGCCAATGCCTCCGCGCGCGCGCTTTTGGACAACACAGATCTGTCCGCCCGCGAAATCACCGAGAAAAGCCTGACCATTGCCGCAGACATCTGCGTCTACACCAATCACAACATCACTCTCGAAGCTCTGGACTAAGCCGATGACCGAACAGATGACGCCCCGTGAAATCGTCCACGCGCTGGACCAATACATCGTCGGCCAGGGCGACGCCAAACGTGCCGTGGCCATCGCACTTCGTAACCGCTGGCGCCGGATGCAGCTCGATGAAGACCTGCGCGCCGAAGTGGTGCCGAAAAACATTCTGATGATCGGCCCGACGGGCGTGGGCAAGACCGAAATTGCCCGTCGCCTTGCAAAACTCGCCGGCGCTCCGTTCATCAAGGTCGAGGCCACCAAGTTTACCGAGGTGGGCTACGTCGGCCGTGACGTCGAATCCATCATTCGAGATTTGGTCGAGATGGCGATGAAGCTCGTTCGCGAGCAGGCCAAGAAGCAGGTCGAGCACAAGGCCGAAGACGCCGCCGAAGAGCGCATTCTCGATGCCCTGCTTCCGCCGGCGCGCGGCAGCGAATACGACAACGGCGGCAAGCAGGACAGCACCACGCGCCAGACCTTCCGCAAGAAGCTGCGTGAAGGCCAGCTCGATGACAAGGAAATAGACATCGAACTGACGCCTCAGGGCCAGGGCATCGATCTGATGACCCCGCCGGGCATGGAAGAGATGACCAGCCAGCTGCAGAACCTGTTTTCCAACATGGGCAAACAGCAAAGCGAAACCAAGCGCATGAGCGTCAAGGAAGCCTTGAAACTCGTACGCGACGAGGAAGCGGCGAAGCTGGTCAATGATGAGGACCTGAAAGCCCGCGCCATCGACTCGGTCGAGCAGAACGGCATCGTGTTCGTCGATGAGATCGACAAGGTCGCCAAACGCAGCGAATCCGGCGGCGATGTTTCGCGTGAAGGCGTTCAGCGCGACCTGCTGCCGCTGATCGAAGGTTCAACGGTCTCGACCAAGCACGGCATGGTGCGCACCGACCACATTCTCTTCATCGCTTCGGGCGCGTTCCACCTCTCCAAGCCCTCGGATCTCATTCCGGAGCTTCAGGGCCGTCTACCGATTCGCGTCGAGCTTTCCGCGCTCACGCCGGACGACTTCAAGCGCATTCTGACCGAGCCGTCCGCGTCGCTGACCCGTCAGTACGAGTCACTGATGAACACCGAAGGGCTCCAGGTGGAATTCACCGAAGAAGGCATCGACCGCATCGCCCAGATCGCCTATCAGGTGAATGAAGGCACCGAAAACATCGGCGCGCGCCGCCTGCATACCGTCATGGAACGTTTGCTCGAGGAGGCACTGTTCGAAGGCAGCGACATGCAAGGCCCGCTGACCATCGACGCCACCTACGTCGAGGACCGCCTTGGCGACCTGGCCCGCGATGACGATCTCTCGCGCTATATTCTATAAGCCGCCGCGCCCCGCTCACTGCGGGGCGCACCTCGAACGTGGTAGAGGAGACCGATCATGACCGAGCCCACCCTGACCCATGTCCACTACCGCCGTGAAGATCGTGTTCTGGATCTCACCTTCAGCGATGGCCATCACTACGCTCTGAGCGCCGAGTATCTGCGTGTCCACTCGCCGTCTGCCGAGGTCAAGGGCCATGGCGCAGGCCAGGAAGTTCTTCAGGTCGGCAAGAAGAACGTCGGGCTGACCGACATCACTCCCGCCGGGCATTACGCCCTGAAGCTACATTTCGATGACGACCATGACAGCGGGCTTTATACCTTTGAGTACCTGCTGGAACTTGCGCTTCACGAAGAGCAGTATTGGGCACGCTATCTCGAACGTCTCGAGAAGGCCGGCCAGACACGTCAGCCGATGTCGATCTCGATTAAGCAGCTTTGAGGCTCACGCCAAAGACAAAATCCGCCGTGGACGCTACAATGCAATCCGCCATCGGCCCCGGCCATCACGCACGCCTCCGGGCAGCCGTCACCTTCTGGCCTTTATCTTTTTGAGGAAAGCATGGATAAGCGAACCACGGACTTTGGCTACGAAAAGGTGGCCTTCGAGGAAAAAGCCGGACGAGTGGCCGATGTCTTTCACTCCGTCGCCTCACGCTATGACACCATGAACGACCTGATGTCGATGGGCGTGCACCGCGTCTGGAAGCGCATCACCATCGAGCGCTCCGGCGTGCGCCGTGGGCACAAGGTGCTCGATATCGCAGGCGGTACCGGCGATCTCACCGCCAAGTTTTCAAAGCGTGTCGGCGATCAGGGCCAAGTGGTCCTTGCCGACATCAACAGTTCCATGCTCAACGTCGGCCGCGATAAGCTGACGGACCTGGGGCTTTGCAACAACATCGAATACGTACAGGCCAATGCCGAGGCATTGCCGTTTGAAAGCAACACGTTCGACTGCATCACCATCGCGTTCGGGCTTAGAAACGTGACCGACAAGGCCAAGGCGCTTCGCTCCATGGCGCGTGTCCTGAAACCCGGCGGTCGACTGCTGGTTCTGGAATTTTCCAAGCCGGTCAATCCCGTGTTCTCGAAAGTCTATGACGAGTACTCCTTCCGAGTACTGCCAAAGCTTGGTCAGTGGGTCGCTAACGACCCCGACTCCTACCGCTATCTGGCGGAATCGATTCGCATGCATCCGGATCAGGAGACCCTCAAGCACATGATGGAACAGGCAGGCCTCGAGCGCGTCGAATATACCAACCTGACCGGTGGCGTAGTGGCCTTGCATCGAGGCATCAAGCTCTGATCGGTCGATCCATGATTTCATGACGCAGTCTGGCTGCGCATCAGGCAAGAGTAAATCCATGACGTTACTGACTTCCGTGCTGCTTTCGGGCATGGAGAAAACCGTCAATCAGCTGTTGTCGCGTGACCCGGCAGCGGCCGAGCGACTCAATGCGCTGGCAGGGCTTCGCTTGGTGGTCTGCCTCGAACGCCCGAACATCAACACACGCATCAGCTTCGATCCGTACGGTATTCATCTGAGCACGCTGCGCCACGTGCAGGAAAAGGACGCCGACATCCTGCTTGAGCTGTCGCCGGAAACGCTTGCAAGCCTCATGGGCGGCGCCGACATCAAGTATCTGATGTTCTCCGGCAAGCTGGCCGCACGCGGTCAGGTGGCTCGGCTCGAAGCGGTTCGGGCGCTGTTCATGGATCTGGACGTCGACTGGGAAGGCGCACTGGTCGAATGGTTCGGTGAGGTACCGGCCCACAGCCTTGCCACCGGCATTAAAAGCATCGGTCAATTCGGCGTGCACTCCTCTCAGGCTCTTAGCCAGGACATCCAGGAATACATGCTTGAAGAGGCCCAGCTGATTGCCGGGCGATCCCAGTTCCATGTGGCTCGCGAGCATCTCACTCAGCTTCAGATCGCGATCGACCGGCTCGAGGCACGCGTAACCGCCGTTCAGAAAAAGCTTCCCGAAGGAGGAGCCTCTTCGTGAAATTCGTGCGGCTGATGCGCATTCTCTGGACCGTGGCCCGTTATCGGCTTGACGCACTGGTGCCGGCCGAACGCCTGCCGCACATCGTCCGGTTAATAATGACCGTATCGCCGCTCAAGCTGATTCCAAAGGGCCCGAAGTCCCGCGGAGAGCGCTTGCGACTCGCGCTCGAATCGCTCGGGCCCATCTTCATCAAATTCGGGCAGATGCTCTCGACCCGGCGCGATTTGCTCCCGCCGGATGTGGCCATCGAACTCAAGCGGCTGCAGGACCAGGTGCCGCCCTTCCCCAACGACGTTGCCCGCCAGACCGTTGAAGAGGAACTCGGTGCAAGCGTTGCCGACATCTTCGAAGAGTTCAGCCCTGACCCGCTGGCATCGGCCTCCATCGCCCAGGTGCATGTGGCGCGTCTTCACACCGGCGAAGCCGTTGTAGTGAAGATCATTCGACCCGGCATCGACCGGGTGATGCGAAGCGACATCCAGCTTCTCTATACCTTTGCACGACTGCTTTTGAAGGTCTGGCCCGAAGGCAAGCGCCTTCGCCCGGTCGAGGTAGTGCGCGACTACGAGTCGACCCTGTTCGATGAGCTCGATCTTTTAAAGGAGGCCGCCAACACCTCCCAGCTCAAGCGAAATTTCCTGCACTCACCGCTTCTGTATGTGCCAACCATTCACTGGTCCTTGAGCCGCAAGCGCGTCATGGTACAGGAGCGCATCGAGGGCATTCCGGTAGCTGAAACCGAATCGCTCAAGGCGCTCGGTATCGACCTGAAGAAGCTGGCCGAGCGAGGCGTGGAGATCTTTTTCACCCAGGTCTTTCGTGACAACTTCTTTCATGCCGACATGCATCCGGGCAACATCTTCGTCTCCGCCGAGCACCCGCATGACCCGCAGTTCATCGCGATCGACTGCGGCATCGTCGGCAGTTTGACCCGAGAAGATCAGGATTATCTGGCCCGTAATATCCTTGCGTTTTTCAGACAGGATTATTACGAAGTCGCAATGCTTCACATCGAGTCCGGCTGGGTGGGTGAAGATACCCGCGCCAACGAATTCGCCGCAGCCATTCGGGCCGTGTGTGAGCCGATTCTCGAAAAGCCGCTCAAGGATATCTCCTTCGGTCAAGTCTTGATGGGGCTTTTCCAGACGGCCCAACGCTTCAACATGGAAGTTCAGCCCCAGCTGGTACTGCTTCAGAAAACGCTTTTGAACATCGAAGGGCTCGGGCGCCAGCTTTATCCGGACCTTGACCTGTGGCACACCGCCAAACCCTTCCTCGAGCAGTGGATGAAAGAACGCGCAGGCCCCAAGGGGTTCTGGAGCGAGCTTCAAAAACAGGCGCCGGATCTCGTTCAACGCCTGCCCGGGCTTCCGGTACTGGCTCATCAGGCCCTGTCTCAGGTCGAAAGCGAGCGCAAGGAACGTCAGCAGCAGACCAAGGCACTGACCGAACTTCAGACCCAATTCACGATGGCTCGCAAGGGAACTCGAAAGCTCAAGGTCGGTCTCATCCTCATTGCCCTTGCGGTTGGATGGGCGCCTCTGATCGAGTGGGCCGAACAACAGCCTCCCGGCGTACTGATTGCCGGTGCCATTGGGCTTATACTGTTGCTCTGGCGCTAATGCCGAGTACGTTACCGGCCCCCGCCATTCACGCTAAACCGCGACATGTTTAACAGGGATTTCATGAACGACGCCCATAATGACGATATTCTAGAGCGCTTGGCTGATGTTCTGAACGAACGACGTCATGGCGACCCTGACCACTCGTACGTGGCCAAGCTTCACCAGAAGGGTCTCAACAAGATTCTCGAGAAAGTGGGCGAAGAAGCGACCGAGACCATTCTTGCGGCCAAGGACGCGCACCTTGGTAGTGCGGAAAAGGCGTCTCTGGTCAGTGAAACCGCCGACCTCTGGTTTCACAGCCTGGTCATGCTCTCGCACCTGGATATTTCCCATCAAGATGTACTGAATGAGCTGGCGCGCCGTTTCGACGTTTCAGGGCTGGAAGAAAAGGCCTCACGCGTCAAGGATCACTGACGAATAGACCAACGCGGCCACGGCCGCCAGGAGCAGACGATGTTAGGTGGTATCAGTATTTGGCAGCTTCTTATCGTGCTTGGAATCATCATCCTGATTTTCGGCACCAAAAAACTACGTAACCTGGGCGGCGATGTAGGCTCTGCGGTCAAGGGCTTCAAGGACGCCGTCAACGACGGTGAAAAGGACGCCGAGCACCAGCACAAGGTGCAAAAGGACAGCGACGGCACTAGCCACACCTACACCCAGGAACATACGTCCGAACAGCACGACACCCGGAAGTAAGCCATGTTCGATGTCGGCTTTTTCGAACTGATGGTGATTGGTGTGATCGCGCTTTTAGTGCTCGGCCCTGAGCGGCTGCCAGTTGCGGCACGCACGGCCGGGCTCTGGATCGGTCGCATCAAGCGTACGGTGTCCAATGTTCAGCAGGACATTTCATCTCAGCTGGAAGCGGAAGAGCTTCGTCGCAAGATGAAAGAGCATGAAGATGCGTTCTCCTCCAGCATGGACGGCTTCAAGCGCGATACCGAGGAGTCTCTGGGCCACTACCAGGGCCCGAGCGGTAACTCACGCACAACCAGGCCCTCTGCATACTCACCGCAGCCGGCCTCGAACGCGGGTACCGAACACGTGGATGATTCGAGTGCACGCGTAAGCCCACATTCTGAAACGGCCGACACGACGCCCTCTGACAAGCCTTACAAGGATATTTAAGCGCGATGAGTTCCCCCGAGGATTCCGATCAGCCCATGCCCTTGATCGAACATCTGGTCGAACTACGATCGCGGTTACTGAAAGCGGTCGTGGTCATTCTTGTACTGTTTCTGGGCCTTTATGGCTTCTCGAACGACCTGTACGAGTTCATCGCACGCCCCTTGATCGGACTGATGCCCCCCGGCTCGCAGATGATCGCGACCGAAGTGGCCTCCCCGTTTCTGGCACCGTTCAAGCTGACCCTTGTGGCCGCCCTTTTCGCGGCGGTGCCGTTTCTTCTGTATCAAGCCTGGGCGTTTATCGCCCCGGGGCTTTATACCCACGAAAAGAAGCTGGCCGTTCCGATTCTCGGCTCGAGCGTACTGCTGTTCTACGCAGGCGCTGTATTTGCGTATTTCGTGGTCTTTCCGATTCTATTCAAGTTCTTCACGACCGCCGCGCCTGAGGGCGTTCAGGTCATGACCGACATCAATGCGTACCTGAACTTCGTGTTGAAGCTGTTTTTTGCGTTCGGCGTGGCGTTCGAAATCCCAATCGCCACGTTCTTGCTGATCTTGACCGGCGCCACCGATGTAAAAACGCTCTCCAAGAAGCGCCCTTATGTGGTTCTTGGGTGCTTTGTGGTCGGCATGCTTTTGACCCCTCCGGATGTAGTGTCCCAGAGCCTGCTGGCCATTCCGATGTGGCTGTTGTTCGAGGTGGGCATTCTGTTCGGCCGGTGCGTGAAGCGCCAGCGCGGCGGGCGCGCCGAGGTTACCGACAACGCCCGATAGCGGCTCAACGCATGAGTTCAGCGACCTTGTCGACGAGCTTGAAGATCCCCTTGGACGCCTCGTCCAGGTTCTCGGCCAGAAGATAGGCCGGCGTGGTGACCACGCGGTGCTCGTGGTCAACCACGATATTATCGACACTGCAGCTTCGGTGAAGCCCACCCATCGAACTGATGGCGCCTGCGATGCTTGCATCATCCCCGATCGTGACCGGCACACTGCCACTGAGCATCTTCGGCACCATGACCGGGGCGATGCACATCAGCCCAATCGGCTTTTTGGCCTCGAAAAACGGCCGCACCTTTTCCACCAGCTCAGGCAGCACCGTAATGCTGTCGCCGCTGATGGCGAAGTCACACAGATTCTTGGCCGCTCCGAACCCGCCCGGCACAATGATTGCATCGAACTGCTCCGGGTCCAGCGCATCCAGCGCCTCGATGTTCCCCCGCGCCAGGCGCGCCGATTCCGTAAGCACATTGCGTGTTTCACCCTGCATTGCCTGCTCGGTGCGATGATCGATCACATCGTGCTGCTCGATGTCAGGTGCGAAACATGTGAAGGGAATCTTGAGTTGATCAAGACGCAGCAGGGTCAGTGTCGTCTCATAGATTTCGGACCCGTCGAGGTACCCGCAGCCTGCCAGTACTACGGCAACATTCTTGTTCATAAGCAACCTTTGAAAACAGTGGGTGATACGTCGATATGTTCATACGACCGTGGTATCGGTTTCCTCAGTATGGCCGATAACATAAAAAGGAGGGAATGGCGTTGATGACGTATGCTGAATCTACACTTTAATGAACCGCTTGAGCGCGCGCAAAGGCCTGAAAAAGCCTGACACAGCAGTGTCACAGAACTGACGTAAACTGCGCGCACTTACATTCAGGCATCTTCAAGGGCTACCGATGAGCACAAAACCCACTTCCGCACCCGAGGCCTCATCGACGTCCGAAAGCGACGGTGGAAACGAGACCCCGCCCCTTCGCGTCAACCGGACAAAGGTCGGCATCCGGGCGCGGCCGGCCCCTGAAGGGGGCATGGCACTGACCCATCCCCAGCTTTACTTCAACCGGGAAATATCCACGCTGCAGTTTCACATCCGGGTGCTTGAACAGGCGCTCGACGACGCTCACCCGATTCTCAACCGCGTCATGTTCCTGCTGATTTTCTCCTCGAACCTCGATGAGTTTTTCGAAATTCGTGTGGCTGGTCTCAAGCAGGCGCTGCTGATCGATGAAAATGCGCACAGCCGGGACGGCCAGACCTACCAACAAACGCTCAATGAAATTTCCGACATTGCCCATGAGCACGTCGCGCGCCAATACCAGATTCTGAACGACGTTCTGATTCCGGCACTCGAGCAGGAAAATGTCCGCTTTCTTCGACGAAGCCGCTGGACCAAGGCCCAGAAGGAGTGGGTCTCCGACTATTTTTACCGTGAGATTCAGCCCGTCATCAGCCCGATCGGGCTTGATCCGTCGCATCCCTTTCCGCGCCTGGTCAACAAGAGCCTCAATTTCATTGTCGAGCTCGAAGGCAGCGACGCCTTCGGGCGCTCGGGCGGCTTGGCGATAATTCCGGCGCCGCGCTCACTGCCCCGCCTGATCCGCTTTCCAGAGGATATCAGTGGTAATGGCAGCGTCGACTACGCGTTTTTGTCATCGATGATTCACGCCCACGCGGACGCGCTATTCCCGGGCATGACGATCAAGGGCTGCTACCAGTTCCGCCTGACCCGCAACGCCGACCTCTCCGTCAATCCGGAAGAGGTGTCGGACCTGGCCTCAGCCCTCAAGGGCGAGCTACTGGCGAGACGCTATGGCGATGGCGTGCGGCTTGAAATCGCCAACAACTGCCCGGCGCATCTGGCCGACTTCCTGCTCAATCAATTCGGCCTCACCGCCCAGGACCTCTATCTGGTCGATGGCCCGGTCAACTTGAGCCGCATGATGGCCGTCATCAATGACACGCACCGCTCCGATCTGCTGTACGGCCCGTTCGTTCCGGGTCTGCCCAAGCCACTCAGGCATCGACGTGGCAGCTACTTCGACGCGGTGGCTCAGGACGACATTCTGCTTCACCACCCCTACCAATCGTTCGCGCCGGTCGAGCACTGGCTGAAGGAAGCCGCAAGCGACCCCAACGTGCTTGCGATCAAGCAGACGCTTTATCGCACCGGCCCTCACTCCGAAATTGTCAGTGCGCTGGCCGATGCCGCGCGAAACGGCAAGGAAGTGACCGTGGTGATCGAACTTCGGGCACGCTTTGATGAAGCGGATAACATCGAGCTTGCCTCACGGCTGCAGGAAGCCGGGGCGAACGTCATCTACGGCATGATGGACTTCAAGATTCACGCCAAGCTGATGCACATGGTGCGTCGCGAGCAGGGCGAACTTCGTCATTACGCGCATCTGGGCACCGGCAACTACCACGCGACGACCGCCAAGCTTTACACCGACTACAGCCTGCTGACGGCCGATCACAAGATCTGCCGGGACGTTCACCTCATATTCCAGCAGATCGCCGGCATGGGCCAGCCGCGGCAGACACACTACCTGCTGCATGCTCCCTTCACGCTGCACAGCACCCTGATCGAGTTGATCGACCGTGAAATCGAGCACGTTAAGCGTGGCTGCAAGGGGTATATCCTGTTCAAGTGCAACTCGCTGACCGAGCCACGCCTTATCCAGGCGCTTTATAGAGCCTCTCAGGCCGGCATCGAGTGCGACCTGATCATTCGCAGCACCTGTTGCCTGCGCCCGGGCGTGGAGGGCGTCTCAGACAACATCCGCGTACGCTCGATCGTGGGGCGGTTTCTCGAACACACCCGCGTCTATTATTTCCGCAATGCCAATCGGCCTCAGCTCTGGTGCGGCAGTGCCGATGCCATGGAGCGCAACATGTTCCACCGGGTCGAGAGCTGCTTTCCGGTGCTCAATCAAAAGCTCGCCCGTCAGATCAAAAAGGACATGGACACGTACCTGCTCGACAACTGTCAGAGCTGGCAGCTCTGCGCTGATGGCCACTACGAACGCTCGACACCATCCGGCGATGAAGAGGCCATCAGCGCGCAAGAGACGCTACTCTATGCGTACGCGTTAAAACGCTAGTTCGGTGTTGGAGGCGGCCAGCGCGGTCGCCATCTGACGCAGCAGCTGCTCGGTGTGCGCCCAGCCGAGACAGCCATCCGTCACGGACTGCCCATAACGAAGCCCATTTGCAGTAATGGGCTGCTTGCCCTCTTCGATGAAACTTTCAAGCATCACCGCGCACAGTGCCTTGTTACCCCGAACGCGCTGAGACACCACATGCGCCAGAACATCGGGCTGGCGCGCCGGGTCCTTGCCGCTGTTGGCATGGGAGCAATCCACCATTAGCGCGGCAGGTGCCCCACTCTGCGTCAGGCAGTGCTGAGCGCTGGCAACACTTGCAGCGTCGAAGTTGGGCCCTTGATCGCCCCCTCGAAGCACCAGATGCGTATGCGGGTTACCCTGGGTCAGCATACGGGACATCACACCGTGACCATCAACCCCGAAGCTGTGATGGGCGTGAGCGGCGCTTTGCATTGCATCTGCCGCGATTTGAACGCTGCCACTCGTGGCATTCTTGAAGCCAACCGGGAAATCGAGGCCACTGACCAGTTCCCGATGGATCTGGGACTCGGTGGTACGGGCACCAATGGCTGCCCATGAGAGAATATCGTCGAGGTAGTGCGTGACCACCGGGCTTAAAAGCTCTGTCGACACCGGCAAGCCCAGTGACGCGATGTCGATCATCAATTCCCGAGCCTGACGAAGCCCTTCCGACATGTCGTGCGACCCATCCAGGTGCGGATCATAAGCCAGTCCCTTCCACCCCGTAATCGTGCGCGGCTTTTCAACGTAGACCCGCATGACCAACAGCAGTCGATCCGATAGATGCTGATTCAGGGAGGCCAGGCGCTGCGCATAATCAAGTGCTGCAACAGGGTCGTGCACAGAGCACGGACCAACGACCACCAGCATGCGATCGTCCCTACCGGCAAGGATCTCTGCAATGGCTGCGCGTTGCTTGCGGATTTGCGTCTGGAGGGCATCACTCAGCGGCATGGCCGCCTTCAGATCGCGAGAAGAAGGAAGCGAGGTATGGGATAGAGCGGAAGGTGTATCGGCAAACATGGGAAAATTCCTTTATGAGCGTTGAGATAATGAGGACGGCAGACGACTGGGATCGATCACGACCCAAAAGGCACCGCGGGCAAACAGGGCACAAGCATTGAAATACGTCATGGTCCGATCTCCGTTATTGAGTTATAGAAGTGCAAACAGCGTACAAACGAAAAACCCCCTGACCGGGCAAGCCGATCAGGGGGTTTGATACTCGGCTGCCCGTCAAACGATTCGGGCGGCCTATGCAGTGCATTACATCAGGCGCGCCCGTCCATAAACCAATACCAATAGCCGATCATTGCAGCGTCAACGCCAGTGGCGTTGGCTTCAATGAAGGCGTTATTGACGTGGGCTTGGTTCATAATCATCGGGCAAGTCATCAGTAATCGGTTATTTGGATCTATCCAGAGCTTAAGCAGTTGTCCTGCTGGGTCCTGCATCGAGAAACAGGCACTGAATCAAGAAAACAGCTTAAGCCAGAGAAGAATCATCGGAACGGCGGTGAGAACACCCAGCGCTGTTACACCTGCAATCAAACCGGCCAGGGCAACATGCTCCTTGCGTGTACGTGACCTCAACGTTGTCATGGTCCGACACCTCTTGACAGTAAATTGTTATTCAACGACATGTCGTTATAACGCGAAACGGCGCTTACGCGCCGCTTCGCTTTTTTATATTTACGCTTCCGCGCCTTGATCGTCAACCGTATGTTGCAGCCAGATGACACCTTCCGGTTGAAAACCGGGTAATTATCATCTAGCGATCATCAAGACCATGCGCCTGAATCTTTTACTGAAATGCCTTGAACGTCGCCGAAAGACTAGCCTCTGGGGGCGTAACTGAAGACATCGGAAAACACCCGCTCAGTCAGCGGCTCGATGGCATCAAGCGTATCGACTACGGCATAGACCATGCCCGGCGAGCCTGAAATAAAGATGCTCGCCTCGCGCGTACTGGTCACCCGAGCATGCAGCGCGCGGTCGACGCGCTCGATCATACCGTCGAAATCGGTCTCGCTCGGCGCCTCGATCACGGGTGTGAACGTCACGTTCGGGTACTCTGTGCTCCACCGACGCGGGAGGCTCTCAAGATAGAGGTCCTCTCGCGTTTTGCCCGCCCACCACAGGTGAACCGGGCGGTCCGGATGGTGCGCCAACGCCGCCTCGATGATCGCTTTCATCTGGGCAAAGCCGGTACCGGCGGCAATCAGCATCAGAGGCCGGTCGTCATCAAGGTCCAGTACGCTTTCGCCGCTCGGCAATCGAACCTGAAAGGCCTCATGGGCAAAAAGACGCTCGAACAAGCGTTTCGACCGGGGATTTTCAGGCGCGTATTGAATGTGCAGCTCGAGTTCACCGTCACCTTGATGATGATTGGCAATGGAAAACGGCAACCAGTCGCCTTCCTGCTCCAACTCAAGGTATTGACCCGGCGCATGAGCCACTGCCGCAGACTCCCCCTTCAGGAACACGCGGTAGACAACCTCACTCAACGTTTCAACGGCTTCGACCTGGCAGGTCACTACGGTCGGGCTCATGCACATTCCTCAGCGTTCGACGGTGTTTTTTTCGGTGGGCGATACTATAGCGAATTCATCCCAGCGTTCCGATACGCGCGATTTGATCTCATCAGACATCGAAATGGCGCGCCCCCACTCACGCGTGGTTTCACCGGGCCATTTATCGGTCGCGTCCATCCCCATCTTCGACCCGAGCCCGCTGACCGGCGAGGCGAAATCGAGATAATCGATCGGAGTATTTTCGACCAGAACCGTGTCACGCGACGGATCCATTCGTGTCGTGATCGCCCAGATCACATCCTTCCAATCCCGAACGTTGATGCCTTCATCGACGACGATGACGAATTTCGTGTACATGAACTGACGCAAAAAGCTCCAGACCCCCATCATGACGCGCTTGGCATGACCTGCGTACTGCTTTTTCATCGACACCACCGCCATCCGATAGGAACACCCCTCCGGCGGCAGATAAAAATCGACGATTTCGGGGAACTGTCGCTTAAGAATCGGTACAAACACCTCATTCAGCGCCACCCCGAGCACGGCAGGCTCATCCGGGGGGCGACCGGTGTAGGTCGAATGATAGATCGGGTTGGTACGATGGGTGATTCGCTCAACGGTAAAGACCGGAAAGGTGTCGACCTCATTGTAGTACCCGGTGTGATCGCCGAACGGGCCCTCCTGGGCCATGTCATCAGGATAGATATGTCCTTCAAGGACAAACTCGCTGGACGCAGGCACCTCGAGCTCGGCGTGGCCACACTTGACCAGTTCGGTTCTCGACCCACGCAACAGCCCCGCAAACGCATATTCGGACAGCGAATCAGGCACGGGGGTCACCGCCCCGAGAATCGTGGCTGGATCGGCCCCGAGCACCACCGCGACCGGAAACGGCTCACCCGGATGTGCCTTTTGCCACTCCTGAAAATCGAGCGCGCCGCCGCGATGGGACAGCCACCGCATGATCAAGCGGTTCTTGCCGATTTTCTGCTGACGATAGATACCAAGATTCTGACGCGCCTTGTGCGGCCCCTTGGTCACGACCAGCGGCCAGGTCACCAGAGGTGCGGCGTCGCCGGGCCAGCAGTGCTGAATCGGCAACCGATCAAGATCAACAGCCTCACCCTCGAGCACAACCTCTTGGCATGGCGCCTTGCGTACCCGCTTGGGCCCCATGCTCATGACCTGCTTGAAGATGGGGAGCTTTCCCCAGGCATCCCGAAACCCTTTAGGTGGCTCAGGCTCTTTTAAAAAGGCGAGCAGCTCGCCCACTTCCTTCAATGCCGAAACGCTTTCCTGCCCCATACCGAGCGCCACCCGCGTGGGCGTTCCAAACAGATTGGCCAGCACCGGAATGTCGCTGCCCTTCACGTTTTCGAACAAAAGCGCCGGGCCCTCCTCGCGAAGCACCCGGTCACAGATCTCGGTCATTTCAAGGTATGGGTCGACCTCGGCCCTGACCCGCACCAGCTGGCCTCGCGCCTCGAGCCCATCGATAAATTCTCTGAGATCCCGATACTGCATCTCTTGCTCCCCTGATGATCGATGGGATGACAATGGCACAAAAAAGGGCAGGAATCATTCCTGCCCTCATTAACCGACAAACGCCCCGTCAGCGGCGCTTCATCGCCTCGAAGAACTCGATGTTGGTCTTGGTGTCCTTCAGACGATCGATCATGAACTCGGTCGCGGCCACGTCTTCCATCGGGTTTAAGAGCTTGCGAAGAATCCACATGCGCTGCATTTCTTCTTCGCTGCACAAAAGGTCTTCACGGCGCGTGCCGGACCGACGCAGGTTGATGGCCGGGAACACACGCTTTTCAGCCAGCTTGCGATCAAGATGCACTTCCATGTTACCCGTGCCCTTGAACTCCTCGAAAATGACCTCGTCCATCTTGGAGCCGGTATCGACCAGCGCGGTGGCAAGAATCGTCAGACTGCCGCCTTCCTCGATGTTACGGGCCGCACCAAAGAATCGCTTGGGCTTTTCAAGCGCATGCGCATCGACACCGCCGGTCAATACCTTGCCGGAGGACGGCACGACGGTATTGTAGGCACGAGCCAGACGCGTGATGGAATCAAGCAGAATCACCACGTCCTTCTTGTGCTCGACCAGGCGCTTGGCTTTCTCGATGACCATTTCCGCGACCTGAACGTGACGCGCCGGCGGCTCGTCGAACGTCGATGCCACGACCTCGCCACGCACCGTACGCGCCATCTCGGTCACTTCCTCGGGCCGCTCATCGATCAGCAGCACGATCATGTGACATTCGGGATTATTGCGCGTGATGGAGTTGGCGATGTTTTGAAGCATCAGCGTCTTACCCGCCTTGGGGGGTGAGACGATCAGACCACGCTGGCCCTTGCCGATTGGCGCGGCCAGGTCGATGATTCGAGAGGTCAGATCCTCGGTCGAGCCGTTGCCGATTTCCATGCCCAGGCGGCTTTGCGGAAACAGCGGCGTCAGGTTTTCAAACAGGATCTTGTGCTTGGCGTTTTCCGGCTTGTCGAAGTTGATCTTGCTGACCTTCAACAGAGCGAAATAGCGCTCGCCTTCCTTCGGCGGACGAATCTTGCCCGCGATGGTGTCACCCTTGCGCAGGTTGAAGCGCCGAATCTGGGAGGGTGAAACGTAGATATCATCCGGGCCGGCCATGTAGGAGCTGTCGGCGCTGCGCAGGAAGCCAAAGCCATCCTGCAGGATTTCGAGCACACCGTCGCCGAAGATATCTTCGCCGCTTTTGGCGTGCTTTTTGAGGATGGCGAAGATGATGTCCTGTTTCCGGGAACGTGCCAGGTTGTCGATGCCCATGTCGCGGGCAAGATTGAGCAGTTCGGGAACGGATTTTTGCTTGAGTTCGGTAAGATTCATCGGTTTATTCGAAAATCGCTCGTGTCAGCATGGCAAAGAGAAGTGCTGTGTGCTGCAAGACAGGAGGCGGTCAATATAAATCAAAGGCCGCCCGGTGCGTTCAGAAGCCTCTTGGGTGTCATCTATGTCTTGAGTGGCCGGCTCGTGGCGGCTCGGACAACGCTGGTCGAGACATGCAGGATGTGATCGGTAACTAAATTCGCCTGAACTCAGATCACTGGCCTTGATCGGGGCGCGACGATCACGAGAAGAGGGCTGACTGACGACTTGGGAAACCGCTATAGGCGCGGCCGGAAAGCATTCGGAACAGGCGAACGACCTGATGGTAGTCAACCTCCACCACCAACGCAATAGGCCAGCGGCATAAAATGCTACTTGAGTTCCTCTTCGATAAACTCGAGGATCTGCGCTTTTGGCAGCGCCCCGACCTTGGTCGCCTCGACATTGCCATCCAGAAAAAGAATCAGAGTGGGGATGCCTCGCACGTTGAACCGAGCCGCAATATCCGGGTACTGATCGATGTCGATCTTGGCCACGCGAACCCGCCCTTCAAGCTCGGTTGCGATGTCATCGAGCACGGGAGCAAGCTGCTTGCACGGCCCGCACCACGGGGCCCAGAAGTCGATCAACACAGCGCCCGAATGCGCCGTCAACTCACGTTCGAGACTGGCTTCATCCCACTGTGCAACGCGTTCGCTCATGATGTTTTCCCTAAATAATGAATCGCTCTTCAGCATGAAGAGCCCGCGACAAGAATGCGTCATGGTTCGTGCGCTATGCTTGCCACAACGCCATAGACTATAAAGCGACCCGGCCTGCACGTCATGGTCAAACACAGGGGTCGCCCCGTGCAAAGAAACAGGATGCCTTAATGACGGACGATACGCTCCCTGACAGCTCTAAAAAACTGGCCGCCATCGATCTGGGATCGAACAGTTTTCACTTGTTGATCGTCGAGTACAGCAACGGCCATATCAAGACGCTCGAAAAGCGCGGCGAAAAGGTGCAGCTCGCCGACGGCATGGACAAGGACGGATGCTTAAGCGATGCCGCCATGGCCCGCGCCATGACGTGCCTTGAACTGTTCGCGCACTTCATCGACGGCATTGGTGCCGACGATATTCGTATCGTTGGCACCAATGCCCTTCGCACCGCCAGCAACAGCGATGACTTTCTCGCCCGAGCCCAGGCCCTTTTGGACCACGACGTCGAAATCATTTCCGGTCGCGAGGAAGCACGCCTGATCTACCTGGGTGCTGCCCATGCGCTTGCTGAAGGCAAGGGCCGACGACTCGTGGCCGACATCGGCGGCGGTTCGACCGAGTTCATCATCGGCGAGCATTTTACGCCGCTGGCGCTTGAAAGCCTCGATATGGGCTGTGTGGTCTACACCGATCGCTTCTTCGCCGATGGCGCCATCACCGACAAGAATTTCCGCCAGGCCGAGCGAGAAGCGCGCTCAGAGCTTGCGAACATCAAGCGCGCCTATCAGAAACTTGGCTGGCAGGACCCAATCGGCACCTCCGGCACCATCCGCGCCGCCTCGGAAGTGCTCGAACAGCACGGTCAGACCGAAGGCGGTGTCGTCACTCGGGAGGGCCTTGACTGGCTCAAGAAGCGGCTGATCAAGCAAAACGATCTGCACTCGCTGTCACTGGATGGACTCAAGGCCAGCCGGGCACGGGTCTTTCCCGCCGGGGTCGCCGTGCTGCGCGCCATTTTCGACGTTTTCAAGCTCGAGCGGCTTCGTTACGCCAATGGCGCGCTCCGAGAAGGGGTCATCAACGATCTGATCGGCCGCGATACCGATCAGGACCCGCGCAACAATAGCCTCGATGCGCTGACCACGCGTTTCGATGTCGACACCCAGCAACAGCATAACGTGCGCGAGAGCGCCCGCCAGGCCTTCGAGCATCTGGCCAAGCCCTGGTCTTTGACCAACGCCCACTGGCGCTATCTGGACTGGGCCGCACGCGTTCACGAGCTGGGCCTTGCCATTTCTCACGCGAAATTTCACCGCCACGGCAGCTACATTCTTGAATACGCCGATATGGCCGGGTTTTCTCGGCCAGAACAGCAACTGCTGGCGTTTCTGGTTCGAGCGCACCGTCGTAAATTCCCGCTTCGAGAACTCAATGCCCTGCCCGAACGTCGGCGGCTCCCGTTCCTGCGCCTGGCGGTCATCCTGCGCCTGGCGGTGCTTTTGAACCACTCACGTGACGACGACCCCTTCACCGACTTCGGCCTTACCGCTGAGGGCGACACGCTTGAATTGACCCTGCCAGACGACGCCCTGCTTCGAATTATCGACGCCGAGCGCGAATGCCACTACCTGAGCGACACCGGGCTGACCCTCACGGTCTCGACCTATCCCGCCAGCGACTCGCCTCACACGTCCAGCCATCTGCAGTAAGCACGGAGGGCGTGGCGCCCGGGGGCAGCACGAGCGCCACCAGCTCGCCTCCGGCCCACACGAACAAACTCTGAGAGCGCTGCCACGGCGGCACCTCATACGTCTGAAACAGCGCCTTGAGCGCCCGGCGGTGACCGTTGACTCGAAGACGTTCACCGCCGCGGCGCGAGGTGACGCGGTCAATCATCGCCTTGCCAGAGGACGTCGAGCTCAGGGCGCCGAACCAGTCGCCCCAAGGCGTCGTGAGCTCGGTGGCGTTCTCCCACGCGGCATCGAACGGCGCAAGCTCCGCGCAAGGCGTACCAAGATAGACTCGACGACGCCATTGCCGCGCCTCCCCCCCAGGCCATTTGACGACAACCTCTGCGTCCGGGCGCGCATCGAGCTGCTTAAGCAGGGTTGCAAGCCGTCGCCTGGGCGGCAGCGGCACCTCCAATTGCGCCAGCGCGCACCGAATCAGCACCGCCTGCTCATCGGGTGAGCGCGCAACAAGGGCGTCAAGCTCAAGCACGCCCGGCGCGCACGTGATCCTTTCAAGTACCTCATCGGCAAAGCGCATCAACGCCGCGCGCTCACCTCGAAGCAGTTCGGCCGTCGAGGCCAGCACGTGGGAGGCGCGCGTCCAGCGCGCCTCGAGCCGCGGCAGAACGTCATGGCGCAGGAAATTGCGATCAAAGCGCGTATCGCGATTGGTTGGGTCCTCGGCCCACACAAGCCCCGCGTTTTCAGAAAGCTCGACCAGACTCGCCCGCGGCACCGACAGCAGCGGGCGCACCAGAGCGCATGTCGCCGTTAATGCGCGCTTGGGCGCCATGCCACCGAGGCCGGTCAACCCACTGCCCCGCAGTAGCCTAAGCAGCACGGTTTCGGCCTGATCATCGCAGTGGTGGGCAAGCCAAAGCGTGTCACCCGGCTCGAGCGTCTGCTCGAACGCGGCGTAGCGCACTCGCCGCGCTGCCGCTTCAAGCCCATCGCCATCGGGGTCGACCGTGACCCGATGACACACCAACTCAATACCAAGCGCCTGGCACTGACGCTCACAGGCCGCCTCGAGTGCACCAGCCTCGGCGTGGAGACCATGATTGACATGAACCGCTTTCAGCTCGGTGCGTGCGGGGCAAAATCGATGCGCGAGGTGCAAGAGACAGGCACTGTCCATTCCACCGGAAAGCGCGACCCAGACACACGCCCCACTGATGGAAAAACCGTGTTCGAGATATGGCTGCACTTGATGCTCGGTCACAGAACCTCCTCGAGCGCTTGGTCGGCAAGCGCTTTTTAGCGTCGAACGTTTGCCACCCATAAAAAAAGGCGTGCCAGAGCACGCCTTTTCATCGTCTTACAGGCAGACCGTTTTTACGCGGGCGCGCCGTAACTCATCAACCGAGCGTAGCGCCGCTCAAGCAGCGCCTCGGTGTCCAATGCCGTCAACCGATCAAGGCTTTCATTCAGAGCACCGCGAACGCGCTCCGCAGCGGCATCCGGCGTGCGGTGGGCGCCACCCAGCGGCTCTTCGATCAGGGTATCGACAAAGCCCAGCTCCTTCAGACGCGAGGCGGTAATGCCCATCGCGTGAGCGGCTTCAGAGGCTTTTTCAGCGCTCTTCCACAAAATGGACGCGCACCCTTCCGGCGAGATGACCGAGTAGGTGGAGTACTGAAGCATCTGAAGCTCATCGCACACGCCGATGGCCAGTGCGCCGCCGGAGCCGCCTTCACCGATCACGGTAGAGATGATCGGCGTCTTGAGGCGGGACATGACGGCGAGATTGCGGGCGATGGCCTCGCTCTGGCCGCGCTCTTCGGCGTCGATGCCCGGATAGGCCCCGGGCGTGTCGATGAACGTCAGCACCGGCATGTTGAAACGCTCGGCCATCTCCATCAAACGCAGCGCCTTGCGGTAGCCTTCCGGACGAGGCATGCCGAAATTGCGGCGAACCTTGTCCTTCACCGACCGGCCTTTCTGATGGCCGATGACCATGACCGGCCGGTTATCGAGTCGTGCAACTCCGCCGACCAGCGCCGCATCGTCGGCAAAGGCACGGTCGCCGTGCAGTTCTTCGAAATCGGTGAAGATGGCGTCGAGATAATCGAGGGTGTAGGGCCGCTGCGGATGGCGCGAGAGCTGGGCGACCTGCCACGCCGACAGATCGCGGAAGATCTGCTCGGTCAGCTTGCGGCTTTTTTCCTCGAGCTTACCTACTTCTTCGCTGATGTTGATCTTGGAGTCATTGCCGACCAGGCGCAATTCTTCGATCTTGGCCTGCATTTCGGCAATGGGCTGTTCAAAGTCCAGATAGTTCGGATTCATAGGGGCGTTATCACACTCTCTGGCAGCTCATCATACATCGCCGTATGGAGCTGTCGGGTTTGCTCGCCGCCACTGCCTGCGTTGCTGTCGACGAGCGTAAAATGGGGCCATTATCCCATGGTGTCCCGCGACTGCAAGTCACCCGGGCCGACCCTGGTTTCAACGGCGCTGGTTTCAAAGGCGCTATCTAGCGATAGCATAAACGAACACGGTCCTGCCCTTCGACATCGGCAAGCGCCAGGAAAAGCTCATCGCTTGGCGTTACCCGCCAGCGTTCGCCCAGTTCGACCTGCCCCTTCGCCCGCGCATTGCGATAGCTCACACGCACCGGAAGCCCCTCCGCATTGACGTAGGGCGAGAGCTGGGAGGTCAACGTCTTGATCAGGCCACCGTTGACCCGGGCGCCATCGATTTCGAGCTCGATCGCTTCCCCATAGCGGCCGCGGGCGGCAACAATCGGGGTTACATCTTTCACACGAAGCTTGAGGCCACCGGAATAATCGTCCTGGCTGACCTCACCTTCAAGAATCACGACCTGATCGGCCGCCAGCTGATTGCGCACCTGATCATAGAGCTCACCGAAGAGTGACGCTTCGATGCGGCTGGTGCGATCATCAAGCGTCACGAACGCAATCGTGTCGCCGCGCTTGGATTTCATCGTCCGCATCGCAACGATCAGTCCGGCCACACGCTGTGGCTCGCGTGAGGGCTTCAGGTCGACGATACGCGTGCTCACAAAACGCTTGAGTTCGGCTTCGTACTCATCGATGGGGTGACCGGTCAGATAGAGCCCAAGCGTGTCCTTTTCACCGCCAAGACGCTCTCGATCGGTCCAGTCTCGCACCTGGCGATACTCCTGATAGACGTCACTGTCGGCCTCGTCCTCGGCACCGCCGAACGCCTCACCGAACATGTCCATCATGCCGATGCTTGCGTTGGTGTGGCTCTGCGAGGCCGCCTTCAAGGCGTCATCAAGCGCTGCGGCCAGCACCGAGCGCGACGGTCCGAGCTGATCGAGCGCACCGGAACGAATCAGCGCCTCGATGGTGCGCTTGTTCATGCGCTTGCCGTCGATGCGGCGACAGAAGTCGAACAGATCCTTGAACGGGCCGTCGGCCTCACGCGATTCAACGATCGCGCCAATCGGGCCCTCACCGACCCCCCGGATCGCCCCCAGACCGTAGACGACTTCGTTGTCGTCGTTGACCGTAAACTTGTAGCCGCCGACGTTGACGTTGGGGGGCGTAACCGAAAGCCCCATGCGCCGGCACTCCTCGATCAGCGGCACCACTTTCTCGATGGTGTGCATTTCGGTCGAGAGGACCGCTGCCATGAACGGCGCCGGATAATGCGCTTTCAACCAGGCCGTCTGATAGGAGACCAACCCATAGGCGGCCGAGTGAGACTTGTTGAAGCCATAGCCGGCGAACTTTTCAACCAGGTCAAAGATGTTGCCGGCCAGATCCTTGTCGATGCCTTTCTGGGCGCACCCTTCCATGAATCCGGCGCGCTGCTTGGCCATTTCCTCGGGCTTTTTCTTGCCCATGGCGCGGCGAAGCATGTCGGCCTGACCGAGCGTATAGCCGGCCAGCACCTGAGCGATCTGCATCACCTGCTCCTGATACAGAATGATGCCGTAGGTCGACTCCAGCACCGGTTTCAACAGATCGTGCTGATAATCCGGGTGTGGATAAGATACTTCTGCCCGGCCGTGCTTACGGTTGATGAAGTCATCCACCATGCCGGACTGCAGCGGGCCCGGGCGGAACAGCGCCACAAGGGCGATCATGTCTTCAAGGGAATCGGGCTGGAGGCGCTTGATCAGCTCTTTCATGCCGCGGGATTCAAGCTGGAACACCGCCGTGGTTTCAGCCTTCTTGAGCATGTCGAAGGTGGGCGTGTCGTCCAGCGGTATGGTCGCGATGTCGAGCGGCCCCTGCCCCTCGCGGGCGCGAACCACATCGACCATCTCGAGCGCCCAGTCGATGATCGTGAGCGTTCGAAGGCCCAGAAAGTCGAACTTGACCAGCCCCGCTTCCTCGACGTCGTTCTTGTCGAACTGAACCATCAGACCGGAGCCGTCCTCGTCACACAGAAGCGGTGAGAAGTCGGTCAGCTTGGTCGGCGCGATGACAACGCCACCCGCGTGCTTGCCGGTGCCGCGGGTAATGCCCTCGAGTTTCTGAGCCATTTCCCAGATTTCGCCGGCTTCATCATCGCCCTCGACAAACTCACGCAGCGCCGATTCCTGATCCCAGGCCTTGGCAAGCGTCATGCCGACCTCAAAAGGAATGAGCTTTGAAAGCTTATCGCCGAGCGAATACGGCTTGCCCTGGGCGCGCGCCACATCGCGCACCACCGCCTTGGCCGCCATGGTGCCGAAGGTAACGATCTGGGATACGGCGTCGCGGCCGTAGCGGTCGGCCACGTAGTCGATGACCCGGTCGCGCTTTTCCATGCAGAAATCGACGTCGAAGTCGGGCATCGAGACACGTTCGGGGTTCAGAAAGCGTTCGAACAGCAGGTCGTATTCAAGCGGGTCGAGGTCGGTGATCTCAAGCGCATAGGCCACCAGCGACCCGGCACCGGAGCCACGACCGGGCCCCACCGGCACGTCGTTCTGCTTCGCCCAGCGAATGAAGTCCATCACGATCAGGAAGTAGCCGGGAAAGCCCATCTGATTGATGATGCCAAGCTCGAAATCGAGCCGCTCACGATACGCCGGTTCGAACTCGGCCCGGTCGCGGCCCTGATAGGTGGCGTGCTCGGCGTCGAAAAGCCGGTAAAGCCGCTCTGAGAGGCCATCATGGGAGAGCTTGCAGAAGAACTCCTCCATGGTCATACCGTCCGGCACCGGGTATTCAGGCAGAAAGTACTCGCCCAGGCGCACATCGACGTTGCAGCGCGCCGCGATCATGACCGAGTTTTCGATCGCCTCGGGAAGGTCTGCAAAAAGCTCGGCCATCTCCCCGGCCGACTTGAAGTACTGCTCTTCGCTGTAGCGGCTTTCCCGGCGCGGGTCATCCAGCGCCTTGCCCTCACCGATCGAGACTCGGGTTTCATGAGCCCAGTAGTCCTCTCGGGTCATGAACCGAACGTCGTTGGTGGCAACGACCGGAGTATCGGTTGCGATCGCAAGCTCAACGCTTGCCTTGACGCAGGCTTCATCGAACGGACGCTTAGTGCGCTGGAGCTCGAGGTAGAATCGGTCCGGGAAGAAACGCTGCCACTCGGTGAGCACCTGACGCGCGGTCTCATGGTGCTCGGAAAGCAGAAAGCGTCCGATTTCCCCTTCACGCGCACCGGACAACGCGATCAAGCCGTCACTTTGCTCGAAGATCCACTCCTTCTTGAGCTGCGCACGGTCATCGCGTTGACCGTGCTGCCACCCGCGGGAAATGAGCTCGGTGAGGTTACGGTACCCCTCGTTATCCATCGCGATTAGGGTCAGCCGATACGGATGATCCTCGTCGAACGGGTTGTCCATCCAGACATCCGATCCGATGATCGGCTTGAGCCCCGCGCCCTGCGCCGAGGTGTACATCTTGACCAGGCCGAACAGGTTGGTTTCATCGGTCAGCGCCAGTGCGGGCAGCTGCTCGGCACTGGCGTGCTTGATCAGTGGCTTTAGGCGAATGAGGCCATCGACCAGCGAATACTCGCTGTGAACGCGAAGATGAACGAAGGACATCGCTTGAATCACTCGTAATTCGTGAGAAAGAGAACGGCGAACGACCGATTCTGTCCGCTCGATTTAAAACAGGTCTACCTGCCCCTTGAATGGGGAAAAGCTTCGACGATGATCGGCTATCGGCCCGAGGCGATCAATGGCCTCAAGGTGGGCCTTGGTCGGATAGCCCTTGTGCTGAGCGAAGCCGTAGTCGGGGTAGCGTCGATCGAGCTCGAGCATTTGATCGTCTCGAGCCACCTTGGCAATGATCGAGGCCGCCGCGATGGCCTGATGACGCAGATCACCCTTGACCACCGCCTGTCCCGGCAGCGCATGCTCGGGCAGGCGATTGCCATCGACCAGCAGATATTCAGCGGAAGGCGTCAGGCCATCGACCGCGCGGCGCATGGCAAGATGCGTTGCGTGATAGACGTTGAGCTCGTCGATCTCGCGGGGGCTGGCTTCGCCGAGCGCGAACGCGCACGCCCGCTCCCGGATCAATAGATCCAGCGCCCGGCGCTTGCGATCACTGAGCTTCTTGGAATCGGTAAGCCCCTCGATCGGGCGGGCCGGGTCTAAAATGACGGCCGCAGCCACCACACTCCCAACCAGTGGCCCGCGGCCGACTTCATCCACACCAGCCAGGTAAAGGCCCTGGTAGGGAATCTCGATAGGCGGCCAGTCAGGTGCGTTCATCGAGCACCTCGAGAACCGCCTCGGCCGCTCGGTCACTGGCCCCGCGCTGAAGCTCTTGGTGAAGCGTTTTGAACCGCGCCTGAATGCCCTGCTGCTGTTCACTGTCACTTAAAAGCGGCCACAGCGTCTCTGCAAGTCGGTCAGGCGTGGCCTGATCCTGAATCAATTCAGGCACCAGCGCCTTTTGCGCGATCAAGTTGGGCAGTGAGATCCAGGGCGTCTTGACCAACCGCTTGGCGAGCCAGTGCGAGGCGTTAGAATGCCGGTAGGCCACAACCATGGGCCGATGGCAAAGCATTGCCTCGAGCGCGGCCGTCCCGGAGGTCAAAAGCACTGCGTCAGCGGCGGTCATGGCCTGCCACGCCTTGCCATCCAGCACTTGAAAGCCTGAGCGCGCGTTGATACCAAGCCCATCGAGTTCGCTGGCCCGGGTCGCATTGGCCGCAGGCACAACCACGTTCAGTAGCGGGTCACGCTCCCGCAGGCGTTCGACCGTGTCACGAAATGCCGGGGCGTTGAAGGCGATTTCCTGTCGACGCGAGCCCGGAAGTACGGCCAGCACGCGCGCGTTCGGCGAAAGCTCGAGCGCCTCACGGGCCGCACGCATGTCATCATTGACCGGCAACTCCTCAGCCAACGGGTGCCCGACGAAGCTGACCGGCACCTGATGCGCCTTGTAAAACGATGCCTCGAAAGGCAACAGCGTCAGCATACGGTCGATAGACGCACGAATGCCCTTGACCCGACCCTGTCGCCAGGCCCAGACGGAGGGGCTGACGTAGTGCACCGTCGGCATGCCCACATCGTGCAGCTGGCGCGCCAGGCGCAAATTGAAATCGGGGTAGTCGATGCCGACCATGATGTCCGCCTGCCAGGCAAGCGCGTCTTCTCTGAGCTGACGGCGAAATCGAAAGAGCTCCGGGAGGTGGCGAACGACTTCGGCAAGCCCCATGATCGCCAGCCGCTCGAGCGGGATCTGACTGGAAAGCCCTTCGGCCTCCATGCGGGGCCCGCCCACACCGCGAAACTCGATGTCGGAATGGCGCGCCTTGAGCGAGCGCATCAATCCCGCACCGAGCAAGTCGCCGGAGAGTTCACCGGCCACAAGGTACACCTTGACCATCAGCGCGTGATGCCGCGTTCGGACGCTTTCAACGACTGAATGAACACGGTCATTTCCGGGCAGGCCAGCGTTTCATCCTGCTCGATGCGCTCGAGCGCCTGCTCAAGCGTCAGACCTTGTCGGTAAACGCACTTGTAGGCGGTAGAGAGCTTGGAAAGCACGCTGCGTTCGAACCCGCGACGCTTGAGCCCAACCAGATTGAGCCCATGGGCATGCGCCGGATGGCCGTTGACCATGGTGTAGGCCGGCACATCCTTGGTCACGATCGCACCGCCACCGCACATGGCGTGGGCGCCGACGTGCGCAAACTGATGCACCGCTGACAGCCCGCCAAGAATCGCATGATCACCAAGATCAACGTGACCGCCAAGCGTTGCCTGATTGGCCATGATCACATCGTTGCCGATCTGACAATCATGCGCGATGTGGGCGTAGGCCATGAACAACCCTCGGCTACCGATCCGGGTGATCCCCTCATCCTGCGTGGTGCCCCGGTGGACCGTGACCCCTTCGCGAAAGACGTTGTCATCGCCGATCTCGAGGCGCGTGGGTTCACCGGCGTATTTCTTGTCCTGGCACTCCTCGCCGATCGAGGTGAACTGGAAGATACGGTTGCGTGCGCCGATGCGGGTCGGCCCTTTAATGACGCTGTGCGGGCCGATCACATTGCCGGGGCCTATTTCGACATCCGGCCCGACGATGCAGAACGGCCCGATGTCAACGTCATCGGCGATGACCGCCGACGGATCGATGATAGCGGTAGAATGAATCAAGCGACCTTCCTCTCGGCACAAATGATGTCAGCTTCACAGACCAGCTCGTCGTCGACGTGCGCCTGGCATGAGAACTTCCAGATACCCCGGCGCGCCTTGATCATGGTGGCCTCGAGACGCAGGCGATCACCCGGCAGTACCGGGCGCTTGAAGCGCACATTGTCGCTGCCGACAAGATAATAGATGTAGCCGTCGCGGGGCAGCTTGTTGACGGTCTTGAACCCGAGAATACCCGCAGCCTGGGCCAATGCCTCAATGATCAAGACACCCGGCATGATCGGATGCTCTGGAAAATGCCCGTTGAAAAACGGCTCATTGATGCTGACGTTCTTGTACCCAACGATGGACTCGCCGGTTGTCAGCTCTGTAACCCGGTCGATCAGCAGAAAGGGGTAACGGTGGGGGAGATACTCTCGGATCTCATTGATGTCCATGACCATTGGCGCACAACCTCTGAAATAACGAAATGCCTGCCATTGCTGGCAGGCATGCTGCGGGGCGATCCCCGAGTGACTGGCCGCACATTATACGCGTCTTAAACGCAACGACCAGCCAGTGTCCTTGCGTCAGTCGCGGTGGCGTTCAAGCCGGGTGACGCGGCGCGACAGCTCATCGAGCTGCTTGAAGCGAACGGCGTTGCGTCGCCACAGCCCATTTGGCATGGAACCGGTGCCCGACGAATACACGCCCGCTTCACTGATCGAGTTGGTGACCAGGCTCATGCCGGTAATCTGCACCCCATCCGCGATCTCGAGATGGCCGGCAAGGCCGACGCCGCCGCCAAGCAGGCAGTGCCGCCCGACCCGCGTCGAGCCTGCGATGCCAACGCAGCCGGCGAGCGCCGAGTGCTCACCGATGTGTACGTTGTGCGCGATCTGTACCTGACTGTCGATCTTCACATCGTTGCCGATTACGGTGTCGCCAAGCGCGCCGCGATCAATGCTGCTGCAGCTGCCGACCTCCACGTTATCACCGATCACGACACCGCCGAGCTGGGCAATCTTGTGCCACTGAGCACCGTCGTGGGCAAAACCAAAGCCGTCGCCGCCGATTACTGCCCCGCTATGAATAACCGAAGACGCCCCGATAACCACCCCGTGATACAGCACCACGTTGGGATGAAGGTAGGTGCGCGCGCCAAGACTCACGTCCGCACCGACAAAACTGCCCGCGCCGACATGAACGCCATCGGCCAGACAGACCCCTGATTCGATCACGGCGTTGGCCCCGACAAACACGCCCTCACCGATCGTCACATCACTTGAGATGACCGCAGTAGGATGCACTTCAGTGACTGAGGCCTCATCGCGCTTGAGCGGGTCGAAGCAGTGCGACAGCTTGGCGTAGGCCAGATAGGGGTTGTCCAGCAAAAGCGCCGGCGTCGGGCACTCCTCGGCGTACTCCGGACGCAGTAGAATGGCGGCGGCGTTGGTGGTTGCCAGGTGCTTGGCATACGCCTTGTTGGCAAGAAAGGCGATATCGTCGGGACCTGCATCAGTCAACGTCGACAAACCACACACACGACGCTCACCGTCACCAATGAGCGTCGCGTTCAAGAGGCTGGCCAGTTCGGCCAGCGTATACGAAGGAGAGGCGTTCTTTGTCATTGATCCCGGCAGGTGCGCCGTACTCAGTTCTGTGAGTTGAAGGCGTTGGTGACTTCCTTGGTCAGATCCAGCGAGTCATCGGAATAGATGACGCTGTTGCGATCGACCAGTACCTTGACGTCGTGACGCTGAACCACCTGCTCGATCGCCTTGTCGAGCTTGGGCTTGGCCTGCTTGAGAAACGCCTGTTCCTGCTGATTGCGTTTTTTCTGAAGCTCGGCGCGCTGCTGCTGGAACTGCGTGCCCTTCTGGCGCAGCTGCTGCATCAGATTATTGCGCTCGCTATCAGACATGACATCGCCGTTTTTCTGAAGCTTTTCCTGCAGCGACTGGACCTGCTCACCCAGCGCCTTGACCTGCTGCTGCTGGCCGCCGAGCTGGTTTTTCATCTGATTCATCGAGCGCTGGGCCGATTGAGTGTTCAGAAGGGCCTGCTGCCAATCCAGTACGGCCACATCCGCAGCCTGTGCCTGCTCGGTCATGCCGACGCTTCCGATCAGCCCTGTCAGACACATGGCCATTGTCAATTTACGCATCCTGCTCTCCTTAATACGTGTCTTGCTAACCTATCAGAATGTCTGGCCCAGCGAGAACTGGAACACTTGGGTATCGTCGCCGTCATGGTCGCTAAGCGGCTTGGCCACGCTGAACGTCAGCGGACCAACCGGCGTAATCCAGGACAATCCTACACCGAACGAGTAACGAAGATCACTGAGATCGATGCCCGACTCGCACTGCGACGCAGGCGCTCTTGCCGGCACCGACATGCACTCTCGCTGGTAGGTATTACCGGCATCGAGGAACAGTGAACTCTGGAGTTGGCGACGGTCTTCGATAAACGGGAACGGGAAGATCATTTCAACCGAGCCTTCGACCAGGGCGTTACCGCCGAGCGTATCGTCGTCACCATTGCCGCGCTCAGTGGTCTTCGGTCCCAGCGTGTTGCTCTTGAAGCCGCGCACCGAGCCCAGACCGCCCGAGTAGAAGTTTTCGTAGAAGGGGTAGACGTCGGTGTCGCCATAGCTTCCCGCATAGCCCAACTCGGAGCGCAGCCTGATTGCCCACTCCTCGCTGGTGGTCAACGGGAAGAGCTTCTGACCGCGGTAGCGAAGCTTGTAGTACTCGGCGTCGCTGCCTGGGGTCGAGGCCTCGACGGAGAAGCGCTGGTAGCTGCCGGCCGTCGGCAGTACGCCCCGGTTGAGGCTATTGCGCGTCCAACTGCCGGTCAGCTTGAAGTTATCGAAGCTGTCGCCTTCGTCTTCCAGATACTGAACGATCTCAAAGGGCGAGTCATCGTAGGAATCGACTTCCAGATGCTCGACGCCCAGACCGAAGTTCAGACGGGACAGGTCGCTGATCGGATAACCGAAGTTGATGCCACCACCGATTGCGTCGGTCGAATAGGTGGAAATGTCGGAATCTTCGTAGTCGGTCTTGCGGTAATACAGGTTATACCCGCGCGAAATTCCGTCGAGCGTCCAGTACGGATCGGTAAAGCTGAAGTTGAGGTTGGTGTAGTAGTCGCTTTTCTGCGCACCGATATCGACGCGGTTACCGGTACCGAGGAAGTTTTTCTGAGAAAGCGACGCCCCGTAGATCACGCCCGCGGACTGGGAAAACCCGACGCTTGCCGAGATGCTGCCGGAGGGCTGTTCCTGAACGTTGTAGGTCACATCCAGTTGATCGGGATGGTTTGGCACCGGGCGCGTTTCAACATCAACCTGCTTGAAGAAGCCAAGACGTTGAAGACGCTGCTGCGACTGCTTGATGTTGTCGGTCGACGCCGGCGCGCCTTCGAGCTGAACCAGTTCACGCCGCAGCACTTCATCGGCGGTGGTGGTGTTGCCCTTGAAGTTGATGCGGCGCACATAGGAGCGTTTTCCGGCATCGACGGTAAAGGTCACATCCACCGTGTCGCCGTCTTCATCGACCTGCGGGACGCTATCGACCTTGGCGAAGGCAAAGCCCATCGCGCCGAGCTTTTGACGAAGCGCTTCGCTCGATGCGGTCAGGTCCGACTGGGAGAAGGTCTCGCCTTCCTTGGCGCTCACGAGTTTGCGCGCGTCGGCTTCATCCATGTGAAGCTCGCCGGCAAACTTGATGTCGCCGATCTTGTAGCGCTTGCCTTCATCCACGTTCACCGTGATGTAGATGCTTTCCTTGTCCGGGCTGATCGACACCTGAGTCGATGTAATCCGGAAGTTCACGAAACCACGGTCGAGGTAATAATTCCTGAGCGCATCCAGATCGGCGCCGAGTTTCTGACGGGAGTATTTATCCCCCGAGAACCATCCCAGGAACCAGCCCGGATGGTCTTCAAGCTGGAACAGGTCGCGAAGCTGATCGTCATCGAAGGCGTCGTTACCAACGATATTGATCTGTTTGATGGTCGCTGTGGTGCCTTCGTTGACATTGATGTCGACTTCGACACGGTTATTGGGCTGTTTCTTGACCGAGGTTGAGATGCGCGCGCTGTAGCGTCCCTGAGCCTGATAGACCCGCTCGAGCTCGCGCTCCATCTCATCGAGGGTCGAACGCTGAAGCACCTGGCCTTCCGAAATACCGGAGTCGGTCAGGCCCTTCTTGAGATCGTCGGTTGAAATCTTCGAATTGCCCTCGATGTCGATCGAGGCAATGGTCGGGCGCTCCGACACATTGACGATCAGTACATCACCATCGCGCGAGAAACTGACGTCATCGAACAGACCGGTCTCGAACAGGTCATGGCCGGCCTCGGAAAGCTCCTGGTCATCGACGGTTTCATGGGCGGAAATAGGAAGCGCATTGAACACGGTGCCGGCCGACACACGCTGGAGCCCTTCGACTCGTATATCGGAGACCTTAAAACTGTCGGCAAAAGCCGTCTGGGTGCCGCCCAGCAAACATGCTACCAAACCCAAGGTTTTTATCTTCATGCCGTCATTTCGCTTTAACTGAATTCCGCCCGCCATTGAAGGCCAGCCAGGTTATTGACTTTTACAACGGTTTATCACGTATTGAAACCGCTGGCCCATCCGGTCGAGACCGCTTCGTGAACAGGCACCTTATACACATCGCCCCCCTACTGACAAGCACTGCCATGGAGTGGCGCTTCCCGATCAAAGCCGCATCAGGTCAAAGTAAAACGCCATCACCATCAGTACGCCGATGAGGGCAAAGCCGACCTTCAAACCAAACGTCTGCACCCGCTCCGGCAGTGGCTTGCCGCGAATCGCCTCGGCGAGATAGAACAGCAGATGACCGCCATCGAGCACCGGCACCGGCAACAGGTTCAGCACGCCAAGGCTGATGGACAGGTACGCCAGAAACCCGATGAAGGTTTCAAGCCCCGAGCGGGCCGAATCCCCCGCAACGCGGGCAATGGTGATCGGGCCCGACAGATTGGACGGCGAAATGAGCCCGACAATCATCTTGCCAATGGAGGCAAGCGTAAGCTGGGTCATTTCACCTGTCTTGTGCACCGCCTGACCAATCGCTGCAAGCGGCGAATAGCTGATCTGGCGTTGATGGGACTCAGGCCAGCTGAACGGTGCCGCGGCGGCGCCGATGTACCCCACCTCCCGACCACGTTCGAGCGATTTAGTTTCAGGCGTGAGCGTAAGTGTTTGCTCCTGACCATCGCGGACAACCGTCAGCGCCATCGGCGTACCGGCCGATGCCTGAATCGTGCCGACCAGTGACTGCCAGCTTTCAACCGTACGCCCATCGACGCGCTCGATACGATCGCCCGCCTCAAGCCCTGCGCGGGCGGCAGGAGAATCATCCAGCACCTTGCCGATCAGCGCCGGAACGGGAGGCTGCCAGGGCGTGATGCCCATACTGGACAAGGGGTCCGGCGTTTTCTGCTCGGCAAGAAACCGTGTGACAGGCAGCGCGTGCGTGGTTGCTCGGGCATCACCCTCAAAGGGGCGCGTTTGAACCTCAAGCTCTCCGGTATGGCCGATTTCAGACAGCAACTGAAGATTGACCGCCGACCATGACGGCGTGTCACGTCCGGCCACCTGCGTGATCTCCTGACCCGCCCCGAGGCCTGCCCTGGCGGCAGGAGAATCCGGCGCAACCCCGCCAATCACCGGCGCGATCACGGTCGTGCCTGAAACAAAAAGCACCCAATAGGCAATGAAGGCCAGCAGGAAATTGGCAAGCGGCCCGGCAGCGGCAATGAACATACGCTTGTAAACCGACTGCCGATTGAACGCGTGAGCCTGCTCGCTTGTGGGGACGTCCGACTCACGCTCATCGAGCATGCGCACATACCCACCAAGAGGAATCGCGGCCAGCACATACTCGGTTCCATGGCGGTCACGGCGCATCAGAAGCGGCTTACCGAACCCGACGGAAAATCTAAGCACACGGACACCGCACCGACGCGCCGCCCAGAAATGGCCATACTCGTGAATCGTGATCAATAAGCCGAGCACGACGATCACGGCCAGAACATTTTCCAGCACGCCCATGGCGTCACCTCATTTCAGCTGAAAGACCCGGAGAGCAACTCATTTGCCAGCGCGCGCGATCGACGATCGGCCTCAGCAATCGCTTCGAGCTCGCTGGCCGGACAGACATGGCCCTGCTCGAGCACTCGAGCGACCAACTCGCCGATGCCGGTGAACGACAGGCGTTTATCGAGGAAAGCGGCAACCGCAACTTCATTGGCCGCATTAAGAATGGCCGGTGCCGTTCCGCCCTCGCGCATGGCCTGTGAGGCAAGCGCCAGGCAGGGAAAACGATCAGCATCCGGCGCCTGGAAATCGAGCCGAGCCACGTCGAAAAGATCCAACGGTTTCACGCCGGCATCGATGCGCTCGGGCCAGGCCAGCCCGTAGGCGATAGGGGTTCGCATATCAGGATTGCCAAGCTGCGCGAGCACGGAGCCGTCCTTATAGGCGACCATGGAGTGAATGACACTTTGTGGGTGAATCACCACCTGAACCTGGTCCACCGACGCATTGAACAGCCAACAGGCCTCGATCAACTCGAGCCCCTTGTTCATGAGGGTGGCGCTGTCGACCGAGATCTTTCGCCCCATCGACCAGTTCGGGTGCGCACACGCTTGCTCAACGGTGACAGAGCCGAGCGCCTCGCGAGACCACTCTCTGAAAGGGCCACCGGAGGCGGTCAGCAGCAGTTGATGCACACCGTGGGCGTCGAGCCCATCGCGATGGGTCGGTGGCAGACACTGATAAATCGCGTTGTGTTCGGAGTCGATCGGCAGAAGCGTCGCCCCGGAGCGCGCCACTTCGGCCATGAAGAGCGCCCCGGACATCACAAGAGCTTCCTTGTTGGCCAGAAGCATCCGCTTGCCGGCCCGAACGCCTGCAAGCGCCGGCATCAGCCCGGCACCGCCGACGATTGCAGCCATGACCACATCGACCTGAGCATCGGCGGCGATATCGCACAGCGCCTCCTCGCCGTAGCGCGCCTCGGTCGCAAGGCCCGCTCTGCGCAGCTCACCGGCAAGCCAATGGGCGTCCTCACTTCTAGAGAGCACAGCAACGGCTGGCCGATGGGTCTCGCAAAGCGCCAACAGCGCCTCTTTCTGCGTTCCGGCCGAGAGCGCGAATACGTCATAACGCTCGGGGTGGCGCGCGATGACATCAAGGGTGCTGGTGCCGATCGAGCCGGTCGCACCCAACACGGTAACGCGTTGACGTGTCATCTCAGGCGACCCAGGGCGCAAGCAGCGCAAACAGAGGAACGGCCGCCGTCAGGCTATCGAGACGGTCAAGAAGACCGCCGTGACCGGGCAACAGATTCCCCGAGTCCTTGATGCCACGGTGGCGCTTCAGCATGCTCTCGAACAGATCGCCCAGTACTGAGGCCAGAGTAACCACCAGTGAAATCACGATCAGCCACAAGCCACCTGCAAAGCTCAACTGCTGACAAAGCCCCATGATGATGGCAAAAACGCCGGTGACACCCAGCCCACCATATACGCCTGCCCAGGATTTTCCGGGGCTAACGCGCGGCGCCAGCTTCCGATTGCCGAACGCGCGGCCGGCAAAATAGGCGCCGATATCCGCCCCCCAGACCACGAACAGTACATACAGCAGCCACCACGGGGTCTCGCGCAGGTGCAAAAAACCGACCCAGCAGGGCACCAGAACGCAGATACCCATTAGATAGCGTCGCAGGGAAGCCTGCCACTGATCGGTCGCCGAGGGGTAACGTGCTACCCAGTAAAGCGCCAGACACCACCCAAGCAATGCAAGCACCAGCGGCCATACGGCATAGGCGGCACCCGTCAGCCAGAAACTGACCAGCGTCACAAACAAGAGCGCCACGAAACTCGCTTTTTCGCGAGTCGTCGTGGCGCCGGAAAGATTAGCCCATTCCCACCCTGCACCCAGCAGGATCAGGCCGATAAAGCAGGCAAACGCACCGCCCCCAAGGCTGAAAAGCAACACCAGAGACGTGGGCCCGATGGCCAATGCCGTGATTACTCGTTGTTTAAGCACGCTCGACCTCTAGTTGATCGTCTGTCATGCCGAAGCGGCGATGCCGGTGTGCGAACGCATCGACGGCTTCATCGAAGGCCTCTGCCCCGAAATCGGGCCAGAACAGGGGAGAAAAATAGAACTCGGCGTAGGCAAGCTGCCAAAGCAGGAAGTTACTGATGCGCTGCTCGCCACTGGTACGAATACACAGGTCGACCTCGGGCAGGCCGCTCAGGTTGATCTGCTCATCGAGGCGATGCTCATCGATATCCTCAGCCTTGAGCGTTCCGGCCTCAACCTGACGCGCCAGCGCCTTGGCCGCCTGGGCGATGTCCCAACGACCACCGTAGTTGGCTGCAACGACCAGATTGAGCCCCGTATTGTTGCGCGTCTTCCGCTCACCACGCTCAATCGCCTTTTGGAGCGATTCAGGCAGTTTGCTTCGCTCACCGATAATGGTCAGCCGCACGTTATTACGATGCAGCTTTCCGATCTCGCGACGAAGCGCCAGGATGAACAGCTCCATCAACCCTCGAACCTCGTCCGGCGGACGGCGCCAGTTTTCGCTCGAAAACGCGAACAGGGTAACAGCCTTGATACCCCGCTCACTGGCACGTTTTATAACGTGGCGAACGGATTCCACCCCGGCATGGTGACCTCGGATGCCTGACAAGCCGTGGGCCTTTGCCCACCGGTTATTGCCATCCATGATGATGGCAACATGGTTCGGCATGTTTGGGTGCATAGGCGATGACGTCATGAGAACTCACATTGCTGCATCGGCAGACCGATGTCTGCCGATTTCATTCAGACCTGCATCAGGTCGTGTTCTTTATGCTCAAGCTGAGTGTCGATCTCGGCGATGAACTTGTCGGTCAGCTTCTGAATATCATCTTCGGCTTCACGCTCTTCATCTTCAGAAATTTCTTTCTGCTTCAAAAGCGCCTTGATCTCACTGTTGGCATCGCGCCGTACGTTGCGCACCGCAACACGGGCGCCCTCGGCTTCGGAACGGGCCTGCTTGATGTAGTTCTTGCGCGTCTCTTCAGTCAAGGGCGGCATCGGCACACGAATGATCGAGCCGTTGTTGGACGGGTTGAGCCCAAGATCCGACGTCATGATCGCCTTTTCGATAACCGGCACCATTGATTTTTCCCACGGCAGTACCGCAAGTGTCCGCGCGTCCTCGACATTGACGTTGGCGACCTGGTTGATCGGCATGGTAGAGCCATAATAATCGACCATAACCGACTCAAGGATCGTCGGATGAGCGCGCCCGGTACGAATACGTTGGAACGCACCCTTCAGCGATTCTGCGCTCTTTTGCATGCGCACCTGTGCGTCTTTCTTGATCTCGTTGATCACCGTCTTACCCTCTGTCTATCAAAGTGCCTTCATTGGAACCGACAACCAGATTCAAAAGCGCGCCTGCCTTGGTCGTATCGAAAACCCGCACCGGCATGTTGTGATCGCGCACCATGCAAATCGCGGTGAGGTCCATGACACCGAGCTTTTGATCCAGAACCTGATCGTAACTCAGCCGGTCGTATTTCACTGCGTCATCGTGGGTGAACGGATCTTTGTCGTAAACACCATCGACCTTGGTTGCCTTCACGACCACGTCAGCGTCGATCTCGATGCCACGCAGGCAGGCAGCGGAATCGGTTGTGAAGAACGGGTTGCCGGTACCGGCGGAAAAAATCACGACGTCGCCACCGGTAAGATAGCGGATAGCTGTACGTCGGTCATAATGTTCGACCACGCCGCTCATCGGAATCGCCGACATAACGCGTGAACGAATGTTGGAGCGCTCGAGCGCATCGCGCATGGCCAGTGCATTCATGACTGTTGCAAGCATGCCCATGTGATCGCCTGTCACGCGCTCCATGCCAGCGGCGTGCAGCGCTGCGCCACGAAACAGGTTGCCACCGCCGATGACCAGCCCTACCTGAACACCGATACCGACCAACTGACCGACTTCAAGCGCCATGCGATCCAGCACCTTGGGATCGATCCCGAACTCCTGGTCGCCCGTCAGGGCCTCGCCAGACAGTTTCAAAAGGACGCGTTTGTACTTGGCTCTACGCTCATTGGGGGGCATGCACTACTCCTGGAGGGCTAAAAACTTGAGGTCCGCTTTCGCAGCACCTGATCAATAGCAAATGACTGCCATCTTGGCGATGAAATCGCGACAACAACTACGGCCTGACCGAGCGTACGGCATTTCCTTATGGAAACAAGCCTACAGATCACACACCGGCTGGGCCACCATCACTATCATCTGGATATACGAAAGCCGCGAGCGGGCAAGACCACCTCGCGGCTTTCAGGAACGGAGACGCGCTTAGCTGCGACGCGCCTGTTCCATAACTTCCTGGGCGAAATCGACTTCTTCTTTCTCGATGCCTTCACCAACTTCAAAGCGAACGAAGGAATCGACTTCACCATTGCCGCTGGCCTTGGCGTACTCGGCGACCGTCTGGTTCTGGTCCTTGACGAACGGCTGATTGACCAGGCTGTTTTCAGCCAGGTACTTCTTCAGACGGCCCTGAACCATTTTCTCGGCGATCTCTTCCGGCTTGCCTGCCATGTCAGGCTGAGACAGGATAATTGCTTTTTCCTTGTCCAGCTCGTCCTGCGGCATGTTTTCCGGGTGAGAGACCGACGGGTTGATCGCGGCAACGTGCATAGCGATGTCGTGTGCAGCCTGCTGCTCGCCACCGTTGAGCTTGACGATCGCACCGATGCGGCTGCCGTGTACGTAGGCACCCAGCACGCCGCCGTCCTGCGCTTCGACGATCGCGACACGACGTACGGAGATGTTCTCACCGATTTTTTGAACCAGCTGTGTACGCGCGTCTTCGAGCTCGCCTTCCATCAGCGTGGCAACGTCGCTTTGCTTGGTTTCAAACGCACGATCGACCACTTTGGACGCGAACGCCTGGAAGTTTTCGTCACGAGCGACAAAGTCAGTCTCGGAGTTGACTTCAAGCATTACGGCAAGTTTCGCATCGTCAGAAACGCGCGTGATGATACCGCCTTCAGCCGCGACACGCCCAGCCTTCTTGGCGGACTTAAGACCTGCGTTCTTACGCAGATTCTCGATCGCCTGCTCGATATCACCGTCGGCCTCGGTCAGAGCCTTCTTACATTCCATCATGCCAAGACCGGTGCGTTCACGCAGTTCCTTGACCAGAGATGCGCTGATAGCTGCCATGTCTAGATCCTCTCGTTGATCGCAATGATCATCAATATGACGCGAGGCTCCGGCACACTCATTCACCGGAGCCTCGACAATTTACACTACAGTCGTGAAACGCTGCCGCATGCGCGATAGCGTCACACGCATCACTCGGAAGTGGTCGGGGCTTCTTCGTCAACCACTTCGACGAACTCATCGGCAGAGGCTTCGTTCGCCTTGCCACATGCGTTCGCGATCGCCTGAACGTAGATCTGGATCGCACGAATGGAGTCGTCGTTACCCGGGATCACGTAGTCGACGCCATCCGGATTGGAGTTGGTGTCGACAACGCCGATGACCGGAATGCCCAGCTTGTTCGCTTCGTTGATCGCGATGCGCTCATGATCAACGTCGATGACGAACATCGCGTCCGGCAGGCCGCCCATGTTCTTGATACCGCCGATGGAACGCTCGAGTTTTTCCTGCTCGCGCGTGGCCATCAGAACTTCTTTCTTGGTCAGCTTTGCGAAGGTGCCGTCTTCATGCATCGCTTCGAGTTCGCGCAGACGCTTGATGGACTGACGAATCGTCTTGAAGTTGGTCAGCATGCCGCCGAGCCAGCGATGGTTGACGAACGGCTGGGAAACGCGGTTGGCTTCTTCCTTGACGATCTTGCTTGCCGCACGCTTGGTGCCGACAAAGAGAATCTTGTTGTTGTTGGAAACAAGTTTCTCGATCACGGAAGTTGCTTCATTCAACGCCGGCAGAGTGTGCTCGAGGTTGATGATGTGGATCTTGTTGCGCGCACCGAAGATGTACTTGCCCATCTTCGGGTTCCAATATTTGGTCTGGTGACCGAAGTGGGCACCGGCTTTCAACAGATCACGCATGGAAACTGACATAGGATTCTCCAGAATCGGGTTATGCCTCCACGTACCCCATGCATCCGACCGCAAAGCGGCACCCTGGACGATGTGACGGTACGTGTGTGTCGTTAAGGATTGATTACACACCTTCCCGAGCCCGTCGACGCATGAAGGTCGGCGTGGCAATGGTTTGCAGGAAAGCGCGCGGCTTTATACCATATAACACTTGAAATATGAAGCCGAACTTAGCCCGAGCCCCGCGCCAGCGGGCATTCTCCATCCCCATCGGGCCGTTTCTGCGCACCGATCAGCACCGAGTTGAAGACCGACATGACCATCCCGATCAATACACCGGAAGACATCGAACATCTAAGGGTTGCAGGCCGCTGCGCCGCCCAGGTCCTTGAAATGATCAGCGAGCACGTCCGTGCAGGCGTCACCACCGGTGAGCTCGACAGGTTGTGTCAGGAATACCTTGAAAACGAACTGGGCTGCACCTCGGCCACCATCGGCTATCACGGCTACCAGCACGCCACCTGCATTTCGCTCAATCACGTGGTCTGTCATGGCATCCCCGACTTCAGCAAGAAGCTCAAGAACGGCGATATCTTCAACATCGACGTGACCGTGATCAAGAACGGCTACTACGGCGACACCAGCCGCATGTTCATCGTCGGCGACAACCTCAAGGGCGAACGGCTGTCTACCGTGACTCAGGAGTGTCTCTACAAGTCACTCGAGATCGTCAAGGAGGGCACTCGACTCTCCGACATCGGCCGGGTCATCCAGTCCCACGCCGAAAAGAACGGCTACAGTGTCGTGCGCGACTTCTGCGGTCATGGCATCGGGAAAAATTTCCACGAAGAGCCCCAGGTGTTGCACTATGATGGCTATGACCGACATAACGACGCCGTGCTCAAAAGCGGCATGTGCCTGACCATCGAGCCAATGATCAACGCCGGCAAGTACGCGACCAAGGTATTGAAAGACGGCTGGACCGCAGTCACTCGCGACAAGAGCCTTTCCGCCCAGTGGGAGCATACGCTGATCGTGACCGATACGGGCTGCATCGTGACCACGACCCGCCAGGACGAAGACCTCTCGTTTCTGACCGAGTGACCCCGCGCCTCGACGCCATACAACCGGGCGGCCACCCCCGTCGGGCACTTACAGAACGATGTCACGCTGAGACCTGATCATGCTATTGCACCACTATCGCTTCGTGCCCGACACCGACCTGTTCGACGTGAGCGCCTTCAAGGCCTCACTCGATACTGGCCGTCCGCCGATTCCGCTGTACAAGATCGCATTGAAAGAGATCGGAGAACGCCTGGATCGGCGTTTCATGGCCGGCCACGACATTCGCGACCTGATCTATGGGCGCGCCTGGTGCCTTGACCAGCTCCTGAAGATCGCCTGGGAGCGGCTTGACTGGCCAAGCGATGGCATCACCCTTCTCGCCGTCGGTGGCTACGGGCGCGGCGAGCTTCACCCCGGCTCCGACATCGACTTGCTGCTGCTGCTTGAAGACGACGATGACACGCCGTTTCGCGAGGCGCTGACCGCGTTCATCACGTTTTTATGGGACATCGGACTCGATATCGGGCACAGCGTTCGCTCGCTGAGCGACTGCGAGCGTGAATGCCGCAATGACATCACCGTCATCACCAATTTGCTGGAAAGCCGAACGCTTTCCGGCCCCGAACGCCTGCGCGATGCGATGTACGCACGCATAAGTCCTGAGCGCATGTGGCAGAGCGCTGCGTTTTTCGAAGCCAAGTGGCAGGAACAGATCGCGCGTCACCACAAGTTCAATAACTCCGAGTACCACTTGGAGCCGAACATCAAAAGCTCGCCCGGTGGCCTTCGAGATATTCAGATGGTCGGCTGGGTAGCCAAGCGGCATTTCGACGTGCGCACCTACAAAGATGTGATCGATCAGGGTTTCATGTCCGACACCGACCTGCGCATTCTGAGCCAGGGCCGCGCCTTTCTGTGGCAGGTGCGTTACGCGCTGCACATGCTGACCGGGCGCGCCGAGGATCGGCTCCTGTTCGACCACCAGCGCGCCGTGGCGGAGCTTTTCGGCTACCAGGACTCGGAAAAGCGGCTTGCTGTCGAGCAGTTCATGCGCCGTTACTACCGAGTGGTAACAACGCTGGTCGAACTCAACGACATGCTGTTGCAGAATTTCGAGGAGCGGATTCTGCGCGACTCGGAAACCCCGACCATCACGCCCATCAACAACCGCTTCGAGATTCGAGACGGTTATATCCAGACGCGCTACCCCACTGTTTTTCTAAGACGCCCGGGTGCGCTGCTGGAGCTATTTCTGTTGATGGCCCAGCACCCAAGCATTGGTGGCGTACGCGCGGAAACCATTCGCCTGATTCGTGACCACCGCCACCTGATCGATGACGCCTTTCGACAGGACGTGCGCCACAAGAGCCTGTTCATGGAGCTCTTGCGCTCCGATGGCAATGTCGCCCAGCAGCTTGCCCGAATGGCCCGCTACGGCATTCTCGGAAAGTACCTGCCCGAGTTCGGCGACGTGATCGGCCTGATGCAGCACGACCTGTTCCACATTTATACGGTGGACGCCCACACGCTGCGCCTGCTCGATGGCATGCAGTGCTTCAAGGGTGAAAGCGACGAACAATCGCCGCTTGCCTGCACACTGATGCAGCAGCTCCCCCGCCACGATATTCTCTGGATCGCCGGGCTCTACCACGACATCGCCAAGGGCCGTGGGGGCGACCACTCAACCCTCGGCGCCATCGACGCCCGCGCCTTCTGCGAACGCCATGGCGTCAGCCGCCGCGATACCGAGCTGATCTGCTGGCTGGTCGAGCATCACCTGTTGATGTCGAAAACCGCTCAGAAAAGAGACATCAGTGACCCCGACGTCATCAGCGAATTCGCCACCGCCATGCACGATGAGCGCCACCTCGATTATCTTTACGTGCTGACCGTGGCCGACATCAGCGCCACCAACGCCTCCCTCTGGAATGGTTGGCGGGCCTCCCTCATGCGCCAGCTCCATACCGAAGCTCGACGCGCGCTCAGACGCGGGCTCGAAAACCCGCTGGACCGTCAGGAATGGGTCAACGAGACCCGTGCCGAGGCGCGGGCACTGCTGACGGGCATGGGCACCCGCGACGAGAGCGTTGACCAGCTGTGGCAAACCCTTGGCGATGAGTATTTTCTGCAGTACGCCCCCAGCGAAATCGCCTGGCATACCCAGGGCATTCTGGAGGCCAACTATCAGGTCACCCCGTTAATCCTGATCAGCGCGCCGACCGAGGACATGGCCGATGGCGGCACCAAGGTCTTTATTCATACCCGCTCGGTCAACAACCTGTTCGCGGCAACGGCGGCAGCGATCGAACAGCTTGGACTGTCGATCCACGACGCCCGCATCGCGACATCAAGTAATCTCTGGACGCTGAACACCTTCATCCTGCTCGACGACGACGGTGAACCGATTCGCGACCCCGAGCGGCTTCGCGCCATTCACCAACAGCTGGTCGATGAGCTCGACGACCCGGACGACTACCCCCGCATCGTCGCGCGCCACACACCGCGCCAGCTCAAGCACTTTCGGGTCCCGACCCGGGTGCGCATCGAGCAGGACGACACCAACGACCGCACCGTGCTCGAACTGATCGCGGCGGACCGCCCGGGCCTTCTTGCCCGCGTGGGCCGTATTTTCATGGAATGTGACATCGCCCTGTCCGGCGCCAAGATCGCAACGCTTGGCGAGCGCGTCGAAGACGTATTCTTCATCATGGACCTTGATGGCCAGGCGATTACCGACAGCCGCCGACTCGACGGCCTGAGCCAGCGCCTGTGCGATGTACTCGATGCCGAGGCGGGGGTTTGAGCGCAGCCCCCGGGCTGCCTATAATCGACCGCCTTACACATCAGCACACACTGCACCCCAGGCCATCATCACGGACCCGACCATGCTCACCTTTATCGGTCTAAAAAGCTGCGACACCTGCCGCAAGGCACGCCGCCACCTCGATAACGCCGGACTCGAGTACCGCTACATCGATGTAAAGGCCGACGGTCTAGACACCGCCACGCTGACTCAATTGATCGAGGCACTGGGCGTGGACACGCTGATCAATCGCCGCAGCACCACCTGGCGCCAGCTCGACGATACCGAAAAGGCGCGCCTCGCTGACAACGACACTCAGGCCGCAATCGAGCTCTTGAGCACGCACCCCTCGCTCATGAAACGCCCCGTACTCACCGGGCCGAACGTGGACGCGCGAGCAGGGTATCTTGCGGACGACTACGACACGCTTATCGATCACATCCCATAACAGGCGCCCTCACGCGCTTTTATCACTTCTAGAGGATCAAACATGCTGAGCTTTGCACTAGGCATCGGTACACAAAACACCCAGGGCGAATGGCTGGAAGTCTATTACCCGGCTCCTCAGTTCGAGCCGAGCGCCAAACTGATCGAGGCTGCCCGCCGCGTACTGACGCTGCCCGAAGGCAATCAGGCCGTAAGCTTTCTACCGGAAGATGCCGGAAAACTGGGCGACGCCTTCAGCGAAGCCGGCTTCACCGAACAGGCCGAACTGGCCGAGGCGCTGACACAGAGCCAGCGACCGCTGGTGGCGACGCTCATCGACACCGACGACGCCCCGGCAAGCGTGCCTGAGGTCTACCTCAAGCTGCATCTGCTGTCACACCGTCTGGTCAAGCCGCACGGCATCAACCTGACCGGCATGTTCGGCCTGCTCAAGAACATCGCCTGGAGCAGCGAAGGCGCCATCGACATCGACGAGCTCTCCGTTCGTCAGCTCAAGGCGCGCCTGGAAGGCCGCACCCTGTCGGTCGACTGCGTCGACAAGTTCCCGAAAATGACCGACTACGTCGTACCGAAAGGCGTACGCATCGCCGATACCGCCCGCGTTCGCCTCGGCGCGCACCTGGGTGAAGGCACCACCGTCATGCACGAAGGCTTTTGCAATTTCAACGCCGGCACCGAAGGCCCGGGTATGGTTGAAGGCCGCATTTCTGCAGGCGTCATGCTCAAGAAAGGCACGGATCTCGGCGGCGGCGCCTCGACCATGGGCACGCTGTCCGGCGGTGGCAACATCGTCATCGGTACCGGCGAAAATTGCCTGATCGGCGCCAATGCCGGCATCGGCATTCCGCTGGGCGATCGCTGCACCGTCGAGGCCGGGCTCTACATCACCGCAGGTGCCAAGGTCGCGGTACTGGATGAAAACGGTGAGGTGGCTGAAACCGTCGCAGCGCGACAGCTTGCCGGCCAGAGCGACCTGCTGTTCCTGCGCAACTCGACCACTGGGCGACTTGAATGCCGCACCAACAAGAGTGCCATCGCCCTGAACGATGCCCTGCACGCTCACAACTGATACTTGATCGGTGGCCGGCCCTGCGCCGGCCATGTTTACGGATATACCATGCCCGATACCCTTTCCGACACGCTGACGCTTGCCTGCGACCTGCTGGCTCGACCGTCGGTGACCCCCGATGATGCAGGCTGCCAGGCCCTGATTGCCGAACGCCTTGCAGCGCTCGGGTTCACGATCGAGCCCATGGATGCCCACGGCGTCACCAACATGTGGGCCACCCGCGGGGAAGGGCCCACGCTCGTGCTTGCCGGCCACACCGATGTGGTCCCGACCGGCCCCGAAGCCCAATGGCAGCAACCGCCCTTTTCACCGTCCATCGACGATCAGGGCTACCTGCGCGCCCGCGGCGCGGCCGATATGAAAGGGAGCCTGGCCGCGATGGTCACGGCGGTCGAGCGCTTCATCGACCAACAGCCGGACCACCCGGGCCGACTGGCCTTTTTGCTGACAAGCGACGAGGAAGGGCCGGCAATACATGGAACACGCGCCGTGGTCGAGGCGTTGCGCGCGCGCGGAGAAGCCCCCGAGTACTGCATCGTCGGCGAACCCTCCTCGACCGAGCGGGTCGGCGACGTCGTCAAGAACGGCCGCCGTGGCTCACTCGGCGCTGTGCTTACGGTCAAGGGCATTCAGGGCCACGTGGCCTACCCGCATCTGGCGCGTAATCCCATTCATCAGGCCGCGCCGGCGCTCGATGCGCTCGCACGCGCACACTGGGACGAAGGCAATGCGTTTTTCCCGGCCACCAGCTTTCAGATCTCGAACATCAACGCCGGCACCGGTGCGACCAACGTGGTTCCCGGAACGCTCGAGGTCGTGTTCAACTTCCGTTTCTCGACCGAGGTCACCGCCGAGCTCCTCAAGGTCCGCACCGAGGCGATTCTCGATGAGCACGGGCTTGAGTACGACATCGAATGGACGCTGTTCGGCGAGCCCTTTCTGACGCCTGAAAGTGCCCTGCTGACCAGCGTGACCGACGGCATCACCGACGCGACCGGCACACCGCCACAGCTGTCCACCAGCGGCGGCACCTCCGATGGTCGCTTCATCGCCACGCTCGGCACGCACGTCATCGAGCTCGGCCCCTGCAACGCGACGATTCATCAGGTCGATGAGCGCATTCGTGCACTCGATCTTGATGTCCTGAGCGACTGCTACCTGGCGATTTTCAAACGACTTCTAGGATCATGAGCATGGAGCGGTTTCCCGATATCGAGATTTACCTCGCCCCGATCGACAAGGACACCATCCTTGCCTGGCTGAACGAGACCTTCTCGCAGACGCGCGACTGGCAGCCAAGCGGCAAGGGCAAATGGCGTACCCTGTTCACGATGGCCGAAGGCGAACTGCCGGTGCTGTTGATCGAAAATGCGGCGGACCGTTTCTCGAGCCTCTGGCTCGATTCGAGCGCCACCCCCTGGCCGCGGGATGTGGACTGCGCAAGGGCTGCACAAGCCGCGCTCGGCGTCGAGGTGCGCTGCTCACTCGGCGGCTGGCAGCCAGGCGATGAGCCGGACCGGTTCTATCGCGTCAAGGCGGGAGGCGAAGAGGAAGTATTTCACTGGCCCGATTCAGGCCTTTGAGGCAAGCGCTTTTGGTGTTCAGGCGCTGATATGGCTGGCGTCGATTCAAGAAAGGCGCCTTTCGGCGCCTTTCACATCGATCAGGTGATCACGGTCACATCTTCGGCCTGCAGACCGCGATCGTTTCGAACCGCGTAATATTTGACCCGCTGCCCTTCGGCAAGCGTTCGATTGCCCTTGCCCCTCAACGCCCTGAAATGAACAAAGACGTCTTCATCACCGCCGACATCGCGCGTGATGAACCCGTAACCCTTGTTGACGTTGAACCATTTGACGATACCGCTTTCCCGGTCATCGTCATCGGCCTCGATAGCTGTCGACGTCACGGACCGCGGGGCGGGACGAGACATGCTGGCGGTGGCAATGATCAGTACAATAAACCCTGCAATCGCGGTCGCCAGATAGGCAGGCGCGCTCATGAGCTCACCCGCGGGCGATGCGCTGCCGAACAGCATCAGCAGGCCAAGAATCAGAAACGGCAAGAGCAGCGCCAGTACGGCACTGATCAAGCTGCAGCGCAAAAAAGATTGTCGATTCATATACTTGAATATCTCTACATTTATTGGAATTACGTCATGACTCACTCATCACTTCACCGGAAATTCTCTACTTCATGAGCACTTCAGGCGACTCAACAAAGTGTAACATGCCGATTGACAGCTCGCTCGGTGAGGTGGTAGACCGCTTAACCGAAGTTGAAAGCAGACTGGCCCACCAGGAAGATTGGCTCGAACTGCTCGATCGCACCCTGGTCGATCAACAGCGTCACATCGAGCGACTCGAGCGGCAGCTCTTGATTTTGAATCAGCGCGTTGAAAACACCCGCACCTCTCAGGACGACGACGCACCCTCATGGCGCCCGGAAGATGATGTGCCGCCGCATTACTGAGGCCATCCCATTACTTAGGCCATCCCATTACTGAGACCGTCGCGCCCAAACCACATTCGTTCTTTATCATGAACGACGCCAAGAAAAAAGGAGCCGAAGCTCCTTTTTGATACCGACCGACACCCGTCCCGCTTACCAGGCAGAGTGTGGTACCGACGGATCCAGCCCATCGAGATAACGTTCGGCATCGAGCGCCGCCATGCAGCCACTGCCCGCTGAGGTAATGGCCTGACGGTAGACATGATCGGCGACGTCCCCTGCCGCGAACACACCCGGTACGCTGGTGACGGTCGCATTGCCTTCAAGACCTGATTTCACCACCAGATAGCCATCCTTCATGTCGAGCTGGCCGGTGAACAGATCCGTATTCGGCTTGTGCCCGATCGCGACGAACAGCCCCGTTGCAGAAAGCTCCTTGGTGGCCTCGCCGTTGAACGCCTTCAGGCGAACGCCGGTGACACCGGAGTTATCACCCAGAACCTCGTCGACGACGTGGTTCCACTCAAGGGTAATATTGCCGTTTTCGACCTTGTCATAGAGCTTGTCCTGCAGAATCTTTTCCGCCCGCAGGTGATCGCGCCGATGCACCAGAGTCACGTTCTTGGCGATATTGGACAGGTAAAGCGCCTCTTCCACGGCGGTGTTGCCGCCACCAACCACCACGACGTCCTGATTGCGGTAGAAAAATCCGTCGCAGGTTGCGCAGGCCGACACGCCCTGGCCCTTGAAGCGGTCTTCCGACTCGAGCCCCAGATACAGCGCGCTGGCCCCGGTGGCGATGATCAAGGCGTCGCAGGTATAGGTGTCACTGCCGCCCTTGAGCGTAAACGGGCGCTCGTTGACGGAGACCTCCTGGATGTGATCCATGACGATTTCGGTCTCGAACCGCTCAGCGTGACGGCGCATGCGCTCCATCAGCTCAGGGCCTTGTACGCCGATATCGTCGCCTGGCCAGTTGTCCACGTCGGTGGTGGTGGTCAACTGCCCTCCCATTTCCATGCCGGTGATCAACATGGGCTTCAGGTTGGCTCGTGCTGCGTAAACGGCCGCGGAATAGCCGGCAGGACCGGACCCTAGAATAATCAACGACCGGTGGTGAACGTCACTCATGAAGACCTCTCGTTACCCGGCAGAGCCAATGGGCCCTGCCCGTGTTCATGTCATAACAAAATGGCCTGAAAGCGCTTTCGCACCATCAGGCCATTTGCCCGCATTACGCGGTATATGGTTACGATGGCGGCCACCTTCAAGGTGTCCGCCGACGCCCCTTACAGGTTGGACGAGTTCATGGACAGGTACTTGGCCACGCCTTCGGCGGTGTCCTTCATACCTTCTTTGCCCTCTTCCCAGCCTGCCGGGCAGACTTCGCCATGGTTCTCGTGATACTGAAGCGCTTGAACCATGCGGATCATTTCGTCGACGTTACGTCCCAGCGGCAGGTTGTTGACGACCTGATGCTGAACAACGCCGTTCTTGTCGATCAGAAACGAAGCGCGAAGTGCAACGCCTTCTTCCGGATGCTCGATGCCGTACGCCTGGGCGATTTCGTGCTTCACGTCCGCGACCATCGGAAATTCGACATTGCCGATGCCGCCAGCGTCGCGCGAGGTCTTGCGCCACGCGTGGTGAGTGAACTGAGAATCGATGGACACACCGATCACCTCGACACCGAGCTCCTTGAACTTGGCCAGGCGGTTGTCGTGGGCGATGATTTCCGACGGGCATACGAAGGTGAAGTCCAGCGGCCAGAAAAAGACCACGCGGTATTTGCCGTCGCTTTCAGACAGCTTGTAACTGTCGACGATGCTGCCATCGCCGAGAACCGCCGGTGCGTCAAATTCGGGAGCCTGACGGCCTACAAGTACGCTCATTAACCTTTCCTTTTGCAATCTTGAATTAACTATCGGATTTAAAGACTGGCTCAATCGTATTAAACCGGAAGCAGTTTGCCAATTCGATTAGGGCAATAGCCAAAATAGCCGTGATCTATAGGATTGATAGTACGACAAACGACCTACCCCAGCTACCAATCGCTGGCATCATCCCGATGCACCGTGACCGACAGCACCGTGTCATCGAGCGCATCGACCTCGATGGCGACCTGCATCGGGCTACAGCAGCGCTGGCAGTCCTCAACGGTTGAGATCGAGCCCTGGCTTGCGTCGATCAAGAGTGTGCACATCGTGCCGCAATACGGGCATTGAACATCACGCGGTTCAAGCAGCTCTTCGTTCATGGTATCGCCCTCATTCAACCAGACACTTGAGCGCCCGGCGGGATCAATTTTTTGGCGTATTCATAAAGTGAAGTGTAGCGAGCGATGCGCATTTCCCCCGCCCTGATTTCACCTTTCCTGTTAAAGCTTCTCGCGCTAACGCGCCCTTCACGATATCTGCATGAGCTGGCACCATGATTGTCGACAGTTGGCGGCGCGCTTAAATCGCGCATATTTCCCAAAGAGCACCTACGCTTTACCTCGGGCACCCGTCGAAGTAGACGCGATGGGAATGACCGTAGCCTATAAACATGCCCGAGCCGTCGACACTGACCCTCTTAATACGATGAGGAGGAGGCCCATGAGCGCCCAGGATGCAAGTGACATGATTTCCGAACTCAAGGTGGGTGATGCGACCTACCACTATTACAGCCTTGCCGAAGCCGAAAAACAGTACGGCGATATTTCGAAGCTGCCCTTCACACTGAAAGTCCTTCTCGAGAACCAGCTGCGCTATCAGGACGGCGAGGCCGCCACCGCCGATGACATCCAGGCGCTGGTCGATTGGCAGAAAGAAGGCAAGTCCACCCGCGAAATCGGCTACCGCCCCGCCCGCGTACTGATGCAGGACTTTACGGGCGTGCCCGGCGTGGTCGATCTTGCCGCCATGCGTGACGCCGTCAAGAATCTGGGGGAATCGCCCGAGCGCATCAACCCGCTCTCCCCGGTCGATCTGGTCATCGACCACTCGGTCATGGTCGATCACTTCGGTGACGACGACGCGTTCGAGGACAACGTCAAGATCGAGATGGAGCGTAACCGCGAGCGTTACGAGTTTCTGCGCTGGGGCCAGCAGGCCTTCAACAACTTCAGCGTCGTTCCGCCGGGCACCGGCATCTGCCACCAGGTCAATCTGGAGTACCTCGGCAAGTCGGTCTGGACCAAGGACATCGACGGCAAGACCTTTGCCTTCCCCGACACGCTGGTCGGCACCGACTCCCATACCACCATGATCAATGGCCTTGGCGTGCTTGGCTGGGGCGTCGGCGGCATCGAAGCCGAAGCTGCAATGCTCGGTCAGCCGGTGTCGATGCTGATTCCCGAAGTGGTCGGCTTCAAGCTGACCGGCAAGCTCAACGAAGGCATTACCGCAACCGATCTGGTGCTGACCGTCACCCAGATGCTCAGGAAGCACGGTGTGGTCGGCAAGTTCGTCGAATTCTACGGCGATGGCCTGAAGGATCTGCCGCTGGCCGATCGCGCGACGATCGCCAACATGGCGCCCGAGTACGGCGCGACCTGTGGTTTCTTCCCGCTTGATGATGAAACCCTGACCTACATGAAGCTCACCGGCCGTAGCCAGGAGCAGACCGAACTGGTCGAGGAGTACGCGAAAACACAGGGTCTCTGGCGCGAGCCCGGCCATGAGCCGCGCTTCAGCGACACCCTCGAACTCGACATGAATGAGGTCGAATCGAGCCTTGCCGGCCCGAAACGCCCGCAGGACCGTGTCTCGCTGAAAGACATGAAGTCCACTTTCCTCAAACTGCTCGACGAGCAGTCCGGTGACGAGCAGGACACCGAAGACGGCAAGTGGCTGAGCGAAGGCGGCCAGACCGCGCCTTACGTCGGCAACAGCTACCGCGACAACCCCAACGTCGAATGGAAAGGCGACAAGTTCCGCCTCGACGAGGGCGCCGTGGTCATTGCAGCGATCACCTCCTGCACTAACACCTCCAACCCGAGCGTGCTGATGGCGGCAGGCCTTCTGGCCAAGAAAGCCGTCGAAAAAGGCATGATGTCCAAGCCCTGGGTCAAGACCTCCCTGGCACCGGGTTCCAAGGTCGTGACCGACTACCTTGCGACCGCAGGTTTCCAGGAGCCGCTCAACACGCTCGGCTTCAACCTTGTGGGCTACGGTTGCACCACGTGCATCGGCAACTCAGGCCCGCTGCCCGAGCCCATCGAAAAGGCCGTGCAGGATGAAAACCTGACCGTGGCCTCGGTGCTTTCGGGCAACCGTAACTTCGAAGGGCGCATCCATCCGCTGGTCAAGACCAACTGGCTGGCGTCACCGCCCCTGGTCGTCGCCTTTGCACTCGCCGGCAACATGCGGATCAACATCACCGAAGATCCGCTCGGTCAGGACAAGGACGGCAACGACGTCTTCCTGAAGGACATCTGGCCGTCACAGGCCGAGATCGCCGAGGCCGTCGAGCGGGTCAAGACGGACATGTACCGCAAGGAGTACGCCGAAGTCTTCGACGGCGACGAAACCTGGCAGTCCATCGATGTCGAGGCCAGCGAAGTCTACAACTGGTCAAGCGACTCGACCTACATTCAGAACCCGCCGTTCTTCGAAGGCATGGGCCGTGAGCCCGAGAAGATCGAAGACGTGGTCGAGGCCCGCGTGCTCGCCAAGCTCGGCGACTCGGTTACTACCGACCACATCTCACCGGCGGGTGCGATCAAGCCCGACAGCCCTGCAGGCAAGTACCTGAAGGACAACGGGGTCGAGGTCAAGGACTTCAACTCCTACGGCTCGCGTCGCGGCAACCACGAAGTGATGATGCGCGGTACCTTCGCCAACGTGCGCATCAAAAACGAGATGCTCGATAACGTCGAAGGCGGCTTCACACGCCATATTCCCTCTGGCGAGCAGATGTCCATTTACGATGCGGCCATGAAGTATCAGGAAGACGATACACCGCTGGTCGTCATCGCCGGCAAGGAATACGGCACCGGCTCCTCGCGTGACTGGGCAGCCAAGGGCACACGCCTGCTCGGCGTGCGCGCGGTACTGGCCGAATCCTACGAGCGCATCCACCGCTCCAACCTGATCGGCATGGGCGTATTGCCGCTGCAGTTCCCCGAAGGTGAGGATCGCAATTCGCTGAACATGACCGGCGAGGAAGTGATCTCGATCAAGGGACTTGGCAAGCTCGAGCCCGGCGGCACCGTCGACGTCTCGATCACGTTCGAGGACGGCAATGAGAAAACCATCTCGGCCAAGTGCCGCATCGACACTGCCAACGAGATGGAGTACTACCGTCACGGCGGCATCCTGCACTACGTACTTCGCAGCATGCTGAGCAAGTGAGCCTGTCGGACGCCGCCTTATGCGGCGTCCGATCCGGTACAAAAAAAGCCCCGACCGATGGTCGGGGCTTTTTCATGCCTGGCGCCTGCATCGTCACCAGAACGGCTTAACGACTAGAACGCCGCGCGGCGATAGTGGCGATAGCGCGGGTGCCAGAAGTTCTTCGTGATTTCACCCCAGAGCCGCTCATCGCTGGTCTCGAGCGCCACCCCTTCCTTCTGGGCCTGCTTGGCCACGGCAAAGGCGATGTCCTGACTGAGCGTCTGCACGTCCTTGATTGACGGCAAGAGTGCCCCCTCGCCGTGCTTGACGATCGGTGCGCTGTCAGAGAGCGCCCGTGAGGCCGCCATCAGCATCTCATCGGTAATCTTTGAGGCCTTGGCCGCGACCGCCCCCAGACCAATGCCCGGGAAGATGTAGGAATTGTTGCACTGGGCAATCGGAATCGTCCGTCCCTCGAACTCGACCGGGTCGAACGGGCTGCCGGTGCACACCAGCGCCTGCCCATTGGTCCACTTGATGATCTGCTCGGGCGTGGCCTCGACCTTGGAGGTCGGGTTCGACAGCGGCATCACCAGCGGGTTGGCGCAGTTCTTGTGAAGTGTCTTGATCACCTCTTCCGAGAACAACCCCTTCTGACCGGAAACACCGATCAAGATGGTGGCGCCTGCGTGGGAGAGCACCTCGGTCAGCGAGATACTGCCGTTGCCAAGCCCCCAGTCAGAGAGCGCGTCGCGCGATTGCGCCAGACGCTGCTGGAAGGGATAGAGCCCCTTGGCATCGTCGGTCACCAGACCGTCCTTGTCGATCATGAACACGCGCTTTCGCGCCTCACGCTCGGAAAGGCCCTCATCGATCATCGCCACCACGATGTGCTCGGCAATGCCGCAGCCGGCCGAGCCTGCGCCGACAAACGCCACGACCTGATCTTTGAGCGGCTCATTCTTGGCCTTGCAGGCCGCCATCAATGTGCCGAGCGCGACCGAGGCCGTGCCTTGAATATCGTCGTTGAAGCTGCAGATGTCGTTGCGGTATTTCTCGAGCAGCGGATTGGCGTTTTTCTGCGCGAAATCCTCGAACTGAAGCAACACGTTCGGCCATCGGCGCTTGACCGCCTGAATGAACAGCTCGATGAACTCGGCGTATTCCTCATCCCCAATACGCGGATGACGCCAGCCCATGTACATCGGGTCGTCCAGAAGCTCCTGGTTATCAGTGCCCACGTCCAGTACCAGCGGCAGCGTATAGGCCGGGCTGATGCCGCCACAGGCGGTGTAGAGCGAGAGCTTGCCGATCGGAATACCCATGCCGCCGATACCCTGATCCCCAAGCCCCAGAATCCGGCCGCCGTCGGTGACGACAATCACCTTGACGTTGTCCTTGGTCGCGCTTCTTAGAATGTCATCCATCCGGTGGCGGTCCGGGTAGGCAATGAACAGGCCGCGATGGTTGCGGTAGATTTCCGAGAATTTCTCACAGGCCTGGCCGACCGTCGGCGTATAGATGATCGGCAGCATCTCCTCGAGGTTTTCCTCGATCAGACGGAAGAACAACGTTTCGTTGTCGTCCTGAATCGCGCGCAGGTAGATGTGCTTGTCGAGGTTGGTCGCACACTGGCTGTACTGGTGATAGGCGCGCTCGACCTGTTCTTCGATGGTCTCGACGTTATGGGGCAACAGACCGATCAGATTGAAACTGATGCGTTCTTCGAGCGTAAAGGCACTGCCCTTGTTGAGCAGCGGCATTTCAAGAAGCGTGGGGCCCGCGTAGGGGACATACAGAGGACGTTTCGACGGTTCGCTCATGAGCTCTCGCATACCAGGTTGAACAAATTGGCCCCGGCGGTACGACGAGATGACTGCGCCGCCGGGCTGAATCCGTACCGGCGTCGTTTACGCGACGAACGGTTGCCTTGGCGTCGGGGACAGGCACCGTTTCAGTGTAGCAAGTCCCGACCGGTCGTCAGGCCGGAGGGCCGGTGTGTCGACATTTTATCAGTGCCTACACGGCTCCCCGGCGGTTTTTTTAATTATAAAAAGACCGATCAGACGAACCGACCGAGACCGACTGCCGAGCGCAGCCGCTCGAGTGTGCGCGTGGTTTCCTCGCGCGCCTTTTCCGCGCCCTGCTGCAGCACGGCTTCGATATGCCCGGGGTCTTCCAGAAGCGCCTGATAGCGCTCGCGCGGCGCACTCAGCTGCCCATTGAGCAACTCAAACAGCTCGTTTTTGACCTCGCCCCAGCCGATGCCCTCGGCGTAGCGCGTGCGCATGGCCTCGGTCTGATCAGTCGATGCAAAGGCCGAATAGATCTGAAACAGCGTGCAGCCCTCGGTCGATTTGGGCTCACCCGGCTCGAGCGAGTTGGTCTTGATCTTGCGAATCAGCTTCAAAAGCTTCTTCTCGGACACGAACAGCGGAATCGTGTTGTTGTAGCTCTTGGACATCTTGCGACCATCGAGGCCGTTCAATACCTCGACACGCTCATCGACCACCGCCTCGGGCAGAGTGAAATACTGCCCCTTGTAGAGGTGGTTGAACCGCCCGGCCATATCACGGGCCATTTCGATGTGCTGGATCTGATCCCGTCCGACCGGCACCTTGTTGGCGTTGAACATCAATATATCGGCCGCCATCAGTACCGGGTAGCCGTAAAGCCCCATGGTGACGCCACGGTCCGGGTCGGGGCTGCCGTTTTCTTCATTGTCGTGCACCGCCGCCTTGTAGGCGTGGGCCCGGTTCATCAGGCCCTTGGCACACACGCACGACAGCAACCAGCTCAGCTCGGGAATTTCCGGAATATCGGACTGTCGATAGAACGTGGCGTTATCGGTATCGAGCCCGAGTGCCAGCCAGGTCGCGGCGATCTCGCGCCGGGACTGTTCGACCAGTTTTGGATCCTGCGCCTTGATCAGGGCGTGGAAGTCGGCCAGAAAATAGAACGCCTCGACCGACGTATCCTGACTGGCCTCGATGGCCGGACGGATCGCCCCGACGTAGTTACCGAGATGAGGGGTGCCGGTGGTGGTGATACCGGTCAGAACACGTGTCTTAGTCATCGAAAGAGGGTCTCGAAAAGTGTCTACAATACATGAACGCCTACGGCCCGAAAGGCACACCGAGGCCGTGTGAATCCGGCAATCTTAACCGAAGCCTGCCAAGCGACGCGAACCCTGCCCTTGAGATCGCGCGCCCCCACCATCATTGAATACCCAGATCGGCTTTTTTCGCCCTACCCATCAGGAGTCTTGCCATGCGCTGGATGAACACGCCCCTTTTCACCACGCCGCGCGCCGCGTCCACCGATGACGGATCAAGCGGTGCGACGCCGCTGATCCCCCGCGAGACGCTCTTCGGCAACCCGACCCGCATCGGTGCCCAGCTAAGCCCGGACGGCAACTGGCTCTCCTGGATCGCCCCCAATGACGGCGTACTCAATCTCTGGGTTGCTCCCAGAACGCAGCCCGACGATATACGGGCACTCACCTCTGAAATCGAGCGCCCGATTCGAAGCTATTTCTGGTCCCCCGACAGTCGCCAGCTTCTCTACGTCAACGACCAGGGCGGCGATGAAAACTTCCGCCTGTTCGCAGTGGACGTGGAAAGCGCTGACACCACGCTTCTGACCCCGCAGGACGAGATCCGTGTGATGGTCATCGGCGTCAGCGCCGATGTCAGTGATCACATCCTGATCGGGCTCAACGACCGCGACCCGCGCTGGCACGACGTCTACCGGCTGTATCTTGCCGATGGCCGACTGGAAAACGTGCTCGAAAACGAAGGCTATGGCGGCTTCATGGCCGACGACAACCTGAACCTGCGCCTGGCCATGCGCCCCCGCCCGGATGGCGGCGAGGATTTCTTTAAGGTCGAGGGCACCGACATCGACAAGGAGCCCTTCGCCTCGATCGGCTTTGAAGACAGCAGCAACACCGGCCCGGCAGGCTTCACCCGCGACGGCAAGACCCTTTACTGGATCGACAGCCGCGAGCGTGACACCGCCGCCCTCATGGCCCAGGACTGGGCGAGCGGCGAAATGACGCTGATCGCCCACGACGACCGCGCCGACACCACCGACGTGATGTTGAGCCGCGAGACCCGCGAGGTCGAAGCGTGGTCGGTGGAATACCTGCGTGAGCGCTGGCACTTCAAGAGCGACGCGATCGAGGCGAGCATGACGTGGCTCGACAATGAGCTCAAAGGCGATGTCCATGTCACCTCGCGCTCACGTGACGACCGCTACTGGGTCGTGGTCAACGACCCGATCACCGCGCCGTCGCATACGTGGTTGTTCGACCGCGACGCAAACGCACTCACTTCGCTGTTCGTCAGCCGCCCCGAGCTTGAAGGCGCTCCGCTTCAGGGCATGACACCGCTGGAGCTCACCGCCCGTGATGGCCTGACACTGACCAGCTACCTGACGCTGCCCGACGGGCTGAGTGACTCAGGCGGCTTCTCGCGCCCGGCCGCACCGCTTCCGATGGTGCTTTTAGTCCACGGCGGGCCCTGGGCGCGGGACAGCTACGGCAGCAACGGCTACCACCAGTGGCTTGCCAACCGGGGCTACGCGGTGCTCTCGGTCAACTTCCGCGGCTCCACAGGCTTCGGCAAGCGCTTCACCAGCGCAGGCGACGGCGAATGGGGCACCGCCATGCACACCGACCTGCTTGACGCCGTCGACTGGGCCGTCAGCGAAGGCGTGGCCGACACGACGCGCGTGGCGATCATGGGCGGCTCCTACGGCGGCTACGCAACGCTTGCAGGGCTTACCATGACCCCGGACGTTTTTGCCTGCGGCGTCGACATCGTCGGCCCCTCCAATCTTGAAACGCTGCTTGAAAGTATTCCGGCGTACTGGGAAGCCGGCCGCCAGCAGATGTATCGCCGCATGGCCGACCCCGGCACGGAAGACGGCCAGGCCTGGCTCAAGGACCGCTCACCGCTGACGCATGCCGAGCACATCACGCGGCCGCTTCTGATCGGCCAGGGCGCCAACGACCCCCGCGTCAAGCAGGCCGAGAGCGATCAGATCGTCGAGGCCATGCGTGCCAACGACATCCCGGTCACCTACGTGCTGTTCCCGGACGAAGGCCACGGTTTTGCCCGCCCGGTCAACAACATCGCCTTCAACGCCGTCACCGAGGCGTTTCTGGCCGACGTACTCGGCGGGCGCTTCGAGCCGATCGGCGACGCACTCGAGACTTCCTCGATCACGGTCCCGCACGGCGCCGAATACGCGCCCGGCCTCGAGACGGCCCTGAAGGCCTGATCCCCGAACGCTTATCCCGCCTCCAAAGGCGCCCTCGGGCGCCTTTTTTTTGGCGCGGTCTCGCTTTTCCACTGCCTGGGCACCTCTCCGGTCACTTGCTTACGCCGGGCGTTTCCTCCGCCACCGTCAACTTGCGCTAAACACCTGAACCTGCCTCGCCGATAAGAATAAGTACCGCCTTAAACAGTGATTCGTCCCAATGAATGCTTGCGCTGGACTGATATCGCCCAATCGACACCTGGTGCTTGCCGTCCTCCTGATTGTCGGAGGTTTCAGCCTGCCGGCTCAGGCCGCCACCGACCCGACAAGCACCAGAGCCTGGCTCCTTCGGGCCGAGATCGTCACGTCACGCTCACTTGATGTCGACACCGACGCCGGGCAGCTGGGAGGCGACTACTACGCACCACCAACACTCTCCCCGACGCTGAGTCTGACCCGCCTTTTAAGCCCTTCGTGGGCCATTCAACTCTCGGGTGGCGTCTCGACCACTGCGGTCCACCTCAAAGACACCTTTTTCGGAGACATCGATGCCGGCGAGGTTACAACCGCCGCCGTAATGGCAAGCCTTCAGTATTACCTGCCGACATCCAGCCCCCTGCGGCCATACCTGGGGGCAGGAGCGGCCTACGCCTGGCCGCTTGATGTATCACCCAGTGAGGGTATCGGGGCGTTCAAGGTCAACACTCTATTGATTCCAGTGGCACAACTCGGACTCGACTACCACCTCGGTGTGGCCTGGTCCGTGGGACTCTCCGCCACCTATCTGTTCGTACCTGTACAGCGCTACAGTGGAGACGGATTCGACGTCGAGGTCGATCTGGACCAGTTGGCGCTCGGCGCAGGCATCGGTTACCGATTTTGAGGTGATGTCTTTGCTCATTATCTGCCGACTGGCCCACCGACAAGAGCACACGCCGTATGGAGCTTGATATCACCACATTTCATTTCTCGAGTGTGCTCAGCCGAGTGGGCTTTATGATCGTCTTCGCGGTCATGATCGCCAAGAGCCCCGGCACACGTTACCTCTGGTGCTGGGGCGGCGCGATTGCAGCATCGACCCTTGGCTCGCTCATCGCGCTGTCAGTGCCCCAGAACACCATGCCCGCCCCCGCGCTAGGCGCCATCATGTTCGGCGCCTACGTGGCCAGCATGGCCCTATCCTGGAGCGGGCTGCGCCTTTTCTATGAAAGGCCCGGAAAGCTTGCGTGGGCGCTTTTACTGATCATGCTGACCGGCATCAGCTATCCGATTCTTCCGGCGCTTTCGGGGTCGATGGCGCTTGAGGTAGCACTGATTTATGCACTGGCAGGCATGGGGTCGGCGCTGGTCGTGGTCGAAATCTATCGGGCCCGACATAAGCGCCTCTGGTCGCAATACGTCGTGGGCGCCGCCTTCACAAGCTATCTACTGAGTTTCATGCTGGGCCTTGTGCAGATTGCCCTGAGCGACAAGGTCGTGACCATGACAAGCGCCGGCCAGGGGCCGATGATTTTCGATCAGGTCTCAAGCATCATGGTCTATTTCGGTCTGATCGCGATGACCAGCGAGTGGGCCAATCAACAGTTGATCGAGCAAGCCGAAACGGACCCGCTGACCGGGCTGATCAACCGGCGCGGTGTGGCCACGCGCCTCGACGCCACCTGCACGAGCGATGAACGCGTCAATGCCGTTTTGCTGCTTGATATCGACCACTTCAAAAGCGTCAACGACTGCTACGGCCATGACGATGGCGATACGGTACTGAGCGAATTCGCCAGCCGCCTTCGTCAGACGCTTCGTGACAATGATTTGATCGCCCGCTGGGGCGGCGAGGAATTTCTGGTCGTGCTGCCAGGTGTCTCCCTGGAAACAGCGCGGCAGCGCGCTGAAGCGGTTCGACTGGCGATCGCCAAGCTCCCGTTTCAGCTCTCCCGCGGCGCACTCGACGTCACCGTCAGCATCGGAGTGGCCGTCAGTCACACGCTCGTTCAGCAGTTTGACACCACCGTCAACGCAGCCGACGCCGCGCTTTATCAAGCGAAACACGCAGGGCGCAACCGAGTCTGTCTGTCACATCACGCCCTAACCGAGTAAGCGCCGCGCCTGGAGTCAACGTCTATCAGCATCCCTTCACCGACGGCGTGTAGGGCGCACGAAAGAAAAAGGGCCGCAGACGAACGCCCAGCATATTGCCGGCAAACGCGAACACCAGCCAGAGCCAGCCGTGAAGGCTTCCCGAGGCAATCCCGCTGAAGTACGCCCCGATATTGCACCCGAAGGCAATGCGCGCGCCGTAGCCCAGCAGCAGCCCACCAAGAACCGCCGCAATCAGCGAGCGGGCAGGAATGCGAATATTTGGCGCGAATCGCCCGGCAAGGGCCGCCGCCAGCATTGCCCCTGCAATAATACCGACGTTCATGACCGTGGTGATGTCCTGCCATACCGGCGCATCAAGCGCCGCAGCTCGATCAGGCGCCTGCCAGTAGGCCCAGCTCGACGGGTCGATTCCAACAAGGCTTGCCCCCTTGGCACCCCATAGCGCGAAGGCCGAGGTGATCCCCCAGGGGCGCCCGGCCAGAGACAGCGTGACAAAGTTCAACACGGCAAGCGCCACCGCCCCGGCCAAAAGCGGCCATGGTCCACGCAGTAGACGTGCCCACCCCTGAGTCTTCGGCGAAGACACCGCCTCCAGCCCACCATGACGGCGTTTTTCGAGCCAGACCGTTCCCAGCGCGATCGCACCGAACAGCGCAAGGCTCAGAAAGATGCCGTTGGTTGGGCCAAGGATTTTCGGAAGCGACACCGGCGCAAAGGCGGGCAGCGCCATCCACCAGTCAAAATGCACGGTCGCAAGCACCGAACCTAGGATGAAGAACAAAAGCGTGACCATCATGCGCGCACTGCCGCCGCCGGCCGTGAAGAGGGTACCCGAGGCGCAGCCGCCGCCGAGCTGCATGCCAAGCCCGAACATGAACGCACCGACCGCGACCGAGACGCCAATGGGGGCAACAAAGCCTTCTGCGGCGTGACCAAAGAGCGTCCCGCTGGCAAGCGGCGGGAAAAACAGCACCACCGCCACCGAAAGCAACACCATCTGAGCGCGAAGGCCGCGCCCGCGCCGCTCGACGATCACCCGACGCCAGGCCGAGGTAAACCCGAACGCGGCGTGATAGAGCACCACGCCAAGCCCGGCGCCGGTCAGAAGTAGCCCGGCCTGTGCAGGGCTCACCGTCCCTGCAAGCCACAAGAGCCCGACGGCCAGCACAGCAAGTGCCATAACGCCCGGCCCTTTTTGCATCATGGGGCGCCGGCTGGCCCCGTCCACCACGTTCAAGCGAGCCATGCCCACCTCCTGTTCGAACACGTTAATGGCGCGTGGTTATCGCCTGAGAGTGAGGGTTAAAAATCGATTCGGCCGAAGGGCGCCCTTGATAGACGCCGTTCGGCCGAATGAGTCGTACGTAACCGCGCTGCCCGAGCCGCCATCGAGAGGACGGCCTGCGGGCAGGAGCGCGGCTCAGTCTCTGAACACGCGCACACCGAGCGCCTTCAGATAGGCGGTCTCGGGAATGGCGGGGTGAATCGGGTGATCCGGCCCCTGGTGGCCCTGGTGAACGATCTGGGCGTTGCGGTCCTGATGACGCGCCGCGCCGCGCACAAGGTCGATGTGCCGGTCGTCGGCCAGGTGCATCGAGCAGGACGCCGAGACCAGAATGCCGTCACGGCCCAGCAGCCGCATCGCTTCGCGGTTGAGCCGACCATAGGCCCGCTCGCCGTTGGCGATGTCCTTGCGCTTTTTGATGAACGCGGGCGGATCGAGCACGACCACATCGAATTTCTCGCCTTCGGCCTTCAGGTCCGACAAGACATCGAATGCATCCCCCATCAGGGTCGACACCTTGTCCTCGACCCCGTTGAGTGCGGCGTTGCTTTTAACCTGTTCGAGCGCGCTGGCAGAGGCGTCGACGCACATCACCTCGCGTGCACCGTGGGTTGCGGCCTGAATGCCCCAGCCGCCGGTGTAGCTGAACACGTCCAGCACGCGCCGGCCTTCGACCATCTCATTGAGACGCGCGCGGTTGATGCGGTGGTCATAGAACCAGCCGGTTTTCTGACCGTCGATCACCCGGGCTTCGAACTGGGTGCTGTTTTCCTCGAGCAGCACGCGCTCGGGCAAGGTGCCCTGCACCACTTCGATCTCAGGCGCCATCGACTCGAGCTGGCGCCCGGTGGTGTTGCCCTTGAACACGATGACCGACGGCTCGATCACCTTGTTGAGCGCATCGATGATCTGGTCCCTGACCTTTTCCATTCCGAGCGTATTGATCTGAACCACGACCACATCGCCAAAGCGGTCAATCACAAGCCCAGGCAACAGATCGCCCTCGCCGTAGACCAGACGATAGAACGGCTTGTCGAACAGACTCTCACGCAGCGCCAGCGCCTGCTTGAATCGGTGCACTAAAAGCGACCGGTCGAGCCGGACATTGGGGTCACGCGAGACCACGCGTCCGCAGATCAGAGAGTGCGGATTGATGTAGGCCACACCGAGCGCCTTGCCGCCGGCGGCTTCAACAATCGCCTGCGCCCCTGGCTCGAACGCCTTGAGCGGCGACTGATCGTTGTCGATCTCGTTGGAATACAGCCAGAGGTGGCCGGCTTTCAAACGCTTGTCCGCGTTTTTCTTGAGCCTTAAATGTTGCGTCACGGAAACATCGGACATGGAAACACTCGCATCCTTGGGGCCAGAGGCCAGAGTATGACCTGACGACGAAACGCGCCGTCAGTGGCGTATGAGCAAATGATACACGGCTGCGCCGCCGACGTAAGCCACCCCGGCGCACCCGCTCGGCCACCCAGCGGCGCGTGCCCGGGCGGTCAGCGCTGGCACCAGGTGCAAAAGACCGTCGCGCGCTGACCGATCACTTCACCGGTAAGCTCATGGCCGCAGACGCGGCACGGCTCGCCGCGGCGGCCATAGACGTTCAAGCGCTGGGCAAAGTAGCCGGGTTCACCCTGGCCGCTTACGAAATCGCGAAGTGTGGTGCCGCCCTGCTCGATCGCGGCGGCAAGCACCTTCTTGATCGCCGCGACAAGACTCAGGCACTCGGCGATGTCGAGAGTGCCTGCCTCGCGGCGCGGATCGATGTGCGCCATGAAGAGCGCCTCGTTGGCGTAGATGTTGCCCACGCCCACAACGATTGCGTTATCCATGATGACGTTCTTGATCGCCGCGCGGCGAGCTCGGGTGCGCTCGAACAGATGATCGCCGTCAAACGCCTCCGACAGGGGCTCCGGCCCGAGCGAGGCAAGGCGTGTATCGGTTGCCCAGTCATCGACCAGATCGATCAGCCCGAACCGGCGCGGGTCGTGGTAGCGAAGCACCCAGTTCGAGGACATCACCCAGTCGATGTGATCGTGCTTTTTCGGCGGCGTGCCAAGTTCGACCAGCCGGAGGCTGCCCGACATGCCCAGATGCCACAGCACCTTGGCCGGTCCAGCCTCGATGCACAGGTACTTGGCGCGGCGGCCAACCCGCTCGACGGTCTGCCCGACGAGCGCCTCGTAAAGCCCGGATGGCACCGGAATGCGCAGGGTCGGAAAGCGCACGCGCACCTCGGTGATCTCGAAGCCCTCGACGTAGGGCTTGATGCCTCGACGGGTGGTTTCCACTTCGGGTAATTCGGGCATGAAAAAGTCGCCATTGAACCGGACGTGAACCAACGCGCCGACGTGGGCGTGACGGTACGCCACATCCACGCCGACACACCTGTATCAACAAAAAACGCCGGCAAGGCCGGCGTTGGTGGAGTCTAGCACGGCGCGGGCGTGAACTCAGCGCGCTCCCTGAGAGACGTAACGGGTCTCGAGGTAGCTCTCGATCGCCTCGCTGCCGCCTTCGGTGCCATAGCCGGATTCCTTGATGCCACCAAACGGCGTCTCCTGAAGGCCGATGCCATTGTGATTGATGGTCAGCATGCCGCTTTCGATGTCCCGCGTGAGGTTCGATACCGTGCGGTGATCACGGGCGTAGGCGTAGGCCGCAAGTCCAAACGGCAACCGGTTGGCCTCGGCGACCGCCTCATCATAGGTCTCGAATCGATTAAATAGCGCCACCGGCCCGAAGGGCTCTTCGCTCCAGGCGCGGGCGTCCGTCGGCACGTCCTTCAAGACGGTCGGCTGGAAGAAATAGCCGGCACCGTCGCCGCGGGCGCCCCCGGCAAGCACGGTCGCGCCGCGCTCGACGGCGTCTTCGACAAACGCCTCCACATTGTCGCGGGCGCGCGCATGCACCATCGGGCCGATGGTCACGCCATCGCTCATGCCGTTGCCCTGGGTCAGCCCGCGCACCTCGGAAACGAACTTGTCGAGAAACGCCTCATAGACCGAGGCCTGCACCAGAAACCGGGTCGGGGCAATGCAGACCTGACCTGCGTTGCGAAATTTCGCCTGCGCCATTTCCTTTGCGGCAGCGTCAAGGTCGGCATCGTCAAAGATCAATACCGGCGCATGGCCACCCAGCTCCATGGTGGCTCGCTTCATGTGCTGACCGGCGAGCGAGGCCAGGTGCTTGCCGACCGGCGTCGAGCCGGTAAAGGAAATCTTCGCAACGTTTGGGTGCGGCACCAGATACTCGGAGACCTCGGCCGGCACGCCATAGACCAGATTGATCACACCGGCAGGGACGCCTGCATCACTGAAGGCGCGTACAAGCTCAGCCGGCGAGGCCGGGGTTTCCTCCGGGCCCTTGACGATAATGGTACAGCCGGTGGCAAGCGCTGCAGACAGCTTTCGCACCACCTGATTGACCGGAAAATTCCACGGCGTGAACGCGGCCACCACGCCAACCGGATGCTTGATCGCAAGCTGCTGCACGTCATCAGCGCGGGCCGGGATGACCTGGCCGTAGCCGCGCTGCGCTTCGCCGGCGAACCAGTCGATGGTCTCCGCCGCACCTAAAAGCTCTGCGCGCGACTGGGCAAGCGGCTTGCCCTGCTCCTGCGTCATCAGCTCGGCGATGCGCTCGACACGCTCACGAAGAAGCTCGGCGGCGCGACGCATGATCTTGGCGCGCTCGAGCGGCGAGCGCGTCTTCCAGGTCTTGAAGACGTTTGATGCAGCTGTGACGGCCTGCTCGAGATCAGCCTCACAGGCTTTGGCCACGTGGCCGATAACCGTTTCGGTCGCGGGGTTTTCAATGTCGAGGGTGGCGCCCGTCGCCGACGGACGCCATTGGCCGTCAATGAAAAGCTGGGTATCGCAATACATGAAGCACTCCTGTCTGTTCATGGCCCGGCCCACCGCAACACGCAGGGAGGCCGAACCACGCGATGTTTCTTATTTTAAACACCACGACACCATTTAATAAACACCCAAGCTCTATTCAATAAACACCCAAGCTCTATTCAGTAACCACCGGGAGCCTATTTGATAAACATCCGTTTCGGACAAGCCAGAACCGATCAAATAAAACAAAATCGCATATGAATTTATTCTCTTATGACGGTATTACATGTTTGTCGTACCATGTTCCCTAGACCGATTTGCAATTGGAGAGTGCTCAAATGACATTCAAACGACTGGCATCCACCCTTGCCCTGACCGTACTGACGCTGGGTGCCCTCCCGGCCCACGCCGACATCAAGGTCGGCATGTCCGGCAACTATTTCCCGTTCACGTTCTCGAAACACGGTGAACTTCAAGGCTTCGAGATCGACGTGATGAACGCCGTCGGCAAGCGCATCGGTGAAGACGTGACCTTCGTGACAGCAAGCTTCTCGGGCCTTGCCGGCATGCTGGATTCAGGCCGGGTCGATACCATCGCCAACCAGATCACCATCACCGACGCGCGCAAGGCCAAGTACGCCTTCACCCAGCCCTATGTCTATGACGGCGCTCAGGTCGTGGTCAAAAAAGGCAACGACTCGATCCATGGGCCGGAAGATCTTTCGGGCAAGACCGTTGCCGTGAACCTTGGCACCAACTACGAACAGCTTCTCGAACAGCTGCCCAACGCCGACAAGATCACGATCAAGACCTACGACAGCAACGTCGAACAGGACGTGGCGCTTGGCCGGTCGGACGCGTTCGTGATGGACCGGGTCAGCGCCACTCAGGTCATCAAGCAAACCCCGATGCCACTGCAACTGGCAGGCCAGCCGTTTTCCAAGATCGAAAACGCCCTGCCGTTTCGTGACACCAAGGACGGCCTTGCGCTCAGAGACCGCGTCGATGAGGCGCTGACCGAGCTCAGGCAGGATGGCACGCTGAAGACCATTTCAGAAAAATGGTTCGACGCCGACATCACCTCTCCCTAAGCAGTAAATACGAGGCCGATCGTGCAGATTCTTGATTTTGGCTACATGGCCGAGCTGTTTCCCTACCTGCTCGGCAAGCTTCCCATCACGCTCGGCATGGCCAGCGCCGGCATGCTGTGTGCGCTGGTGCTGGCCTCGGGGCTGGCCATTGTCCGCGTCGTTCAACCACCGCTTATAAACGGCGCGGCAAAACTGTTCATTTCCTTCTTTCGCGGAACGCCCCTTCTGGTGCAGCTGTTTCTGTTCTATTACGGCCTGCCCCAGCTGATCGAATCGCTGGTCAAGATCGACGGCGTGACCGCCACCATTTTAGGGCTGACGCTGCATTTCAGTGCCTATATGGCGGAGTCGATCCGTGCGGCCATCGTCGGGATTGACCGCAGCCAGACCGAGGCGGCGCTATCGATCGGCATGACCCAGTCGCAGCTGATGCGCCGGATCGTGCTGCCTCAGGCCACCCGCATCGCGGTGCCGACGCTCATGAACTACTTCATCGACATGATCAAGTCGACCTCGCTTGCCTTTACCCTTGGGGTGACCGAACTGATGGGCGCCACTCAGAAGGAAGCCTCCAGCAGCTTTCTCTACTTCGAGGCGTTTCTGACGGTGGCGGTGATCTATTGGGTAGTGGTCGAGCTGTTGTCGCGGATTCAGAAACTGATGGAACGCAAACTCAACAAGGCCTATCAACGATGATCACCGTGCGCGGACTCACCAAGTTTTTCGGCGATACGCCGGTGCTCAATGGCATCGACCTCGACATCGAGCAAGGCGAGATCATCGTGGTCATCGGGCCAAGCGGTACGGGGAAATCCACCCTTTTACGCTGCATCAACATGCTGGAATCCCCGGATCAGGGCCATATCACGCTGGGCGGGCATCACGTCGATTTTGACCGCGTCTCGAACGATGACCGACTGACGCTCAGACGCAAGACGGCGTTCGTGTTTCAGAACTACGCCCTGTTTGCCAACAAGAACGCGCTCGAGAACGTGGCCGAACGGCTGATCGTGGTGGATGGCTGGCCGAAGGCGAAGGCGCACGCCCGCGCCGGCGAGCTGCTCGACCGTGTGGGGCTTAACGACAAGCACACGGCCTACCCGGCGGCGCTGTCCGGCGGACAGCAGCAGCGCGTCGGCATTGCCCGGGCCATGGCGGCGAACTCGGATCTGATTCTCTTCGATGAGCCCACCTCCGCGCTTGACCCTGAGTGGGTCGACGAAGTGCTCTCCGTCATGAAACAGCTCGCTCAGGAGCGTCAGACCATGCTGGTGGTCACCCACGAAATGCAGTTCGCCCGCGATGTGGCCGACCGGGTGATTTTCATGTCCGGTGGCAACATCGTCGAGCAGGGGCCGCCGGAAGCGCTGTTCAGTGCTCCGAAGGACCCGCGGACGAGAAACTTCCTGAGAAAGGTGTTGGGCCCACAGGCGGCGTCTTCAGAGTAAGGGCCGCCGCATCGGCGGCCCTCGTTTCAAGGATCAGGATCGGCCCGGAATCAGGCGAGAATGGCGTCGATGTCGTCGTCGTGGCGCATCAGTTCGACGATTTCTTCATAAAGCGTCAATAGATCCAGCGACAGCGGCTTTCGAACGTCGGCCGGGAACTGGCTCAACGCCTCTTCCTCGGTCTTGCCGTTGACGATGCAGCGGTAGAGGTAGGACGCCAGATGCACCGACGCGGCGTAGGGCGAGAACGGCTCGGCGCTCAAGGGCGCGTTCTGATACTCGAGCGCCGTGCGGATGGTTTCCGGGAAGCGCCAGCGCCGGGCAAGCTCCGCGCCGACCTGGGTGTAGTCATACCCGAACTGGTTCTGCTCCAGCTCACTTCGAATCGCGCCCTGCTCGACCAGCTTGTCGATGCGAAGCATCTTTTCAGGCTCGCCGATGTGCATGAGCGTCAGACCGATGTTGTGCAAAATGCCGCAGGTAAACGCGGTTTCAGGCAGCGTGCCTTTAAGCTTGCTGTTGCGAAGGATGGTCTTGGCGATGTTGGCCACCATGAACGATTCCCGCCAGAACTCTCGCCGGTCAAGCCCAGGCAGTTCCTTGAACGCACAGGTGACGCCTGAGGCGATGACCAGCGTCTTCACGCAATCGAAGCCAAGCAGCATCACCGCGTCATCGATCGAGGCCACGTTGCGCCCGGCGCCATAGCGGGCGGAGTTTGCCATGCGCAGCACCTTGAGCGATAGGTTCGGATCCTTCTTGATGCTCGAGGAGACTTCATCGACGCTGATGTTGCGGTTATTGAAGTTTTCCAGAAGCTCCATGACCACTTCGGGCACATTGGGCAGTTGATGAATTTTTTCGAACAATTGATCCATATCGTTTTCCCCGGGGATACGCTCGAACTCGTCGTTGACGTTGTGAACTAAGACCGATGTTATGGGAGGGTCAACGGCACCCCGGATCAATTCTTGATAGGCTAGTTCCGAAACACCCTGACGAGAGCGTTATGACCACGTCCTGCCCCTGCCAGTCCGGCCTGCCCTACAACCGTTGCTGCCAGATCTTTCATGACCGCGTGCGCCCGGCACCGACCTGCGAGGCGCTAATGCGCTCGCGCTACAGCGCCTTCGCCCTCGGCGGACTCGGCGCGTACCTGCTCGAGACCTGGGCGCCCCAGAGCCTTGAGCGCAAGACACTCGACGCCGACACCCTGTCGCGCCCCGAGGTGGCCTGGACGGGCCTTGAGGTGCTGTCTCATACCGAAAAGCGCCGACGGGGCGAGGTCGAATTCAAGGCTCATTTTCTGGCTGAAGGCGTCGAGCAGGTGATGCACGAACGCTCACGGTTCGTGCGCGAGGATGGGCTCTGGTACTACCTCGACGGCGTTCAAAACCCAACGCCTGAGCCGGTCTCGCGCAATGCGCCCTGCCCGTGCGGCAGCGGCAAGAAGAACAAGCGCTGCTGCGGCGCCTGAATCGGCGACGACCGCATTACCAGTAGCGCTGACCGTCGACGATCAGATAGCCATTGATGTGGCGCCTGCCGGGATCGCGGTGGGTCCAGTGCACCACACCGCCCCTGGCGTTCCAGGCGTATTCGCCGTAGAACTCGACCCGGTCGCCGCGTTCAAGCCCCTCGACTCGGGGCGCCAGGTCGATGTTGTGCGCGATCAAAACGGTCTGATCGTGGTCGAGCTCGAGGATGAAGCGCTGATGGCGACGACCGCGGGTGTCATCTTTCAGCACCCGTGTCACCGTACCTGCACCCGCGACCTGAACGCCCTCGCGCTTTGCCAGAAACGCCTGCCAGAGGGCGTCATTGTCCGCCTGTGAAGGCGCAGCAACCAACAGCGCCACCAACACCGAAAGCATCGATAGCACCCCGACGCCCCACCGGTACTCCCGCCACGTACGCGTTCTCGATGTCACTCGCTCACTCCTCGCCTTGGCACTCACGCCGATTTTGATAAGCCCTGGGATAAGCCTCATAGAATAGACGCCGAGGCACAAAAAAGGCGGCCCAGGGCCGCCGTGCTGTCCAGGTTCTGGCCCGTCCCGCGTTCGTTGCGCCGCTGCGGGCCGGCTCAGACGTTGAAAAACCCTTCAAGCCAGCGCCGAAGCCCGGCCTGCCACTTAGATTCATCCGCCGGCAGCGGATCTCCGATGTAAACCGTGGCCGAGAGCCCTGCGGCCAGCGTCACCCCCTCCGGCACGTGGTCGATGGCAATGCGCACCGGAATACGCTGGGCCAGACGCACCCAGTCAAACGTCGGGTCAACGCTTTGAAGGCCCTCGGCGTGGCTGGTCAGGCTGTTGTCGGCAATGCCGCGGGCGATGCTTTGCACGTGCCCCGTGATCGGCGTCTCCCAGCTCATCAGCTTGATGCGCGCGTGCATGCCGGGCTGGATGCGTGCGAGTTTGGTTTCCTCGAAGTAGCCCAGTACATAGAAGCTGTGGGCATCGACCACTGTCAGCGTCTCGGTGCCAGAGCTTACGTATTGCCCCGGGCGCAGCAGGAGGTTGGTGACGTAGCCGTCCACCGGCGCGCGAACGATTGCACGGTCAAGATCAAGTTCGGCCTTTCGAACCTCGACGTTGGCCTGATTGACCGAGGCCTGGGCCGCCCGGTAGCTGAATTCGGCGTCGTCACGTTCTTCGGCGGAGACAAACTGCTTCAGCCGCCTGCGGCGCTGATAGCGCTGTCGCATGTTGTCCAGATCCACCTTGAGCTGATCGAGGTTGGCCTTGGCCTGATCGAGCGCCAGCTGATAGCGCGCCTTGTCGATGGTATAGAGCACCTGACCCTTCTCGACGTACTCGTTGTCGTGTACCGACAGGCCGTCGACCAGCCCCGAGACGTCGGCGCCTACACGCACCACGTCCGCCCGCACGCGCCCGTCACGTGTCCAGGGGTCGTGCATGTAGTGCTGCCAGATCTGCACCACGGCGATCGTTGCAAGCACCAGCAGGGCGCAGGTCAACAACAGCCTCAACGGTTTTCGATTGATACGCGGCATCCGTTACTCCCTACTGATTAAAAAGGCGCCGGGGCCTGACCGGGCCATATCGCCATGACGACCCAGAACCACAAGGCAAAAAAGGCAATGTCCACAAGGTTTGGGTGCCAGAACCACCGATAGATCCCGAGCCGGGACCACAGGCGCCGGGTCAGATAGTGCACCACCAGCGCCACGATCACCGGCACCACGATCGGCGGCAGCAAGAACCCGAGCATCGACCAGTCAGTGAGCATGCGCGAGGCCTCCTTGGGTGTCGTCGGGGGCACGCGTGCCCAGTTCGCTCAATAAATGGCTGAGCATTTCGAGCTCGGCGGCGACCTCGATGCCCGAGACACGCTCATGATAGAAATGCCGCGCCCAGTCGATGGCCTCGGTGGCGCCCTTGCGCGCACGGGCCACATCGATGCCCTGGAGATCCTCGGCGTCGTTGAGCTCCTCGGTCAGACGCTTGAGCCAGGCGTCGAATGCCTCGAGGCGCGCGTCGCGCTCATCCAGCGCCCGGCGATGACGGCGAAGCCGCCAGACCCCGAGCCCCAACCCGTGCAAAAGCGTTGCAAACCGCAGGCGGTGCTCGCTGTCCCCAAGCGCGAGCATGCGCCCGAGCCGGTCGTGCAGCCGGATTTCAAGCCGCCCCAGATTGGGCAGCGCGTCGCGTGGATTGCCCAACCGGGCAATTTCTTCCCAGAACCCGTTGAAGAGATCCTCGAGCCGCGCGGCGGCCGGGCGCTGACGAAACAGCAGGAACACCACCACAGCCGCGGCGGTGCCAACGATGGAAGCCATCGACGAGTTCATCAGCGTTTCCGGCGCAATCACAAGCTCACGCTTCAGGTTAAGCGTCATCGACAGATTAATGATCGCCGGCAGCGAGGCCGCAAGCGCCGGATACGGCAGCATCAGCGCCGTCAGCCCCACCGGCACGGCCAGGCTGATCGCCATCAGCCAGAACCCGTTCAAGGCCGGAAACAGGATAAAGGAATAGAACATCGCCACCGGCACCGAGAGCGCCGTACCGATCAGAAACTGGAAGACGATCTTGTGCGGGTTGGGCGCCTTGGCAAACAGCACGCAAAAGACCGCCATCATCATCATGGCGAAATACCCTGAGTGCCAGCCGCTGTGCACCCAGAAAAGCCCCAGCGCCACGAACCCTGCAAAGACGCGAAACGCGTTGAAGCGGGCAACGCCATGCTCGAGATGAAGGTAGGTGCCGCGCACCCGGCGCGGCAGCTCCCGCGGGGCCTTGCCGGTATGAAGCGTCGCCAGCAGCTTCTGCCCGTGGCGCAGCCGGTTCAAAATATCCTCAAGCCGGGACAGCGCAAGCGTCAGACACGCCTGCGTCGGCGGGGCAAGCCCTGAAAGCTCAGGCGGCTCGATTCGCTCGAGCGCTGCCTCATCGAGCCGGCCGTTTTCATCCAGACTCTGCCAGGCCTCGAGCCGGGCAACCAGTCGCTCGGCCAGTTGATCCGCGGGCGCATCCCCGCCGGGCTGACGCCTAAGCCGCTCGAGCGCGCCTTCAAGATCACGAATCGAGGACAAAAGCGTCAGGCTCTCGCTTGAAAACCGCGCCAGCGGCTGACGATAGACTCGGTAGCGCCAGTGCTCGAAACGCGCCATGCCCTGGGTCTGATCCATCTGGCGCTGACGCTCGAGCAGTGCCCGATAGCGCTCGAGGCTGTCATTTCCAACCCGGCCATCGAGCACGTCCCGGGTTTGAAGCGCGGCGTCTTTCAAAAACGCCGTAATGGCACCGGGCAGGCGGTCACTGCCGAACTTCGGCAGAAACACGATATTGACCAAAAGCCCCACCACGATGCCGAGCCCGGTTTCCTCGGTTCGGCCAATGGCGTAATTGATCACCTGCGTCGGGTCGTGGCCGATCGCCGACAGCGACACCATGGTGGCGGTGTAGCCGCAGAGCATCATGGTGTAGCTCAACGGCTCATCCTGCAAAAGCATCACGCAATAGGTGCAAAACGCGAGCCAGGCCCCGGCCGCCACAACGAACAGCATCGGCTGCTGACCGAACTGCGCAATCAGCACCACCCCCGCGAGCGCACCGACCACGGTGCCGATAAGCCGAGCGATACCCCGACGCACCATGACACCCACCGGCGGCGTGGCGCCCGTGAACATCATCGGCTGCACGGTCACCAGGAGCACCCCGAGAATCGCCCAGGCCGGCTGCACCAGATCGCACCGAATGGCAATGTAGAGACTGATGACCACGGCAATGGCGGTCTTCAAGGCCATGATCAGCCGGTCAGCCCAAAGCGCGTTCATGGGGACTCCAAAAGTGTTCGTTGAATAAACGAAAAAAGCGCCGACAGCAGACGGCGCGAACACGAGCGTTAATTAGTAAGGGTGCTTAGTATTTCACAGAAGCCCGCTCCCGACAAGCGCCCGACCCGAAAACGCCGGCATGATGCCGGCGTTGTTCAAGGGAGTTACGCGCACTCAGGCAAGCTCTTCGATCATCGCCTGAAGCAGGCGATAGAACTCCTCGACCGCCTCGAGCTCCACCCGCTCGGTGGGCGAATGCGCCCCGAGAATGGTCGGGCCGAAGGAAATCATGTCGAGCCCCGGGTATTTCGCCCCGATGATGCCGCACTCAAGGCCTGCATGAATGACCTTGACCTCGGCAGGTGCACCGACTTCACGCTCATGCAGCTCGATGAACCGCGCCAACAGCGGCGACTGCGCGTTCGGCGCCCAACCGGGGTAGCCCTCGCCGGCAATCGCCTCAACGTCGATCAGCGAAAAGAGCGCTCTGAACCGCTCGTTGAGCGCCTCAGCGCTGTCAAGATTCAACGCCCGCACCATCGCGCCCAGGTGCAGATGACCGTGCTCGAGGCGCAGCACACCAATGTTGTTGGAGCTTTCCGCCACGCCCGGCACCGCCACGCTCATGCGATCGATCCCGTAGGGCATGGCCGCGAGCACCGCCAGCAGCCGCCGGCTGTCGTCTTGCGACAGCGCCTGACGGGCAGGCGTCGCGGCCTGAGTGACCTCGATGCGAAGGCCGTCGTCGATGCCCTGATACAGCCCGCGCTCACGCTGCTCGAACGCCCGAAGGGTTTCGCCCACCAGCGTCTCGGCTTCGGCCGGCACCACGATGGTTGCGCTGGCGTCTCGGGTAATGGCGTTGCGCATGGTGCCACCGCTCCAGCTCACCAGCTGCACGCCGGTATCGCGCAGCGCCCACAGCGCGCTGGCCAGCAGCACGTTGGCGTTAGCACGCCCCTTGTCGATGTCCATGCCCGAGTGGCCGCCGACCAGCCCGCTGACGCTGACCTCGAGCACCTGCTGGTTTGACTCGACCTCGACCTGTTTGAAGTCGTGATCGACCTTGACGTCGTTGCCACCGGCGCAGCCGATGTAGACCTCACCGCGGAACTCGGAGTCGAGGTTCAAGAGATACTCACCGCGCAGCCAGTTCGGCGCCAGATGGCGCGCACCGACAAGAGACGCCTCTTCCTCGATGGTAAAGAGCGCCTCAAGCGGTCCGTGGGTGAGCGCGTCGTCTTCAAGAATCGCAAGCGCCGCGGCCGCACCGACGCCGTTGTCGGCGCCTAGGGTCGTGCCGCGCGCGTGGAGCCAGCCGCCCTCAACAAAGGTCTCGATCGGGTCGCGCTCGAAGTCGTGATCGATGTCACTGTCGGCCTGACTCACCATATCGACGTGGGACTGAAGCACCACGCCGGGCGCGTCCTCATGGCCGGGAGTAGCGGCCTTTCGTATCAACAGGTTGCCGGTCTCATCGAACTCGTACTCAAGCCCGCGCGCGTCGGCCCAGTCCGTGATCTTCTTGAGGATGGCCTGCTCCCGGCCGGACGGGCGCGGGGTGTTGCACAGCGTGCGAAAGTGGCGCCACAGCGGCTCGGGCGCCAGCGTATCCAGATGGTCATTCATGATTGAAGCTCCTTGATCGTTTCCAAAGCATAGCCCTCAGCCCCGCCTGGAAGAAACCCAGCGTCGAAGCCAGCCGATGCGCGCCTCGCGACCCTCGGGCACCTGCGCGGAATCGGTTACGCACTCAAGCCCCTGAAACGACAGCGCCAGCGCCGCTGGCATCCCCTCATCAGCCAAACGCTCATCGGCTAAACGCTCAAACGCGGTCTGCCACAGCCACCGCCTGAGGCTCGCTCGGCTGAGTGCCCAGGGCGCGTTGGCATGCGCAAACCGGTCGATAAGCGCATCGTCATCCGGTGCAAGCGCCGGGGGCGTCAAATGCGCGGTGACCCACGCCATCTGCGCCGCGGGCAACGTCTGAAGTTCAACGCTAAGCCACTCGGACCAGAGCGATGCCAGCCGCGCGTGCGCCTGACGCGTCAACGCCTGGCCGTCGTCCGTCAGCGGGCGCAGCATCATCAGCGCATGTTCGCCGCTGGCGGTTTCCCGGCCAAGCCCCACACGCACCACCGAAAAGGCCTGCGCGGCCCAGAACGCAGGCAGGTGGTCATCGAGTCCGAAGCTCACCGCCAGCGCATCGATGCCGTCTCGACGACCCTCGGCCGCCAGCGCCTCGATCAACCGGGCCCCGATCCCGAGGCGCCGTCGCGCCTCATGAACCGCGACGCGCATGACACGCCGATGCCGGCACTGCGCCGCGGCCTCGAGCCCAAGGTGCAGGGCAAGCGACTGCGCCATCAGGTGCCCCCTGGGCCGACGATGGCCGTCAGCCACGGCGCGGGAAAGCGCCTCGGAAAAGCCACCCTCATCAACGCTCAACGCAACGCCGACGACCACCTCACCATCAAACGCCGCCCACACCGCCACCCCCTCGCCGTCAAGCAGCTGCACCAGATCCCTGGGGGAGGTGCGGTAATGCGCCTGCACCAAAAGGCCGAACACGGCCTCGAGCAACGCGTCGTCCGAGGCCAGACGCGCTCGGTCAAGCCGTTCAATCCAAGGGGATGGGGTCGCGGGCGTCACATGGGGGTCAAGCGGCGTGGGCCGCGCGGACAGACACAACAAACGGTCGGTGGCGTCTTCGAGCGGGTCGCCGTCCGCCCAGCGGATGGGCGTGGTGAGCTCAAGCGCGCGCCAGTCCGGGGTGCGGGCATCGAGCCGGGCCCGAAAGCGCAGCTCGAACCCGCGCCCGGCGCCTTCGTAGCCGTGCACGGTGGACGCGAAGGCGATGCGGGGAAATCGCTCGAGGGCGGTAGAGAGGTACTGAACCGGCAGCGCCGCAGCCTCATCGATCAAAAGCGTCGTGCCAGAGCCGCCGACCTCACCGAGCTGATCCGGCGGCACGAAGCGCACGCTCTGATCTTGATAGCGAAATACGCCGCCCTCGAGCGTGCCGCCCGGAAGCTGCGCCTCGAGCCGGGCAAAGAGCGGCGCAACCGCGGCCTTTCGGGGGGCGCTGACGTAGAGCGTTGTCTGCCCTCGGCGCAGCAGCTCGGCGGCGGCAAGCCCCAGCGCCGCACTCTTGCCCCGGCCGCGATCGGCGGTAATCACCAGCGGCCGGCGACGCTTCAAGGCCAGAAGCGCCTCGACCGCGCGCACCTGATCAGACGTCACGGCGCCGTAACTCGGGTCATTGAGGGGCGTCTCACCGGCAGGCCCGGTCGGCACCGCGTCAGTGGGAAGCGCCGGCAACTCGGCAAGAAGTCGCCGAATACGGCCGTCGACGCGCGAGGCCTGCGCGGATTGCTCCGACAGCAACAGCAGCATGACGCCGCCCGGGCGCACCGTGCCGGAAAGCGCGCCAAGCGCATCGGGGTCCATGCCCTCGAACGCCTCCAGCACCACCATGTCGGTCTCGCGCCCAAGCCACTGGCGCGCCGCTTTCACCGTCACCGGGTGCACATGGGCGGCCGTCTCCGGCGGCGCGCCGACCCACAGCACCTCCCCCGCGTCTGGAAGGCATTGCCACGCCCGCGCCCGAAGGACGTCAGGGTCACCCGACCACCAAAGCAGCGCCCGGTGGCGTCGCGCGCGGAGTTTGTCCTGTAGGGTCCGAACGTCGGCCCGCGTCATGGCCTCTGCCTGCGCCATACCCTCTCCTCTTGAATGCACGGTCTGATCGACACGTTCGGCGCGATTGCACGATGGCGCGTCTACGCCAAACGTTGATCTTTTAAGGTTTGACTAAGCGCGCTATATTCGCCCTGCACATGATTCTCATTTGCTAACGCCCCATAGGCGTATTCGCACCCGATAGGGTCTTTCGTATAACGCCGTTCACGCAGGAATACCGACCATGATTTCTCGCCGTACGCTTTGGGCCCTGCCCGCCCTGACCCTGATTTCAACCTCCGCGCTCGCGCTCGAGTACCCCATCGGCAAACCCAAGCACGAGCACGGCATGGAAATCGCGGCGGTGTATCTGCAGCCGGTCACGATGGAGCCGGCCGGGAAACTGCCCGCCAAGGACGCCGACATTCACCTCGAGGCCGACATTCACGCGCTGGAGGATAACACCAACGGCTTCGAGCCCGGCAGCTGGATCCCGGCACTCAGCGTGCACTACCGGCTGACCAAAAACGGCAGCGACACGCCGATCGAAGGCGACTTCATGCCGATGGTGGCAAGCGACGGGCCGCACTACGGCGCCAACGTCAAGCTCGATGGCCCCGGCAAGTATCACCTCACCTTCACCATCAAACACCCCGAGATGCAGCGCCACGTCGACAAGGAAACCGGCGTCAGTGCGTGGTACGAGCCGCTTTCGGTCGACTACGACTTCACCTACGCAGGCGTCGGCAAGAAAGGCGGCTACTGAGTTTCAGGCAGGCAGGGCGGTGTCCCGACGCCCTGCTTACATCGCATGACGTCAAGACATCCACCGGATACCGCTGATGAACCCTCTACTGCTAGCCGTGCTTCTTCTGGGCCTTGGTGTGGGCACCGCCCACGCAGCCAAGCTCCCCGCTTATACGCTGACCCTCAATAACGGCACGCTCGAGCCCGAAACGCTGCACGTCAAGGCCGGTGAGCGTTTCAAGATTGAACTGCACAACACCGGCAACACGCCGGTTGAGTTCGAGAGCACCTCGATGCGCAAGGAAAAGGTGATGGGCCCGGGCGTCAGCTCGTTCGTGGTCGTGCATCCCTTGAAGCCCGGTCACTACGACTTTTTCGATGAATTTCATCTGCCGGACGCCCGCGGCACGCTCATCGCAAAATAACTCGCCAGCCGAAGCGCCCAGCCCTCGTTTTAAAACGACCCAATCGTCGTTACCAACCGACCCAGGCGGCACCAAGACCGCCCCATAGGCACTCGACCGTGCAGGAGTCTTACCCATGTGGCAGCAAGTGTTGTTCGTGGTCTGGCGTGAAAGCGTCGAAGCGATCTTGATCATCGGCATCGTCTACGCCTGGCTCACACAAAGTGGCGCCCGCACCGGGCTTTTGTATCTGTGGCTCGGTGTGGCCGCAGGCCTCGGCCTTGCAGGTCTTTTCGGTGTTGCCCTGATGAGCGCCGACAGCTTCCTCGCAGGGGAAGCCCAGGATGTGTTTCAGGCCGTGATGGTGCTTCTGGCGTGCGCTCTGATCACGCAGATGGTGCTTTGGATGCGACGTCATGCGCGCACGCTCAAGCGGGAACTTCACGCGGGGCTCGAGAAAAGCGTCGACCGCGCACGCTACTGGGGCATTGCGGTGCTGGTCGCCATTGCAGTGGCGCGTGAGGGCAGCGAAACCGTGGTGTTTCTCTACGGCATGGGCATGGCCCAGCTTCAGATGGGCGGCTTTGCGGGCTTTCTCACCGCCGCGGCCGCAGGCTTTGCGCTGGCGCTTTTGACGTTCTACGCGATGCAGCTCGGCTCCAGGCTCTTTTCCTGGACGTGGTTTTTCCGCGTGACCGAAGTGATGCTGCTTCTGCTGGCCTCGTCGCTTCTGGTCAGCGGGGTCGAGAAACTGATCGGCCTTGGCTGGCTGCCGGCGGGCATCGACCCGCTCTGGGACACCAGCGCCTGGCTCGATGACAGCACGGGCCTTGGCGGGCTGCTGGCGACGTTTGCCGGCTACCGGGCCTTTCCGGCCGAGACCATGGTCATCGCCTATGGGCTTTACGGGCTCACCGTCATTGCGCTGCTTCGCTGGCAGTCGCGCCGGGTGCAGGCGCCGGTCGAGCCGGCCGGGAGCCCACGCTGATGGGCGGCTGTGCCCAGAGCGCGCCCCGCGCGCCACGCCTTGAGGCGTTCGGCCACTGGATGCGGCGCAACCGAGCCCCGATTCAGGCCGTGCAGTGGGTCGTGGTCGGTGTGTACGCGTTTTTATTGATCGTGCCGGCGCTGCTGCCGCTGCCGAGCTATCAGGACCACATTCTCACCAATCTGACGGTGTTCGCGGCGTTCGTGTTCTGGGGCCTCTGGTGGCCGTTCGTACTCATCAGCATGGTGCTGCTCGGGCGCGTCTGGTGCGGCGTATTCTGCCCCGAAGGCACCCTGACCGAGGCCGCCAGCCGCGTAGGCCTTGGCCGCGCGATTCCGAAATGGCTCCGCTGGGAGGGCTGGCCCTTCATCGGCTTTCTTGGCACCACGCTCTACGGTCAGATGGCAAGCGTCTATCAGTACCCGACCGGGGCGCTCGCCGTGCTCGGCGGCTCGACCGTCGCGGCGGTGGCAGTCGGGCTGATCTACGGCCGGGGCACGAGGGTGTGGTGTCGCCACCTCTGCCCGGTCAACGGCGTGTTCATGCTGCTTTCAAAGCTCGCGCCGGTGCACTTTCGCGCCGACAAGACCCAGTGGGCCGCGTTCAACCGCGAGCACTCGGGCGAGGCGATTCGTCATGAAGCCGTGCACTGTCCGCCGCTGGTGCCGCTCAAGCAGCTCCAGAGTGCAAGCCCGTGCCACATGTGCGGCAAGTGCAGTGGCCACAAGGGCGCCATTACGCTGACCGCCCGCTCATCGGCCGATGAAGTCGTGTTCGAAAGCGCCACCCGCGCCACTCGAGCCGACTTCATCCTGCTGGCGTTCGGGCTGTTTGGCGTGGCGATCGGCGCGTTTCACTGGTCGGCAAGCCCCTGGTTCGTGGTCGTCAAACAGGCGGTCGCCGTGTGGCTGGTCGAGCACGACATTCTATGGCCGCTGACCACCCACGCGCCCTGGTGGCTTCTGACCAACTACCCCGCGCAAAACGATGTGTTCAACCTGCTCGATGGCGCGCTCCTGATCGGCTACATCCTGACGACCGCCCTGGTCATGGGCCTGCTCATCAGCACAGCACTTGCGCTGACCAATCGCCTGATCGGGCGCTGGTCGTGGCAGCGGCTGTGGCATCTTTCACACGCGCTGATCCCGCTCGGTGGGCTTGGGGTGTTTCTGGGGCTTACCGCCACCACTGTCACCCTGCTTCGAGGCGATGGCCTGACGCTTTTCTGGCTCAATGACGCCCGCGCGGCACTGCTCGCGGCCGGCACGCTCTGGAGCCTTTATCTGGGGGCGCGCATCATCGCCCGCCACACCGTCTCCACCGGCCGGCGAGGCTTTGCACTTGCAGGTCTCATGCTGTCAATGGTGCCGGTGCTCGCCGCCTGGTGGCTGATGTTCTGGGGGTGGTAATAAGAGTGGCCGCGGATGCGCTCGACAACCGGCGCGTTCGGCCGATACTGAGAAAACGCCCCACCGGAGGTTTTCCATGCGTAGTTTAAACACGCCGCTCTTGATCGCGTTGATGGCCACCTCACTCACGGCCACCGCCGAGACCGTGATCATCCAGCGCGATCACAGCGTCAGCAATCAGGGTATCGAGCGTGCGCCCGAGCACCGCCGCGACCACCGTTACAATGAACGACACGACAACCAACGCGTCGACCGACTCGACGCCAATGTCCTGATCGCGCCCGAGACCGAGCACAGCCGTTCCAATTACGTGCCCGACAACTACCGGCTCGAGGATTACGACGGTAAGCCCGACCGGGCCACCGTCTGCTCAGGCCAAAGCGGGCGCACGCTCTCGACCACCAACCGAACCTGCCCTGAGGGCCAGGAAAGCGCGCCCAAGAGCGCCACCACCTACTCCACATCGCCGTAATATCGAGCGCCCCATGCATTTGGGGCGTCTCTACCTCTTCGACGCCGGCTGTCGAAATACGCAGTCGCGGCCGGCCCTGAGCACGCCCCTCTGCGATTGGTTACACACTGCCTGTACGGCAGAGAGCGGTAGTTTGCGCGCGAGGCCAAAGGGCAGCTCAGAAAGGAAACGGAGGCAAATCCGCCGAATATCGCACCCTATTACATTAATAACGATTGATTAAATGCAGACCGGCCCCTGCCGCTTCTGGCTCACGCCGAAGCGCTTGCCTCGAACAGGTTGCCCCATCATGCTGTTAGTGCACTTGATTCATTCACGCGAGGTCGCATGCCCGCCATGCCGGACACACCCGATTTCCCAGATATCGCCGAATGGCTGGTCAGCGAGATCTTTGCAGGCCGGTTTCAGCCGGGCGCGTTCATTCCGCGTGAGCTTGATCTGTGTAGCCGCTATGGCCTTGGGCGCACCGTGGTGCGAAAGCATCTGACGTTGCTTGCCGACAACGGCATCATCGCCCGCATTTCAGGCCACGGCTCGCGGGTTCAGCCCTGGCACGAATGGAACATCCTCGACCCGACGGTCACACAGTGGATCGCCCGCTACGCAGGCCCCAACCAGGAGCTTCTGCGCGAGATCCTGACCTTTCGCCTGTCGGTGGAGCCATTTGTTGCGATGACGGCGGCCCGCGAGGCCAACGCGCACGATCTGGTCGCGATCGAGGATGCGTGGCAGGCACTGTCCGACCACTTCAAACGCACCGAAGGCGAGACCGATCATCACCTGCACAGCGAACACGATGTGGCCTTCCACGTCGCGATCTACAAGGCGACCCACAACGTGGTGTGGTCACGGCTGTCTCATGTGCTCCGCCCCTCGATCACACTGCTGGTGCAGGAATCGAACCTCAGCACTCGAAGCCCCGCAGAGAGCCTAGAGCAGCATCGGTGCCTGATGGAGGCCATTCGCGTCCGCGATCCGGCCTTGGCGTTTCAAGCCGCACAGACCGTACTCAGCGCCACCGCCACCGCCCTTGGCTTCGAGATGAGCGAGGCGGCCGCTACACCGCTTACGCCCGGATTCACGGCAGGCTAAGCCGCCGCGTTTCGACCCCGGGGCGCGCTTTATCCCACGCGCCCTCTCCCCCTCTCCCACGCCCCACTCTCCTACGCCCCCTCTCCTACGCCCCCTCGCGCGCGCCCTCTCCCGCACGTGCCTAACGCCGTTACGCCTGTTCGGCCCGGCGCGGCCATGTCCGTTCGAACAGCGCGGCTGCCCTATTGGTCTTTGGTGTAAGCCACCAAGGTATATGTTGAACATTTAAATCTTATGTTCAACATATGCGCTCGGACTGAGCCTTGCCCTTGAGGAGATGGTCATGACAACCACGACGTCATCAGAGCCCGCGCAGCGTCAGAGTCTGCCTGTGATGTACGTAATCGGCGCCATCGCAGCGCTTGCCGGCCTGCTGTTCGGTATGGATATCGGCGTTATTTCAGGCGCGCTGCCGTTTATCGAGCATGAGTTCAACGCAAGCGACCACACCCAGGAGATCATCGTCAGCTCGATGATGTTCGGCGCTGCCTTCGGCGCCGCCAGCGGCGGGTATCTGTCTCGAAAAGCGGGGCGCAAGATCACTCTTGCGGTCAGCGGGGTGGTATTTGTGGCAGGCGCCCTGCTGTCGGCGCAGGCGTGGTCGACCGATGCCCTGATCGGCGCGCGCATTCTGCTTGGCGTCGCGGTCGGTATTTCCTCCTACATCGCGCCGATGTATCTGTCGGAAATCGCGCCGGAGCGCATTCGAGGCACGCTGATCGCGTTCTATCAGTTGATGATCATGGGCGGCATTCTGCTGGCCTACCTGACCAACGCGGCGTTCAGCTACTCGGGGGGCTGGCGCTGGATGCTCGGCGTGATCGCGATTCCGGCGTCCCTGTTGGTCATTGGCATGATCTTTCTGCCCAAAAGCCCCCGCTGGCTTGCAAGTGCCAACCGCCCGGAGGAAGCGCGGCGCGTATTGATGCGTCTTCGCGGCCACAATAAAGAAGAGGTCGACGAGGAGATGGCCCGCATCGAGGAAAGCCTCAAGGTCGATCACGCCGGCTGGCGCCTGTTCCGACGCAATTCGAACGTGCGACGCTCGGTCGGGCTTGGCATGCTCTTGCAGTTTATGCAGCAGTTCACCGGTGCCAATGTCATTCTTTATTACGCCCCGCGCATTCTGGAACTGGCCGGCTACGGCAGCGCCACCGAGCAGCTCTGGGGCACGGTCATGATCGGACTTGTGATGACGCTTGCCACCTTCATCGCCATCGGCTTTGTCGACCGCGCCGGACGCAAGCCGCTTCTCTACATCGGTTTTACCGTGATGGGAATTTGCATGATCCTGCTGGGGGCGCTGTATGAGTACGGGCTTGAAAGCGCGTTTGCCAAGTACGCAGCCCTTGGTCTGCTCGGTGCGTTCGTTGTCAGCTACGCGATGTCGGCAGCGCCGATGGTGTGGGTGCTGTGCTCGGAAATTCAGCCGCTGAAGGCGCGCGATTTCGGGGTGGCCTGCTCAACGGTCACCAACTGGGTGGCCAACATGATCATCGGCGCGACGTTCTTGACGCTGCTCAATACCCTCGGCAACGCCCATACCTTCTGGCTCTACGCCGGTCTGAACCTGTTTTTCATCGTACTGACGCTGTTTCTGGTGCCGGAGACCAAGGGCATTTCGCTCGAGAAGATCGAGCAGCGGCTGATGCGTGGCGAAAAACTCAAGCACATCGGCACCTGAGGAGGCCGTCATGCCAAGCTCTTATCCAGACTCAAGCCCTTGTCTAAGCACATGCCTGACCCTGACGCTCTCACTGGGCGAAGCCGCGCTCTGGGACGACCGCGCGGCCACGCTGTACTTCGTTGATATCAACGGCGGCGAGCTACACGCCTTTGACCCCGCCACCGGCGCGCACCGAGTCCGCGTCTTTGACGAGCCGCTGGCGTGCGTGGCGCTCACCGAAGATGGCTTTGTCGGGGCATTTCGCTCAGGTCTTTGGCGGCTCGACGCGCACGGCGCGAAGGAGGCCCTTCTGGCTGCGGGGCCACAGGCGCCCGATATAAGCTGGTGCAACGACGGGCGCTGCGACGCGGCCGGCCGCTTCTGGATCGGCACCAAGCACGCCGGGGAGGCCGAGGCCAGAGCGGGGCTTTTCTGTTTCGACGGTGGCCGACTGACGCCCCACCTTGACGGCATTACCGTCGCCAACGGGCTGGCATTGAGCCCCGACGGCAGGACGCTTTATCACACCGACAGCCCGTCACGACGCATCGAGCGGTTCGCGCTCGACCCGGCAACGGGCCAACTGGGGCCCCGGGAAACGTTTGTCGATCTCAAGGCGCTGGGCCTTGCCGGAGTGGCCGACGGCGCCGCCGTCGATGAGGCCGGCGATTACTGGGTCGCGCTCTACGGCGGCAGCGCCATTGCCCGGTTCAGCGAGAACGGCGTACTGCGCGAAACCCACTCCCTGCCGGTGCCTCAGCCCACCCGGGTCGCCTTTGGCGGGGCGGATCGAAAAACGCTCTTTGTCACCTCGGCCCGCCAGGGCTTGAGCGAGGCGGCACTTGCGCAGGCGCCGCTCTCCGGGTCGCTTTTTTCGATGCGCGTCGACACACCCGGGCTTATCGAGCACCGCCTCACGCGTTAGGTCTGTGGCCTTCCCCGAAAGCGCTTTTCTCACGCGTCGGATCGGCTACCCTTGACGTCGACCGCCGCGCCCTTGTGGCTTGCCACTCGGGCCGGTTTCGCCGCCTCAGGAGCCACCGCATGACCCGACTGCTTGAGCACCACAACCGCGCCCGACGCGTGCTGGATATTCTCGATGCCGACACGGCCTGGTTGAGTGAGTCTGATCGACGCGCCCGCTTTTTGAAGATGAGCGCCTCGCCGTATGCGTTCTTTCGAGGGGCCAACGCCCTTTATTGGGCTGACGTGTGGCACGACTGGCGCTTTGCGCTGTTCGGGGGCACCGAATACACCCAGAGCTGGCTGCAGGGCGACGCCCACGTCTACAACTTTGGCGCCTACGGCCATCATGACGACGCCGTACGCTACGGCCTCGATGACTTCGACGACGCCCTCATCGGCGATTACCAGTACGATCTTTGGCGGCTGACCATCAGCGTCGTGCTCGATGCGCGCGAAAATGCAGGCCTTGGCCCGGACGCGACCACGAAAGCGCTCACCCACCTGATTGCGGCGTATCAGAATGAACTTGCCCGCTTCAAGCAGGGCGGCGTGCCCGAGGCCGTAAGCCTTGAGAACGCACCGAAGCGGCTGCTGCCGTTTCTTGAAAAGACCACGCGCAAGAATAGCCGTGCGGCCCTGCTGGCCAAATGGACCGCACAGGAAAACGGCCAGCGCCGTCTTGCCGACCGCCCCGGCAAGCTCAAGCGACTGCCGGCGCACCTTGCAAGCCAGCTTACCCATGCCATTACCCACACCTACCCGGCCACGAGGACCCAGCCACGAGACGGCGATGAAGCGTTCAAGGTGCTCGACACCGCCCGACGCATCGGCGCGGGCACCGGGTCGCTCGGCATCGACCGCTTCTACGTACTGCTCGGCAACGGCAATGTCGACGATGACGTCATCCTGGACGTCAAGGCGCAGACGCCCCCCACCGCCTATCAGCGCATGAGCGATGAAAACCGGGCGCTCTGGCACGAGACCTTCGCGCACGAGGGCGAGCGTCACGCCGCCGCCTTTCGCGCGCTTGCCGAACACCCCGATTGCTGGCTTGGCTGGCTCGACATGGACGGCCAGGTGTTCTCGGTGCGCGAGCGCTCCCCGTTCAAGAAGGATTACCCCACCCACAAGGTCAAAAAGGCCAAGACCTATCGAAAACTCGCCGCCGCGTGGGGGCGCATTCTGGCGCACAGCCATATTCGCGGGGCTCACGCGCTCTGGCCAGACTCCCCCGGCCGCTTTGCGACAAGCGTATGCAGCCAAATCGACGCCCGCCCGGAGCGCTTCAGGCAGGTCGTCATCACCCAGGCCTTTGCCTACGCCGATTGCACCGTGCGCGACCACCGGGCCTTTCTTGAACACCGCATTGCCGCGCTCTTGACAACCGAATGAGACGCGCCGCAGTAAGCCGCACGCGGCCCCCGCGGCTCTTGTACCAAAAGGCGACACGTAACGGCCTTCGAACAGCGTATGCTGTGGCCGTTCGGTACGAACGCCTCTCAGGCGTTCCCGGGAATTCGGTGCAACGCCGAAGCTGCCCCCGCAACTGTAAGCGACGAGCGCCCTCGATGTGCCACTGACCAATGCGGTTGGGAAGACCGAAGGTCGCCATGACGCGCAAGCCAGGAGACCGACCGGACACTGTCTATCAACCGCTGCGCGGTGGGTGCAGCCCATGGAGTGAGTCCCATGCATATCGAACCGGGCGTCGTGACCGGCGCCAAACTGCTGTTGAGTTACGCAACCGCGGCAGGGGCGCTTGCGCTTTCGGCCCGTCTTGTCTGGAAAAGCGTTTCCCGGGGCGGCCTTACGGGCGCCATACTCAAAAGCATGCTGTCGACGCTTTTGGTGTTCGGCTTCTTTCAGGTGCTGCCGCATCACCCGGTCGGCGTCTCGGAGGTGCACCTGATTTTAGGCTCGACGCTTTTACTGCTGTTCGGTGCCGGCCCCGCCGCCGTCGGCCTGGCCGGAGGCCTGTTGGTACAGGGGCTTTTGTTCGCGCCGTTCGATCTTCCTCAGTACGGCATGAACGTGACCACGCTTCTGGTACCGCTTCTGGGCATCCACGCCCTCGCCCGGCGCGTGATTTCGAAAGGGACGCGCTACGTTGATCTGACCTACGCTCAGGCACTCACGCTCTCAACCGCCTATCAGGGCGGTATCGTTGCCTGGGTGGCGTTCTGGGCGGTCTACGGTCAGGGACTTGAACATGCGGAGACCATCGTGACGTTCGGTGTGGCCTATCTGTCGGTCGTCCTGCTCGAACCCTTGATCGACCTGGGCGTTCTGACCGCGGCCAAGCGGCTGCATCGTCTTTCGGGCACGGTGCTGTTCACCCGGCGGCTGCTCCACCCGGCCTGAGCCAGGCCAAGCCCCTCCCCGCTTGCAGAGCCGGCGGGGGGATAGTCAACAGCGCAACGCTCTACTTGCTAGAAATCGAGCGTGGCCGAAAGCTTGACCGTCCGTGGCCGCCCCTGCAGCAGCGTCTGCGATCCGGTGGTCGAGGCCGAGGCCCAGTACGCCGCATCGGTCACGTTATCGACGTTGAGCCGCCAGATCAGGGCCGAGCCGTTCATCGGCATGCGATAGCGAAGGCCGAGATCGAGCCGGGTCCAGGCATCAACACTGAGCTCGTTGGCGGCGTCGACGTACTGCGACCCTGTCCGGGTCACACGCCCGGTGGCGGTCAGGCCATCGAGCGCCGGCAGGTCCCACTCCCCGCCAAGCACATAGCGATAGCCGGGCACGCCAGGGGCGTCATTCCCGTCGTTGGCACCGCCAGTGGTCCCTCGAAGCTCGGGGTCCATCCAGCTTGCGCTTGCCAGAACACGCACCCCCTCGATCGGCTCGCCAAAGACATTGAGTTCGAGGCCGCGGTTACGCTGTTCGCCGTCGTAGCCGGCAACGTTGTCAGTGATCGCGACCTGGGGCTGTTTGATTTGGAACAGGCTGATGCCGCCACCGAGGGTGCCGTAATCGACCTTGACGCCCACCTCGTCCTGCGTCGAGCGGACGATGCCGAGAATCTCGCCTCCGTTTTCGACGGTGTCATTCCCGTTATTAATAGGCGCACTGCCCCCCGGCTGCAGCGCCTCGATGTGGTTGGCGTAGAGTGACAGCGTGTCGGTGGGCTTGATCACCACGCCATAGACCGGCGTGACACGCGCGGCGCGAAACCGATTGGAAAACCCGCCATCGTATGCGTAGTTGGTCACCTCGAGTTCCTGATAGCGCGCGCCGAAGGTCACCAACAGGCGGTCCTCGAAAAGGCCTAGTGTATCCGACATCGAAACGCCGCTGGTGCGGGTACGCCCGGTGGTTTCGGGGTCACTCATGTCGCCCGCACTCAAGGTCGTCTCACGCTCAGGAATGTCCGCCGGGTCATGGAGCGTTGTCGCTACGCCAGCGAAATTGCCGGCGTAGGCCACGTCCTTGCGGGCGTACACGCCCGAATAACCAAGCGTGAGCTGGTGGGAAACCGGCCCGGTGTCGAGCTCGCCGCGAAGCCCGAGCTGATGTGCAAACGATTCCGACTGATAGGCCGTATCCATCTGAGAGACCGTGGCGTTGCCGGCCTCGTCGCTCACGGTCAGTGATCCGCTGAGGCTTCGCTCGTGCGTTCGGTTACCGCCGAGGGCGGCAAATCCGGTCCACTGGGGGCTCAGGTCGTATTCGCCACGAAGCATGGCGAAGTTGGTCTCGAGGCTTGCGCGGTTCCACGCAGGCACGTAATTGGCACTCGCATCGGGAACGCTTGGGACGTCACGCCCGCCATAGCCGGCCAGACTCACGTTGAGCCGGCCACCTTCAATGATGGTTTTCTGATGCCCCACATCCAGTGAGACGCGCCCGCGCTGGCCGCGATAATCGAGGCCGACCACGGCTGCGGTGTTTCGGCGAGCCTCATCGTCGATGGCCCCGTCACCGCGTGAGCGTGTCGCCGTCGCTCGCACGCCGTACTCGTTGTCTTCGCCGAACCGACGCCCGACATCCAGCGTGGTGTCGATCGTGCTGTCTACTGAATAGCCGGTGGTAATGCGCGTGATGGGCTCATCCTTCGCGCGCCGAGGCTCGATATTGACCGCCCCGCCCACGCCAGTGCCCGCCGCCGGCACGCCGTTGGCAAACGCACTCGCACCTCGGAACAGCTCGACCCGCCCCATGAGGCGGGTATCGATCAACTGACGGGGGAGTACGCCGTAGAGCCCGCCGTAGGAAATATCGTCCCCATAGAGATCAAAGCCGCGCACCTTGAACGATTCCGAGTAGTTACCAAAGCCGGTACCGACCTGCACGGCGGCATCGTTTCGAAGCACATCGCCGAGGGTATCGGCCTGTTGATTCTCGATCAGTGTCTCGGTAAAGCCGATCACACTGAACGGCACCTCCTGAGCCCGTTTTTCACCCAAAAGACCTACTCGAGCGCCATTGGCCACCTGAGCGCCCGCGTAAACCGGCACCGGCGTGTCGCCCTGGATGGCAAGCGCGGTCGAGGTGACGGTTACGGTGTCATCGGTTTCGAGCGCGAGCGCCGGCGTGACGCCAAGCATGAGCAGGCCGGTCCCGAAGCCCAGCCGGCGAGGAAAAGTAGTCGACATGAGAGATGACCCTGCGTACCTGCATTTATTTTTTAAGTGTTGCGGATGAAAAGCGCGCGCCGATCATATAGGCTCATGAGAATCATTACAATTTAGCAATGACTATCATAATCGTTAGCATCGGCATAACCGCCGAGTTACATACCAACGAATTACCTCGACACGCCACACATCGACACAACTGCAGGGAATCATCATGGTTATCAAACGCTCGCGCGCGCTACTCATCGGGGCCCTTTCGACTCTGCCGCTCTGGGCGCTGCCCGCAAGCGCGGCCGACACGGCCACCGCATCGAGCGCGGTCGACACGCAAACCCTGCCCGCCGCCAACTGGCAGGTGCGAACGGACCGGGCATTGGCCCAGGCGCTTTATGAGCTTGCCTACAGTCCGTCCATGGACGCGCTGTTCGTGGCCAGTGCCGGCGGGTTCGAGGACGACGCCAAGGGGGTGGTCTATCAGCTCGACCCGGACTCGCTCGAGGTTCAAAAACGCTGGGCGCTGCCGGGCCAGGCGTTCGGGCTGGCATTCGATGAGGCCACCAAAACACTGTATCTGGGCGACACGCTCGATCAGAGCCTTATTCGGTTGAACGTTGACACCGGGGCCACCGAAACCCTGCAACTGGCCAAGCCCGCGCCGGAGCCGGCCGAGGGCGAGGAAAAACCGTTCGGCCCGAACCCACGCCAGCTGGTGCTCTCCCCTGATGGCCAGACGCTCTACATTTCAGGTGTCGGCACCGAGAGCGTGCTGTGGGTGGTCGATACCAAACGCTTCGCGCTTGAAAAGACCGTTACCGGGTTTGGTGAGTGGGCCACGGGCCTGGCGCTTGACGCAGACACGGACCGGCTCTTCGTCTCGACCTACAAGGACAACGCCGTGCGGGTGGTCGATACCACCGACAACACCCTCGTCGATCAGTGGCCCACCGGCGGCAAAAGCCCGCTTAACCTGGCGCTGGACAAGGCCAATCACCACCTGTTCGTGACCCACGCCAAAAGCAACGCCGTAACTGTGTTGGATACCCGAACCGGCAAGCAGGTCACCTCGATCGACCTCGGGGGTGACAGCCTGGCGGCTGCCTTCGACGCCCCCGAGCACCGTCTATTGGTGAGCCAGCGCGACGCCAAGAAGCTTTCGATCATCGACACCGATGAGTTAAGCCTTGAAGGGCAGCTGCCGCTCGAGACCGCCATGCCCAATAGCCTTGCGCTGTCACCGGATGGAAAGCGCGTCTGGCTTACGCTCAAGCAGCCGATCAAAAAAGTCGGCGAGGTCTACAAGGCGGAAAAACCGGATCACGTCGCAACGCTTTCCCCCGCGAAAAATTAGTCCGCCGCGCCATCAAGGCGCCCGCACAGCGCCCTGACCATAAAAAGCCCGCCAAATGGCGGGCTTTTTACGGTCGAGCACACGATCACGTCAGCACGTACCCAAGCAGCCTGTGCTCGGGCAGCATGTACTCGTGCAGCATGTCCCCAGGCATCAATGCGTTTCGGGCCACAGCTCGATCAACACCTTGCCGGACGCCTCGGCGTCCTTGGCGGTCGCGAACGCCTCGACTGCGTTGGTGGCCGGCACTTCATGCGTGATGACCTGATCGAACCGGGCGTCACGGGCAAGAAGCTCAATGGCCTCATCCACTTCCTGATTGAACCGGAAGCAGCCGCGCAGCTGGATTTCCTTCGAGATCAATGTGGCAAGCTCCAGCGGCTGGGCGCCGGCGCCCATCATGCCGATCTGGGCGATGACGCCTGCGCGACGCACCGCACGGATGGCGGTATCGATCGAGGCCGGCACACCCGAGCACTCGAGCGCAACGTCAAAGGCTTCGGTCTCCGGCGTCTGCTCACCGATGCGGATGGTGTGATGAACGCCAAGCGCGCGGGCGCGCTCAAGCGGGCCATTGACCACGTCGGTGACCGTGACCGACTGCGCGCCCTGAATCACCGCCGCCGCCGCCGTCAGAAGGCCAATCGGCCCTGCGCCGCAGACCAGCACCCGCTTGCCTTCGACGCCGCCGGCCACATTGATGCCATGAAGCGCAACGGCAAGCGGCTCGGCAAGCGCGGCGCGCTTGAGCGGAAGCCCCTCCGGCAGCACGCGAATCATGCCGCGCGTCACCACCAGGTACTCACTCATGCCACCCTGGGTGTGCGGCGTGGTGGAGGCCGACCCCAGATACGCGCCTTTCGGCCACAGGTGCGGCAGCCCTTCAAGACCCGGCTGGCTTTCGCCGAACGTGGCCGGATGAAAGGTGACCGGCGTGCCCGGCGCAAGCTCGCCCGACGGGTCAAGATCGACGGTACCGGACAGTTCATGGCCCGGGATCAAGGGTTCACGCACCACGAATGCCCCATTGGCACCTTCGTGATAGTAATGAAGGTCAGAGCCACAGATGCCGCCCCAGCTGATGCGAACCCGCACCTGCCCGGCGTCGGGCTCGGGCGTGTTCCACTCCTGCTCGCGCAGATCCTGTTTGCCATGAATGACCAGTGCTTTCATCGTTGCGCTCCGTTCTGGGCAATATACGTAAAAACCATCAAGGGGCGGCCCTTTTAGACCACCGAGGTCATGCCGCCATCGACGAAGATGTTCTGGCCTGACACAAAGGTGGAGGCGTCCGAGCAGAGATAGATCAGCGTGCCCAGAAGCTCATCGAGGCTGCCCCAGCGCTGAGCGGGCGTGCGTGCCTCGACCCAGTCATTGAAGGCCGGGTCCTGCCACAGCGCCGTGTTCATGTCGGTCTTGAAATACCCCGGCGAGATGCAGTTGACCTGAATATTGAAGCGCGCCAGATCGGCCGCCATGCCCTGGGTCAGCATCGCGACACCGCCCTTGGAGGCGGAATAGGGCGCGATGGTCTGACGCGCAAGCTTCGATTGCACCGAGCCCAGATTGACGACCTTGCCCGAGCCGCGCTCGCTCATCGCAGGCGTCAGCACGCGGGAAACGTAGAACACGCTCGAGAGGTTCGAGGCCACCACCGTATCCCAGTCCGAGGGCTCGTACTCATTGAACGGGGCGCGGCGCTGAAGGCCTGCGTTATTGACCAGAATGTCCGGCACGCCGACGCGCTCGAGCAGATCGTCGAGCGCGGTACGAACGCTTTCGGCATCCGTCACGTCAAACGAGGTGGTGTGCACCTCGACGCCGGTTTCTTCAGAAATCGCCTGCGCCTCGCCCTCAAGCTGGGCCTGATCGCGGCCGTGCAGAATCACACGGACGCCGTGACGGGCAAGACCACGCGCCAGAGCGTTGCCGAGCCCTCGGGAAGAACCAGTCACGAGGGCCAGACGGCCCTCGAGATCAAACAAGGAAGTACTGCCTGTCATGAGGTCTCTCTCTTAAAAAACGGCGTAAACGGCGTAGGCGAGCAGGAAGCCGACCACTGACTCGAGCGCCTGCTGAACCGTCCACGTCTTGAGGGTGGTCTTGACGTCCATCCCGAACAGCCGGCCGACCAGCCAGAACCCGGAATCGTTGACGTGACCGGCAAAGACGGAGCCCGCGGCGGTTGCGATGGTGATCGCGACCACATCGATGGAGGAGTAGTCACCCGCCGCGACCGCCGGCGCCATGAGCCCCGCCGCCGTCACCAGCGCAACCGTTGCCGAGCCCTGGGCCAGACGCATGATGACCGCGACCAGATAGGCCGCCACGATGACCGGAAGGCCGAGATCGCTCAGCGAGTTGGACAGCGCATCACCGATGCCCGAGGCGCGCAGAACGCCACCGAACATGCCGCCGGCGCCGGTGATCAGTACGACCGAACAGATCGGACCGAGTGAGGAATCAAGGGTTTTCTCGAGCGCGTTGCCGTCCATGCCGCGGCTGCGACCGAGTACCAGCATCGCGACCAGCGTCGAGATCAAAAGCGCGATCGGGGTGCTGCCAAGGGCGGACAGCAGCTGATACCAGCCCTGGTCGCTGTCGACCATGCCGAGCGAGCGCATGAAATCGAGGCCGGTGTTCATGAAGATCAGTGCCAGCGGCAGCAGCAGCATGCCGATGACGGTACCAACAGATGGCGGATTGGAAATGCTGTCGTCGTCGACCTTGCCGAACAGCGAATCGGTCATGGTGAACGGATGCTGCTTGGCGGTGACCTTACCCCACATGTAACCGGACACCCACCACATCGGAATCGCAAGGATCAGACCGACCAGAAGCAACAGTCCGAGATTGGCGTTATAAAGCTCGGACGCCGTGACCGGGCCCGGGTGCGGGGGCACGAACACGTGCATGACGGAAAACGCCGCCGCGGCCGGAATGGCGTACAAAAGCACCGGGCCACCGAGACGACGGGCAACGGCGAAGATCACCGGCAGCATCACGATGAGGCCTGCGTCGAAGAAGATCGGGAAGCCCATCAGGAGCGAGGCAACACCGAGTGCCAGCGGCGCCCGCTTCTCGCCGAACAGCTCGATCATCTTGTCGGCCAGCACCCGCGCGCCGCCCGAATTCTCGACCAGCTTGCCGAGCATCGCGCCAAGACCGACCAACAGCGCCACGGCGCCGAGCGTCTTGCCGAAGCTGCCCACCATGGTCGGGACGATGGCCTCTGCCGGAATACCGGTCACAAATGCGGTCAGAAGACTGACCAGAATCAGCGTCAAAAACGCATGAACCCTGAACTTGATGACCATGACCAGCAGTAGCGCAACGGCGCCTGCGGCGATCCCAAGCAGCGGCCCTGCCGACATCGTTTGAGTCCATCCATCCATTGTTGTGCTCCCGCGATCGGTGTTGCTCAGTTATGTTAGCGATAACATCGTACAGAACGCGGCTGTGGTGGATACACGACCTTGGTTTGATATCGCGATAACAGCATAGTGATCCCGGATGACGTGACGGTGTCAGCGATGGACTTAAACGGTAAGCCCCGCGCTGGTGGGGAACGGAATACGCGCAGGATCAGCCCATCGCTGGCCGCCGGTTCATCCCCATGGGCGTGGGGAACGGCTCGAGCTCTGTGACAGCGCCGGCGTTCATGACGGTTCATCCCCACGGGCGTGGGGAACGGCGATCGTGATACTCAGGCCGGCTTTCAAGCTGCGGTTCATCCCCACGGGCGTGGGGAACGGCAAATAATCGAGCCCGGCCCTTGGTCGGAAACCGGTTCATCCCCACGGGCGTGGGGAACGGGCGCCCTCTCTGACCCGGAACCAGTGTTCTGTCGGTTCATCCCCACGGGCGTGGGGAACGGAGCGGCTTCATCATGTTGGATGGCGAGGTCGAGGGTTCATCCCCACGGGCGTGGGGAACGGGAGCATCGCTCCATGAACGCTCAGCTAATTCACGGTTCATCCCCACGGGCGTGGGGAACGGTTTCAGGCCGTCCACAAGGCCGCTAATCTGGCCGGTTCATCCCCACGGGCGTGGGGAACGGTCAATTTTCAAACGAATCCCTACTTTTGCCATGCGGTTCATCCCCACGGGCGTGGGGAACGGACGGCGTCGCCGACCAGCTTTGGACGGTCGACCGGTTCATCCCCACGGGCGTGGGGAACGGATACCGTCAATACGGGCCAACACCACGCCCCACGGTTCATCCCCACGGGCGTGGGGAACGGTCCGACCCTAAGCACCATGCCGCCATCGGTGGCGGTTCATCCCCACGGGCGTGGGGAACGGCATCCAGACCCTTGATACGGCGTAGTTGGGTGCGGTTCATCCCCACGGGCGTGGGGAACGGTGATCCGACATACTCCTGGCTGTATCCGCGCACGGTTCATCCCCGCGCCTGCGGGGAACGGGGCGAGTTCGGCAAAACCTACAACGAGGTCAACGGTTCATCCCCGCGCCTGCGGGGAACGGCTGGAGCGGGGAAACTTTGGAGCACTGCTTGGCGGTTCATCCCCGCGCCTGCGGGGAACGGGCTGGCTCTGCCCTGTTCGGCAAGCAGGCCAATGGTTCATCCCCGCGCCTGCGGGGAACGGGTCATCATGGTGCCCGGTAGCCGATGATACGACGGTTCATCCCCGCGCCTGCGGGGAACGGACGCGAGGCCGTCGACCATCCTGATCTGCTCGCGGTTCATCCCCGCGCCTGCGGGGAACGGCAGCCATAATCACCTCATCCGGCACTGGCTGGCGGTTCATCCCCGCGCCTGCGGGGAACGGCATCCTCTCCTATCCTCCCGAAACCATCCGGCCGGTTCATCCCCGCGCCTGCGGGGAACGGGGCCACGGCCGCGATGATTGATTCGGTGCTCACGGTTCATCCCCGCGCCTGCGGGGAACGGCTCTTGAAGTGCAATCAGCGTTTAACGCCCGGCGGTTCATCCCCGCGCCTGCGGGGAACGGCTCGACCGTACCGGCATCGCTATTCCCGATAACGGTTCATCCCCGCGCCTGCGGGGAACGGGCAAACTATGCCACCACCAAATTTATCGACCTCGGTTCATCCCCGCGCCTGCGGGGAACGGTCCGAAAGACTCGGAGATAACGCCGTTGTCATCGGTTCATCCCCGCGCCTGCGGGGAACGGATCGCGAAACAAATAAAGGCATCTGAAAAAGACGGTTCATCCCCGCGCCTGCGGGGAACGGATCCACCACCCACTGTTGCCCCTCGGCGGCGGCGGTTCATCCCCGCGCCTGCGGGGAACGGATAGATGATGGGCATAAACATATCGAAGCGTCCGGTTCATCCCCGCGCCTGCGGGGAACGGCAATAAACTCGATCAGAGAGCGGTCACCCATGCGGTTCATCCCCGCGCCTGCGGGGAACGGATGGGCCTGAATCTCGTTAGAGCCGCCGATGGCGGTTCATCCCCGCGCCTGCGGGGAACGGCGTCATGGCTCACCTCGCTCGATGTGATCGATCGGTTCATCCCCGCGCCTGCGGGGAACGGGACGCCCAGCTACTGCGCGAAGATGATCCAGACGGTTCATCCCCGCGCCTGCGGGGAACGGCTATCAACCCGCGCAGCGAGTCCCGATGCGCTCGGTTCATCCCCGCGCCTGCGGGGAACGGCGATCGCCAAGCCCTTCTTCGAACTCGGCCCACGGTTCATCCCCGCGCCTGCGGGGAACGGTAGCTCTTGCCCCAGCGATTCCTGATTGACTGCGGTTCATCCCCGCGCCTGCGGGGAACGGGCATAACCCTGAGATGGCGGCGTGTTGCTACAGCGGTTCATCCCCGCGCCTGCGGGGAACGGCCATTGAGCAAGAGGCAGACACCATTCTATTTCGGTTCATCCCCGCGCCTGCGGGGAACGGATACGACGCATCGGTGGCGATGGTCTGATCATCGGTTCATCCCCGCGCCTGCGGGGAACGGATGCGGCCACGGCCTACTTTGGTGCCGGCGCCCGGTTCATCCCCGCGCCTGCGGGGAACGGGATTCATCGACGTAAACGACCCGCGCCCCGAGCGGTTCATCCCCGCGCCTGCGGGGAACGGCGCGTAATCCATGCCGTGAGTGGAAGTGAAACCGGTTCATCCCCGCGCCTGCGGGGAACGGATTTCCGGGCTCTCCTCGAGCAGAGTTAGGTGCGGTTCATCCCCGCGCCTGCGGGGAACGGGCGCACGCCTGAGTCGAGCGCCTTCATCACTGCGGTTCATCCCCGCGCCTGCGGGGAACGGTCGCTCACTCGATCTTCGTCCCACACGCGCGCCGGTTCATCCCCGCGCCTGCGGGGAACGGGTTGTGTGATGAGCGTAGCGTAGCGGCTAATGCGGTTCATCCCCGCGCCTGCGGGGAACGGACCTGCCTGCTCAGGTTGCGATCATAGGTACACGGTTCATCCCCGCGCCTGCGGGGAACGGGCGATTGCAATGATGTCCTGCGTTGTTCTGTGCGGTTCATCCCCGCGCCTGCGGGGAACGGGGGCGAAAGTGGAGAGCGATAGACCGATTAAACGGTTCATCCCCGCGCCTGCGGGGAACGGTGGTTTTGTCGCATTTGGGGCACGCTCCTTTGCGGTTCATCCCCGCGCCTGCGGGGAACGGTCGGAAGAAGCGTCGCCAATGACAGGCGGGGGCGGTTCATCCCCGCGCCTGCGGGGAACGGGACCCCGAGGGTTTTCATCTGGCGCAGGAAAACGGTTCATCCCCGCGCCTGCGGGGAACGGTTTGCCAGCACCTGGAACTGGGACTCACCATCCGGTTCATCCCCGCGCCTGCGGGGAACGGCAAAACATATAGGGCGTGAGTTTAATAATTCTCGGTTCATCCCCGCGCCTGCGGGGAACGGCCTTATCCGCCCTTTCACAATCAATGCCGGACCGGTTCATCCCCGCGCCTGCGGGGAACGGCAACCCACCACTGCATTCAGTGCCTAAAGTGTCGGTTCATCCCCGCGCCTGCGGGGAACGGCATGGCAATGTCGTTTGACCGGCTATGGTTACCGGTTCATCCCCGCGCCTGCGGGGAACGGACTTCCATGGCGCGTTTGTAGCTTTTAGTGACCGGTTCATCCCCGCGCCTGCGGGGAACGGAAGGTCGGCATATACCCGGTCATATTCAACCACGGTTCATCCCCGCGCCTGCGGGGAACGGATATCAATCATCAAATCATTCATTATTTATTCCGGTTCATCCCCGCGCCTGCGGGGAACGGTCGGATTCATCACCCGGCCCGCGCTTTACCTCCGGTTCATCCCCGCGCCTGCGGGGAACGGTTGACGCTTACATCAATGGCGAGTTCGTCAACCGGTTCATCCCCGCGCCTGCGGGGAACGGGCAGAGCTGACACCCATAAGCTCAGCGTAGGCCGGTTCATCCCCGCGCCTGCGGGGAACGGGCAGGAACAAGCCAGCCAGATAAAACACTGGGACGGTTCATCCCCGCGCCTGCGGGGAACGGCGTTGCATTGGGCCTCGTTTGCCCTGCTCCGACGGTTCATCCCCGCGCCTGCGGGGAACGGGGTCATATTCAACCACTTCGGTGTGGATCTCGCGGTTCATCCCCGCGCCTGCGGGGAACGGTCTAATTGTAGTCACTTGTTTTAAATAAGAAAAATCGTGCCCGATAAACCCACCGACGATTTTGCTTATTTTTTATACAGCTACAAATTATTAAAGATCAGCCAAATCAATCACTTATCTATAGGTGGCAAAAAGCGCACCAATCGCAGTCCGTCGTGATCGATGGGGACACGGCGATTGTCGCCGAAAGTCTGAAACTCGAAGCCGGATTCGTGGTTGCTGGCCCAAGCCATGGCAACGTTACCGCCCTCTTCGGCTAACACCTCGATTTGCTCCCAGATCATTTCGCGGATGCGCTTGCTGACATCGCCCACGTAGACACCGGCGCGAATCTCCAGCAGCCAAACGGCGAGCCGCCCACGCAAGCGGGGTGGCACGGCTTCGGTGACGACGACGAGCATGACCATGTCATTGGCTCCTGTGGCCGCTGTCGCCGACCGATTCCGGCTCGGGAATGGCGGGCGGCACGGCGTCGGCCGGGGGTGTCGGCGGTTCGATCTCACCCGCCGCCAGTACCTCTTCGATCATGGGGATGATGCGCTGCAAAAGCCGGGTCTGCTTGAAGGCGTCGCGGCAGGCAATACGCACTTCACGTTCGGGCATGGGCGGGTTTTTCGCGGCGATGCGAAACGCCGCCGGAACCACGGTCTCGAATTTGACGATATCGGCGATGTCGTAGACGAAACTCAGCGGCTTGCCGGTGTGCAGAAAGCCAATGGCCGGGGCATAGCCCGCGGCCAGAATGGCGGCTTCAGTAATCCCGTAGAGGCAGGCAGTGGCGGCCGAAAGGCACTGGTTGGCCACGTCGGAGGCGTCCCACTGCTTTGGATCGTAGCGCCGCCCGTGCCACTTGATACCGTATTGCCTGGCGAGCGTTTGGTAGGTCTTGCGTACCCGCGCACCTTCGATACCGCGGAGCTGCTCGACGCTACGCCGGGACGGAGGCTCTTCGCCAAAGCGCTGCTCGAACATCTTGCGCACGACTTTCAGGCGCAGGCTTTCATCCAGCGCCAGCCGGGCCTGATAGAGCAGCTTGTCCGAGCGCGCGCCGCCCGGCTGACCGGCGCTGTAGAGCCGCACGCCCGCATCACCCACCCAGATCAACAGCGTACCCACCGTGGCCGCGAGCTTGACTGCTGCGTGAGACACCCGCGTGCCGGGTTCAAGCAGCAAACACGCCACCGAGCCCACGGGGATGTGCATGCGCTCGCCGTTGACCTCATCAATGACCACAAACGCGCCGTCGCGCACATCGATCTGCCCCATGCCGACGAAGATCATCGACATGCGGTCTTTCAACGGGATGGGCTTTAGAGGGATGAAGCTCATGGGTCACTCCGGTACGCGGCGCAGCAACAAGAGTCCACAGCCAAACGCCTTGGCACGGCCAATGCCGTCTCGCAGCGTTTCATTGAGCAGCGCGGGGTCGGTCACTTCCAGCAAGCCTTCGTAATCGACGCTGGAGTAGCGGATGGGCTGGCCGCCTTCCTTCTTGCTCAGTGTGTGCTGGCGGTAAGCCCCCACTTCCGGCGTAGCCGGCAACGTAAAGCCAAGGTTTTCAGCGCGCCTGGCGAGCCAATCACGCGCCGCAGTGTCCATCGCCTCGACGCAGGCCTGGCTCGTGCGTTCTCCTTTGAGAAAGGGGTAGCGCGCGTCCATCAACACATCAGCACGGTGAGAGCGGCGCCCCTCGCCCGCCGGCTTGGCAACGGTCGGATTGGCGCGCAGGCGAAAGGCCAACCGTTCACCACGGGCAAGCTGTGGGGAAAATGGCTTGCATTGCACCTCGAAGCCGTCGACAGCTTCAGGAGGACGGCTTGATCCAACGTAGAACCGGGGCAGCCCGGCGCTTTTGCCGTTGGCGTCTTCTTCCATTTCCTGGCGAAAGATGAACGGCCGCTCGCCTTCAGGCACATCGGGAAACAACCGCCAGAGCAACTGGTGAGCGGTATAGGCGCCTCCGTCCAGCACGTCGAACAGCTCGGCTCGGCTGAGGGCATTGAGATCCAGCCTGACACTCGACAGATACATTAGCGTTCTCCCTCCACGTTCACGGTGCGCCGATGCTCAAGACGTGGCCCAAACTGCCAGCGACGGCGGTTCAGCGGCTCGTCCCACACCTCGCTGGATTCGCTGACTGTCTCGCTGCCATCGAGCGCATCGGCATCACCTTCCCAGGCGTAGAGCACCTGGTCTGGCAGACGCAGTACGTCCTTGTCCTTTTTCTCGTTGCCCGCCAGCGCAAACCAATTACGCTCCGGATCCAGCGCGCTTTCAAAGCGGTGATCCAGCGCCTGGCGCCAGGTATCGGCCTCGACCAGCGTAGGCAACAAGGGGGCGGCCACGGGGCACGCCTTGCGGCCGAGGTAAAGCACAAAGCGGGGCCTTTCCAGCGCCCCCTTGAGGTCATCGAGCGTCCAGGCGGTGTGCGTGGTCAGCCGCAGTGCCACGCTCCACAGGCCGTCGCAGCGGTAGTCGCGCGACGACAGAATGGTATTGAGCGCTTCCTTGGGCACCGACAGCTCCTCACGGCGGGTGCGATGGGTCACTTTTGACTGCGTTGGCGGCACCTGTACGGTGTGATAGTCGCGCAGCAACAGCCCGGGCGAGCGCTGTTTGACTGCCACCTGCAGGCTTTCGCGCAGCTGGCGTTGGCCGTTCTCGTCGTCGCGCTTGATCCCGAGCGCCGCCCCTATCAACCCGACAATGGCGCTTCGGCTTGGGTAGGTGGCCGTTGGCCGCGTCTCGCCGACCGCCGCCTCACCCCAGCTTGCCATGGGCGCATAGAGGCGAAAAACCAGATGGTGTGGCATATCGCCTCCGCTTAGTCGTCGCCCTTGAGGAAGGTCAACAGCGCCTCGAGGTTACCGCGCTGAATGTCGCCTTTGAGAAATGGCGTATCGTACTCCGGCGTTGCCGAGAGAATAAAGCGACGGTCCGCCCCCGCACCGTAGGCGTCATCGAACGCCTGAGCCTGAGTTTCCAGCTTGCGGATGGCCGCAACGCCCTGCTCATCGCCGTTGACCGGCTGCAGGAAAGAGGCCGACAGCGAACGCGGCTGCTGGTCGCCCTTTTCTGCCAGCACGTAGCTTGCCTGGGCGCGGGAACCGAAGCTGTTCTGCTTGCCCTTGGGAGAGATTTTTACGGCGGATTCCACCAGCGCGCCAATGGCACGGTCAGCAAGCTCTGAATTGCCCTTTAAATTTGCCACCAGCAAATCACGGTCGATGCAGATGTAGAGGTAGAAAAGTCCGGCGGCGAATCCGGCCTCACCGATATGCGCCGCCCCACGGTCTTCATCGCCCGTATTGAGGTCATCGACGGCGGTGAAGTAGTCGTCCTCGACCTCGGCGGCGTGGACGGTGATGGCGTGCGCCACCTGGCAGGCGGCTTCGACGTTGTAGCTCGGTGCCGCGGCGAGCATCCGCCCGAACAGCGCCACATCGACGGCGGTGGGACGCTGGGCGAGCAGGCCATTGAGCTCGTCATCTGTCGGTTCGCGGTTCTCGGCGCCCAAGTTATCGGCGAGTGTTTCCAGCGCGGTCAGCTCATCCGGGCCGACATGCACCAGCTGCTCGATTTCGTATTCGTGCTTTTCGCCTTTATCGACCTTGCGCAGCTTGCCGAAAACGCCAGCGATCTTCTCGGCGCTGTTGCCGGCGACTTTCGGATCAGCGCCAGCATCTTTCATGCGGTCAAACACCTGCTTGCCCAAACGCTTGGTCCGCGTGCCCTTGTGGCCCTCGACCGCTGATTCAAATAGATCAGAGGTGCGCCAGTTGCGCTTGAGGCTTTGCGAGGAGACGCGCAGCCGCCGCGCGCCGCCCATGAAAGCCGTTTTGGGACGGCCCAGGTCGTCGCGGTTGAGGTTGGAGGGCGGGTAGGAGGTCAACAGATGGAGCTGGATAAAGTGGCTCATGATAGGTTCCCTGAATAAAAAATGTGCCGAGTGCCAAAAAGTGGGTATGGATAAGTGGTCGTGACCGCTCAGTCGCTCGCGCCCGGTTTAAGCGCGCGCCTGAAAGTAGGCATCGCTCATGACGAAGGCGAAACGCTGGGTGGCCTCGGCGCGGTACTGACCTCGCTGCTCGCGCGCCCAGAGCGCGACCATGTCGGCCAGATGAACAATGCTGACGCCTGTGTTATCAGCCAGCTTGAGCGCCCGGCGAAAGCGGCGCATCAGTTCTTCAGGCGTATGGCAGTCGAGCAACTGCTGAAAGCGCAGATCGCTCATGCGCGGGGTATCGCCGGTATTTGGGCGTTTCTCGCCCAGCCGTTTACCCAACGGGGCGTCGAAGGTCTCGGCGCGCAGTTCGCTCGCGACGGCAGCAATGGCGGCCCATGTCTTGATGCGCTGATCGCGGGAAGTTTTGGGCGGTGTCTTCTGCCAGGCCTTCGATTCGAGCGCCTGCCAGAGATGGCGAAACGCTTCGGTCAACATGACCGACTCGATAGTGTCGCAGCGGCGCAGCGCGGCGCGTACGCCGCGTGGAAAAGCCGGCTTCCCGGTGATTTTTTTGAGCGCAGGAGGGTCGAGTGTCAATCGCTGCCACCACAGGCGCAGCGTATAAGCCTCATCTGATGTGAGTGCGTGGCGATATTCCTTCACTTTATCGCTCGTTGTGACCGTAGCCTCTGCCGCTGGCGATGTTTGTCGTTCTGCCTCACTCATGCTGCACTTCCCTCCGAATTTTCTTCAGCTAACGACGTTTTCAACTCGAAGCCACCCGCTTGGGCAAACGTCTGCACCGTCTTGCCAACCTTCTTGCCGCTACCGTTCAGATACGCCAGCAGGTAGCGCCGCGCACTGGTGATGCGCTCAAGCTGCTGCATCTTCATGCCCTCCAGCGGGCCGCTGATGGCCTGGGCATCGAATAGCGCCATGGCTTCACGCTTGAGCGCCAGATACCACTGGCGGTGAGTCTCAGAAGACAGCGTAGGCGGCGCTCCATCGCTCGGGATATCATCGCGCAGCACCTCGCCCATCTCACGCAGGGCGGTGAAAAATGCCGGCTGGGTCGCCTCGAAAAACTGAGCGTCGATCTGGCTCATATCGCCCTTGGCGTCTTCCGGGCGTTTGAACCAGGCGCGCTTGAGCTGATTGCGCAGCGTCCAGCTGATATTGGCGGCCAAGTCGACGAAGCATTTGGCCCAGCCGCGCAGCGTTTCCTGCTGCCGCTCGGGCACGCCCACCAGCGGCATCGCCACGCTGTACCAACCGCGCGGTTTCATGTTGTCCATGTCATAGCCGAACACCCAGAGCCGGGTACGGCGAAAAAGCGCATCGAACGCTTCCCCATCGTCGCGAGCGGCTTCCACCTGGTGGTACTTTTTTAGATGGTGAGTCACGACCCGGGCAGGCAGGGCGCCGCTACCGGCTTCATCTTCCAGCACCAACCCCGGCCAGTGGCGGTAGCCCAACCCGCCGGGCTGGCCCTTGCTGGAAAGCGGCAACTCATCGAGCTTTTTGGGATTCAAGCGGCGGTAGGGAGTAAGCGGGTGCCGCCAAGGGCCGTCATAGTTGGCGCCCTGCTTCTTGGCGCGCAGGCGGCGCACCGGGGTCGCTGCCTCGCGGCCGCAAAGGTCACAGGTGCCTGGCGTTTCATCGAACAATAATCGGTAGCGTCGGGGCATCGACCAGAAGGCGTGCAGCGGATGTACCTGCTCGGGCAATACCTCGGTGCCCTTCTTGTCGCTGACGCGGGTATCGCTCATCCAGAAGAACAGATCGGAATCATCGGCTTTAGACACACGCCAGGTCTGACCTGGCTGGCCCACGGCATCGGCGGGCATGACGTTGGGCCAGAGCCGCGCCCATAGTGGCTTGCTCTCGTCTTCCGGCAAGATCAGCGTGGTCAGCGGCCCGCCACCGCGCAGGCCGACGCGAATGCCGGCGCCACCGGCGGGCGCGTTGATCTGCATGGTATAAAGCGCCAGCGCCGCGCACTCGGGGCAAACCGTTTCAACCCGGCCACGTTTGACGAAGAAATCGGTATTATTCTTGATGCCGTTGGCGCCGGGGGAATCGATCAAAAGGCCCGCGACCGGCGCGTCCTTGACGTCATCAAGCGGGTCCAGGTCCTGCATGAAACGCGGGCCGTCGCCATCCAGCTCAAAGGCCGAGGCAAAAGGCGCCAGTAGATCATCGAGCTCGGCCACGCTGGGCGGGGTCTGGTAACGATCAAGCCAGGCGTCGGTATTCTTCGGCGTCATCGCCGTTTGTAACAGCGCGATCAGAAACTGCCAGGCGGCGCCCTGGAAATCGGCGCGGGGGAGTGCGAGATCAAGAACATCGGGATCAGCGAGCGCCGAGGGCAGGCGGTATTCAATTCGGCCATCTCGATTACGAAACGGCAACCAAGGGTCTTTGAGTAGATTCATCGGCACCTCACCTACGTTGTTTTGATATCAATCATGCTGGTTTAACTACCCGGCCCTACCTATTTTCCATTCACATGGCAGCGTTTACTTTTGTTCAAAACTCACGCCCCACTGCGCGTCATAACTACAGGTTGTGTCCTCTTCCGGCAGCCAGGGATGAACGAAGCGCAACCCACGGTGGCGGTGCTGTAACGCTTCCCACTGCTCGGCATAGCGCTCCGGCAATACGGCGAGCTTTCTGACCTGGCTCTCCCTCAGGCGACATCGGCTGAGTCGGTCGGCGTGGCGATGCCCCTTAACCCAGAGAACCAGCTCATCTTCCTGGCGCTTGAGCAGCACAACCTCAACGCTTTGCTCGTCGCTGAGTCGCGTTCCCATCTCGCGCTCCTCCTGCCACGGGTCGAAATCGCTATCGAGGCGGTAGCCGTCTTCCAGGTTGAGCGCGTTGTGAGTGGCTACAGACACCGCGAATTTATCCATGCCGGTGCGCTCGAAGTGCGCCAGGTCAAACGCTTCGGGGAGATCATCCTTTGATGCGGCATAAACGTGCTCAATCAAGCGGCGCGCCTCGCCCGGCATGGTGATGGCGCCCTGCTCACGCAGTACGCGCTGGGTCAGCCAGATCAGCGAGGTATCCTTGTAGACGGCTTGTGTGCCGCGGTGCGCCTTGCTTAGCCAGTCGGTGCCGGGGGTATCGCTCCAGGCAGGCGCCAGCACTTGCAGCACGGGATCAGGGCGTTCGCCGCGCTGATGGCGCTGCAGCCGCCCGGCGCGCTGAATCAGAAGGTCGATGGGCGCGATATCGCTGACCATCTGGTCGGCATCGCAGTCCAGGCTTTCCTGAAAAACCTGCGTGGTAACGATCACCTGGCCACGCCTTAGTGACGGCGTGGATTCCTTGCCGAAGCGACGAATGACCTCGGACTCGATCCGCTGGCGGTCCACCATGGCAAAGCGGGCATGAAAGAGCAGGCAGCGCTCGGGATCGGGGTGGCGCTCGCGCAGCGACTGGTAAGCGCGGATGGCATCGTCCACGGTGTTGCGCACCCAGACGATGCACTCCTCCGTTTCCACGGCGGCCAGCACGCGCTCGATGGCCTCGTCCTCGCTTTCAAGCCAGGTAATGGCCACGCGGCGCACGACTTCCGGACGCGTCTGCACCGGGACTTCGCCGGTTATGCTCTTTCCGCAATGGGTGAGCAACGGGTAATCGGTGTTTTCAAGCACACTTGGGGCGGCATCTAGGCCATGCTGCCAGGCCGCTACAAGCGCCTCGCGCATGGCCCGGGGGAGCGTGGCCGTCAATAGAATGGCGCTTCCGCCCTGGCGGGCGTGGTGAGCCAATAGCTGATGCAGCAACGTCTGCATGTAATGGTCGAAGGCGTGGACTTCGTCGATAATAAGCACCTTGCGCGAAAGCCCCAAAAGGCGCAGCGACTGATGGCGAAACGGCAGACCACCCATCAGCGCCTGATCGATGGTACCCACGCCCACATCCGCCAAAAGCGCCTTCTTGTTGGAGTCCGCCAGCCAGCGGTTGCACTGGGTCGAGGCGCTGGCATCTATTGCGGCGTAGTCGTCGCGGTCGGGCTGTGTCACCGCACGCTCGAACGCTTCATTTAGCTCCCGCGCTCCGTGGGCAAGCACCAGCGAAGGTTTTGAGTCGGCGCTGTAGAAGCGGTGGTGAAGGTTGCCCAGCCGGGTGTACATGGCGTTGGATGTCGCCATGGTGGGCAGTGCGAAATAGAGCCCTTCGCCGTGGCCATCGGCCAACAGCCGCTGGGCCAGAATACAGGCGGCTTCGGTCTTACCTGCGCCGGTCACATCTTCAAGGATGAACAGCTGCGGCCCATCCTGTAGCGCCAGCGCTTCCGCTTTCTGCTGAAGCGGGGTCGGCGTGACGGTGCTGGTAAACCACTGTTTAAGTCCGGCATAAGGCACTGGCTGCGGCGGGCGGGCAAAGCCGGTGGCGTTCAGAACCGCCTCGGCCTGCTCGAGCGCTCGTGGCCAGTAGTCAGCCAGTGCCATGGGGTTCTGGCAGTAAGGGAAGTGGTCACGGTTCGAGCCCAGCCAGTCGCTGAGTGTTGCCCAACCGGCTATCGTCCAGCTCAGCGTCTTGAAGCGCGCGAGCCAGCCTTCATCCAGCAGCTGGTCGACGGGCCAGTGAGGGGCAACCAACGCGGCCCAATCGGCAACGAAGTTACCGGCAGCGGTGGCATCGTCAAGCTCGCCGTCGTCAACGAAGAAGTCTGCAAACGTGAGCTGGCCGGTTGCCACGGGTTGACCGTGGTGGCCAAAGAATGGCGCCAGCAGGCTTTCCATCGGTTCCAATAGCTTTCTGGCGGGCGCCGCCCCCTCCGGCCAGTGCAAGACGCCATTCTTTCGCCAGGCGTTCCAACAGGTATCCCAGAGCAATACGCCCAGGCGGTCGTGACGCTGCTTGTAGTGCTTGCCTTGCGGCGCTGCCATGCCGTCGGACTCGAGCTTCAACACCTCCTGAAAGGCGCGGGAAAACTTACCGAGATCGTGAAGGCCAAGCAGAAACACCAGCAGGCGCTGCAGCGACTCAGGTTCGATGTCCAACTGCGCAGCAAGCTGCTGGGTCAGGGGGCGACCGGGCGCCAGCAAGTGCCAGCCAACGGCTGCAACATCGAGGTTGTGATACGCGAGAAGATGATGGGCATCGCCCGAGTGATCCGGCAACGCTTTACCGGCATAGCGGTGATACGTCGAGGCATTTCGCAAGCCAGAAGGCAAAATGCATTTCCTTCAAGTAATGACTGAAACGCCGACGTTCTCACATCGGCCTATACAAGCCAGTATTACTTTAGTCAGAAATTGCTAATCAAAATGGAAGGGCGACTATTCTCGCGTTTTTCTTCCTTTGTTCCTGCTTCGCCCAATGCTAAATCCCATGAAGCAGCTAGGCCGCACGCACGCTCGCGCCGGACACGCTTTGCTGAAGGGTGACGGCCTGCTGGCGCACGGTGCTTAAAAGCCTGCAGATCAGAAGAAGCTCCATCTGCACCAGCTGATACGGCGCCTGCATCTCCTGGGTGGAGGCCTTGAGTTCGGCCTCGATCCCCTGGCCCTCTTCATCCGAGGTGGGCACCGGGCGCCGTTCGAGCAGATGCGTTGCGATGTCTTCAAGCGCGCGCGCTAGGTAGTCGCTTGCGCGGTCAAGCAGTTCCAGATGCGGGTGGGCCGGCAGCGCGTCGCGGTGCGCACCGAGCGCTGAAAGGTAGTTCAAAAGCGTATGCGCGGTCACCATCAGCGGTAGGCACGCCTCGGCGTCCTTGCGAAAGTGCCCCGGCTCCAGCGCGATGTTCGAAAGCGCCGACGTCAGCGCCATGTCGGCGTTATGCGCGTTGCGCCGCGCCAGCCGATAGGCCAGATTGTCCTGTTTGCCGGCGCCGTACTGGCGAATGAGCTGACGCAGGTAGCCGCCGTTGTGCTTGAGCGCGTCCGCCGCGAGCTGATGGATGCGCCGCCCCTGCCAGTCCGGCAGCACCAGAAACACCGCAAGCCCGGTCAGCACGCTTCCGATCACGGTATCGATCAAGCGGGGCCACAGTACGGTGTAGCCATCAACCACCTGGTTGAAGCAGCACACCACCAAAAGCGTGATGGCCCCGGTTGCGAGCATGTAGCGGCTCTGGCGGTAAACGAAGAACACTACCCCGGCCACCACCGCGATGCCGCTTTGAATCAATGGCGAGGGAAAGAGCGTCAACGATGCCCAGCCAACGACCAGGCCGAGCACGGTACCGCTGATGCGTTCGGTCAGTTTCAGCCGGGTCGAGCCGTAGCTTGGCAGACACACGAACAGCGTCGTCAGAAGAATCCAGTAGCCGAGCGCGATGTCGGTCACCACCACTACCCCGTAGCCGGCCACCAGGGCGAGCGTGAGCCGAAGCGCATGACGGAAGATGCTCGAGCGCGGCGTCAGGTGCTCACGCACACGCGCCCAGGCGTCTCGAAGCGACTGCGGCGAGCGGTCGTACAGAGTGCTGTCGGCTTCCGGTTCGATGTCGGCCGGGTCGTGGGCACGTCCAAGTTCCTGTTCCAGTACGCTCAAATTGTGCGCCAGCGCATCGACGGCCCCAAGAGGCGTGGCGTCAAAGCTTGCGCGATGCTGGTGCAGATAGGCAAGCGAGGTGTTCAGATCGTTCATCGCGTGGGTGTGGCGGGTGTCCTTGAGCGTCTCGCGGCGACGAATCGAGCGCCCGAGTTGCCGGCAGGCGTAGGCTTGGCTCTTTAAAAGCCGCTGGCAGCGAAACAACACATCACTGTGAAAGAAGGCCTCGGCCAGCATGTGGTACGGGTAGTGGGTCGAGCTTGCCCGCTCGTGAATGCTCTGCGCGATGAAATAAAGCGTCAGGTAGCGCTTGAGCGTCGGCTGGGCACGCTTGCTGTCGAGCCGGTTGATGATCGATTCCTTGACCTGGTTCATCGCCATCACCACCTGCGTGTTCTGGCGGGCAAGCGAAAGCCGAATGTCGTCGACGTCCTTGTTGTTGGACGGCTCGAACAACGAGGCTTTAAGCAGCAGATACTCGCTTAGCTGCCGGTACAGCTCGGCGAGCCCCTGCTGCACGGGTTGGCGGGAAAACAGCGCACACCAGAGCACCGACAGCGCCCCATACCAGGCCGCGCCAAGGGTCAGCATGACCGGTTCGAACCACCACACGCGCTCGACCTGGCTCTGGTCGACCCCGATCATCGTATAGACCGCAAGAATCAGCGTGGCCCGCAAGATGGTGCCGTACCGCTCGCCGACGGCGGCCCCCATCGTCAGACAGAAGCTGCCAAGGGTCAGCCCCGCGACGAACTCAAGCGGCCGAGGCATCAGCCACTGCACCCCGAGCGCGGTAATGAAAAAGAGCACCAGCGTGACGCCCACCGCCTGCATCCGGCCCCAGACGTTGTCGTCGGTTTCCGAAAGCGCGCAGGCGATGATGCCCAGAAACCAGGGGATGACCCACGATACATGCCCAAGCCCCCAGCCAAGCACCATCGCCCCGCTCAGTGCGATGAAGACCTTGAGCCCGGAGGAGAAGCGTTTGACGGCCCAGAGCCGTTGAAGGGAAAGCAGTATCGAAGTCACGGTGGGAAAGCGCCTCTGATCGTGAACGGTCGGCAGCGACAAAATAGACCAAAGTCTAACACTACAGCCCTGTGCGGGTCAGGGCTTCATGAAAAAACCGCCCGAAGGCGGTTGTCCTGTCGAACGAGGCGATCACACCGCCCCCATCAACGCCTCCTTGGTAATCGGAAGCTCACGCACCCGCACGCCGGTGGCATGGTAGACCGCATTGGCTACCGCCGCGGCAAGCCCGGTGATGCCGATCTCACCGATGCCCCGCGCGCCGAACTCGTTGAAGGCGGTGTCGGGGTAATCGAGCAGAATCACATCCACCTCGGGCTGGTCGGCGTGCACTGGCACCAGATACTCGGCGTAGTTGTTGTTCACGACCCGCGCCGTTCTCGGGTCGTACTCGGTACGCTCGAACATCGCCATGCCAATGCCCATTACCACGGCGCCCTCGACCTGGTTGCGAGCGGTCTTCTCATTCATCACCCGCCCCACGTCGATGGCACTGACCACTCGCGCCACGCGAAGATTGGCAAGCAGCGGGTCCCAGCGCACCTCGACGAAGTGGGTGCCGAAGGAGCGGTAGGAGTATTTCGAGGTATCCGCGCCCTCGGTGTGGGCCTCGCCTTCGGCGTTGGCAAGTTTCATCGTTGAGAGCGCCTCGGCAAACGGCATGCGCTTGCCATCAAATGACAGCACGCCATTGTCGAACGTCAGCGCCTCGACATCCACGCCCTCGAACGGCCCGCCCGAACGCACCGCGCGGGTTTTAAGCTCATCGATCGCGTGGCGGGTGGCCTCGGCAATCGCCGGGAGCGTGGTCGCCGTGGTCCAGGAGCCGCCGGAGATCGGCCCCTTGGGGTAGGAGGTGTCGCCAAGCTCGACCTCGATGCGCTCAAACGGTACGCCAGTCAGCTCAACCAGCGTCTGGGCGACGATGGTGTAGGTGCCGGTACCGATGTCCTGGGTGGCGCAGGAGGCGTAAACGGTGCCATCGGCGCGCAGCGCGACATGCGCGTCACAGGGGCGCTTGATCGCCTCCCAGTTGCAGGCCGCCATGCCGTAGCCGACGATTTCCCGGCCGTCTCGCATGCTGCCGACCGTCGGGTTGCGCTGATGCCAGCCAAACTGCTCAGCCGCACGCTCGGCCGTTTCCTTGATGTGGTTGCTCGAAAACGGCAGGTCCTGACTTTCGTCGCGCTCGGCGAACTGATCGAGCCGGAAGGTCAGCGGATCGATGCCGGCCTCGAGCGCCATCTCGTCGATGGCGGATTCCAGCGCGAACAGGCCGGGCGCGGCGCCAGGCGCACGCATCGAGGTCGGCGTGCCGCGGTTGACCTCGGTCGTTCGATGGGTGATCGAGACGTTGTCGCAGCTGTAGAGGCTCTTGGTCACGCTGCCACAGGTCTCGACATACTGATCGGTATAGGAGGTGGTCGACACCGAATGATGGCTGAGCGCAATCAAACGGCCCTGATCGTCGGTGGCAAGCTTGAGCGTCTGTTTGGTTTCCGGTCGGTGGCCGGTGGTGGTGAACATCTGCTGTCTGGGCACCACCAGCTCCACCGGGCGCTTGATCTCACGCGAGGCGGCGGCAGCGGCCACGGCGTGGGGCCACATCCAGAGCTTGCTGCCAAAGCCTGAGCCGATGAAGGTCGAGATGACCTCGACCTTGTGCGGCGCCAGATTGAAGATCTTGGCCATCGCCCCCTTTTGCTGCACCACGCCCTGAGAGGATTCGAACACCTGCAGGCGGCCGTCGGGCCAGTGCGCCAGCGTCGAGTGCATTTCCATCGGGTTGTGGGTCTCGACCGGCGTGGTGTAGGTCACATCGATCTGGTGCGCGCCGCGCTCGAACGCGCCGTCGGCGTCGCCCCGGCTGTGATTGCCCTTGCCCTTTTTCGTGCCATGGGCCTTCACGCCCTGCTCGAGATTCGCCCGCGGGATCTCTTCTTCATAGCGCACCTTGACCGCGCGGGCCGCGGCGCGGGCCTGATCGAAGCGCTCGGCCACCACCAGCGCCACGAACTGGCCGTCGTAGTAGACCTGCTCATCCTCGAACGGCAGCCGGGTCTCCTCGACCTTGTTGCCCTTGGCCATCGACGACGGCGTGTGGTGAAGCGCGGGGAAGTTGCCGTGGTGGAAAATCTCGATCACCCCCGGCATCGCGCGGGCGGCGTCAAGCTCGAGCGAGACGATGCGACCGCGGCTGATGGTCGAAAACACCCCATAGCCGTAGGCAGTATTATCAAGGGCGTGGTCGGCGGCGTACGGGGCCTTACCTGTCACCTTGAGTCGACCGTCGATGCGTTTCGGGCCGGCGCCCAGTGTCTGATCGCTCATGAGGCCTCCTGCGTGGTCGCAAGCCCGGTCAGTTTCCCGAGCTCGGCAATGATGGCGTGCTGACCGAGCGGAATCTTGAAGGCGTTGTGCTCATAGGCCGTCGCGGTCTTGAATGCGGCCTTCGCCGCCTGCTCGAACAGCGCCTTCGACGGCGCTTTGCCCTCGAGGATCCGCTCGGCCTCAAGCGCCCGCCAGGGCTTGGTGGCAACGCCGCCAAGCGCAATGCGCGGCGAGCGGATGACACCGCCCTTGAGCGTCAATTGCGCGGCGCACGAAGCCAGCGCGAACTGATAGGACGCGCGGTCTCGAAGCTTTAGGTAGCCGGAGCGCGCGTCGCGCTCCGGCGCGTTGAGGGTAACGTGAGTGATCAGCTCATCAGGCTCGAGGGCGTGTTCACGCTCAGGTGTGCTGCCGGGCAGCAGGTGAAACGCGCCGAAGTCGATCTCGCGGGTCCCCTTTGGCCCGTGTACCGAAACCGTCGCGCCAATGGCGGCCATCGCCACGCACATGTCCGAAGGATGGGCGGCGATGCACTGCTCGCTGGTGCCGAGCACCGCAAAGGTTTCCCGGTTAACGCCGCCGATGGCCGAACAGCCACTGCCGGGCTCGCGCTTGTTGCAGGGCGAGGCGCCGTCTCGGAAGTACGGGCAGCGCACGCGCTGCATCACGTTGCCGCCGGTGGTGGCCTTGTTGCGAAGCTGGGTGCTGGCACCAGAGAGCAGCGCCTGCGATAGCACCGGATAGTGCGTCTCGATCAGTTCATGCCGGGCAAGCGCGGTGTTGGTAACCAGCGCACCGACACGCACCCGACCGTCCTCGAGACGCTCGATCCGATCAAGCCCGAGGCCGTTGATGTCGACGACCTGCTCGGGCTGCATGATGTCGATCTTTGCAAGATCCAAAAGCGTGGTGCCGCCGGCCAGATAGGCAGAATCGGCCTTGGCGTGGGCCGCGATGGCCGCACCCACCGCACCGGGGCGAGCATAATCAAAGGCGCGCATTACCCACCTCCCTTCATGGCCTTTCGGGCGTCCTGCACGGCCGCAAGAATGTTCTTGTAGGCGCCGCACCGGCAGATGTTGCCACTCATGGCCTCGCGTACGGCGGCGTCACTTTGGCCGATGCGGTCGTCGTTCAACACCGCGACCGCGCTCATGATCTGGCCGGAAGTGCAGTAGCCGCACTGAAAGGCGTCGTGCTCCCAGAACGCCTGCTGCACCGGGTGCAGCTCGCCGCCACGCTCGAGCCCTTCGATGGTGGTGATCTCATCGGTCTGGCGACTGATCGCGAGCGAGAGGCAGGAGTTGATCGCCTGACCGTTGACCAGCACCGTGCAGGCGCCGCACTGGCCCTGATCACAGCCCTTCTTGGTACCGGTCAGGCCAAGCTCGTTACGCACTACGTCCAGAAGCACCATCTGTGGCGCCACGTCCACGGTGCGCTCGACGCCGTTCACGTTCAGCTGGATGCGGCTCATGCCAGGGGCCGGCGCGGACGCCTTGGCGGGATCGCCTTCCGGCGTCTCGGCGGCGCGGGCCTGAGTGGCCTGGGCCCAGAGAGGCGTGGAGGCGGCCGCCACGCCGGAGGCGCCGACGGTCTTCAGAAAATTTCGGCGTGACTTGGACGTCGCCCCGCCTTGTGTCTTCGGGTCGAAATACTCGGTCATGGAATCCTCCGAAGCCCGAGCGGCGGCAGGCGCCGCCGTCCGGACTGGACTCAGTTGGCCATCAGTAATCGCTCGATGGAGATAGGCAGGTCGCGAATGCGCTTGCCGGTCGCGTGATACACCGCGTTGGAAATGGCGGCGGCAATGCCGGTCAGGCCGATCTCGCCCACGCCGCGCGCGCCGAAGGCGTTCAGGTGGTAATCGGGATAGTCGAGCAGTTCGACGTCGATCGGCGGAATGTCTGCGTGCACCGGCACGATGTAATCGGCCAGGTTGGCGTTGTAGAGATAACCGCTCTTGTCGTACTCGGTCTGCTCAAACAGCGCCATGCCCAGACCCATCACCAGGCCGCCCTCGACCTGATTGCGCGCGGTCATCGGGTTAATGGCGCGACCGATGTCGATGGTGGAGACGATCCGCTCGACCTTGAGCCGGGAAATGCCCGGATCCCAGCGCACCTCGACGAACACGGCGCCGAACGAGCGAAAGCTGTACTCGCTCTGCTCATCGCCAGGCTCGGCCGAGGCTTCGGCGGTGACCTGACCGATGCCCAGCTCCTCCAAAAGCGTGGTGACCGGAATCGAGCGATCCCCATAGGTCAGAGCGCGGTCGCTTAACTCGATCGACCCCGAGTCGACGTCGGAAAACGCCTGGCCGTCCTGAGTAACCTTGTCGATCAGCGCCTGGGTGGCGGCATCGAGTGCGGCCTTGACCGCCGGCAACACGGTTGCGGTGGCAAACGAGCCACCGGACAGCGGCCCGGAGGGCAGCGACGAGTCGCCAAGGCGCACGTCGATGTCCTCGATCGGCACGCCGCTCAGCTCGCTCGCGGTCTGGGCGACAATGGTGTAGGTGCCGGTACCGATGTCCTGCGTACCGCAGCTGACCTGCAGACGGCCATCGGACAGAAAGGTCACCCGCGCCGAGCACTGAAGACGCATGGCTTCCCAGCTTTGCGAGGCCATGCCGTAGCCGATGATCTCGTCGCCTTCGCGCATCGCGCCGATTTCCGCGGTGCGGTTTTCCCAGCCAAAGCGCTTGGCGGCGTTGTCCCAGCATTCGATCAGGTGATTGCTCGACCACGGCAGATCGGAGGCTGGATCCCGCTCGGCAAAATTCTTCTTGCGAAGCTCAACGGGGTCCATCTCGAGCTGCCAGGCCAGTTCGTCCATCGCCGTTTCCAGCGCGAACAGCCCAGGCGCTTCACCGGGCGCACGCATCGGGCACGGCATGCCGTGGTTGACCTCGCCGACCCGGTTGGTCACGGACACATTCTCGCAGGCGTACATGCTGGGCGTGGCGGAAATCACCGTGTCGTTGTGCATACCGACGAAGGCGGTTTCGTTGCTGCCATCGTGACGGATCGAGGTCAGCGTGCCGTCGGCGCGCGCGCCAAGGCGGACGCGCTGGATCGAGCGTGGGCGGCTGCCGGCGGAGGTGAACACGCTTTGACGCGGCACCACCGTCTTGACCGGGCGTTTCAGCCGGCGTGATGCCACCGCGGTCATGATCGCGTGCGGCCACATGAAAAGCTTGCCGCCAAAGCCCGAGCCGATGAAGTGCGAGATCACATTGATCTGCTCCGGCGGCATCGAGAACACGTGCGACAGCGCGTGACGCTGGAACACCACGCCCTGGGTGGACTCGTACACGGTCAGATGATCGCCGGACCAGGTAGCGGTCGAGGCGTGAAGCTCCATTGCCGCGTGGGTCTCGGTCGCGATCGAGTAGTGGTGATCGAGGGTAACCTCGGCCGCATCAAACGCCGTATCGGCCTCGCCTCGGCTCTGACCGTCGCCCTCCTGAAGCACACCCGGCAGACCGGCGACGTTGTCGGCGTCGAGTTCATCGAACTGGCTTATGACCTGATCGTTTGCGCGGTACTTGCCCTTGACCTTCTGGGCGGCGGCTCGGGCGTGTTCGAAGGTGTCGGCCACTACCAGCGCGATGTACTGGCCGTGGTAGTGGATCGTGGTGTCCTCGAACGGCAGGCGCGGCTCGCTGACCGTATTCTTTTCGGCGAAGCTGTTCGGTGAGTGCTTGAGGGTGCGGTCGAAATTGTCGTGGTGGAAAATATCGACCACGCCGGGCATGCCAAGCGCCTCTTCAAGCTCCAGCCCTTCAAGCTCACCGCTGGCGATGGCGCTGCCGACCGGGTAGCCATAGAGCTGGCCGTCGAGGTTGATGTCGGCGGTGTAATCCGCCCCGCCCGACAGCTTGAGCGCGCCGTCGATGCGGGGTTTCTGGGTGTTCAGTGTCTCACTCATTGGTGCTCTCCCTGGCTTGCCTGTTGCACCGCATCCCGCAGTGCGCGCGCGATGGCCTGTTGGCCAAGCTCAACCTTGAACGCGTTGTGCTCAAGCGGCATCGCCCGCTGGAACGCCAAGAGCGCAACCTGCTCGAACATCTTCGCAGTCGCTTCTTCACCCACCAGCGCCGCTTCGGCGTCCACGGCGCGCCAGGGTTTGGTCGCAACGCCGCCGAGCGCGATGCGTGCGGCGGTCACCTTGGTGCCCTCAAGAGTGACAATGGCCGCGCAGGAGGCGAGCGCAAACTCATAGGAGGCACGATCGCGCAGCTTCAGGTAGGTCGAGACCGCGCCTTCAAGCGGGGCGTCGAGCACCACGTGGGTAATCAGCTCATCGGAGCGCAGGTCGTGCTCGCGCTCGGGGTGATCGCCCGGGAGCAAGTGAAAGTCCTCGAACGGAATCTCACGGGTGCCCTTGCGGCCCTCGACCACCACAGTTGCCCCGATGGCGGCCATCGCCACGCACATGTCGGAGGGGTGGGTCGCGATGCAGTGCTCGCTGGTTCCGAGGACAGCGTGATTGCGGTTGATGCCGTCCATCGCGCTGCAGCCGGTACCCGGTTCGCGCTTGTTGCAGGGCTTGGCCGGATCGCGGAAATACGGGCAACGTGTTCGCTGCATGACGTTGCCGGCGGTCGTTGCCATGTTGCGAAGACCGGTGGAGGCGCCCGAGAGCAGCGCCTGGGACAGCACCGGATAGTCGCGCTCGACGCGGGCGTCGATTGCGAGTCGGCTGTTGCTGACCCGGGCACCGATCTTGAGCCGGCCATCGTCAAGCGCCTCGATCTCATCAAGACCAAGGCGATTGGTGTCCACCACGTGATCGGGCTGCATGACCCCAAGCTTCATCAAATCAACCAGCGTCGTGCCACCGCCAATAAAGGCGGAGCGCTCGGACTGGGCCCCGATGGCGTCTTTTACGCTTTCCGGGCGGATCAGTTCAAAACTCTGCATGATCACGCCCCCTCGATGGTGCGATGCGCGCTCTGCACGGCATCGAGGATGTTTTTGTAGGCGCCGCAGCGACAGATATTGCCGCTCATGGCCTCCTTGATCGACGCAGGGTCCTTGGCGATGTCCTTATCGTTCAAGATCGAGGTCGCCATCATCATCTGGCCTGCCGTGCAGTAGCCGCACTGATAGGCGTCGTGCTCGAGAAAGGCCTGCTGAATCGGATGCAGCGTGCCGTCTTCATCGGCCAGGCCTTCGATGGTGGTAATGTCCTGACCTTCGGCGAGCGCGGCCAACAGCAGGCAGCTGTTCATCGCGCGGCCATCGATCACTACGGTGCATGCGCCGCACTGACCGTGATCGCAGCCTTTCTTGGCGCCGGTCAGGTTCAGGCGCTCGCGCAGTGCATCGAGCAAGACAACATTGGGTTCGAGAGTAAGTGTGTGCGTCTGACCGTTGACGGTCAGCTCTATCGTCTGAAGAGACGACGTGTCATCGGGGTCGACATGCCCCACCGTCGCATCGAGTGTTGCGTCTGCCATGACAGTCCTCATCGGTCGCGTGGCGGTTATTATTTTTCGTGCCACGTAGAGCGAAGGCGGTCCTCGCCTTCGCGATTTTCATTACGGTCGGATCGTTTGCGCGCAAACGACTGCCTTCGAGCGTAGACAAGGATTGGGCGGGACGCGAGGATCGCTCGTGCGACCCCGTGGGATCAGGTGGGCTTCTTGAATAGAAAGACGGCTGGAAAAACAACCAGATAGAGAATACCGAGCCACAGGAAGATGTCGTTGAACGCCAGCACCTCAGCCTGAGTGGCGACGCGGTCACCGATCATCTTGATTGCAGCGGCCTGAGGGTCACTGACCACGCCCATGAACTGCTGCTGATACTGGGCAAGCTGCGTGACGACCACCTCACGCCCCTGATTGACCGACGCGATCAGCTGCGTCCAGTGATAGTCGCGCTGGTGATCGCGCACGGTGTCCAATAGCGCAAGCCCCATGGCACCGCCAAGGTTTCGCATCACCGAGAACATGCCACTGCCATCGCCGATGTTCTGGGGTGAGAGATTGCCAAGCGCAATCCGAGACGTCGGCACCATGCACATGATCATGCCGATACCGCGCACCACCTGAGGCCAGAAGAACTCCCAGTAGCCCGATTCGGTGGTCAGATTGACGTTCATGAACGACCCGATGCCCGTCATCAAGAGCCCGATCCCGATCAGAAGGCGCAGATCAACCACATCGGTCAGGCGCCCGACAATCGGCGCCATCACGAACATCGCCGCCCCGGTCACGAACATGACCTCGCCGATCTGCATGCTGTTGTATTCCCGCACCGTGCCGAAATAGAGCGGCAGCAGATACACCAGACCATAGAGCGCGACGCCGACGGCGAACACCAGCCCTACTCCGGTTGCGAAATTGCGCTCGCGAAAGAGTCGAAGGTTGACGATCGGATGATCGACGGTGAATACCCGCCAGAAGAACAGGATGCCGGCCATCGCGCAGAGAAGAGCGAAATTCAGAATCAGGGAGCTGCTGAACCAGTCGTCGTCCGGGCCCTCTTCCAGCACGAACTCGAGCGAGCCCAGAAAGATCGCCATCAACACCAGCCCGATCAGATCGAGCCGCTTGAGCGCGCTCTTGTCGGCGCGGTCGATGTCGAGCATGAACCACACGCCCATCGACACCAGGATGCCCGGGATCACGTTGATCAGAAACAGCCAGTGCCAGCTCATGTGCTGGGTGATGTAGCCGCCAAGCGTCGGACCGATCGACGGCGCGATGGTCGCCACCAGTCCGATCACCGCCTGCACGGACCCCATCTTGTGTCGGGGAAAGATGGTAAAGCTCACCGCCTGGGTGATCGGGATCATTGCCCCGCCCATGAAACCCTGAATCGCACGCAGGACGATCAGCTCATTGATGGAGCTCGCCAGCGCGCAGCCAAGGCTTGCAAGGGTAAAGCCAACGCTTGAGATGACAAAGGCAGTGCGGGTCGAGAAGATGCGCATCATCACCCCGGCCAGCGGAATCATGATGATCTCGGCGATCAGATACGAGGTCTGAATCCAGGAGATTTCATCCTGGCTTGCCGACACTCCGGCCTGAATCTCGTTGAGCGAGCTGGCAACGATCTGGATGTCCAGAATGGCCATGAACATTCCAAACACCGCCGCCACGAAGCCTATACGCACTCGCCAGGACGGCATCTCCTGCACCGGGCTCATAGAGACTCAGTCCTGATTGCGCGGAGTGACGTCGCGGGCGATGGGCGAGCGCGACACGGGGCCCAGGTACAATCCTCGGCCATCCTCTCGCGTATCGACCCGAGGCTCCACCGACAGCCCCGCGTGCAAAAACGCCAGTTTCTTTTCAGGCCCAAGCAGGCGAATCCGCACCGGTACCCGCTGCACGATCTTGTTGAAGTTGCCGGTCGCGTTGTCACGGGGCAGCAGGCTGAACTGCGCCCCGGTCGCCGGCGCAAGGCTTTCAACCACGCCCTTGAAGACGGTGTCCGGGTAGGCGTCGACGTGAACATCAACCGACTGCCCGATGCGCATGCGAGTGATCTGGGTTTCCTTGAAATTGGCAACGACGTAGAGATGATCCACCGGCACTAGGGTCATCAGCGTCAGCGACGGCTGCGCGTAGGTGCCCTTTTCCACCGTGACATTACCGACCACGCCATCGAAGGGCGCGGTGATGTGGGTTTTGGCAAGCTGGTGCTCGGCGGCCTCGAGCGCGGCGCGGGCGTTGTCCCGGTTGGCCTGGGCGTCATCGAGCGACGCCTGATAGACCGCGAGCTGACGCTGGTTTGATGCAAGAGCGGCCTTGCTCGAGGTCACGTTGGCCTTGGCTACATCGAAATTGGCCTGATCTTCATCAAGCTGCTGGCGTGAGGAATACTGACGATCAACCAGTTTCTGCGTGCGTGACAGTGTCTGGCGCGCCTGGGTGAACTGCGCCTGGGAAGACGCGATATCGGCCTGTCGCTGCTCGATGACCGCCTGCTGCAGCTCGATGTTGCGCTGCGCCTTCACCACGGCTGCGCTTGCCTGGGCGAGCTTGGCGCGGGCCTGCTTCAGGTCGTCCTGATAATCGGTCGGGTCCAGCGCCACCAGCGTATCGCCTTCGTGCACGCGCTGATTGTGCGCCACCGGCACCCCGAGCACCCGTGCATTCACCTCGCTTCGAACCGCCACGCTGTCGCCATGAATGTAGGCGTTGTCGGTCTCTTCGAAGAACCGGCCGGTCTGCCACCAGTGCCAAGCCCAGAAGGCGCCGGCAACGATCAATACCAGCAAGATGAGGGCGATGATCAGTCGCTTGATCCAGGTGCGTGCAATCGATGCCATGACGCTCGTTCCAGTTGGACTCAAAAAAACGTAGCATACGCTACACTTTTTGAGGACACCAGCAGGAGCCATCGATGACGCCGCCACCCGGTACCACCGTAACGCCCAAGGGGCAGCAGCGCGCCCAGCGGTTTCTCGATGCTGCGCTCGAGGTGTTCACGGAGCAGGGGTTTGAAGCGGCAAGCGTCAACGAAGTGGTTCGCCGCGCCGGCGGGTCGCTTGCAACGCTCTACAAGCTTTTTGGCAGCAAGGAGGGGCTCTTCATTGCGGTCATCGAGCGCCGGGCCATGTCCGTGTTCGAACCGATTCAGGACGCACTGGCCAATGACCTACCGCCAAAGGAGGGGCTCACGCGCTTTGGCCATCGCCTGATCGATTTTCTGCTCGAGCCCGAGGCACTCGCGCTCTACCGGCTGGTGCTTAACGATCTTCACCGTCATCCCGAGCTTGCCCGCCGCTTTCTCGACAGCGGCCCGTTTCGAACGCTCGGCGAACTCTCCGACTACCTCGCCCATCAGGTCGCACTCAAGCGCCTGGCCATCAACGACTGCCGCCTCGCCTCCCGCGAATTCACCGGCATGCTGGTCGGCGACTTGCACATCCAGATCATGGTCGGCCAGATCCCGACGCTTCCCCCGGCCGAGCGCACACGTAAAGTCAACTCTGCCGTACGTCGATTTTTAAGCTCTAGCCAGCCCTAAGTGTGCTGTTTGCAGGCATAAAGTTGATGCCATCAGATGGCTTCTTGTGCGCCCTCAACGGGGGCAGCCAAGCAAGCAGGTCAGATTAGAGAGTGTGTTTCTGCGATAAAACTTATGCTTGGAACGCATTTTTAAACCTCTAACGATACCCAAAAAATCTATCGTTATAACTTTTTTATAGGTTATCCTGAGGATGTACTTCTTTAAGGAGCCCTCATGAACACCTTCGCTCTTTCATCAGGCAGTCGACATGGTGATGCACCCGATGTCGCCGGCTTTTTCGACCCCCGCACCTTTAGCATTCAGTACGTCGTTAGCGACCCTAGAACGCGTCGCTGCGCAATCATCGATCCCGTACTCGATTACGATGAAAAGTCCGGTTCCACGGCAACGCACCAGGCAGACACGCTACTGGCCTATATTGCGCGCAAACATTTCGAGGTCGAATGGATACTGGATACGCACCCGCACGCAGATCATTTCTCTGCCGCACGTTATCTGCATGAGAAGACCGGCGCGCCGACCGCCATCGGCAAACCGGTAACCCAAGTCCAATCCTTATGGAAAACACTCTACAACTTCACCGATTTCGAAGACGACGGAAGCCAGTGGGATTCTCTTTTTGACGAGGGAGACACGTTCAAGCTGGGAGACATTAGCTGCCAAGTGATGCACTCGCCAGGGCATACGCTGGCCTCGGTCACTTATGTCATCGGCGATGCCGCCTTCGTACACGACACGCTGTTTCAGCCCGATTTTGGTACGGCTCGCACTGACTTTCCCGGAGGCAGCGCCAATCAGTTGTGGCACTCGATCCAAGCGATTTTGGCCCTGCCCGACACAACACGCCTCTTTACCGGTCACGATTACATGCCCGACGGCCGTGAGCCGCAATGGGAAAGCACGGTGAAAGAGCAGCGCGAACACAATAAGCATCAGCTCGGCAAAATAGGCGAAGCTGAATACGTTGCTCTGCGCACTCAACGAGACAGCGAGCTGCCCATGCCAAAACTGATTTTACACGCGCTGCAGGTCAACATACTGGGTGGGCGTCTTCCTAAACCTGAGAGTAACGGAAAGCGGTACCTAAAGATTCCACTCGACGCGCTTAAAACAGCGGCTTGGGAATGAGCAGGCCCCCCAAAGGCCATGCCTAGTCATCATTCATCAATCAACGAGGCCCTCTTAATGAATGAAGCAGTGAGTGAACGGCACCACGATATCGTCATCATCGGTGGGGGCGCCGGAGGTCTTGCCGTCGCCGCAAGCCTTTATAAACGTCGTTCCGACCTCGATATCGCTATCGTAGAGCCCGCAAGAGATCACTACTACCAGCCTGGCTGGACGCTGGTCGGTGGCGGGGTATTCACTGCAGAGCAAACCAGACGCTCGATGCAATCGTTGATGCCAGCGTTCGTGACGTGGCACCAAACTGCGGCAGAACAGCTGCACCCGGAGTCTCGCCAAGTCACGCTCGCCAACGGCACGACGCTCGGTTACACCATGCTAGTGATCGCACCGGGTCTCGAGCTTGACTGGCAAGCAATAGACGGCCTAGAGGAAACGCTCGGTAAAAACGGGGTAACCTCTAACTACCGCTTCGATCTCGCGCCATACACATGGTCGCTCGTGCAGTCGATGCGCTCAGGCAAGGCCTTATTTACCCAACCGCCAATGCCGATCAAGTGCGCGGGTGCTCCCCAAAAGGCAATGTACCTTTCCTGCTATGAATGGGAGAAACAGGGTGTTCTCGAACACATCGATGTCCATTTTTGCAACGCAGGTGGGGTCATGTTCGGCGTCCCGGAGTTCGTACCCGCGCTGAATGAATACGTACAACGTTATGGGGTTCGAACACAGTTCCAACATACCCTCATTGCGGTGGACGGCCCTGCTCAAAAGGCACGTTTTCGCCAGACCAGCGACGAAGGCAGTAAAGAAGTCGAGATGGACTTCGATATGCTCCACGTTGTCCCCCCTCAGCGAGCACCCCGCCTAGTACGTGAATCCTCGTTAGCCAATGAGAGTGGCTGGCTGGATCTCAACGCAGAGACGCTGCAGCATGCTCGTTTCAGCGACATTTTCGGGCTTGGGGATGCAAGCGGAACAGGCAACGCTAAGACCGCCGCGGCTGTTCGAAAGCAAGCGCCAGTCGTTGCAGACAACCTATTGGCTGCAATGGATGGAAAGCCACTGCCTTCTGGGTATTTAGGCTATGGGGCGTGCCCGCTCACAGTTGAACGCGGCCGCGTAGTGTTGGCCGAGTTTGGCTACGCAGGCAAGCTGCAACCCTCGTTTCCCTCTTGGATTAATCAGGCAACTCGGCCAACCAAGCTTGGCTGGCATATAAAGGCCCAGCAATTACCGTTTATCTATTGGAATCTAATGCTCAAGGGCCACGAATGGCTGGCCAAACCAAAGGCACGGGTCTGATCAAGACTCACTTGTGCTGTTATCGCACGCCGAGGGCAATGCTATAACCGAAGATGCACTGTAACGTTAATTAGGTTGCCCTTTTGCGCTTCAACCTGAGACTTAATCTTGGCGTATTTCTACAGTGGAGTGCATGTGTTACTAGATCCTGTTCAAGATGTGGGACGTAACTCAGCTCCCACCTCCGCTGGTTCGAGTGGCTGCCGGCCGGGTTGAAGTTCATACAATGTGTAGACTTACTATTACCGTATATCCCATGTTTTATTCGTACAGAATTTAGGTGATTGCATGAAAGAAAGCACCCTTAAAAACTGCAGCAGTATGTTAGAGGCGATCGGCAATACTCCCGTGGTCAAGCTTAATAAGCTTATTACGCCTGAGCATGCCGATGTTTATGTGAAACTAGAGTATTTCAACCCAACCGGCTCTTACAAAGACCGCATGGCAAAAACCATGATCGAGGGGGCTGAGCAAAAAGGAAATCTAAAAAAAGGGATGACGGTGGTAGAAGCCAGCGGAGGCAGTACTGGCTCCTCGCTTGCCTTTGTATGTGCCGTAAAAGGCTATCCCTTCAAGATCATTTCCTCCAATGCCTTTGCCTCGGAAAAGCTGAAAACGATGGCGGCATTCGGTTCGGACCTAGAGCTGGTGCATAGCGAATCCGGCAAGATCGGCGCAGATTTAATTCCAAAAATGGTGAGTCGGTCGGTCGAATACGGAGAGCAACCGGATTTTTATCTTACGGATCAATTCTCCAACCGTGATGCCTTGATCGGTTACGAAGTAATTGGTCAGGAAATCGCCGAGCAGTTTCCCCAAGGCGTAGATGCTTTTTGTGGTGCGGCGGGTGTTGCCGGGATGATCATGGGCGTTGCCAACGTTTTAAAGAACATTGATCGCGAAACGAAAATCTACGTATTAGAGCCGGCCTCATCGCCGATGATGTCCAAGGGCTACCCGGGAGAACATCACGTCGAGGGAATCGGTATTGGATTCATTCCCCCGTTTCTAGACGCACAGCTCTATGACGAAGTATGGGACATCGACGAATCCGAAGGCCGTGAGATGTGCAGAGCCCTCGCTGAACAAGAAGGCATTCTCGCAGGAACCTCCACGGGAATTAACGTCGCGGCCGCACTCAAAATTGCTAAGGAACTTGGGCCTGGAAAAACCGTTGTAACCGTTGCATGCGACACGGGGCTCAAATATATGTCCGGTGGGCTATTCGATAAAGTAGAGAGGTAGTGACTCCATTCACCTCCCTCGAGCGGCTTAAACCCACAGTCGCCTGACAGCGAAACGCAGGCTTCTGGCTTCGATCAAAAAATACTGCTCGTTCAGAGCTCAAATTAAGCCTGTGAGGGCGCCTGTAAGCGCCAAAGGATAAGTCACGCACGCCCCGTCTTGCGTCGCTTGACCAGAAACCGCCACGGGGCGTCGCGGTGTTCGGGCTCGGCGTAGTCGATGCCGATGCGCGGGCCGGTCACCACGTCGGCGTCGTCGATCGGCTCGCCCGGCTCGACCCAAAGCCCGTCACCGAGACAGACGTCATGGCGGTTGAAGCGCGCCTTGGTGATGCCGAGCGCCTGGGTGAGCTTGCCGGGCCCGTTGGCAAGCTCCCGACCCTTCTTGCCTCGCCGATGGGCGATCATGGTGGCCTCGCCCTCGAGCGGCTCGATGGCGCGGATCAATACCGCACAGGGATCATCCTCGGGGCCAACGACGAGGTTGAGCATGTCGTGAATGCCGTAGATCAGGTAGACGTAGGCGTACCCCGGCGGGCCAAACATCACCTCGGTACGGGGCGTGCGCCCGTGGGAGGAGTGGCAGGCGGTGTCGGCAAAGCCGAGATAGCCCTCGGTTTCGGTAATGCGCCCGACCAGGCGCTCGCCGTCGCGCTCGACCACCAGCCGGCAGCCGAGCAGTTCACGGGCGATCTCGAGTGTATCGCGGGCGTAGAACGCGCGCTCGAGCGGCGTGGGTTGGGCAGCCCCCGAAGAGGGCGCCTCGGAAGTCAGTTCAAACGCGGACAAGAGCATTTCCTAGTTCTTATCGATGTCGCACTGGCCGGACGCACAGCTGTCGCAGCGGCGCTTGCCGGTCAGCACGCCGGAGATGGTGTAGCGGTTACGGGCAAACCATAGATAGACCCGGTCGGCGACCGGACGCACGAGCGGCCAGCGAAGCGGCGCGGTAAGCGCCCCCCGCCCGACCAGCGACCAGGCGCGATGCGTCACATCAAGCCCCTTCAAGGTGTGATCGTTGCCGTCACGAGCCAGCAGGATCGTTCGAGCCTCGTCCGGGTCGATGTCGGGGTAGCGCGTTGAGAAATCCGGCTGCTGGATGTCCTCACAGCAAATGCGCCCGTGGATATCCAGCCGGGTGAGGTGGCGCACTTCGCGCACGCACAGGGGGCAGGCGCCATCATAGAACAGCGTAAGCTCCGGCATGATGAAAGCCTCGAGTCGAAAGTGATGCCCCAAGCGTAGTCGCTTGGCACGCCCCCTGCGTTCTCATCATTGTCATTGCCGGCGCCGCGGGCGGGAGGCCACCACCTGCACCCGCTTGTGTCGACGCTGATCCCCCGGCGGCAACGGGTCACGCTCGGGGTCGTAGCGCTCCTCCTCCGGCCGCGGCAACCACACGAAGGTCGGCAGCGCCAGATGCCAGTAGATCGCGCTCAAGCGAAGCATCAGCGTGACCCCGAGCCCAAGGGCAAGGGCGAGGCCCTCGAAGGCGCCGACCTCAACCAGCGCCACATAGGCCGCCGCCCCCAGAATCGAGGCGGTGGCGTAGATCTCCTGTCTGAGCACCATCGGAATACGCCCGGCCAGCACATCTCGGCAGGCGCCCCCGGCCACACCGGTCAAAAGCCCCATCAGCACCGCGACGATGCCGGTGTAGTCAAGCATCATCGCCTTGTTGGCCCCAAGCACGGTAAAAAGCGCAAGCCCGAAGGCGTCGAGAATCGACAGCAGCCGCTTTGGCAGGTGGTGGACGAAATGAAGCCCCACCATCGACACGATCACCGTGGCCAAAATGACCCAGAGGTAGGTCGGGTCGGTCACCCAGAACACCGGACGCACCCCGAGCAGCAGATCCCGCAGCGTGCCCCCACCGATGCCGGTGACCGCCGCCAGCACCAGCATGCCGATCGGATCCATCCGTACGCGGCACGCAAGCGCGATACCGGACAGCGCGAACACGACCACCCCGGCCAGATCCAGCAGATATATCCAGTGATGCACGTCCCTCTCCCCCTGGGTCGCCCGTTAACGAATGGCGCTCAATGTACGCCGGGCAGCGTGTCGGTGCGAGACGCTGCCATGTTGTGTCGAAAGATGTCCATGACCCGGGCCACCGCCGGCGAGAGCCTGGTGCGTCGAAGGCTCACCAAGCCATAGGGCTGCACGCTCAAGCGGCTGCGCGCACTCAGGATCGCAAAGCGGGTCGGGTCACACAGAAGCTCGGCCACTCGACGAATGGTGACGGTAATGAACTCGGAGCGGTCGACCAGGGCAAGCGCCGCCGGCAAATCCGAGGTGTCCACCACCCAGGACGGAAACGCCACGCCCCGATGGCGAAACAGATCCTCGATGCGCTGACGCATGAGCGTGCCGGGCGGCTGGATCGACCAGGGCGAGGCTGCAAGCTCGGCAAGGTCGGGGTCGTCGCTTGCAGCGAGCGGATGACGCTGGCTGCACACGAAGCAAAGCTCTTCCTCATCGATCTCCTCGAACACGAACGCCTCAGAGGGAAAGCCCGCCGGCACGCGGGCGATCACGAAATCGAACCGGCCTTCCATCAACCCCTGCACCAGGGTGTGGCTGTTGGCGACCTGAAGCGTCAGCTTGAGTGCCGGGCTGGTGTTGTGCGCCTGCTCAATGGCAAGCGGCACCTGTGAAATGGCCGGCTCCATCACCGCGCCGATGTTGACTACGCCGGCAAGCCCGGCCTTAAGCGCATTGAATTCCATGCCGGCACCAATCAGCTCATCGAGCACGGCGCGGGCGCGACGAATCATCAGCTCACCGTAGGCGTTGGGTTCAAGCCCCCGGCCGTGACGGTCGAACAGCGATTGCCCGAGGCGCTGCTCGATCTCGGCCAAAAGCCGCGAGGCCGCGGGCTGGGAAATGCCCATCAGCTCCGCGCTCCTATGCAGATTGCCCTGCTCGCCCACTACGACGAACAGGTAAAGGTGGCGCAACTTTAGTCGCGCCTTGAAAAACCAATGCTCATCCAGATCGCCCATGGCGTGGCCCATTCCCTCGAGTCATAACGTAAACGGTATCGGATTAAGTCATTTTCAACATTATTCTGATATAGCCATTTGGGCGTATGTTTCCCGGCACGCCCTCGCCACCTGGCGGCTCGGCGTTTCGTCATCACCGAGCAAAACGCGGTGGCGACGCCCATTCAAGGATCGGGAGATCGATATGAACCCACAAGAGGCTGCCAACACGGCACTCTCGACGCCGACGCTGTTGATCATTTGCGCTGTAGCCATCGCGGTGCTCTTGACCCTGATCATTCGGATCAAGCTGCACCCGTTCTTCGCCCTGGTGCTGGTCAGCATCGGCACGGCGATCGCCACCGGCATCGATGTTTCCAACCTGATGGACACGTTGATCGGGGGCTTCGGCAAGACGCTTGGCAACGTTGCGCTGCTGATCGGGTTCGGCGCCGTGCTCGGGCGCATTGTCGCTACCTCCGGCGGGGCGCGTGTGCTCTCCGATACGCTCATCCGCGCCTGCGGCCGTGACCGCGCCCCCTTCGGGCTTTCGGTCGCCGCGCTGCTGTTTTGCTTCCCGATCTTTCTCGACGCCGCCTACGTGGTGATGCTGCCGATCATTTACGCCATCGCCCGCGAGCTTAAAAGCTCGATCCTGCTGTTCGGCCTGCCGGTCGGCGGCGCGGGGCTGGTCATGCACGCCCTGATGCCGCCGCACCCGGGTCCGGTGGCTGCGGCGGTCTTCCTTCACGCCGACATCGGCCAGGTGCTGTTCGTGGGCCTTCTGGTCGGACTTCCGACCTGGTACGTGATGGGCTATCGCCTCTCGGTGTTTCTGGCCAACCGCACGCCCTACCAGAGCGTGCCGGACATGCTGGGTGATGCCCACACAGACGACGCCGAGCCGCCGGCCTTTTCGACCGTACTGCTGGTTCTGCTGCTGCCGCTTCTTCTGATCTTCATGAACACCGGGCTTTCTACCCTGATCTCGAGCGGCACGCTGCCTGAGGATAACCCCCTGCTTGATGTGCTGATGCTGATCGGTGAAACCCCGATGGCGCTTCTGATCAGCACCCTGGTCGCGATGTGGCTTTTGGTATTGAAGCGCGCCCGGAACGGCGGCATGAACGCCATCAACGACATCGTCGAAAACGCGATGGCCCCGGTGTGCTCGATCATTTTGATTACCGGCGCCGGCGGCATGTTCGGCACCGTATTGACCCAAAGCGGCATCGGCACGGCCCTGGCCGGCAGCCTCAATGAGATCGGCATGCCGCTGATCGTTGCGGGCTATGTGATCGCCTCGGTCATCCGCATCGCCCAGGGCTCGGCAACCGTTGCCGGTACCACCGCCGCCGGCATCATGGCTCCGGCGGTACTTGCCGCACCGGAACTCGCGGGCCTGCCGGCCGCCTGCATTGTCACCGCCATCGTCGCCGGCGCCATCGGCTATTCCCACGTCAACGATTCCGGCTTCTGGCTGGTCGGACGGTTTCTGGGCGTCTCGACCCGCACGATGCTCACGACCTGGAGCGTGGTGTCGGTGGGTATTTCGCTCATGGCCTTTGGCCTGGCCTGGCTTCTGTTCGCGTTCATCGCCTGATTTTCGACCGTACCCTGCCTGAGGAGGCACCCATGAGTCACCAAGATCCCAAGACCACTAAGCTCCGCAGCGCCCAATGGTTCGGCACCGCGGACAAGAACGGCTTCATGTACCGAAGCTGGATGAAAAACCAGGGCATTCCCGATCACGAATTCAACAACAAGCCGGTGATCGGCATCTGCAATACCTTCTCGGAACTCACGCCCTGCAACGCCCACTTCCGTCAGCTCGCCGAGCACGTCAAGCGCGGCATCTGGGAAGCCGGCGGTCTACCGGTGGAATTTCCGGTGTTCTCCAACGGCGAGTCGAATCTGCGCCCGACCGCGATGCTGACCCGAAACCTTGCGAGCATGGACGTGGAGGAGGCCATTCGTGGCAACCCCATCGATGGCGTGGTGCTCTTGACCGGCTGCGACAAGACCACGCCTGCGCTGTTGATGGGGGCGGCAAGCTGCGATGTGCCCGCCATCGTGGTCTCCGGCGGGCCGATGCTCAACGGCAAGCACCACGGCAAGCACATCGGCTCCGGCACCATCGTCTGGCAGCTCTCCGAGCAGGTGAAGGCCGGCAAGATCAGCCTCGATGAGTTCATGAGCGCCGAAGCCGGCATGTCCCGCTCCGCCGGCACCTGCAACACCATGGGCACCGCCTCGACCATGGCCTGCATGGCGGAGTCTCTTGGCGTGACGCTGCCCCACAACGCCGCCATTCCGGCCGTCGACGCCCGGCGCTATGTGCTGGCGCACCTGTCCGGCAACCGCATCGTCGACATGGTTCATGAAGACCTGAAGCTTTCGAAAATCCTGACCCGGGGCGCGTTCGAAAACGCCATTCGCACCAACGCCGCCATCGGGGGTTCCACCAACGCCGTGATTCACCTGCAGGCCATTGCCGGGCGCATCGGCGTCGACCTTGAAATGGACGACTGGTCCCGCATCGGCCGAGGCACGCCGACGCTGGTCGACCTTCAGCCCTCCGGGCGCTTTCTGATGGAAGAGTTCTACGACGCCGGCGGCCTGCCGGCCGTGCTCAGGCGCCTTGGGGAAAGTGACCGTCTGCCCCACCCCGGCGCGCTGACCGCCAACGGCAAGACGCTCTGGGACAACGTCAAGGAAGCGCCCAATTACAGCGACGAGGTCATTCGCCCCCTCGACAACCCGCTGATCGACGATGGCGGCATCTGCATCCTGCGCGGCAACCTCGCCCCCAAGGGCGCGGTGCTGAAGCCGTCGGCGGCCACGGCCGAGCTGATGGTGCACCGCGGCCGCGCCGTGGTGTTCGAGAACCTCGAGGATTACAAGGCCCGCATCAACGACCCCGAGCTTGATGTCACCAAGGACGACATTCTGGTCATGAAGCACTGCGGCCCCCGCGGTTACCCCGGCATGGCCGAGGTCGGCAACATGGGGCTGCCTGCCAAGCTGCTCGAGCAGGGCGTGACCGACATGGTGCGGATTTCGGATGCCCGCATGAGCGGCACCGCCTACGGCACGGTCGTTTTGCATGTTTCCCCCGAGGCCGGGGCCGGCGGGCCACTGGCTGCGGTCGAAAACGGCGACTGGATCGAGCTCGACTGCCACACCGGCCGCCTGCATCTGGACGTGGCCGAGGACGAAATCGCGCGCCGTCTGGAGGCCAGCGACCCGACCCAGGCCTCGCGCACCATCGCAAGCGATGGCGGCTACCGCGGGCTCTACATCGAACACGTTCTGCAGGCCGATGAAGGGTGCGACTTCGACTTCCTGCGCGGCTGCCGCGGTGCGGACGTTCCGCGCCATTCCCACTGAGCCCGCCACTTATTCGGCGCAAAGGAGCAACACCATGCGATTGATCCAGTTCATGAGCGCCGCCGGCCCCCGGGCCGGCCTCGTCGAAAACGCCTCGACCGTACGTGAGATCGACCTCGACGGCGGCACGCTGTCGCTTGTGCGACTCGCCATCGACAGCCAGCAGCCAATCGAGGCCGTGGTTGAAGGACTGCTGCTCGACACGCCCCTTGATTACGACACCCTGATCAAGGCCGGCCAGCTGCTGCCGCCGATTACCCACCCCGACCCGGCCCACTGCTACGTGACCGGCACTGGGCTTACGCACCTAGGCAGCGCCGACACCCGGGCGGCCATGCATGGCGCGCTCGAGGACAGCGAGCTGACGGATTCGATGAAGATGTTCCGGCTCGGGCTTGACGGCGGTAAGCCGGAACAGGGCCAGGTCGGCGCCCAGCCGGAATGGTTCTACAAGGGCGATGGCAGCATCGTGGTCGCGCCCGAGCAGCCGCTGCCGGGGCCGGCATTTGGTCTTGATGCCGGTGAAGAGCCAGAGCTTGTCGGCATCTACGTCAATGACCACACAGGAAAGCCCTGGCGCATCGGCTACGCCATCGGCAACGAATTCTCCGATCACGTGACCGAGCGTCAGAACTACCTGTGGCTTGCCCATTCGAAGCTTCGTCACTGCAGCATCGGCCCGGAACTTGTGGTCGGCGAGCTGCCGGCGCACCTCGAGGGCACCAGTCGCATCGTTCGAGACGGCCAGACGCTTTGGGAAAAGCCGTTTCTGACCGGCGAGGCCAACATGTCCCATAGCCTTGCAAACCTTGAGTACCACCACTTCAAGTACGCGCTGTTTCGCCGGCCGGGCGATGTCAATCTGCACTTTTTCGGCACCGCAACGCTCAGCTTCGGCGACCAGATTCGCACCGAGCCGGGCGACCGCTTCGAGATCGAACTGCCCCCGCTCGGCCGAGCCCTTCGAAACCCGTTGACCCGGCTCGACGACACGCCGCCGGCTCGCGTCAACGCCCTTCAAAGCACCACCACTTCGCTTTCATCCACCTCTGACGGAGGACGCACCATGCAGCCCGAAGGCCATCACCTGATCGGACGCACCATCACCCAAGGCTCAGGCGCGCCGATCACGGCCCTCAACCCGGCCACCGGCGAGTCGCTCACCCCGACGTGGTCGGCAAGTACACTCAACGACGTCGACACCGCCTGCCGCCTGGCCGAGGAAGCATTAGACACCTACCGGGAGACATCGCTCGAGGACCGGGCACGCTTTCTCGAGACGGTGGCCGAGGAGATCGACGCGCTTGGTGATGCATTGACCGAACGCGCGGTCGCCGAATCCGGCCTGCCTGAAGCCCGCATTCAAGGCGAACGCGGACGCACCTGTAACCAGCTGCGCCTGTTCGCCCGGGTCGTGCGTGACGGCAACTGGCTTGACGCGCGCATCGATCCGGCCCAACCCGAGCGCGCACCGATGCCCCGCCCGGACCTGCGCCAGCGCAGCATCGCCCTCGGCCCGGTGGCCGTGTTTGGCGCCAGCAACTTCCCATTGGCCTTCTCGGTGGCCGGCGGCGACACCGCCTCGGCCTTGGCCGCTGGCTGCCCGGTGGTGGTCAAGGCGCACAACGCCCACCCAGGCACCTGCGAGCTGATCGGCCGCGCCATTGCCACCGCCGTCAACCGCTGCAACCTGCCGGAAGGCGTGTTTTCACTGCTTTATGACGCCGACACCGAGGTCGGCCAGGCGCTGGTCAGCCATCCGGCCATCAAGGCCGCCGGGTTTACCGGCTCACGCAAGGGCGGGCTTGCGCTCTGGAATCTGGCCCACACCCGCGCAGAGCCCATTCCGTTCTACGCCGAGATGAGCAGCATCAACCCGGTGTTCGTACTGCCCGAGGCGCTTGAGGCCCGCACCAAGGCACTCGCCGAGGGGTTCGTCGGCTCGCTCAATATGGGCGCCGGCCAGTTCTGCACAAGCCCCGGGCTTTTGATCGCACGTGAAGGCCCTGCGCTCAATCGCTTCATCGAGCATGCGGCTCAGGCCCTTAAAGAACAGCCGGCGCACACCATGCTCACCCCCGGCATCCACAAAAGCTATGAGCAAGGCGCGGCCGCACTGGCGGGTCACCCGAATGTGCGCGAGATTGCCCACGGCGAGACCACCAGCGCACCGAATGCCTGCAAGCCTAGGCTTTTCATTACCCGGGCGGAGGCCGTGCTTAATGATCGTGCGTTACAGGAAGAAGTGTTCGGCGCCAGCTCATTGATTGTCGAGTGCGCCTCACAGGAAGAAATGCACTCGCTCGCCCGCGCCCTCGAGGGGCAGTTGACGGCAACGCTTCAGATGGATGAGGCCGACCACGACGACGCCGCCAAGCTCTTGCCGACGCTTGAGCGCCGCGCCGGCCGAGTGATGGCCAATGGCTGGCCGACCGGGGTCGAGGTGTGTGACGCCATGGTGCATGGCGGCCCGTTCCCCTCCACATCCGACAGCCGCACCACGTCGGTCGGCACCAAGGCTATTGAGCGCTTTCTGCGTCCGGTCTGCTATCAGGATATTCCTGACGCGCTTCTGCCTACGGCACTGCGCGAAGGCAATCCCTTGTCGCTGACTCGCTTGGTCGATGGTCAACGAGCACGGTAGTTTTATCTACCGGGCAGGGTTATCTGCCCGGTAATTGAACACATCATGCCGTAACGTCCCGCAGCGGGGAGTTACGACGTGATTACATTCTATTTCCATCAAATGAAACCCGTTTCACAATCTTTCTCAAGATCATACTCAGGTCGAAAATATAAGCATTTCTTGATTAACGGGTGGGCATGGCTAAATCGTGTCAGTGTCGCCGGAATTTTTTACCGGTGGCCTCCATTATCATGAATTCTCATCACACAGGCCTATACGATGAGAGATGAATCCCCCTTTCTAAAACCGACCTTAACCGCGTTGAGGCAGCGTCACATCGGCAAAGCATTTACTCAGGCGCGCTTTGATCATTGAGGTCATTAACGGCAATTTTAAATTTAACTAATATTATCAACTAGATAAGACGCGAAATAGTACCAGAGGTCGGATAGTACTTAATGACTTGAGATATCTGCTTATCGGGAAAATTTAGCTCAGAGCAAAATAGCGCTAAAGAACCATGCATTAGAGACATTAAAAACCGCTGATTAGTTACATTAGTTAATTACTACTGTTTGCCTTCAGACAAGCCGCTTTGTAAGCAAAACGGCACATTTTTCTCGCCCGCACCCTTATATCGTTTCGTTAAGTAACGAGACGGTGTTCATACATTGCTCGGCATTCAGATAACCAAAGCAGCGTTTATGAATGCGCAGGCATGTTCCAGGGAAGCGGGTACTATCATGCGCCAAATATTTTTAACACTGCTGAGCGAGCGGATGCGCTACAGAGTTCTCTATTACCTCAATCATAAAAGACGATTGAGCTTTTCAGCGCCGACAAGCTTTACCGAAAAGCTGTATTGTCGGATGCAGAACCCATTGCCTGAATTTTCGCGCCTTGCCGACAAGTTTGCGGTAAGAGCCTATGTTCAGGAAAAGCTGGGCAATGATCCGCTGATCACGCTGTACAAAAGTACGCGCCACGTCACCCGTGAGACGTTCGAGGATCTGCCGAACCAGTTCGTCATGAAGTCGACGCACGGCGCAGGCCAGGTCTACATCGTGCGCGACAAGAACGCCGAAGACCTTGACGCTCTGGCGGAGCAGGCCAATGCCTGGCTGACAGTGCCTTATAACCGCTTCGAAAAGCACTACAAGAAAATCACGCCGCGTATTCTGTTTGAGCGTCTTCTGAGCCAGAAAAACGGACAGCCCCCGGCGGATTACAAGGTGCACGTATTCAATAACGGCAGCCACAACTACTGCTTCGTGCAGGTCATCGACGGCCGGTTTGGTGAGACCACGCAGAACCTGTTCTCCGAAACCTGGGGCAAGGTGCCGTTCGATCATGACAGCCGGCTTCCGAAAAGCGACGCCCCCGAGATCCTCGAGCCGCCGAAAGCGCTCAACGACATGATTCAAAAGGCCAAGACACTTGCAGGCCCGTTCGGCTACTGCCGCGTCGATTTCTATTGTTTCGAGGGCGCCATCTACTTCGGCGAGATGACCTTTACCCCGGGCGCAGGCAATCTTCGCTTTATCAGCCCGTACTGGGACACCGTGCTTGGCAGCTACTTCGCCTGGCCCGATGAGCCGGAATTCGGTACTCCACTAACGAGTAGTTACCGGTTCAGCCGCCGTCTCAAGCACATGACCGGACTGCTACATCAGCGTACCAACTAACGCATAACCCCGCTTTCGCAAGGGCCTACCCCATTCTTGGGTGCAGGCCTTTTTTTATTATGATCCGGCCCTGATCTCACTAACGTGCCCTGTTAGAACTTTTAATCAGCGTTTCTTTATAAAATCATTAAAAAGCCCAGGCACTTTATTATTAATTTTGTAATCGCCATATATCCTTTGGTAGACGTCATCATACTCATGCCTACAAACCCTCTTTAAACTTAGACAACACTCCCACGACACTCCTAAACCTCCATGGCCACTCAAATTCAGATGCGTCGCTTAGCAACCCAGCTGCTATCAGAACGAATGCGTTACCGCATTCTTTATGCCCGCCACCGGAAAAAGTGGCTCGATCTGGATGCGCCCAAGCGGTTTACCGAGAAGCTCTATTGCCGCATGCAGCGCCCTCAAGCCATGTTCACCACACTCGCCGACAAATACCTCGTGCGTGAGTACGTGGCTCAAACCATTGGCGACACGTATCTGATTCCGCTTTACGCCTGCACACAACACGTGACGGCTGATCTGATCGCGTCCCTGCCCGATGCTTTTGTCATGAAATCCAACCACGGCGCAGGCCAGGTCAAAATCGTGCGCAATAAACACCTCGAGGACTGGGAAGCCTTGGCAACGCTTGCCAATGACTGGCTTAAAACCTCCTATTCGTCGTATGAGAAACACTATGCGCGCATTGACCCTCGCATTTTGTTCGAGAAGCTCATGCTTCGAGGCGATAATCAGCCGCCGGCGGACTACAAGATCCATGTGTTCAACGGTGAACGCGAGCAGTATCAATTCATTCAGGTCATCGATGGCCGGTTCGACCACCGCACCCAGAATTTCTTCATGCCCGATTGGACGCCAGCGCCGTTCAATGCGTTCAGCCCGTGGCCTCCCAGCACCAACTCCGAGGTCATCGGTCGACCAGCCAATTTGGACACCATGATGACGCTGGCCGAAACACTGGCTGCCCCGTTTGGGTACGCACGCATCGATGTCTATCTTCTAGATCATCGAATCTATTTCGGCGAGATCACGTTTACCCCGGCCGGAGGCAACATCACCTTCATCGATGATGCGTGGGACAAGCGACTCGGTAGCCTGTTTCCATGGCCGGATACGGCTCATGCCCTCACGGCGCCCTCAAACGATGCACTCGCGCAGATCAAGGCTTAAGCGGTAAAGACAAAAAAAAGAGCCATCCAGAGGATGGCTCGATAAGGACCGTGACTAGCTTGATGAGGAGATGGACCGTACGAATCGCCCTGATTCGTGGGCCCTGCGGCGCCGTTTCCGTCACCGCAAATAAAAGATAACCATTCTCATTTATTAACGCAACCATTGAGTACCAAATTGGTCCTCTTTTTTTTGAAAGCGAACGTAACCCTCCCCTCGCGTACGCTCATAGCCCCCACACCGTGTCGCCGCACCGCGCTCAAACGGCCTGATGGCGCATTCATACAAGACGTACACGCACGTCCAGACACGGTGGCCTATTTTCGGGTCTTGAAGATGAAGAGTGCCGCGCGTGTTCTTGATGAGCGCTCTGACGCACGCGCAAAAAAAAAAGCCATCCAAGAGGATGGCTCGATAAGGACCGTGACTAGCTTGATGAGGAGGTGGATCACCCGAATCGAGTGGATCCTGCGGGGCGTTGCCGCCACCGCAAACAAAAGATAACCATTCTCATTAAAGGATGCAAGTCATTTAAGACCGATTTGGTCCTATTTTTCCTTTGCCTGGCTTTACCGCATCTAAATTGCCGCAATGCCCCTCTCAATTCCAAGCCGTTTGCCCTGTATATCGAGCCATCCGCGCATGCCTTCTCGCCATGAAAGCCGCGCCATGAAATCGCGCCATAAAAGCCGCTCGATGAAAGCCGGGGCAAAGGCATACAGGCGAGAACCTAGCCTGGAATCAACGATTCCGGCAGGAACTCAAGCGTGCTGCCTCGCTCGAAATAGTGAACGCTGAAAAGGCGGTCCGGGTCGTGCCACAGCGCACGGGATTCGAACCCCGCATGAGCGGCGAGCGTCTTGAAATCCTCGTCGCTGTATTTATAGGAATTCTCGGTGTGAATGCTTTCACCGGCGTCAAACGGGATCCGAAGCCCACCCAACGCAACGGTCTGCGCCTTGCGACTGACCAGATGCATTTCGATGCGCTGCTCGGCCTCGTTCAGAAACGCACGGTGCTCAAATTGCTCCGGGTCAATGTCGCTGCCAAGCTCGATCTCGTAACGGGTCAAGAGGTTGCGGTTGAATGCTGCCGTTACACCGGCGGCGTCGTTGTACGCCTGTTCGAGAATTTCCCTGTCCTTCATGCGATCGACACCGATCAAAAGCCCGCCCCCGGGCGGCAGCATGTTGGCAAGGTTGCTCAGAAGCGTGCGCGCCAGCGCCGGAGTGAAATTACCGATGCTCGACCCCGGGAAGAACACCACCGGCCGACCACCGGCATCGAGCCCGCTGGGCAGGTGCATCGGGGAGGTAAAATCCGCCCAGGCAGCGTGCACGTCAAGCCAGGGGTAATCCGCCGCCAGCCGCTCGGTGCTTTGAATCAGAAAGTCGCGTGAGATATCGACGCCGAGGTAGTGCCTGGGCTTGACCGCTTCCAAAAGCGTTCGCACCTTGCGGCTCGCCCCACTGCCAAGCTCGATCAGGGTTGCGTTCTCCCCCACCACTTCAGCGATCTCACTGGCGCGGTCGGTAAGCACCTTCTCCTCGGCCCGGGTGAGGTAATACTCGGGCTGCGTACAAATCGCATCAAACAGCTGAGACCCTCGGTAATCGTAGAAGTACTTGGGCGAGGCCCATTTTGGGGAATTCAACAGACCGGCTATGGCGTCGTCCAGAAAATCCTGTCCTATATCAAGCGTGTAATGCTGATCATGAAAACATACGGCACTGGTCATGGGGGCCTCGCTCATGGGTTGTCGTCATTACGTCACGGGGTCAAGCTCGTAATTGCATTCTCGCGTTTGTCGTAGCGCTCGTTTTTATCGTGTCAGGGGGCACATCATCACACCGGCCCTTATAACCTCATGCGTCTCGGGCAAGCCTTACGCCGGTAAACGGCCAGCGCGCTGATGTGGGAAAGAAGTTGCGATAGCTTTCACGAATGTGACCTTCAGGGGTCGCACAGCAGCCACCGCGCAGCACCATCTGGTTGGCCATGAACTTTCCGTTGTACTCACCAAGCGTTCCCGGTAGCGGAGTGAAGCCGGGGTATGGACGAAACGCGCTGCCCGTCCACTCCCACACGCCACCAAAGAGCTGACTGAAGGTGCCGTTGACCGGCTGCGCTCTGGGCTGATAATGACCGGCGTCCATGAACTGGCCGTCAACCGGCGCGTCCTGCGCCGCGATCTCCCATTCGGCCTCGGTCGGCAGACGACACCCCGCCCAGCGGGCGTAGGCATCAGCTTCGAAGAAACTGATGTGGCACACCGGCGCCTCCGGGTCGACCGGCGTCAAGCCGCCAAGCGTCATGTGATGCCACTGGCCGTCGCGACAGACCCAGTAAAGCGGCGCGTGCTGCGGCTGCTGATCGAGGCCGTGAAACCCTTCCGTCAACCAGAGCTCGGTGCGCTGGTAGCCGCCATCGGCCATGAACGCCATGTACTCGGCGTTGGTGACCGGACGATTGGCAAGCTCAAAGCCGTGCTGATAGACACGGTGGCGCGGGGTTTCACAGTCGAAGGTGAATCCATCACCGGGCATGCGGCCAATCTGACGCACGCCTTCGGGAAAGCGGACCCACTCAAGCGCGGGCGCCGGTATGCTTGATGCCGGCGCCGCATTCGGGGCGTAGACCGGGTGCAGTGGGTTCTGGGCAAGTATGTGCTTGATGTCCATGACCAGAAGCTCCTGATGCTGCTGCTCATGGTGAAGCCCAAGTTCCAGACGCGTCAGCAGCTCATCGAGTTGCTCCGGTGGCGGTGCGCTCAAAAGCCGGGTCATGGCCTCGTCAACGTGGGCTCGAAACCGCTGCACGTCCTCCACGCTCGGGCGCGACATCAGCCCCCGTTTTGGTCGTGGAAACGGCTCACCGTGGGTTTCGTAATAGGAATTGAACAGATAATCGAAGGCGGGATCGAGCGGGGTGTAGCCGGAAAGATAGGGTTTCAGGAGAAAGGCTTCGAAAAACCAGCTGACGTGGGCCAGATGCCATTTCGGTGGGCTTACGTCCGGCATGCTTTGAATCACGTAATCTTCATGCTCAAGCGGCTCACAGAGCGCCTCCATGGTTGCCCGAACGTGTTGATACCGAGCAAGCCAGGGCTTCGAGCGCGCCTGCGCCTCACTTGAGGTCGGCCGAGTCGAACCGAGGTGTTCCATCGGGGTCTCCCATCCGGGTTCGTACCGTTGATGTATGCGTAATTTTCAGCGTAGCAAGCTGCCTTTCCATTGCACGTAGCAATTCGTAACCCGGTGCATGGCTATCGGCCACACTAAACTGTGCTACCGTTGCGCGCTTATGGTCACCAACTAGATACGCTCATGTCCGCGCTCCTTCGCTCCCGCCGTTTCTGGCTCATTGCCTTCATGCTCGCGGCCCTCCTGCTGCGTGCGCCGATTGTCGTGCTGGGGCCGGTACTGGCACCGATCATGTCGACGCTCTCGCTCAGTTCCAGCGAGGCGAGCCTTTTAACGACGCTGGTCATCCTGTGCTTCGGACTGCTCTCGCCCATTGCGCCAACGCTGGCCGGCCGTCTCGGACTCGATCGGGCACTCGCGATCGCCATGGCCGCCGTCGCCCTCGGCGGCGTGCTTAGAGGGGTCGCCCACTACGACATCATGCTGATCGGCACGCTTTTAGTCGGGTTCGGTATTGCCTGCGCGAACGTGTTCATGCCGAGCGTGGTCAAGCGCGACCGCCCTGACCGGCTGGGCCAGACCATGGGGATCTATACAATGGTAATGGGGGTCGGCGCGACGCTTGCCTCCGGCCTTGCCGTCTCTACCATGGAGCTTGCCGGAAGCTGGTCAGCGCCGATCTGGCTGTGGGCCGTGATCGCCGTTGTCCCGGCGGCGTTGTGGGGCATTCGAAGTACTCACGCCGACACGCGAGCGAGCACAACCGAGGCCACCACCATCCGGGCGATGATGGGGAGTCGAGTCGCGTGGATGTTGACGCTGTTTCTCGGGGTGCAATCGTTTAGCTTCTACACCTTTCAAACCTGGCTGCCGACCCTTGCAACCGAGGGGGGCGTGAGTCATGACATGGCCGGCTGGATGCTGGCGACCGCCAACCTGATTTCGATGCCGGTCAGCTACCTTGTTGCCCGCATCGCGGCGCGGTGCGAGCGTCACAGCGCGCTGGCACTGACGCTGACCGGACTTATCGGCGTTGCGCTTGTTGGTCTGATGTGGTCTCCCTCGACGCTGCCGCTCTTTTGGGCGCTGTGTCTCGGGGCGGGTCAGGGGGGGTGCTTTACGCTTGCGCTGACGCTGATCGTGCTGCGCTCGCAAAGCTCGGCCGATGCCTCGGCGCTGTCGGGCATGTCACAAAGCATCGGGTATCTGATGGCCGCCAGCGGCCCGCTGGTGTTCGGTGCCTTCAAGGAGGCCACCGGTGACTGGAACGCCTCGCTGGTCATGATGATGGTTCTGCTCGGCTTCCAGGTCGTGTTCGGCGTATTGATCGGCCGCCCGACCAAGATCCAACTGCGCTCACGCGTGCGCTGAACGCTCAATCTCCCTTTGGCGGTGCCGTAATAGCTTCAAAGGCCTTGTGGGGTGTAACGCCCCACGGGACACACCACCGCGCACCGTCGGGAGTCCATCATGAACACCTTTACTTACGCCACCTTCATCGGCGCCATTGTGCTGCTGTTCGGCTACCTCGTTTCCGGCGACGCCCTCGGCGCCTACGCTTTCCTCGATTGGCCCACCGCCACGCGCTGGCAGGTGATCGCGCTTTCCGGTACGGCGTTTGTCTGCTCGCTGATCACCCTTGCGCTCTCGACCAAGCGCCGCAATCTGCGAGTCCGCCATCACCGCCACCATCAGGACCATTGAGCCGAGCGCCCGAGTCTTTCGGTTTACGCCCTCACGCCTGCGGCACGCTCAGCACATCACCGGGATGGATGGGCGCCCCGCCTGAAAGATCATTGGCCTTGCGAAGCGCAGTAACGCTGGTGCCAAGTCGCGCCGCGATCACCGACAATGAGTCACCCGAGCGGACTTTGTAGCGGCCCGCGCCCGGCGGCGCCTCGTCGGGGTGGTTTTTCTGCCAGGCAAGCAAAGTGCCCATCGGCGGCAACGAGGTGAAGTGATGCTCAAGCCCAAGCGCAATAGCCCGGCCCATCTTGCGCTGGAACTTGGCCGAGGCCAGTCGGCGCTCTCCGGTCGGATTGGATAGGAAATCGGTCTCGACCAGCAGCGAAGGAATATCCGGCGAGCGCAGTACCGCGAAATTGGCCTGTTCCACGTCTGACTTGAACACAGGATTGACCGTCTTGATCGCGTTGAGCACATCCCCGCCTGCAACCAGCGAGTCACTGATCTTGCTCTCAAGGCTTAAATCCACCAGCGTCTGTCGAATGACCTTGCTGCGCCCCTTGAGCGAGAGCGAACTGCCATCGCCGCCCACCATGCTCGAATGGTTTTCCTTCGCCGCCATCCAGCTTGCCATGGTTGACGTGGCGCCATGCGGGGAAAGCGCAAAGACCATGGTGCCCCGTGGCTGCGGCGAGTCGACCGTGTTGGCGTGCACCGACACGAAAAAATCCGCCTTGTGCTGACGTGCGATCTCGACGCGATCTTCCAGCGGAATAAAAGTATCGCCGGTTCGGGTCAGAAACGCGTGAAACCCAAGGCGTTGATTCAATGTGGCAACGATGTGGCGAGCGATCGCGAGCACTACTGTTTTTTCCTTGACGCCATCCGCCCCGTGCGCTCCGGGATCGTGGCCGCCGTGGCCTGGGTCGATCGCGATGACGACGTCACGAGTGCCTTCACCGCGTGCGCGCTTGGCAACGGTACGTGACGTGTTTTGACGCTCGGCGATGGCCTCGATCGGGTCGGTCGAGGTCATGGTGATGCGGGTGGTCTGATGCCCGCCGGCCCGCTCGGTGGAAAGCTCTGGGGTACCAGGCGTCGAGCGCAGATCGAACACCAGCCGGAGATCGGTGCCCTTGCGCACCCCTGAGCGCATGTTCTTGATGACGGTGCCGTCGAACTGCTCGGCCGGAACCTTGCTTTCGCCTAGGGTCGTCTCTGGAAGATCCACCACCAGCCGCGCGGGGTTACTCAGAGTAAACATCGACGGTTTGATCGTCTCGTTGGTAGTGATATCGATGGCAGTTGACCCGCTGCCATGTTCAATATCGATGCCCGATACCTGCCCTGCAAACGCTGACCCCGCCACCATAACCAACGAGACCAGCGCTCCGATCACTGCCTGTTTTACGTTCGACATATCACTAGCTTTCTATTTATCTGCTTGGACCGCACAAAAGCGGCGACGGTAACACTCTCCGTGCAACTGCGCCTACGGCCTTTCTGTCAGCAATTCTGACCAGACTGTCAGTCCATGTTGCGTTAGCGCACTCCTTTGGCGCTTATTTCTCCATAAAGTTCAAGGCTCTGGCCATCAACTGAAAGCCTCATGGAGCCTAACGGACCCATGGACGTCTGGCCGATATGGCTCAGTTGGCAGGGCAACGCATTCGTAATGCATAGCCCGGTGGCTCGAATCCTTTTTCCGGCACCAGGAACTCCGAGCGCTCAAGCGATGCTTCACTGCCTGGAGCTCAGAGATGCAGCAACTCATTTTTGATGACCAACGCCGTCACGATCGATCGGGTTAACCCTTCCTGTTCATCGCCTTGAGCTGCTGATCCAGATAGTTCTGGGTGCTTGAGATCATGGACATGGTTTTATCAAGTGTTTCGAACTGCCGTTGATACCGACCCATGGTGGCTTCGATCGCCTGTTTCATCGCACCGATCCGGGTATCCGTGCTCGAGATACGATCCTTCACGCTGTCTCTCATCTGTGCAATCAGTCCATCGGCGCCACTGTAGGCGTCAAGCGTCTGATTAATCTGCTCGAACACGCCGCCATCGATCATCATTCGCTCGAGGTCCTTTCGCTTCGTATTCACGACCTCGGTGAGCGCACTTGAGTCAATCGCCAGCATGCCCTTGCTGGAAAGCTTGACGCCGATGTCGGACAGATTTTTCAAGCTGCCACTGCCTGTCGTCAGCAACGCATCCACCAGGTGGTTTTCGAGCCTTCGCAGGGTGCCATCACCGATCAGTGCTCCGCCCTTGCTCCCGTTGAAATCAGTCATGGCGTTGGACTGTGTTCGATAGCTGTTGTAGGTCTCGATGAAGTCATCGAGTGTCTTCTTCACCGCTTCGGAATCAGGAGCGATCACCAACGATTGTGGGGTTTCGGTGACGTTTTTCAGCTTGATCATCACGCCCTCGATCGCATTCTCGATGACGTTGTTTTGCCGCACGATATCCAGCCCGTTGATATTCACGCGTGCATCTCTGGCCGCCACGGTCTGAAACATGCCCGACGTAGGGAAAGGCACCGGCGATTCAGGGTCTTCCACTCCCGGCGCTTCCGGTGTGCCCGGCGGCGGCGTTTCCGGTGTTTCCGTGGGCGGTGTCTCGGGCGTTGGCTCCTCCGGCGCTGTCGGCTCGGTCGGTGGTGGCGTGGGCGTCTTTCCACCAATAGCGTCTCCGATACCGCCTACAACCTCACCGACACCCTCGCCAATCGTGCCAACACCATCGCTGATTTTTCCGAGACGGCTCGGCGAGTTCTTTGGCGCCGTGGGAGCCGGCTCAGACGCTGTCGTTGCGCTCGCTGTACCTGCCGTGGCGGTCTCTGACGACGTTGCCGCCCCCGCGGATTCCGAACCGGTCTCGCTTGCCGGCACGGCTGAGGCGTCATCGGCACGGGCCGGTGTCCCAGGTGTGGATTGAGGCGCGGGCGTGGATTTAGGCGCGGGCGTGGATTGAGGCGTTTCCGAGTGTGCCGGAAACGTTGGTTTGGCGGCCACGGCCTGGGTTGCCGGGTCAAAATTCAAAAACTCGCTCAATGCGGTGTGCGTCGGGTCAGCGTCCAGAACGTGAATGCCGATGTGATGGTTCGTGCCGGTTTCCCTGGACGTCAGCATCAGCCGATACGGCGTGTTGCTGCCGTCATTCATGATGGAGGCGGAGATACCGAGTCCGGAGCGATTGATAACATCGCGCAGGCCGCTCAGAGTGCTTTGCCCTTCACTCAGGTCGAGAACGACCTTGGAGTGCGTCGTACCGTCTCGGCCCCCCAGGCTTAACGTGAGCTGCCCACCCTTTCCAAGAGATTCGTGGATCGACCCCACGCCCTGACTTGCAATGGAGTGCGCCTGAGCCACTGCCTTGACGTTCAGGAAGTAGCTTCCCTCATGGGCCGCCCCCGTCAGGGCGGCATCGAGATGCTTGCTGTCGTATTGAAGCCCAAGGGTATTGAGAACCTCGGCATCGGACAGCTTGGCCGCCTGTTCCTTCAGGCGGTCTATCGTGCTGACCAGGCCGCTATAGCTGGAGAGCTGTACCTGATTCTTCTGCTGCTGGATTTGGAATGGTTGAAGCCGAGCGTTCTCGGCTTGTTTGAGATTGGCAAGCAGGCTGGAAAGGTCCAGGCCCGACCCCACGCCAAGCGATTTAATTGATGCCATTCAAGACCCCTCATAAGGAATGAGGGTTACTTACCTCACTCACTATTAAGACGATACGTATATTCAATAACGCCGAAATAGCAGGCCCTTTCTTTAGGCAAACTTAAATTAACAAGTAATTTATAAAGGCCATTGAAAGTAATGCCGAATTTTTATTGTTGCGCCACTCGAAAGTACAGCGTCTTTCCAAAGGCAGGCCCCGTTACGCACACAGCAGCGCCAGTACGCCAAGCATGATAAGCGACACAAGCGTACTGCTTGCGATGCGTTGAGCTGACGTTCCTGTATTGAGGTAGAACGTTTCAAGCACAACGATGTTGGCGGCCGGAGGAAGCAGCGGCAAAACCAACAGAGCAAGCAGACTTTGTGTAGGCAGAAGGCCTGTTATACCAAGTACCTACCAGAAAACCGCCAAAATGCCCGTACCCAGCAACGCTCTTGCCACGGCAATCGGAACGGCCCGTTGAATCGATGCTCGAGTGATTCTGGACTGATACAGCCAGATGCCCAGAATGCACATCCCAAGCACGGACATGAGTAGCTTCGCCACCGGGTAGAGCTGTTCGATCACTGAAACCTCGATCAGCGCGGGGGCCATGACGTGCAGGCACACCCCGACAAGCACCGCCATTACCGGTGGCGAGCGTAGCGTTCGCTTGAAGACGTCTTTCCAGCGGGCCTCGGTCTGCATGGCCATGACGGCGGCGACGTTTCCAAAGATGGAGCTGCCAATGTAGGCCGCGATGAGAACGCGACTGGCCTCGTCCTCGAACATCGCCATGGCGACCGGCAAGCCCAACCAGCCGATATTGAGGTAGCTGAAAAGTATCGGCGTGAGCCGATCCTTCCAGATCAGCGTGCCCACGCCGAACAGGGTAAGGCAGAAAAGGAGCGAGGCAACCGCGATGGTGCCGGTGCCAGCTTCATAGGTTGCCAGGTTGAAGACAATCACATACGGGATCAAGACCCGGGTGAGCACCTTCGAAAGCAGTGCGCTCACGTCGGGTAGGTACTTCCCGACCATCAACCCACCAATCATGTAAAAAAGCGGAAGTAGTGCACTCATCGTAAGTTGGTCGATCCTTGAGCCATGGGTGAATTTAAGACGCGAACCAAACCAGCCGGCTGAGTTGACGAGGCGCGATGGTCTCTAGGCGTGGCCCACGCCCAACCCGTCGCCATTAAATTAGACCAATTTGATACCTCCAGGTCACCCGTGGAAAAGTTGCCGTTTCACGATTCGAGCCAGCACTTTAATAATCTTATTTACAAAATAACTCTAGGACACATTTAGCAGCATAAGCTATAACCGTCACACAGAGGCCCAAGCTTGCAGGTAGATATATGCAGAGCAAGATATATTTTATGAATATAAATTTCTTAGGACTTTTTTCTATGTTGCAGTTCAGTGCTTTATATTTTTTATGAAGGCTGTCTTTTTTAAATGCCTGATCCCAAGCGTAAGAGGACATGCCCCAAATACAAGTTGGGAACCACATTTTTGAGCTATCACTTTTATCAGTAAACATCTTGTCTGTTTCTTTTATCGTAAAAAATGAAACAGGGAGTCCTATTATAAAAAATATACCCATTATTATTGCGCTACTCATGCCTATATAATTAGCGACATCAATCAGGGCTTTCATTTTTCTTCTCTTGGTCGTTTTTCTCGTTCCGCAACGCGTTGTAAATCAGCTCACCTGACTTGTCTCCGAAGCTATTTTCTACAACGCTGCCTAAGTAAGCACAAACAACTATGCTGGCAATACAATCAGCCGGTCTAAGCTAAATTATTTTCGGAGTGCGATACTTCAGACTTCATAAAAGAACTCTTAGGGCATACAGTGTAGCTGTGATTAAAAGTGCGATGTTTGCAGGTATGTAAATAGTGAAAAGTAAGATTTTTTATTAAAGCGTACTTATTTATTGGTGATTTTGTTTTTTCTAGATAAATAGGGCACTCCGCCTCAAATTTATCCTTTTTGAATAGCAATAGATGCCATGCATATTGAGACATCCCCCAAAAGCAAAGCGGAAACCAAACATTTATATTGTCGCTTTCTCCCGTAAACAATCGATCTGTCGCCTTAATGAAGAACGGGGACAAGATTATTCCAATCAGTCCGAGGCCAATCATTGCTGCACCGGAAATGATACTAAGGTGTTCTACAATACTACTCATTTTCCTATTCTTTTGCTTTTGATGTGATGATTCTATGAGCGCTCATAATTTGAGAGGCCTGATAGTCATCTTAAACTTGGATCAATGGTTAATAACACTAATAGGTATCCAGGCTAGGAAAGCTACTATAAATGCAATATTCCCAGGGGTATAGACGGCGGTCTCAATGACCAAGTGCAACACGTGAGCCATCAGGTACGGTGTTGCCATGAACCACTGCTATCGCCATCTTTCTGCTGAAGACCGGGCCGCCATCATGATGATGCGAGCCACGCATTC
>NZ_JAMLJJ010000019.1 GCF_023736155.1 Larsenimonas salina | reverse complement strand
GGCTCTTCGTCGCTGGGTGTGGAATTCGCCCCCTGAGCTGGGCCAGGATATGACCTCCACATGGACAGGAGGTACGACATGGACGGCACGCAGATTCTGACCCTCGGCCTAGGCCTTGAAGCGCCCTGGTTGCTTAAGGACCAGCACCTGGATACCTCCGTGTCGCCCCACCGCCTGGACCTCTATGTCGAGGCCGAGCGGGGCAGCCTCTACCCCTGCCCGGAGTGCGGCAAGGCCTGCCCGGCCCATGACTTTGCCGACAAGACTTGGCGGCACCTGAACTTCTTTCAGCACCACTGCTACCTGCACGCTCGCGTGCCTCGCACCAAGTGCCCCGAGCATGGCGTCAAGCGTATTGAAGTGCCCTGGGCGCGGCCGGGCAGCGACTTCACCCTGCTGTTCGAGCAAGCCGCTATGTCGTTGGTCAAGGAGATGCCGGTGCTGGCCGTCTCCCGGCAACTGGAGATCTCCGACAAACGCCTGTGGCGCATCGTGCATCACTACGTCGGCCGCATGCTGAGTGAGCTGGACCTGGCCAACGTGGCCACCGTCGGCGTCGATGAAACCGCCTCCCGACGCGGTCATCGCTACGTCACGGTATTCCTCGATATGCAGCGCAAGCAGGAACCGGTGATCTTCGCCGTCCCCGGCCACGGCAAAGACGCCATCAAGGCCTTCAGCGCCTTTCTGGCAGCGCATGGCGGTGACACCGACAACGTGGTCGAGGTCGTGTGCGACATGTCACAAGCCTTCCTCAGCGGCGTGGCCGAGCATCTTCCCAAGGCCGACATCACGGTCGACTGGTTCCATATCGTTCAGACCTTCACCAAGCGGCTGGACGAGGTGCGCAAGAAGGAACGCCGGGAGCAGGGGCATCCCAAGTCGCTGCGCTGGGCCCTGCTGAAAAGCCTCGACAACGAGAACCTGACGCCCAAGCAACTGGCGGCGCTCCAGGAGCTGGTGGCCGATCAGAGCGCCACAGCCGATGCCTGGGTGATCAAAGAGAAGCTGAGCTGGATCCAGAAGGCCCCGACGCCGCGGGCGGCTCGGTGGCGTATCACGAACTACCTCAAGGTCATGAAGGCGGCGGTCACCGAGAAGCCTCTCCTGAAGCCGATGGGGAAGGCCCTGGCGGCGCTGGAGCGCCATGCTGACGCAGTGGTCAGGCGCTGGATCTCGGGACTGACCAACGCACGACTGGAAGGCATGAACGGCCTCTTCCAGGCGGCCAGGTCACGCGCACGTGGCTACCGGAACGAGGCCAACTTCATCGCGATGATCTACCTGATCGGCAGTCCGGTGGGCCGCCTGCTCGATCAGGCCAAATCCACATGAAGTGACGAAGAACC
>NZ_JAMLJJ010000018.1 GCF_023736155.1 Larsenimonas salina | reverse complement strand
GGCCTGAACGTCGCCATTGGCGTTGTCGAGCTGGTAGGTCCAGTTTCCAGCGGCGTCGAGGGCAAAGCTGCCGTAGGCGCCGGTGGTGTTCGGCTGGGCGACGAAGCCGGACTCGCCCGCATCGGTGTCGGTGGCCGTAAGCACGCCGCTTGTGGTGAGCGCGGTGTCCTCAGTGACGCTTCCGGTCTGAACGCCGGTGATCTCGGCGGCATCGTCGGTGCCGTTGACCGTAATGGTCACGGTCTCCGTATCACCACCGGCGGTAGTAACGGTGAAGGTCTCGGTCAGCTGATTGCCGGCGCCCAGGGCCTGAACATCGCCATTGGCGTTGTCGAGTTGATACGTCCAGTTTCCAGCGGCGTCGATCGCGAAGCTGCCATAGCTGCCGGCGGTGTTCGGCTGGGCGACGAAGCCGGACTCGCCGGCGTCGACGTCGGTCGCGGTCAGGGTGCCGGAGGTGGTCAGCACCGTATCCTCGGTCACGCTGCCGCTGTCGCTGCCGGTAACGATGGCGGCGTCGTCGGTGCCGTCGATCGTGACGGTCACGACCTCGCTGTCGCCGCCGGCGGTGGTGACGGTGAAGGTCTCGGTCAGCTGATCGCCGGCGCCCAGGGCCTGGACGTCGCCATTGGCGTTGTCGAGCTGATAGGACCACGCGCCGGTCTCATCAATCGCGAAGCTGCCGTACGCTCCAGCCGTGCCCGGCTGGACGACGAAGCCGGACTCGCCGGCGTCGGTGTCCGTTGCTATGAGCACACCGCTTGTGGTCAGCACCGTGTCTTCGGTCACGCTGCCGCTGTCGCTGCCGGTAATGGCGGCGGCGTCATCGGTGCCGTCGATCGTGACAATGACGGTATCGGTATCACCACCGGCGGTGGTGACGGTGAAGGTCTCGGTCAGCTGATCGCCGGCGCCCAGGGCCTGGACGTCACTGTTGGCGTTGTCGAGTTGATACGTCCAGTTTCCAGCGGCGTCGAGGGCAAAGCTGCCGTACGCTCCAGCCGTGCCCGGCTGGGCGACGAAGCCAGACTCGCCCGCGTCCACGTCGGTCGCGGTCAATGTGCCGGAGGTGATGAGTGCGGTGTCCTCGGTCACGCTGCCGGTCTGAACGCCGGTGATCTCAGCGGCGTCATTCGTGCCGTTGACCGTGATGGTCACGGTCTCCGTGTCGCCACCGGCGGTGGCGACGGTGAAGGTCTCGGTCAGCTGGTCGCCGACACCCAGGGCCTGCACATCGTCACTTTCGTTATCCAGCGTGTAGGACCAGGCGCCGGTCTCGTCGATCGCAAAGCTGCCGTAGCTGCCGACGGTGTTCGGTTGCGCGACGAAGCCGGACTGACCCGCATCGGTGTCCGTCGCGGTCAGGGTGCCGGAGGTCGTCAGCACGGTGTCTTCAGTCACCGCCCCACTATCGCTGCCGGTAATCACGGCCGCATCGTCGGTGCCGTTGACCGTGATGGTGACGGTCTCCGTGTCACCACCGGCGGTGGTGACGGTGAAAGTCTCGGTCAGCTGATCGCCGGCGCCCAGGGCCTGAACGTCGCCATTAGCGTTGTCGAGTTGATAGGACCACGCGCCGCTCTCGTCGATCGCGAAGCTGCCGTAGCTGACAGCCGTGCCCGACTGCGCCACGAAGCCGGACTCGCCGGCATCGGTGTCGGTGGCCGTAAGCACACCGCTTGTGGTGAGTGCGGTGTCTTCGGTGACGCTGCCGGTCTGAACGCCGGTGATCTCGGCGGTGTCATCTGTGCCATTGACCGTAATGGTCACGGTCTCCGTGTCGCCACCGGCGGTAGTAACGGTGAAGGTCTCGGTCAGCTGATCGCCGTCGCCCAGGGCCTGCACGTCGCCATTGGCGTCGTCGAGTTGATAGGACCACGCACCGCTCTCGTCGATGGCGAAGCTGCCGTACGTGCCAGCCGTGCCCGGCTGGGCGACGAAGCCGGACTCGCCCGCGTCCACGTCGGTCGCGGTCAATGTGCCGGAAGTGGTGAGTACGGTGTCTTCCGTCACTGCCCCGCTGTCGCTGCCGGTGATCACCGCCGCATCGTCGGTGCCGTTGACCGTGATGGTTACGGTCTCCGTGTCGCTGCCGCCCTGACCGTCGCTGACGGTGTAGCGGAACGTGGCGTCGCCGTTGAAGTCCGCATCCGGCGTGAAGGTGATGGTGCCGTCGGCGTTGAGCGTGGCCGTCCCGCCCTGACCGCCGCTGACGCCGGTGATGGTGAGCGTGTCGCCGTCGGCGTCGCTGTCGTTGGCCAGCAGCGTGCCCGGCGCGATGGTCAGCGCGGTGTCCTCTGCCGTGGTCAGGGCGTCGTTGCCGGCGCTTGGATCGGCGCTGTCGGCCTCGGCGACCGGGGCGTCGTTGACCCCGGTGACCGCCACCGTGACCGTCGCCGTGTCGCTGCCGCCCTGACCGTCGCTGACGGTGTAGCGGAACGTGGCGTCGCCGCTGAAGTTCGCGGCCGGCGTGAAGGTGATGGTGCCGTCGGCGTTGAGCGTGGCCGCACCGCCCTGACCGCCGCTGACGCCGGTGATG
>NZ_JAMLJJ010000017.1 GCF_023736155.1 Larsenimonas salina | reverse complement strand
GCTGGGTTACGACTTCATGCAACTCTGCCGGCGCAACCGCGACGGTAGTCATACGACGCAGTATCAGCGTGCGCGATCGCTGCGAGCGATGAGCCGTGACCTGCAGGACCTCGGGTACCGCAATCTTCGAGCGGAAAGCCTGAAACCCAAGCACGTGGAGGCGCTGGTCTCGCACTGGCGCGATAACGGGCTGGGTGACGCGACGCTCAAGAATCGATTGGCCCACGTCCGGTGGTGGGCCGAGAAGGTAGGCAAGTCAAGCGTGGTACCTCGTGACAACAGCGCCCTGGGCGTCGCTGATCGAGCCTATACCGCTCAGGTCAGTCGAGCACAGGAGCTGGATCCACGTGTGTCAGCGATTCCGGACGAACGCATTCAGGCCAGCCTGGTGTTACAGCGTGAGTTCGGCCTGCGTCGGGAGGAGTCGATGAAGATCCAGCCGGCCAGTGCAGATCATGGTGATCGACTGGTATTGCAGGGCAGCTGGACGAAAGGCGGCCGTGAACGCGAGATCCCGATTCGAACCGATTCGCAGCGGCTGGCTCTGGATGAGGCGCATAGGCTGGCCGGCTCGAGATCACTGATTCCGGAAGACAGGTCCTATGCTAGGCACCTCAAGCATTACGAGTACCAACTGGGCAAGGCTGGGTTGTCGCGAATGCATGGCCTGCGACACGCCTATGCGCAGTCGCGCTATCAGGAGCTGACAGGACGAGCTGCGCCGGCTGCCGGCGGATCTGTTTCGAGCGAACTGACCCCGGAACAGCGTGATCAGGATCGGGAAGCCCGATTGACCATCTCACGTGAGCTGGGCCACGAACGCGAGCAGGTAACGGCTATATACCTGGGGCGTTAAGACGGGAGGAGCATATGAGTTACATCATGTTGGAGCTGGTGAGCCAAGGCGGAAGCCGGGGAATTCAGTGGCCGAAACTAATGTTGATTCTGTCGATGTTCCTTATCCCTTTGATCATTGCCGGCATCGTCACGTATCGCGCTCACCGTAGGGCCTCTTCATTAAAGAAGAACGCGAAGACCAATTTTTAAGACGATGATGTGTCTTTGGCCAATCCCCGCCACTACTTACATGAAGGGGATTGGTCGAGCCCCTTTACTTAATCCGTCGATGACTGGGCAGGACCATAGTCTAAGTCGAAGAACGACCCTTCCATGCGGAATCGGAAGAAAAGACAGTAGTCACGTCCATTTATATTGATAGAGTAAAGTTCATGTCCATCTATCTTATCTTCTGGCCAAGTCTTGATGTTTCCTTTGTGGGCCTTGGCGATGCAGTTGATTAAAGATAGATCGGCTGATATCGCCATTACGTCCATGTAGCGCTTTAGTGTCTTCTGATGTAACAAAGGAATTTCGGCACTGATTTTTCCTTGGAAAACATCTTCAAGTTCTTGATTTTTAAAGCTCATCTTCGGGTATTGCATCTATAAGTTCCTCTTGTGTTGGTTGGGTGAGCCCGTTGTAGCGAGATGTTCAACACAAGAAGGACGGAATTGGCTGTCGTCTCTGGCAGGGTAAATATTTTCTAAATACCACTTGCCGAAGAGCCAATCCAAGCATAAAATGCGCAGTACGCTAATACGAAACATTTCACGCTGTCCTCAGTGCGCCCAACTAAACGTACGTCGCGCTCGAGTAAAATTGTAGACCTAAATTAGGTTTATGTCAATATATATTTTAAAGATTGCGCCTTGCGCAATGCGCATGACGCAAAGGAGGTCCAGTGGAGACTAACTTCCTTTCTCAACCTACACATCCAGGAGCCGTTATTCGCTTGGATCTCATGGAGCCGCTAGGGCTTACGATGACCGCTCTTGCAAAAGCTATGGATGTCTCAGTTTCTTCCGTTAGCCGAATGGTCAACGAAAAAGCTGAGGTCACGACTGATATGGCTCTGCGTCTAAGTTATGTCTTTGGTAGTAACCCAGAGACATGGCTTCAGCTTCAGCTGCGTCATGACTTGAGCAAAGCTCGAAAGACTTTTGAGAGCTCGGGTTTGAAGAAACTGCTCCAAGATAAAGAAGATCTAGTCGAGGGCTGATACTCAGCTAAGGCTTCTACATCCGCTTAATCAACTCGTGCCCTTCATTCATCGCAGAGTCACAGCCAAACGCAATCAATCCTGAAACAAATTGGCGTGACTTCCGGTTCGAGCCAGTTGAAGTTCATCACCCTGCACGCGGTACAGCAATAACCAGTCGGGTTCGATATGCGCATCCCGATAACCCTTCCAATTACCGCGCAGCGAATGATCCTGATATTCCTCTGGTAAGGGCGACTGGGTAACGAGAAGCGTGAGTAGCGTTTTTAATTTCTCCATGTCCTTACCCTGTTTCTGGAGCCGTTTGACGTCACGCTTGAATTGACTGGTTCTAACCAGAACGAGCATCAGATTCCCAGATCCTCGAACAGGGCTTCAGTACTGTCGAACCGTTTGCCCTTTCGGCTATCCAGCTCAGTTAGCGCCTTGGCCGTAGTGGTGTTTGGAACCTGAATACTGAACGGCAGCCGCTGCTCGTCGGCAACCCGCAGCATCAGTAGCCGAATAGCGTCAGAAACCGAAAGCCCCATGGCTTCCAGTGCTGCCGTGGCGCGTTCCTTGGTATCGGCATCGATGCGGGCACGAACCACGCTATCGGTAGGCATAACCATCTCCTTTTTGTAGCTACATTGTGGCTACAGTATATCAGTACGTTAGTCCATGTCAGCTGAATTCGCGGTGCAGCACGACGATCGTTGATAGACCCAGTACGAGCCATATCGAAAGGCCGGATGGGTCTGCCAAGGCCAGCCAGCCCATTGTCCTGATGATTTTTACGGTGGGGGTTGGATTGTTTTTCGGGTTCATGCAGTTCTCCTTTTGGTTTTGCATGACCCTATTTATGCCGTCACGACTTTAAGCCGTGGGAAGCTGTCTGAAATGGCTCAACGAATTTCGAACAGATCTCCCGTGTCAGTTGCGTTCTGGGTTTTCGATTCCTCGAGCAGCCGCAACGCTGCATCGTCATAGCCTTCACCCGGCAGTGCCTGGGCTTCAATTACCTTCTGAGGAATGCCGTAGCGCGCCCCTGAGGTGTTTCTTTTCCCATTCTCGAGCATCGCGTTGGTTTTCTTTTTACGCGACTTCTGTAGCTTTTCTGGAGCCTTAAGCTTGAGGCTGAACGAGAACCCTGTAATCGATCGGCCCCGTTTGTGCTGCTCGTATTTCGCCGTGATGTCGGTGTGCTCGTTGATCTGCTTTATCGCGGCATCAAGAACCCAGCGTTTGAAGTCTGTCATGCGTGGATACTTGGCAGAATCAATGCCCAGCCGTTGCCTCAGCTCGGCCACTGCTATGACTGGGGTCTGCCCTGTCGAGCGCCATGCAATCAGCAGCTCGTAAAAGCGCACGGCATGCACGCTCGACAGGCCGGCCACCTGTTCTAGTGCGTAATGAGTGAATTTTTCCCGGAGGTCGCATAGCAGCGGCTGCACATGAGGAGCAAACGCTAGATCAACACTAGCCGCGCCCTCGACGTATGCCACATGGGACACCCAACGACTAACTGTGGTTTTTAACCCTTTCCTAGTTTCCTCTTGGAACGTGAAGCGGCGTTCAAACAGTTGCTCGGCGGCGTCTTTCAGTGACTCGTAAGCGGTCGATAGGCTCACGTCCCATTGGTCGGCGTAGTCTTGAGCGCGGACAGTCAGCTCTCCCATCTTCTCCAGCTCACCGTTGGCGCTGACAATAGCCAGTAGAATCAGCCGCTGCTCAACTAGCGAAATCGTGTACGAGGCATTGATCAGCGCATTGGATTTTTTGACAACAGGCTTTTTTGGCATATATCCCCCCAGTCATTAAGGCGAGGCTATCTTCCAGACTCGCCTTAAACAAGGAATCTCTCGCCTTATCACTCGGAATCTCTCGCCTTATCACTCGGAATCTCTCGCCTTATCACTCGGAATCTCTCGCCTTATTTCCAATAAAAACTTTTGTTATCAACATCTTGTAATCACCTAAAGTCTTTAAAGACTTTAAAATTAATTAAAACGCGTGCGCGTGCGCGTGCGCGTGCGCGTGCATTACGCTCGCCCACCTTCCGCTTCGCCCTCGTTTCGACCGTGTCTAATGATGCGGTACCCGAGCCGCTACGCGACAGCGTGTCTATGGTGGACGGCGACACTCGAACGACGAACGGCAATAAACCCTAAGTTAATCAGAGAGGCGGTGAGTAGGCGTCAGTACCGGTGACGCGCCCACTCAAAGGCGACACTGAATGGCTGGTGCTCGTGCGGGTTGATCATGGCTCGCTGCGCTCGCGAGCATCCAAACGCCGAAACTGATTGCAACCACAACGACCAACTAGAGGTATTAGCTAGGCACGATGATGGCCGGATCGTGTGGGGTAGACGATCCGGCCATCACCGTGCCCGACAACCGAAGGGCGTCAGCTACTGGTCTGAAAGACCAATGAGATTTTGACTACCGCTGCGAAAGCTTGGCCGCGTCACTACTTTTTTAGGTAGTGACGCGGACTGACAACGCCACAAGTGGCGGGGTTTTTAGGAAAATACTTGAGTGACAAACGCGTGATGAGCTACTTTTAACAGGGTAAGCCGCTGGTCACTGACGGTTATCAGTGACGCCTTTGAGGTTGTCTGCCACCTCACCCAGGCAGGCCGGTTGATCCTCGAATGGATCGCCCTTCGGTGTCTTCGACCGGGGTTCGACAGAGCCCGAACCGAGATCCCCGTCAGCATCGCTGACGCGTTCCACAGACGTGACCTGTGGCCCTATGAGGGGATCCGTGCCGCCCTCATGGGTGCGCGATCTCCTGCTATTCCATCCAGCAGAGGAGACACACGCTGCACGACCTCCCGTCGTGATTCCCACCAGGCGAACCGTCGGGCGCTGCTATTGCAGCAGACGACGAGCATCGTCTTTGATCCATGCCTTTAGCCTTCGGGCGCTCCGAGACGGTAAGGCCGTCCGGACTGGCAATTACACTTACCGCGAACTGCTCATGAACAAGCTGGGTTACGACTTCATGCAACTCTGCCGGCGCAACCGCGACGGTAGTCATACGACGCAGTATCAGCGTGCGCGATCGCTGCGAGCGATGAGCCGTGACCTGCAGGACCTCGGGTACCGCAA
>NZ_JAMLJJ010000016.1 GCF_023736155.1 Larsenimonas salina | reverse complement strand
TTGGTATAGATGCCTGACGATGACCTACTCTCGCATGGAGAAGCTCCACACTACCATCGGCGCGGGGTGGTTTCACTTCCGAGTTCGGCATGGGATCGGGTGGTTCCCACCTGCTATGGTCGTCAGGCGTAACTGGCGCGGGCGATGACGTGTCACCGCCTGCAAATTCGGGATCATGCTGTGTCTTGAGAGCGTCTCATCGTATCCGATGACGATTAATCACAGACCACTTGGGTGTTATATGGTCAAGCCTCACGGACAATTAGTACGCGTTAGCTCAATACCTTAACGGCACTTACACACCGCGCCTATCACCTCGTCGTCTTCGAGGGTCCTTCAGGGGGCTCGAGGCCCCAGGGAAGTCTCATCTTGAAGGGGGCTTCCCGCTTAGATGCTTTCAGCGGTTATCCCGTCCGAACATAGCTACCCGGCAATGCGTCTGGCGACACAACCGGAACACCAGAGGTTCGTTCACTCCGGTCCTCTCGTACTAGGAGCAACTCTTCTCAAACTTCCGACGCCCACGGCAGATAGGGACCGAACTGTCTCACGACGTTCTAAACCCAGCTCGCGTACCACTTTAAATGGCGAACAGCCATACCCTTGGGACCGACTTCAGCCCCAGGATGTGATGAGCCGACATCGAGGTGCCAAACACCGCCGTCGATGTGAACTCTTGGGCGGTATCAGCCTGTTATCCCCGGAGTACCTTTTATCCGTTGAGCGATGGCCCTTCCATACAGAACCACCGGATCACTAGAACCTACTTTCGTACCTGCTCGACGTGTCTGTCTCGCAGTTAAGCACCCTTATGCTCTTGCACTCATTGCACGATTTCCAACCGTGCTGAGGGTACCTTCGTGCTCCTCCGTTACTCTTTGGGAGGAGACCGCCCCAGTCAAACTACCCACCACACACTGTCCCTGCACCGGATAACGGTGCGAGGTTAGAACGCCAATGATACCAGGCTGGTATTTCAAGGTTGGCTCCCCCTGGACTGGCGTCCAGGGTTCAAAGCCTCCCAGCTATCCTACACAAGTAACATCAGCATCCAGTGTGAAGCTGTAGTAAAGGTTCACGGGGTCTTTCCGTCTAGCCGCGGGTACACTGCATCTTCACAGCGATTTCAATTTCACTGAGTCTCGGGTGGAGACAGTGTGGCCATCATTACGCCATTCGTGCAGGTCGGAACTTACCCGACAAGGAATTTCGCTACCTTAGGACCGTTATAGTTACGGCCGCCGTTTACCGGGGCTTCGATCAGGAGCTTCGCTTGCGCTAACACCATCAATTAACCTTCCGGCACCGGGCAGGCGTCACACCCTATACGTCCGCTTACGCGTTAGCAGAGTGCTGTGTTTTTAATAAACAGTTGCAGCCACCTGGTATCTTCGGCCGGTCCCAGCTTAGGGAGCAAGTCCCATCACCAAGACCGGCGCACCTTCTCCCGAAGTTACGGTGCCATTTTGCCTAGTTCCTTCACCCGAGTTCTCTCAAGCGCCTTGGTATTCTCTACCTGACCACCTGTGTCGGTTTGGGGTACGGACACACAGTATCTGAAGCTTAGAGGCTTTTCCTGGAAGCGTGGCATCGATAACTTCCACCCTCCGAAGAGGATGTTCGTCTCGCATCTCGGCTTTAAGCGTCCGGATTTGCCTGAACGCTCGGCCTACATGCTTTCACCAGGACAACCAACGCCTGGCTTACCTAGCCTTCTCCGTCCCCCCATCGCAATACTGTCTGGTACGGGAATATTGACCCGTTTCCCATCGACTACGCATTTCTGCCTCGCCTTAGGGGCCGACTCACCCTGCTCCGATTGACGTCGAACAGGAACCCTTGGTCTTCCGGCGGGGGAGGTTTTCACTCCCCTTATCGTTACTCATGTCAGCATTCGCACTTGTGATATCTCCAGCATGCTTCACAACACACCTTCACAGACGTACACAACGCTCCTCTACCGCTCATCCATAGGATGAACCCGTAGCTTCGGCACCTGGTTTAGCCCCGTTACATCTTCCGCGCAGGCCGACTCGACTAGTGAGCTATTACGCTTTCTTTAAAGGATGGCTGCTTCTAAGCCAACCTCCTAGCTGTCTAAGCCTTCCCACATCGTTTCCCACTTAACCAGAATTTGGGGGCCTTAGCTGACGGTCTGGGTTGTTTCCCTTTTCACAACGGACGTTAGCACCCGCTGTGTGTCTCCCACGCTGCACTCACCGGTATTCGGAGTTTGCCTCGGTTTGGTAACCCGGGATGGGCCCCTAGCCGAAACAGTGCTCTACCCCCGGCGGTGATACGTGAGGCTCTACCTAAATAGATTTCGAGGAGAACCAGCTATCTCCGAGCTTGATTAGCCTTTCACTCCGATCCACAGGTCATCTCAGCATTTTTCAACATACTTGAGTTCGGGCCTCCAGTTGATGTTACTCAACCTTCACCCTGCCCATGGATAGATCGCTCGGTTTCGGGTCTATTCCCAGCAACTATTCGCCCATTTAAGACTCGGTTTCCCTACGCCTCCCCTATACGGTTAAGCTCGCTACTGAAAATAAGTCGCTGACCCATTATACAAAAGGTACGCAGTCACCTAACAAAGTAGGCTCCCACTGCTTGTACGCACACGGTTTCAGGATCTATTTCACTCCCCTCTCCGGGGTTCTTTTCGCCTTTCCCTCACGGTACTGGTTCACTATCGGTCAGTCAGTAGTATTTAGCCTTGGAGGATGGTCCCCCCATGTTCAGTCAGGGTTTCACGTGCCCCGACCTACTCGATTTCACGATGGTTGGATTTCAGTTACGGGACTATCACCCTCTATGGTCAGGTTTCCCACCCTGTTCACTTATCGGCCCCATCGCTTAAGGGCTGGTCCCCGTTCGCTCGCCGCTACTTGGGGAATCTCGGTTGATTTCTTTTCCTCGGGGTACTTAGATGTTTCAGTTCCCCCGGTTCGCCTCCATGAGCTATGTATTCACTCAAGGATACTTACCTTATGGTAAGTGGGTTTCCCCATTCAGAGATCGCCGGGTCGCAGGTTATTTGCCACCTCACCGACGCTTATCGCAGGCTATCACGTCTTTCATCGCCTCTGACTGCCTAGGCATCCACCGTGTGCGCTTAATCGCTTGACCATATAACCCCAAGGGGTCTGATCAGTGATTAATCTAACGATTTCACCGGATACGCTTGAGACGTATCTCAATAAAAACTCACATCAGTCACATCTACCGATTGCTCGGCGACGTTCCTGATGTTGGTTTAACATCAGCATGATCCACATTGTTAAAGAGCGTACTGTTCAGGAAACAGTGAGAAAACGGCGATTCGAATAATCATCGAACTGTCATTTTTTCACTATACCCTTCAAAAGGTACTTCCGACTGTTTAGGCGGCGATGGTGGAGCCAAGCGGGATCGAACCGCTGACCTCCTGCGTGCAAGGCAGGCGCTCTCCCAGCTGAGCTATGGCCCCGTGATAATGCCGCTGGGTGTTTATAACCCTTAGCAAATTTATATCTCGCGAGGAGAAAGCGATCGACGCATAGTAAGCTATGCGAGATGGCGTTCGACAATGCGAGAGATAAATTTTGGTGGGTCTGGGCAGACTTGAACTGCCGACCTCACCCTTATCAGGGGTGCGCTCTAACCAACTGAGCTACAGACCCAAACAGTCTTCGCTCTATCCGATCAGGTAATTTGTTGTGGGCGCGTTGGCCGGGGTGTGTCGTATCGTTTAAGGAGGTGATCCAGCCGCAGGTTCCCCTACGGCTACCTTGTTACGACTTCACCCCAGTCGTGAACCACACCGTGGTGATCGCTCTCCCGAAGGTTAAGCTAACCACTTCTGGTGCAGTCCACTCCCATGGTGTGACGGGCGGTGTGTACAAGGCCCGGGAACGTATTCACCGCGCCATTCTGATGCGCGATTACTAGCGATTCCGACTTCATGGAGTCGAGTTGCAGACTCCAATCCGGACTGAGGCAGGCTTTATGGGATTGGCTTCACGTCGCCGCTTCGCAACCCTTTGTACCTGCCATTGTAGCACGTGTGTAGCCCTACCCGTAAGGGCCATGATGACTTGACGTCGTCCCCACCTTCCTCCGGTTTGTCACCGGCAGTCTCCCTAGAGTTCCCGGCCGGACCGCTGGCAAATAGGGATAGGGGTTGCGCTCGTTACGGGACTTAACCCAACATTTCACAACACGAGCTGACGACAGCCATGCAGCACCTGTCTCAGAGTTCCCGAAGGCACGAAGCTATCTCTAGCGACTTCTCTGGATGTCAAGGGTAGGTAAGGTTCTTCGCGTTGCATCGAATTAAACCACATGCTCCACCGCTTGTGCGGGCCCCCGTCAATTCATTTGAGTTTTAGCCTTGCGGCCGTACTCCCCAGGCGGTCGACTTATTGCGTTAACTGCGCCACCAAGTCCTCAAGGGACCCAACGGCTAGTCGACATCGTTTACGGCATGGACTACCAGGGTATCTAATCCTGTTTGCTACCCATGCTTTCGCGCCTCAGCGTCAGTGTCAGTCCAGAAGGCCGCCTTCGCCACTGGTATTCCTCCCGATCTCTACGCATTTCACCGCTACACCGGGAATTCTACCTTCCTCTCCTGCACTCAAGTCTGCCCGTTCCGGATGCAATTCCCAGGTTGAGCCCGGGGCTTTCACACCCGGCGTGACAGACCGCCTACGCGCCCTTTACGCCCAGTAATTCCGATTAACGCTTGCACCCTCCGTATTACCGCGGCTGCTGGCACGGAGTTAGCCGGTGCTTCTTCTGCGGGTGATGTCGTCCATACCGGGTATTGGCCGGTATGCTTTCTTCCCCGCTGAAAGTGCTTTACAACCCGAAAGCCTTCTTCACACACGCGGCATGGCTGGATCAGGCTTTCGCCCATTGTCCAATATTCCCCACTGCTGCCTCCCGTAGGAGTCTGGGCCGTGTCTCAGTCCCAGTGTGGCTGATCATCCTCTCAGACCAGCTACGGATCGTCGCCTTGGTAAGCCGTTACCTTACCAACTAGCTAATCCGACATAGGCTCATCCGATAGCGCAAGGTCCGAAGATCCCCTGCTTTCTCCCGTAGGACGTATGCGGTATTAGCTTGGGTTTCCCCAAGTTATCCCCCACTATCGGGCAGATTCCTATGCATTACTCACCCGTCCGCCGCTCGTCGGCATCCAGCAAGCTGGACCCGTTACCGCTCGACTTGCATGTGTTAAGCCTGCCGCCAGCGTTCAATCTGAGCCATGATCAAACTCTTCAGTTTAAAATCAATAGTCACTTAAGGTGACAATTCTGGCTCGAGTTACAAACTTCTCTGACGAGTCGCTTGTCTCGATATTTGGTGATGCGATCATCACCCCGAGCCAAGCGCCCACACAAATTACCTGATCGACTTGTTAAAGAGCGTCTCGCTGTGGGCTGTGCCCTGTAGCGAGTGGATGAGCATTCTACTCATCCGAGCCGGACTGTCAAGCTTCAATTTTGAGCGACCGATCAGAAAACCAAATTCCGA
>NZ_JAMLJJ010000015.1 GCF_023736155.1 Larsenimonas salina | reverse complement strand
GAAGGTTGCGGTACCCGAGGTCCTGCAGGTCACGGCTCATCGCTCGCAGCGATCGCGCACGCTGATACTGCGTCGTATGACTACCGTCGCGGTTGCGCCGGCAGAGTTGCATGAAGTCGTAACTCAGCTTGTTCATGAGCAGTTCGCGGTAAGTGTAATTGCCGGTCCGAACGGCCTTACCGTCTCGGAGCGCCCGAAGGCTAAAGGCATGGATCAAGGACGATGCTCGTCGTCTGCTGCGATGGCAGCGCCCGACGGTTCACCTGGTGGGAATCACGACGGGAGGTCGTGCAGCGTGTGTCTCCTCTGCTGGATGGAATAGCAGGAGATCGCGCACCCATGAGGGCGGCACGAATCCCCTCATAGGGCCACAGGTCACGTCTGTGGAACGCGTCAGCGGTGCTGACGGGGATCTCGGTTCGGGTTCTGTCGAACCCGGGTCGAAGACACCAAAGGGCGATCCATTCGAGGATCAACCGGCCTGCCTGGGTGAGGTGGCAGACAACCTCGAGGGCGTCACTGATAACCGTCAGTGACCAGCGGCTTACCCTGTAAAAAATAGCTCATCACGTGTTTGTCACTCAAGTATTTTCCTAAAAAACCTTCCATTTGTGGCGTTACCAGCCTGCGTCACTACCTATGGAAGTGACGCAGGCGAAAGCATGCAGTGGTCAAATTACCTCTTGTCCTGCGGACCAGTCGCTCACGCGCTGACGCCCTTCGGTTGTCGGGCACGATGTTGTCTGGATCGCCTACCCCCACGATCGATCCAGACAACATCGCACCTGACGTACCCCATCAACTGGTCACCGTGGCTGAAATCATCTGTGACGTTTGGATGCTCGCGAGCGTAGCGAGCCATGACCAACCAGCGGGACACCTTGCCTGCGGTGCCACTGCCGAGTGGGCGCTGCACAGATGCCGGCAAAGCCCACTCGCCTTTCTGGTTAACCGGGGTTCAGTGAAAAAAGTTACCGAAACCGCGTGCCTTAGACGACCATCGTGACGCGCTGTCGCGAAGAGACTTGAAGCGTCCAGTCGTGCGCCTCTGGCGCAGCATCATCAGGCCCGGCGTAGCCGGGGGCGGAGCGAAGCGGAGGGCTGGCGAGCGTATGGCGTTCTTTTCTGTACCTTTTCCCTTTTCCCTTTTAGGTGCTGTAATTCATTGATTATTAATTGTTTTTAGGCTTAAAAGGGGAGGGATTGATGGTTGAAAGGGGAGGGATTGATGGTTGAAAGGGGAGGGATTGATGGTTGAAAGAGGGAGGGATTGATGGTATTAAAGGAGTTAAATATTTAACTCCTTTAATTGAGTCGGTATGGATCCTTCACTAATCTACAAAAGCAATGCACTGATCGAAGCGTCCTATCGTCTGAGCGTCTATGAGCAGCGTATCGTGCTGGCTTGCATCACTCAGGTGCGCCGGGACCAACCATTGACGGATCAACAACTCTACGAAGTCAGCGCCCAACAGATAGCCGACATGACAGGTACCCAGTTAGGCACTGCTTACCAAAATCTCAAAGCCGCGTCAGAGAGGCTCTTCGAGCGTCGTGTGACGCTGCACGAAGCCCCTAACAGCAAAAGCGGGGGCAAGGTACGACTCACTCGCTGGGTGCAAACGGTGGAATATCGAGAGGCAGAGGGCATGGTGGCTCTACGCTTTGGTACCGACATGATTCCCTATCTGTCCCAGCTTACCGAGCAATTCACCCGTTACGCTCTGGCTGACGTGGCACGCATGGATAGCGCCTACGCTATTCGACTCTACGAGTTGTTGTGCCAGTGGCGCGACGCCGGCCAGCGTGAAGTATCTATCGAGTGGCTGCGCGAGGCGTTCCAGCTAGAGGGCAAGTACCCCGCCATCAAGGATTTCAAGCGCTGGGTCGTTCAGCCTGCAGTCGATCAGATCAACGAGCACTCGCCGCTGTGGGTGAAGTGGGAGCAGCGCAAGACCGGACGACGCGTTTCGCACTTGGTATTTTCTTTCGGCGAGAAAGCCCCAGAGAAGCCCCAGAAGCAGCGTAAGAATAAAACCAAGGGCAAGGCAGGCAGCGACCCCCAGACAAGCTCAGGGGCGCTCTACGGCATTCCTACGTCGACTATCAAAGCTCAAGCGCAACCAGGAGAATCTTACGAGGACGCGGCATTACGAATCCTCGAAAACCGACGAAGTGCTTCCAAGTCGTGAACTCTGCTCCTTAGAGGCCATACTGTCGGGCAACTCGACGACAGAACCCAACAGGGCCCGACATGCCCCAACTAACCATTGGCCGGATGGCCAAATTGTACGGTCTGCACCGCTCTACATTGTACGAGGCAGTCGCTAAAGGCCGCGTAACAGCTGCAATTAATGGCAAAGGGCAGAAGATTCTCGATCTTTCAGAGATGATCCGTGTTTATGGAGAGCCACCCGGTCAGAAATCTTTTCCCCTACAAAAACCGACACTCCAAAACGACACCTTACCCGACACTCCTAACGTCCTCGAAAAGTTCGATGCGCTCCTTGAGATTGTGAGGGAACAGCGCGATGAACTTCGACAGCTACGTGAGGAAGTTGCACAACTACGCAGGCTCCCTCCTCCTTCCGATGCCATCGAGAAAACAGCCACGACACATCACAAAAATGAAGATCCTCATGGCTTTCGATCGCTGGTCCAGGCAATACGTGATCACACTGACGGTTCACCCGATCGCTAGAAGCTCAGCCGCTCAAACTGACGCCCGGTGAGGGCGGTATAGGCCACCGTGCTCTGAATATTGGCGTGGCCCAAGTACAGCTGAACTGTGCGCAGATCCACGCCTTGGTTGATGAGATGCACGCCGCAGGCATGGCGTAAAGCGTGTGGATGCCATTTCAAGCCCAGCACTCGCTCGCTGAGACGATGCAGCAGGCGCCGAAAACCATCAGCGCTGACCGGCGCACCCCGCTCGTTGACAAACACCAGACCCGTCGCACGGCCGCTTTCGCGTTGGTAGCGTTTCAGCGCCCGTACGGTGTCACCCTGCAGCGGATGCGTGCCATCGAGACTGCCCTTGGCACGGGTGACGCGTAGCTCGTGAGTCATTAGGTCGACGGCCGACCAGCGCAGCCCTACTAACTCGGATACCCGTAGCCCGTGCTCGAAGGCCAAGCACAGCATCAACGCGTCGCGCCGACCGTGACGATTGTGTCGAATCGCACCACGCATTAACCGGTGAACCTCGTCTCGAGTCAGGTGTTTGCGGCCGCGGGCGGCATCGTTGGCGACGCGATCATGAACTGTCCGGGTTTCAATAAATGGAGGTTCTGTCGGGGCTAGGTGTCGGGGCCTGTCGGGCAAGGGCGGGAGCGCTCCTAGTCGCGGGTACTGTCTGGGTTTCAGTTAAAAGCCAGACAATAGAAATTGCCTTGAGGCACGTTATCTAGCGGATATCGAAATTTACATCGAGATCAGTGATCTACTTTATGGATCATTCCGATGACTATATGGGTATTTCCCCCCCATCAATTAAATTGGCAATGTGTCGAAAATTATCAGCAACCTTTCTTGCTATATCAGGATTATCGAGGCTTTTTCCAAGATTATCCGCGATCTTTTGTAGTGCTATGTCAATATCTTTGTTGGTAGCACTTTCAGTAAACATAGATAAGAATCTTTGCCATGCAGCCAGTTGAATTCCTGCTAGCTTCTCTTCAAAAAGGCCGGATATGTATTCTTCCATAGCACCAGAGCGCGCCAATCTCCCAAAATTCCCTCCACTGTCGCTCTCTGGAACATCAGAGATCCTATCCGATTTTGTTGGGTAATGGCTGTTCGCGGAAGAAATTCTAACGTCTTTCTTAGAAGACCCTCCCCTTTTGTGCCTCCAATACCAGTTCCTATATTCGGACGCATGCCTAGCCCCCATAACAAAAGGCTCAAAAACTATAGGAGATCCTGAAATCACATTTGAAAGAGCCCAAGGAACAACTACAAGAAGGTCTGCAGGAGCGCAAACCGCAGGAGTTACTTTGTACCTAAAGCTTGGCTCCCTTTCTTTTGCCAAAACATACCATCCTTTAAGCTCAATACCCATAATGATGGCTGGTTTTACATTGGGAGCACTAGCTTTAAGAACAACATCTGGAAATGTTTGTGGCTGACGTTCAAATTCGTAAAGTGCATATTCCTGTTCAGGATCCCAGACAGACCTGAGCTTGTTTAAAGAGTTAACAACTTGTTGCTCAATGGTCGCACCAAGAGAAGAGTTAAAAGCAAAAAGGTCAGTTGCTAAAACTCCATCAATATTTAATGAACTTTCAAAGCGCGATGGCAAAGAAAAAACAGCTTTTTTCACAGACTCAAAGAGACCATGATGCTCCCAGCTATCACTAGGCTCTATTGCTTCGGGCGGCTCAGGAATTTCGCTTTTGCTCATGCTTCGGTAAATCCTTGTATATATCTTTTACCCTTTGAGAAGCGACCTCGAAATATTCGGGAATGAGCTCTGAAGCATAACACTCACGCCCTAAATTAAGAGATGCAACAGTAGCAGAACAAAGACCCCCGAAAGGCTCCCAAACCACATCACCTAAATCAGTTGAAGCACCAACAATTCTTTCCATTAGCTTCAATGGCTTTTGATTAGCATGTAGTGACTTAAGACCTTGTTTGGTGATTCTTTCTCTACCTCTTACAGCCGGCTCTTGCCACACGTTAGTAACACCATGGACATGGTTCCATTTAGCTCGCATCCTATCCCACTTTTTGGCATTTAAACGGCTTTTACCATCAAGAGAGAAATATGGACGCTCTGTAGCAGAACCATTTTCATTGGCATATTTTTCGAGCATCTCCATTTTTTCCGACGGTGGAAAATACCAAAGATGACATTGAGTAAAATATTTTCTTGTAGCGGCATTCTTTACACCACAAGCTTCATTAGTTTTATAGAGAGGAAGGCCACTTCTAAACCATTCGCTTCGTAACCATTCTTTAATCGAGCAAGGTTTTCCCTCATAATTTCTTAACTGAACATCTCTTGTGTATTGGACACATATTTCAGTTACAACAGGAAACCCTCTTATTGTGTCGCCATTGCAGTTGCCGGCAACATGTCCGACACCTTTATCCCAGATGTGGGCTGCTTTGTATTTCCACCCATGCAGCTTAAGTACCTGATGAACTTCAGCCCAAGCAAGTTCGGAACACCAGAACCAAAGAGTAGTATCAGCACTAGCTTTTTTACTCCACTCGGCTATATGAGGTGCATACCACTCCGCTAGACTTTCCACCCCATTTGGATCTCCAGGATATTTTGAAAGTCCATAAGGGCCATCAGATACTATCGCTGTAGGAGTTGGCCATTCTTTATATTTTTCAAGTGCATCCCCTAAGTGCAAGCTCACCTTGGGATTTTCAGGATCACTTATCCGTAACGGTTCATGTAAAGGTCTTTGATATTTAAGTATTTTTGCCACAAAAATTCTCCTTTGGGCATTTCTCATTATTGGGCATTTTATCTGGATTCTCGATCGAGCTGTTTGAACTCGGCTGCCGTTTTTGGATCGCGCTAAAATGACCAGTTCCGACTGAGCTGAACCCAGCAGCCACAACAATCTGTTTCAAGAGTGATTGCGCCTGGCCATGATTCTGCGGTGGGCGCGGTACGCGTAGATACCGCAAAAAACCAATGGCACGAGAAACATCCCCAGCACCATTGCCAGTGTCGACCACTGCATGCTTTGGCTTCCGGCATTCTCCGCCAGTAGCAGTGTGATGTAGCTCATCCGCTTCTCCCGTCTCAGCGCCCCAGATAGATCGCCGTGATCTGCTCGCGTTCGTGGCCCAGCTCACGCGAGATAGCCAGTCGAGCCTCCCTGTCCTTATTGCGCTGTTCCGGGGTCAGTTCGCTCGAGGCCATTCCGCCGGCAGCCGGCGCAACTCGCCCTGTCAGCTCTCGATAACGCGATTGGGCATAGGCGTGCCGCAAGCCATGCATCCGCGACAGCCCGGCTTTACCCAGCTGATACTCGTAGTGCTTGAGATGCCGGGCATAAGACCTGTCTTCCGGAATCAAGGATCTCGAACCGGCCAGCCTGTGCGCCTGATCCAGAGCCAGCCGCTGCGACTCGGTCCGGATCGGAATCTCGCGTTCGCGGCCGCCTTTCGTCCAACTACCCTGTAATACCAATCGATCGCCACGGTCTGCGCTGGTTGGCTGGATCTTCATCGACTCCTCCCGACGCAGGCCGAACTCACGCTGTAAGACCAGACTGGCCTGAATGCGTTCGTCCGGAATCGCTGACACACGCGGATCCAGCTCCTGCGCTCGGCTGACCTGAGCGGTATAGGCTCGATCAGCGATGCCCAGTGCGCTGTTGTCGCGAGGTACCACACTGGACTTGCCCACCTTCTCGGCCCACCACCGAATGTGAGCCAATCGATTCTTGAGCGTCGCGTCACCCAGCCCGTTATCGCGCCAGTGTGAGACCAGCGCCTCCACGTGCTTTGGTTTCAGGCTTTCCGCTCGAAGGTTGCGGTACCCGAGGTCCTGCAGGTCACGGCTCATCGCTCGCAGCGATCGCGCACGCTGATACTGCGTCGTATGACTACCGTCGCGGTTGCGCCGGCAGAGTTGCATGAAGTCGTAAC
>NZ_JAMLJJ010000014.1 GCF_023736155.1 Larsenimonas salina | reverse complement strand
GGTCACGCGCACGTGGCTACCGGAACGAGGCCAACTTCATCGCGATGATCTACCTGATCGGCAGTCCGGTGGGCCGCCTGCTCGATCAGGCCAAATCCACATGAAGTGACGAAGAACCAATTTAAAACGCGAAACGACATGAGGCGCCGGGTGTTTGAGTACGTTGAGCTAGACTACAACAAGCAACGGCGGCACAGTGCCATTGGGATGATCAGCCCAGAGGTATTTGAAGCCCGAATGATCGCTTAAACCAGTGTCCACTCTTGCTGGGTAAGATCACACCTTCACCCCATCAACCATTAAATCCGTATACCCCTTTTGTGGATGACGCTTCGAATTCAAGTTCATTTCGACCTTTTCACTTACTATCTCCACCTCTACCTACCTTGTCATGGGCGTCTCGCCCCCATGAATTGTGGCTAACAACCCTTTCGGGAGAAAGTCGATGAAGGCAAGCAAGCACTCGCCCAGGGCGTTGCTGTGTTCAGTACTATTGTCTATTCCTCTGTTCGGTCAAGCGGAGACTGTGAATTGGACAAATTGGCTCACTGGCCAGATAAGCAAGCATCCGGATGTCATGGCGGCGACAGAGCAGGCGGCAGCCCGGGATGCGGATGCTGAGGCAAGCGAACAACCGCTGTATAACCCGGAGCTGTCTGTTGGAGCAGACAGAACGGGCAGTGAAAACAACTTTGAGGCAGGGCTATCACAAACGATCGATTGGTCTGATCAACAGGGTGCGCTAAAGGACAAGGCAAAGCTGATCAGGCTTTCCGCTGAAGCTGATTTGAACGAGGCGGTTTTGGCACAAACGTCCGAGTCGCTGTTTGCGCTTGTCGAGTGGCGCGCGGCGACGCGTGCCGAAGAAATTGCGGAATCCCAGCAACACCGTCTGGATGCCTTGCTGGAGCAGGTTGAGCAACGCCAGCAGGCGGGCGACCTGGGGCGTGCCGATGCAGAGCTTCTGTTTCTAAATCTATCCCGTCAGTTGAGCGAAGTCGCCCAGGCAAAGGCCGCAGTTGATCGGGCAGAAACTCAGGTTCAAGAACGTCTGCCGGACTGGAGGCCTCAGGATGGGGGAATCCCCGAGTATATATGGCCAGCGCTGGAGTCCCAGATTGGTGAGGCTGATCTGCTGTCACACCCGTCAATTGCAGTCGCTCGAGCCGAGTGGCAGGTGCTGAAAAGTGAGGCAGAGGTTGCGAGACGCAAAGCCACAGCATCGCCGACAGTAGGGCTGAGCGGAGGGCGTGACGGCGGCGAGAACGTGGTTGGCCTGACATTCTCGATCCCTCTGAACGTCCGTAATAACTACCGTGCCGAAATCCGGGCCGCGAATCGACGGGCTCTGGAGGCCGAAGCGCGGTTTCAGGCGCTCTACCGGAAACAACAATATGACCTGGCAGGCGCCCGAGCTGCCTGGAAGCGATACGACAAGCAACTTCGTCGATGGAAAGAACTCTCCCAGGGGCGTGTACAGCGAAGTGCCGATTTGCTTGAGAAGCAGTGGCAGGTCGGCGACCTCTCCACCTCTGAGTATCTCCAGGCGTTAGGCCAGCGCGCGGAGAGCCTGAAAACCGGTATTGAACTGGAAAAGCTGGCGCAGCTGGGCCTGATTGAACTGTTGAGCCAGTCTGGCGAACTGATCACCCCCTTCCAATACTAGTCTGGAAACTGGATAGTCATCATGAAAAAAACTCTGATTTCAGTATTTGTATTGACGCTGTTTATAGCTCCCCCTTCATTGGTGCAGGCCGAGGAAGATGCGCATAACGAGGCGGGCCATGATCATGCCGCCGGTGGCGACGATCATCGAGAAGGTACCGGTGAAGAGGATGAGCATGAGGGCGGGCATGCTGAAGAACGTGAGCATGAAGAGGAAGAAGGTCATGGCCACGAAGAGGAGAGCGATGGTGGTCATGAAGAATCAACTACCGCAAGCATCAATGCCAAACAGAAAGAGCTCGCCGGCATTGAGGTAGCAACCCTCGAGAGCAAGCGCGTTGACTATGAAATCTACGCTCCCGGTGAGCTGCTGACCAACGGCTATACCAGCTATCACGTGTCCCCCCGGGTTGCCTCAGTGGTGCTGCGGCGTCACGTGGAACTGGGTGAGCACGTAACCAAGGGCCAGCCGCTGGTAACCCTGTTCAGTGAGACGGTGGCACAGGCGCAGGCGGATTACAGGAAAGCTTTTCCTGAATGGAAGCGAATCAGCGGGCTGGGTCGTTCCGTGGTTGGCGATCAGCGGTTCAATACAGCGAAAGCCAACATTGAAGCAGCAAGGGCGACTCTGCTTGCTTACGGGCTGAACGATGATGACATTGGTGCGTTGAAGGCCAGCGGGGTGGATAGTCTCGGTGAATACATGCTCAGGGCTCGCGTGGATGGTGCAGTACTGACCGATGAGTTTGAGCAAGGACAAAGAGTTGAGGCTGGCCAGCCGCTGGTGACTCTTGCTGATGAGAGTGAGCTTTGGGTAGAAGCCCATCTGCCAGCAAGCTCCGACATTGTTCTAGAGAAGGGCGCGGAAGCCGAAGTCAGGGCAGCGGGTCGTGTGGGCGTGGCAACGGTGTCCCAGGAAGCCCACACCATTGATCCTGTGACCCGCACGCGGATTGTCAGGCTGGAGCTGGACAATCCTGAAGATCGTTTTCATCCAGGAATGTTCGCAGATGTGTATTTTCGTTTTAAGACCAGCGAGCCGGTGCTTGCCGTGCCGGAGACTGCATTGATGCGTGGCGCGGACGGCGACTGGACGGTCTATGTGGAAGAGGCCGAAGGCGAGTATGAACCCGTGGAAGTGGAACTGGGCCGCTCAATTGGCGGGCTCCGTGAGGTTTCCGGCCTGGCTGCGGGCCAACGAGTCGTTTTGCGGGGCGCATTTTTTGTGGCCTCTGAGATTGCCAAAGGCGGCTTTGATCCGCACAACCACTGATTCCGGGAGCCATTATGTTCAACCGAGTTGTCGACTGGGCGGTTCAGAACCGCCTGTTGGTTCTTATTGCGCTTGCAGTGCTTATCGCCACGGCCGCGTTTCAGATACCAAAACTGAATCTTGATGCTTTCCCCGACGTTACAAACGTCCAGGTCGCTGTTAATACAGAGGCGCCCGGACTTGCGGCTGAGGAAGTCGAGCAGCTGATCACCTATCCCATTGAAGCGGTGATGTATGCGTTGCCGGATGTTGAGGAGGTTCGGTCCATCTCCAAAACCGGGTTGTCTGGTGTCACCGTGGTCTTTAAAGAGGGCACGGATATCTATTTCGCGCGCCAACTGGTTTTCGAGCGGTTGCAGGCCGCGCGGGAGCTGATTCCGGACGGGGTCGGGGTGCCTGAAATGGGGCCGAATACGTCCGGTCTTGGCCAGGTCTACCAGTACTTGCTGATAGCGGACCCGGATTCGGGGTACGACGCAATGGAATTGCGCAGCTTGCACGACTGGCTGGTCAAACTGTTGCTGATACCGGCTGAAGGGGTTACGGAAATCCTGTCGTTTGGCGGAGAGGTCCGCCAGTACCAGGTTAACCTGAACCCGGCGCGAATGCTGTCCTATGACTTATCACAGAACGATGTCATGGAAGCCCTGGAGAACAACAACTCCAATGTTGGGGGCTGGTATATGGGCCGCGGGCAGGAGCAGTTGGTTATTCGCGGTATGGGCTGGCTGGGTAATGGCGAGCAGGGGCTCGAGCAGATCCGTCAGGTGCCCGTTAAAACCAGTGATGGCATTACAGTGACAGTGAACGATGTCGCCGAGGTAGCGCTGGGCACTGAAATTCGCCAGGGTGCGGTAACCATGACCCGGAAGGATGAAGCCGGTCAGGTTGAACAACTGGGTGAAGTGGTTTCTGGCATTGTACTCAAACGAATGGGGGCCAACACAAAAGCCACCATCGACGGCATCGAGGCCCGCATTGATCGCATAAATCAGGCGCTTCCGAGTGGGGTTCGTTTTGAGCCCTATTACAACCAGGCGGATCTGGTGACCAAGGCCGTAGAGACGGTGACCAATGCGCTTCTGTTGGCTTTTGTGTTTATTGCGATCGTGCTTGCCCTGTTCCTGATGAATCTGCGGGCAACAACGCTGGTGCTGCTTTCAATACCGATTTCCATCGGGATTGCCCTGATGATCATGGCCTGGTTCGGTCTCTCGGCCAACCTGATGTCTCTGGGCGGTATTGCTGTGGCAATCGGCATGCTGGTGGATGGCTCTGTTGTTATGGTTGAGAACATGTTCAAACATCTGACGCATCCGGATGCTGAGCATGACGCCCGTCGGGATGAATTGGTGAAAAACGACCCTGACCCATTGGACGCGTCACACGATGACCATGGCATTGCGCTTCGACTGCAGGAGGCAGGCCGGGAAGTGGCGCGACCAATTTTTTTCGCGACGGCGATTATCCTGGTCGTTTTCATGCCTTTATTCAGCTTTGAAGGTGTGGAAGCCAAGCTTTTCCAGCCAATGGCGATCAGCATCATGCTGGCCATTGTGTCCGCTGTGATCGTCGCTCTGGTGGTTGTACCCGCGCTGGCGTCATACATGTTCCGTAAGGGTATCCGGGAGCGGGAAAGCTTCATTCTAAAACCCCTGGAAAAGCTCTATCGCATGGGGCTTGCCTGGTCACTGAAGCATAGCCGCGTGGTTGTTGGCGCGGCGGCTGTTCTTGTTGTGCTGGCGGCGCTGGTTGTGCCACGACTCGGCACGGAGTTCGTGCCTGAACTGGAAGAGGGCACGATTAACCTCCGGGTGACCCTGGCCCCTTCATCAAGCCTTGATACGGCGCTTGAAGTGGCGCCAAAACTGGAAGCCATGCTGATGGAATTTCCAGAAGTGACCTACGCGCTGTCCCGGGCGGGGCGGGCGGAAATAGGCGGCGATCCGGAGCCCGTCAACAACATCGAAATCTACATTGGCCTCAAGCCAACAGCCGAGTGGACCAGCGCCAGTAATCGCTATGAATTGCAGGCCCTGTTTGAGGCGAAGCTCGAACAGCACCCGGGGCTACTGTTTAACTTTTCTCAGCCTATTGCAACTCGGGTTGACGAATTGTTGTCTGGTGTCCGCGCGCAGTTGGCCATCAAACTCTTTGGCCCGGATCTCAAGGTGCTGGCCGAGAAAGGCCAACAGATCGAAGCGGCGGTCCGAACTGTTCAGGGGACCCGGGACGTGGCCATGGAGCAGATTGCCGGTGAAGCGCAGTTGGTGGTTCAGCCAGACCGTCAGGCACTTTCCCGGTACGGACTCGCCGTGTCTGATGTGATGAGTGTCGTCCGGGACGGACTGGGTGGTGCCGCCGCGGGCCAGATCATCAACGGAAATGAGCGGTACGATATCTATGTGCGCCTGGCCAAACGTTTCCGGGAAGACCGGGATGCCATTGCTGATCTCAGGTTGCAGGCGCCTTCCGGAGCCTGGGTGAGACTCGGTGATGTGGCCGATGTGTCTATTGAGTCCGGCCCGCCCCAGGTGCGCCGCGACGACGTTCAGCGCCGTGTGGTCATTCAGTCCAATGTGCAGGGTCGTGACATGGGCAGTGTGGTTGCCGATATTCAGGATACCATCGCGTCAGAAGTGAACCTTCCCCCCGGCTATTCGGTGGATATTGGTGGTCAGTTCGAAAACCAGCAGCGAGCTCAGAAACGATTGACCATTGTGGTACCTGTATCTCTGGGGCTGATTGCGCTGTTGCTCTACTTCGCTTTCAGTTCGGTTGGTCAAGCGCTGTTGATTCTGGTCAACGTGCCGCTTGCCGTAATTGGTGGTGTCTTTTCGCTCTGGGTCTCCGGCCAGTATCTTTCAGTGCCCAGTTCCGTTGGATTTATCACACTGTTTGGTGTGGCGGTGCTTAACGGGGTCGTTATGGTCGAAAGCATCAATCAGCGAATACAGGATGGGTTGAGCATGGATGCCGCGGTGTTTGAAGGTGCCGTCTCCCGTTTACGTCCTGTCTTGATGACAGCAATAACCTCGGCGCTCGGCTTGATACCGATGCTGTTGTCGACGGGCGTGGGAGCGGAAATCCAGAAGCCACTGGCCAGCGTGATTGTTGGTGGTCTCGTGACTGCAACTTTCCTGACACTCTTTGTTTTGCCGGTTCTGTTCGGTCGCTTTTCAAGAGCCAAGGTGAGTGATATCCAACGGTAAAAAATGGGAGAAGCCGCGCTGCGTCATCGACGGTTGCCTTTCTGGAGGTTTTCTAATCCGGAAGTGGCAGTAGAATGACAATGCTGGCTCCTCCGTTTTTTGAGGTACCCATGTTCATCTGTCCGAGGTTGTCTTCGACAATCTCGGACACGATGGACAATCCGAGCCCAAAACCGGCGACCGTTTCATCCAGCCTGGTACCCCTGTTCATGACAGTGGCTGCCGCCTCGGGAGAAATTCCGGGGCCATCGTCCGCTACTTCTATGGAGAGTCCTGATGACGTGCGGGCGATTGTAACGTCGACGGTTGTCTGGCACCACTTCCCGCCATTTTCGAGTAAATTGCCAAGTAGCTCTGAAAGATCCTGTCGCTCCATTGGCCAGCTGAAGTTTTCAGGTAAGTTGGTGTGGAGGCGAAAAACCGTGTCAGGGAAGATTTTTTCCATAACGGTGATGACACTTGCCGTGATTTCAACCGGCATGCACGTCCGTCCCATCTGTCTGCCTGATATGTCTGCTTTGCTCATCCGGTATTTCAGGGATTTGTCAAGCTCCCGCAAGTTAGAGGCCATAAACACAACATCCTCCCGGGACGGAGGCAAGGTATCGATATCCGACAAAATGGCAAGATTGGCAGAAATAGAGGTTTTGACCAGGTGAGAGAGATCGGAATTCAGGCGGCGGTGGCGGTCCAGCCGCCGGTTTGACAGCTCGAGCAAATCATTGAGCTGCCGGATCAGCGGACGAAACTCTTCCGGCACGTGAGGGTTCAGACGACTTTGTTTCCCGGATTGGAGCCGTCTCAGGTCCTCTTTTATCCTACTGATGGGCTTTAACGTCAGATGTGTGGTGGTTCCAATCAGTGCCAGCAGTATCGCCAGAAGAACGGCCGAGGCACCGAGCAATGTCAGGTGGGCCTTCAGCGGTCGTTCAGAGAGCGCCCCCTCGGTTTCAAGAACGGTGATTGAGGCCAGCTTTCCAGTAGCAGTGAACGTACGTCTAAGCCCAAAAAGCGTGTTCGCGCCCTGCGCTATGTGAATAAAACCCTCGGGCTTATCCACAACGCCCTGCATTTGGCTCAGGTCAAAGTTGTTGCTCGTCAGGACGCTCCCGCCTGCCGTTTCGATGATGATGGCATGCCCCAGAAGCATTTCAAACTGATGGATCATGTTCCTGAGGTCGTCAGTTGTCGGGGACTCGGCTTCAATGATTGCCTGAAAGTTTTCCAGCTCTTTACTCAGGTGTTGTTTCCTGGACTCGTCCGATAGTTGTTTTATCACGTAGGGATGTGAAAAGAATATCAGGGTGAAATAGACGAGGCTGAAAACAGCCCCATACTGAATGGCTGTTCTTCGGATACTCTTTGGAGCTGGCATATGTTGACCTGGTTCGTTCGGGCGTTCAGCCAGTAGGATCTTTTTCGAAGAAGTAGCCCTGGCCACGCAAAGTCTTGATTTTATTGCCCCCTATTATTTTTCTGAGCCTGGCTATATAGACCTGAACAACATTCCTGGTGGGACATCTTTCAATGTTGTAGAGGGTTTCAACCAGTTCATCCTGTGAAAATACCCTGTCTGGTGAACGCAGGAAACACTGCAAAAGGCGGAATTCAGTGGCTGTCAGTCTGAACTCTTTCTGGTCGGGCGTGGTCAGCGTTCGGTAGCTGGCGTTGAGACGAAACCCGTCGACACTGATTTGATCTGTTGTTCTGCCATCCTTCCTTCGGATAATTGCATTGAGCCGGGCTTTCAGTTCATCAAACTCAAACGGTTTGGGAAGGTAATCGTCGGCACCCGCGTTCAACCCTTCTACTCTCTCAGTCCAGTTGGAGCGTGCGGTCAGAATAAGGATGGCCTCTTTTTTCCCGTTTTTTCTCCATCTTTGCATTAAAGACAGTCCATTTTCATCGGGCAGTCCGATATCGAGAATAACGGCCTGGTAGGAGCTTGTTTCAATCAACGAGTCCGCTTCTTTGCCGGTTTTGGCGATATCGACTGTGTAGTGCGCCTGCGCAAGCCAGTCCGATATTCTTTTGGCAAGTACCGCATTGTCCTCAACAATCAGAATTTTCATTTGTAAGCGCCGTTTTTCGAGGTGGGAAAGTTTCGCCAGTCTGCCATGGATTGTACCAGTAACGGCAACTCCCCAGAAAAACAGCAACCCGTTAAAAATGGGTTCTTCGTCACTTCATGTGGATTTGGCCTGATCGAGCAGGCGGCCCACCGGACTGCCGATCAGGTAGATCATCGCGATGAAGTTGGCCTCGTTCCGGTAGCCACGTGCGCGTGACCTGGCC
>NZ_JAMLJJ010000013.1 GCF_023736155.1 Larsenimonas salina | reverse complement strand
CACGGCCTCGCCAGACGCTGGACTGGCGAACCCCACTGGAAGTCTACGCCGAGGTGCTAAAGAAATCCGTCGGCGGACCGAGCACCCTTCAATAGCGTTGCGCTTGGAACTTGAGACCGCCATTCCTCAAGCTCCGCTTTAGATCTTTTTGAGGTATATCAAACTTGTGCATTTGGGCCTTAGTATCGTGAACTCTGAAAGACTGGATCATTGCGCTTGCCCCGATCAGTAGAAGAATCACTCCAAGAACTTTGAGCATCAATCACTCCATCCAAAAATCAAATATACCCCGGTTATCAAGCAGACGATGCTCATCACGAAAAGACTTAGATTGTGCTTGATATGTTCAGACAATACAGAGCTTGAATCATCATCTGCTTTGGAATATAAGCTATTTTTTTTTAGGGACAATAGCTTATAAAGTAAGTTTCCATTAAAAAATGATCCAATAATCCCCAAAAAAGACAAGAAAATGCCAATAGGGAGCATGTTGTTTCTCCGTTGCCAAATAAGAATAAAATGACTGGAATTAATTTAATTAGTTTTTTCAGATTCCTTTCATAAGGCTACAAGCTTGAAAAGGGAGGCTATCATGCGAAAAGAAGCGAGAATTGACGCCAAAAGGTAGCGTAAGCAGGTAGTGCGGCAACTGTAATGTGTCTCTTCAGCGTGCGAGGAGACAGGATAAGGCTGCTGCTGATCTACCAAAGTGAAGAGCAAGGCGGGTGGATCCGAGTGTCTCATCCGAGCCAGAAGGGCGAGTCTGTATTTCCGCTTTGTTTCAAGGCAGGCTCGTAGGCAAGAGTTGCGCTTTGCGCCCTCTTTCTTGAAATGATGTGTCTCCAGTAAACTGCTACTGTCCGATTTTTAACCAAAACCCGGACAGTCAGTCTGTTCAAGAGAGCGTCAGCCCGTGCCCGACAGTCCCCTACATCTTGACCCTACAGCGCCCCGACACATCGAAAGCCGGACAGTAAGAAGCCGCTCGGACAATGATGCGGCTCGAGGCCGGCAGTATTTGACCCGTGATGAGGTGCACCGGCTCATGCGGGGCGCACTCAAACACAGCCGTCATGGTCAGCGCGATGCGTTGATGATTCGCTTGGCGTTCGAACATGGTTTGCGTGTGTCGGAGCTTGTCGGGCTGCGCTGGACCGCCGTGGAGTTGTCGACGCATGAGCTACGCATCACACGAGCCAAAGGCAGCCTCAATGGCACGCACCCGCTTCAGGGCGATACCGTGCGTGCGCTGAAGCGCTATCAGCGCGAAAGCGGTCGGACCGGTGGGTTGATTTTCGTCAATGAGCGCGAGGCCCCTGTCAGCGCTGACGGGTTTCGTCGAGCGCTACATCGCCTTAGCGAGCGCGTTTTAGGCGTGAAGTGGCATCCCCATGCCCTACGTCACGCTTGCGGGGTGCATCTGATCAACCAGGGCGTCGACCTGCGTACCGTGCAACAGTATCTGGGTCACGCCAATATTCAGAATACGGTGGCCTATACCGCGCTCACCGGACGTCCGTTCGAGCGATTGAGCTTCTGAGACAGTTGCGTCGCTTCAACCCTTTTCTTTGATTAGTTCTTATCTTGGTATAGCGATCGTGCAAGTGACCTAAGGCCATGAGGATCGCTGTCCTGCTTTTTAACAGTGGTAGGAAGATCTTGATTGGTTGAATCTTCGCTTTTTGGGGGAGGCAAATGCTTTAGCTGAGCCACCTCCTCACGCAAGGCGACCAATTCTTTATGCATGGCTTGCAACGCCTGCAACATGGCTTGTTGCATTCCCTCTTGAGGCGGTGTTGCAGGTGGTTGCATCTCATCTGGAATATGCTTGGGCTCACCGTAGCATCGGATTAACTCGGACATCTCTATAATACGAGTTCCATCTCCTCGGAAGCCGCATGATAAGCGGCCCGATTCGATATGACGATGTATCGTAGAGCGGTGCTTACCGTATAGTTTGGCCGCTTTCGGAATGGTCAGTTGCATAGGTGCCTAATTGGTTGCAAGCCTGCTGTTGCAGATATCCTACCGCTGTATTCCAAAAGTTGTGAAAACTAGTCCTCAACGGCACTTTTTCTCTCTTCAAGAATACGCAGCGCGACGTCCTCATGAGATTCGCCAGGACGCGCATTGGCTTCGATGACGGTCATAGGAATTCTGAAGATTGATCCTGGTGCGCTAGAGGCTTCTCTAGCTTTGTTTTTCTTTCTGCCAATCTTCTGGGACTCGTCCAGTGATTTTTCACCAAAGTAGAACACCAAATGTGATACCCGACGGCCTTCCTTCCGTTGGTCCCACTTTACCCATAGTGGGCTGTGTTCGTTGATTTGTGCTGCTGCCGGTTCGATGACCCATCTTTTTAGATCTTTTATGGCTGGATACTTATCGTTTAGCTGGAATGCTTCACGCAGCCATTCAATAGACACTTTTCGCTCGCCTGCCCCACGCCACTGACATAAAAGCTCGTAGAGCCTCATAGCATGGGCGCTAGTCATTTTGGCGACATCCTCAAGCGCATAGCGCGTAAATTGCTCTGTGAGCTGTGTCAGATATGGCAGCATATCTCTCGTAAACCGTAGCTCGACACGTCCTTCTGACTCGACGTAAGCAATAGACTGGACCCAACTTGTTACTAGGGTTTTTGGTCTCTTTCCTTGGCCATTGGGGTATTCACGCAACCAAACTTCCCGACGTTTCAACCGGAGAGCTGCATCAGCTAGTTCTTTGTAAGTTGAGTGAGAGTCGGTACCCACGAGTGCGGCATAGTCGGCCACGCTGACGCTATACATTATTTCATCAGTAAGCGGCTGATCACGACGTACCTGAGTAATACAGCCCAGCATGATGCGCTGCTCAGCGGGGGTAAGGCGGTAAGATGCTTCAACCAAGGCATTACTCTTGTAGACCTGGGGCTCATTCATCCTTGGTGTTCCGTTCGTTGAGTTCTCTAAATTATCCCTTTTATAGGGAGTGGTTTATATTCTCCCTTTTAACCCTGAATCCCTCCCTATTACAACCCTGAATCCCTCCCCTTTTAACCCTGAATCCCTCCCCTTTTAACCCTGAATCCCTCCCCTTTTTGCGTTATTAGCCCTTAAAAATCAAAATCTTGTAGAGCCTAAAAGGTTTAAAAGGGGAAAAATACAGAAAAGCAAAACACACCTACCCTCCAGTCGCTATCGCTCCTTCCGCCCCGCCTGCGGCGGCCTAACATCAAAATGCCTCGACAAGTCGAGAAGGACGCGATCGAGCCGCAGATGCGGCTGCGCGTCCTCGGCGGAAACTGACCGCTAAAGCACTAAACCCTCGTGGGCCGGACCCCAGCCTCATGGCTGTACATTTTGGCCTTCGGCCCAGTTATGCAGGACTAGGGAAAGAAATCTCGATATCACCCGACGGCATAGCCTGAGATCGAGCGATAAGGGCGATTTGAGCCCGTTTTCGATCGAGTGAAGGGTATGCCTGCCAACGAGCGTCGCGAGGCGGACAGCCGGCAATCAGAGACGCTGAGCGAACAATTCAAAACCCATGGCACGATGAACCATCAGATCTGCCGACCTGTCCAGCTGCTCGATCGCTGATGCGCTCGGGCAGGCCGTCACTGCCGTTTAGGTAGTGACGGCCTGTGACTGGTCCATGAATAACCGGGTTTTAGGCGAATTATTTGAATGCTGACTGTGTGATGGGCTTCCAAATAGAAGCCCAGCACGGTAGGCTGACCGTGCATCATCCGTGGCGACTGCGGACTTCAGTCGCGCCCTTTGCGGCATTGCCGCCCGGCCCTCCCTGCCGTTCCCAAGTGGGAGTCCCTTTGGACCAGACGGTCCGTCCCAACGCCTGATCGTCTCTCGAAAGCAGGCGCCGCGTTATGCGGTTGGAGACTACTGAACCCCCCGGTGTTGAACCGGACCACCGCCATGGGTGACTGCCATGGCCTTCACGAGGGAGATCGTACCGCCCTCGTGGGGCGCGATCTCCGGCCTTCCGACCGAACGCTTGAGGAGACACACGCTGTACGACCGCCTGCCCGGATTTGCCAACAGGCAAACCGTCAGGCCGCTGCCATTGCAGCAGGCGAGAGAGCATCGCCCTTTTATGCCCCCGGCCCTATCGGGCGTTCCGTCACGTATTGCGTACGGATCGGGCAAGTACACTGACCAGGACATCGCTCATATGAACAAGCTCGGCTTCGATTTCATGCAGCTGTGCCAGCGCAACCGCGATGGCAGCCAGACCACGCAGTATCAGCGAAGCCGGTCGCTGCGCAGCATCTCTCAACAGCTTCAGGAGTTGGGCTACCGCAACATGCGCGCCAGTAGTCTGAAGCCCAAGCACGTGACCGCCCTGGTTGAGCGGTGGCAGGGCGAGGGCATCAGCGATGGCACGATCAAGAACCGAATGGCCCACGTGCGATGGTGGGCCGAGAAGGTGGGCAAGACGTCGGTGATCCCACGCGACAACACCCAGCTGGGAATTCGGGACCGGGTGCACGTGACCGGCGTAAGCAAGGCACAGACGCTGGATCCGCGCCTGGAGGCGGTACCGGATCACCGCATTCGAGTCAGCCTTGAGCTTCAGGCGGCGTTTGGGCTGCGTCGGGAAGAGTCGATGAAACTGCGGCCGGCACTGGCCGACCATGGAGACCGACTGGTATTGCAAGGCTCCTGGACCAAGGGGGGCCGCGAGCGCGAGATCCCCATCGAGACCGACGACCAGCGGGCCGTGCTTGACCGGGCGCATCAGGTCGCCGGCACCGGCTCGCTGATTCCACCGACCCATTCCTACGCTCAGCACCTCAAACGCTATGAGTACCTACTGCCGAAAGCCGGGCTGTCCCGAATGCATGGCCTGCGCCATGCGTACGCCCAGCGGCGCTATGAAACCTTGACCGGCTGGGCCGCACCGGCCGCCGGCGGGCCGGTCTCGAGCGCGTTAAGCGCCGATCAGCGGGCGAGTGATCAACAGGCCAGACTGACCATCAGTCGCGAGCTGGGGCATGAACGCGAGCAGGTCACGGCGATCTATTTGGGGCGTTGAGTGCCTACCGGGTACGGTAGCGCCGGTTGAAGGCGACTCGATCCTTCATTTTGCGTTTGAGGAACATGGCTCCGGTCACGGCAACCGCAATACCGGCGATAATTCCTAGATTCGAATTGGAAAAGATACCCAGCAGGGCTGGAATGCAGATGACGGCCCACAGGAGGCCGGGAGGTGGCCCATACTCGAGTTCAGCTTGGCAGCCTCGGCATACGGAGGCGCCATGGGGGACATGGTTATGGCAGTGAGGGCATTGGTGATCGGTCATGAGGCGGAATCTGTTGATGTAATAAGTCGTCGTTAATTTAACAGATCCTTGCCCGCCTGTAAGAAGGTGCGGACGCGTTCATGACGCGACTTTGGTTGATGGCGCACGTTCATGACCACTCGGCTGTGTCGGCAACGGTCTCGATCCAGTTCAGTACCTCATCGTCAGTCGGGTCCTGCCGCACAAGGTGGGACTGCTGCCGGGCGTGCTCGGCCAGGTCCGAGGCATCGGGCTGGGGCGGGGTATGACTAAGCGGGGAAGAACTCATGTGAACCTCCGGGCTGAGAACGTCTGGAATCAGTTTGACGCGTCCCAGTCGAGGACGTCTACTCGAAGCAAGCGCAACACGTAAAACAAGCCGAGGAGAACCGTATGTCAGAGGGGCTTACCATGATCGTCTGGTTTCTCGGGGTATTGGCACTGTCGGGGTTCGTTGTGTGTGGCTGGGTGCTGTACGGCGAGCATCGGCACAAGAAGAACGCGGCAAAGCGCAAGGCGACACGCGTACTCGAAAACACCCTATGAGCCGGAGAGCACTCGCTAGGGGCGGGGTCGGTCACGTAAATCGATGGACGCTCTCCGAAAGACGCTGATATTATATTTTAATATAACTTTTAAGCGCACACGGGTGTGCCGGAGACTCTCATGAGCATTACCAACCTTAGACGCGTCGGGGGCTCGGTCATGATGGCCGTCCCGAGAGTGTACCTGGACCAACTGCACCTGGAGGCCGGCTCCCAGGTCGAGGTGGCCATCGATCAGGGGCGGTTGGTCGTCGAACCCGCCAAACCCAAGTACACCCTCGAGGAGCTCTTGGCCCAGTGCGACACAGGGGCGGAGTATTCGGCGGGCGAGCGTGAGTGGCTGGATACGGATCCGGTCGGCCGCGAGCTGCTGTGATGCAACGCGGCGATATCTACTTTGTCTCGCTCAACCCCACTCGGGGGCACGAGCAACAGGGCATGCGCCCGGTTCTGATCGTCTCACCGGACGCCTTCAACCTTGCGATGGGGGCGCCGCTGGTCGCGCCGATTACCAATGGGGGCGGCTTCGCCCGGTCGCGGGGCTTTACGGTGTCGCTGGCCGAGGCCGGCACCACCACGACAGGCGTCGTGCTGTGCAGCCAGATGCGCACGCTGGACATCGAAGCCCGTCACGGTCGCTGGGTCGAACAGGTGCCACAACACATCATGGAGGACGTGCTGGCTCGGCTGGCGACGCTGTTGAGCTGACGAAAATGGGCACAGCGCGTGTTTCCCCCGGAAACACGCCGGCCATCCGGGGCCTCGATCGACGCCGAAACCCGGAGAGATTTATGAGTCGGGTGTTTCCCCCGGAAACACTCGGGCCAGCTAGGGCCTCGATCGACGCCGAAACCCGGAGAGATTTCGCAACCCGGTGTTTCCCCCGGAAACACGCCGGCCAGCTAGGGCCTCGATCAGCCCCGAAACCCGGAGAGGTTTATGAGTCGGGTGTTTCCCCCGGAAACACGCCGGCCCGCCGGGGCCTTGATCGATGCCTAAACCCGGAGACTTTTATGAGTCGGGTGTTTCCCCCGGAAACACCCAAGCCAGCTGGGGCCTCGATCGACCCCGAAACCCGGAGAGATTTATGAGTCGGGTGTTTCCCCCGGAAACACGCTGATTCCTCTGACCGAAATGCTCAAAGGAGAATGCCATGAGTACGTTTGATGACCTGAAGGCCTCTCTTGAAGAGGCGGTGAAGATTAATGAAGGGTCTCTCGAGGGTAAATGTGCGCGTCATAACGTGATCGATGTGGTCGCGATTCGCGCTCGGCTTCAGGTTTCTCAAGCCGATTTTGCAAATGCTATCGGCGTCAGTCTCGAGACGATCCAGCATTGGGAAAACGCGCGCCGCACTCCGACGGGGATGGCTGCTAAAGTACTTGCAACGATTCAGAAGCGACCAGAGTTCTATAGGGAACTGGAATCGCACTGAACTGAAAAGCGCTTTGTAGCGCTGAGGAGATGCGTTATGCCGGAAGGACTGACACTGGTCGTTTCAGTGCTGGGCACGTTGGTGATTATGAGCCTCACCTTCTCCAGCGTTTTGCTTTATCAGGGGAACCGAGACAGAAAACGGGCCGCTGAGCGTAAAGCGGCAAAAATACTCGAAAACAACGTATAACCCCAACGCCTCTCTACGGCTGTGTTTCCCCCGGAAACATATTGGCAAGCTTGTTAAACGAGCGCATGATATACGTGTATATCAATCTGATTTGGAGGGCGAGGCATGCTTGCCATTCGACTGCCTGCCGACATTGAAGCGCGTTTAAATGCCTTGGCTGCCAGAACGGGCCGCACGAAGACATATTACGCACGTGAAGCCATTCTTGAGCACCTGGATGATCTTGAGGACGTCTATCTGGCCGAGCGGACGCTGGAGCGCATCAAGCAAGGTGACGAGCGCGTATGGTCTTTGGACAAGGTGGAGCGGGATCTTGGTCTGGAAGATTGACGTTACTGACGAAGCCCGCAAGCAGCTCAAAAAGATCGACAAGGCTGAAGCCAAGCGAATACTGACGTATTTGAAAGCGCGCGTGGCGTCGGAAGAGGACCCCAGACGTTATGGGAAAGCGTTATCGGGCGATTTGGGCGAATTCTGGCGCTACCGAATCGGCAATTACCGTGTGATTGCGAGCATCGAAGATCAAAACATCACCATTCTGGTGATCCGGGTCGCTCACCGCAGCAAGGTGTATCGATGACCCCTGGAGTCTTTCGGTAAAATCCCCCCTAAAATTTTCCCCTGAAAATGACCTTCCAAGGACACGCATGACGCAGGATATAAACCAACTCGAGCGCACGATCATCGAGTGTGCCGAACAGAATGCCCTTACTATCGAGCGTTTCAAGGAAGACGGCGACGCCCTGATCTCGGCCGATTTCATGCGCGCAGTACACGAACTCAATGCGCTGACTCAGCTGGGCTTGTTCAAGGACAACGGCATGTCCGAAGACGCCATGGGCACGCTCGGCGAGATCGACAAGCGTGCACGGATGGCGATGCGGGACATGGTCACTCCTGACGGAAGTGACACGGAGTAAAAACCGGAAAAGGGCCGTCCCCGAACCTGATCCATTTTTTGAATCGACGGCGTTTGCTTGGGCTCGGACAAGGTATGTCGACGAGCATACAAGTCAGCCCGTGCTGATGCGCCGCTGTGCCCGCAGGGTATCCACGGTGTAAAGCGCCAACCCGGCCCAGATGCAGGCGAAGGTGATCAGGTTGGCCTGATTGAAGGGCTCGCCAAAAAGGAACACGCCTGTCAGCAGGTGCAGCGTGGGCGTGAGGTACTGGATCAGGCCCAGCGTGCCGAGCTTCAAACGCCGTGCGCCCATGGTAAAAAGTACCAGTGGCAGCACGGTAAATAACCCGCAGCCGATCAGCAGTACGTCGGTGCTGACACTGCCCTGCAAAAATGCCGCCTGGTGCTGCTGATAGAGGCCCCCCAGCCAGAGCACGGCGAACGGCAGCAACAGCATGGTTTCGATATAAAGCCCGGTGATGCTGTCGACGCCGATGCGCTTTCGAATTGCCCCGTAAAAGCCAAAGCTGCCAGCAAGAATCAGTGACGCCCAGGGCACCCGCCCAAAGCCCACCACCATGATCATGACACCGGCGGCCGCGAGTAACACCGCGGCGACCTGCAATGGGCGCAGCCGCTCGCGAAAGAAGATCATGCCCAGCACCACGTTGAGCAGCGGATTGATGTAGTAGCCAAGACTCGCTTGCAGGACGTGATGACTCGAGACCGCCCAGATGAACATGCCCCAGTTGATGCTGATCAGTACCGCGGTAACGATCAGTGCCAGCAGCAGTCGGCGATCGCGCACAACGGCCATGATGCGTGTCCCGCGATGGGTCAGCACCACAAACAGCGTCAGAAGAACTGCGGCCCACACCATGCGATGAGCCAGAATCTCCCAGGGGGTGACCGATGGGCCGATCAGATGAAAATAGAGCGGCAGCACGCCCCACATGGAAAAGCAGCCTAACGCAGCCAGCAGCCCTGTACTCTGTTCACGCGTGTCCGTCATTGCCCCGGCCTTTTAGTTAAAGGCCCGCATCATAACGCGCCTGGGGGGCTTAGAGCGCTGGTCGAGTGGCTGGAATCGATTACAAGAGGGACATCGATATTTGTCAGTTCGAAATAGTGACTCAGACAAAGCATGAAGACGGTCTGGACGCTGAAAATGCCTGATCAAGCAGGGTATTCAGAGAAATTTCTGGTTCTGGGACAAAGTGCACAATTAAAAACTAGCCCTCAATGTGGCCATTTTCTGCAAGTCAACTCACTCGCCTTTAAAGCCTGGCAAGCTATGTGCTTTCCGCCATTGTTCTACTTGGTCAAAGACCTTCTCTGGCGTGACCTCGGGTGGCTCTTCAGGATAAAAAATAAGATCTGAGCCATCAGGGTGTTGAGAGACCACAATAAATTGACCAATAAGCTCATCATGAATATCGATGTTGTTTTCTACATCGAAGATTGCCTTTATCAGGCCCATGAACTCTTCGCGGGTATAGTCCTCGAAGCGAGGCTTGAACAGGTCTCTAGCGTCCATCGCGATGTATCCCTATATGATTCCTGGTTGTATCGCTGATGATCTTATGGGTTATGACCTTGATCAATTTGAGGCATCACATATCGCGAAATAGAGGCAATCCCTGTTGCTTACGCCACTCTATGAGTTCCGAAAGAACCGACTCAGGGGGGCAATTTTCAGAATCTTCCGGATAAAAGATCAGATCATGCTGTGCTGGGTGACCGCATGTACTATTGAAGTTCATGACCAGCATGTCTACGAACTCTTCTGACCCCTTGGCCTCAACGATTGTGGTTATGAGAGCCAGATATTCTGTCCGCGAGTAGTGTTCGAAGACGCTCCTCAGAATCATCGTTCAGAACCTTATTCGGCGCATTTAAGGTGTGAAAGCAAGCGCAGCTATAAGATACTCATCCGCCGTATAAGAAACGGTTACTTTGACGTGATGGGTCGGTGTAATCGCCTTTTTAAACACATCATGACCACCTCTACGACCTAACGGATATGGCCCTTCTGACTCCCCTAAAGATTCGATAGGCTCGCCCAGGGTTTCAAGTACACTTTTGCGATCCATTTGGGAATTCAGAAATAGAGGCAAGTCCCCTTCAAATTTCGAGGCGCCCTCTGTTCGAGGTCTAACAATGATAAGCACTTTATCGAGGGCCATTGTCTCGAGCCAGAATGTCAGTTCAATTCCGGGGGCCAGCTTATCGGTTCCCCAATCAGCACCGTCGAAGAGGATCGAGATAGGAGTGTCTGCAATCATGTCGCTCGCGATCAACGACGAGCGCTGCTGACCGATGGCATCAACGTAATGCATTATTGCCTGACCCATATGACCAGTGCTCATGGTCATGGCGTAACTCATGAGAGGTAAGGTCATACGTCTTTAAAGCCTGGCAGGCTATGTGCTTTACGCCATTGTACCACTTGGTCAAAAACGATTTCTGGTGTGACTCCCTCAGGATCTCCTGGGTAGAAGATAAGGTCTGAGCCATCAGGGTGTTGAGAGACGATACTAAAATGACTAACAAGGTCATAGTAGATATCGATATTGCTTTCGACATCAAAAATCGCCTTTATTAGACCCATGAACTCCTCGCGGGTGTAGTCCTCGAAGCGAGGCTTGAACAAGTCTCTAGCGTCCATCGTGAATGATCCCTGGGTGTTTTTATATGGCAGCTGGTCTTGCCAATGTTTGGGATGCTCGCATGAACATTAAAGACAAAAGCATCAGAAGGAAGGTGATTGTTCTTTGAATAGAGGTAATCCCCGCCGTCTGCGCCATTCAATCACCTTGGCAACAATTCGTTCAGGATCTGCATCGTCCGAGTGATCGGAGTAGTAGATCAGATCTGAAGCGGCGGGGTACTGGCTCGTATGGATGAAGTTTTCCAACAAAGCATCTTGATAGGCATCACTGCCTTGAGCGCTTGTGATTTCTTGGACCAAGCGGAGGTATTCAAAATACGTATAGTCTTGCAAACGAGGTTTAAACTCATTCATAAGTGCATAAAAAATAAGAGTATTTGTTAAATTTGTAATCGACGTCAACGTATTTTGCCAGGCGACGTGATTTTTCCATGTCGATTGGAAAGACCTCGTACATTTCATTGCCCTTTGGCTCGCTGAATATCTCTTGCAGAATGGACAAGGGAATTTCTGGCAATTTAATCTCTCTAACCAATTGATCACCATAATTTTTATCGTCTTTATGGTAGACCTCGATAACACGCTCCATTAGGGATCAACCTCTCTTGTTTTGTCCGCTTTTTTGGTTTGCTCGCCCGTTTTGGGATCAAACTCACCTAAGTGTTTGCCACGCTTATTGTATTTTTCGACAGTACCATGCTGATAATCCCATTCGTATATGTTGCCTTTCCGATCTTTCCACCGGCTTCTAAGCGAGCCTCCACCTTGAACAGGCGTTTTTGCTTTTGCTCTTGAAGCATCCGGAAATGCACTTAGCTCTTTAGGAGCCCTAACGTAGTTACCATTTGATGAACTTATAACCACATACAGCGGTTGCACGCCGCTGTCTGCTGGAAACACCAGTATGGCGTCGCTGAAATCACGATCGGAGGCGGGCAAGACGGTACTGCTGTTCTGGCCTTCCTCGATCGGGAAGACGGTGATGCCGGTTTGCATGTCGGGACTGGCTTCGGGAAACGCGGTGGTCAGGGGTGTTGCAGGGCCGTCATTGGGTGTCCAGGTCAATGTGATGCCGCCGACTTCGGCCTCGAAGCGCTGTCCGTCCGCGCTTTGTGCGACCTCGACCACGGGAATTTGCTCGATGCCCGAACCGGCGGCGGTATGCACACCCCTGACCTGCATGCGCCCTCGAGCATCCTGGCCGATATAGAACCGCACACGCGTTTCAGCGGTGCCTCCGACGCGGCTGCGAAGGTCGTTGGCGCCCATCAGGGTGCCATCGCCCAGCTGGCTTGGCTGGAAGATCCCGGCCAGGAGCATTGCGCCCGGGGTGGCTCGTGCGACTGTCGCGCCCAGACGGCCAAGTTGCGCAAGGGCCTTGCCGCCGGCGTTGACCAGGCCACCGAAGGTAAGCTCTCCGCCGGCCGAGGCCGTTCCTGCCAGCACCGACAGCGACCCGCTGTTGGAAACGGACTCAGCTTCCGTGCAGGCATCGGTGCACTCGGTGCCTACGCTGCTCGAGCGCGCAAATACGGGCACGATCGGCGTCTCTGTCACTGCTTCGGACGTATCCGGCACGTACGCGTCACTTGTGCCGCCACTGCCATTGGAGGTTGGTACGCCGCGATAGCGCCGACTCTCCAGCGCGGCCGGTGTCAGTCCTCGAGCATTCAGACGACTTACCTCACTGCTCACAAGGGAATGATAACCATGAGGCATGCTCCACCGGCTGCCGGTCCAGCGGACCAGGCGGGTACCCCGCGCTGCGGGATCGGTGCTGTTATCCAGTAACAGCCATCGCCCCTGAGCCAGTGCGTCTCTTAACGGCCCCCGCATCTCCCTGATGTCGTGTTTGTATCCGGTACCGTGACCCAGCCGACCATAGAATGACTGCACGTCCATGTCGCTCATGGTGCTGACGGCGCTGGCCGCATGGCGAGGATCGACGACAAGAGGGACATCGATATCCATCAGGTCGAAAGAATGAATCAGGCGAAGCATGGAGACGTCCGAAGCGGCTGAAAACGCCCGATCATATCAAGGTGGGCTGATATGTCGATTCCAGGCGATGAGCGCGCTTTTTGGGAGAGGATTTACAACCAAAAATGGCCCTCTATGGGGCCATTTTTGCGCTCAAGATAAGACGCGATATCCGGCGCCTTCCGGATTTTCAGGAACCATTCAGGAACCGGCTGTATCTTTTGCAAACAGATTCAGTCTCTCGATGAGCCATGAGAATATTACTGGTAGAAGATGATGAGCTGTTGGCGGAAAGTTTGGCAGAGCTTCTGGATGATGCTGGCTACCGCACCGACATTTCACCTAGTAGCCGATCGGCGTCTGCGCTCTCGGCTAGCGAGGAGTACACGCTGGTCATTCTGGACCTTGGTTTGCCGGACGGCTCCGGGCTGAGTCTCCTCTCCGACTGGCGGGACGCTAAGTGGTCTGTGCCGATACTGATTCTGACCGCAAGAGATAGCTGGATGGATAAGGTCGAAGGGCTTCGCGCCGGCGCCGACGACTACCTCACCAAGCCTTATCATGAGGAAGAGTTGCTGGCGCGCCTGGAGGCCTTGTTGCGTCGTCGAGGTAGTCATTTTTCCTCCCTTCTGGAGATCAACAATCTTCGGCTCGATGAGGCACGCCAGCAGTTCAGTGTGGATCACCAGGAGTGGCAAACACTCACCTCCACCGAATTTCGGCTTCTGCGCTACCTGATGCGCCACCCTGATCGCGTTCACTCCAAGCGACACTTGCTCGAACAACTCTACGCGCTCGAGCAGGATGCTGCGGCTCCCAATCTCGTCGAGGTCTATATCGGCAGACTACGTCATCGGCTCGGACGTGAGCGCATCGTGACGCGCCGTGGTGAGGGGTACATGCTTGTCTCGGTTTAGCCGGCGAAGCCTACGCCTCCGGTTGCTGGGTAGCCTGGGCATTGCGGCGCTGATCGTCGTCGGGAGTACCTGGGTACTGCACGGACTGCTGCTGGACCAGTTGGCACGGAATTTTCTCGCCGATCGCTTACAGCAGGAATCCGAACTGGTCGTGCGCCGATTGCGCCTCGAGGGCCCGAGTGCCCTGTCGCTGCCACCTGATTCCAGCCCCGCCGAAACCTTTCACCACTTCTATCAGTTGCGGACCAACGGCCGTGTCTACGCGACTCACGATGCGCTCGAGACATTGCCGACCGGGGATACAGAAGGCGCGCAACTCTTGCAGTGGCGCGATCATCGACTGCTGCTGTGGCGAACCGGATTGATGCTTGCCGGCGAACCCGCCACATTGACGGTCGGCGAAGACTTCGCCGGCATCGAGCGAGGACTGACACGCCTTCACTGGTGGATCGGTGCAGCGGCCATGGTGCTGCTGTTGCTGTTGATACTGCTCAACCTGTTCGCGGTCAATCATGCTTTACGCCCGTTCGGTCGGCTATCGCGCCAGCTCATCGAGCTGCAACGCGGCGAGCGCCGCCGCCTGGACATCAAAACCGTCTCCGAGCTGAAAGCCCCCATCGCTCAACTCAATACCCTTCTCGACGAACATGAACGTCGTCAGCAGCGCTCGCGGGAGTCACTGGCCAACCTTTCTCACGCGATCAGGACGCCACTAACGGCGGTCATGCAAGCCCTTCGCTCAAAACGAGCCCTGGATGATCAACGTCGTAAGCAGATTCTGGCTCGTCTCGACGACATCAATGAAAAACTGGAGAGCGAACTACGCCATTCGCGTATCGCCGGCCAGTCTACAGGACAGCAACATACCGGCATGGCAGAAGTCATTTCCATGCTGGAAATGTTTCGTACCCTCTACCCCGATCGCATCTTCGTTCTCGATGACACCGCCGTCGTCGATTTCCGGATACCGCTGGAGCGTCAGGACGGCATGGAGATGCTCGGTATCGTGCTCGACAATGCCGGTAAATGGGCGCGCCAACGCGTCGAGCTTACGCTACTTCCCAAGCCCTGTTGCCTAAGGCTCGAGGATGATGGCCCGGGGGTTCCGGATATCATGCTCGAGCGCCTGGGCCAGCGAGGCGTCAGGCTTGATGAACAACATCGTGGCCACGGCCTGGGGCTCTCCATTCTGTCACAGCTCACCGAACGCTACGGCGGTCGTGTGACCTATGGCCGTTCACGACTGGGCGGGCTGCGGGTCGAAATCACGTTACACCCTGGCTCGGCACCGTGAAGATACTTTTCTCGTTTTGGCGGATCCATTCAGCCTCTTTTCAGCTTACCCACGTTTACTGTTGGCGAAGGCTCATGAACGCTCCGGAGATTCGTCATGCCAAGCAGAAACATCGCATTGTTGTTATCCGCAACATTCATGCTGGGTGCCCAAGTGGCCCACGCTTCACTGCCCGACCAGGCGACACTCTATAAAAGCCCTTCCTGCGGTTGCTGTGCCGCTTACGGCGATTATCTGAAGGAACGTGGTGTCGATGTCAAAGTCGTGGAAACCACCAACCTCGGCGAAATCAAAGAACGCCTTGACCTTCCTCATGGACTCGGGAGCTGCCACACCCTCGAGATGGGGGGCTACGTTGTCGAGGGCCATGTCCCCGGCGCAGCGCTCGATCGGCTTTTTGCCGAACGTCCAAGCGTTCGCGGTATAGCCCTGCCCGGCATGCCGGCTGGCACACCGGGGATGCCCGGCGATCAGGCTCGGGCCTTGAACGTGCATCAGTTCGACGATAACGAAACTCAAGTGTTCATGACCCTGCCGATATCGGCAGGTTGATTCTGGCGACCGCAGGTCCGGTTTTGGTATCCGCCGGCCTCGATCAGCGGGCGAAAACATCATTTTTAAATATCCTTTCTCATAACAGCGGAGCTTTTTGATGAAATTCCCGTTCTTGCTTTTCACCTTGACTGCCGTCAGCGCCTCAGCCTTGGCAGATACCGGCCACGGTCAGTCACACCAAAGTGAGCCCGCGCCCAGCCGAACGATCGATATTCAGGCCGGAAGCATGTGGTTCGACGCCGACAAACTGCAGATTGAACCCGGTAAGACGGTACGTTTTCGGATCGAAAACGTATCCATGATTCCCCACGAATTTTCTATCGGCAGCGGCCGCATGCAGCAGATGCATCGAGAAATGATGCAACAGGGCGGAGACCATCACGGCGCTGAAGGCAGCGATAAGATGATGGGCGATCATCACAACGGCATGATGGATCACGGTGAGACCCAAAGCGCAGCCGTCACCATAGCGCCGGGCGAGACCGAGACACTGATCTGGACCGCACCCGAGCAGGGCGACGTCATCGAGTACGCGTGCTTCCTTCCCGGTCATTACGAAGCCGGGATGAAAGGAACCGTCACCTTGAATTCGAACGCTTGAACCTTGGTCATGCGCACCGCACGCGCTCTTAGGTGATCTCACGCACGTTGGGGAATGAAATCCATGAAACATCGCTCGATCGATAATGATCGTCGTCGACTTCTGATCGCACTGGCCGGAACCGGCGCCCTAGCAGGATTGGAGTCACTGCTACCCAGCTATGCCCGAGGCGAGGCGCTCTCTTCGCAGAGTGGGGTCGCGGCGCTGGTTGCGGGCGGCTCGCCCCGCCCTGTCTCGCTGGATCTCGACGTGCGTCGAGAACGGGTTGCCATCGCCGGTGGCCTTGGCAGCGGCATCACCATCAATCGTTCGATTCCCGCGCCGCTAATCGAACTATGGGAGGGGCAAACCGCACGCCTGCGCATTCACAACCATCTCGATGAAGATACCTCTATTCATTGGCATGGTTTGCTCTTGCCGTTCGAGATGGATGGCGTGCCAGGTGTGTCGTTCCCCGGCATCGCACCTGGCGAAAGTTTTGAGGCGGCATTCCCCGTGCGCCAGAGCGGCACCTATTGGTATCACAGCCACTCCGGCATGCAGGAGCAGATCGGTCTGACCGGCCCGCTCGTCGTGCACCCTGCAGCCCCCCATCGGATACAGGCCGATCGCGAATACGTGATCATGCTCAACGACTGGACCTTTGAAGATCCACATAGAGTGATGGCACGGCTGAAAAGTCAAAGCGACTACTACAACTACAACGAACGCACGGCAGGCGATTTTTTCGAGGCCGTGGAGAAGCATGGTTGGAAAGCCACGCTACAAGACCGTCTGGCGTGGAACAATATGCGCATGAGTCCCAGAGACATTGCCGATGTGACAGGGTCGACGTACACCTACTTGATGAACGGCCGTCATCCGGCGGCTGGCTGGGAAGGACTCTTTCAACCGGAAGAGAGGATACGGCTGCGGGTTATCAATGCCTCGGCAATGACCTACTTTAACTTCCGCATTCCCGGCCTGGCCATGACAGTGGTAGGTGCTGACGGTGAGGAAGTGGAGCCGGTAGAAACCGACGAGTTTCAGATCGGTGTCGCAGAAACCTATGACGTTATCATCGAGCCGCGAGCAGACACTGCCTACACGCTGATGGCGGAATCAATGGACCGCAGTGGTTTCGCCTTGGGCACTTTGGCGCCTCGCGCTGGCATGCGCGCGGCGGTACCCCCGTTGAGAGAGCCACCGCAGCGCACGATGGTGGATATGGGTATGGATATGTCGCACGGCGCCATGGGCGGCATGGCCGCCGGTGAGATGAGTGGCATGAGCGATGGCAGCATGTCGATGAACCACGGCTCCATGAATGGCATGAGCGATGGTGGCATGTCGGGTATGAATCACGGCTCCAGGAATGGCATGGGCGATGGCAATATGTCGGGTATGAACCACGGCTCCATGAATGGCATGAACGATGGCAGTATGTCGGGTAGGAACCACGGCTCCATGAATGGCATGGGCGCTGGCAGCATGTCGGGTATGAATCACGCCGGCGGCAACCACAACGCCATGGCCGGAATGGGCGGAATGGGCGGAATGGGCGGAATGGGCGCAGAGGATGCCGGCCCGGTCGTGTCACGCCATGAGCAAGGCGGCCACGGACCCGGCAACATCAACGTCGCCGAGCTGCAGCGCAACCGGCTAGGTGAACGTGGAACCGGTCTCGAGACTGTCGATCATCGCGTGCTCACCTATAGTCAGCTACGCAACATCAAGCCCATGCGCGACCGACGCCCGCCGTCACGTACGATCGAACTGCACCTGACCGGCAATATGGATCGCTACATGTGGTCATTCGACGGCGTGAAGTATTCCGACGCCGAGCCAATCGACATCGTGCTGGGAGACCGTATTCGTCTGGTGCTGGTCAACGACACCATGATGGAGCATCCCATCCACCTACATGGCATGTTTATGGAGCTGGAGAACGGACAGGGGGAACACCTACCGTTCAAACACACGCTCAGCGTCCTGCCGGCCTCGCGTGCGTCATTACTTCTCACTGCAGATGAACCGGGTCGCTGGGCTTTCCACTGCCATTTGTTGTACCACATGGATGCCGGGATGTTCCGGGTAGTCAGAGTCGCTCCGGCGGAGGCGTTCGACAATGTTTAACAGCAAATTCACCTGTTGCGGAACACTCCTCCTCGCGGCTCTATGCTTGCCAGTCGCCGCTATCGCCGACAACCATGGCCGTGCCAATGTGGACGAAGTCGTCCCAGGCGGGCCTCTGAACGCCCACAGCGGCTCTCCCGCCGAGTGGAACGAACCGGTACATGATGACGCGCTGTTCAGCCAGATACTCCTGGATCGGTTCGAGTATCGCGACACAAACGGCGCCCCCAACGCCTGGCTGTGGGATGCCCAAGGCTGGATTGGAAACGACATCGACCGTTTCTGGTGGAAAAGCGAAGGAGAAGGGCCAACCAATGGAGGAGGTCCCGAAAGCAGCGATCTCCAGTTGCTCTATAGTCGCGCGATAAGCCCGTTCTGGAACTTGCAGACGGGCGTGCGTCAAAGCTTCAATCCGGACCCTGATCGACGCTTCGCGGTCGTTGGCTTTCAGGGGCTGGCACCTTTGATGATGGAAACCGACACTGCGTTATTCGTCAGTGACGAGGGTGATGTCAGCGCAAGCACCGAATTCGAATATGAAATGCTCATCACTCAACGACTGATTCTTCAGCCTCGGCTGGAGCTCTCGGCATCGCTTCAAGATGTGCCGGAATATGACCTGGAGCAAGGCCTCAACAGCAGCGAGGTCGGGCTGAGGCTAAGTTATAGCCTGATACGGGAGATCAGCCCTTACGTGGGGATCAGTCATGAACGCAATTACGACGAGGATGAATCGACTACTGCATGGGTAGTGGGTCTGCGAGCCTGGTACTGAGTCTCTGTTGTGGGGAGGAGGAAGCATCACGATGGCATTTTTACCCGTGAAGGACACACCTGATCGCTACGGCAGAATCAGCCGATGGTTACACTGGGGAATCGGCGCGCTGCTGCTTTGGCAACTTGGCGGGATGGCAGCAAAAATATTATGGGGACACCCACAGTGGGTACAAGCCTGGCTTTCGACCCATCAACCCCTGGGCACGCTGTTGATGGGCTTGATTGTACTTCGCGCACTTTGGGCACTGTTCAACTTACGCCACCGCCCAGCTCACGTCGGCAAGTTAGCCAAAATCGCGACTTTGTCGCACTTATTGCTCTATCTGCTAATGCTGGGAATACCGGCTCTCGGGCTCTACATGACCTGGCTCGGTGGTCAGCCCTTCGCACCTTTCGGCATACCTTTATTCGACGGCGGAAGCACCCAAGGTCCTCGGATGATGCAGGCTCGCCAGTGGCATGTCTGGCTTGGCTGGACCCTGCTGGTGCTGATTGTCGGTCATGCCGGTATGGCACTGCTTTGGCACGGTCTGATACGCCGTGATGGAACTCTTAGCCGCATAGCCGGGGCCCGGCGCCGCTGATCTAGCGTCAGTTCGAAGCAAGATTTCGGAAATATTCGGATGAAATAATTGGTGAAGCTCCCTGTTTTCCAATCTTTTGATCTTCTTGAAGAGTCGATGGATCGGACCGAAAATACTTGTTGGACTCAGGGAGACTCATGCTGGAAACCATGAATGCCGTCTCATCGTCATAGGTGTGACGTATCCATCGGGGTTTGAGGGATGGCGGTCTCAATGACCAAGTGCAACACGTGAGCCATCAGGTACGGTGTTGCCATGAACCACTGCTATCGCCATCTTTCTGCTGAAGACCGGGCCGCCATCATGATGATGCGAGCCACGCATT
>NZ_JAMLJJ010000012.1 GCF_023736155.1 Larsenimonas salina | reverse complement strand
TGCGTGGCTCGCATCATCATGATGGCGGCCCGGTCTTCAGCAGAAAGATGGCGATAGCAGTGGTTCATGGCAACACCGTACCTGATGGCTCACGTGTTGCACTTGGTCATTGAGACCGCCCATTACAGCATCACTTCCCTAATGCCACGGGTAGGCCGCACCCACGATTTACTCTGAATAATTTTCTCATCGATGCGCTCAGCTCCAGACAAAATAGCGGCATTCGCACACTCAACCAGCAGCCGGTGCAGGTCACCCAAATTACCGCCAGAAATCGCGTGGAGCTGAGTCGCCAATTGTGGCTCATGCAGTTGGGAAGGATGTTGGAGCGGCAGGATCTTCTCAAAGCCAGCAAGCAGCTTCTGAAAGTCCTGATTGAGCTCCCACTTCGGCAATGCAACCACATCAAAGCGACTCGCATGCTGCGGGTCTGAATGCAGCACACGCACAGCATCCTGCGTACCCACACCAACGATGGGTATCATTAACTCATTGCATAGGAGCTTAATGGCATTCATCGTTTCCCGCTGCTTGACGGCTCCACCGGTTAACAATGAGTGGAACTCATCAATGATCAACAGGCGCGTATGGCAAGCCCGCAGTTGATGAATCACTTGGTAGCGTAGCTTGGGTACCGGGTCTGAAGGCCGGTAGGGAGCCCAAAAGCTCTCTAGCACTGCGATATACAGACTTTTCTCATCGGCACTCGGTGGAGCTTGAGTGACGATCACGGGTTTCACCGGTTCTACGTCTTCATTCACGTAGCCCTCACCGTACTGTTTACGAAACCGTTGAACGATGGTTGTCTTTCCGTTGTTGGAGTCACCCACGAGCAAAAGGTTAGGCATACGAGGGCGACTAGGCTTCTCCATCAGCCCACGCATAACCTCAATGACACGATTGGCCAATGGATACCCCAACCATCGCGGTTGATCCATAAACTCCATTCGCTCTTTAGCGGACAGCCCCAAGACATGACGAAGATCAGGATGAAGGTGTGTACTCATGCTATGTCCCAGTTCACATCGATATCACCCGATAAGAGACCGTCTTCATGAGAGGGTGACTTTTGCGGGGCCATGGTTGAGGGCGCATTTAAAAGGGGATCTGCGGGCGTCACCTTTTTCTCATGCTCTTTGCGTCGTTGTGCCTGACGGCGACTTCGCTTGGTGCGTGCTTGCGACTCCTCCACATGGGTTCGCAGCTCACTGATAGCGCGTAGGATTTCAGTCTCATTTACCGAGTTTCTGCCTTCCTGGCGAAGGCGCGCCTTGGCCTGGGCATACTCCCAAACACTCATTGAGGGGAGAGCAAGATTGGCAAAGGGAATTCGGAAATAGTGCCCGAGCTCAGGATCTTTGAACCAAATGACACTAATGTCGCGAGGATCGCGACGAAATACAAAGGTGCGTTTCTTGCTTGGCGTGTCTGGATCTTTAGCATTGATCCACGCCCTCAGCGCCTCATCGTAATAGTTCATGCCATCGATGGTCACACCAAAGGTCTGGATCGTGCGCTGAAAGCTGGGCAAAAAATCGAGCAATACAGAGAGCCTGTCAGCAGGCCTCGGTGCCAATCCCACTCCCTGGACGTCAGCATTGCCAAACACGCCGATTTCCCACTTCCTCATCGGTGACATACCAATCCCAGAATGAAGACGCTGGTGGTAAACCTTACAAATCAACGTCACCAGCCACTCTTCAAACTCGCTTTTCGTCATGGCCGCGTGCTTTTCTGGATCGTATCCCTCTTTCTCTTTAATGGAGGAGAAGGTTGTCCCAGGCAGGTTATGGATTTCCTTGAGAAGAGAGCCAAGCACCCGTTCAATGTGACCACCATAGCGAGGCTGTTTTACAGGCCGAAACTCAAGATTGATCCCATAGGCCAAGCATGAGCGCCGAAACGTCTCTGAACGAAAATCTGGGCCGTTATCGACATGAATCGTGGCGGGAGTGCCCCATACTGGCCACTCAGCCTCCACGTGATGCAGCAGCAACCACTCATCCTTAGGAAGCATAGAGTGAGCCACACACATGCCAACGGATGTTTCAGAGGGTGGATCAAACGATAAGTAATATCCCGTGACCACACGTGTACACACGTCCATGGCCAACGTGATCCATGGGCGACCAATCGGTTTGCGATGCACGTCATCCACCAAAATAATATCGGCAGGCGTGTGGTCAATCTGCATGACCGCTAGCGGATAGTCCGCATTGGGAAACCTCCCTGCAGCTGGCTGAAACTTGTTAATGGCTTTCTCTCTAAAACCATGGCCACGCAACCGATCACGCTCTGGAATGTCGCGCAGACGAGCACGCACGGTACCAGGGCTCGGCGGATCGATACGCCGCTCATGGCAACGCCGCATCACTTCCTGTACTGCTTTTTGCGCGGATGGACGCTGCAGCGTCAAATACACGTCTTTGATAACTTCCTGAATCACCGCCTCGGCATGCGCGGGGATACGCGACTTACCTTTCTTCCACCCTGGCTTTTGAGGAATCAATGCGAGCACCGAACCCGTCGCCTTGTACCGCTTCAACCAACGGTAGATTGTGGCCGTATCCACGCCCGTTTGTTTAGCACGCTCTTCCGCTGCATCTCGCCCAATGGTATGGCGATCTACCAAGGGTTTAATAATGGAAAAGCGGTGCTCAGCCTCCCGCCAATCGGCATCCCCAATCTCAGACATATCCTGCTCAAGGGGGACAGGCCCACTATGAAAAGGCATCAATTCACTGATGCGAAGCGGACAACTACGCCCGGACTCAATGGCAATACCAATGACCGTCTCAAAATCGAGCACCTGGGAAATTCGGTAAACAGTGTCATCTTTCTGAACCTGCTCACCCACCCTGATCTGCAAGTGTTGGCGTGTTTGGGCGACGCCGCTACCGGGTTCAGTTGTGTTGCCACGATGATTATTCATAATCGGGTACCCACACCTCTGATAGAGGGCTGAAGGATTGAGCCATATCGCAATCTAGCTGCCGGGTCGCCAGCAGATGCCATAAATGCGCAATCCCCTCTGCCCGGTAAATATCGCCCATGAAGTGCCGAGAAAGCAGGTAATCCAAGGTCGCCACCCCCATCTCCCTCACCGTATTGAGCACTGCCTGGCTTTCGACAGAGGGAAACACCATCCGCTTGTAGCGCGCTAGGAAGGTAATGTTGTCCAAGGTCTTATCACGAATGCGGCTTTCATCATGAATACGAAACACCCAGCCCTCGTTATTGGCATGCCGCATAGCCGCCTTCCATTTTGGCGACCACTCACGCCAATATTCTTGCCACTGTTCCCGTGGTTTGACCTCCACCAAGAGAGGTTTTGGGTAGTCATTGTAATGACGAGTACCGAGACGGTAATAAACCAAATAATCCGGCGTGTAGGTGTAACGTCTACCGGTCACTGGATGATAAAACGGGATCTCGCACGGCTGTGAAATCACACCAAGTATGCTCACATCAAAGTCAGCCTTGATGAGGAAATCGCGTTCGAGCGTCGACTCGAACGCAATAGACTCCTCCCCGCGAAAGGCATAGTAGCCAGACACACTTCGTCGGGTAGGGCCGATTTTACGAACGGATGTAGGCAGTGGCATGAGCAGTCGCACCAAATGTTGAATAAAACGTGACCTGTCGCATCAATTGCTATTAATTCTGTCGCATTCAATCCTGCACAGACTATCATAGTAGCCCGACAATACGCGCTGAGCGTCGCATTAATTGCTGAAAATGACACCCGTGGTCTGCCCCGAATCAGCGCGGCGTAAGCCGCTCGCCACGCCTGTGTTGATCATTTCGATAGGGGTCGTTTCAACTGTTGACCGTTTCGCCTATTGAGCGTTTCAGCACGCCTCAAGTATTCAGGTCATCAATACACGAAGCCAGGCGCCTTCCTCGATACCAAGCGCTGCGGCCTCATCCACCGTGATCGAGACGGTGTCGTCCTCGGGGGATTGACCGAGCCAGCACACCCTGAACCCATGCTCACCGCTGGCACTTGCCAGCACCGAGGGCCGCCCGGGCTTAGCCGGCTCGGCACCGACACACGCACGTACCCAGCGGGAATCGCGGACGCCAGCCACATCATCAAGGTACGACTCGACCGTTGGTCCGGCATCGAACAGGTCAATATAGCCTTCCCAGCGCAGTCCTTCTTTATTGAGCATGGCCAGGGCCGGCTTGGTGTGGTCATGCACTCGACCGATGCCGGCCTGCAGCTCTTCGGGCAGCAGCGGCAGGCAGATAGGATGCTTGGGCATGAGTTCCCCAATGAAGCTCTTCTTGCCAAGGCCAATCAGACGGTCCGCCTCCTGAAATTCCATCGGTAGAAAATGCCGCCCCAGGCAGCGCCAGAACGGGCTGCTGCCCTGTTCGTCCAGCACGCCTCGCATTTCGGCGAACACTCGCTCGGGAAAGCAGGCTCGATGGGTTGCCATGAACAGCCAGCGCGCGCGCGACAGCAAAACGCCCAGGCGGTCACGCCGATAGTCCGCTCTTAGATAGAGCGAGCAGACTTCGGCGTCGCCGATGTGATCTGACGACAGTGACAGCGTCTTGATAACGCGGTGGACCCCGAGCTGCGGCGAGGAATGCGCCATCCGGCCGGCCCGATAGTTGTAAAACGGTGTCTCGAGCCCGATGCGGGCCTCGATGGCACAGCACCCGGCCAGACGGCCGGCGTCGACATCTTCCAGCACGAAGAAATAAAGTGCGGAGCCCTCCTCGGGCAGCGTTTCGAACGCGAGACAGGAGTGTTCGATCTTGTCCCGAAGAAACTCCAGGTTATCAGGCAGCGAGGTAAATCCCGGCCCGGTCTCGATCGCCATCTCATGCAACTGCTTAAGATCATGAGGGTTAATCGGCCGCAACACGATCATAAACGGTCCTCCAGCACTCGCAGCGCCTGGCCACGCCCGACGTGCAGGCAGGCCGCCTGGGCGGGGGTAAGTTCGAGGTAACCGGCCGCAGACACATGCGTCTCAAGCAGTGCACAGCGGTAGGCGCCCGGCCACTGATTGGCCAGCAGCATACGCACAGGAGTCCCGTTTGGCCGGTCGGTCAGACGCACCGGTAGCCAGCGCCCGTGCGTCAGCACATGAATGCGCTCGGTGCCCGCACGAAGCACCGGCCCCCCATCGAAGATATCGACATGACCTGACTCCTCGAACCCTTCGGCCTGCCACGCAGCGTGGGCCTCCTTATGAGCCTCGTGCGACATCGCAAGGCTCTGACGCGCCCGGGGGTGCAATAGCGACAGGTAAAGCGGATACGGTGGCATGACTTCGGCAATGAAGCTTTTCGAACGCAGGCCCGCCAGCGCATTGATGTCCTGGAATTCGCGGTCGAAGAAGTGATGGCCGATGCTGTCCCAGAACGGCGAACAGCCCTCGTCGTCCAAAACGCCGGGCAGCGCGACCGCGAATCGCGAGGCAAAACGCTCAGGCCATAGCGCCGCCATCATCAACCGAGCCTGCCTCAAAAGCAGGCGGGCGTCGGCGCGGGCCTCGCCGACAAGGCCCGGCGACAGCGCCAGTGCGCACAGGAGCGAACTGCTTGAGAGCTCATGCGTCAGCGACAGGATCGGCACCTCGACACGCACATCGAGCTGCTGAGAGGCGTGAATCAGCTCTTCACGCCGGTAGGTGTAATACGCCTCGTCACCGCCGGCAAGCGCCCGAAAGCTTGCCGTGCCAAGTACTTCTCCCGTGCTGGTATCGGTCAGCACCAGCACATAGCACTCATTGCCGGGCCGGGTGATCGAACTGGACGACAAGGCCTCTAAAGAGGCCTTGATACGAGCGCTCAGGCGCTGTTCGTCCGGGGGAAGATTGGTAAGGCGCGGCGAAGCCTGCTCGGCGAGCGCGACCAGTTTAGCCACGTCCTCCCGCTCGGCAGGACGGACAACCCAGACCATCGCCTTACTCCGCGAGCGCGGCAAGTGCTCGGTCGAGGCTCTCCATGCCCTGATCGATCTCATCATCTGTGATGATGAGCGACGGTGCGAATCGCAGCACATTGGGGCCCGCGACCAGCAGCATCAAGCCCTCATCAATGGCTGCAGCCAGCACGTCGCGGCCACGGCCTTCGAGATGACCGGAAAGCTCAGCACCGATCAGAAGCCCTTTACCACGAACCTCACTGAAAATGCCGCCGTGTTTCTGGTTAAGTGTTTCAAGATGCTGTTGGAACCGCGCATGACGCGCCTTGACGCCATCAAGCAGTGAGGGCTCGGCAATGGTTTCGACCGCCGCCAGCGCCACCGCACAGGCCAGCGGGTTGCCGCCGTAGGTCGAGCCGTGGGTGCCCGGCTGGAAAACGGCGGCGATGTCTGCCGTGGTCAGCATCGCCCCGATCGGGAAGCCGCCACCCAGCGCCTTGGCAGACGTCAGCACGTCCGGCGTGACGCCATAGCCCATATACGCAAACAGTTCGCCGCTTCGGCCCATGCCACACTGCACCTCGTCGAACACCAAAAGCGCCTGATGGCGATCACAGCGCTCGCGCAGGCCTTCAAGAAACTCGTGCGTGGCTGGCGTTACACCCCCTTCCCCTTGAACCGGCTCGACGATGATGGCGCAGGTACGGTCATCGATCAGCGCATCGACGCTTTCAAGGTCGTTGTACTGCGCGTGCTCGATGGCGCCGGGCACCGGGCCGAAACCTGCGGAATATTTGGGTTGCCCACCGACGCTTACCGTGAAGAATGTGCGCCCGTGAAAGGACTGACGAAAGGAGATGATCTTGTCTTTCTGCTCACCGAACTTTTCAAAGGCGTAGCGTCGGACGAGCTTGAGGGCAGCCTCGTTGGCCTCACCACCGGAAGAACAGAAAAACGCCTTTTCGGCGAACGTATGCTCGACCAGGGTCTTGGCGAGCTTCAACGCCGGCTCATTGGTATAGACATTGGACAGATGCCAGACCTTATCGGCCTGTTCCTTGAGCGCAGACAGCAGCACCGGATTGGCGTGCCCGAGGCCGTTGACCGCGATACCGCCGGCAAAGTCGATGTATTCGCGATCGTCTTGATCCCAAAGACGGCTGCCCTCTCCGCGAACCGGAATTACACGCTGCGGCGAGTAATTCGGCACCATGTATTGATCAAAATCATCGCGGGTGGGTGTCCAGCTCATCAGGGTATCTCCGAATCGAAACAATAAAGAAAGGCCGAATGCCTTCCCCCTATTTATACCCTTGGTGCTTTTTGGATGAAACCTTTAACCCCTGTCAGGGCGTTGTTGCCTGACCAGCCATGCCTCAGGGGCGGCGCATTTGCTTGTTGAGCATACGCGTGCGCCATTCCTGCCACTGACTCAACCGGCTTGAACTGCCCATCGCCTTGCCATCGCGGTCCAGTTTCGAAAGCCACATGTTTTTGGCGTTGAAGCTGTAGACCGGCAGCAGGTCACGCCGCGCCGAGGCGGGCTTGATGGTTTTGTCGATGTTATCGAGTACCAGCGGCATAGCCGAGGACGACGGCTGATACGTAAGCACCATATGAAACTGGTCGTAGGGAATGTATTTCACATAATGAAGGCGCATTAGCGCGTCGCTAACCCCAAGCTCAATCAAGGTAAGATACTTGGCCATGGCGAAATCCTCGCAGTCGCCGGCCCCGCGCCCGAGAAATTCGACCGGCGTCGCCCAGTAATCGTCCTCGCCCCAAACGACGATGTCGTCCTTGAACGCCAGGGTATTGAAGAAGTCGTTCACACGCTCAAGCTTTTCAGGCACAGACAGACCACGCGACAGCGTCACCAGACGCTCCCAGCGGGTCACGCGCGTTACCGCCGCGTCGCCATACACGGCTCGAATCTGTGATTTGACCGGCAGAACCAGCTCCGCGCCCACCGTGCCGGGGACGACCCAGCACAGCAGCGCCAACCCAAGCGTCATCGCTACGCGCATGCCACCGCCTCATCGGTATGAACAGTTCAGATGCACCCGGCGAAGCCCGCCTGACGTTACTGGTGGCGCGTCGCCACCAGCTCTTCAATGGGCGCGAGAAAGCCCTGAAAACCATCGGCTCCGATCGCCTCGACCCGCTTGCGTTGTTCCTCGGTTTCCACACGCGTTACCACAACCAGCGCATCGACCTGATGCGCGGCCATGCACAGGCTTCGAAGCAACTCGGTGTCCACGTCATCGCGCACGAAAAACGACTGGTCGATCTTGACGTAGCCGGGGCGCAGCGACACCAGATACGGCATGACCTGCAAGTTGCGCGCGAACCGGTCAATGCCAAGCCGTGCACCGCGGGGCCGTAAATGATCGCTCAGCCGCTGGATGGCGCTTGGGTGCTTGAGAAGATCGCTTTCAGACACCTCGACATCCAGTCGCGCCGTAACCTCGGGGTGTTTCTCAAACCACTGGCAGAGCTGATCCAGGGAGTGGGAGTTGCCAAGCGTGTCAGCGGTCAGGTTGACGGCCAGCCGCTCCGGCAGGGACTCGTAGCGTTTGGCAATCCACTCGAACACGTACCGGTCCAGACGGTCGCCCATACGGAAGTGATAGACCACCGGTACGAAGCTCCCGGCCGAGTGCACCCGATCACCTTCCGGTAGACGAAGGAAGATTTCCCGATGAAATTCACCGCCATCGCGGGTCAATACCGGCTGCGCAACGAACAGGAAGCGGTCTTCGTCGATGGCCTGATCCACCATCAGCTTCCATTCGCCACGGTTACGCTCATCGAGGGCGGACGCCCTTGGTGCCAGCTCCCAGTTGAGCTGACGCTCTCGCGCAACCTGCAGCGCCTTGTCAGCGGCGGCCAGCATGGTCATTCGCTTGGCGCCGGGCTCTTTCACCACGACACCGGCATGACAGTGCGCGCCTTGTTCATCGGCCATAGGATTAACGTCCAGAGCCCGATCAAGCGTTGCCAGAAGGTGCTCGATAAATTGATAGCGCTCGTCGTCATCGGCATCGGGCAGAATTGCAGCAAACTCATTGGCCGACAGCCGGGCCGCACTCAAGGTCTCGCCATTGAGTCGTGCGGCGCGAAGCTGATGGGCCAGCGCCCGAATGGCGGTATCGCGTGCCTCGAAGCCGTTGCGGCGATAGATGTCATCGAGGGCATCGAACTGAACGATCATCAGGGCCCCACCATCGGGGGCAGCCAGCCACTCATCCATCACCCGCCCCAGATAGGCCCGATTACCCAGCTCGGAGACCGCGTCACGCTCGGCCATGGCTTGAAGCCGCCGAACCTGCTCGGACTGGGCGTCATACTGCTCCTTGAGACGCTTGCCGAGACGGTTGACCGCATGCGTTATGCCCTCGAGTTCCTTGATTCGAGTGGATTTAAGCGGCTTATTGAAGCCGTGGATTTCCATGTCACTGACGTGCTGCGAGAGCGTCTTCAAAGGCTTCAACAACCATCGAATCAGTGCTGTACACACCACCACGGCAATCAGCACGCTAAGGGTGAGAAACCCGAACAGCTTGATCGCCAGTTGCCACAGCTCGTTATAGGCCGGATTGTTGTCGGCCTCGACGTAGAGCGTTCCAAGCGGCGACCAGCCGCCCCCTACATCGCGTTGCCCTTCCTGCTCGGGCAACCGAACCAGGCTTTGGAAGAGTTCCGGCGAGTGGGCCGGCGCGGTTCGCTCGACCACAAGAGGCTGGTCGCGCCCGACGGCGTCGAGCTGAATACGCTTGACCGCCGCACCATCGAAAGCCGCGTGGATCAGGGTTTCAGCCGCGACCCAATCCCCGACTTCAACAAACGGCACCAGCGACAGGCTCAGCGCTTGTGTCAGATTGGTGACCTGATTGCGCTGCTGCGTCTCGAGCGAGGCGCGCGTCTGCTGTACCTCGATCACGAAAACCCCAGTCGAAAACGCCAACAGCAAGACGATAATTGCACTGACCAACCGACGATAAAGACTCATGCGGTGCTCCTTGACCTGCCTGGGACAACGACAGTGGTGTTACGTGTTATTCGGCCAACGTACGTCGACTTTAAGGGTATCCAGCAGCTGCCCTGTGGCGGAAAGCAGCCTGTAGCGTGCGCGCATCAGATCGAACTGCGCCTGAAGCTCCGCCTGCTGGGCCTGGTAGTACTCCGTTTCGCTGTCCAGAAGATCCAGAAGCGTTCGACGGCCGATGTCGAACTGCTTGCGATAGTTCACGCGGGAGGCCTTGCTCGACTCGAGGTGCTGCTCCAGATAAGGCATCTGGCTTTTGAGAAAATCACGGGCGTTCCACGCAAGGCGAAGCTCGTCGTTGACCTCACGCCGGGCGCGGTCGGTCTCGTACTGAACCACTTCGAGTTCACGGGTCTGGGCGCGCAGCTCAGCTGAATCGATCCCGCCTCGATAGAGGTTGTAATTCATCACCAGATCGGTGCTCCAATCGTTATCGCTGACCCCTTCGTAGTCATAATCCTCGGCCCATGAGCGATTGGCCTCAAAGCTGAACGTCGGCCAGAAGTCGCCCTTTTCCACCTGACGCTGGTGCTGCTGGGAGCGAATCGAGGCCTTGGCCGAAAGCAGAAGCGGATTTTGGCTGTACGCCAGCGCCTCGACCTGATCGAGAGACGAAGGCAGCCCTTCAAGCGACGGCGCCTCTGGCATACTGAGCCCTCTCGGCGCCTCACCGACGTAGCGCTGAAACGCCGAGCGTGCATCCGCCAGATTGTTACGTGCCGCCATTAGGCTTGCCCGGGCCTGCGCAAGCCGTCCATCGACCTGAGTCGAATCGGCGGTGGTGCCCGCGCCCTGTTCAGCGCGCCGACGAATATCCGAGGCCGTATCCTCATGGAGGCGCACGTTGTTTTCGGCAAGCGCCACAAGCTGCTCGGACCGAAGCACGTTCAAATACGCCTCGATGCTTGAAAGCGCTACGCTGTTGGCCGCCGCGGCCGCCTGAAGCTTTTGATACTCCTGTTCGGCGCCGGCCTGGCGAATCCGGGCAACGGTTGCGTTACCATCCCAGATCAACTGAGTCAGCGTGACCGAAGCGCGTCGATAATCGTGGGGTTCGGAGTTGGCGGCGATGCCGTTGACTTCGCTTTCGAAGCTGCCTCGTCCCGTACGTGCGGAAACGTTGACCGAGGGCAGGTAAGCCCCCTTGGCCGCCCGTGTATCGGCGGCGCGCGCTTCAAACCGGGCAATCTCGGCCCGTGTGATCGGATGTTCATGCACGGCCTGAGATACGGCCTCGGCCAGGGTTTGAGCCTGACCGGCCGAGGGCGCAAGACACAGCGCCATCCACCAGCACCAACGTTGTTTCATATCGTTCCCCTGATGATTTCTTATCGTTCGCGCAGCGCGCCTTGTTGAGCGCGTAAAATCGGTTTCAATAGGTACTGCAAGATGGTTTGATCGCCCGTGATGATGTCGGCGGTGGCCTGCATGCCAGGAATGATCGGCAAGGGGTCGCTCTCGGCCCCAAGATGGTTGCGCTCGGTTCGAAGGCGCACGACGTAGTAGCTATTGCCTTCCTCGTCCTGCACGGTATCTGGGCTGATGCGTTCGACCGTGCCCTTGAGCCCCCCATAGATCGTGAAGTCATAGGCACTGAACTTGACGGTGGCCGGCTGTCCGGGTCTTAGAAAACCGATGTCCTTGGGTTGCACCTTGGCCTCGACCAACAGCTGATCCTCGATCGGTACGATTTCCATCAGGCTCTGACCGGGCTCGACCACTCCGCCGATCGTATTGATATTGATCGAGCGAACCGTGCCATGCACCGGCGACGTCACAAGCGTTCGATCCACCCGATCCAACAGCGAGGACCGACCTTGCCTCAGGCTGTCGAGCCGAGCGCGCGCTTCGCTCAAGGCATCGGCGCTTCGAACGCGAAACTGCTGAGCCACATCGACCCGCTTGCTGATCGCTTCATCGAGCTCGGAACGTTTGGAAGGAATCGCCAGGCGCGTGCTTTCAAGCTCCCCGCGCAGGTCGTTGACCTGTCGCTGAATCTGCAATAGATCGACACGAGAGACCACGCCCTCCTTGACCAGGGGTGCCGTGATCGACAGTTCCTGGCGCGAAAGTTGGTAACTGCGGTTAAGGCTTTCGACCTTGGCCTGCAGTTCTCGAAGTTCCTGCTGGCGCTGCGTGATCTGTTCACGCGCCTGGGAGAGCTGGGCCTGAAGCCCACGCAGACGCTCCCGGTAGGCAGCCATCGCGCCTTGGGCCAGTGACGGATGGGCTTCTCGAAATTCAGAGTCCAGCGCGGGGGAGGTCTCACTGATTGACACCTGATCGAGCCACTGTTCAGCAGAGTGCTCGATGGTGACCGAATCAAGCTCGGCATCGTACTGAGCGATTTGAGCCTGAAGGCCGGAAAGAGTCGACTCCCGCTCGGCAAGATCAGCACCGGCGCGCGTATCATCAATGCGGACAAGCGGCTGCCCCTGCTCGACGATGTCGCCTTCCGACACGAAGATATCGCGCACGATTCCGCCTTCCAGATTCTGCACCGTTTGCAACCGTGTAGACGGTACGACCTCGCCGGTTCCTCGCGTTACCACTTCCACATGGGCAAGCGCCGCCCAGGTGATCGCGGTCAACAAAAAGGCCAACACGACCCAGATTAAAACCCGCGATTTCCAGGGCGTGGCCAGAAGTACCGCAGCACTGGCGTCATCCAGGTAGTGAATGTCGTCACGCTCGATCGCCGACTTACCCCCCCGTGCCATGCTGACCTCCTCGAGCCTCGGCCGGTGATGGTTCCGTGGCGTTTCCGCTCGAGGCCTTTCCGGAATTGAGGGATGCCAGCACCGTGTCCTTCGGGCCATCGGCAATCACGCGACCGCCATCCAGTACGATGACCCGTTCGGCAATATCGAGCATCGCGCTCTTGTGCGTGATCAAAATCATGGTCTGACTGCGAGGTAGGCTTGAAAGCATACGGCGAAGCCGAAACTCGGAGCGGTTATCCATATGCGCCGTTGGCTCGTCCAGCAGCAAAAGCGGGGGTTGCGGCAGCAGCGCCCGGGCCAGTAATACCGCCTGACGCTGACCGCTCGACAACAGCCGCCCACCTTCGCCGACCTGGCGATCAAGCCCTTCGGGGTCGACGCGAGTGAACTCGGTCACCCCGGCAAGCGTTGCCGCCCGCTGAAGCGCCTCGTCACTGGCATGCTGATTACCAAGCAGAATGTTGTCTCTGATCGAGCCATAAAACAGCGATCCATCCTGACCGGCATGGCCGATGTGGCGACGAAGATCAGCCGGATGGAGTTGGTTCAGATCAAGCCCATCGACACGAATGCTGCCGCCGGTGGGCTGATAAAGCCCGCTCATAAGACGCTGAAGCGTACTCTTGCCGGCGCCGATGCGTCCGATAATGGCCACTCGCTCACCGGGTGCGATGGTAAAACTCAAGTCGTGGATGACATCCGGGGTGTTTTCGGAATACCGAAAGCGAACGTGGTCGAACTCGAACTGCATTTGAAGGCGCTCGCGATGCACGTAGCTTTTGGTTTCATCGACCTCATCGGGCAAGTCCATGATCTGATTCAACGCCGCCATGGCGCTGCGCGTCTGACCGATACGGGTAATGAGAAGCGCCGTTTGAGCCAGCGGCTGCAGGGCGCGGCCGGTCAACATGACCGCGGCGATGAGCCCGCCCATGCTCAAGGCGGCGTCGCTGATCTGATAGACACCGGCCAGAATCAGAGCAACCGTCGACAGCTGAGTCACACTCATGGTGAGGGAGTTGACCGAGGTAGAGAGGTTTCGACTGTGAACGCCCCACCGGGCAATCTCACCGACGGCGCGCTCGTAGGCGCGCTGATACTCACCCTGAGCATTGGCAAGCTTCAGGCTTTCAAGCCCGGCAATGCTTTCGACCAGCCGAGCCTGACGCTCGGTGGCAAGCCGTGAGCCCAGCTCGATACTGCGCTTGAGTGGCCACTGAAGCGCGATGCTGTAGCCCAGAAGAATCACCAGGGCAGCAATCGGAACCAGAACCAGAGGCCCGGCCACGATCCAGACGATCACCAGAAACAGCAGTGCAAAGGGGAGATCAATCAGCGTGGTCAGGGTCAACGAGGTGAAGAAATCCCGAATGGATTCGAATTCCTGAAGGTGCTTCACGAACCCGCCTACCGACGCCGGGCGCGCATCCATGCGAAGATTCATCGCTTTTGCAAAGAGCTTCGAGGAAATGAGCACCTCGGATTTCTTGCCGGCCACATCCAGAAACCAGGCCCGCACCTGACGCACGATCAGATCGAACACCACGATGATTGCCATGCCACTGGCCAACACCCAGAGCGTGTTGAAGGCCAGATTCGGCACCACCTTGTCGTAGACGTTCATGACAAAAAGCGGCGCCGCAAGTGCGAAGATGTTGACCAACAATGAGGCAATGAAGACGTCACGGTAGATCGGCATCGAGAGCTTGAGCGTCGACCAGAACCAGTGACCGTCCGGCAGCTTGACCGTTTCCTTGCTGCGCTGATCGAAGCGGTGCTCGCGCTTGACGTAAACCACCTTGCCGGTGGCCTGCTCTTCGAGCGACTCGAGTGGACACGCCTCAACCCCATCGGCCTCGGGCACATAGATTTCGGCCTGCCCGGCCGGCTCATCGACGCTCAGCAAAACGACCGCGCGCTGGCCCTTGAGCAACACGATGCATGGCATGAGCAGACTCGAAATGCGCTGCACCTTTTGGTCGACCAAACGCGCCGAAAGCCCGGCACGAGAGGCCGAGCGCGGCAGCAGCGCCAGAGTCAGGCGGCCTTGATCAAGCGGCAGCCCATCGGCCAGCACCGCGACCGAGCGCGGTGTGCCAAAGTGACGTGACAGAAACGCCAGCGAATACAGCAGCGGGTCACGCTCTTTTTCACCGGCAGGTTCCGGGCGTAACGGTGTCGCGGTGTTTGCCAAGGTGCCCCCAAAGGACAGATTCGAGCGCGACGAACCTACCCATCCAGTTGTGTTTTCAATGTATTGCTGTCGACCAGCTGCCGGATGATCTCGATGTCCGATCCCCCGAGTGAGGTGATGTCGGTGTTATCGAGGACAATCTTTTGAGTCACACCCTCGCTTGGCGCCCCCTCCCCGGCCTTGACTTCGATCGTACTGCTGCCATCTCCGCCCGAAGTGAAATGCAGGTATTGAGCCAGCACGTCCACCTCGGTTTCCGCGACATCGAGCATGTCGGATAGATCGATTCTATCGCCCTCGGCCATATTGAAATCTCTGATATGGTCTTCTGCAGGGCGGCTATTCGTGCCTTCATCGCCTCGCATCCAGGCAAAGACATCCGCACCACTGCCGCCGGTCAAGATGTCATTGCCGCTGCCGCCCTCGAGCCGGTCATCGCCGCCCTGGCCGAACAGCACATCATCGCCTGCGCCACCGAAGAGCTGATCGTTTCCGCCACGGTCATCGGCAACGTCGAACTCGCCTGGATTGGCACTGATGTAGTCGTGCATGCTTTCAAGGGTCAACCCGGAGGGGTCGCCTGCACCGATGCTCTGGGCGATGTACTGACGCAGTGCGTCTTCACCGCTGCCATCGATGCCGGGCAGAACGATCTGATCCCCGAACAGGATGTCATCGCCCTGACGGCCATTGAGGGTATCCGCCGTGCCGACGATCTGGACGTTATCGCTCAGGATCGCCTCGGACAGCGCCGACGGATCGACATTGGTCTGAACGACGCCGTCAGAGTCATACCCACTAAGCTGTGACGCATCGAGATAACTGCCGATGCCGATCGATTCGACGTTACTGACGGCGTCGAGCAGTGCAAAGGCATCGCTTGCGTTATTCAGGGTTGCCGCGGTGACGGTGCCATCGCCCATGAGGTAGGACAGCTCGAATTCGCCTTCACCGTTGGGCTCGACGTAGCCGATTGTGGAGCGGGTATATCCAATCAGCGCTGAGGTATAGGCGTAGACCGCGCCGTTGGCACTGATGACCTCGAATGCGCCGTTGACGGTGTTGACGTACACCGGCTTCCCCGGCACGTAGGTGCTTGAGTCGAACGTGTAATACACGTCGCTGCTCAACGCGAAGTCCACCGCCTTGAACTTCGAATACTCGTGCTGGTAGTAGGTCGGTTGGCCGTCTGTAATGAAGTACGTCAGATTCTGGCCGGGATTCGATGTGACCGCATCGCTGTAGAACCAGTTGGCCGCGGTCTTGAAGGCGTCTTCATAGTTCGTGCCGCCATCGTTGGTCATGGCGTTGAGCACGGAATCGATACTGGCCATGGCGTTGGCGTCGGACAGGTCGATACTGACCGAACGCTCGACCCTATGATCGAAATCAGCCAGCCACAGATTGACGGTCCCCGCATTCGGCGCATCCGCACTGGCCTTGAGGGTTTCAATCGCCTCTCTCAAGGCCACCTTGACCTGCTCGACGGCCTCGACGCTCAAGCTGCTGGAGGAGTCGACAAGAATGGCGATGTTGTAGTTCTGACCGGGCAATAGCCGAAGCCCGGACGCATCGCCGATCAGAATATCGCTGCTGTTGGTCCCGTTGAGCGTGTCCTCGTTTGGCGAGCCGGTCAAAAGCGTAAACCGCTCGGCGCTCTCGCTGGTCGCGCTGCTTGAAGCCGCATCGCCATTGCCGAGTTCCGTCGACGTGGCCGTTGCGGTCACGTTGAAGGACGGTGCGTCGAGCGGCACCTGCATGGTCAATGACAGAGCATTCAAATCCGATTGAGACGCGTTGGGAAGGAACCAATCACCATTTTCCAGCTTGGCGGCGTCGTGGCCTGTAAGCATTACCCCCTCGGGGATACCGCTCAACGTAATGCCACTGAGCTGCTCACTGCCGTCGGTGTCGGTTAAAAGGGCACTAACATCAAGGCCAACCACGTCATACCCGACTTCAGTGACGGTCGACACCGCACCATCGGGCAACATCGTGGTGCCGTCTTCGAAGATGAGCCCCCGGATGTTGTAGAGGTTGATGACGGTGCCGGTTGCGATGTCCGTCAACGTACCGTCATAGCCGGAGCCGAATACATAATCTCCGAGCAGTACCTCATAAAGGGCGAAGTCCCCTTTTATATACAAGTAATCCTTGTCGTCGCCGTCGATGGATATCAGCGGCAGTCCGCCCGCGACCAGGCTATTCAGATTGCCTTCGAGCACGATGATGTCGGTGCCGAGCGTATTGCCGCCGATACCGGGCGCAAGATTGAGCGTGGAAAACGGCCCCTCCACCACATTGGCGCCAGTGACACTTTTCCCTTCGATAGAAATCGATGTCGGACCATCCGTAATGGCGATGGCGACCGTTCGGATGGATTCCAGCGTATCTCCAAGCGTCGAGGATACAATCGGTGCATCGGCAACGGCCACGACGCCAATCGAGGCCGTGGCCATAGAGGTGCCGCCATTGCCATCACCGATCACATAATCGAACGAGGCTACGCCTGAGAAATCGGCATCGGGCGTGAACGTGATCGTGCCGTCTTCATTGAGTTGAACAGCGCCGTTGGTGGCACCGCCGACACCAAGGATGCTCATCGCATCACCATCGATATCGATGTCGTTGGTCAGAAGATCTGTCTGCGACAGGGTCAACGCAGAATCTTCGACAACCGTGAAGGCATCCGGCGTCGCAACCGGTGCGTCGTCGGTTCCGTTGATGGTGATCGTGACGGTCTCACTGTCGCCGCCGGCAGTGGTGACGATGAAGCTTTCAGTCATGCTCTCACCGACGCCAAGGGCCTGAACGTCAGCATTGGCATTATCGAGCGCGTAGGTCCAAACACCCGTACTCAAGAGAGTGAACGTGCCGAACTGTCCAGCCGTATTGCTCTGCGGGATGAACGATGATTCCCCGTCATCTGCATCGGTTACCGAAAGAATGCCGTTCGTTGAAAAGAGCGCATCCTCTTGAACAGTGCCGGTATTCAAACCGGCAATGACCGCCGCATCATTTGTTCCCAAAATCGCTACTGTAACCGTGCCTGACTCAGTGCCTCCCTGACCATCAGACACGGTATACACGAATTGATCGAATGCGACTTCGCCAGCACTCAGGAACTGGAACGCATCACCGGGCTCATAGGCGACTTGACTGCCATTCAAGGTAACCGACCCCAGGGTCTGCGCCGTTGTGGATACCGATTGAAGAGTTAGCGTATCTCCATCCAAATCAAAATCGTTGGCAAGAAGCGTTGAGCTTTCAATTGCGAAAGCACCGTCTTCCAAAGTGCTTAACGCAGCTTTAGGAGTGTCTATCTCGAGCCAGGTAACGAGAAAGTCTGAACTGTCCCAGCCCTTTGTTGTGCCATCGGAGTACGTTGCTGCCGAAAAGCGCAGCTCATCGAAAGCGGTGCCTGCACTATCGATGTCTACCGTGAGGCTGCCTCCGGTTACGCCATTGAATGTACCCGACGCTACGACAGCCCCATTGTTCAGAGCAGTCCAAAGCCCCACCTCGTCTGCGCCGATGCCGTTTTCATCCGCCATATGTAAGGCAACGCCTACCCTCGCCGACTGTACTGGCTCCGGCAAACGTATAGACAGACTTTCACTTGTGCCATCACTGCTGTGCTCTATCTCGGAAATTCGACCGGCCCCTGAAACCACACCCAGTGCACCGTTAACGTCCTCAACGTTGGAAGCAACGCCCTCGACGCCTGAATCGGATGAAAGCACCAGGTTGCTCCACGCTATACCGCCCTGCCCATAGCGAACGGCTTGAACGGCGGTATCGTCGATGACAACAGGCGTATCGTTTGTACCGTTGACGGTAATGGTGACGGTCTCGCTGTCACCACCGGCGGTGGTGACGGTGAAGGTCTCGGTCAGCTGATCGCCGGCGCCGAGGGCCTGAACGTCGCCATTGGCGTTGTCGAGCTGGTAGGTCCAGTTTCCAGCGGCGTCGAGGGCAAAGCTGCCGTAGGCGCCGGTGGTGTTCGGCTGGGCGACGAAGCCGGACTCGCCCGCATCAGTGTCGGTCGCGGTCAAGGTGCCGGAGGTAGTCAGCACCGTGTCTTCGGTCACTGCCCCGCTGTCGCTGCCGGTAATGACGGCGGCGTCATCGGTGCCGTTGACCGTGATGGTCACGGTCTCGCTGTCGCCACCGGCGGTGGTGACGGTGAAGGTCTCGGTCAGCTGATCGCCGGCGCCCAGGGCCTGGACGTCGCTGTTGGCGTTGTCGAGTTGATACGTCCAGTTTCCAGCGGCGTCGATGGCAAAGCTGCCGTACGTGCCGGTGGTGTTCGGTTGCGCCACGAACGCGGACTCGCCAGCGTCGGTGTCGGTCGCAGTGAGCTGGCCGGTTGCCTCTAGAACGAGGTCCTCGGTTACGCTACCGGTCTGAACCCCGGTGATTTCGGCCGCATCATCCGTGCCGTTGACCGTGACGGTCACGGTATCGGTATCACCACCGGCGGTGGTGACGGTGAAGGTCTCGGTCAGCTGATCGCCGGCGCCGAGGGCCTGAACGTCGCCATTGGCGTTGTCGAGCTGGTAGGTCCAGTTTCCAGCGGCGTCGAGGGCAAAGCTGCCGTACGCTCCAGCCGTGCCCGGCTGGGCGACGAAGCCGGACTCACCCGCATCGGTATCCGTCGCTGTGAGCACACCGCTTGTGGTCAGCACGGTGTCTTCGGTCACGCTGCCGCTGTCGCTGCCGGTAATGACGGCGGAGTCATCGGTGCCGTCGATCGTGACGGTGACGGTCTCGCTGTCGCCGCCGGCGGTGGTGACGGTGAAGGTCTCGGTCAACTGATCGCCGGCGCCCAGGGCCTGGACGTCACTGTTGGCGTTGTCGAGCGTGTAGGTCCACGCGCCGGTCTCATCAATCGCAAAGCTGCCGTACGCTCCAGCCGTGCCCGGCTGGGCGACGAAGCCGGACTCGCCGGCGTCGGTGTCCGTTGCTATGAGCACACCGCTTGTGGTCAGCACCGTGTCTTCGGTCACGCTGCCGCTGTCGCTGCCGGTAATGGCGGCGGCGTCATCGGTGCCGTCGATCGTGACAGTGACGGTATCGGTATCACCACCGGCGGTGGTGACGGTGAAGGTCTCGGTCAGCTGATCGCCGGCGCCCAGGGCCTGGACGTCACTGTTGGCGTTGTCGAGTTGATACGTCCAGTTTCCAGCGGCGTCGAGGGCAAAGCTGCCGTACGCTCCAGCCGTGCCCGGCTGGGCGACGAAGCCGGACTCACCCGCATCGGTATCCGTTGCGGTCAAGGTGCCGGAGGTGGTGAGCGCGGTGTCTTCGGTCACGCTGCCGCTGTCGCTGCCGGTAACGACGGCGGCGTCATCGGTGCCGTTGACGGTGATGGTCACGGTCTCGCTGTCACCGCCGGCGGTGGTGACGGTGAAGGTCTCGGTCAACTGGTCGCCGGCGCCGAGGGCCTGGACGTCGTCACTTTCGTTATCGAGCGCGTAGGTCCACGCGCCGGTCTCGTCGATGGCGAAGCTGCCGTAGGTGCCAGCCGTGCCCGGCTGGGCGACGAAGCCGGACTCGCCGGCATCGGTATCGGTCGCGGTCAGGGTGCCGGAGGTGGTGAGTGCGGTGTCTTCCGTCACGCTGCCGGTCTGAACGCCGGTGATCTCGGCGGCGTCATCGGTGCCGTTGACCGTGATGGTCACGGTCTCCGTGTCACCGCCGGCGGTGGTGACGGTGAAGCTCTCGGTCAGCTGATCGCCGTCGCCCAGGGCCTGGACGTCGGTGCTTTCGTTATTCAGCGTGTAGGACCAGACGCCGCTCTCGTCGATGGCGAAACTGCCGTACGCGCCGGTGGTGTTCGGTTGCGCGACAAAGCCGGACTGACCCGCATCGGTGTCCGTCGCGGTCAATGTGCCGGCGGTGGTGAGCGCGGTGTCTTCGGTCACGCTGCCGCTGTCGCTGCCGGTAACGACGGCGGCGTCATCGGTGCCGTCGATCGTGACCGTCACGGTCTCGCTGTCGCCACCGGCGGTGGTGACGGTGAAGGTCTCGGTCAGCTGATCGCCGGCGCCCAGGGCCTGAACGTCACTGTTGGCGTTGTCGAGTTGATACGTCCAGTTTCCAGCGGCGTCGAGGGCAAAGCTGCCGTACGCTCCAGCCGTGCCCGGCTGGGCGACGAAGCCGGACTCACCCGCATCGGTATCCGTTGCGGTCAAGGTGCCGGAGGTGGTGAGCGCGGTGTCTTCGGTCACGCTGCCGCTGTCGCTGCCGGTAACGACGGCGGCGTCATCGGTGCCGTTGACGGTGATGGTCACGGTCTCGCTGTCGCCACCGGCGGTGGTGACGGTGAAGGTCTCGGTCAGCTGATCGCCGGCGCCCAGGGCCTGGACGTCACTGTTGGCGTTGTCGAGTTGATACGTCCAGTTTCCAGCGGCGTCGAGGGCAAAGCTGCCGTAGCTGCCGGTGGTGTTCGGTTGCGCCACGAAGCCGGACTCGCCGGCGTCGGTGTCCGTTGCTGTGAGCACACCACTTGTGGTCAGCACCGTGTCTTCGGTCACGCTGCCGCTGTCGCTGCCGGTAACGACGGCGGCGTCATCGGTGCCGTTGACCGTGATGGTCACGGTCTCGCTGTCGCCACCGGCGGTGGTGACGGTGAAGGTCTCGGTCAGCTGATCGCCGGCGCCCAGGGCCTGGACGTCACTGTTGGCGTTGTCGAGTTGATACGTCCAGTTTCCAGCGGCGTCGATGGCAAAGTTGCCGTAGCTGCCGGTGGTGTTCGGCTGGGCCACGAAGCCGGACTCACCGGCATCGGTATCCGTTGCTGTGAGCACACCGCTTGTGGTCAGCACCGTGTCTTCGGTCACGCTGCCGCTGTCGCTGCCGGTAACGACGGCGGCGTCATCGGTGCCGTTGACCGTGATGGTCACGGTCTCGCTGTCGCCGCCGGCGGTGGTGACGGTAAAGGTCTCGGTCAGCTGGTCGCCGGCGCCCAAGGCCTGGACGTCACTGTTGGCGTTGTCGAGTTGATACGTCCAGTTTCCAGCGGCGTCGATCGCGAAGCTGCCATAGCTGCCGGCGGTGTTCGGCTGGGCGACGAAGCCGGACTCGCCGGCGTCGACGTCGGTCGCGGTC
>NZ_JAMLJJ010000011.1 GCF_023736155.1 Larsenimonas salina | reverse complement strand
AGATCACGCCGGCCTGGTCGGCCATGATGGCGCAAAAGGTCACGAAACCGATGACCAGTATCTTCGACGCGATGGTTACGGTGGGGTTGAGCCCCTTTAATAGGCCACTCTCGGATCGCATGGGGTCACTCTCGATTGTTGTTGCTATAAGGACATCGGCAGAGGCCGAGGATGTCCGATGCACGTCGGATGGGGCCGTTTGCATGCTGAGTCGCACTGAGCCGGAAGGCCGGCCCGGGAAGACGGAGCGCGGGGCCCCTCGAAAACGGCCCCGCTCATTGCCGAGCGAGGCCGAATCGTTTCGATCTCTTGTCAGGCAGCCACGCTGCCGTGCGGATCGATGACGAATTTCTTGGCGGCACCGCCATCGAAGTCGGCGTAGCCCTGCGGCGCCTGATCCAGGGTGATCATCTGCACGTTGACGGCGTCGGCGATGTTCACCTTGCCGAACAGGATCGCCTGCATCAGCGGACGGTGATACTTCATCACCGGGCACTGGCCGGTGTGGAAGCTGTGCGACTTGGCCCAGCCGAGGCCGAAGCGCATGCTCAGGCTGCCCTGCTGGGCGGCGGCGTCGGACGACCCCGGATCCTCGGTCACGTACAGGCCGGGGATGCCGATCTGGCCACCGGCGCGGGTCAGCGACATGGCGGAGTTCAGCACCGCGGCCGGCGCCTCCTGGCCGTGGTTGCAGCCGCAGGCATGGGCCTCGAAGCCGACGCAGTCGACGAAGGCATCGACCTCGCGCTCGCCGAGGATGACCTCGATCTTGTCGGCCATGTCGCCGTCTTCGGTCAGGTCGATGGTCTCGCAGCCGAAGCTGCGGGCCTGGGCCAGGCGGTCCTCGATCATGTCGCCGACGATGACACAGGCGGCACCCAGCAGCTGGGCGGAGACCGCGGCGGCCAGGCCGACCGGGCCGGCGCCAGCGATGTAGACGGTGGAGCCCGGGCCGACGCCGGCGGTGACGCAGCCGTGGAAGCCGGTCGGGAAGATGTCGGACAGCAGGGTCAGGTCCTTGATCTTCTCCATGGCCTGGTCGGCGTCCGGGAACTTCAGCAGGTTGAAGTCGGCGTAGGGGACCATGACGTATTCGGTCTGGCCACCGACCCAGCCGCCCATGTCGACGTAGCCGTAGGCCGCGCCCGGGCGTGACGGGTTGACGTTCAGGCAGATGCCGGTCTGGCCGGACTTGCAGTTGCGGCAGCGGCCGCAGGCGATGTTGAACGGCACCGAGACCATGTCGCCCGGGCTCAGGAATTCGACGTCGCGACCGCACTCGACCACGATGCCGGTGATCTCGTGCCCCAGCACCAAGCCTTCCGGCGCGGTGGTGCGGCCCCGCACCATGTGCTGGTCGCTGCCACAGATGTTGGTGGTGACGACCTTGAGGATCACGCCGTGTTCGCACTTGCGATTGCCGAGGGCGAGTTCCGGGTAGGCGATGGACTCGACGGCGACCTCGCCCGGGCCCTTGTAGACGACTCCGCGGTTGGCTGTGCTCATGATTGACTCCTGTTGTCCGGCTGAGACATCTAGGTATACGACCCCGGAGGCGCCACTAGGCTCGCCGGGTGGCAACGCAGCTTGCCAGGGATGTCTCGTCACCGATTGTTGTAGGCGCCCCTCGAGTCTAAGTAGGTCAAACACTGCGCCACATCGATTATTTCTCCGGACAGTTGATGAGCTGGTGTTATGACGTTGCTCTGCCGAGCCTCAGGAGCGTCGGCGGCCGGCGAAGCCTCGACAAAAAACAACTGTGCATGGATGACGTGCACCCGAGTCACCTCATCCTTAGTCAGGCTGCTTTATTATTTAATATCAACAATTTGGGTATATGTCTCGAATCGCGCCGCGGTGTGTGTCCGATGTGATCCAGTCGATGCTGAAAATGACATCACTCTACGTTCGACCGGAATGAAGTGATCGGCCTTGCCAAGATTGGTCAGGCGTCGAGCATCGCAATAACCAGCCAAGTAAAGAGCCAGTCAGCGTGACCTGGCTGGAATAAGCCTCTGCTGGGCCTTTTATTCATAACCCCCGGTCATGTTTTGGCGACAAAAAAGGTTTCTTCCGTGGAGATTGGATCGCTGTTTACTCTGATGGGCATGACCTTTGGTCGTGTCGCAATACTTCATACAACTAGGTGACGATATGAATTTCGATGGTATCTGGACGCCGGTCGTGACTCCCCTCGACGAGCAGGGCGCCCTTAAGCTGGAAGCACTGGATCTCTTGGTCGATACCCTGATTGAGCAGGGCGTCCATGGCCTGATCATCGGCGGTACCACTGGTGAGTACTACGCTCTGACCAAGGACGAACGCAAGCAGGTCTTCGACCGAGTTGTGGGCCATGCCAAGGGCCGCGTGCCACTGATGGCCGGTGTCAATGCTACTACCACCGAAGACAGCCTGGAGCTGGGTCAGTACGCCAAGGCCGCAGACTTCGACGCCGTCCTGGTCGCCGCGCCGTACTACTGCCAGCCGGCCCAAGATGAGTTGCTCACGCACATCGAGGCCGTCGACGACGCCCTCGACATGCCGATCATGCTCTACAACTTCCCCGACCGCACCGGCGTGCCGATGGAGTTCGATCTGATCGACGCCCTGCGCGCGCGCCCCAACATCCAGGCGATCAAGGAAAGCACCGGCTCCGTCGAGCGCATGCACGAGCTGGCCAACGACCACGCCGATCACATCCAGCTGAGCTGCGGTATGGACGACCAGGTGCTGGAGTTCTTCGTCTGGGGCGCCCGGAGCTGGGTCGCCGGGGCGTCCAACTTCCTGGCACCGGAGCACGTCGCGCTACACAAGGCCTGCGTCATCGACCAGGACTTCGTCGCCGGTCGCGAGCTGGCCGCACGTATCCTGCCGATCCTCAACCTGCTGGAGCAGGGTGGCAAGTTCTGCCAGTACATCAAGTACGGCTGCGAACTCGCCGACATGCCGGTGGGCAACGCGCGCCGTCCGTTGCTGCCGCTGAACGACGACGAGAAGGCCACCTTCAAGAGCGCCTACGAAGCCCTGGTCGCGCACCGCGGCTGATTCCACTCGGCGGAGGAGCCCTCATTCATGCAGCTGACATGCAACAAATTGCCCCAGAACGACGGGCGCTGTGGCTGGTACGAGACGCTGTCTGCGCCGGGGCCGTCTACGCCGCTCAAGGGCGAGGTCAAGGCCGACTGGGTCGTGCTGGGCGCCGGCCTGGCCGGCCTGGCCGCCGCCCGTCGGCTGGCCGAGCTACAGCCGGAAGCGTCCATCGCCCTGATCGATGCGCGCCGCATCGGCTTCGGTGCCGCCGGCCGCAACTCCGGCTTCATGATCGATCTGCCCCATGACCTCAACTCGCACGACTACACCGGCGACCGCTCCAACGATCTGCAGCAGATCTGCCTGAACCGCTCGGCGATCGACTACATGCGCGGGATCGTCAAGGGTCACGGCATCGACTGCGACTGGCGCGAGCAGGGCAAGCTGCACGGCGCGGTGGAAGAGCACGGCCAGCAGGCGCTGGAGGCCTTCACCAAGGGGCTCGACGGGCTCGGCGAAGCCTACCGCAAGCTCGACGCCGCCGAGATGAAGGCGGTGACCGGCACCGACTTCTTCAGGGCCGGCGTTCACGCCCCGGGCACCGTGCTGCTGCAGCCGGCGGCCCTGGTGCGCGGGCTGGGCGAGACCCTGCCCGAGAACGTGCAGCTGTTCGAGGATAGCCCGGTGCGGCGCATCGAGGTCGGCAAGCCGCATACGCTGGTCACCGACCAAGGTCGGCTGCAGTCTCCCCGACTGGTGCTGGCCAACAACGCCTATGCCTCTCAGTTCGGCGCCTTCAATCTCAAGGGCCGCATCCTGCCGATCTATACCTACGGCAGCTTGTCACGTCAGCTGAGCGACGACGAACTGGCGGCGCTCGGCGGTGATGAGAGCTGGGGGCTGATTCCGGCCGATCCCATGGGCACGACCCTGCGCCGGCTGGGCAGCGGACGTATCTGCGTGCGCCACACCTTCACTTACAACGCTGGCCTCAGTGCCGATCCCGGCAAGATGGAACGTATCCGTGCCGCCCATCGTCGCTCATTCGATGAGCGCTTCCCGATGCTGCCAGGTGTCGAGATGGAGTACACCTGGGGCGGGGCGCTGTGCGTCACGCGTAATGGCGGGACGCCGTTCGGTGAGCTAGCGCCCGGCGTATACAGCGCCCTGTGTCAGAACGGCCTGGGCCTGGCCCGAGGCACCATCACCGGCAAGCTGGCCGCCGAGTATGCTCTCGGCGTCGAGAGCGAGCAGCTCGACATCATGCTCAAGCAGCCCAAGCCGGTTGCCAATCCGCCGGAGCCCTTCCTGGGGCTAGGGATCAGTTCGACCCTCGCCTGGAAAGAATGGAAGGCCGGCAAAGAACTCTGATTTCCCTCACACACGAATCACGATCCGGAGGAGCAAAACAATGTCCGATATCCTCACGAAAGACGCCATCGCCCAGCAGGTCGAACGCTTGGAGTTCCGCAACCTGGCCTTCATCGACGGTCGCTTCGTCGCCGCACGTTCCGGCGAGACCTTCGAGACCCTGAACCCTGCCACCGGCAAGGTGCTGACCGAGGTCGCCGCCTGCGGCGAGGAGGACGTGGATCTGGCCGTCCAGGCCGCCCGTCGTGCCTTCGAGTCCGGCGTCTGGTCGGGCTTGGCGCCCGCCGAGCGCAAGGCGATCATGCAGCGCTTCGCCGACCTGATCGAGGAGCACACCCTGGAGCTGGCCGTGCTGGAGGCCCTCGAGGCAGGCAAGCCGATCGGCGAGTGCTTCAACGTTGACATTCCCGATACCGCCAACACCATTCGCTGGCACGCCGAGGCCGCCGACAAGCTCTACGATGCCGTGGCGCCCACCGAGCCGGGCGTGGTGGCCACCGTGACCCGCGAGCCGATCGGCGTGGTAGGCGCGGTGCTGCCGTGGAACTTCCCCGCCATGATGGCTGGCTGGAAGCTGGGACCGGCGCTGATTACCGGCAACAGCGTGGTGCTCAAGCCCGCCGAGCTGACCTCGCTCAGCACCACCCGCCTCGCCGAGCTGGCCCATGAAGCGGGCATCCCAGCCGGCGTGTTGAATGTGGTGACCGGTCTGGGCCACGTGGCCGGGAAGGCGATCGGCCTGCACCCGGACATCGACCTGTCCGCCTTCACCGGCTCCACCGAGGTCGGCCGCAAATTCCTCGAGTACTCTGCCGCCAGCAACCTCAAGCGCGTGGTCCTCGAGTGCGGCGGTAAGAATCCCCAAGTGGTGATGCCTGACGTGAGCGACCTCAAGGCCGTGGCCGGCGATGTCCTGGCCTCTGCCTTCTGGAACATGGGTGAGAACTGCTCCGCCGGCTCGCGTCTGATCGTTCACCGCTCCATCAAGGACGCCCTGATCGACGAGCTGCAGGTCCAGCTGGCCTCCGACTGGGCCATGGGTGATCCGCTCGACCCCGACGTTCAGCTCGGTGCCCTGATCGAGGAGGCCCACATGGACAAGGTGCTCGGTCACATCCAGCAGGCCGAGTCCGAAGGGCTCAAGGCCGTCACCGGCGGCGAGCGTGTGCTGCAGGAGAGCGGCGGCTACTTCGTGCCGCCCACCATCTTCGACGACGTCTCCGCCGACGCCTCCGTGGCACGCGACGAGATCTTCGGCCCTGTGCTGGCCGTAATCCCGTTCGACACCGAGGAAGAGGCCATCGCCATTGCCAACGACACCTGTTACGGCCTGGCGGCCTCGCTGTGGAGCAACGACATCAACACCGTGCATCGCATGTCACGGGCGATCCGCGCCGGCACGGTCTCCGTGAACTGCTTCTCCGAGGGCGATATCACCACCCCGTTCGGCGGCTACAAGCAGTCCGGCTTCGGCGGCCGCGACAAGTCGGCCTATGCGCATGACCAGTACTGCGAGCTCAAGACCACCTGGATCCAGCTGGGCTGATCCGGCCTGAAGAATGACAAGATCGCGACTTGCCACCCTCAGCACCTGCCGGGGGTGGCAGCTTCCGTATAGGACGTTTTCTCATGAACAGCTTCGCTAGCACCGAATTCCTTAACCCCATCAATACGCAGACCTGGGCGAACGGCCGCCATCTGGTGCGCTGCCATAAGATCATCCAGGAAACGCAGGATGTCAGGACCTACTGTTTCACCATGCAGCAGCCGGTGCTGTTCTTCTTCAAGCCGGGGCAGTTCGTGACGATGGAGCTGGAGATCGACGGCGAGCAGGTGATGCGTTCCTACACGATCTCCAGCGCTCCGTCGATTCCCTATAGCTTCTCCGTCACGGTGAAGCGTGTGGCGGGAGGCGTGGTCTCTAATTGGCTGCATGACAATCTTCAGGAAGGGGATCTGGTTGCGGTGCATGGCCCGGTAGGGCAGTTCAATTGCATCGATCATTCCGCCGACAAGGTGCTATTTCTTTCCGGTGGCGTGGGCATTACTCCGGTGATGTCCATGGCGCGCTGGTTCTTCAATACCAACTCCGATGTCGACATGGTGTTCGCCCACAGTGCTCGAACGCCGAGTGACATCATCTACCGTGCGGAGCTGGACTATATGTCCACCCGTATCGATAACTTCAAGCTGCACCTGATCTGCGAGCGTACCGAAACGGGGCAGATATGGGGCGGTTATCGCGGATACTTGACCCGCGAGATGCTGCAGCTCATTGCGCCGGACTTTCTCGACCGTGAGATATTCTGCTGCGGACCGACACCCTATATGCGGGCGGTACGTCAGCTGCTTCAGGAAGCCGGATATGACTTCTCCCGCTATCACGAGGAGTCCTTCGGAGCGACGCCAGCCTCCGATATCGCCGTGGCCGAAGGGCATGCTGCCGAGGCCATGGAGCGGGATGAAGAGGCAGTGGAAGAGGCCCACTGGGTCACCTTTCAGGAGTCTGGCAAGTCGGTCCAGGTGGCCGGTGGCATCACGCTTCACGAGGCGGCCGTCAATGCCGATCTGACGATCCCCAAGGCCTGCGGGATGGGAGTCTGCGGCACCTGTCGGGTGCGCGTGCTGGAAGGGGAAACCACCATGGAACACAACGGCGGCATCAGCGAGGAGGAAATCGCCGAGGGCTATGTGCTGAGCTGCTGCACCACTGTCAAGGGGAGCGTGGAGGTGGAGTACTAAGTCGCAAGCGTGCCGGGCCAGAGCCTAGACTGCCCAAGGAGGTGGCCCCGGCCATCATCATGAGACAATAAGAAGGATATGCCCATGACCGACCATGACAAAACGAACGAATCGTCCACAACGGGGCAGCAGGGAATTCCCTCGCCTCAGGGACCGGCCAATCTCATCAATACCGATTACGTGATTGGCCAAGACAACGTTGCCTTCAAGCGTTTCGGGTTCGATCTGGACGTGCACGGGAAGGTGTTCTCCATCTCGGCGCTGACGATCCTCTTCTTCGTGATCATTACCCTGGCGTTGCAGGAAGAGATTGAACCGATCTTCGATGCAATATTCGGTTTTCTGACCGGCTATCTCGACTGGTTCTTCCTGCTGGCAGCCAATATCATCCTGCTTGTGGCAGTAGTGCTGATCTTTACCCCGCTAGGCAGGGTGCGTATCGGCGGCGCAGATGCTAAGCCGGACTTCAGCTATGCCGGCTGGTTCGCGATGCTGTTCGCCGCCGGCATGGGGATCGGCCTGGTGTTTTTCGGCGTCAATGAGCCGCTGACCCACTTTGGTACCTCGCTGGGTGGCACCACTGTGGAGAACGGTGTGCGTACCGACTGGGCGCCTCTTGGGGGAGCTGCCGGTGACCAGGCAGGCGCCATGTCGCTTGGCATGGCGGCCACACTCTATCACTGGAACCTTCACCCCTGGGCCATCTACGCGATGGTCGCACTTGCTCTGGCGCTGTTCTCCTTCAACAAGGGACTGCCGCTGACCATGCGCTCGATCTTCTATCCCCTGTTGGGGGAGCGGGTCTGGGGCTGGCCGGGGCACTTGATCGATATCCTGTCTGTCTTCGCGACTCTGTTTGGGCTGGCGACCTCGCTGGGCTATGGGGCTTCCCAGGCGACGGCTGGGCTCAATTACCTGTTTGGGATCCCCGACGGCAACGTCACCATGGTACTGCTCATCCTGGGTATCACCCTGGTGGCCCTGATGTCGGTGATGGCGGGTGTCGACAAGGGCGTGCAGCGCCTGTCCATGGTCAACATGGTGCTGGCCTTCATGCTTCTGCTGTTCATGATCGTGGTCGGTCCTACCCTGCTGATCATGACCGATTTCTTCACCAATCTCGGTTCCTACCTGTATCACCTGCCGGCGCTGTCCATGCCTTTTGGACGCGAAGATGACAACTACCGTCAGGGGTGGACCGCCCTCTATTGGGCTTGGTGGATCTCCTGGTCTCCGTTCGTCGGCATGTTCATCGCCCGCGTCAGCCGCGGCCGCACCGTTCGTGAGTTCCTGATTTCGGTGATGATCGTGCCCACGCTGGTTTCCACGCTGTGGTTCACGGCCTTCGGCAACACCGCCATCGATCAGCTCGTCACGGACAACTTCCAGGGGGTCAAGGACGCGGTGGTCGAACTGCAGCTGTTCGTGATGCTGAGCCAGTTGCCCTGGACCGCTATCACCTCCTTCGTCGGCATCGTGCTGGTGATGGTGTTCTTCATCACTTCCTCGGACTCCGGCTCACTGGTCATCGACTCACTGACCGCCGGCGGCAAGGTGGATGCGCCCAAGGCGCAGCGCATCTTCTGGGCGCTGATCGAGGGCGCCATCGCCATCGCGCTGCTGCTGGGTGGCGGCCTGGGTGCGCTGCAGACCGCCGTGCTCGCCACCGGGCTGCCGTTCACGCTGGTGCTGCTGGCGGCCTGCTTCGCGGTGGTCAAGGGGTTGAGGAGCGAGCCGAAAAATGTCTAGACACGGGTGACGTGTCGCAGTGAGTCCGGTCGGTGAGGCGGGGCTCGTCTAGGAAGGCACCGACATCCCAGGGATGTCGGTGCCTTCAGGTGTTGACCACACCTTTGCTCAAGCTTCCAGGCTCTTCGTTCACGCCCCGGGGGCGTCTATGCCCTCAGCTCCTGCGTATGGGTCATCAGCCAGTTGCGGAGTATCTGGATTTCCGGGGAGTTGACGCGCTCGCGACGGCAGACGAAATAGTGTTTCCTGTCCTGCGCGTCATAGCTTTCCTTTACTGGCCGAACCAGCCGGCCCTCTTCCAGCTGCTGCTGGACAAGATGGCGCCAGGCGAGGCCAACCCCCACTTCCTGATAGACGGCGTCCAACAGCATTGTGAAGTGGCTGAAGTTTATTTCTTTTTGTTTTCGCGCCCCGTCGACGCAAAACAATCCGAGCCAAAAATCCCAGTCAAGCGGTGTCCACAACCTGGCTTTCCAATGGCCGGCGCTCAGGTTGAGCAGCGTAACGTCCAGCAAGCCTTCAAGCGTCGATATATGAGGGTGCTGCTCCAAAAATTCTGGGGTACATACCGGAAATATCTCTTCCGAAAAAAGGTACTCTGCCACGTATTGCGGGTGTTCCTCGAGCCCTAGCATGACGGCTGCGTCAAACCCTTCCCGATAGCTGGCGTTACCTTCGCCACTGATCAGGTGCAACTGCAAGTCCGGGGACTGGTGGTTGAGCATCTTGAACCTGGGCATGAACCACAGCTGGCCAAAAGCCGTTGTCGTGACCAATGAGAGATATCCCTGACTGTGACGACGTAGCAGGTCCCGCGAAACCGCGGCAAGATTCTGCAAGGCGGGCGATGCCGCCATCTGCAACGTCTGTCCCTCCTCGGTCAGGTCAACCGTGCGATTGCCACGGATGAACAACTTCAAGCCATAGAAGGTTTCCAGTGTCTGAATCTGGCGGCTCACCGCCGCCTGGGTCACGCAAAGTTCGTCGGCCGCTGCCTTGAAACTACCGTGGCGGGCAGCCGCCTCGAAAGTGCGCAGGGCATTGAGTGGCGGAAGTCCAAGTCTGGAGCTGTTCATCGTTTTCCATCATCTCAGCCGGCCTCAAACGAAAAGCCATTTTGCCACATTTCTTTCTGTGAATGACGCTCGTGTCGCTTAACAAAAGGTTTATCGAAGCCGACCCATAACTCGTTTGTCCGAATACCTCAGTATCACTGATCATCGACCTCATCCACGATAATGAAGGGGGCTCAGTGAAATGCGACTGCGTGAGATTCATATCTACAAGCATGACCTGCCGGTCAAGAACGGCCCCTATACCATGGCCAACACAAAGGTCTGGTCGCTGGATACTACCCTGGTCCGATTGGTGGCCGAGGACGGCACCGAAGGTTGGGGTGAAACCTGTCCGGTCGGTCACACCTATGCCGAAGCTCACGCGGAAGGTGCCCGAGCAGCTCTGACTGTGATGGCGCCGGGCCTGATTGGAACGGAGCTATGGCCTCTTGTGCTGCAGCGAAAGATGGGCAGCCTTCTGAACGGGCATAACTATGCAAAGGCGGCGATCGATATCGCCGCTCATGATCTTATCGGAAAGCGGCTTGGCGTCAGCGTTGCCGAATTGCTCGGCGGTGTTGTTGTAGATCGAGTGCCCACCTATTACTCGACCATCGTCGGTGACCCGGATGAAACCGCCCGCATCGCTGCCGAGGTTCGTGATATGGGCTATCCGCGTATTCAGGTCAAGGTCGGTGGCCGTCCTGTCGAAACCGATATCGAGACCATCCACAAGGTCTGGGACGTCATCCGAAGCAGCGACATGCGCATGGCTGTCGATGCCAACCGAGGCTGGAATACACGCGATGCGCTGCGTGTAAGCCGTGAGTGTCCCGATATTCCTTTCATCATGGAGCAGCCCTGCAACACCGTGGAGGATCTCAGGAAGATCCGGCCACAGATATCACACGGCATCTACATGGACGAGAGCGGCATCGACCTGAATGCCGCAATCACGGCGACAGGAGAGGGGCTGGTCGACGGATTCGGTATGAAGATAACACGCATCGGCGGCCTCCAGAACATGCGCACATTCCGGGATATTTGCGAGGCCCGCAACTTGCCGCATACCTGCGATGATGCCTGGGGTGGGGACGTGATCGCCGCCGCCTGCACCCAGATTGCCGCCACAATGCGGCCTGATTTGTGCGAAGGCGCATGGGTCGCCGCTTCATATATTGAAGGAAATTTCGATCCAGAGAACGGGATCAGGATCGAAGGTGGCCACATCAAGCGGCCGACCGGTCCGGGATTGGGAATTCTTCCAGATGAAGCGCTTATTGGCGCTCCTATCGCCAGTTTCTGATAGGCATGAGGAAATACAAATGAGTTTCTCAGGAAAAACTGCGCTGGTCACTGGCGCGGCGGGTGGCATCGGGGCCGCGATCGTAGCGAGCCTACGCGAGCAGGACGTTCGGGTAGCTGTCGCGGACCGCGATGTTTCGGGAATCGCGGCCGAGGCGCATCTGCCCGGCGACCTGCTGGACACGAATTATGCTGATGGCCTCCCGCTTGCGGCTCATGCCGCATTGGGCCGACTGGATATCCTGGTCAACAATGCCGGGGTGATTTCCCGTGGCCCGGTGACCGAAACGACCGATGCCGATTGGCAATTGTCGGTCGGTGTCAATGTCGAGGCGCCCTTCCGAATCTGCCGCGCCGCGATCCCGCTGATGGCTCGTCAGGGAGGCGGTGCCATTGTCAACACGTCCTCTTGCTGGGGCGCTAAGGCGCCGGGGGCGAACCATGCGCTTTACTGCATGACCAAGGCGGCCGTTGCCTCGCTCACGCAATGTATAGGCATGGATCATGCCCATCAGGGTATTCGCATCAATGCGGTCTGCCCCAATGAGGTGAACACCCCGATGCTGCGCACAGGCTTCGCCAAACGTGGCTTCGATCCGGACCACGCCATCGCCGAACTGGGAAAGACAGTTCCGCTCGGTCGCATCGCCGAGCCTGAGGATATCGCGGACGTTGTGCTTTTCCTGGCTTCGGATGCTGCACGCTACCTTTGCGGTACTCTGATCGAGATCAACGGTGGGAAGCCTGTCTCATGATGCGTTTCAAAGACAAGATAGCGCTCGTAACCGGTGGAAGATCCGGTATCGGCCAGGCGATTGCACGCCGGTTGAAGGATGAGGGTGCGCGTGTATTTACCGCGCAGCGCAGTCAGGATACCGAGTTTGAATGCCTGCCTGCCGATTTCACCGACCCGGCAAGCCCGACGCAGGTTGTAACTGAGCTGGTCTCGCGTGCCGGACGGTTGGATGTGCTGGTCAACAATGCCGGCCTGATGCAGGAATCCTCAGTCGAGGCAATGAGTATTGAGGATTGGCAGCGCAATCTGATGGTGAATCTGACCGCCCCATTCCTGATGATCCAGGCCGCGCTGCCGTACCTGCGTAGAACGCGAGGCAGTATCGTGAATGTAGGCTCGATCGAAGGCCTGGGATCGAACCCGGGGCATGCCGCCTACTGTGCCTCGAAGGCGGGACTGCATGGCTTGACCCGAGCGGTGGCCGTGGATCACGGGGCCGAGGGAATCCGGTGTAACGCGATCGCTCCCGGCTGGATCAATACGGACCTGAACGTCGACTTCATCGAGAGCATGCCCGATCCGGTTGCATTCCGCCGAGATATCGCGCGTATTCACCCGGTAGCACGGACAGGCAAGCCGGAAGAGGTCGCGTCTCTGGCTGCCTTCCTGGCCGCGGAAGAGTCGGGTTTCTGCACCGGACAACTCTATACCGTCGATGGCGGTCGGACAGCGAAGCTGAGTCTGCCGTGAGGGTTCATTTGTCCGTGAGGATGCCTCTCGCGGGCAAAGGCAGGATTGTGCATTGCCATCCGGTAAGCACTGTGCTGTTTGGGCACGGGTATTTGATCACTCGGGACCTGGCAAGTAACGACGGATCGCTTCCAGCACCGCCGTGTCGATAACCACACTTCCTTCTCCTCTGACGTTGTCGTGCACCGGGCGGCGGCCAGGCACATAGGTTCCCTGGGCACTGAGTCGATCGAGTTGCCGGCTTAGCCGCGACACGAAATGCTCGTCGATCAACCTGGGTTGGATGGCGATGATCGTCATGCCCGCGTCGACCGAGCGTTGCCCCTCCTGGGGATCTGCCATGTCGAGCGACCATGAGGCACCGGACAGTCCGGCGGCGAGACACTCGACCATCAGTGCCACGTTGGCGCCTTTCGTGCCCCCGAAGGCCAGCAGGGTGCCACGCAGGGCCGCCGTGGCATCGGTAGTGGGGCGCCCCGCGGCGTCGAGGGCCCAGCCCTCGGGTATTCTGCGCCCTGCGTCGGCGGCCTCCGCCAGGTTGACCAGCGCCGTAGCGCTGGAGGCCTGGTCGATGACCAGCGGCGCGTGCGGATCGGACAGAGGAGCGGCAAACGCCATCGGGTTAGTGCCGAAGACGGCCTTGCCTCCCGACGAGCCGGCGACGACGGCGGGGCTGTTGGACACGGCCAGGGCGATCAGCCCCTCGATGGCAAGACGTCGCACGTAGTAGCCCAGCTCGCCGGTGGTGAAGCCGTTGTGCTGGGTGAAGAGCGTCACCCCCAGTTCCCGGGTGCTGGCGACCAGCGTCGGCATGGCCAGGTCGAAGCCAAGCTGGGCGGTGCCCCCATCCGCATCCGAGTGGAGGATCGCCGGCAGGGGATGGGTCAGTGTCGGATCGGCCTCGCCGTTCAGCCGACCCGCACTAAAGCCGGCGAGGTATTGCAGCAGGTGCGGAAACCCTACTGCGGGACGGCCATGCAGCGCGGCCGATACCGTCGCCGTTGCCAAGGAGCGGGCGGTGGCAGGGTTGGCGCCCGCGGAACGGCAGGCCTGCTCGGCCAGTCGCTCTGCCTCGTGGGCGGAAAGGGTCTGTTGATCCATGGAGCGCATTCTCCTGACGTCATGAATGGCTTAACGGGAAAAGATCAGCAGTACCAGCCCGCCGCCGTCGCTGCCGGCGATATGGTTGGTGTTCGGCTCTCGCACGATGAAATTCCCGCTCCGGTAGTGGTGGTTCTGGTCGTAGAAGTCACCCTCGATCACGTAGAGCTGCTCACGTCTGTCGTGAGCGTGATAGTCCGAGAAGGCGCCGGGCGCCATCCTGATCAGCATGGTCTCGGTGTCGCCGCTGTCGTCACGGTAGAGGATCTTGTGCTGGAATCCTGCTATCCCGCTCTCCTGCCAATCCAGCGATTGGGTGTCGGTGACCTGGAAGGACTCCTGGTCGGGGCGATTCGATCGGGGAGCTTCAAAGATATCGTTCACGGTTGCGTCGTCCTCGCGGAAGTGATGAATACGCCGGGCGCCCTCGCCATTTATGGGGCCAGGGATCACAAGTCCTTGACCAGCCGCAGGGCGTCGTAGATGGCGGCATGGGTGTTGCGCGAGGCCACCGCATCGCCGATGCGGAACAGCTGGAAGTCGTCACCGCCGTCGCGGACCACCGTCTGCGGCCGGCCGACGATCAGGTCGTCGTAGTCCACCGCGCCGCCGTTGCAGGAATGCGGCTTGAGCTCGAAGTAGATGTCGGCCAGCGGCGTGATGCCGTAGTTGACCACCACCTGATCGATGCGCCGCTCCTGGGCCAGCTCCTGCCCGACAGGCAGGGCGTAGTCGCTGGTGATGCGGGCCAGCAGCTCGCCGCCGTCGCGCTCCACCGACTTCAGCCGGTAGGTGGGCGTGAAGGTGACGTTGGGCCGCTGCAGGGCGCGCATGTAGGGCACCAGGTTCATGGCCATGATGTCGGCCGCGAAGGTGCGGTCGGGGGTCATGATCTCGAGCTCGGCGCCGCTGGCGGCGATCATCTCGGCGGCCTGCATGGCGGCGTTGTCGCCGGTCTCGTCGAACAGCAGCACGCGCTTGCCGGGGGCCTCATGGCCGGAGATCACGTCCCAAGTGTTGACGGTCAGGGCGTGGCCGACCTCGGGCAGCTCCTCCTGCGGGTAGCCGCCGGTGGCCACGATCACCGCGTCCGGCTGCTCGGCCAGCACGTCCTCGACCTCGGCCCAGACGTTGTAGCGGATCTCCACGCCCAGCTTCTCGCACTGCGCCAGGCGCCAGTCGATGATGCCCATCATCTCGCGGCGACGCTCGCTCTGGGCGGTGAGGCGCACCTGGCCGCCGGCGTCACTGGCGGCCTCCAGCACCGTCACGCGGTGGCCGCGCTCGCCGGCCACCCGCGCCGCCTCCAGCCCCGCGGGGCCGGCGCCGATGATCACGATCCGCCGCGCCGTCTCGGCCTTGGGGATGGTGTGCGGCATGGTGGTCTCGCGGCCGGTGGCGGCGTTGTGGATGCAGTAGGCGGCGCCGCCCTGGTAGATGCGGTCGAGGCAGTAGTTGGCGCCGACGCAGGGGCGGATCTCCTCCTCGCGGCCCTCCATCAGCTTGCGCACCAGGTGCGGGTCGGCCATGTGGGCGCGGGTCATGCCGATCATGTCGGCCTTGCCGGCGGCGATGGCGTGGCGGGCCGTGGCGACGTCCTGGATCTTGGCGCCGTGGAAGGTCGGGAAGTCGACCCGGCGGCGGATCTCGCCGGCGAAGTCCAGGTGCGGCGCGCTGGGCATGCCCTGTACGGGGATGACGTCGGTGAGGCCGGGGTCGGTGTCGATGTGGCCGCGGACCACGTTGAGGAAGTCGATCAGCCCGCTGTCCTTCAGGCGCCGGGAGATCTCGAAGCCGTCGTCGGCGCTGAGGCCGCCGTCCAGCATCTCGTCGCCGGTGTAGCGCACACCGACGATGAAGTCTTCGCCGACGCGCTTCCGGATGGCGCTCAGCACCTCGAAGGTGAAGCGCAGACGGTTGTCGAGGTCACCGCCGTAGGGGGTGTCCAGGGTGTTGGTCAGCGGCGACCAGAACTGGTCCATCAGGTGGCCGTAGGCCTGCAGCTCGATGCCGTCGAGGCCGGCGGCGTGCATGCGCTCGGCGGCGTCGGCGTAGTCGCGGATCAGGCGCTCGATGTCCCAGTCCTCGACCCGCTTGGGGAAGGCGCGGTGCGAAGCCTCGCGACGATGGGAGGCCGATACCGCCGGCAGCCAGTCGCCCTTGTCCCAGCGCGTGCGCCGGCCCAGGTGGGTGAGCTGGATCATCACCGCGGTGCCGTGCTCGTGGCAGGCGTCGGTCAGCTCGCGCATCCAGGGCACCACCTCGTCCTTGTAGGCGAGGATGTTGTTGAACACCGGCGGGCTGTCCCTGGCCACCGCCGCGGAGCCGGCCGTCATGGTCAGGCCGATCCCGGCCCGTGCCCGCTCGGCGTGATACTCCCGGTACAGCGCCTTGGGCATGCCGTCCTCTGGGTAGGCGGGCTCGTGGGACGTCATCATCAGACGGTTCTTGAGGGTCAGGTGCTTGAGCCGGTAGGGCTGCAGCAGCGGGTCGTTGGTCATGGCCGGGCTCCGTCTTGTTGTGTGTCGGCTTGACAACGTTAGGAGTGCGTGTACATGGTTGTCAATATAATGTACATGAATGTACAGACGCTCGGTGCGAGCGGCCGTTATCCTCGAGGCGGTTTCCTCGCGCCCGAGCCAGACAACCCTCATCAAGGAGACGCGACCCATGGCACAAGACGCCGTGATCGGCATCATCGGAGGACAGGGATGGATGGGACGATCCCTCGGTATGGCACTGCTTGGGAGTGGCGAGTGGCGCGCCGAGCGTCTGTTGATCTCGTCCCGCACGGGGCAGGGCGAGGCGTTTCGTGACTGGCCCGAGGTGCGCTGCCTCAACGACAATCAGGCGCTGGTCGACCGGGCGGATGTCGTCGTGCTCTCCGTGCGGCCGCAGGATCTGGACGCCATCGAGGTCGACGCGCATGGCAAGCTGGTCATCTCGCTGCTGGCCATGACCTCGCTGGAGGCGATTGCCGAGCGGATGGGCAGCCGTCGTGTGGTCAGGGCGATGCCGAATGCGGCGGCGGAGCTGCGTCGGGCCTATTTCCCCTGGTATGCCGCCTCGGAGGTCGACGATGACGACCGATGGCTCGTGCAGACGCTGCTCGCGAGCTGTGGTACGGCGAGGGAGGTGCCCGAGGAGCGCGATCTGGACTACCTCACCGCCCTGAGTGGCGCCGGGCCGGCCTATCCGGCGTTACTCGCCCAGGCGCTGCTGACGCATGCAAGGCAGGCGGGGATCGACGACGAGATCGCACGTGAAGCCGTCCTGGAGACGCTGGTCGGTGGGGCGTTGCTGCTGGAGCGAGAGGGCGTCGATCCCGGCGAGATGGTCGAACGGTTGATTGCCTATGAAGGCACGACGGCCAAGGGCCTGCGTAGCATGATCGATGGCGGTCTCGAGCAGGTGGTGCATCGAGGCCTCAACGAGGCCTATCGAGCCGCGCGTGGAGGGTAATAGCGGCAATGGGCTCAGCGCTCCCGCGCAGAGGGCTCATAGCCATGCCGGGCATGGAAACGGCGCAGTTCGCCCGGCGGCGGGGTCTGTCCGGTGAAGATCTCGACGTAGTCGGGCATGCGCTGCATGCGAGTTTCCAGCGCTTCCTGGGTCTTCATCGAGATGTAGCCGATCTGGGTAAGGTAGATGGTGCGTCCGCGCACGCATGCGGGCAGAGGGGCATAGCCATGATGCTCGAACATCCTTGCCAGTGCCTGGATGCGGATCTCATCGGCCGCATCGATCTCCCCGGCGACCGCTTCGGACTGAAGCGCCCAGCTGCGGATCGCGAATTCCAGCTGGGAGTCGAACAGCGTCGGATCCAGCCAGCAGTCGAAGACATTCAGGATCGCTTCGACGATGTTGTCGGCATATGCCTCGGTCTGGCGTACCAGCCCCTGGGTGTTCTTTTCTCGCCATCGCTCGATCAAGGCATCGAGCAGCGTCTCGCGATCTTTGAAGAACCAGTAGAAGCTGGTGCGGGACACCTTGAGCCTCTTGGCTAGGGGCAGGATGCGAACGCTACCCACGCCGGATTCGAGCAGCAGTTCGAAGGCGGCATCGAGCCAGGCCTCGCGAGAGCCTTTCCATCGGGTATCGTGGCGGTCAGCGGTGGGCATCGCGTGGTATGACTCCGGTTCGAAGCGCATGAGTGGGCGGAGAGTACACTGGTGTCGATTTAATGTACATTCGGCTGCTGGTATATCCATGTCAGCCACATCCCGCGGTTCACGGAGTCAGGCATCATGAGTAACAGGCAGGAATCCGCGGGGAGCCCGCGTCGAGTGGGCTTCCTGCTGATGCCGGGATTCGCCCTGACCTCCTTCTCCCTGGCGGTGGAGGCGCTGAGCGTGGTCAACCAGCTCGGCGGGTGTCGTCGCTACGACTACTGCCTCTACAGCGGTGATCCGGAGACGTCGCGGCAACTGGTCGAAAGCTCCAACGGGGTGCCGATCCAGACGGCCGGGCACTTCACCGAGGCGGAGCACTGCGACACCCTGGTGGTGTGTGCCCACCGCCATGCGGCGCGGCATGACGATGATCGCCTCAAGGTAATGCTGCGGCGTCAGAATCGCCATGGCGGACGCATCGTCGCGCTGTCCAACGGCAGCCTGGTGCTGGCGCGCGCCGGTGTGCTGACCGGCAAGGGCTGTACCCTGGTGGGGGAGGACGTGGTCGTGTTCGAGGAGCTCTATCCCGAGATCCCGGTACGCCAGCACCTCTATACGGTCGACGACAACATCCTGACCTGTGCCGGTGGCATGACGGCGCTCGACATGTTCCTGTTCATCATCGGCTGCGACTTCGGCAAGGAGACTGCCCGCGAGGTCTCGCTCAGGTTTCTGCAGGATCGGGTGCGTTCGCCGGAGGAAATCCAGCACGCGCGTCGTTCGCTGGAGCGGCGCATGCGCTCGCCCACCCTCGGCGCGGCCATCGAGCTCATGGAGGCCCATCTCGAGCAGCCGCTGTCCATCCGGGCGCTGGCCGACCAGGTCGGCGCCACCACCCGTACCCTCGAGCACCTGTTCCAGCGTTTCGAACAGACCACCCCGGCCGGCTACTATCTCGCGCTGCGTCTGAACTGCGCGCATCGGATGCTTCAGGAGAGCCGCCTGCCGATCTCGACCATCGCCCTGGCCACGGGGTTCACGTCACAGAGCTACTTCTCGCGTCGTTTCCGGGTGCAGTTCGGCCTGGCACCCCGCGACGCAAGAGACGCATGAGAGGTCAAAAGACTTTCGCATTCGTGATATAAGCCGGCTGGCCTCGCGCCGGATACTGGCGACGTTCCAACGGACACGTCGTACAGGAAAAGGCACCATGAACAACATGCTCGACATCGACCCCAGACTCGCCAGCCGGACCCTTTCCTTCGAGGAGGTGCCGGTCGTGGATATCGGGCCACTCGTCGACGATAGTGACCCGCAGAAAGTGGCCAGAGAGATCGGCAAGGCCTGCGAAACCGTGGGTTTCTTCTATATCAAGCATCATGGCATATCGCGTGAGCTGATTGATGCGGCCTACGGCCAGGCGGAGGCCTTCTTCTCACGCCCCTTCGAGGAAAAGAATCGAGTCAATATCGTCCATTCCGGACAGACACTGCGCGGCTACATTCCGACCTATGCGGAAAACGTGGATCCTGAAAAGAGCCGTGACTTCAAGGAATGCTTCGACCTTGGACTGGACGAAGAACACGTCGCGCCTTTCTTCGGCCCTAACCTGATGCCCGAGGAACCTGCAGATTTCAAGGCGGTGATGGAGCAGTATCACGCCGAAATGCTGTCGCTTTCGCGCAAGCTGATCGGGGCCATCGCGCTGAGTCTCGATCTGCCCTACGATCACTTCGCCTCGATGCAGCGACACCCCATCACGGTGCAACGTCTGCTGCACTATCCCGCCCAGCAGGGTGCCGTGCGCGAGGAGGAGATCGGTATCGGAGCCCACACCGACTACGGCTTCCTGACCATCCTCGCCCAGGATGCCAATGGTGGCCTGCAGGTGCAGAACCGCGACGGCGACTGGATCAGTGCACCGCCCATCGAGGATACCTTCGTGGTCAACATCGGTGATCTGGTCCAGACGCTGACCAACGATCGCTATCGTTCGACCATGCATCGCGTGATCAACATCAGCGGTCGGGAGCGCTATTCGCTGCCGTTCTTCATCGACATGGACTACGACGCGCTGGTCGAGGTGCTGCCCGGCTGTGTCAGCGAGGCAAACCCGCCGCGCTATGCCGCCTACACGAGCGGTCAGCACAAGTTCCGCCGCTACAAGAACAGCTATTCCCACCTCAAGGACGTCGACGCGGCCTGACTCAGGTGTGATGGGCGCCGGCCAGATTCGGCGCCCATCGCGTTCCCTGTCCTATCTCCATCTTCGATCAAGGCAGGCTCAGCTTGGCCATCCTTCCGCCGTCCACCGTATAGACCTGGCCGGTTATGAACCCTGACTCCTCAGCGGCTAGGAAAGCGACGAGAGCGGCAACTTCCTCTGGCACACCGGCTCTGCCAACGGGATGAATGCGCCCGATGTCACGCTGAAAGGCCTCGGGATCCGGCTGGCTGGCGCCGAACTCGAGATTCAGCTCGGTATCGATCCAGCCCGGGGCCACGGCATTGCAGCGAATGCCCTCGTGACCATGGTCGACCGCCACAGCACGCGTCAAACCATGCAGCCCGGCTTTGGTCGCACAATAGGCAGCATGCCCAGGGTTAGCGCTCAATCCCTCTACGGAACCGGTGTTGACGATGCTGCCCCGCGATTCGCGCAGGTAAGGAAGCGCCGCGCGGATCATCAGGAAAGGGGTCGTCAGGTTGACGGTGAGGTTGCGCTGCCAAGCCTCCAGTTCCATCTCCTCCACCGCGGCTTCCTGCATCATTCCGGCATTGTTGACCAGCACATCGAGGCGTCCGGTGCGTGCGATGACTTCTGCCACGACCCGCTCGGGTACCTCGGGGTCGGTGAAGTCCGCCGTGATACCGTTGAAATGCGCATCTTCGCCGCGCTGGGCGGTGAAGACATTTGCGCCCTCATCATGCAGTCGCTGGGCAATGGCGCGACCAATCCCGGAACGTCCCCCCGTCACCAGGACTACCTTGCCGTCGAACCGCTTAGTCATGAGATTCTCCTGTTTTCTGATATAGATCTAGTGATCGTCTCCTGAAAGCTCTGCCTTGCTACCAATGTCAGGGGATAGACGAACGCCGGCTTTTCACCTTTGTTGGAAAAGTTAAGCCGGCGAATATAGTGTCATTGAGTCACAGTGTGATGTTGCTGTCTATCAGCGAAAAGGCCTGATTTTTATCGCCCTTTATCGCCGACAGGGGGGGAGATATCAGCTCCCCCCCCCTTGCCAATCAGGCCTGTGCGAGACGATAGGAGCGTACTTCGGCAAGCAGGCCTTTGACGATTGTGTAGCAGGCAACGAGCAGTACCACGGAGAAGGGAAGTCCGGTCGATACGGCTGCAGCCTGGAGGCCGTTTAGGCCACCACCCACGAGCAGGGCGATGGCGATTGCGCCCACCATGATGCACCAGAAAATACGCTGTGGTCGGGGAGCGTCAAGTTTGCCGCCGGCGGTGATGGAATCGATCACTAGCGAGCCGGAGTCCGACGAGGTTACGAAGAAGACGACTGCCAGCATGATGCCGACCGTTGAGGTGAGAAGGGAAAGCGGCATCTCCGACAGCATGACGAAGAGTTTGAGCTCGATCGCAGCATCTTGCACACCATGGAAGCCTTGATGAATTAGCTGATCGATGGCGGTGCTGCCGAAAGATGTCATCCAAATCGTCGAAACTAGCGTCGGGATCAGCAGTACCGCGATCAGGAATTCGCGTACGGTGCGACCGCGGCTGACGCGGGCGATGAACATGCCGACGAACGGCGACCAGGAGATCCACCAGCACCAGTAGATGGCAGTCCATCCATGAGTGAAGTTGGTATCCTCTCGATCAAAGGGCGCCGCCAAGGCAGGGAAGTGCGTGACATAAGACGTCAGGCTATCGGCGATACCCGTAGCGATGAGTGCGGTTGGACCGAATATGATAACGAATCCCATCAATGCGAACGCCAGGATCATATTGATCTTGGAAACGCGCTGAACGCCCTTTTCCAGCCCAGCGGCGACTGACAGAAGAGCGACCGGTGATGGCCGAAATCAGGAGTGTGATGGTGGTGTCGTTGTTGGGGATGCCAAACAGGTACTCCATCCCGGCGGATGCCTGAGAGGCGCCGAGCCCGAGTGCCGTGGCCAGGCCGAACAGCGTGGAAAAGACGGCCAGGATGTCGATTACATGGCCGGGCCACTCCCAGACGCGCTCCTTGAGAAGGGGATAGAAGATGGCGCGAACGGAGAGCGGCAGCCCCTTGTTGTAAGAAAAGATAGCGAGCGACAAGGCCACGATGGCATAGGCCGCCCAGGGATGTAGGCCCCAGTGGTAAATAGTAGCGGCCAGGCTCAGGTCAGTGGCCTGGGATACATTGCCTTCGGCGCCGCCCAGCGGGGCCCAGTCGGTCCTGACGCCATCATCGCCCAGCGTGATGCCGGACAGCGACGAGTTGAAGTGGCCCATCGGCTCGCCGACGCCATAGAACACCAGTCCGACCCCCATCCCGGCGGCGAACAGCATCGCGAACCACCCGGCATAGCCGTAGTCGGGTTTGGCGTGATCGCCGCCGATACGAATTTTCCCTAGGGGCGAGGCGATCAACGCGAGGCATAGCAGCACGAAGATGTTGCCGCTGAGTAGGAAAAACCAGGTGAAGTGCTCAGTGACCCAGTCCCGCATCGCCAAGAGAAGTGGCACGACCTGCTCGTTCAGCGCCAGGGTAAGGACGACGAAGGAAAGGATAACCAGCGATGAGATGGTGAAAACCTTACCGTGAAGGTCCAGCTCGATGCCGAAGGGTTTGGCCGATATGTTGTCTTGCCCGACTACGTAGTCGGTATCGATGATTTCGGTGCTTCCTTCCGGGGAAGGGATACCATGTGCTTCCTGAGAGATTCTATCCTTCAAGGAGTTATGATCTGTTGTATTCGTCATGAATTTTCGGTCTTTTTCGTAGGGGGTTTCGTCGCCTCATGTTCTTCTTTTTCGGTTTTTCCGGATTTTATTGGGGAGGCCACGTCGTCATGAGGAGTTTTCTATCAAGATCTCCAGTCATTAATAGTCTTTTGATGTTTGCGGCAACCTAGCGGAGATCATCTTCGAACGGGAAGTTCGATAGCACTTCTGTTCCCGTTTCGGTAATCAGCACCTGCTGCTCGAGCTTGACACCTTCGTGACCGCCTTTCTCGCCGATGAAGCTCTCGACGCACAGGGTCATGCCGGGCTCTATCTCGCCGTCGTAGCCGGCCTGAGCGAAGTCGGCCTGGTGATACAGGTAGGGGTATTCTCCCGTCATGCCGACACCGTGAGCCGACACGTAGTAGCGATTGTCGAAATAGCGATCGGGAATGGGCCAGGCCTCGCGAGCGTAGTCACGGAAACTCATGCCGGGATGAAGGATGGCCAGGTTGTGCGAGACCTGCTCGAGAGCGGCTTGGTAGAGGTCTCGCTGGTGTGAGGTCGGTGCATCAGGTCAGGCGTGGAAAGTCCGCGAGAAGTCAGCGTAATAACCGAAGCAGCCAACCACATCGGTATCCAGGGCGACGAGTTCGTTGGGGGCGATACGCTTGGCGCTTGTTTCCTGGAACCACGGGTTGCTGTGTACCCCCGAGTTGAGCAGTCGGGTCTCGAAGTACTCGCCACCCCCGGCGATGACGGACTGGTGAAGCACTGACCACAGCTGGTTCTCGGTCATGCCAGGTTTCAGTGCCTCACGCAGTGCGGCGACGCCGACTTCCGTACAGGCCAGCGAGGCGCGAATGCACTTGATCTCTTCAGGCGTCTTGATCGCGCGGGCACTTTCCACGATGCCCTGGGCATCGTTCAGATCGAACCCCTGGGCCTTGAGTTCCAGCGCGATGCCCACGGGAAGCCGTTCGGTGCCGACTCTGGCACCACGGCCGGCCTTTTCCCTGATCAGTGCGCCCATCTCGAGTGCCCACTGACGCTCGGCCTGCTCAAGGCTGCCGGCGGTGGCTACGTAGGCGACATTGGCCGCAGGGCGAATCTCGTCCAGCGTGGGCAGCCCCCGGGGGAGGTGTTCGGCACCTCCCATCTCGAACAGTATGGCCTGCTCCCTGGTCACCAGCAGATAGCGGGCCATGCCATTGCGGGCGGAAAAGACCTGCATGTTGCGAGCGCCGCATGCGTAGCGGACATTGACGGGATCGTTGAGCAGCAGCGCCTCGATATCGAAGCGCTGCATCTGTTCCCGCACTCGCCGTAGGCGGCCCAGCGCGAGGGCACTCTCATCCACGCCGATTTTCTCTGCATCGAGTTCGATCTGGCCGGAGCCGGCCAGATCACTACGTTGCATGTGCCAGTCCAGTTCCATGATCAGTCGTCCAGGCCGTCACTGCGTGCGTTCTGCTCCGCATCGATGTGGGCCTGCAGGACGCGACCATGGACCTGTTGGGTACGCTCGACTCGGCCGATAAAGCCCGGTTCCTTGGCGTAGCCGAAGATGGCCGTGTGACGCTCGCCTTTGCCTTCGACGACGCGGTGCATGGAAAAGCGCCCCTTGAAGATCTGTAGGTCACCAAGCTCGAGTGACAGCGTCTTGACCTTGTCACGCTGACCGTCGAGTACGTTCTTGACATCGTCGTAGTGCTCGTCTCCTGGCTCGCGCAGGTCGGGGCAGTACTCGAACTCTCCACCGCTGAGTGGTTTCTTCGTCAGCAGGCTGACGATGAATTCGTTGGTGTCGTAGTGCCATGGTAGCGAGGAACCTTCTGGCATGATGTTCGCGACCACACCGGCCAGAGGATCGTCGAAGGTATAGAGCTGAGTTTCCTCGAGGCAGTCGGTGACGAAGCGCTGGAAAGCCGGGTGACGATAGAGGCCCAGGCATAGGCCGTTTTCGGGAAACCAGTCCATGGCCACGAAGGCGTTGGAGAAGGCTGAGAAGCGCCGACGCGTATGATCTTCCGGCAGCGACGGCTCGTCGTTGTTGAAGTAAGGGGTGATTTGTCCGTGGGAGAAGTGAGCTTTGTCGGCGATGCCGGCGACTTCAGCTTCCAGTCGGTCGTGATACTCCGAACGAATGAATCCATCGATGCGCGCGCAGCCCTTGTCGTTCAGTGCCTCACGAATCTCGGCGATGCGTGCCTAGTAGGCCTCGCTGTCGGGGCGATCGATGGGCCAGGCCTCGAGATCGATGCAGTCGATACCGGGAATGAGGGCGTTCTTGGCCTGTTGCTGAGCAGTCGTCATGGTGAGCTCCTTGTGGGAGATGATTCAGTGATGCTTATAGTAATTTCGCTACAGCGGCGATATAAAATGGGAAATACAGTAAAAAGCATAAGGTTTTCTAATGAATATGCTGGAGCGTACTCACTGGCTGTTGCTCGCGGCTCTCAAAGATTCCGGCTCGATCACCCTGGCAGCGGCGTCGCTGAATATCACTCAGTCGGCGGCCAGCCAGCGTTTGAGCGAGGCCGAGAGGCGCCTCGGCGTGCGTCTGGCGGTCAAGCAGGGGCGGGGGCTGGTACTGACCGAAGCCGGGGAGACGATTGCCGCGGCGGCACGCGCGGCGACGCCACTGCTGCAGTCGGCGGAGTCTGATGCCATCTGGCAAGGCAAGCGCAGTGCCAATCGTGTACGGGTGGCCTGGACGCACTTCGACCCGTCGGGGTTGGCCTCGATGCTGCTGCGGCTGGGAAGTCGGATGGAGCCGAGTCTGGATCTGGAATTCGTGCGTGTGCCCAGCGAGCGCCCCGTATCACCACTCGGCAGTGACGTCGCGGACCTTGTGTTGCTGCCAGGTGCCATGGAAGTACCGAACCTCGACAGTCGGGGCTTGCTGCGCGATCGTCTTGTGGCGGTTGTCGGGGCGGGGTCTCATTTGGCGGCGCGGGAGCGGATGAGCCCGGAGGACTTTCATGGTGAGCGATTCCTGACCTATGGCCTGAGGCCTGAGGCGGGATGGGAGTATGACCTCTTTTTCGAGAGGGGACAGCGGTTTCCGACCGGTGTATCGCGGGTCGAATCCACGGAGCTGATCTGCCAGCTGGTGGCGAGTGGTGATGGGGTTTCTATCCTACCGTCCTTCTGCGTGACGATGTCGGCCTGGGCGGAGAGATTGCGCGCCATCGAGCTGGATGTGACGCCCATCACCTTCGAGTGGAGGGCTCGCTACACGAGTGACGAAGGCGGTGAGCCGTCACTGGCAGGGCGTCTGGTGGAGGCTATGGCGGTCGACATCGACGCCGATATCGACAGCTATTGCCTATCGCCTCGGACCGGGCGTTCCTGAATGTGGGCATGCAGCTGGGCCGCCAGCTGTCGCGCTGCCTCGCTGGGCTGACCTGGGCGTCGATGCAGGGTGATGTCTGTGGTCGGCAGCTCGGGCAGCTCCCCGTTGTGTTCGAGGGCGCGCAGACCGGGGCCGATCATTGAGGGTGTCAGCACTGTCACCGCTAGCCCAGCCCGTACCGCAGCGGACAGCCCCGACAGGCTGGTGCTGGCATAGGCGATGCGCCAGGCTATGCCGGCGGCTTCGAGGGCGGCGATGGCGCGCTCACGAAAGATGCAGACGCCTTCACGTGATACCGCTAGGGGCAGGGGCTTCCTGGCATGGGTCTCATGGCCTGATGCCCCCGCCCAGATCATGGGTTCACGTCGCAGTATCTCACCGCCGGGGCTGTTGGGTTGTCGGGTAACGATCGCCAGGTCTAGGGCGCCGGAGCGGACGTCCTGCACCAGGTCGACGCTCAGACCACAGTGCACTTCCAGCTCGACCCCGGGGAAACGGTCCTCGAATGCCGACAGTGCCTCTGGGAGATACACGAGGTAGTCGTCGGGAATGCCGAGTCGCACCACGCCATCCAGCCGCTGTTCTCGAACGTCCTGCCAGGCCAGCGCATTCTGCCGCAGCATCTGTCGGGCATGGGCCAGCAGGCGTTCCCCCGCAGGTGTCGGAGTCGCGGCCCGTTGGCCTCGCTGTAGAAGACGGCAATCGAAAAGCTCTTCCAGACGCTTCATATGGGCGCTGACCGTGGACTGCGCCATGTGCTGCTGCTCCGCGGCGGCGGTGAAGCCACCCTGATCCACCACGCTGATGAAGGTCCTTAGCAGGACAAGATCCAGCGGTCGCTGGGTATTGGAAACGGTCATCACGAAATCCGATGGCTTTATCGGGAAACTTCGTTTCCATGATACGCGGGCGTCACCGAGAATGCGCGCTGCCATCGCCTGCGCATTCAGGGCCGCACGCAGGCCCGCCGCGAGGCAAGAAGACGCGATGCGGCTAGGCATCCGATGTTCCTGTTTCTCTCCTGCCATGCCTCGAGCGTGTCATGGCGGGGCGTGCGCCGCGTTCAAGGTGTCGAGCCAGTATCTCGCGATGTCGATGCCATCGAAAGAGGAGGAGTGCTCATGTCACGTCAACACGATTCTCGGCAGCATCACCAGCGTGACGATTTCCCGTCCCTGCCGATGCCGGCGATGCCACCCCTCGCCGTATTGACATGGTCGAGAAAGCTATGCTCCGGCAAGCGTTTCAAGGCGGGTCCTCAGGTCTAAGCAGACGCCCGGGACGTATTACCCATGTCATCCGCCTGGCGGTGCCAGCTTGCCCCCATTCACCAACACAATGAGCTTTATGGCTAAACAAGAGGCCGGCCCGGTGGCCGGCATCAATCCACCGGTCTTCTACCCCTCTGCCGGTATCATCCTGGCCTTCGTGATCTTCACCATCGCCATGCCCGAGACCGCAGGCGCCTGGTTCGGCGCCCTGCAGGACTGGATCATCGGCACCTTCGGCTGGTTCTACATGCTGGCCATGGGCATCTATCTGGCGTTGTCGTTGATTCTGGCGTTCAGCCGCTATGGCCGCATCAAGCTCGGCCCGGATCACAGCGAGCCGGATTTCAGCTACCTGTCCTGGTTCGCCATGCTGTTTTCCGCCGGCATGGGCATTGGCCTGATCTTCTACGGTGTGGCCGAGCCGGTCTTCCACTTCGCCGGCCCTCCCATGGGAGATCCCGAAACGGCGACGGCTGCACGCGACGCCATGCGCCTGGCTTTCTTCCATTGGGGCATGCATGCCTGGGGTGTCTACGCCATCGTCGCCCTGGCGCTGGCCTACTTCAGTTTCCGCCACGGCCTGCCGTTGCGTATCAGCTCGGCGCTCTATCCGCTGATCGGCAAGCGCATCCATGGCCCGATCGGCCACGCTGTAGACGTTTTCGCGGTGTTCGGCACGATGTTCGGCATCGCCACCTCGCTGGGGCTCGGCGTGATGCAGATCAACGCCGGCCTGAACTACCTGTTCGGTGTACCTATCGGCCCATGGACACAGCTGGGGCTGATCGCCCTGGTCACCGGCATCGCGACGATCTCGGTGGTATCTGGCTTGGACGGCGGCATCCGACGCATTTCCGAGTGGAACCTGCGCCTGGCTGTGCTGCTTCTGGTGTTCGTCGCGGTCACCGGCCCGACGCTGTTCATCTTCCGGTCGCTGGCTCAGAACGTCGGCACCTATCTCTCGTCCGCGCTGGACATGACGTTCAACATCTACGCCTATGTCGACGACGAGGAGACGGAGTCCTTCATGGGCGGCTGGACGCTGTTCTACTGGGCCTGGTTCATCGCCTGGTCGCCGTTCGTCGGCATGTTCGTGGCCCGCGTCTCCCGAGGCCGCACGATACGCGAATTCGTGCTCGGCGTGATCTTCGTGCCGGTCGGCGTGACCTGCGTGTGGCTGACCGTGTTCGGCGACACCGCCCTGCACGGCATCATGAGCGGCGCCATGCCGAACCTGGTCGACCAGGTGTTCGCCGACAGCTCTACCTCGCTGTTCCACTTCCTGGACACGCTGCCGCTGGCCAGCATCTCCTCGGTGGTCGCGACCCTGCTGGTCATCACCTTCTTCGTGACCTCGTCCGACTCCGGCTCGCTGGTCATCGATACCCTGACCGCCAAGGACGACGGCGAGCCGGCCGTCTGGCAGCGCGTCTTCTGGGCCGTCGCCGAAGGCCTGGTGGCCTCGGCGCTGATCCTGGCCGGCGGCAGCAATGTGCTGTCCGCTCTGCAAGCCGCCTCGCTGGCCTCGGCGTTGCCGTTTGCGCCGATCCTGATCCTGGTCGGCTTCGGGCTGTTCAAGTCGCTGCGCATCGAGGCCTGCAAGCGTGACAGTCTGCAGCACGTCGCCAACACGCCCAGCCACGTGGCGCGCATCGGCGCCGAGCAGGACTACGCCTGGCAGGAGCGTCTCGGGGTGCTGGTCTCCTCGCCGCGCCGCCAGCAGGTGATCGACTTCCTTGATGCCACCGTCGAGCCGGCGATGCGCGAGGTCGCCGAGGAGTTCGAGAAGCAGGCGCTCGACGTGCGCATCACCCGCGAGGAGGATCGCTGCACCATGCGTGTGGGTCACGGCGACGAGGCCGACTTCATCTATGGCGTGCGCGCCCGAGCCTATGCGGCGCCGTCGTTCGCCTACAGTGGCCTGGGCGGCCGCAAGAAGGGCGAGGACAACAGCCACTACCGCGCCGAGGTCTTCCTGAACGAGGGCGGCCAGAAGTACAGCATCGTCGGCTACCTCCCGTCCCAGGTGATCGGTGACATCCTCGATCAGTACGAGAAACACCTGCACTTCCTGCATCTGGTTCGCTAGACACGATGGCCATGATGGAGCCGACGGCCGCCCGCGCTTGCGTGGGCGGCCGTATTACGTTCGGGCCATGCCTTCCTTTACCCACGATGGCCGAAATCGACAAGCCGTCGTCTTCCTCGTCCCCCATACTGCCCGGCCGACCCGTGAGTGGAGAATCGACATGTCGGCTGTTTCCCATGCCGAGGCGCGCCGCGCCACCCTGTGGGGCGCCAGTACCGTCCTGAGCTGGGCGACGCTGGCGCTGTTTACCCAGTGGGCCGGCCCGGTGCCGCCTTTCCTGCTTACTGCGCTGTGCTTCGGCCTGGCCGGCGGCCTGGCGCTGCTGGTGTTCCTGCTGCGTGGCGAGAAGCGTGCCCTGGCCGAGGCCTTCCGCCAGCCCGCCGGCGGCCAACGCCGGGCTGATCAGCTATCTTTGGCCGCTGCTGATCGTGATCCTGGCCGGCTGGCTGCTGCCGGGCGAGCGCCTGCGCGGCATCCACCTGGTGGGCGGCGTGTGCGGCTTCATCGGTGCGGCGCTGCTGGTGGGGCCCGACGGCTTCGACTGGTCCGGCGAATATACGCCGGGCTATCTGGCGGCGCTGCTGGCGGCCTTCATCTGGAGCGGCTATTCCGTGGCCTCGCGGCTGCTGGCGCGGACTCCGACCACGGCGGTGGCCTGGAACTGCCTCGGCGCCGCGGCGCTGGCATTCGTCTGCCATCTGGCCTGGGAGCCCACGGGCTGGCCGGAAGGTGCCAACCTGTGGGCGATCCTGGCCCTGGGGCTGGGGCCGGTGGGCAGCGCCTTCTTCACCTGGGATCTGGGCATGAAGCGCGGCCACGTGCGCCTGCTGGGGCTCATGTCCTATGCCACGCCGCTGTGCTCGACCCTGGTGCTGATCGCCGCCGGCCTGGCCGCGCCCAGCCCGAGCCTGCTGCTGGCCGCGCTGCTGATCTGCGGCGGGGCGCTGATCGGTAGCGGCATGTTGAGTGGTCGAAAGCACCGGCGGTCACGTGAGTCGACGGAGTCGTCGAGGGGATAACGCCTGGCGCGACGCCGGGCACGTTCAAGAGACAAGGAGGACACCGTCATGGAACAGATCGAATGGGCGGACTTCGACAGAATCGAACTGCGCGTGGGCACCATCGTCGAGGCCGAGGTCTTTGCCGAGGCGCGGCGGTCGGCCTACCGGTTGCGCGTCGACTTCGGCGAGGAGATAGGCGTGCGCAAGTCCAGCGCCCAGATCACCGAGCTGTACGAGCCGGACGAGCTGGTCGGCAAGCAGATGATCGCGGTGGTCAATTTTCCGCCGAAACAGATCGGCCCAATGACCTCGGGGTGCCTGGTCACCGGCTTTCATCGCGAGGATGGGGCGGTGGCGCTGGCTACGCCCGACATGGGGGTACCGAACGGGGCGCGGCTGGTCTGAGGCGAACGCGCGCGGTGACGCCTGCGGCGAAAGAAGCAGGCGTAGACCCGTGGCGTCACCCGGGCGCCGGGCGTAAACTCGTCGCACCCGCCCCGATCATGGTTGACGCCGCAACGATATGAAAATCAGTCCTTTGCCTCCCCTGAACAGTTTGGTGGCCTTTGAGTCGGCGGCCCGGCACCTCAGCTTCACGCTGGCTGCCGATGAGCTGCATGTGACGCAGGGTGCGATCAGCCGCCAAGTGCGTAGCCTCGAGACCTACCTGGGTAAGCCGCTGTTCGAGCGCGCCAATCGCAGCGTCAAGTTGACCGCCATGGGTCGACGCTACGCCCAGTCGGTGCGTCAGTCGCTGGTGGATATCGCCGGCATTACCGATGAGGTCCGCAGTTGGCAGGGCATGCACCAGCTCACCGTGGCCACCACCAGTGCCATGGCCTCACTGTGGCTGTTGCCCAAGATCGCCGAGTTCCAGCGCGAGCATGACGACATCGAGCTGCGTATCGTGGCGACGGAACAGATTCGCGACCTGTCACGAGTGGAGTCCGATGTAGCGCTGTTCTACTGCCGCACGCTACCAGCCAGCATGCGGGCCACGACGCTGTTCCACGAGGAAGTTTTCCCGGTCTGCAGCCCTGGCTATCTCGAACGCCATGGTCCCCTGGAGGACTTGACGGCATTGCCGGACTGCACGCTGCTATCGCTCGAGGACGCCGATCAGGACTGGATGAGCTGGCGTCAGTGGTTCTCGCAGGTGGGCGCCGAAGTCCGGCCACCGCGTCGACGTCTCAATATCAATAGCTATTCGATGCTGGTGCAGGCCGCGATGATGGATCAGGGCGTGGCATTGGGCTGGAGCCAGCTGGTCGACGATTACCTGGAGCGGGGACAGCTGGTGCGGCCAGTGGAGACGGTGCTGCGCACTGAAGCACGTTTCTATTTGCTCGAGCGTAGTGATTCGCCGGCTAATCGCCGTGGCGTCAAGGCCTTTCGGGAGTGGCTGTTGAAGACGATTCCCAAGGAAGTCGGAGACCTGGGACTGACATGAGTGCGTGGTCATGGAGTGCTTCACGACGAGGGGCCCGGCGGATGCCGGGCCCCTCGTCGTTCCAGGCGGCGGGTGGTCCCGGTTCTCAGGCCCGGACGCTCGCCTCGAAGGTGGTGTCGGCGGCCGGGGCTGCAGCAGGCCTGACGTCGCTCGTACCGCTGTGATGGTCGAGCGTTTCGTCCGCCGGCCTTGCCTGTGGTGGGAGCATGGCGGCGGCCATCGGCTCGCGTCGCAGCGAGCGATACAGGCTGATGGTGATCACCAGGATGAAGATGGCGATGGGAAAGCCGGCGATGATCGAGGCGGTCTGGATCGTTTCCAGTCCCCCGGCATAGAGCAGGGCGCTGGCGATGCAGGCGATGATGACGCCCCATAGCACCCGGATGACCTGTGGAGGCTCCTGGTGACCGCCGCTGTCGAGAATGCACAGTACGAGAGTGCCCGAGTCCGCCGAGGTGATGAAGTAGGT
>NZ_JAMLJJ010000010.1 GCF_023736155.1 Larsenimonas salina | reverse complement strand
TTGAGCGACCGATCAGAAAACCAAATTCCGACCTGAAGAGCAAGAAAACCGCTCTTCAATCACTCGAAGCTGCGTCCGATGAAGTGCGGCGTATTCTACCGAACCGGGCTGAAATGTCAACGTCCGATTTTTCAAAAAAGCTTAGAAAAACCAAACCAAATCAGCACCTTGCGCACTTCATACTGCCTGGCCGTTTGCGACGTCCCCGACAGCGGATGCGTACTTTACCCACGCACTGACTCGAGCGCAACCCCTTTGTCGAAAAAAGATGACATCGGAATGACACCAATACAAAAGCGCCCCGCTGGCCGGGGCCTGTGGGACACTTATAATGCGGCTTATGAGTTGATGCGCCGTCTCGAGATCGGCTCTTCCTTTTGCTCAGAATGCTCAAGCGTCATGGCGTAGCGTTCGGTTACCAGCTGCCGTGACGCCGTAATGTGGCGTCGCATTAGCGTTTCGGCAAGCTCTTCATCACCTGAGGCAATGGCGTCAACGATTCTGTGATGCTCGACAAACGCACGCTGGGGCCGCGTTCCGGTAGCACTGTACTGCGTTCGATAGAGCCGAACCAAATAGTAGAGGTCGTCACAGAGCGTGGTCATCAACATACGGTTGTGACTGCCTCTAACAATATGGAAGTGAAAGTCCAGATCACCCTCTCGACGGTGATACGCCTCGCCGGGCGGCAGATCGTGCTGCTCCTCATGCGCATCAAGCACGCCTCGAAGTGCTGCGAGCTCGTCCTGGGTCATATGCCTTGCAGCCAGACGCGCGGCCATGCTCTCCAAGGCCTCACGCATATCAAACAGCTCCAGCAGTTCTCGCATGGAAAGCTTCACTACCCTGGCGCCCACGTGCGGCACTCGCTCGATCAAGCGGTGCGTTTCAAGTCGACGCATGGCCTCACGCAGTGGCCCACGCGACACCCCATAACTTTTCGCAAGCCCTGGCTCGGTAATCTTGCTTCCCGCAGGAAGATGGCCACGCACGATGTCGTCCTGGAGCTTATGAAAGACACGCTCGGCGATCGTCCGGACTTCGGTTGACTCACTCGTCATGGAGAGACCTGAATGTACGTTAATAAAACAAGAGATCCTGGAACGCTGCCACGCCCTCCAGCGCATAACAAGCCCGACTCACGTTATCGGCGCTCGATCAGTTCCACCAGCTGCCTTGGCTTTTGAAATGGCAGGGAGTGATCGGTTTCACTCAACTCAACGTAACGCCACGCTGGATAGGCTTCCCCGAGATAATGATGATACTCCCGCATCGCACGCGGGCTTCGCCCACCCACGACGCTCAAGACACAGTCCTGCCTGGCAAGCAGCGCCTCGCGATCAGTGTGCTTGATCGCCTGTGTCACGCAATCAAGTGCGTGAGCAAAGCCTTCATGACGTCGACCGAGGCGCTTGATGGCCACCGACTCGACGCGCGGGTCACGGGAGCGCTTCGGCGCGATCAGGTCCAGAAACTGCGTGATGCCCTCTTCAGCGGTTCTTCCTTCTCTAATGGCGCTGGCCGCATACGTATAATGCTCGCGGATACGAACGGATGCTTCGCAGTCCATTCGTTCAAGTAACGCAGGTTCCAACAAGGTCAGGCGATTGATGCGATCGCCCAGTCGCGCCTTTAAGAGCATTGCAGCCAGGCCTCCAAAGGAATACCCCGCCACATCGAACCGCTCGATGCCCTGCTCGTCCATCAGCGCTTCAAGATCATCGAGCACCTCGTCCATGGTAAACGCCCGCTCGTCCCCGCCGGGGAAATGGGTCTTGCCCGCCCCTCGAAGATCCGGAATCACGATGTCCGTATAGTGCGTAAAATGCGGTAAAAACCCACCCCAGGTCACAGCACCCGACACGCCCGCCCCATGGAGCAGTATCAGTGGCAATGGCGCGCCTTCGGAACCTAACTGTTCAGTGTCGGCCGTTTTCTTCAATCGCGCCCAGTGGACCGACTGATCCCTCAACTGCAATGTGCCATGTTGCTGCTGCCAGCCAGCCGCCATACGTCTACCCTATTCATCCCGATCAAAAGCCGGACATGATAGCATTCCCCTATTCCATCGGGCTTGCCCGTTCACTTGTCTCGCACTCGGTCGCCTTTCATGACGCACCTGACCTTGACGTCGCTTCCCTATGAGCCGTCGCCACTTGGCTATTTTTCAAAACTCAAAGACGAACCCGGCGCGGTCTTGCTCGATTCCGGCAAGCCGCATTCCGCTACGGGGCGCTTCGACATTCTTTCGAGCCAACCGTTGTGCACGCTTAAGGTCCAACCGAATGGGCTTGAGTGGAGCGCGGATGCCCCAGCGCATCTGACTCATATTCAGGACGTCCATACCGCTCAGAAGGCCCTTTTGTCACTGGCCGAACACAGTGTGCCCAACGATATGGCGGACCTGCCCTTTTCCGGTGGAATTATCGGTTACTGGAGCTATGAGTTCGCTCGGACGCTTCAGGCCTTGCCTTTAAAAGAGGACCCTTCCGTGACCTGGCCCTGGGCCATGCTGGGTGCCTACGACTGGGCCCTGGTGCTCGATCATCACGAAAAGTGCGCCACGCTCATCGCGCCCGAGACCAAGCGCCATGAGCGTCATCAGATGCTTTCGCGTCCAGCGCACAAACGACAACGTCCTTCGTTTCACTGCACGACCCCGTTTGCACCTGAATGGACACGCGCTGATTACGGTGTGGCGTTTCAGCAGGTACAGGCGTACTTGCGTGCCGGTGACTGCTATCAGATCAATCTGACTCAACGGTTCAGCGCACATACCGAAGGTGATGGCTTCGAGGCCTACCAACGCCTGAGAGCGGCAACACCAACGCCGTTTTCCGGTTATCTGGACTGGGGCGATGGCGCGTTAATGTCCTTGTCACCAGAGCGTTTTATCCGCTGCAGCGAACGCACACTGATGGCGCAGCCGATCAAGGGCACACGCCCCCGGGGCGCAACGCATGAAGAGGACCGGCAGCTGGCGCTGGAGCTTGAAGCAAGCCTCAAGGACAAGGCCGAAAACGTGATGATCGTGGATCTTCTTCGAAACGATTTAGGCCGTGTGAGTGCGCCGGGCACCGTCACCGTTCCCAAACTGATGGCGCTTGAGTCCTACGCCAATGTGCATCATCTGGTCAGCACCATCACAGGCCAGCTCGACTCAAGCAAGGACGCGCTTGATGCATTGATGGCGGCCTTTCCAGGTGGGTCAATCACGGGCGCTCCAAAACATCGCGCCATAGAGATCATCGATGAACTGGAACCTGTCTTTCGGGCGCCCTACTGCGGCTCGCTTGGCTACATCGACACGCGCGGCAACATGGATACGTCCATCATGATCCGCACCGCACTGATGCAGAAAGGCCGCGTTCACCTCTGGGGCGGCGGCGGCATCGTGGCCGACTCGGTCGAAGAAGAAGAATACGCCGAATCGATCGCCAAGATTCGCCACTTGATGAACGCGCTGGAGTCCGAGACATGAGCGCCTGGCGCTCTAAGCTTCTAAGCGAACGATATTAGCCGGCCTCAACACGGCTCTGGTAGGCTTGACCCCATTACTCATCACGTACGGAGAGAACACGCATGACCATTGATGACGTCAATCAGCAGTTCGGCAACGATGCAGAGAAACTGGTCGAATGGGCGCTGGAACAAGGGGGGCTTCCGATCGTGACCACCAACTTCCGCCCGTTCGAGGCGGTCATTCTCCACATGGTGGCAACACTCAAGCCTGATGTTCCGGTTGTCTGGATGGATTCCGGCTATAACACGCCCGCCACCTACCAGTTTGCTGATGAAGTGACCCAGAAACTTGGCCTTAATCGCTTCATCTTCGTGCCCAAGCGCACGCGCGCGCATCGAGAAGCAGTCGAAGGCGATGCTCCAGGCCTTGATGACCCGCGTCATGACGCGTTCACCGCCGAGGTCAAGCTCGAGCCGTTTGAACGCGCCATTCGCGAAATGGCACCGACCGTCTGGTTTACGGCGCTGCGCGCCTCCGACACTCAGCATCGCGCCCAGATGCAACCCGTCAGCGTCAATAGCGACGGCCTGATCAAGGTCGCGCCGCTTCTGCACTGGAGCTCCAAGGACCTCTACGAGTATCTGGTCAAGCATGACCTGCCGAACAACTTCGACTACTTCGACCCAACCAAGGGTGAAGAGACGCGCGAATGCGGCTTGCACCTGGCGCACTGACGAAATGTTCTGGCCCAAAAGACCCTTACTTCATAAAAAAGCGCAGCCGCGGGGCTGCGCTTTTTCGTTTGAGTGCTCTATTGAGTGCTCTAGCGTGTCGACTTTCTAGCGAACCGGCAAAACCACATCCTCGAACAGGCCCGCCTCGTTTTTTGGACCGGCTTCCAATGCTGCATCCACTCGGTCTCGGTCAAGGTGGCCTGCAAAGCGGTGCAGAAAGTCATACATATACCCGCGCATGAACGTTCCCCGCCGAATGCCAATCCGAGTGATTGAGCTTTCGAACAGATGGCTTGCATCGATCGCCACCAGATCATGATCGGCAACAGGATCGACCGCCATATGCGCGACAATCCCAACCCCCATACCAAGACGCACATAGGTCTTGATGACGTCGGCATCGGCGGCGGTCAGCACCACGTTGGGGGCAAGGCCGTTGCGTCGAAAAGCGTCGTCAAGCTGGGAGCGGCCCGTGAATCCGAAGGTGTAGGTGACCACCGGATGTTCGGCTAGCGCCTCGAGTGTCAGAGGCGACTGCGCCAGTGGATGATCCTTGGGCACCAGCACGCAGCGATTCCAGCGATAGCACGGCAATAGGATCAAATCCGTGAAATGTTCAAGCGCCTCGGTACAGATGGCGAAGTCAGCCTGGCCTTCAGAGACCATCTGCGCGATCTGCTTGGGGGTACCCTGCTGCATGTGCAGGGCCACATCCGGGAACTTCGCCCGAAATTCCTGAATAATCGAAGGCAGTGCGTAGCGCGCCTGAGTATGGGTGGTCCCGAGCGACAGGCTGCCACACTGCTCATCGCTGTGCTCCTGAGCCACCTGTTTAATGTTTCCGACCGTACACAGTACCTGGCCAGCCAGATCGATGATCGCGCGTCCGGCCGGGGTAACCCGTGTCAAATGTTTGCCACTTCGCGCAAAAATCTCGACGCCGAGTTCATCCTCGAGCAACCGAATCTGCTTCGAGATGCCCGGCTGCGACGTATACAAACTTTGCGCCGTGGCTGATACGTTCAAGTTATGGCGGGAAACTTCCCAGATATAACGCAATTGTTGAAGCTTCACGGCAACCCCCACCCAGCAATAATGACCTTTTTAATGCTATCAAGGCATAAAATAATGAACAATCATTCCTTTCGGGCATAAAGAGGACATCTTAAGATACCCGCCGTTATGATCACTCTTTCACGATGGGCCGCTGACAATGGAATTGACCGACCTCCTTTTATATATACTTGCCGGCGCAGGCGTCGGGTTTGCCGTCGGCCTCTCCGGTATCGGTGGCGGCTCGCTGATGACCCCGCTGCTGCTGCTGTTCGGTTTTCCACCCAGCGTGGCTGTCGGAACCGACCTGCTTTACGCCGCCCTGACCAAGTTCAGTGGCGCCTTCAGCCATCATAAGCAGCAGCACATAGATTGGCGCGTGGTCAAACTCCTGGCCGCCACCAGCATCCCCTCCGCGCTCGTGACGGTGTGGGTGCTTGATCAATTCTTTGACGGCAGCCACGCCTATGGCGATCTGATTACGGGCATGCTTGGTGTCATGCTGATCATGACCGCCGTCATTTTGATTTTCAAAGGTCCCCTGCAGCGGTTTGCAGCCAAGAAAGATGGCTGGATTCAACGCTACACCCCCCAGCTTACGTTGTTCTCGGGCTTGATTCTCGGAGTGTGTGTCACACTCTCCTCCGTGGGCGCCGGTGTGTTTGGAACCGCCATTCTGATGGTCCTCTACCCAAGCTTTCGTGCCGGCAAGATCGTCGGAACCGACATTGCCCACGCCGTGCCTTTGACGCTGGTTGCAGGTACCGGGCACCTGTTCCTGGGGAACGTGGATTTCATGCTGCTCGGTGCGCTTCTGATCGGCTCACTGCCCGCCATCCATCTGGGGGCCCGCATGACGCGCTACCTGCCGGATGCGCTGCTGCGTACACTCTTGACCGGGTTATTGTTGGTACTCGGCATTCGCTACGCCTTTTTTTAAGCCATGAGTGTCCCCATATAACGTGGCACGCCACACGCAATCGCCCCGTTTAAAGGATGTTATTTGCCTCTGTATCAGGCAACCGCTACCATCCTTGCCATGAACTGCGACGCAGTTGAGAGAACTGGAGAACCTTATGAGTAACAACATTGATGTCACCGCAGCCAACTTCGAACAAGAAGTGCTGAAATCCGACAAACCCGTGATGCTGAAATTCTGGGCACCGTGGTGCGGCCCCTGCAAGATGATGGCGCCGGTCGTCGACGAAGTGGCTGAAGAAAAGGCCGACACACTGAAAGTGGTCAGCATCAATGTCGATGACGCCGCCGACATCGCCGCAGAACAGGGCGTACGTGGCGTGCCCACGGTCGTGATGTTCAAGGAAGGCAACAAGGTTGCGTCACTGGTCGGCGCCCAGTCCAAGCCGCAGCTTGTGCAGTTTATCGAGCAGAACGCGTAGGCGGACTGACTCGCTTAGAAAAAACCCACCTTTCGAGGTGGGTTTTTTATGCGTCAGGATGCGCTGCGACTTTTTTTCTCGCGCGATTTCTCCCGTCGCCGTTGAGTCGGCCCCAGCATGATCGACAGCCAACGCGTATCCGGGTGACTGTCGAGTGCGATCTTGAGCGACATGGTCAACGGCACCGAGAGAAACATTCCGACCGGCCCAAGAATCCAGCCCCAGACGACCAACGACAAAAACGCCACCAACGTCGACATGCCAAGGGTTTGCCCCATGATGCGCGGCTCAACGAAGTTGCCAAGAATGAAGTTGATGCCGGTATAACAGCCGCCCAGCATGGCCGCCTTGATGAAGCCGCCTTCGGGCATGACCAGCGTCAAAAGTACCGCCGGCACGGCCGCGATGATCGAGCCTAGATTGGGGATGTAGTTCAAAAGAAATGCCAGAACGCCCCACAACAGCGCGAACTGAACGTTCAGCAGTACGCACGACAGTGACACCAGGCCACCAGTGATGATACTGATCCCCGTCTTGACCACCAGATAGCGCTGAAGCGTCAGTGAAAACTGGGTGAAACGTCGCATGCTCGCTTCCGGCTGCTCCAGTGCCAGCTTGATCTTTTTCGGGAAATCGAGCGTTTCGTACAGCACAAAGATCATCAACAGGAAAATGATCAAGATCTGTGACAGCGCACTGCCGATTCCTCCAAGCAACATCGGCATGAGCCGCGTGGCCTTGTCCGGGTCGAAGAATCGCTCGGCCGAGGAAAGCTCCGCCGGCACGCCATTCGAGTTCATCCAGTCGATGATGACCTTGTAGTATTCCTGCAACTTGGCTTCCATATCCGGCAGCTGCTCCACGAACGCATTCAAATGCGCCGCAATCAAGGTGCCAAATGCCCCCAACAAGATCGCAAGCCCTGCAAGCACCAAACAGATTGAAGGTGTAATGCCAAGGCCCTTCTGATGCAGCCAGCTCACCGGACGCGCGCACAATACGGCCACGAAGGTCGCCAGTAGAATCGGAATGATAATGTCGGCCCCAAGCTTTAGGCCGGTCACAATGATGACCAGCGCCGCCAGAGTTACAACAAGGTGGTAGGGATAATGGCGCTCTGAATTCTCTCTGTCTTCCATGACATACCTCGCGCATGAACCTCCTTTCTCCGTGTGTCCTACAGGAGCCGGAACAGTTCATGCCATGAGCGTGAAAGGGCCTGAATCAGGCGTGGGGCTAATACCCAAATCAGGATGGTGGGTCGGCGTCGAAACGCTGAAGTTCCAGAAGATCGACCAGCGGCTGAAACTCGCTCTTGTTGCGCTCATTGAGTGTCATCAACGTTCGATGGGCATCGAGAATGCGCTCGCGAAGGCCTGCCTCATCGGTATCCACGACCGGTAAGTCATGAAACTCCTGCTGCTCGGGCGGCGCCTCGCTCAACGACACATAATGCCGGAACCCCATGACATCGAACATGCGCAATACGTCAGGATGGCTTGCGATCACGACGGGTTGGCGATCGATGCGCGCCTTGACCGCCAGAGCGATCTTTGCAAGAAAGCCAAGCGAGGTGGAATCCAGGTTTATTACCTCACGAAGGTCAATGATCACATCCTTGAGATCGCGCAGTTCGGAAAGCGCCCGAGCCTGCTGATCGAGCGTGGCACACAGGGTCAGTCGTACATCGCCTGTGAGCTTTAAAATGAATACATGATCCACATACGCCGCTTGAATGCGTGCCTCAATCATCGTGAAACCCACTCAGCATCATGATGGTAAGATCATCGGGAAGCGCATCACCCAGGGTCAACGACCCTTTCAGATCCGCAATGGATGCAGACTCTGCCACTCTCAAACGCAGCATTTCAATTTTCTCATCCAATGTATCAGCCTGAAGGCAATCAAATACACCATCGGAACATAACCACAGAGAAAATCCGGCATCGAGCACCCGCTCGAACACCGGAAAACGAACGCCTGGAAAAAGCCCGATCGGCGGGCCGTCCCCGCTGAGCACATCAACGTCACTGCCCTCCTTGATGAACGGCATCGGCATTTGAGCGCCCAGTGAATAAAAAAGCGTTTGGCTGCGTCGGTCGATCATGCCCAGAAACAAGGCAGCGTGTTTGCCCACGCCGGTTTCCATCAAATTTTCATTGAGACTGGTCAGCATCGCCGGCAAAAGCTCTTCCGGGTGCTGACCGTCCCACTGAGCCAATACGCGCTGAATCAATGATTTGATCAACACCGTCACGAATGCCGACGACGCGCCATGGCCTGAGACATCAATGAAGGTAAAGAGGCTGTAATGCGCCCCGAGCGCCCGATAGTCCAGAAAGTCACCGGACAGGTACAGAGAAGGGGCAAGCCAGAACGATGCTTCGAGCCCATTGAGACGCTGAGGTGAGACCGGCAGCAGCTTGCGCTGAATCTGTCCACCTGCATACAGATCCTCACGCAAGAGCGTCAGGTGTGTCTGCAGCTGCTCGTTGAGCGCCTCGAGCCGGTCACGGTCGCGAACGGCGGCTTGGCGACGTTCACTGTCTTCCAGCGCGCGTTCGATCAGCCGCTTGAACAGCGACGTGTTCATCACCGGATCAATGAGGTAATCCTCGACGCCTGCATCGATTGCCGAGATGATGTCCACGTGATCGTACGTGCGATCGCTGACGGCAAGCGTCGGATACCGCCGCGCCAGATCATCCCACTGCCGACCTTCAAGTGCCGTGATATGAACGACCACCAGTGAGACACGCCGGGTCAGTGCGTCCAGCCCATCCATGGCGACCGCCTTGTAGCCAAAGCGTTCGAGCAGTCCGACCAGCCGGTCACGGAACGCACCTGGCCGATCGATTAGGCCGATGACTGGTCGAGCGCTCAGCATGAACGCGGTCGCAGACAGACGTTATTGAGCAAAGTCATCATCATTGAAGTCCACGTCACCCGAGGCAAACGGGTCTTTGGTGGCCTTGCCGTCATTGATCAGGAACTGACGGCGCTGAAGATAGGCATCTCGCACGAAGCTGTAGCGATCGCCCTGCATCAGGCTCTCCTGATCAAGAAGGCCCGCCCGTGTATCAACGATATCGAGTGCGCGGAACGACCAGCGAGTCGGGTCATCGTCAATGTAGGTAACCGGGTCGGTATACCAGTTGACCGGAAAGCCCGCGCTGTCACGCACCGTGCTCGGCCCAAGAAACGGCCAGACCAGATACGGCCCCTGCCCTACACCCCACGTGGCAAGCGTTTGACCGAAATCCTCGGGCTGACGCTCAAGCCCCATGCGACCGGCCGGGTCAAGCAGACCGCCGAGCCCCAGTGTGGTGTTGAGCAGAAACCGGGAGCCAGCAACACCTGCCGCACTCAGCTTCCACTGCATGAGGCTATTGAGGAAGTTGCCGACTTCGCCGAGGTTATTGAAGAAGTTGCCGACGCCATCCTGAACCGGCTCTGGGGTGACATAGTCATACCCTTCGGCCACGGGCTTCAATGCATAACGGTCAAGCGTATCATTGAATGAAAAAACGGCCCTGTTATAGCCTTCCCATGGATCCTGCGGGTTGGACTGCTGCCCATTGGTACTGGCGCAGCCGGTGGTAACAAGGCCGGCCAATGCCATGGCGGTAACGGTTGCTTTCGAACCCATAACTGTTCCTTCGAGACCCGTTTTGCGGGCGTTGTGTTCCCAAGGGGGTCTACCTTACACCCCTCGCCTTTCAAACGCAGCCACGCGCTGTGCCTTTACGACCAAACCGCGCGGCGACTAAACGATGCCCTGCTCCTTGAGCGTTTTCCAGCGACGCTCCAGACGCTTGTCCGACACAGGCTCGAGCGTACCAAGCTGCTGGGCAAACAGGGACACGCGAAGCTCTTCGATCCACCAGCCAAACTCAAAAAGTGCCGGGTCGACCACGCCTTGATGCCGCGCCTTGTCGAGATGCGCGTAAAGACGCTGCTCGAAGGCCTGCACGTCATCCATGGCCAACTGATCCTTGCGCACTTCTCGTGGCGCCTTCTCGAGTCGGATCGATGCCGCCTCCATATACCGAGGATAGTGGCTTAACCACGTGCCCGCCTCTCGAATAAAGTCTCGGTGTACCAAACGCGCCATTTGTGACTTGAGGTCTGAATAGGTGCGCGCCAGCTGAAGATTGACGCTGCCCTTGAGCTTTTTGGCGACCGCCAGATGCCCCTTGAGCGCCGCCCTGGCCTCACCCATGATCAGCTCCGCGGTCGGCACGAGTTCAGCGCGTTCAGCTTCGATACGTGCAGCGAGCGCCGCCTCATCACGCGGTAGCGGGTCGTGGGCGAAGGTGCGTAAAAATGCCGCTTCGACGAAATCATCGATGAAATCACGCCGTGAGCCCACATTGGCAAACAACAGCACACACTCCTCGAGGCCGTCGATGGCGCGCGATAGATAGCGCACCTGATCCGGCAACGCCATCATCGCGGCACGCTTGACCCCTTCCCGATGCTGCGTCAGCGCCTTCTCCGGATGATCGAAGAGTTTCACGCCGAGCGCACTGCCCTCATCCACCACCGCCGGATACGCCTCAACCCGAATACCCGCCTGCTCCTGAACGTGGGATTCAGGCAGCGCCTCGCGGGGCCAGGCCGTGAGCGCACTCTGCTGGAGCGCGTCGTTTGCAAGCGCCTGAGTACTGGCTTTCGCCGCCTCGCTGAAGCGCTGCTCGAGTGCGTCCACGTCGCGCCCCTGCCCGAGGTAGCTGCCATCGTGCGCCACCACCTTGATGTTCATGATCAAATGCGGCGGAAGCTGATCGCTCTGCCAGGCCGATTCCGGCAGACGAAGCCCGGTTTTCTGGCGCATGAATTCGGCAAGCGCCGCACTCAGGGCCACATCATCGGGCGACAGGGCTTCAAGAGCGGCATCGACCCAATCGGGAATCGGAACCACCTGACGTCGATACTGCTTGGGCAGTGATTTCATCAAGGCAATCGCCTTATCGCGCAAGAGCCCCGGCACCAGCCAATCAAGCCGCGCTCTAGGCAGCTGGGAAAGCATGCTGGCCGGCACGGTCATGCTGACCCCGTCGTCCTCTGCGCCAGGGGAAAAGTGATACGACAGCGGATAGCACACGCCGTTGAGCGTCAGCTGATCAGGGTAGCGCTGCTCGGTGACTTCGACGGCGTCGCGCGCGAGCAGATCGCTCTTGTCGAGCCGAAGCACATCGGGGTCCGTCTGCTCGGCGTGACGCCGCCATTTCTCGAAGCTCTTGCCATCGACCACGTCACTTGGCAGACGCTGGTCGTAAAACGCCGCCAATGTCTCTTCGTCGATTAAAATATCCCGGCGTCGAGCCCGGTCCTCGAGATCACCAACCTCATCAATCAGCGCGCGGTTATGTTCGAAAAAGGCGCCCTGGGTTCGGTACTCGCCCTCAACCAGCGCGTGCTGGATGAAAATCTGGCGCGCCTCTTCCGGGGCGATGGGGGCGTAATTGATCTTGCGCCGGCTAACGATCGGCAGCCCGAACAGCGTGACCTGCTCAAACGCCACGACCTGAGCCCGCTTCATTTCCCAGTGCGGGTCGCTGTAGCTTCGCTTGACCAGATGCTCGGCCAGAGGCTCGATCCATTCCGGCTTGAGGCCGGCCACCTCGCGCGCGAACAACTGCGACGTCTCCATCAGCTCACCGGCCATCACCCATTTGGGAGCGCGCTTGGAAAGACCCGATGCGGGATGAATCAGGAATTTTCGATTGCGTGTACCCAGATACTCGCGCTGCTCCTGCTTGAGGCCGATGTTCGATAAAAGCCCCGCCAGCAGCGCCCGATGCACCAGCGATTCATCCGCGGGGGTGTCCGCCTCGCTGAGCGTCAACCCAAGTGACTGCGCCAGCTTTCGAAGCTGACGGAAGGTATCGTGCCATTCACGAAGGCGCAGGTAATTCAGATAATTCTCGCGACACCAGCGTCGCAGGCCACTGCTCGAGTAAAGCCCCCGGGCCTCATCGAAGCCGTGCCAGAGGCTCAGCCACGACATGAAGTCCGAATCCGGCGACTGCCACTGCCGGTGTTTCTGATCGGCGGCCTCGCGCTTCTCGGCCGGGCGTTCGCGCGGATCCTGAATGCTCAGGGCACTGACAATGATCAAGGTCTCCCGCACGCTGCCAAGCGGGCCGGCGGCAAGAATCATCGCCGCAAGGCGCGGGTCGATCGGGAGCTTGGCAAGCTGGCGTCCCTTCTGGGTCAGATGCTGGGCATGATCGACCGCGCCCAGCTCGAACAACAACCGAAAGCCGTCACTGATGAACCGCGACCCGGGCGGGTCGACGAACGGAAACTTGTCGATGTCACCAAGCTTCAGCGACAGCATCGAGAGAATCACCGAGGCCAGGTTGGTGCGTTGAATCTCGGGCTCGGTAAATTCCGGGCGCGCCAAGAAGTCGTCTTCACTGTAAAGGCGAATGCACACCCCTTCCGCGATTCGCCCGCAGCGGCCCTTGCGCTGATTCGCACTCGCCTGGCTGACGGCCTCGATCGGAAGACGCTGCACCTTGGCGCGGTAACTGTAGCGGCTGATGCGGGCAAGACCCGGGTCGATCACATAGCGAATGCCAGGTACTGTCAGCGAGGTTTCGGCCACGTTGGTCGACAGCACAACCCGCCGTCCGCTGTGCGGCGAGAACACCCTGTTCTGCTCGCTGTTGGAAAGCCGAGCGTACAGCGGCAGCACCTCGGTATCCTTCAAGCGCGCCTTCCTGAGCGTGTCAGCGGTTTCACGGATTTCCCGCTCGCCCGGCAAGAAGATCAGGATGTCGCGCGGGCCAAAGTGCCAGCCGCGCTCGCGCTCGATCCGATCAATGTCCTCGACCGCCGAGGCAATGCCTTCTTGAAGCGTTTGATCCTCTTCCTCGTCGGTCTCCCTCACCAGCGGCCGGTAGAGCGTTTCGACCGGATAGGTTCGACCGGAGACTTCGACGATTGGCGCACCACCGAAATGCTCGGAAAATCGCTGAACGTCGATAGTCGCCGAGGTAATGATGATCTTGAGATCGGGGCGCTTGTCGGTCAGACGCTTCAAGTACCCGAGCAGAAAATCGATATTGAGGCTGCGCTCGTGCGCTTCATCGATGATGATCGCTTCATAGCGCGACAACCACGGATCATGCTGGGTCTCGTTGAGCAGGATGCCGTCCGTCATCAGCTTGACCAGCGTCGACTCCGAGGTCGTGTCGGTGAAACGCACCTGATACCCCACGGTGTCCCCGAGGCCAACCTCAAGCTCTTCGGCAAGCCGGGTTGCCACCGAGCGCGCCGCCAGCCGGCGAGGCTGGGTATGACCGATCAACCCCCGGCGGCCAAGCCCCATCTCAAGGCACAGCTTGGGCAACTGAGTCGTCTTTCCCGACCCGGTTTCACCAGCGACAACCACTACCTGGCTTTTCTCGAGCGCGGCCAGAATATCGGCGCGCTTTTCAACCACCGGCAGTTGCTCGGGATAATTGAGCTTAATCTGCGTGCTCGAGCGCGCCTCGAATCGCGCCCTGGAACGTGCGATGTCACGCTCGATCTCACCAAGGGCCCGGCTGGAGGGCTTACCCTCCTTGATTCGGCGACGCACCTTGCCAAGACGCTTGTCCAGCGCCACGGCGTCCTGGCGCATGCATTGTTCGAGTTGATCACGCAAGTTCTGCCACTGCGACAGAACCTCAGCTGCTGAAGTCGTCAAGAGAGTCAAACCACATGTTGGAGAAAACGCACGGGCACACGGCCGAAGGGGCAGCCAGGGGTCGGGTCGGCTGCAGGTGTCATTGTAACGCCTGAGGCGGTGGCGTCCACCTCAGGCGCCTGTCTCACGCGGCCTCGTCGCGAAGCTCACGACGAAGCACCTTGCCGACGTTGCTCTTGGGCAATTCGGTTCGAAATTCGATCTGGCGAGGCACCTTGTAGCTGGTCAGGTGCTCCTTGCACCACGCTCGAAGCGTATCCTGGTCAAGCGATTGATCGCTTGCCACCACAAACGCCTTCAAGAGTTCGCCGCTTTCCTCATGCGGCACCCCCACCACTGCGGCCTCGGAAACACTCGGGTGCGTCATCAGCACTTCCTCGACCTCGGTCGGGTACACGTTGAAGCCGGAGACAATCACCATGTCCTTCTTGCGATCAACAATGCGCACGGTGCCGTTTTCATTGAGTTCCGCCATATCGCCGGTGCGTACCCAAGAGCCGTCCAGAAAGGCCTTTTCGCTGGCTGCATCGTTATGCCAGTACCCCCGCATAACCTGAGGCCCCTTGACGCAGAGCTCCCCGGGCGCACCAAGCGGCTGAGCGACGTCATGCTCATCGACCACCTGAAGCGAGGTGCCGGCCACCGGCACGCCGATCGTGCCGAGCTGGACATTGTCGGGCGGATTGACGCACACCACCGGCGACGTCTCGGTCATGCCATACCCTTCCAGCACATCACAGCCGGTCAGCCCCTTCCAGCGCTTGGCGGTCTCTTTCGAGAGCGCCATGCCGCCGGAAATCGTCAGCTTCAGGTGCGAGAAATCGAGCGCTTTAAACCCGGACTGCTTGAGCAGCCCCGCGAAGAGCGTATTGAGCCCGATGAATATGGTGAAGTCGGTCTTTTTAAGCGTCTTGATGAAGCCGTCCATGTCTCGCGGGTTGGGAATCAACACACTGTGGTTGCCCGTCCAGCAGCAGAACATGCAGTTCACCGTAAAGGTGTAGATGTGATAGACCGGCAGTGGTGCAATCACGACCTCCTGGCCCCGCTGAATCGCGCTTTTGAGGATCTGGCCGGTCTGGAGCATGTTGGCGATCAGGTTGGCGTGGGTCAGCATCGCGCCCTTGGGCTGACCGGTGGTGCCGCCGGTGTATTGAAGCACCGCCATATCGTTCTTGGCCGGCGCGTGACGCGTCGCCCGACCGTTAAAGGCCATGACCGTTCGAAAGCTCACGGCGTTAGGCAGGTGATAACGTGGCACCAGCTTCTTCAAGTAGCGCGCACCCAGATTCAATACCCAGCGTTTGGGCGCGTCGTGAAGATCCGCCACGTCTGTTGTCATGACGCAGGTGACGTCGGTCTTGGACAGCGCCTTTTCGAGCCGGTCAGCCATGTGCGAAAACACCAGAACACCCTTGGCGCCTGAATCCTTCAGCTGATGCGCCATCTCTTCCGGCGTGTAAAGCGGGTTAGTGTTGACCACGACAAGCCCCGCGCGAAGCGCCCCGAACACCGCCACCGGGTACTGCAGTAGATTGGGCAAAATGATCGCAAATCGGTCCCCCGGCACCAATCCACTCTCTTGGGTCAGCCAGGCCGCAAAGCGGTCGGCCCGCTCATCCAGCTCATGAAAGCGCATCGTCTGATCCATGCAGGAAAAGGCGACGCGATCACGATAGGTGGTACAGGCTTCATCGATTACATCCAGCACGGAGTCATACCGCTCGAAGTGTTCCAGAGGTTCGCCCTGCAACACGGTGGTCTGTTGGGTCATGGCGAGAATCCTTGTGCTGAAATGGTTGAATCGGGCTGTCCTTGACGCGGGAGACGTCATACATCAAAACACCTTCAATGCTAGCACTATCGGCCAAGAAACAACGAGCTACGGTAGGCTCGGGTACGACCTTTGTCGAGATACTCACACTCAACGCTCTTGTTGAGCCATGCGCACACACGCCATGGCAATCGACACGCGCCGGCATTAGGCTTGCGTGTGCGATTCATTCATCAGGAGAACGTCATGAGTGCCGTCTTTGAAGACAATGCCCAGACCATCGGACAGACCCCGCTGGTCAAGATCAACCGCTTGACCTCTCACCCGCGCCTATACGCCAAGATCGAGGCGCGAAACCCGGCCATGTCGGTCAAATGCCGCATCGGGGCCAACATGATCTGGGACGCCGAAGCCTCTGGCGCGCTCAAGCCCGGCATGGAAATCATCGAGCCGACATCAGGCAACACCGGCATTGCGCTTGCGTTCGTGGGGGCGGCCAAGGGCTACCCGGTCACGCTGACCATGCCGGCATCCATGAGCCTCGAGCGTCGCAAGGTTCTGAAGGCATTGGGCGCAACGCTTGTGTTGACCGAGCCACCCAAGGGCATGCAGGGCGCGGTCGACAAGGCGCAGGAACTAAGAGACGGCGACCCCGAGCGCTACTACATGCCGCAGCAGTTCAATAACCCGGCCAACCCGGCCATTCACGTCAAGACCACGGGGCCGGAGCTCTTTGATGCGCTCGACGGCAAGCTCGACGTACTGGTGGCCGGCGTTGGTACCGGCGGCACCCTGACCGGCATTTCGCTCTATTTCGAACGTGAGCGAGGCCAGGCGCTGCACAGCGTGGCGGTCGAGCCGTCGGAATCACCGATCATCACCCAACACATGAACGAACAGCCGATTACCCCAGCCTCACACAAGATTCAGGGCATCGGAGCCAACTTCATTCCCCAGAATCTGGATGTGTCGTTGGTCGACCAGGTCGAGACGGTCGAAAGCGAAGAAGCGATGGCCATGGCGCGGCGCATCATGCAAGAGGAAGGGATTCTTTGCGGCGTCTCCTGCGGCGCGGCCATGGTGGCCGCGCTGAGGCTTGCAGAAGATCCGGCCTACAAGGACAAGACCATCGCGGTCATCCTGCCGGACAGCGGTGAGCGCTACCTATCCGGACCGATGTTCGACGGCATGTTCGATGACGACGCCTCATAGGCGCGGGTCATTGTCATCCTCGCCCAGGTGAGGTTCACGGCGGCGCGGCTCGGGCCTGCGCCGCCCACCAAGCACAAGCAAAAGTACCACCAGCACACCAACGCCAAGGGCTGCCCACCGGGCCCACTCGGGCTGACGTTCGGCCCACGCAACCACCTCGGGCCATGCGGCCTGCGCCTTGCTCCAAAGATTCTCGAGCGCGGACGGCCCTTCGGCGTCCTGCTCCGACGCTTGCGCGTCCTCCATGGACTGCCCCTTGAGTGCTGCGCGCTCACCGGCCCCAGAAAGTGCTACGCGGGCCTGTTCGTTCAGGGTCACCGAGGGCAGATCGATGGTGCGCGAAAGCATCGGCAGATCAATCGTTGCCTTGAGCTCGACCGGCACCGATTGGCTCGGCAGCTCATCGGGCAGGCGCACCTGCCAGGTCCTTGCGGCAGCAGTCGTGACGTCAAGGGATTGCCCCAGAAGCGTTGCCGAGATGCGGGTATTGTCGTGAGTGAGCTTCGGCGCACGGGCCTCGACCATGATCACCCCGTGCGAAGCGTCAAGGGACGGCTCCAGCGGCGGCGCCACGTTAACCTGAGCCACACGCAGCCGCGTCATGCCCTCACCTTGCGCCTGCACTCGAAGTTGCGCGTTGCCAAGCGTTTCAGCGCTCAGCCGCCCTGAGTAGACCGCACCGTCATCAGAGGGTGTCAACGGCGTATCACTCAACGTGCGCCCGTCAGAGCCAACAAGCGTTGCGCGCATCGACAGCGGCGTCACACCAAGCGATTCAGGTGTGGCCGGCGCATCGTTGTCGGTCAGGCGCGCCGTAATGTCACGCGGGAAGAACTGATAAAGCGTCGGCTCACCGCTTTCAAGCGCCAGCTTGACCGGCGAATCGATCAAAATGCGACTGCCCGGCCCGACGGAGCCGTCGAGTCGCCACTCCCCAGGCGTTGGCCGGTCGAGCGTGATCAGATCGAAACGCGCCTCATGACGCCAGTCGCTGCGACCGGGGGCGCGCGCCGTCATGCGTTGCCCATCCGGGCCGATCAACGACAGCGGCGACGATGTGGAATCGTCACGAAACACCAGCGCAGTCATGCCGTTGACCTGATCATCGAGGAAAAAGCGTTGGTCGCTGCCAAGCGGCACGCGCTGAAACGGTGTGACCTGCGTCATCGCATCCAGAAACGAGCGCATGAGCGTGGCCGGGGTTTCCGCCACCGAAGAAAGGCCGCCGGTCTGACGCGACAGTGTCGACAAGAGCTCGGTATCGGCCCCGCCGGACAGCGCGATGGTGTCGATTGCCACGCCCCGTTGCCGATAATCCTCGATGACGCTTTCGAGCAGGCGCGAACGTGACTCGGCGTCTTTCCGGGTCTTGGCCTGGCCGCTGGCACCAGGCAGGTCGACCATGCCATCGGTCAGCAGGATGACGTGCGCGGGTTCATCGGTGTCGGGCACCGCGGCCAGGGCCTTCGTAAGCGCCGACTCAATGTCGGTGAACTGCTGATAGGCGCTCAATCGAGGAAGCGCGGCCTCAACCGATTGCCGCCAGGCGCCATCGACCTTGTCCAGCGGCACCGGGTTATCGACCTGGCTTCCAAAGGTCCAGAGTCCGGCCTGCGTGTCCTTGGGAAGAAGCGTCCCCCAGAGCCCGATGCCGGTGGCACGCAGGTTGGCCGGGTCATTGCTTTTCATGCTGCCGGACACGTCAGCTATCAGCTGAACGGTCGGTGCGGCGCTTGCGGCCGCACACCAGAGCCAGACGACCGCACAGGCCACCGCCCTACCGATCACTCGAGCGCGCATAGTCGTTCTCCTTGATGAATCTAGGCCGGTGTCGTTCAGCGGCCGCACTAGCGAAGCGTGGGTTCTTCGCGCTCGGTCGCACGTTTTTTGGCGGGCCGAGCGGCGCGGTCATCGTCGTGGTCGTCGTCCTCACGGCGACACCGGGCCGCCAAGAGCCAGGCCAGCACCACACCGATCACCATGCCGATAATCAGCATCATGGCGCTGCCGGCCACATCGCCACCATCGCCCTGCAGGACACCCACTGCAAACACCACCAGGGCTGGCGCCCAACCGGAATAGCCGAGCTTGTCTTCAGGCCCCGGTACGGAAAACGTCATCGGCATCAGCAAGACACCGGCCACCAGGCCGACCGTGACCCATCGCGGCAGACGCGACAGGAACCCGATCGCGAAATAGCCCGTCACGAGAATAACAAGAGAGAGACCGACGTACGTCAGCCACAACAGGGGAAGAGAGTCTGAAATGAGCACAACCAACCTCGATGCAAACGAAAAACGCGTTGAGCGCCAAATTCTGGCACTCGCGTATGAGCAGTGTGACGCGCAAGGCCCGACAACTCTGTGCTATGGTCGCCTTAATTGCCCTACACGATGCATGTTACACGACCTTTTATGAAAGCACAGTCCGCGACTCGTTCCGACCTTACGCACTTTTTTCGCGCCGATGATCCCAGCTGGCACTGGCTGGAAGATCGCGACGACGCGCAGGTACGCACCTTTCTCGATAGCGCCAATCAGCGCACCGATGCCTGGTTCACCCCGCTTGAGCACACCGTGGAGCGCCTGTATCAGGGCCATCTTGCACGCCGAGAGCTCGCGGTAAGCGGTATTCCCTCACCGCTTGATCACCATGTGTACTGGAGTGAGACCGCGGCCGACGCCGACTACCCGACCTGGTGGCGCCACCCCATCGGCGACGCCAACGCCAAAACCTGCCTGCTCGACCTGCCGGCAATGGCACGGGACAACCCGTTCATTGAACTGGGCGATCTTGCCGTATCACCGTCCGAGCGCTTTCTGGCCTGGACACTGGATACCCAGGGCAACGAATTCTACGACCTCCATGTGCGGGATACGCAAAGCGGCCAGGAGCGGGTGCTCGCGACCGACATCGGGCCGGATGTGATGTGGGCCGAAGACGATCGCACGCTTTTTTACAGCACGTTCGATGACACCCAGCGCCCGGCCGTCGTTCACGCCATCGACCGCGACACCGGTGAGACCGTGCAGGTGTTCGAGGAAGTTGACCCCGAATTCTGGGTCGGCTTCGGCAAGACGCGATCAAAAGCCTGGCTTGTGATCGAAACCGCGTCGAAAAGCACCTCGGAATGCCATGTGATCCCCGCACACGCGCCACACACTGCGCCTCGCTGCGTCATGGCCCGCCGCGATGGCATCGAGTACGGCATCGATCATCGCCCGGGTCAGTTCTACATTCTGACCAACGAAGACGGCCCGCACTTTCAATTAAAGCGCGCACCCGAGCACGCACCTGATCAATGGGCGCCCTGGATCGATCACCGCCTGGAAGTCACCCTTGAGGGCGTGGATTGTTTCGAGTGGGGCATGGTGCTGACCGAGCGTGATCACGACGAAGCCTTGCAGCGACTTCGCGTACTCGAACTTGCAGACGACCACACCCCAACCCGCGATACGCTGTTGGCCGCGCCCGAGCCGCTCTGTCATCAAAGCCTTGGCGACGCGCCCCATTTCGACACGCGCACCCTAAGGCTTCGCGAAGAGTCGTTCGTCATTCCGCCGCGCTGGGTGTCGCTCGAGCTCGACAGTAACGCTCGGACACTGCTCAAGCAGCAGCGCATTCACGGCTCGCTTACCAGCGACGACCTGCACTGCGAGCGCATCTGGGCCGACGGCCATGACGGCGAACGTATTCCGGTATCCGTTGTGATGTGTAAATCCCAGCGCGGCCAGGCGCCGATGCCGACCCTGCTCTACGGCTACGGCGCCTATGGTGAAGTGCTCGACCCCTGGTTTTCGGTCGCCCGGCTCGAACTGCTCGAGCGTGGCGTCGTCTTTGCGGTCGCACACGTGCGCGGGGGCGGTGATCGCGGTGAGCCGTGGTATCTGGCCGGAAAGCTCGAGCACAAGCAAAACAGCTTCCACGATTTTCTGGCCGCGCGACACGCGCTGGTCGAGCACGGCATCAGCGACCCGGCCCGCATCGCCGCCTATGGCGCCAGCGCCGGAGGGCTATTGGTCGGGGCAAGCCTCAATCTCGAGCCGGACGCCTTTTGCGCCGCCGTGCTGGATGTGCCCTTCGTTGATGTTCTTCGAACGATGGAAAATCCCGCGCTCCCGCTGACCACCGCTGAATACACCGAGTGGGGCAACCCGGAAGAGCCCGGCGTTCGCGAGCGCATCGAGGCGTACTCGCCGCTGGATAATCTATCGGATCTTCCCTACCCACCGGTTTTCCTGCAGGGCAGCTGGTTCGATGCCCGCGTGCCCTATTGGGAGCCGGCCAAGCTTTACGCCCGGCTCGATGCGATGGAAAACCGACGTGGCCCGGTACTTCTGAAAACCGACATGAGCGCCGGTCATGGCGGCGCATCGGGACGCTTCAGCGCCTGGAGAGATGGAGCACAGCAGGATGCGTTTCTGCTTTGGGCCATGGGCCTGACTGCCCGCCACGGAGAGACAGAGGCATCGGCCGGCTAAGCGGTTAAAGGCTGGCTGGCGTCTTGGGCAGGATTTCGATGATGTGCTCTTCGTAGTCCTGCTCGTTGACCGCCGTCTCCGACACCACACGGCCGCGAACGCTGATGCCCTTTTTATGCATGCGCTCGCGGTTGCCGCTGATCAACGGATGCCAGCCAGCCAATCGACGCCCTTCAGAGAGCCGCCGATAGGCGCAGCTTTTCGGCAACCACTTGAACTGCTCGATGCGATCGCGCGTCAGCTGCGTGCAGCCCGGCACTCGCTCGAACCGATTCGAATAGTCGCTGCACTGGCAGGTCGCATCATCAAGCAGGTGGCAGGCCACATCGAGCACGGCCACGTCCTCGTCGTCCTCGAGCTTGAGCAGGCAGCACTGGCCACACCCGTCACACAGGGCTTCCCACTCCTCATCGGAGAGTTCCTCGAGCGCAAAACGCTCCCAGAAACGCGGCCTCATTCTCAATAGCGCCCTTCGGTCGGTGTCCGGTACAGATCAAGCATCCCGGGTTCCTTGGCCGGCGGCATCTGAAGATAAAACCCCTGACTCATGATCGCGTCGAGTACCTTGGCGCCTGTGGTGCGCGCAAGCGTCTTGGTCCGCGTCATCAGAAGCGGCATCACGAACACCGGCGTCCCGAAATGCTCGGCCAGCGCCTCGGGAAGCTCCTTTAGATCATCGCCTCGGCGAACGTAGAGATACATCTCATCCCGGCGGGGGCTTTTATACACATCGCACAAGAAGGGCTCGTTCATGAGGTGCTCCGTTCAAACGCGGCGGCAATATCGAGAATGGAGGTGGCCAGAAGGGCCCGGCGCCATTCGGTCGCGAACACGATCGGCGCACCCGACATGACCGCCGCGGTCCAGGTCTCCAGATCGCGTCGGTTGGCAACAAGCTCCGAAGGCAGGCCATGAGCCTCGGCCTTCTGATTCACGAGCTGCTTGAGCGACTTGAACACCTGCTTGAATTCGGCGCCAAGCGGTGATGGCGGCGGTGTTGGCAGCTCAGACTCACTCAAGGCGGCTACGTCCTTGAGCATTGCAAGCAGCGCGTCGCCTTCCTTCTTGACCACCGGCGGGTGCATGCCCTCAATGGAGGCCAGTTCGAAGCGGTTTTTCGGCAAGTGCGTTGCCAGCTCAAACAACAGCGCATCCGTGGCCAGACGCTTTCTTGGCACGTCCCGGGCGCGAACCTCGGTTTCACGCCACTGACACAGCAGGCGGTACGCCTCGAACTGCCGCGAGTTCAGCCGCCAGATCTGACGGTGACGCAGATGACGATCTTCGTCGCCCTCCTCCCGCGTGGCCTTATCGATCTGGCGCTGGCACTCCTGCTCGAACCACTCAAGCAAACCGCGGTCGTCGAGCGCCTTTCGCTGCACCATCCAGATCGGCGACAGATAGGCCACATCGGCGCTTGCATAGGCGCACTGCACCTGAGACAACGGCCGCAGTGTCCAATCCGACCGGGTGGCCTCCTTTGGCACATGGATATCCAGGTACCGCTCGACCAGTCGCTGATAGCTCAGCGCCGGCTCACCGGCGACAAACGCCTCGGCAAGCTGAGTGTCCGCGATCGGCTGCGGCACCAAGCCCAGCCAGTTGCGCAGCACCTCCAGATCTTCTGCACAGGCGTGCAGGAGCTTGAGGGGGCCGGTCGGGCCTAGCAGTTCCTTCAGAGCCTCGGTCGGTGCATCCAGTGCGATCATGTCGATCAGATACACCTGGGAGGCATTACCCAGCTGCAGGAGCGCAGGCTTTGGGTGAAACGTGGTTTCACGCAGAAATTCGGTATCGAGTGCCAGTACGTCCAGATCGCTCAGGACACGACAGGCCTCATCGAGCGCCTCGGGCGCATCGATCCAGATGCCGTTCGGTACGGCGGGGAGGTTATTACTCATTGAAAGGCTGTCGTCCCATGAATGCGCGGCTCAAGGTGCCACCGTCAACGTATTCGAGTTCACCGCCCATCGGTACGCCATAGGCAAGCCGAGACAGACGAATGCCACGCGGCTTGAGCTGCTGCGCCAGATAGTGGGCCGTGGCCTCACCCTCGACGGTCGGGTTGGTGGCAAGAATCACTTCATCGATGGCAGCGTCCTTGATCAAGGTGTCGAGATCATCAAGACCCAGATCATCAGGACCGATGCCATCGAGTGGGGAAAGATGGCCATGGAGCACGAAATAGCGGCCCCGGTATCCACCCGCCTCTTCGATCGCCAGCATATCGGCGGGCGATTCGACGATACACAGAAGCTGATCGTCTCGGCGGGGGCTTTCACACAGCTCGCAAAGCGTCTGCTCGGTCAGTGTGCGACAACGTGCGCAGTAACCGACTTCCTCGACGGCGCGCGCAAGGATGCGGGCAAGCTGAGCGCCGCCTTCCCGGTCACGCTCGAGCACCTGCATCGCCATGCGCTGTGCGGTCTTCGGCCCGACGCCCGGCAGAACGCGCAGCGCGTCGAGCAGTTGATCGACAAGGGGCGAGAACGCCATTAGAACGGCATCTTGAAGCCGGGGGGAAGGTTCATGCCCTCGGTCACTTCGGACATGCGCTCCTTGGAGGTCGCCTCAACCTTGCGAACCGCGTCGTTGACGGCGGCGGCCAGCAGGTCTTCGAGAAACTCCTTCTCTTCGCTCATGACGGAGGGATCGAGATCGATCTTGGTCACGTCGTGACGCCCATTCATGGTGACCTTGACCATGCCGGCACCGGATTCGCCATGCACTTCAAGCTTGGCCACTTCTTCCTGGGCCTGCTGCATTTTTTCCTGCATTTCCTGGGCCTGCTTCATCAGACCGCCCATGCCGTTCTTAAACATGTCTCTATCCTCGTCACTTGTGAGCACGCGCGTGCTCAAACATCGGGTTCGAACGAAACCACACTGGTCTCGATCAGATGGGCATCGAATGCCTGCGTCAATGATTGAATATGGGGATCATGCGTCAACGCATCAACTGCACGAGCCTGACGTTCTGCCATCAATCGGTCACGCTGACGCTTGGGGGTCTCGATGTGCTCCGGCACCGACTCAACCTCGAACTGCGTCTGCCGCGGCCAACCGATGGCCTCGAGCGCCTGTTCGAGCCGGCCCTGATGAACGTCTGAAAGCATCGCGCTTTGCGACGGCTCGAGCGCCAGTACCAGTCGTGTACCGTCATCGCGCTTGAGCGCGCAGTGCGCCATCAGGCTCGCTGTAAGGCCTCGAAGCTCGAGCCGGGGGAACAGCGCCAGCCACTGCGCGTGGGTCATGGCCCCGCAGGCGACCTCGGCGCCATCAGGCGTTGTGCGACTCTCATCGCAAGCCATCGAGGCGTCGTCTGATGTAGGCGCGAGGGGCGTAGCCGCATCAGGCGCCTCTGCCGTGTGTTCGTGTGCCGGCACGCTCTGGCGTTCGGGCTCGGCCGGAGGAGGCGCGTCTGGATGCTCGCGGCGAGGCGCCTCCTGCGTCTGCGTCGAGGCCGGCGCCTCAAAATCTGCGTAGGCCGCCAGCGCCTCGTCACTCCAGGGCGGCGGTGCGTCCTGCGCGGAATAGGCCTGCTCATTCGAAAACGCCTCTGGCGGCGCTGGCGTCGTCTCCGTAGCCATTGGCCGCTCGGGGTAAGGCTCGCTCGATTGCCGGACTGGCGGCTCGGGCTCGGGCTCGGCTGGCGGCGCCGGCTGGGGTGAGGCGACGTCATCGGCGGATTCATTGGCCGCCGGGGCAGGCTCGAGAGTCGCAGGCCCCGCCTGAGGCGCATCGACCTCCGGGGCCGACGATGGCGTGATCGGCAGCGGCGTTTCCGGCGGCTTCGGCACGCCCTGCGGACGAAATGCCAGCATGCGCAAGAGCGTCATCTCAAGCGCGGCGCGCGGGTCCGGCGCCTGGGCCATGTCGGCGCGCCCTTGAAGGGCCATTTGATAATAGAGCTGTACGTCTTCGGCGGTGAAACGGCGAGCAAGCGCCTTGACGGCGTCTCGGTCACCGTGCGCGTTATCGAGCGCGTCCGGCACCATCTGAGCGATGGCCAACCGGTGAAACAGGCCCACCAGCTCGTCGAGCACGCCGCTGAAATCCGGGCCCTGTTCGGCAAGCTCGGCAACCGTTGCCAAAAGCGCGCGGGCGTCCATCGATGCAAGCGATTCAGACAGCGCCATGACGTGATGATGATCAAGCGTTCCGAGCATGGAGGCCACATCATCGCCGCGCACAGCGCCCTGACCGAACGCCACGGCCTGGTCGGTCAGCGACAGCGCGTCGCGCATCGAGCCATTGGCCGCCCGCCCTAGAAGCCACAGCGCACGCTCATCGAAGTCGACCTCTTCCTGGGTCAGAACGTGGGTCAGGTGCGAGACGACCTTCTCTGGCGGCATGTGCTTGAGCGCGAACTGCAGGCAGCGCGACAGCACCGTAACCGGCAGTTTCTGCGGGTCGGTAGTGGCCAGCAGGAACTTGACGTGGGGCGGCGGCTCCTCGAGCGTCTTGAGCAGGGCATTGAAACTGTGGGTGGAGAGCATGTGCACCTCATCCACCAGGTACACCTTGTAACGCCCTTGCGTCGGCGCGTACTGAACGTTGTCCAGAAGCTCGCGAGTGTCTTCGACCTTGGTGCGCGAGGCCGCATCGACCTCGATCAGATCGACGAAACGGCCCTCGTCGATGTCACGGCAGGTCGGGCACTGGCCGCACGGTGAGGAGGACACGCCCTGCTCGCAGTTGAGGCATTTGGCGAGGATTCGGGCAAGCGTGGTCTTGCCGACACCGCGGGTGCCGGTGAACAGATACGCGTGATGAAGTCGCCCCTGATCAAGCGCATTGATCAGCGCGCGCGAGACGTGGTCCTGGCCGACCAGTTCATGAAAGGTGCGCGGCCGCCACTTGCGGGCCAGTACCTGATAGCTCATGTCACACTCGTTGTAGTCGCGAAACGCCAGTCAAGGACGCATGGAAATAAGACGCCGGTTCAGCGCCGTCGATGACGACGTATTCTATCGGGTGAGACCCCGAGAACAAAGCGGGATCGGCCAATACGGCAAAAGGCAGGGGCAGAAATGGAGGCGGCCCCGATCAGCCACATCCCGGCACACGACTCCATCACTACCGTTGCTCCCTTCCGGGCCTGGCGGGGTTCGCGATTTCACGTTGCGGGAGGACCAAAAGGGGCCACCATAACTCGACGCGTTGTCTTTCTCAGATTCTCTGCTGCGTCGACTGCGGGCGGCACTATATCAGCGCACGACCCCGAGCTCAAGCCCAAACCAAGGTGGGATGCAGTCGAGGACAGGATGCGCCATCATAACGACCTTCATGCCGGGCGTGAAAAAAGATACATGGTTCAAAAAAGCAATAAAGGATGGCCCCATGGCGTTGCTGTTGATCGAAGACGATGCACTGCTTGCACAGACGCTGACGACCCTTCTGACCGGCGAAGGCCGTGAGGTCGAGCATCTCGCCGATGGCAACGCCGCCCTGGCGTGTATCGAAGACGCGGCCGCTGCCCGGTGGGAATTGCTCGTGCTCGACCTCAATCTGCCTGGCGCCAGCGGTCTCGAGATTCTCGAACGGTTCAGAGCGCTGGACGCCCACACGCCCGTGCTGATCCTGACCGCTCGCGCCGAAGTCACCGACCGAGTGCGCGGGCTCGACCTGGGCGCCGACGACTACATGACCAAGCCGTTCGCCATCGATGAGTTCGACGCACGGGTACGGGCGCTGCTGCGCCGTCGAGGCGCCCTTGCCCCACATATCACGCTTGGCCCGCTTCGACTCGACACCGCCAGCCATACCTTCACCCTCGATGAGGCGCCGCTGAATCTTCCTCCGCGCGAACAGCGGCTTCTTGCCTGCCTGATGCGTCACCATGGCAGCGTCATCGACCGGGCCACGCTTATACGCGAGGCCTTTGGCGACGACGAAACGCTCAAGGACGGCGCCCTCGATGTGTACCTGCACAGGCTTCGAAAGCGCCTGCCCGGTGATGCGCTTCTTTTGAAGACCGTACGCGGGTTCGGCTATTTGCTGGATACGCCATGATCCCTGCGCCAAGTCTGTTTCAGCGCGTCACGCTTGGGCTGCTGATCCCGCTATTGATCGGGGGCATTGCCCTACTGGCCACGGCTTATGAAAGCGCCGAGCGCACCGCCAATGAAAACCTCGATCGCCTGCTCGATGCCGCGACCCGCGCCATGGCCGAACAGCTTCGCTGGCAAACGGACCGACTCTGGTTCGATGTGCCGGCGTCCGCGCTCGACACCCTGGCACCAAGCGATGAAGAGCGCGTTTTCTATTCGTTGATCGGCCCGGAAGGCACCCTCGTTAGCGGCAACGCCCACCTGCCTGCCCCGCCAAATCACTCGGATGACGCCTTCAAGGCCGACACGATCGCCTGGAACGGCATGACCATTCGGCTCGGCCAGCGCACCGTCATTCCCAGTGGCTGGACCACCCCGCCGCGGTTCGAGCTGCGGGTTGCACACACTCTGGAGGCGAGGCGCGCCTTGACCCAGGAGCTTTTCCAGGGCTCGGCCCTTCGTATTCTGGGGCTTTTGGTTCTGGCATCGGTCTCCATAGTGGTCATCGTTCGGCGTGCCCTTCACCCGCTCAGACAACTCCGTTACGCACTCAGGCGCCGGTCGAGCAAGGATCTGGCGGCATTGACACCCCCGCCGACGCGAGAACTCAAGGAGCTGACCGGCGCTCTCAATGAGCTGCTCGCGCGCCTTCGCGCGATGCACGCCGAACAACAGCGCTTCATCGGCGACGCCTCTCATCAACTGCGAACGCCACTGTCAGGGTTGAGCGCGCACGCAGAGCTTGCCCTTCGAGAAACCGACCCGGCCAAATGGCGCGAGGCGCTCGAACGCCTTCACGACAGTAGCCGCCAGGCCGCGCGACTTGCCAGCCAGCTTCTCTCCTACACCCGACTCAACCATCCCGAGGCCCTTGAGGATGCGACCACGCTCGCGCTGAATGCCTGCGCCCAGACCGCGGTCTCGGGCGCGTTCGCACGCCCTGAAGTTCGGCGTATCGACCTTGGGCTCGCCCTGTGCTCACCGTCACCACGCATTGTCGGCAGCGAGTGGGCTCTGGCTGAGGCCCTGGCCAACCTGCTCGATAACGCCCTTCACGTAGGCGCCACCCACATTACCGTCGGCACGCTCGACGAGCCGCCAAGGCTTTGGGTCGAGGATAACGGCCCAGGCATTGACCACAGCCTGAGCGATGACCTAACGCGACCCTTTCAGCGCGGCACCAGCGCCTATCCGGGAAGCGGCCTGGGGCTTGCGATCGTCAGCGGCATCGCACGCGCTCACAAGGCCACCCTCGACTTCGACCGCCCCGAACAGCACCAGGGCCTTCGCGTCACGCTCACGTTCGCGCTCAATGAGGTCGCTCATGAGACTGACTAGCCGTTTTTGGCGCGCCGGCGCACTGTTTCTACTGGCGTGCAGCTTGATCGGCCCACGCGCCTACGCCTCGGACATCGTGCTGAACGCGCCGAGCACGCCGCAGCAGCGGCTCGTGATCGATGGCGCCATCGACCCAAGGCTCATCGAGCCGGTACTCAAGGCCTTTCAAAGCACACACCCCCACGTGGCGGTTCACTACCGCAACCGCACGACCGAGGCGCTGTTTACGACCTACCTAGCCGACCCTGAGCGTCCACAAAGCGCCGATCTGGTACTTTCCTCGGCCATGGCCGCCCAATACCTGCTTGCCAACAACGGCCACGCTCAGTCACTTGGTGACGCGATCGACCCTAATTGGCCAAAGGATGCCCGCTGGCGCAACGAACTGGTCGCACTCAGCTTCGAGCCGATCGTAATGGTCCTGCGCGCTGATCTTCTTCCCAAGGGCACACATCCGGTGAGCCACCAGAGCCTACTCGACTATCTGAACGCACACGCCAAAACGCTTGACGGCAAGGTCGTCACCTATGACCCGGCCATCAGCGACACCGGCTTTACCTTCGCAGTGCAGGATGCGCGCCAATCGCCGCGCTACTGGTCGCTGGTCAAGGCGCTCGGCCAGGTGCATGCTCACCGCACCGCCTCGACGCAAGCCATGCTCGATGGCTTGAGCGAGGGCCGCTTCGTGCTCGGCTACAACCTGATCGGCTCCTATGCCTATCTGGCCGCACGGCAGGACCCAAGACTTCAGGTCGTAATCCCCCGCGACTATGCCCTGGTGGTCAAGCGGCTCGCATTCATTCCCCGTAACGCCCCGTCTCCAGACGTGGCCCGGACGTTTCTACGCTACGTCACGTCCCGGCCGGCCCAGGCGCGCATCGCAGCCGATGGGTTGATCGGGGCCCTGCATCCCGCGCTCGATCAGGCCGGCACCGCTGAGCGGCTGCTTCGCACCCACCCACACCTTCGTCCTATCCGCCTGAGCCCAGGACTTATGACACTGATTGACCCGATGAAGCGCGAAAGCGTGGTCAGCCGGTGGCGCAGCGCGTTCAATGCCGCCCCCTCGACTCCTGTTGCGCCAAACGGCCCGCCCCCGCCGTGACAACAGCGCTCGAACACGGCATGCTTGGCCGTTTTTCGATCAAGGGAAATGTGTCGATGAGGGTGTATCGATGGGTCTGATTCGAGCCGATCAGTTGCTGGTCGTTCAGGGGCTTGCGCGTTCACGAACCCGAGCGCAGCGCCTGATTCGCAATCATCGGGTGTTCATCGAGCACCAGGGCGCCTGGGTAGCCGTGACCAAAGTCAGCGAAAAGCTGGCAGACACCACCGTCTTTTACATCGAGACAGACCCGGAGGAGCGCTTCGTCTCGCGCGCCGGGCTCAAGCTCGACGCATTGCTGGCGCAAAGCGGCGTTTCACTTAAGGGGTTGGTGGTGCTCGACGTGGGACAGTCGACCGGTGGTTTTACCGACTGCGCCCTGCATCATGGCGCCGCCAGCGTCATTGGCGTCGAGGTCGGCCACGATCAACTGGTCGAGCCGCTCAAATCGGACCCGCGCGTGACCTGCCTTGAAGGCATCAACGCGCGCACGCTGACCCAGGAGACGCTATCAGCGTACGCTCCGAACGGGCCGGATGCGGTGGTGATGGATGTCTCTTTTATTTCCCAGACGCTGATTCTGCCGGCCCTCGCAGCGCTGATGCGCCCGGGCACGCCGCTGCTGTCGCTGGTCAAGCCGCAGTTCGAACTCTCCCCCGAGGCCATCAATACCAAGGGGCTGGTGCGCACTCACGCGGCCTACGACGACGTGCGCGCCCGCGTTCTAACATGCTGTCAAACCCATGGCCTGTCTCCCGAGCTTTGGATCGACAGCCCAATCACCGGCGGCGACGGCAATCGGGAATTTCTGCTGTACGCCCGGCGCCTCTGAGCGCATCGAGCGGGCGGGCCTCCATCACGTTGATGCCGGCGCGCCGTCGTCGGCGCCTTTGGAATCGACGCAGCGTGCCTGGCCATCCCGGCTATGAAGCCAGACATCCATCTTCTGGAATGCGATCCGAATGCCGGCCTCGCGGAAGGTGCGGTCCACGGTGCGGTTGAGTTCGTCGGTCACCGGCAGCCGATCGCCCAGATCACTCACGTGCACCCGCACCTCGAAATCGAAGGCGTTGGCACCGTAGGCCATGCAGAACACCAGCGGCTCCGGATCTTTCAATACACGAGGGTTATCAGTACAGGCAGTCATCAATAGCCGATGCACCTGATCGAGATCGGCCCCGTGCGACACACCGAATTTCAGTACCACCCGGGTGATGTTGTCCGACAACGACCAGTTGATCAGCCGGTCAGTCACGAACGTCTTGTTCGGAATGATGATTTCCTTGCGGTCGAAATCCGTGACCGTAGTCGCGCGGATGCGAATCCGGCTGACCACGCCGTGAAGCTCACCAAGTGTGATCGTATCGCCGATGCGGATCGGACGTTCGAACAGGATGATCAACCCCGAAATGAAGTTGGCAAAGATCTCCTGCAGCCCGAAACCGAGCCCGACCCCGAGCGCGGCCACCAGCCACTGGAGCTTACTCCAGGAAACTCCGAGCGAGCCGAGGGCATAAACGAAGCCCCCCGCCACGATCACATACGATAACAGCGAGGTCGCCGCGTACGCGGTACCGGGCTTCAGTGACAGTCGTGACAGCACCATGACCTCCAAAAGCCCTGGGAGGTTACGCGCCATGACCGACGTCAGCCCGACCGTCGCCAACGCGATCAGAACATCCGCGACCGAAATATCGGTAGGTGTACCGGTGGCGGCATCGGTTGGGTGAATCGTCCAGACCGTGACCGTATTCAGATACGACAGCACCGTCAGAAGATCAGCCCAGATGGCGTAGAGAATGGCGCTGAACGACAGCACCAGAATCAGCTTAGAGAGTCTCAGTGACTGCTGATTGACCTGCTCCATATCAAGCGGCGGCTCCTCGATCATTTCGAGCCCGCCACCCTCGGCACCTTCTTGCACCTGTGCCCGCCGGCGAGCGACCGCCCGACGGTAGGCAAGCCGCCGAGCCGCGACGGCAAGCCCGCGTACCACGCTTGCCTCCACCACGATCCACAGCGCAAAGATATAGAGCGTATTGATAAAGCGTCCGCAGAGTCTCAGGGCAGTGTATTCATAGCCAAGACACACCAGCACCGTCAGCGCCAGCGGCACGCAGGCAAGCGAGAGCCCCAAAAGCAATCGAAAGAGCCGCACACCCATGTAGGGCGTATGCGCCAGCACCACCCGGGCCATGTAAACGCTCATGCCGATAAACCCGCCAATCAACACGATGAGCGCCAACGGGTGCTCGGCAAGCAGGCTCTCGGCCCGCTCGGCAAGCGTTGTGATCAGAATCACCGGCACCAGCGCGATACCAAGCCACAAAAGATAGCGCCGGAGCAGCGCCACATACCCGGGCGCCCAGTGAAAGTGACGCTCGGCGACGCCATCGCGAACCAGGAGCCTTCGCATCAGCCCAAACACACCCCAGGCAAGCGCCAGACGCAGAAACGCCTCGCCGAGCGACTGGGCAAGCCCTTGCCCGCCATAGAAAAGCCCGCCGCCGAGCGAGCCCATAAGCAGCGGCCCGGTCGAGGACAGAACCCAGTTCATCGAGATGGCTTTCGGAGTGTGGAGCTGGCTATCGCGCTTGAGGCGGCCGACCTCATTGTGAAGCACCAGAAGCCGCGCCTTGATCCGACGCCTGAAGAACGCAAGAGTCAATGCAAGTCCAAGCGGCAAAATCATGAACCAGGCGTTGGCCGAGGGGCGCTGCCAAAGGCTTTTCACGGCGTCCATCCACTCCGGGTCGACGGCGTCCTGCCACACGGCACTTGGAAGCCCCGCCAGCCAGTTAAGCCCCAAGGGCTGGCCATTAGCCGCCCAGAACAGTTGCTCCTGAATGGTCTGGCGAACCGATTTTGAAATCGCGATCAGCTGCTGCTGGCTGAGCTGCAGGTCGATCGCACGCCCCAGAAGGTTGCCGTATTCCCGGTCGAGCTGGTCGACCACATCCCGGCGCGCCTGATAGAGCTCTCGAAGGCTTTGCTTGAGTTCGGCAGGCGTATCGGTGACGTCGGCTTTTTTAAGCTGTTCGGCCAGATAGGTGTCGAGGTTCGAGAGTTGATCGCGCGTCTGCGCCAGATCGAACTGCTTCAAACGGACCTGCCCGATTTCCTCATTGAGGCCGCGCTCGATATCGACATCATCGAGCGTATTGCGCTGCTGACGCAGCAGTTTCGACAGAAGCAAACTGCCGCGCACGGCTTCGATCTGTTCGTTGAGCGTGCGTTGGACCTGTCGCACCCGGTCAAGCTCGGTGCTGGCCTCGATGCTTTCACGTATCAGGGTGTTGACCCGGTCCGTGGTGGTCAGAAGCTGCTGGCTGAGTTCACGGTTGCGGGCACGGGCGGCGTCGATGATCGGCGAGTCCATTCGGGCATCACCCTCGGTGCGGGTGGCATCGACGATGGCCTGCTCGGACTGGTCCCGCCGCTTCTGATTGATCAGAGACTGCAACACCAGAAGTCGGTTGTTGAGCTGCTCGATCTGCCGGGTAAGCAGCTCGCGCTGGGCCTGGGCCGTGTCTCGAAGCTGGGTGTTGTGTTCGAGCTGATACCGGTTGTAGCGAATTCGGGTCTCAAGCAGCGCCTGACGGACCTGTAGCGCCTGACGCTTTAGATCGTCAGCGCCTTGTTCGCCATCACGCGAGCGGCCCTGCCGCGAGGTCTCGATCGATTGAAGCTCGGCCTGCGCCTGACTGATGGTCGACTGCGCCCGTTCCGGCAGCGTCTGGGCATTGATGAGCGCGCGATTGATATCGGCAAGCGTGCTCTGGTGCGACTTGAGTTCATCGACGGCCTTTTCGGCGCTCTGCGCCAACTCATCAAGCGACCTGCTGGCGAGTCCGTCGCGATCAACATCATTCGCTCCCAGGCTATCGAGCGCTCGTCGATAGCGCTGTTCACGTTCGGCCGCGGTCGTGACGCGCCGTTCGATCTGGTTGAACTGGTCCTTAATATCGGACAAGGCAAGCAGGTCATCCCGCGTGGCCTGAAGCTGCTCGATGCGCTCACGTTCGTCGGCCGTGGGCGAGGCCTTGTCCGTGAGCTTTTCAAGCTGCTGCTCGACGGTTGAGCGCTCGGGCAGCGCCTGCGCTGCCTCGGTGGACTGAACATGCATACCGCTCACCATCAGCACCAGCATGGCGGTCATCATCATGATCGCACGACACAAGGACATAGCACCCTACTCACCTGAAAAGACAGGCCGTTATAGTACTGGCCGCCGAGATTCCATAAAAGTGGTGTCCCGATGCACGTCACACACTGTTCACGGCTTGAGCGCAACGTCAAGCGCCGGCTTAACAGCTAGGGTGAAGGCTTAGAAGGACATAGAGCTTGAACACGCGACTGGATATACTGCGCGCGTTCATATCATTCAAGGGGCGCAGGGCCCCTGCTTGTTATTCAGGGTAGGTGTCATGGCCTCTTATATTCGATCCGCCGCTGTTTCGTCGCTGGGGCTTCTTGCAGCCTCGGGCGCCACATGGGCCCAGCCGGCAGCCGACACGCCGGAAGGCCAGGTCAAGCAAGAAGTCGAGGTTCGTCGAGCGCTTGAAAGCGACGCGGAAAAAAACCCGTTGGCCATCATGGTTCATCGTCGCAACTACCTATTGCCGTGGACCTACAACACCCACCCCAATGCCGACAGCTTCCGCTACATCAATAGCGATGCCGGCATCGACCGAAACGAGGTCGAGTTTCAGCTCAGCTTCAAGATCAAGCTGCTGGATAACATGCTCTACCATAACGGCGATCTTTATTTCGGTTATACCCAGCGCTCGTGGTGGCAGGCCTACAACAATGACGCCTCTTCACCCTTTCGCGAAACCAATTATGAGCCGGAAATCTTTGCCAATTTCGAAAACAGTCTGACCCTGTTTGGCTGGACCAACACCCTGAACCGTGTGGGCGCGGTGCACCAATCCAACGGCCGCAGCGACCCCTTATCCAGAAGCTGGAACCGATTGTACGCTGAAAGCATTTTCCAGCGTGGCAGCTGGTGGTTCAGCGTCAAACCGTTCTGGCGCGTGCCTGAAAGCGCCGATGAAGACGATAACCCCGATATCGAGAATTACGTCGGTTACGCCGACGTCATGCTTGGCTATGCAAAAAATGGCCAGGAAGTGACCTGGTCGCTCAAGGGCAATCCGTCCAAGGGCCATTACGGCAACCAGATCGACTACTCATTTCCGCTTTATGACAAGCTCAGAGGCTTTCTAACCTATTACAACGGCTACGGTGAAAGCCTGATCGACTACGATCACTACACTCGCCGAGTCGGACTTGGTGTCAGCTTCAACGCCTTTTCAGCCGGTCTGCCCCAGGCAACCGACCATGCTCCGCTGCCGGTTCACGCCTCATCGCCTGCGACACCAGACGAGACGACCCGTCTTCGCAGTGAATTTCAGCGAAGCGCCAACGACAACCCGCTGGCAATCTCGGTCTACAAGCGCAACTACCTGCTGCCATTGACCTACAATTTCCGACCCAATCAGAAGTATTTCCGCAACATCGGCGACGGTGAAGAGGTTGACAACACCGAGGCGAAGTTCCAGTTGAGCTTCAAGGTCAAGGTGCTCGACAACATCTTCGAGGACAATGGCGATCTCTATTTCGGCTACACCCAACAGTCCTGGTGGCAGGCCTACAACGACGATGCTTCATCGCCATTTCGAGAGACCAATTACGAACCCGAGGTCTTTGCAAGTTTCGACAACAACTGGACGCTATTTGGCTGGACCAACACGCTGAACCGCGTGGGCTTTGCCCATCAGTCCAACGGCCGCAGCGCACCGCTTTCAAGAAGCTGGAATCGGGTTTATTTCTCCACAACGCTCCAACGCGGCAACTGGTGGGTGAGCGTCGAACCGCACTGGCGCATTCCAGAGGATGACGGGCACGACGACAACCCGGACCTGGAACACTATATCGGTCACGCGGAAACCATGATCGGCTATACCAATAGCGGCTATGAAGTCACGTGGACTGCCAAGGGCAACCCCAATACGGGCAAGTACGGCAACCAGGTCGACTATTCATTCCCGCTTTATGGGAAGCTTCGGGGGTTCGTACAAGCCTATGAAGGCTATGGTGAAAGTCTGATCGATTACGATCATTACAGCCGGCGCATCGGATTAGGCGTCAGTTTCAACGCATATCAGGCCGGGATGCCTGGATACATTGAACACTGAGAAGTCGGTGCTATGCTTGATGGGCAACCTTACGTCAACGGAGGACATTACATGGCCATGCAACCGATCGATCCAAACGATCCGAAATCCAATGAAGTCAGCAAGGAACAGCTTTATGACGATCTACGTCAGCTGTCACAGACCGTCGAAGAGCTGATGCAGGCCACAGCGGACGATTCCCGCGAAAATGTCTCCAAACTGCGTGAACGCGCCGAGCTTCGTCTGAACGAAGCCCGCGAGCGACTGAGCCAGAAAGGTGAAGTGGTACGCGAGCAGGCGATGGAAAAATTCGACTGCGCCGATCATTACGTTCACGAAAACCCCTGGTCCAGCGTCGGTATCGCCGCGGGCGTAGGTGTTGTCGTCGGTCTGTTGCTCGGGCGGCGCTGATGGCAGAACAAAACGGTCCCCTGGAACGTTTGTACGGCTCGGCGCGCAATGCGCTGAGCTCCCTCATCGGGGCAGGCGAAACTCGCCTGCGTCTTCTAGTGATCGAACTCGAGGAAGAGCGCGCTCGTTTAGTCGTCATGCTGCTGCTTTCCGGAATTGCGATGCTTTTGATCGCTTTCGGTATCGGTATGCTGATGCTGTTGATCATCGTGGCCTTCTGGGAAAGTCATCGACTCATGGCCATCGGCGTTTCATCGGGGGTCTTGATCGTACTTGGGCTTTTGTTTGCCTGGCGCGTCAAAGCTATCGCCAAACGACCGAGCTTTCTAAAATCGACGCTGCAGAACTTGGGTGAAGATCGCTATCACCTGGAGCAACGCCGTGAAACTTCTTGAACTCGAACGCCAACGCGAAGCTCTCCAGCATCAGATCATGCAGGATAGGCTGGACATCGTTCACGCAAGCCAGCAGTGGCGTGAAGCGAGCCAGCCCTTTGATCGGGCCTGGCTCAAGGTCGCCCGCTACAAAGGCGTCGCGCTAACGATGATCAGCTTGGGCACGGCATGGAAAGCACGCCGTAATCGCAAACAAAGCCCGAAAAACAAGAAAGGGCTTGCAGGCGTCATGCGAAAAGTCATGCTCGGCTATACCCTCTATAATCGTGGCAAGGGGCTGATCAAGCGTTGAAACATCATTTTTTCAAGGCATTACCGCACGCGACACCAGATGCCCATGCCCATTGAAAGTTGTGGCCGCCCAGTTGGCCGGTCACATCGAGCACCTCGCCGATAAAATAGAGACCAGGCTGCAGCTTGGCTTCAAGGGTTTTTGACGAAACCTCATCCGTATTCACCCCACCCAGAGTGACCTCGGCCGTTCGCCACCCTTCCGTACCTGATGGCGTAAGACGCATTGCATTAAGTGACTCACCGATCCGCTCACAGTGCGCGTTGGAAAGCTCTGCAAAGGTACATTCCAAATCGAACCACTCAGCCAATGCCCCACCCAACCGCTGAGATAGCTTTTCTTTAAGCCATGTCGACACACGCCGCTTGGGCATACTCATGCGACGCTCCTTCAGGGTCTCAACAGCATCGGTATCCGGCAACCAGTTAATCGTAATCGGTGTACCGGCCTGCCAATGGGTCGATGCTTTCAAGATCACCGGGCCGGATAAGCCGCGATGAGTCATCAGCAGCGGTTCACGATAATGAACACCCCCACATTCCACCTCGACATCTGCCGTGATGCCAGCAAGCTCCGAAAATCGGCTTTTCCAAAGATCGCTGAAAGTAAACGGTACCAGTGCCGCAGTCGTTGGCAACACCTCGAGTCCGAACTGACGAGCAAGCTCATAGCCAAACCCACTTGCCCCCATCGACGGAATCGAAAGCCCTCCTGTTGCGACGACCAAAGAGCGTGCCACGACGCGCTCTTTCGGCGTCGCAAGGGTGTAGCACGCGTTTTCATCGCACCAGTTGACACTCTCGACCGAGGTCTTGAGGCGAAGTTCGACACCAGCCCAATCGCACTCTGTTAAAAGCACATCGAGAATGGCCTTGCTGGACGTGGCGCTAAATAGTTGACCTGCCGCCTTTTCGACGTACTCAACGCCATGACGCTCGATCAACTCGACAAAGTGCGCGGGCGTATAGCGCTTGAGCGCTGAAATGCAAAAATGGGGGTTTTGCGAAAAGAAATCAGTCGGCGCTGAATTGAGATTCGTGAAGTTGCAGCGACCACCTCCGGACATAAGAATCTTTTTGCCGGGCTTATTGGCATGGTCAAGCACCAGCACCGAACACCCCCGATAGCCCGCCGTCAAAGCGCACATTAACCCGGCCGCGCCAGCACCGATAATAACGACGTCCCACGTCGAGTCATTCATATCGTGTCGTTAATCCATAAACTAAAAAAAACGACGCTGCACTGGGCAACGTCGTTTGTCATCAAATCCTACCGTTAAGTTACTTGGAGGACGCGTCGGGCGGTGTTTCCACGTGGCCACCAAACTGCTTGCGCATTGCTGACAGCAGTTTTTCGCCATAGGTATTGTCCGAGCGAGAGCGGAAGCGCGTAAACAGCGCCGCCGAAAGCACGTTGGCCGGCACCGCTTCCTCGATGGCCGCCTCGATGGTCCACCGGCCTTCGCCAGAATCGTTGACCTTACCGGTATATTGCTCGAGGTCGTTGTCTTCGGCAAGCGCAATCGAAGTCAGGTCCAGAAGCCACGAGGAGATGACACTGCCACGACGCCAGAGCTCGGCAATATCGGCAAGCTCGAGGTCATAGCGCATGTTGTCGGGCAGTTCTTCCTTGTTGCGGCTTTTAAGAATGTCAAAGCCTTCAGCGAACGCCTGCATCATGCCGTATTCGATGCCGTTATGAACCATCTTCACGAAGTGGCCCGAGCCGTTGGGTCCACAGTACATGTACCCCTGCTCGACACGAGGGTCGCGAGTTTCGCGACGCGGGGTCTTGTCGATGTCACCCACACCCGGCGCCAGCGTTTCGAAAATCGGGTCAAGACGGTCGACGACGTTCTGCTCGCCACCGATCATGAGGCAATAGCCACGCTCACGACCCCAGACACCGCCGGAGACGCCAACGTCGATATAATGGATACCCGCTTCCTGGAGCGACTCCGCACGACGGACATCATCCTTGAAATTGGCATTACCGCCATCGATTAGAACGTCATCGCTTGAAAGCTTACCCTTCAGGGTTTCAACCGTCTGTTCGGTCACGTCACCGGCCGGCAGCATCAACCAGATGGCCCGGGGGGTCGGCAGTGCCTCGACCAGCTCGTCGAGCGAGGCTGTTGTCTGGGCGCCGTCATCACCAAGCGTTGCAACAGTGTCGGCGTTTGAATCGAACACCACACATTCGTGTCCGGCATCCATTAAGCGCCGTGCGATGTTGGCCCCCATGCGACCAAGCCCAATAATCCCTAATTTCACGAATACGCTCCTTGATTGCGCTTAGTAATAGGTCATCTGTCGGAGTCGACTCCGCGATGGCTTCATACTAGCAAAAAGTGCTTTTTTACGGCTATGCCCTTTCACCATTACCGCCGAAACCCTGAAAGGACACGCCTTTAATGTAACTTAATGCGCATATAAGTAACGCTACGAAACCGAACCTGCACAGCAGCCAACTCTAATTCGGGAGGAAACTGTGGGAAATATTTCCCGGGATGGATCCTATGGCCGCACCAAAAGAAAACCTTGTTGCCCTGGATGGCTTGCGCTTCGGCCTCGCCATCTATCTGGTTCTTTTTCACACTTTCAAAAATTACCCTGAAATCGAATCAATTCCATGGCTTCACAGCCTGCTGAGTCTGGGCTTTTTCTCGACCAGTGCCTTTTTTGTGCTATCGGGCTTTTTGCTGACCCACGTCTACCTCGGACGCAAGCAACAGGCCATCGCCAAGCGCGATTTTTTCATAAAGCGCCTTACCTCGCTTTACCCGATCCATATCTTTGCACTGGTGCTTGCAATCCCGCTGGCAATGACGGCCTCCGGTAGCCTTGGAAGCGTCATGGTCGACCATAATGTCAACGGGTGGTCGAGCATCGCGCCGGATACGACCGCCTATGCACTGAGCTTCCAGGGCCTTTTGGCCAACATCGGGCTGAACCTGACGCTACTGCAAGCGTGGAACCCGTGCTACACGCTCTTCAACCAACCGGCGTGGTCGCTGTCGGCGCTACTGTTTTTCTACATCTGCTTCCCGTATATGGCGCCGCGCCTCAATGCGACACGCCGCCCAACGCTTTTGCTGCTCGCGGTCTGCGTGCTCTACGCTATACCGGCGTTCTACATGTTTTTCAGCAACACGGTCACGCCCATGGCACATGGCCTGATGCACCGCAACCCGATCATTCGTCTGCCCGAGTTCCTCTCCGGCATCCTGCTCTACGCCCTGTACCGCGCACGGCCGGCCTGGCTCTCGACCCTTTTAAGCCCGAATGGCAAGCGCGCGACCACTGTGTTTATCGTGGCCTGCTTTGTGGCAACCGCCCTGCTGTATCGGTTTGTCGGCGGTCAGTGGTACTACCTCGTTCATAATGGCTTGTTGCTGCCATCTCAACTAGCACTGGTTCTTCTCTGCGCCGACGCCAACTGGCAGCTTGGTACCACCGCACGTCAATGGCTGTCGCGCTTGGGAGTGGCGTCGCTTTCAATCTTTGCGCTGCATATCCCGCTTCAAATGGTCGCGTCCAAGGTTGAAAAGGTGCTGTACGCCAGTTGGGAGGTCATGACCACGTCCGCGCCGATTTCTGAAATCGCCCAAATTGCCATAAGCGCTGACCGTTCGATCTGGATGTATCCCGTGTATATGAGCGTATTACTGGTCAGCTGTATCCTGTTTCAGGAAAAGGTGGTCACCCGTACCCGCGATATGCTGAGAGCGCGTCTGCTCCCACGCAAGCAGCGAAAAAGCGCCTACCCACACCATGCAGATTCCAAATAAATAGATTGGATCCCGTTTCGCTTGGCGAAACGGGCATTCGTAAAAGAAAAAGCCAGGCTAAGCCTGGCTTTTTCCATTTAAGCCTGGAGTTCATCCCGCATCGTGTTTTTTCAAGCTACCCACCGCCTGTCTTACAAACACCTGCACATCTCGTATGAGAATACGCCCATGCGGACCGCTTGCGTGGACCCGCGACAGAGGCACACCAAGCTCGCGGGCGTAGCGCCTGACCTTGGGCGCGGCGTGCACTACTGGCGTGGACGTATCTACATCATCTGTCAGCATTTTTCGACCCTCAGCAGGAAAGCGGGGATGGCTTGTCGGCAACCATCGAGAACGCCGTGCGTGCGCGCTCTAAAAGCTCGTGCGAGATGTCGCCGCGTCGATAAAGGGCATCCACGGCGATGAAGGCCGCATGAAAACGATCCACTTCGAAAAACTGCCTGAGCGTTTCTCGAGTATCCGAGCGCCCGAACCCATCGGTGCCTAGCACGTAATACTCACCGGGCACCCACGCTCGAATCTGGTCGGCGTAGAGCTTTAAATAATCGGTCACGGCAATCACCGGGCCATTGTGCGCTTCAAGCTGCTGCGTTACCCACGGCGCCTCGAGCGAGGCATTGGGCGAACGCAATCGGTGCCGGTCGTGCTCCAATCCCTCGCGGCGAAGTTCGTTGAAGCTGGTCACGCTCCAGACATTGGCCGAAATACCCAGCTCGGCCAGCAACTCAGCCGCCGCCTCGGCCTCGCGCAGCAAGGTGCCTGAGCCCATCAATTGAACGGTTGGCGTATCAACCGGGGCACATGCCTTCAACAGATATATGCCTCGAATGATGCCTTCCTCGCAGCCTTCCGGCATCGGGGGGTGGGCGTAGGTTTCGTTCATCACGGTCAGGTAATAAAACCGCTCATTGCCGTGTTCGAACATGTCCTTGAGACCGTGCTGAACGATGACCGCGATCTCATGGGCGTATGTTGGGTCGTAGCTGCGGCAGTTGGGAATGGCCGCGGCGCTTAGATGACTGTGCCCGTCCTGATGCTGCAACCCTTCGCCATTGATGGTGGTGCGTCCGGCCGTCCCGCCGACCAGAAATCCCCGAGCCAGCATATCACCGGCGGCCCAGGCCAGATCGCCCACCCGCTGGAACCCGAACATGGCGTAGAAGATGTAAAACGGAATCAAGGTGGCATCGTGATTGGCCTCGGCCGTGGCGGCAGCGATCCAGGAGGCCATCGCACCCGATTCGGTAATGCCCTCTTCCAGAATCTGGCCGCGCTGATCCTCACGGTAAGACATGAGCTGCCCCGCGTCGGCCGGTCGATATTTCTGACCTTCGGACGCATAGATGCCGACCTGCCGAAAGAGTCCTTCCATGCCGAAGGTGCGCGCCTCGTCAGGCACGATCGGAACAAGGCTCGGCCCCAGCGCCTTGTGCTTGATCAACCCACTCAATACGCGCACGAACGCCATGGTGGTCGAGACCGCGCGCTCGTTGGAGCCTTTCAGCTGGCTGGCAAAGGCCTTGTCGGTCAACGGCGGAATCTCGAGCGTGCGACGGGCGGCGCGGCGCGTTGGCAGCGCCCCACCCAGCAGGGTTCTTCGCGCCATGAGGTAGTGACGCTCCGGGGCATCCGCCGCCGGCCGGTAATACGGCATGCCCTGCTCGAGCTCTGTGTCCTCGATTGGAAGAGCCAGTCGATCACGAAGTGCCCGGCGCCCACCGACGGAGAGCGTCTTGATGTTATGCGCTTCCATGTCGGCCTCGCCGTTTTCAGGGCCCATGCCGTAGCCCTTGACGGTATGGGCCAGAATGACGGTGGGTCGGCCATTATCGCTCTCGGTCGCTTGCTTATAGGCGGCATGGATTTTTTTCGGATCATGCCCCCCTCGCTTGAGTTGCGCGATGGCCTCATCCGACAACGCCGCCGTTCGCTCACTGAGCGTCGGCGATTTTCCGAAAAGATGCGTGCGCGTGTAGGCCGCCCCCTGGGCCTTGAAGCTCTGGTATTCGCCATCGACGGTGGTATCGAGGCAGTGCTGCAAGGCCCCGTCGTGGTCGGCGGCGAACAGCGGGTCCCACTCACTGCCCCACACGATTTTGATAACGTTCCAGCCGCTGCCCCGAAAGGTGCGTTCCAGTTCATCCATCACCCGATCATTGCCACGTACAGGCCCGTCGAGGCGCTGAAGGTTGCAGTTGACCACGAAAATCAGATGCCCCAGCCGCTCTCGGCTGGCAAGCGGGAGCGCACCCAATGTCTCCACCTCATCGCATTCGCCATCGCCCAGAAACGCCCAGACCTTGCGGTCCTCGAGTGGCGTTATGCCGCGATGATCCAGATAGCGCATCAACCGCGCCTGATAGATGGCCTGTATCGGCCCGAGCCCCATGGAAACGGTCGAGAACTGCCAGTATTCCGGCATCAGATACGGGTGCGGGTAGGACGACAGCCCACCGCCGCCCACCTCTTGGCGGAAGCGATCAAGCATAGACTCATCGAGGCGGCCTTCTAGAAAGGAGCGGCTGTAGATGCCGGGGGCGATGTGGCCCTGAAAATACACCAGATCACCGCCATGATCAGGGCTTGGCGCACGAAAGAAATGATTGAACCCCACCTCGTACAGAGTGCAGCTCGACATGAAACTCGCCAGATGCCCACCCAGGCTTTTATCGTACTGATTGGCCCGCACCACCATGGCAATGCTGTTCCAGCGAATTGCCGCACGCAGCCTGGATTCAAGCGCTAAATCGCCCGGGTAGGCCGGCTCCTGCGCCACCGGAATCGAATTGCGGTGCGGCGAATGCAGCTCAGTTGGCTCACCCCCCTGACGCATCGATTCCTCCGAGAGCATCTTGAGCACACGACGCGCTTCATCGTGGCCCTCGAAATGAATCAAGGAGCGCAACGCTTCCTGCCATTCCTGGTGCCCACTTTCTACGTACCGCTCAGCCATCTCTTGTTCTCCTGGTCCGTTCCAACGTCCCAAGACGCTAAGGTTGACCGGCCACGCCGACAATCCTAGTTTTCGAGAAACACCTTCCCTAAAACGAGAAAAACTTGAACCTCAATCACTTGAAGCTCTTTCTGGCAGTGGCCGAGCAGGAATCGATTCTGGCCGCATCGAAGATACTAGGCATCCCCAACTCCACCCTTGCCCGCCAACTGAAAGCGTTCGAACGCCAGCTCGGTCAGCAACTGATTCTTCGAAGCACGCGGCACTTGAGGCTGACGGCAGAAGGCCGAGCGCTGGCCGAACGCGCGCGCCCATTGATCGAGGAACTTGAAGACCTCGGCAACGACGTCAAGAGTCATCAGGGCACACTCAGCGGCACCCTGACGGTCGCGATTCCGTCGGAATTCGGTGTGACATGGCTCAATGGCTGCATTGCGCAGTTCACCAAGGCGCATCCGAGCCTTGAGCTTGAATGCATTACCAGCATGGCGCCGCTGGACCCGGTTCGGCGTGACGTCCATGTGTCGATCGCCTACCACCGGGGCGACAAGGCCGACAGTACTCAAGTGATTCGACCGCTTCTGACCATGAAAAGCTCGGTGGTGGTCGCGCCATCCCTTCTGGGCGATCGCTCACCGCCAGCCACGATCAAGGCCCTGGCTGGAGAGCCCTGCATTTCGACGTTGACCGCGCTCAAGGCCAATCCCTGGGTGTTTCTCGATGACAGGGGGCAGGCTGTAACGCTTCGAACGACCAGCCGCTACCGGGTCGACAGCAGCCAGATGCTGATCTCGGGTGCCGTGGCCGGCATCGGTTACGCCATCATTCCCACCGCGTTTTGCGAGCCGTATCTGGCCACGGGAGAACTGATCGAGCTGACGCTTGATCACACCCCGGCCCCGCTTGAAATCGTTGCGATCTACCCCGATCGCAACGGCATCTCGACGCGTACCCGCGCCTTTGTCGATCTGATCGAGGCCGAGCTCAAACAAACGGTCGGCGCGGTCAAGGCGGCAGGGGCTTGACGCTGACGCAAAACACTCTATCATTCCATGAAATCTTGGAATGAGGGTGCTTGAGCATTGAAAACCAAATGCACACATGACACAGCGACCCTTGTCGATATCGAGTGCGGCCCAGATCAGCTGACCGCAGCGGCCGCCATGTGCCACGCCATGAGCGACCCTGCCCGGCTTCGCTTGCTGCTTTGGTTGAGCCAGCGCGAGATGTGTGTGTCTGAACTGGTTGAGCTCGAACAGGCCAAGGTCAGCAGCATCTCGGCACGCCTTAAAACGCTGTACGCCGGCCGCCTGGTGTCTCGGCGCCGTGAGGCCAAGCACATTTACTACGCCCTCGCCGACGACCATGTCCGTGTTCTATTGAACAACATCGTCGGCCATGCGGCCGAAGAAGTCACACCGCACTAACGCGGTCGATATATTCGTCAATCAAGGAGTCATACATGTCTACCTGCGATCAATCTCAGCACGGCAACCACCCTCACCAGCATGGCGACCAGTGTGGTCATACCGCCATTCGCCATGAAGACCACGTGGATTATCTGCACGACGGTCACCTTCATCATCCTCATGGCGACCACGTCGATGAGCACGTGATCGAAGAATCCGAAACCAACCCAAATACCTGCACACCTGCCCATGAGTGCTCAGGTCACGATGCCGACCACGTGCATGGCCCGGGCTGCGGTCATGAAGCCGTCCCCCATGGGGACCATGTCGATTATCTGGTTGACGGTCACTTGCATCACCCCCATGGCGACCACTGCGACAATCACGGCCCGATCACGCTGGCGTAACGGTCATCGGTATCGGTTCCGGCGTACTTGACGGTTACCGCGCAAACGCAAAAAGCGGCTGTTCAGCCGCTTTTCATTACTCCCCCACCGCGCGTTTCAGGGCTTCCAAGCAAAGGGGGCGCCTCACTGGACGTGCTCTGCCACTTGGCAAGCGTCAACGAAAGACCAAGCGCAAGAATCAGTGCGCCGCCCGCCAGACTAATCCAGGCCGCCCAAGGCCTTCGATGCCTGGTTGGCCGCATATGACGTGAAACCCAGTCGCGGGCAACCACGCTCAATAGCGCAAGGGCTGTTACGGTCAGCGCGGTTCCAAGCGACATCGCAAACACCGCAATCACACCCTTCCCGAACTGATCGAGCAGCGCCGCTGCGCCCAAAAGCAACACGGCGCCACTGCAGGGTCGAACCCCGATCGACAGCACGGTCAGTAGCGCCACGCGCCAGTCACGGGCGGTATCCGGGCTAATGTGGTGTTCGTGGCCGCAGCCGCACTGAGTACCGTGGCGATCTTCCGGCGTTGAAGGCGTAAATACCAACGAGCCGGACGCGGGCGACACAAGACTCGAAATGGGCCGATCACGTTCGGTGGCGGCCTTATCTGAGGTCGCGGCACGTCGCAGACGAATCACCGAACGGCAGCAGAGCCACACGCCAACCAGTGTCACCATCAGAAAGCTTGCAAGCTCGGCGTGTTCGACACTGCCCATCGCCTCTCTCGTTAACCACCCGAGCCCGAACACCAATACGGCAATCAAGAGCACCGCCGTAAGCCCCTGTAGCAGGGAGGCCATGGCCGACAGCCCGAGCGCTCGCCGCCACGCCCCGCCCTGGGAGGCCAGATACGTGCTCAGAACGATCTTGCCATGCCCTGGCCCCGCTGCATGAAACACCCCGTACCCGAAACTGACGCCCAGAAGCGCACTCCACGTGGTCACATCCGGGGCATGCTCGAGCGCCGAAATCGCATCGACCAGCGCATGATAGAGCCGGCCCTGCCACACGACGATATGCACGACCATCTGGTGGTGCCAGCCCGAGACGTAGCCCACCACGCCGAGTGCGATCAACACGAAAAGCGGCCCCCAAAACGCGGCCTTCACGCTCATCCGGGGCATGCAATCTCTCCCGTCTCTGCAAAGAAACGCCCCAGATCCGGCTCGCCCTGCTGCGTTCGATCAAGCATCGCGGCTTCGGCCACTTTCTTAGGGTCTGGCGTCGCCTCGATGATGTTTGTCGTGCAGCCCTTGGGGGCATCACGAAGCTGCAACGCAGAAGGCAGGGGTTCAGTGCCCTGCTCGTTGGCCTCGTGCAGCATCTCGATGTAATAGGTCGGGTCGAACACCTGATAGCGGAAGGTGTGGCCCGCCAGACTGAGCGGCGCAGCAAGCGGAAGCGTGAAGCTGAACACCAGACGCCGGTCGCGGTAGCGGGTCGTCATCTCGGTCACCGGGGCCTGCGCGACGGCGCGCCCGTCCAGGCGCATCTGGGTAAGGTTATGCTGTCGCGCGAGGTTATCGCGTATCTCGACGCCAAGTGCGTCAAGACGCGCCTCCAGAGACGCCGCCTCTGCCTCACGCTGGATATCCTCCATCAGCACCTGACTGTAGAGCGGGTCCATCCGCCAATGTTGATTCAGCGCCGTCAGCCGGCCCTGAGCGTCAAAGACACCCTCGACGCTGATATCGACCCAGCCATGGGGATGAGCCGCAGCAGCAAGCGGAAAGGCACTCCACACACATGCGGCAAGTACCGCGCGCCAACACGCGCGCCTGAGGCTAGAAACACGTTTCAAGTCATTCCCTCGATGATGTTCGGAGTCGATCAATAATGGCGCAGGCCCTGGCCTGGGCTTGGTTCAATCAGCAAGGCACACGCGTCTATTACTTCAAACTCAATGGAACGGCTTCGCACTACTTATTTTGTAAAGAAGTCATGATGTCAGGCGGGCCTGCAGCGCCACAGGGAAGGTTATATCAAAACGCAAAAGCACGAGCATCCGGCCGTCGCGTGCCCACTCGCCGAAAAACGTCAGCAAAAAAACGTACGATATACCACGCCCTTGAACCAAACAGACTCATTAACCATTTTTTGAAGGCATAAAAAAAGCCAGCTCAAATGAGCTGGCTTTTTAAATTCTGTGGCGGAGGGGGATTCCGCTTAGTTAGCATACAAGAAAGTCCAGACAAGCCCTCTTAACCATTGTTCTAACAATATTTTTTTCCTTATCCGTCCAGAGGCATCCAAATATGTATCGCTGATTGCAGAATCAAAGTATGGGCTGGAGTATGGGCCAGGGTATGGTACGCTGATCCCCACGACAACGAGGAGGCGGCCATGGGCAAGCTCACCACACGTGGGGTACAGAAACTGGTCAGGGAGGCCAAGCCCGGGTTGACCAATGATGGCGAGGGCCTGTATCTCAAGATCGGCAAGAAGGGAGGAGCAAGCTGGATCTATCGGTTCCGGCGCAATGGCAAGCTTCGCGACATGGGCCTCGGTAGCTACTCGGACGTCAGCCTTGCTGAGGCGCGTGAGCGTGCCGGCAAGAACCGTAGCCTGGTCAAGGAGGGCCTTGACCCTCTTGAGGCAAAGGTAGAGGAAGAGCAAGCAGACGAGACGACTCCCACCTTCACCAGCTGTGCCGCTCGCTACATCAAATCTCACCGCCGCAGCTGGCGAAACGCCAAGCACGCGCGGCAGTGGGTCAGCACACTCAAGGCTTATGCCCGACCGGTGATCGGTTCCATGCCGGTCGATGAAGTTACCACCCAGGACGTCCTGAAGATCTTGTCGCCGATCTGGACAGGCAAGACCGAGACGGCCAAGCGCGTGCAAGGACGTATTGAGAACGTTCTCGACTACGCCGCAGCGCACAGCTACCGGGACCCCGTAAATCCTGCCCGCTGGCGTGGTCACCTCGATAAGCTGTTGGCAAAGCCGGCAAGGGTCAAGAAGGTGACCCACCACCCTGCCATGCCCTACGACGATGTCGCTGCCTTCATGGCCGAGCTTCAGGGCTATACCAGCATGTCCTCCAGGGCACTGCAGTTCCTGATCTTCACAGCTACGCGCACTTCAGAGGTCCTGGGCGCTGATTGGATGGAGATCGACCTCGACAATGAAACCTGGACGATCCCAGCTGACCGAATGAAGGCACGCCGCGAACACCGTGTGCCGCTGTCACGGCAAGCGGTGGAGCTCTTGGCCCAGCTGCCGAAGGTGCAGGGCAATACACACGTCTTCCCCGGCGCTCGTCAGGGTCGTCCCCTCTCCAACATGGCCATGCTGCAGCTGATGCGCGGCATGGGCTATGGCGTCGGTGGCGAGCGTGGCGACTACGTACCCCACGGCTTCCGCTCGAGCTTTCGCGACTGGACGGGCGAAGTCACCAGCTATCCCCGCGACGTCGCGGAGATGGCTCTTGCTCACACCATCGAGAACAAGGTGGAGGCAGCTTACCGCCGTGGCGACCTTTTCGAGAAGCGAAGGGCGATGATGCAAGAATGGGCAGACTTCATCTGTTGTGGGCCCTCACAAACATAGGCAATCGAGGTCACCGAATAGTAAGTGATCCCCCGGCAAAGCCGGGGGATTAACTTATTTATAACACCTCTATCAGGGCGGTCTCAATGACCAAGTGCAACACGTGACCCATCAGGTACGGTGTTGCTATGACTCACTGCTATCGCCACCTCTCTGCTGAAGACCGAGCCGCCATCATGGTGATGCGAGCCACTCATTCGATCCGGGCCATCGCCACTCACCTGGGCCGTGCACCGAGCACCGTGTCGCGAGAAATCGCCCGCAACACGGTTGATCCGATCAAGGGCTACGATGCCGGCCTGGCGGGCTACCGGGCTCGTCTGACGCGACATCGGCCACGTCAGCGTCCCAAGCTGCACCCCGACGGGGAGCTCTTCGAGGTGGTGGTCTACCTGCTGCGCAAGTACTGGTCACCGGAACAGATAGCCCGCACACTGAAGCGCATGTCTCCCAACGATTCACATCGACGGGTCTCACATGAGGCCATCTACAATGCGCTCTATGTGATGTCCCGCGGCAGCCTCAAGAAAGAGCTCATCGCCTGTCTTCGCCAGGGCAATGGCAAGCGCCGGCCGCGCAGCCGTGGCAAGGATCGACGCCAGCAGATTCCCGAGCTGGTCAGCATCCACATGCGGCCGCCTGAGATCGAAGATCGCCTGATGCCTGGCCACTGGGAGGGCGACCTTATCATGGGCGCCAACAATCGCTCTGCCGTCGGTACGCTGGTGGAACGCATCACGCGCCTGGTGATCTTGGCGAAAGTGGATGGCACTACCGCCACAGCGGCGGCCGTTGGCTTCAGCGACAAGCTCAATGAGGTGCCGCGAGCTCTGCGCCTGTCCATGACGTACGACCAAAGCAGAGAGATGGTGAAGCATGCCGAGATCACGCAGAAGACCGGTACAGCGATCTACTTCGCTGACCCGCATAGCCCATGGCAACGAGGCTCCAATGAGAATACCAACGGGCTGTTGCGGCAGTACCTGCCAAAGGGCACGGATCTGTCGGTCTACAGCCAGGAAGAACTCGACGAGATCGCTGACTCACTGAACACCCGGCCGCGCAAGACACTGGACTGGCGAACGCCGCTGGAAGTTTACGCCGAGGTGCTCAAGAAATCCGTCGCTGGTCCGAGCACCCTTCAATAGCGTTGCACTTAGAACTTGAGACCGCCGGCCGCAACCATGCGCTACCAACTGCCATTCGATGCCAAAGCCTTGGCGATCTTCGTTGCCGTCGTCGACACCCGCAGCATGTCGGATGCGGCCAAGAAGTTGGCGATGACCCAGTCCGCCATTTCCCAGGCGGTGAAGATGCTCGAGACCGAGCTCGGGGTGACGCTGCTCGACCGGAGCATGAGACCCATGCACGTCACGGTCGCCGGCAACGCCGTCTACAACAGCGCCAGTTGCTGGTTGTCAGAGATGACAGCGCTGAGAAACCAGCTGTGTACCGGCAGCACCAAGCGCTTGCCTCTGCTGCGCTGCGGGTTGGTAGACTCCTTCGCATCGACGGGCGGGCCTTCGCTGATCAAGAACATCGCGGATCGTGCCGAGAACCTTAGCGTGATTTCAGGCGTATCGCCGATCATGTGGGAGGGAATCCGGAACCGGGACCTCGATCTCGCCATCACCATGCCGCCACCAGCACCAATCCCCGGAGTATCCCAGTTTCCGTTGCTTCAGGAAGCCTACGTCCTGGCCTTACCGAAGAGCTTCAATGCGGAATACAAGGAGCTAAAAACCCTAGTTCAGTCGCTGGCCTTTATTCGCTATTCCGGGCGCACGCCCAGCGGCACCGAGGCGGAGAATTACCTGAAGTGGCTGCGGCTGCAGCCGGGGCCTGGACTCGAGTTTGATACCGCCGATGCGGTCCTTTCGATGGTGGCCTCGGGTCTGGGCTGGACCATGACGACTCCCTTGTGTCTGTTGCAGGCCAAGAGCCACCTCGCCCGTGTGAAATGTGAGCCGCTTCCGGGCCCAGCAGTATATCGCCAACTGGTCATCATGTGCCGCACGGGCGAGCTGGGAAAACTGCCAGAGGAGATTGCCTCCATCGCCAAGAGCATCCTTAGGGATGAGGCTTTTCAGGAGCTTTCAGAGTATGCTCCCTGGTTGCGGGAGGAGAATTTCCGTTTTGAGTAGTGGTAGTAATAATAGACTTGAGCTATAGGAGACGGCTTCCACGCTGTTCTCTATCGCCGTTATCAAGGCAAAAAGTATCGATCACCGGGGCCGTTACCTGTGATGGCCCCTAGGGCCCTCTCTCGCATTTCGCTACCTTATCCTCAGTCATAGCATAACGGGCTCCTACATCAGGTTCCGCCCCGGGTAGGGGGTGATGATCAAGGTCTCGGTACGGGCATCCTCGAAACAACGTACATTCACGCAGTAGCGTTCCGGGGCCTGGCGGGGACGGCGCAGCGGTGCGATACCGCAGAAGCGGCAGAAATAGTGCCGAGCCTCACCACTTCCCCATCGATAAGTTGCGAGACTATCGAGCCGGGCGTGAATGGCGACTTGCCTCTCGTCCACGATCCAATGCAGAAAGCCCGCCATTCGGCAGATGGAGCAGTCACATTCCATTGCCTCGACGAGGTCTCCCTCAACGTCGAGACGAATAGCGCCGCAGTGGCGCGAACCTTTGAAATGCATTCTGGCGCCCTTGTCGAGAGGCCTTATCCCAGGTGCCGCCGTCGGTGGCGGGTTTACTCCATTCCGTGCAGCGCCTTCCAATTGCCCGGATAGAGGGCGTATCCGAACAGTGCATGGCCTCCGTAGACCAGTTCGGTGCCTTCGGGAATCCACAGCATCTGCCCGGGTGCAATGCGATGAGTCTCGCCGGCGGCGGTGACCTCGAGCTCGCCCTCGATGACGAAGACCACCTCGTCGTAAAGCACCGTCCAGGCCACTTCGGCACCCTCCCAGCGGGCGAAACCGGCGCCCATTGTCTCGCTCAGAGCGGTGTCCACGGTACGGCCGATCTCGGCATGCCCGGGCGGACCTCCGCGGTGGCGAAAGGACGTGTAACGGTGGTCGAACTTGATGGCGCGGATAGGGGTATCGCTCACAGTAGCTTCCTGGTCAGAAATAGAATGCGTGAGGAGGTGCTGATTCATGTCGCGAGCGATGGAAGGCGGGGTGCCATCCGAACGTAACAATACACCAGCGTGTCCTCCCTAGAGCCTAGAGTTCGCTGCGACTCGCCCAGGCCGCCTGCTTCATCCGTGTCTTCACGCCGAGGCTCAAAAAGGGCTCCGGAGGATTGAGCGCCGGCGTGCCGGAGACCGCCAGCATGTCGGCGAGCTGACTGGAGTCCTGGCCGGTGGCCAATTCCGCCAGCAGCTTGCCGGAGATGGTGCCCCGTGCCGCACCGACGCTCTGATGGACGCCGGACATCCAGGCGTTGTCGCCGACCTTGCCGAAGAAGGCCGTGTAGTTGCGCGACAACCCGCAGGCCCCGCCCCAGGTAGCCTCGAACGGCACATGAGCCAGTGTCGGGTAACGAGCCTCGAAGGACTCGCGATGTCCCTGGCGAATGCGGGTGCGTTCGGACAGGTCGTCGTGATAACGCGGCACGAAGCGGTACTGGTTGCGCACGATCAACCGCCTATCTGGGGTCAGGCGCACCGTGGTGCCGGCATGGTCGGCGGGGGTCAGGCCGAAGTGATGCGGGGCCGCGGCGAACAGCGCCATCTCGGAGTCGCTGAGCGCACGCGTCATGCTGGCGAAGGTCATGACCGGAAGCATGCGATGCCTGAGGAAACCGAACTCCTGGGAATAGATATTGGAGCCCAGCAGAAGGTTGGTGGCGCGCACTTCGCCTTCCGGTGTTGTCGCACACCAATGGCCGCCAGAATGAGTCAAGTTAACCACCGGCGTATGCTCATAGAGCTCAACGTTGTCTGGTAGCGTCGCGCCCAGGCCCCGCACCAGGGCGGCAGGCTGCATCAGGGCAGTGTTGGCGGTATAGATGGCCGAGGCGTAGTGCCGGGTACCGAGGATCGGCGTCAGCTCGTCGCGGTTCAGGCGCCGGTAGGGGTAGTCGAAGTCGCGCAGCAGGGACTCATAGTGGTCGAGATACTTGAGCCCCCGCTCGCCGACTGCCCCCTGGTACTTGCCGGCCCGGGACCAGCCGCACTCGATGTCGTGACAGCGCACCAGGGTCTCGAGATCATCTACCGCGCCGCGGTTGAGCGACAGCAGCTTGTGCTTGCGTTCGAGGTCGTCACCCTCGAGGTCGCGCTTGTGGGGCAGATCGATGACGAAACCGGTATTGCGCCCCGAGGCGCCCTGCCCCACCCGCAGGGCCTCCAGAAGCACCACCCGCTCACCGGGGCGCAGCTCGGCGACGCGCCGCGCTGCGGCCAAGCCGGTGAAGCCGGCGCCGATCACCAGCCAGTCGGCTCGCTCGCCGGTATTGAGCCGACGGGCAGGCGCCGGCGCCTCCAGCTGCTGGTACCAGCCGTTGCACTTGTCGTCACGGGGAATCGTGGCTTGTGACATTTTGGACCTCTGCCGCGCCGTAACGCGACGTCATCGCCGGGTGCCCCCGGCGGTTGGGAAAGTAGGCGACGCCAGGAAGGCGCCGCGTGTTCGGCCGATTCATGCCGCCTGTGACTGACCGCAGGCCTTCACCCACTCGCTGCGTCTCGCCATGGCCGCTTCCCCCACCAAGGCGAAGCCCTGCAGTCGACCACCGGCGTCATAAGCACCGGCCTCGATGCCATCGCTGGTCTCCGTGACCTGCCAGTGCACTTCGCCGAGCGGCACCACCACGCAGACCGGGGCAGCCGGCGTCTTGACCATCACCGGCATCACCGGATAGCTGACCGCCGTCGGCTCGCCCGTGAGCGTAGCCGCCAGGGCACGTAACCCGGCATTGATCGGCGCGAGATAGGGCAGCAGCTGACCATCGATCTCTATAGCATCGCCCAGGGCGAAGACATCCGGCAGCGAAGTGGCGAGCCGATCGTCGACGCGAATGCCACGTCCGCAGTCGATACCGGCCGCTTGGGCCAGTTCGATATTGGGCAGAAGCCCAACGGCGCTGATCACCAGATCCGCCTCGAGCTCCTCGCCATCGGTCAGGGTCAGCCGATAGCCGTCAGCCTCAGCGGTGACGCTTGCCGCGGATCGCTCCAGGTGCCAGCCCACACCGAGCCCGGTGAGCGACGCACGCAGCACTTCGCTTCCTGCCTCGGGCAGCAGCCGTGGCAGCGGGCGTTCCGCCAGCCCGACCACTTCGACGCCGTGACCGGCTTGGGCCAGATCGTTGGCAAATTCACAGCCAATCAGGCCGTCACCGATGATCACGATCCGAGCCTTGCGGCCCAGAGTCTCGAGACGCTCACGCATGACGGCATAATCACCGCGATCGTTGACCGAGAGCAGTGCCTCGGATGCCCCCTCCACCGGGATACGGATCGGGCTAGCGCCGGTGGCCAGCACCAACTGACCGTAGTCCAGCTCGCCGAGCCGGGTGACGAGCCGCTTGGCCTCGGCATCGATGCGGCTCACCGGGCAGTAGGCATGCACCCGAATGTTCAGGCGGCGCTCGATGGCCAGCGCCGACTCGTCGAGCAGTGCTTCGACATCCTTGTCCAGGGCAAAGGCATTGGACAATGCCGGCTTGGAGTAAAGACCGCCGTCATCAGCGGTGATCACATGGATCTCGTGTTCGGCATCGCGGGCCCGCACCGCTTCGGCCAGCCCATAGCCGGCATGGCCGCTGCCGACGATCACCAGCGGGCCGGCCGGCAGAGTCGCCTGAGCCGGTTCCGACACGGCGTCCGCCAACAGCGTTGATGCCGGTGCGGCCGCCGGGGCGTCATCGGTAATCTCGATCATCTCGAAATCCGCCTTGCCCACGCCGCAGTCAGGGCACAGCCAATCATCTGGCACGTCTTCCCAACGGGTCCCCGGCGCGATGCCATCGCTCGGCCAGCCCTGGGCCTCGTCGTAGATGAGGCCGCAGATGATGCACAGCCACTTCTTCATCGGAAACTCCTCACTCGCCCTTGACGCGCACGGCGATGTTGCGGGTCTGCACGTAGCTGTAGAGCGCCTCCTGCCCCTTCTCACGGCCAAAGCCGGACAGGCCGACGCCACCGAAGGGCGTTTCCACGCCACCGGCGAACCACTCATTGATGAACACCTGGCCGCCACGCAGGCGGCGTGCGGTGCGCAGTGCACGGTCGAGGCGAGTGTCGAAAACGCCGGCCACCAGGCCGAACTCGGTGCCATTGGCCAGCTCGACGGCTTCGTCTTCACTGTCGAACGGATGGATCACCAGCACCGGACCAAAGACCTCCTCCTGGAAGATCTCGCTGTCCACGGCGACGTCGGCGAACAGCGTCGGCTGCATGAAGTAACCACTGGAGCCGGACACTCGTTCGCCGCCGGTCACGCAGGTCGCCCCGGCCTCAATGGCCCGGTGGCACATGGCCTCGACCTGTTCCAGCTGCGACCGGGAGACCAGCGGCGTCAACTCCGGATTATCGACGCCGGGACCGATGGACAGCCCTTCCGCCATCTCTCGGGCACGAGCAACGACTTCGTCGTAGCGCGAACGGTGTACCAGCAACCGCGACATGGCCGAGCAGACCTGGCCGGCGTTGAAGAAGATACCCGCCTTGACGCTGTCGATGACCTGCTCGATGTCGGCATCGGCATGGACGATGGCCGCAGACTTGCCCCCCAGCTCCATCACGCTCGGCGTGGCACGCTCGGCGGCATCGCGCAGGATACGCTGACCGGTCGGTACCGAGCCGGTGAAGACGATCTGATTGGCATCGCGATGCTTGACCAGATGGGAGCCGATCACCGAGCCCTTGCCGCACAGCAGGTTGACGGCGCCCTTCGGCAGGCCAGCGCGTTCGCAGGCGGTCATCAGGAAAGTCATCGCCAGCGGCGAGATCTCCGGCGACTTGATCACCACGGCATTGCCGGCGGCCAGGGCCGGGGCCAGCGAGCGAGCACAGATCGATGGCGGGAAGTTCCAGGGCACGATCTGTACCGAGACGCCCATCGGTTCGTAGCTGGTGAAGTCGACGTAGTCGTCGCCCAACGGGATCGAGGTGCCTTCGATCTTGTCGGCCATGCCTGCGTAGTACTCGAAGTACCGCGCGGCCTCTTCGAACTCGCCGCGGGCCACCTCCAACGACTTGCCGTTCTCGCGGCACAGCACCAGGGCGGCAGCATCGGTCAGCGCCTTGATCTCCTCGGCGATGGCCAGCAGCCAGGTCACGCGCTGGGCCGGGCGCACCGCGCTCAGCGACCCATCATCCACGCAGCGTCGGGCCGCGGCCATGGCGGCATCGGCGTCCTCGATACCGGCCTCGGCGATCTCGGCGTAGGGTTCATCGGTGGCCGGATCGGACACCACCAGCCAGTGATCAGCGCCCTTCCAGGCGCCATCGATATAGTTGTAGTAGCGGTCGAGCGTGCTCATCAGGGATGACTCCGGAAACATCGTGGTCGGACTAAAGCCTTATCGTTGAGGACGCGAGCCTCAGGCGGCCTCGGCGTCGCCGCGCACACGACGGGCGACCCACTGGTGGAAGAAATGGGTCGGGTGGTCCAGCACCGGCGAGAAGACGCCGCCCTGGAAGCCCGGCGACTGGCGGCCACGCTGCATGCCCTCGACGGCGGCGATATCCTCGCCGAACACCACCCGCCAGGACTCCAGGGTCGAGGTCCGGCAGGCCGCATAGGCGTCCCGCGTCGCCTCATCGCCGACGTAGTAGACGCGCAGATGCTCGATGGTCTGTCCGGCGGATACCGGTTCGAGCATCATGGCGAAGGCATGGTCCACCTGAATGCCAAGCAGCACGTTGGGGAAGAACGAGACGTACTCGGCGTGCTCCATCTTGTCCTGCGGCCATGAAGGGAACCTGGGCAGCCGGGTGCCGGCCACGTCGGAGAGGCGGTAGGCCAGGCTACCCTGCCCGGAGAAATGCTCGCCGAACTGGATGTTGTAGTGGTCCTCGAGGCGTGAGTAGGTGTTCAGGCTCGGGTGGACCCAAGGCAGGTGATAGCTCTCGCAGTAGTTCTCCACCGCCAGTTTCCAGTTGGAATTGACGGTGATGTCGAGGTTGCCGCCCATATTGACGCGACGCAGCAGGTCAAAGCCGTCGGCGCCGATGAAGTCGCGCCAGCGGTTCTCCAGCGGGGCCACGTGCTCGGCGAACTCGGGGGCCTGGCCATCGAGGTTGATGAACACCATGTCCATCCATACCGCGCTACGAATCGGCTTGAGGCCGTGCTTTTCGCACTGGAAGCCGTCGACCTTGTGCTGGCCGACGCCGCCGATATGCGGCGTGCCACGCAGATTGCCGTTGAGGTCATAGGTCCAGGAGTGGTAAGGGCAGCGGATCACGCCCTGCACCTCGCCCTCCTCGGCGACCAGCTGCATGCCTCGATGACTGCAGACGTTATGGAAGACCTGGGTCTCGCCATCCTTGTTACGCATCATCAGCAGCGGCAGACCCATGAAGTCGACCGGTTTGACATAGCCGTTCTTGGCCAGATCGCTGGCGAAGCCGACGCAGGCCCAGGTGCTGGCCATCACACGATCGCGCTCTTCGTGGAAGAAGGCCTCGCTGGTATAGGCAGCGTTCGGCATGCCGGTGGCTTGGTCGATCGGGGCGAGCACCTCGTCGAGCTGCTGAGCGGGGATCAGGGCTTGAGTCAGGTCGGTCATGGTTGGCGTCCTCACGGTAAGCGGGCGTTGATGTTTTGTTTTGGCCCTAGCCGGGGATCCGGCTGGTGGAGGGCGAGTCTGGGGGCTACGCCAAGAATGCGACAATCGATGTTTCCACATCTTTTGATGACAAAAAGTCATCTATTAGACGAATGGATAAAATGATTATTTTCAGTTATTGTCGAATTCTTCTCGGAAAAACATCGCATTATCGACCCCCTATAAGATGACAAAACATCATCTATAGATGATAAAAAATGCGTTGTTCGCCACTCTCGCTCCCCTCAGTCTGCGCAGCGGGCCGCCGCGCCCCGTCTCCCCGACGCCGACATGAGCAATAACAACCGAGAGTGACGCCATGCGATCCGAGAGTGGCCTATTAAAGGGGCTCAACCCCACCGTAACCATCGCGTCGAAGATACTGGTCATCGGTTTCGTGACCTTTTGCGCCATCATGGCCGACCAGGCCGGCGTGATCT
>NZ_JAMLJJ010000001.1 GCF_023736155.1 Larsenimonas salina | reverse complement strand
GGCCAGGTCACGCGCACGTGGCTACCGGAACGAGGCCAACTTCATCGCGATGATCTACCTGATCGGCAGTCCGGTGGGCCGCCTGCTCGATCAGGCCAAATCCACATGAAGTGACGAAGAACCAATTTTTACCGTTGGCTTGTCGGGCTTGAAAGCCGCGGTCAAGTTGATATTCCTTTGGGGTGGTAAAAGTGAGTGTAGAAAAATTTTTGAATGAACTTTGCTCTTACCATGCAGATGATTTTTTTAATCCATGGTCAGAAAATTGTTCCATTTCAGATAATGAAAATAGCGCGCATATAAGGCTAAGCAATTTGGCCTCGGTTTTTAATTCTTGTTTGAATAGGGATGACGTAGATCTGTGGGTTGGTAGAGATTTGGGATGGAGAGGCGGACGTAGGACAGGAATTGCCCTTGTCGATGAATTTTCGTTGTGTTCATATTCGAAATCTTTCGGGCTTAACGGTTTAAAAAAAGCTACTATCGATAAACCTGTAAAAGAGCAAACTGCTTCAGAGATAGAATTTATAAGGTCTAAAATAAAAAATAAGGTAGTGTTTTGGAATGTTTTTCCTTATCACCCTCATCAATTAGGTGAGCCATTTTCAAATAGATCACATACAAAAAAAGAGTTTTTAATAGGATCTTATTTTTTAAAATCTATGTTGGAAATTTTCACTTTTGAGAAGGTAGTAGCAATCGGTAACGATGCCAGTAAAGCTATTGCTAGCTTAGGAGTGGATGCTTTAAAGGTCCGTCACCCTAGCTATGGTGGTAAAAAAGATTTTCGCTTGCAGTTATCTGAGATATATAAAATAGATGAAAATTCAGTAAGCGAAAAAGAAAACTATGAGCTGTTTAGCTAATTTAAAAATTGAGTTTTATGATGGGAATGGTGTTTTGATGTTCGTTCAATTTGCCTAACATTAACTTCTAAATGTTTCCCCACCCAATAATTTCTTAACGCTTGACTCGCGGTTCTACCTACCCTGCGTCAGCTTGATCTCGACCTGGCGCCCGTCCGGGGCTATGGCGTAATGGCCAAGGGTGGAAGCGGGGTTGAGCGTCAAGGCGAACATGTACGCCGCAACCACCTCACCGACGCTTCCAACCAGATGACCATCCAACTTGAACTTCCGGCCCGGAAACAGCGCTTCCAGTTCATCCGAGGCGCTGTAGAGCTGGTCGATGAGCGCGCCCACCTGCGCCCAGTCAATGTCGTCCATGAGTGTTTTCCGCTGTTGTTTGAGGTGATGTTCGCTCAAGGCGAGATCACGTGTCTGAAAATACCGGGAAAGGGCGTGTTCGTTCGAGAAAAGCCCTGCGTCAGGCAGTGTGGATACGTCTATCCTTAACCAGATTTAACTATATTAATTTTAGTTAAGATAATGTAGGTTATGGACCGCCCACTCGGGGCACGCGGCAAGTGCGCGGCGGGAGAAGGCGAGCGTTTGCTGCAGTTGGACAAGACCACTCAAGGGACTGACACCATGGCATACACCAGTAAAACCCAATCCGTTACGTTCACCGAAGGCGGGGACGTCACGTTCACGTTGCCCGATGACGTAACCTCGCTCGCGCTTGCGGCGCAGTTTGCAGATGACCGGGTCAAATCCGGCGAGACCCTCGATGCGAACGTGAATGGCGAATCGCTCGAATCACTTGAGCTGACCGGCAATGGCCGCATTGACTGGGATAACAGCGCCGACGGCACCGCTGCCGTGACGCACGTCGATGCCACCGGCCTTTCCGGTGGGCTCGAGTACACCGCATCAAACGATGTGCAGGAAACCGTGATGCTCGGCGGTGATGACAACGGCGTCGATGTGATCCGCGTCGCAGGCGACGCCTCGCGCTATGGCAATGGCGGCGATGCCATCGACACGATTTCCGGTTTCGATGCTGCAAAAGACACGCTGTTCGTCGATGACGAGATCGTGCAGTCGTTCGATACTCTTGATTTCGAGTACGCGGTCGTCGCCGAGGAAGGCCAGAGCGCTGAAGAGGCGTTGACGCTTGCCGGCGAACAGGACAGCGGCGATGCGCTGATGCCGGTCATGCAGGGCGATGACATCTATCTCTACCGAGACACCGGCCCGGCCGGCCTTGATGAAAACGACTTCACGCTGCTGCTCGAGGATGTTTCCGGCGGTGTAATTTCCTTCGCTGACCGCCAGGGCTTCATCTCCGAGCGTCCGCCAGCCCCGACCGGCCCGTATGACGAGGTGGTCGTCGATGGGCGCGTCAGCGGTACCGATGGCTCCGCCGACAGCTTCGTTTTTGGAAGTGACGGTGCGTGGCAGGGCGGCACCATCACCAACTTCGAGCTGGGCGTGGACCGCATCGACGTGACCGGAATCAACGGCTCGGACGGCCAGCCGCTCGATTATGACGACATCATCATGCATCCCAATAACGAGATGCTTTTAAATACCGACACCGGGTTTCATTTTGTAGAGCTGGTTGGCGTGCCGAAATACGACCCTGGTACTCCGCTCGGTGAATACGCCTACGCCATGGGCCCGGAAGAGTTCCTGTTCGCGTGATCCATTGCCCGGTCGGTTGTTAACCGATATGCAGTTGATAAGGCCCATCCTGCGATGGGCCTTTTTTTATGGCCGAGCTATCTGATAGGGCAGCACTCTCTGACATGACAGCACTCTCTGAGCCCTTCGAGCGCGTCAGTCCTGACGCACGGCGCGGCTTAGCATATCGACGACAGGCTGGCTCAAATACTCGAACAGCGTCTTTTCGCCGGTCTTGATCATGACCTCTGCGGGCATGCCCGAAAGCAGCGTCATCGACTCGGTCATCTGGGTTTTGCCCTCGCGTGATACCTGGACTCGGGCGGTGTAGTAGCGCGCGCCGGTGGCTTCGTCCTCGAAGCTGTCCGCCGAGACGTGGGCCACCCGGCCATCGATGACCGGCGCCCGATGCTGATTGAAGGCACTGAAGCGAATGTCAGCGGGCTGGCCCGGGTAGATGTTGTCGATGTCACCGGCAGGAATGCGGGCCTCGATGAAAAAGCCATCGGTGTCCGGCACGATGCTCATGAGCGTCTGGCCGGGTGTGATCACCGCGCCCTGGGTTCGAAGCGCAAGACCCACCACTGTGCCCGCCACCGGCGAGCGAACCTCGGTGCGCTCGAGCTGATCCTTGAGTGCCAGCATGCGCTGACGGGCATCGGCGCTGTCGGCCTGAGCGCCACGAAGCTGCTCGCCGAGTTCACTTTGATAGTCCTGCCGGCGGGTTTCGATGCGGGCGCGGTTTTCACTGATGCGTGAGCCAAGCCGGGCAATCTCGGCACGGGCGTTGGCGCGCTCGGCCTGAAGCGCGAGGATCTCTCGGTCAAGCTCGCGCACGCGCTGATTGTTGCCAAGTCCTTCCTTGAACAGCGCCCGGTAGTCGTCGGCTTCGGCGCTTAACGAGCGGCTGCGTCGTGAGGTGATGGCGACACCTTGCTCGAGCCCCGCGATCTGCTCGCGGTACTGCTGGCTTTGCTCCTCGAGCGCGCCGAGTTCGCTTGCAAGCGAATGGCGCCGTGATGTGAACAGGTGCCGCTGCGCCTCGAGGATTTGAGCGAAGTGAGGGCGTTCGCCGGCAAGGCGAATAAGGGGGGGCGGAAAGTCGACCCGCTCGGCCTGCTGCTGCTCGGCCAGAAGCCGCGCTTCCTGCGCGCGTGCGATGAAAAAGCGTGTTTGCTCTATGTCGAACTGGCTTCGGGGCTGGGTGTCATCAAGCACGATCAGAGGGTCGCCTTCATCAACGCGGTCGCCGTCGTCAACCAGAATCCGGGAGACGATGCCGCCTTCGAGGTGCTGGATCGTTTTCTTGAACGAGTCCACCGACACGGTGCCACTCGCGACCACCGCCACCGACAGGTTGGCAAGCCCGGCCCACGCGCCGAAGCCGCCAAAGGCAAGTGCCAGAATCAGAAACCCCACAAGGCGTGCGCGCCGGCCGTCGGTGGGAAGCGTTTCGGCGGAGGGTGATGACGTAGGTATGGTGTGGTCTTCGCGGTCGAGGCTCATGCGCGGTCTCCGGGCTGGGCCGGTGTGGACGCCGCCTGACGCTTTTGTTTGATGTGTCTGACAACGTCATCGCGGGGGCCGAACAGCCCCACCTGACCGTCTTTCAGCATCAGCAGTTTGTCGACGTGAGCAACCAGGCTGTGGCGGTGGGAGATCACCAACAGCGTGACGCCTTCGCGCTTGAGCCAGCCAATCGCCTCGACAAGCGCCTGTTCGCCGCGTTCATCGAGGTTGGCGTTGGGTTCATCGAGCACCACCAGTGCAGGCCGCCCATAAAGCGCGCGAGCAAGGCCGAGGCGCTGACGCTGGCCACCGGACAGCGCCCCGCGGCTCGAGGAAATCCAGGTGTCATACCCCTCTGGCTGTTCGAGAACCATCTCGTGTACCCCTGCGCGCTTGGCGGCTTCCACGACATTTGCAGGGTCGATGTCACCGAAGCGGGCGATGTTGTCGCTGATGGTGCCGTCGAAGAGCTCGATGTCCTGCGGCAGATAGCCGATGTGGGGGCCAAGGGCGTCGCGGTCCCACTGGGTGATGTCGGCGCCATCAAGGCGCACCTTGCCGGCCTGGCTCGGCCAGAGACCGAGCGCGACGCGGGCAAGAGTCGATTTGCCCGAGGCGCTGGGGCCGAGCACACCCAGATGCTCCCCCGGATCGAGCGCAAGCGTTACACCGCGAAGGGCTGCCTTGGCCGCGCCCGGTGGCACCGCCGTAACCGCCTCGAGGCGCAGCGCGCCCTTTGGCGCCGGCAGTGCCATGCGCTCGCGCGGGTTTGGCGAGGTTTCGAGCAACGTTTGCAGTCGCTCATAGGCCGAGCGGGCCGCGATGAAGCCTTTCCATGCCCCCAGCATCTGATCGATCGGGGCCAGCGCCCGGCCCATCAGAATAGAGCCTGCGATCATCATGCCCGGGCTCAGTTCCCCCTCGAGCACCAAAAGCGCACCGAGACCTAGAATCATCGACTGGAACATCAGCCGCAGTACCTTGGACGCGTTGATCAAAAAACCGGCGCGGTCGCTGGCGCGGGACTGCTTGATCAGATACGCCCGATGACGCTCACCCCAGCGCGCTCGAAGCCCGGGCAGAATGCCCATGGCGTGGACGACGTCTGCGTTGGCAAGATTGGCGTTGGCGAGCTGCTGCGCCGCGATGTGGTCGCTTCCGGCCTTGTTCAAAAGCGTTCGGGTCGAATACTCGTTGGCAAGGGCCAGCCCCAGAAGCACAAGCCCCGCGATAATGGCGAATACGCCGAACCAGACATCGAACAGAAACAGCACCGCGATGTAGATCGGAATCCAGGGGGCGTCGAAAAAGGCGAAGAGGGCGTTGCCGGTCAGAAACTGACGAAGTGTAGTAATGTCACTCAGAGGCTGAGCGCTCTGGGCACCGGGCGCCGATAGGCTTTTCTGGAACATGGCGTCAAACAGGCGCTCGCCGACCAGGGCCTCGAGCCGGTTGCCCACCCGCACCATCATGCGTGAGCGCACAAGCTCGAGCCCACCCATCACCAGAAAGAAAAACACCACGATCAGCGTCAACATCGAGAGCGTGTCGAGGCTTCGTGTGGTGATGACCCGGTCATAGACCTGCAGCATGTAAAACGCAGGCACCAGCATCAGCACATTGATGAACAGGCTGCCCCAACGGCGAGGAAACTGCCTCGACAGGAGCGCAAGGCCCGTGTGAGTTCTGTGGGCGCGCGTGTTTCCGCCATGAACGCTGCTCCGTGTGTCAGAGGCCACTGAACGGTGCGTTCAGCCGTAACGGGAGAAAGAATCAAGCGAGGCGGTGGGGGGACCTGAGGTCTGCGTCTCGCGTCCTAAGTTAAATGAAGTATGACTTATAAAGCCTGGCCGCGGCCAGAGCCCGGCCTGCGTGGCGAGCCGTTCCTTTCGCTGACAAGGCCAGGTAGAGCCAAGTCAGTAGGCCTGCAACGCCATCACCACTTAAAGCCCGTCCCCAGGCGCTTTGCCAGTGGCAGCCGCCCCGATGGCCTCGGCCACGCTCAGGATCACGTTCTAAGGCGTCTTCGACCTAACCACACAAAAGGCCACCCTGCGGTGGCCTTTTGTGTGGAGTCGGGAAAGGTAGTGGTCTAGTCGGGAAAGGCAGTGGTCTAGTCGGGAAAGGCAGTGAGAGACGCTTTGGCCCGCCTCGGCGGCGGGGTAGTATGGGGCGCACGCAGCGCCCGTCTCATGACCGGGTGTGTTTCCAGCCTCAGAAACGTTGAGATGCCATGACCCGCGTCGCCGTGTTCGTCGATACTCAGAACGTCTATTACACCGCCCGTGAGGCCTACGGCAAACACGTCGATTACCGCAGACTATGGGCACAGGTCACGGGCGGCCGTGAGGTGCTCACGGCGAGGTGCTACGCCATCGACAAGGGCGATGCCCGCCAGCGCGAGTTTCAGGCGATTCTGCGCTCGATCGGGTTTGATGTTCGGCTCAAGCCGTTTATCCAGCGCGCCGATGGCTCGGCCAAGGGCGACTGGGACGTCGGCATTACGCTCGACGCCATCGAGTTCGCGGGCCAGGCCGATGTGATCGTGCTGGTCTCCGGCGATGGCGATTTCGACCTTCTCGCGCAGCGCATTCGTGATGTCTATGGCAAATGCGTCGAGGTGTATGGCGTGCCCCAGCTTACGGCGGCCTCATTGATGCAGGCCGCCACCCGGTTCATCCCGATCGAGGGCGCTTTGCTGATCAAATAGCGGGGCGCCCTCGTTCGCTTTTAAGCGCCCTATCGGTGAATGACATCGAGTTGAGTAAACGCCCCTCGAGCGTGATCTTCCTTGAACAGCTCATGATCCCTTCGCGCGCGCTCGGCGGCCTCGAGGGCGTAGTCCACCATGTCTGCGGTAAAGAGGGCGGGCGGGCCGATGGCCTCGACGATGGCGGGCTCTATGTCGTAGTCGATCTTGCCGGACTCGTCCGACAGGGCATGTACGTGTGCAAGTACCCGACCACAAATGCGGGCGTATTTCTTCCACTCGCTTTTTGACAGATCGTCGAGGTCGATGTCATCACGAAATGGCGCGCGCTCCCGTGACATGAAGCTTTGTCCGTCGAATTCGATGTGGCCGTAGAACACGTCACCGCGCACCAGATGCACGGCCTGGGCGTGGCTGATCCGCTCGGCGCGGGAATCCATTTCATAAACCGACGGCGGCACCAGCCCGGCAAGGGCTGAATGGCGCGCCTGCTTGTACTCGATGATCAGATCGTCGGTGCCATCCCCCGCAGGCCCCTCGATCAACGCGTAATAGCGATCAAGCCCCAGTGAGGCGGTGCCCTGGCCCCGGCGAATCGCCACGTCCTTCACGTGCATGCCGCTCGCCTCTGGGCCCTTGGCGCGCGCCGGGACCTCGATCTGATTGTCTTTCACCAATTGATCGGTGATCGACTGGAACTCATCGCGGCGCGAGGAGATCGGCACCAGTTCCTCGGTGGCGCGAAAGCCGCGCCGGGACGCATCCAGGTAGTCGTCCTCGAGCCATTCCGCCCGCGCTTCATGGGCGCTTTCAAACAGGCTTCGAATAAGCTTCGGCGCGTTATCGAACCGCATTTCCTCGTCCTGCTCGGTGCTTTCCCGAGCCAGCCGGGTCATGGCCTCGATGTAGCCCTTGATGAACTGGCGCACCACCTTGACCCGGTGCTTGTGCTCGAGCTCGCCCTCGGTTTCAGCGGCGATCATGAAGCCGGTCGCGCCACGCTTTAAGTCCCAGGTGAAGGGGGCGTAATAGGCCTCGTCGAAATCGTTGACCGAGAAGATCGGCACGTTGTTGGCGTTGGGCATCACGCCGAAGTTTTCCGGGTGTACGTCACCAAGCGCCAGCACGGTGGGCATCCAGCCGTCGTCGCCGGCCATGTCCCGATAGAACAGCAGGGCGGTGCCGCGAAAGAACGAGAAGCGCGACCTGGCGAGCTTATCGAACTTGGCGGCGGCCTCCTCGGAGCCGGAGGCGATGCGGGTGGCGTGGTCCTCGCGAAGGGTCTGGCGCACATGCAGGCGGCGGTCGTGACCCTGCAGCACGCGGGGGCGCAGCACGAATTCGCCGGTGGCCACTGACTCGGCAAGGCGCCGAAAGGTCTCGAGACGGGTGGCAACGGTGGGGGCGCGCTCTTCGGGACACGCGGCAAGCGCGTCCGCGAGTTCGGCCTTGCTCATGCTCGAGCGGCCCTTGATGTCCTGACGTTTGGCCTGTTCGTAAAGGGCTTGTCGTGTCTGTTCGCTTGGGTGAGTCATGAACGCTCCTGTGATCGACGAGGGGCTTGAATACGCACGCGTGTAGCTTGAACCAGCATGGCCGAGCATGGTCGACCCTGCATGGCTTTTCTCGTGCCAAGGGTGCTTTTGAAAGTGCGGGTGTGAAGGACTTGGGGGCTTCAAGAGGCGAAGAGTGGATTCAGGGGTTAGCGGGCGCGAGACGATTAAGGCGCGCCGGCGCCTTGGAGAGTAAGCTTTGTCCGTACAGGGCGGTCGAACACGGTTTTCGGGATCGCAGAAACGCGCCTGGCGAGCGCACTCGGTAAGTGAAAAGGGCAGGCAGGATGAAAAAGGACTGGTGGTGGCAATGGATGCTGGCGGCCGTGTTGGTGCTGTGTTCGGGGCTTGGCCTCGCCGCGGAGCCTGAAAGCGAAGAGGGGCTCTGGTACAGCGTTGATACGATGAATGAGGGGCTTCCCGGCAAGATGGACGTGGCCCGGCTTCGAACTCCGCGCGAGGCGATGCGAAGCTTCACCGAACTGACCAATGGCGGCGACTACAAGGCCGCCGCGCACATGCTCAATCTATCGGATCTGAGCGCGACCGAGCAGCGCACCGAGGGCCCGACGCTTGCCCGGGAACTTGCCGAGGTCTTCCGCCGTGGCAAGTGGTTGAACATTTCGAGCCTGTCCGGCCGGCGTGACGCGGTGATCGAGGACGCCTCCGGCAAGGACGCCCGCGCAGGCGAGGCGCGCCGAGACATTGAGCTTGCCTCGCTGGATGTCGGCAGCGACGCCTACGACATTCGACTCGCCCGCTACCGCATCGGTGAACTCGAGCCGGTCTGGATGATCACCCCGGAAAGCGTCAGCGCCATCAAGCCGCTGTACGCACGTTTCGGCCCCTCCCGATTCGAGGGCTACATTCCTGATCGGCTCAAGGGCTCGTTCGGGCTTTTAAGAGTGTGGGAGTGGATCGCGATTCCGGTCGGGGTGGTGAGTCTCTGGCTGGTCGGTAAGCTCGTGCATCTTTTGATCGGGGCGCTCGCGCGTAAGCTGCCCTCCGGTTCGCCGAGCATCTTCGTCACCCAGATTCAAAATCCGGTGGCCCTGATCGTGATCGCATTGATCACGCAGATGATGATCGAGTATGTGGTGTCGTTTTCGGCGGTGGTGGCCACCACGCTTCGCGTGATGTTGATCGCGGTGATGGCCTGGGGCGTAGGAGCAATCGCGCTTCGCTTGATCGATACCCTGATGCTGCACCTGACCCGGCACATGGTCGGCCAGATCGACGATGCCAAGCCCAAGGATGAGCGCAAGCTTCTGACCACGCTCTACGCCCTTCGCCGCGTGATCATTCTGATCATGGTGGTGGCGTTCACCATCTATGTGCTCAGTCAGGTGCAGCTCTTCGAGACGCTTGGCATGTCGATTCTGGCGTCTGCAAGCGTTCTGGCGGTGCTGGTGGGCGTGGCGGGGCAGGCCGTGCTTGGCAATATCCTGTCCTCGTTTCAGCTCTCGCTTGCCAAGCCGCTTCGCATCGGGGATCTGGTGATGTTCGAAGGGCAGTGGTGCTACGTCGAGGGCATTTTCTACACCTATATTCGCCTTCGGGTCTGGAACGAGCGTCGGCTGATCGTGCCGGTGACGTACTTCGCCTCGAAATCGTTTGAAAACCTCTCGGCCAAGAGCACCAAGGAGTACCGAAGCCTCGAGCTGACGCTGCACCTGAGCGCCGACATCGCAACCCTTCGGGAACAATTCCTTGCGTTCGCCAAGGAAGAAGAGAACGTCATCGAGCACCACAAGCTGATGTGCAGCGTGACCGCGCAACTTGGCGCAACCCAGACCGTCACCTGCTTTCTGATGACCACTGACCCGGTCTCGGGCTGGGCGGCCGAGGCAAGCATTCGTGAACGCCTGCTTGCCTTTATTCGAGACGAGCATCCCGACTGGTGGCCGCGTCAGGTGATGGTGGTAAGCCAGCAGGACATCACGCGACCGGATCAGCTAGAGCAGCGCTAACGTGGCCTGCTCGGCAGGCGTCGAGCCTCGGCAGGCACCTAACGCCAGCCCATGAGCCAGGTGGTGTCGTCCTTGAGGGCGCGCCAGGGCAGGGTCTGCTCCCGGTGGGTCAGTACGGCCTGAAGAATGACGTCGATCACGTGCTCGTCGTCATCGCGCACCAGCTCAGTCACGAGAAAATGTTTCTCCTTGTTCTTGGGCGTCGTTGCGGTCCATTTGCTGTGGTAAAGCTTGTCGGGGTTGATGCGGTTCATGGCGTGCTCGAACGGACGTGAGTGAATGCATCACTCTAGCGCCTGCGCGCCGGCCATGCCCGAGCGCTTGCATTTCGCCGCCGCTGAGGCACGATGGCGCCGACCATGACTGCGTCGTCGTCGCGGTCTCTTTGCTGTAGTAACGCTCCCCATCTTTTGCAGGCACTTCAATGACCAGTACGCCGTTTCAATCCCTTATCTGCCCGCTTGAAGGGCATCCGCTAACATTTTCGGCCCAGAGTCTTCAGTGCGATCAGGGCCATACCTTCGATGTGGCGCGCCATGGGTATGTGAACCTTCTACCGGTGCAGCACAAGCGCTCGAGCGACCCCGGCGACAGCAAGGCGATGGTGGCGGCGCGGCAGCGGTTTCTAGGCGCCGGGCATTACGCACCGGTTGCCGAGGCCGTCAGTCGGCATGTGCTGTCGGGCTCGCCTGACGCGTCGCCCCTTGCGTGTCTCGATGCCGGCTGTGGTGAGGGCTATTATCTGCGCGCGCTGACACGCGCAGCCGGTGACGGGCAGGCGCTGTCGCTTGTCGGCGTGGATATCTCCAAATGGGCGGTGCAGGCCGGGGCACGCCAGGACGTCACCAAGGCGGCGAGCTGGATTGTCGGCAGCAACGCGCACTTGCCGGTCGCCTCGGCCTCGCTCGATGCGGTGCTGTGCATGTTCGGGTTTCCGGTGTTCGATGAATTCGCCCGGGTCCTGAAGCCTGGCGGCCGGCTGGTCATGGTCGAGGCAGGGAGTGATCATCTCCGAGAGCTTCGGGAGATCATCTATCCGAGCCTGAACCCCGATAAGCCCGAGCGCGACAGGGCCCCAGACGGTTTCGAGCGTGGCGACAGCGAGCGGGTGCGCCATCAATGCACGCTCGATACCAGTGAGGCCATCAGTGACCTGCTGACGATGACGCCCCACCTTTACCGCGCCACCGCCGAGGGCCGGGCGCGTGCGGCCGCGCTGACCGCGCTCGAGGTGACCCTTGATGTCCGCGTGACGGTGCTTATCAAACAGTAATCGAGTGGTTTCGGGGCGCGCTGGAAAGAGCGACCAGCTTGAACCAGACTTGTCGTCTCACACAATGATCGACATGGATGGGATCATGAGCAACGAAGCGACCGACCGAACGTCTTCGACGCCGCACGCGCAGCTTTATCGAATGGTGATGGAAAAGCACCTGTGCCCGTTCGGTCTCAAGACCAAGGCGCTTTTGGAGCGCAACGGCTATGAGGTTGAGGACCACTGGCTGACAAGCCGGGATGACGTGGATGCGTTCAAGCAGGAGCACGACGTCAGGACCACCCCGCAGGTTTTCATCGAGGGCCGGCGCATCGGCGGCTACACCGAGCTTCGTCGGTACCTGGGCAAGCGGGTCAAGGGCAGCGATGAAACCAGCTACCAACCGGTCATCGCAATTTTTGCAACCGCATTCGTGATGGCGCTGGCCGTTAGTTGGGCGGTATTCGATACCGTGTTTACCGGGCGCATGCTCGAGTGGTTCATCGCGATTTCCATGACGCTGCTTGGCGTTCAAAAGCTTCAGGACGTCGAGCAGTTTTCCACCATGTTCCTGAACTACGACCTATTGGCCCAGCGCGAGGTGCGCTACGCCTACGTTTATCCGTTTGCCGAGACGCTTGCGGGCGTATTGATGATTGCCGGCTCGCTGATTTGGCTGGCGGCGCCGGTGGCGCTCTTTATCGGCGCGATTGGTGCGGCGTCGGTGTTCAAGGCGGTCTATATCGATAAGCGCGAGCTGAAGTGCGCCTGTGTCGGTGGCGGCAGCAATGTGCCGCTCGGATTTCTGTCGCTGACCGAAAACATCATGATGGTGGCGATGGGGCTTTGGATGCCGCTTAGGATCTGGTTCGGCTAGCCGTGGCCCGGCCGAACCAATAAACGGCGGGCGAGGGTGAAGCGGTCAAGGCGGGGGCGGCCTCATGTACGCTGCCATGGCGCTTGGGGGCCATGGCAGCGTATCTCGATCAAAGCCCCAGTTCACTGAGCCCGGGATGGCTGTCCGGGCGACGACCGAGCGGCCAGCGAAATAGCCGTTCGTGCTCGTCGATCGGTATGTCGTTGATCGATGCGATGCGCCGCTGCATCAATCCCTCATCGTTGAACTCCCAGTTCTCATTGCCATAGGCGCGATACCACTGTCCGATTTCGTCGTGGTACTCATAGGCAAAACGGACCGCCAGGCGATGGCCGCCGAAGATCCAGAGCTCCTTGATCAAGCGGTAGTTAAGCTCGCGGCGCCACTTGCGCTCCAGAAACGCCTTGATCTCGGCCCGTCCATGAATGAACAGGTCTCGATTGCGCCATAGGCTGGATTCGGTATAGGCCAGTGCCACTGTTTCCGGCGTGCGGGTGTTCCAGGTGTCTTCGGCCAGCCGGACTTTCTGTTCGGCGCTTTTCTGATCAAAGGGCGGTAATGGCGGTTTGCTCATGAACGCGTTCCTTGGCGGTGAATGAACTGAGGTGAGTCACTAACATCGGCCCATGTTGGCTGAATTACACCCCTTGGCGGCGCGTCCAGCGCTGGCGTGCGTATTTGCGCATGTTCATGACATTGTCGGTCTCATCCATGATGTCGTGCCCGACAATCGCCTCGATGATGTCCTCGAACGTGATGACGCCGACCCAGATGCCAAGATCGTCATAGACGGCGCACATGTGGTGGCGCTCTTTAAGCATTAGCGCATAGGCATGCTCGACGTTTTCGGTGTCGGTCAGGGTGTTGACCGGGCGCATCACGTCTTTGAGCCTGGACTGCCGGTCGGCCTGATAGATGTCCGATTTATGGACGTACCCCATGGCGTTTTCGCCGCCATCGATCACCGGAAACCGGGTAAAGGGCGACTTGCCGAGCGCCTCATCAAAGGCCTCGACGGTGGTGTCCGGCTGCACGGTGACCGCAACGGTGCGTGGTGTCATGACGTCGCGAACCCGGATGGTGTGCAGATTCAAAATGTTGGTGATCGAGCGCGCCTCGCCGGCATCCAGCGCCTGTTCCTCGTGAGCGATGCGCGTGAGCGCCTTGATCTCGCTTCGAAGGTCGGTTTCATCGCCGTCCTTGCTGATGCGGGTGGTAATCAGCTCTGAAAGCCACACGAACGGTTTCAGGATCAGAACCAGCGTATTGAGAATCGCCGGCAGCACGCGGGACAGCTGACGCCAGTAGGTGGCGCCAAGCGTTTTCGGAATGATTTCGGAAACAATCAGGATCATCAGCGTCATCAGCGCCGAGGCCACGCCCAGATAGGTTTCGCCAAACACTACCGCCACCTGTGCACCGACACCGGTTGCACCGGCAGTATGGGCAATGGTGTTGAGGGTGAGAATGGCCGACAGCGGCTGATCGATGTTGTTCTTGAGCCGGTAGAGCTTGTCGTGAAGGCGGGGGCGCTCATCTTTCAGGTGTGCAATGTAGCTTGGGGTCAGCGACAGAAGGGCCGCTTCAAGAATAGAACACAGAAATGAAACGCCAATCGAAAGCACGGCGTAGAGCACAAGCAGGAACATAAAGCCTCACAAGGGACGTCGAATACGCATCTAAGAGCGCTTTTGGGATCAGGTCAACGCGGGATACGGCGGTGTTCAGTATGGTTTAAACGAGCGTCTACGCCAAAAGCGCAATGGCCGAAGGTGGACGCCAGTGTCTACGTTCAAAAGGTGCCATAAAAAAGGAGGGACCCGCGATGCAACGCAAGCCATTTATCTCTGAAGCACTGCTCAAGCGCTGCGAGAAAGAGCAGCAACAGGAAGTCGAACGCTCCACCCGTAAATTCGATCGAGCCTCGCTCGAGGAGCGCAAGGAACTGTCGATGCTGGTCGAGATGGCCGTGCGAGACGGGGAAAGTTATTCAACCATTGCCGAGACCCACAGTGACCTTGGCCTCTCCGAACAGCGGCTGCGTGATTTGATTGGTCCGGAGGCAGCGATCCGTGACCGAATCGAGCGTTTCGAGCGCTTTCGATACGCCTGAGGCCGGAGCGTCTTACGCTTGAAGCCGAAGCGCCTTCGATACCGAGCCTGACCCATGTATTTCAAAGCCGACCCGAGGGTCGGCTTTTTCATGCCAGCACGCGTTCCTGGTTCATGCCAGACAACGTCACTATCTGTCAGATCACGTCACTATCTGTCAGATCACGTCACTATCTGTCAGATCACGTCACTGTCGAACGCAGTGATCAGGACAAGACGCGCGCACGCACCCGGCGGCCCTTGAGCGGCGCACTTTGCAGTTGCTTGAGCGCCTGTTTGAGCGCCCGCCGATCAACCGCGACGAAACTTGCCCGTGCGGTCACCTTGATCTTGCCAAGCTGGTTGGCGTCCAGCGCATGGCCGTACTCAGCGTTGGTCAACGCCCCGACCAGATCACCCGGTCGAATCTTCTGTTTCTTGCCGGCATCGAGCTCGAGCGTGGCCATCGGCGCGGGAAACGGCGTGCTCGAGGCGTCAGGCCGCGGCAATGGTTCGGGTTCGAGTTCCTGGCCCAGACGCTCACTCAGTTCCAGCAGGCGCATACGCTCGCGGTCACTGATCAACGTGCAGGCCACGCCCTTGCCACCGGCGCGGCCGGTGCGGCCGATGCGGTGTGTGTGCACGTCGAGATCACTTGCCAGCTGGTAGTTGATCACCGCTTCGAGCGCGTCGATGTCGAGCCCACGGGCGGCAACATCGGTTGCGACCAGAATCGAGACGCTGTCGTTGGAAAACTGAATCAGCGTCTGGTCGCGCTCGCGCTGATCAAGATCGCCGTGCAGCGCCTTGGCGCTGAAGCCGTCGTGCGCCAGATCCTCGGCAAGCTTTTGTGTTTCTGCGCGGGTATTGCAAAACACCACACAGTTCGAGGGTCGGTAGTGCAGCAGAACCTGCACCAGCGCCTCGAACCGGGACAGCGAGTCGAGGGCATAGATGTGCTGCTCAATGCTCTCACGGCTGTGCGTGCTCTCGACCTCGATAATGGCCGGGTTCGTCAACAGGCGGTCGGCAAGCGGCGTGATCGCGGCGTCGAACGTTGCACTGAACAGCAGTGTCTGACGCGTTCGCGGCATGTCATCGATGATGGCGTCAAGGGCCTCTTCAAAACCCATGTCGAGCATGCGATCGGCTTCATCCAGCACGAACATCGTAAGATGATCGAGCGACAGCGAGCCCTTGCGCAGGTGCTGCTCGACCCGGCCCGGCGTGCCGACGATGATGTGCGCGCCGTGCTCGAGCGAGTGAAGCTGCGGGCCGATCGGCGCGCCGCCGCACAGCGTCAACACCTTGACGTTATGCATCTGCCGCGCTAGGCGCCGGATCTCTTCGGCGACCTGATCGGCAAGCTCTCGCGTGGGGCAGAGCACCAGGGTCTGGACGCGAAAGCGGGCAACGTCGAGCCGAGCCAGAAGCGCTAGACCAAAGGCTGCGGTCTTGCCCGAGCCGGTCTTGCCCTGACCGCGCACATCACGGCCCGAAAGCGCCGGCGGCAGGCTCGCGGCCTGGACGGGGGTCATGGTGTGATAGCCAAGCGAGTCAAGGTTACGTGCCAGCGCCTCGGGCAGGGCGAGAGTGGCGAAGTCGGTGGAGTCGGTCGCGTGGGTCACGGGGCATCCTGTTTATGAGCGAAGCGATGGCGGGCAGCATACCAGAAGATTGCTGCCGACACGTTGACCGCCCCCCGCTTAAGGAGCGTCCGCGTTGGCTTCAATATCATGATCGAGCATGCCGCCGGATTGTCGTCGCCAGAGCCTTGCATAGAGGCCGCCGCGTTCGAGCAGCTCCCGGTGGCTGCCCTGTTCGACGATGCGGCCCTGATCCATCACGATCAGCCGGTCCATCGCGGCGATGGTCGAGAGCCGATGCGCAATCGCGATGACGGTCTTGCCCTCCATCAGCCGGTCGAGGTTGTCCTGGATGGCGGCTTCGACGTCGGAATCAAGCGCCGAGGTGGCCTCGTCCAGAATCAGGATCGGGGCGTCCTTCAGCATGACGCGCGCGATGGCGATGCGCTGGCGCTGGCCGCCTGAGAGCTTGACCCCGCGCTCGCCGACGTGGGCGTCCATGCCGTGTCGGCCGGCACTGTCTCTAAGCTCGCCGATGAAGTCGGCCACGTGGGCCTCGGCCGCGGCCTGCCACAGTTCGGCGTCGGTGGCGTCAGGCCGGCCATAGGCGAGATTGTCGCGGATCGAGCGGTGCAAAAGGGCGGTGTCCTGCGTCACCATCCCGATCTGGGCCCGAAGGCTTTCCTGGGAGACGGCCGCGATGTCCTGACCGTCGATGGCAATCACGCCGCCCTCGACGTCATAGAATCGCAGCAGCAGATTCACAAGCGTGGACTTTCCGGCGCCGGAGGGGCCGATCAGACCGATTTTTTCGCCGGGGGCGATGTCGAGCGTCAGCGCATCGATCACGCCGCTGCCCTTGCCGTAATGGAAATTCACATGGTCGAAGCGAAGCGCCCCTTCGGTCAATGAAAGCGCCGGGGCATCTGTTTTGTCCTCGACCTGCCGCGGCTTTGAAAGCGTGGCCATACCATCCTGCACGGTGCCGATGTTCTCGAACAGACTCGACACTTCCCACATGATCCACTGCGACATGCCCCAAAGCCGCATGACAAGCCCGATTGCCACTGCGATGGCGCCGACGGTGATGGCGCTTTCGAGCCACAGCCGAATGGCGAGCGCCCCGATCGAAAACAACAGCACCGCGTTCAACAGATACAACAGGCCGTAAAGCCCGGTGACCAGCCGCATCTGCCGGTGGACGGTGTCCAAAAAACCGCTCATGCCGTCACGCGCGAACTCGGCTTCTCGCCGGGCGTGGGAAAAGAGCTTCAGGGTCTGAATGTTGCTGTAGCTGTCGACGATGCGTCCGGTCATCTGCGAGCGGGCGTCGGCCTGGGCCTCGGACACTCGGCTCATGATCGGCACGAACACGCGAAGAAGCCCGAGATACCCAAGAAGCCACAGCGCGAGCGGCACCGCCAGACGCCAGTCGGCGCTGGCCACCAGAATCAGGGTGCCGATAAAATAGACGCTTACGTAGTTGAGCACGTCGAACAGCTTGATCACGCATTCGCGCACCGCAAGCGCCGTCTGCATTACCTTGGTGGCGATGCGGCCGGCGAATTCGTCCTGATAGAACGGCATCGACTGCTTGAGCAGGTAGCGGTGGGCCAGCCAGCGGATGCGCATCGGGAAATTGCCCATCAGGGTTTGATGGTTAAGAAGCGAATGAAAGGTCACAAGCGTTGGTAGAAGAATCAGGATCAGCCCGGCCATGCCGGCCAGGGCCCACCCCTGATCGGCCAGAAACGTTGCGCGGTTCTGGGTGCTGAGCCAATCGACGATGTTGCCGAGAAAGCTGAACATCCATACCTCGATCGAGGCAATCAGAACCATCAGGACCGTGGCGACCGCCAGGTACGGCCAAGCGCCCTTGGTGTAGTGCAGGCAGAACGCCAGCAAGCGCTCGGGCGGGCGTTCAGGCTCTTCCGGGGGAAAGGGGTCAAGGCGGCGTTCGAACCAGCGAAACATGGAGTATTTTCCCAGGAGGTGATCAGAGGACGCGGTACATATCGAGGTTGACCGTGTCCGGCGTGCGTTTGGCATCACAGATGAACACGGACTCGGTCAGCCAGTGCAGTCGGGCGTCGTCGACCTCGAAGGTAGGGGTGGCCTTGAAGTAGATGTCCTCGACCGGCACGTGTTTGAAAAAGCCCATGTCATCACCGAAGAGGTTCGCCGTGAAGGCACTTGGCAGACGGCGGATGCCGTTGTTTTCGATGTAGACGGTGCCGTCTTTGGTTGCCAGGGCGTAGCGCGCCGACAATCGGCACAGGCCGTCAGGCTGGATGAACTGGCTATCGACGCCGCCGGGCAGCACGTGGCCTTCGAGCGCGCCGCTGACCTCACCGCCAAGAATCGGAATCAGCTGACGTTTGCCGCGTGTGGGGTCGCTGCTGACAATGGTGGGGGCGTCGACCGTGATGGCGATACGAAAGGAAAACTCGAGCGTCGGGGACATGAACTCTCCGGTCTAAACAAGAAAACGGTCATGAGCATTACTATAGACCTCGCGTCAACGTCGTACCTGACATGGGTCGCGTCGAGGTCGTTAACACGCTATCTTTTCAGGCGGATTCATTTTCAGCAAGCGCGTTCGCGCCTTCAAGGATCGAGGGAGACCGACATGACAACGCAGTCCGACTACACGCCGCCCCGCGTATGGCAGTGGCAGAAAGAAAGTGGCGGCAAGTTCGCAGGCACCAACCGGCCGGTCGCAGGCGCTACCCACGAAAAAGCACTGCCGGTGGGCGAGCATCCATTTCAGCTCTATTCGCTGGCCACGCCCAACGGGGTCAAGGCCAGCATCATGTTCGAAGAGCTGCTGGCGCTTGGGTATCAGGGCGCGGAGTACGATGCCTGGTTGATTAACATCGGCGATGGCGATCAGTTCGGCAGTGGGTTTGTCGACATCAACCCCAATTCGAAGATCCCGGCGATGGTCGATCACAGCGGCAGCGAGCCGGTGCGGGTGTTCGAGTCCGGGTCGATGCTTTTGTATCTGGCGGAGAAATTCGGTGAGTTCCTGCCGACCGAGCACGTAAGCCGCACCGAGGCGTTGAACTGGCTGTTCTGGCAGATCGGCAGCGCGCCGTATCTGGGCGGTGGCTTCGGGCACTTCTATAACTACGCACCGGTCAAGATCGAATACGCCATTGACCGCTTCACCATGGAAACCAAGCGCCAGCTCGATGTGCTCGACCGCCATCTGGCCGACCACGACTACCTGGCCGGTGACACCTACTCGATTGCCGACATCGCGACCTGGGCCTGGTACGGCCAGCTGGTGCTCGGGCGTCTGTACGACGCCGCTGAATTCCTGCAGGTGCAGGAGTACACCCATGTACTGCGCTGGGCGAACGCCATTGATGCTCGTCCGGCGGTGCAGCGCGGCCGCATGGTCAATCGCACCTTCGGCGAGCCGGAAACCCAGCTGCATGAACGCCACGACGCCCGTGATTTTGACACCAAGACCCAGGACAAGATCGGCGGCAACGACTAGCCAGCGCCTGCCTTCGGTGTGACCGATGAGCGCGGTGCTTGACCTTCGCGCTCGTCGGGCAACAATAACGCCCTCCTTACACCGGGCACGGAGCCGTCGATGGCGATCCAATCTACGCACACTCCCTATCTGATCATCGGCGGGGGCAGCATGGGGCTGGCCACCGCCGATGCCCTTGCCGCCACCGAGCTTTCTGATACCGCATCGCACACCAACGACGCGACTCGAGTGCGTGTGCTCGACGCTCACAGCCCACCGCACGCGCACGGAGCGCACCACGGCCAGACCCGCCTGATTCGTCTGGCCTACGGCGAAGGCGCCGGCTACGTCACGCTTGCCAGGCGCGCTCTTGCGCTCTGGCGAGAGCTTGAACGCGAGACCGGCGAGTCTCTTTTTCTGCCCACGGGCGTGATCAACGTTGGCCCTGATTCGGCGCCGTTCGTGCGTCAGGTGCAGCACAGTGCGGCGACGCACGGGCTGTCGCTTGACACACTGGACGCAGCCGCAGTAACCGAGCGCTTTCCCGGCTGGGCGCTGAGTGAGCCCATGCGGGGCTGCTTCGAGGCCGAGGCCGGCGTTCTGTGGGTGGAGCGCATACTTGCCGCCTGGCGCCGGCGCGTCGAGCGCTCACGGCATGGCGAGCTGGTGACCGGCGCGCGCGTCGTGTGCCTGAGCGCGCGCAGTGACGGTGGTTTTGTCGCGCACTGCGCCGATGGCCGTACATTTTCGGCCGAACGGGTGCTGCTGGCGGCCGGGGCGCATACGGCGCCGCTTGCCGACACGCTTGACGTGACGCTGCCGCTGGCCCGGGTTCGAAAGACGTTTGCCTGGTTCGAGGCCGATGACCGCTACCTTCCCGACCACTTTTCGGGCTTTAGCCTGACCGACTCTGAGCAGGGCGTGTTCTACGGCTTTCCCGACCTCGAGGGCGCGGGGTTCAAGATGGGCCGTCATGATGGCGGCCAGCCGGTCGCTCCCGACGACCCGTTAATTCCGTTCGGGGCGCACGGCGATGATGAGGCGGAGCTTCGCCGGGTCATCGAGCGCTACCTGCCGGGCGTTGGCACGTTACGTCACGGCGCGGTGTGTCACTACGTTCGAAGTCCGGACGAGCACTTCGTTATCGACGAGCCCCGGCCCGGTCTAATGGTGGCCGGTGGTTTTTCAGGCCATGGATTCAAGTTCGCCAGCGCCCTCGGTGAGGCGCTCGCCCACTGGCTTTTAACCGCGCAGCCGGCGGCGTCACTGTCGGCGTTTCGGCTATCGCGCTTTACCCTCTAACGCCTGGAGCACGCGGCTCGATGCAGACCCAACGGACAACGGAAGAGCAGGGCATGACCAAAGAGCAGAGCAAAAAACAGGACACGACCGAAAACGCCTGGGACGTGGTCATCGTCGGTGCCGGCGCCACCGGGCTTGCTGCGGCGCATTCGGCGGCGCGGCGCGGACTTCGGGTGGCGCTTCTAGAGCGAGGCGATACGGTCGGCGGCAACATTGGCACTCGGCGCGACAGCGGCTGGCAGACCGAAATCGGCCCCAACACGCTGATGATGAAGCCGCCGCTTTATGCGCTTCTTGAAGAGCTTGAATTGCTCGATGAGGCGCAGCCCGCCAACACCGCCGCCCGCAAGCGGTTTGTTGCCTATCAGGGGGCGCCGGTCGCGCTTCCGACCCACCCATTGAAGGCCGTGACCAACCCGCTTCTGGGTGCTAAAGGCTGGTCCCAGGTACTTCGCGAGCCGTTCGCGCGCCGCGCCCCGGAGCGGGAAGAGAGCCTGGCGGCGTTCGTCGAGCGTCGGCTTGGCCGGCGCGTGCTCGATTATATGGTCGACCCGTTCGTGTCGGGGGTGTACGCCGGCGACCCGTCGAGATTGTCGGCGCCGGCGGCCATGAAGCGGCTGGTGGCCCTTGAGCAGAAATACGGCTCGCTGATTCGCGGCGGGCTCACCGGGCTCATCAAGGCACGCCGCGCACCGTCTCCCTTGCCTCCTGAGTGGCGCGGTCAGCTGGTCAGCTTCCCAGATGGGCTTCGCCGCCTGACGGACCGGCTTGCCGAGCGCATCGAGGCCCAGCCGGCGGCGCGCATTCATCTCGGCTGTGAGGCTTCATCAATACAGCGCACAAGTGAGGGCTGGTGCGTCGAGACGAAGGATCAACGCTTCAGGGCGAGCGAGCTGGTGCTGGCGGTGCCGGCGCACGTCAGTGCGCGCCTGCTGGAGCCGGTCGACCCCGCGCTTTCCCGCCCGCTCGAGGAGATCGTCTACCCCTCGGTTAATGCCGTTGCGCTCGGTTTTCGGGCGGAGGACATCATGCACCCGCTCGATGGCTTCGGGCTGTTGATCCCGAACCGCGAGCAGCGCACCACGCTCGGGGTGCTCTTTTCCTCGACGCTTTTCCCGAACCGCGCCCCCGACGGCCATGTGCTGCTGACCGGGTTCATGGGTGGGCGACGTCGTCCGGGCGTGGCCGAGTGGGACGACGACGCGCAGGTGGCGCAGGTGCTTTATGACCTGCGTGATCTGCTTGGCATTCGCGGCGAGCCGGTCTGGAGCCGGGTGCAGCGCTGGCCGAAGGCGATCCCGCAGTACGAGTTCGGCCACCTCGAGCGGATCGAGGCGCTGGACGCCGCACTGGCCCACCATGAGGGGCTTTCGCTTGTTGGCAACTGGCGCGGCGGCATCGCGGTCGGCGACTGTCTCGAAAACGGGCGGCTATTGGGCGAGCGGCTAGCGCCTGCGCGCTAAAACGTAAACGACCACGTCAGAAGCAATCACACAGCACCAGCGGGTGCTGGCACACGCCAGGGAGATGAGATGCGCATTTCGATGTACCAGGTCGACGCGTTCACGAGCGAGCTGTTCAGAGGGAATCCGGCGGCGGTGTGCCCGCTGACCGAGTGGTTGCCAGAGGCCACGCTTCAGGCGATCGCTTCTGAAAATAATCTGTCCGAGACCGCGTTTTTCGTGCCGGAGGGCGAGGGCTATCGGCTTCGCTGGTTCACGCCCAAGGATGAAGAAATGCTCTGCGGGCACGCAACGCTTGCCACCGCCCACGTGCTCTTTACCCATCTAGGCGCGACCGAGCACACGCTTCGCTTTGACACCCGAAGCGGCCCGCTTTTTGTCTCGAAGCTTGACTTGGGTTACCGCATGAATTTCCCGGCCGCGATGCCCGAGCCGTTCGAGGCGTCACCGGCGTTGCTCGAAGGGCTTGGCGTGACGCCCTCCGAGGTGCATGCGGCGTTCGATATCGTGGTGGTGCTTGAAAACGAGCAGCAGGTGCGCGCGCTCACGCCCAAGCTTTCCCATTGGCATGGGCTCGGCAAGCGAGGAGTTGTGGTCACTGCCCCGGGTGATCATGTGGATTTTGTCAGCCGGGCGTTCTTCCCCGAGCTCGATGTGCCGGAAGACCCGGTCACCGGTTCGGCGCACTGCGAGCTGGCGCCTTACTGGGCCGAGCGGCTTGGCAAGACCACGCTTACGGCCCACCAGGTTTCAGAGCGCCTTGGTGAGCTTACGTGCGTGGTCGAGGGGGACCGCGTCGGACTGATCGGCCAGGCGGTGGATTATTTTGAAGCCGTGGTAACGCTTCCTGACGCGCGGTAAAGCGTTTCATTGATGTAGAAAGCGCCCCGTAGGGCGCTTTTTTTTGAAGCCTAGGGCGCCATGCCGGGCATCATCCGGTAGTAGAGATCGAACAGGATCCAGAGCGTGCCGCCTGCGAGAATGGTGATGATCAGCACGGTGAACAGGATCAGCTGCAGGTCTTCGCGGGTGTTGCGTGAAAACGAGATGTGCAGGAAAAATCGAAAGTGCACGATGATCTGAACCACCGCGCATTCGCCGATGATGATCCAATGGGCAATCGATGGCAGCGGCACGAACGCGGCCACGCCGAAGGGAATCAGCGTCAGCACAAGCGATAGAAAAAGCCCCCAGCCGTAGCTTCGAAACTCGCGCTGGCGCTCTCGGGCCAGGTCCTCGTCATCGTGGCCACGTTTCTGCGCCTGCGTGTTTTGGTCGGTGTTCTGATCAAGGGTTTGGGTGTCTTGAGCGTTTGACTCGTGCGCGCGCATCAGGTCAGCCCCCCCAGATACACCAGCGAAAAGATCACGATCCAGACGATGTCGAGAAAGTGCCAAAGAATTGCAAGCCGGGTGAGGCCGGTCTTGACCTGAGTATCGATGCCATGAACCGCCATCTGCCCGAAGATCGCCAGCATCCAGAGACACGCCCCGGCCACGTGCAGGCCGTGAAGTGGCACCAGCGAGAAAAACGCTGAAAGATAGCCGCTGCGGCTGGGGTAGCCGCCTTCGCTGAACATGGTGTGAAAGTCCTTGAGCTCGTGGGCGATGAAGCCGAGCCCGAGCAGAAGCGTCACCACCAGCCAGCCGATCAGTTTCGCCGTGCCTTGATGGTATTTAAGCGACAGCGACGCCATCCCGAAGGTAAAACTGCTGGCGAGCAGCAGCATTGTTTCGATGAAGGCACCCTTCATTTCCAGCAGGTCACTCGGGCCCGGGCCACCGGCAGTGCCGCCGAGCATGGTGACGTAGGTGGCAAACAGCAGCCCGAAGATGATGAAGTCGCTCATCATGAAGACCCAGAACCCGAACACCAGTTCTTCGTTGGCGCTGTGAGCCTCCTCGTGCGGCTCGCCCAGATTGAGCCCCGGGTGGCGCGTCGAGGCGCCTGCGGTGTGCGTGGTCATTGAATCGCTCCTTCCTTGGGCGGAACGGGTACGCCGCGGTTGGCCTCGCTCTGTTCCCATTGACGTGTGATCGGTTCGAACTGCTCGAGCTGATGTGCCCACGCGCGTTGCTGGCGCTCGATCGCCTCGGCGTCAAGGGTCCAGGTGGTGTTGCGCACGAAACCACGCGCGATCATGGCAATAAGCGCCACCCCGGTGAACGCCAGGGCCAGCCACCACATGTGCCAGGTCAATCCAAAGCCGACGGCGGTGCCGCTTACGCCGATGATCACGCCCATGGCGGTGTTTCTGGGCATGATGATCGGCTCGTAGCGCGCAGGGGACTCATGCGGGGCACCGTCGCATTTTTGCCGGTAGAAGGCGTCGTGGCTGTTGACCTGCGGCAGCACCGGGAAATTGTATTCAGGCACCGGGGAGGGCGTATCCCATTCAAGGCTTCGCCCATCCCAGGGGTCGCCGCCGGGAGTGGCGAGGGCGGCGCGGCGCTTGATGCTGACCCAGAGCTGCGCCATGAGGCAAACGATCGCGTACAGAATAATCAGTGCGCCAAGGCCCGCAGCGATGGTCCAGGGCAGATAGACGGGGTCGAAAAACGCCACGGTTCGCCGCGGCATGCCAAGAAGGCCAAGGGCGTACAGCGGAAAGAACGCCAGCATGAAACCGACAATCCAGCTCCAGGCTGCGCGATAGCCCCAGCGGGCATCGAGCTGGAAACCGAACGCCTTGGAGAACCAGTAGGTGTAGCCGGCCAGCATCCCGAACAACAGGCCCGGAATGAGCATGTTGTGAAAGTGGGCCACCAGAAACAGCGAGTTGTGAATCTGATAGTCGATGCTGGGCGTTGCCAGAATGATGCCGGAGAGCCCGCCGATGGAGAACAGAATCAGAAAGCCCACGGCGTAGACCATCGGCACCGTCAAACGCACGCGCCCCCGATACATGGTCAGCATCCAGTCGAAGATCTTCACCCCGGTCGGAATGCCGATCAGCATGGTCGCGATGCCGAACACGGCGTTGATGTGGGCACTTTGCCCCATGGTGAAGAAGTGGTGGAGCCAGACGGTAAACGACAGCACGGCAATGGCCATGGTCGCGATCACCAGCGCTGTGTAGCCGTAAAGGCGCTTGCCCGAGAAGGTCGAGAACACTTCCGAAAACACTCCGAACGCCGGCAGGATCAGGATGTAGACTTCCGGGTGGCCGAAGGCCCAGAACAGGTTGATGTAGTTCATCATGTTGCCGCCAAGGTCGGCGGTAAACATGTGGAAGTCCAGGTAGCGATCCAGCGCCAGAAGGCCCGTGGCCACCGTCAGCGGGGGCATGCCGAAGATCATCAGAATCGAGGTGCAAAGCGCGGTCCAGCAGAACAGCGGCATACGCATCAGTGTCATGCCTGGGGCGCGCTTTTTATAGATCGTCACGGCGAAGTTGATGCCTGAAAAGGTCGAGGAGAGCGTCGAGAGCGTCACCCCCCAGATCCAGTAATCCACCCCCGGTCCGGGGTTGGCCTGAAGCTCGGTGAACGGCGGATAGCCGGTCCAGCCGCCGGTTGAAAACGGCGCCAGCACCAGCGAGATCATCATCAGCGCGGCGCCGGCGGCGGTCAGGCCGAAACTTACCGAATTGAGCACCGGAAACGCCAGATCCCGTGCGCCGATCTGAAGCGGCATCACGAAGTTGATCAGCCCGGTCAGAAACGGCATCGCCATGAAAAAGATCATGATGGTGCCGTGGGTGGTGAAGAGCTGCCCGTAATGCTCGGGCGACAGAAACCCGCCGCCGAGGCCGAAGGCTTGCTGAGCGCGCATGAACGCGGCTTCGATGACGGCGCGTAAAAGCATGAGCAGCGCAATCACGATGAACATGATGCCGATTTTCTTGTGATCGACGCTTGTGAGCCAGTCGCACCAGAGCACCTTCCACTTGCCATACCAGGTGATCAACGCCATGGCGGCAAGCGCGCCAAGTACCACCATACCGGCGGCGCCCGAGGCGATAATGCCGTTGATGATGGATTCTCGAGTGGGGTTTTGGATCATGTCCCAAAACGGCAGGGCGTCCCAGCCGAGTCGGCCGAGCAGAAATGAAGACTCGTTGGTCACTGGGTGTTCCTCTCTTGAATGTCGCGCTCTGACGTATCAGATGCGGCCTCGCTTGACTCGGCAAGGCTTGCCCAATCGACCGGCTGGTGCCGGGCGATGGCGTGAAACAGGCCGTCTGGAATCTGACTGAAGGCCACCATCGGCGCCGGCGGTGGTGGGTCATCGCTCAGTGCGTTGGCGACGTCTTTCCAGGTGTTTTGCGCTTTAAGAAGCGTGTAGGCGCTTTGGTCAAGCGTGTGACCCTGCGTACGGATCTGGTCGATGAAGGTATCAAACCGGTTCTGGCTGACGGTCTGGGTCGTGAACTGCTGTTTGTAGAACCCCTCGCCGTTGTACTGGATATTGCGTCCCATGAAGTTGCCTTCGCGCTCGGCAATAAGGTTGAGACGGGTCACCATTCGGTTCATGACGTCGATCTGGCTGCCCAGTGCCGGAATGAAAAACGTCTGCATGACGGTGGCCGAGGTCAGGGTGAACGACACCGGCCGGTCGGTCGGAAGAATGAGCCGGCCAAGCGTGGCAACGCCCTGGTCCGGGTAGATGAACAGCCACTTCCAATCAAAGCCGATCACCTGCACCTCGAGCGGCGCCTTGTCACTTTCGATGGGTTTATAAGGGTCGAGGGCGATCGTCTTTTGCCACAGCACCACCGACAGCACGCCGACAACAACGACCGGAACGCCCCAGATCAACACGTCGATCAGCTTGGAAAAGCTCCAGCGCGGGCGATAACGCGCCTGGCCCGAGTAGCGGTAGCGCCAGACCAGCCAGGGCGTCAGCACAAGCACCGGAAGCACCACGATCATGACCATCAATATTACGAAGCCCAGGTGCTCGCGTTGAGCATGCGCGATCGGACCGCCCGGATTTAGAAAACCGGGAAGACGATCACACCCGCTTAAAAGCGCGAAAGCAGATACAGCGACGAGCGAAAGCAGCCAACGAAAGGCAGTTCGCTGGCATGAGGCGGGTGGGGAATTCACTGACGGCTCCGACATCCATGTTTGATTCGTCGGGGGTGGAGGATCCTGCCACTCCCTTAGGTGAGCCTTAGTATTGAAGAGGTTGCGTCATCTTTCAAAGTAGATTTCGGTCATGAGGCTTTTAGATGACATTTATAGTTAAAGGCTATCAATATGTGGTTTCTGATTTCATTTTTCGCTTGAAAAGCGAGGCCTGACGGGGGCTCGGGAGCAGGGTCGGGTTGCGTAAGCACGGTGTGAGCACCGAATAGGGCCAAGGGCGGCTGTGTGGTTATCCAGCGTTTGGTGCTATGGTCGAGACGGCATCGAGGCGTTAAAGCGACTACGCTGATGCCAGCGGATCAGAATGCAACATGGGTGTCCTGAGCAGGCATTGGATAACACGAATGTCTGTCGACCCAAAGGCAGGATGCCTTGACTAGCTTTATGGAGAGTTGACCGTGTCTAACGATAATCGAAAGCCCACGACTACAGATGCCGGTATTCCGGTTTCCAGTGATGAATATTCCCTCTCGGTTGGCCCGGATGGCCCAATCGTCCTTCATGATCATTATCTCATGGAGCAAATGGCGGCGTTCAACCGTGAAATGATTCCCGACCGCCAGCCCCATGCCAAGGGCAGCGGCGCATTCGGCCATTTCGAGGTAACCGAAGACGTCAGTAAATACACCAAGGCCAAGTTCCTTCAAAAAGGGGCCAAGACCGAGGTGGTCGCCCGGTTCTCGACCGTTGCCGGCGAAAGCGGCAGTCCCGATACTTGGCGTGACCCACGCGGCTTCGCACTGAAGTTTTATACCGAAGAGGGCAACTTCGATATGGTCGGCAACAACACGCCGGTCTTTTTCGTGCGTGACCCGCTGAAGTTCCAGCACTTCATCCATTCTCAGAAGCGCCGCGCCGACAATGGTCTTCGTGACCACGACATGCAGTGGGACTTCTGGTCGCTCTCGCCGGAATCGGCGCATCAGGTGACCTGGCTGATGGGCGATCGCGGTATTCCGCGCACCTGGCGCCACATGAACGGCTATTCGAGCCACACCTACATGTGGGTCAACGAAGGCGGCGAGCGGTTCTGGGTCAAGTACCACTTCAAGACCGACCAGGGCATCGAGTGCATGACCCAGGAAGAAGCGGTCAAGATGGACGGCACCGATCCGGACTATCACCGCCGTGATCTCTTTAACTCGATCAAAAATGGCGACTGCCCGTCCTGGACGCTGCACATGCAGATCATGCCGTTCGAGGACGCCAAGACCTATCGCATCAACCCGTTCGATTTGACCAAGATCTGGCCGCACGAGGATTATCCGCTGATCAAGGTCGGTAAGCTGACGCTTGATCGCAACCCGACCGATTTCCACAGCCAGATCGAGCAGGCCGCGTTCGAGCCGAACAACTCGGTCCCTGGCACGGGCTTCTCGCCGGACAAGATGCTTTTGGCGCGTGTCATTTCCTACGCCGACGCCCACCGGGCGCGTCTTGGGGTCAATTACAAGCACATTCCGGTCAATACGCCGATCAACGAGGTCAACAGCTACGCCAAGGGCGGTGAAATGCGCATTCGTTTGGCAAGCGACCCCGTTTACGCCCCGAACAGCAAGGGCGGCGCAGCGGCGCAACCGGAACGCTATCCGGAAGACGCCACCTGGGAAGCCGATGGCGAGTTCGTGCGGGCGGCCTACACCAAGCGTCAGGACGACGACGACTTCAGCCAGGCCAACGATCTGGTTAACAAGGTCATGGACGACGCTGCTCGTGACCGTCTGGTCAGCAACATCGTCGGCCACGTCAGCGCCGATGTCGAAGAGCCGGTGCTTTCACGCGTGTTCGAATACTGGGACAACGTCGATGCCACCATCGGCAAGCGTGTGCGTGACGGCGTAACGGCCAACCGCAACGGCTGATTTCGATATGTACCGGTAAGTGATCGAAAAAAGAGAACCCGCGCTTGAGCGCGGGTTTTTTTATGCATGACAAGACGCGTTGAATGCCGAGGCTTTAGCTCGGTTGACCGGATTTGTGCCGACGAACGACCCAGAAGCCGACGGCACCGGCCATGAACAGCATGCCGCCACAGCCGACCGCGAGCACGTAGGCTCCGGTCACATCGCTCGATGCAATGTCGTAACGCGAGGCAAGCGATGCAAGTGTGTCGGCGTATTGACGCCACAGAAACACACCCACGCCAATGCCCGACAGCATGGTGCACAGCGCGACCAGTCGTGAGCCGTTGGCCCAGCTTGGAAGTCCGTGGGTATCGTCGTGGTGCAGGAACTCGCGGTAGCGCCGCTCCTCCTCGCTTACCCTGGTCAAGCGGGACACGATCACGATGGCAATGAGCGCCGCGACCGTGCTTATAAGCACCGGGTGCAGATAGACCGGAAGTGTGATCCATTCGGCCTGGATCATCAGCGAGAGAATCAGGTTGCCGACAAAGCCGACGATCAATCCCCAGCCGGCGGCGGCGGCGGTAATCGTTTTGCTCCACACGCTCATCAGCGCCACCGGCCCCCAGGACGAGGCAAAAAGCGTTGCCGCGAACCAGACCACCGCCATCACCGCCGGCGGCTGAAACAGCGCCAGAATCAGCGCGATCAGACCCGCGCCCAAAATCGCGAGACGGCTTGCCCGCATGGCGGCGGCGTCGCTGCTTGAGGCCGGCAGGATGTCGTTTGAAATGCTGAAACCGATGATCGACAGGAAGGTCGAGCAGGACGACAGTCCGGCGGCGAATACGCCGGTGATGATCACGATGCCAAGCCATGGCGGCAAGATGTTCATCGCCGCCCAGATCATGGCGCGCTCACCCTCAAGATCCGGGTTGTAGAGGTTGAGCGCCGCGCCGGTCATCATCATCAGCGCGTAAAACACCGCAAGCGCCACCGCGGTCAGCATTGCCGAGCGCATGACGACGTGCTCGTTGCGCGCCATCAGGTAGCGGCTTGATTGCCACGGGCTCGCGGCCAGTACCGCCGCCCACACAAGACCAAGCGTCACGCCCCAAATCAGCGCCTCGCCGGGGGAGGAAAAGGTGCTGCCTTCGCCCTCGAGTACGCCATGCCAGAGCGCGATGCCGGGCTTGTCGGTCTGATCGAGCAGCCCGCTGACGGCGCCGGGCCAGCCGCCCAGGTCATTGATGATATAAAGCGACCCGCCAAGCGCGGCGAGCGAGAAGATCACGAACATGATCGTGTCGGTCAGCATCACGCCCGGGGAGCCTGAGTACAAAATGAAGCCGGTGTAGGTCAGCCACACCAGCACCAGCCCGACCCAGTAGGGCAGGCCCGTCAGTTCCTGGAACATGATGCCCGCACCCTGCATGACGCCAAGCAGGTAGGCGCCAAGCCCGATGACAGTAGTCAGGCCGGCGATGCGCTGCACCTGGCGGGAGTTGAAGCGCTTACCGAAATACTCAGGCACCGTCAGCGCCTTGCTGCGCCGAAGGTAGCGGCCGAATACCAGCGCGCCGAGCAGGCAGCCCGAGGTACTCAGTGCGGCAAAGATCAGCATGACGAACGGGTAGCCCTGATAGGCAAAGCCGGTTTCGCCCAGAAACGCACTGGTGCTCAAATAACTTGCAACCAGTGTGCCAAGAATAAGAAAGGTCGGCGCGTTGCGCCCGGCCACGAGGTAGTCGTCCAGATGTTGAACGCGCCGGCCGGCCAGATTGCCGATGATGAAATAGCCCACCAGGCTAAGCAGGATGGAAACCGTGTAGATCATGAAAACGCTCGTTTGTTGTTAGTGCGAGTCTTGATGCGACCTCGATGATAGAAAGCCTGATCGTTACAGGCATTCTCAGTGCGGCGTCGGTCGCAGTATGAACGACGTCCCCTGAGTAAAATCCATTCTTTTCTGATTAAGAAAATCTGAAACCTTGCGCGTTGCGCACTCGAGTGCGACATACGCAAAGCCGCCCACGGGTAAAGGCTTCGTTCTTCACGTCGATATAGCTGTCAATTCGCACCCGTCTAAAGAGTGCAGCGTGCCTTTTGCGGCGCTTTGCAGCAGACGGCTGACGTCATCATGTCATCAGAAAAGGATAGCGACGGTCATGACAAGCGCCTTCAACAGCGAGCAGCATAAGAACCCATGTCAGGAGCAGGATTACCTTCGAGCGGCGATTGACCGGTCACAGGCGGTCATCGAGTTCACCCCAGAAGGCATCATCGTCGACGCCAATCAGAATTTTCTCGATTGCGTCGGCTATGAGCTTGATGAAATCAAGGGCAAGCATCATCGAATGTTCTGCGATTCCGATGAGATCAGTCGGCCTGAGTACCGAGCCTTCTGGCAAAAACTCGGACGGGGCGAGTTCGATTCCGGCGAATATCGACGTATTGGCAAAGGGGGGCGGGAAATCTGGCTGCAAGCGACCTACAACCCGGTCCTCAATGAACAGGGCGAGGCGATTCGCGTCGTAAAATTCGCCTCCGACACCACCGCGCAGAAAAATCACGATATCGAGTTCGAGGGTAAGGTCGAGGCCATCGGCCGTGCTCAAGCCATGATCGAATTTGATCTCGACGGCATCGTGCTTGCCGCCAATGACAATTTTTTGAAAACCATGGGCTATCGGGCCAACGAGGTGCTCGGCGAGCATCACCGCATGTTCTGCGAAGAAACGTTTTGGCAAAGCGCCGATTACGGCGATTTTTGGACCCGGCTTGGCCGCGGCGAACACGTACAGGGCGTCTACAAACGGCTTCGTAAAAACGGCGAGGAAGTGTGGCTGCATGCCAATTACAGCCCGATCCTGAATGCAAGCGGCCACCCCTACAAGGTGGTCAAGTTTGCCCAAGACATTACCCAACGCAAGCTTCAAAACGCCGAATTCGAAGGCAAGGTTGATGCCATCAAGCGCTCTCAGGCCGTAATCGAGTTCGACATGGCCGGCTACATTCTGGACGCCAACGACCTCTTTTTGGGCGCTACCGGCTATCGGCTTGATGAGATCCGGGGCCAGCACCACAGCATGTTCTGCGACACGCGCTACGCCGAAAGCGGCGAATACGCCCGCTTCTGGGATGAACTGGGTCGGGGCGTGTTCAAAAGTGGCGAGTTCAAGCGATGTAAGCGTGATGGGGGCGATCTATGGCTTCAGGCCACCTATAACCCGATCTTCGACATGTCAGGCCGGCCGTTCAAGGTCGTCAAGTTCGCCACCGACGTGACCGAGAGAAAACATCAGAGTGCCGAGCTGGAGGGGCGCCTTGATGCAATCGACCGTGCTCAGGCAGTGATCGAGTTCGACCTGACCGGCAACATTCTCACGGCCAATGAAAATTTCCTCTACACCATGGGCTATAGCCTCGACGAAGTGAAAGGCCAGAATCACCGTATTTTTTGTTCGAACGAGTACGTTCAAAGCGAAAATTATCGGGATTTCTGGAAAAAACTGGCCAAGGGCGAGTTTTTCAGCGGCCGCTTCCAGCGCTTTGGCAAGTTCGGGCGCAGCGTCTGGATTCAGGGCACCTATAACCCGATTCTCGACGCCAACGGCAAACCTTACAAGATCATCAAGTTCGCCACCGACATTTCAAAACAGGTGCGCCTCGAGGAGCGCATTCGCGATCAGGCGCTGTCGATGAGTGAAAGCGTGGTCAGCCTAAATGCCTCGATCAATGGTATTGCCGAAAATGCGGGGCTGACTCAGAAACTTGCCGCGACCAATCGGGATGAAGCCCATCAGGGCGCCAAGACACTCGAACGCTCGGCCGAAGTCATGGAGGCGATCCGCAAGTCCTCGGAGGATGTTGACGCGATCGTGCAGGTGATTGGCGACATCGCTAACCAGACCAATCTGCTGGCGTTCAACGCAGCAATAGAGGCGGCCCGTGCCGGCGAGCATGGGCTCGGGTTTTCGGTTGTCGCCGATGAAGTGCGAAAGCTTGCCGAAAAATCCTCGGAGGCCACCCGCAGCATCGACCGGCTTCTCAGCGAATCCAATCGGCGAGTTGAAGAAGGGCATTCGGTCACGCGAGAGGCGCTGTCCTCGTTCGAACGTATTGTCAAAGGCATCGAATCGACCAGCCACTCCATCGATGAAATCACTCAGGCGACGCAGGCGCAGCTCGAAAACGCCGCGCTGGTCGAACGTTCGATCCATCAGTTGAATGAGGCGACGTCCGAAAACGGTGAGGGCTATATCAAGGAGGTTCGATAGCATGAGCGGCTCGCGAGGGGAGCGCGGTCGATTCTGCCTGTTCGAGGTGGGCGGCAGTCGGCTGGCACTCGATATTGCCTCTGTGCAGGAAATCGTACCCAATCCGGCGCAGTTGACCCGTGCCCCGAGGCCGGAGCCGTTCGTACTGGGCATGGTGCGCCTGCGCGAACTCAGACTGCCGGTGATCGATCTATGCGCGCTGTTGGCGCTGCCGGCAACCACTGGGCCTGCGGTGCTGATCGTGCTCCAGCACCAACGTCAGCTGGTGGCCCTTCGGGTCGATCGAGTGATGGACGTGGTCGATGCGGTGCCGGAGCCACTTGGGCAGGACGATACCGCCGCGGCAGCGCTGACCCCGGCTGCACTGACTGACCCCGACAGCGGCGAACCCGTATATCTGTTGGATATCGATGCGCTGCTGGCGCTCGATGGCATTCAGGTCACCTCCATCGAGCAGGACACCGTCGATGTGTCCGCCCATGTTGGCGCGAGCACACGGTCACAGGCGCTTTTGGTCGGCTGTCACGATATGCAGCTTGCCCTGCCATCGCACATGGTGCGTGAAATTCAAGTGCGGCCCACAGTGCATCCGCCGGTAATCGACGTTCCGGGCTTTGTGGGAACGGTCGAGCTTCGCGGAACGTCGCTTGCGCTGTTCAGCCCGCTTCGTCTTCTGGGGTATCGGGCGCCTGCTGGCCAGCAGGGGAAGTCGATGGTGGTATTGGCGGTCAATGGCTATCGCTTCGCGATTTTTGTCGACCGAGTGATTCGTATGGTGGAGTTCGAGGAGGCGGCCGTTCTGCCTCTGGCCGATTCCTCTCAGGGCCGGGATCTGTTCACTGGGCTGTTGCCTCACGCGACGCTTGGGGAGTCCCTGCTGGTTTCGGAAGCGGGGCTTGCCCAGATGAACGATCTCATCAGTATTGCCGGTATGTATGCGCGCGCCGAACAAATCAGCGAGACGAGCCAGACGCCCTGGCGGCGGTTCCCGTTCATGCATTTCAAGGCGCAGGGGCAGTTCGTGACCCCGCTTTATCAGCTCGAGGAGGTCATCGCCATGCCAGAGACGTATCTGCCGGCGGCCGATGTCGAGCGTGGCTGGGTCGGCAGCATGTCGCTGCGAGGGCAGTCGGTCAATTTGGTGGACCTGCGTCGGCTGCTGGGCATCGTGACTCCCAAACCCGCCTCACACGTGCTGGTGGTTCGCTGCGAGCGCTTCCTGATCGGGTTCATGATCGATACGACGCGGCGCATCGAATACATCGACGCGCCCTCGGACAGCCTCATCATTCAATGGCGGGGTGATAACAAGACCGGCGCGCCGCCGATCGAGCGCTGCAAGCGACTGGTCTCGATCGGGCGTGGAAGTCACCAGAAAGTACTGTCGGTCTTGTGCCTTCAGGCGCTGGCTCGGTTACTTGCCAGGGAAACCGAGGACGTGTGCTGTAACTTTGTCAGTGCCGATCTCTGAAGCGTTGTACGACGATGGCGCCGCCTTTGCACTCTCTGCCGTGGCGCTCAAGCATCCAGTCCGTGTATTCGGCGGGCAGGGCGCTGACCTGATCGAGGCGCGCAAGCTCCTCCTCAAAAAGACGCACGTTAATCGACGCGAGGTTGTCGGCCAGTTGTTCCGAGCGTTTGGCGCCGACAATCACGCTTGGGACGTCCAGCTGGTGCAGGAGTAGGCCAGCGCAATCTGCGCCTTGCTCCTTCATAGCCGGCCATCTTCTGCATTACCGTGATGCAGGCGCTGGCTTGGTCCTAGCCCGTCGGCTTCTTTCTGTAAAAGCCCGCCCATGTTGCTCAAGAGCTCCCCCTGGCCGCCAAAGGCCATGGCCCAAGACACAGCTCGAACACAAGCAGGCCTGTGTTATCCAGTGTGTGATAATGCATGGTGTCCTCCTAGTCTGAATCCGAACGACGATGTCGTGTGTGATTGCTCAAGAGGCAGTATGGCGGTTTGACCATGTGCTCACGTTTACTGAACGTGCGTAGAGTTTGACCGATTCTGCAAATACTAAGGCGCGCGCATCTCGTATGGGATATTCTTAAACGGCATCGATCAAGCCCAAGCTGAGCTTGGGCTAAGCGGCTTTAAATATCGTTGGTCACTTCTGCGAATAGGCCTCATTTTAGGGTGCATCGGAAACGCATCCGTTAGTAGTCCATTACAATAGCCACACGGAGATCCACATGACGCGTCCCAACGTTCTGGTTCTGATGGCCGATCAGGTCAATGGCACCTTGTTTGAAGACGGGCCTGCAGATTTTCTGCACATGCCTCACTTAAAAGAGCTCTACAAGCGCTCTGCACGGTTCAAAAACGCCTACACGCCAAGCTATCTGTGCGCGCCCGGCCGAGCGGCATTTATGTCCGGCCAGCTTCCCTCGCGCACCGGTGTTTACGACAACGCCGCCGAGTTCCCGTCCAGCATTCCGACTTGGGCGCACCATCTGCGTCGCGCTGGTTACGCCACATGCCTTTCCGGCAAGATGCACTTTGTCGGCCCGGATCAGCTCCACGGGTTTGAATCGCGCTTGACAACCGACGTTTATCCGCCGGATTTCGGTTGGACGCCGGATTATCGTAAGCCGGGTGAGCGTATCGACTGGTGGTACCACAACCTGGGCTCCGTAACTGGCGCAGGCGTCGCCGAAATCTCCAACCAGATGGAATACGACGATGAAGTCGCCTTCCATGCCGAACAGAAGCTGTTTGATTTAGCGCGTGGTCATGAAGAGCGTCCTTGGGCAATGTGCGTGAGCTTCACTCACCCCCATGACCCTTATGTTGCACGTCGCAAGTTTTGGGATCTGTACGAGGACTGCGAGCACCTCGAACCGACGCTTCCAGAAGTGCCTTTCGAAGATCAGGACCCGCACTCCAAGCGTATCTATGAGGCCAACGACTACACTAAGTTCGACATTCAGCCGGAACACGTCCGTCGGGCACGTCGTGGCTACTTCGCGAACCTGTCCTACATCGACGACAAGATTGGCGGCATTCTCGATGTGCTCAAGCGCACGCGCCAGCTCGATAATACCATCATCATGTTCGTTTCTGACCATGGCGACATGCTCGGTGAGCGCGGTCTGTGGTTCAAGATGAGCCCGTTCGAAGGTTCCTCGCGCGTTCCGATGTTGATCAGCGGCCCCGGCATCCAGCCGCAGCTGATCGAGACGCCGGTTTCCGCCATCGATATCAATCCGACGCTTGCAGATCTGGCTGGTGTGGATATGAGCGAGATCGCGAATTGGACCGACGGTGAGTCGTTGGTTCCGCTGCTCAACGGCGAAAAGCGCGAATCTCCGGTCTACATGGAGTACGCTGCCGAGGGTACCTATGCGCCGTTGGTCACGATCCGTAAGGGCGATTGGAAATTCAATCACTGTGAGATCGATCCGCCGCAGCTGTTCAATCTGAAAGACGATCCGAACGAACAGAACAATCTCGCAACCGACCCGGACTATCAAGACACTCTGACTGAGTTCACCAAGATGGTCATGGAAAAGTGGGATATGGCCCGCTTCGACGCCGACATTCGCGAAAGCCAGGCGCGTCGACTGGTCGTCTACGAAGCGCTGCGTAACGGTCACTACTACCCGTGGGATCACCAGCCGCTACAGGTTGCATCCGAGCGTTACATGCGTAACCACATGGATCTCAACATAGTGGAAGAGTCACAGCGGTTTCCGCGGGGTGAATGAGCCGGTAATGCCCTGACAGTGTGTCGCCTTGATAATGGGCGATCAAAGAACGCCTCGTGCCGGCTGGCACGGGGCGTTTTTAGGTAGATACATTAGACTGCGTTACTGCCCGAGCGGAGGTGTCGGATTAAAAACGCGAGCGCCGTGGCAAGCGAGACGGCCGCCGACATCAGGAACACGCCACTTATGCCCGTCATGGGGGCAAGGGCACCGGCCAGTGCCGGCCCTACGATATTGCCGAAGGCGAAGACGGTCAGAACGGCGGTGAAGCCAAGCGTTGCCAGTGCGGGAAAAAGATTGTTGCTCCAGAAGGAGTAGATCGCGCTCAGCATCATCACGCACATGCCCTGAAGCCCGGCCGACACGATAAGCCCCGCCCAGGTGGCCGGTGCGATGCCAATAAGGGCCAGCGAAACAGCAGAGGCAAGAAAGATGCCCGCGACCAGGGCGGCAATGCCCAGGCGCTGATTGAGCTCGGCTGTAAATAACCCAAGAAGCCCGGCCACGCCGAAGCTCATGTAAAGCACCGGCCCTGAAAGTGCCTCCTTGAGGCCCGGAAGGCCGCCAGCCTCACCGACCTCGGTCACCGCGAACGAAAGATAAATGCCATTGGTCATGCCGAACGACAGCGCGCGACCAGAAGTGAGGCGAGAATCAGCGCCATAAAAAAACCGGCGAAGCCGGCGCTGGCAATAAAGCTCGCCTGCTGGGTCGAGATCGTGAATTCTTCGCGAAACTGCGGCAGAAACAGGCCGAACCCCATGCGCGCCGGGCCAAATGAAATCGCGGTGGCCAGTGCCCCACCGAGGGCAATGGCGTTCGAGCGGTGCATGGCAGGCTCCCTGTGTGAAACGGCGGTTCACACAGCCTAGTTGGCGCTTAGCGCTTGCGGTCAAGTAGCTGCGTTTTTAGTGATTCCGGAATTTTCTTGATGATGAGCCGGTCCTGGGCCTCGTTGAACTCGATACTGTCGCCCAGCAGGTGCGAGTCGAAACTGATCGAGACGCCGGAGGCGCGGCCGGTGAAGCGCTTGAACTGATTGATGGTCTTTTTGTCGGCGGGGACGTCGGGAGACAGGCCGTAATCGCTGTTTCGAATGTAGTCGAAAAAGGCCTCGGGTCGGGTTTCGTCGACCAGCCTGGAAATATCATCAAGAGCCATCGGCTTGCCCGCAGCGGCCTGATCGCTTGCGTAGTTGACCACCGCGTCGGTGGAGTCGCGGCTTTGGGTATCGTCGAAGGCTTCCTGTTCGACAAAGTCACTGAACGCCTTGAGCAGCATGCGCGTCTCATTACCGGCGTCGGCGCCTTCCTCACAGCCGATCCAGGGCGTCAGCGCCTCGACGAGTTTCTTGCTGGCCTTCAGATACGCCACGTAATTGCGGCTGCCCTCCCGGGCCCATTGGGTCAGATCCACACGTACGGCCAGCGGCAACTGGCTGGTGTTGATCAAGCTTTGTGTTGTGAGGTTACCCGAGTCATCCAGTGAGAGCCCCTCACGACGAAGCAGTTGCATGAGCGCAAGATACTCGGTATCGCCATGGCGGTAGTGCACGACCCAGAGGTAGCCATCGCCCCGAAGCTGCTCGCCGAGTGCAGCAACCAGCGAACGGCTCACCTCGGTGGAAAACGTCATGAAGTCGATGCGCTCGGCGCGGTAGTGCGCAAGCTGGCCGAGAAGGGTGGCGTCGGCCGGCGGCGCATCGGCGTGGCCGAAGCCGCGGCTTTTGCCATTGAACGCGTGCAGCACCGTATTGAGCAGGGTGTCGAGTCGGCTATCCAGCGGCTGCTCTTCGGATGCCGGTTCCAGAGTGGGGGTATCGTCGGCATCGACAAGGCGATGCATCGAACTGTTGAGAATCGGCATGGTGGCAGCGTCCCTATGGCGTGTGGTCGGGGCGCGATGATAGCAGTTAAGTCATTGTCGAGGTAAATGGGCGGTAGGGAGCGCACATTCGAGATATAATAAACGATACGTATTATCGTTTGAGGGTGTTTAATGGAATGTCGAGCGACACGAGTACCCCGAAAAGCTGATATGTCACCGGTCGATCTATCACGTTTCGAAGTACGTTATCCGGTTCGTCATCGGTTCGAGGCTCAGGGTATGGCGGGATCGAGGGGAAGAGCTGTTCCCGTGCGTGGCCAGGTTATGGAGGTCACTCCCTGGGTGGGGGCACAGCTGGTCGGGTCCAGGTTATCGCTTGACTGTGCGATTGCCACATACGCCCGGCCGCCCACTGAACCGCATGTATCCGTGGTGGTCTTCCTCGAGGGTGAGGCGGACTTGGCGCTTGGGGACAGGCGGTGTCACTTGCATGTCGGGCAGGGGGCGGTGCTGTGTTATGACGGTTACCAAGCGTTTAGTGCTTATCATCCGCCGCGATCACGACTGAGAGCCGTTAATCTGACCATTATGTCCTCCGGCTGGGCCGCGCTTGAGGACTTGGCTGCGCTGGGTGCATTTCCAGCTTGGCGAAATCGACTTCAAACCGTACCGATCTCACCAGGTCTTTGCCTGTCCTTGAGTGAATGGCTCGACACCGGACAGAGTGATCGTACCAATATCCGAATCTGTGGGCTTGCCCGTCAACTAGCGGGTGTTCTCGAGCCCTTTGCACCAGTGAACGGATTCCCGGCCGACGTCTGCCCCCGGCTGCTGGCATTGAGGCAGCATCTGGAAACGCATTGGCAGGTGCCACACTCGCTCGAGGTTCTCGCACAGCGCGCCTGTATGAGTTCGAGCACGCTTCGTTCTCGGTTCCGGACGGCATTTGGTTATTCGGTGTTCGGCTATCTACGAGAAGTACGGCTTCAGCGAGCGCATGAGCTTCTCATGAGTGGCGCAAGTGTTCAGCGGGTCTCCGACGTGGTCGGCTACGGTCACGTCGGCAATTTTTCGACCGCCTACCGTCGTCGCTTTGGGCATGCTCCGACAAATGCGCGGCCGGCTGCTCATCGCTCTTAGCCTCTATCGTCGTCATCTCGCATTAGGATCTCGGCATCGCGCAAAAGCCGATGGATCTGTAAAAGATAATAATTCTCACTCATAAAAAAGGAAGGCCGGCGATTGGGCGCCGGTCGCATAAAATGGGTGAAGGCCATTAATATGACTCAGGGAAAAGCGCGTGAAGATGGGCGCATCACTACTCTTTCCACGCCAGTACTTACTGGACTTTTGATCGGTAATGCCTGGCCTGTGATGGCAGCGGCGAGTGGAGAGACCATGACCGTGGTCGGCGAAGCTGCGACCAAGACCGAGACACTCTCCATCGAAACGCCTCAATCAGTATCCCGGATCGACAGGGCAGAGATGGATGCTCGAGGAGTGAGTACCATCGGGGATGCCGCTGAATACACGCCAGGAGTCTTTGCCAATCAGGTCGGGGCATCTAATCGTTACGATTATCTTGTTATGCGCGGCTTTTCCGACGGCAGCCTCAGTAACACGTTTCTTGATGGTTTAAAGATCATGGGCGACACCAATGGCTATAGTTCGATGGTGATCGACCCGTGGTTTCTTGAGCAAGTCGACATCGTCAAGGGACCGGCTTCCGTGCTGTATGGCCGCTCTTCTCCGGGCGGTCTGGTGGCGCTTACCAGCAAGAAACCACTGTTTGAGGCTCGCAACGCACTTCGAGTACGTGCTGATAACAACGCGACACGCAGTATGGCGTTCGATTTTTCCGGACCTCTCGGCGACTAGCGCCGTGTGGCCTATCGGTTGGTTGGTCTGGGCAGTTCGCGGGATACCCAGTTTGGCCCTGTCGAGGAAAAACGCTATGCATTCGCGCCTTCGCTCACGTGGGATGTGACCGACGATACCAGTGTGACCTTCATGGCTTATCTCCAGAAGGACCCTGAAGGTGGGTATCATTCCGGCGTACCGTATGATGGCGCCGTGACCTCACATAATGGCCGCCACATCGATAATACGTTTTTCGATGGCGAAGAGGCTTTCGACGGGTTTGAGCGCACGCAGCGCATGGTGGGCTATAGCCTTACGCACTACGTTTCCGATGCCGCTATTGCGCGCCAGAAGTTTCGCTACCTTGATTCCGACGTCGATATGGATCAAGTCTATGGCTACGAGTGGGGCTCGCCAGACTCGACGACGCTACAACGTTTCTACTCAGGGGCCAGGGAATCGCTGCAGGCCTGGACGCTGGATAACCAGCTCGAAATGAGGTTCGAACACGCCGACGTCGAACATACACTACTTTTCGGGCTTGACTATCAAACGCGTGCCAATGATGTTGTCTGGCGTTCGGGCAGCTTTCCCGCACTCGATGCGTTCAACCCCAGCTATGGCGCACGACCTTCGGGAGACTTTACGGTGACCAACCGCGAGCGCCATGAGCTGAGTCAGACCGGGATTTATATACAGGATCAAATCGCCTATGGCGGTTGGCATGCGACCGTTGGGGGGCGGTTGGATCGGGTCGAGATCGAGAACAAGGACCGCCTTGGTAGTAATGACAGTACGCTCGATGAGACGGAGTTCAGCGGCCGTGCCGGGCTCCTGTACCGATTCGATAGCGGCCTGGCGCCGTACGCAAGCTATAACACGGCGTTTACGCCCACCAGCTTTGTCGATGAGTCGGGCGATCTGCTCGAGCCGATGACAGGCACACAGTGGGAAGGGGGCCTGAAGTTCAGGCCGCCGGGCACCTCGGATCTCTACACCGCTTCCCTGTTTCGAATCACTCAGGAAAACGTGGCGACCAAGGAGCAACCGTCGGATCCGTACCGCGCGGTCGGTGAGATTCGTTCACAGGGGGTAGAGCTTGAAGCGGATGTGGAGCTGACGCCTCGTCTATCACTCAAGGCCGGCTATAGCTATACCGACATTACTTACTCGAAAAGCGATGATGAGAGTGAAGAGGGCCACCAGGCGGTCTATGCGCCCAGGCATCAGGCCAGTGCCTGGGGCATTTACACTCTCTCTGACGTCGATAACGTAAACGTAGGGCTCGGCGTGCGCTACGTCGGAGGCATCGAGGCCGATCGTGCCAATATCAAACGGGTGCCGGATTATACGCTGGTGGATGCAGCGTTTGGCGCGGGGCTGGGTGCGCTTGGTCTGAATGATGCCTCGATTCGTATCAATGTTGCAAATTTGCTGGATAAATCCTACGTGGCAGCCTGCAACTCCTTATCGTATTGCTACTTTGGAGCCGAGCGCAGCCTGACCGCGACCGTGGACTATCAGTTTTAACCACGCCCATCACTGCAGCAGGCTCAGCATGGCCTCCGGCGTCTGATTGGCCTGGGCGAGCATGGCGTTGCTTGCCTGACTCACGATCTGTGCTCGAGTCATGTTCGAGGCCTCGACCGCGTAGTCCGCGTCCATGATGCGTGAGCGCGCCGCTTCAGTGATCGTTGCCCGGTTTGTAGCCGCATCCATCGCACCTTCCAGCCGGTTCTGAACTGCGCCGTATTGGCTTCGGTAGCCATCGACGGTGAGCATGGCGGAATCCAGCTCGGCCAAGGCCTCGCGGGCTTTCTCGATCGGGTCGAGGGCGGTACCGGCAATGCCGAGGGCCTCGCTGTCGGCCGGGGTCGATTCGATGGTCAGTGTGTCGAGCGCCTGACCGTAATCGGCGTTCATGACGATCTCGGTATCGGTGTTGGTCGGGGTAATGCCGTCGGCGTACTGCGTCTCGGGGAGCGTGTCCCAGGTGGCATTGGCGGTGAAAGATCCTTCCCCGGAGACGAACAGAAGAAGGTTTTCGCTGACGGTATCGACCGTGATCTGTTCGACGGTTTGAGACGCCTCGGCGCCGTTGAGACGGCCGTTGTTGAACTCGCCGTCCGTGGTTGCCGCAGTGCGATCGCCGTCGCCGGTGTAGGTGATGGTCATGCCGTTGTAGGTGTTGCTCACCGCGCCGCCGCTGTTGTAGCTGCCGGTGGCGTCGACGAAATTGCTGTCGTCGTAGGTGGCGCCACTGTCGAAACCATCGGCCTCGGTCAGCAGTTGGCTGGTGGCGGTCGCGCGATCGGTGACGCCGTTGTGTGACCAGGTATAGTCAGCCGTCGCGCCCTCAAGGGGGGTACCCACCAGGTGCTTACCGTCGGCGGTGAATACCTGCAGATCATCGTCCTGATTGTAGGAGTTGATGGTCAGCTGGAAATTGGTTGTTCCTGCCGGCACATAGGCGATGGCCTTGACGCCTGATGAGTAGCTCTGGCTGCCGTCATCGAAGACGTCGACCACATGAGGCGTATTGCCAAGCGGCGTGCCGGTCAGCTTGGGCTCGCCGGCAAGCGGGGTCTTGCCGAATATCTCGGTGTCTGTGGCGATGCGGTCGATCTCATCGCGCAGGGTGAAGAACTCCCGATTGATGGCGGCGCGGTCGTCGTCCGACAACGTGCCGTTGGCCGATTGCACCGCCAGTTCGCGGGCGCGCTGCAAAAGCCCGTTGATGCCGTCGAGCCCGCCTTCGGCGGTCTGTGCAAGGCTGATGCCGTCGTTGATGCCGCGGCCGATCTGGCGGTCGGCGTTGATGTTGGCCGTCATGCGATTCGCTTTGGCCTGACCGGCCGCGTCGTCGGATGCGGAGTTGATGCGTTGCCCGGTGGACAGTCGTTCGATGGCCTTCGACAACTGGTTCTGTGCACGCATCTGATGCTGTTGGGTGGACAGCGAAAGCAGATTCGTTGAGATCGTCGCCATAGTAGTTATTATCACGCTAATGAGTGTCTTCCCCAACTAGCGGCAACTTCAGGCGAAACTTGAGCGGGCTGCGTGGCGGCAGGCGCTGTCCGTATCAAACAAGGGCGTGGCCAAAAACGGCGTGCGTCAATCGTTGGAAAGCGAGGAGCCCGCGCCATGCACGGGCCCCGAGCGGCTCAGTGTTCCTCGGGCAACTCGGCGTTGTGGTAGACGTTTTGCACGTCTTCGAGGTCATTGAGCATATCGATGAACTTCTCGAACTGCGCGACGTCATCGCCTGCGATGGCGGTTGTTGTCTGCGGCAAAAACTGAATTTCATCGGTGTCGAAATCGACGCCCTCGAACGTGTCCTGCAGGGCCTGGCGGGTTTTTGCGTAATCGGTATGCGGGGCGAAAACCGTGATATGCCCGTCTTCGGATTCGATGTCAGTGACGTCGACGTCGGCCTCCATCAGTGCCTCGAGCACCGCCTCTTCATCCTCGCCTGCGAACGAGAAGATCGCGCAATGATCGAACATGTGGCTGACGGTACCCTGAGTACCGATCTTGCTCTTGTTCTTGGTGAACACGCCCCGAACATCGCCGTAACTGCGGTTGGGGTTATCGGTCAGGCACTCGACGATCACCATGCAGTTGCCCGGGCCGAAGCCTTCGTAGCGCGCTGGCGAATAGTCCTCGCCGCCGCCGCCCTTGGCCTTATCGAGCGCCTTGTCGATGACATGCGTTGGCACCTGATCCTTCTTGGCGCGATCGATCATGTTGCGAAGCGAGAGGTTGCTGTTCGGGTCAACGCCGCCGGCTTTGGCACAAACGTAAATTTCTCGACCGTACTTGCTGTACACCTTGGTCTTGGCCGCAGCTGTCTTGGCCATGGACTCTTTGCGGTTTTGAAAGGCTCTGCCCATGTCGTGTGTCCATCACGTGAGTGAAAGAAGGGATTCTACTTAAGTTACCCGGGCTTGGCAGCCCTATGCGCGCAAAAGCCTTGGCAGAGCGATGCGGTGGTGCGTTCCAGGCGGGTGGGTCTACCTTTAGTCGACAGGCGAACGTGCTTGTACTGTCTGAGCCCTGGCGCCTGCACACTTTCATCATGGCAAGGGAGTGCCCATGAGTGTCGAAGACCCGATCGATTATCGCGCCCATCCGCAAGAGTACCGCATCGGCCGCGGGGAGCAGGGTGTGTTTAAGGTTCAGCCCTATAAGGGGGAGCTGTTGCCGCATTGGCAGTTCAAGACCCCGGACGTCGCCGAGCAGTCCGCGAAGATGATCTACGGAAAGTTTCTGGACTACGGCGAGCGCGATGAGTTTGTCGGTATGGACATGGCTCGCAAGTACCTTCAAATGGGCTATACCCGCTCACAGCGCTACGCCCGCAACAAGGGCGGACGCAAGAACGCGAAAGCAAATGAGCCAGCAGATGACACGCCTTACTACGACCCCGAAAAAGCCCGCTCGGCCGAAATCTTCATGAGTTATCTGAAAAAGGCCAAGGCTGACCCGCACTATCAAGCGCTCAAGGAGGCGCACAAAAAACGCCAGTCAAAGTAAGCCTCAGGATGCGCTTTTCACCCGGATAAGACCTTCCTGCATGACGGTCGCTACGCGTACGCCGTAGCGGTCGTAGAGTGCCCCCTGGCATAGACCGCGTCCGCCGCCGGTCCAGGACGTTGTCATATCGAACAGGAGCCAGTCGGTCGGGTCGGCGTGCTCGTGAAACCAGAGCGCGTGGTCAAGGCTTGCGATCTGAAGGTCAGAGTCGCGAAAGTCGCGGTCGTGGGGCTTCAGGCTGGTGGCGAGCAGATAGAAATCCGAGCAGTAAGCCAGAAGCACCTGGGAGAGTACCGGTGTCAATCTGGTGTGTCCGTTCAGTCGAAACCAGTGCTGGTGGCGCGTGGGTTCGTTCGTGGGAACGTTTAGAAACTCGATAGGGTGCTGGCCCGGATAGCGGGTAACCTTTGCGCCAGCATCGATCAGATCCTCCGGCATGGTCAGTGCCTCGTGGTCATGCTGGTGGCTGAGGCCGGATTCGGCGCGCTGAAACGACGCGCTACAGATAAAGAGCGTGGTATCGCCCTGGGTGGCGACGACGCGGCGGGTCGAAAAGCTGCCGCCATCGCGCAGGGATTCAACGGCGTAGTCGACCGGCCGGTGTGGATCACCGGCTGAGATAAAGTAGCTGTGAAGGGAATGGGCTACCCGGTCTTCGTCGACGCTGTCCTGGGCGGCGTAAAGGGCTTGTCCCAGCACTTGGCCCCCGAACAGCTGGGGCAGTCCCAGATCCTGACTCTGGCCTTGAAAACGGTCAGAAGACAGTGGTGCCGGGCTCATGAGCCGGGTCAGGGTGTCGAGCGGGTCTGACATGGTCAACTCCGAAAACATCGATGTAAGAACAGAAACGGTCATGATGACGCCCCATAGGGTCGAGTACACTGGGGGCTCATGAATTAGCGAAAGTGTAGCGTAGATGGCTCGTGATGAATTCTTTATGCACCGTGCGCTGGATCAGGCGCGTCTGGCTCTGGCCGAAGGAGAAGTGCCGATCGGGGCGGTGGTCGTGAACGCCGAGGGCGTAATCATCGGGGCGGGGTACAACGCGCCGCGTCGCGATCACGACCCGACTGCCCACGCCGAAATCCAGGCGCTGAGAGCGGCGTCGGCCGAGTGCGGTAACTACCGGCTTCAGGGGTGCACGGTCTATGTCACGCTCGAGCCGTGCATGATGTGCCTGGGCGCGATGATCCACGCCCGCATCGAGCGCGTGGTCTATGGCGCCCGTGAACCGCGTACCGGCATGCTGGCCTCGGTGGCGAATCTTGCCGATCAGCCCTGGTTCAACCATCGGGTCAACCATCAGGGCGGGGTACTGGCCACGCCCTGCAAGCGACTTCTGACCGAGTTCTTCAAGACACGTCGCGCCGAGTAAATTCGGTCACTCCTTGGCAATAACCAACTGATCTCGTCCCTGCTGCTTGGCGCGGTAGAGCGCTTCATCGGCGCGAATGATCAACTGCTCGATGTCTTCCTGAAATCCCAGGGCCACGCCGAGACTGACCGTCACCGGGCGTTGGGTCAGCGGATGAATCAGCCCTGTGGCATCCACGGCCGCGCGAATGGTCTTTTCGAGTGCCCCTGGGCAGAGCTCGTGTTGGGCGAACAGCGCGATGAACTCTTCCCCGCCGTAGCGGGCAAGCGAGCCCTGGTAGCGTGACACCGAGCTTGAAAGCGCCGAGGCGATTCCTTTCAGGAAACGGTCGCCCTGATGGTGGCCGAGGCGGTCGTTGATGGCCTTGAAGTGGTCGATGTCGATCATGGCGACCGCGATGGCGCGTGACGGATGGTTTTGAACCTGATGGATGAAGTGACGCCGGTTGGCAAGGCCGGTCAGTTCGTCGTGGTGGGCCAGCCACTCCACCTGATACTGAAGGAGCTTTCGCTGCTCGATTTCCTGCTCCAGCCGCGCCTTGGCCTTTTGCGCCTTGTGACGCTGATCGTTGATCTGGCGGTTGAGGCGTACAAGCGCGAAGGTCATCAGCGCGAAGATCAGGCCAGTGACCAGTACGATATCGGCCAGGTTGCCATGCTCGTCTGCAAGCCATCTCTGGGTCGGTGCCGTGCAAAGCGTCAGCCCGGAGTCGCCGATGGCAAGCATGTTGCAGTAGCGAAGGTCGCTGATCTTCTCGCTCGGGGCCCGGCTATAGAGCGTATCGCCCTTAAGGATGACGCTCAGCGCGACCCGGTGTTCGCTCAGGTAATCGTTCAATGAATCAAGCAGCGCCGGAATGCTTAGAATGCTGACGGTGGCGCCGATCACGTGGCCGTTTTGCGAATGGCTTGAAAAGTAATACATGAGGCTTGGCACCTGACCATCAAGCAGCACGATCTGTGTATCGCTTGAGGTGGTGGGTGAAAAGTCCGGCTCATGGGCATCAAGGGGCGGGGCTACCGCGCTGAGCGGTTTACCGATGACGTCCTCATGTGCTGCCCCGCGGCTCTGGTAGCGCTCGATCACGCCGGAGGGCGAAACGAAGGCCAGCGCCTTTTCAAACGTGAACGTATCGAAGTAGATCGATACGATCGCCTGCCATTGGGCCTGCGTCGGCGCTTGATCGAGCATGTTCCAGATACGGTTGAGGTGCTCCATCGACTGATCGTGGCTTTCCAGCGCCTGATCGAGCTGCTCGAGGACGTCGTTACTGATGGTCCGAGAGTCGCTGTTCAAGCGGTACTGCATTTGAACGTTCTGATAATGCCAGTACACAAGCGATGTGCTCATGACAAACGCCCCAAGAATCAGCGCAGTAAGTGTCGGGCGGTAGGGGTGATAGCGCCGCCTCAGAAGGCGCGGATCGATTTTCGACAGCGCGATCAAGAGAAGGCCGGCCAGCAGCGGCAGCGGCAATGGCCGAACCTCGTGCAGCGTGTCGTTTGCCTGCAGATAGAACTGAAGCGTGAGCAGCGTGACCGCCATGACAATGATCATCGGCGCGCAGAGCCGCGCAAAACGTCCACCGCTCCGGTAAAACGCCAACAAAATGATCGCCAGTAGCCCGATCAGGGCCGGTTGGTCGTAATACGTCAGGTGGCCAAAGCTTACGCGGTCGAACAGGCTGTGCCACTGCTCTTGATTGACCCAGCTGGTCGGCATCACGTAGCAGGCAAGTATTGGAACGATCAATGCCAGATAACCGACATTAAGCGCGCGCGAAAGCCGGAGACGTGCGCGAAAAAAGGGCCGTCCAAGGGCTAGATACAGCAGGCCGCCGAAACAGAGCAGCCCATTGGACAGGATCGGTTCCTGTCCGAATGCGCCGACAATGAGCAACGCAGCAACGAGCTGCGCGAGTTCAGTCCACCGGCGGAACAGTATTGAAATCAGGGAGCTGGTCATCGTCCTTGATGCGATTGGGTGGTGAAAACCGTCGCTGATTACGGGTCACGTAATCGAGCATGGCGTAATAGCGCTGGATATTTCGAACGTAATACACCGCGATATGTCCAGGTGCGTAGCCGTGGGCAACCTGTTGGTACCAATGGCGTTTCTGGAGAAGCGGCAGTGCGGCCTTGATGTTCTCCCAGGTGTCCGGGTTCTTTCCTTGAAGCCGAACCAGTTTTCGCGCGTCGAGAATGTGGCCAAGCCCGATGTTGTAGGAGGCAAGCGCCGCCCAGGTACGGTCAGGCTCTTCAAGGCCATCCGGCAGCCGCGCCTTGATGCTTTTCAGGTAGCGCGCGCCGCCGTCGATACTTTGAGCGGCGTCTCGCCGGTTTGCAATACCCATTCGGCGAGCCGTTGGTCGGGTCAGCATCATAAGCCCGCGAACGCCGGTCGGCGAGACGGCGTTCGGATTCCAGTGCGATTCCTGATACCCAAGCGCCGCCAAAAGCTTCCAGTCGAGCCCGGTGTCGTCACTGGCCTCTTTGAACAGGGCCTCGTAGCGGGGCAGGGTGGTCTTGATCTGGTGATTGAACCGGCGGGCACCGACGTATTCGAGGTAATTGTCCTCGCCGAAGTATTGATGAATCAACGCAAGCAGGCGGCCTGAGCTTCGCTGTTGGTCGATGAATCGGTTGGCCGCCTCGACCAGGCCGAGGCTTCCCTTCGCAGGAAAGGCCCACACCAGCGATTGAGGCGGGCCAAGCGGAAAGCCGTTTTCGACCTGAGGGTAAAACAGTCTGTTTAGCCGGAACTGATGGTCGAAGATCACGGCGGCGTCCAGTCGGCCGTCGTTGATCAGTTGCATGAGGTCGGTGACCTCAAGCGTCGAGGTTTCTTTCCAGCTCAGTGTCGGCAACTGGTCTTGAGCCTTTCGAAGGGCCTTGCCCGGCCCCGAGTTCGCCAGGACGACCACGTCGAGATCAGCCAGATCCTCAAGCGTTGTCGGGCGTCGGTCGCCGCGGTGATAGATCACCAGCGGCTGTGCGTTCATCAGGGGCTTGCTGTAATGCACGCCGGGCGTGCCCGGCGCGAGCGGCAGGCCCGCCGCCCCGAGATCCGCGTCGTGGTGACGTACGGCGCTCAGCACGCCCGCGATATTGTGTTCGCGGTCGACCGCCAGGCGAACGCCAAGCCGGTCACCGAGGCGGCGAAAAAGTTCGTACTCAAAGCCGGTCGAGCCCTGGCGCCCCTCATAGAACGAGGTTGGCGTATTGCGGCTGTAGACCTGCAGAAACTCGCGTTTCTTGATCGGCTCGAGACTGGCGTCGCGCTTTACGAACGCGTGTTCCGGAATCGCCATGAGACCCGCCATGGCCAGAAACGGCATCAGGCCCGGCGAGCCTTTCAAAAGCCAGCGTTGAAGGGCGCCGATCATGATGAGGTACCGAAGGCGTTGAATGCGTGAGGCGTCACGGGTGCTTGGGCTCCTGCGTGAAAGGGATGCATTGTCGCGCCAGCACGACATCTCGTTTCGCCTCGACGGCGGCTTTCGAGTATCATGCCCCCCGCGACCCGAGACCTTCGGGACAATGACTTTTCATTCATGCTGCTGCAGAGGCTTCCTTCGTCATGCTCGAACTGCGAGGCGCGAGTGCCCTTTCTTCCTTTCGTCATGCCAAATTGTTGAGCGTGTTACGCGAAACGGGTGCCGAGATCGATCATCTTGACGCGACATACGCGTACTTCATTGCCACCCGGCGCGACCTTGACGAGGCGGCCCTGGCGCGCTTGACCTCGCTTTTGGATGCCCGCGTCGATGTGCCTGCGCCTTCTGGTCATCACGTACTGGTCGTGCCCCGGCTGGGCACGTTATCTCCGTGGTCATCGAAAGCCACCGAGATCGCGCGTAACTGCAACCTGGACGGTGTGTCCCGCATCGAGCGGGGCATCGCCTACGATATCACGTTCAAAACCGAACCGAATGACCAGACCGTGCATGCCGTACTCGGTCACCTGCACGACCGTATGACGGAAAGCGTGCTTGCCGAGGCCAGCGAGGCCGAGCGTCTGTTCGAGGAACAGCCGCCGCGCGAGCTTGCCTTTGTCGATGTTATCGGCGGTGGGCGCGGTGAACTGGAGTCGGCCAACCAAACTCTGGGGCTTGCGCTTGCCGACGACGAAATCGATTACCTGATTGAGGCCTTCGGCCAGCTTGGACGCAACCCGAGCGACGTCGAGTTGATGATGTTTGCCCAGGCCAACTCCGAGCACTGCCGGCACAAGATCTTCAACGCCTCCTGGTCGATCGACGGCGAAGCGCAGTCGCACTCGCTGTTCAAGATGATTCGCAACACCCATCAGCAAAACGGCGAGAACGTGTTGTCTGCCTACAGTGACAACGCCGCGATCATCAAGGGTGTGACGGCCGGCCGGTTCTTCCCGGCGCCGAACACACACACGTATGGCTACCATCAGGAACCGATTCACATCCTGATGAAGGTGGAAACCCACAACCACCCGACCGCGATCGCGCCGTACCCTGGTGCCGCGACCGGTGCCGGCGGTGAGATTCGAGACGAGGGCGCCACCGGCATTGGCGGCAAGCCTAAGGCGGGTCTGACCGGCTTTACGGTCTCGAACCTGCGCATTCCCGAGTTCGTCCAGCCGTGGGAGGCCTTCGACTACGGCAAGCCCGGGCGCATCAAGAGCGCCATGGACATCATGATCGAGGCGCCGATCGGCTCCGCCGCGTTCAACAACGAGTTCGGCCGGCCCAACCTCAACGGCTACTTCCGAACCTACGAGCAGGATGTGATCAGCGGCAACGGCGTCGAACGTCGTGGTTATCACAAGCCGATCATGCTGGCCGGCGGCTACGGCAATATCCGTGACGGCCACGTGGACAAGCGCGAGATTCCGGTTGGCGCCAAGCTGATCGTGATGGGCGGGCCGTCCATGCTGATCGGCCTCGGCGGCGGCGCGGCCTCGAGCACGGCCTCAGGCCAGTCCAGCGAAGACCTTGATTTCGCCTCCGTTCAGCGTGAAAACCCCGAGATGGAGCGTCGTGTCCAGGAAGTCATCGACCGCTGCTGGGGTATGGGTGACGACAACCCGATTCGGTTCATTCACGACGTCGGCGCCGGGGGGCTCTCCAATGCGTTGCCGGAGCTTGTAAAGGACGGCGATCGGGGTGGGCTGTTCCAGCTCAGAGACATTCCAAGCGCCGAATCCGGGATGAGCCCGCTGGAGCTTTGGTGCAACGAAGCGCAGGAGCGCTACGTGCTGGCGGTGGCGCCCGAACAGCTCGAGGCCTTCGATGCCCTGTGCGTGCGTGAGCGCTGCCTCTACGCCGTCGTCGGCGAAGCGATGGAAGAGCATCACCTGGAAGTAAGGGATGGCCACTTCAATACCTCGCCCATCGACCTGCCGATGAGCCTGCTCTTTGGCAAGACGCCCAAGATGCACCGTGAATTCACTCGGCAGTCGCATGAGCTTGCCGGTGTCATGCTCGATAATCTCGACCTTCACGAGGCGATGACCCGCGTGCTGCATCTGCCGGCGGTCGGGTCCAAGAGCTTCTTGATCACCATCGGTGACCGCTCGATCACAGGGCAGGTCGTACGTGATCAGATGGTTGGCCCCTGGCAGGTGCCGGTGGCGGACTGCGCCGTGACCACAGCAGGCTACGACACCCACGCGGGTGAGGCGATGGCGATGGGTGAGCGGACACCGGCCGCGCTGATTTCGGCGCCGGCGTCGGCCCGAATGGCGGTGGCCGAGGTCATCACCAACCTCGCCGGCACGCCGGTCGAACGGCTTTCCGACATCAAGCTCTCGGCCAACTGGATGAGCGCTGCGGACCATCCGGGCGAAAACCAGGCGCTTTATGAGGCGGTCCACGCCGTGGGCATGGAGTTGTGCCCGTCGCTTGGGCTTGCGATTCCGGTCGGCAAGGACTCGATGTCGATGCGTACCGCCTGGAACGATGACGACCGTGAAAAAGCGGTGACCTCACCGCTGTCGCTGATCGTGTCCGGTTTTACGCCAGTCACCGATACCATGAAGACGCTGACGCCGGAGCTCAAGCGCGGTGAAGGCGAGACCGATCTGATTCTGATCGATCTCGGCCGTGGCAAGAATCGCCTTGGTGGCTCGGCGCTGGCTCAGGTCTACGGTCAGCTCGGCGCCGAGACGCCGGACGTTGATGACCCTGAAGATCTGATGGCCTTTTTCTCGGTCATGCAGGGCTTGAACGCCGAGGGGGCGCTTCTGGCCTATCACGACCGCTCTGACGGCGGCATGTTGACCACGCTGGTCGAAATGGCGTTTGCAGGCCATGTCGGCCTCGATATCAATCTGGACTGGCTCGCCGAGGCGCCGGCCGAGGCCACCAACGCGCTCTTTAGTGAAGAGCTCGGTGCCGTGGTTCAGGTCCGCCGCAAGGACACCGAAGCGGTGCTGGCCCAGCTCAATGCGGCAGGGTTTGACGGCGCCTGTGGGGTGGTGGCACACCCGCGTGAGGACGATGTGATCCGTGTGGCGCTCTTCGGGGAGCCTCTGATCGAATCCACGCGCGTGGAAGCTCAGCGCATCTGGGCGGAGACCAGCTATCAGTTGCAGGCGCGCCGCGATAACCCGGCGTGCGCCAAATCCGAGTACGACAGCCTGCTGGACGCGCGCGACCCGGGCCTGTTCGCGGAGCTGTCGTTTGACGTCGATGAGGACGTGGCCGCCCCGTTTATCAATAGCGGCGCTCGCCCGAAAATGGCGGTGCTTCGTGAGCAGGGCGTCAACGGTCACATGGAGATGGCGGCGGCGTTTGACCGCGCCGGTTTCGAGGCTATTGATGTGCACATGAGCGATGTGCTTTCCGGTCGCGTGTCGCTTGCCGAGATGCAGGGACTGGTGGCCTGTGGCGGATTCTCGTTCGGTGATGTCCTTGGCGCCGGCGGCGGCTGGGCCAAGTCGATCCTGTTCAACGACCGGGCACGCGATGAGTTCGAGGCGTTCTTCAACCGAGATGACAGCCTGGCGCTTGGCGTGTGCAATGGCTGTCAGATGCTGTCGCAGCTTAAATCGCTGATTCCGGGCGCCGAGCACTGGCCGCGATTCGTTCGTAACGAGTCCGAGCAGTTCGAGGCGCGCGTGTCGATGATTCAGGTCGAGTCCTCGCCGTCGCTGTTTTTGAACGGTATGGAGGGCTCACGCCTGCCGGTGGCGGTCGCTCATGGCGAAGGCCGGGTCGAGGCCTCGAGCGATCAGCTTCGAGCGCTTCAGGACAGCGGGCTCGTCTCGATGCGCTACATCGACAACCACGGCCAGATCACCACGCGTTATCCGGCCAATCCCAACGGGTCGCCGTCAGGGGTCACCGGCCTAACGACCACGGATGGACGAGTCACCATCATGATGCCCCATCCGGAGCGGGTTGCCCGGGCGGTTACCAACTCCTGGCGTCCGGACGATTGGACTCAGGACGGTGGCTGGATGCGTCTGTTCCGTAACGCACGGACCTGGCTTAAGTAATACGCCGCGCATCAGCGTTGAAAGGGCCGCACACCAGTGCGGCCCTTTTCGTTTGGGACTCATTTGTTTCGGGCTCGCTTGTTTCGGGGCGCGCTTGTTTCGGGTGCGAGGTGGTCTGGTTAATCGAGGGGCGCGGTCGTCAGGCCACCGGCGTGGGGCGAGCATCCTTTTGAGGGGATACCCCGAAGTAGCGCTTGTACTCCCGGCTGAACTGGGACGGGCTCAGATACCCCACCGTGCGCGCAACCGAACTCACGTTTTGTTCGGCCTGGGCCAGCAGGCGGCGGGCGTTCAGGAGTCGCACCTGCTTTTGGTACTGAAGCGGGGACAGCCCGGTGATCTGTTTGAAATGGTAATAGAACGCGGACGTGCTCATGTGGACGGTACGCGCCAGCGCCTCGACCGAAAACGCCTCATCGAACTGGGTTTGAATATGCTCGAGCACGCGCCCGATGCGCGCGTAGGCATGTTGCCCCTGCTGATAGAGCAGGTGCTTGAGCGCGTCGCCCTGGGGGCCGCGTAGCGCGTGAAAGATGGCTTCCCGCAGGCGGTCCTCACCGAGCGCCGCCGCCATGACCGGGTCATCGAGGCAGTCGAGCAGGCGAAGCAGGCTCTCGATCAGCGTATCGTCGAGTGCGATGGCCTCCATCGGGTAGGGTGGCTCGGGCGCCGGTGGTGGCAGGTGTCGAACCAGTGTGGTCAGCCGCTCGGGGGTAATGCGGATCAAGAGTCCCAGTAGTGGGGCGTCCGCGCTGGCACGCGTTTCGCACTCGAACGGCAGCGGCATGGCCTGAATCAGGTAATGCCCAGCGCCGTAGTACAGCGTGCGGTCGCTCAAGTGGGCGTACTTTCGCCCTTGCGCGATGATCACAAGACCCGGTTCATAGAGTTGGGGCTGGCGCGATTGGCTTGTGTGCAGGCGCATGGTTTGAAGCGCGGCCATTGAGGTCGGCTGAATCCCTTCCTGCCTGGCGTGAGTGTCGATGCGCTCGATCAGGCACTCGAGCCGCTGGCCGTTCAACGACGGGCTGTCCTCGGTGGCACACATGCTGGAAGTGTCCTCAAGCATTTGAGACGGGCTTGGCCTTGCCGGAGGCGCGCCCGATCTTTCGGGCGCGGGTGGGCTCACGCGCTGGCAGGCTCGACATGGTGTTCGAGCGGGGCGGTCAGCATCTCGTTAACGCCGTCACGGTAGGGCAAATAGTGGGGCATGTGCGTGTGGTGTTCGAAGGCGGCGCGGTCGGTGAAGCGGGCCGTTAAGGTCACGACAGTGTCGCCGTCGCCTGCGGTATCGAGCTCGAACTGTTCGCAGCCGATCTCGAACGCGAGTGATTCATCGGCGTCGTGACGGGCCATCGCCAGGAAGTCATCCAGGGCGTCGGAGGCGACGGTGTAGCGTTGGGTCATGATGACGGCTGAAGTGCTCACGAGGGGTTCCCTTCTGGTAGTGGAGGATAAGTGGGTGAAAATATGCTCAGTGAATGCGCGGGGCATGGCCCATGCCGAGACGCTCATGAAGCTCGCCGGTGGCGCTTTTCAAAAGCTCGACCAGCCCAGGCAGCAGGGCGGCGCCCTGATCGGGGCCGCTGACGAACTGCTCGACGCTCAGGTGCAGGCCCTCGCTGTGCAGTACGATCTTGGCGGCCTTGATGGCGTTCATTACATCGTTGGCCGCCTCGAGCAGAATGGCGCTGTCGTCGTCGGCCGAGGTCTGCCAGGCGTTTGGCAATATCAGCTGGAAGAACGCCGGCTCATCGTCGGCAACGACCAGCATGAACTCGATGTCGTCGCTGATCAGCCGGGCAGCGTGGGGGTCGACCACCTCGCTTTCGATGCCGTGTGCGTCCAGAGGCGTTAGGTAGCGCGCCAGATTGGGGTTTGGCTCCATGCGTTCTCCTGGTGGTGCCGCTTGTTTCATGACTCGGCCGGCCTCATCATGGGCCCCGGTCTGTTGTGGTGTCCAGGTTCATTATGTCTTTAGCGCTTCGCCCTTACCAAACGGAAGCCGTGCGTCGGGTCGTGCGCCACTTCAAGACGTCGAGCGACCCGGCCGTCGTCGTTTTGCCAACCGGCAGTGGCAAGAGTCTGGTGATCGCCGAGCTTGCCCGGCTGGCGCGCGGGCGCGTGCTGGTGCTCGCCCACGTTCGCGAGCTGGTCGAGCAAAACCACGCCAAATACGAGGCCTATGGTCTGTCGGCCGACATTTTCAGCGCCGGCCTTTCTCGCAAGGGCAGTGCCCGGCAGGTGGTGTTTGGTTCCGTACAGTCGGTTGCCAACGGTCTCGAGGCATTCGAGGGCGGTGATTTCACGCTTTTAGTGATTGATGAGTGCCACCGCGTGGCGATCACGGAAGATGCAGAACGTGCGTCACAGTACCAGCGCGTGATAGAGCATTTGAGGGCGGCCCGGCCCGATCTCAAGGTGCTGGGGCTTACAGCGACGCCGTTTCGGCTCGGCCATGGCGCGATCTATCACCGCCATTATCATGGCATGGTGCGCGGGCCCGAGGACGCCTTCTTTCGCGACTGCGTGTTCGAGCAGCCCCTTCGGGTGATGGTGCGCCAGGGCTATCTCAGCGAGCCGGTGCTGATCGATGCACCGATCGCCAGCTACGATTTTTCCCACCTCGTGTATGGCAACCGCTCGGCGCCGAGCGAGGCCGAACTGAATCGGGTGGTGCAGGGCAATCGGGCGACGCCGCGGATCATCGAGGATGTGCTCGAGCGTGCCCGGGACCGCTCTGGGGTGATGATCTTTGCAGCGACCGTTGCCCACGCCGAAGAAGTGCTTGGCTATTTGCCCCTTGATGAATCGGCCCTGATTACCGGGGCAACGCCTGGGGAGGCGCGTGAGCGCCTGATCGAGGCGTTCAAGGCGCGCCAGCTCAAGTACCTGGTCAATGTGTCGGTATTGACGACGGGGTTCGACGCCCCGCATGTGGACGTGATCGCGATCTTGCGTCCGACCCAGTCGGTCGGGCTTTATCAGCAGATTGTGGGGCGTGGGCTTCGGCTGGCGCCGGACAAGAAGGATTGCCTGGTGCTCGATTACGCCGGCAACCCCTGGGGATTGTACGAGCCGGAGCTTGCCGCGCCCAAGCCCGCCGGCGACACCGAGCTTGTTCAGGTAACGTGCCCTCAGTGCACGTTCGCCAATATGTTCTGGGGCAAGATGGACGGTGAAGTGCTGCTTGAGCATTACGGTCGGCGCTGTCAGGGCCTGGTCGAGACCGAGACGGGTAAGCGGATTCAATGCGATTACCGTTTCCGGTTCAAGACCTGCCCGCAGTGCGGGGCGGAAACCGACATTGCCGCCAGGCAGTGCCATGCCTGCCAGACGCTGTTGGTCGATGCCGACACCAAACTGCGTGACGCCCTGAAGCTCAAGGACGCCAAGGTACTGCGCGTGTCAGGGATGGAGCTTGTGGCGACGCCCAACGGTCGCGGGATGACGCGGCTGAAGGTTGTCTATCACGATGAGGACGGCGCGACCCTTGAGGAGTGGTTTGCGCTTGATACCGGCCCGCAGCGCCATGCGTTTGAGCGGGCGTTTTTGCGGGCGCACCGCCGCGTTCCGGGCGAGACGTGGGTGCCGAGTTCGTGCGAGGACATGGTTGCCCGGCGCGATCAGGTACGCGCGCCGGACTTCGTCATTGCGCGGAAAGTCGGTCGGTACTGGAACATTCGAGAAAAACTCTTTGATTATGAAGGGCGATTTCGAACCGCGGACAGCGCTTCCTGACGCATGAGTCGATACACTGGTACAATGCGTTTTTCCTGCCGTTTGGACCTGATACCCCGTCATGAGTGACACGCCCTCGGCTCAAAACAGTGACCCGGTCAACGCCCGTGCCATGGATGAAACGCCGCGTGCCTGGCTTGCACGAGTCAACGATGAGCCGGTCACCGAGCTGCCTGAAGATCTCTACATTCCTCCTGAGGCGCTCAGGGTCTTTCTGGATTCCTTCGAGGGGCCTCTTGATCTGCTTTTGTATCTGATTCGGCGTCAGAACCTGGACATCCTTGCGATCAATGTGGCGGCGGTTACTCATCAGTACATCGAGTATGTTGAGCTGATGGAGGTCTCAGGCATTGACCTCGCGGCGGAGTATCTCTTGATGGCAGCAATGCTTGCCGAGATAAAATCGCGCACACTGCTGCCGCGCCCGCCGAAAGGGGAGGACGAGGATGAAGAGGATGAAGAGGATCCTACCGCGACGCTGGTGCGACGGCTTCAGGAATACGAACAGATCAAGCAGGCCGCAGAGACCCTCGATACGCTGCCTCGGCAGGGGCGCGACTGGTTTGGCCCGCAGGTTGGCCTTCCAGACATCGAGCCTCGGGTCATCTACCCCGATGTCGAGCTTGATGCGCTGCTTGGTGCCCTAAAGCACGTGATGCACCAGGCGTCGCTGACTCAGTCGCACCAGATTTCCCGCGAAACGCTGTCGACACGTGAACGGATGATGGCGGTCATGACTCGGCTCGACGGGCAGGGGTTTGTCGCGTTCGAGGCGCTGTTCACGCTCGAGGAAGGGCGTGCCGGCGTGGTGGTCACGTTCATGGCGATTCTGGAACTTGCCAAGGAGCGGTTGCTCGAGATCGTACAGAACACGCCGACCTCGCCGATCCATGTGCGGGCGCGGGTGGCGAGCGACGGCGGTGAAACGGATGAGGAAGGCAGCCGTCCCGACGATGAACCGGCCTTCGAAGTGCCGGTCATCGACAACGAAGTGTCACGAGATGGGGAGTAATGTGAGTCGTGAGGACATTACCCTCGAGCAGATTCTCGAGGGCGTATTGCTGGCGGCGGGCGAGCCGCTGATGCTCGAGCGGCTGGAGGCGGTGTTCGATGACCATGAGCGGCCGACCCGGCTTGAGCTCAAGGCGGCGCTGGACCGGTTGGCCGGTACGCTTGAGGGCAGCGCGCTGTCGTTGTCACACACGGCGTCAGGCTACCGGTTAAATGTTCACCAGCGGCTCTCGCCCTGGATTTCAAGGCTCTGGGAGGAGCGACCGCAGCGGTATTCGCGGGCCCTTTTGGAGACGCTTGCGCTCATCGCGTATCGTCAGCCGGTCACCCGGGCCGACATCGAGGACGTACGTGGCGTGTCGGTCAGCGCCTCGATCATGCGAACGCTCACCGAGCGCAACTGGGTGCGGGTGATCGGTCATCGGGATGTGCCGGGCCGGCCGGCCGTGTACGCCACCACACGAACATTTTTGGACGACTTCGGGTTGAGTACGCTGGATGAACTTCCGCCGATGCACGAACTCGAAGCGACAGAGCAGGCAGGGGATGACGGTCGCGAAAATGACGCTTCCGAGCGCCTGCCTTACGAGGGTGACGCAGACGCGTTGCCCGAAACGCCCCCCACTGCCTCATCGGTGAACGTCGCCGAGAGGGAGGATCACGCCGAGAAGGCGTCCACGCGATCATCGCTGGATTTTGCCGCCTTGGGGCAGCGTTTGAACGAGCGTCGTCAAGCCCGTGAAGACCACGGCAACGACGAGACGGACGATGATGAGAAGAGTAGCGATGACGACTGAAAAACTGCAGAAAGTATTGGCCCGCTCCGGGTTCGGCTCGCGCCGGGAAATGGAAGGTGCGATTTCACAGGGGCGCGTTAGCGTCAACGGCAAGACGGCCCAGCTGGGTGATCGCATCGGGCCGAGCGATCAGGTCAGCCTCGATAGCCGACCGGTCACGCTCAAGACAATGGATGAAACGCCGCGCCGCGTCATCATGTACAACAAGCCCGAAGGTGAGCTCTGCACGCGGCGCGACCCTGAAGGGCGCCGCACGGTGTTTGACCGGCTCCCGCGCCTCAAGGGTGAGCGCTGGATCGCGGTTGGCCGGCTTGATATCAACACCAGCGGGTTGCTGCTGTTTACCACCGATGGTGAGCTCGCCAATAAACTGATGCACCCCTCGATGCAGGTCGAGCGGGAGTACGCGGTTCGCGTCATGGGCAATGCGACCCAGGCGCAGGTGCAGGCCATGGTCGAGGGCGTCATGCTCGAGGATGGCCCGGCGAACTTTACCGACGTGCAGGAATTCGGTGGTGAAGGGATCAACACCTGGTTTCACGTCGTGATTCTTGAAGGGCGCAATCGTGAAGTGCGAAGGCTCTGGGAATCCCAGGGGCTGACGGTCAGCCGGCTCAAGCGCGTGCGTTACGGCAATATCTTCCTGGATAAGCGTGCCAAGGCCGGCGAGTGGACCGAACTGACACAGGAAGAGGTCGACGAGCTTTCAAATCTTGCCGGTATCGAGGCCAAGCGCGTGCCGGAGCTTACGCCTGATGAGAAAAACCGCTGGAGCCGCGACAAGGACAAGCGTCGCCCGGTTCGGGGTGTCGGCCCATCGAAAAGAGGGGAATCGCGCGGTGGTCCATCGAAAGGCAGTGAGTCGCGCGGCGGCTCATCGAAGCGAGGGGAGTCGCGCGGCGGGTCGTCGAAAAGCGGTGAGTCGCGCGGCAATGGACGACCTTCGTCGAAGAGTTCCGCCCGAAACGCCCCGCCGAGTCGCAAACGTTAATTTCGATAAGTGCTTGCATCGATAGGCGAATAACAGTAATATTTGCGCCGCGTTGAGCGGGTCGTTAGCTCAGTTGGTAGAGCAGTTGGCTTTTAACCAATTGGTCGTAGGTTCGAATCCTACACGACCCACCACTTGATTGATGTCAGTGGTGGTGCTCTCAACGTTTCGGTCGGGGTCGTTAGCTCAGTTGGTAGAGCAGTTGGCTTTTAACCAATTGGTCGTAGGTTCGAATCCTACACGACCCACCATCCGACCGTAGGCGCATATGTGCCTTGTATGGGTCGTTAGCTCAGTTGGTAGAGCAGTTGGCTTTTAACCAATTGGTCGTAGGTTCGAATCCTACACGACCCACCAGACTCAAAGCCCCGATCTCGAAAGAGGTCGGGGCTTTCTGCGTTTGGCTGTCTTGATCGCGCGGGACGCCATGGCGCCGGGTGGTTGTCTTTTCTGCTGTAGCGTGTTTTCCCCGTTCTTCAATCGCCTTTTGCCACTTCAGTCCGGTGCTGTGTTGGTCGATACTTGATCGAACAGCCGAGATGTTTTCCTCGGCCCCTCCATATCTTAATCGGGGCACTGCCGTGAGTGTGATCACACCGTTAATCGATACGCTGATGCACCAGGTGCTGGGGCGCCGGGCTCAGATGGAGCGCTTCAGCGCCGAGGGCGCGCAGAACAAGGTGCTCTCGGTCAATGCCATTCGAGGCGATCAGGGCTTGAAGCCCGGTCAAGAGCACTTGAATCGCCCACCACAGGTTCAGACCGATCTAACCTCGAACCGCTCGGCCAGTACTCAGCGTGGTGCGCCGGAGGCCGGGCTCTATGAGCGACTCCAGCCCAAGGATCAGGCTGGCGTGAACCAGAACTCGCCTCGGTCAGTAAGCTTTCGGTTTTCCCAGGAAGGGCAGACGCTGTCGACGCTTTTGGCTCGTTATGGCGATGTCAAAACGTCTGTTAACGTGGCGTCCAGCGCCCTGATTGGCGGTGGCAAGACGCCGGCCTCCGACACCATGGCGCAGGCACTTAGACAGCAGGTGTCTCAAAGCGGCGTATTCTACGAGGCTCATCTTGCCAAGTGGTTCAAGGGGGAATGGCCGATCGCGCAGTTAAAACGTGAGCCTCAGGGGCAGTTGCCGCCCTGGGCGAGTGCGCGTGCAGCGCCAGGCGGGCAGGCGGGTTCGCCGTTACCAACCTCTACGCCAGCCACGTCGTCGACACCTGTCTCACCGGGCCAGGCTGCGGGCTCGGCACTTCCCGGTGCGCCCGCGGCACCCGTTGCCGGGGGCGCCCAGGCAACAGCCGCGCCGGTGGCCGCCGCGAGTCAGGGGGCTGCGCCTGCGGGCTCGGCTGCCCAGGGCGGTGCCGCAGGGCAGGCACAGAACGCAACTGATACGGCGGCTGCGCCCAGAATGGATGTGCGAACGATTGCTCATGAGGCGACGCATCGGGTGATCAGTCACCAGCTTGAAAGTCTGACTACCCAGACCGTTCGTATCGAAACGTTATTGACGCCACAGATTCCGGTGTTGATCGACATCGCCGAGCAGCGGCCGCTCTTTGAGCATGACTCGCTCTACAGAGACGACGATGAGAATTCGCGTTCTGGCGGGGAGGGCGAGGCGAGTGCGTGGCGCTCGACGCTGTCACTCGAGCTCCCGACGCTTGGAGCGCTTCACTTTGAGCTTCAGATGACCGGCGATGGGCTTGCCATTCGCGGTCAGGCATCTCAGGAGCGCGCTATCGACCAGCTTACCGCTGCGCGTCAGCAGTTGATGGACCTCATGGAGGCGGCGGGTCTCAATCCACGCCGTATCGATATCAAGGCGCCCGATGACGCGCATGAGGAGGCAGCCAATGAGTGAGTCGTCTCCCCGTGAGCAGCGCGCCGCCGCGATCAGCTATAACGCAAACGACGCCGCCCCGCGCGTGGTGGCCAAGGGGTATGGCACCACGGCGCAGGCCATTTTAGAGCGAGCCGAGGAGCATGGGCTTTATGTGCACCGCTCGGAGGAACTGGTCGATCTTCTGATGCGCGTGGATCTGGATGAGCGCATTCCGCCGGAGCTTTATCGGGCGATTGCCGAAGTGCTTGCCTGGGTCTATGCGCTTGAGCAGCAGTTATCAAGCGCGGCGGAGACCGAGGAGCTTCGACCAAACGATGATGCGGTTTGACGAGCCCGGGCGTACCATGAGCCTCGGGTAGCTTGCCGCGGATAGCGTGCAAGCCTTCATGACCTGTGGGGGGAGCCCCCGCATATCGGAGTGATAGACACATGACCGAACTGCTTGATCGCGATCAGGTGCGTGAGCATCTGGTGCGTCCCTATACCCCTCAATCGAGCTCATCCGATCAAAAGCGTCAGATCGAGCGCATCAAACAATTGCTGATCGAACGCGATGCGACCCTGGTTGCGCATTACTACACCGACGACGTGCTGCAATCGCTTGCCGAGGCCACCGGCGGTTGCGTGGCTGATTCTCTTGAAATGGCCCGATTCGGCTCTAAAAGCCCCTCGAGCACGCTGGTCGTTGCCGGCGTGCGCTTCATGGGCGAGACCGCGAAAATGCTCTCGCCTGAAAAACGAATACTGATGCCGACGCTCGAGGCGACCTGTTCGCTGGATATCGGCTGCCCTGCGGCGGAATTCTCAGCCTTTTGCGACGCCCATCCGGATCGAACCGTGGTTGTCTATGCCAATACCTCGGCCGAGGTCAAGGCGCGGGCTGACTGGGTCGTCACCTCGGCCATTGCGCTCGATGTGGTCGCGCATCTGCATGAAAAGGGCGAGAAAGTGCTGTGGGCGCCCGACAAGCATCTGGGGCGCTATGTGGCTGAGCAGACCGGCGCTGACATGCTGATGTGGGATGGCGCCTGTATCGTGCATGAAGAGTTCAAGGCCAAGGGCATTCTCGACATCAAGCGTGTCTATCCGGATGCGGCGGTGCTGGTGCATCCGGAGTCACCTCAGGCGGTGGTGGACCTTGCCGATGCAACCGGGTCCACCTCTCAACTGATCAACGCCGCCAAGGCGCTGCCGCACGATACGCTGATCGTTGCAACCGATCGCGGTATTTTTTACAAGATGCAGCAGGCGGTCCCGGAAAAGCTGCTGGTGGAGGCGCCGACGGGCGGCAATGGGGCGACGTGTCGAAGCTGCGCGCACTGCCCCTGGATGGCGATGAATGCGCTCGATAATCTCGAGCAGTGCCTCAAGGAAGGCCTTGGCGAAGTCACCGTTGACGAGGCCGTTCGGGTTCAGGCGCTGGTAGGGCTTGATCGAATGCTTGCCTTCAAGAACGGGCGCTGATCAATTGAGTTTATTCTGAAAAAAAAGCCTCCCTCGGGAGGCTTTTTTCGATAAGAGCGCCTTACTTAAACGTTGGCCGTTCCGGTGTCCTTGCGTGCTCAGAAATCATCGAGTGCGTGCCGGTAGCGCTTGAACGCGTCGCGTCGGTCACGGATCTTGCTTGCCAGCACGAAGTTCTGTTCGGTGCGCGCCTGTCGCTCGGCGATGTCCAGTTGTGAAAGCCCCTTGTCGATTCGTCCAGTCAACTGCAGCTGCTCGGCGAGGGCGAGGTGGCCTTCGGCCTCGCGCCCGCTGCGACCGGCGGCCTCGGACAGCAGCGACCAGACTTCCGGATCCTCACTTTGATCTTCCGACAGTCGTTTGAGCACGGGATAGGCCTTGGCGGGCGACAGATTCAAAAGCGCACGCCCTTCGATCATGCGGGCCGGGTAGTTGTCCGGCGCCACGGCCAATAGAGTGCGGGCGCGGTCAAGGGCCTCTTGGAAGCGGTTGGCGTCGAGTGCCACGTCGGCGGCGCTGTTTTGAAGCATCGAATCGTCAGGGTGATCTCGAATCATGCGATCGAGGCTGGACAGCGCCTGGTCTGTTTCATGATTGACGGCGTGAGTCATGGCGTCGAGGTAGCGAAGCGCTTCGGGAGACGGGTTGTTTTCCTTGAGGCGGTTGCGCGCCGCCGTCGGGTCGCTCATGTTCATCGCCAGAAGCACGCGGGCCCGAATCATGTCATAGGTGGTGTCGTCGGCGGCGCCTCGACCCTTGCCGAGCTGATCGGCTCGGGCTTCGGTGGCGCTGGTGCGGGCTTCGGTCAGCGGGTGCGTCAGCAGAAATTCCGGCGGTGTGAAGCCCTGAAGGCTTGCGAGATTTTGAAGGATTCGAAACATCTTCGGCATGGCGTGGGGGTCGTAGCCTGCTTGCGCCAGCGTATCGAGGCCGACGTCGTCGGCCTCGCGCTCGTACTGCCTTGAGTAGGTCAGCATGCGCTGAGCGTAGGCGGCTTGGGTGCCCATGACCGTGGCTGCGCCGAGTCCGCCACCGCCGCCGCTGGCGGCCAGCACCACGCCGGTCAGCAGGGCCGTCAGCATGGGAATCTGACTTTCATTGCGCGCCTCGACCTGGCGTGCAAAATGATGCTGGGAAAGATGGCCCAGCTCATGGGCAAGCACCGAGGCGAAGGTGGCCTCGGTCGGTGCGTAGGCAAAAAGCCCCGTATGGATGCCGACAACGCCGCCAGGAACGGCGAACGCGTTCAGAGTGCGACTTGCAACGAGGGTCACGATCAGTTTCTCGCTTTCAAGGCCGCTGTAGGGCAGCAGTTTATGAAGGACGCGCTCTACATAATGACGCGTAATGGGGTCGCGCCAGGGCGTGGTCTGAGCGCGGAACTGGCGCAGCCATGCCCGGCCGAGTCGAAATTCATCGGTGGGTGATACTGCGCTGCTCGCGCCACCCAGGGCGGGCAGTCCATACTCGTTGGCTGCCAGGGCGTGCTGCGCCGGCAGAGGACTTGCCAGCAGTGAAAGACTTGCAATCCATGCCAGATGCGTTTTCTTCATGCCGTTGACCCCGACCTGTGCGATACATCCTGTTGATTGATTTGTATGGCAAAGTGCCCTTAAATCAAGCCAATTTCAACTCACTGTAGCGGAGTTTTTCGTGGCGCAATATGAACGTACGCTCGATGCCAAGGGATTGACCTGCCCGTTGCCGTTGCTCAAGGTCCGGCAATCGCTTTCCGATATGTGCACCGATGATGTATTGCATATCGAGGCGACCGACCCGGGCTCATGGCGCGATTTCGAGAGTTTTGTCGCTCAGGCCGGTCACGCACTTTTGCGCCAGGAAGAGCGTGATGGCGTCTTCTATTACAGCATTGCCAAGGGAGCCGGGCGCTGATGGCCATCAAGAACCTGCTCAAGCATTGGGTGGATCGGTATTTCTCCGATGAAGAAGCGGTGATTCTGGGGCTGGTCCTGTTGGTGGGGCTGGCCATCGTGGTCTTTTTCGGTCAGATGCTGGCGCCATTTCTGACTGCGCTGATCATCGCCTTTTTGCTTCAGGGCGGCGTAACGCGTCTTGAGCGCTGGGGATTGCCCCGGCTGGTCGCCGTGTTGCTGATCTTTTTGGTGTTCATCGCGCTTTTGATGATGGTGGCGCTGGTGGTGCTGCCGCTCGTATGGGATCAGTTGACCTCGCTTGTCGGGGAGGTGCCGCGCATGTTTGCCCGCGGTCAACAGATGCTCGATACGCTTCGAACCCAGTACCCGACCGTCATTACGCCCGAACAGATTCAAAGCTGGGTCAATAGCGCCGCGCATGAGGCGACGCAGTTCAGTCAGCGGGCGCTCAGATTCTCGTTCAACTCGCTCGGCAACGTGCTCGGAATCATCATCTATCTGGTGCTGGTGCCGATTCTGGTGTTTTTCATGTTGAAGGATCAGGAGCGTCTGATCGGCTATTTTCTGTCACTTTTGCCCAGACAGCGCACTCTCATGACTCAGGTCTGGAAGGAGATGGACGGCCAGATCGCCAATTTCGTTCGGGGCAAGGTGATCGAGATCATCATAGTGGGCTCGGTGTCCTACGTGACCTTCGTCTGTTTCGGCCTGCCGTATTCGGCGCTTCTTGGCTTGATGGTGGGCTTTTCGGTGTTGGTGCCCTACATCGGCGCGGCCGCTGCCACGCTTCCGATTGCGGCGGTGGCGGGCTTTCATTTCGGGCTGGGCGATCAGTTTCTTTACGTGATGGTGGCCTACGCCGTGATTCAGGCGCTCGATGGCAATGTACTGGTGCCAATCCTGTTTTCGGAGGCGGTCAACCTGCATCCGGTGGCCATCATTTTGGGGGTTTTATTCTTCGGGGGAATCTGGGGCTTTTGGGGCGTGTTCTTCGCAATTCCGCTCACGACGCTACTGAAAGCGCTGTTGCACGCCTGGCCTCGAAGTGTTGCGACCCGCCGAGCGCGCAAGGAGGCACTCGGCGAACCCAGCCCTTAAGCGGTGTGCTGCTTTAGAAACTCAAGGACTTCCTGGGCGTGGCCATCGGCCTTGACCTTGCGCCACTCCTTGATGAGCACGCCCTGATCATCCAGCACGAAGGTACTGCGTTCGATGCCTTCGTGCTCCTTCCCATACATTTTCTTGAGCTTGATGACATCGAGCGCGCGGCAAAGCGTTTCTTCCTTGTCGCTGATCAATTCGAACGGGAAGGACTGCTTGGCTCGAAAGTTTTCATGCGCCTTGAGGCCATCGCGGGAGACACCATAAATCACGGCGTTCAAGGCCTTGAAGTCCTCGAAGAGGTCACGAAATTGCTGGCCTTCGGTGGTGCAGCCGGGCGTGCTGTCCTTGGGATAGAAGTACAGTACGGTGTAATGGCCCTTGAGGGTCTCGGGCGTGACGGTCAGTTCCGAGGTGGCGGGAACATTGAATTCGGGCAGCGATTGGCCGACGTCGATGGTCATGGTGACTCCTTTAAAGCGTAGGAAAACCCGGCAACAGTCTAGCGCTTTTGTGCGCGATTCGTCTGTCTGAACTGTACAGGTGGAGTCTGCCTGAGTACCATCTACCCCCGCCCGGGGCGGTTTGATCAGGCAAATTCATGCGCTGATCCCGAGATAGCCCGAGGCCGACATAAACGCGTTTTTCCGGTGTGCGACATAAGAGGATTCGAGATGTTCAAAGGCAGCCTGGTCGCTTTGGCGACGCCAATGAAAGGCAATGGCGATATTGATTGGGACGCGCTTCGTCGACTGGTGAACTTCCATCTCGAACACAAGACCGATGGCATCGTGGCGGCGGGCACCACCGGTGAGCCCACCACGATGTCGTTCGCCGAGCATTTTGACGTTATCCGTGAAGTAGTGAATGTGGTCGATGGCCGGATTCCGGTCATTGCAGGGACTGGTGCCAATGCCACCGCCGAGGCGGTCGAGCTGGTCAAGTACGCCAAGGACGTTGGTGCCGATGCGTGCCTGTCGGTCACGCCCTACTACAATCGCCCGACCCAGGAAGGGCTGTATCAGCACTTCAAGGCCGTCGCGGAAGCCTCTGATCTTCCGATCATTTTGTACAACGTGCCGAGCCGAACCGGCGTCGATCTCTACAACGACACCACCTTCCGCCTGGCCAAGATCGACAACATCGTCGGCCTCAAGGACGCCACGGGTAACCTCGAGCGCGCCGCCGAACTGATCGAGCACTTGAAGGGGCAGGACTTCGCAATCTATTCGGGCGACGACCCGACCGCCTGCGAGCTGATGCTTGCCGGTGGCCATGGCGTGATCTCCGTATCCGCCAACGTGGCGCCGAAAGGCATGCACGACATGTCGATGGCCGCCATTGCCGGCGATCACGATCTCGCGCACCAGATCAATACTCGCCTGATGCCGCTCAATGCCTCGCTTGGCATCGAGGCCAATCCGATTCCGGTCAAGTGGGCGCTGTGTCAGATGGGCCTTGCCGAGCAGGGCATTCGCCTGCCACTGACGTGGCTGTCCGAGAAGTACCATGCAACGATTGCCGAGGCGCTTCACCTCGCGGGAGTGCTCGAACAATGATGTCGAAGACTCCCTGGGTCGCTGCGGCCTCGTTGCTGGTGGCGCTCTCCGGCTGCGGTAACGACGGGTATTACTACGATCGCAGCTACGAGTATAAGAATGCCGAGATGGTCGCACCGCTGGAGCTGCCGGAGTCGGCCCGCCAGGGCGCGGTTCAGGACGCCATGCCGGTGCCCAAGGCCAACAGCGACTACGTTCGTCCTCAGGATGGGTTCGACGTACCGCGACCGCAGCCCAAGATGAGCGAACAGGCTGCTCAGTCGTTCGTTCAGATGCGCGGTGAGCGGGGCCAGCAGTGGCTTTTGGTCAATGCCGCGCCCAATGCGGTCTGGCCGAAGCTTCAACGCTTCGTGGCCGCCACCGGCTATCGCGTCAGCGAACTCGATGCCTCGCAGGGGCTGATCAAGACCACCAACGGTACGCTGTCGGTCAAGCAAGGCGTGCGCGGAGGCTCTTCCGAGGTGCGTTGTGACCAGAATGGCGCGGCAAACAGCGACTGCCTGTCGCGTCTTTCAACGTATCTGACCCAGAATGCGGGCAATGCCGGAGAGGGCGTCTCGCTCGTCGGGCAGAACCTCTCAAACGACAGCAGCGTGATCCTGCGCAATCGTCAGGGCCAGTGGCAGGTTGTGGTGCAGAAGGATTTCGCCAGCATCTGGTCGGAACTTGATTACCAGCTCAAGCGTGAATTCGACACCGACGATGCGCGACTGGTCGATCAGGACCGCAGCCAGCGGCGCTTTACGGTGGACTATCTGCCGTCCGACGCCAGCGGCAGTGGCTGGTGGATATTCGGCAGCGACCCCGAGCCCAAGCGCTACCAGCTTCAGATCGACACTGACAACGGCCAGTCCATCATTCATGCACGCCGCGACGATGGCTCATCAATCGAGACGTCGACCGCCCGCGAACTGCTGGACCGTGTTGCGTCACTGCTTCGCTGATGGCGTTCAAGTTCGCATCGCTGGGTAGTGGGAGCAAGGGCAACGCGACCGTGGTCGAGAGCGGTGAGTCCCGCATTCTCATCGACTGTGGTTTTGCCCTGAAGGAGATCGAGGCGCGTCTTGCTCGCCTTGGCTGCCATGCCGCCACACTTGATGCGCTCTTGATCACTCATGAACACATCGATCACGTGCGCGGCGCGGCCGCGCTGGTGCGTCGCTACGGCCTGCCGGTCTACATGACCCCCGGAACTTGGCTCAAGAGCAAACTAAAGGGCGTGACAAGCGTGACGTTCATCCACCCCGAACAGTGCTTTGCCATCGGGGATCTGGAGATCGATGTGGTTACCGTGCCCCATGATGCGCGCCAGCCCGTGCAGTTCATCGTGCGCTCGGGCGGGGCGTGTCTGGGGCTTTTGACTGATATTGGTCACGTGACCGGCCATGTGCTCAAGCGCTATCGACGTTGCGACGCTCTGGTGCTTGAATGCAACCATGACCCCGATATGCTGGCGCGCGGGCCATACCCTCCAAGCCTCAAGCGGCGGGTCGGCGGTCACTGGGGCCATCTTTCCAATCAGCAGGCGCTTGAATTCATGCAGGCCATCGACGCTGACAGCCTTCAATGCGTTGTTGCCTCGCACCTGTCGGAGCAGAACAATTGCGCCGAGCGTGCGTATGATGCCTTGATGCCGGTGCTTGGTTTCGATGAGCAGCGCCTGTTGATCGCGCAGCAACACGAAGGGCTTCCCTGGCAGGTAGTGCGCCGTCGCCTCGCCTGCGCCTAGAATACCCGAACACCTATGACTTCTATCTCTGGAGAGCTTCGATGGAAAAGCGTGATGCCTTGTACGCCGGCAAGGCCAAATCCGTGTACACCACTGACGACCCCGATCGTCTGATTCTCGAATTCCGCGACGACACCAGCGCCTTCGATGGCGAGAAGGTCGAGCAGCTGGCGCGTAAGGGCATGGTGAACAACAAGTTCAACGCCTTCATCATGGATAAGCTGAAGGCGGCGGGCATTCCGACCCACTTCGAGCACCTGCATTCCGATACCGAATCGGTGGTCAAGAAGCTCGATATGCTGCCGGTCGAATGTGTGGTTCGTAACTACAGCGCTGGCAGCCTGTGTCGACGCCTGGGCGTCGAGGAAGGCCTCGCGCTGACGCCGCCGACGTTCGAGCTGTTTCTCAAAAATGATGCCCAGCACGACCCCATGATCAATGAGTCGCTGGCGGAGAGCTTCGGCTGGGCGACCCCTGAGCAATTGGCCGAGGCCAAAACGCTGACCTATAAGGTCAACGAGGTGCTCAAGCAGCTGTTTCTCGACGGCGATATTCTGCTGGTGGATTACAAGCTTGAATTTGGCGTATTCAAAGGTGAGCTGACGCTTGGCGATGAGTTCTCACCGGATGGCTGCCGTCTCTGGGACAGCAATACGCGCGAGAAACTCGATAAGGACCGTTTCCGTCAGGGCCTTGGCGGGGTGATCGAGGCTTATGAGGAAGTGGGCCGCCGCATCGGTATCTCCTTCGACTGAGCGCCGGTGACCGGCTCGAGCACTGCCTGAAAGGGCCTTTCGAGCACCCTGATAAAATGCCGCCCTGGCCGGGGCGGCATTTTACGTTGGGCCGCCGGAGGCAATGTCGATGACCTCGAGCGCAATGCGGCCGGTGTCATCGACAAACGCCCGAAAACGAACGTCCTTGTCGCTCAGACGAACCCCGTGCACGCGCCCGGTTGAACCGTGCTGATAGGCAGGTCTCGGGTCTTGCGCCAGTACTTCAACAATCAGCGCCTTGACGGCGGCGCCATCGCTTAGTGCATTGAGCTGCGTGCGGGCCGTCTGCGAAAAGCACACCGGGCGAATCACCGGTGGGGCAGGGGCGAAACCGCTTCGAGCGCCCTCAACGCCATCGGCCCAGGGCAGGTAGGGCTTGATATCGAATACCGGCGTGCCATCGACCAGATCATGGCCGGAAAGCGTCAGAGCGACGCCGCCCTCGGTATTGATCGAGACCAGCTCGACCAGCGACAGGCCAAGGCGGTTTGGTCGATGGGTTGCCCGTGTTGCGAACACGCCGACCTTGGCGTTGCCACCAAGACGTGGCGGTCTGACCAAAGGCGTCCAGCTGGGTGGGCTCTTGTGAAAGAGAAACGTTACCCAGATATGGCTGAAGGCATCGAGCCCTCGAACGGCCAAGGGGTCGTTGTAGGGCGCGTGCAATACAAGCTGCGCTTTGGCGCTGGGGGCAAGGCCTGGCTGTCTTGGAATGCCGAACTTGTCCGGGTAACAGCTTTCGATATGGCCGATCGGCTCGAGGGTTGTTGGATGCGTTGCGTGCATGAAAATATCGTCGAAGGTGGGCCATGGCGTACCGCCGGGGGCGTGCGCGCATCAAGATGCTGGCGGCTGACCGGCGAGTTGGGTAGTCTGGCGCAACCCGTAGTCACACACAACGCATGCACTACATATATCGATAACGGAGACCGTCGATGATCGACCTTCCAGGGCTTGCGCGGGCTCAGGCGAGCCTGATCGATGCTGGCCGGGTGTTGGATCGGGCCAATATGGTGCCGGCCACCGGCGGCAACTTTTCCATGCGCCTTGATGAGCGCTTCATGGCGGTCACCGTATCCGGCCGCCACAAGGGCCAGTTGAGCGGCTCAGACATCATGGTCACGGACTTCGAGTGCGTGCCACTGGGCAGTACGTTGAAACCCTCCGATGAAGCACTCCTGCACGGGCAGCTCTACCGTCTGCGTCCTGATGTCGGTGCGGTGCTGCACACACACTGCCGGGCCGCGACGGCGCTGTCGTGTCTGGTCGAGGGCGATGAGCTGGTGCTCGAGGGGTTTGAGCTTTTAAAGGTGTTTGAGGGCATCACAACCCACGAGGCCCGGCTCACAATTCCGGTGGTCGACAACTCGCAGGACATTCCAGCGCTTGCGCGCGAGGTCGAGCCTCGCCTGACGCAAGACGATTGCCATGTCTATCTGATTCGAGGGCATGGGCTTTACACCTGGGCGCGAGATATGACTCGCTGCCTGTATCAGGTCGAAGCGCTGAGCGCGCTTTTTGATTGCGAACTTACCGTGAGGCGATGCCGATGAGCTTTTTGAAAGTGTTTAACGACGCAGATGCGACTCAGCCCGTGTTTTCAGCCACCGAAGGCGACGTCATCGCCCGAGAGCTTGGCGCCCACGGTATTCGCTTTGAGCGCTGGCCGCTGAAAGCGCTGTCTGAGTCTGCCGATCAGGCCGAAATTCTTGCAGCGTACAGCGAGGAGGTCGAGCGGCTCAGGCGCGAGGAAGGCTTTCAAAGCGCCGATGTTATCCACATGACGCCAGACCATCCGGATAAGGACGCGCTCCGTACCAAGTTTCTGGACGAGCATCGCCACGATGAAGATGAGGTGCGCTTTTTCGTGCGTGGGGAAGGAGTGTTCTACCTGCACCTTGATAACCGCGTCTATGCGATCGGCTGCGCCCAGGGCGATCTGATGTCGGTGCCGACCGGTACGCCGCACTGGTTTGATATGGGCCCGGCGCCGGCCTTTTCCTGCATTCGTCTGTTCACGCGGACGGAGGGCTGGATTGCGCACATGACCGGCAGCCCCATCGCCGAGCGCTTTCCACGATTCGAAGGTCTGGAGGCGTCATGATCAAGGCCATCGTGACCGATATCGAAGGCACCACCAGCTCGATCGCGTTCGTGCACGAGGTGCTTTTCCCCTACGCCCGTGAGCGCCTGCCGCAATGGCTCGAAGCCCGCGCCGGCCAGCCGGCGGTGGCGGAGCAGCTTGACGCCGTACGCGCGATGACCTCTGAAGAGGACGCAAGCGTCGAGCGGCTTGCAGACGTTCTCGTTCAGTGGATCGATGAGGACCGCAAGGCTACGCCGCTCAAGACCCTTCAAGGCATGATCTGGGAGGAGGGCTACCGTGCGGGCGATTTCACGAGCCACATCTATCCAGACGCCGCCGAGTGTCTCAAGCTATGGCACGATCAAGGCCTTGAACTCAGCATTTATTCCTCAGGTTCGGTGCACGCCCAGAAGCTGATGTTTTCCCACACCGAGCGTGGCGACATCACGCCCTTGATTACCCATTATTTCGACACCACGCTCGGCGCCAAGCGCGACAGTGACAGCTATCGGCGTATGCTTGATGTGTTGGGTGTGCCAGCCGAAGACGTGCTGTTCCTATCCGATGTGCCGGCTGAGCTGGATGCAGCCGAAGACGCCGGCATTCGCACCTGCCAGCTGGTACGTGACCCGGAAATGGAGACCGGTCACCACCGCTGCGTTCACAGCTTCGATGAGATTGATCTCGATGAACTGGCTTGATCGTCTGCGGTTTCGCCTTGCACGTGACGCCGACGGCGCCGATCAGGCCGAGGTGTTTTTCCACGCCATCATGGACGGCGCCTCGTCGTTCTACAGTCTCGGACAGCGTCAGGCCTGGGCGAATGTCTTGCCGCGCGAAGCCGCGACCTGGCAGCTACGGCAGCGCCGTCTAACGACCTTCGTGGCCGATCTCGACCGACGCTGCGTCGGTTTTTGTGAGCTCGACCTCAACGCGTCTCACATCGAATGTCTGTACGTCTGGCCTGCGCTTCAAGGCAATGGCATCGCATCACGCCTGATCGAGCTTGCCTGCGATCACGCCCGTAAGCAGGGCCACCACGCCCTTTATATCGAGGCAAGCCTGATGCTTGCCCCGCGTCTTTTGGCAAGCGGCTGGGAATCACTTGGCGAGAGCGCGGTCGAACGAGAAGGCGAGCGCCTGCCGCGCGTTCGATGCAAACGCCAACTCAATGACACGGTTTTATGATATCGACCATGACTCAGCCCCAATCCCACGCCAGTGACGGCACCGACCCGATGCTTTTTACCGAGAAGCGCAGCAATACGCGTATGTTGGGCGTGGCGTTTGCCTTTTCGGTCGCAGGTGGCATTACGCTTTTAGTGTATTGCTACCAGCAGAAGCAGTGGTGGCCAATGGCGCCGGTCGCGCTATTGATCTTCCTGTGGGGCATGATGATCGGGGGCAATCTCATGGGGCGGCGTCGGCTGTCGCCGATTCTTCGCCTCGATGAGCGCTCGGTCTATTTCATCGGCGGCCCGCTTTACGCGCCGCGGCTTGAAGAGATCGCGCTTTCCAGTATCAGTCGCATCGAGCGGGAGAGCTCGGTCGGTGTGCGTGTCGTGCTGAACGACAGCGCTCGGGGTACGGTCAGTAAGCCGACGCGACGTACCATTCCTTCAGGGCTATTGCCGCTTAAGGACCGCAAGCGATTCAATGCAGCACTCAAGGCGCGAATTGCGTCATCTACCTAGTGGCCGCAAGGCCGTTCGGCATGGATACGCCTGCCGAGCGGTATGGCTCACCCTTTATAGTATTGCGTGGTTTACGGGAGTAGAGCGGGAATGAGCTGGACCTTATTCAGCGCCTTTTTTGTGGCGTGTGTGTTGATCAGCGTGACGCCGGGGGCCGGGGCCATCAATACCATGGCCAATGGCATGGTCTACGGCGTCCGGCGCACGCTTCCTTCCATTCTCGGGCTGCAGATCGGTCTTGCCTTCCAGATGGTGGTGGTCGGTATCGGCCTGGGCTCCTTGCTTTCAAGCTCTGCGCTGGCGTTTACGATCATCAAGTGGCTGGGTGTGGTTTACCTGGTGTATCTCGGTATTACCAAGTGGCGAGAAACCGCACATGCCTTCAGCGCCGAAAATCAGGATGCAACACTTTCTGGATGGACGCGGCTTTGGAAGGGCGCGCTGGTCAATGCGACCAACCCCAAGGCCACGGTGTTTCTAATGGCGCTGTTGCCTCAGTTTCTGGTGGCCGAGGCACCTCATGCGCCGCAGTTCGCCATCATGGGGGCGACCATGGTGGCGGTCGACATCGCGGTCATGTTCGGTTATGCCACGCTTTCGACCGCCATTGCTCGATTTTTGAAAACGCCAGCGCAGCAGCGGGCCATCAATAAAGCCTTCGGCGGGCTGTTCATCGGCGCCGCCGGTTTGTTGGCGGCGTATAGGCACTGATGCTGACTACCGCGTTTCCACCTCATGCACACGCATCGAAAGATCGATGGCGGTAACGTGCTTGGTGAGCGCGCCAATCGAGATGCGGTCGATGCCGGTTTTGGCGATATCGACTAGGGTGTCTTCATCGACGTTGCCGGAGGCCTCGAGCTGCGCGCGGCCGGCGGTCAGCTCTACGGCCTGTCGCATGTCATCAAGCGAGAAATTGTCCAGCATGATGATGTCGGCCCCGGCTTCGAGTGCCTGATTGAGCTCCTCGAAGGTTTCGACTTCAACCTCGACCGGAAGCTCGCGCGCGATGTCGCGCGCCTCCTTGACGGCGCGTTCGATGCCGCCGCATGCGGTAATGTGGTTTTCCTTGATCAGGAAGGCGTCATAAAGCCCTAGCCGGTGGTTATTGCCGCCGCCGCAGTTGACCGCATACTTCTGAGCCAGGCGAAGGCCCGGCAGCGTTTTACGCGTATCGAGCACCGAGACCGGATAGTCTGCGACCAGATCCACGTAATGACGGGTGGTTGTTGCCGTGCCGGAAAGCGTCTGCAGCAGGTTGAGCGCGGCGCGCTCGCCGGTCATCAATGAGCGAGCCGGCCCTTCAAGCGTCAGAAAGGGCGTATCCGGTATCAGTGCGTTGCCGTCTTCGTGGCTCCAGGTGAGTTTCACCGTCGGGTCGATGCGGCGGTAAAGCTCCTCGACCCAGGCAACGCCACAGAGGATAGCGGGCTGCCGGCTGATGACTTCGGCACGCGCCCACTGTTTCGATGCGATCAACTGAGCGGTGATGTCGCCGCCGCCAATGTCCTCGTTGATCATTCGGCTGGCGGTGGTTCGAATGTCTTCAGCGAGGGCTTCTTGAAACGTCATTGAGAACTCTCTCCTGGGCGTGGACCTGATGAGGCCTTATCGCGGGGCTTTGAGTGGCCGGCGCCTGTGCGTCGACGCCGGGCGATAAAGTATAGGATAGAGTGACTTGAACAATCGACCAATAAGGAAGCGACGTCCGGTATGCATGTCAACGATCTGCACTGGCTGAGCGAGGCTGAACACGCGCCCTCGGCGCACTGCGACACTCGGCCTCAGGGTGAAATTTCAGGGCTTGTGCTGCACTCGATCAGTCTGCCGCCCGGTGAGTTCGGGGGGAAGGCGATCACGGATCTATTTCTTGGCCGACTCGACCCTGAGGCGCATCCCTATTTCAAGAAGATCAAGGGGCTTCGTGTGTCGGCCCACTGTCTGATTCGACGCAGTGGGCAGGTGATCCAATACGTTGGATTCGATCAACGGGCCTGGCATGCCGGAAAATCCTGCTGGCAGGGCCGGTCGCGGTTGAATGATTTCACCGTTGGCGTGGAGCTTGAAGGCGATCATCGGCCGTTTACACGTGCGCAATACGCATGCCTTGTTGAGCTCACGCGTGCGCTCATGGGCAAATACTCAGCGCTCACGCCTGAGCGTATTACCGGGCATCAGCACGTGGCACCGCTCAGAAAGGTCGATCCAGGCCCCTCGTTTGATTGGCAATACTTCTTTCAGAGGCTGCGAGGCTAAAGCTCGAGTCCGAGCGGTCTACTGGTAATTCGGCGTAAGAAAACTACATTTGTGGGGTCTTTGAAACGTGACCCTCACCAAAACGGCGACACACGGTGGCTATGACAGGCTGCGTTTTTTCAAGCGACCAATGCATCCGACCCGCGCCGTGGCACGGTATATGCCACAGGCTTTCGGGGGGATGCGCCTTTTGCCTATCAATTGGCAGCCGCTTGTGTTTGCGGTATCTTCGTCCCCCGTCAAGGCTGGTATCACAGCCACCCGTTGCAGAATTACGACATGCGGCGAGCAGCGCGACTCTACAAAAACCTGCGCCCGTTTTAACTGACAAAGAGCACTGTGACGCACTTCCTGATCGGAAGGCGACTGATATTATTTCTTCATCGGAGAGACGTCTATGAGTCTGGAGGCACGAGAAGACCTCGATCCTACCGAAACGACGGAATGGTTAGAGTCCTTAGAATCGGTACTGGATCGCGAGGGCGAAGATCGAGCCCAATATTTGCTGAGCCGCCTGGCGGATCGGCTTCGCCGTGATGGGATGCAGCCCCCCTTCTCTGTGAACACGCCTCATCGCAACACCATCCCGGTGCATCGCGAGGCGCGTATGCCGGGTGATCTGTTCATGGAGCGTCGCATTCGTTCCCTGATTCGCTGGAACATGGCAGCGCAGGTCATCCGTACCAACAAGAAGCACAAGGGGCTGGGCGGTCACCTGGCCAGCTTCATGTCCAGCGCAACGCTTTACGACGTGGGCTTCAACCATTTCTTCCGTGCGCCGGAAGGTGATTTCAAGGGTGATCTGGTCTACATCCAGGGCCACAGTGCGCCGGGCATCTACGCGCGCTCCTACCTGGAAGGACGTCTCTCCGAAGAACAGATGGACAAGTTCCGCCAGGAAGTCGACGGCGATGGCCTGTCGTCTTACCCGCACCCCTGGCTGATGCCGGACTACTGGCAGTTCCCGACCGTCTCGATGGGTCTGGGCCCGATCATGGCGATCTACCAGGCCCACGTCATGAAGTATCTCGACGCACGTGGTCTGCAGCCGATGCAGGACCGCAAGGTCTGGGCATTTCTCGGTGACGGCGAGTGCGATGAGCCCGAGTCACTTGGTGCGATTTCACTGGCCGGGCGTGAGAAGCTCGACAACCTCGTGTTCGTCATCAACTGCAACCTCCAGCGTCTGGACGGCCCGGTGCGCGGTAATGCGCGTATCATCGATGAACTCGAAGGTATCTTCCGCGGTGCTGGCTGGAACGTCATCAAGGTGGTCTGGGGTCGTTTCTGGGATCCGCTGTTCGAGAAGGACACCAAGGGCATCCTGCAAAAACGCATGGATGAGGTGGTCGACGGCGAGTACCAGAATTACAAGGCCCAGGGCGGCGCCTACACCCGTGAGCATTTCTTTGGCAAATACGATGAAACCAAGGACATGGTCAAGGACCTCACCGATGAGGACATCTGGCGCCTGAACCGTGGCGGCCATGACCCCTATAAGGTCTATGCGGCCTATCACGAGGCGTTCCACAACAACAATGGCAAGCCGACCGTTATTCTTGCGCACACCGTCAAGGGTTACGGTATGGGCGGCGATAGCGGTGAGGCGGACAACGAAGCGCACCAGATCAAGTCGATGGAAGTGGGCGCGATCAAGACCTTCCGCGACCGCTTCGGTATCCCGGTTTCCGATGAGGAAATCGATAAGGAAATGCCGTACTACAAGCCCGAAAAAGACAGCCCCGAGATGAAGTACATGCATCTCATGCGGGAACGTCTGGGTGGGTACCTGCCGGCGCGTAAGCATGACTTCGAGTCAATCGAGTTCCCGGGACTCGACGACAAGATGTTCTCAAGCCAGCTCAAGGGCTCGGGAGACCGCGAAGTATCCACGACCATGAGCTTCGTGCGCGTGCTCAATGGCCTGGTCAAGAATAAGCAGTTCGGCAAGCAGGTCGTTCCGATCGTGCCTGACGAAGCGCGTACGTTCGGTATGGAAGGCATGTTCCGTCAGCTCGGCATCTACACGGCCGAAGGCCAGAAGTACGAGCCGATGGATGCCGGCCAGATCATGTTCTACCGCGAAGACAAGGCCGGTCAGATTCTTGAGGAAGGCATCAACGAAGCCGGCGCCATGTCCAGCTGGATTGCGGCCGCCACCTCGTACGCCAACCACCACGTGCCGCTGCTGCCGTTTTACGTCTATTACTCGATGTTCGGCTTCCAGCGTGTCGGTGACCTGGTCTGGGCTGCTGGCGACATGCAGGCGCGAGGCTTCTTGCTCGGCGGTACTGCAGGGCGCACCACGCTCAACGGCGAAGGGCTTCAGCACCAGGACGGCCACAGCCACATTCTGGCCTCCACTGTTCCGAACTGCCGAAGCTATGACCCGACGTACGGGCACGAAGTCGCCGTGATTATGCACGACGGCTTGAAGCGTATGTATCAGGACAAGGAAAACTGCTTCTACTACCTGACGTTGATGAACGAAAACTACCACCATCCGGAAATGCCGGAAGGGGCAGAAGAAGGCATCATCAAGGGTATGTATTTGCTGCGTGAAGGCGAGAAGGGCAAGAACGGCCACGTTCAGCTGATGGGCTCCGGCACGATCCTGATCGAAGTCGAGCGCGCCGCTGAACTTCTGGCTGACGACTTTGGCGTCAGTGCCGACATCTGGAGCGTGACCAGCTTCAATGAGCTTCGTCGCGAAGCGCTCGAGATCGACCGTAACGCCTTCATCAATCCCGATGCCGAACCCGGCAAGCCCTGGGTGACCCAGTGTCTCGAAGGCCGAGACGGGCCGGCGATCGCTTCGACCGATTACATGAAGCTGTTCTCCGATCAGGTGCGTGCGTGGGTTCCGACCGACTACTACGTGCTCGGTACCGATGGTTACGGCCGTTCCGACACGCGCGAAAAGCTGCGCTACTTCTTCGAGGTAGATCGCTATTTCGTGACGGTCATGGCGCTGAAGGCGCTGGCGGATCGCGGCGAGATCGATCGCAAGGTCGTCAAGCAGGCGATGGAGAAGTACGGCATCGATCCGAACAAGGCCTATCCTGTCACCAGTTGATGAGGAACTGGGGCGGCCTTGCCGCCCCCGTGGCGTAAGCGGTCAGTATTGAAGGAGCGCATCTCTTGAGCGAAATAATTAAAGTGCCCGACATCGGGGACAGCGAAGGCGTTGAAATCATCGAGGTGTTGGTCTCGGAAGGCGATGAGGTGTCCGCCGAGGACTCGCTGATCACGCTCGAGTCCGATAAGGCTTCGATGGATATTCCCTCGCCGAAGGCCGGCAAGGTGGTCAAGGTGCTGGTCAGCGAAGGCGACAAGGTCAGCGAAGGCGATCAGATCCTCGAGCTTGAGACCGAAGACGACGGTGACAGCGATGATCAGGACGACGCCGAAGAGTCATCCAGTGAGTCCGAGTCTGAATCCGAGGCCGAAGAAAACACCGATACGTCCAAGAAGGACACGTCCGAAGACGCGCCCAAGAAAGGCGGCGCCAAGGGCGGTTCTCAGGTCGTTGACATCAAGGTGCCGGACATTGGTGGCAGCGAAGGCGTCGAGGTCATCGAAGTGGCCGTTTCCGAAGGCGACCAGGTGGCCAAGGAAGACGCGCTGATCACGCTTGAGTCCGACAAGGCCTCGATGGACATTCCAAGCCCGCACGAGGGCAAGATTGTCAGCCTTTCCGTCAAGGAAGGCGACACCGTGTCTGAAGGCGACGTGATCGGTCAGATGGAAATCGCCGGCGAAGGCGGTGATGACGAAGACGCCTCGGACGACGATGACGCGGCTTCTGACGTTGACAACGACAGCAATGCGTCTGATGACAGCGCTGACGATCAAGGCGATGACGACGATGGCGCCGAAGAAGAGGGCGGCCGTCAGGAAATTCGTGTGCCGGATATCGGTGGCAGCGAAGGTGTCGAAATCATCGAGGTTTCGGTGTCCGAAGGCGATGAGGTCGAGAAGGAAGACGGCCTGATCACGCTTGAATCCGACAAGGCATCGATGGATATCCCAAGCCCCTACAAGGGCAAGATCGTCGAGCTTTCCGTCAAGGAAGGCGATACGGTCTCCGAGGGCGACCTGATCGGCTACATTGAAACCGCCGGCGGCGGTGGCAAGAAGAAAAAGCCCGCATCGGATAAAGGCGCATCGACGTCCGAGAGCAAGAGCGACAAGGCGGCATCGTCCAAGGGCGCCGGTGGCAAGAAGAGCGACGCCAAGAAGCAAGAGGGCGCCGCCAAGCAGGAGCAGGTCTCGTCTTCAGCGTCCCCCGAGGCGCAGATGGCCGGTGACCAAGCGGGCCAGAAGGCGCCAAGCGCGCATGCAGGTCCGGCCGTTCGCATGCTGGCGCGTGAGCTGGGTGTCGATCTGTCCGAGGTTACCGGCAGCGGTCCGAAGGGCCGGGTGCTGAAAGAAGACGTTCACGCCTTCGTCAAGCAGGCCATGACCGAGCGCGGCAAGGCCGGCAAGCAGGCGGCACCGTCTGCAGCGCCGTCCGGTGGCTCGGGTATTCCGCAGGTGCCGGACATCGACTTCAGCCAGTTCGGTGAGGTCGAAGAGCAGAAGTTGGGCCGTCTGATGAAGGCGGGTGCGACCAACCTGCATCGCAGCTGGTTGAACGTGCCGCACGTGACGCAGTTCGACGAAGCCGACATCACCGAGCTCGAGGCGTTCCGCAAGTCGATGAAGGCCGAGGCGGAGCAGCAGGGCGCCAAGCTGACGCCGCTGCCGTTCATGATCAAGGCGGCTGCTCATGCGCTGAAGGCGTACCCGCAGTTCAACGTATCACTCAAGTCCGACGGCGAAACCGTAGTCTGGAAGAAATACGTGAACATCGGCATCGCCGTGGACACGCCCAATGGGCTGCTGGTGCCTGTGATCCGCAATGCCGATCAGAAGTCGGTCATCGAGCTTGCTAAAGAGTCGGTCGACCTTGCCAAGCGTGCCCAGCAGGGCAAGCTCAAGGGCGATGAGATGAAAGGCGGCTGCTTTACCATCTCAAGTCTTGGCTCCATTGGCGGTACGGCGTTCACGCCCATCGTCAATACGCCGGAAGTGGCGATCCTTGGGGTGTCGAAATCCCAGATGAAGCCGGTGTGGGATGGCAGTGCGTTCCAGCCGCGTCTGATGATGCCGCTGTCATTGTCCTACGATCACCGTGCGGTCAACGGTGCCGACGCTGCGCGCTTCACGGCCTATCTGGCAAGTGTCCTGACCGACATTCGACGGTTGGTGCTCTGAGCTGCGACACTCGGTCACAGTCGTGCCAAGTGAAACGAGAAGCGGCCTTCGGGCCGCTTCTTTACGTCTGCAACTAATGAATACCGGATAAGCCAGGCGCGGGACTTGTGGTCGCAGGGCCTGCCCGCTATGGTGCGTGTTTGCTTTGGCGATTGCCTGCGCTCACGCAGGCAACACACCTATTATTGAAGGGCACCGGCCCGACGCGCTGCGTTAAACACTTGAGGAGCGGTATCGATGCGTTTGATCCTGTTGGGCCCACCGGGGGCGGGTAAGGGAACGCAGGCACAGTTCATTTGCGAACATTTTGCCATTCCCCAGATTTCTACCGGGGATATGTTGCGGGCGGCCATTCGCGAAGGATCCGAGCTTGGTCAGAAGGTCAAGGCCACCATGGATGCCGGTCAGCTGGTTTCCGATGATCTGATCATTGAACTCGTCAAGGACCGCATCAGCAAGCCCGATTGCGCCAATGGCTTCTTGTTCGATGGCTTTCCGCGTACGATCGTTCAGGCCGACGCTCTTAAGGAAAGCGGTGTCACGCTTGATCATGTACTCGAGATTGCAGTCAATGACGAAGAGATCGTGACACGCCTGTCCGGTCGTCGTGTGCATCCGGATTCCGGTCGGGTCTATCACATCGAGTACAATCCTTCGAAAGTGGCCGACACCGATGATGTTACTGGTGAGCCCCTGATCCAGCGTGACGACGATCACGAAGATACCGTTCGGTCTCGCCTGTCGGTCTATCACGAACAGACCGAGCCGCTGGTGGCGTACTATCAGAAACTGGTTCAGGAAGAGCCTGAAAAGGCGCCTGCGTACCACCGCGTGGAAGGCATCGGCAGCGTCGATGCCATCAAGGCCAAGGTGCTTGAAGCGCTCTCCTGAGCGACGCGGTCATCATGTCCCTTAAAAAAGCCGGCAATGCCGGCTTTTTTGATGCGCGGCCTCTGATACTGTGCCTGATCTGCCTTCCTCCTGACTTCGTCATCTGTTTTGGCAATAGTCCTTTTGGTGTAGGGTCCGGCTCTTTATAATGTCGATCGTTCATTTGCCATTTGATTGAAATCATTTATGTCTACATTGCTTGCGCTCGATGCGTCTTCTTCCGCCTGCTCGGTCGCGCTCTGGCATCGTGGCACCATTCTCGGCGAGCACGTCATTGCGCCTCGCGAGCACACGCAGCGTCTGATGCCGATGGTGGATCGCCTGATGAGCGAGGCGGGGCTGTCGCTGTCCCAACTCGATGCCCTGGCGTACGGACGAGGGCCTGGGTCGTTTACGGGCATTCGCATCGCGGCCGGCACCGTACAGGGGCTTGCCTATGGGCTTGACCGCCCGATCGTTCCGGTATCGACCCTTGAAACTCTGGCCCTTGGGGCGGCAAGGCAGCACGGTGTTACCCACGTCGTTCCGGCGTTCGATGCGCGAATGAATGAACTTTATGTGGCTGCGTTTGAAGTAAACGTTAAGACGTATCAGCTACGCTGCTGCCTTGAAGAGCGCGTTTGTGCCCCGCAGGCACTTGAGGCTGCCATGTTCGAGGGGGCGCGATGGTTCGGCGCAGGCAGTGGTTGGACGCTCCGTGATCGCCTTTCACTCGAGGTGGCACAGTGCGTGATCGATGATAACAACACCCTTGAGCCTGATGCCCGCGATATGGTCTGTCTGGCGCAAAAGGGGCTGGATGCAGGGAACGCAGTTGCGCCTCATGAGGCCACACCCATCTATCTGCGCGACCAGGTTGCATCGCGCCGTCACTGATTCACGTTAAGGAAGTCCAATGGAGTGGATGCACGTTGTTGCATTGGCCTTGATCCAAGGTCTGTCTGAGTTTCTACCGATTTCATCATCGGCCCACCTTATCCTGCCATCGCAACTGTTTGGCTGGCCCGACCAGGGGCTTGCCTTTGACGTCGCCGTGCACGTCGGTACGCTGCTGGCGGTCATCATGGCGTTTTGGACCGAGATCAAGCAGATTCTTGCTGGCTGGTTCGCCCATGTCTTCAAGCGCACGCCTTCCGAAGAAGCCCGAATGGGGTGGTGCGTGCTGCTTGGAACGCTGCCGGCGCTGTTTTTTGGCTACATGTTTGAAAGCGTGATCGAAAGCTATGCGCGTTCGGCGCTGGTCATCGCGGCCACGACCATTATTTTCGGTCTGTTGCTTTGGTGGGCCGACAAGCGGGGCCGCCGAGAGCGCGACATGCCCACCCTGACCTTTCGCGATGCATTTTTGATCGGTGTCGCGCAGGCGCTGGCTCTGATTCCCGGCACGTCGCGGTCAGGGATTACCATCACGGCCGCACTGATGATGGGCTTTACTCGACAGGCCGCTGCCAAGTTTTCGTTTCTGCTGTCAATTCCTCTGATCCTTGCCGCCGGCACTCTCAAGGGCATTGAACTTGCTCAGACCGGCACCGACGCGTATCTGTTCGATATCCTGGGAGGCGTCGTGATCTCCTTCGTGTCGGCGTTGGTGTGCATCAAGCTGTTCCTGGCGGCACTGGATCGGATCGGCATGCTGCCGTTTGTGATCTACCGGCTGGTGCTGGGCGCGGTGCTGCTGGTGGCGTTTCTGTAATGACCGCAGTGATCGACGATGGGAGCGAGGCCGTGCAAGGCCTCGCCTCGCGCTATGGGCTTGCGCTGATTGACCCGGCGGGCGCAGTGGATGAAGGCGTCGCCCTGTTTATAAGTGATCAGGGCGTTGAGCTCGGCGGGGACCCTGCTGAATTCGGCCATCCGCTCCGGGTCGATTTTACCGAAGGCAAGAACGCTCACCGTCGTCGTTTCGGCGGCGGGCGAGGGCAGCTGATCGCCAAGGCCTGCGGGCTTTCAAAAGGCGCGACGCCGGACATCGTCGATGCGACCGCAGGCCTTGGCCGTGATGCATTTGTTCTGGCAGCGCTTGGGTGTCGGGTGCTCATGATCGAGCGGGTGGCCGCCATCGCGGCGCTGCTTGAAAACGGGGTCGAGCGCGCCCGCACTCATGAAGACACGGCCGAGGTCGCGGCCCGAATGATGTTTCGTTACGGTGACAGTGCCACGGCACTCAAATCGCTTGTCAGTGACGCTGCGTTTGCCCCCGAGGTCGTTCACCTCGACCCCATGTTTCCACATCGGGACAAGTCCGCGCTGGTCAAAAAGGACATGCGCCTTTTTCGAGCGCTTGCCGGAGACGACCCCGACGCCTCGACCCTGCTTACCGCAGCGCTGGATACGGCGCTCTATCGCGTGGTGGTCAAACGTCCCCGCAAGGCACCAACGCTTGATGGCCCCAGGCCGTCGCATCAGGTTATCGGCAAGACCAGCCGCTATGACGTGTACGTGCACAAGAAACTGCCCTGATCGAGGCTAGACTGCTTTCGTTGCCAGTAGGTGGATCAGGCGTTGTCTAAGCGCCGGGTCGAACAGCCGCCGCCGGGTATTGAGCGCGTCCTTGAGCTCTTCATGAATGTGAAGTACGCCGGCATCATCCTCCCAGCACCACCCCTCATCGGTAAGCGTCTGTAAGAGCCCCTGAAACAGGCGTTTATCGAAATACTCAGGCGCATTCACGCCCTGCAAAAGCGTCAGCCGCTCGGCAAGCGCCTGGCTCTGACCTTCAAGGCTTTCCTGGGTGTAGCTGCCGGAGGGCGCTCTCAGGAGCAGGGAGACCAGTAAATACCCGCGCTCAAGCGTGGGCACGATGATCGAGCCGAGCGTCATCAGCTGCTCGTTTCGAATCAGTTTGCGGGTCGGGCGTGTCCAGTATTCTCCGTTATATTCGAGAAGACCTTGCCCCTTCAGGGCGTGAAGAAGGGTGTCGAACGTGTGGCTTCGGTTGCTCACGCCCGGCAGAAAGAACTCGTTATCAAGCGCCGGCCACATTGGCCCAACCAAGTGTTCCAGCTCCTCGAGGGTCAGTCGCGTGTGGTGTCTGAACGCGAAAGCGACCAACGCGAAGCGGGCAAAAAGATGCAGTACGTTGTTGCGATACCAGGTCAGAAGGGCGGTCTGGTTGTCCTGCACGACGATGATCGGCCCGAGTGCCTGAGGGACGCGTTTGACCATGCCCAGATGGATTGCGTGCTCGATCCATTGCACGGGCGTGCCGTCTGCGGGCATCACGTGGCGGGTTGCAGGGGCGAGGCGCTGAAGCGCGTTGAGCGTTTCGATCTGCGCTTCGAGCAGCGACTCTTCCATGGCCTGATGTGAGGTGGACAAAAGCGCCAGCGCGACCAGATTGACGCCGTTGAGTGTGGCTGCCTCGTTGATGCGTTGAACCACGTCCTTGCCAAGCGCGCGCACGGCTGCAGGATGCCAATCCTGAGTGGGTTCGGTGCGCCAGTCAGGCTGCTGCGCGTCAAGCCAGTAATCGAGCGCGAGCGGCTCACCGATGTTGACGTGCACCTGTCCGAACGGCTGGCGCAGGCGTTTGATCACTCGCACCAGGTCGAAGGGCGATTCGGCCTTTTTCTTGCCGGTGGTGAGCTCTTTTTGATAGGCGCCGGATTCGAGCACTTTTTCATAGCCGATGTAGACCGGAATGAAGGCCATCGGGCGCGTATTTGGCTCACGCACGTAGGAGCGAAGCGTCATGGCCAGCATGCCAAGCTTCGGAGGCAGCATGCGCCCGGTACGTGAACGGCCCCCTTCGATGAAGTACTCGACCGGATAGCCTCGGGTGATCAGTTGGTGCAAATACTCGTTGAAGACCGCGCCATACAGCGCATTGCCCTTGAAGCTTCGGCGAATGAAAAAGGCCCCGCCTCGTCGCAGTACGGCACCGATGCCCGGCATGTCCAGGTTCTTGCCTGCCGCGATCTGCGGTGTGGTCAGGCCGTGGTGATAGATCACGTAGGACAGCAGCAGATAATCGATATGGCTTCGATGGCACGGCACGTAAATGAGCTCATGGGTGCCGGCGAGTGCGCGAACGCGGTCGAGGCCCGTGACGTTGACGCCGTTATAGAGCCGGTTCCAGAGCTGGCCCAGCAGTTTGTACATCAACCAAAGCGCTCGGGGCGAGGTGTGTGAGGCGATTTCGCGTGCGTAGCGGCGGGCCCGTTTCGTTGCGCGCTCAAGCGTGATGTCGTGCGCCTGGTGCGTTTGACGGATCTGCTGTCGCACCTCGGGCGCCTGGGTCACGGTGCGCACCAGTGTGCGTCGGTGCGAAAGGTCCGGTCCCAGTACTTCCTGCCGACGCTGGCGAAATTGACGGTTCAGAAAGCGTATCGAACGCCTGCGTGCGTGCGCCTGGCTGGGGGCTGACGAGGTGAGCAGGTCACTCGCCCGATACGGCGTGCCGTAGCGTACATCAATGTGGCGCCCGTTGAAGGCAAGCGACAGTAGTCGTCGAAACCGGCCGGACAGTGGCCAGCGGTCGGCGGTCATGAGCCGCCATATACCGCGCGTTTCTCGTCCGGGGCGTCGGCCCCAGAAAAACGACACCGGCAGAAATACCACATCGGGTTGATCGTCGGTTTGAAGTCGCTCGAGCAACGCGTCGAACTTGGGCGAGGGGTGTTTCTGCGGCCCGCGCAGGGCGTTGCGTTTGAGCTGATTGAGCGCCACGTGCGCCGGAAGAGTCTGCCCGGGCTCGCTGGCCGAGTCTGCGGGGATGCCGGGTAGCGTTGTCTGGGCGCGCAAACTGTCGAGCGCCAGCTGATCACTTAAGGCATCATGGTCAAGTACATATACCAGCCGGTCGTTCGCTGCTACGTTGAGCGCCGTGGTTTCCGGGGCAATGGAGCGAAAGCGCAGCCAGCGCTTCAACAGGGGCTGCAAACTGCTTTGCCAGAAAAAAGACACGTCAATGAAGCTCCTGAGCGCGGGACAATCGGCCAGTATAGCGGTTGGCTGTCGTCGGTGCTAAGTTCATGGCCGGGAGTTTGAAAGGGAGTTCAACTATGCGCGCACAATGGCGCGAGGGTAACAGTTTCACGTTGCTGCCGGATTCGGATCAGTTTCTGCCGGCGCTGTTCAAGGAGATGGACAACGCCGAAACATCGCTGCTGCTCGAGCTTTACATGTTCGAGGACAGCGAACTGGGTGAGCGATTCATCAAGGCGATGGAAAACGCCTGCCAGCGTGGCGTAAAGGTCTGGCTGATGATCGATGCCTGCGGCTCTTGGAATTTGTCCCGCAAGAGTCGAAAGCGCTTGATCGACGCCGGCGTCGAGTTTCGTGAGTTCAATCCGCTGACGCTGCGTCACCTGGGTAAATTCATTTCACGTGATCACCGCAAGTTGATGATCGTCGATGGCAAGGTGGCCTTCACCGGTGGCTTTGGGGCTTCCGACTTCTTCCTGGATTCCTGGTTCGAGGTGGCGGTGCGCATCGAAGGGCCGTGCGTCAACGACTGGATTTCGCTTTATCGACGCGTCTGGCAGTCGCGCCTCTCGCGCGGGCCTGGCCAGCCCAGCATTGATCGAAGTGTGCTGGGGGCCAGTGCTGAAAAGGCCGACGAACCCGCCGGCGAGATGGATGGCCGGGCGATCTGGGGGCAGGGGTATCGTTTTCAGCAGATTCGAAAGTCGCTGCAGGATCAGGTCGATAGGGCCAAAAACCAGGTCTGGATCTGCACGCCGTATTTCGTACCGACGCGAAGCCTTCGGCGCAAGATGATTGCCGCGGCTCGCCGGGGGGTGGATGTGCGCCTACTGTTGCCGGGCAAGAATCATGACCACCCGGGCGTCTATTACGCCGGCCAGCGCTACTACACGCGCCTTTTGAAGGCGGGCGTGCGCATAATGGAGTTTCAGCCGCGCTTTACGCACGCCAAGTTCAGTCTCTGTGACGACTGGTGCACCGTCGGGTCGTGTAACTTCGACCACTGGAGTCTCCAGTGGAACCTCGAGGCGAATCAGGAGATTCATCACCCCGAGTTTGCCAAGGAGCTTACTGAGCTGTTCGAGCGCAACTTTGCCCAGAGCGAGGAAGTGATCGCTGAACAGTGGTTCAAGCGCTCCTGGTGGCAGCGTGGGCGCGAGTACGTCTATGGCCACATCAATGGCATGATGACTCGCCTTCGCTGATCACGGGCATCAGCGCTTTCGGGCGCCCTTTTTCTTGCCGGTCTGACCGCTCTTTGCGGAGGGGACCGGCTTTTTGGTTTCCTTGGGCGTGCGATAAAGCAGGTACAGATCGAGTGCCAGTTCCGGCAGTTGCGCCATCAGTTTCTGCGCGTCTTTTGGGGTAGCACCCATGGAGGCAAGGTCTGGGTCCTCATCGTCGAAAAGCCCTGACAGAGCCATGAAGGGAAGCAACAACTTGGCCGCTTCCTCTTCGAGATCACCGAACCAGGCGGTCTCATCCATGAACACGCTTTCCATGAATCCGCTGCACCAGTCCGCGACCGGGTGATTGCGGGTGTCGAGTTCAAACTCGTCATCGAACGGCAATTCGACGTACTCACCCTGTTCGAACAGGTCGATGGCGTTGTCGCGAAGTGCCTGACACAGCGCCAGAATGGACGACTGTTCGTCATCGTTTTCAAACGGCGGCTCACCATTGAAGATGGTCGGCACCCAGACGGCAGCGTCCATCCGGTTCAAGGCGATGGCTTGAGCCACCATGAAGCCATGCGTGCCGTAGATGCTGAGGGTTTCTTCATCGACGGTATCGGAGTCGAGAAAGGCGTCGAGCGTTTCAAGGTCGTCATCATCGATGAGGGGATGCTGTTCGGGATGGTCGGTCATGCGGGCCAGAACCTTGTCGACTTAAAAGGCCATTTTATCATCGTTGACATGAACTGTGGATAAGCCCATGGCGGACGTTTCATGACCGAATATCTGAATCTGCCTGATGCGACTGAATTGAGCGGCGTGTCGGGCTCGGCGTTGGGTGCACTCCTGGATGAGTGCGTCACGGCCAGCTGGCACCAGGGCTGTCGTTATTACCCCGATGTGCCATGCCCGCCACACTGGTTGGATCTCAAGGGCAAGAGCGCCGGTCAGGCGCATTTCAAGCGCGGGGGGCTGCGGTTCAATGCGACGCTGTTGCGCGAGAATCCATGGCGCTTTTTGCACGAGGTGGTGCCGCATGAAATGGCCCACTGGTTCGTGTTTCATGCGCTTGAGAATGATGGAAGGCGTCGAGCGCCTCACGGCGCAGCGTGGCAGGCCATGATGCGCGACGTTTTCATGCGCACCCCTTCAGTCACTCACTCGTTCGATGTGACGCAGGCAAGCCCCCGGCCGTACCGATTTCGCTGCGCGTGCTCAACCCATCACCTCTCGCATCGACGCTATCTCAATACGCTCAAGGGAACGCGCTATCGGTGTCGCGCCTGTGGTAAACCCCTGCATTATCAAGGGCCGAATGACCCAGTTGCTGCCACCAAGGTCTAATACAGTCACGGGGTCATGTTCTGTCTATGCTAATTAGGCCAAAGTGCTGATGCTGCACTGCAACCATAACAAGCTAGGGAGTGGGTCCATGACTGAACAAGCCAAACGCTATCCGGTGCCTGAAGCCATCCGCGAGCGTGCTTGGGTTGATGAAACGGCATACCGTACTCGCTACCAGGCGTCCGTTGAGTCCACCGATGCGTTCTGGCTCGAAGAGGCCGAACGGCTTGACTGGTTTTCAACGCCGAAAACGGCAGGAAATGTGTCCTTTTCGCCCGACAGTGTGTCGATCAAGTGGTTTGAAGAGGGCAGGCTGAACGCCTGCTATAACTGCCTGGACCGGCATCTCGATACGAAAGGCGATCAGGTCGCGCTCTACTGGGAAGGCGACGATCCGGGCAAAACCGATTCGATCACGTTCAAGGCGCTGCACGAGCGGGTCTGCCGGTTTGCCAATGGCTTGAAAGCGCTTGACGTCAAAAAGGGCGACACCGTTACGCTCTATATGCCGATGATTCCTGAAGCTGTGGTGGCCATGCTCGCCTGCGCGCGCATCGGGGCCATTCATTCGGTGGTATTCGGCGGGTTTTCACCGGACGCGCTGGCCAACCGCATCGTCGATTCAGGTTCCCGCGTGGTCATTACCTCCGATGAATCGGTTCGCGGTGGCAAGCAGATTCCGCTGAAGGAAAACGTCGACGAGGCGCTCGACCGCCCGGGCACGGATGTGGTCGAGCACGTTGTCGTGGTCAAGCGTACCGGTGCTGATATCGAGACCACCGAGCGCGACCGCTGGTATGACGATGTGGTGGCGGATCAGAGCGCCGAGTGCCCGGCTGAGCCCATGAAGGCGGAAGACCCGCTGTTCATTCTTTATACCTCCGGCTCGACCGGCGCCCCGAAAGGGCTCTTGCATACCACGGGCGGCTATCTTCTGTACGCGTCGATGACGCATCACGATATCTTCGACGTGCACGATGACGACGTGTACTGGTGCGCCGCGGATGTCGGCTGGATTACCGGTCACTCCTACATCGTTTACGGCCCAATGGCCAATGGCACGACGTCGGTACTGTTCGAAGGCGTGCCGAGTTACCCCGATCATGGCCGCATCGGTGAAATCATCGACCGCTATGGCGTGACCATTTTGTATACGTCCCCCACCATGGTGCGCTCACTGATGGCGCAGGGCGATCACATCATGGATTCAAGCTCACGGCAGTCGCTGAGAGTACTGGGCTCGGTGGGCGAGCCGATCAATCCCGAGGCGTGGCAATGGTTCTATCGTGTGATCGGTAACAGCCAATGCCCGATCATGGACACCTGGTGGCAAACCGAAACCGGCGGGGTCATGATCACGCCGTTGCCCGGGGCGACCGAGCTCAAGCCAGGGTCGGCGACGCATCCGTTCTTTGGTATTCAGCCTGCACTCTATGACAATGAGGGCAATGAACTCGAGGGAGCGACTGAAGGCAATCTCGTCATCAAGGCCAGCTGGCCCGGTCAGGCGCGCACCATCTGGAACAACCACGAGCGGTTCGTGCAGACCTACTTCTCGACGTTCGATGACGTCTATTTTACAGGCGATGGCTGCCGACGCGACGAAGACGGCTACTACTGGATCACCGGCCGAATCGATGACGTGTTGAATGTCTCCGGTCACCGCATGGGCACTGCCGAGATCGAGTCGTCGCTGGTGGCGCACGAGGCCGTGGCCGAAGCGGCCGTTGTTGGCTTCCCTCATGACGTCAAGGGTCAGGGCATTTATATCTATGTGACGTTGAATGAAGGCGTCACGCCGTCGGATGAGCTTCGAAGCGAGCTTGTGAAGTGGGTGCGAAAGGACATCGGGTCGATTGCGACACCGGACGTCATTCAGTGGGCACCGGGTCTTCCCAAGACGCGTTCTGGCAAGATCATGCGACGCATCCTGAGAAAGATTGCCGCCAACGAACTCGACGGCCTGGGTGATACCAGTACGCTGGCCGATCCAAGTGTGGTCGACGATCTGATCGATCACCGGGCAGGCTGAGGGTTAAGTCCTGTTTAAAAGGGCGCCTGCGGGCGCCTTTTCCATGTTTGATGTGCGCATAAAGTCGACCGATGTGTGGACACACCCTGTGCGTATGGGCAAAGATGTAGCCATAGGTAGTACGCATACAAGGGCAGAAACTGCCCGATAAGACAGATGACCTAAATAACGGTAGCGCGTGTGCCGCAGGTAACACCGGCAGCCAAGGTGAAGATGCACCAGGCGCCTGTACTTTTTTAGTGCACAGGGTTTTGAGGAGAACGGACGAAATGGCTTTAGCCCAGAAATTTATTGTTGCCGACGATCATCCGTTGTTTCGGGCGGCGTTGACCCAGGCGCTTCGCCAAGTCGCCTCCCAGGTCGACATTGTGGAAGCCGACACCATGGAAGCGACCGTCGATGCCGTCACGCGTCACCCTGACGTCGACTTGATCCTGCTTGATCTTCATATGCCTGGCGCGCATGGCTTTTCCGGATTGATCCAACTGCGTGGTCAGATGCCTGATATTCCGGTTGCGGTCGTTTCCGGCAGCGAGGAAGTCAGCGTGGTGCGCCGCTCGATCGATTATGGTGCTTCCGGTTTCATTCCCAAGTCCGCTTCCCTGGATGTTATTGCCGGCGCCATCAGTGAAATTATCGACGGCGAGATATGGCTTCCGCCTGAAATGGCTGCTGCACTTGGAGAATCCAATGAGGAAGAAACCAAGTTTGCCGAAGCCATTGCCTCATTAACGCCTCAGCAGTTTCGCGTGCTCAACATGTTGACCGAAGGCATGCTCAACAAGCAGATCGCCTATGACCTGAACGTCTCTGAAGCGACCATCAAGGCGCATGTGACCGCGATTCTTCGAAAGCTCGGTGTGCATTCGCGCACTCAGGCGGTCATCGCGGCTCAAAAACTCGAAGTCGATCCGCCCAAGGTGGATTCCAACTGACGTCAAACGACGTAAGTGCTTCTTTCAAAAAGGCCAGTGGCGTACGCCACTGGCCTTTTTGAGTTCGGGCTCATGCCGGCCCGTCTAGCGTGACCGGCTGGCCTGGAGTGCTCGGGTCAGAAGTGCTCGAAGAGCGGCGGGTTTAACCGGTTTGTTGAGCATATGGAACCCGGCCTTTTTGACCTCGTCGGCCACCTCTTCGGTACGGTCGGCGGTAATGACGATGCCGGGCACCTCCTGCTCGATGCCCTCGAGCAGTACATCGAGCGCCATCAGGCCAGTCACTTCGTTATCGAGGTGGTAATCGGCAAGAATTGCATCGGGAGGCGAGCTGAGATTTCTAAGGACCGACTTGGCGCCGCCGATGCTGGTGGCCGTATAGACCTCGATGTTCCAGCCGGTAAGGATCGCCTTCATGCCTTCAAGCGTCAGCGTTTCGTTGTCGATGCAAAGCACACGAGCGCCGCTTAACTTGTTGGCGGGCTTGGCGCGCGCCAGTGAGGCTTCGGCTCGAGTATCCCCTGTTTTTCCCTGACCGATCGGTACCTCGACCGAGAATACGCTGCCCCGGTCGACCCATGAACGAATGCGAATCGAGTGATCGAGCACTCGCGCCATGCGGTCGGCAATCGAGAGCCCCAGGCCGAGGCCTTTTTCGCTTTCGCGGTGACGTGATTTCTGATCGAGTCGCTGAAACTCCTGAAAGATTTCGCTTTGCTTGGATTCAGGGATGCCAGGGCCGGTATCCCACACCTCAATGACCAGGTGTTCGCCCCGGCGACGGCACCCCAACAGCACCCGGCCTTCCTGGGTGTAGCGCAGCGCGTTGGACAGGAAATTCTGAACGATACGACGCAGCATCTGCGGATCACTGTCCACGAAGTGGTGCGGCGTGACCACGCTCAGATCGAGGCCGCGCTCGGAGGCCATGACTTCGAACTCGGCCTGCAGCGGCGCGAAGATGTCCTTGAGTCGGAACACCGAGCGTTTGGGGGTCAGGGCGCCTGCGTCGAGCTTGGAGATATCGAGCAGGGTACTGAGCAGTTCCTCGGCGGCCTGCAATGAGTTGTCGATGTGGGTCAGGGTCTGTTTCTGACCGCCCTGATCGTCCATCTGCTGCGTCAGTGCGGAGGTGAAGAGGCGGGCTGCGTTGAGCGGTTGCAGAAGGTCATGACTTGCCGCGGCCAGAAAGCGAGTTTTCGACGCGTTGGCGTCCTCGGCGATCTGCTTGGCGTGGCGAAGCGCGCGCTCGGCTTCGGCGCGCACCTTGTTTTCCTGGCGAAGCGCTTCGTTGACCTGAGAAAGCGCCTGGGTGCGTTCCTTGACGCGTTCTTCCAGGTTTTCGTTGGTTTCCTTGAGGGCGATTTCGGCAAGACGGCGCTCGGTGATGTCCTGATACAGGGCGAACAAACCCAGTACGCGCTGTTGATCGCCGTGGTGTGGCGTATAGGTGGCAAGCATGTAGCGCGTACCGCCTTCATCATCAGTCATCGAAAGCTCGTAGGAAACGCGCTCACCGGCAAGGGCCCGCAGCATCCAGGGCGCGCGTTCGCGCCAGTCGCTGCGTGTCATCACGTCCTCGGCACGCTTGCCGATCACCGAGGCACGGTCGACGTTCATGGCCTCTTCATAGGCGTGGTTGGCAAACAGGAAACGACACTCCCGGTCGAAGTAGGCGATCAGTGCCGGGACGTTGTCGGTGTAGATGCGGATGTTGTTTTCCGAGCGAATCAGCGCCTCTTCCGTGCGCTTTTGCTGGGTGATGTCCTGATAGGTATACACAAACCCGCCGCCCGCCATCGGGTTGCCGTGAACGTCCAGTACCGTGCCGTTTGGGCGATAGCGCTGATAGTGGTGTGGCTGGCCCGATTTGATGTTATCGATCAAGAGGTTGACGTGCTCTTCCGGGTCACCGGGGCCGTATTCGTTATGTTCGGCGTTGTAGCGAAAGACCTGATCGATCGGTGCGCCGACGCGAATCATGTTGTCGGGAAAACCGAACAGCTCCAGGTAATACTGGTTCCAGACCACCAGGCGCAGACGGTGATCCACCACCATGACGCCCTGATGGAAGTTCTCGATCGCGGCCTGCAGCAGCGCGCGGTTGAACTCGAGCACCTGAGAGGCTTCATCGACGATGGAGACCACATCCGAAATGGCGATTTCCCGGCCCGAGAGCCCCGAGTTGATGACGATGCGCGCCGAGGAGGCGCCGATGGCCGAGGAGAGCAGGCGCTCGCTGAATTGAATCATGTCGATCGACGCGCGGTCGTTGGGGCTGATCGGGGGGCGGTTCTTGTGATAGTCGCGAAACGCGCGCTCGACCTGTTCGTCGCTCAAGAAGCGTTTGCACAGGGTTTTCAAGTCCCCGATCGTGGTCTGGCCCTGCCAGGGACGATTGACCGACGCATAGGGGTGGCCTGAGCTGTCGACGAACTGCGAGGCCTGAATCCGATCCACCACGCGCTCGCTGCTGGACTGAGAGAAAAAGATGTAGCAGAACAGGTTGACGCCAAGCGAGAGCATCACGCCCTGAGTCAATGGATCACCGACCGAGAAGCCAAACAGATGGCCCGGCGCGAGAAACGCAACGCCGAACGGGCCGTGTTCCATGATGCCGGTCGGGACCAGATTCGCACGATTAAGCGCGGGCAGGAGCAGCGTGTAGGCCCAGATGGCGATGCCGGCACCAAGCCCGACCGAGGCGCCGAAACGATTGCCTTTCTTCCAGTAAAGCCCGCCAAGCAGTGCCGGGGCCAGCTGGGCAAGCGCGGCCAGTGACAGCATGCCAATGCTTGAAAGGGTGCTGAACTCGGCAACCAGTCGATAAAAGCCGTAGGCGAGCGCCAGAACCAGAACGATGACGACGCGGCGCGTTCTAAGGACCCATTTGGCGTAATCGCCGTGGTGGGCGTCGAACCAGTGCAGCTTCAACAGAAGCGGGATCAGTACTTCGTTTGAGATCATGATGGCAAGCGTTACGCCGGCCATGATGACCATGCCGCTGGCGGCGGCGAACCCTCCGATGAACGTCAGAAACGTCAGCAGATCATTGTCGAGCGCCATCGGCAGCAGCAGGACAAAGCTGTCAGGGGTGCTGCCGGCCGGAAGCAGACTCAGGCCGGCGGTGGCCAGGGGGAGGACGAAAAAGCCCGCCAGCGCAAGGTACAGCGGGAACAGCCAGCGGGCATGCCGGCTGTCGTCTGGGTGGGTGTTTTCGACCACCGTGACGTGAAACTGGCGAGGCACGCAGAACATCGCGAGCATGGCCAGAAGGGTCTGTGTCCAGAAACCGTGGGAGGATTCCTGAGTGCCGAGGCTTTTGATCTGCAGAAGCTCGCTTGCCCGGCGCGATAGATCTCCAAGCCCGTCGAAGGTACCCCAGGTGATGACGGCGCCGAGCAACAAAAAGGCCGCCAGCTTGATCACCGACTCGAACGCGATGGCCTGAATCAAGCCTTCATGGTGCTCGGTCGCGTCGGTATGTCGTGTACCGAACAAGATGGCGAAAATTGCCATCAACATGGCGATGTAGAACGCGGTATCGCCGAACAGCGGCGAGTGCAGGATGTCGGCATTGTCGGTCAGAAGGGTGAGGCTCGAGGACATTGCCTTTAGCTGAAGCGCGATGTAGGGCAGGGTGCCGATCAGAACCACAACGCTTGTAAATGCGGCAAGCTCCTGAGACTTGCCGTAACGTGAGGCGATAAAGTCGGCGATCGATGTTACGTTCTGGCGCTTGGCAACGCGGATCATCTTGGCAAGCACCGGCCAGAACAGCACGAACGTCAGGATCGGGCCAATGAAAATGCTGGCGTAGGACCACCCCTGGGTCGCGGCCTGGCCGACGCTGCCATAGAACGTCCAGGACGTGCAGTACACCGCAAGGGCAAGACTGTAGACGATCGGGCGGCGCTTGGCCGCGCCCTGTTGCACCGCGCGGCGATCGCCAAGCCAGGCGATTCCGAACAGCAGCGCGATGTAAGTCAGTGATGCGGCAATCAGTAGCCAGCCTTGAAACATGTCCCTCTCCCTTGCAGATCTGCGCTCATTCTAGTGGTATCAAACGCAAAGTCACTGGTCTCGATCCGCATTGCTGCTGCGTGAGAGCGGCGCATGCTGCGCGATAGTCTCGCCACGCACTAACGGGGCTGGTAGGATAAAACGCCTTTCCTGCGCGTATGCGCACGCGACACTTCTTATCTCATCGACGATTTCGAATTCCTATGCAAGACGTTCATAACGCCTCCGACCGTGCGTCCTATGTCGACGCGGCTGCGCCCTCGGTGCCAGACACCGACTTAAGCGCGAAAGAGTCAAGCGCCGAAGCCAAGGCCAAGCGCGAGTTCAATAAACTTCAGAAGCGCCTGCGTCGCCTGACCGGCAACGCCATTATCGACTACAACATGATTCAGGAGGGTGACCGCATCATGGTGTGCCTTTCCGGTGGGAAGGACTCCTACACCATGTTGTCTATCCTCATGAACCTACAGCGTAATGCGCCGGTCAACTTCGAGCTGGTCGCGGTCAACATGGACCAGAAACAGCCCGGTTTTCCAGAGCATGTGCTGCCTGAGTACCTGGACACGCTTGGCATCGAGTATTACGTGGTCGAGCGTGACACCTATTCGATCGTCAAGGAGAAGGTGCCAGAGGGCAAGACCACCTGCGCGCTGTGCTCGCGTCTTCGGCGGGGAACACTCTATGGGTTTGCCGAGGAGATTGGAGCCACCAAGGTGGCGCTCGGGCATCATCGCGATGATCTGCTTGAAACGCTTTTTCTCAACATGTTCCACGGTGGGACGCTCAAGGCCATGCCGCCGAAGCTCCTCTCTGATGATGGGCGCAACATCATCATCCGACCGCTTGCGTACTGCAGTGAGGCCGATATTCAGAGCTACTCGGATCAAATGCAGTTTCCGATCATTCCCTGCAATTTGTGTGGCTCCCAGGAAAACCTCCAGCGTCAGGCCGTGAAGGGCATGCTTCAGGAGTGGAAGCACAAGCATCCGGGCCGCATCGAGTCGATGTTCAAGGCAATGACGAACGTTGCACCGAGTCAGTTGGCGGATCGGGCCCTGTTCGACTTCGAAGGGCTCGAGCAGAAGCAGGCCAGCATGCACGCGGACCGGATCGATTCGATCACTCTCGATACGTCGTCGTAATCGGCAAGGGCCCGGCCGGTGGGCGTTTCAGGCACGTTTCTGAATTGATTGAAAAAAAGTGAGTCGGATTTGTTGACTTGAAAGCGAGAGCCTGTAGAATGCAGCGCCACATGACCCGAGACGGGTGGTTAGCTCAGTTGGAAGAGCACCAGCCTTACAAGCTGGGGGTCACTGGTTCGAGCCCAGTACCACCCACCATCGAGTCATGAGATTTTTGATGCGGACCGGTAGTTCAGTTGGTTAGAATGCCGGCCTGTCACGCCGGAGGTCGCGGGTTCGAGTCCCGTCCGGTCCGCCATTCAAAAGTCGACGCATTAAATGCGGACCGGTAGTTCAGCTGGTTAGAATGCCGGCCTGTCACGCCGGAGGTCGCGGGTTCGAGTCCCGTCCGGTCCGCCACTAATGCACCGTTTGATTGTGGGTGGTTAGCTCAGTTGGAAGAGCACCAGCCTTACAAGCTGGGGGTCACTGGTTCGAGCCCAGTACCACCCACCACATCAAGCACGAAAGAGTCTATGATGCGGACCGGTAGTTCAGCTGGTTAGAATGCCGGCCTGTCACGCCGGAGGTCGCGGGTTCGAGTCCCGTCCGGTCCGCCATTTACTCTCTTCCTCCCCGATGTGTTTTCTGCTTGTCCCCTCTCTTGAAGTAGTTCTGTTTGACGCACGTCTTCTATTAAAGACTTCTGTCGTACGGGCCATCTGTGCGTTTGATGCATGTCACCGCGTCACTATCTCCATTACTTACGTCTCTTGATGGGCTATATGTGCGCTGCACGCGCGATAGCCGCTGTGCGTTCGTTGCCGAGGGGCGCTCGTTGTTGAGGGGCTGTCTCTCTATAAGTATTGCTCCAACAGTAGGTGCTGTTTGGGGTGTGTACTTCTTATACGTGTACTGGGAAAGTTCTATGGGCGCATTCAGTACTCCATCAGCCAGTCCAGTAGTCGCGGATACACCTCTTTGGTGGCGTCGGGGTCCGCAAGCATGTCACTCACGCTGTAGTCTCTTGAAAATCCGCACGCCGTACCAAGTAGCAGGAAGTCGCCCTGATGCGGGCCGCATTCGTCTCGAAAACGCGCTGCATCGCCTGGCGTGCAGTGAGGCGCGTCTTCGCTTGCAACGAACAGGGTGGGTGGCATACCGCCTCTGATCAGTGATTTGCCGTAATCAAGGCCGTCGCTGTCCTGCCATGGGTTGCCTTTCAGCCAGTACCTCTCCATCGGGTGGATCGGTTTTGCGTGCTCGTAGCCACGCACTTTTGATCGAATCGTTTTCCAAAGCTCGCGCAAGGGCGTTGCCTCAGCTGTGCCCCTGGAGCGATGGCGACGGCTGCCCAGAAGAATCTGTCCTCGGTTCATGCGCCGAAGCTCTGGTGCGCGGGCCATGGATGAGGCCAGTGCAACACCTGTCCAGCCCTGTGCCACGACGTTGAACTTGCCGTGGCCGCTGATAGTGGCCCATTGCTTTAAAACGCTTGGAATCACTTCGTCTATAAGCCCCGGATGGTGAGGAGATGCGTCGATTACCCCCACGTCGAACCCGTATCGAGCAAGCCAGCAGGCCAGTCCGTTCGAAGCCAGGCACGTTTGGGCCGACGTAAGTCGGGTGTCTGGCCAGATAAGCAGCGCCCCTTGAGGTGTTGTGTCTTGTGCAGGGAGGCGGCGGGTCAATGTGAGTGTCGTCGAAGGTGTTGTCAGCGAGTACGTTGTCGTGGCTGGTGTGCTCGGGTCTGGCTCTGGCGTGCGCTCGGACATGTGGGCTCTTGATCGGTGGATGGGCGTGCGCGATGCGTGTGTGCCGATGCGTTGCATCGAGAAAAAGCGCTATTCCCGTGGGCTTTTCGTGATATGGCGGCGCGAGATGACTGGCTAGCGTTAATGAGCGGGCCGAGTGGCGCTGACGTGCGCTTGATGCGCGCCGCTCAGCCGGAGTCCGGCAAGCTTAAGCGTACTTAAGCTGAATCTTTTTCATCTTGTTGAAAGCACCTTACGCGGTATGTTCGGTCTAGGATCATAAAAAGACGTCCAAAAAGCAGATTTCCAGGAAATACGTTCTCCAAAAACAACGCGCCAGGCGTTGCCCTCATATTCTGGTGATTCGGTACGGTACGCCCAAGGAGGCTTCCATGAGCATCTTCGATCATGTGCAAAACCGCTATCAACGAACGCAACAGGAAGAGATGAGTCTTCAGGAATACCTTCAGTTGTGCAAGGACGACCCTCGGGCCTATGCGTCTGCGTCCGAGCGCATGCTGGAGGCCATCGGTGAGCCTCGGGTGATCGATACGTCCAAGGATCCGGCGCTCTCGCGCATTTTCTCGAACAAGGTGATCCGGCGCTACCCGGCGTTCGAGGAGTTCTATGGCATGGAGGATGCGATCGAGCAGATCGTGTCCTACTTCCGTCACGCCGCGCAGGGTCTTGAAGAGCGCAAGCAGATTCTTTATCTGCTTGGCCCGGTGGGGGGCGGCAAGTCATCGCTCGCTGAACGCTTGAAAGCGCTGATGGAGGCCGTGCCGTTCTACGCCATCAAGGGCTCGCCCGTCTATGAATCACCTCTTGGGCTCTTTGCGCAGGAGGATGGCGACCTGCTCGAGAAGGAGTACGGCATTCCCAGGCGGTATCTGCGCTCGGTGATGTCGCCGTGGGCGGCGAAGCGGCTCAAGGAATATGGCGGCGATATTTCCCAGTTCCGAGTGGTCAAGCTCTACCCCTCAAGGCTCAATCAGGTCGCAGTGTCGAAAACCGAGCCGGGCGATGACAACAATCAGGATATCTCGGCGCTGGTCGGCAAGGTCGATATTCGAAAGCTCGAGCTGTTCTCTCAGGATGATCCGGATGCCTACAGTTTCTCCGGCGGGCTCTGCAAGGCCAACCAGGGGCTGATGGAATTTGTCGAAATGTTCAAGGCGCCTCTCAAGGTGCTTCATCCACTGCTGACCGCGACACAGGAAGGGAATTACAACCCCACCGAAGGCATGGGGGCGATTCCGTTCGATGGCGTGCTTCTTGCCCACTCCAACGAATCGGAATGGCAGCAGTTTAGAAATAACCGCAATAACGAGGCGTTTCTGGATCGGGTCTACATTGTGAAGGTGCCGTACTCGCTGCGTGTTTCTGAGGAGATGAAGATCTATCAAAAACTGCTTGAACATTCGTCGCTCGATTACGCCCCATGCGCCCCCGATACGCTTCGCATGCTCGCCCAGTTCTCGGTACTTTCGCGGCTCAAGGAGCCCGAAAACTCGAGCATCTATTCGAAAATGCGGATTTATGACGGCGAGAACATCAAGGATACCGACCCGCGCGCCAAGTCGATCCAGGAGTATCGAGACAACGCAGGCGTTGACGAAGGCATGAACGGGCTATCGACCCGCTTTGCGTTCAAGATTCTCTCGAAGGTTTTCAACTTTGACAGTACCGAGGTGGCCGCCAATCCGGTTCATTTGCTGTATGTGCTTGAGCAGAGCATCGAGCGCGAGCAGCTGCCGAAAGAGGTGCATGACCGCTACCTGCGCTTTATCAAGGAGTTTCTGGCGCCGCGTTATGTCGAGTTCATTGGCAAGGAAATCCAGACAGCGTATCTGGAGTCCTACAGCGAATATGGCCAGAACATCTTCGACCGCTACGTCACCTATGCCGATTTCTGGATTCAGGATCAGGAGTACCGAGACCCCGAAACCGGTGAGCTGTTTGATCGTCAATCGCTCAATGATGAGCTTGAGAAGATTGAAAAGCCGGCGGGCATTTCCAATCCGAAGGATTTTCGCCATGAGGTAGTCAACTTCGTATTGAGGGCGCGCGCTCAGAACAACGGCAACAACCCGAGCTGGCAGTCCTATGAGAAGCTCAAGGGCGTGATCGAGCACAAGATGTTCGCCAACACCGAAGAGCTGTTGCCGGTCATCTCGTTCAACGCCAAGGCGTCGTCTGCCGATGCGAAAAAGCACGAGGATTTCGTCAATCGGATGCAGGAACGCGGCTACACCGAAAAGCAGGTGCGTCTTCTGTCGGAGTGGTATCTGCGGGTTCGCAAGTCGCAGTAACGCCGCCTGACATCAGGTTTGTCGAACGCCGCCGCCATTCACTGTGGCGGCGGCCCCAACGCGGCCCGGCCGGGTCGTCGGGGGTACGTCATGAGCTATTTCATTGATCGACGAGAGAATGCAAAGCACAAGAGCGCCGTCAATCGACAGCGTTTTTTGCAGCGCTATCGAAAGCACATCAAGCGGGCGGTTGAGGATTCGGTCAATCGCCGCTCCATTACCGACATGAAGCGCGGCGAGAAAATTTCCATTCCAGACCGTGATATTTCCGAGCCGGTATTTCGCCACGGTCGCGGGGGAGATAACACCATCGTTAGCCCCGGCAACAAGGAGTTCAACGAGGGCGACCGGTTCAACCGACCGAGTGGCAAGGGCGGAGGCGACGGATCTGGCGAAGGTTCTGCGTCCAATCAGGGCGAGGGCGTGGATGAGTTCGCGTTTTCACTGACCCGCGAAGAATTTCTCGAATTCGTATTCGATGGGCTGGAGCTTCCGAACCTGGAGCGCAAGCAGCTGCTGGACATCGAAGAGGTTAAACCGGTGCGCTCGGGGATCTCGCGGGATGGTATTCCGGCGCGAATGAATGTGGTGCGCTCGATGCGAGAGGCCTATGCGCGTCGAATCGCCATGCGAGCACCGATCCGGCGGGCATTGAAGGAGGCCGAAGAGGCGCTGGCAGAAGAAGAGGGCAAGGAGCCTGCGCTCAGAAACAAGCTGCGGCTCGAGGAACTTCGGGCCGAGATCGACCAGCTCAAGCGGCGCCTGGAGGCGGTGCCTTACATCGACACGTTCGATCTGCGCTACAACAACATGACCAATCAGCCGGTGCCTTCCAACAAGGCCGTCATGTTCTGTGTAATGGACGTTTCCGGCTCCATGACCCAGGCACATAAGGACATCGCCAAGCGGTTTTTCCTGTTGCTCTATCTGTTTCTCGAGCGCAACTACGAAAAGATCGAGCTGGTGTTCATTCGTCACCACACCGCGGCCAAGGAAGTGGATGAAGAAGAGTTTTTCTACTCCCGGGAAACCGGGGGCACCATCGTGTCGAGCGCGTTGAATCTACTCGATGAAGTGATCGAGACGCGCTACCCGCCGGGGCAGTGGAATCTTTACGTGGCGCAGGCAAGCGATGGGGACAACTGGGACGACGATTCGACCACCTGCCGTCAGATCCTGAGTGACAAGATCATGCATCGGCTTCAGTACTACGCCTACGTTGAAATCACGCCGCACGCCCATCAGGCGCTCTGGGATGAGTACGAGCGCGTCGCCGCCGATTTCCCCGATCGATTCGCCATGCAGCAGATCGTTGAGGCCGGCGACATCTATTCCGTGTTTCGTGAGCTGTTTCGTCGCCGAGAGGCGGCCTAGGAGGAGTCATGACCGATACCGCCAGTGTCTCAGGGGGTGAACGCAAAAGCGCCGATTGGACGTTTGAAACGCTTGAATACTATGAGCAGGCCATTGCGCGTATTGCCAAGGAGTACCGGCTCGACATCTACCCCAATCAGATCGAGATCATCACGTCCGAGCAAATGATGGATGCCTACGCAAGTGTCGGGATGCCGGTGGGCTATCACCATTGGTCGTTCGGTAAGCAGTTCCTGTCGGTGGAGCAGTCCTACCGTCGTGGCAAGATGGGGCTTGCCTACGAGTTGGTCATCAATTCCGACCCCTGCATCGCGTATCTGATGGAAGAAAATACGCTGATGATGCAGATTCTGGTGATGGCGCACGCCTGCTACGGCCACAATTCGTTTTTCAAGGGCAATTATCTGTTCCGTGCCTGGACCGATGCCTCGGCCATTGTGGATTATCTGGTATTCGCGCGGCGCTACATCAGCGAGTGCGAGGAAAAGCACGGGGTCGAGACGGTCGAGCAGCTGCTGGATGCCTGTCACGCGCTTCAAAATTACGGCGTGGACCGCTACAAGCGGCCATCACCCATGTCGCCCGAAGCCGAATCGAAACGTCAGGAAGAGCGCGAGGCTTATCTCCAGACTCAGGTCAATGCGCTCTGGACCACTATCCCCACCCATGACACCGAGCACCTATCGGATCGGGCCGTGACGGACAGCGAAGACCCGCTGGCGCTTAGGGCGCCGTTTCATTACCCGCCAGAGCCCCAGGAAAACCTGTTGTACTTCATTGAAAAGAACGCGCCGCTGCTGGCGCCATGGCAGCGCGAAGTCGTGCGCATCGTTCGAAAGATGGCGCAGTATTTCTACCCGCAGCGTCAAACACAGGTCATGAACGAGGGCTGGGCGACGTTCTGGCATTACACCATCATGAATCAGCTCTTTGATGAAGGGTTGATCGATGAGGGCGTTATTCTCGAGTTTCTCCAGTCACACACCTCGGTCGTTGCGCAGCCCACTTTCGATAGCCCCTATTACAACGGCATCAACCCTTACGCGCTCGGGTTTGCAATGTTCAGTGACATCAAGCGCATCTGTGAGCACCCGACCGACGAGGACCGCGAGTGGTTTCCGGATATTGCCGGCAGCAACTGGCTGGATACGTTTCACTTCGCCATGGCAAATTTCAAGGACGAATCGTTCGTACAGCAGTTTCTCTCGCCCAAGGTTATGCGAGATTTCAAGATGTTCGCCATTATCGATGATGATCAGGACGACATGATCGAAGTGGGGGCCATTCATAATGAGCAGGGGTACCGCCGTGTGCGCGAGGCGTTATCGGCGCAATACGCGCTCGGTCAGCGCGAGCCCAATATCCAGGTGTGGTCGGCGGATGTGCGGGGTGATCGCTCATTGACGCTCAGGCACCTGGTGCACAAGCGTCGGCCGCTCGATCAGTCGGTGTATCCAGTGCTTCGCTATCTTCATCAGCTGTGGGGGTTCCCGGTCAAACTTGATTCCTTTGATGGCGACGACGTAGTTCACCGCTATCAATGGCCGCTGCCCGATGCCTCGTGAGCGAAGGTTGAAAGGATAGAAGCTTGAAAATGCGGCGTTCAGCGCCGCTTTTTCATGTTTGGCTTTTGAAGGCGGGCCGACTAGAATCCGCCGCTTGGTGTCGAGTTCGTATTCGGGTGGGAGCGGCGAGTGATCGGTTTAATAATGCGCCTGGCCCGTATGGGCGGTATCGGGCTGGTGTTTGCAGCCATTCTTGGTGGGCTGTGGTTTTTCCAGGCTCGTGATAAGTGGGCCGCGCTGAGCTATGAAGGTATGCCGGTCGCTGAAACCTGGTACGACTGGCGCAGTTTCAATCGGCCGCTGATCAATCACGGGTTTCTGGTTGGATGGTCGGATGTGCGTGGTAACCCGCTGTGGGTGACCTACCGGCTGACCCGGGTGAAAGACCCGCACAGCGATCCGCGCCCGCGCGGATTCAAGGAAGACTGGCGTTCGCTCTGGCCCATTACCAGTCGCGATTACAGTCATTCCGGGTTTGATCGCGGCCATATGGCGCCCAACTACGCAATGTCTGTCGTTCACGGGCGAGCATCTCAGCTCGATACCTTCCTGATGACCAACATTTCACCGCAAAAGCCCGACTTGAACCGCAAGGTCTGGCAGCGATTGGAAGAGGTCGTGATCGATCATTTCGTGCCACGCTTCGGGACGGTTTGGGTCACGACCGGGCCGATCTTTGACAAGGATATTCGACGGATGGACTCCTTGATCGAGATTCCCGATGCGTTCTACAAGATTCTCGTCGTGCCCGGGTCGGTGGGTAAGCCGCCCAAGGCCCTCGCGTTCATCATGCCTCAAACCGTAAAAGGCAATGAGCCGCTGAGTGACTTCGTGGTATCGATTGATACGATCGAGCAGCGAACGGGGTTGGACTTTTTCAGCGACCTGCCGGACAACCTCGAAGCACGTTTGGAAAGCACGGTCGACAGTAAGCCCTGGCGTCTGGCGCGGGTGTCCCGGTTACCGTCTCGTTATTAAGAAAAGCGCCTTGGGTAGCCTGGCTCACGCTCGATCGATTCGTGAGGCGTAATCTTTCAAGATGTGTACGCGTTAGAATGGATCGTGTGCGTCTGAGGTGCGGCGCAATCGTTTAAAGAGAGCGCAACGGGGTGCATTCGGGGCTGATCGCAGGGGTGTCGGGATAAAGCGAGTGTGGGTTATAGCTTGTAGATCGAGCTTTTAAGATCAGGCGCGTATAAAGAATATGAGGAGAAAATAGAGAATACTTGAAGAAAGAATTCGATCTAAACAGGGTGTCTAGATGGTGCCCGGAAGAGGACTTGAACCTCCACGACCATGCGGTCACTAGCACCTGAAGCTAGCGCGTCTACCAATTCCGCCATCCGGGCCTTGCGTGAAATCAGGGCGATTTCAAAATTACTGCGTTCTTGTATTCGATCTGCTCAATGCGATCACATCGAAAACGATGTCTGGTGCCCGGAAGAGGACTTGAACCTCCACGACCATACGGTCACTAGCACCTGAAGCTAGCGCGTCTACCAATTCCGCCATCCGGGCAACTGCGGCGTATAATACGCATTTTTTGGGCCGATGCAACCCTTTGAATCGGTTTTGTAGGTAAATGTCGCTTGGGTCGGGCCTTTAGTGTCGCTATACTGGCCGACATGTTAAAGATAAAGCGTCTCGCCGTGCTCTCTGCCCTGCATCTCGACTTCCAACAAGGAAATATTGAATGAAACACTGGACGTTATCCGACGATCCGCAAGCAGAGCGCGAAGCGCAAAATTATGAAAATCCGGTACCCAGCCGGGAATTTCTTTTTTCTCGCGTCGAAGCTCATGGCAAACCCATTTCCGCCGACAGCCTGAACGATGCGCTCGGTCTGACCGATGAAGATCAGCGCGAAGGGGTTCGTCGCCGCCTGATCGCCATGGACCGTGACGGTCAGCTCAAGAAGCAGCGTGACAACTCCTTTACGGTGATTCCTCCCGAAGAAATCATTGAAGGGCGTGTGATCGGTCACCGTGATGGCATCGGCTTTCTAGTACGCGATGACGGTGAAAAACCCGATCTCGTCATTCCTTCGCGTCAGATGCAGCGCGTCTTTCACGGTGACCGAGTCCGAGGTCGCATCAGCGGTCGCGACCGGCGTGGTCGTGCGGAAGTGCGGATCATGCAAGTGCTTGCGCACAATACTGAAACCGTGGTCGGTGTTTACCGCGTTCGCGGCGCCGACCTCGGCGTTCTTGTCCCTGAAAACTCCCGTATCAGTCAGGACATCATCATCCCGGCGGGCTCTGAAAACGGTGCGAAAGACGGCCAGATCGTCGAAGTGCGCCTGACGCAGCAGCCCGCCGTTCGAACCAAGCCCGAGGGCGAGGTCATCGAGGTGATGGGCGAGCGCATGGACCCGGGGCTTGAAATCGACATCGCCATTCGCGAGCACGATATTCCGGCCACGTTCCCCTCTGACGTGCTCGAGCAGATCGAATCGCTCTCCGACCAGGTGCGCGAGGAAGACAAGCATCACCGGGTCGACCTCCGGGATCTGCCGCTCGTGACCATCGACGGGGAAGATGCAAAGGATTTCGACGACGCGGTCTATTCCTGGAAAACCAAGTCCGGCAGCACCAAGCTGATCGTCGCGATCGCGGACGTATCCCATTATGTACCGGTTGATTCGCCGCTTGACCGCGAAGCCATCGAGCGCGGCAACTCGGTGTACTTCCCTGGGCAAGTTGTTCCGATGCTGCCGGAAATCCTGTCCAATGGGCTGTGCTCTCTGAACCCGGATGTCGACCGTCTTTGCATGGTCTGTGAGATGAATATTTCACAGAAGGGCGAGATCAGCCGTTACCGCTTCTACGAAGGCGTCATGCGCTCCCACGCGCGTCTGACGTACACCGATGTCGGTACCATGCTTCAGGACGCCGACAGCGAACAGGGTCAGGCGCTTCGAAAGCACTACCACAACGTGGTCAAACCGCTCGAGCAGCTTTATGAGCTTTATCACACGCTCCGTTCGGCGCGCCAAGTTCGGGGTGCGATCGATTTCGAAACGACCGAAACCCAGATCGTGTTCAACGACGACCGCAAGATCGAACGAATCGTTCCGCGCGAGCGCAACGACGCGCACAAGCTGATCGAGGAATGCATGCTGGCGGCCAACGTGGCCACCGCGCGTTTTCTCGAGAAGCACAAGCTTCCAGCGCTCTATCGCGTCCACGACAGCCCGAAAAGCGAACGTCTGACAACCTTCAAGACGTTTCTGGGCGAGCTTGGGCTTACGCTTGAGGGTGGTGAGAAGCCGACGCCGCGCGATTTTCAGCAGCTGCGTCAGTTGATTCAGGATCGCCCTGATGCCGACATTATCCAAACGATCATGTTGCGCACCATGAATCAGGCGATTTACACGCCGCACAATGAAGGGCATTTCGGTCTTGCCTATTCGGCATACGCGCACTTCACGTCGCCCATTCGCCGTTATCCGGATCTTTTGGTGCATCGCGCCATTCGCGGGGTGATCCGAAGTGAGCAGGCAAGCAATAGCGTGCTGCGTGTCGAGGGCGCGCCGAGCGAGCCACTGTCGAAGTGGTGTCCCTATACGTTTGAGCAGATGGTTGAGCTTGGCGAGCACTGCTCGATGACCGAGCGTCGCGCCGATGACGCCACGCGTGACGTTGAAGATTGGCTTAAGTGCGAGTTCATGTCCGACAAGGTCGGTGAAACCTTCGATGGAACGATCGCCTCGGTTACGCAATTCGGTCTGTTTGTACGCCTGGATGCGCACTTCGTTGAAGGTCTGGTGCACATTTCCTCGCTGCCGTCGGACTATTACCGCTACGAGGAAACCCGCTTTCAGCTCAAGGGTGAGCGCGGCGGCATGATCTACCGGTTGGGCGATGGCGTGGTCGTGCGCGTGGCGCGTGTCGATCTTGACGATCGCAAGCTCGATTTCGAGCTTGCAGTAGCTGAGCCCACATCGCGGCGTCGCGCGCGCAAGACGCGTTCGGCACCGGAGGCAAGCGATGCGCCGGCAAGCGACAACGCCGAAACGCCCAAGAAGAAGCGCAAGTCCCGGCCCGGCAAGAAAGAACGCGCACGTCGAAAGAAAAGTGCGGACAAAACAGGCGATAATAAAGGCGGTGACAAGGGCGAGGCGCACTCCAAGTCCGACCGTCCGAAGAAGAAAAAGTCGTCCAAAAAAGACGGCAGTAAAAAAAGCGACAGTAAAGGCAGCGAGCAGTCATGAATTCGTCGCGCCGTAAAAAACAAGGGGCTGGCAAGCCCAAGCCCAGCGCCGCCCCGAATGGGCTTGAAGCGGTTTCAGGGGTGCATGCGGTGCGTGCGCTTCTTGACCATCAAACCCCGGACTATGCCTGGGTTCAGGAAGGCGCCTCGGAGCGCCGCCTGATCGAAGTCATTGAGGCGCTTCGTGCCAAGGGCGTCTCGGTCGAGTTTAAAACGCGCCAAGCGCTTGAGCAGGCAATGGGTCCGGTGGCGCATCAGGGCATCGTGGCGTTTTGCCAGCCGCTGTCGTTTGAAGGCGAACAGCGCCTTTACTGGGAAGCTGAGCGGGTGGAAGAGCCCGCGCTGTGGCTGGTGCTGGATGGCGTGACCGACCCCCATAATTTCGGGGCGTGCCTTCGAAGCGCCGATGCTGCGGGCGTCAAGGGCGTGATCGTACCTAAAGATAAATCGGCGCCATTGAATGGCATCGTACGAAAGGTTGCCTGTGGGGCGGCCGAAGCCATGCCGGTGTATCAGGTGGTTAATCTCGCTCGAACGCTTTCAAAGCTTAAAGAGCTGGGTGTCTGGATTATCGGTACGGCAGGCGAGGCCGAGCAGAGCGTGTTCGGCGCCGACTTCAATGCCCACGTCGCACTGGTGATGGGTGCCGAGGGCAAGGGCATGCGCCGATTGACGCGTGAAGCCTGCGACCACCTGGTGAAGCTTCCGATGCAGGGCAGCGTATCGAGTCTCAATGTGTCGGTCGCAACCGGGATCTGTCTGTTCGAGGCCGTCAGGCAGCAGCGCCCTCATTAAGTGCTTTGGCTTGCAAGGCCGGGATTGGGTCTTTACAATTATCCGGCTTTGCTCACCGGCATATTCTGTCAGTAAGTAAACCTTCCGTTAACTCCTTGCTTTTCACGACCAATTGCCTGAACCGGCGCTGGCGTGCGAAAGCTGTCAACCCGAAAGGAGACATCATGCGTCATTACGAAATCGTGTTCATGGTCCACCCGGATCAGAGCGAGCAGGTGCCTGCCATGATCGAGCGCTACACAAGCCTCGTGACTGAAAACAGCGGCACTGTGCATCGTCTCGAAGACTGGGGTCGCCGCCATCTTGCCTATCCGATCAACAAGATCCACAAGGCACACTACGTTCTGATGAACATCGAGTGCGAAAGCGAAACGCTCGACGAAATCGAGAACATCTTCCGTTTCAACGATGCCATCATTCGCAATATGGTTGTTCGTTGCAAGGAAGCGGTGACCGAGCCGTCCCCGATGATGAAGTCCGCTGAAGACAAGGGCCGTCGTCGCGAAGATCGTCGCGACAGCGCCGACCAGTCCTCTGATTCCGAAGAATCAGAGCAGACTGAAGAAACAGCTAACTGATCGATTCATCACTTCTGGAGATTCATGACATGGCACGTTTTTTCCGTCGCCGCAAGTTCTGCCGCTTTACCGCCGAAGGCGTAAAGTACATTGATTACAAAGACCTCGATACGCTGAAGTCCTACATCACTGAAACAGGCAAGATCGTACCGAGTCGCATTACCGGCACCCGTGCACGCTATCAGCGTCAGCTGTCCACTGCGATCAAGCGCGCTCGTTATCTGGCACTTCTGCCTTATACCGATCGTCACCTGTAAGCTTTCTTGAATGATTGCGCTTGCACGATGGGCCCTGCGCTCACCCGTTAACGCGACGCTTCTGGCCTTTGTGTCAAGCCTCATACCGTGGCTTTTCTGGCTGGGCACCGCGATCGCTGCACTGGTCACGCTACGGCGTGGCCTGGCGCTGGCGCTGCCGGTATTGATCGGCGCCGCCTTGCCGCTTGGGTGGTGGTGGACGCAGGGTGATGCGGTGCCACTTGCCACGCTGCTTTTGACCACGCTCTTGGCAGTGATCCTGCGTGCCAGGGCACGTTGGGGCGAGACCTTGATCGCAGGCGCGCTCGTTTCAGCGCTTCTGATCAAGCTGGGCGTACTGATTCCGCCGAACGCCGGCGCGATTGTAGCCGAACTTCGCTCGAGCTCGACCGAGCTCGATACGATGCTCTCGAACTACGCCGCGCAAGGTATTTCGGTTGATCAGTTGACCATGTTGGTCATGGGCGCGCTGGTCGGCATCGTGGTCATGCTGGCCTCGGTTGCCTGCCTGGCACTCGGGCGCAGCTGGCAAGCCGCACTGTTCAATCCGGGTGGGTTTCGAGAGGAGTTTCATGCCTTTCGTCTCGCGCCCAAGGAGATCGGTGCGTTACTGCTTTTAAGCATCGTCGGGTTCGTGCTTGGCGTGCCATCGCTGATACTGGTGTCCTGGATACCGGTACTGATTGCCGGCATCGCGCTTGTGCACGCAGTCATTGGGATTAAAGGGATGAGTGGGCTCTGGCTTGGCGGATTCTATATTCTGCTGTTGATGGCCTGGCCCGCGATTGTGATTGTTCTGCTGCTTGCTCTGTTCGACAGCGCGCTAAACGTTCGCGCGCGGCTGGCAGGCAGTTAACATAGAAGAGGTCTACGAGAGATGGAAGTTATTCTGCTCGACAAGCTGGGCAAGCTCGGCGGTCTCGGTGACAAGGTCACCGTCAAAGCCGGCTATGGCCGCAACTACCTGGTGCCTTACGGTCTCGCTGTTCCGGCAACTCAGGACAACGTCAACATGTTCGAAGCACGCCGGGCCGAGCTCGAGCGTGAAGCGGAAGATCGCAAGGCAAGCGCTGAAGCGCGCGCCGAGCAGCTGTCCGAAATCGAACTTTCTCTCGTCGCCAAAGCTGGCGAAGAAGGGAAACTGTTCGGTTCTATCGGTCCGCGCGATCTGGCCGAAGCACTGGTTCAGTCCGGTATCGACGTCGCCAAGAGCGAAGTTCGCATGCCGGAAGGTCCGCTGCGTCAGACTGGTGAATACGACATCGCGCTGCAGCTGCACGCCGACGTCACCGCCAGCATTCGTGTCGTGGTAGTCGCCGAGTAAGTACATTCGTACTGCAAGGCGCTGGTGGAAAAGGGCATGACGCCAAGCGTCATGCCCTTTTTTGATGCCTGTACTTCGTTGCAGGTTGTCCGAAGACGAGGCCGGTTTGATAAGCTAGCCGCTTCGGCCTCACTCAAGCGTATGTGTCCCCATGAATGAAATCGCAGTCTCTGATCAGGAAACATCGACCATCAAGGTGCCGCCCAATTCCCTGGAAGCCGAGCAATCGGTGCTTGGTGGCCTGATGCTCGATAACAGCAGCTGGGATACGGTGTCCGAGCGGCTGGTTGCCGATGATTTCTACCGCTTTGAACATCGCTATATCTTCAACGCCATAGCGCGTCTGTCCGATGAAGGCCGCCCGCTGGATGCCGTGACGCTGTCCGAGGTGCTTGAATCCAGAGATCAGCTGTCGAAAGTCGGTGGGCTTTCCTATCTGGCAGAGCTTGCGCGCAATACGCCGTCGGCAAGCAATATTCGGGCGTACGCCGACATCGTTCGCGAGCGGGCAACGCTTAGAAAGTTGATCCAGGCGGCCAATCAGATCGCGGAAGGGGCCTTCTATCCGCAAGGCAAGACCTCTGACGATCTGGTCAATGAAGCCGAGCGGCTGGTCTTTCAGATCGCCGAGGACCGGCCCAAGTTCGGCGGGCCTCAGGGCATGAGCCAGCTGCTGACCAAGGCAGTCGACCGCATCGATCAGTTGTTCAGCCTGAAAGGCAGCATGACCGGCATTTCGACCGGTTTTCGGGATCTGGATGACATGACCTCCGGTCTTCAGCCTTCGGATCTCGTTATCGTGGCCGGGCGGCCCTCGATGGGTAAGACGACCTTTGCGATGAACCTGGTCGAGCACGCGGTGGTCAGCGGTGATAAGGCCGTTGTGGTCTTTTCGATGGAAATGCCCGCCGAGCAGTTGATGCTGCGTATGGTGTCCTCGCTCGGGCGCATCGATCAGACCCGTGTCCGAACCGGTCAGCTCGAAGATGAAGACTGGCCACGGCTCACCTCGGCGGTCAATCTTTTGAAGGACAAACAATTATTTGTCGATGACACACCGGCACTGTCGCCCAATGAGATGCGCGCTCGCGTGCGGCGATTGGCGCGTGAGGCCGGTGATATCGGCCTTGTCATGATCGACTACCTTCAGTTGATGCAAGTGCCGGGGCTTTCCGAGAACCGAACGGCCGAAATCTCGGAAATCTCGCGCTCGTTGAAGGGGCTTGCCAAGGAGTTCAACTGCCCGGTGGTGGCGCTGTCGCAGTTGAACCGCTCGCTCGAGCAGCGCCCCAACAAGCGCCCGGTCATGTCGGATCTTCGTGAGTCCGGCGCGATCGAGCAGGACGCCGATGTGATTGCCTTCGTCTATCGTGATGAGGTCTATAACAAGGACAATCCCGATAACAAGGGACTTGCGGAGCTGATCATCGGTAAGCAGCGTAATGGCCCGATCGGGACCGTACACATGGCGTTCATCGGGAAATACACCCGCTTCGAGGATCTGGCGCCTGGAAGCTATGGCGATTTCGAAGAGTGATGCCTGGCTGTTCGCCGGTTGAGTCGCATACATAGGCCGGTATAATGCCCGGCTTGCCAAACGGGAGAAGAGAGCATGGCTGGTTATCGTGGACGTGGCGCACGTCAACCCAAGTTAGAGGCGCGAGGTACTCTGGAAAGCGTCGAGCGCGAGGGCCCGTTCAAGGAGTGGCTCGGCATGCCCGACCTTTACCGGTATACCCTGACGGTCAATGGTGAAACCTACACGCATCAGATCGAGGACGCAGAGCTTCCGGTCAGTGAAGGCGATTATGTGGTGTTTCGCTACAAGGAAACCAAATCCGGTCGCTGGGTCGATCGCCGCTCGCTCGGGGTCGCCATCGACCCCTCGACGTTTAACCGCGATTGATGCAGTAACGCACGCCTTGCGTGCAGCGATGAGAGCGCGGTCGAAGGGCCGCGTTTTTTTATGCCTGAACCATGAGAAGGGGTGTCATACGCTCTTGAATTGATTATGATAACTATTATCATTTGTGTCATGATCCGATTCTCCAAGGAGTGCCTTGATGCCCACGTCCCCCACGTATTCGCTCAGTAGTGCGCAAGCAGGTATCTGGTTCGCGCAGCAAATGAGCGGCACGGCCGCGACGTACACCACCTCACAGTGCCTGCGCTTGACGGGAGCGCCTGATGTCGAGGCCTTGGTCGAGGCCATCGAGCGAACAGTCATGGAAGCGCCAACGCTTACCGCTCGGGCTCAAATGGGGGCTGATGGGCCGGTCCAGGCCTTTTTTGAACACATCGCGCCGCAGGTTGAGGTGCAGGACTTCCGCTGCGTCGAGCAGCCCAGGCAGTACGCTCAGCGCTGGATCGACGCACAGCTTGATCATGGCATCGAACTCGACACGCCGAGACTCTACCGCTTTACCGTTCTTCGCCTGTCGGAGTCGGAAGTATGGTGGCTGATGGTGATCCATCACTTGGCCGCCGATGCCTTTGCCTACAGCCTGCTCCAAAGGCGCGCCTGTGAGCACTACAACGCGCTGTGTACGGCCACCGACGCGCCGTCACCCTGGTTCGGTGAGGTCACCGCCATGATCAAGCGCGACCGAACGTACCAGTCAAGCGAGGCCTGCGAGGCCGACCGGGCGTACTGGGCGCGCCAGTTCGCGGACGACCCCGATCCGATCACGCTGACCGAACGTACGCACCTTGCCGCCGAGCGGGCGGACCGCATCGAGGCCTGGCTGGGCCAGGACGTCATCGAGGCCTTGATCGACGGCGCCGACGTTCAGGCGCTGCACCCGGCCGAGGTGTTCGTGGCTGCGGTGGGGGCGTATGTGTGCCGCTGGAACCAGCGCGATGACGTGACACTGGGACTGCCGATGATGGGGCGCTACACGGGCGCCGATATGAAAACGCCGATCACCCAGGTCAACGTGTTGCCGCTTCGCCTGACACAGGCCCGTTCCGACACGCCGGCCATGTGGGCCGCCCACGCGCGCGAGGCCATGGGCGGGATCCGGCGCCATCAGCGCTACCGCTACGAAGCGCTTCAGCGCGACGTCATGCGACGCCCGGGCGAACGGGCGTTGTTCGGGCCGCAGGTCAACATCATGCCCTTTGCGCAACCGACCGACTGGCACGCCCTGACGTCGGCACTCGATCATCTGGTGGCCGGGCCCGAGCATGATATTTCGTTCTATCTGCACTGGGATGGGGTCGGGCGGCGGGCCAAGCTGGCTGTCGAGGCCAACCCCAACCGCTATGATCGCGCGGTCATGACCGACCACCTCGATCGCTTGATGCGCTGGGCGCAGACCTTTTCGACCCATGCAGAGCGCCCGGTTCACGAATTGCCCTGGCGACTGACCCGTGAGCAAACCAGCCTCGACGACTGGAACGCCACGGCAGCGCCAGTAGAGTCCACTGATCTGGCAAGCCTGTTCGAGCGTCAGGTGCTGCGCACGCCTGAGGCGCCGGCGTTGATCAGCGCCTCCGGCACGCTCGACTATTTAACGCTCAATCAGGACGCGAACCGCCTGGCGCACCTGTTGAGCGCGTACGGCGTTGGGGCGGGCGACATCGTGGGTGTAGCGCTCGAGCGCGGCGCCTTGCTGGAAGTGGCGCTGATTGCGACGCAAAAGGTGGGTGCAGCCTTCATGCCGTTGTCGAGTGATTATCCGAAGGCGCGCCTTGGCTATATGATCGAGCAGGCCGGGCCACGTTTGATTGTCAGTGCGGAAGACACTCGATCACTGCTGCCCGAGGGCATAACGGTCGAGCAGCTGGTTATCGATGCGCCAGACAGTCAAGGCGCGCTCGCAGCCCAGCCCAGTGATAACCCCCGTCGCGATGCGCGCTCGCCGTCGGCGCTGTCCTATGTGCTGTTCACGTCGGGCTCGACCGGCAAGCCCAAGGGCGTGATGATCGAGCAGCAGGCCATCGTCAACCGGCTCGAGTGGATGCAGGCGATGTATCAGCTCGACGAAGGGGATCGGGTGCTGCAAAAGACGCCGTCCGGGTTCGACGTCTCGATCTGGGAGTTCTTCTGGCCGGTACTGAGTGGGGCCACGCTGGTGATGGCGCGCCCAGGCGGGCACAAGGACCCATGGTATCTGCTCGAGGCCATCAAGACGCACCGGATTACCACGCTCCACTTTGTCCCCTCCATGCTGCAGGCCTTTTTAGACAGTGCACCGGTGTCTGAGTGCACTTCGCTTCGGCAGGTATTTTGCAGCGGCGAGGCTCTGCCGAAGCTGCTCCAGACTCGGCTGCATGACGCCTTGCCTGAGGTCTTGTTGCATAACCTCTACGGCCCGACCGAGGCGGCCATCGACGTATCCTATTGGCCCTGCAAGGCACAAGACATGCGGGCGAGCCTGCCGATCGGCCGGCCGATCTGGAACACGCAGCTTCACGTGCTCGATGACCACGGCCAGCCAATGCCGGTTGGGGCGGCTGGTGAGCTCTACATTGGCGGCATGAATCTGGCCCGAGGCTATATCGGGCGTGAGGATCTGACGCGCGAACGATTTATCCAGCACTCCGAGCTTGGCCGACTTTATGCCACCGGTGATCTCGCGCGCTGGAATCAAGAAGGCGCGCTCGAGTATATGGGGCGTCTAGATGGCCAGGTGAAGCTTCGCGGTCAGCGCATCGAGCTCGATGAAATCAACGACGTCATCACTCGGGCGCCGGGCGTCGCTCAGGCCGCCGTCAGCGTTATTTCGCCGCGAGAGAATGATCCGAGACTTGTGGCCTACGTCGTCATGGACGCCGGGCAGTCGCTCGATGCCAATGCGGTTAGGGCATGGGCGGCCTCGCAGTTGCCGAGCTACATGGTCCCCCAGCACCTCTGCACGCTATCGGCGCTGCCGCTGACCGATAATGGCAAGCTCGATCGCAAGGCGCTGCCGATGCCGGAATTGAGTGATCACGAACATTATCGTGCGCCCGACAGCGAGGAGGAGCGTGCGCTTTGTGCCTTGTTCGCCGAAGCGCTCGATTTAGAACGGGTCGGGGTCGATGACAACTTTTTTGATCTGGGTGGGCACTCCCTAACGGCGGTCGCGCTGTCGGTGCGCGTACGGGAAACGCTTGGCTGGGAGATCACCCTTGCCACACTGTTCGAGGCGCCGAGCGTCAGTGCATTGGCTTCGCATTATGAAAAGGCTTCCGGTCAGGATGGGTTATCGGTGCTGCTGACCCTTAAGGCGCAGACAGGTGATGCCCCGCTGGTGCTGTGTCATCCTGCTGGTGGGTTGGGGTGGTGCTATAACGCGCTGGTGCGCGCGCTGCCGTCCTTCGGCCCCATCTATGGGCTTCAGGCGCGGGGGCTTGCGGTGGATGAGCCATTGCCGCTGACGCTTGATGCGATGGCTGAGGATTACCTTCACCAGCTGAAGACGGTTCAGCCCGAAGGGCCTTACTGGCTCGCTGGCTGGTCGATCGGGGGCATGATCGCTCATACGTTGGCCGCTAAATTGCAGGCCCGCGGCGATGAGGTGCGCTTGCTTGCGATGCTGGACGCTTACCCAAGCGATCAGTGGCGCCATCTGGCCCCGCCGGATGAGCAGGACGCGCTGACGGCACTATTGCGCATTGCAGGTCTCAGACTTCCGGAGTCGGGCGCGACCCGGCAGGATGTGATCGAGCTCTTGAGTCAGGAGGGGCATGCGCTCGCAAGCCTGCCAGGTCGGGTGCTGGATGCCATGGTCGATGTGGTTGCCAATAACAGTCGGCTGGTGCGCGAGTCTCACCATCAGGTTTATGAGGGCGATGTGGAGTTCTTTACCGCTGCCGCTCCCCGAGACGAGGACTGGCTCAATCGATTGGCCTGGCGGCCTTATGTGCGGGGCGACTTGATCAATCACGACCTGCCCTGTGATCATCCGGGCATGATTCAACCCGAGGCCGCGCGTCACATCGCGGCTCGTCTCGAGGAGGTTTTGAGCCATGAGCGAACGCCCTGCCTCTGACATCGATGCGGCCGCCGTCTGTTCCCTGATCGAGGCGGTCGATGCAGGCTTTCAGCGCACGCCCTTGGTCGGCGTTGGCGAGATGCACTGGTGCCCTGAGGTCCTTGAGCAGATGTTTGCGCTGATCGAGGCGCCAGCGGTGCAGGCACACACCCAGACCGTGGTGGTTGAGTTCGGCAGTGAGCGCCATCAGGGCATGCTTGACCGATATCTGGCGGGGGAAGCCCTTTCCGACACCGCGCTTAGCCTGATCTGTGAGGACACGCTGCATGGTGTGCTTTGGTCGCCGTGGGTCTATCAGCAGTTTTTCGAGCACGTGCGGCGCGTCAATCAGACGCTTCCACCCTCGAAGCGGTGGCGGGTTCTACTGGCGGAGGCCGCCTTCGACTGGCAAACCGCCACTGAGACGCGCTGGCAGGCGGCCATGGACGAACGCGATGCGCGCTACGCTGACTGTGTGACACGCCATGTGCTGGCACGCGATGACAAGGCGCTCTTGATTTTCGGGGCGATGCACCTGATCAAATCGACGCTTCCGGACGCGCGTGCGCCGTCGATGGGCACGCTGTTGGCAAGGCAGCTCACTACGCTCTGGCCGGTCATCGATGGGCCTACGCACACGGAGGCTACTGCAGCGTGGCCGATAGGCTCGGTGATCGTATTGGATGATGCACCGGCGGTCGGGCGCTGGCCGTTTGACGGGTTTACCCGCAAGGGGCAGGGTGTGGGTTACACCCGCAACTACTGCGACATGCTCTGGCACGCCGGTGCCTTCACGCGCACTGTGTGCCTGCCAGAAGGGCGACTGAGCGATGCCGGTTGGCTTGAACGCACGCGGGCGCGCATCGAAACCCGAAGCGTTGAACGTCAGCGTCAGCTTTGGCAGCTTTTCCCGGAACATGTTCTGAACGAGCTCGGTGTGGCGCTGGCGTCGGGGTCCTTCCTTGAAAGCGAGCTTAATTGATCGTTATTCAAGGCTTTAGGTGTCATGAAAATGTCTTAGCTTAGCGTCTATAGTTGAGAAAGATCCGATAAACGCAGGAGCAAGACATGGAATTTCAGCAGTTTCTACACGCCATCCGCCATCTGAACTCAGGTGAAGTCCGCGTCGTCAGCCACATGGGCAGCGACCTTTATCAGGTTGAGCTTCGCCCGGAAGAGGGTGAGAGCAGCCTGCTTAAGCGCCGGGGCAAGCCCCAGCTGTTTCGCTCGCTCGACGCCGTCTACAGTACGCTTCGCCACGCAGGTGTACACCGGGCCTATCTGGTCAAGACCATGCCTCATGACAGCGATGACGTTGCCCGTGGCGCATCCTACAAATCCCCGATGACCTCACACATTCCCCTCGTTTTCTGATGACCCGAGGCCTGGATGCGACATCCGGCCCCGGGGTATTTCCCGCCATCGTCTTTCCCGACCAGCGCCCCTTCGGTTTCAATAGATATTTGCCCATTAGTGCTGCCTGAGCCAAGGATAGCCCTTTTCGATGGGTACTCTGCCTTCAGCACTGATAGTATGGGTTTATTGAAATTCAAGGAGTGATTAGATGAGTGACCAGGCCCGATTTGGGGTATTGATGGCAAATCTCGGCACGCCCGAGGCCCCGACCCCGGAAGCCGTTCGCACCTATCTTGGCGAATTCCTGTGGGATCCACGTGTCATCGACATTTCCAGACCCGTATGGTGGGCCATCCTGAATGGTTTCGTGTTACGCACGCGCCCGAAAAAAGTGGCCGAGGCCTACGCCTCCATCTGGACCGAGGATGGGTCTCCGTTGATGTCGGTCAGTCTCAAGCAACAGCGTGCTTTGAAGGCTGAACTCAAGTCTCGATTTGGCGTGGATGTGCCGGTGGCGCTTGCCATGACGTATGGCAAACCCTCGATGGAAGAGGCTGGTCTCGAACTTCGTCGTGCAGGCGTCGAGCGCATTGTCGTATTGCCGATGTACCCCCAGTTTTCGCGTTCGACGACCGCCGCCGTGTTTGATCGGCTGGCCAAGGCACTAAAACCTTGCCCGCATTTGCCCGAGCTTCGCATGATTCGCGATTTCCACGACCATCCGGACTACATCAAGGCATTGGCCAACTCGGTGCGGGAGCATTGGCAGCAGCTTGGCAAGCAGGGGCATCTTTTGATGTCCTACCATGGCGTGCCCAAGCGCTACGCCGAGGAGGGCGACCCGTACCCGAGGCACTGCGAGAGGACCAGTGCGCTAGTGGCTGAAGAGCTGGGCCTTGGGCCGGAGGAGTGGACCATGACCTATCAGTCACGCTTTGGCCGTGAAGAATGGCTCAAGCCCTACACCGACGAGGTATTAACGGCTTGGGGCAAGGAAGGCCGGCAGCACGTCGATGTCATGTGTCCGGCATTTTCGGCCGACTGCCTCGAAACGCTCGAGGAAATCGCGATGCAGAACAAGGAGTTTTTCCAGGAAGCCGGCGGTGGCGAGTATCATTATATTCCGGCGCTGAACGACAGAGACGACCATGTCGCGATGTTGGCGTCTCTGGTCGAGCAGCATACGCAGGGCTGGTGATTACCGCTTGGACGCGGTCGACTCCTTGGTGGCGCCCCCGGATTCCTTGAGTTCGTAGGGGCGCCCGCGGGTGGCGTCATCGCAGGGCAGCTTGTGATGAAGGCCACTCATGGTCAGAAGATGGGCGCTGACCGGGGTGGTGATGAACAGAAACAGGGTAATCAGCATTTCCTGCATGCTGAGCGTGTCGGTTCGAAGCCAGTAGTAGCTCATGGACGCGAGCAGGATACAGCCAACGCCGAGCGTGGTGCTCTTGGTCGGCCCGTGCAGGCGCATGTAGAAATCCTTGAAGCGAACCATGCCCATCGCGCCGACCACGGCGAACACTCCACCGAAAATCAAAAAGGCCGATACCAAAAGCTCCAGCGCAAACCGCCAATCCATCGTGGTCTCCTTATTCGATGATGTCGCCGCGCAGCAGGTATTTACAGACCGCGACAGTACTAATGAACCCAAGCATCGCGATCAAGAGCGCGGCTTCGAAATACAGCGTGGTCTTGAGCCACATGCCATAGAGCACGATGGCTCCGATGGCGTTGACGTACATGGTGTCCACCGCCGCGATGCGATCCGGCAGGCTCGGGCCCATAATCAGCCGATAGAAGTTCAGTGCGATCGCAATCATGAACAATACGGCGCTTATCTCGACGGCGCGCTCTAGCATCCGAAAATCTCCTTGAGTGGCTTCTCGTAACGCTCATAGATCTCATTGATCAGCGCCTCTTCGTTTTCAAGGTCGAGCGCATGAACCAGCACCGTGCCTTCATGAAGTCGAAAATGCGCTGAAATGGTGCCGGGGGTCAGCGAGATCGTACTGGTGAGGACCGTGATCGCGAAATGATCGGTCATCGACAGCGGATACACCACAAAGTAAGGCTTGGGCTTGTGCCGCGGAGAGAGCACCAGTTTCGAGACCTCGTAGTTGGCGACGATGATGTCGCCGACCAGCCTCAGGATGTATCGAATTAAAAGCCAGGGCCGCTGAACGTCCGGCTGCCGGTCCCAGAACCGGTAGGTCAACCGTGGCAGGGCGATTCCGAGGATAACCGCCATGATGATATTGCCGGGGCTGAGCGAATTCTGAAGCATCAGCCAGACCGCGATCAGCAGCAGCGTCAGAAAAGGCGTCGGAATCAGGCGCGTTGCTGGAATCATGGCGTCTCCTCGCTGTTGCTCATCGGCATCGCCTGATTTTCAGGGTCTGGGTTCAGGATGGCATCGATGTAGCGTGCCGGGTGATCGAGCTGTTCGGCGGTTGCATCGGTAAATTGAGTGATCGGGCCTGCCAATAGCGCAAGAAGCGGCGCCGCACCGATCAGAGCTGCAGTCGCGATGCCCCGGGCAGGCCCGGCCAATGGGCCACTTGCCTCACCCTCGCTTGAGCGCCAGAAAAAGGTCGATCCGGCGCGTGAGGCCGCGACGATGGCGCAGAGTCCAGCAACGAGCAGGATCGACCAAAGCCATACGCGCGCGCCTTCCGGCGTGGCCTGTAAAATCATGGCCTTGCCGATCGCACCGGAAAAGGGAGGCAGTCCCGCGATACCGGCCATGCCGATGAAAAACAGCGTTCCAAGGAGTGCCGGTTGGCGTAAGGGGCGGCTTTTGACGATGCGCGCGCCGGCCTTGCCACGCTGATCATCGATAAGGTCCGCGAGCAGAAAAAGGCCCCCCGTGACCAGTGTGGTCTGGGGCATGTAATAGAGAAGCGCCGAGAGGCTTTGCTGGCCGGGAAGGCTTGCCGCCGCCAGAAGCGTTCCGACCGACACCAGAACCAGATAGCTTACAAGCGTGCGCATGTCCCGCGCCGACAGGCAGCCAACAGCTGCAAGCGCAAGCGTTGCAAGGCCGCCCCACCAGATCCACGGGCTTGCCATATCGGCAAGCGCGCCTGCATGATTACCGAAGATCAACGAGAACACACGCAAAATGGCGTAGATGCCGACCTTGGTCATGATGGCAAACAGCGCCGCCACCGCGGCCGGGGCGGCGGCGTAGGCGCGCGGCAACCAGAAATAGAGCGGCAGCATGGCTGATTTCAGCGCGAACACGGTCAGAAGCAGCAGGCCGGCGGCCATGGTAAGGCCCGCGCTGCTGGTGTCGAGGGTCGCGACCTTTTGCGCCATGTCCGCCATGTTCAATGTGCCGAGCGTGCCATAGAGCACGCCGAGCGCGATGAGAAACAGCGAGGAGCCGGCAAGGTTCAGTGCGACGTAGTGAAGGCCTGACTGGGTTCGTGCCTTGCCGCCGCCATGCATCAAAAGGGCATAGGAGGCGATCAAGAGCACCTCGAAGAAGACAAACAGATTGAACAGGTCGCCGGTCATGAAGGCGCCATTGATGCCCATCAGTTGCAGCTGGAAAAGACCGTAAAAGTTGGAGCCTTCCTCATCCTGGCCTGCGCAGGCATAAAGGCCCGCGAACAGGGCAAGCACTGAGGTCAGAAGCACCATCAGCGCGGAAAGGCGGTCCAGGACCATCACGATGCCAAAGGGCGGCTGCCAGTCGCCGAGGGCGTAATAGCGGATGGTATCGTCGCTTGCCAGGGTGACCAACGCCACACTGACCGCCACCAACAGGACCATGGCGCTGAGACTGACCAGGCGTTTGAATCGGGCGCTGGCGTCGCGTTTCCAGAGTATGGCAAGGCCTGCAAACAGCGGCAGAATAATGGGCATGACCAACAAATGATCCATCACTTACGCTCCTCGCGCGGCTCATCGGTTCGCTGGCCGTCGACACTGTCGCTGCCGAGATCGCCTCGGGTGCGCATGGCAAGGATGACCACGAAGGCCGTCATGGCGAACCCGATCACGATCGCCGTCAGGACCAGCGCCTGGGGCAGGGGGTCTGCATAGGGAAAACTGCTGTCGACGATGGTGGTGCTCTTGGAGGCAAGGCCGCCCATTGAAAACAAGAATAGGTTGACGGCGTAGGATAGGAGCGTCAGCCCGACCACCACTGGAAAGGTGCGACCGCGAAGCGTCAGGTAGATGCCGCACGCGGTCAGAACACCGGTGACGGTTGCGTAAAGCGCTTCCATTACTGTTTCTCCTTGGTCGGCCTGTGCGAGGTAGTGACCTTGCCGAGGTTGGCAAGAATCATGAGCGTTGCGCCGACTACGGTCAGATAGACGCCGAGATCGAACAGCAGGGCGGTGGCAAGCTCAATATCACCGATCACTGGAATCTCGAAGTGCCCGAAGCTTGAGGTCAGAAATGGCGCATTGAACACCCAGCTGCCAAGCCCTGTAAGCGCTGCGATAGCAACACCTGTGACTGCGATGGGCTGATAGTTGAAGGACAGCCGTCGTTGAGACCATTCAACGCCGCGCGCCATGTAGATCAAAATGATGGCAACGGCGGCCACGAGCCCGGCGATGAATCCGCCGCCCGGCAGATTGTGGCCGCGCAGGAAAATGAACGCTGATACTAAAAGCGCCAGGGGCAGCAGCGTTTGTGAAACCGAGTACAAAATGACCGGGAAGCGCTCGGACGACCATGGCCGCCCCTCAAGATCGCTTGAGGGCATGAACAGTCGCAGCCGATTGAGCAGTTTATAGATAGCGACACCGGCGATGCCGAGTACGGTGATCTCGCCGAGCGTATCGAAGCCACGGAAATCGACCAAGATCACGTTGACGATGTTATGACCGCCGCCGCCTGGAACGCTGTTCTCGATGAAAAAGCGTGAAATGCTGTCGACCGGGCGCGTGATGACCGCGTAGTTGAGACTCGCGATAACACCGCCAAAGGTCCCGGCCAATAACAGGTCGCGAAGTACGCGCCCACCGGTGGACTCCTTGGGCGTCTTCTGCGGCAGGAAGAACAGCGCAAGCATTAACAAAATGATGGTCACGACCTCGACCGCCAGCTGCGTCAGTGCCAGATCCGGCGCTGAAAAGCGCGCGAAGGTCAGTGACACCAGCATGCCGACGACAGACAGGAACAAGAGCGAAATCAGACGCTTTCGGTGAGTCATGATGGTACCGATCGCGGCCAGGCACAAAATGACGCCGCCAATGATCAGTACGCTGTCGACGGGTTGCACGACCTTGTCGCCGGCAAGCTTTGGCACCTGAAAAAGCCCTGAGGCCGCAAAGCCAACCGCCGTCAACAAGAGCCAGAACATGTAGCGCTGCAGGGAGCCGTTTTCGAACCGATCAATGCTCCACTGACACAGCTTGACCAGTTTCTGCACCATGCTCTCAAACGAGTCGCGGGCGTTCAGGGTCTTGAACTGACGGTGGAAGCGGTAGATGTGATCGCGCGCGATATACACCAGTAGACCGCCCATGAGCGCAATACCGCTCATCATCAGTGGTAGGTTGAGCCCATGCCAGAGTGACAGGTGAACCTGGGGCGGCTCGCCCGGCACGACCGCCGCAGTCGCGGCGGTCAGAATCGGCTCGATCAGAATGGCCGGCAAGATCCCGACCAGCACGCAGATCAGAATCAGCACCTCGATGGGCAGACGCATATACCGGGGCGGCTCATGAGGCGTCTTGGGCAGGTCCTTGGGCTCGCCGTTGAAGAAAACGTCATGAATGAAGCGAAGCGAGTACGCCACCGACAAAATGCTGCCGAGGGTCGCCAGTGCCGGAATGATCCAGGAAAGTCCGCCCAGCATCTGGGCATCGAGGCTTTGGGCCAGAAACATTTCCTTGGAAAGAAAACCGTTGAGCAAGGGAACACCGGCCATCGACGCTGAGGCCACGGCGGCGAGCACGGTGGTGTAGGGCATGTAACGCCACAGGCCGTTGAGCTTTCGAATGTCGCGTGTGCCGCACTCATGGTCGACGATGCCGGCCGCCATGAACAGCGACGCCTTGAACGTCGCGTGGTTGATGATGTGAAACACGGCCGCGACGGCAGCAAGCTCGGTATTGAACCCGAACAGAAGTGTAATGAGGCCAAGGTGGCTGATGGTCGAAAAGGCCAGAACCCCTTTCAGGTCCTGCTTGATCAGGGCGAAGAATGCCCCGTACAGCAGCGTGGTCAGACCCACCAGCGTGACGATATAGAACCACTCGTCGGTGCCTGAAAGGACAGGGTAGAAGCGTGCCAGCAAAAAGACGCCTGCCTTGACCATGGTGGCGGAGTGAAGGTACGCCGACACAGGCGTCGGTGCCGCCATGGCGTGTGGCAGCCAGAATTGAAACGGGAACTGGGCCGATTTGGTAAAGGCGCCCAGAAGCACCAGCAGCAAAATCGCCGTGTAATAAGGGCTTGATTGAATGAGTTCGCGGCTTTCGAGCACGGTGGTCAGGTCGAACGAGCCGACAACATTACCGATCAAGAGAATGCCGGCTAACAGACAGAGCCCGCCTGCGCCGGTGACCGTCAAGGCCATCCGCGCGCCCTTGCGCGCACTGCTGAGCCCGGACCAATAGCCGATCAGTAGAAAAGACGAGAGGCTGGTCAATTCCCAGAAAAACCACAGAAGCAGTAGGTTATCGGAAGTGACGATCCCAAGCATCGCGGTCATGAACAGCATCAGATAGCCATAAAAGCGCACGATCGAGTCGTTTTCCGACAGGTAGTAGCGGGCGTAGAGAATGATCAAAAGCCCGATGCCAAGCACCAGATACACAAAGAGTAGCGACAGACCATCGAGTCTGAACGCAAGATCCAGGCTCAGAGACGGCACCCAGGGCAAGGAAACCGTTGGAATGTTGCCAGAAAAGACGCTCGTGGTGTGGTAGGCGGCAACGCCGAGGGCGATAGCGGGGAGAATGGCCACCAGCCAGGCAATGGTCGTGCGTTTGAAGCGGGCGCTCGCAAGCGGTACCAGGCTGCCGATGAGCGGCAACAATATGATCAGTAGCAGGGTCATGAAGACGTGCTCTTTTTATTCAGTGTAAAGCCGCAGGTGATGCGTCCGGAAAACGTAGCGTGTGCTGCTCGTCACAGTGGTACTAGCATGGCAGAAATCAGGCGGGCGGGTCGGTCAGAAACGGCAGTCGATGAGCGCGAGGGGCATCAAGCCAGGCGGGCGCCAGCTGCGATGGTGCAACCTCGGTAGCAGCGTGGCCGTTTTCTGCCCGACACATCAAGGGCGCGGGCCTTGTCTTTATTGTCTGGCTTGAAACGGTCATGGCGTCTCTCCTTCATCCCGGCGCTTTGGGGCGGTCTTCCCGGTTAGCGCGTCGACCCTTCTATAGCTTGTTGAAAGTGTTACAAAAAAAGCCATAGTATTTTTGATCGTTATGGAATGTATCATGGCCCTGCCACACTCGCCAGTCATAAGCCGACCTGATCGGCCAGCCTCGCTTAAGTACAGTTCATGCATCGACGGGTCTGGTGGGCGCTGGCTGAACCGCTCAATTCCGCTCGGGAGCCGCGCCCAATGCAACACACCTATACCTCGCATGTCACCTGGCACAGCGCCAGCGGCACGACCGATTACCGCGCCTACTCGCGTGATCACAAGCTTTGCTGCGCTCAAAAGCCCGTACTTGACGTCAGCGCCGACCCGGCCTTTCTAGGAAGCGCAGAGCGTCACAATCCTGAAGACTTCTTTTTGGCCTCGTTGAGCAGCTGCCACATGCTCTGGTACCTCCATCTCTGTGCCGAGAGCGGTGTGGTCGTGCTGTCCTACGATGACCATCCGACGGGCACTCTGCTGCTGGAGCCCGGTGGGGCCGGTGAATTCACGACGGTTCGGCTGGCCCCGCGTGTTGAGATCCGGGCGGACTCGGACGCCTCGCGTGCGTTTGAATTGCATGAGCGCGCGCATGGCTATTGCTTCATTGCGCGCTCGGTGCGCTGCGCCATCGAGCTCAAGCCCGAGATCGTCCACGCCGACGGCTGATCGGTCACCGGATCAAACGCCGTAGAGGGTTGAAGCAGAGAATATGTGGCCGAGTCAGAAAAGTCGCGACACCAGGCTGACCACGGCGGTTTCGACCCGAAGAATGCGCGACCCCAAGTGGATGCCCTGCATGCCAGAGGCTCTAAGTGCTTCCACTTCATAGTCGATAAAGCCGCCTTCGGGGCCGATGGCCAGTACGACCGGCGGTGCATCGAGTGCGCGCCCGTGGGGGCAGGCGTGCGCTTCGCCGGGGTGAGCGAATAGCCCTTCAGCGCTTTCGAGCAGACCGGGAAGGCGATCTTCCACAAAGGGTTTGAAGCGTTTTTCGAGGGTGATCGTCGGCAGGCGAGTGTCCTTGCACTGCTCAAGGCCCAGAATCAAATGGTGGGTGAGCTTGTCGGGGGCAAGCTCCGGGCTTTGCCAGTAGCTCTTTTCGACCCGACGAGTGTGTAGTAGCGTAATTCGCTTGACCCCGAGGGCGGCCATGTTTTCAAGGCTGCGGGCCAGCATGCGCGGGCGCGGCAGAGCCAGAACGACGTGTATGGGAAGGGGCTCGGGAATGGGCGTGTCGAGGTGCTCGATGGTAAAGGTCGCCGATTCGCCGTCGAGCGCGTCCAGGCGAGCGCGTCCCATCGCCCCGTTTTCAAGCCCCACCGAAAGCGATTGACCGGGGGTGGCCTTGTGTACTTCTTTCAGGTGTTTCAATCGCCTGGGGTCGGTCACGGTCAGCTGGGTGCCGATCTGGCTTGAGGCGGGCAGTAATACTAGATTCATAAGCGGTCCTCGGCTGGCGCGCCCATCATAGACCATTCGCGGCGATGGTCGAATGCGTACAGCCCGCTTTTTTTCTGCGATAATTTCGCAACGCTTTTTCATCGAATACGGATACGGATCCCGAATGAAGGTTTTGATTATTGGCGGCGGCGGTCGCGAACACGCTTTGGCTTGGAAAGCGGCGCAGTCCGATCTGGCCGAAATGGTTTTTGTCGCTCCCGGCAATGCCGGTACCGCCCGGGACGAGGGCATGACCAATGTAGCCATTGAGGCTACCGACTATGAAGCGCTGCTGGCGTTTGCCAAGGACAACGGCATCGATCTGACGATTGTCGGGCCGGAAGCGCCGCTGGTGGAGGGTGTAGTCGACCGGTTTCAGGCCGAGGGGCTCGCGATTTTCGGGCCGACCCAGGCGGCCGCTCAGCTCGAGGGATCGAAGGCCTTTACCAAGGCTTTTCTCGAGCGTCATGCGATTCCGACCGCCGCCTACGGCAACTTCGCCGATGTGAACGAGGCGCTGGCGTATCTGAAAACGCACCCGGCGCCCATCGTGATCAAGGCAGATGGCCTGGCGGCCGGCAAGGGGGTCGTTGTTGCCATGAGTGATGACGAGGCCGAGGCTGCCGTGCGAGACATGCTGTCAGGCAACGCGTTTGGTGATGCAGGCGCCCGGGTGGTGATCGAGGAGTTTCTCGAGGGCGAGGAAGCCAGCTTCATTGTGATGGTCGATGGCGAGCATGTCCTGCCGATGGCCACCAGTCAGGATCACAAGCGTGCAGGTGAGGGCGATACCGGCCCCAATACCGGCGGTATGGGGGCCTATTCGCCCGCGCCGGTCGTTACGGACGACGTTTATGCACGAATCATGGATGAGGTCATCTGGCCAACGGTCAAGGGCATGCGTGAGGAAAGCCATCCGTATACCGGGTTTCTGTACGCTGGGCTGATGATCGATGAGGCCGGCGCGCCCAAGGTCATCGAGTACAACTGCCGCTTCGGTGACCCGGAAACTCAACCGATCATGATGCGTCTTGAGAGCGATCTGGTTGCGCTGTGCGCAGCCGCCTGTGAGGCGCGCCTTGATGAGCAGTCGTGTCACTGGGATCCGCGTGTTGCCGTCGGTGTGGTGATGGCGGCGGCTGGTTATCCGCAGGCGTATGAGAAAGGTCATGAGATCACGCACCTCGATGAGGCCGAACGTCATGGCTGCAAGGTGTTTCATGCCGGTACTTGCGAAAACGAGCGTGGGCGCGTGGTGACCAGCGGTGGGCGAGTTCTTTGTGTAACCGCACTCGGTGAGGACGTTCGCTCCGCCTGCAAGAGCGCCTACCTCGGGGTGGATACTGTCCGGTTCGAGGGGGCGACTGTTCGCCGTGACATCGCTCATCGAGCGATCGGGCGGCTGGGGTCGTAATCGCGTAATCCACTGCCTTTAAACGGCGTCGATCATCATCTGGGAGGAGAGCATGTCTCGAGAGTATCCGATCGTGGCCGTGACCGGCTCGTCCGGGGCGGGAACGACCACCGTTCGTCGAGCGTTCGAGCGCATGTTCGCCCGGGAATCGATCCACGCTGCCGTCGTTGATGGCGACGCCTTTCACCGGTATACCCGCGAAGACCTGCGGCGCATCTTCAGAGAAGAGCCCGAGCGCAAGGCAGAGCTTTCACACTTTGCGGTCGAGGCCAACCTGCTCGACCGGCTCGAGGGGCTGTTCAGGGAGTATGGCGAACGCGGGGGTGGTACTTACCGTCACTACATTCATGCCGAAGACAAGCAGATGCTGGAGGCTGGCTATCAGGTCGGTACCTTCACCGAATGGCAGCCGCTGCCTGAAGGCACGGATCTTTTGTTCTACGAGGGGCTTCACGGCGGGTTGGTGACGTCCGAGTACGATGTGGCTCGTCATGTCGATCTGCTGGTGGGCGTGGCGCCGACCATGAACCTCGAGTGGATTCAAAAGATCAACCGCGATACCAACATGCGGGGATACTCTCACGAGGCCGTGGTCGATACCATTCTTGGGCGTATGGAAGATTATGTGCACTACATCCTGCCCCAGTTTTCGCGCACCCACGTCAACTTTCAGCGCGTGCCGACGGTCGATACGTCGAACCCGTTCGAGATTCAGGATATTCCAAGTGACGATGAATCCTTTGTCGTGATTCGCTTTCGCGACCGTCACGGCGCGGACTTTCCCTACCTGTTGTCCATGATCAAGGACTCATTCATGGCGCGGCCGCACACGCTTGTGGTGCCAGGTTCAAAAATGCCCCTGGCCATTGAGCTTGTGATCACGCCGCGCGTTGAGTCTTTGTTGTCCAAACGTCGTTTTCGATGAGGTTAACCCTCGAAAGGAAAGATTATGAGCACTATTTTTACCAAGATCATCAATCGCGAAATTCCTGCCGATATCGTGTATGAAGATGAGCATGTTCTGGCGTTCAACGACATCGAACCTCAGGCGCCGCACCATGTGCTTATCATTCCCAAGCGCGAAATTCACACGCTCAACGATTTAACCGAGGGCGATGCCGAGCTGGTCGGGCGTCTTCATCTCACTGCGTCCAAGATTGCGCGTGAACGCGGGTTTGCCGACCAGGGCTACCGTGTAGTGATGAACTGCAATGAGTATGGCGGCCAATCTGTCTATCACATCCATCTTCATTTGATGGGCGGGCGGCAGATGAGCTGGCCGGCTGGCTGAGCCGAATGCTTGCATCAAAAAAAGCCTCATTCGAGGCTTTTTTTGATGCAGGTGGTGCTTTCGGTCGCCGCTGCCTATGGTTGTAGCATGAGGGCCTACAAGGAGAGAGACAGATGGCGTTGAATCGAGCCGACCGAATGATCAGCCAGTTCGATACCCTGTTGCGCGTACTGGTGCCCAGTGCCAACGAGCCACAGCGAGCGTCGCCGGCGCACACCACCAGTGACGGTGCCTTGTCGGCTGAAGTACGAAAGCGTTCGGCGCGCTCGGTCAAGGGACAGTACACCCACGCCCTCTGTGTGCAGGCAATCTATCAGGGACAAATGCTGGCCTCTCGCTCGCCCAAGGCGCAGGCGCGCAGTCTGCAGGTGGCTGGTGAGCAGTGGGATCAGCTTGGCTGGTGCCAGCAGCGCATTCGCGAATGCGGTGGGCGTTCGGCCAGCGTCTTTGATCCGCCCCTGTACGTCGGCGCGATGGCAAGCTCTGCTGTGTTGGCCCGCATCAACGAATCGGCCGGGTTGAGTTTCGTCCATACCGTGACTCAGGCCTCCCATAAACACCTGGAGCGCTCGATACGCCACTTGCCGGAAGACGATCGACGATCAAAGGCTGTCTTTCAGGCCATGCAGGGGGATAACGCGCATCATGCCCGCCAGATGCTTGAAGCCGGGGGCAAGAGCTGGCCGATGCCGTGCCGCTGGGCGTTGACCATGGCCGCGCGGGGTGTGTCTCTGGTCGGGCGCCATGGCTGAGCACACGTGAAGCAGGCCAAGGGCATAAAAAAACGGCGTCCACATGAGTATGGGCGCCGTTTTTGGTGCGCGAGAGCGTAAGGTCCGCTCAGTCCATGTTGCGGGAGTAGAAAATCTCCAGCATTTCCCGACGCAGGCGCCGCTCGATGTCGTCGGCTTCTTCAAAGGACAGTTCCCGACGCGAGGTGCCGAACAGGTAGTTGTCGAGATCAAAATCCTTCAGCAGCATCTTCGTATGGAACATGTTCTCCTGATAGACGTTGACGTCGATCGTCTGATAGGCGCGCTTGGTATCTTCTGAGATGTAGTCCTGGATCGAGGTGATGTCGTGGTCGATGAACAGTTTCCTGCCGTCCACATCACGCGTAAACCCGCGTACTCGGTAGTCGGCGGTAACGATGTCGGAATCGAAGCTGTGGATTAGGTAATTCAGCGCCTTGAGCGGTGAAATCATCCCACAGGTCGAGACATCGATGTCGAGCCGAAACGTACTGATGCCGTTGTCGGGGTGCGACTCGGGGTAGGTATGTACCGTTACGTGGCTCTTGTCCAGGTGTGCAACCACGGTTTCAGGCAGTGGGCCGGGGCCTGGTTCTGCATTTTCGCGGCTCAGCGGCTCTTCCAGCTCATGCTCTGCGATCAGGATCGTGACACTTGCCCCGTGGGGCTCATAGTCCTGGCGCGAGATGTTGAGCACGTGCGCGCCGATGATGTTGGTGACATCCTTCAGGATCTGAGTCAGGCGTTCAGCGTTATAGAGCTCATCGATGTAGTCGATGTAGGCTCCGCGCTGCTCTTCCGTTTTCGCATAGCAGATATCGTAGATATTGAAGCTAAGCGAACTGGTCAGGTTGTTGAACCCATGAAGTCGGAGCTTATCGGACAATTCCGAGCCTCCCAAACGTATCAGCGGTAGTAAATGCCCGGCGTATCGGCCAAGGCCCGGAGAAAGGCGCATTATGCACAGCCGCTTGCCTTAGCGCACCTTCCTTTTTCAACGGGGGTGTCAGCGTTTCGTCCTCGAAAGGTTACGCGCTTTCCTTCATTTCAAACGAGTGCGTGATTTCAACGCCGCCGGCTTCAAGCATCAGTGATGCGCTGCAGTACTTGGTGGCCGAAAGTTCGGTGGCGCGCTTGACCTGGCTTTCTTTCAGCGCACGTCCGGTCACGACGAAATGAATATGAATCTTGGTAAAAACGGAAGGCGTCGTGTCGGCGCGCTCGGCCTCGATGGTCGCGACGCAATCAGTGACGGCCTGACGCGATTTTTCGAGGATGTTGATGACGTCATAGGACGTGCAGCCGCCCAGGCCCATCAGCATCAATTCCATGGGCCTCGGGCCGGTGTTGCGCCCTCCGTTGTCCGGGTTGCCATCGATGACCACGCTGTGGCCGCTACCGGATTCGGTCACGAACTGGCGCCCATCGGTCCATTTGACGGTTGCTTTCATCGGTCTGTCTCGGGTCGTTGGAAAATGAGGCGAATGTTACTGGATCCCGCTCAATCGTGCATCCAGTTCGGCAAGACGCTCAGGTGTTCCCACATCGAGCCAATCCCCGTCAAAGCGCTCACCGCGAACCCGGCCGGCCGCCATGGCATTCACCAGGTAGGGCGCGAGTCGGCTTGGCTGGTCGCATTGACCGCCGTTGAACAGGGCTGGGCTCAAAAGCGCGATGCCTGAATACGTAAGCATTGGCTGGCCGTGCTTGAAAACGTCACCGGTCTCGGTGAGATGAAAGTCGCCGTGTGGGTGATGGTCGGGGTTATCAACCATCACCAGATGTGCAAGAGCGCTATCGAGGGTGGCGCTTGGATCGATGGGGTACGTGCAGTACACATCCCCGTTGACCAGCCAGAACGGCGCCTCGCCAAGCATGGGCAGGGCCTTGATGATGCCGCCGGCGGTTTCAAGCGGTGTAGGCTCAACGCTCCAGTGAAGCGTCATTCCAAACGCCTTGCCAGTACCGAGGGCGTCCATGATCTGTTCTCCCCGGTAGCTTACGTTGATAACGACCTCATCGATGCCGCAGGCCTTCAGTCGTTCGAGGTGATGCACGATCAGGGGCTTGCCGCCGGCAAGCAGCAGCGGCTTTGGGCAAGTGTCGGTCAGGGGGCGCATGCGGGTGCCGAACCCGGCGGCCAGAATCATTGCTTTCATGACGGGAGCGCCTCCGGGTGTGAAAGGGCTGTTGCAAGTGTGGGGCGGAACTCGCGCTCGAACCAGTCGAGCAGGGCGCGTTCATCAAGTGCGGCGAGCGCGGCGCAGGCGTGATCGAGGAAGTGAGGCATGTGCCCAAGGTAGCGCGGCTTGCCGTCGCGGAAGGCGGTTCTGCAGAAGCCGCCCAGTACCTTGATGCTGCGCTGGGCGCTGGTGGCCTCGAAGTCGGCGCGAACGCGCTCGGGTGAGCGCTCCGTGATCAGTCCTGTACCCTGTGCCTTGGCGTGAAAGGCTGTGACCCAGTGATCGAGCTTCGCCGCCGGCCAGGGGGCGTGGCGGTCACGCAGCAGACAGGTCAGGTCGAAGCTCAAGGGGCCCTTGAACGCGCCCTGAAAGTCAATGACGCGCAGACGCTCGCCCTGCACCATCACATTCTGCGCCGTGTAGTCACGGTGGGTGGTGACGTAGGGCTGGTCGGTGATCGCATCCACGATGCGCTCGATCGCCTGTGGCCAGTCAGCCGGTGGCGTCAGTTCGAGCCACGGCAGCGTCCATTCGAGCACCAGGTTCATTTCATCGCGAAGCCGCTCGGCGGTATAGACGGGCAAGCCCTCGGTGGGCTGGGCTGCGATACGGGTCGAAAGGCTCAGCGCGTGATCGATCAGCGTGTCGACACGGTGTTCATCGTCGAGCGCTTGTCGTAGCATGATGTCGCCGAGGTCTTCGAGTACAATGAACCCCTCTTCGAGCGTGTACTCGAAGAGGTCGGGTACGGGAATGCCCGCGCTTGCCCAGCGTGCCGCGATGTCGACAAACGAGGTGCTGTCTTCGAGCGCCGGCGGCGCATCCATGACGATGCGCGTTTGCCCATCGGGCAGCGTCAGACGAAAATACCGCCGAAAACTGGCGTCGTCGGCAACGGTGTCGAGTAAGAGGTCATGGGCGGCGCAGTCATGACACGCAGCCAGCCATCGCACCATGTGCGTGAAACGGTCAGACATAGTGTTCCTGTAGTCGGTCGTGCCGGAGTTGTCGTCGGTCGTGCCGGGGCGAGTGGGTATCGACGATGTACCTTACCGATTTTTTCAATCATGTACATGGGATCATTCCCGGGTCTTTATAAAAGCAAGGATGACGAACAATATGGGGCAGCGTACCTTCTGGACCGCCGCGTTGACTGGGGTCCTGGCCGGCGCCGCGCATGCGGAGCCTCCGGCCACCCCGCCGGCCAGTGAGCTTGATTGGCAACCCTGGGGGCAGGACCGTCCGGCCGATGCGCTGTGCCGCGGCCAATACGTCATGCCTTCTTACCGTATCGAGCCGGGTGAGACCGACGCTCAGGTGCGAAGCACGTCGGATCAAGCCGGCTACGGTGACGGCGGCGAAACGATCCTGAATGGCGACGTTGTACTTCGTCGTGGCAATCAGCAGGTTGAAGCGCCTGAAGTGGCTGTCAATGAAGCGCGCACGCGCGCCCACGTGACAGGCCCCCTGGCGTGGCGCGCCAATGGTGCGCTGGTGCGTGGCGACAGCGCCGACATCGCGCTCGACAGCAAGGCTGCCAAGGTCGACGCTGCCCATTACGTCTTTCATGACCAGCATGCTCGAGGCGACGCGCGCTCGCTTGCCCGCATGAAGGACGGCCGCTATCGGCTACGAGAAGCAAGTTTTACCACCTGTGACCCTCAAAGCAGCCTCTGGCGACTGGTAGGTAACGACGTCGTGCTTGACCGTGAAAACGGCTACGGCACGGCCAAGCACGCACGCCTCGAGATCGAGGACATTCCGGTCTTCTATTGGCCTTGGGTGCGCTTTCCGATCGATGACCGTCGGCATACCGGCGCGCTCTGGCCGTTGATCGGCTATTCCGGCTCCGATGGGCTCGACTACAGCCAGCCAATCTACTTGAACCTGGCGCCCAACTACGACGCCACCATCACCCCGCGCTACATTCAAAACCGTGGCTCAATGCTCGGCGGTCAGTTCCGCTACCTGTTGGGTGACAGCGCCGCCGGCCAGCTGGAGGGTGCCTACCTTTCAAGCGATGATGGCGGTGACGACAGCGATGATGACCATGCCGGCGAAGACCGCTGGTACATCAACTATACCCAGACCGGGCGCCTGTCTCCGCGCACTCGCTATGATCTTCGCTACGGCGCCGCCAGCGACGGCGACTATTTCGATGACCTCGGCCAGAGCTTTGAGGAAATCGACACCGATCACCTGGAGCGGTTGGCGCGACTGGATTACCGCGGCGAAACCTGGCACTTGCAGGGTCGGGCGCGCGGCTTCCAGAAAATGGACGACCCGCTTCGCGATGACGACAAGCCGTTCTACGAACTGCCGGCGCTGATCGCGGATGCGCGCTGGCGTCAGGACAACGGTCTGTATCAGGAGTGGAACAGCTCCGCGACCTATTTCTGGCGCGATATCGACCACAACGATGTGCCACTGAATGAATCCGCCAACGGCTCGCGGCTGCACGCCGAGCCTGCGCTTGGTTATCGCGCCGATACCAGCTGGGGCTTTTTCGAGCCGCGCGCCGCGCTCTGGTACTCCCAATATGAGCTGGACTACGGCAACCGAAACGACGCAGATCTAAACGGGCGTAGTGACTCGCCGTCCGTGGCAGCTCCGGTCTACTCGATCGATTCCGGTCTGATCTTCGAACGCGACTTTTCGGCCTTTGACAGTGACTGGCGTCAGACTCTGGAGCCACGGCTGTTCTATGCCTACGTGCCCGAGCGTGATCAGGACGATGCGCCGGTGTTCGATACCAACCCCCAGGCGTACTCCATCAACCGTCTCTGGTCGCCGTACCGCTTTACCGGCAGTGATCGCATCGGGGACGTCAACAAGCTTTCCTACGGGGTCAGTTCACGGTTCCTCGAGGGCGAGACCGGTCGCGAGCGGCTCAAACTTTCGTTGGGCCAAAGCCGGTATTTCGAAGACCGTGACGTGACTGATAACGACCCGAGCAAGAATTACGACGACCCGAATAGTCCGTACTACTACAACAACCACCGGGACTATTCGCCAGCTATAGGCCAGATCGACTGGCGGATCAACGACCGCTTTAGCGCGCGCTATACGTTGATGTATGACACCGAGCGCGACCGCACCGAACGCAACGCAACGTACCTGAACTATCGTCACCCTGACGGCAGTGTGCTGAATCTGGGCTATCGCTGGGAAGTGCAAGGGTTTGATCCCGCAGGCGACCGCGAAGATCGTCTCGGCTACAACCGCAACGAGTATGACGTATCGTTCGCCTGGAAGGCCTCGAGCAGCGTCTCGTTGATCGGCCGGTACCTTTACGATGAAACCAACAGCCGCTCGCTCGAGAAGCTGGCCGGTATCCAGTTCAACGATTGCTGCTATGGCGTTGAGGTGGCCTGGCGTGAGTGGGTCGACGACGACGATACCGCCAATACCATTTTGGATGACGAAACCAAGCGCGGTATCTTCCTTCGGTTCGTACTCAAGGGCCTGGGTGGTCTAGGTCAGGATCCGGAACCGTATTTTTCAGACGCCGTGCCGGGCTATACGCCGACCACGTTTTAATGCATCAAGGCGTGTCTTACGCCGATGAATGTCAGGATATAGAGAGCTTTATCATGCGCAAAACGCTACTGGCCCCGCTGGGATTGGCGGCCGTCATCGGTCTGTCCCCCCTGGCTCACGCAGCCGCTCAGCCGCTCGATAGGATCGTTGCGGTGGTCAATCAGGACGCCATCATGCAAAGCGACCTGAACCGTCGTCTCCAGGAGGTGCGCGAGCAGCTTGATTCGCGCGGCGTTACGCCGCCGCCGATGGAAACACTCAAGCGCGAAGTGCTCGATCGCATGATCCTTGAAGACATTCAGCTGCAGATGGCCAAGCGAGCCAATGTAAGCGTTGATGACGACCAGCTCAGCCAGTCGCTGCGACAGGTCGCGAAGAGCAATGGCTTCGAGTCGGTACAGGCCTTTCAGGCCGCACTTGGCAAACAGGGCGTATCGTTTGATTCCGTCCGTGAGCAGGTGCGCCGCGAGATGATTATCTCGCAGGTTCAGCGACAGAAGGTTGCCGGGCGTGTGTCGGTGTCGGACCGCGAAGTCGAACAGTATCTGGATCACCTGGGCGCGGCCGACAAGGCCCAGTACCATCTGGCCCATATTCTTGTATCACTGCCTGAAAATGCCTCTGCTGCCCAGGTCGCCAAGGCGCGTGCCCAGGCTGAAAAGCTCCGCACGCAGCTTGAGGCCAGCGGCAAATCGTTCGAGGAAATGGCCGGTAAACTCGCCCAGCAAAACGACTCGCTTTCTGGCGGGGATCTCGGGTGGCGTCCACGCAATGAACTCCCGACGATCTTTGCAGACGTTGTGCCTGCCATGAGCAAGGGTGAAATCAGCGAGCCGATTCGAAGCGCCAGCGGCTTCCATCTGGTCGAGCTGGTCGACAAGAAGGGTGGGCAGCAAAAGCTTATCTCACAGGTGAAGGCGCGCCATATCCTGATCAGCCCGAACCCGAACCGCAGCGATGCCAAGGCTCGCGCGCTTGCCGAGCGCGTCTATAACGAGCTCAAGCAGGGCGCTGATTTCGATGCGCTAGCCAAGCAGTACAGCGATGATAAGGGCACCGCGCTCAACGGCGGCGAACTCGGCTGGAGCGAACCCTCCGAGATGGTACCGGCGTTTGCCAAGGCTCTTGAATCCCTGCCGCAGGGCCAGATTTCAGAGCCGGTCAAATCCCGGTTCGGCTATCACGTGATCGAAGTTGAAGGGCGGCGTCAGCGCGACGTCACCGAGCAGGCTCAGCGCGAACAGATTCGTCAGAAGCTCTTCACGCGCAAGGTCAACGAGGAGCTCGAGAGCTGGCAGCAGGAAATCCGGGCTTCGGCGTACGTCGACAACCGTCTCGATGACGGTGGCTCTTGAGCAGCGACGCCATGAAGGCCGAACTCGCGCCGTTGGTCATTACTCCGGGTGAGCCGGCCGGTATCGGCCCGGATCTCATTGTTGATCTGGCCTGTGACCCTGCCGTAGCCGCCAAAGGCGCGCGATGGGTGGCGGTGGGTGATCCACGGCTTTTTGAAGCGCGCGCTGTCGCGCTCGGGCGAACCCTTGAGGTGGAGTTGGTGACGCCGGACACCGTACCGGCGCCGATTCCGGGCGTTCTGTTCGTCTGGCCGGTCGCGCTTGAGCGCCCGGTTACGCCAGGGCAGGTGCATACCGACAATGCCCGTTTCGTGCTGGAGACGCTCGATGTCGCCATCACGGCCTGCCGTGAAGGGCGTGCGTGCGCCATGGTGACTGCCCCGCTTCACAAGGGCGTAATCATCGACTCAGGTGAAACCGGCTTTACCGGCCACACCGAGTATTTGCGTGACGCCTGCGGGGTATCGGATGTGGTCATGATGCTTGCAACCGAGGCGCTCAGAGTGGCGCTGGTGACCACGCATCTGCCACTTCGAGCGGTCAGCGACGCGATCACCGACGAGGCAGTCACGGCGACGCTTGAGATCGTGGCGGCCGATTTGACGCGGTATTTCGGCATCGAGTCGCCGCGCATCGGGGTGTGCGGGCTTAATCCTCACGCCGGTGAGGGTGGCCATCTCGGGCATGAGGACGGCACCATTATCGCCCCGGCGCTCGAGCGTCTGCGCGCCCGAGGCATGAAACTCACGGGCCCCTTGCCAGCGGATACGGCCTTTACGCCGCGCTATCTCGATGTGCATGACGCCATGGTCGCCATGTACCACGATCAGGGGCTACCGGTACTCAAATACGCCGGCTTCGGGCGCGCTGCCAACATCACATTGGGTCTTCCCATCATTCGAACTTCGGTCGACCATGGCACTGCCCTCGATCTGGCTGGAACCGGGGCCGCCGAGCGCGGCAGCCTGGACGTTGCCATCGAGCAGGCCCTCACCATGGCGCGGTCGGCCACGACATCAAGTACGCATTCTTTATGACGCATCAAGCACCCACGCCGCACCGGGCGCGTAAGCGCTTCGGGCAAAACTTTCTGCGCGACCCGGGCATCATCGACCGGCTGGTTCGTTCAATTCATCCGGTCGCCGGAGATCGGCTGGTGGAAATCGGACCAGGCCAGGGGGCGTTGACCGAAGGGCTGTTGAACGGCGCCAACGCGCTGGATGTGATCGAGCTCGACCGGGATCTGATCCCGGGGCTTAAGACCCAGTTTTTCAACTACCCCGAGTTTCGCGTTCATCAGGGCGATGCGCTGGCGTTCGATTTCAGAGCGCTGGCGGCCGGTGAGCGCCTGCGCGTTGTGGGTAACCTGCCGTACAACATTTCCACGCCCCTGATCTTCAAGCTGCTCGAGGTCCATGAGGTGGTTGAGGACATGCACTTCATGTTGCAAAAGGAAGTGGTCGAGCGGTTGGCGGCGCGTCCGGGTGGCGGCCAGTGGGGAAGGCTTTCGATTCTCGCCCAGTATCATTGCCAGGTGGATCACTTGTTCGATGTGCCGCCAGAGGCATTTGTGCCGCGCCCGAAGGTGGATTCCGCCATCGTTCGGCTGCGCCCCTATAAAACGTCGCCGTTCGAGGCGACCGACCCCGAGCGGCTGGCTCGACTGGTCAAGCAGGCGTTTTCCCAGCGCCGCAAGACCCTTCGAAACAACTTGAAACCGCTGATGGCGGGCGAGGCCATCGAGGCGCTTGAAATCGACCCGGGCAAGCGGCCGGAGGCCTTGACGCTTGATGAATACATTCGGTTGACCAATGCGCTGCCAGAGGAGCCCGCTCATGACGGACACGCCTGAAACGCCGGACATCCAGGTCTCGGTGACTGCCGAATTCGTGGCCTCCGAATCCGATGCCAACGCCCAGCAGTTTGTCTTTAGTTACGACGTCGAGATTCGCAACACCGGTGAGCGTGATGTTCAGCTTTTGCGCAGGTATTGGAAAATTACGCAGGGCAGCGGTGAAGTGCAGGAAATCGAAGGGGAGGGGGTGGTCGGTGAAATGCCGATCATTGCGGCCAGAGGCTACTTCAGCTACCAAAGCCGCGCCGTCATCGACACCGATATTGGTGTGATGGAAGGGCATTACACCTTCGCCGACCCGGAATCGGGAGAGTTTCTGGTGCCGATCCCACCCTTTCGGCTTGCGCCACCGAACCGTGTCCATTGACGGCAGGAGAGACTCATGACACTGCATATCGTAGGTGACCTGCAGGGGTGTTATCAGGAGTTTCAGGATCTGCTCGAGGTGCTTGCCTTTGACGACAGCGACGATGAACTCTGGGTGGCGGGCGATATCGTCAACCGGGGCCCGGGCTCGCTCGAGTGCCTTCGAGCGGTCTATCAGCGACGCGATCGCATCAAGGTCATCCTCGGCAATCACGACCTGCATTTGCTGGCCGTGGCTCATGGCCATGGCCGGCTCAAGAAAAACGACACGCTGGCGCCGATTCTTGAGGCGCCGGATCGCACCGAGCTAATCGACTGGCTCAGGCGCCAGCCGGTGATGCGCGTCGATCGAGCGTACGGCGTTGCCATGGTGCACGCCGGGCTTTTGCCGTCGTGGTCGGTGGCAGAGGCCGAGCGGTTGGCGCGTGAGGTGGAGGCGGTGCTTGGCGGCGATCAGGTCGATGCGTTTTTGAGCCAGATGTATGGCAATACGCCGGCGCGCTATACGGACACGCTGACCGGCATGGAACGAATTCGCGCCATCGTCAACGTCATGACCCGCATGCGCTTCATCGATGAGGACGGCACACTCGATTTTGCTGCAAAAGAGGGTCTTTCGAGCGCGCCTGATGGCTTCAAGCCCTGGTTCCAGTTTCCGCGTACGGTCGAAGATCTGCCGATCGCCTTCGGACATTGGGCGGCGCTTGAAGGTCGAACGCCCGAGTCCGCCATTCGCTGCTGGGCGCTGGACACCGGCTGTGTCTGGCGCGGCACCCTGACGGCACTGACGTTGCCTGATGCGACGCTGACCTCGGTGCCCAGCCGCCAATAATTTCACGCCCCAGGAGGGTGCATGTCTTTCGCACATCTATCGCCTGCGACGCTCAGGCAGTGGCTCGAAAGCGACCGGCCTCTGACCGTCGTCGACATTCGTGACCCTTTGAGCTTTGCCGGCGGTCACATTACACACAGCCAGCATCTTGATAACGCAACGGTCGGTGCCTTCATCGATCAGGCTCCGCCGGAAACGCCTGTCGTGGTGGTGTGCTATCACGGCCATTCGAGTCAGCAGGCAGCGTCCTGGCTTGCTGGTCAGGGCTTCTCAGACGTCTACAGCCTGGATGGTGGCTTCGAGCAGTGGCGTTATGAGCATCTGGACTACGTCGATACCACGTCATGACACGTCCTGTTGACCCGGCCATCGACGGCCTCGAGGTGTATCTGGTCGGGGGGGCGGTGCGCGATGCACAGCTCGGCTGGCCGGTGTATGACCGCGACTGGGTCGTGGTGGGCGCGACCCCCGAGACCATGCAGGCGCGTGGTTTCGTGCCGGTCGGCAAGGATTTTCCGGTCTTTTTGCATCCGACGACGCACGAGGAATATGCGCTGGCGCGAACGGAGCGCAAATCCGGCCGCGGGTATGGCGGCTTTACGGTCGATGCGTCTACCGCCGTCACGCTTGAAGAAGATCTCTCGCGGCGCGATTTGACCATCAATGCCATGGCGCAAGCCCTCGATGGCACGCTGATCGACCCCTACGGCGGCATGGAAGATTGCCGTAAGCGGCTGTTTCGTCATGTCAGTCAGGCGTTCATTGAAGACCCGCTTCGCGTCGTGCGCCTGGCGCGGTTTCAGGCCCGCTACGATGCGCTTGGTTTCCAGGTGGCCGAGCCGACCTGGGCGCTTTTGGTAACGATGGTGGGCGCGGGGGAGCTTGAAGCGCTGGCACGTGAGCGGGTGTGGCAGGAAACTGAAAAAGCGCTTGGCGAGCCGGCGTGTCCGGCGTTTTTCGATCTGCTCTCACGACTGGGTGCGCTGCCTCAGTTGATGGGGCCCTCGGTGAACGTTTTGGCGCTTCGCCGGGGCATGGCGCGGCAGGCGCGTCACGCCTCTGTCGAGGCTCGCTGGGCAGCGCTTTTGCAGTACCACGAGTTGCCTGCGCTGACGGCCGTGATGGCGCACATGAAAGTGCCAAAGCGGTTCGCGCAACTGGCAGCGGCGTTTCAGCGCACGCGCGCGTTTTCAAGCGAGGCATCACTGACGGCGGCGTCGGTGCTTGGCTGGCTGAGTGACATCGATGTCTGGCGAAAGCCCGAGCGGGCCGATGCCGTACTTTCGATGCTTGCGCTTGAGGCCGACACCGACACCGAGTCCGTGCTGGTCGAGCGCCTTGGCAAGGCGCGCCAGGCGGCGGAGGCGGTTTCGCCAAAAGCGCTGAGCGCCGAGGGGTATCGCGGTGCGGCCATGAAAGAGGCGCTTGCGACGGCTCGCCATCGCGCAATCGCCCGGGCGCTTGATGCGTGTGACGGCGCGCTATAGCGCGGGTGTGCGGTCCGGCCAGGAGATGAGCTGGTCCTGCCATGTGAAGGCGACCGGCGTCAGTGTTTGGGCGGCCTTATCGGCGAAACCGCGCCATAGCTCGCCATAGCTCTGCCCAAGTGCCGGGTGGTGCTCGTTCGGTCGCAGTTCGGCCAGCGGACGCAGTACGAACGCGTAGTCCAGAATGTCGCGGCGCGGCAGCGTCGGTGCCAAGGCCCGAGTGAGCGTGCCGAGGGTAAGGAGGTCGATATCAAGCGTTCGTGGTGCGTGGCGCGGGGCGCTCGGGTCACGTCCGAGGGCGTGCTCGATGGTTTTCAGTCGCTGGTTCAGGGCGACGGGGGCAAGCTCGGTCCGGACAGCGACCACCATGTTGTAAAACACGCTGTCGCTTTGAATGCCAACCGGTGCACTTTCGAACACCCGGGAGGGCGTGATGTCGCCGAACGTCTGGGCAAGCGCATCCAGCCCGAGCGAAATCGAATGGGCCGGATCGATGTTGCTGCCAAGACCTAAAAACGCTTCCCGCATGATGCGCCTACGCGTGTCGCTCGATGGTGACCCCGACCGACTGGGCCTGAGGAACGGCGCCGGGCTTGTGAACGCTCAGGCGCAGCCAGGGAATCTGAAACTCGGCGAGAATCAACGCCGCAGCGCGTTCGGCAAAGGTTTCGATCAGCTCGAACGTCTCGCGGTCTGCGAACTCGAGCAGTCGGTCACTGACGGCGGCGTAGTTGAGCGTTTTTGAAAGATCGTCGGTCTCGGCCGCCGGACGAATGTCCCAGCCGAGTTCGAGATCCAGCAGCAGGCGCTGGTGAATGCGTTTTTCCCAGTCATAGACCCCGATTACGGTGTCAAGGGCAAGACGGTCGATACGAATGATGTCCATGGCGGTCAGGCCTTTTGAAAGCCGGGAGGGTGAAGCTCGGCCAGTGGCCAGCGCGGCGTGGTAAACATGGTGGCGCGGTCGCGCTCACCCGCCTTCATGCGAAGCGCACCGGCCAGTGCAATCATGGCGCCGTTGTCGGTGCAAAATCGCAGATCCGGATAAAATACGCGGGCGTTCTGTTTGGTCATGACGTCGCTCAAGTAGCGGCGAAGGCGTCGATTGGCGCTGACGCCGCCGGCAACCACCAGGCGTGTGTAACCTGTTTCCTTCAATGCACGCCGACACTTGATTGCAAGCGTATTGACCACGGCGTCCTCGAACGCCCAAGCGACATCGGCTTTGGCCTGCCCATCGAGCGCGTCTTGGGTTTCGAGAGATTTCAGTGTGGTCAGGGTGTGGGTCTTGAGCCCTGAAAAGCTGAAATCGAGCCCGGGTCGGTCGGTCATCGGTCTTGGAAAGCGAAAGCGGCCTTCGGTGCCGGATTCGGCAAGCTTTGACACTGATGGGCCGCCCGGGTAGGGCAGCGACAGCATCTTGGCGACCTTGTCAAAGGCCTCGCCGGCGGCGTCGTCTACCGATTCGCCCAAGAGGGTGTATTGGCCAATGCCCTCGACCTTGATCAGCTGGGTATGGCCGCCTGATACCAGAAGCGCTACGAACGGAAACTCGGGCGGGGTCTCTTCAAGCATCGGGGCAAGCAGGTGGCCTTCCATGTGATGGACGCCGAGTGCCGGTATGCCAAGTGCCCGGGCCATGCCGTGGGCGGTCGAGGCGCCGACCATCAGGGCTCCGACCAGGCCGGGGCCTGCGGTATAGGCGATGCCGTCGATTTCAGATCGAGTGAGGCCGGCCTCGCATAAAACGGTATCGATCAGCGGCAGCAGCTTTCGGACGTGATCGCGCGATGCGAGCTCAGGCACCACGCCGCCAAAGTCGGCGTGCATGGCAACCTGGCTGTACAGGGCATCGGAGAGAAGCCCGCGGTCGGTATCATAGAGCGCAACGCCGGTTTCATCGCACGACGTTTCGATGCCCAATACACGCATGGAACACCTTGATTAACGAATAAGGCCGCCTAGTGTAATCGGTTGTTCATGGGCTGTCAGGCACATTGCACTTCGCATGTCCGATGAGTATAATCCGCACCCTCAAGTAAGCTGTGCTTAATTTGTCCGTGCCTTCTGCCTTCGTGTGGAACAGGTTCGGGGCATTGAGCACGTTCATAACCGATCTACTCAACAAGGTGGTGATCGCTTAATGCCTTCTGTAAAAGTACGTGATAACGAGCCGTTTGACGTTGCACTTCGTCGCTTCAAGCGTTCTTGCGAAAAAGCGGGTGTTCTTTCCGAAGTTCGTCGTCGTGAACACTATGAAAAGCCCACTGCCGAGCGTAAGCGCAAGGCGGCTGCGGCAGTCAAGCGTCACGCTAAGAAGGTTCAGCGCGAGCGCAAGCGTTTCGAACGGCTGTATTGATCCGTACCTAAGCGTAATGGGATGTCCTGCTACGCTTAAGAAGGATAAGGAGCGGCTGCCTATGGCGGCCGCTTGCTTTTTGTGCCGATGATTTTCTCTCCTTCGATGTCATTCGCTTACTTTTCGTACTCCAGGCGGCGGTCTTAACCTCATGGCAGGACAGATTCCCCAGCGTTTCATTGATGACCTGCTGGCGCGTGCGGATATTGCGGAATTGATCGGTGAGCGAGTCACGCTCAAGAAGGCAGGGCGCAACTTTCAGGGGTTGTGTCCCTTTCATGATGAAAAATCTCCTTCCTTTACCGTCAGCCCCGACAAGCAGTTCTATCACTGCTTCGGCTGTGGTGCGAACGGCAACGCACTCCGGTTTCTGATGGAATACGATGGTCTTCGTTTTCCGGAGGCGGTCGAGCAGCTGGCCTCCCGCTATGCGATGGAGGTGCCGCGGGATACCGACGACGACCCCAAGGCCCAGGCGCGTGCCCGTGAGCGCAAGCGTCAACAGGACGCGAGCGAGCATGTCCTTGAGACGGCGGCTCGGTTCTATCGCCATCAGCTCGGTCAGCATGATGCCGAACAGGCGCGCCAGTACCTGCGCTCGCGTGGGGTATCCTCAGAGCTTGCCAAGCGCTATAGCATCGGGTTTGCGCCTGACAGCTGGGACAGTCTCAAGCATGCGCTTAATCAGCGTCAGGTCAGCGAGCAAGAGCAGGTCGAGTTCGGGCTCTTGATCGAAAAGGAAGGCTCCAATCGAACCTATGATCGATTTCGCAATCGCGTCATGTTTCCGATTCGGGACTGGAAAGGCCGGGTGCTCGGGTTTGGCGGGCGTGTGCTCGACGATTCCAAGCCCAAGTATCTGAATTCGCCGGAAACGCCGGTCTTTCACAAGGGGCGTGAGCTCTATGGTCTGTACGAATCACGTCAGGCCGCGCCAAGAGCCGAGCGGCTGCTGATCGTCGAGGGGTACATGGACGTGGTGGCGCTGGCGCAGTTCGGGATCGACACTGCGGTAGCCACACTCGGTACGGCCACCACGGAAACGCATCTGACGCGGCTGTTTCGACTCGTAAGCGAGGTGGTGTTCTGTTTCGATGGCGACAACGCCGGGCGCCAGGCGGCGGTTAAGGCGCTTTCGACCGTGCTGCCTCAGATGATCGATGGCCGTCAGGCTCGCTTCCTGTTTCTGCCGGAAGGGGATGACCCGGACAGTCTTGTGCGCCGCGAAGGCGCTGACGCGTTCAATGAACGTGTTCTTTGTGCCAGCTCGCTTTCCGAGTTTCTGTTCGAGCAGTCAAGCAATGACGTCGATCTAAAGCAGGTGGAAGGACGTGAGCGCTTCGTGAGCCGGGCGTTGGGCTTCATCCGATTATTGCCGGAAGGCGTGCTTAAAACGGTAATGATCGATGCGCTTTCCGAGCGCAGTGGCGTCGAGCGGGGGCGCATAAACACACTTTTAGGTGAGAAAGCCGATTCGACCTCGGCCGATAGTCACTTTGAGCGTCCTTATGATGCCGAGCCGTCATCGCGTACTCAGTCACCCCGGTCGCGGTTTGGCGACCAGACGTTGAACGCGAGCGAGCGAGCGCTTTTGCTGCTGCTTCATTCGCCGGAAAGCATCGAAGGCGTGCCGGAGGGAACACAGTGGTGCCCTGATACCGATTCGGGAACATTGCTGGCCAAAGTGGTCGAACTGATTCGTGCAGGGCAGTATCGAAGCGCTCAAGTCATTTTGATGCACTTTCACGGCACCGAGCAGGGCGCGCACCTTCAGCGGTTGGTCAAGCGTCAGGATCTTTTGTTGCCAGCGCAGTATCGCGCGCAGGAGCTCAAAAATCTGGTCGAGCATTTCAAGCGACAGCAAACGCAGTTGTCGCCCCAGCAGGAATACGACGCTTTGCGCGAGAAGGAACAGCGTGGAGAACGACTCAACAGGGATGACGCCGTACGGATGTGGCAACTGGCACAGGAACTGTCATCAGGGCAGGGTTGAAACCCGCTCAAACACCCTCATGTAATGGGGTATTAAGCCGAAACGGCTAAACGAACCAAAATAGCATACCTGAAAGCCGAGTCAATGCAGCACTGGCGATGACGACCGTCTCAGCTATAATGGACGATTCGCTATCGAATACCCTACGGGTTCAGGTACATCACATTCTTCTTCGTCGAGATAGGTTTCTATGGCTGGAAATACACAGCAGTCGCGTCTGAAGGAGTTGATCGCACAGGGTAAGGAGCAAGGCTACCTTACTTATGCAGAGGTCAACGACCACCTGCCGGAGGATATCGCAGATCCCGAGCAGGTAGAAGACATCATTAGCATGATCAACGATATGGGCATCAACGTCGTCGAAGAGGCGCCCGATGCCGATACCTTGATGATGTCGGACAGCTCTACCGACGAATCGGCGGCCGAAGAGGCTGTCGCTGCTCTTGCGGCCGTCGAAGGCGACGTCGGGCGAACAACTGACCCTGTGCGCATGTATATGCGTGAAATGGGGTCTGTCGAGCTGCTCACCCGTGAGGGCGAGATCGAGATCGCCAAGCGCATCGAAGAAGGCACGCGTGAGGTCATGGCCTCTCTTGCGTTTCTACCGGGCGCTGTCGATTCGATTCTTGACGCCTACGATGCGACTCAGGATGAAGAGCAGCCCGGGCGGCTTTCCGATATTTTCAGTGGCTTCATCGACCCCGATGAGGGTATTCCGGGTGTGGCCGAAGTCGAAGAAGAGTACACGCCGCCTAAGCCCGAGGTTACTCCGAAGGACGGCGAAGAGCTTGACGAGGATGAGGAATCCGAAGACGCCGAGGACGATGAAGAAAGTGCCGGTGACGGCGGTCCCGATCCTGAGCTTGCCCGGGTTCGCTTCGAGCAGATTCGTGAACAGAACGAGCGTACCAAGGCCCTGATCGAGAAGAAGGGGCTTGGCGCCAAGGATGTAACCGCAGAGCAGGAGCGTCTTGCTGAGCTGTTCGCGCCGATCAAGCTGGTGCCCAAGCACTTCGAACGCCTTGTCGGCCAGGTGCGTCTCAGTATCGATCAGGTGCGCACGCAAGAACGCGAAATCATGCGTATTTTCGTCAAGCGCGCGAAGGTGCCTAGAAAGACATTCATTGCCTCGTTCCCGAGCAATGAAGCGGACATGGCCTGGCTTGATAACTTCATCGAAAAGCACCCCAAGTTTTCCGCAGCGCTTGAGAAGTATCGCAGCGACATTACGCGGGCGCAGCGCAAGATTGCGTTCGAGGAAGAGTTGGTCAACCTCGACGTCTCTGGCCTCAAGGAAGTCAACCGCAAGCTGTCGATCGGTGAAGCCAAGGCGCGCCGTGCCAAGAAAGAAATGGTCGAAGCCAACCTTCGTCTCGTCATTTCCATCGCCAAGAAGTACACCAACCGTGGACTGCAGTTCCTCGACCTGATCCAGGAAGGCAACATCGGTCTGATGAAGGCGGTCGACAAGTTCGAGTATCGTCGTGGCTACAAGTTTTCGACCTACGCGACATGGTGGATCCGTCAGGCGATTACCCGCTCCATCGCGGATCAGGCGCGTACGATCCGTATTCCGGTGCATATGATCGAGACGATCAACAAGCTCAACCGCGTATCGCGCCAGATGCTCCAGGAGATGGGGCGCGAGCCGACGCCGGAAGAGCTGGGCGAGCGGCTTGAGATGCCCGAAGACAAGGTGCGCAAGGTACTCAAGATCGCCAAAGAGCCGATTTCGATGGAAACCCCGATCGGTGACGACGACGATTCGCACCTGGGTGATTTCATCGAAGACAGCACCATGATTCTTCCGATCGACTCGGCAACCGGTGAAGGTCTGATCGAAGCGACACGCAACGTCCTTGGCGGTCTTACAGCCCGTGAAGCCAAGGTGCTCAGAATGCGCTTCGGCATTGACATGAATACCGACCATACACTTGAAGAGGTCGGTAAACAGTTCGATGTAACGCGAGAGCGTATTCGTCAGATCGAGGCCAAGGCACTGCGTAAGCTTCGCCATCCCTCGCGAAGCGAGTCTCTTCGGTCGTTCGTGGACGAATAACGACGCGACGTGCTCGATCCAGAAAGCGCCTTTTCAAGGCGCTTTTTTATTGGCTATAAATTACTTATCGAGGTTTCAGTAAATGGACGTCGAACATCGTTGGGCTATGTGTAACGCTTAATACACGTTTTTTTAAATCACATAACCCATGTTATCTGTGGACAACAAGGGCAGCGTTGACAATAGAGAGTGGACAGATCAGTCACTTAGTCAGGTATAAGGCGCTTTTTTGACGTTTTCAAGGATCTGTGCAGACCACTAGTTTTAAATCATAAGATCATCTTGGCGAGGAAAGGTGAAATGAGCGGAAATGAAAGCTGTATAGTCCGTCATTTTAAGCATTACGGCCCACTGAGCGAGAGCGATACTAAGCTTCTGCAAGCGCTCGAGAAGGAGCCCATCTCCGGGACTTCGGGGCAAACGCTTTGGGAAGAGGGCGATAAGGCGGGTGAAATATGCACGATTAAATCTGGCTGGGCGTATTCATACCGCAACATCGATGATGGAACACGCCAAGTGTTGGACGTTTTTTTACCGGGCGACATCGTAGGCCTGCGTGAATTCGCCTTCAAGGAGCGAATGAGCGGCATCAAACTGCTGACAGACAGTGTCATTTGCCGGTTTCCCCATAACCATCTGATCGATATCTTTCGCGATTCGACCAAGCTTACGACCATTTTCTTTTCGATCTCGGCGCGCCAGCAAACGCTTCTGACTGAACGTCTGGTCAATCTTGGGCGGCGTAATGCGTTCGAGAAAACCGCGCATCTGGTGTATGAGCTTTATATGCGCCTGAAGCGAACAAATCCTGAGCTTGGCAACAGCTTTGAGCTGCCGCTCTCGCAGCAGATCATCGCCGATGCGCTCGGACTTAGTGCCGTACACGTAAGTCGTACGTTCAGTGAGCTTCGTGAAGAAAACATGATTTGTCGGGAACGTAATCACGTCACGCTTTTGGATATCGAGCGGCTTGAATCGGTTATCGGATTCTCAAAAGCGTATCTGCAGGAACAGGATTACCTGAGTTATGTTTCATAATCCGTGATGTTCCCGCTTAGCTCCGGCAGGCACTTGATCGCATGATCCAGAAACAGACGGACCTTGGGTGACAGGGGCTGGCGCCCCTGAAAGACAGCCCAAACGCCCGTGTGCGGATGACGAAATTCATCCAGTACTGCTCTGAGTTCTCCGGTCTTCAGGTACGGCGCGACGTAATAGTCCGGCAGTTGCGCAATTCCAAACCCCTCCAGTACAGCGTCCAGAAGGGCGGCCCCCGAGTTGACCCGGTAGTCGCCATCAATGGTTACGTCCCGGCGTTTACCCTGCTCGAAAAACACCCATTTTCGGGTCGAGCCGATAAGGCAATTATGATGGCGAAGATCGCCCGGGGTTTGCGGGCATCCATACCGGGCAATGTAGCCTGGGTGTGCAACCACGAATTCGTTGCGTCGAGCAAGCTGGCGCGCCACAAGGCTTGAGTCTTCGAGTGCTCCAAGACGAATGGCGATGTCGAAATTCTCTTCGATCAGATGCACTCGGCGGTTGGAGAGGTGAAGCTCCACCGTGAGCTGTGGGTGGGCATGTTTGAATTCGTTGATCAGCGGTGCTATGAATCGTTCCCCGTAGGTTGTTGCTGCACTGACTCTCAATGTGCCCTGGGGGGCCGAGCCAAGCGACTGCACCGCCTGAGTCGCACTTTTGAATCCTTCGAACAGGGCGTGACAGTGCTCGAAGTAGATGCGGCCGGCATCTGTCAGTGACAGCGTTCGGGTAGTGCGGTACAAAAGCGGCACATCCAGTGACTGCTCGAGCCGTGAAATGGAGCGGCTGACGTGTGACACGGACACGCCCAGCTCGCTGGCCGCGCGGGAAAAGCTCCCTTCGCGAACCACGATGACGAACGCCTCGATTCGATCCCAGTGTTGCATAGCTACAGAAAAGTCCTGCGTATTGTTGTTGAGCGGCAATACTATTATGACAGTCAACGTCTTCTTTAGTGAGGCATCTTTGCCTACACTGAGGCATCTGTACCATCGCCCGGCTGCGAGGCCCGGTACTTTATACGCTATTTATTGGTAATGTGGAGTCGAACACTATGAAATCCCGTGCAGCCATCGCCTGGGAAGCGGGCAAGCCGCTCGAAATCGCCGAGATCGACGTTGAAGGTCCGAAGGAAGGCGAAGTGCTGGTGCGTATCGTTGCCACCGGCGTGTGCCACACTGACGCGTTCACGTTGTCCGGTAAGGACCCGGAAGGGTTGTTCCCCTCCATCCTGGGTCATGAAGGTGGCGGTGTGGTCGAAGAAGTCGGCCCTGGCGTAACCTCGCTTTCTCCGGGCGACCATGTCATCCCGCTTTACACCGCAGAATGCGGCAAGTGCAAATTCTGTCTGTCCGGCAAGACCAACCTGTGCAGCTCAGTTCGCGCAACGCAGGGTAAGGGCGTCATGCCGGATGGCACGTCGCGCTTTTCATTGAATGGCAAGAAGCTTCATCACTACATGGGCACGTCCACCTTCTCCGAGTACACCGTCGTACCGGAAGTATCGCTTGCCAAGATCAGCAAGGAAGCGCCGCTTGATAAGGTCTGCCTGCTGGGGTGCGGTATCACGACCGGTATCGGTGCGGTTCGTAACACCGCCAAGGTTGAGCCGGGTGCCACTGTTGCGGTCTTCGGTATGGGCGCGATCGGCCTGTCGGTCGTTCAGGGCGCGCATCTTGCCAAGGCGAGCCGCATCATCGCCATCGACATCAACCCGGATAAGTTCGAATTCGCTCGTCAGCTGGGTGCAACCGACTGCATCAACCCCAACGACTACGATCGCCCCTTCCAGGAAGTCCTGGTCGACATGACTGACGGTGGCGTCGATTATTCGTTCGAGTGCATCGGTAGCGTCAATGTCATGCGTACCGCGCTTGAGTGCTGCCACAAGGGCTGGGGTGAATCGATCATTATCGGTGTGGCCGGTGCCGGTGAAGAAATCTCGACCCGTCCGTTCCAGCTGGTGACCGGTCGCGTCTGGAAAGGCTCTGCCTTCGGTGGGGTCAAGGGCCGTACCGAGCTTCCGGGCTACGTTGACGATTACATGAACGGCAACATCAACATCGATGATTTCGTCACGCACACCATGAAGCATGAAGAAATCAACGAGGCATTCCGTCTGCTGCACGACGGTGAAGCCATTCGTACGGTTCTGACGTACTAAGGTCCGTCGAGCATTTTTTGAAACGGGGCCTTTCGGCCCCGTTGTCGCATAGGAGGCTACCATGACCACTCAGCTCGAGTGCCTAGACGAACACCGCTGCTTCGGTGGACGACAACTGCGTTATCGGCATCGCTCCGAAAGTGTCGATGGCGACATGACCTTTTCCATATTCCTGCCGCCTGGCAACGAAGACACCGCGATGCCGGTTCTCTGGTGGCTTTCGGGGCTGACCTGCACGGATCAGAATTTCGTGCAGAAGGCCGGTGCCCAGCGCAAGGCCGCAGAACTTGGCTTGATCATCGTTTGCCCGGATACCAGCCCGAGAGATGCAGGCGTGCCCGGCGAAGACGACCGCTACGACCTTGGCTCCGGCGCAGGGTTCTACGTGGATGCAACCCAGGACCCGTGGTCCGAGCACTACCGCATGTACGACTACGTGACGCGGGAGCTTCCCTCTGTAATCCGTGAACATTTTAATGTGACGGAGGCTCAGTCCATCAGCGGCCATTCGATGGGCGGTCATGGTGCGCTTGTATGCGCGCTCAAGAACCCGGGCAAGTATGCCTCTGTCTCTGCGTTCTCACCGATCGTGAACCCGACCGAGTGCCAGTGGGGCGTTGACGCCTTCCAGACGTATCTGGGTGAGGACCGCGCCAGCTGGAGTGAATACGATGCGTGTGAACTGGTTCGAAAGAACACCGCACGCCAGCCACTTCTGGTCGAGCAGGGCGAGGCCGATAACTTCCTCGATGAGCAGTTGAAACCGGACCGGCTCGAAGCCGTCTGTCAGGAGCTTGATCATCCGCTCACGCTCAACATGCGCGCAGGCTATGATCACAGCTACTTTTTCATCGCCAGTTTCATCGATGAGCACCTCGATTATCACGCCCGTCACCTGAGCGGCGCCTGAGATCGAACGGCCGGCCCGTGTCGCAGTACGAAGACACGGGCCGGTTCGGTATACTGTCTGACCGTCCACCGCGATAACGAGACCCCATGTCAGGCATAAAAACGGTCGCTACCCTTCTTAAACGCTGGTTGATTCGAGCGCTGCTGACGTTCGTGGTGCTGTCGATCGCTCTTGTACTGGTCTTTCGTGTCGTGCCGCCGCCTCGATCAATGGTCATGCTCGAGCGTCAGATTTCAGCAAGCCTTGAGAGCCGCCCGTTCACGCTGAACTACCAGTGGCGTGCTTATGACGCGCTTTCGGATCAGGCCAAGCTTGCGGTCATTGCTTCGGAAGATCAGCGTTTTCCCTTCCATTATGGAATCGATTTCAAGCAAATACGTGCCTCTATTGATCGATGGGTCGATGGTGGGTCGTTGCGTGGTGCCAGCACCATCAGCCAACAAACCGCCCGAAACCTCTTTCTCTGGACCGGGCGCAGCTGGGTGCGAAAAGGGCTCGAGGTCTGGTTTACCGGCTTGATCGAGCTTTTGTGGCCAAAGCAGCGCATTCTCGAGGTGTATCTCAATATCGCCGAGTGGGACGCGGGTGTATTTGGGCTTGAAGCCGCCTCGCAACACTACTTCAATCGATCATCCAGCCGGTTGACCCCGTCCCAGGCGGCTCGGCTGGCGGCTGTGCTGCCTGCGCCGGATGCGTGGAGCCCGGTTGCCCCGTCAGCGCGGGTATCACGACGCGCGGTGTGGATTCAGGGCCAGATGCGACAGCTTGGCGGTACACGTTATCTGGAGACGCTCGAGCACTAAGGCGCCACCGATGCTGTGCACATCTTTTGATGCCTGCGTCATGCGCGTGTCACCGTAACGTGATAAAAAGATACAAGCTGTAGTTGTCATGAAGGAGGGTGGTTATGCGTCGTCCCATGATTCTTCGCTTGCATGCATCGGGCATTCCGATCGATTGGCTCACTCTTGAAGAGGCGACGATGCTGATGACGCGTCGGGAAGAGGGGGCCGTGGTCTGGACCGATGGCGATGCCCGTTACCGCTTGCATGGTGGTACCAACTCACTGACCGGGCGCCGGTCATTCGTCGACATACCTGAGGTCATCGGTGTGTCCCCGCCTTCAGGGGCCTTTCTGGCCTTCGAGCATACCGGGTTCAACCGAGTGCTCTGCAAGCACCGTGAAGGACTTCGCTGCGCCTACTGTGGCTGTGAGCTGAGCCGCCAGGCCCTGACCATCGATCACGTGCTGCCACGTTCACGCGGCGGTGAGCTTTCCATGTTAAACGCCGTGGCTGCCTGCCGTGACTGCAATGCCCTCAAAAGCAACCGAACGCCTGAGGAGGCGGGGATGGCCCTGCTGCTCAAGCCATTCGTGCCCACCATGGCCGAGGTGCTTTACATGATGCGCCCACGCACGATATCACCGCTTCAATTGTGGTATTTGAAGCATCAGTTCAAGAATGCGGGCCTGCGTGATTACCTTACTGATGCACTTGCCGCCTGAGAATGCGCCTGTATCAATAATCCATCAGTCGGGCGGCGCGCTCACTGAGCGGCTGTCCGTCAAGCGTCAATCGGCTGGTCAAGGGGATCGGCGTTGACGCATGCTGATTCCAGCGTTCGGCGCGTTGTTGATTGAAGCTATAAAGCGGTGTGAGGTCATCGCGCTGCTTTAGGCTCAGTACCCGCAGCGTCAGATTATCCAGAATCAGCGTTTGGTTCCTGTCTTGGTATCCAAGCACCATATGCAGGGCAGGGCTGAACTGATCCTTCATGGCATAAAGGCGCAGCCGTTCATCGGCAATCCCGGTCTTTCTCAAAAGTTGATACTTGGCCAGCGCAAAATCTTCGCAATCGCCTTCCCCATGGCGGATCAGGCTTGAAAATCCGCGCCATTCGTTGGGGCGAGTCGGTGTCTGATTGGCAGCATTATTGACGACGCGATTGATCAGAGTCAGTCGCTCGATGACTGGCAGCGCCCGGGCGCGAGCGATCAAGGCGCTGTCTGTGGTTGTCACTGCGTGGTGATCGACGTTGTTCCAGTAGGTGAATGTCACCGTGGCCCAGGCGTTTTGCGCCAAAGAGGTCAGAATGATCAAAAGCCCCAGAGTTGCCGGTCGCATGGGCCATTCTCCGTATCGTTGTTGCCTCATCTATCGGTTGGTGTCGGCCAAATTTAAGCATGTGCTATTGAAAGTACTGCGGTACGCCTCCACACATTAGTTGAAACGTTACGCACGCTTGCATGCGGTAACACATGAAATGTGAACTCATCGTCTAAGCTGGCGTCTTACAACCGACATTTAATGAAAAAGCGATTGGAGAATCCATGAAACGTACTACTGCTTTTCTGACAGCCACTCTTCTGGCCACAGGTACGGTCGCTGCGCCGGCATTCGCTGCCGACACCAACAGCAGCTCAAGTGCAGCCGCATCGTCCGCGACCCAGAACCCTAACTTCTCCGACTCGCAGCTCGAGAACTTCGCCTCTGCCTCCAAGGAAATCGCGGGTATTTCCCAGAAATACACCCAGCAGCTTCAAGGCGCTGACGATCAGGACGCGCAACAGCAAGTGCGCCAGAAAGCCAACAAGGAAATGGTCCAAGCCGTTAAAGACAATGACCTGGACGTGAAACAGTTCAACCAGATCGGTCAGGCGGTTCAGAATGACCCGCAGCTGATGCAGAAGGTTCAGTCCATGGCGAAGCAGCAGTAAGCGCCATCGACGTCTAAAAAAGCCGCCTTCGGGCGGCTTTTTTTATGTCCAAAACATGTTATGTCCAGAAGGCCACGCTTCAGTCGGCATGCATGAACAGGCTCAAAAGCAGAGGCAGATAGATAAACGACAGGATCGTTGAGCACAGCACCAAACTTGCAACGAATTCCGGCGACCGGCCAGCCTTTTGCGCAAAGAGGTAGTTATAAACAGCGACTGGCATGCACATCATCGCGATCAGGATCTGGCGAGCGAGCTCCGGCAGGCCGAGCAGATGCCCGATTCCAAAGGCAAGGCTTCCGGCCACCACCACACGCGCCGCTGCAAACGCGAATCCGGCCTTCAAGTTGCGCGCTCGGATGCTTGCAAGCGAAACGCCGAGCGTGATCAGCATCATCGGGATGGTAAAGCCAGATAGCAGGTCGATGCTGTTTTTAAGCCACAGCGGCAGGGTGATGTCGAATGCCATCAAACCAATGGCGATCAGTATCGCATAGATGGTTGGCATCTTGAGCAGACTGCGTATCGGATGGGTGCTCGAGGTAAATCCGCCGACAATGAACTGCGCAAGCGACACCACCACGAAAATGGCAATGGCCAGCGGGAAGCCCCCGGTATCCTTGAAGGCATACATCATGACCGGCAGGCCCATATTGCCGGTATTTGAAAAAAGCGTCGGAGGCAGGATGACCTGCCATTCAAGCTTGAGCGCCTTGCTCAGAATCAAGGCAATGGCGCCAAGGGCTGCAAGCATCAATAGCGTTGCGCCCGCCATCTGGGAGAAGGCGTTCACGTCCACCGGCGTTGAGGACAGTGAGCTTATGATCAAGCACGGGGTGCCGACATTGAGAACAAGCTTGGTGATGAATCCGGTGGGGTAGGGCTGGCCGAGTCTAACCCAGAAAAACCCGACACCAGCGCCTGCAAAGACGGGTGCCATGACGGCGAGTAGCTGTGCAAACATCGAGGATCCTGTACGGCGGTTACCTTGTCGGCGTTTTAATCAATGCGTCAGTGTACCGCAGCTACCGCGCTCATGCTTAAGTCGATCTCCGAGAGTACATGGAGGGGGCGCCTGGGCGGTCAGGGCAGCCCGAACAGCCCGCCAAAGTGGACTTGGGAATGACCAGGGGGGTACGTTCGAAGTGCTCGACCCACTCGATCAGGTCGTCGCATTTCAGGGGTCTTGCAAAGAAGTAGCCCTGGGCGATCTCGCATTCCATGGCGCTCAGCATGGAGAGGCTTGCCTCGTTCTCAACGCCCTCGGCCGTAACCGACAGGCCGAGGTTGTGGCCTAGATCAATGATCGAACGTACGATCATTACGTCCTCGAATTGCGTGTTCAAATTGAGAATGAACGACTTATCGATCTTGAGCTGATCGATCGGCATATGGCGCAACTGCGACAGAGACGAATAGCCGGTGCCGAAGTCATCGATGGCAATCTCAAGGCCGAACTGGCGAAGCCGCTCAAGAATCAGCTTTGCCTCGAGCGGGTCCTGCATCAGTGCACTTTCAGTGATCTCCACCGACACTGTGCCTGGAATCAGACAGTTGTCCTCAAACGCCTGCAAGAATTTATTGGGCAGGTTCTTGTCGAGCAGGTCCATGGCGGAAAGATTGATGGCCACATTGGTCTGAAATCCTTGTTTGCGCCAGTCGGCGATCTGACGGCTGACACGTCCGATCACCCATTGGGTCAAAGCGCCGATGGTGCCGGCGCGTTCGGCAAGCTCGATAAATTCATCCGGCGCAATGAAGCCAAGCGAGGTATGTTCCCAGCGTACCAGCGCTTCCACACCTGCCAGACGGCCGGTGCGCATGTTGATCTTGGGCTGGTACACCATGTAGAGCTCATCGTTTTCAAGTGCGGCGCTCATGTCCTTGAGGATGCGCAGCTGGCGAAGGTGTTTTTCATCCATGCCGGACTGATAGACCTGAAAGTGGCTCGACAAATGCTTGGCCTGATTCAGGGCGATATCGGCACGGCGAAGCAGTGCATCTGGCGCGGCCCCATGCCGGGGGTAGCAGGACTGGCCGACGGAAACGGTAACGAAGGTCGGAGAAATGTCGCTGAGAACCGGGCTCTTGGTTAATGCATTACTCAGTGAGCGCAGGCAGGGCTTGTCCATCGAGCTGCATGGGTAAAGCCACAGGTACTCGTCGGCACCGATGCGGTAGGTATAACCGCGTTCGGCGGCCAAATCCCGTAGCCGATTGCCGATTTCGATCAAGACCTTATCGCCATTGAGGTAGCCGAACGTGTCGTTGATGCGCTTGAAGTCGTTGATGCAAAACCGGTTGAGCGTAAAGGGAATATTCTCTTCGATCAGCTGTTCGACCTTGGCCTCGGCTGACTGCCGATTGGGCAGCCCGGTCAGGTGATCCTGGCGGGAGCGATGCAAGAGTTGCGTGGCGCGCTGATCAAGCTTTTCCTGCATCATGTGAAGAGTTCGAGTCAGTGCGCCTAGATCTCCCCCCTTGGGTAGAGGGCGTTCGGTAGGGCGGTACTGACCTTCGCTGATCTGACGAGCGACATCGTTCAAGCGTTGGATAGGGTAGCCAAGTGTTCGCACGGTGACCCAGCTGATCATCATGGCCAGGCTCAAGGCGACGGCAAACATGGCCGCGAGCCGGTACTTCATGAAGCGGAAGGGGGCCAGGGCATCCTCCCGTGACACACTGAGAACCGCCTGAACCTGTGCATTTGCCGAGTACCCGATCGATAGCACCTGAGTAATGTTAAGCGGCTCATCGAGGGCGCTTGATTCATCGGAAAGCGTTGAAAACAGCACGTGTTCTACGCCTGCGTCATCAAGGGTCAACAAGGTGATGTCCATACCATTGAGCGTGCTGAGGCGGTCGATGAATGCCTGCTCGATGGGGCTTCCCAGTACGCGCCAGTGAGGGCCGCCAGATTCCGGGGTGACGCGCAGAAGATAGAGGTGGTCACCGGGGGTTTGAACGATGGCGCTCGCGCTGCCTTCCGCCGTTGCCCGCTGCCAGAGCGCGGTATAGGGAAACGCCGTACCGGGCGCAAGCGCGGCAAGCGTGCTGGTGCCGATAGTGCCCTGCGGGTCGAGTGTCAGGACGATATCGTTACCGGGTAATTCCTCTAAAGGATCGCCTTGCTGTGCCTGGGCTCGAAGCTGACGCTCTTCGTGGTCGATCTCTCGGCCTACCAGTTGAGCGGCCTTTTGGAGCCGTGTCTGCGCCTCTTCAATCAATTGGCTGCGATAATGAGAGAGTGCCGACACGGAAATTGCGGCCTGAGATGCCAGCAGCAGCAGGAGCATACCGATCACAAGCCGTGTAGTAACTGTCATGGGCGCCTCACCGTTTCAAATAATAAGCGAGCGGCGTTCGCTCGAGCCCATGGGCAGGCGCTTTGTGAGACCGGTATCCCCCCTGATGGGTATTGCGCTGGACAACATCGCACGTTCATCAAGATGGCTGGCATGACTGCCTCGGTTCGGTCTGGAATACATACTCATTCGGACTGAGTCTCCATCGGCGAAACCGGGGTTTTCTTTATTGTCTTGAGCCGCGCCACGACAGTGCTTGGCGTCTTTAGAGGTGCGCTGGGCGTGTTGGTAAGCGCGTTGTTAACCCGAGGTTGAGGGCTAGGCGGGCAAGGCGAGAAAGGTCAGTAGATGATCGCGCTGATACTGCCAGTAGAGCGTGATCTCTCGCCCTGCGGGCCACTCGGGCGAAAGCGATATCAAAAGCTTCAATCTAATCTCCTGAGTGTCCAGGCAGAGATAGGTAAGCTCAGCGTCGTGAAAGTAAAATGCGACGCCGGTGATCGGGTTCAGCGCCTTGAACAGGCTTTCCTTGGCTGAAAAAACGAGCGTCAATGCCGTTGCCTGGTCAAGGCCTGAGTGGCGAGCCAGCCATACACGTTCCGCCTCGGATACGATGGCCGGGGCCAGGCGGTCTGCGCGGGCTGTAGGCATGATAGGCTCGGCATCGAGCCCGAGGGCGAGTATCTGGTCAGAGTGCGCCATCCATGCCCCGGCAAGCATCGGGCTGTGCGTCAGTGCGCCGGTAAATCCCATTGGCCAGCAGGGGCGGCGGCCGTCGCTTTCGAGCATGAAAGGAATGGCGGGCGTGTAGCCAAGATCGACAAGCGCCTGACGCACACAAAGCCTTCCTGCAAGGTACTCGGCCTGACGCTTGACTGCTGCGCGCTGAAGCGCCTGCGGCACGTGAACGCCGTGCCGGTCGAACGCCTCGACGCTAAATTCGTCGCGTTCGAACCACGTTGTGATCAGTAACCCGGTGCCGCTTAGTGCAGAGGGCAGCCGGGCGTGTGTCAGGGTAGGCGCGAATGAACCGGTCTTCATCTAAAACAGGATCCAGGCGATGACACCGATGAACAGCGCCCATTTGATGATGTAGTAGAGCGTCCTGTTTTTCTTCTTGAGCCGTTTGCCCTGCTCTCGCACCTTATAGATGTACTTGAACGCTCGATTGATACCGCCGGTGGTGTCGGAGTCGTCGTTGGGCGCGGCAGCGGCGGCCATGACGTTGCGACTGAACCAACGATTCAATGCGCCGGCCCATCGATACTTCATGGGGCGCTCGATGTCACAGAATAGAATCAGGCGGTCCTGCTCGGTCTCATTTTTGGCGTAATGAATGAAGGTCTCATCGAACATGACCGCCTCGCCGTCGCGCCAGCTGTAGGGGATGCCATCGACATCGATCAGGCAGCGCTGATCGTTGGGTGTACGAAGGCCCAGATGATAGCGCAGCGAGCCGGCGTAGGGATCGCGGTGTTTCATCAGCTTGCTGCCAGCCGGCAGTTCGGCAAACATCGCGGCTTTCACGCTCGGGATGTTCGAGAGAATCTCAGTGGTTTTGGGGCAAAGCTCACGCGCGGAGGCGTGGCTGTCGCCATACCATTTGAGGTAGAACCGCTTCCAGCCGCGCCGGAAAAAGGAGTTGAAGCCGGCATCGTCCTTTTGCGACGACCCCTTGATGTGGTGCTCGAGCTGCTCGGCTTCATCGCGAATGACTTCCCATTGTCGAGTCAGTTCGTGAAGTTCCGGAAACGTCTCCGGCTGGTGGTAGGGACGATCCGGTACGCTTGAAAACAGATACATGAACGCATTGATCGGCGCCATGAAGGAGGAGTGATCGGAGAGTTGGCGTAAGGGTTTATGACGGACGCGCCCTCTAAAATGCACGTACAAGATGCTGGCAACGATCAGTGCCACGAGTGTCCATTTGATCATCGAACGCTTTCCTGGTGTTTCTGTAAGTCTTGATGCCGTTTGGCGCTGACTGCGTACTTTATTAGGTGGCTAACCACTTGAAAAGTTTTATCGGCGCCCTAAGCTCATTCGATACCACACAATTCAGGGAGTGATGATATGGTTCCCGCCATCGGATTTGGTACCTACAGATTAACCGGCGAACAGGCCTACAAGGCTGTACAGCAAGCGCTCGAGATCGGATATCGGCACATCGATACCGCTGCGTTTTACGAAAACGAGCGTGACGTCGGGCGTGCCATCAAGGACAGTGGCCTCGCGCGTGAGGATATCTACGTCACCACCAAGATCTGGTATGACCGCCTTGAGGATGTTGAGGCCTCGCTCGAAGAGAGCCTGGAGCACCTGGGGCTTGATCACGTCGATCTGGCCCTGATTCACTGGCCGTCACCCAACGATGACGTACCAATGGAGACCTACCTCGATGGGCTCAATCAGGCGTGCGAGCGGGGTCTGACGCGAGAGATTGGCGTTTCGAACTTTACCATCGCCCATCTTGAAAAGGCGCTGACCCTGCCCGCCGGCAAGCATATCGTGACCAATCAGGTCGAGGTGCATCCGTATCTTGCCAACCGTGCGCTGGTGGATTTCTGCGAACAAAAAGGCATCAAGGTCACGGCGTTCATGCCGCTTGCCAGCGGTAAGGTCATGGACGATGAAGTGCTACAGGACATTGGTAACAAGCATGGCGCGACCGCCGCTGATGTGGCCCTTGCGTGGCTCTCGCAGCGCGACATCGCGATCATTCCATCGTCCAGCAAGCCCAAGCACCAACAGAGCAATTTTGACGCCATTCGCATCTCGCTCAGTGCTGATGACATGACCCGCATCGATGAGCTGAATTGGGGCGAACGCATTGCTAATCCCTCGATGGCTCCAGACTGGGACGCATAAATCGCTTTGTGCTTGAGTAACAAAAAGCCCCGCCGACTGGCGGGGCTTTTTTGATTGGTAAGCCTTTATGGCTTATTGCTGAGAAAGCGTCGCGTTCAGGCTCAAGGGAATGGTATCTCCCAGGCTCCGGTATCCAAGAAGGCTCATGATCAACTGTGCATTGGGCTCTTCCATTAAAGGTTGTGTCTTGATCTCGACGGACTCGCTGGTCGTCACTTGGTAATGCGTGCGGTCGTTTCGGGTGATCGTGATCGGCACATGATCACGCGTTGTATAGCGTTGATCCTTGGTCTCGAGCGCGATGCGGTGGTGCGCTGTCTCACCGATATTCAAGTCATTCAGCCAATCAGGGTCGATGGTGGTCTCAAGCGTTGCCATGCGCTGGTTGGTCTTGTCCTTGAGCCACGTCGGGATATTGGCGTTTCGAACAATATCGAGCTGATTGTACTGAAGCGGCACCGTCAGCTGCCCCTCATCGGTAATGGTGCCGCCGAGCCGGTCAAGCGTGACCGTATCCGTACGGCTGTCATGCGTCACTTCCGCCTGGGCATGACTCGTACCGGGCTCAATCTGCCACGCCGCCTGGGCACCGGTTGCGGCAAGCATCAGACACAAGCCCCATCCCATTGATTTGATGCGCATAAAAACTCCTGTTTGCTGCGATAACGGGTTGGCGTCCTCGACCCTCATTGGGTATCATACGCATCCTTTCTGTAAGGGCCTATAGCTCAGTTGGTTAGAGCAGGGGACTCATAATCCCTTGGTCGCAGGTTCGAGTCCTGCTGGGCCCACCATTCGAATCAGTTACTTATCTAGTTCTTGCCCCTATTTCGACCTTCATTTTCTGACTTGGTTACGGTTTGATCGCAACTGATCACGAAAAAGCCTGGTAACGCCCCCCTGATTTCATCCAGTCGTTGATCGAACATGTGTGAATAGTGGCTAGTGATCGATAGTGACGAATGCCCCAGAAGTCCGCGTAGCGCTGTCATGTTCTCGACCGTTTGGGCTCGTATACTGACGTAACTATGGCGGAGATCTGAAGCTTGAGATGCAGTATATCGATAGCTTTTGAGCATGTTTCAAATGCTGCTATCAACGTGTTTTCCATCGATTGAGTGGGCCGGGCGATCAGCCACCCGCGTGTTCTGCCATTTGTTGTCTAATCGGGTCCCAATGAAATGTGATCGTGGCTGACATTGTTTGGTCCAAGCCCGAAATATTCTCGACGATGAAAATCGTGACAGTTCCAGGCCGAGTGTTTCGGGGAAGTCCAAACGACGCGGGGCCGCTTGGCGGCCCCGTCATCAAGCGCGAGCGCTTTGGACGTTACTCGGCGGTAATGACTTTCTGCACCAATTTGCCATCCATTTTGATCGGGCCGTCTTCTTTCGCGCCCAGGGTGTACTCGAAGACGCCGGTTTTCATGCCGCCTTCTTCGCTATGCACCATCAGCATTAGGTGATCGCCGGGTTTGACGTCTTCGGTCAGAATTGCGGCAACGTCTTTGTTCTTCCCCTTCTTGAGCGGTGCATGGCCGACCACGGGGCCTGGTTTCATGTCTTCGTTGGTGCGATGCACGACCAGCCAGCCGTTTTCATCAGCCATCACTTTCTTTGCAGTCACGGTGCCGCTTGAAACGGACTGATCATCGGCCCAAACACCGGGGTGCATGTCTTTATGGTCGCCTGCCTGTGCAAGGCTGGTCGCGGCGAGCAGAGAAACGGATACACATGCACTTGCCATCAGCTTGTTCATCATCTTTCGCTCCTTGGTCCATCATTTTTTATCGTGTCATTCCTCATTCAAGCCTTATGACTCAAGTGAGGATGTTGATAGATACGTAAGAGGGGGGCGTCGGGTTTCAGGCCGATTGAAAAAATTATAGGTGTTGGCCTTCCGGCTGGCCGGTCGGGTAGAGAACGCCGTGAATGGCCGGGCCGGTAGGTTGGCCAGTGGGGGAGCCGCCGCTGGGTTCGATGCTGATCCCGAAGGTTGCTCGCTTGAGCAGTGCCGGGTCGTACTCACTCATCGTGCGGGTATCCAGACTCAGGTCGTCGTTGAGCACGCCCAGCGAACGGGGCGTGGGCCCGAGTGCGTCATCCTTGATCCACAGCTGGTAGGACTTTCCCGCTACCGGCTCGGCGGAGACCGGCCGCACGTGTAGCTGTCTGTTGGAAAGGTCGACGGACAGCATGAACGCAGGCTGCCGGTCATCCTTTTGAAATACCGCAACAAACGAGGGGTCGCTGGGTGCGTTGCCCAGTGGGCTTGCAAGGATCACGGCCAAAACCAGGGCAGCGGCACAGGCCAGGCCGGTACTCCACTGCCAGCGGGCAAGTCGGCGCCGAAGCGCCTCGATCTGGGAATCGGGCGGCGGGTGTAATTCTGGCTGTCTTGGCTGCGTTGAGCAGTGAATCGGTGAGTGTTCTGTCTGCTGCCGTGCGGCCTCGGCTTCGAGCGCATCGATACGCTGCTCGATGCCAGTTCGAAGCTCGGGCCTCGGGGAAACCGGCAGAGCCTCCTCGCTCAGGGGGGCGAGGCGCGCCTCCCAGGCAAGAATCAGCGCGTCCAGATCAGGTTCTTGCAGACGCCGCCTGGCGATGTCTGCCCGGTCATCCGCATCCAGGGTGCCCAGTACGTACTCGGCGGCCAGCATGTTAAGCGTGTCGTTTTCAGTCACGATGCCAAACACCCCTTTAACTGCTTAAGCGCACGGTGCAACCATGTCTTGACGGTATTTACCGGCTGGTCGAAATGGGTGGCCAAATCCGCCCGGGACCAGCCTTCCAGATACGCGAGGCGGATCATGTCCTGTCGATTCTCCTCAAGCGTGTTGAGACACTGATGCAGGCGTCGGGCGTTTTGTTCCTGATGAAGCACTTCCTGCGCAGAAAGGCCTTCGTCAGGTGCGTGTTCCAGAACGTCCTCGGATTCCCGCACGCCCCTGGGTTGGCGCCGTAATTCGTCGATGGCCAGGTGGCGGGCAATGGCCACCATCCAGGTGATGGGCGACGCGCGCGTTGTGTCGAAGACCGCAGCCTGCTGCCAGATTTTTACGTAGGCTTCCTGCAGCACATCATCGGCGCTGCCTCTGTCCTGCAAGATACGCAGCACCGTGCCGTAAAGTTTCGCCGAGGTGGCGTCGTAGAGGCAAGCAAAGGCCTGGCGATCCTTCTTTGCCACGCGATCAAGAAGATCACAGATATGAGCAATGCCTGCAGATGAGGCAGATGTCGAAGGCTCTACAGTGGGGGTCGAAGACGGCCGTGAGGCATTGGGCATACGGGAGTCTCTTGTCGGGGGTCAACGAGCCATTCACGACGACTGATCGCTGATGGTCGTCTGGCAAGAGTGCTGCCTCGGCCTTGCCTCGGTCAAGCTGGTAAGGCCGCCTGTGGCGGTTTTTTTAATTTTTATCTAATTTAACGATCGTTACTTACTGGAGGCTCCTTACACTAAGAGGGCGTCTGCCTTATATGCGAGACAGACGAGGGTGCTGCGTGACGCAGGGTGCCGTAGATGAGGGTGCCAGGTCGGGGAGCGGTAAACGCCACCAACAAAAGACAGGTTCAGGAGAACACGATGGCCCCATCGGACGACGCCGAGCAACTGTGGCGCTACTTCGAGGATGTACCGCGCTTGAGCGCGGCCCTTCAGGATGCGATGCAGCGGCAGAGATTCAATCGGTTGCTTATGGCCACGCACCGCATGGGGTGGGACTGGTGGACCGTCACATCGGCTCAAGAGGGCCCTGTTCGGGTCGGGCGAAACAATGACCTGGAGAAGGGCACGGCGTCGGTATTGGCCAACATCGATGCTCGAAACAGCCAGATCCTGCTCAAGCTGAACAAGCGCGTTGCAGGCGCGGATGACGGCTGGCAGGTGCTGGATGAGGCGCTGATCGCGCGGTTTGAACGTGCGGAATTCGCCGCCGCGTTTCGAGATGAACAGCAGGTGGGCCGCGCAGGGCGCTGGCCCAAAGCGTATGACCGAAAGGAGCCCTTGATGTCTGATCGACCCGTGCCGCTCAATCAAATTCTGTTCGGCCCGCCCGGCACCGGCAAGACACACACCACCATCGAGGCCGCCCTTGACATCCTGGACGCCGATTATTTTGAGGCGCACCGGAACGACCGCGCGGCCTTGAAGGCCCGCTTCGATGCTCTCACAGAGCGCGGACAGGTGGCGTTTGTCACCTTTCACCAGAGCGTGAGTTATGAAGATTTCGTCGAGGGCTTGAGAGCCACTTCAAGCGAGGGGCAGCTTCGCTACGAGGTGGAGTCGGGTATTTTCAAACGGCTGTGTGAGCGGGCACGGCTTGGCCGCGCCGAGGCCGATGACCCCTTCGATCAGGCGTTGGCGCGCCTGGGGAAGCTGGCAGCAGAGAACGACGGCCAGCTGGAAATGCAGACCATTCAGGGGAAACCCTTTACCGCGTTCTATTCAGGTGGGGATACGGTCAAGGTTTTCCCGCACAGCTCTCAGTCAAACGAGCATGGGTACCGTGCCAATCTGGAGCTGGTCCGTCAGTACTACCAAACCGGCAACAAGGGCGGTATCTACAGCGCCTCCTACGTCGAGGGTGTTCTTCTATATCTAACCCGCGCGTGCGGTTTGCCCCCTTATCAGGCGCCGTCAGCCGATCTCGCCCGGCGGGAAAAATTCGTTCTGATCATCGATGAGATCAATCGTGGCAACGTCTCGCGCATTTTCGGCGAGCTTATTTCCCTGATCGAGCAGAGTAAGCGGGCCGAGGCCGAGGAGGCGCTGTCCGTGGTTCTGCCGTACTCAAAAGAGCTCTTCAGCGTCCCCGGCAACGTCTATCTCATCGGCACCATGAACACCGCCGACCGCTCGCTTTCCGGGCTGGATATCGCCCTTCGGCGCCGCTTCGTCTTCCGGGAGATGCCGCCGCGCCCCGAGCTTCTGGATCACGTGACCGTGGCAGGCATCAATGTGGGTGACATGCTTCGCACCCTGAATCAGCGCATTGAGGTACTGCTGAATCGTGACCACTGCCTGGGGCACGCCTACTTCATGCCGCTGATTGAGGCGCCGGAACTTGATCGACTGGCGTTGATCGTTCGCACTCAAATCCTGCCGCTGTTGCAGGAATATTTTTTCGATGACTGGCAGCGCATTGTGGGTGCTCAACGACCACCGAAAGCCGGCTTCCGACCGCTTCGTGACCCAGGCAGAACACGACGTTCACGCGCTTTTTGGCGAGGCGGCGAACCTGCCGGGCCAGCGTATCATCTGGCGGGTCAACGATGGCGCGTTCGAGCGACGCGAGGCCTACGCCGGTATTCTAAATGCGCGCCCGCCCTTGAGTGATCACTCTGACCCCAATGAGGCAGGCCCGGCGTGACACGCATCACGGTCAGGGAGTACGCCCGGCTCACCACGGAACCGGTCGACACCCCCACGTTTGATCGTGCTCAGGTCTCGCCCTCAGCGTTCGACTGGCTGTGCCAGCTCAACAGCACCTTCGGGCGAGGCGGGGCGAGCCTGGTGCAGGTCGACGGGCGGCGCTGGCTGCGGCTCGATAATTACGTCGGCGTGCTTGAAACCCCCTGCGGCACCTGCCTCGAAATCCTCCCAAAGCACGTGCATGACGCAGAAGGTGCGGCCCCGAGCCGAAAGCTGCTTCGTCGCATGATTCAGTCCTCGCTCGAGCTTTCGACCCGCGAAGTCGGCGCCGCCGAACTTGAACTGTTCGAGGCGCCGCTGTCGGAATGGGTCATGCACCGGTTTCTGGTGGCGCTGGATGAGCTGGTGCAGCGCGGCGTGCGCTTTGACTATGAGCGCATCGAGGATGAGCAGCCGTTTCTTCGCGGCCAGCTCGATGTTGCCGCCCAGATGCGCCAGCCCCCGAGCAGGGCGCATCGTTTTCGCCTGCGCCACGACCGGTTCAGCCCGAACCGGCCGGAAAACCGCCTGCTCAAATGCGCGCTAGAGCGGGTCTGCACCGCCACCCGCTCGAGTGACAACTGGCGGTTGGCCCAAGAGCTTCGACACAGGCTTTCTGATGTGCCGGCAAGCCGGGATGTAAAAACGGATTCAAACGCCTGGCGCACCGACCGCCTAATGGCGCATTACCAGCCCGTGCGCCCGTGGTGCCAGCTCATTCTCGATAAGACCCTGCCGCTCGCGGTGGCCGGCCACCATCACGGCATGAGCCTGCTGTTCCCGATGGAGCAGCTCTTCGAGCAGTACGTTGCCCACCACTTGAAGCGCGCCGCGCCGCCGGGCACCCGCGTACACACGCAGGCCACCGGCGCCTGGCTCTGCCGCCACCGGGGCCGTAACCTCTTTCAGCTCCGCCCGGACCTGCTGGTGGAGCAGGGCGCGCGCCGCTGGGTGCTGGACACCAAATGGAAGCGCCTCGCCCACGACGCGACCAACTACGGCCTCTCTCAATCGGACATCTACCAGCTCTTCGCCTACGGCCATCGTTATTTGAAGGGCCACGGCGACGTGGCTCTGATCTACCCCGCCCATGCAATGTTTGACCGCGCGCTCGAGGCGTTCGAGTTTTCACCAACGCATCGGCTATGGGTTCTGCCGTTCGATCTCGACAGCGCCGCACTGATCGGCGGCGAGGCCGTGGGGTTGCTGTTTTCGGGCAAGGGCAATCGAGGGATGACTTAAAGAAGCCGCCTGGATGGTCGTTACCCACCCACTCCTTGAATGCGCACGTACGATAACCTTCCCAAGGAATCACTGCTCGAGGAAACCTATTACCACCGCTTGAACCCGTCGCAGGGGTTCGCCTTTCAGCGGGTCTATACCGATGACCGCTCGCTTGACGAGACCATGGCGGTGGAAAATGGCTGCTGTGTGATGGTGCCCCGGGGGTATCATCCGGTCGGTGCACCCCACGGTTACGAACTCTACTATTTGAACGTCATGGCCGGGCCGACACGGGAATGGGAGTTCCAGAGCGACCCGGATCACGACTGGATTGCCAGGCAGTGACGGTTACAGCGCTCGGGTTGAACGTGCCCTGTGCCTCGCTCAGGCGGGGCGTGGATTGATTAATTATCCGCCATCGTTTTTTCAGACAGCTGCCGCAGCTTGCGCTTGCCCTGGAAGCTCTTGAATTGACTGTAGGCCAGTGCACACGACCCGATGAGTACCATCACCAGTGCTTGACGTAGATCCATCCTTGGAACCTCGAATATGTTGAAAGGGTAGTGACAGTCTAGATGCGGTGGCGGCAGCGCGCTTGACTGGTTGGGCCTTTATTTTTTGTGGGGCGCCAAGTGAATGTGGGATCGAATCTGAACTAGGATGAAGGTGTCGGCCGACGCCTGCATACGCATTATTGGCCGCTGATGCGTTTGTTCGCCCGGTTCGTTTATAGACTCGATTCATAGACCAAGGCACCGGTGTGGGAGGCGGCCGCTTGGGCCTTGGTGTGGTTCAAAAGGATCTTGACGTGTGAGTACCACCCAGGAGAACGACTATGATATTGCACAGCGCAACACTGCCTACCGATCCTACCCCCACGACCCCACCGCCGATCGACCCCGATCAGTCGCCGCCGGAAGCGCCGCCCGAACCGGGCCCCGAGATCGAGCCGCAGGAGCCTCAGCCTGAAATCGATCCGGACGACATGCCGGACACCGACCCCAATCCGCCGCCTGAGGTTGATCCTCAGGAGCCTGAGCCGGACATGGACCCGACGGCCCCCCCGGAAGTCGATCCGGTCGAGCCGACCGAGGTCGATCCGGTCGAGCCGACCGAGGTCGAACCGGAAGAGCCGACGGAAATCGAGCCGACCCAGCCGCCTGAGATTGATCCGGTCGAGCCGCCGGAAGTGCCTGCGAACGTGCCGAAGGAGTTTTGAGGCAGCGGAGGTCAAGCACAAAACACTAACCATAAAAGGGACGCATTGAGCGTCCCTGTTTTTGCAGGCGGGGTGTGGTGGCAGAGCGCTGCGTGTGGAAACGAAGCGCGTAATGCGGGAGGCCTGATTTTTCGATACATCACTCAATAGCGTTTGAAAGAAAGCGACTCTCGAATCAAGACTCCACGACACCGATCTGACCGAAACGGGGGTCGGCTACGCCGGTCACGAGCCAGACCGAGTATTCTGGTAGTGTAAACGCGACGCGGGATTTGAGTTCTACCGGCACCGGGCGAGCCTTTTGTTCTATTTCCATCACCAGATCCGGTGAGATACCTACCATGTTTGCAAATTCATCGGGTGAGATCTTTAGTTTTTCTCTCAGTGCCTTGAGACGGTATCCGTAGTCAGTGGGCATTTGAATAATCTCGTTCAGTTGTCCTTCAATTAGAGTAACAGGAATCTTTTGTATTCGGTTAATGAAAATTGGTCGACACGGGCTTTTCTCGAATGAGAAGCGAGGGCTTTGTAAGAGAAAGATGAGTGCGCGATGGCGCCGCGCACCCAGAAACTGAGGCAGACCCAAAAGGCTCGGTCAGGCCCGAAAAATGCAGCTCGAGCCAGACAACCCATTCCAGAATGGAATTCATTTCAGAATAGAGCTTATCCCAGAATATAGGGGTTGTGGGACCAGACCCAGGCGGTCAACGCCGTTGCAAGCGTTACCCAGGCCAGGTACGGCACCATAAGCAACCCGGCGAGCCAATCCGCGCGCCAGAAGCCGATCAACGTAGCCAAAATCAGCATCCACAGAACGACCACATCGGCCAGTGCGGCAAGCCCCATCGTCCAGCTGAAAAATAGCCAGCTCCAGAGCATGTTGACGCCAAGCTGAACCAGGTAGAGCGTCAGGACGCCATTGCGGGCAGCAAACCCACCGATGCGCCACACTCGCCAGGCCGCGAAGCCCATGAGGATGTAAAGCGTGGTCCAGACCGGGCCGAAGACCCAGCCCGGCGGTGCCCATCCGGGTTGCTGGAGCTGCTCATAGAGACTGCGGGCATCAACCGAGGCAACAGCGCCTACAAGAAGTGCGAGCGCACTGAGGCCTAGCCAGGCCAAAAGACCACCGCCCGGGCTCAAGGTACGCGAGGAGGGCGCCGGGATCGACATGGAATGTTCGCTATCGCGCATGACAAACTCCATTGATGATGAGCCAGAAGGGAGGCTCGAATCCTGAATGTGTCTGTCAGTCTATACGTAGTCAAGCACTTCGGCATGTACGCGTTTTGTCGATATTGGATCCCGGCGGGGCGTCAAGCGGTATGGCTTTGCACTTAAAAGGCGTAACTCATGCCCAGTCGGACATCGCGTCCCGGCTCGTAGACGGCACTGTTGCCCTCGAGCGCGAAAGTGGTCTGATCGAAATAGGCCTTGTCGAACACATTGTTGACCGCAAGTGTCAGCGTCAGGCCCGAGTAGGCGGCGGGTCGCCACTGGGCGCGAAGATCATGGGTAACGTAGCCCGGCTTTTCGGTATCACCGTCAGCAACGTCGCTCAAGCGCTCCACGGCATTGAGCGTGTAGCCCAGCGTGACATGCTCGAGCCGATACTCGTGGTCCCAGACCCAGCTGTCACCGGTTGAGGCGCCGATTGCCATGGCATCGCCCAGCGGTTTTCCGTCGGCGTCTTCAAGGTCGACCGTGGTGTAGCTCAGGCGGGTGTCGTAGCGGCCCACGCCCCAGCCGATGCTGGCCTCGACCCCTCGACTTTCAACCGTGCCGTCCAGATTGTAGAGCGTGGCCGTCGTCGCGCGGCGGTTATAGGCCTGCAGGTGTTCGATGTCGGTGTGAAAGCCGGTCAGCGTAATGCTCAGGCGATCGCCCGCGGTCAGTACGCTTTGCTCGAACCATTCAAGGCCAATTTCTCGCTGACGGGCCTTTTCGGGCTCGAGCCCGCTTTCAATCGCGATCGCATCACCATTCAGGAGCACTTCACGCGTCTTGGCGCCTCGAATGGCCTCGGCATAGCCTGCGTGAAGGCGAAGTGCGTCGGTGGCCTGAAGACTCAGCGTGATGTTGGGCGAGAGCTCGCTGCCATCGACCGTGCCTGCCTGACCGTAGTCGGTGTCGAAGCGATCAAGCCGAGCGCCGGTCGACAGCCCAACTCGGCCCCAGGTCATTCGATCCTGCACGTAGAGACCAAGATTGCGGGCGGTGTCGTCGCTGTTGGGGCCGGTAGAAGCGCCGTTACTGCGGTTGTCGGTTTCTTCTTCGAAATAGTCCACGCCGGTTGTGAGCTCATGGTCGATCGCGCCCGTCTCGAACAGCATGCGGTTTCGTACGTCACCGCCGATGTCACGGGCGCGAGCACGGGAGCCCCCGTCACGTTCGTGGTCGATGGTGGTGTGGTAAAGCGTGGTGGAGAGGTCGAGCCAGTTCGTGAGCGGATGCCAGTCGTAGTTCAGGGTGTAGGTGTCCCGGTTCATTTCCTGATAGGTCGGGGCCTGGCGGGAAAACAGCGGCATGTGCGGTCGCGTTAGGTACGTACCGTGGTCAGTGCGACGCTCGGCGGACAGGCGGAGATCATGGTCACCGGCCTCCAGCAGCGAGAGCTTCAAGAGGTACGCGCGTTGCTGGCCTTCGGTGCGCGGCTGCTCATGCCCATGACCATCGGTGTAGTCGTCGCTGTTGCGCGCGCTGACGTAGCCCAGAATGCCGAGGTGCTCGCCTGCACGCCCATAGACGGCGGTGCCGCCGGTCACGGCGTTATAGGCGCTTTCAGTGCCGGCACTGATGCGGGCGCCGAGGCGCTGATCCGGCGCGAGCATGTCCTGTGCGTCTTTCGTGACGAAACGGACGCTGCCGCCGAGGGCGCCGGGGCCGGCGTCGGCGGTGGCTGGGCCGCTGTCGACCTCGGCGCGTTTCAAAAGCGCCGGGTCGGTACTGAGCCGCCCGGTATGGTGAAACAGATAGCCGCCCTGGCGGGCACCATCAATGGTGACATTGAGGTTGGTGTCCTCGATACCGCGCACATAGAGCTTCTGCCCAATCGCCACGCCGCCGCCCACTTTGACGCTTGGATCCCCTGAAAATACGTCGTTGAGATCGGTGGCCTGACGTCTTGAAAGGTCGGCGTCGGTGACGACGCTGTTTTCTTCCAGCCGATCATCGATGACGAGGATCGAGGCCGGATCAGCGGCCAGGGCGACGCCGCTTCCGGAGAATGTCAGTAGCACGGGGGTCAACAGGACTCGGGGCAGGGCAGTGAATTCGAGGCGCACGCGGTGTTCCTTTGATAATGGTTATCAATAGCGGGCGTGAATATAAATAATTACTAGGAAAAGGCAACGCGCTTTTGCCGCGACCGGCAGGGTAAACCGCTGTTTTGGATGGTTTGTAAGATTGGATTAAGTAAGCTTCGACGTTCTGAAGGCGTTCAATAAAAAACCGCAGCCGGGCTGCGGTTTCTGTCGTGAGGTCCATGTATCCGTCACGGCAGACACATGGAGTGCGTCACTTAGGCGTAGGTGTTGATGTTGGTGCCTACATCACCCGAGGTTGCAAGCTGGGGCTGTGGGGCAACCGCTTCCATCAGTTGGTCCACACTTGCGGCCTGCGAGTCGAGACTCTTTTTGAGCAGACCGGCCTGAGCATCCTGGGTCGCGTTGTGCTGCTGAAGCGCAACTGATGCATTGACCATGGCGTTGATCGATGAGTCCATTCAACCCTCCTGAACGAGGTCGTGTGAATTGAGTACTGCACTCGGGGTATCGGCGAAGAATCCAAAGCCTTGATCAACGAAACAAAGATAAGGATGTTTGACGTTTTGTCCGTTGACTCAAATAAGGAGTGCTGTGTGAGTTTTGTGCTGTCTGCCGTGCTTGTGAATTTGCCACTGGCGTTTTCGCCTGGGCCGGCCAATCTGATGTGCGTAGGTATTGCCGCATCAAAGGGATTTCGACGCACCCTGCCGTTTATCGGCGGCCTTCAAGTACTGCCCCTTGTGTATTCGGTGCTGGTGGCCGTTGGCGCAAGTGCCGTTCTTTCCCAGCTCGAGCAGGTCAGTGGCATCATCAAGGTGCTCGGCAGCCTTTACATGCTGTGGCTTGCGCTCAGGATGTGGCGGGCGCCTCGTGCGCCTGCTCAGAATGAGACGCAGGCTTCTCCGGCGGTGGCCTCGGGGTTCTGGCAGGGGGTTGCCGCGCAGGCGGCCAATCCAAGAAACATTCTTATTGTTGTAACCCTGTATTCGGTGTTCGCCGAGCAGAGTCAATCACTTGAAGCCGGTCTGGCTTTGGCCGTAATCATTACGCTCTGCAATCTGGCCTCGCATCTTTGCTGGTCACTGGGTGCATCGACGCTCAGGGCTTCGCCCCGGTTTGAGCGCTATCAAAACCGTCTTTCCGGTGGGCTACTGGTCGTGGCCGTGGCGCTTTTATGGCTTTAGCGAGTCGTGGCGAGCGATGTGGGTGTGAACGATACTTTCGGTGCCATTAGACAGGGAGGCAAGGCATGGGTGTATTCAAGCAGCGCGAATGGGTGGCCTGGAAGTGGGGCGATAACTGGGCCAAGGGCAAGGTCACCAAGCGGTTCGAGGAAACGGTCACTCGAACGCTTCAGGGCAGTGAGGTCACTCGAAAGGGGTGTGAAGACAACCCGGCGTATTTGATCAAGCAAGAGGATGGCGCCCGAGTGCTCAAGCTTCATAGCGAGCTTAAAAAAGCGTGATGGTTGGAAGGTGCCGAGTGAGATAACACGGTCCATTTCTGCCGTGTAACATTGAGTGTTCGTTCAATATTAAAGAGACCTGATGGTCTCTTTTTTTGCGTCAAACGGTCGTAAACGTGTCTTGAACATTAACTCAAGTTAAAGGTTACAAAACGTTTCGAAATTAGCGGTGCTTAATTTTGACGCTGAGCAAGCCGCCCACTAATTCTTAACGTAGCGAGCTGTTTTCGCCACGTATTCAACAATGTGTTTTTTTGGTTAGGCCGCACTTGCCTTGAGCGAAATGCCAGGTTCATCGGCGATGGATAAGAGCCAATGCTTTTTTTATCGTTTAATGACTGGCACTCGCTATGGAAACGGTTCAACCCTAGAGAGAGGTTGCCGCATGTCTTACAACGCCCTTGAGATTTCTCGTACCCCGCCTTTTCATTCCAATGCCCACGCCGTAAATAGCCGCACTGCCTCTGGACTCCACGCCGTACCCCTTGAACGCGGTGAGCCTATTCTTTTCGTGACCTCCGAGCTTGCCGATTTCGTCAAGGTCGGGGGGCTTGGTGATGTGTCGGCGGCATTGCCGCGCGCGCTCTTGAACCATTACGACATGCGTGTACTGATGCCGGCCTACACCGAAGTGGTCGAAAGCCTATGGCCGATTCAGACCATTGCGGAACTGCCGGGCCTTGGTCATATTCCAGGTTGCACGCTTGGCCGGATCGATCTGCCCGAAGGACTTAGAGTGTATGTCCTGGTCTGCCCGGAGCTTTATGAGCGTCCCGGCAGCCCCTATCTGGACCCTGAAGGCCGGGACTGGCCGGACAACCACATCCGATTCGCGCGGCTCTCGCTGGCTGCGGCTCAGATGGCGGCCATGACCGCAGATGAGCGGTTCGAAGATGAGGGCTGGCATCCGGCGCTTTTGCACCTGCACGACTGGCAGGCAGGGCTTGCGCCAGCGTATCTGCGTTGGCAGGGCGATGAGACGCCGTGTGTCTATACCATTCACAATCTGGCGTATCAGGGGTTGTTCGATCCCGCGATTGCGCCTGATATCGGAGTGCCCGAACACGCCATCAATGACCACGGCATTACCTTCTATGACCGTCTGTCGTTCATGAAATCCGGCATCATCTACAGCGATCACATCACAACCGTCAGTGAAACCTACGCCCGTGAAATTACCACGCCGGCCTTTGGCTGCGGTTTGGAAGACCTGCTGGCGCAGTGCCATAGCGAAGGCCGCTTGAGCGGCATCGCCAACGGCATTGATGACAGTTGGGACCCAAAGACCGATGCGTATCTCGCGTGCGTGTTCGCCACCAACGACTGGGCCGGCAAACGCGCCAATACCGACCATGTGCGCCGCATGTTCCGACTGGCCGTGAGCCACGGACCGCTGTTTGCCGTAGTCTCTCGGTTGGTGCATCAGAAAGGGCTCGATCTCACCATCGCGGCGGCGGAGAGCATTGTGCGTGCTGGCGGTCAGTTGGTGGTCATTGGCTGCGGTGAGCCGGCAATCGAGGAGGCGCTTCGCAATTTGGAGGCTCGCTTCCCCGGTGCAATCGGCGTCTACATCGGTTTCAGCGAGCGTGAAGCACGCTGCATCTTCGCCGGCAGCGATTTCCTTTTGATGCCTTCGCGTTTCGAGCCGTGCGGTCTGTCCCAGATGTATGCCCAGCGTTTCGGCGCACTGCCGATCGCCCATCGTACTGGCGGGCTTGCGGACACCATCGACGATGGCGTGACCGGATTCCTGTTCGACGAACTGGATCAAAGTGCCTATCAGCACGCCATCGATCGGGCTTTCCGAGTGTATGGCTGCACCGAGCTTTTCTACGCCATGCGCCGCGCGGCCATGGCCATCTATTATCAATGGCGACTGTCCGTGACTCCTTATCGACGCCTCTATCATCAACTCATGGCCGACACGCCCCACCGTCTGGGTAAGGTGGCACCATGAATGCTTCCCTTCAATCCGTACCGACGATCACCGCAACCGAACAGGATGCGCTCGACCGACTTGCCCAGGCCGCTCATGGTCGCCCATTTGAGTGGCTGGGCCCGCACGAGCACAGCGACCACATCATGGTGCGCATCATGGCGCCGGGTGCCGAAGGCGTCGACCTGGTCGACCACACTGGCAAGCGGCTTGCCTGTGCCGAGTACGCGAGCGAGGGCATCTTTCGGGCGTGTCTTCCAAAGCACACGCCGTATCAGCTAAAGATTCTCTGGCCGGGTGATATCGAGCAGATTACTGAAGACGCGTATCGGTTTGATCCCTGGCCTGGCGAGATGGACATCTACCTCTTCGGGGAAGGCCGTCATCGCGAGTTGACCCATGTGTTCGGCGCGGTTGAAACCGAAATCGATGGTGTGGCCGGGGTGCGTTTCACACTCTGGGCGCCCAACGCCCATCGGGTGTCGCTGGTGGGTGAATTCAATCAGTGGGACGGCCGCCGTCATCCTATGATGAAGCATGAGTCCTGTGGCATGTGGGCTATTTTCGTACCGCATCTGCGCCCCGGGGCGCGTTACCGGTTCGAGCTTCTGGACGCCAATTATCAGGTACGCACCAAGGTCGACCCATTGGCGCGTGAGAGTGGAGCGACCCATGAGGTCGTCTCGATCGTTGCATCCAACGAGCCGTTTCGCTGGCACGACAATGCCTGGATGGCGCGCCGTGCAAAACGGTCCATGCGCACGTCGCCGCTGTCGATTTACGAGCTGCACCCGCTGTCCTGGCAGCGCGGTGAGGACGGTCGCTTCGTGGACTGGGATGAGCTGAGTTCGCGGCTGATTCCCTGGGTTGCCGATCTGGGCTTTACCCACATCGAGCTGATGCCAATCACCGAGCACCCGTTCGTGGGTTCGTGGGGCTATCAGCCGATCGGTCTTTTTTCACCGATGTCCCGGATGGGCTCGCCTGAAAGCCTTTCCCGCTTCATCGATGCCTGTCACGCCTCCGGCATCGGCGTCATCGTGGATTGGGTGCCGGCGCACTTTCCAGCGGATGAATACGGTTTGGTGCAATTCGACGGCACGGCGCTCTTTGAGCACGCCGACCCGCGCGAAGGCTTTCACCCGGACTGGAACACCCTGATCTACAACGTCGGTCGGCATGAGGTGCGCGGCTTTCTGATCGCAAGCGCACTGGAGTGGCTCGAGCGGTTCCACATCGATGGGCTTCGCGTGGACGCCGTGGCCTCCATGCTGTACCGCGATTACAGTCGAGAGGATGATCAATGGGTGCCGAACCGCTATGGCGGCCGGGAAAACCTCGAGGTCATCGATTTTCTGCGTGAGCTCAATGACACTGTCGCCGAGCGGTGCAGTGGCGTGATGATGATTGCGGAAGAATCTACCGCCTGGCCGGGCGTGACCGCGCCAACCGCCACCGGTGGGCTCGGGTTCACCTTCAAGTGGAATATGGGTTGGATGCACGACACGCTGAGCTACATGGAGCGCGATCCGTTTTTCCGGCGTCATCATCATCACGAGCTGACCTTTGGCCTTCAATACGCGTTTTCGGAAAATTTCGTGCTGCCGCTGTCCCACGATGAAGTGGTTCATGGCAAGGGCTCGCTTCTGAACAAGCTGCCTGGCGATGAGTCTTTGAAGTTGGCTGGGCTTCGCGCCTATCTGGCGTTCATGTGGGCCCACCCCGGCAAGAAGCTCCTGTTCATGGGTGCAGAGCTTGGACAGTTGAAGGAGTGGAACCATGACCTGGAGCTTGAGTGGAATCGGCTCGATGAGCCCGGGCCCAAAGGGTTACTGCGCACGCTTGCCGATTTGAATCGCATCTACGTAAGCGACCCCGCCCTTCATGTGCGTGACGCCGACCCCGGCGGGTTTGTGTGGCTTGTCGGTGATGACACCGAAAACAGCGTACTGGCGTTTCTACGCAAGGCCGAACCCGGCAAGGCACCGCTATTGGTGGTGTGCAATTTTGCCCCGGTGGAGCGGCCCGCTTATCGCATTGGCGTGCCCATTGCGAGTCTCTGGTTTGAGGTCTTCAACAGCGACAGTGAACTCTATAACGGCAGCAATATCGGTAATGGCGGCTGGGTTCAGGCGCGCGCCGAGCCCAGCCACGGGCAGCCGGCGTCCTTGCAGCTGACGCTGCCACCAATGAGCACCTTGTATTTGCGCCAGGGAGATTGGCCATCATGAGTCATGGGCAGCACGGAAGCGATGCGACACGCTTTGGCCCCGAACCTACCGGGCACTCAAGACGCTTTGCACTCTGGGCGCCCGGCGTCGAGACGCTGACACTGAAGCTTGCGCCGTCAAAAGGCGCATCATTTTCCTCACACACCATGCATGACGATGGCGAGGGCTGGTTTTCGGTCGATGCCGATTGCGCGCCCGGCGCCCTTTATCTTTTTCAGTTGCCCGATGGCCGCGAGCTTCCGGACCCTGCGTCGCGGGCCCAGGATGACGACGTCTTTGGCGCAAGTGTGGTTATCGATCACGCGACCTATCAATGGCAAAACGCCGAGTGGCACGGGCGCCCCTGGGCCGAGACCGTTATTTTGGAAGTCCATGCTGGCGTACTCGGCGGATTTTCAGGTGTTCGGAGCTATCTCGCCCAGTGGGCGGCGCTTGGAATCACCGCCATCGAGCTGATGCCGGTCAATGCGGTGCCGGGCACGCGCAACTGGGGCTATGACGGCGTACTGCCGTTCGCGGTCGAGTCGAGTTACGGCACGCCCGATGACTTCAAGGCGCTGATCGATGAGGCCCACGGTCTTGGGCTGATGGTGTTTCTTGACGTGGTGTATAACCACTTCGGCCCAGACGGCAACGTCTGGCCCGCCTTCGCGCCCTCGTTTTTTACCGGGCGCGACACCCCATGGGGTAACGCCATCGATTTCGACAACCCCAACGTGAGCGCGTTTTTCATTGAAAACGCGTTGATGTGGGTCAACGACTACCGGTTGGATGGGCTGCGTTTTGATGCGGTACACGCCATCGACAACGATGGCTTCCTGAATACGCTGAGCGAAAAGCTTCAGGCCGCCGCGGGTGAGCGCCGGCACCTGCACCTTATGCTCGAAAACGAGCGCAACAGCGCCTCATTACTTGAGACCGCCTATACCGCGCAGTGGAATGACGATGTGCATAACGTGCTTCATCACCTTCTGACCGGCGAGCAGGAAGGCTATTACAGTGAATACGCCCACGCCCCGACCGAAAAGCTTGCTCGGGCGCTGGCATCCGGGTTCGTGTTTCAGGGCCATGAAACAAACGATGGTACCCCACGCGGTGAATCGAGCAGCCACCTGACCCCGACCGCGTTTATCAATTTTCTTCAGAACCACGACCAGATCGGCAATCGGGCACTCGGCGAGCGCTTGATCACACTGACCGATGGCCAGGCGCTTCACGCGGCGACAGCGCTTTTGTTGTTGACCCCGATGATTCCGATGCTGTTCATGGGGGAGGAGTGCGGCGCGCGTCAGCCGTTTCTGTTCTTTACCGACCACCGTGGCGAGCTTGCCGATGCGGTCAGGGAAGGGCGGCGCGCTGAATTCGCAGCGTTTTCCGCGTTCGACTCAAAGACCGCCCGCAATGCGATCCCAGACCCCAATGAACCGGGTACCTTTGCGGCCTCGTTTCCCTATGACCAGCCCGATGAGAACTGGGCGGCGCGCTATAAGACGCTCTTGTCACTGCGTCATCAACACATCATGCCGTACCTGGCGGACTGTCGGTTCGGGGAGGCCCGAGTGTTGGGCGATGGTGCGGTCGTTGCGAGCTGGCATCTGGCCGAGGGGCGCCAACTGACGGTCGCGGTCAATCTTGGGTGTGATGACGTCGAGTTTTCGCTGACGCGCGCCGGCCTCTTGTATCAAACCGGTGATGTCGGTGAGAGCGGGGCGTTGAGCCCGAACAGTTGCACGGTCTGGTTGGAGCACACCTCATGACGGCGTCTCTGGAAACGCTTGCCGAGCTTGCCGGCATTCAACGCCACTGGGAAAACAACGACGGTGAACAGTGTACGCTCGACGACAAGGCGATCTGCCGTGTGCTGGCCGCACTCGGCTATCCGGCCGATTCCCAGCGGGAGCGCGACTATAGCCACGAGGCGCTTTTGCGCCTGGTCGAGCCGAAAAGCGTCGAACAGTGGCCGCCATTGATTACCGCCGAGGTGTCGGTTCCGGTCGAACTGCCAAGTGCCGTAACCCCGGGCACTGCCTATCGCCTCGAATCGGAAGAAGAGTCGTTCGAACTCAGCGGTGAGACCGACGATAACGGCTTTCTGGCCCCGGTCGATACGCCGGGGTATTACCGATTGACGCTTGCTGGCAAGACGGTGCGCCTTGCTGTGGCACCCACCTCGGCACCCCGCATTCCTGAAGGCACCCACCTCGCCGGACTCGGCGTTCAGCTCTACAGCCTTCGACGCGCTGCGCCGACCGCTCTTGGGGATCTGGACGCGTTATCGAGCCTTGCTCGAGACATGGGCGAGGCCGGCCTCGACGCGCTGGCCATCAGTCCGGTACATGCCCTGTTCGAGCAGGACCCCACGCGTTATTCCCCCTACGCGCCGTCATCACGGCTGGCGCTCAACAGTTGGTACGCCCTGCCACTTGGAACTCAGGCACCTGATGAGCCACTGATCGATTATCAGCAGGTTGCCAAGCGGGCTCAAACGCTTCTTGATCGTGCGCACCTTGACATGAGCGCCCATGAACGGCGTGAGTTTGAGGCCTTTTGCAGCGAGGCGCCCAAGCCGCTTCTGGATCATGCCTGTTTTGAAGCGCTGTGTGACATGTTCGGGCCGTTCGAGGATTGGCCGGTCGATTACAAGAGCGTCAACAGTGAGGCGGTGCGGGCATTCGAGCGCGACGAGCGCGGGCGCATCGAGCGTTATCTGTACGCCCAGTGGCTGGCGCGGCGTGGCTTGATGGCGGCGCAGACCACTGCCCAGGACGCTGGAATGCGCGTCGGCCTGATCGCGGACATCGCGGTCGGGGTGGCGGCCGATGGTAGCCAGGTGTGGAGTCGGCCGAACGAAGTGCTGGGCCGACTGAGCGTCGGGTCGCCGCCGGATGCCTTCAACGCCGACGGCCAGAGCTGGGGCGTGACTGGGTTTTCACCGCAGGGACTGGTCGAGACCGGGTTTTCAGGTTTTATCGATATGCTGAGGGCAACGCTTGGCTGGGCCGGTGGGCTTCGTATTGACCACATCATGGGGCTGTCTCGGCTGTGGCTGATCCCCGAGAACGGCTCACCTCTGAACGGTGCGTACGTGCGCTACCCCGAGCAGGCTCTGCTAAGGCTGGTCGCGCTGGAAGCGTGGCGCCACGACGCGGTGGTTATCGGGGAAGACCTTGGTACGGTCGAGGACGGTTTTCGAGATCGGCTCGGCGCGCGCAACATATTGGGTATGGCGGTCATGTGGTTCGAGCGTGATGGCGACGCGTTTCTTGAGTCAACCCGCTACGCCCCGCAATCAGTTGCCATGAGTTCGACCCATGACCTGCCGACGGTGGCCGGTTGGCTCAGTGCCCGCGACATCGAATGGCGGGAGTCCATCGGTGCGATCACTGCCGAAGACGCTCGTTCTGCGCGCGATGAGCGCGCCGAGGATCGAGTGCATCTTGCTGAGGCGCTTGGCATTGATGCCTCGGCATCAGTCGATCATTGGCTCGATGCGGCGGCCCGGTTTGTCGGTAAAAGCCCCGGACCGCTCGCGATCCTGCCGCTTGAAGACATTCTGGCCCTCGAGGAGCAACCGAATCTTCCGGGCACGGTGGACACGCACCCCAACTGGCGCCGGCGGCTGCCGTTGACCGTTGACGCACTGGCACGTGACCCCGGCGTTATTCGTCGCCTCAAGGCCTTCCTTGAGGGGCGACGTGCCGCAACCAAGGAGCACCTCAATGACTGACCCGGGTACATCGCCTCGCGCGACGATGCGGCTTCAATTTCACGCCGGGTTCACGCTGGACGACGCAATCGACCAGCTCGACTATCTGCAGGGCCTTGGCATCAGCCATGTCTACGCCTCACCCATTTGGGCCTCGCGGGCCGGGTCGACCCATGGCTATGACGGTGTCGATCCCACGCGCATCGATCCAGAGCTTGGTGGGGAGGCGGCGCTTCTGCGGCTGGTGTCAGCGCTTCGAGCGCGAGAGATGGGCCTGGTCGTTGACATCGTGCCCAACCATCTGGCTGTTGGCGGCAGTGAAAACGTGTATTGGCTCGAGCTTCTGCGAAACGGTCGCTCGAGCCGTCTGGCCGACATGTTCGATGTCGACTGGCAATGCGGCGACCCGACGCTTCACAACAGGGTTCTTGTTCCCTTTCTTGGTGAACCCTACGGCGAGATGCTCGAGCAGGATGCGTTGACGCTGTCTGTCGATGAGATCGAAAGCGAATTCCAGTTCACCTATTTCGAGCACGTGTTCCCGCTTCGCCCAGAGGACCAGCCGCGCGTTTTGGCTGAGCTGGGCCTTGATGGCGGTGAAGACGGTGGACTGACTGCCTTGCTTGAAACCGATGAGAGCAAACGGCGGCTGAATGAGGCGTTAGAGGCGTTCAATACGCACCCTGATCGTGCGCAACGGCGTCATGCATTGCTCGAGGACCAGCATTACCGGCTGGCTCACTGGCGAACTGCCAATGACTGGCTGAACTGGCGCCGGTTTTTCGACATTACCGAGCTTGGTGCGGTTCAGGTTCAGCACGCGTGGGTATTCGAGCTGACCCATGGCTATCTGTTCGAGCTGGTCGAACGCGGGTTGGTCGATGGCGTTCGTATCGATCATATCGATGGCCTTGCCGACCCCGGCGGTTATTGTGCGCAGTTACGGGCAGGGCTTGACCGTGCCGCTCAGGGGCGTCCGTTGGATGCGCCTGCCGGGCCGGTCCCGATCTGGGTCGAAAAGATTCTCGAAGGTCAGGAAGCGCTGCCCGACAGTTGGCCCGTGACGGGGACAACGGGCTATGACGCCATGAACGTGTTATCGGTCATTCAGCATGAGCCCGCCGGCGAAGCGCCGCTGACAGCACTTTGGAACACCCTGAGCGAGTCTGGCGCAGGATTTCACGACGAGGTGCTTGCTGCGCGGCAGGAGTTGATGGCCTCGAACCTGGCGGCCGAATTTGACCGTGTGCTGCAGGCGCTCGTGCGCTGCGCTCGTGCGCGCGTCGAGTTACGGGATATCACGCCGATGATGCTGCGTCGGGCTCTTCATGCGTTGGCCACCGAGTTCGATGTCTATCGCGCCTACGGCGATACCGACGAGTCGGAGCTTTGGAACCGGGTACAGGACAAGGCGGGTGTGCGTTTGGCACCGCCGGATCAGGGCGTGCTCGAGTACCTGGTGGCTGGATTATCCAAGCAGAGTTTTGCCGAGGATGAACTTTGGGGGCAGGCGCGGCTTCGTTTTGCTCAGTTGACGGCGCCGCTCGCGGCCAAGGCCGTGGAAGATACCGCCGGGTATCGCCACGCCGTGCTCTTTTCACGAAACGACGTCGGTTTCGATGGGGCTCGATTCGCCGATTCCGTCGAGGCCTTTCATGCCTTCAACCGTCATACGGTGGCGCACTGGCCGGAAACACTGCTGACCACCGCCACCCATGATCACAAACGGGGCGAAGACGTGCGCGCGCGGCTGGCGGCACTGTCGGAATTCGGCGAGGATGCGGTGGCGGAGTTTGAGGCCTACCGGACGGCCGCTCAGGCACTCGATGGAGGAGAAACGTTCCATCCTGTCGATGCCTGGTTCGTGTTTCAGATTTTGGTCGGGGCCTGGCCGCTGGAGCTTGGCGCCGATGACGCCGAGGGGCTTTCGACGTTTGCCGAGCGGGTCGTCAACTGGCATCAAAAGGCGCTTCGGGAAGGCAAACAGCGCTCGCACTGGCTTTACCCGGACGAGGCGTATGAGGCCCGGTGTCGTGATTTTGTCAACGCACTGCTGTGCAGTGACGCGGGCCAGCTTGCGCGCGTTCGACTTCATGCGTTTATCGAGTCCGTCGCTGCACCGGGGGCGTTGAATGGCCTGGTTCAGGTGCTTTTGAAACTCACGATGCCGGGCATTCCCGATACCTATCAAGGCTGTGAGCGGTGGGATTTCTCACTGGTCGACCCCGACAATCGTCGCCCGGTCGACTTTGAGCGCCGCCGTCGTCAGGAAGCAATGCCATTGCCGACACTGCTTGGCAGCTGGCGTGATGGCCGCATCAAGCAGGCCATGATTCAGGAACTATTGACGCTTCGTAACCAGCAGCCCGAGCTGTTTTCCCGCGGCGATTATGACGCGCTTACGGTACAGGGTGCGCTTTCCGAGCACGTGATCGCGTTTCGGCGTCAGTTCGAGGATCACAGAGTGTTGGTGATCGCGCCTCGGACGACGCGTGCCCTGCTTCAGGGCATGCATGGTCTTCAAATAGACAGTGCGCGCTGGGGGGAGACCCGGGTGCTGCTCGCCGAGCACGACCGCGGAATGACCTTCACTGACCTGCTCGGTGGCCAGGTCGTGACCGATGATATTGAGCTTTCGTCACTGCTGACGGTCATGCCCTTTGCCGTTTTAGTGGCCAGGGCCGGCGTTAAGGGGGCTGAAGAGGCCGTCGATTACTGTGAGGCAAGTGCCTCAAACGAACACTATTAATCCCTGGATAGGGACGCCGCGCCCTGATGGCGCGGTTTCGATATGGAGTATCACCGAATGGATGATCAGTTGAGAGTACGGTTGTTGGCCTATCGACTGTGGGAAGTGGAAGGTCGCCCGGATGGGCAGGCCGAGCGTCACTGGGAAATGGCCAGCCGGCTGGTGGCGGCCGAGCGGGTGACCGATGTGCCGCCGGAGCCGGTGACCCGCAAGCCGCCCGAGAAGACCGAACAGAGCGCTGAGGTGCCGCCGACGGTTAAGTCGACTCGGCGCAAGAGTTCAACAAGCACCGAAAAATCAAAAAGTGCTTCGAAGACAAAAGCGGCTTCCCGGCCACGCAAGGCACCTGCCAAGGCTACGGCCAAGACAGAGACCTCAGACACCTCAGACACTTCTTCCGAAACGACGCCTGCGGACGATAGCTCGACCACGAGCCGCACTCGTCGAAAGAGTAACCGTGCATGAGAAATACAGCGATTCATCCAGGGGCACCGACGCCTGGCAGTGTGGCCGACAGTGAGCGTGGCTCGCATCGGTACAGTTCAAGGCGCATCGAAGAAGGGCTTCCTTACCCCCTTGGCTCGACCTGGGACGGATTGGGCGTCAATTTTGCCCTTTTTTCGGCCCACGCGACCAAGGTGGAGCTGTGTCTTTTCAGTGAGGATGGCGAAGAGGAGCTCGAGCGCATTGAGCTTCCGGAGTTCACCGACGAAGTCTGGCATGGCTATCTGCCCGAGGCCCGGCCCGGCCAGCTCTATGGCTATCGAGTACATGGCCCCTATGAGCCGGAAAAGGGCCATCGCTTCAACCCAAATAAACTGTTGATCGACCCCTGTACACGACAGATCACTGGTGAGCTGGTGTGGGACGATGCGCTTTATGGCTACACCATTGGCCATGAAGACGGCGATCTCAGCTTCGATGAGCGTGATAGCGCGCCGTTCATGCCCAAGTGCCGAGTCGTGGACCCCGCCTTTACCTGGGGGCGTTCTCAGCCGGTGCATGTTCCGTGGCAGGACACCGTCATTTACGAGGCGCATGTAAAAGGGCTGACCATGCGTCACCCCGAGGTCGATGAGGCGGTTCGAGGAACGTTTTCAGGGCTTAGCGACCCGGCCATTCTCGATCACCTGCAGCGTCTTGGTGTCAGTTCGCTCGAGTTGATGCCCATTCATGCCTTTGCCGATGACCGGCACCTGCAGGAAAAGGGGCTTCATAACTACTGGGGCTACAACACCCTTGCGTTTTTCGCGCCGCACTCGAAGTACATGGCCTCCAGCAGCATCAGCGAATTCAAGCAGATGGTGGCGAGCGCGCATGCGAGAGGCTTCGAGATCATTTTGGATGTGGTGTACAACCACACCGCAGAAGGCAACGAACTCGGGCCGACGCTTTCCTGGAAAGGCATCGATAACGCGAGCTACTATCGTCTGATGCCTGACGAGCCGCGCTATTACATCAACGACACCGGGACCGGCAACACGCTGAATCTCTCCCACCCGCGCGTGCTTCAGATGGTGACGGACTCCCTGAGGTATTGGGCCAAGGAGATGCGCGTCGATGGGTTTCGATTCGACCTGGCAACCATTCTTGGCCGTGAGCCGCATGGCTTTGATGAAGGGGGAGGGTTTCTGGATTCCTGCCGTCAGGATCCGCAGCTGTCTCAATGCAAGTTGATTGCCGAACCGTGGGACTGTGGCCCGGGTGGCTATCAAGTGGGTGGTTTCCCGCCTGGATGGGCCGAGTGGAACGATCGGTTCCGCGATACGGTGCGGGCGTTCTGGCGTGGCGATGAAAGTACGCTGCCGGATTTCGCCACCCGACTCATGGGCTCGGAAGACCTGTTCAATCACCGCGGACGCAAACCGTTTGCCTCGGTCAACTTCATCACCGCGCACGATGGCTTCACCCTGCGTGATTTGGTGACGTACAACGACAAGCACAATGAGGCCAACGGCGAAGACAACAACGATGGGCACGACGATAACCGCTCGTGGAACCACGGGGTCGAAGGCTTTACTGAAGACGAGGAAATCAGTGCGCTTCGGATGAAGCAAATGCGCAACCTGATGGCCACGCTTCTGTTTGCACAAGGTACGCCGATGATTCTTGCCGGCGACGAATTTGCACGCACGCAGGAAGGCAACAACAACGCCTACTGTCAGGACAGCGAGATCGGCTGGGTCGACTGGAATATGTCCGAGGAAGGTCGTTCACTTCTCGATTTCACTCGGTATTTGATTCGACTTCGTCGCCATTATCCGATTTTAAGGCGCAGCCGGTTCATGACCGGTGACTGGAACGAAGAGCTTCAGGTCCGCGATGTCAGCTGGATGACCGTAGACGGCGAGGACATGACCCCGGAAGCATGGGAAGATCCGTCGCGTTTGAATGTGGCCGTTGTTCTCGACGGTCGGGCACAGCCCACAGGCATTCGTCGGGCCGGTTCCGACAGTACCCTGCTCATCCTGTTCAACGGCAATGACAGTGAAATCGACTGGCCGCTTCCCGAAGCTTCCCAAGGGCGGTTCTGGATGTTCAGGCTGGATACGGCCGACGCGTGCAATGCTCAGGGCAGTAACTTCGAGTTCGGTTCGACCTATCAGGTTCAGCCGCGTTCAATGGTCTTGATGGAGTTGATTCGTCGAGGGTAGGGCGAAAACGACCAACGTATGACGATGCATCAAAAAAAGCCTGCTTAAGAGCAGGCTTTTTTTATGCGGATATCGCGATGTGGGGCAGAAATGCCTCAAGCGCGTTAGGCGTTCTTGCGCATGCGCCCCAATGTATCGGTTGCGTTTTCAAGCGTAGGATCAGGAACAGTGTTGTACTTGGCGAATGCACCAAGAGCTGATTTCAGATCTGCGGTATGACATGTGGATTTACCACATTGAACACATGTAACTTGATCGCCCTGTTTTTTCTGAACCGGTAACATGAATTGATCATGCCCGCATTCGTTGCATTCCATATCCAAGGCAACCCGCATCATAGGGCCGCGCGCCCCGGTGCGCCTTTGTTTGCGTGAGCCTGAGCTTCACGCGTCATCTGCATGCTGAGTGTCCTGGACATGCTCAATGCCTGGAATGCCAGCGAGGGCGAATGGGACGCTTCCCAATTACCAACCGTGTCTAGAAATTCACCGCAGTCTGCGCATTCGATCTCATCCCAATCGAATTCGCTAAGCGGCGCTTTGGTATGTGAGCTGCCACAGCGGTGGCACATCATTGCGTAGTTCATGTAAACGCTCCTTGTTTACGGGTTTGCCTTCCTGGCAATTGATCTGGTCATTGTGACCGAATGCTGGGCAACCTTTGCCAGCCTGTCTTTCCTCACCATCCCTGGTGCAGCCTTGGCCTCGCATCGTGCGTGGCTGGGATCACGTAAAAACACATGATCCATGTGCTTGAAATCCCGACTCGCCTATCTCCTTTGGCGCAGCATCTAAACAATGACACAAATGAAGTTCTTGTACAAATATAAGATCAATTTTTTCTCTTGCGATAAATCTCGTTTAAAAATCACGGTTTAGCGAGTGATTCTTATCGTTAAAGAGCCTCTTTGCACAACCGATGTATAAATTTGTAGGTGTCAGCCTATGGCCTGACTCGCCAAGCCGAAGCGCACATAGGAGCTACTGGGTGGCGTCGGGCCGAAACTCAATCGCTGGGAGGGTGGGGTGGCGTTCATGCCCCAGTGGGTAAGCGGTATTTCCCAGTCCGGTTGATCGGCGATATCAAGCCGTACGATCTGGCCTCGCGCGTTGTCCAGGAGCGCCTCTATCATGGCCCAGGCATCAATTGCGTCTTGTGCAATCACCGGGCCTATTTGAAGCCCACGGCCGAAAGGACGACACAGCGCAGCGCCGTGAATATTGCCTTGTCGCTCGATCAGAACCGCGTCCGTTGCCTGACGGGCAAGTGCGCTTAGAAAAGCCGCCGAGCATTGGGTCGACAGTACGTGGATATCGCGTTCTTGTAGGCGACGCAGCCCTGAAACGACAGAAGGTGATGGCGAGCGCTCGTTGACCCGCCCCTGGTACTTGCGAACGGCTCCCGTCTGTTTGAAGCCCATTTGGCGATAGAGGGGCTCTCCCTGGCGTGTTGCGACCAGCGAAAACGTCGAGTGGGAGGATGCCGCCATGACGCGCGACATTAGCGTCTGGCCGATACCTTGGCGCTGCCAGCATTGATCGACCAGCACCGCGCCGATCGACGTGACATGGTCGTGTTCGAACCAGAGGGCAGTCCCGATGACGTTACTCCGATCATCGAGCGCTGTAATGCCCTGAGCAAGACCAAGCATGGCCTCCCAGTCTTCTAGACGATGCTCCCATTGCGCCAGCGCAGAAAGGCGCTGCGCCTGCTGAAGATGAGATGGCGTCATCGCCGTAAATTGAATCGCAGAGGTATAAGTCACCGCGTGTGTCCTTTGAAAGTGGGTGGCGCGCGTTCCGATAAGCTCATGTAAGGAGGCAGAGGGTAGCGGTCGCTCTTGGGGCAGGCCGGTATTTCAACGTGGTATGCGGTCTGGCTCAAGTATTTCAACTACGCGGGCGTGTGCTTCAACTACGTGCACATATGTTTCAACTGCGTGGGCAGGAAACGGCTGGGTGAGTGGTGAAGAGCGGGGTTATACAGTGGCTCGGTCGTTAAAGCTTCGTTGAACGAGCGTGAAGAATAAAATATTATTCGCGCCCTTCTAGAAAAGAATATTTCATTATTTAAAGGTATTCTGCATGTCGTCACGATACTTCGGTGCAGGTCCAGTATGCTGAAGCATGCGCAGACGGCCTGCTCGAGTCGTGATTACTTTCGGTGTATACAGCTTTTGTTTAAGCTTGTTCGGATGATTTCAACCAACTGATGATGGGCGTATGACAAACGAATCTCGACGCGTTTTCGACTTGAGCATTGTCGTACCGATCTATAATGCGTCGGCATCTCTGGCGACCTTGTTTAAGCATCTTGCCGAGTTGCCTCAAGACGGCGTCGAGGTGGTGCTGGTCAACGACGGCTCGAAGGATGATAGCCTCGAACAGTGCCGGCGCTTTGAGACGAGTCGATCCAACGTTTGTGTGATCGATCAGGTCAATGGGGGCGTGTCTGTCGCTCGTAACAATGGCATCAAGGCCGCTCAGGGCGACTACATCGCCTTTTGTGATGCCGACGACCAGCTGCTTGCCTCTGAAGTAATGTCCGTACTTGCCAAGGCGCAGCGCGCCAGGGCCGAGATTGCCGTATTCAACTATGCGACCATCTGTGAGCGAGACGGGCACGAGCTCAATCGCTCGACACTGGCCGCGGGTGAGTTCGATTTTGACCATGATTTTTTGATGCTTTATGAGGCCGGTGTATTCAACCCGGTATTCAACAAGATGTTCTCCGCCGAGTTCCTGACGCGACATGCGATTGCTTTCGAGGAAGGCGTAGCGCTTGGCGAAGATTTTCGATTCAATCTCGACGCCTTTATCGCTCTCGAACACGGCATCATCTGCAGTGAGCATGCGTACCGGTACGTGGTTGGCCAAAGTGAATCGCTGACAACGTCCTACAACCCCAAGCAGTTTTCGTATTTTGTCTACGGGTTGGGTCGGATCGAGCGCCTTCTGCGCGAACGAGGTATCAACGATGAGCATTTTCTGGCCAAGCACTGGAGCCGAGCGCTGATCAATAGCGCTCAGAATATTGCCAAGCGAAACGGCCCGGCCAATCCGGTGGATGCGTTCAAGGAGTTCAAGTCGAACGCCTGCGAAGCGCGCCGCCATGCCGACCTCAGCAAGGCTGAACCTTATCAAAATGACCGCAAGATTCAGTTTCTGGTATGTCTGGTTCGAAAACAGCAGGACCTGCTTTTATTCGCCATTGTTTTTACGATGATGAAATTCAAGCAGAAAAAAGCGGGCGTATGACGCCTTGATGATCAGGATTTAAAAGCCGAACATGCGTTCGGCTTTTTTTTATGCCTCACCTTATCTCCCATGCGGTAGCGCCATGTGTTTGCCGCAAACTTGAACTACGTTAGATACACGCATGAGTGCTCATGAAACTGGATTGTCGACACAGTTTCAGAGGCGCAGTCTGCCTGTGCTGAGAAAGCATCGTTTTGCGCATCACCAGGAATTTACCGAGTAGCCCGAATTGGTCACAGTCAGTGCCGGGCTGGTATACTTCAGGGCACGATGAAGTGTTGCCGAACGGCGCATTCCAGCGTGACAACATTGTCGACAGAGTGTGGCGTGTCTGCGCCCGGTCGACACTGTCGATGGAACGTTCGCTGTTGCGGCCTGTACCATCGTTTTCCAGGATTATTAGTCATCGTTGTGACAAGAGAGGTCAACGCCAATATGTCCGATACGCCGAAGATCATTTATACGCTGACCGATGAAGCACCAGCGCTTGCAACCTATTCGCTGCTGCCCATCATCGATGCCTTTACCGATCCGGCCGGGATTGTGGTCGAGACGCGTGACATCTCGCTTGCAGGACGCATTCTTGCGCAGTTTCCGGATGTCTTGAGCGACGAGCAGCGTATTGGCGATCACCTCAGTGAACTCGGTGAGCTTGCCAAGACGCCTGAGGCCAACATCATCAAGTTGCCGAACATCAGTGCCTCGATGCCTCAGCTCAAGGCGGCCATCAAGGAGCTTCAGAGCCAGGGCTATCCGTTGCCCGATTACCCCGATGAGCCAACCACCGACGCCGAGAAGGATGCCAAGACACGCTTTGATCGCGTCAAGGGCAGCGCTGTAAACCCGGTGCTTCGTGAAGGCAATTCGGACCGGCGTGCACCGCAGTCGGTCAAGAACTACGTTCGCAAATACCCGCACCGCATGGGCGAGTGGTCCTCGGACTCCAAATCCCACGTGGCCCACATGGAAGACGGCGACTTCTACGGCAGTGAGCAGTCCGCAACGTTAGACGCCGACGACAGCCTCACTATTGAGCTGGTCGGCAAGGACGGCACCAAAGAAACCTTGAAAGACGGTGTCAAGGTGCTGGCCGGTGAAGTGGTGGATGGCGCGTTCATGAGTGCGTCGAGCCTTCGCTCGTTTGTCGCCGCTGAAATCGATGACGCCAAGAAGCAGGGCGTGCTGTTCTCGCTTCACCTGAAAGCGACCATGATGAAAGTCTCGGACCCGATCATGTTTGGCATCGTGGTCAGTGAATTCTACAAGCAGGTGCTTGAAGATCACGCGGGTGATCTCGAGCAGGCCGGCTTCAACCCCAATAATGGGGTAGGCGACCTGTATTCCTCGATCCAGTCGCTTTCCGAGGACAAGCAGAACGCCATCAAGGGCGACATCGATGCGCTGTACAAGGAGCGTCCGAGCATCGCGATGGTCGATTCCCACAAGGGCATCACCAACCTGCACGTTCCGAGCGATGTGATCATCGATGCCTCGATGCCAGCGATGATTCGTGATTCCGGCAAGATGTGGGGCGCCGACGACCAGCGTCACGACGCCAAGGCCGTCATCCCGGATCGCTGCTACGCGACGATCTATCAGACCACCATCGACGACTGCAAGAAAAACGGCGCGTTCGATCCGACCACCATGGGCAGCGTGCCCAACGTGGGCCTGATGGCGCAGAAGGCCGAAGAGTACGGCTCTCACGACAAGACCTTCCAGATTCCGTTTGCCGGCACCGTGCGCGTCGTCAAATCAAACGGTGACGTGGTCTTCGAACATGACGTCGAGGCCGAAGATATCTGGCGTATGTGCCAGGTGAAGGACGCGCCGATTCGCGACTGGGTCAAGCTTGCCGTAACTCGCGCCCGTGACAGTGAAACCCCTGCGGTGTTCTGGCTCGACGCCAACCGCGCCCACGATGCTCAGCTGATCCAGAAGGTCGAAACCTACCTCAAGGACCACGACACCAGCGGGCTGGACATTCGCATTCTGCCGCCGGTCGAGGCCATGCAGTTCTCGCTTGAGCGCATCCGTCGTGGCGAAGACACCATCTCGGTTACCGGCAACGTGCTGCGCGACTACCTGACGGATCTGTTCCCGATCATGGAGCTTGGCACCAGTGCCAAGATGCTCTCGATCGTTCCGCTGATGAACGGCGGTGGTCTGTTCGAAACCGGCGCCGGCGGCAGCGCACCGAAGCACGTTCAGCAGCTGGTCGAGGAAAACCATCTGCGTTGGGATTCACTGGGTGAGTTTCTGGCGCTGGCGGCCTCACTCGAGCATCTGGGCAAAACGTTCGACAACGCTCGGGCCACGGTGCTTGCCAAGGCGCTTGATACCGCCAACGGCGAGTTCCTGAACAACGACAAGTCGCCCAAGCGCAAGACCGGTGAGCTCGATAACCGCGGAAGCCATTTCTACCTGGCGCTGTACTGGGCAGAAGCGCTGGCCGCTCAGGACGACGACGCCGAACTCAAGTCGCTGTTTTCTGAACTCGCCTCCACGCTTCGCGCCGAAGAGCAGACCATCGTTGATGAACTCAACGGTGCCCAGGGCAAGGCAGTCGAGATCAAGGGCTACTATCACCCTGACAAGCAGCTGGCCTCTGATGCCATGCGCCCGAGCGCGACGCTTAACGAGGCGCTCAAGAAAGTCGCCAACAGCTAAGCCATCGACCTCTGGTTTTATCGATGTACGACGAGCCCGCTTTCGAGCGGGCTTTTTTATGGCGCGTGTCACTATGGCTTCGATTACACAAACGTCTGAGACAAATCCGTTTCGAATGCGTTAGCGTAATGCGACGCATTTTTAAACGAGGTGACAACGGTGCAACATCATCTGGCACGTACGACGCGGTTTGTCTGGCATGGTGCGGGGCTGCCTATAACGCTTGAATGGACCGAGCAGGGCGAAGGGCCGCTGGTCTTGTTATTGCCGGCGTTGTCGACAGTTTCGACCCGCCATGAGTTTGCCGAGCTTCAAGCCAAGCTTTCAGAACACTACCGCACGGTGTCGGTCGACTGGCCCGGCTTTGGCGATTTGCCCAAACCGTTTATTGATGGCAACGCGGCGCTACTAGTGCGCTACCTGAAGGATGTGCTCGCACAGTTTAAAGAGACGCCGGCCATGATCATTGCGGCCGGTCATGGCGCCGGCCTTGCATTACTCGGGCTCAAGGACATGCCAGCGGTCTGCGAACGTCTGGTTCTGATTGCACCGACCTGGCGAGGGCCGCTGCCCACCATGGCCAAAGGCGCGGTCAAACCCTGGTTCAAGACCGTACGGCGTGTATTCGATGCCCCCGTGATCGGACCGCTTCTTTATTGGCTCAACGTTCGACGCTGGTGCATTCGAAAGATGATCAACGAGCATGTCTATGAATCACCGACGTTCTTGACCCAAGCTCGAATGGAGGGCAAGCGCCAGGTGCCGAAAAGCGCCGGTGCCCGCCACGGCTCGATCCGCTTCGTGACGGGCGCCTTCGATGCGTTCTTGACCAATGACGCGGCTTTTGAGGCGGCAGAGCGCCTGGCGTGCCCCACGCTCATGCTCACGACGGAACACATGCCCACGCGCTCGAAAGAGAACATGCAGCGCCTCACACCATTGGTCGAATCGGTCACCTTGTCGCGCGGTCGGCTGCTGGTGCATGAAGAGTGCCCGGAGGCGGTCTACCAAGCGATCGACGCCTTTATTAAGGCGCATCCTCTACCGAGTTGATGCGTTCGCGCGTTTATATCTCAAAGGCTTGAGATCAGTTGTGTCGCGGCATGCAGGGCCAGCCCGACCAGGCCGCCAACCAGTGTGCCGTTGATGCGAATGTATTGCAGATCGTTGCCGACGTTTTTCTCGATCTGCTCGACCACATCGTCACTGCTGAGTTGATCGATGTAGCGGCGGATGTAGGCGTCAATGCGATCGGAGTTCTTGTCGACCAGGTCCGGCAGCAGGATGAGCGCCTGGTCGTTGATCCAGCGACGCGCGTCCGGTGCGTCCGACAGCACCCGGGTGTAATGAGCGATGAAATCCCGCGCCATGCGATAGCTCGCGCTATTGTCACCCTCTTTTTCCAGATCGGCTTGCCAGCTCTGGGTCAGGCGCGTCCAAAGCGTTTGAATGTAGCGCTGCATGTGCGGGTTATCGGTCAGCTCCTCGCGAACGCGATCAAAGCGGGCAATCAGTGCGGGGTCGGTTCGGGTCCGTTCGATGAACTGGCTCAGCTGATGGTCGAGCTGCTGACGTACCGGATGGTTCGCGTCGTTGCTCACCGCAGTCAGAAGTTCTGATAGCCGCTCGATGATTCGCTCGTTGGCAAGCCAGCCTGCAAACCGGTTGAGGCTGATTTCACGGCCGAACAGTTTCGGGTTGATCAGCCTGAAAATGACCTGGGTCAACTGGCGCTTGAGCCAGCGCTGATGCACCGGGCTTTCGAGCCAGCGGGCGGCGCGGGTCAAGGTGTCGTCCAGCAGCGCCTGATGCTGGTTATCTGCCTTCAACGCCCCCAATACTCGGCCGAACAGGCCGGCAAGGTCCACCCGCTTGGCGTAATGGGTAAGCGTTGCCTCGAAAAAGGCCCGGGCGCCGCGCTCATCGAGTGAGCGCAGTACGAACTTCGCGCCTCGGGTCAGGGCGCCGGCCAGTACATGCTGGTTGTGGGGCTTACGGAGCCAGTTCAGCCAGTGTTCGGCGATGTCGGTCTGCTTGATGCTCGAGTGCACATAGGTCTTGGACAAGAAATTGCTTCGAATGAACGTCGACAGGCTGTGGCCGATACGCGACTTGTTACGAGCGATGATGGCCGTATGGGGAATCTTGAGTCCGAGCGGGTGGCGAAACAGGGCCGTGACGGCGAACCAGTCAGCCATCCCTCCGATCAGGGCGGCTTCTGCAAACGCGGTCAGATAATCCATGTACGGGAACAAGTCGCCCCAGTAGATGCTTGCGCTGTAAAGAAGCAGGGCGGCGACCAGACTGATGCTGGCCAGGCGTTTATGGTTTTTCATGAAGGCTCTTGAAAATCGGTGGGCGTATATCGAGGCAAAGCAGGCGTGATGGGCATCCAGGTTCTACGCTTTGTAATCCACGGCGTTCGCTAAGCCATGAAGTGTATTTCGAACGTCGAGTTGATGCCACGTACAAGGATGTAGTATGTCAAATTCAATGACGGAGCTGTGGGCGTGGATCACGGCCAACGCTACCGTGTTCAGTGGACTGACCAGCGTCGGTATGCTGATCATCTGGGGTGTTTATCTGCAGCTGTTTCTACACAGTTTCCGCTCGCAGCGCCGCCCACAGATCATAATCAATCGCGGTCTCGGTCGGGATCTCAATGCGCAGTGCCTAATCAGCAACATGAGCGAATCGGCGGTGTTCGTCGAAACGGTGATCGTGTGCTTGATTGCCAAGGATGAAAGCTTCTGTCTGGACATCACCGATGATCTCAATGACACCGAGCAGCAGAATCAGCAATCAAAAAACGAGCAGGAAAACGGTCGCTGGACGCGACAAGGCCCGCTCGACAATGCCGATTATATGGTGATGGGAAGTTTTGAGCGTCTGGTGCGTCAGACCTGTGAGTACCATGACCTGCCGCTGGACGATAAGGGGCTGCCCGATGACAAGCAAAAGGAGTTCAGCGCCGTCGAGATTCGGGTCATCGGCATTTTTGGTTCGAACCCCAACCCCATCGGCGCGTCACGCCGTTTCATCATGAACTGCGATGACAACGGGCACCTTGTGTGTCTAACCCCTGAAAGCAACAGCACGCGCCAGTGGGCCAAGCGCCGTCATCGTCGGGTATGGAAGGGGTGGTTGAAAGAGATCGATTGAGCCCTTTATGAATGTGTCGCTTGACCTATTTCATGCGCCCGGTTTTTCGTAAGAAATGCGCCCCTTGAGGGCGCATTTCTTGTATTGGAAAAGACAGTGTCCAGGTATGTGTGTTTTGGGCTTTGACCCGCTTCCTGTCTCCCGTCATCATATCGGCGAAGTGCAAGGGCCGGCCTTCACGGCGCTCTTTCGACCAACAGGACTCAGCGGATTTCCTATGATCAAGAACTTTCCCGGCGCATTCTTGGGTATTCCCATCGGCGGCATCGTCTGGCTGGCGTCCGGTACGCTTGTGGCCGGCGCGGTCGTCGGTATCGCATTCGGCATTGCCTGGGATATCTGGCGCAACAAGAATTCCCCCGACGATTCAGACGAGCGCAGCTAGGTTCGGCGAACCCGGGCAAGTTCGTCCCACCGGGTGGTGCAGCGGCTCGAGCGGTGTTCGCACTTGAGCTGCCACGGCCCGGCCCCATCGATGAACCCCACGGTCAGGGCGCGTTGCCCGAATCGCCGATTGGCGCGGTCCAGGGCGCTCATCAGTGCATCATTTAGCGTCTCTTCACCGGACACATTTTCCAAAAGACTCAGTTGCTGCTGGTCGGTACGCGCCAGATCCATCAGCATTACGCCGCATTTCTGGTATCGCACCCCTTTTTGATAGAGCGCCTCGAACCCTTGACGCGCCGCGCGCAGAAACATGAACGTATCCTGGCTTGGATGATCGAGTTCGATCACGACGCGCCCATGGTGCCGATCCGGCCCGATGTGTTTACTGGTGCTCATCGTCAACATGACCGCTCTGGCCGTTGAGCCTTGCTGTCTGAGCTTCTCAGCGCTTCGGTTGGTGTGTTGTCGGATTGCCTGCATCAGGGCAATCGGACATTGAGTGGCTCGGCTCAGGCTCCGGGACGTCATGAGGGCATGCTTGTCCGAATCGGCGTCGTTCATCTCGAAGCAGGCGGTACCGGCAAGTTCCATTGCCGTGCGTGCAAGCACAACACTGAAGGCCTGGCGCAGGGCATGTGGGTCGGCCGTGCTCAGCGCGTGTGCCGTCAGTATGCCCTGGGCTTTCAGGCGGAGCGCAAGCCGTGTGCCGATGCCCCATACCTGATCGACGGGCGTGGCGCGAAGTAATGTGGGATGCGCCGGGTCGCTGGGTGCGGGCATGACGTACACGCCGCTGCTTGCGCGCTTGGCGTAGCGGTTGGCGAGCTTGGCAAGCGTTCGCGTCGGGGCCAGACCGATCGAGACCGGAATACCGGTCAGGCGCCGAATCGCCTGCCTCAGTGCGTTTAGCTCATCGACCTTTACCGTGTGACCGGCCAGATCGATCCAGGCCTCGTCGATCGAGTAGGGCTCGACCCCTGCGTAGTGCATTCTCATGACCTCGAGCACGCGAGCGCTCATGTCGCCATACAGTTCATAGTTCGACGAACACAGAACGATTTTCCGCTTCAAGGCCGGTGCAATGAGATGCGCAGGCACGCCCATCGCAACGCCGAGTCGCTTGAGTTCTTCGGAGCGGGCGATAACGCAGCCGTCGTTGTTGGACAGGATGCCCACCGGCACACCGTGGAGGCGTGGCGCGAATACGCGTTCGCAGCTGACGTAGAAGTTATTGCAGTCGACCAGCGCAAACGGGCCGCTCATGCGGCTTCGTGAATCACGAAGGTGACCACCCCCCAGATTTGAATATCCCGATTGATGAGAGGAATCGGCGCGTAGTCGCGGTTTTCGCTGTAAAGCCCCGGTAGAGCATCGGTCAATCGGAGCGTTTTTACTGTCATTTCACCATCAACCACTGCGACTACGATGTGTCCGTGCCGTGCGGTCAGAGCGCGGTCGACCACCAGAATGTCTCCGGGCTGGATGCGCGCGCCGGTCATCGAATCACCCTCGACGCTCAGGTAGAAGGTTGACGCTGGGCGGCGTACCACGTGGGCGTTCAAATCCAGTCGATCGGTTGCGTAATCTTGCGCAGGGCTTGGGAAACCAGAGACGCCCGCGCGCACGCGGTATTCGATCATTGGGCAGGTAATCGGTGTGGTGTGAGCGGGCAGAAGGCGGCAGTGCATGGGGCGATTCGCTATGGTGTATGTATATATATACAGTATATCGCTTTCTAACTTACCGTCAGCGCGACCATAGTGTGAATGAAGTATGAAGTGGCGGTGTTCAAATCGCATTCACAAGCGAAGTGAGCGGGGGAAAGTGCAGGTTCGGCAGGGCGGTGTCTTGTGACGCAGCGGGTACGTTCATTGTGGCTTCGAAAGTGGTTACACCTGACCATACCAGGGTTAAAAATTTGAAAGAAGGCGATACGCTCTCAGCGTATAGGTTTCGTTTTTTGGTATAGAGCGTTAGAAGCGGGTATCGATACGGTGGTGTGCACCCATCGGATCTATTCTGGAAAGATTCCAGGATGGAACGAGGCCGATTCATTAGAGCCCAAAACCATTTTTTCCCAGGAGCATACATCGAGCCTCTATTTCATAAGTGCACTACTAAGTTGATTTAAAGGGTCATAGGCTCATGCGGTATTGTCCACTTGATGGTATAGACCTGACCGTACACTATGTTGTTATACCGTTAACCAGTTCGGGAGACTGCCGGTGGCGTTTTCAACCCCTTCGACAAAATCGCTTGTCGCCTTTGTTACTACGGCTCGATTAGGTTCGATGACCGCAGCGGCCGATGCTGAGCGCACTACGCAGCCAACCATCTCGCAGCGTATCCGAGGATTAGAAGAGCATCTTGGACTGCCGCTTTTTGATCGTTTAGGAGGAAGGCTCAGTCTAACCCCGCAAGGAGAGCGCTTTTATCAGGAGGTGGCGCCGAGTCTTGATGCCATATGTGACGCTTGTGATCGACTCATGCACGATGGGCAAGGACTATCTCCACCAGTAGTTATTGCTGCCGATGCTGGCTTTACCCATCTTTGGCTATTACCTCGGTTACCAGCGCTTAAGCGCGCTTTTCCTCAGTACAATATCAGGCTTATTTCAGTAGATCGCGAAGATGATCCCGAGCGGCTAGCAGCTGATCTCGCTATCCGTTTTGGACTTAGCTCTCCTCAAGAAGAAGAGCAGCTTTTAGCTCGAGAAGCCGTTTTTCCCGTTTGTAGTATTGAATATGCCCGGCGTCATAATTTATCCGGTGTATTGACATCCAACCAGATATCAAGGCTTTCTTTATTGCATCAAGATATTAAAAATCCGCGTTGGCTCGACTGGATGCAGTGGAGTCAGTTTGCTGGAGTTGCGCCGGGTATGGCTGATGATACGTTTACCTATCAAAACTATGCCTTATTACTCAACGCGGCGCTTGATCATCGCGGAGTGGCTCTAGGTTGGGAAAATTTAGTTGAAGAATATTTAGTAACTGGTCGGCTGGTTGCGCTTGGTCCAAAAGTTACTCGTGAAAATTATGGTTACTGGCTACATGCAAGGCAGCCTCGGCGAGCAAAGATTGAGCCTATACGGTGTTGGTTATTGAACGCAGTTGAACAAGGAGAAAATAAGAATCACGCTAAAGAGTCAGTAATGGGGCAGTACTAGTTTAGTGTTTAGTAAGTGTGCGATCCCCCATGCTCGTAAATGAGCATGGGGGGACACTATTTAATGGCGTGGTTTTTGAGTCTTTTTAGGCTCTTTGAGCAAAGAGATCAGTACACCAGCAGTCATAACAAGAATGACTATGCTAACTGGAAGCGCAGCAGCAATCAGCGCGGTTTGAAGAGCGTTAAGACCACCCACTACAAGGAGTACTCCCGCTACAAGGCCTATGACTGCCCCCCAAAAAACGCGCACTAAATTTGGCGGGTTTTCATTGCCTAGCGAAAGTATCGTCGTTAATACCAGCGTTCCCGAGTCCGATGAGGTGATAAACCAGCTCATGAGCAGGAATACCATCATGGCCGATAGGATCCAGCCAAATGTGCCTGTTCCTACGATGCCATCAGCTGTTGCGAAGAGGGCTGCAGGCAGATCCCAGTTGCGTACCAACGACATAACATCTCCGGTGCCCACACCTCCAGCGGCATTAAGCTCTTGGTGAATAGCATTTCCACCAAAGATAACCAGCCAGATGAACGTCAGCAAAGTGGGTACCAACAGGACACCGAGTACGAACTGACGTAGCGTTCGACCTTTTGAGATACGAGCAATGAAGAGACCAACAAAGGGTGCCCAAGCGAGCCACCAGCCCCAATAAAAAATAGTCCAAGCTTGTTGCCATTGGGTCGCTCCTTTATCGTCAGCGAACCAAAGTCCCATGGGCAGCACGTCACGGGCATAGTCAACTAAGGTTTCACCGAAAGTTTTCACCAGCCAAAGGGTTGGCCCCCAGAGCAGGAAAATGCCGATAACCACGGCGGAAACCCAAATGTTGAGCAAAGAGACAATTTTGATGCCTTTGTCAACGCCGCTGACCGCCGAAGCGATAGAAAGCGCTGAGATCACAGCAATAAGAACTAGTTGAGTGGTTAGGCTGTCATTAATACCGAACAGTTTTTCTAACCCAACACCTATTTGACTAACCCCTAAGCCTAGCGACGTAGCGACACCAAATATACAGCCAAGAACACCGAATATGTCGAAGATATGTCCAGCTGGGCCAAAGATGCGATCACCGATAAACGGGTAGAGCGCGGACCGAAGGGCAAGCGGTAGACCTTTACGATAAGCAAAGTACGCCAAAGACATACCCACAATGACGTAAATGGCCCATCCGTGCAGCCCCCAATGGAAAACCGTCACTCGCAAAGCATCAATGGCGCGATCATGGCCCATGGCAATATCCCCGGCCATGTCGGCATGAGGGTTATTGGGGTACCCAAAACTGCCTGAATTATCGAGGTAGAAAATCGGCTCAGCAACGCCGAAGAAAAGGATACCGATGCCGATGCCGGCAGAAAATAGCATCGAAAACCAAGCGAAATTGCCAAACTCGGGGCGACTATCATCTGGTCCTAATCGAATGTTGCCAAAGCGACTGAAAACAATGAATGTGCAGACTAAAAGTAGACACACCACAGTGACCAAGTAGTAAGTACTAAAAGTCTTTTCAATCCATGTGCGTGCGGCGCCAAATATAAGATTTGCAGCGTTAGAACTTATGCCAGTAAACAGTACAAAGAGAAGCACTAGAATGCCGGCTGTTATCGTCATTCCACGATGCATGCCCCTAAATGGTCCTCCTTGGTCTAACTCGATTACTAAGTAATCGGTCCCCATCACTGCATGAGGATTATCACCGGAGGGGGGGCTATGAGAAGATGGTTTTGAAGTATTAATAGTTATTTTCCTCTTTAACCGGGTCTCAGTGAGTTATCACTGTGAATGCTCATACGAGCACGTATTTAAGTTACTAAAATTTTATAGTTCCAGTGGGTGCTCTTTACCAATGACATTTGGATCAAAAGGGGGCCGCGAAAAAACACGCCGCAGTATGGGTTCGAAATGCTCTAGGGGAGGGGTGGGGTAATCGGGATCGAACGATGCTTGGTCGTAACGTTCGCAAAAATCAATACAACTCTGATACCAAGGGTGGTCCTTGAAGCGGTCTCGCTCATTGGGGTCTTCTCCATAAAAGTGCGCATAGTAGATCTTTTGAAAGAGGCCATGATGATGAACTATCCAAGTGACTTCACCACGTACGTAAGGCCGAATGATCGAGGCAGCAAGCTGCGAATGATTATAAGGCGCAAGCTCATCCCCTAAATCGTGTAATAAAGCCCCGACGATCAGGTCTTCATCTGCACCATCCGCCTCTGCCCGCGCTGCCGATTGAAGAGAGTGCTCTAGACGGCTGACTTGATACCCACTTAATGTATTTTCTAGATCTTTTAGTGCCTGTAGTAGCCGGTCAACTAAGCCCTCATTGAATTCCGACTCCAATTTTTCAAGAAAAAGATATTCTTCACGAGTGCCGTCTTTCATCTGGCGAAATGCAACCTGATGCATTTAGGCGATCTCCTCTTTAGCTTTTGTCGTTTTCAATAGGCTAGCGTAGCGTTCACGTGGACCATCGGTGTCCAGGTAGCAACCTTGTAGGTGGCGGTGTCCCTCACTGGTGTCATAACTGGTTCGTCCGTGAAGCACGCGGCTGTTATCAAACATCATTAGTTCACCACCACCTAGTGCAAAACGGACCTCGAAACGGGGATCGTTAAATAGTTCGCTAAGCCGTTGACGTGTCTGATGAAAGAGTCGAGTTTCTTTATCGCTAAGTAGTGGTAGCGCATCCAGTCGGGGACTGTAGTGCACGCCGGTAGGCTGGCCGTTGGCATCAGTCTGAATCATGCTGCGGTGCGTTACGAGCTCCGTACCTGCATCAATAAAGCGAAACCGTACCGGGGTCTGCTTTAGAAGCTGATATCCCTCTAGCATTTCGTGTTTTAAAGTTTCAAGCACCCGAAGGCTATCGACCAGCGTTGATAACCCTCCGCTAGTTTCGTTAACTAAGCAATGTAACAACTGAATGCCAGGAACCGGGTTTCGATAGGGGTTATCGGTATGGGGACCGAGTGCCACACTGCGATAGGCCAGATCATTGCCGCTCGGACGTGAGTACACTTCAAAATAGCGACCAAAATTGGTTTCCTTAACATACCCGTACTTGGCACCGACTTCCAAAATACGCTCAGGGTCTGTTGGCACGTTGAATAGAACTAGGTAACCGTAGCGTAGATAAGCATCTAGCGACTGCTGGAAAGTTTCATCGTTTGCGATTACTTGTGTCCAGTCGAAGCGAAGCATCTTTTGGTCAAGCGTCGCATCCCAGGATGTAGCAACAGGGAAATGGTTGTCATCTCTAATCTCGACGGCTAGAAAATTCAGGTCGAAGATTTCCTCATGACTGTCACTGAATAGAACCTGTATTTGATCGGCTGAGGGTTTTGATAGCGATGTGATCGTTAAATTGATATCGATGGCATGGGAATCAAATAACCTCTGCTGCGTCATTGGCTCCAATTGATCATGGGCTTGGGTGCGCTCTCTTAACCAAAGTGGGCTGAGGGTATAACGTTGTCCACCCTTGTAAACATGGATGGCTGGTGGCTGTTCTACAATTTCAAAATCGATGTTTGCCGACATTTTTGCACCTTCATCCAGTGAATGCTGATTTGCGTTTCTCGATTGGCAGTATGGAAGATCGACAATAGTCGTGGTACAGGGTTTTATTAATTACCCGGCATGCATTTTTCTTATGCCATGATTGGGTATGTGCTTTACCTCGTACCGGATCCGCTCCGGCCTGCGCCGCCTTTTATTGGTGGTGCGAAATCAGCCTGCTGTCGCAAAAGACTGCCTCTCCGGCTAAGAGGGATAGGTGTTCAAGGCGTATCCGGCCCACTATCTGCATCTCGATATCTGTGAAGTTTGCACCGGGATCAGGCTGCCACATTTCGTGAAGGTGTCGTCTCTGAAGAGCGCTACGACCCGCAGTTACCATTACGCCCCGCTTAACGAGCTTGCCGCGCATCTGAGGGACTATCTGTGGGCCTATAACAGCGACCGGCCGCTACATTCCCTGATGCGTAGGAGGAAGCGCTTTCAATATCCGGTGCCTTTTTATATAGTCAAAAAATATATTCATATTACTGTTTATTGGGTGGCGTATGGCACGAAACGAAGTGGCAAAAGCGCAGTGGATCAAGCGTGTATTTCCTATTGTGGAATGGTTGCCAAAGTACAATGTACGTTACCTAAGCGATGATGCGGTTGCAGCTGTGATCGTAACGTTGATGCTCATCCCCCAAGCGTTAGCCTATGCGCTTCTAGCGGGTGTTCCGGCCGTCGTCGGGTTATATGCGAGCATGCTTCCCATGGTGCTTTATACCTTCTTTGGCTCTAGTACGACGTTGTCGGTTGGGCCGATGGCGGTGGTGTCTCTGATGACGGCAACCATAGCCTCGCAGTGGGCCGGTCAAGGCAGTGATGAATACATGACTGTGGTAATCGCGCTGGCCGCGATGTCTGGTCTCATGCTGACTTTAATGGGGCTGTTCCGCCTCGGGTTTCTCGCCAACTTTTTAAGTCACCCCGTTATTGCAGGTTTTATTTCGGCTTCAGCGCTAATGATCGGCGCTAGTCAACTGCCTCATTTGCTGGGCGTGTCATCCTCGGGTGATACGCTCTTTGCCATGCTGACGTCGTTATTTTATGCGCTTCCCGGCACGAATGGAGCGACGCTTGCGCTAGGAGGCGCATCCGTGCTTATGCTTTTGGCGGCAAGGCGTTGGATGGTCAGCGGGCTGGTGGCGCTCGGCTTCAGTAATGGCATTGCCCGTTTCGCTGCACGTCTTGCACCGATTTTGACGGTGGCGGTAGCCACCCTAGTGACTTGGGTCGGTCAGCTTGAGTCGTACGGTGTTGAGGTGGTCGGTGCTGTCGCTTCGGGATTGCCCTCTCTAGTCTTGCCCGACCTATCGATGGATCGAATGCAGTCACTTGGTGTCTCTGCGCTTTTGATCAGTGTGGTGGGGTTTGTCGAGGCGATGTCGGTAGCACAGGCGCTTGGTTCTAAGCGTCGTGAGCGTGTTGACCCCAATCAGGAGCTGGTAGGGCTTGGCGTGTCCAATCTAGGCTCTGCCTTCAGCGGTGGCTTTCCGGTCACGGGAAGCCTTTCCCGGTCGGTCGTCAATCATGAGGCCGGCGCGGCAACACCTGCTTCGGGGTTCATGGCTGCCTTGGGTGTTCTCGTCGCAATCCTGACCCTGACGCCGGTCATAGCGCACTTGCCGACTACGGTGTTGGCCGCCATCATTATTGTGTCGATCATCAGCCTGCTCGATGTTCATACTTTCATTCGCTCCTGGCGTTATCATCGAGGAGACGCGGTTGCCATGCTCGTGACCTTTTTGGCAACGCTTTGGCAGGGGGTTGAGGTCGGATTGGTGACTGGTGCTGCGTTGTCATTGATGTTGTATCTCTACAGGACCAGTCGTCCTCACTACGCGGTTCTTGGTCGGATGCCGGGCACCGAGCATTTCCGAAATATCGAACGCTTCGATGAGGTCGAGACCGACCAGAGCGTCATTATCGTACGTATCGATGAAAGCCTTTATTTCGCCAACGCACGCTTTCTTGAGGAAAAGATCGATTCTCTTTGCGCCCAGGTCGACAACCTCAAGCATCTGGTGCTGGCTTGTCAGGCTATTAACATGATTGATGCGTCGGCGCTCGACAGCCTCGAGGAGATCAATCAGCGACTTAAGGAGTCCGGCATCGAGTTTCACTTGGCCGAGGTAAAGGGGCCGGTAATGGATCGTCTCAAGGAAACCGATTTTCTGGATCACCTGGGTGGGCGCGTGCACTTGAGCGTATACAGTGCGTGGGAAGAGTTGCATCAGGGCCAGGCAAACGCCAATTCGAACTAAGGCAATACCTCGTATCAAATGGCATCATCGATAATATAAGAATGCCATTTGAAGGGGATGTACGTGGAGATACGAAAGGGCACCATTCGTCAGAAAAACATGGCGGCGATTCTGTCCGCCGCCGAAATCACCTTTTCCGAAAAGGGCTATGCAGGCGCCACAATGGGCGACATCGCCGAGCGCGCCGAGCTGCCCAAATCCAACCTTCATTACTACTTTTCGACCAAGGCGCAGCTCTACCAGGAGGTATTGACCGCGCATCTGGCCCTTTGGGAACAGGATGCACTGTGCTTCGAATACTACGACGACCCGCAGGTGGTGTTGACCACCTATATTCGCGCCAAGATGACCCGGTCCCGTACGCGACCCTACGGCTCAAAGGTTTGGGCCAATGAGGTGATGCACAGGGCGCCGCTCATGAGCGAGGAGGCGAGGACGCGCCTGGTGGAGTGGGCGAAGCTCAAGGAGGCCAAGATTGCAGGGTGGGTTGAGCGCGGTGCGATCGCCTCGGTTTCACCGCCTCATCTTCTTTATATGATCTGGGCCTCCACCCAGCATTACGCCGATTTCGACTATCAAATCGAACTTTTAAACGATCGCCACCCACTTGATGACGTCGAATTCGAGCGTGCGATCCAGACGGTCACTCGGGTGGTTCTGGGTGGACTGGGGCTTCGGGTTTGAGCGGGACCGGTGGCAGCCGTCTACGATGTAGGCTTATTTCGAGAGCGTGAAGAGCGAGTATATGGCTGAAACAAACGGTGGGGTGACACGCGATGAATTCGACCGACAGCTGACCGAAACTGAGCCACTGGTGCATTGGCCGGCGGTGATCAGAGCACTCTTTTTCGTCCAGCGAGGTGATTGGCAGCGAGCGCACGACATCGTTGAACATACCGATTCGCGGTCGATCCGTTGGCTGCATGCCCATTTGCATCGCTGGGAGGGCGATCATGGAAATGCGGCCTATTGGTATCGCCGGGCCGACCGACCGGTATCGTCGGTGTCCCTCGACGATGAGCGCGCCTTGTTACGTGATACGCTTTTACCCGCAGCCGATGGACCGCCACGATGACCGACCGTAATACTAACGCTCACGCCGCCAAACAGTGGGGACGACGCCTGGCCCCCTGGCTTTTGGGCGGCGTTGTCGTCGCTGGCGGTTACTTCCTGGCCATGCAGTACGCTCAGTCAAGTATCGAGGAAAGGCTTTCAACCATGACCGAGCGCAAGGTCACCCTTGAGCGCGTGTGGTTCAACCCGTTTACGGCCACGCTAACGCTGAACTCACTACACATTCCCGGAAACGACGTCGACAGCCACCCGGTCATCGCGGCCGAGGTGGCGACGTTCAATCTCACCTACGCCTCCCTTTGGAACGATGTCTGGCACATCGAGCGGGTCGATCTCGAGGCGCCGCAACTCGAGCTTGAAACGAAGGCCACGGGCGCGCTCAACCTGAGTACGCTGTTCGCGCACGGTGAGAGTGGTGGCGGGTCGTCTTCATTCCAGGTGGACGCCTTGAACGTGGATAACGGCCAGCTGGCGTGGACCTTGCCCACGCCGGCCGGATCGAGCCGAGTGGCGCTCGATTCAGTGTCGATCACCGCAAAGGGATTCGACAGTGCACGCAAGCAACCGTTTGACCTTCAAGGCGCAGGGCGCCTTGAAAGTGGCACGCTTGCCGGGCACGGCAAGATGGGCTTCATGCCATGGTCAACGTCATTGTGGCTCAACTTCGATCAGGTACCGGTCAGTGCCTACCAGAAGGCAATGAGTTACATGACGGGTGCCACCGTTACCCAGGGAGTGTTGAATGGGGAGCTTCATCTGATCGATGGCGCGAAGGGGTTGTCGCTGGCGGGGGATTTGTCACTGGCCTCACCGGTGCTGGTCGATGATGCAAAAGCGCCGCTCATGAAAGCCAAGTCGATACGACTGACGGGGCTCGAGTTTGATCAACCGACCAGCAAGATCTCAGTGGATTCGCTGGTGCTGGGCGCGCCGTGGATTCTTGCAGAGATCACGCCGCAGTCCTCGTTCAATCTGAGTGCGCTGATGCCTTCCGAGCGCAAAACGACAAGCGATCACGACCAGAAGTCCGATGGCGCCGCAGAAGGTGAACAGGCCGACACAGAGCAGGTAAAGAACGAGCAGGCAAGCAACGAGCAGGGACAAACGCAAAACCGCGAGGGCGGTATTCGATTGAAGACGCTTCGCTGGGAAGACGGCACCATTGAATTGAAAGACCGCCACCTGAAGGAGCCGTTCGACGTCACGCTCAATCAGTTGCATGGTCAGCTCGATAACGTCGACAGCCGCGATACCAAACCGTTATCCGTCGAAATGACAGGGCAGGTTGATTCATCGTCACCGCTTTCGCTCAAGGGCGAGCTGGCGCTGTTTGATACGCCGCGCTCGGGCAAGGTAGAGCTTTCGATCAAATCAATGCCTGTGGCCGAATTCGCGCCTTATGTTCGTGAGTTTGGCGGATACGAAGTAAAACAGGGCCAGGTCAGTGCAACGATGCACTATCGGCTCGAAGGCGAGACCATACGGTCTTCCAATACAATCTACTTCAATAATCTGGCACTGGGGCAACCGGTCGGTAAGCCACCCTCGTTTCCCATCAAAACGGCCATTGCTCTGCTTGAAGATGATCAGGGCCGGCTAACGCTGAGTGTGCCGTTCACCCTGAGTGCCAATGAGGCCTCGGTAGATATAAGTGCGCTGGTCTGGCAGGCGCTGAGAAAGGCCTTTGCCGATGTCCTGACATCGCCATTTGATGCGCTGTCGGCGCTGGTATCGGACTCAAGCTCGACCAAGGCGTCCGGCCGTGGTCCGACCTCGCTTTACCAAGCCATCGGCCATTCGACGGTCGAACAGGACGGGCGCACGATCAAGATTCGTTTCGGGCATCAGGAATATCGATTGAACGAGGCCAAGGCCGATCGATTGACCCATTGGGCGCGCGGACTCGCCAAGCGTTCGAAGCTTGCAGTACGGTTGACGCCTGGTGTCAGTCGGGGTGAACGGTCATCGCTTGATGGCCAACAAGTGCGCGCGTTGCTTGACGACCGGCGCGCTACGCTTAAGGCACTTTTGAGCGACGCCGGTGTGAAGTCGTACCAGATAAAAGAACGAGATGGCGGTGCGAGTCAGCTTACAACGCTTGAGCTGATATCACGTTGATAGAACGATGAGGCGGGCTGCTCATCGTCTGTAATGACGTCAGCAGATTTTGAGCCGATAGCCTCTTTGGACGATGAGAGCGGTGTCTGGCCATCGGCCTTGGCTGCCAGGCGTGCTGCTGCCTGGCAATTTAACTCCTCCGTGTGTTCGCGAAGTTTGCGACATTTGTAGCTGCGCCAGAACGATAGGATCAATGTAAACATGATAAATGGATTCCGTACTCGTCAGTTCGAATGACTTCAATGGGAATAGGGCTAGTGTCTGATTTGGTCTCTAATTCTTTTTTATTAGCTTTGTTGGAATAAGTATTAGTATTTTAATCGAAATCCAGGGCCCTTTAAAACCGGAAAACACTGCAAATAGTAGAGCTTATCGGCATAAGTGATCGATGTTGTCTACTTAACTGACTGATAAGGATGTGGATTTTTCTTGATTTAAATTACGTGATGAGTCGTTTTGAATTGGAATCCATATGTCGCCTACGGTAAGCGAATCCAGGGCGATATAAGTAAACTTGCGATTATGTAAGGCAATGCTGCCACGCGTCCCCTCAAAAGCCACTATGCTTAATTTCAAAGCCATGGACGGCGCATTTCCGATTCATCTGAGCGCCATATCGGGTTTACGGAAAGCGTATTACGCGAAAGCGAGGGCAATGACTCATGAGCAGTAAGCGTCAACAGCTGATCGAAACAGCATTTACAGAGTTCTATCGCGATGGCATTCATGCCGTTGGCATCAATCAGATTCTTACGGCGTCAGGAATTGCCAAGAAAACCCTGTATACCCACTTCGACAGCAAGGAGAATCTGGTGCTCGATGTGGTCGATTACTGGGATAACACCTTTGTGGACTGGTTGGCCAAGCGGCTGGCCATCGCGGACACCCCGAGCGAATTAAGTGACGCCCTGTTCGATGCGCTGGACGATTGGCAGGCCAATAAAGAGTCAACGTTTCCCGAGTATCGCGGCTGTTTTTTCGTCAATACCGCCGCAGAATACAGCGATCCAAACCATCCCACTCATGTTCGCTGCGCTCAGCACAAACGGCGGATTCGAGCCCTTCTGGATTTCTATCTAAACGAGATGGGGGTTGCCCAATCAGATAGAAATCAGTGGTGTGATACGCTCTGTCTGTTGAAGGAAGGCGTCATTTCTCAAACGCATATTGAGCGCGACAGCGAAGCTCCTGCACGTGCAAAGACGCTTGCCAGCACATTTTTGAACGCTTGAGCCAGTGCAGGAGGGGGAGCGCTTTTATCCAGTCAGCTCTTGGCCTTTTGAGCCAGTAGATCATTGCCGGCGGGAGAAAATTTAAAGAGCCCGGTTTTTGCGTCGTTTTCGCTGGTACCCAAGGGCGCACCTGCCGACTCGGGATGCGACGGGTCGGTTATCCGCGCATGGCAGACGACCGACAATGGCTTGTCCGATTGGCCAAGGCCTGTGCGAACCGCCTGGCTCATCAGTGAGTAGCAGATTCCATCGCTGTAGGCCTCGATCTCTTCGGCATTGAAGTTATAGTCCCCGTCGAACCAGACCGTGGCTTCAATGGTATTGTCTGCAAGGCGGTCCAGTCGGTAGCGGGTGGCGAGGTCATTTTTATTCACGAAGCTGTCCAGGGCGTTGTGGACTCCAGCAGCGGACGGCGTGCCGGCGCTGGCGCAGATGCTTGTTGTCAGAAGAAGTAATGTGGCAAGAAGTTGACGCATAAGAACCTCTGTAGATGGCGGATTTTATTGTAGGTGAACTCGTTAAAGGCTTTTCTTTGAGACTTTTCGGTTTCACGACTATGTTGGAGGAACACTTCCCGAATATGGAGATTTAGGGTATGTCCAACAAGCGCAGCATGTTTGGTCTTGCAGGAATTATGGGTGTTTCACTTTTGGCTGGGTGCGCAAGTGGCGGCCTCGAGGAAAATTCACCCTACGATCAGGTAGAAGGTAACTATGCGGGTGTTCTACCTTGTGCTGACTGCTCGGGTATCAAGACACGTTTGATGATCGATAATGAAAACGACGTCTCTGGCAAGTTCACCATGAAAAGCACCTACCTTGGTAAGTCACAAGGTAACGAGCCAATGATCACCAAGGGACAGGTCATGGTCCTTAATGACGCCGGCCCGAACCAGTATCCGGTAGTCTATCAGCTGACCGGACAGGATGGGACGACGGTCTATAATCTGCTGCCCCTCAGTAACGGTAACCTCCAGATCCTGAGCCGCGATTACACCAAGATTCAATCCAATATGGATCTGACCTTGAAGCGCGTCGATTGATTCCTTTTACCGGCCAGCTCAGGCTGGCCGGTAATCGCATTGCGGGCTAAACTCACGCCGACCTTCGCGACGAGTTATCTCTAAAAGGAGCCCCCATGAACGACCTTTCCGAAGAAATGCGAATGCCGTCTCCCTGCCCTGAATGTGGCAGTCATCGTGTCCGGCTTTCACAGGTGCACAATCCGGAAGACAAGGTATTCTGCTCCTCCTGCAATACTCAACGTGGGCTTTACAGTGATTTGAAACGTGAACTGATCGAATCGCCGAAGAGCACCAAGGAAGCACTGATTGAAGAAGCCGCCAACAAGAAGAGTTGATCGGATTGATTCGATAAAAAACCACTCGCTGAGTGGTTTTTTTATGGGTGGTCGCACGCCACTCTGTGATGAAAGCCAACTATTGAACTTAAAAAGTTAGCACGCTTTGTATTGGCGTTGGCTCAACGTCTTACGTATCATGCACGTCACTTGAATCTGGTGGGGAATCGCGTGTGAGTCAAACATTGCCTGGTGCGTGCAAACGTCTCAAGTGGGGCGCTATGAGTGCGGCGTTCTCTATGGCCGCGCTGTTGGCGGGCTGCGCCAATTATGCGGGTATCGAGTCTCACAGCGATATTCGAAGTGTCGACCGCGTTCATTCGGAAAAAACGCTGGCGAAGGTGCCGTTGTCCAAGGCCGCATGGCCTGAAACGAAGTGGTGGCGCGCGTTCGATGACCCCATGCTGGACGCCTTGATCAAGCAGGCATTGGATAACAGCCCCGACCTGGAAATCGCCCGGGCGCGCCTTCGAAAGGCCAACGCCGAGGCTGGAATTGCAAATGCCGAGCGGCTGCCAACGCTCGATGGCAATGCCAATGTAACGCGTACACGGGTGTCTGAGGTCGATGACCCTACAGGCGTTGGCGGGTTTTACAGCACGACGCGCGGCATGCTTTTGAACTTCAGTTACGACGTCGACTTATGGGGGGGCAACAAGGCCGCCTGGGAAGCCGCGCTTGGCCAGGCGAGGGCGCAGAACATCGATTATCGGGCAACGCTTCTGTCGCTTTCAACCAACGTGGCTCAAGCGTATATCAAGCTTCAGGATGCCTATACGCTCAGACAGATTGCGAAGGCGAACCTGAAGCGCACGCAACGGATCGCCGACATCAACCAGGAACTGTCGCGGGGCGGCCTTCAAAACGAGGCGCCGCAGCTGCAGGCACGTTCGAGCGTATCAAGCGCTCGACAATCGCTTGCCAGTGCCGACCAGCAACTTCAAAGCGCCAAGTTTTCATTGGCGCAGCTCATAGGTAAAGGGCCTGACGGTGCTTTTGCGCTGTCAGAGCCTAACGCCCTTACCGAGCTTCCGCTTGTGTTGCCGGGTCATCTGCCAGCAGAGCTTCTCGGCCGTCGGCCTGACATTGTGGCCGCGCGCTGGCGCGTCGAGGCTGCATCAAAGAACGTGAAGGCTGCCAAGACCAAGTTTTTTCCCAACATCAACTTGAGTGCCATGGCAGGGTTCAAGTCCTATCTGGGCGATTACATGTTCAGTGAGTCTGCCAAGGCGGGCAGCGTCAGCCCGGCGATTTCATTGCCGATCTTCGAAGGCGGCAAACTTCGAGCCAATCTCGAGAGCACGCTGGCCGACTATGACATGGCGGTCGGTCGTTATAATCAGACCCTGCTGTCGGCCTTGAATCAGGTGGCCGATGCGGTCAACGCCGTATCGTCCTACCGGACGCAGCTCGAAGCGGCGCGTCAAGCCAAGGAGGCCGCCGAGAAGGCTTTTACGCTTTCAAAAGAGCGCTATCAAGCCGGTATTGCCAATTACCTGCAGGTGCTCTCGACCGAGCAGCAGCTTCTTAGTGCCGAGCGAACGCTAGCCACCGTGACCTCACAGCAGCAGCAGGCCTCGATCAAGCTGATTCAGTCATTGGGCGGTGGCTTTGCGGGGGATAGCGAGCATCTGGAGCACGACGAGGGATTGATTTCTGCACCCGACGTACCGAAACGTCTGACCGACGGTGAGTCGACAACGAGCTGAGCACAGTCAATTCGTGCACAAAAAAAGCCCTCATGGTGAGGGCTTTTTTTATGTGGGCAGCGCACCTAGTGCGTCAGCTTTCGTTATCGCTTTCTTTACGTGTGCGCTTGGCAACGGCTTTTGAGTTGTCGGCGTTATCCAGCTTGGTCAAAAGCGTCTGGCTGCGTTTCTTGAAACTGGCCAGCTCGCTGCCCTTGAGGTGAGTGCCGCCCGGCAACTTGACCCGCATCGGGTTAACGCGGTGGTTATTCACGATGACTTCATAGTGCAGGTGAGGGCCGGTGGTACGCCCGCTGTTGCCTGAATAGGCGATTTTCTGACCCATTTTCACGCGTTGACCTGGTCGTACCACAGAGCGCGACAAATGAAGATAACGTGTCTTGTAGCCATTATCGTGGGTGATAACAACGTAAAGCCCCGCCAGTGCGTGATTGACCACCTTGGTAACACGTCCAGCGCCTGCCGCCTCGATCGGAGTGCCCGTTTTCATGGCGAAGTCGGTGCCGTAGTGCGGGCTGATTCGCCCGGTTACCGGATGGTGGCGACGCAGATTGAACGGCGAACTTACCCGATGATGACCGTTGAACGGATAGCGCTCGAACGAGGGATCAAGGCTTTTTCCGGTCGGAGTGTAGTAGGTGTCATCATGACGAACGATCGACAGGTCGAGCCGCTTTCCTTCATACCGGGCCGCAAGGATCCGCGAGGCGAGCGGACGGCCATCAATCATTTCCGACTCGACCAGCACCTGGAACCGGTCGCCCTGGCGCGTATCCTTGCGAAAATTGATCTTCTTGCCGAGCGCTTTCGTGAGCTCAGAAACTTCAGCGGAGGAAAGTCCGGTTGCAAGTGCCGATGCGCCGAAGCTGCCCTCGACCGTTCCCGCGAACATGCGCTGGGTCGCCTGTGTGGCCTGTGTGACGTTTGAAAGCGTAAAGGCCTGATCTGCGTCGCTTCGATCGAGCAGGTACCCTTCACGGGCATTTTTCATCACTTTTAAAGCGATTAAATTGCCGGCTCGGTCGAGCTTGTAATACAGGTCATGCCCGACTCTCAATCGCGTCAGTACTTTCTTGTCGGGTAGGGTGTTCAATATCTTGATGACATCGCCGTACCCGAGACCGAAGTTCCGCTCTGCCATGATGGTAAAGCTGTCACCGGGTTGAACGGTGTAGCTTTGCCATTCGGGGACGTATTGTTCCGTGGCGGCAATTTCTCCTTCAAGCGTCGATGCGTCTTCTTCCAGGTCAAACGGTTCGGCGAAGCTACTGTCAGAGGGAAGAATTTTCTGCGCGGCGTCGGTTTGCAGACTAAGTGCAAATTCGAGTGCCGAGGTGGAAATGTCTGAACGAACCGGCTCGCTGAACAGAGGCACGCTCATGGGCAGGGGTGTAACCATCTGAGGTGCCGGAGAAGAAGGCGGGTTCGTGCTTTCGGTGGCAGCAAGCTCGATGGGCTGTACGTCAACGGTTGATTCGGTATCTGAATTTTCGAGCCCGGCGACCAGGGTATGCGTGCCAAGCACGGTGACAACGGTGACTGCCGGTAACAGCAATAATTTGTGTGCTCGGGGTAGCGAACGCAGTATTCGCAGCATAGGGTGAGGCCCGTGTAAATAAAGGTGAACAGTATACGACCACGTATGACGATCAGGCTGGCCTACCTTATCCCATGGCTCGATTTATGAAAAGTTAGAAAAAGAAACAAGCGTGGGCTCTTAAAATGCTTTAAAGACGGTATTTTTGCGGTAAAGATCTTGAAATTCCCGATTCAGCTCGACCGTTTCGGCGATGAACGATGTATGATTTATACGGTGTCGCTGACCTGTTTGGAGCGTTTTTCAGACAGTGAGGCGAGCTCGAAATCGGGGCAGCGGCGCTTCCCAGACTGATCAATTCCGCCAACGAAGCCAGTAGATGCTCATTACACTCCTGGTGCCTCGAGGTTGTGTCATGTCCAAAATCACGCTTGCTCAGTGGCAGATGTTGGCCGCTGTGGTCGACCACGGTGGGTTTGCCAAGGCAGCCGAAGCCATCCATAAAAGCCCTTCCACCATCAATCATGCGGTGCATAAGCTGGAAGCTCAGCTTGGGGTGACGCTTTTAAACATCGAAGGGCGTCATGTGCGTCTAAGCGAAGCAGGAAGCCTGCTTTTGCGCCGGGCACGTCAGTTGCTCGAGGGGGCCGATGCGCTTGAAAACGTGGCCGGAAGTCTTGCAGAGGGCCTCGAGCCTGAAGTGAGCATTGCCGTCGATCAAATTTATCCAACCGACGCGCTTTCCGATGCACTCGACCGCTTTTCGAAACAGTTTCCTCATACGCGCATCCAGCTTTATGAAACCGTATTGCGAGGGGGCATCGAGCGCCTCGAACGTGGCGAAGTGGATCTATTGATCAGTGGTCTGGAGCCGGTGGGGTTTTTGGGGGAGTTGTTGACGCAGGTGCGTTTCATCGCGGTGGCCCACGAGTCTCATCCGCTTCATCAAGTGCGTCGAGAGCTTGATCTACGTGACCTTCATCAATATCGACAGATCGTGGTGCGGGATTCCGCGCGTTCTACAAGCGTCGATTCCGGCTGGCTCAAGGCTGAACAGCGCTGGACAGTTTGCCACGTAAGCACCGCGCTCGACATGCTTTCAAAGGGGCTGGGGTTTTGCTGGGTGTCGGAAACCAGGCTGAATCAAGGGCTGGTACATGCGCGATTAAAGCCCTTGCCGCTCAAGGCAGGGCGGGTTCGTGAAGTCCCCATACGACTTTACTATCGCGACATGGACAGTGCAGGGCCGGCCACGAGCGCATTGGCCATGTGTCTTAAAGAGGCAGTCAAGGCCGAGTGCGGTTCGGCGCGCCCCATTTATTAAAGGAGTGAATTGGCATGGGACTTTTGGTCGACGGTCAATGGAAAGATCAGTGGTACGACACAGAAAGCACCGGCGGAGAGTTTGTGCGTGAGCAGTCTCAGTGCCGGCAATGGGTCGTGGGCGATGGCATGATTCCACCCAATGATCGAAAGGTGCGGCCGGCGGAGGCCGATCGATATCACCTTTATGTGTCTCTGGCGTGTCCGTGGGCGCATCGTATTTTGATCATGCACCGGCTGAAAGGCCTTGAAGATTTGATCGGAGTCTCCGTGACCAGCCCATACATGGGCGATGACGGCTGGAGCTACGATCAACGTCAGGGCAGTACGGGCGATGCCATCAACGGGGTCGATTTTCATCGCGAGCTTTATATCAAGTCCGACCCCAATTACACCGGCCGAGTGACGGTGCCGGTGCTTTGGGATAAAAAGATGGGCGATATCGTTAACAACGAATCCGCCGAGCTGATGCGGATTCTGAACGACGCGTTCGATCAACTGACCGGCAATTCGCTTAACTTTTATCCGCCGGGGCTTCAAGCGCAGATCGATGACGTCAATGAACAGGTGTATGACACCGTGAACAACGGGGTCTACAAGGCAGGCTTCGCGACAGAGCAGTCCGTGTATGAAAAGCATGTTTCGGCTTTATTCAAGACCCTGGATGATCTTGAAGCCCGGCTTGATCGCCAGCGCTATCTTGTCGGGGCCTATCTGACCGAGGCCGATATTCGCCTGTTTACCACGTTGATTCGGTTCGATGCGGTCTATCACGGGCACTTCAAGTGCAATATCCGCCGGATCGAGGATTACCCGAATCTATCGAACTACCTGCGTGAGCTTTATCAGTGGCCCGGAGTCGCTGACACCGTCGATTTCGATCATATCAAGCGCCACTATTATCAAAGTCATCCGACCGTCAATCCGAATGGCATCGTGCCGCTTGGCCCAGCACTTGAGCTTTGGCGTGAGCACGACCGTGCCCGGTTGCCGGGCAAGGGCATCATGCAGTAGAGGTGCGCCAGTGTGTCAGCACCTTGTCGAAGGCATTGGCAAAATCGCGCACATCGGCGGCGGACATTCCGGACGGGCCGCCGGTGTGCTCGCCGCTTGCCCTGAGCGTTTCCATGAAGTCGCGCATGTTAAGCCGCGCCTTGATGTTATTGGACGTCAGCGCCTCGCCGCGTGAGGTCATGACCTGGGCGCCCTTGGCGATCACGGCATCGGCAAGAGGAAGGTCAGAGGTCACCACCAGATCATTTTGCTCGGCACGCTCGATAATTACATCGTCGGCGGCATCGGCGCCTCCCGGAACGCTGATCATTGTCAGGCAATGGCGCTTGGGCAGGGGCAGGGCATGATTGGCGACGAAATAGGCGTGATAGCCGGTACGCTCGGCGCCGCGTACGACGATGTCGCGGATGGCCTTGGGGCAGGCGTCGGCATCAATCCAGATGTAAGGCAATGGGGCTCTCCAAATCAGGCGGGCAGAACGCGGCCTTGTCCGTTCGTTAAATAAAGTAGGCAACTAACCTTTGGTATGATACAGTAGCTGTTCCTCGCATGTGTAGTAAGACCCTACCATCCTAGTTGATACGCCCCCTCTTTACTGTCTGAGCAATCGGGGACGTTTCTCCGACAGCGTTAAGGCGCAAGCCGCTGCCTTGCACAGATGGAAAGGCGCAGATGTTCTGCGCTGGTCGCCACACGTTGCGTACACACAGGCAAGCCCTGTACTTGATCGTGCGACCGTGGTGTCTGGGGCCGACTGCCCTTGTGCACTGCACTAAATTTCTCCGCCGGCCGGATGCGTCGGCTCATTAAGGTGTGACATGACCTCGACTTCCAATGCCTCGCTGACATTCAGCGACATGGCGTTACTGCCTGCCGTTCTCGAAGCCCTCGATTCCATCGGTTACCAACAGCCTTCTCCGATTCAGTCTCAGACCATCCCGTCTGTGCTCGAAGGCCGTGACGTACTGGGACAGGCTCAGACCGGTACAGGCAAAACGGCTGCGTTCGCGCTGCCGATTCTTTCACGCATCGATGTCAATCGACGTGAACCTCAGGTGCTCGTTCTGGCACCGACACGCGAGCTTGCACAGCAAGTTGCCGTCAATTTCTCATTGTACGGCCAGAACATGAAAGGCCTGAAGGTTCAGGCGCTCTGCGGTGGTCAGGACTACCGCGATCAGCTCCGTGGCCTTAAAAACGGTGCTCAGGTTATCGTCGGTACGCCGGGTCGTGTCATCGATCACCTGGATCGTAAGTCATTGAGCCTTGAAGGCCTCAATGCACTGGTACTTGATGAAGCCGACGAAATGCTTCGCATGGGCTTTATCGACGATGTCGAGCGCGTCGTCAAGGACACGCCGAAAGACGCGCAGCGTGTGTTCTTCTCGGCAACGCTTCCTCATGAAATCGAAAAGATCGTCAACCGTTATCTGGTTGATCCGGTCAAGGTTCAGATCGAATCCAAGGCAGCCACGACCACCATCGAACAGCGCGTTTGCCGCATCGATGGTCCGGCAAAGCTTGAAGCGCTGTCGCGTATTCTTGAAGTTGAGCCGGTCGATGCTGCCATCGTCTTTGTCCGTACGCGTGCTGCGTGTACGACACTGGTCGAGCAGCTTCTGAGTCGTGGCGTATCTGCGGCTGCGCTGTCGGGCGATCTGGATCAAAGCCTCCGTGAGCGCACCGTGACTCGCCTCAAGCGAGGCAAGGTCGACATTCTGGTCGCAACTGACGTCGCTGCCCGCGGGCTTGACGTGCCGCGCATCACGCACGTGTTCAACTACGATCTTCCGCACGATAGCGAGTCCTACATTCACCGGATCGGTCGTACCGGCCGGGCCGGACGTGACGGCATCGCCATCAGCTTTGCCGGCGTTCGCGAAAGCCGCAAGGTTCGCGTGCTCGAGCAGGCGACCGGTCAGGCCATCGCGAATATGGAACTGCCCGATGAGTCGGCGATCCGCGCTCACCGCGCCAAGCGATTCAAGACCCGTGTTGAAGCGGCGCTTGATAAAGGCTTCGAGCAACAGCGCGAGCTGGTCGAGTCTCTGATCGCCGAGGGTGTCGATCCGGTCGAGCTGGCCTGCGCCATGGCGTCCATCGCGCGTTCTGACGAATCACCGATTCATGCACTGCCCAAGCAGAGCAAGGAACGTGGCAATGAGCGCCGCGGCCGGGAAGGTGGTCGTGATGAGAAACCGCGTCGTCGTCGCGAAGCGGGTGGCGCCGGTGGTAATCGTCGCCCCGATGAAGGCATGACACGTTATCGTGTGTCGGTCGGTCACAAGGACGGCATCAAGCCCGGTCAGCTCGTTGGTGCACTTGCCAATGAAGGCGGTATCGAAGGCGCACGTATCGGTCGCATCGACATTCGCCAGTCGCACAGCACCGTCGAACTGCCCCAAGGGCTCCCGAGTTCGATTCTGGCCAAAATGGGCCGAGCGCGTGTCGGCGGTCGAACGCTTGAAATCAGCGAAGACAGCGACAAGCCTCAGCGCCGTCGCAACGACCAGGAACGTCAGTACGCGTCCTGATCGCTGAAGGTATGATCGAAACGCCCCGGCATTGTCCGGGGCGTTTTTGTATCTGGCCTTCAAGGCTTGAATCGCCGGTTGCCGGCTTGCACGCTGCGCCGGCTGAATTACGCTTGAAAGTGCGTTTTCGACATGAAGAGCATGCAGGGTCAAAGGCGATCACTGTTCCAATCGCAGGGAAATCTGGCAGGTAGGTTCGGCGCCGTTATCCGGCGATCTTGCGTCAGAAAACGCGCTACTTGAAACGAGGTTTCAAGTGGTTCTTGAAAGGGAGGCTTCGGCCTCCTTTTTGATAGGTTATTACGCGCTTTTGGATGTTCGAACTTATGGCTCATTTTCTGTTACCCAGTACTCCTCTGCATGAATGGGCGCTTGACCCTCAAGACGCTGTCGCGTTGCAAAAGCGTCTGGCGTCTCGGATCAGCCAGACGGACGATTTGCCGGAGACCGTCACGCTGGTGGCGGGCATTGACGTTGGCTTTGAAGAAGGCGGCGACGTCACCCGAGCCGCGATCGTTGTAATGTCTGTCCCCGAGCTTTCGATCGTCGAACACAGGGTTGCGCGCATTCCAACGCAGATGCCATACGTGCCGGGGCTGCTGTCCTTTCGAGAGCTGCCGGCCGTGCTCGAGGCGATCAGCATGCTCGAGCGTACGCCGGATTTGTTCATGGTGGACGGGCAGGGCATCGCTCACCCGCGTCGAATGGGCATTGCCACGCACCTCGGACTCTGGCTTGAGCGGCCGACCATCGGCGTCGGCAAGTCCAGACTGTGTGGGCAGCACGAGGCGGTGCCAGATCACAAGGGCGGCTGGACTGAACTTCACCACCGCGGTGAGTGCATCGGGGCGGTGCTTCGAACGCGTGAGCGCGTCAAGCCGCTTTATATTTCCCCGGGCCATCGCATTTCACTGGAGACCTCGATCGAGTGGGTCATGCGGTGTCTGACGCGCTACAAGCTCCCGGAGCCCACGCGACAGGCCGATAAGCTGGCCTCCCGAAAGCCCGGGGCAACCGTGGCGCTCGAGTCGCACATCCTGTAAAACAGGCGCATGGTTCATGAACGACAGGGAGGACCCATGCCATCGCATTATCTATTAGGTGGTACGTACACGACCGGCGACAGCGAGGGCATCTACTGCTACCCGACCGATGCGGGTGTCACGACACTCGGTGCGCCGTTTCTCATTGAGGCCGATTGCCCGTCATTTCTTGCGCTGAATGCCGAGCGCACCCGGATGTACGCGGTCAACGAAGTCCCCGGTCAAGACGGCAGCATCAGCGCGTTCGAGCTGGATGCAGGCAGTGGGCAGGCTCGTCTTCTTGGTCAGGTCGAGGCCAAGGGCGAGGATCCGTGTCATATCATGCTGACACCGAACGAGCGCTTCGTGGTCGTTTCCAACTATTCAGGCGGCTCGATCGTGGTCTACGCCTTGACGAGCGAAGGGACGCTCGGTGACTGCGTTCAGCACGTGGTCTTCGACGGTGACGGCGCCCGGATCAACGCTGAGCGCCAGACAAGGCCGCATCTGCACTCGTGTGTATTGAACGTGGACGGCGATGCACTGTACGCCTGTGATCTGGGCCGGGATCGGTTGTATCGCTTTGACTTCGACGAGACACGCGAACAGCCGCTCGGGGATCGAACGGAAATGATTGCGCCACCCGGCTGCGGGCCACGTCATCTCAAGTTTCATCCGGGCGGGCGATTTGCGTATCTGGTGGGGGAACTCGACGGCAGTGTCATCGGCTACCGCGTGGAAAACGATCGGCTCATTCAGTGCCAGATCGCATCGCTTGCGCCGAATGACGACACGCTCGAACATGGGGCAGCCGAGCTTCAGTTTTCACCAGACGGGCAGTTCCTGTATGTGTCGAACCGCGGCCAGTTCGATGAATTGATCTGCCTGCAGATCGATGCCGATGGCATGTTGAGCTGGAAGGCCACTACGCCTTCAGGCGGTCAACTGCCCAGACATTTCACGCTTGTGCCCGACGGGTCGGCTGCATTGGTGGGCAACCAGCAAAGCGGCGAGGTCACCCGAATCGAGCTTCATGACGATGGAAGTTTCGGCAACAGCGTATCCATTGGACGAATCGATCAGATCGCCTATCTTCAGGCGTTCGAATCCCGCACCTCATGAATGAGCGCCCGTGGCAGATTGATGATCTGAAAACGCCGTATCTGCGCTTTCTTGGCGTTGACATCGAGCGTTTTGATGTGGATGTGGTGACCCTGTCGATTACGGTGGCCGAGCAGCACTGCAATCTTCAGGGCTTGGCCCATGGTGGCATGCTGGCCTCTCTATTGGATTCGGTCAGTGGTTACAGTGGTCTTATTACCGAAGAAGGACATCAGATGCCGGCCGTGACTCTGTCATTGTCGATTCAGTACATGGCGCCAGCCAGATGCGGTGATACGCTTTACGCGCATGGTCGGGTAACCGGCGGCGGGCGGCGTGTCTTTTTTACGCACGCCGACATTATCGATTCAAACGGCGTTTGCCTTGCAAGCGCAACTGGGGTTTTCCGAAGGCCATCGGTTCGCCGATAAGGCCGTTTAATGCACGCATGAAGGCGCAAGAGAATGAATAAACGAAGCTTGGGTGAGGTGGTGTTCACGGTAGTGCTCTGGATCGTGATCGGTGCACTGGTTCAGTGGCTGATGCAGTCGCACTTTTCCGCGGCGATCGCCGCGCCCTCAGAGGATGCGACGTTGCCGCCGCTGGCAACCTATTGGAACGCGATGGGGCTGGTGGCGCTCTTCTTCGGCGTGTTGGCGTTCTGGGCACGTGACATGATGCGTGAAAATCCGCTGACAAAGTCGCTCAAGGTGGTGGCGTCACGGCTACTGAGCACGACCTTCGATGTTGGTCTCTTTTCACTCGGTGGCGCGCTTTTTGCCGTCTATGGCCCCGGTCAGGCCATGCTGCCGATGTGGCAGTCCGTGTTCATGGGCGTTAATTTTTCGTTGTTCGCCATCATGCTGGTGGTGCTTGGCGTGATCTGGTTCCTGGTCAAGCATTCACGTCTGTCGCTGGTCAACATTACGGCGCTGGAATTCAAGCCACTGCCGCGCGTCGGCATCTATGTTGCCTTGCTGCTGCTCTTGATTCTGACGGCTTGGTGGGCGCTGTAAGCGCACGTTGTCATAAAAAAAGCGCCTGACGGCGCTTTTTTTATGAGCAGTTTTCCATGGCCTAGCGGCGAACGACCCGCACATCGCTGATGCCCCCACCCAATGGCTGAACCTCGATCTGGTGAGGAATACGCTCGATCATATCGCGGACATGCGAGATCACGCCGATCTTCCTGCCTTGCGACTGAAGCGCGTCCAGCGCATCCATCACCAGGTTGAGCGACTGCGCATCGAGACTGCCAAAGCCCTCATCGATGAACAGCGTATTAATGGTCAGTGCGCTGGAGGCCATTGACGAAAGGCCAAGCGCCAGCGCCAGTGATATCAAAAAGCTTTCACCGCCCGACAGCGAATGCACAGAACGCTGCTCATCGGCCATCTCCTGGTCGATCACCAGTAGCCCCAGGTCGCTGCCGCCCCGAACCAGACGGTAACGCCTGGCCAACTGGGTCAAATGCGCGTTGGCCTGCTCGACCAGCCGATCCAGATTATAGCCCTGGGCAATGCGCCGAAATTTCTTGCCGTCGCTCGAGCCGATCGCACTGCCCAGACGCCCCCAGCGTCGATGCTCCGAGCGGGCGGCCTCCAGCTTTTGTTCAAGCGTGCGATAGATCTCACGCCTGCGGTCATCCTCGCGCCGCCGGGCCTGGGTTTCATCGCGTGCGATCAGTGCGCGTTCAAGCTCGGGAGCAAGGGCGGTAAGCGCGGCGTCATCGCGCTCGAGCCGCTCATTGAGTGTCGACGTAAGCGTTGTCTCGGGCAGTGCTCTGAGGGTGTCGTCAAGGTGAGTGTCAAACTGCGCCTGGATGGTCGCCAGCTCGGTTTCTGCACGAAGACGAGCATGGGTGGCCGCTTCGATGCGCTCGGTCAGCACCTCAAGCTCGCCCTCATCGGCCATGAGTAGCTCATTTACCTGCTCTTTTGGTATATCGACGTGGGTCTGGTACCACCTTGCCATCTGGCGCTTAATCTCATCGAGCTGAGTGGCCAGTACACTTGCCTGTTCGAGCTGGTGGCGGCACGCCTGGGTGTCGTGTCTGACGTGTTGCTCGGCGCGATGCATTCTTGCAAGTGCCTCGTCGCGTTCGGCTCTCAGGGTGCTGGTTGTCTGCTCGAGCGCCTGACGCCAGTGGCGCACGCTGTCTTGTCCTTGAAGGATCTCATTTAAGGTGCTTTGCGTCGCATCGCAGGTCAGCTCGAGCTGCGCGTGTTCTCTGGCTCGGATCGAGCGCTGGGCCTCGAGGCCATCGATCTGACTGTCAATAACGGCCGCGCGCGTATCAAGCTCGCCGAGTCGGCGCTCGAGCGGGGCGCGGGCCTGCTCATCGGCAAGAATCGCGTCAAGCTCGGCGTTGGTTTCATGCGTCTGTGTTGCAATCTCGCTTAACCGGTCGCTCAGCCACGTTTCAAGCGCCTTGGGCGTGCTCTGTTCAAAGCGCGCCAGAAACGGTGCGATGTCGGTCTTGGCCTGATCGAGCGCATCGCTTGCCTGCTTGTAGTCCGCTCGCGCCTGATCATGGGCCTGTCGAGCCAGGGTGACCTGAGCGAGCGCGCTGCTTGCCGCGCTCTCGGCCTCATGGGTCGCGTGAGTGGCCTCATCGAGCTGGCGTTGCTCCTCGGCTTCCATCGCCTGAAGCTGGGCGGAGGCGATACGCTTAGGCGGCTCATGGCGGTAGGGGTGATCTTGGCTACCGCAGACGGGGCAAGGTGCGTCGTCTGAAAGCGTGGCGCGAAGCGCCTCGATGGCCGCATCGTCTCTTAGCGCGCGTTGGCGCTGAAGACGAGCCTGACAGTCGGCAAGTTGCTGGCGGGCGAATGTCTGGTGCCGGTCGGCCGCGTTTTTTTCGGTTTCCTGCGCCTCGAGAGCGCTGTATCGAGCGCTGAGTGTCGCTTCGGCCTCGGCGTGTGCGCCTATGGCCGCGTTGACGCGTTTGGCATGTTCGAGGGCGTGAGTCAGTTCGTCGCGGGTTTCGCTGAGCCCGGTCATGCGTGCGTGAAGCGCCTGTCGATGGGCAAGCGGATCATCGATATCACGCGTTTGACGGCGCGCGCGCAGCTCGCTCAGCCGGGCGCGAAGGGTTGCGCGCTCGTGTTCGTTCTCCGAGCGCTCCGCCTTGAGCGTTGACAGCGTTTGGGCATCGTCGGCTTCGGCCTGCATGAGCGAGGCACTGCGCTCGCGGTCATAGGCGAGCTGGCGTTCGAGCTGGTCGGCCCGTTCAAGATGAGGGGCCAGCGAGGCGCAGTGCTGTTCGTGATGGTCCAGCTCACGCTGACGCTGCGCGTGCGTATCCGTGTGTTCATTGAGCGCCTTCTGGGCTGTTCGACGCTCCGACCAGGCGTCGCTGACACGCGTTCTTGCCTGCTCGAGTTCCTTGGCGGTGGATGCGCGCTGGTCAATGATCCGCCTAAGCGGTTCGATCGCATCAAGCTGATGTTTTCGCCGACGACTGTCGTCAAGCGTACGGTCGTGATCGCAGGCCGTAATGTAGCGCGCTCGACTCTCGGTCAAGGCGGTGTGCTCACGCATCAGGGTCTGCCAGCGCTCGCGCTGATGCGTGAGCGTGTGTTGGCGCTCGGTGAGCGCCTGCCAGTGTGTGGCTGCGGCGGTTTCATGCGCGTCGATCTCGGCGCGCTCAATCTCGGAGGCGGGCGGGGCGGAGGCCATGCTCTGTTCGAGCTGCGTCAGCGTTTGCTGCGCCGTGCGCGTGCGGTTGAAGGCCTCGATGGAGATGCGGCTGTAGATGTCGGTGTCGGTCAAGCGCTCCAGCAGTTCGCTGCGCTGATTGTCATCGGCGGTCAGAAACGCGTTGAACTCGGACTGCGCCAGCAGGACCGCTCGGGTGAACTGCTCGAAACCCAGGCCGAGCCGGCTATGGATGGCGGTTTGAAATTCGCGCTTGTGTCGGGTGAGTACCGTGGCGTCGGTTATGCGCATCAGGCTTTGATCGCTGGCCTGAAGGCGCCCGTCGGGTTTGTTGCGCGCACGTCGCACGCTCCAGCGGGCGCGGTAGCGCTCACCGTCGAGCCCCTCGAAGTCGACCTCGGCAAAGCCCTCGGCAGCGCCTCGCCGAAGGAGCGCTCTCGGGTCGTTCAAGGCAAGGGCATCATCGGCCACGTCCGGCGTCCTGGCGCTTTGCTGTGTGGCCTGCTTGAGACGGGGTGTGGTGCCGAAAAGCGCCAGGCACAGGCCGTCGAGCAGAGTGCTCTTGCCGGCCCCGGTTGGCCCCGTAATGGCAAAAAGGCCCGTTTCACCCAGCACGTCGCGGTCGAGTTCGATGCGGTGCGGCCCCTTGAGCGAGGCGAGGTTGTGAACGGTCAGTGTCAGTAGCTTCACAAGGCGGCCTCATCATCGTGGACGGACTGAGCAAGTGCTCTGAAATCGGTCAGCACGTCCTCCTCCGGTGGGGCGCCGTAGGCGCGTTCCCAGTGTGTGGTAAAGAGGGCCTCCGGCGTCAGGTCCTCGAGCCGGGGGGCGGGAGCGATGTCCCTCTGGGCATCGCCGTGATAGCGCGTCTGAATGGCTACCAGCCGATAGGGCTTGCCGGCTAAATGGGTATCGATGTCACCGCGAAGCGCCACGTGCGGTGCGTCAAGCTCGACGTGTACGTCAAGCCAGGGTGGCGGGCCGTCAACGGTGTCGGGCAGGGCGGCAAGCTCGGCCAGCACCTCGGAAAGGCAGGCCGGTCCGATGCGGTGCAAACTGGTGTGATCCGGAATTGGCCGCGACCGGGTCTCGCGTAGCGTGCCCTGGTCGATGTGGCCGATCACGACCTGGCGTGGGTAGTGGCGCTCGGACATGTCGAGGGCGATCGGCGAGCCGCTATAGCGCATCGCCACATTGGCATTGACGCGTTGAGGCTTGTGCAGATGCCCAAGGGCCACGTAGGCAAGAGAGTCAGGGTAAAGCGCCGCGGAAATCGATTCCTCCCCGCCGAGCACGATCGGGCGCTCGGAGTGTTCCGACACCGCCGCCCCTCGAACATGGGCATGGCCCATGGCAATTACGGCCTCGCCCGGCTGGGTCGCCTCTTTGGCGTGATCGAACACGGCCTGGTGCGCGTGCGCCATTCCGGCCTGATAGTCCGAGAGCCCGCGGCCGGTCACATCCGAGGGCCTTAGAAACGGCAGCGCGACGCAGAGCGCTTCACGCTCGCCGTCTGCGTTGGTCAGCGGCACCAGAAGCCGGTTCAGGTCCCCCGGGTCGAGCGAGTGAAGCTGGCCAAGCGCATGCGTGTTGAGCCCGGCGAGCAGTGGCGCGGGGAGTTCGATGCGGGCGGCACTGTCGTGATTGCCCGCGATCATCACGATGTCCATCGAGGGACGCTGCGTGTGGGCGCGCGTGATGAAATCGAACAGCAATCGCTGGGCCTCGATCGAGGGATTGACGACGTCGAAGATGTCGCCGGCAATCAAGAGCGCGTCGATGTCTTCCTCGTCGATGATGCTCAAAAGCCAGTCCAGGAAGGCACGGTGTTCGGCCTGGCGGTCGTGGCCGTGAAAGTTCTGGCCGAGGTGCCAGTCGGCGGTGTGCAAGAAGGTTAGCATGAACGGCGTCCTGAATTCGGCCCGAAAAAAAGCGGGCCCTCATGGTACCCGCCTTGTCGATCATTACGAAGTGGCGTTGGCGCTTTCAGGAGACCAGATGCACACCGCCGTCAACGTAGAGAGCGTCGCCGGTCAGCATGCGTGCGGCGTCGGTGGCCAGATACGCCATGGTCATGCCGACGTCATCGACATCGGCCATCTCCCGGCTCGGCGAGCGGTTAGAGGCTTCCTGAAGCAGGCTGTCGAAGTGCGACAGCCCCGAGGCCGCCCGGGTCGGCATTGGCCCCGGTGAAAGTGCGTGTACCCGAATGCCCTTGGGGCCGAGTTCGGCAGCCATGGAGCGCGTGGCCGCCTCGAGCGCAGCCTTGACCGGCCCCATCACGTGATAGCCTTCGACCACCTGCTGGCTGCCATGGTAGGTCATGGTAAACAGCGACCCGCCGTCATGCATCAGGGGTTCGGCGCGCTTGCAAAGCGCGATGAACGAGTAGCATGACAGCGCCATGGCGTCGAGAAAGCCCGCTTCCGAGCAGTCGACCAGCCGACCGCGCAAATCATTGAGCGGGGCATAGGCGACCGAATGTACGACGAAATCGAGCTGTCCCCAGCTCGCTTCCAGAGTTTCGAACACATGATCAAGCTGGCCGTCGATGCGCAGGTCGAGTGGCAGCAGGTGCTCGGCTTCGACCTCCTCGGCAAGCGGCGCGACATGGGGCCTGGCCTTTTCGTTGAGGTAGGTGATGGCAAGGCGCGCGCCGAGCGCGTGACAGGCGCGGGCACAGCCCCAGGCAATGGAATGGTCGTTGGCAATGCCTACGATCAATCCGCGCTTGCCCTCAAGCGTCATGGCGCCGGAAAGCTCCTTGAACGAACGGGCGTTGATGGTCATGGCGGCGGCCTCCTTGGTGGCGGATGTCAGGCGTAGTTGTGTGATGTCAGAAGCGTTCGGGTGTGTCGGGCGATCATCCAGGCCTCATCGGTTGCCATCACCCGGATTTCTGCGCGGCTTGTTCTTTGATGAATGCACTCGGCGTGCGCGGCGTTGGGGGTGTCGTCGAGCGCGAGGCCGAGCCACTCGAGATGAGCGACCACCGCCTTGCGCACATACGCACTGTGTTCACCAATGCCTGCGGTGAACACGAGCCCATCGAGCCCGCCGAGCGTGGTGGCCATTTCGGCCACGCCCTGAGCGATGCGCCAGGCGAAGTGCGCAAGCGCCGCTCGGGCATGCTCGTCGGTGGCCGCGAGTGATTCCAGCTCGCTGACCTCGGCGTGGCCTCCGGAGAGCGCCTTGAGCCCGCAGTCGTGGTAGAGCAGGTGCTCGATCGCCTCCGGGCTCATGCGCTTTTCACGCATCAGATAGAGCACGATGCCGGCGTCGAGCCGGCCCGGGCGCGTGCCCATCGGCAGGCCATCAAGCGCGGTAAAGCCCATGGTGGTATCGACACTTTGACCATTTTGAAGCGCGCACAGCGAGGCGCCGGCGCCGAGATGCGCGACCACCACCCGGCCGCTGGCAAGGGCGGGGGCGCGGGTTTTGAGCGTGCGGGCGATGTAGTCGTAGGAGAGCCCGTGAAAGCCATAGCGGTGCACGCCCTCGTCGTCGAGCCAGGCCGGAATCGGCAGGCGCCGGACCTGTGCGCTCTGGCCATGATGAAACGCGGTGTCGAAACACGCGACCTGCAGAAGCTCCGGTCGACGCCGCGCAATCGAGCGCATCGGGGCCAGATTGGCCCCTTGATGCAGTGGCGCCAGTGGCGTCAGACGGGCAAGACGCTCGATCACCGCATCGGTCACGACCGTGGGCTGGTTAAAGGCGTCGCCGCCATGAACCACCCGATGGCCGACAGCGTGGATGTGCCCGCGGATAAGCGGAGTCAGTTCCCGAGCCAGAAGCGTCTGGGCGTCCTCGGGATTTTGACTCTGGGCGACGGGCGGGAGGGCATCGAGTAGAGGCGTGCCGTCTCGGTCCGTGATCACGAGGCGAGGGTGGGCCGAGCCGATGCCGGTGAATGCTCCCTTGATGCAAAGGCCAAGCTCCGGGTCCTCGGCATCAAAGCCTGCGACCTTGAGGCTCGAAGATCCTGCGTTGAGCGTCAGTATCAACGAGTCGGCGATCATGTAAGCCCTCCCGGTAACGCGCGTGTTTGGAGATGATGCGCGTAGAGGCTTGCCGCGGCGCAGGAGGCCAGGCGCGTCTTGTGGCTGTCGGCGCGGCTGGTGAGAATAATGGGTACGCGTGCACCAAGCACGAGGCCGGCGGCGTCGGCCCCGGCAAGGAAGGTCAGGTTCTTGGCCAGCATATTGCCGGCTTCCAGATCCGGGGCGACCAGAATCTGCGCGCGGCCGGCGACCGGGGAATCAAGGTGCTTGAGGCGAGCGGCGTCAGCATTGATCGCGTTATCCAGCGCCAGTGGACCATCGAGCAGGCCACCCTCGATCTGGTGACGCTCGGCCATCTTGCACAGTGCGGCGGCGTCCAGCGTACTCGGAATCTTCGGGGTGACGGTTTCGACCGCGGACAGCAGCGCCACACGCGGTGTCCCAAGCGACAGGCCGAGGTGCAGATCGATGGCGTTTTGTACGATGTCGGCGCGGGTGAGCAGGTCCGGGGCAATGTTGATCGCGGCATCGGTGATGAACAGGGGCTCGGGGTAACTGGGCACGTCCATCAAAAAGACATGGCTGAGCCTGCGCTCGGTTCTCAAATGCGCCGTAGGTGCAAGCACGGCGTGCATCAACTCATCGGTATGAAGGCTGCCTTTCATCAAAAGCTGTGCCTGGCCCTCACTGACAAGCGCGACGGCTCGCTCTGCCGCGGCGTGACTGTGCGCTACATCGATGCAATCGATGTGTTCAAGCGATACGTCTAGTGCCCGCGCGGTGTCACAAAGCTTGGCCATCGGCCCGATTAGAATCGGCTCGATCAATCCATGCCGGGCAGCGTCGAGCACGCCGGACAGCGACGCCGTATCGCAGGGATGGGCTACCGCGCATCGAAGCGGCGCCCGTGCTTGCGCAGCGTCGATCAGGCGCTGATAGTGAGCGTGGGGGGCACGGCGAGTGGCGAAGGGCAAACCATCGGACATCGGTGGGTCTCCTTTGAACGGGGAAACACGGTTGGGCAGATTTGTTGCCAGCGCGCTTGCTCATGGGGCCAAGCGATGTCTTGACCTGGTGGCGTTGCATGGTGCACCGCAATATTAGAGTAGATTGAAACTTGTAACGCGTGGGGTGCCCAGTGTCGAGCAGTGTCACATGCGCGCCGATCCATAACGCAGATCAACAAAAAATTACGCAAAAGCGGCGCTCTTTCAGGAACCGGCAGTGTCACTGCGCGTCAGTATCGAACATCATAGGCGCGACTATAGTCGAGCATTCATCGTGGCAGAACTTCACTGAGACGGTTTATAAGGAAACAAGAATGGAGAGACGGACACTCATCAAGGCGTCCATGGCGCTGGCCTCATTGGGTCTTCCGGGTTGGCCTGCATTTGCCGCGACCAACGCCGGGGCAACCAGCACCGATAGCGAAGGCAAGCCGTTTGACTTCAACTGGCTGCAAAACCATGCCTGCGGGCTTTCGAAACAGCCCTATCAGGACACGACGCAGAAAGTGCCCGAACAGCTGGCAAAATTGCGTCCGCTCGATTACCAGCGCATTACCTACCGGCCGTCCAAGGCGCTTTGGGCTGAAGACCCGAACGCCGATGTCCGATTGCAGTTCTTCCACATCGGCATGCATTTCAATCAGCCGGTCCGTATGCACACCATTGACCGCGATACCCGCAAGGCGCGCGAAATCCACTTCAGCCCGGAGCTGTTCGATTACGAGGGTGTGGGGATCGACCCCAAAAGCCTGGAAGGCAACGACTTGGGTTTTGCCGGGTTTCGTGTGACCAAGAAGCCGCGCTGGGCCGATAATCAGGACATCGTGTCGTTTCTGGGCGCGAGTTATTTCCGCGCCATCGACAAGAACAACCAGTACGGCCTGTCGGCCCGTGGCCTTGCCATCAACACCGCGGCCAATGGCAAGGAGGAGGAGTTTCCTGCCTTCACTCAGTTCTGGTTCATGCACCCGGCGCCGGGCGAGACCCGGTTCATCACCTATGCGCTGCTGGATTCACCCAGCGCCACCGGCGCGTATCGCTTCGACATCGACTGTCAGGAAGAGCGGGTGGTCATGGGGGTTCAGAAGTACATCTACCCCCGTAAATCGATCGACCGGCTCGGCATCGCGCCCATGACGAGCATGTACCTGATGGGCCCGAGTCAGGCGCAGCGTCGCGACACGATCCACCCCCAGATTCACGACTCGGACCGTTTGTCGATGTGGCGTGGCAACGGCGAGTGGGTTTGTCGGCCGCTCTACAACCCTCAAAACATTCAGTACAACGCCTTCGCCGATGAAAACCTCAAGGGGTTCGGCCTGCTTCAGACCGATCACGACTTTGAAAGCTATATGGATGATCAGGCCTGGTACAGCCGCCGTCCAAGCCTCTGGATCGAGCCGACCAGTGCCTGGGGGAAAGGGGCGATCAATCTGATCGAGCTGCCGACCGTGGGTGAGGACGTCGACAACATCGTGGCATTCTGGGTGCCGGAGAAACCGGTACAGCCGAACGAGTCCCTATCGTTTGCCTATACGCTTTACTGGAGCCCGATGCCGCCGGTGGCGCCGACGCTTGCGCGGGTCGACAAGACCTATACCGGTATGGGCAATGTGCTTGAGGGCTGGATCCCGGGTGATCACTCACCCAAGGAGTACGCCCGTCGGTTTGCGGTGAACTTCAAGGGGGGCGATTTGATGTCACTTCCCGAAGACGCCGAACTCAAGCCGGTGGTCGAGGCTTCTCACGGCAAGGTCGATCTCGAGCAGGCGTTCCGCTTTGATGAAGCCGATGCCTACCGCGCCATTTTCGACTGGACGCCTGAAAGCGACAGCACCGAGCCGGTCACGCTTCGCATGTATCTGGCGAAGGACGGCAAGGCCGTGAGCGAAACCTGGCTGTATCAGTGGGTACCACCCAACCCCGATCAGCGCTTTTACTGAGTGAAATAGGCCTTTTGGCGCGTATTCGCCGATTAAGCGGATGCGCGCCTGGCCGATAGGCATCTTATGCGCCGATGCGCTACACTCGCTCGCCTTTCCAAGGTGCGATATATCGATCAACGCCAGGTACCGATATGAGCCTTTTGCCCAAGCCGTTCGTTTTTTTGCGACATGGTGAAACCTTTTACAATCGCGCTCGTATCATCGCCGGGCGCTTTGACGTGCCTCTTACCCCGGAAGGGGAACAGCAGGCCCGCGACGTTCAGGAGCTTTTGGACCGCCCCTGGTCCTACATTGCCGTAAGCTCGATGTTCAGGGCTCGAAAGACGGCTCGCCTGGCTATTCCCGGTGGGCGATTTCACATCTTCGACGGGCTTCGCGAGCGCGACTGGGGCGACCTGGAAGGCAAGCCTTACCGTCATCCGATGCCCTACACCTCGACCTCGCTGCCGGGCGGCGAGTCCTGGGACGTATTCCAGACGCGGGTGATCGGTGCGCTCAACGAGGTGCTGGCGCACCATGAGTACCCCTTGTTCGTTGCGCATTCAGGCGTTTTCCGCGTCATCCGTTTCGCAACGCTTGGAACGCACGAAGGCCCCCGGGTCAAGAATGTATGTCCGGTGGTTTGTACGCCGGGTGAGGGCAGTGAGGGCTGGTCTCTGACCTCGATGAGCGAAGCTGAAGCGTTCGAACCGACCGTCTAATCGGTCACCGCTCAAACTAACGGAGTTTTCTTTGGCACTTGTTACCGACCACCCCGCTCAAGGTGCTGTGAGCCGCTGGGTTGAAGACGCTGTGATTGGCGAAAATCTTTGCCCCTTCGCGCAGCGCGAGTGGCTTGCACACCGCGTCCGCCTGTGCGTCAGTGACGCAGGCGACCTGGACACGGTGCTGTCAGACCTTATGGATGAGCTGAATCGAATCGATCAATCCGATGCCCTGGAGACCACGCTTGTGATTCTCGGTGAGGGCGGCGGTGACTTCGACGAGTACCTCGACTGGCTCGAAGCCTCGAACCTTTTGGTATTCAAGATGGGGCTTGAGGGCAAGTTCCAGCTGGCAAGCTTTCATCCCGAGTATCAGTTTGAAGGCGAAGCGTTCGAGGACGCCTCGAATTTTACCAACCGTGCTCCGTGGCCGGTCCTTCATATCCTGCGCGAGGAAAGCATCGAAGCGGCGCTTGCCTCCGTTGATGACCCCGATGCGATCTTCGAACGCAACCAGGCGCATGCCAGGGCGCGTGGCACCGCGTACTGGCAATCACTGCTGGCTCGAAGCCACGGCACGTCCTGAGAGATCAGTTGGCCTTTCGTTTGCGTTTGCTGACGGTGTAGAGCGTGATGCCCGGCGCGTGGCCGTGCTGTTCGAAGTACGCCTTGCGCTTTTGCCATTGCTCGATCCGACTTTGCTGGCGCAGCTGGTGAAAGCTTTGGATCGAGTCGGAAAACGCGGCGGTTGACACGTTTGAGTGTGAGTAACTGACCACACCACAGGCGTCATTTGAGATGGACATGTTCGTTTCCCTGTCGTTTATTAGTGCCACTTTTTTGATGGGCATAGCGTGCATCCTTTTCACGCTAATTTCTGTGCGGTAACGCTTGGAAACACAGAGCGCCAAAGTGTAGCTAAATGTTACAGGGATTTCGATGAACGGTGTGCGGCGCACCAAATTAGGTGCGCCGTTTTACGTTAGATGATATCGAGCGGCTGTTTGGCGGAGGGTGGTGGGAAGGCGCTGTCGATGCTTTCGAGCTCCCGCGGGCTTAGAGTGATGTCCATGGCGGCAACGTTGGCCTCGAGGTGCGCCTCGTTCGATGTCTTTGGAATGGCCAGTACCCGATGCTCGCCGTTAACGGCGCGGATGGCCCAGGCCAGAAGAATCTGAGGCACGCTTGCGTGATGGTGTTTGGCGATCTCGGACAGAAGCGGATGATTGGATAGCCGCTGGAAATGGCGGCCACCGCCCTGAGACAGGGGGCTATACGCCATGACCGGCATACCAAGACGCGCCATTTCGGGCATCAGGGCATATTCGATCCCCCGGGATGCCATGTGGTAGAGCACCTGATTGGTGGTGCATTCCGGGCCGAACGCGGTTTTTTGAAGATCGGCGATGTCGCTTACGTCAAAGTTCGAGACGCCAAAGCGCTGAATCTTGCCTTCCTCGCGCAGCCGCCCGAGCGAGTCAATGGTCTCCTCGAGTGAGGCTGCCCCACGCCAGTGCAACAGGTACAGATCGAGGGTCTCGGTTTGAAGGCGCCGAAGACTTCGCTCGCAGGCATCGCGCACATTGTTGTAGCCGGCGTTGCCCGGCAGCATCTTGGACACCAGAAACGCCTGATCACGCCGGCCCTTGAGCGCTTCGCCGACCACTTCCTCCGACCCACCGTTGCCATACATTTCAGCCGTATCGATCACTTTGAGCCCAAGCTCGAGGCCGCGCTGTAATACGGCAATTTCATCCTTTCTCGGCGAGCGGCCTTCGCCCATGTGCCAGGTGCCTTGCCCCACTGCGGGTAGGGCCGTGCCATCGTGCAGATAAACGGTAGGTCGGGTCATGCAGGCTCCTTGGGGTGCCGCGTTGGGTGGGCCGGGCGTTCATGCCGGTGGACTGGATGTGTATCGACATGCGCGATAGTTCATTGAGGGGGGCAGAGCCCGACTTGTCAACGTCTGCCTTGGTCGAGGCGGGTTCACAGGCTGTGCTAAAGTGCCGTCGCTGCCTTGAGGCAGCAGGACACGGCACGTACACCATTAAAAAAAGACAGAGTCATGACCACACATATCCCCCACAAGGAACATTCAGAGCCCGTCCATGATGAAGGGCGCAGGCTTTCAGGCCAGGACGCCAAGACGTTGTCGCTGTCGGCGCTCGGCGGCGCGCTCGAATTCTACGATTTCGTTATCTATGTCTTCTTCTCGACCGTCGTCGGCACGCTGTTCTTTCCAAGCGACATGCCCGACTGGATGAGAAACGTGCAGACGTTCGGTATTTTTGCCGCGGGCTATCTCGCGCGCCCACTCGGCGGGGTCATCATGGCCCATTTCGGTGACCTGCTCGGGCGCAAGAAGATGTTCATGTTCAGCATCTTTCTAATGGCGGTGCCGACGCTATTGATGGGGCTGTTGCCCACGTATGAGACCATCGGCATCGCCGCGCCGCTTCTGCTTTTGTTGATGCGTGTGCTGCAGGGGGCGGCCATCGGCGGCGAGGCGCCGGGGGCGTGGGTGTTTGTCACCGAGCACGTGCCTCGTCGGCACATCAACTTTGCCTGCGGCTCGCTCTCCTGTGGGCTGGTCGGGGGCATTCTGCTTGGCTCGATTATCGCGACCCTGATCAACGCCTTCTTTTCGGCAAGTGAGATCAACGACTGGGCCTGGCGGCTGCCGTTCATTCTTGGGGGCGTTTTGGGGTTTGTGACCATGTATCTACGCCGCTGGCTGCATGAAACGCCGGTGTTTGCCGAGATGCAGGCGCGCAAGACGCTGTCCGAGGAACTGCCGGTCAAGCGCATCCTGACCCAGCATGGCAGCTCTGTCGTGCTGTCGATGGGCGTAACGTGGCTTTTGACCGCGGCGGTGGTAGTGACGGTGCTGATGACGCCGCCGCTTCTAAAGCAGGTGACCGGCATTGATGCGCAGCTGATGCAGGAGGCCAATACGATCTCGATCGTGTTCGTGATGATCGGGTGCCTGGTGGCGGGGTTCATGGCGGACCGGTTCGGGGCAGGCAAGGTGCTGGCGCTTTTTAGCCTGGGCCTTGCGATCACCTATGGCATCTTCTATTCCAGCATGCTCGAGGCCACCGATCACGTCTTCTCGCTTTATGCGCTGTCGGGCTTTTTTGTCGGGCTGGTCGGCGTGGTGCCAGGCATTGCAGTCAGCTCGTTTCCGGCCGCGATCCGGTTTACCGGGCTGTCGTTTTCCTACAACGTGGCCTACGCGATTTTCGGCGGGCTGACGCCCATGGGCGTGTCGTTTTTCATGGCGGTTGATCCGCTGGCGCCGGTCTATTACATCGCCTTCATCGGGGTACTTGGCGTGATGATCGGCGTGTGGGCCACGCGGCGGGCGCAGGCTCACGCCTGATGGCTTGATCGAACGGCATAAAAAAAACCCCGCATGAGCGGGGTTTTTTGTAGGCGGAGCACTTACGCGACCGGGGTCTGTACCTTGGAGCCCTTGAAGCCGTAGAAGGCAATGAACAGGTAGCACAGAAGCGGCAGGAAGAACGCGACCTGCAGGCCGATGGTGTCGGCAAGGCTTCCCTGAAGGACCGGAATCAGTGCGCCACCGACGATCGACATGATCAGAAGGCTTGAGGCCTTGCCGGTCAGCGGGCCGAGTTTGGCGATGCCGAGGGTGAAGATGGTCGGGAACATGATCGAGTTGAACAGGCCAATCGCGACGATCGAGTACATCGCAAGGTGCCCTTCGGTCATGATGGTGGTGCCAACTAGCGCAGCGGCGATCAGGCCGAACACACCCAGAAGCAGTTCAGCGCGAACGTAGCGCATCAGATACGAGCCGACAAACCGGCCGATCATGGCGCCTCCCCAATAGAACGTGACCAGGTGCGCCGCGCTTGATTCACTCATGTTGCCGATGTTGGGCATGGCCAGGTAGTTGACCATGAAGCTGCCGATGGAGACTTCGGCGCCCACGTACAAAAACAGCGCGACCACGCCAAGCAGCACGTGGCGATGGGCGAGGGCGTCCTTGAAGGTGTAGCTGGTTTTTTCATCTTCACCGGAGGCCTGATCCTTGAAGTGCGGCAGCTTCCAGAAAAAGATCACGGCAGAGAGCACCGCAAGCACCAGTGCCAGCACCAGATAGGGAATCTGAACGCTTTGCGCCTGTTCGATCTTATAGGCGGTGGCTTGGGCATCGGTCATCTGAGCGATCTGCTCGGCGCCAAGTACTGCGCCGGAGAGAATCACGGCGCCGCCGATCAGCGGGGCGACCGTGGTGCCGAGTGAGTTGAAGGCCTGGGCCAGGTTCAGACGGCTCGACGAGGTCTTTTCCGGACCGAGCATTGCCACATAGGGGTTGGCCGAGACCTGCAACATGGTGATGCCGCTTGCCAGCACGAACAGCGCCAGCAGGAATAAGCCGTAGGACGGTACCATCGCGGCCGGAATGAACATCAGCGCGCCAAGGCCTGCAATTAAAAGGCCCAGGCTGATGCTGTTCTTGTAGCCGATGCGGGTGAGCACCTTGGCCGCTGGCATCGACATGATGAAGTAGGCGCCGAAGAAGGTGAACTGGATCAGCATCGACTGGGTGTAGTTCAGTGAGAAAACGGCTTTCAGGTGCGGAATCAGGATGTCATTGAGACAGGTAATGAATCCCCACATGAAAAAGACGGTGGTCACGACGGCAAATGGGCCGTTGTGCGTACGTTCGGAGCCGCTGGACCCGGTCGAACGGGCCGAAGGGGTTGAAGGAGTCATCGTGGATTTCTCATGCCGAGCTGTTGCTCGCGGTGTATGGTCATCTGCCCTCAAGGCGCCCTTGCAGACGGGGAGCAGTGCATGAAGCCGGTGTCGGCCCGCCAGGCGGTGCTGACACGATTTAGCGTGGGCGCAACCTTACCATGGCTATGTCAGCCATAGGATGTGCCAAAACCGTCTTTTAGACTAACGTCGAAGTTGTCTTCGGGTGGCTTTCCGTGATGGCCACGGCTGTTGTCGACTCGGCTTTCTCGCTAGGATGGGCTGATCAAGCAAGGGAGCCGCCATGTTTACCGTGATCCACGCCAATCACGTCGAAGATCTGAAATCGCTGGCGCTGTCGGTCATCGAACGCCATCCACTCGACCCCCTCGACGATGAAACCTTCATCGTGCAATCCAACGGCATGGCCCAATGGCTTCGTCACGCCCTTGCCGAACACAGCGGCATTGCGGCGGCGCTCGACTTTCCCATGCCGTCCTCGTTTGCCTGGCGTGCCTATCGGGCGGTGCTTGGCGACGCCATTCCAGAGCGTTCCCCGTTTGACAAGTCGGCGCTGACCTGGCGTCTGATGCGACTTCTTCCCGCGCTGATTACGCGCCCCGAATTCGAGCCGCTGGCGCACTATCTTGAAGGTGAGCGCTATCCACGCCCGGACGTGCTCGAGCGCAAGCGGTATCAGCTGGCGGCGCAGCTTGCGGATCTGTTCGACCAGTATCTGGTCTATCGGCCTGAATGGATGGCGGCCTGGCAGGCCGGCGAGGACGCCCCTGACACGCTTCGAGACGACGAACGCTGGCAGCCGATGCTCTGGCGGGCACTGCTCGAGGACGCACAACCGGAGCTTCGGGACCAGCATCGGGCAGCGCTGCACGAGCGCTTTCTTGCCCGAGCCCGGGCGCTTGAGACCGTGCCTGCAGGGCTTCCCGGGCGCGTGTTCGTGTTCGGGATTTCGGCGCTGCCGATGCAGGTGCTTGATGTGCTGCACGCACTGTCGAACGTGGTCGAGGTGGTGCTGTTGATGACCAATCCGTGCCGGTATTACTGGGGCGATGTGGTGGCCGACCGCGAGGTGCTTGGCCGTGAGCTTGCCAAGCGCCGCCACGCCGACAAGCCCGGGCTCGACGTGGTCGACCCTGAGCTGCTTCATTTGAGCGCGAACCCGATGCTTGCAAGCTGGGGGACTCAGGGGCGCGACTTTCTGGTGTCGTTGTATGAGTTCGAGGCTCACAATCCGTTTTCGCTGGAGCAGGACCTCTTTCGCGATCGCGTCGAGCGTGAGCAGGCACCGCTCCTGCACCAGCTTCAACAGGACATCCTCGATCTCACCCACCCGAGTGAGCACGTAGTGGACGGTCAAAAGCGCCCGGTGCCTCTGGACGACGATTCGGTCGCGCTGGTCAGTGCGCATTCCCCGCTTCGCGAAGTGGAGATTCTGCGGGATCGACTGCTCGATGCCTTCGAGCGTCGCCCCGGCCTCAAGCCCCGCGACGTGATCGTCATGGTGCCGGACATCAACGCCTACGCGCCATTGATCGAGGCGGTGTTTGGCCAGATCAGTCCGTCGCGCTCGGACTACATCCCCTACACCATCGCCGACCAGCAAGCGACCCAGGCCGACCCGCTGCTGGTGCTGGTGCTTTCCCTGCTCGATCTGCCCAATGAGCGCCTGGGCGTCTCGACGCTGCTGGATTGGCTCGATGTCCCGGCGTTTCGTCAGCGCTTTTCGATTGACGACGCCGAGCTTGAATTGCTCGGGCGCTGGCTGCGTGACAGCGGTGTACGCTGGGGCATGGATGGTGCCCACCGCGAGCGGCTGGGGTTACCCCCGCTTGAGGGCAATACCTGGATGTTCGGGTTGAAGCGGATGCTGCTTGGCTACGCCAATGGCGACAGCGCGGCGTTTGCAGACATCGAACCCTTTGATGAAGTCGGCGGCATCGACGCTGCGCTTGCCGGCCGGCTGGCGGAGCTTCTGGAGACCCTCATGCGCCAGAGCGCGCTGCTTGAGTGCGCGCGCGGCCCCGAGCAGTGGCAGCAGGTGATCGTTGCGTTGATCGAGGCGACGCTCTCGCCCGAGAGCAGCAGCGACTGGTTCATCATCGACCGGCTGCAGCAGAGTCTGACCGAGTGGGTGGCAGAGTGTCAGTGTGCGTCGTTTGACGGCGAGCTCTCTCACGTTGTGGTGCGCGACGCGCTTCAGGAGCGACTGGACGCCGGCGGCCTTGCGCAGCGCTTTCTGGCCGGCAAGGTCAACTTCGCGACCCTGATGCCGATGCGCGCCATTCCATTTCGGGAGGTCGTGCTTCTGGGGATGAACGACGGTGACTATCCGCGGGCGCGACTGCCGCAGGACTTCGATCTGATGGCGGCTCGCCCGCGGGCCGGAGACCGCTCCCGCCGCGACGATGACCGCTACCTCTTTCTCGAGGCACTGCTCTCGGCGCGTGAGCGGTTGACGCTTTCCTGGGTCGGGCGCGATCAGCGCGACAACACCGAGCGGGTGCCGTCGGTGCTGGTCGGTGAGTTGATCGACACGCTCGATATTGGCTGGTGCGGCGCCGAGCACGGCCCGGTGCTTGAGCAGGTGCTGACCGAGTACCCTCTACAGCCGTTCTCGCGGCGCTATTTCGACGCCGGCCGCTCCAGCCGGTTATGGACGTTCGATGAGCACTGGGCGCGCCTTTACACTCGTGTGGCCGAGCCATCGGTGCCGGTGCCCGAGGCTGCGCTTCCCGAGACGCCCTTGACCCTTTCGGAGCTTGAGCGGCTGCTGCGTCGGCCGTTTCAGGTGTGTCTGGGCGCGCGACTTGGCATCGGTTTTCAGGAGCCCGAAGCGCTCGATGATGACCGCGAACCGTTTTCGCTGAACGCCCTTGACGTGCATCAGATCAAGCAGGCGTTTCTGGAGGAGCTTGCCCGCGACAGCGCCGCTGCGGCGGAGCACATGACCCGTTGGCAGCGCCGTGGCGCGCTTCCGGCACTCGGCTTTGGAGAGCACTGGATGACGACGGTAGAAACGCCTGTTACTGCGCAGTGGGCGCATTGGCAGGCCCTTGAACCGTCGTATGTGGCCCTCGAGCGCCCGTTGACGCTTGCCCTTACTCATGAGACGCCGCATGGCGCGGTGTCGTTTCGCGACCGGCTGGACGGTTTTCGCACCGATGAGGCCGGCGTGCTGTGGCGCTGGCACGTGTTGCCCGGGCATTACGGCCATTTCAAGCGTGCGCGGGACGGGCGCCTTGTCGAGTACGGCAAGCCGCACCGGCTGTTCGGCCCTTGGGTGGCGCAGCAGTGTGCCAGTGCGTGTGGCCAACCGTTTACGCTTGGGGTGGTGTTCGAGGATCGCGTGTTGACCTGCGTGCCACCCTCGCGCGAGGAAGGGCGTGCCCGGCTCGAGTCATTGCTTGAACTCTGGGCTGAAGGCTGGCAGACGCCACTTCCGAGTGTGGCCGCCCTTGGGGTTCACTGGTGGTCGCTGGCCGGTGCTGACGATGGCGACGGTGAGGGTGAGACGGGCGATCCACGTCTTGAGCGGCTTCGTGAACGTTACGAGGAGGGCATCTATAACGGCCCGGCGCCTGTTCGCCGTCAGGAACCGGCCATGAATGAGCTGTGGCCGAACATCAAGGCGTTGATGGAGGCAGGGTTCGAGCGCGTGAGCGAGTCGCTTTACGGTGCGTTCTGGTCTGATCTGAGTACCCGCGTCGAACAGACCACCTCGGGCGGGCTATAATGAGCGGCTGACAGTTAAGGAGCAGTTCATGACGCAGGCGTGTCCCGATCGTTTGATCATCGGTATCTCCGGTGCCTCCGGCGCCATCTATGGTGTGCGCCTTTTGATGTTGTTGCGCGATACACCGATTGAAACCCACCTGGTGATGACCCCGTCGGCCGAGGTGACTCTGGCGCACGAAACCGATTGGAAGGCCTCTGAGGTCAAGGCACTGGCCGATCAGTGCTATAGCGCCAAGGACATCGGTGCGGCAGTGTCGAGCGGGTCCTTCAAGACCCTTGGCATGATCGTAGCGCCGTGTTCGGTGCGCTCGATGTCGGACATGGCCACCGGGTCCACCTCCACGCTTCTGACCCGCGCTGCTGACGTGGTCATGAAGGAGCAGCGCAAGCTGGTGCTGATGGTGCGTGAGACTCCGCTTCACCGCAATCACTTGAAAAACATGACCTCGCTTGCCGAGATGGGTGTGATCATCGCACCGCCCGTACCGGCGTTCTACGCCCGCCCTCAAAGTCTCGAGGCGATGGTCGACCATAGCCTCGGGCGTGTGCTTGATCTGTTCGATATTGATCTGGGGACGGTCACGCGCTGGCAGTAACGTCTCTGAAAGTAACGCCTCTGACAGCCAGCCATGGCCTTGGCCATCGGCAGTAACACTTAAGCAGGCTGACAGCAGTGCCGGTGGCGATAAGGCGTGAGCCTCTTATACTTAAGTCCACTATGGACAGGAGGTCAGTATGCATCACATGGATGTGCGGGTGCTCGAGCAGGCGCTTGACTGGGCGCGCTCGGGGCAACCCATCTGGTTATGTACGGTGGTGTCAACCTATGGCTCATCGCCGCGGCCCCCGGGTTCGCTCCTGGTTGCGCTCGATGACGGGCGCTATGTTGGCTCGCTGTCGGGCGGGTGCGTCGAGGACGCGTTCATTGAGTCGATCCGCGATGGCGCGCTTTTGCCTCACACGGTGCAATGCATCGACTACGGCGCCACTCAGGAGGAGAGTCAGCGGTTGGAGCTTCCCTGTGGTGGGGTGCTGCGGGTCATGATCGAACGCCGTGAGGCCAACGCCGAGTGGCTGACGCACCTTGAGGTTCTGCACGCAACGCTTCTGGGACAGAAGCAGCTTATTCGTCAGGTTCAGCTCGATGGTGGCCGCTACCGGGTGTCGCTTGATCAGGCCACGCCCGCGCCGGTGGTGCGTGAAGACGACGCGACGATCTACATTCGCATTGGCCCCGCACTCAGACTGATTCTGGCCGGCATCTCGCCGGTGGCGGAATACTGCGCCCATTTTGCCCGCACCATGGGGTTCGAAGTGATCGTCTGTGACCCGAGAGCCGACAAGCGGGCGGGCTTTGACGTGCCGGGCGTTGAGGTTCAAAGCGTGCTGCCGGCGCTGTTCATCGCCTCGGGAGCGACCCACGGTGCGACCGCGATCGTTGCGCTTACTCACGATCCGCGCCTTGATGACCCCTCGATGATCGAGGCGGTCAAGACCGACGCGTTCTATATCGGGGCGATGGGCTCGGTCAACACCTCGCGGACGCGCGCGGCGCGGCTTGCGCGCTCAGGCGGGCTCAGTGATGCCCAGATCGCGCGAATCCACATGCCGATCGGCTTGAACCTTGGCAGCAAGGCGCCGGCGGAAATCGCGCTGGCGGTGATGGCGGACATCCTGCGAACGCACCGGGGCGTTGAGGTCAATGACGTTGTCAGCCGCGCACGTGTGCCGGCGTGACGCTGCCAGTCATCCTGCTGGCGGCGGGCTACAGCCGCCGCTTTGGCGACGCGGACAAGCGCCTGGCACGGATAAGCCCGAGCGAGACGCTGCTCGAGGCGTCGCTAAACCCGTTTTCCGACCGCTCCATTCATCTGGCACTTCGCTTGAATGATCGTGACGCGCCGTGGCTTGACGCGCTGTGCGCGCGCTTTCCAACCGTTCAGCCCGTCTTCTGCACGCGATCGGAGCAGGGCATGGGCGCAACCCTTTCTGAGGCGCTTTCACGCAGCGAGGCCAAGCTCGACAAAGACGCCGTTCTGGTGGCCCTTGGTGACATGCCGTCGCTGACCCCGGAGGTGGTTGCACGCGTTGAAGCCAGTGCCGGCGCCTTGAATATCGTGCGCCCCTGGCTGTTACGCTCGAATGGCGCCGGACTTCCGGGGCATCCGGTGGCGTGGGGGCGCGCGTTCTGGCCGGCGCTCAAGGGCCTGACCGGGGATAACGCCGGAAAATGCGTGATCGCCGCGCATCCTGAGGCGCTGGTGCGTCTTGAGATGAGCGATCCACGAGCGTGCCACGACGTCGACCGCCCGGACGCACTCAGACGCTATTGAGCCCCTCGAAGTGAAACGTGTGTTGCGGGGTTTCGGGGCCGGGCCGGCCGAAGCTGTAGCGCAGGCTGCGCTCATTCAGATTCATGACAATCGTGAAAAGCGTCTCCATCCGTTCGGCGGCCGGCCGCTCGGGATCGACGTATCGGCAGATGCTGTTGGGCGCGCCGTGCTCGTCGCTCAAGCGTTCGAACAGGGTGTCGAAGGAAGGCGCAGTGTCCTGGCTCAGGGCGCGCAGACGCTCGAGCCGGTCGAAGGAATCCGGGTTGGGAAAGTCCTCAAGATCCGGGGGAAGGTGGCGCGACACCAGATGGTTGGTGTGAAAAAGGGCGCCTTTTCTTGGCAGCATTGCAGTGTCGCCCATCGGCGAGACTTCTACCGAGGCGGCCTTGCCGTCTGCATCGGCAATCAGAAAATGCGCCGGTGAGGCCGTGCCGATCTCATCGACCATGTCGAGGGCGTGTTCGACCCCATCGCTTTCGAGAATGCGGCGCAGCATCACGTGTACCGGCAGCTTCGGCTTGCAGATGCGCGAGCGCAACGCATTGAGGCAGACCCCGACCCCGAGCGCGTTCATGCCGATCTTGCCGATGATGCCGGCCTCGGTAATCATGTGAATCGCGGGCTTGTTGTCGGGGTGAAGTGTGAGCGCCACCAGGGCTTCGCGTTGATCGGGGATCCAGTCCCAGTTTTGGGCAAGCCACAGGCTGTCATCGTCTGAGTGGCGCTGGTAGAGCGCCGAACAGCCATCGCTTTGAACGGGATGACCTGCGTGGGTCAGAACGATTTCGCTGCGGGCATTGAGTACCAGAATATCGAGAAGATCGACCCGTGCGCCGTCGGCAATGCCGGCCATTTCTTCCAAAAGCTCCGGGCTTGCCTGTTCGATCGCCGGCTTGAAGGTCTCGGCGGTGCGTCGGGCCTCGCGCCAGTCGATGCCCGCCACTTCCTCGAACATTCGACGGTAGTTGGCAAGGCTCAACCGGATCTGTTCTTCGGCCATCTGGCCATGCGTTTCGCCCAGGCTCCAGTGGCTGCCGCGGGCCTCGATCTGTGTCACCATAGAATCCAATCCTCGCTTGAACATTGGGTGTGCGAAGACGTTCAGCATGGGCCTGTCCGTGTGTGACGTCGAGTCCCTGTTACCAACCCTTGGGTAAAAACGAGCCTTCATGAGCCAGCCTGCGATCAATGAGGGCGCCCAGGCGCTCGATATTCCAACCTTTCCCCTGACCGGGCGTCGGCTGATCGAGGCCAGCGCCGGTACCGGCAAGACCTTTACCCTGGCCGCGCTCTATGTGCGTCTGATTCTGGGCCATGGCGGTGAGGCCGCATTCGCGCGGCCGATGATGCCGCCGGAAATTCTGGTGGTGACCTTTACCGAGGCCGCGACCCAAGAGCTGAGAGATCGAATTCGCGCACGCCTTATGCAGGCGCGTGATGTGCTTTTGGGGATCAAGATGCCGGACGCCGTGCTCGAGGCGGTGCTTGGTGGCATCGAATCGGAGGCGGCCAGTCGCGGCGCGGCGCGGCTCGATCAGGCGGCGCGGCTGATGGACGACGCGGCAATCTTTACCATTCATGGGTTCTGCCAGCGCATGCTCAAGCGCCACGCGTTTGATAGCGGCAGTCTCTTTGCCTCGACGCTTGTGCAGGACATCGCCCCGCTTTATCAGCAGGTGGTCGATGACTACTGGCGCCGGCGTTACTACCCCCTTGAGGGCGCGCTTCAGCGTCTGATTCTTGAGCGGTGGTCCGGCCCGGATGCGCTGGCGGCGGCGGTGTCGCCGCTGCTTCAAGGTGGGCGGCCTGCGCCTTTATGCTGGGCCGGTGAGCGGGTCGAGGCGCCGGTCTCCGTTGCCGCGGCGCTTGAGCCGGTGATCGATGCCCAGACCGAGAGCCTTGCCCAGAAGCGCGCTCTTCGCGACATGTGGGTCAGCGGCCGTGAGGCGATGACCGCCGAGATCGAGGCTGCGATCTCTGAAAAGCGCGTGAATGGGCGAAGCTTCAAGCAGGACGACCTCGAGCCCAAGCTGTCTGCGCTTGCCGAATGGCTGGAGGATGACACGCAGATGACGCCGCCTCGAGCGATTCGCGATTCCAAGGGCCAATTCTGGTGCGGTCAGGCCCGGTTCGAGGCCGCGGCCAACAAACAGAAGACGCCGCCGAGGCATGCCTTTTTCGAGGGGCTGGATCGCTATCAGGAGACGCTTTCCTCGATCACTGATCCTACCCCGGCGCTGCTTGCCCACGCGCGTGACGAGATCAGCGAGGCGCTTCTTTTTGAGAAGCGCCGTCAGGCGCAGTGGACGTTTGACGACCTGCTCAATGAGCTCGACAACGCACTCAGTGGCCCGGCCGGGCCTCGGTTGGCCGAGCGTATTCGCACCGAGCTTCCGGTGGCGCTGATCGATGAGTTCCAGGACACTGACCCGACCCAGTACCGCATCTTTTCGACCATCTACCCGGACCCGGCTGCCGAGGATCATGCATTACTTTTGATCGGGGATCCGAAGCAGGCCATCTACGGCTTTCGAGGGGCGGACATCGCGACGTATCTGAGCGCTCGGCGCTCGGCGCGGACCCATCACACTCTCGTTCGAAACTTTCGCTCGACCCACGCCATGGTTGATGCGGTGAATCAGCTGTTTTCGACGCGGGCGGTGCCGTTTTCCCATGAGGACATTCCCTTTCAGCCGGTTTCGGCCAAGGGGCTTGAGCGCACATTTGTGCATTGTGATCAGGTGGCGCCGGCGCTGACGTTCTGGTGGCCAAGCGACGTCGAGAGCATCGGAACCGGTGAGTATCAACGCCAGATGGCGACTGCGCTGACGCGAGACGTTCAGTCGCTGCTCGCCGGAGGACAGGCAGGCACCAGCGGCTTTGACACGGCCTCGGGCGAGCGAGCCCCGGTTCGGCCAGCCGATATTGCGATTTTAGTGCGCACGGGGCTTGAGGCCGAGCGCGTCCGTGAAGCACTGGAGGCGGGCGGCATCAAGAGTGTCTATCTCAGTCAGAAGCGCTCGGTGTTCGAGTCCGATACCGCGTTTCAGCTTTTGCAGGTGCTTGAGGCTGTTGCGTCCCCCCGAGACGATCGGCGCCTCAAGGGCGCACTTGGAACGCGGCTACTGAGTAACGGGCTGGGCGACGTCGTGGCGCTGATCGACGATGAGCTTGGGTGGGAATCGATGATCGAGCGCTTCGATGAGTATCACCGTCGCTGGCGCAGAGAGGGTGTTCTGCCGATGCTGCGTGCGGTGATGCATGAGTTCGAGGTGGGCGCGCGGCTATTGGCGCAGCCCGACGGCGAACGGCGCCTGACCGATTTCCTGCATTTGGGAGAGCTTGCCCAGAAGGCCAGCCAGTTTCTCGATGGCGAACAGGCACTTCTTCGCTGGATGCATCGCGGGCTTTCCGGGCGCTTCGATGAGGGCCTTGATGCCGATGCCCTCGTTCAACGGCTTGAAAGCGATGATGCACTGGTGCGTGTGGTCACGTTGCACAAGTCCAAGGGGCTTCAGTATCCGATCGTCTACCTGCCGTTCATCGGTAACTACCGTGACGCCGCGACGGGTAATGGGCCCGTACCGGTACTTGATGCCGAGGGCGGGAAGATGCTTGCCTGGCATCTTGATGAGGCGCAGCGAAGCGAGGCCGAGCAGGCGCGACTCGAGGAAGATGTGCGGCTTCTTTATGTGGGGCTGACGCGGGCACAGTTCGCCTGCCGGGTAGGGCTTGCGCCGGTGTACAAGGGGCGCAAGGCGCGCTCGCTGCCAAGTGATGCCACCACGCTTTCAAACGCGGCGATTGGCTGGCTGGTTGCCGGCGACGCCGAGTGCGATCAGACCGGCGGTGAGATCAAGGCCCGGCTCGAGGCGCTCAGTACAAATGAGAGTATTGCGTGCACCGCACCGCCCGAGGCGGTGACGTCGCCGCCCCGGTTTGACCGTGAGACCCACGATTGGCAAGGCGCGCGGATCTTTGACGGCGCAATCGACCGCCGGTTTTTCATGACTTCCTATTCAGGGGTCATGGCGCTTGCCGGTTCCGGTCAGCAACCGGCAGCAGAGATCGGCGAAGGGCTTGATACCGAAGTGCTCGAGGAGCGTACCCCGACACCACCACCGCCCGGGCGAACGCTTCTGGCGTTCGAGCGTGGGCCTAGAGCGGGCACGTTTTTGCACCATGTGCTGGACCGGATCGATTGGGCGCGGCTTGGAACCCCCGCGCATGATGACGCACTCGGTGAGTGGCTCGACGCGCGGCTGGCTCAGTCCGGGTTCGAGACGCGCTGGCGTGAGCCGTTGATGACGGCGGTGGCCGTGCTTGGGCAGCGTGCATTCGTGCCCGAGGGTCGGCTGATCGATATGCACCGGTGGCGTACCGAGCTCGAGTTCTGGCTGTCGGTGCCGTCGGTCGAGCTTGCCGAGCTCGACCGCATCATTTGTGCGCTTGATCCGTTACCCGTGCGTCGCCCAGCCCTTAGTGACCGAAAACTTCACGGCATGCTCAAGGGCTATATCGATCTGGTGGCTGAGTTCGATGGGCGCTATTACATCATCGACTGGAAATCCAACCATCTGGGCGAGGGTGTCGAGGACTATGACGAGGCGTCGATGGCGCGTGCGATCGCTCATCATCGCTATGATGTGCAGTACTGGCTCTATAGCCTGGCGCTGCATCGGCTGCTGCGCGCACGCCTTCCGGATTACGACCCGGAGCGCCATTTCGGCGGCGTGCGCTACGTCTTTCTGCGCGCGTTGGCCTTTCCCGAGGCGGACGGTTTTTGGTGCCGCCGGCCCGACCCCCAGGCGCTTTCGCGGCTCGATGTGCTGTTCAACGACGAGGTGAGTGGCGATGCCCGTACAGTTTGACCTACCCGCACAGTTTGACCTATGGAACGAGGCGGCGACGTCGCCTGAACTGTCCGTTGATGAGGTGCTTGCCACGCTCGAGCAGTGGCACGAATGGGGGTGGCTGCGTGCGCTGGACCTGCATTTTGCCCGGTTTCTGCAGGAGCTCGGTGAGGGCCGTGCCGAGGTGCTGATGCTTGCGGCACTGACCAGCCATCAGGCCGGTCGGGGGCATATCTGCCTGGTGCTGAGCGAGCTGGTGGCACGGCCGTTCGAAACGCTCAAGCTGCCGCCCGAGCCGATGGGGCAGCAGGGGGCGCCGGCGCTTTTGAAAACGCTTTCAGGGTATGGTCTTGACTGCCTCGAACGTGCGTTGGCGAGCGCGTCGGTGGTTGATGCCGTGCATCCTGAGTCAGGCAGTGCGCCGCTGGTGTTCGAGCACGGTCTGCTGTATCTGCGCCGGTTCTGGGCCAGCGAGCGTCGAATCGCGCACCACATCAACGTGCGTATGAGTATCGATACACCGGGCGCGCCATCGAGCGAGGCTCTGGCTCACTTGTTTGGCGCCTCGCCCAGTGATGAGACCGATTGGCAGCAGGTGGCGTGCGCGCTGGCGCTTAGACAGCGTTTCGCCGTGATTTCCGGTGGTCCCGGCACCGGCAAGACCACAACGGTTGCTAAGCTTCTGGTGCTGCTTCAGCAGCAGGCATTGGCGCAGGGGGGTGAGGCGCTATCGATTCAGATGGCCGCCCCTACTGGCAAGGCGGCTGCGCGGTTGACTGAATCGATGGCGGGCGCGTTGACGAAACTGTCGGTACCGGAAACGGTTCGAGCGCATTTACCGCGCGAGGCCATGACGCTTCATCGCCTTTTGGGCGCGCGCCCGGACACTCGTCGGTTCAGGTTCAATGAAACCCATGTGCTTGAAACCGATGTGCTGCTGGTCGATGAAGCGTCGATGGTGGATCTCGAGTTGATGGCGGCGTTAATGAATGCGTTAAAACCTCAGGCGCGCCTGATTCTTTTGGGTGACCGCGATCAGCTGGCCTCGGTCGAGGCAGGAGCGATTCTAGGTGATATCTGTGCCTCGGCCTGGCCCCCGGCGTTCAGCGAATCGATGTGTCGCTACCTCGAACACACCACCGGCGCCGACCTGACCGTTACACACCATGAAGGTGGCATTGCCGATCATGTGGTGGTGCTCCAAAAGAGCTACCGATTCTCGGATCACAGTGGCATTGGGCATTTGGCTCGGGCGATCAACCAAGGGGACATCGCCCAGGCGCGGGCCGTCGTGTCGAAAGGGTTCAATGACATCGCGCTGACACAGATCGAGGCGGGCGAGCGTACGCATGTCTACCTGGCCGTTGAGGGGTACCGCGCCTATCTCGAGGCCATCGAGGCAAATGCGTCGCCGGCCGAAGTGCTGGCCGCTTTTCAAAAATATCGAATGCTGTGCGCGCTTCGTCAGGGGGATTGGGGGGTAGAGACCCTCAATGAGCGCATCGCCGAGGCCTTGCAGGCTCGTGGCTGGATTGATCAGAGCAGCGGCTGGTACGTCGGCCGCCCGGTTCTGATTACACGAAACGATCGCCAGTTGGGGCTCTACAATGGTGACATCGGTATTGCACTGCCGGATCCGGCCGCCGAGGGACGACTGCGAGTCTTTGTGGATCAGGGCGAGCGTATTCGCTCGGTGTTGCCGGCCCGGCTGACGCACGCCGATACGGCGTACGCCATGACAGTACACAAATCGCAGGGTTCTGAGTTCGAGACCGTAACGGTGGTCATGCCGCCCTCGGACTCGGCCATCATGACTCGTGAGCTTCTCTATACGGCACTGACTCGAGCGCGGTCGATGTGTACGTTATGCATTGCCGATACCGAGGTGTTTTTCAACGCCTTAACACGCCGTGTTCAGCGCTCCTCGGGCCTGTCGCAGCGTCTTGGTGAACTGACTGACCAACGGTAATAAAAAAGCCCGCTTGAGTAAGCGGGCCAGGGGAGGGGTCAGTGACTGCCGCGAGAGCGCGTCATTAGTGAGTCCATGAGCGAGGTTGGCCGAAAGCCGAGTGAGGCAAGGCGTTCCGAACTCATGTGGCGAATGTTGATGCCGAGCACGGCCCCCATCGATACGGTCAGCATGACGATGGCATCGACGACGTTTGCAATCTGACTTGGGTCCTGAAAGACCGAGATGCCGAGGATCAGACTGATCCAGCCAAACGAGAAGGCCATGGTCCAGCCGATCGCCGAGCGCCAGCCGCTTTTGTAGGTATTGCCGTTTTGAAGCTCCGCCTGCATGGTGGTGTTGATGGCCTGCTGTTGTGCGGTTTGAGCCTCGAGCTGATTTTCTTCTTGGCGCGTAGTGGCTTCAAGCGTTGCCCGTTTGAGCTCGGTTTCAAGTTCGGCAAGCTTTACCGCGGCTTTTGGGTCGGTTTTGAGTGCGGTCTCGACCGCGTCCGGCGAGTTATTCACCCCAAGCGTCGAGGCGATGGCCTGGCCGACGACGTGTCCAGCGGGGCCTGCCAGTGCTTGCCCAAGCGCCGGTGCGAGAGAGGCTACGGTATTGGTAATAGTTGTCCAGTTCATCGTTGTACCTCCACAAGGGATGTGTTGTCGCGTTGTTGTTTGATCCGGTTTAGAAGCTCGCGGTAATTGCGCTCTTCTTGTTCAGTTAATACGACCCACAAGCTCTCTGGGTACTGATCCGGTGTTGAGGGCGACATCCGTCCTTGAATTGAGAGCTGAACCTCATGACGCAGAGCCATGTCGTGCGTGGCCATGAGGGTCTGTCCTGCCCAACTGATAAGTCCTGTTATCAGTACCGTCAGTGCCGAGAAGAGATGGGGCGATCCAGTAAACGTCTGGGTCTGAGTTGTCATCTCTGTGCTCCTGATTGGTGAGGACGAGACAATAGTCACAAATTGTTGCGTAAAGTTACATTAGAGGCTGGTGTAAGAACGCCTCGAGACGCCTTTTTTTAAATTCGCAGCCTGGAACGCGACAAACTATGCTGAGTTAAATGGCGTCTAACTCTAGGAATTAAATGACAAAAATAACCGTAAAGGGTGATTTCTGGTCGGCGATAAAAGCACTCAAACATCACGCATGGACGGGGCAACTAGAGCTTGAATGTCTGTCTGGACGCATTGAAATAGCGCCCGATGGCACATGGCATGCACTGACGCCGATCGATGATGTCTCTACCTATCTATGTGATGTGTATGTGCCGCTGGTCTCGTTCAGATACCCGATGACTCTCGGTCAGCTGGGGCAAAGCCTCGATGGCCGTATCGCGACGGTCACCGGTGCCTCGCGCTATGTAACCGGCCATGAAAGTCTGATCCATCTGCACCGTGTGCGGGCGCTGGTGGATGCGGTACTGGTCGGGGCGGGAACCGTCGAGGCGGATGATCCGCGTTTGACCGTGCGTCACGTCGAGGGCGACCAACCCACTCGCGTCGTGCTGGATCCGAACGCGCGGGTGTCGGCGCAGAGCAGTCTGTTTCACGATGAGGCGGCGCCGACGCTGTACCTGAGCTGTGTTGAGCGTGATCGTCCCCTGCCGTCACATGTCGACTGCCTGCTGCTTGATGCGACCGCGCAGGGCTCGGGAATCTCTACTCAAGCGATTCTAGAGGCGTTGCATGCCCGGGGGCTCAAGCGAGTATTGATCGAGGGCGGTGGGCTGACGGTCTCTCGGTTTGTGGCCGAAAGGACGCTTGATCGGCTTCATGTCACGGTCGCACCCATGCTGATTGGTTCCGGGCGGCCAGCGATGACGCTGCCCGAGATCATCTCGCTCGATGATGCCTTGCGGCCTTATTCCCGAACGTTTGCCCTTGGCAAGGATGTCTTGTTCGATCTGGCGTTCGATGACGTACGTTGACTCCGCCGTCGCATCAGAAAGATCACCGCACCCGGTAGGCTCGACACCAGTACGAGGGTGCCGTAAAGGATCGAAATGGCAACGCCTTCGCTCGATGAGAACCCGGCAATGCCCCACACCACGGCGGCGGCACTTTCTCGCACCCCCCAGCCGCCAACCGACAGCGGCACGACCATGGCCATGAGAATCGGTGGGATCAATGCCATAAGGGTCGCGTTGTCGAGTGGGCTGTCGAGTGCGCGCGCGCAGCAGGCAAACACACCGATGTAGGTGCCGACGATGATCAGCGAGCTTGCAAGCTGCTGAAGCCACACCTCACGGGTCAATAAGCTCAAGCGAACATTGTTCAGAAAGTGGCCTGCAGCCGTTCGGAAGTGCCAGACAAGGCCGGCTGCAATGATCACGGCGCTACCGGCGAGCGGGGCGATGATGATGCCGGGCAAGTGCAGTAGCCGGTCAAATGGGGCCAGCAGTATCGGGTGCGCGATCAGCGTGATCAGCCCGATCGTCAAGAGCGCGAGCTGGCCGGATAGACGTTCGATGATGACGGCGTGGATGGCGCGCGCCTTCTGGTCACTGTCCTGACTGTGACGCCAGGCGCGTGTAATGTCGCCGCCGATGCCGCCCGGGAGTATCTGATTCAAGACAGTAGCCAGATAGTATTCTTTCAAGGCGACCGAAAAAGGCAGGGAAAGCTTCAAAGCGTGGGCGGTGAGCTGCCAGCGCCAGGCTGAAAGCAGAAATTGAGGCACAGTCAGCGCAAGCCCTGCGGCCAGCCAGCCGGCGGAGGGTGAGCTCAGCGTATGGTAGATGTGTGAAAAATCGAGGGTAGCGAACATGATCGCTATCACACCGATCAGCAGCGTCACCCTCAAGCGCACTACGCGGTCGCCTTGTCCGGGGCTGGAACCACTAAAAGATCCTTGTGGCCCACGACAATGGTGGCGTTGCCGGCCTGAAACTGTGTCAGGCGCCGGCTATACCAGTGCTCGAGCTGACTGTGCAGCGATTTTGGGGCAATTTCCCTGGCCGCCGCCACGCGCTCTCGAAGCAAACGCTCACCCAATTGCCGAGCGGATATACCCGCTTCGCGGTGGATACGCCACGGGGTATCGTGCACGGTCACTCGATAGCCTGCGCGCTCGAAATGCTGCAAAGCGCACGACCAGCCATCAGGGCCACAGGCTGTGCCGAGCCCACGCTCCTGGCGCTGATGGTCGTTGATGAGCTGTGCCATCGTCTGATCCATGGCTTTGAGCACATCGTGATCATCATCGCTATCAGGCCGGGCATCGATGGAAAAGTGGCCGTCCACACTCAGTGCAAACAAGCCCACCTGAGCGTGACGCATCATGTGATCGGCCAGCCGTGAAAGCCAGTCATCCGACACCAGGTCAAGCAGCGCCGAAGCCGTTACTAAATGCGTATCTGGCGCGATTACGGCGGCAGGGTCAGTGATAGACGCTGTTTGCGTCGTGAGCGTCAACTCGGCGATCGGTGCGGAGTGGAGCTGAGCAGCCTCGAGCAGCGTTGGGTCATGATCGACCAGATGCCAGTGCTGAGCGCCTGTGAGTCTGGGTGCCAGAAAGCGCAGGTTGCTGCCACGCCCGGCGCCCAGGTCGGTCACGGTCAATGGCGAGAAGGGGAGGGCCTGCTTGACCGCGTCACTCAAGCCATCCCCTCGAGCGTGGTGGTCAGCCGGTTCTCGAAGGGCAAGCCAGTCCGTTTCGAACTGGCTGCCCTTGGCCATTTGATAGGGCGTTGTCATGCGGTCTGGGCGAGGTGCAGGGCTTTCATGAAACGGTAGCCCGTGTCCGTCCAGCGACGAAGATGCTCGCGCGCAGTCAGCGCGCCCTGCGTAAGCTTCTGACGCTCGGCAGGAACCTCGATCAGTCGTCCAAGGGTGGTTTTCAACGCTTCGGTATCCCCGGTTGGCAGCACGATTCCGGCGTCCTTGGGCAGCGTGTCCATCAAGGCGCCGCCTTTCATGGTCACTACCGGCACACCGAATGCGATCGCTTCATTGATGACCATGCCGTAGCTTTCAAAGTACGACGGCAGCACGAAAAGATAAGCCCGCTTGTAATACTGCGCCAGCGCATCGCCCTGGCGCTCACCGAGCAGGTGCACACGGTCTTCCAGGCCATGGGCGGCAATGCGGGCTCGTACGTCCTCGACGTATTCAGGTGCGCGGTCGAGCGCGCCGACCAGGTCACATTCCCACTCGAGATGCTTCAGGTCGGCCAGTGCATCGACCAGCAGCGCTTGCCCCTTGCGCGGTGTGACCGTTGCCACACACAGAAGTCTCGGCGGGTGGCGGTCCGGTTGGCCGAGCGGGAAACGATCGACACCGGGCTCAACCACGTGAATGGCGTCCGGAGATACGTTGTAATTGGCCAGGCGCTCGACCATGAAGCGGCTGGTCACGATGACGTCATCGACAGCGGCGAGCGTGCGAATTTCCTGATGCTTGTAATGCACGCGCATGGCTTCGGTCAGCCCGGTTTCATCAGCAAGAGGCAGATGCACGATGGCCGTGATCGTCAGCCGGTTCTGATGGGCTTCGATCAACTCCGGAAAGTTACCGATGCACAGGCCATCCATGACGGCGCGCGCGCCGTCCGGCAGCTCGTTCAAATGATGCTCGAGCGAGGCGCGTGCGGTCTCGTCGCCTTCCGGAAAGGCGCCATCGACTTCGATGACCCGCACATTGATGTCGTGACGCGACAGGGTTTCCATCACGCGCGCGTTGTAAAGATACCCGCCGGTCAACTGATGGATGGAGCCGGCTGAAAAGAAGTATAAGTCGTTCATTATGAGGTGCTCCCTGTCAGTTCGCCGTCATAACTTGCCCAGGCGATGTGCGATTCATGCAATGTCACCGTCATGGCTTCAAGCCCCTTGCCGCCGTCTCCCAGAGCGCCGGTGTCGATGGCGCTTGCAAGTCGGTCGAACACGGCTTTTGCCATGAATTCTGTAGTGGTGTTGCGACCCTTGAATTCTTCGAGTTCGTTTAGGTGTTCGAAATTGAACTCTTCGAGCACGTTAGAGAGCGTTTGACTCGCCAGGCCGATATCCACGACCAGGTCGTCGCTGTCGAGCGTCTTGCGCTTGAAGGTCACGTCGACCACATAGGTTGCCCCGTGAAGCTTTTGTGCGGGGCCAAAGGTGTCACCATGAAAGCTGTGCGCGATCATGAAATGGTCACGTACGGTCAAGCTGAACATAACGGTCCTTGTTCGTCGTTGGGTGAAGCGGTGTAGCGGATGCGATGACAAAGCGTTGCATCATCATCAAGGATGACGCCATATCGCTTTGGAAGCGAGGAAAACAGGCTTTCGCCGCTGATAAGGTGGTCAAGAATCGGGTCGTTCAAGAGATCGAGGGCTTTTGCAAGACGACGGCCGTAATCCCAGCGAGGTTTTTGGCAGGGTGCAAGCGCACCGACCTGGCTTGACCGAAGGGTCAAGCGTTTGGCGTGAAACGCCTGACCAAGCGGCACCTCGACGGGGGTATTGCCATACCAGCTCATTTCGATGATACGTGCTTCCATGCCGGCAAGCTCAAGCGCCGTGCACAGGCCTTCAGGCCGGCCGCTGGCGTGAATAATGAGGTCGCGCTCTCCTGATGCCTCGGACTGATCCAGCACATGATGAAGGTTCAACTGAGAAAGCAGCGTGCATCGCGTTTTATTTGGGTCAACGACCTCAACGTCGGTGCCGGGCATTTTGCTACAGAGATAGGCCACCAGAGCCCCGACCACGCCCGCGCCGATCACGGTAATGCGCTCGCCGGCAAGCGGCGCTGCGTCCCAGCACCCATTCAAGGCCGTTTCCATATTGGCTGCAAGAATCGCGCGCTCGGCTGGAACATCATCCGGGACGACCACAACGCTCGAGCTCGGTACGTCGAACACATCCTGATGCGGATGCAGCGCAAAGACCGTCTTGTCGAGCAAGTGGGCCGGCCCTTCGATAACCGTGCCCACGCAGTTGTAGCCGTATTTGATTGGAAAAGGGAAGGTACCTTCCTGAAAGGGGGCCTGCATGCGTTCGAACTCGCTTGAAGGAACGCGCTCGTTGAACACAAGCCCCTCGGTGCCTTTACTGATGCCGCTGTACAGGGTTTTAACCCGCAGGGTCCCTTCAGGCCGGCCAGGCAGGGGCGCTTCAATCAACTCGCCATGACGACGATGAGTGATCCAGAAAGCCTGGGCATGGTGTGTGGTCATAGGGGTTCCTGCACAGGGTATAAAAAGGCAACGCGCCGTCCTTCCTTTAGTTAAGTTCATTTAGGCCATATGTCAATTAACCTTATGTTTTAGTTGCGTTTTTGAAGATAGGTTTAAATTAGGGTTCTCTTTTTGGCTGGTGAGTATCTGTTCAATGCGGACGAACGTGTTATGTACTATCTCTGTATAAATAATCGATCATAAAAAACCACGCGGTCATGTGGGCCATTCGAGCCTGAAGGGGTGGTGCGTATCTTGGGAGGGCGTCATGACATCCAGGGCAGGTAAGTACGTTGCGGAACCCTCCAGGGCTGGATGGTTGCTGTTCGAGCTGTTTCTTGGGCTTGCAGGGCTTTATATGCTTAACGCCGAGCTTTGGGTGTTCGACATCGATGAGGTCGGGGTGGGGCGTGTCGCGTTTGGAGCGTATCTGGTCGTGGCCTTTCTACTGTGGCTCGGGCTGCGGCGCACGGACCAGATGCATCTTGGCTGGGCCAATGCCGTCACGGGCGTGCGCGCCGTGCTTGTCTGTTTCATGACGGGGGTGGCGATGTTTCCTGAAACGCTAGAGGTTCATCTTATGAACTTTCTTGCGTTGGCGCTCATTGCGCTGTGCCTTGATGGCGTCGATGGTTGGGTCGCTCGGCGCAAGGGTGAAAGCTCGCCGCTTGGCGCGCGTTTTGATATGGAGCTCGATGCGGCGTTCATCCTTTTACTGAGCTTTTCGGTCATACAGCTCGACAAGGCAGGCGTCTGGGTATTGATGATCGGAGGAATGCGCTATCTCTTTATTCTGGCATCGCTTTGGCTTCCCGCACTGAAAAAACCGTTATATGACTCGCGGCGTCGCAAGGTCATCTGTGTGGTCCAGGTGCTTGCACTCATGGTCTGCCTGGTCCCCCTTGTAAGCGCGTCGATAAGCGCATGGCTTGCCGCGCTTGCGCTTTTGCTGCTTGTTTATTCCTTTGCCGTCGATACGCATTGGCTCCTGCAACAGCCCGGTCAATCCCGCCATTAACCAACCAAATCGATCAGCTCGTGATTGGGGATGTCGTTTCGAGAGGCGCCTGCCTCTTTCTCGAGCCTTGATCGGCGTTAGTAACGCCCACCTGCGGCCGGCTGTGCAGGGTCTCCCTTCTTCCGTACAATGGCGCGCCAACACACGCCCCGTGCGTAAGGCGACATTGATATGCTGTTCCATCTTGCGTCCAGTACATGGTCGTCTTCGCATCCTTGGCATCGTTCAACGCCGAGACTCGACAACGATTTCGAGCGGGTCGAATTGCAAGAACATTGAGTGAGTGGCACCAGCAAGTGACTGATAAAACGCAATATACCCCTTTGGATCAAGCGCGTCGGTTTTCCGTAGCCCCCATGATGGAGTGGACGACCCGCGATTACCGGGTGCTTGCCCGGCTCATGACCCGCAATGCGCTTCTTTATACTGAGATGGTAACCACCGGCGCATTACTGCATGGCACTCCGCGCGAGCGCTTTATCGGGCACGATGAAATGGAATATCCGCTGGCCCTTCAGCTTGGGGGAAGTGATCCGGGTGCCCTGGCCGAGTGCGCGGGCATTGCCGAGGCGTGGGGATTCGATGAGGTCAACCTGAACGTTGGGTGCCCAAGCGATCGTGTGCAGAACAACATGATCGGCGCCTGCTTGATGGCGCACCCCGAGCTGGTGGGCCGCTGCGTCTCGGCCATGCAGTCGGCTGTCTCTATTCCGGTCACGGTAAAATGCCGTATCGGTATCGACGATCAGGACAGTGAGCGGGATCTGTCTCGCTTCATCGACATCGTCGCTGACGCCGGCGCGCAGGTGTTTACCGTTCATGCCCGCAAGGCCTGGCTTCAGGGGCTGTCTCCCAAGGAAAACCGGGATGTGCCACCTCTGGATTATGACCGGGTCTATCGGTTGAAGGCGCGGCATCCAGAACTTCACATTGGCATCAACGGCGGCATCAAGACGCTTGAGGCCTGCAGCGGTCATCTAAACCACGTCGATAGTGTCATGGTCGGTCGTGAGGCGTACCAGAATCCGTATCTGCTCGCCGGACTCGACCAGGCACTTTGGGGAGAAACAACCGAGCCGCTGTCGCGCCAGGCGGTGCTCGAGCAGTTTCGTCCGTACCTGGCGCGTCGGCTGGAAGATGGCGTCAAACTCAATCATCTGACCCGCCATCTGCTGGGTCTGTTTCATGGCTGCCGAGGTGGGCGTACATTCAGGCGGTTTCTGTCTGAAAACGCGCATAAAGCAGATGCAGGTCTTGAGGTTTATGACCAAGCCTGTCGTATCGTGGCGGAGAGTCATTAAGGTCTTAGGCTAAAGTTTTAGTCTTATTTATTAAATTAAGTTTGGGCACAGCTTTAGCCCACTTATCATGACGGTGTCGTTACAACTTTCATAATAAGCGGGAGCAGTATCATGACCTGGAACATGGCAAGAAACGCAGCATGCGTGTTGGCAAGCGTATGTGTGGTCACGCCCGCCAGCGCCTATTCCGCGTTCGATGGGGACTCGCCCTGGATGCTGGGTGACTGGCGCGGGGCACGCACATCGCTTTCCGATCAGGGCATCGATTTCACACTGGGCTATGTATCGGAATCGGCCTGGAACGCAGCGGGCGGCTACAACCATGATCGAACAGCGCGCTACAGCGACCAATGGACGCTCGGCGCAGCGTTTGATCTGGAGCGGCTCTTTGATATTCCAAACGCTGAATTCCAGATGACCCTGACTGATCGCAACGGCCGGGACATCACACGTGATCGCTTGGTCAATCCTGACTCCGGAGCACTGTCCTCGACACAGGAAGTATGGGGGCGCGGCCAAACCACGCGACTCACACAGCTCTGGTACCGACAGACCTACTTCGATGATGCGCTTGATATAAAACTGGGCCGCATTCCGGTCGGTGCCGATTTCGCCGCGGTCGATAGCCAGTTTCAAAATCTGGCGCTCGGTGGCGGCCAGCCGGGCAATTGGGCCGGGGGGATCTGGTATAACTGGCCGGTCAGCCAGTGGGCCGCGCGCGTTCGGCTCAACATGACGCCGCAGTGGTACGCCCAGATCGGGTTTTTCAATGAAAACCCGTCCAACCTTGACGTTCGAAATGCCCTCGATCTGAAGCACAGTGGTACGACGGGCACCCTCATTCCGGCTGAAATAGGCTGGACACCCCGGCTTTTTGCACAGGAACTGCCCGGCAAATACGCTCTTGGCGGGTACTACAGCACCGCGGATGCCGATCGAGCAGACGGTGACGGCACGACCGGGCGCCGGTTCGGCGTCTATTTCGTGGCGCAGCAGCAACTAACGGCCCGAAACAATGACCCGCATCGGGGGCTGACTGCCACGGTTCAGGGGGCATATAACGATCAGCGAACCTCGACCATCGATCGGTACTTGTCGGCTGCGCTCAGCTATGTCGGACCGTTCGATGCGCGGCCCAGAGACGAGGTCGGTGTAGGTATTGGTTGGGTACACGTCAACGACGACGTCAGTGATGCGCGTCGACAAAGCAACATCGAACAGGGCTATACCTACGACGATGCGGCCTACCTTCCGGCGCAAGGCAGCGAATACAATACGGAAGTGTATTACGGCGTTAGTGTGAATCGTTGGTTGAAGCTGCAGCCGAACCTTCAATACATCGTGCACCCGGGCGGGTTAGGTGAGGTGGATGACGCAGTGGTCGGTGGCTTGAGAGTTCAAGCCACCTTGTAACACCATGCGGTCTACTCGTTGTTGCCGAATGAATATTATCGGGTAAGACGTCGGTGTAATGACCGGGCTAAAGGCTCGCTAAAGCGACATGGGGGTCATGCTGCCCATGACGCGAGCGCGGGGTAGACAATGCACCGCGAGTGATTCCCGTCGACCCTGGCTGTCTTCGGCATCGCACTGGCCATCATCGAGGAGCAGGCGCCGAATCTTGAGCTGGCGCTGCTCTTCGACAACGTACAAGCCCGACTCGGTAAAGCGCAGCGCGGGTACGACAAAAAGCCACTCACCGTGTCCAAAGAAATCAAAGCTCTGGTCAGGTTCGGTACATAGTAAAAACCCTTTTATTGCCTTCCAATAATCCGGTAATAACCCTGTCGGAATCATGGTTTGTGCTGCGGTTTTCCCACCAAGACACTCCGGGTTCTGTGTCAGTTGATAGATCGGAACATGGTTTGTAGACGCGTCGTAGACCGCCTTGGTCTCCGATACGCTCATACGGGAATCACCAAGAAGGTACCCGACACTACAACCCAATGCTTTCGACAATGGCCCTAAACGTGAATGACCGACCCGCTGGATTGCGCCGCTTTCCCAGTAAGAAATCGTGACGTCGGATACGCCAACACGTCTTGCCAGGGCTGCCTTGCTAATACCAGCCTGTTCACGCAGATCACGTATACGCTCGCCTAGCTTGTTCATGAATAGCTCTCGTTATCATTCATGTCTGGCAATTATAAAGTACTAATACCTAAGTGTGCTTATATGGATTTTATCTAACAATTTAGAATGAGTTTCCCCAGTCGGTCTGCACCTTAACTGAAAATACCGCGCGACGACGTTAAAAAATGTCGCAAATCACTACGCGAGTTTTGCGCGCCCTCAGTTGACTGTTATTTGAGCGGTCCTCTTTAAAGCCGAGTCACGTTCTGTGCATTTTTGATACCTGAGTACCTCTTGGGTGATCTACGCTTCTGAGCAAGTAACGACATGACCCCCGAGGAGAGTATTCAAATGACGCACGGTATCCGGTTTTCACGACATGGCGGCAGTGAGGTGCTTGAGTATGTGGAGGTGCCGACCCAGACACCAGGCGCTAATGAGGTGCTGGTTAGAAACCAGGCCATTGGCATGAATTTCATCGATATCTATGGGCGCGAAGGGCTGTATCCGGTGTCGTCGTTTCCTTCGGGCCTGGGTACCGAAGCCGCCGGCATCATCGAAGCGGTTGGTGAAGATGTTCAAGCGTTTTCACCGGGAGACCGAGTGGCCTACGCCCAGGGGCCCCTCGGCGCCTATTCACAGCTGCACTGCCTGCCGGCCGAGTTTTTGATACCGCTTCCTGAGTCGATTTCGTTCGACGTGGCTGCGGCGAGCCTTCTTAAAGGCATGACCGTTCAGTACCTGTTGCGTCAGGTTCATGAGGTCAAGGCCGGAGATACAATCTTGTTTCACGCTGCTGCAGGCGGGGTTGGAACACTGGCCTGTCAATGGGCCAATGCGCTCGGGGCGCGATTGATCGGTACCGTATCCACCGATGAAAAGGCCGAGCTTGCTCGATCGTTGGGCGCCGATGCCATCATCAATTACACCACCGAGGATGTAGTCGAGCGCGTCAAGGCACTGACCGACAATGAGCTGTGCGACGTGGTATACGATTCCGTCGGCAAGGATACCTGGCCGGTATCGCTTGACTGTGTAAAACGGCGTGGGCTGATCGTCAGTTTCGGCAACGCCTCCGGCCCCGTCGAAGGCGTCAATCTAGGTATCCTTAATCAGAAGGGCTCACTTTTTGTGACGCGGCCAAGTCTTGGCGGCTACGCCGATACGCCGTCTCGGCGAAAGGCGATGGCGGCTGAGCTTTTTGACATGATCGAGCGCGGCGCTATCGACGTTCAGATCAACCAGCGCTTTGCGCTTTCCGAGGCGGGCAAGGCGCAGGACGCCTTGATGCAGCGCCGCACGACCGGGGCAACGCTGCTCATTCCTTAGCGTTTTTTTAAGGCTTACCACTCGATCGGGGTGTCATTCCAGTCCCAGAAACTGCCGCTGTCATCGGGTGTTCGGTTGGCAAGGACCGTGAGAAGCGCGTCGGCGGCGTAGCTTGGGGTAAAGAGCTTGTTATCGGGTACGTGGCCTTGAAACGGCTTCGAGAGCCCGGTGTCGGTGGTGCCAGGGTGAAGGCTTACGATGATGGCTTCCGGATTCCGGCGTTCCAGCTCAACCGAGGCGGTCTTGACCAGCATGTTGAGTGCAGCCTTGCTCGCCCGGTAGCCGTACCAGCCTCCGAGGCGGTTGTCACCGATCGACCCTATGCGCGCCGACAACACTCCGATCAGCGCGGGCTGTCTTGAGATCCTTGGCGCAAGTTGGCCGAGCAGACCGCCGAAGGTGGCCGTATTGATGCGAAAGCTCTCGGTAAGCTGATCGGTCGTTAAATGCTCGAGGCGTTTTTCCGGCGAAATTGTGTCGCTGTGAAGCACGCCTACCGTATGAAGCCAGAGGTGTACGTGGTCGGGAAGCTGGCCGGCCAGTTCACGCTGGCCTTCCTCGCTTGAGAGGTCGGTCGTGATCTCGGTTACTCGATCATCGGCGGTAACGCCCTCGGCCGGTGAGCGCGAGGCAAGGGTCAACGAACCAAGCGAGTCGCTCTCAAGCAGGGCATTGGCAAACGCCACGCCGAGCCCACCTGTGCCGGTGATCAGGGCGTTAAACGGGGAGGGGAGGTGAGAGAACATACGGTATCCTTTCCTGAATCATGTCTGCTCGTGATCGCAAAGCGCTCATCCAGCCGTAAAGTGTAGAGCAGTCGTGGTCCGTGCGACGTCACAGTTTCAATTGTTGGTTCAGCGCACGAAACCGGCTGTTGGGTGTGTTTAAAAGCGCTTGGGGTGTGCCGTGCTCGATCAGGCGACCGTGTTCGAGTACCGCGATACGGTCCATCTGCGAAAGCGCGGTCATCTTGTGAGTGATCAAAATCAGCGTGCGCCCCTGGGCGTAGTGATAGATGGCGTCCAGCACACGCAGTTCACTTGCCCGGTCGAGTCCTTCCGTAGGCTCATCCAGAATCAGAATCGGCGCGCTTGAGATCAGCGCTCGTGCAACGCCAAAGCGGCGAAGCTGGCCGCCGGAAAGCGAGCTTCCGCCTTCGTCTGGCCAGCTGTCGAGCCCGTCTGGCTGCGACGCGAGCCATTCACCAAGATCCAGCGCGCTCAATACCTCAATGAATGTCTCATCCGAGGCGTTTGGTGCGCCCAGACGCAGGTTCTCGCGGTAAGTGGTGGTAAATAGATGCGTATCCTGTGAGGCAACGGCCATTTGGCGTCGAAGCGTTGGTTCGCTCAAGGCATCAATGGATACGCCGCCCAGTGTGATGGTTCCGGAATCAAGCTCGATGAATCGCGTCAACGCGTTGATCAGGCTGGTCTTGCCGCTGCCGGAGGGCCCTATCAAGGCAAGATGTTGGTGTTCTTCAAGGGTCAGTGATACACCGTTAAGGGCCGGTGTTTCTCGAGTGAAGCGAACGCAGACGTGCTCGATCACGAGTCGATGGCCCTTGGGGGGCGCATGATCGATGTTCGGAAATACGATCGTGCTGGTGCCCTCTATCACGGCATCGATGCGCCCTGCCGCGCGCCGGATCTTACCCAGCTCCTGAAAGGCCCGGGGCAGCGAGGTAATCGCCTCAAACCCGGCCAAAACGGTCAATCCCAGCAGTGCGATCAACGTGGGGTCCAGTGCATTTTGATGGGCCAGATAGGCCGCGCCTGCCATGACTCCGGTCAAGGTAATGCCCAAAAGCACTTGGGTTAAAAGCTGTGAGCGCCCCCATAGACGAGCAAGCTCGAGCTCGCGGGTATCCCGATCACGCTGGCGTGTCAATAAGGCGGTCACCTCATCGCGCCAGCAGCCATAGATCATCAGCTCCGTCATGCCGCTCAGCCGCTCCTGGAGTCGCGTGCGGTTGGTGGTGTCCAGTGTGTGCCATCGGCTAGACACGCCGGCCCCGCGCTTGAGCGCCCACCAGGGGCCGAATGTGCCGGCGATAAGCAATGAAAGCGCCGCGCCCAGACCGATCCAGAGGGCAAAAACGCCCATCACCACACCGCAGGTCATGATGGCAAGTACGGCGACGATCGAGGGGGTAATCACGCGAACGTAAAGACCATCGAGTGCGTCGATGTCTCGGGTCAGGCGGGTGAGTAGTTCACTGCTGCCGTGCGTTTGGAGCTCGGACGGGGAGAGGGGCTCGATGGCAAGAAAGAGGCGCCGCCTAAGCGTCGAAAGCAGCTTGAAGGTGCCTTCGTGGGTGGTGATGCGCTCGCCATAGCGGCCGAGTGTGCGGGTGACTGCGAAAAAGCGCACACCGGCAGACGGCAGGAAGTAGTTGAAGCTGTGGGCAGTGGCCGCGCTCACTCCGGCCAGCGCCGAGGCGCTTAGAAACCAGCCCGACAGGGAAATCAGCCCAATGGTGGAAAGCGCTGCGATCAGATTCAAAACGACCCCGGCTGCCAGCAGTGGCAGAAACGGGCGCATCTGGCTGAGGTAGGGGCGTAGTGATGCCTGGCGATGATCGGTCATGGGGTGTCTCCCTGAAACGACGCCGCGCTTGGTGACTCGTCATCGGGCGTGACATCGGCCAGTTGGGCGGCAGATGAGTACGTTCGCCCGCGGCCGCGCTCGAGCCGTACGATCTGATCGGCCAGGCTCAGAAGGTCAAGTCGATGCGTCAGAATCACCAGAGTGCGGGTGGCCTTGAGTCGCGCCAGCACCTCGATGATGTCGCGCTCGCTTTGCTGGTCAAGGCTTGCCGTCGGCTCATCCAGAAGAATCAGCGGCGCGTCCCTGAGTACTGCGCGGGCAAGCGCGATGCGCCTTGCCTGCCCGCCCGAGACGGGTTGCCCACCTTCACCGAGTCGGGTGGCAAGGCCCTGAGGTAATTCGGTTGCCCAGGCTGCCAGCCCCACGTCCGAAAGCGCCTCCCAGAGCGCTTCATCCTTAAGGGCCGGGTCGGCCAGTCTCAGATTATCCGCAAGTGTGCCGGTCAGGAGGGCGCTTCGTTGGCCGACCCAACCAAGCGCCTTACGCCATTGCTCGACAGAAATGCCACTGAGGGGCTGGCCATCATGGGTGTACAGGTTGCCTTCCGATGGGGTCAGTGCCCGAGTGATCAAGGCAAGGAGGGTCGACTTGCCAGCACCACTCGGTCCGACAATGGCGGTGGTGGTATTCGGTGCAAGTTCGAGATCGAGGGAATCGATGGCGTTTAGTGAGTGGCCGTCGTAACGAGCGCAAACGCCCTTGAGCGTTAGCCCAAGTGACGCAGGTACCGTCCACTCGGCGTAGGGGGTGCCGTCAGGGGTCGATTCTTCCGGCGCTAGGAGCGCCATGAGGTCTTCGGCAGCGGCCTCAGCCTCGGCCTTGGCGTGGTAGTGCGTACCAAGCTCTCGCAGTGGCTGGTAGAACTCGGGGGCCAGAATCAGTATGAACAGCCCCGTGAAAAGATCCAGGCCATGGCCCCAGTCGCCGAACTCGAATTTTCCGAGGTAAACGAAGCCGATGTAGATGGCAAGAATGGCGATCGATACCGAGGCGAAGAACTCGAGCGCGGTCGAGGAGAGAAACGCCAGGCGCAGCACACGCATGGTTTGGCGGCGAAACGCCTCCGACACCTTGTAGATGGCGCCGGCCTGCTGGCGGCCAAGACCGAACAGCTTAAGGGTCGGCAGGCCACGCAGCGTGTCCGAGAAATGCCGGCTCATGCGGGCCATTTCCTGAAACTGGGCTTTTTGGCGTGACTTGGCGCCCATGCCGATCAAGGCCATGTTCATCGGGATGAGCGGGCCGGTCACCAATAGAATCACCCCCGCGGCCCAGTTGAGCGGAAACACGACGACCAGAATCATGAGCGGAATCAGAGCGCTCAGAATGACCTGCGGACGGTAATCGGCGTAATAGCCGTGCAACGCATCAACCTGGTCCCATACGCGATTGCCGAGGGTGGCGCTGTGTTGGCGCTGAGCCCAGAGAGGGCCGCGTTCGCCGATGCGCTCGAACACGTCGGCGCGAACGGATTGCCGAACGTGGATACCCGCGCGTGTACCGGCCACTGTCTTGAGCCAGGCAAGCCCCCCGCGGGTGAAAAATGCAAGCGGCAGTGCGGCAAAGGGGAGCCAGAGCTTAAGTGGATCGCCGTGGCCAAGCACCATCTCCTGCGCGATCGAGGCGATTGCCCAGGCTTGAACGAAGAGACAGAGGGTAGACGCCAGAGCGGCGGCGACCGCGGTCTGGGGCCAGGGGGTGGCGCGCTTTGCATGGCGTGAGAGCCATTGACGTGCGGTCAGGGGACTTGGCATAACCACTCCGCAGACAATAAAGACCCAGTGTAATACATGGGTATTTCGTCGACAGAGGCCGGTTGTCGCACGTCGAACCTGATGCGGACTTCTCGTATAATGACCGGCTTCACATTCAAAGTGGCAATGGTTGAGAGTTTATGACGGTAAGAACGCGTGTCGCGCCTTCCCCAACGGGGGATCCTCATGTAGGAACAGCGTATATAGCCTTGTTCAATCTGTGTTTCGCGCGCCAGCACGGCGGTCAATTCATTCTTCGCATCGAGGACACCGATCAGAGCCGCTCGACCGCGTCCTCGGAGCAAATGATTCTCGACAGCCTGCGCTGGCTCGGTCTTGAGTGGGACGAAGGTCCGGATGTGGGCGGGCCACACGGCCCTTATCGTCAAAGTGAGCGCGGCACGATCTACGCACAATACGCCGAGCAGCTATTGAATGCCGGACACGCCTTCAAATGCTATCGCACGTCCGAGGAGCTTGATGCCCTTCGCGATGAGCGCAAGGCGCAGGGTCAGTTCGCCGCGCTTAAATATGAAGATCTGTTGCTCTCACAGGATGAGTTCGACACGCGTGAGGCCGAACAGTGGCCGTATGTCGTGCGCATGAAGGTGCCAAGCGAGGGTGTATGCATCGTCAATGACATGCTGCGCGGTGACATCGAACTCGACTGGGCGCAGGTCGATGCCCAGATCCTGCTCAAGTCCGATGGCATGCCTACCTATCACCTGGCCAACATCGTTGATGACCATCTGATGGGTATTACGCATGTGCTGCGCGGTGAGGAGTGGATCAATTCGGCGCCGAAGCACAAGCTGCTTTACGAGTATTTCGGGTGGGACATGCCGGTGTTGTGCCACATGCCGCTGCTTCGCAATCCGGACAAGTCGAAGCTTTCCAAGCGCAAGAACCCGACTTCGATCAATTACTACCGCAAGATGGGCTTTTTGCCGCAGGCGGTGATCAATTATCTCGGGCGCATGGGTTGGTCGATGCCCGATGAGCGTGAAAAGTTCACCCTCGATGAGATGATGAGCGCGTTCGACATCACTCGTGTTTCGCTCGGCGGTCCGGTGTTTGATCTCGAGAAGCTGACCTGGCTGAACGGGGTGTATCTGCGTGATGATCTCTCAGATGACGCACTGAAGCGCCACTTGATCCAGTGGGCGTTCAACGAGGGGTATATCGATCAGATTCTCCCCCAGATTCGCCCGAGGGTTCAGACGCTTTCCGATGTCATGCCGCTGGCGGGTCACTTCTTTGCAGGGTATCCGGCGCTCAAGGAAGCAAGCTTCGATGACGTCAACATGGAGCGTGAGACGATTGTGGATCTGCTTCAGCTGCTGCTGTGGCGCTTGGAAGCGCTGCGAGAGTGGGACAAGGCGCATGTCATGGCTGAGGTCAAAATGCTTTCGGAGCACTTCGAGCTCAAGATGAAGCAATTCCTGGCGCCAGTATTCGTGGCGATCACCGGCAGCACGGCCTCGACATCGGTCATGGACGCCATGGTAATTCTGGGCGCTGATGTCACGCGTGCGCGCTTGCGTCATGCGATCAGCCTCTTGGGTGCGCCCTCCAAAAAACGCACCAAGGTACTCGAGAAGCGGTACAAGGAACTTGGCGTGAATTAAGGGTTGACGAAAAGACGGGGTCTGGGTATTATCCGTCCCGTCTTTTCGAGCAAGAAGGTGTCGAAAAGGCATCCCACCAAGCTTGTGTTCAAGCGTTCGTGGGGCCTTAGCTCAGCTGGGAGAGCGCAACGCTGGCAGCGTTGAGGTCATCGGTTCGATCCCGATAGGCTCCACCATTTTGCGTCCCATTCGTCTAGTGGTCTAGGACACCGCCCTTTCACGGCGGTAACAGGGGTTCGAACCCCCTATGGGACGCCACTCACTTCCCCTTACAAATCGTTTATTTCCATTAAATTGTCCACCGTTCGGTATGGCGTTTGTTCGTATCAGTGCGTTTGGCGATTTTTTGTGAGTTGTTTAGATAAAATTCAACAAAATCATACGCTTATTATTGGGTAAAAAGTGAGCAATCTGTCTGTAACCCGGCTGTCATGGCGGTTTTGAGGGTGCCAATTCGAGTTGTTTACAGGGTTATCCACAGAAAGTGTGGACAATATGCGACGCCTCAAATGAGAGAGTCATAAAAAAAGAAGCCGCCCCATGAGGGCGGCTTCTTTTTTGGTCTTTCCTGAATCACGCGGGTGCAGTTACTCTGGGTAATCGCGCTCAGTATGGCCCTTGTAAAGCTGGCGAGGGCGGCCGATTCGAACACCTTTGGTGATCATTTCGTTCCAGTGAGAAACCCAGCCGGTCGTGCGCGACAGGGCAAAGATAACCGTGAACATGTTGGTCGGGACGCCCAAGGCTTCAAGAATGATGCCTGAATAGAAATCGACGTTAGGATAGAGCTTTCGCTCGATAAAGTACTCGTCTTCCAGTGCGATCTGCTCGAGTCGTTTGGCGATCTTGAGCTTGGGATTATTTCCGACGCCCAGTTCTTCAAGGACTTCATCGCAGGTCTCTTTCATGACCTTGGCGCGAGGATCGAAATTACGATAGACGCGGTGGCCAAAGCCCATGAGTCGGAAGCTATCGTCCTTGTCCTTGGCACGATCAACGTAGCGTTGGATGTTTTCCTCGGATTCATCACCGATTTCATCGAGCATCATCAAGACGGCTTCGTTGGCGCCGCCGTGAGCAGGACCCCAAAGTGCTGCGATGCCGGCGCTGATGCAGGCGAACGGGTTGGCACCGGTAGAGCCTGCCAGTCGAACCGTCGATGTGGACGCGTTCTGCTCATGATCGGCATGCAGCATGAAGATGCGGTCCATGGCCTTGGCGGCGACCGGGTTGACCTCGAACGGCTCACAGGGGTTGCCGAACATCATGTACAGGAAGTTCTCTGCGTAGGACAGGTCGTTACGCGGGTACATGAAGGGCTGGCCGATATTGTACTTGTAGCACATCGCAGCAAGCGTCGGCATTTTGGCGATCAGGCGAACCGCCGAGACCTCACGGCTGGACGGGTCGGTAATGTCCAGGTTGTCGTGATAGAAGGCAGAGAGTGCGCCGATTACGCCACAAAGGACGGCCATCGGGTGGGCGTCACGGCGAAAGCCCTTGAAGAAGTTGGCAATCTGCTCGTGCACCATCGTGTGATTGCGCACGCACTTGTCGAACTCCTTGTACTGCTCTTCAGTGGGGAGTTCGCCATTGAGTAGGAGGTAGCAAAGCTCGATGAAGTTGGAGTTATCGGCCAATTGGTCGATTGGATAGCCACGGTGCAGCAGAACGCCATTGGCGCCATCGATGTAGGTGATTTCGGATTCGCAGGAGGCGGTAGATACAAATCCCGGGTCGAAGGTGAAGTAGCCTGAGTCGATCAGTGAGCGGACATCAATGACGTCAGGGCCCTTGGTTCCGCTATAGACAGGCAGTTCGATCGGCTGATCAAGCCCCTCGATGCTCAGCTGCGCCTTCTTGTCAGCCATCATGGCCTCCTATAATTATACGATGCGTAATACGTAAGTTCTTGATTGTATGCCTTGCCCGGTCATTTTTAACCTGCCCACTATAGAATCCTCCCGATGATTGTCAATTTGTTTGAAGGGCAGGGCATGCGGGTCTTTCCTTACAAGGATGACTCGAAATGCTGCAGAGCACAAAAAAAATATGAAACCGGCCGATAACATGGATGATCGAGTGGGCGGGCGCATGATGCGGTGCTGTAAAGCGTGCGTGTCAATTTGTCATACGTTAGCCAAAAGCCTATAATTTCGGTCGCGCAATGAGGCCTATGCAGCCTTGACGTGGCTAGTCTTCTTTCCGTGATACATTCATTGAAGCTCCCGAGCGTCGGCCGACGCTAAGAGGAGCAAGAGAGAGTGAAAGCGCCGTGAACAGCAAAAAAAATCCGTCTCAAGGTAAACGACCCGTTAACCTTGACCTGACCAGTTTACAATTCCCCCTTCCTTCCCTTGTCTCGATCACACACCGCATTTCCGGAATCATCCTGTTTGTCGGGTTGATCTTCCTGTTCTGGGCATTCGATGTGTCGTTGTCATCCCCGGCCGGTTTCGACGCGGTAAAAGACGCCATCACAGGCAACGCGCTCGCCAAGATCGTGTGCTGGGGGCTGCTTTCCGCGCTTGGGTATCACGTTGTCGCCGGCGTTCGTCACTTGCTGATGGACATTGGCTACGGTGAGTCGCTCGAAGGTGGTCAACGGGGCGCGCAGCTGGTGATCGTCATCAGCGCGGTTTTGGTCATTCTGTCAGGGGTATGGGTATGGTAACCAATATTACGAATCTGGGGCGCTCCGGGGTCTCCGACTGGCTGATCCAGCGTGCGTCTGCGGTCATTCTCGCGCTTTACACCATCTTCATGGTGGCCTTCTTCCTGTTCCACCCCAACCTGGATTACGTGGCCTGGTCGAGTCTTTTTGATCGCACGTGGATGAAAATATTTACGCTTCTAGCACTGCTATCGATCGCTGCCCATGCATGGATCGGCCTTTGGATCGTCTCGACAGATTACATCAAGAAGTCGTGCGTTCGTCTGGGCGTGCAAACCGCTGTGATCCTGGCGCTGTTTGCGTTCGTTATCTGGGGCGTTCAAGTTCTTTGGGGAGCATAAGTAATGTCGAACATGCGTAGTATGAGTTTTGACGCCATCATTATCGGTGGTGGTGGTTCCGGCCTTCGTGCAGGTCTTGAGCTTGCCAAGTCAGGTAAGAAAACAGCGGTATTGTCGAAGGTATTCCCGACACGCTCGCACACCGTATCCGCTCAGGGCGGAATCACCTGTGCCATCGCAAGCGCCGATCCGAACGACGACTGGCGCTGGCACATGTACGACACCGTCAAGGGCTCCGATTACATCGGTGACCAGGACGCGATCGAGTACATGTGTCAGGAAGGTCCTAAGGCGGTATTCGAGCTCGAACATATGGGGCTGCCGTTTTCCCGCTTTGATAACGGGCGCATCTACCAGCGTCCCTTCGGTGGTCAGTCCAAGGACTTCGGTAAAGGAGGGCAGGCTGCCCGTACCTGCGCCGCGGCGGACCGTACCGGCCATGCGTTGCTTCATACGCTCTATCAAAACAACCTGAAAAACAACACCGTTTTTCTGGATGAGTGGTATGCGGTCGACCTGATTCGTAACGCCTCAAACGATGTGGTTGGTGTAATCGCCATCTGTATCGAAACCGGCGAAACCGTACAGATCAACTCAAAGGCGACCGTGCTTGCAACCGGCGGTGCCGGTCGTATCTATTCCTCCACGACCAATGCCCTGATCAATACCGGTGACGGTATCGGCATGGCGCTGCGTGCAGGCTTCCCGGTGCAAGACATCGAAATGTGGCAGTTCCACCCGACCGGCATTTACGGCGCAGGGTGTCTGGTCACGGAAGGGTGTCGTGGTGAAGGCGGCTATCTGATCAATAAGGATGGCGAGCGCTTCATGGAGCGTTACGCACCGAACGCCAAGGATCTTGCCTCGCGTGACGTCGTGGCCCGTGCCATGGTTCAGGAGCTTCTTGAAGGTCGTGGCTGCGGTGAAAACGGCGATCACGTCATGCTGAAGCTCGATCACCTGGGCGAGGAAACGCTGATGAAGCGCTTGCCGGGTATCGTCGATCTTTCCAAGACGTTTGCTCACGTCGATCCGGTCAAGGATCCGATTCCGGTTGTCCCGACCTGCCACTATATGATGGGCGGTATCCCGACCAACGTTCATGGTCAGGCACTATCTGTCGATGAAGATGGTAACGACACCATCATCAACGGTCTGTACGCCTGTGGCGAAGTGGCGTGTGTCTCCGTTCACGGTGGTAACCGCCTTGGCGGTAACTCGCTGCTGGATCTGGTGGTGTTTGGTCGCGCGGCCGGCATGTTCATCGAAAGCGCCCTTAATGAAGGGATCGAGTACATGTCGCCGAGCCAGTCCGACATCGATAATGCGATGGCGCGACTCAACCGCTGGAATGATTCCAAGCAGGGCGAGGGCGAAGAGATTCCGGTGCTTCGCAAGGAGCTCCAGGAAGTCATGCAGAACAACTTCGGCGTATTCCGCAAGGAAGAGTACATGCAGGACGGCGTCGAGAAACTCGCCAATCTGCGTGAGCGTATCGGCAAGGCCTATCTGCCGGATAAATCCAATACGTTCAATACGGCGCGTGTCGAAGCGCTCGAGCTGGACAACCTGCTCGAAGTCGCCGAAGCGACGGCAATTGCCGCGCTCGAGCGTCGTGAAAGCCGTGGTGCTCATTCGCGTGAAGATTATCCCAAGCGCGATGATGAAAACTGGCTCAAGCACTCGATCTATTACCCGAATAATAAAACGCTTGGTAAACGTGACGTGAATTTCTCACCGGTAAGCGTTGAGACCTTCGAGCCTAAAGAACGGACCTATTGATGAGGTGAAGCGCAATGTCCACATTGCAAGTTTCCATCTATCGCTACAATCCTGAAACCGACGATGCACCATACATGCAGGAGTTTCAGGTCGACACTCAGGGCCGTGATCTTATGGTTCTGAATGTGATTCAGATGATCAAGGAACAAGACAGTACGCTTGCGTACCGTCGCAGTTGCCGAGAGGGTGTATGTGGCTCCGATGGCGTAAACATGAACGGCAAGAACGGCTTGACCTGTGTTACGCCGATCTCAGAGGTGACTAAGGGCAACAAGCTTGTGCTTCGTCCTTTGCCGGGCCTGCCTGTCGTGCGCGATCTCGTGGTCGACATGAGCATGTTCTATAAGCAGTACGAGCGTATTCAGCCCTATCTGCAAAACGATGCGGCCGAACCTGCCATCGAGCGACTGCAGTCTCCGGAAGACCGCGACAAGCTCGACGGCCTTTACGAATGCATCCTGTGCGCGTGCTGCTCGACATCGTGCCCGTCGTTCTGGTGGAACCCGGACAAGTTCGTCGGTCCGGCAGGTCTCTTGCAGGCCTATCGTTTCCTGGCGGATTCTCGCGATACGGCCACGAAAGAGCGCCTTTCGTCGCTTGATGACCCGTTCAGCGTGTTTCGCTGCCGCGGTATCATGAACTGCGTCAATGTATGTCCGAAGGGGCTTAACCCCACACGGGCCATTGGCAAGATTCGTGAGATGTTATTGTCCAATGCGACTTAATATGCATCGCTGTGCTTGTTATCATGGCCGGTATTGGCTGTACGAGCAGTAAACCTTGAAGACAAAGGCCGACGCCCATGTGCGTCGGCCTTTGTCGATTGAAATAGAGTAACGCGGCCTCAAGCGCCGTATTCAGTAACCGAACGCCGACGCCAACGCGGTCTGGCCGTGCCAGGCGCCGACACCACCCCAAAAGCGTAGGGTGATCAAAAGATGCAAGAAGGTATCATGGAGTTAATGCGACGGACTTCGCACATGAGCGGAGGCAACGTCCATTACGTTGAAGATCTGTACGAGCAGTACCTCAGTGAACCGACCGCGGTACCCGATGAATGGCGGCAATATTTCGATCAGCTTCCGAAATACGAAGGCGGGCCGAACCACGATACGCCTTTGTCGCCGATTCGCGATGAATTCTACAATATCGCCAAGCAGCAGCGTCGCTCGGTAGCCGTCAGTGGCGGTAATGAAGGCGGTGAGAGCAAGAAGCAGGTTCGCGTCCTTCAGTTGATCAATGCCTTTCGTTTCAGAGGGCATCAACAGGCCAACATTGACCCGCTCGGCCTGCGATCCAACCAGCGTGTGCCCGACCTTGACCTGTCCTTCCATCAGTTGGCTCAGGAAGACATGGACACCGAGTTTCAGACCGGCTCCTTCTTTTTGGGCAAGGACACTGCGCCGCTCAAGGAAATTGTCGACGCGCTCGAAAAAACGTACTGCCGTTCGATCGGCTGCGAGTTCATGCACATCGTCGATACCGAAGAAAAACGTTGGCTTCAGCAGCGTTTTGAATCGGTGCGCTCGAAGCCCGATTACAGCGCAGACGCGCGCAAGCACATTCTTGAGCGTCTGAGTGCGGCTGAAGGGCTCGAAAATTATCTTGCAAGCAAGTACCCGGGCACCAAGCGCTTCGGTCTCGAGGGTGGGGAATCCTTCATTCCGCTCGTGGATGAGATGATCCAGCGTGCCGGCAGTTACGGCACCAAGGAGGTCGTCATCGGTATGGCGCACCGCGGTCGCCTCAACCTGCTGGTCAATATACTGGGCAAGAGCCCCTCCGAGCTGATCGATGAATTCGATGGCAAGAAGATGCTTGAGCAGGGCTCCGGTGACGTTAAATACCACCAGGGTTTCAGCTCCAACGTCATGACGACCGGGGGCGAGGTGCATCTGGCACTGGCGTTCAACCCCTCGCACCTTGAAATCGTATCGCCGGTGGTTGAAGGCTCCGTTCGTGCCCGCCAGGATCGACGCAAGGATTTCGACGGCGATCAGGTGCTTCCGCTGGTCGTGCACGGCGATGCGGCGTTCGCGGGCCAGGGCGTTGTCATGGAAACCTTCCAGATGTCCCAGACCCGTGGCTACAAGACAGGCGGCACGGTTCACCTCATCATCAACAACCAGGTCGGTTTTACCACCTCTCGCCCTGATGATGCGCGCTCGACCGAGTACTGCACCGACATTGCCAAGATGGTTCAGGCGCCGATCTTCCATGTGAATGGCGATGATCCGGAAGCCGTGATCCATGCCACTCAGGTTGCGATCGATTACCGTCAGCAGTTCAAGAAGGACGTGGTCATTGATCTGGTCTGCTACCGCCGGCGCGGCCACAACGAGGCCGATGAGCCCTCGGCCACGCAGCCGCAGATGTATCACAAGATCAAGTCGCACAAGACCAGCCGCGCACTCTACGCAGACCTTCTTGTGAAGGATGGCGTGATCGGCGAATCCGACCCCAAGGCGATTTCCGACAACTACCGTGATCTGCTCGATCAGGGCAATCACGTCGCCAACGCCCTGGTCAAGAAGCCCAATACGGAGCTGTTCGTCGACTGGACGCCCTATCTTGGCCACAAGTGGACCGGCTTCGCGGACACGACCTTCCCGATGAAACGGCTTCAGGAACTCGCCACCAAGATGTGCGAGGCGCCGGACGATTACGAAGTCCAGCGTCAGGTGGCCAAGGTCTATGAAGACCGCAAGAAGATGGCGGCCGGCTCGCTTGCCGCGAACTGGGGCTTTGCAGAAACCCTTGCCTACGCGACGCTGATCGACGAAGGCTACGATATCCGTCTGACAGGTCAGGATTCCGGCCGTGGCACGTTCTCGCACCGTCACGCCGTGATTCATAACCAGAAAAACAACGACACGTGGACGCCGCTTCAGCACATCAAGGACGGTCAGCCCATGTTCACGGTGCGCGATTCCTTCCTCTCCGAGGAAGCGGTGCTCGCGTTCGAATACGGCTATTCCACCACCACTCCGAACGCGTTGGTTATCTGGGAAGCCCAGTTCGGCGATTTCGCCAATGGCGCCCAGGTCGTGATCGATCAGTTCATTTCCTCGGGTGAGACCAAGTGGGCACGTCTGTGCGGTCTGACGCTTTTGCTGCCGCATGGCTATGAAGGTCAGGGCCCCGAGCATTCCTCGGCGCGTCTGGAGCGTTTCCTGCAGCTGTGCGCCGAGCACAACATGCAGGTGTGCATGCCCACCACGCCCGCGCAGATTTTCCATCTGCTGCGTCGGCAAACGGTGCGTCGTATCCGTAAACCGCTGATCATCATGTCGCCGAAAAGCCTTTTGCGTCACAAGGATGCAACGTCCTCGCTTGAAGAGCTGTCCGAGGGTACGTTCCAGATGATCGTCCCGGATCAGGCCAATCTCGAGGCTGACGCCGTCAAGCGCGTTGTAATCTGCTCGGGCAAGGTCTACTACGACCTGGCGAACTACCGCAGCGAGCATGAGCGTGAGGATACGGCTATCCTGCGGGTGGAACAGCTCTACCCGTTCCCGGAGAAGTCGCTGCAAAAGCAGCTTGAGCAGTATCCGAATCTGGAAAAAGTCGTGTGGTGTCAAGAAGAGCCGCAAAATCAGGGCGCCTGGTATCAAAGCCAGCACCACATGCGCAAGGCGGCCGATGCGGTAAATGCAGGGCTTGGACGCGATTTGTCGTTTGCCGGGCGTGCAGCGTCAGCGGCACCTGCAGCAGGATATATGGCCGTGCACGTCGATCAGCAGCGTAGGCTGGTCGATGATGCCTTTAATCAATAAAGGCCGAGTCGGGTCTAGAGAGAAGATGAACTAAGGAATCCCAATGGCAACCGATATTAAAGCGCCAAGTTTTCCGGAATCCGTCGCCGAGGGCACTGTTGCCACTTGGCACAAGAAACCGGGCGATTCGGTATCGCGTGATGAACTGATCGTTGAAATCGAAACCGACAAGGTTGTTCTCGAGGTCGTGGCACCGGAAGATGGCACGATCAAGGAAATTCTGATCGACGAAGGCGAGACGTGTGAATCCGAGCAGGTGCTCGGTCAACTCGGCGAGCCCAGTGCCGACGGCGGCGACGCTTCATCCAGCGACGCCTCCGACGATGAAAGTGCCTCCGATGACAGCGCGTCTGATGCCGAAGACAGCGACAGCGGCAAGCAAGAAAAGGCGCAAAAAGCCTCGACCGGCGGCGGAAAGTCCCACGACGTGAAAGCGCCGGCGTTCCCTGAATCCGTTCAGGAAGGCACGATCGGTACCTGGCACAAGAAACCGGGCGACGCCGTCAAGCGCGATGAGCTGATCGTCGATATCGAAACCGACAAGGTTGTTCTCGAGGTTGTTGCGCCTGCAGACGGTAGCCTTAAAGAGCTTAAAGCCGAAGAAGGTGACACGGTCGAATCCGAACAGGTACTCGCCATCTTCGTTGAAGGCGGTGCGGGCAGCAGCGGTTCCGACTCCGAAGACGACGCTGACAGCAAGAGCGCCGACGACAAGGGCGGTCAGGATGAGCAGGTCGGTGACAAGATTCTCGCACCTTCGGCGCGTAAGCTTGCCGCTGAAAACGACTTGGACGTGTCTAAAATCGAAGGCACCGGCAAGGGCGGGCGTGTTCTGAAGGAAGACGTTCAGCGCGCCATCAAGGAAGGCAGTGCCAAGAAAACGGCGCCCGCTGAGAAAAAACCGGCCAAGGAAGATAAAAAAGCGTCTTCTGCACCTCAGGTTGATGTCCCGGAAGGGGATCGCCCAGAGAAGCGCGTGCCTATGAGCCGTCTGCGTCAGACCATCGCCAAGCGGCTGGTTCAGGCGCAGCAAACCGCGGCGATGCTTACGACCTACAACGAAGTCGACATGACGGAAGTCATGAATCTTCGGTCGCAGTACAAGGACGTCTTCCAGAAAACGCACGACGTCAAACTCGGCTTCATGGGCTTTTTCGTCAAGGCCGCGACCGAGGCGCTCAAGCGCTTCCCGGACGTCAATGCCTCCATTGACGGCACTGAGATCGTTTATCACGGCTACCAGGACATCGGTGTTGCCGTATCGACGCCGCGCGGTCTGGTTGTGCCGGTGCTGCGTGATACCGACAGCATGAAACTTGCCGACGTCGAAAAGAACATCGGTGACTTTGGCAAGCGCGGCCGCGAAGGCAAGCTCGGCATCGAAGACATGCAGGGTGGTACGTTCACCATCACCAACGGCGGTATCTTTGGTTCGTTGATGTCGACGCCGATCCTCAATCCGCCGCAGACCGCCATCATGGGGATGCACAAGATTCAAGAGCGTCCCATGGCCGTTAACGGCAAGGTCGAAATCCGCCCCATGATGTACCTGGCGCTGTCTTACGATCACCGCATGATCGATGGTAAGGACGCCGTGCAATTCTTGGTGGCGATTAAGGAACTGCTGGAAGATCCGGCGCGCTTCCTACTGGATGTGTAAGCTGAACTGGCTTCGGGCGACGGAGTCGCCCGAAACCGCTTTTGTACTGGAATCAACGGGAAGAACTCATGGCCGATAAATTTGACGTAATCGTGATTGGTGCAGGTCCCGGCGGCTACGTCGCGGCAATTCACGCTGCGCAGCTGGGCCTCAAAACAGCATGCGTCGAGAAGTGGGTCAACAAGGAAGGCAAGACCGTTCATGGCGGCACCTGCCTAAATGTCGGCTGCATTCCGTCCAAGGCATTGCTTGAAACATCGCATAAGTATGTCGAGGCAAAGGAAGAGTACGACGAACTCGGTATCGAAGTGAGCGATGTCCAGGTCGACGTCAAGAAGATGATGGCGCGCAAGGAAAAGACGGTTCAGAACCTGACCGGCGGCATCAGCTCACTGTTCAAGGCCAATGGCGTTACTGCGCTTGAAGGTACCGGCAAACTGCTCGACGGCAAGAAAGTCGAAGTGACCGGCAACGATGGCGAAGCCAAGACCTATGAGGCGGACAACGTCATTATTGCCTCCGGCTCGATTCCGGTCGATATTCCGCCGGCACCCATCGATCATAAGCTGATCATGGATTCTGCAGGTGCCCTTGAGTTTCAAGAAGCGCCAAAACGTCTTGGTGTCATCGGGGCGGGCGTGATCGGGCTTGAGCTCGGCAGTGTCTGGAACCGCCTTGGCAGCGAGGTTACGGTACTTGAGGCCATGAATGATTTCCTGCCGTCGGTCGACAAAACGCTGGCCAAGGAAACCCAGAAAATCCTCGGTAAACAAGGTCTTGATATCAAGCTGGGCGCGAAAGTGACCGGCAGTGACGTCAAAGACGACGAAGTCGTTGTGACCTACACCGATTCAGAAGGTGAAAAGACACAGACATTCGATAAGTTGATCGTCTGCGTTGGTCGCAAGCCGTATACCGAAAGCCTTCTTGATGAATCCGCCGGCATCGAGCTGGACGACCGCGGATTTATCAAGGTCGATGGTACCTGCAAGACCAATGTGGATGGCGTCTACGCCATCGGCGACGTGGTCCGCGGCCCGATGCTTGCCCACAAAGCGTCCGAGGAAGGCATCATGGCGGCCGACATCATCGCTGGCCACAAGGCCGAGATGAACTATGACGCCATTCCAAGCGTTATCTATACCTTCCCCGAAGTGGCCTGGGTCGGCATGAACGAGCAGGAAGCCAAGGAGCAGGGTATCGAGGTCAAGATCGGCACCTTCCCGTTCTCGGCAAGCGGTCGCGCCATGGCCAACAATGCAACACAGGGTATGGCCAAGGTGATCGCCGATGCGGAAACCGATCGTGTGCTGGGTGTTCACATCCTTGGACAGCATGCGGGCGAGTTGATCGCACAGGGCGTTATCGCGATGGAATTCGGCTCAAGCGCCGAGGACCTTGCAATGACGTGCTTCGCGCACCCGACCCTTTCCGAAACAGTTCACGAGGCAGCGCTTGCCGTCGATGGTCATGCAATTCATATGGCAAATCGTAAAAAGCGTAAGTAAGCGCCTTATCCGGCGTATGGCCGGTGACCAAGGTCACCGGTTTTTCGTGGTCGGCCCGATGGCAAGAACGATCCGGGCCGGCCGTGGGAGTCCAATGCAACCAATGGCATGAGACGATGAATCTTCACGAGTATCAGTCAAAACAACTGTTTGCCGATTACGGTTTGCCGGTGTCCAAGGGCTTTGCCGTTGACACACCCGAAGAAGCCGCAGAGGCATGCAAGAAAATCGGTGGTGACAAATGGGTCGTCAAGGCTCAGGTCCACGCAGGCGGCCGCGGCAAGGCCGGCGGCGTCAAGCTGGTCGAGTCGCCGGACGCTGCCAAGGAGTTCGCAGAGCAGTGGCTTGGCAAGAACCTGGTCACCTTTCAGACTGATGAAAAAGGTCAGCCGGTTGCCAAAATTTTGGTAGAAAACTGCACCGATATCGCCAACGAGCTGTATCTTGGCGCGGTTGTCGACCGTGGCACACGTCGTATCGTGTTCATGGCGTCAACCGAAGGTGGCGTCGAAATCGAGAAAGTGGCCGAAGAAACGCCTGAGAAAATTCTCAAGGCTGAAGTCGATCCGCTTACCGGTGCGCAGCCTTATCAGGCTCGCGATCTCGCGTTCAAGCTCGGTTTGAACAAGGATCAGGTCAAGCAGTTCACCAAGATTTTCCTGGGGCTTGCCAAGCTGTTCCAGGACAAGGATCTGGCGCTTCTCGAGATCAACCCGCTGGTCATTACCGATGAAGGTAACCTGCACTGCCTGGACGCCAAAATCGGTCTGGACAGCAATGCGCTCTACCGTCATCCGGATCTGCAGGAAATGCGTGACCCGTCGCAGGAAGACGAGCGCGAAGCGCATGCCCAGCAGTGGGAACTTAACTATGTGGCACTCGATGGCAACATCGGCTGCATGGTCAATGGCGCCGGTCTTGCCATGGGCACCATGGACATCATCAAGCTCAACGGCGGCCAGCCGGCGAACTTCCTCGATGTCGGCGGTGGCGCCACTAAAGAGCGCGTAGGCGAAGCCTTCAAGATCATCCTGTCCGATGACTCCGTTAAAGCGGTTCTGGTCAACATCTTCGGTGGTATCGTGCGCTGCGACATGATCGCTGAAGGCATCATCGGTGCCGTCGAGCAGGTGGGTGTCAATGTGCCGGTCGTGGTTCGCCTGGAAGGCAACAACGCCGAATTGGGTGCACAGAAACTGGCCGATAGCGGATTGAACATCATCGCGGCCACGAGCCTGACTGATGCTGCGCAGCAGGTCGTGAAAGCAGCGGAGGGCAAGTAATGAGTATTTTGATCGACAAGAACACCAAGGTCATCTGCCAGGGGTTCACTGGTGGCCAGGGTACGTTCCATTCCGAGCAGGCGCTTGAGTACGGCACCAACATGGTTGGCGGTGTTACGCCCGGTAAGGGCGGACAGACCCACCTTGGTCTGCCGGTATTCAATACCGTCGCCGAAGCCGTCGAGCAGACTGGCGCTGAAGCGACCGTCATCTATGTGCCGGCCGCGTTCTGCAAGGACTCGATCCTTGAAGCAGCCGATGCGGGCATCAAGCTGATCGTCTGCATCACCGAAGGCATCCCGACGCTTGATATGCTTGAGGTCAAGGTTAAGTGCGATCAACTCGGCGTGCGCCTGATTGGTCCGAACTGCCCGGGTGTGATCACGCCGGGGCAAACCAAGATCGGCATCATGCCGGGCCACATCCATAAGCCGGGCAAGGTCGGTATCGTGTCTCGCTCCGGCACCCTGACCTACGAAGCGGTCAAGCAGACCACCGATCATGGCTTCGGCCAGTCGACCTGTGTCGGCATCGGCGGTGACCCGATTCCGGGCTCACACTTCATCGACATCCTCGAGATGTTTGAAAAGGACGAGCAGACCGAAGCGATCGTCATGATCGGTGAGATCGGCGGCACTGCAGAAGAAGATGCAGCGGCCTACATCAAGGAGCATGTCTCCAAGCCGGTCGTTGCCTACATCGCAGGTGTGACTGCGCCTCCCGGAAAGCGCATGGGCCACGCGGGCGCCATCATCGCTGGCGGCAAGGGCACTGCAGATGAAAAATTTGCAGCGCTTGAAGCAGCGGGCGTCAAGACCGTCCGTTCGCTGGCTGAAATCGGCGATGCCCTGAAGGAAGCGACTGGCTGGTAAGATCAAGGTCAGTTGTTATCAGAAAACCCTCGGCGCGCAGGCGTCGGGGGTTTTTTAATGTGATTCAGATGACGCTTTATCCAATTCACTGCCCCACGCCCATAGAAAGGGCGTCGACCGCGCCGGGGTTGCCTGTTCGATCACGCTTTGATCCCCCTGTGTGCAGATCACCAGCCGGTCGACCTTGAAACGCTGCCATAACGCGGGTACTTCACTGGGGTAGTGAAGAGGAACGCCCTCAAGCGTCGTGCCGCGCTGCCATGGATCGGTTGTGATCAGAGCGACCACGTCGTATCTATCATTTAAAGCGCTCAGCAGGCTGTAGTGCGCAGTATCGCTTCCGCAGATAATAAGACGCAGGCGCTTTGAGTGTGCCGGACGTTGTCCGGCTTTCAAACGGTTCAGTAACTTTTTGATCATGCGCTACGGCCTCCCTATGCGCTGTTGGGCCAAGTTTAACGGATGGGTATTGGTTACTCTGTTCACCTACCCGGAGGACCCTTCATCATGTCAGATTCCTGTGCCCATAGTGAGCCAGAGCGCGATTCACTCGATGGTAAAACGCTTTTGATGCAGCTTTTACGCGTCAAGGGTGTTGCCACAACCTGGCTCGATGAGTCCCTCGATCTGACGGGCGTCGGAACCGATATGCCAACGCACCGGCTGCCTGCATCGCTTGCCCTTCAGGCCGCCAGAACCACGCATGCACTCCGGCCTGACGTGCCTGTGGCGCTCATGCTGTCGTCTGTGTCCTTTGAGGCGCTTTTTCCCTCGGATGCGTACCTGGATTCTAGCGGGCGGTTACTCGTATTTGTCGTGACACCTGAGGGAGGGTGCCCCGTAAACGCGACAGCAGGGCAAATATATCGCCGCATCGAACCAACGCCCTATTGGCTGTGCCGGATATCAGATGGGGTGGATCTCATACTGGCGGGTCAGGGCGCGGGCGTTTTAAGCGTTCAAGACACCGTACTCACGACAGAATGGGATCGTGAGCGGCTTCATTTGCCAAGCTTCGAGGCATCCGGCCCAACGCCATTGGCGCTCGAGATTCGATCGGCCCCTCAGGAATGCAACGTGGCGCTGGTTGGTGAGCTTGCACTTCCCGACTATCGCCGGGTGGCCGATTGGGCCGAGCGCGAGCGCGTACTATGCGTGTCGTTGCCCAATGCGGGATTGCAACCGGGCGCGGTATGTTTTCCAGGCGTTGACAGCGAGTCTGGTCGTGAGTGGCTTACGCAAATGACGCAGCTGTGGGTGATCGGGGGAGGCGACTCAGAGCTACCTGAGTCGGTGCGACATCACGCTCCGATTTATGTTAGCCGTATTGACGAACTGGCCAGCCATTCGCCTCAGGGTGATGAGTCTTTCTATCTTCGAGGATGTGCCCAGCAGGCCGCGCTCTCGATACTGATGCGTGAGCAGGAGCGGGCTGCCATCAAGCAATTGACGGCGCTGGATGTGCTGACTGAGCGTAAGGACGTATTTGTCCTGCCGGCTGATTGGCTCGCGCTGGATGGGCTTGTCGACGAGCAGACACTGGCGCGATGCTATGGCGCGAATGGACACGAAGAGGCCGGGCTGCGCGCTCGTGCGCTTGCGCTTGCGCTCTCGCGTGCCCGTAATGTCAGAGTTTGGGTCGTGTGTCCGGAAGAGGGCGCGCTCGACTGGTCTGCATGGCAAGCGTTCTGGAACACTCATGGCCAGGGGCGGGCGCTGACGCTTTTAAAGTGGCAGGCTCCAATGGCTGGACGCGCTCCGGGCGTGGAAGGCGGCGCGGAGGGGGCGACGCTTCATGTCGACAAGGCAACGCCGGGCGCGCTTCAGGCGATCAAGCGTTTACTTGCAACAGCGTGCCCATCTCGCCTTATCTTGAATCATTACCGCCAAGCATAAAAAACGCCGCTTGAAGCGGCGTTTCTTGATCGACGTTTTGTCTTAGAACTGAACGCCCACAGAGCCCATTGCGGTATCGAGCTTATAGTTGCTGTCGAGCTGATAGCGCGTGTACTCGGCGCGAACGAAGACCGGCACATCAGAGAACTGATACTTGGCGCCCAGACCGTACATCGGCGCGCCGCCGTATTCGTTGTCGACGCTGTCGCCATTGGCGTAGTTGCCGTTACCGTCGGTCTTGAAATATGCGTAGCCGACACGGCCATAGCCGCTCAGGCCGCCGTAGATCGGCACTTCACCGATGGCGCTCAGGCCATAGGCCTTGGTGCTGAGGGTAGCATCAGCGCCATTGCCCTGGGCTTCGATATCACCGAGGTCGGTAAAGGACAGCTCGGTAGAGAAGTACGGGTTGTACTTGTAGCCGACAAATGCGTTCTGAGCAGTGTCGTCGTCGTCGCTGAAGCTGGCAGTGCCGGCATTGTCATTGGAGAACGCGTGGAGATTGCCGTCATGAACGCGGGTCTCGCCAACACCGACGCCTGAATAAATGCCTTCACTGGTCGCAGTATTTGTGTCTGCCGCCATGGCTGAAGTGGCCACGAACGCGCTGCCGATCAGAATAGGTGCTGTCATCAATGCAATACGGTTCATCATGTTGCTCCTTGAAATAAAATACAGGGCGTCCTGCGTTGTTGACCTGCCATTGCTTTGTATTGTCATTGTTTCGAGCGGACTCGATAAGACAGGGACATCGAACACTGTTTTATAATGGCACTGCTTACGGCTTTTAGCAAGGTCATCGTTTGCATGGACATAAAAAAACCGCCGTTAAGCGGCGGTTTTCTCTGATGGGGATCAAGGCTCAAGCTTCTTCGGTGACCGGGATCACGTTGGAGGCCGCCTTCTGAAACTCCTCGATCTCATGGAAGTTCATGTAGCGATAGATCTCACCGGCCATGGCGTCGAACTCGCTCATGATTTCCTTGTACCGAGCAACGCTTGGAAGTTCGCCGTAGACCGCAGCCACCGCCGCAAGCTCGGCAGACGCCAAGTAGACGTTGGCACCATCGCCCAGGCGGTTCGGGAAGTTTCGAGTCGAGGTGGATACGACCGTCGACTTCGGCGCGACGCGGGCCTGGTTGCCCATGCACAGCGAACAGCCCGGCATTTCCATGCGTGCGCCAGCACGGCCATAGATGCTGTAGTAGCCTTCCTCGGTCAGCTGGTGCTGATCCATCTTGGTTGGCGGTGCCAGCCACAGGCGAGTCTTGAGCGACCCGGCCGGTTGCTTCTCGAGCAGCTTACCGGCGGCTCGGAAGTGGCCGATGTTGGTCATGCACGAGCCGATGAAGACCTCATCGATGCGCTCGCCGGCAACATCAGAGAGAAGGCGAGCGTCATCGGGGTCATTCGGCGCACACAGAACTGGCTGGTCGACGTCGGCCAGATCGATCTCGATCACGGCGGCGTATTCCGCGTCCTTGTCCGCGCGCATCAGGCTCGGGTTGGCAAGCCACTCTTCCATGCCTTCGATGCGGCGCGCGATGGTGCGGGCATCGCCGTAGCCACTGTCGAGCATCCACTTAAGCAAGGTGATGTTCGATTTCAGGTACTCGCTGACACTGTCGTCTGAAAGCGTGATGGTGCACCCGGCGGCGCTGCGCTCGGCAGAGGCGTCGGACAGTTCGAATGCCTGTTCGACGGTGAGATCTTCAAGGCCTTCGATTTCAAGGACGCGTCCGGAGAACACGTTCTGCTTGTTGGATTTCTCGACCGTAAGCAGCCCTTGTTTGATGGCGTAAAGCGGAATGGCGTGCACCAGATCGCGCAGGGTGATGCCGGGCTGACGTTCGCCCTTGAAGCGCACCAGTACGGATTCCGGCATGTCCAGCGGCATGACGCCGGTGGCAGCGGCGAAGGCAACCAGCCCCGAGCCTGCCGGGAAGGAAATGCCCATCGGGAAGCGCGTGTGCGAGTCACCGCCGGTGCCGACTGTGTCCGGCAGCAGCATGCGGTTGAGCCAGGAGTGGATGATGCCATCGCCCGGGCGCAGTGAGACACCGCCCCGGTTCATGATGAAATCGGGCAGGGTGTGCTGCATTTCAACATCAATCGGCTTCGGATAGGCGGCGGTATGGCAGAAGGACTGCATGACCAGATCGGCCTGGAAGCCGAGACACGCCAGATCCTTGAGCTCATCACGCGTCATTGGCCCGGTGGTGTCCTGAGACCCGACCGTGGTCATGCGCGGTTCGCAGTACATGCCGGGACGAACGCCGTCCATGCCGCAGGCCTTGCCGACCATTTTTTGCGCAAGGGTAAAGCCCTTGCCATTGTCGGCGGGCTGCTCCGGAACACGGAAGTCGTCAGCCGGACCAAGGCCCAGGTAGTCACGCGCTTTCTGGGTCAGACCGCGGCCGATAATCAGCGGAATACGGCCACCGGCACGCACTTCATCGAGAAGAACGCGCGTTTTCAGCTCGAATGTCGACAGCACGTCGTCACTGTCATGACGGCAGACCTTGCCCTCGAACGGATAGACGTCAATCACATCGCCCATGGCCATGTTCGAGACGTCCATTTCGATCGGCAGGGCACCGGCGTCTTCCATGGTGTTGAAGAAGATCGGTGCGATCTTGCCGCCGAAACAGAAGCCGCCGGCACGCTTGTTGGGAACATTCGGGATGTCATCGCCGAAGAACCACAGAACCGAGTTGGTGGCGGACTTGCGCGAGGAGCCGGTACCAACGACGTCGCCGACGTAGGCAACCGGGAACCCCTTGGCCTTGACGGCGTCGATCTGGGAAAGCGGGCCCTTGTTGCCGGGTTCTTCGGGATCGATGCCGTCACGCGGGTTCTTGAGCATTGCGTTGGCGTGCAGCGGTATGTCCGGGCGAGACCAGGCGTCAGGTGCCGGAGACAGGTCGTCGGTATTGGTTTCACCGGGCACCTTGAAGACCGCAATGCTGACCTTTTCAGGTACCGGCGCCTTGGCCTTGAACCATTCGGCATCGGCCCAGGATTCGATTACGCCCTGAGCGTGCGCGTTGCCCGCCTTGGCGCGGTCGGCAACGTCGTGGAACGCGTCGAACATCAGCAGCGTGTGCTTGAGCTGTTCGGCGGTTTCCGCGGCCAGGGCCTCATCGTCGAGCAGCTCGACCAGAGTTGCGATGTTGTACCCACCCTGCATGGTGCCAAGCAGCTTAACGGCGTGAACCTTATCGATCAGCGGTGACTGCGTCTCACCCTTAGCAATCGCTGCCAAAAAACCGGCCTTCACATAGGCTGCTTCATCAACACCCGGGGGGATGCGGTCGGTCAACAACTCAAGTAGAAAAGCTTCTTCGCCGGCCGGCGGGTTTTTAAGTAGCTCGACCAGTTCACTGGTCATTTCCGCATTCAGCGGCTTGGGCGGGACGCCGTCGAGCGCGCGTTCCTCGACATGCTGACGATAGGCTTCAAGCACGGTGGTGGTCCTCGTTGGTTATCTGTGTCGAATGCGCGGCATGGCTCAGGTATCGGGCAAGACACAGTGACCTACCGCGCTTCGAGGCCAGAGAGTTTACGGTAAAGTGTCGACAATGTTAAGGGAACGGCCGCGTATCATACGCGTGCATAGGCGATGTTCATCCCGGGCTTTCCGGTGTAAGTGTCGACGTGGCGCGCCGGACTGGCGACAATGGCGTGTTATCACTGTCGTTGTTACGTCTAGCGTTTGTTAATTCTGCCGTTTTGTTAAGGAAAGAAAGGATGGTTTCGGATCAGGTTCCCAAGGTTCTGCTCGACTTCCTGCCCTGTCGTACGCCCGCAGCCTGGATCGAGGCGGCGGCAATGCACAACGAGATTCTTTTGATCGATCACGCGCAATGCGAAAAGAAGGCGGCGTCGACGGCCATGCATCTTTTGTTTCGCTACGTCGAAAAGCCGGGGCTTTTGAGCAAGATGTCGCAGCTCGCCCGCGAGGAATTGCTTCATTTTGAGCAGGTGGTCGGGCTGATGGCAGCACGCGGGATCGACTACAGCCATCTGAGCGCGTCGCGCTACGCAGAGGGGCTTCGCGCTCATGTGCGCAAGAATGAGCCAGGGCGCCTAATCGATATTCTGATTGTAGGGGCCTTTATCGAGGCGCGTTCCTGTGAGCGTTTTGCAAGTCTTATCCCGCACCTCGATGACGAACTGGCGCGCTATTACCGAACCCTGCTCAAGTCCGAGGCGCGCCATTTCGAGGATTATCTGGGGCTGGCTCGTGATTACGCCGGCCCGGACGATAACGTAGATGAGCGGATTGCCGCGTTTCGAGAACATGAGCGTGAACTGATCGAGTCCACGGATACCCACTTCAGGTTTCACAGCGGTGTGTTGACCTAATGTCGACGACCGCTTTTCACGGCAGGGAAGGACGATGGCAAAGGATGCGCGCGTGGCGCTTCAGGTGTTGGGCGGGTTCAAGCTCGAGACGCCGGAAAAGACGATAACCCAATTCAGCTATGACAAGGTGAAAGCCTTGTTCGTGCTTCTTCTCCTGAGCGAAAAAGCCGTATCGCGGTCCTTGATTGCCAGTTGGCTATGGCCGGATACCGAGCCAAGTTCAGCGCGAACGAACCTGCGTCATGCGCTACATAGTCTGCGCCAGGCGCTTGGCAAGGAAGAAGCCGTCCTTGAAATCAGCCGGCAGAACCTGGCGCTGAACGCCTCTTCTTCGCCTGAGTGGTCGATTGATGTGATGGCGCTGACAGCGTCTCTCGATGGCGAACCTAATGTCGACAATCTTGAGTGTATTCTGACGTTGTACCGCGGCGAGCTGGCGGAAGGGCTTCAACTGAACAACTGCGGCGAGTTCCAGCGGTGGCTATTGGAGCGTCGAGAACAGTGTCGATTGAGCGTGATTCATTACATCGAGCGTGTGTTCAAGGCCTCGAACAATGTCGACGCTTATCTTGTCGATCGCATCGTTCATCTGTTTCCGCGCTATGACGTCTTTCAGCGCCGCGCGATTTCCAATCGGATCGAGCAGGGCGACATCGAGGCGGCTCGTGAGCATTACAACGCTTATTTAGAACAGCTTGCGATTTCGGGGCAGCAACCCTCACCGGAGCTTTTGAAGCTTGCACGGGCGTGGTCGAGTGATGACGAGGACGCCGCTGACCATGCGTTTCGGGCACCGGCCTCTGTGCCATCAGACGGGCCGATGTTTACCGGTCTTCAGCAGGACGACATCGACTATCGCCAGATATCTGTGATGGTCATTCGAATCAGCCAGGCTAGTCGGGCCGACGCCGAGCGCCAGTGGATGATTCACTGCCTGGACGCTCAGCGGCAGCTTATTCGCTGGGTCGAGCAGCAGTGTCGTCATCTGGGCGGCTTCTGGTTGCCGGGGGCCGCCGGCGGGCTTGGCATGGCCTGTTTCGGGACTCATGGGCCGGCGCATCAGCTGGCGGAACTGGTGGCGCTTTACGAGCACTGTCGCCGCTCGATGGCCGATGTCGTTGCAGCGAGCTGGCAGGGCAGAAGTTCGGAGTTGCCTCAGTTCGATCTGGCCGCCGGTCTTCATAGTGGGCGTGCCATTTTCATCCCCGAGCGGCGCATGATGGATCCGCTCGGTGCCGTGACACAGCCCGCGCTTGAACTTGTGAGCACGGCGCGAGGCAGCGAGTTGGTCATTTCGCCGGAGGCAAGCCATCAGATGCCGCCAGCACTCGATCTTCAGCCGCGTCTTTTCATGCGACTTTGGGCTGCAAACGGTGAAGTTCGCCGCAAGATGCTGGTGCTCAGCAGCGACCACAGCGCTGAGCCGCTGCCACCACACCTATTTGGCAGGGAAGTGACTGAGCGCGAGCTCGAGGATGCGTTGTCACGTGCGATGATTGGTCTACGCCAGAGCGTGTTGGTGCGTGGGGAGAGCGGTATGGGCAAGAGCTCGCTCATGGTTCACTTCCGCCAGCTCAAACAAAGCAGCGATATCGATGTGTGTTGGGTGTCCAATACGCGTGTGTCGTATCAGGAGCCCTTTGGTCTGCTGCGTACCCTGTTTCGCTGGCGCCTTGGCGGTGCGCTGACCCGTGAAGCGCTCGACCGCATTCGGTTAGTACACCCAGAGGCGGCCTCCTGGAGCGAGGAGGGTGTGGGGCTACTGTATCGGTTGCTGGGCGTAGATGATTCGTCGGGCATCGAGTCAGACAGTGCGCAGCAGCGCCGGGCGATCGAAATTGCGACGATTGCGCTTCAGTACATGATCGAAAACCGCTGCCAGCATCGACCATTTTTGATCATGCTCGATGACCTTCAGTGGATCGATGAGGCCTCGCTCAAGATTCTTGCCAATACCCAGGCGCGTCTTGCCATGCATCATCCTCTGTTGATCGTTGCAAGCCTACCGATGAATAGCCCCCTTCAGGCCTGTATGCATTGGGATCGTCAGGTGGTGCTTGGCCGGCTGGACGCCAATAACACGGCACGCCTTCTCGAGTATCTTGTCAGACGGTATCGACTCAACCTGGGCTCACGGGTTCGTCAACAATTGCTCGAGCGCTGCGATGGCGTGCCACTGTATCTTCAAGAAATCTGTCGGAGCCTTTATATGGAACGCCGCGATGGGCGTCCCGTTGAAATCGAGCGGTTACCGTCCGGGTTGGTCGGGCTTCTTTCCAGCCGGATCGATCAGCTCGATGAATTTCGAAGTGAGGCGCATGTCGCGTCTGTCATTGGTCGCCAGTTCAGCAGTGATCTGTTGCAGAAATGTCTCGAAATCACCGACCGACGCTTGAAGCAGGCGCTGGAGCGCATGCGGCGAATGGAGATCATTGAACGCTGCGTCAACAGCAGCGAGTTTGATTACCAGTTCTCCCATCAGCTTCTTCATGAAGCAGCCTACAGTGGCTGCCATCCTGATATTCGAAAGCGTACCCACGCCTTTATGGTCGAGCTGATCGAACGCGAACGTCCGCACTGGCTGAGCCGTTATCCGGGCTATTTCGCGCATCATCTGTGTCGGTGCGGCATCTTTGCCCGAGCGGCGCGCTACTTCGAGCTCGCCGCCCGGGACGCGGTTCAGGCCGGCGCAAGCCACACGGCGCTTGCCATGGCCGACGATGGCCTTGATTGCATCGAACAGGCCGCTGACGGCGTCGACCGCCACATTAGTTTGCTAATCGTGCGCGGTCATGCTGGCTTCGAGCTCGAGGGCAGTATTTCGTCGATCGCCGAGCAAAGCTTTTCCAAGGCCCAGGCGCTTTTGGAGTCGAAAGAGACGGTTACGTCCGGGGATGAAGAAGTCGACGATCAGTACTTCACGGTGCTCTGGGGGCAGCTCATCATCATGAATGAGCGTCTGATGCTCGATGAAGCGCAGGCACGGGCCAAGCTGTTGATCGAATGCGCCAAGGGCATGAGCGACGAGCGCTATACCCGGCTTGCCGAGTTCGGCCGCGGCAGTACGGCTTTTTTCAGAGGGCATATCATCGAGGCAACCCAGGCGTTCGAGGCGATGGGGGGGATGTCGGCCGGCTTGTCGCTTGAATGGGTGCCCTATGCCCTGCACCCGCAGATTCAAAGCGGTGTGCTGCTGGCGTGCTGCGCCTCACTTCGGGCCGATTATGAGCACGCGGAATTCTGCATGGACGCCTTGATGGGTCGTGCAACCGACTTGAAGCATCCGCCGTCACAGGTAATGGCGCTGGTGGGCAGCGGCTGTCTGTACCGTCGCCACGGGCATGTACGGCTGGTGGCCGAGCGTGCCGACAAGGCCCTTGCAATCATTTCCACGGCGGATCTTGACCCCTGGCGGTGGGCGGCCGAGTGTCTTCGAGGCTGGGTCGATGCCGTGATGGGCAAGCCCGAGGGCGTGATTCGCCTGGAGGAGGCGCTGGAGGCGCTTTCCGAGCGTGCCTTCGGCAATCTTTATTGCATGGCGGTTATTTGGTACATCGAGGCCTGCCAGGCGCTTGGCTACCTTCAGCGCGCGGTCAAGGTGTTCGAGCGCAACATCGAGTTCTACCGCCGAAGCGATCTTCTGTATCTGCCGGAGCTTTTAATCGTGCATGCCCGAAGCCTTGCAAAGCTTGGCGATCGTCAAGACGAAGTGCGCACCTTGTTGACCGAGGCAATCGAACTCGCTCGAGGCAATTGCAATCTTCATTTTGAGCTGGTCGCTCAGGACGCCTGGCTTACGCACGTTAAACGCGACGATGATGAGGTCATCGACCGACTCGAGCGAACGCTTCTGGCCATTCCTGCAAGTGATGCCCCGTTGATGATGCGCTTCAGGCAGCGACTTAATCAGTTGAACGGGGAAGGGTGAGGGCGTACGAAGAGTAGGGGCACCGAGGAGGTGCCCGCTCGAGTGGCTCAGGCGTGGGACAGGTCGGTCAGCGAGAAACTGACCAGTGACAGCGTGTCGCCCTCGTGGCGCAGCTCCCAGCCGAGGTTGTCCTTCCAATCGCCCAGGACGTAACGCTTTGCGGCATCACCGCCAAGGTCGACGTCGTGGATGTCCGGGCGGTGGGTGTGACCGTGGATCAGCGTGCGAACGTTGTGTTCGCGGAGGGCATCGAGCACCGCGTCAGGCGCGACGTCCATGATGTCATCGGCCTTGCGGGAATTGGCCTCGCCAGATTGTTGGCGAAGCTGCTTGGCAAGCGCCAGACGCTCTTCCAGGGGCTTTGCGAGGATGGCGTTTTGCCAGTTGGGGTCGCGGGCCATCGCTCGAAATTTCATGTATTCCGGGTCCTGGGTGCAGAGGCTGTCGCCGTGCATCAGAAGTACCGGTGTGTCACCCAGCGCAATGAGTGAGGGGTCGTCGATCAGGTGGGTGTGACTTTCTTCGGCAAAGGCGTGGCCCAGCAGAAAGTCGCGGTTGCCGTGCATGACGTGGACGCGAGTGCCTTGTTCGCTCAGGGTGCGCAGTGCTTCGATGATGCGCGCCTCGAACGGGCCTTGTGCGTCGTCACCGATCCAGCCTTCGAACAGATCACCCAGAATGTAGAGATCATCGGCGTCGGGTGCCCGAAAGGCGAGATAATCCAGAAACCCCTGAGCCGTTTCGGGTTCCTGCTCGAACAGATGAATATCGGAAATAAACAGGGTAGTGGTCATGGTGCCTCGAACGCCTGAGTGGGTATGCGATGAGAAAAAGCGGCGCGTGCTCGCGCCGCTGATGCATCATGCGTTCTCGATCATTCGGCGATGTAGGCTTTCTTGAGCACGACATCTTCGGCCGGCACATCGGCGTGCGGGCCGCGGCGCGTGGTCTTGACCGACTTGATTTCGTTGACCACGTCCATGCCCTCGACGACTTCGCCGAATACACAGTAACCCCAGCCCTGCGGTGTGGGCGCGGTGTGGTTCAGGAAGCTGTTGTCGGAGACATTGACGAAAAACTGCGCGGTTGCGGAGTGCGGGTCCATGGTGCGGGCCATGGAGACACGGCCAACCTTGTTTTCAAGGCCGTTGTTGGCTTCGTTCTTGATCGGCTCACCGGTCGGCTTCTGTTCGAAATCAAGAGAAAAGCCGCCGCCTTGAACCATGAAGCCATCGATGACGCGGTGGAATAACGTGTTATCGTAAAAGCCATCTTTGACGTATTGCTCGAAGTTGGCTGCGGTTTCAGGCGCCTCGTCCTTGAACAGTTTGAGAGTGATGTTGCCGTAGTTGGTTTCGAGAACAATCATGCCGTTATCCTTATAAAACGTAGAGCGCCACGTTTGATGTGACGCATGAAGGTCGCGCTATAATAGCGGCTTTATCGACACGCGGGAAACCGCACCGAATCCAGAATCATCTTAGAGGTTGACCGACGTCTCATGAGTCAAGAAAGCGCCAGCGCTGCGAATTTTATCCGCAATCAACTTCGTGACGAACTCGAGTCCGGGCAGGGCGCATCGATCGTCACGCGTTTTCCGCCTGAGCCCAATGGCTTTCTCCACGTCGGGCACGCCAAATCCATCTGCCTCAATTTCGGCCTGGCCGAGCAGTTTGGCGGGGTCTGTCACCTGCGTTTCGATGACACCAATCCTGAAAAGGAAGAGCAGGTTTATATCGATGCCATCAAGGAAGACATTCAGTGGCTTGGCTTCGAGTGGGGCGGTGATGCGCGGTTTGCATCCGACTACTTCGATACGCTTTACGAGTGGGCGCAACACCTGGTGCGCGAAGGTAAGGCCTATGTCGACGATCTCAACGCCGAGCAGATGCGAGAGTACCGCGGCACGTTGACCGAACCCGGCAAGCCAAGCCCGCACCGCGAGCGAAGCGTCGAGGAAAACCTCGACCTGCTCGATCGCATGCGTAAGGGTGAGTTCGCCGAAGGCGAGAAATCACTTCGTGCCAAGATCGACATGGCCGCGCCCAACATCAACCTGCGTGATCCGGTCCTTTACCGCATCCGCCATGCTCGGCATCACCAGACCGGCGACGCGTGGAAGATCTATCCGTCCTACGACTTCACGCATGGACAGTCCGATGCGCTTGAAGGCGTGACGCATTCGATCTGTACGCTCGAGTTCGAGGATCACCGGCCGCTTTATGAGTGGTTCCTCGCCAATCTGCCGGTTCCAAACACGCCGCGTCAGATCGAGTTTGCGCGGCTTAACCTGAACTACACCGTGACGTCCAAGCGAAAGCTCAAGCTTCTGGTGGATCAAAACATCGTCGATGGTTGGGATGACCCCAGGATGCCAACCATTTCCGGCATGCGCCGACGCGGCTACACCCCGGCGTCCATTCGCAAGTTCTGCGACATGATCGGCGTGGCGCGTGCGGCAAGCGTGGTTGATATTCATATGCTTTACCACGCGATTCGAAGCGACCTTGAAGACAACGCCCCGCGCGCCATGTGCGTGATGAAACCGCTGAAGGTGGTGCTGACCAACTGGGACGCTGACCGCGAAGAGGTTTTCGAAGTGCCTGGGCACCCCGCGCGTGATGATATGGGCATGCGTAAGCTTCCGATGACCAAGACGCTCTGGATCGATCAGGACGACTTCATGGAAGAGCCGCCCAAGAAGTTCTTCCGCCTGGCACCGGGTAAGGAAGTGCGGCTTCGTAACACCTACATCATCCGTTGCGATGAGGTGATCAAAAACGACGCCGGTGACGTTGTCGAGCTTCATTGCAGTGTGGATTACGACACGCTTGGCAAGAACCCGGAAGACCGTAAGGTCAAAGGGGTTATCCATTGGGTCAGTGAAACGCACGGTGTGCCGATCGAAGTGCGCAATTACGACAACCTCTTTCAGGTTGAATCGCCGGATAAGGACAAGGACATCGATTTTCTCGAGCACCTGAACCCTGACTCTTTGGAAATCTGCCAGGCTATCGGCGAGCCGGCGCTTGCTGAGGCGCGGGCGGAAGACCGGTTCCAGTTCGAGCGTGTCGGGTATTTCTGCGCTGACCGCTACGCACTTGACGAAGGTAAACGGGTTTTCAACCGAACCGTCAGCTTGAAAGACGGTTGGGCCAAGGCACAGAAGAAAGGCTGAGGAGGTCAGGTGCAGGTTTACAACACACTCACGCGTGAAAAAGCGCCGTTGACACCGATCGAGCCTGGCAAGATTCGAATGTACGTGTGCGGCATGACGGTCTATGACTATTGCCATCTGGGGCATGCCCGGGTGCTGGTCGCTTTTGACGTCATCACACGTTATCTGCGGGCCAAGGGCTTTGACGTTACCTATGTTCGAAACATTACCGATGTTGATGACAAGATCATCGCGCGTGCGCAGGAAAACGGCGAATCGATCGATGCACTGACCGGTCGAATGATCGATGCCATGCACGACGATGAGCGTAAGCTGTTCGTGCTGGCGCCAACCAGAGAACCGAGGGCGACCGAGCACATCGATGACATCATCACTATGGTCTCGACGCTGATCGATAAGGGGTATGCCTACGCCGCCGACAATGGTGACGTGTATTATCGGGTGCGCAAGTTCGACGGCTACGGCAAGCTCAATAATCGGGCTATCGACGATATGCTGTCCGGTGCGCGGGTCGAGGTCGATTCTGCCAAGGCCGACCCACTCGATTTCGTGCTCTGGAAGGCGGCCAAGCCCGAAGAAAGTGCCTGGGTGTCGCCTTGGGGGCCGGGGCGCCCTGGGTGGCATATCGAATGCTCGGCGATGTCGACGTGTTGCCTTGGCAACAACTTCGATATTCACGGCGGTGGCCCGGACTTGACCTTTCCGCACCATGAGAACGAAATTGCTCAAAGCGAAGCCGCCACTGGCGAAACCTATGCCAACGTGTGGATGCACGCCGGTGCGCTTCGGGTCAACGATGAAAAGATGTCCAAGTCGCTTGGCAACTTCTTCACCATCCGTGATGTTCTAGAGGTCCATGATCCGGAAGTGGTGCGTTATCTTCTGGTGGCCAGTCATTACCGCAGTGCGATCAATTACGCGCCGGACGCACTCGATGAGGCGCGGCGCTCGCTGGAGCGCCTTTATAACGCGCTCGATGGGGTTGATTTGAGCTCTGAGGCGGTGGATTCACGCTATAGCGAGCGTTTTCATCGGGCGATGGACGACGACTTCAATACGCCCGAGGCGATGGCGGTGTTGTTCGAGCTTGCGCGGGACATCAACCGGGCCAAGAAGGACGGTGAAGAGGCAGGTGCGCTGGCATCCGAGCTGCGGCGCCTGGCAGGTCTACTTGGGCTCTTGAACTACTCACCCTCCGAGTTTCTTAAGGGGGGGCAGTCTGCGCTTGAAATCACCGAGGAAGAGATTGAAGCTCAGATTCAGGCACGCAATGATGCCCGCAAAGCCAAGGATTTTGCCGAAGCGGATCGTATTCGCGATACGCTTGCGGAGAAGGGCATTATCTTGAAGGACAGTAGAGAGGGTACCGGCTGGGTGGTTGAGCACGGCTAAATGCAGTCTCTGGTCTTAGCCGTTTCGATAACAGCTGCCTTAAAGAAAACCCCGGTACTTACCGGGGTTTTTTAATGCCGTCATGGTCCTTCAAAAAAAAGCGTCAGCCTGCGTCATGCATGTCCGCGGCCTGAAGGGTGTTTTCAAGCAAGGTAGCAACGGTCATCGGGCCCACGCCGCCCGGCACAGGCGTGATGTGACTTGCGCGCTCTGAGGCGGGTTCGAACTCGACATCGCCCGTCAGTGTGCCGTCATCCATGCGATTGATACCGACATCGATCACGATGGCGCCTTCCTTGACCCATTCGCCTTTTACCAGCCCCGGCTTTCCGACCGCCACGACCAACAGCTCTGCACGCCTTACATGGTCTTCCAGGTCGCGAGTGAAGCGATGGCAGACGGTTGTGGTGCAGCCGCCTAGCAGCAGTTCAAGAGCGAGTGGTCGGCCGACGATGTTCGATGCGCCGACCACGGTTGCGTTCATTCCGCGAACATCAAGATCGCTTTTCTCGAGAAGCGTCATGATGCCTTTAGGGGTGCAGGGTCTGAGCACGGGCATTCGCTGTGCCAGGCGACCGAGATTATAGGGATGAAAGCCGTCCACATCCTTATCAGGGCGAATGCGCTCCAGTAACGGGTTGGCGTCCAGGTGCGCCGGCAGGGGAAGCTGGAGCAGGATGCCGTCGACGCTTTTGTCAGCGTTCAGCGAGTCGATCAGTTGTTCAAGTTCGGTCTGGGAGACGTTTTCAGGCAGCTCATGCTGATAAGAGAGAATACCGGCAGCTTCACAAGCTTGATGTTTCTTGCCCACATACACCTGTGAGGCCGGATCGTCACCTACGAGCACGACGGCCAGCCCGGGGAGACGCTGACCTCGGTCGCGTCTTTGAGCGACTTGTTGGGTAACATGGTCTCGAACCTGGGCAGCAATAGCTTTTCCGTCGATTAATCGGGCCGTCATGTAGTTGCGTCCTCATGGCGCTGTGTGATTCAAAGCCCGTAATTTTCGCACGCCCCCTGCCACAGTCAATTGGCTTTATGCGTTCAAGGGGTAAATTAATGCTTGACCTCAAAAGGCGTTATTGTAGAATGCGCCTCGCATTAGGGCGAAGCCAGCAGGTGAGCCGGAATCGGGGTATAGCGCAGTCTGGTAGCGCGCCTGCTTTGGGAGCAGGATGTCGGGGGTTCAAATCCCTCTACCCCGACCACTAATTGATTCAAGTGTTTAATTTGAAACGATTAGTTGACCGGAAAGGCTTGGATATATAGAATGCGCCTATAGCTCAACCGGATAGAGCAACGGCCTTCTAAGCCGTAGGTTGCAGGTTCGAGTCCTGCTGGGCGTGCCAAGCGCAAGCTCAGCAAATGCGGTAAATGTAGATATGGTGGGTGTAGCTCAGTGGTAGAGCCCCGGATTGTGGCTCCGGTGGTCGTGGGTTCGATCCCCATCATCCACCCCATTTCTACAAGCGGTCAGAGACCCCAGGAAAGCACCCGTGCTTCCCTGGGTTTTTTTCGTTGGTACATGGGTTTCTAGATTTTCTAGGTGTCGGGGGTTGAAAAAAAACACGGACGCCTACAAATAGATCCCATACCGCGCTTGCCAGCGCATGTCGGGGTTTTTAGAATCCCAGTCTTTATATTTTTAGCGCAACGCCACTCATTGTGGGTAGAGGATCTTTCATGCAAGTTTCTGTCGAAACAACGTCCCCGATCGAGCGTCGGGTAACCGTACAAGTACCGGCCAGCCAAGTTGATCAGACGGTCGATGAGCGCCTGAAGGAAACCGCTCAAAAAACCAAGCTCAACGGGTTTCGCCCGGGCAAGGTGCCGATGTCAGTTGTTCGCCAGCGCTTTGGCAAGGACGTTCGCAATGAGGTCGTCAGTGAGCTGATTCGCCAGCATTACGTCAGCGCCCTCAGTGAAAAGGAATTGAACCCGGCCGGCTATCCGTCCATCGAGCCGACCGTTGATGAAGCGGGCAAGGATCTCGAATTCGTCGCAACCTTTGAAGTCTATCCGGAAATCGAGCTTAAAAGCATCGAAGGCACCGAGGTTGAGCGACCCAAGGCAGACATCACTGGTGCCGACGTCGACGAAATGATCGAGACGCTGCGCAAGCAAAACGCCAAGTGGACAAGCGTTGATCGTCCGGCGCAAAGCGGTGATCAGGTCAAGATCGACTTTGAAGGTTTCATCGATGGTGAAGCGTTTGAGGGCGGCAAGGCAGAAGGCCACGAGCTAGTTCTCGGTTCCGAAAGCTTCATTCCCGGTTTCGAAGCTCAGCTTGAGGGCGCCAAGGCAGGCGACGAGACTGAAGTTACCGTGAACTTCCCGGAAGATTATCAAGCGGAACATCTCGCGGGTAAGGAAGCGGTCTTCAAGGTCGTGGTCCACGAGGTATCCGAGCAGAGCCTGCCGGAGGTTGATGCTGAATTCACCAAAAAATTCGGTATTGAAAGCGGTGATCTGGACGAATTCAAGGCCGACGTTCGTGCCAATATGGAGCGCGAGCTGAGCAACGCGGTTGATAATAGCGTCAAGCAGCAAGTCATGGCAGCGCTTAAAAAAGCCAATGACGTGACTGTTCCGAAAACGCTTGTTCAACAAGAATGCCAGACCGTCAAGCGTCAGGCCGCTCAGCAGTTCGGACTTGGTGAAGACTTTGACGTTTCACAGCTGCCTGATGAGCTGTTTGAAGAGCAGGCCCGTGATCGCGTGGTTGTAGGGCTGCTTCTTGCTGAAGTGGTAAGCGCGAACGAAATCGATGCAAACGATGATGAAATTCGCGACTACATTCGTGAATATTCCGGCCAGTATGAAGAGCCAGAACAGCTGGTCGAGCACTACATGAACGACGAGCAATTGAAAAATCAGGTGAAATCAGCTGTTCTTGAAAAGAAAGCGGTTGATCAGTTGCTTGCTCAAGCAACGGTAAACGATGTCGAAATGAGTTATCAGGAAGCGCTTCAGGCTGCTCAGCAACAGGTGTCTGAAGACAGCGAAGAAGCCCAGGAAGAAAGCAGCGAAACGGCTTAATTCGACTCTTTGGATCGATGTTGTCAATGTACTATTAAACCCGGCCAAGGCCGGGTTTATAATCACTGGACAAGGAAGGACGCAATGGGAAACGACTTCGACATCAGTAACGCTGGTGGTTTGGTCCCGATGGTGGTCGAGCAGAGCGCACGCGGTGAGCGTTCTTATGATATCTATTCTCGCCTGCTGAAAGAGCGCGTCATCTTCCTCGTTGGGCCGGTGGAAGATTACATGGCCAACCTTGTGGTTGCGCAGCTGTTGTTCCTTGAATCGGAAAACCCCGACAAGGACATTCATCTCTATATCAACTCGCCGGGTGGCTCGGTTACTGCGGGTATGTCGATCTACGACACCATGCAGTTTATCAAACCAAACGTTTCAACCGTGTGTATCGGCCAGGCCGCAAGCATGGGCGCCTTGCTGCTCGCAGGTGGCGCAGCTGGGAAACGGTTCTGCTTGCCCAACTCTCGAATGATGATTCACCAGCCGCTTGGTGGGTATCAGGGTCAGGCGACCGACATCGAGATCCATACTCGAGAAATTCTGACGATCAAGGAGCGCTTGAACAAGATTCTGGCGCATCATACAGGTCAGGATCTTGAAACCATCGCGCGTGATACGGATCGTGACAACTTCATGAACGGCGAAAGGGCAGTCGAGTACGGCCTTATCGACGCCGTGCTGGAGCAACGCCCGACATCCTGATAGCGTAGCGGTACGTCATTAATAGTTATGCTCGGTGGCCTGCGGTTCTGGCCACCGACTAGAAGAGGTACGCGAATGGCCGACGGCAAAGGTAAAGACGAGAACGGTAAGCTGCTGTACTGCTCGTTTTGCGGAAAGAATCAAAACGAAGTGCGTAAACTGATCGCAGGTCCTTCCGTCTATATCTGCGATGAATGCGTGGATCTCTGCAATGACATCATTCGTGAAGAGGTTCTCGAAGCAGATAGTGAGCAGAGCGAAGACCGGCTTCCCGCACCTAAAGAGATTCGTAACACGCTTGATGATTACGTGATCGGGCAGGACCGTGCCAAGATGGTGCTTTCCGTTGCGGTCTACAACCATTACAAGCGCCTTCAGTCACCCAAGAACAACGAGGATGTCGAGCTCGGCAAGAGTAACATCCTATTGATCGGCCCGACCGGAAGCGGCAAAACGCTTTTGGCAGAAACGCTTGCGCGCTTGCTCAATGTGCCGTTTACCATCGCCGATGCCACTACGCTGACCGAAGCGGGCTACGTGGGCGAAGACGTTGAAAACATCATCCAGAAGCTGCTCCAGAAGTGCGATTACGACGTCGACAAGGCGCAGCGTGGCATTGTCTACATCGATGAGATTGACAAGATCTCTCGCAAATCGGACAACCCTTCGATCACTCGCGATGTCTCGGGTGAAGGGGTGCAGCAGGCGCTTCTGAAGCTGGTTGAAGGTACAACGGCCTCGGTTCCGCCGCAGGGCGGTCGAAAGCATCCTCAACAAGAGTTCCTGCAGGTTGATACTGGCAATATTCTCTTCATTGTTGGTGGCGCATTCGCAGGGCTCGAGAAAGTGATACAGGACCGCGCAGAGAAGGGCGGTATCGGCTTCAACGCTCAGGTCAAGAGCAAGGACACCAACAAGGGTGTAGGTGAGACGTTGTCCACCGTCGAGCCTGAGGACCTGGTCAAGTTCGGGTTGATCCCCGAGTTCGTTGGTCGCTTGCCGGTCATTGCAACGCTTAATGAGCTGGATGAAGCTGCGCTGGTTCAGATTCTGACCGAGCCCAAGAACTCGCTGGTTCGACAGTACGTCAAGCTTTTTGAAATGGAAGGCGTCGAACTCGACTTTCGCGAGGATGCGCTCAAGGCTGTGGCTCACAAGGCCATTGAACGCCGCGCTGGTGCTCGCGGACTGCGCTCGATTCTTGAGGCGGTGCTGTTGAACACAATGTATGAGATCCCGTCTGTCGAGAATGTCTCCAAGGTCGTGATCGATGCATCGGTCATCTCTGGTGAAAGCGAACCCATCCTCATTTATTCCAATGATGAGGAAAAGCGTCTGGCCGGTCAGGAAGGCTGAAGGCGTGCGTTCGGTAATCACCAAAAGGGGGCCTTCGGGCCCCTTTTTTGTTGATAGCCGTGTGTTGAATCCTGCCGCCGGTGCCCCCAAATATAACCTAATAAGCTGTTAACGCGGCCCATCCAACAACATCGAGGTATGTCTGCATGGAGCAGAACACGGAGCAAACGCTAACACTACCTCTTTTGCCGCTGCGTGATGTAGTGGTGTACCCACAGATGGTGATTCCTCTTTTTGTGGGACGCGAAAAATCCATTCATGCACTTGAGCATGCAATGGAAACGGACAAGAAGGTAGTCTTGGTGGCGCAGAAAGAAGCCAGTGAAGACGACCCGGATACAAACGATCTTTTCTCGGTCGGAACCGTTGCTGAAATCATGCAGCTTCTTAAGCTGCCCGATGGCACGGTAAAAGTGCTGATCGAAGGCAGTGACCGAGTTGATATCGATCGAATCGAAGAAAACGAAGACACCCAATACAGTGTCGCTCACGTTTCCAAACGTGAAACCATCGAACTGACCGAGCGTGAGCAGGAGTCGCTGGTGAGAGTCCTGCTCAATCAGTTCGAGCAATACGTCAAGCTTTCGAAGAAAGTTCCCAATGAGGTGCTTACGTCACTTCAAGGCATGGAAGAGCCCAGCCGCTTGGTCGATACGATCAGTGCGCATCTTTCTCTCGGGATCAACGATAAGCAGTCTCTGCTCGAAATCGACAAGATTCGTGAGCGCATTGAACATCTGATGACGCTGATCGAGTCCGAGATCGATCTGCTTCAGGTCGAGAAGCGTATTCGCTCGCGCGTCAAGGAGCAGATGGAAAAGTCGCAGCGCGAGTACTATCTCAACGAGCAGATGAAGGCCATCCAGAAAGAGATGGGCGAGCTCGATAACATGCCGAACGAGGCCGATCAGTACGAAGAAAAGATCGCCCAGGCCGGCATGCCGAAAGACGCTGAGGAGAAAGCGCGTCAAGAGCTCAACAAGCTCAAGATGATGGCGCCGACTTCAGCCGAGGCCACCGTCGTACGTTCCTACTTGGATTGGGTATTGTCGGTGCCCTGGAAAAAACGTACTCGGGTGCGTCATGACATCGCGCACGCCGAAGAGGTTCTGGATGAGGATCACTACGGGCTCGACGAGGTCAAGGAACGCATCCTCGAATACCTCGCGGTACAGCGTCGAGTCAAGAAGCTCAAGGGGCCAGTGCTTTGTTTGGTAGGCCCGCCTGGCGTCGGTAAAACTTCGCTTGGCCAGTCGATCGCGCGGGCAACGAATCGCAAGTACACCCGGCTTGCTCTGGGCGGCATTCGCGATGAATCCGAGATTCGAGGCCATCGCCGCACTTATATCGGGTCGCTGCCAGGTAAATTGATCCAGCGCATGAGCAAGGTCGGCGTACGTAACCCCCTGTTCTTGCTTGATGAGATCGACAAGGTCGGCATGGACCATCGTGGCGACCCGTCGTCTGCGCTGCTGGAAGTGCTCGACCCTGAGCAGAACGACAAATTCAGCGACCATTATCTGGAGCTGGATTATGACCTCTCGGATGTGATGTTCATTTGCACGGCAAACTCCATGAACATCCCCGGCCCGCTGATGGATCGAATGGAGATTATTCGAATCCCGGGTTACACCGAAGATGAAAAGCTCGCGATTGCCAAGCGCTATCTGGTGCCGAAGCAGCTGAAGGCCAACGGTCTCAAGAGTCAGGAACTGACGCTTGATGACGGCGCGCTTTTGGAGCTTATCCGGTATTACACCCGTGAGGCCGGTGTGCGTGAATTCGAACGCCAGATCGCCAAGGTGGCTCGCAAGGTGCTCAGAAAGCGGATCGATCAAGAGGTCAAGGGTGGGGCGCAGTCGACTACCGAGCTTGCCTCTGAAGACGTGGAAGAGTTCGCAGGTGTACGCCGCTACAGCTATGGGCTTGCCAACCGCAAGGATCAGGTCGGCCGCGTAACAGGGCTTGCCTGGACATCGGTCGGTGGCGAGATCCTCAATATCGAATCGGTACTGACGCCCGGCAAGGGGCGTATTCACAAGACCGGCTCGCTTGGCGATGTAATGAAGGAGTCGGTGAGTGCGGCCCAAACCGTCGTACGCTCGCGGGCCAAGGCGTTGGGCATCGATGTCGAGCGGTTCGAAAAAGAGGACCTGCACGTCCACGTACCGGAAGGTGCGACGCCCAAGGACGGCCCAAGTGCCGGTATCGGCATGGTGACTGCGATTGTTTCCACCTACACCGGATTCCCCGTGCGGTGTGATGTCGCCATGACCGGTGAAGTCAACCTGAGAGGCGAGGTGATGCCGATCGGTGGTTTGAAGGAAAAGCTGCTGGCGGCGCGCCGTGGTGGCATCAAGACGGTACTCATTCCCGAAGAGAACGTGCGGGATCTCAAGGAAGTGCCGGATGCGATCAAGGACGCCCTGGATATTCGGCCGATGCGCTGGATCGATGAGGTACTTGATGTCGCGCTCACCAAAAGCGCGGCGGGTGTAGATGATGAGACTTTCGTCGAATCCGGCGAAAGTGATGATCGTCCACAAGTCAATACGCATTAAGACTGTCAAACGGGGGGCAAACCCCCGTCGTAGCGCGCTTTCTGGGGCAATGGTCGCTTGACGCTCATCGGTCACGTTGCTATAAACTGCGGTTCATTGTGATGGCGTTGACCGCCCATGTTCATTGCGCTGAATATTACTGATATGTTGAAAGTCAAGGGGTGAAGAGTGAATAAATCTGAACTGATCGATGCGATTGCAACATCCGCGGACATTCCGAAGGCCGCTGCTACACGTGCACTGGATGCGATGATCGATTCGGTCACTGACACACTGAAGCAGGGCGATTCCGTCGCACTGGTTGGTTTCGGTACGTTTTCAGTGAAAGAGCGCGCTGCGCGTACTGGCCGTAACCCTCAGACCGGTCAGCCGATCAACATCGATGCGGCAAAAGTACCCAGCTTCAAGGCTGGCAAGGCTCTGAAAGACGCCGTCAACTGATCGAACGTAATTACTCCGGTAATGAGACTTCGAAATAACGCACCGCCTCGCGGTGCGTTTTTTATTGTAGGGGCCCTTTCGGTTTCGACCCGACCACGACGGCCCGGTACAATGAGCCACCGATTCATGACGTTAACTGTTTGAGGCCTGCATGCTGCAACATATTCGAAATCGCGCTCAGGGCTGGATTGCCAAAGTTATCGTGGCGTTGATTGCCATCACGTTCACGTTCTTTGGGGTCGAGTCGATCGTCAGTGTCTTTACCCAGAGCAGCGACGATGCTGCCACCGTCAACGGCGAGTCCATCAAGAAGCAAAGCGTGGAGCTTACGCTTCAGCGTCAAATGCGTTCGGGCCAGGTTTCGCCAGATAACGAGAACCAGGCCAGAAGCGAGATTCTGGATCAGCTGATTACCCGCGCCCTGATGCGTCAATACGCCAACGACCACGGTCTGGTCTTTACCAAGGCCCAGGTGGATCAGTTGATCGTGCAGCTGCCTGAATTTCAGGATCAGAACAACCATTTCTCCAAAGAGCGCTTTGTACGCACCCTCAACAGTGCCGGCTACACTCCGAATACTTTCAGAACGCAGCTTGAAGAAGACATGGTGATTACCCAGCTTCGACAGGGGCTGGCCGCCAGCAGCTTTGTTCTACCTGGCGAAGTCGACCGGTTGGCCGCACTTCAGAACCAGACTCGAAGCTTTCGCTACGCATTGATCGGCCCGGATGCACTCTCCAAAAGCGTCCAGGTGTCAGATGAAGACGTCGAGAATTACTACACCCAGCACAAGGATCAGTTCACACGTCCGGAGCAGGTCAAGCTGAACTACATTCTGCTCGACAAGCAGGCGATGGCCTCTGATGTCTCAGTCACCGATGACGCCCTTAAATCTGCCTATGATAAGCGCAAGGCCGATGCACCTAAGCGGGTATCTGACATTATCATCAGCATCAATGACCAGCAGGATGACGCCGCTGCGCGTGAGCAGGCGCAGAGCATCGAGTCGAAGCTCGCAGAGGGCGCCTCGTTTGCCGATCTGGCCAAGCGCTATTCCGATGATCCCGGAAGCGCCAGCAAGGGGGGCGATCTTGGCGTGGTGACCGAAGGTATCTTCGGCCAGACGTTCGACCAGCAGCTCGGTACGCTTTCTGAGGGCCAGGTTTCAAAGCCGTTCAAGCTCGACAACGCCTATCACATCATCAAGGTAACCGGCATTCAGATCGACTCGTTTGACGCTTTGCGCCCGGAGCTGCGTGAATCGCTTCAGAATGAGCAGGTGGCCTCGGTGTTCGATGACAAGGCGCAAAAGCTCAAGGACGACAGCTACTCAGCCCCCAATCTGAGCGACGTCGCTCAAGACCTAGATCTCAAGCTGCACGAAAGCGGCTGGGTCGGTAAGGACAACGATGATCCGATTCTTGGGAACGCCGATGTGATCAAGGCGGCCTTCAGTAACGATGTATTGGATCGAAACGATGTGAGCCAGGGCTATAACAGTGATGTTATCGAGCTTGATGGCGATCACCGTCTGGTGCTTCGCGTCGCTGACTACCGGCCCGAACAGGTGCTGCCGCTGGATCAGGTGCGCGAGCGCATTCGAAGCACGCTGACTCTTGAGCAGCAGCAGACGCAGCTGGCTACTCAGGCGAGCAGTGCCGTCAGTGCCTTGAAGTCGGGCCAAACGCCTTCGGTTTCATTGAACTGGCAGGAGGCCGACGCCGTGGGCCGTAACGACGACAGTGTACCGAGCGAGTTGATCGACGCCGCCTTCCAGATGCCGCGCCCGGACAACGGCCCGCGTTTCGCGCATCATCAGGTTGGTCAAAAGCAGGCAATCGTTGAATTGCAAAAGGTCGGTAGTAAAGAGAGCAATCAGAACGATCTTGATTTTGTTCGATCGCTGGCCTCGCGCGTCAACCAGCAGATCGTGGTATCAGCTCTGGTCGAGCGACTGCATGAGCAAGGCAAGATCGACAAGTGACATTACACGCGCTACGCTTGTTAGCACGCTAATTAACGGCGCCTTCGGGCGCCGTTTCCTATGTCACGTTCGCTATCAGGAGCGCGTTATGACTGAGAGTCGCTATTTTGTTGTGACCGACCACCCGAATGGGGTGCCGGATGAGGCCCTGTTCGAGCTTTGCACCGATTCATTGCCCGAACTCGCCAGCGGTCAGTTGAAGCTCAAGAACCTGTGGCTGTCGGTCGACCCGTACATGCGCAATCGTATGGACGGCGTCAAAACCTACATCGACCCGTTCGAACTGAACGCACCCATGGAAGGCGCAGCCATCGGCGAGGTGGTCGAATCAAGCGATGAGCGCTTCACGGTCGGTGACAAGGTACGTCACATGGCCGGCTGGCGTGATCACGCCGTGGTCGATGCCAATCATGTCGAGCCGCTGCCAAGCTATGATGTTCCGCTTCAGGCCTATCTGGGCGTGCTTGGCATGCCGGGCATGACCGCCTGGACCGGGCTCAATACCATTGCGGGGCTGACTGGAGAGGACACCGTGCTGGTGTCGGCCGCAAGCGGTGCCGTTGGCTTTCTGGCCGTTCAGCTCGCGGTTCAAAAAGGCTGTACCGTTGTGGGCACGGCCGGTTCCAAGGAAAAGTGTCAGTGGCTGGAATCGCTTGGTGTGCATGCGGTCAACCACCATCAAAGTGCGGAGGACATCGCCGCCGGCATCAAGCGTGCAGCGCCCCAGGGCATCGATGTCTACTTCGAGAATGTTGGTGGGCCGATGCTTGATGCCGCGCTTGCGTCCATGAACGATTTCGGGCGTATTGCGGTCTGCGGCATGATTTCACGCTACAACGACGGTGAGCAGCCGGGGCCTGCCAATATCGCCATGATGTTGACCAAGCGGCTTCGCGTGCAGGGCTTTATCGTGCTCGAGCACTGGGAAGGCTATAGCGATTTCATCAAGGATGTCGGGCCGCTGGTGCAAAAAGGGGTGATCGAGTATCAGGAGAGTGTTTTCGAGGGGCTCGAAGCCACTCCGAAAGCCTTCCTGTCACTGTTTGAAAGTGGGGCGTACAACGGCAAGCGTCTGGTGAAACTCGCGCCGTAACGTCTTGACCTGAGGCGGCTCGCGCCGCCTCAGGTCGAGTCTTCAAGCCAGGTAATCAACGCAAGTGCCTCATCGCGCTCGGTGCCGCAGACTTCGATATCGAACTCGAACGCATGGCACACCGCAGGTCGGTCAGGGTGGCCGAAAAGACGACACAGATTGTTCTCATCCAGTTGAACACAGCGCACCCCGGCCGGTTTGCCATCTTTCATGCCCGGAATTGGTGTGGTTATCGAGGGCGCGATGCAGCAGGCGCCACAGCCGATACGACACGCCATTGATTTATCTCCCATAGACGAGAACTCTCTAGTGATCAGTGGCCGGTGAGCCGTCATCGATCGTGTCATGAAGCGTTGGTGATGACGCCGTAGCGCGTTGCCCGATTTCCAGGCGCACCTTGGGCAGCGCATCGGGGTAGTGCGCGGCGATATAGCGAATCAGACCTTCTCGCAACTCGCAGCGAAGATCGAACGTATCCGCACCGCCGCGGGCACTGATCAACACGCGAAGCTGCATGTTTCTCTCGGTCATCTCAAGCAGTTGTACCTTGCAGACCTTGCCGCTCCAGCGCGGTGACAGCTGCGCCAGCCGCTCGGCTTCTGCCTGCAGCTCATCAAGCGGCAGATAGTAATCGGCGTAGAGGATGACCGAGCCGATCAGATCGTTGCTGGTGCGTGTCCAATTCTGAAACGGATGATCGATGAAGTAATTGATCGGCAGCACCAGTCGGCGCCAGTCCCATAGACGAATAACGACATAGGTCAGCGTCAGTTCCTCGACCCACCCCCATTCACCCTCGACCACCACGGCGTCGTCGAGTCGGATCGGTTGGGTCAGTGCGATCTGAATGCCCGCGATCAGGTTGCCGAACACTTTCTGAGCGGCAAACCCGAGCACGACCCCAAGAATACCGGCCGACGCCAGAATGCTGGTGCCGAGCTGGCGGACCTTATCGAAGATCATCAGCATCGAGGCAAGCGCCAGCAAAATGATCAAAAAGTTGATCAGCTTGCGCAGCACCGTGATCTGCGTATGCACCCGACGTGCCACGAGGTTGTTCTCAACGTCCATTCGGTAGCGTTCGCTCAATAGCCGCTCGGTCATGTTCACGCCCTGAATCATGACGCCGGCCACGCTTGCGATCAGCAAAAGACTTGCCAGATTATGAAGTAAAGCGTCGATGCGCTCTGAGGCAATGAACAGCGGCAGCAGCGCAAACAGCAGTAACACCGGGGCAAGCGCCGCCGTCGTCCGTGTCAGAAGCGGCAGTAGAAATCGCTCGAACGCCGTGGTTCTGTCCTCGGCCCAGCGGTCCATGACCGCAACCATGCGCCGGGTAACCCGCACGATCAGCCACAGCAGCAAAAGCGCGGCAATCAGGTTGGCCGTGATCAAGAGCGGGCCGTGCCAGCCTAGCCGGGTCGGTATCAGGAAATAGAGCGAAAACGCCACACCATAGACCCAGGCCAACCACACCAGCGGTGGATGTACGGCAATCGCTACCGCACTGACAAGGCGGAGTCGACCGTTGAACACCCGCTTGATCGTGCAGTGCAGGACTTCAAGCCCTGCATGGGCTGCAACGGTCAGTACCGCGATCCCGAGCGCGTAGGCCCACTGCGGCAGTGCCCCGACGTTTTCAATGAACGTATCGATCATACCCATACCCTGGTTGCCGTTTTTCAAAGCATAGGCAAGAACACGACCAACGTCTTAGTCAGGGCACGCGGTGGGTCAATCGTCTCGTGGCTGGCTTGCCTGGGCGATGGCACCCTTGCCGATGCCTTCGAACGCCTGGACACGGATATCGCCGCCATGCAGCATGCTGATGCGCTCGGCAAGCCACTTGGCGATGTTCTCGACCGTGCTGGTGGTCGGCATGATCATCACGCGCTCGCGGGGCAGCTTGATGCGAAAACTGCCTTGAGCCGAGGTATAGGCTACCCGACAGAATTCGTCGTCCGGCAAGATAACGTCGGCCTGGTCGGCCAGATAGATGTCGACAAGCCCACGGCTCCACTGTGCGGCGAGCGCCTCATCGAGTTCACCGTCGCGCCAGATGTACAGGCGCGAGCGGTGGCCATGGGCGATGCGCTGACAGTTGCCGGCGTGCTGCTTGAGTCCGTGAGAGTAAGTGTAGCCAGCACCCTCGATGCGCTCCTCGGCCAGGGAAATACCGATGCGGGTAACGCGGGGCGGTGGACGCTTCATGAGCTGCTCGGAGATGTACTCGCCCAGCCGCTCCGGGGTGATTTCCGTCCAGGGCAGTAAGGTAAACGCCTGGCGTGGAGCGCGCACTTCCATCGGCCAGGGGAGTGAGGCCTTGATGCAAAGACCTTCTGCGCACTCCTGGACATCGATGCCCGGGGCCTTGGTCGGCACCAGCAGCGTGTGATCCGGCCCCTGGTCGATGACCCGTTTGATCCAGGGTTTGACCTCGCCGAAATCGAACAGCATGCCGTCCTCGCCGAGCTCGCCATCAAGGGTCAGATCGACATGCCAGCTGGCGCCGACGAGGCCGCGTTTGGCGTCCCAGTAGGAGGCGTCTAAATGGGTCAGTGCGTTGACGAACAGCGTCATCAGTCGATTCCTATCATCTTGTGGGTCTGAAGCGAGAGCTTCCAGCGCGGGCGTCTCATGCAGTAGTCGAGTGCGGCCTTGAGCGTCGAGCGAGCCTCGCCCTGCGGTGAAAGGTCCATCGGCTGCAGGTAGTAGTGTTCGAAATGTGTGTGCTCGAACCGTTCCGGCAGTGCCTCGGGCTGGGGGTAGACCAGCTTGAGTTCGTGGCCGGTCTCCTGAACCAGCTCGGCGCGGCCCTTGGGGCTGACGCAGAGCCAGTCGATGCCATTTGGTGCCTTGATCGTGCCGTTGGTTTCCACCGCAATTTCAAAGCCCTTGGCGTGCATGGCTTCAATCAGCGGCGCATCGAGCTGCAGTAGCGGCTCACCGCCGGTAAACACCACGTATGGTGTCCCTTCCGGGGAGGGCCAGAACGCGGCGATGTGGTCAGCCAGGTCACGGGCGGTCTTGAACTTGCCGCCGTTCTGGCCATCGGTGCCGATGAAGTCGGTGTCGCAGAACGTGCAGATGCTCGCGGCGCGGTCCTGCTCGCGGCCCGACCAGAGGTTGCAGCCGGTGAACCGGCAGAACACCGAAGGGCGTCCGGCCTGGGCACCTTCGCCCTGCAGGGTGTAGAAGGTTTCCTTGACGCTATACATCGAGGCCGCCCTGGGCATAAGGCAGTGGGTCGGTCAGCCCGTGCTCGGCGAACGCCGCAAGCCGCTCGCGGCAACTGCCGCACTCGCCGCAGGCAAGTGACTGACCCAGGTAGCAGGTCCAGCTGTTGGCGTAATCAAGCCCAAGCGCCAGACCGTCGGCCAGAATCTCGCCCTTGCTCGCGTGCAGGTAGGGCGCACGAATCTCGACCGGCTCGTAATTGGCAATGCCGGCAACCGAATTCATGCGCTCGACGAATTCCGGCCGACAGTCGGGGTAGATGGCGTGATCGCCGCCGTGGGCACCATAAAAGCAGACGTCGGCACCGATATTGACGGCGTGACCGATGGCGAGTGACAGCAGGATCATGTTGCGGTTGGGCACAACCGTTGCCTGCATGTTGTCTTCGGCGTAGTCGGCGCGCGGCATCGCCTGAGTGTCATCGGTCAGCGCGCTATGGCCGATCAATTGATGAATGGCACGGATATCGACGATTTTGTGCGTGACGCCAAGCGTCTGACACACGTAAGCGGCGACATCGAGTTCCTTTGCATGGCGTTGGCCGTAATGAAACGACAGTGCGTGTACGGTGTACCCCTCGCTCAAGGCGCGATGGAGCACGGTATAGGAATCCATTCCACCGGAATAGATAACGACGGCATTCTTAGACATGGCGGAGAATTTCTTTGTCCGATGAGTGATCGGCTCCGGGATCCGGTCCGGAAGCAAGCAGAGTGTGGTCGGTGAAAAAATCACCGCGCGGTAGTTTACGCACTGCGCGGCGAATGTGCCAGTTATAACGTGGCGGCGGCGCGTGCGGCCTGGTCGTAGAGCCCGGACAGGCTGCGTAAAAGCCCGGCGGCGCGGTGAAGCTCTTCGCGGCTGATGCCAAGCTGCTCGAGCGACTCGATCAGGCAGGTTTCACGAATCTGGGCGTAGCGCTTGCAGGCCTCATGGCCGCGCTCGGAGATGCTGTAGAAGCTTTCCTTGCCGCGCTTTTCGACCGTGACCAGCTCAAAGCGCACCAGTTTCTTGAGCGCGTAGCTGACGGTGTGACTGTCCTCGATATTGAGCACCAGGCACAGGTCGCTCACGCGGCGGGTGCGGCCGCGGTGATTGACGCTATTGAGAATCAATACCTCGAGCGTGCTGAGCTCGCCATAACCGGTTGCACTCATGCAGCGGGCTACCCAGCGATTGAAGCCGTGGCTTGCAACCATCAGTCCGAATTCGAACTCCGACAGCTCCCTCGCCTTGTGCGAAAGGTGTTCCGACGACACGATCGGATTCAAGGGGGGTGTCACAGGTGAGTCATCGCTCATTATCCGTTCCCCATCATGGTCGGCAGCATCAGTGCGATGCCTGGAAAAAGGCCGAGCAGGATAACACCAAGAAGCATCAGCATGAAAAAGGGCAGCGTCGCTCGGGCAATGCTCAGAATGTCCCGGCCAGTCATGCCCTGAATCACGAATAGGTTGAAGCCGACCGGTGGGGTGATCTGAGACATTTCGACCACGATGACCAGATAGATGCCGAACCAGATCAAGTCAAAGCCCGCAGCTTCCACCATCGGCATGACGATCGATGTCGTAAGCACTACCACCGAGATACCGTCGAGAAAGCAGCCGAGCACAATGAAAAAGAGCGTCAGCACCGCAAGCAGCGTAAAAGGGGCAAGCTCAAGCGTTGCGATCCACCCGGCAAGTTGGCCTGGAAGCTGGGTAAAGCCCATCGCCGTGGTCAGAAAGGACGCGCCGGCCAGAATGAACGCGATCATGCTGGCGGTACGCACGGCACCCAGCAGCGAGTGCTTGAATGCCTGAGCGCCGAAGCCGGTATTGAGTCGCGCGATGATCATCGAAAGAACGACACCAATCGTTGCCGCTTCCGTCGGTGAGGCAAATCCCGCATAGATCGAGCCGATGACGCCAACGATCAGCAATAGAAGCGGCAGAATACGCAGGCTGCCCCTGAGCTTTTGTGCAAGAGGCATCGAGGCCTCGGCGACGGGCACCTTGTCAGGGTGACGTAAGGACCAGATCATCAGGTATACAACGAACAGTGCCATGAGCATCAGCCCCGGCAGAATACCGGCCATGAACAGCCGTGAGATCGATTGCTCGGTCGCGATGCCGTAGACGATCAGAATGATCGAGGGCGGGATCAGAAGCCCAAGTGTTGCCGAGCTTGCAAGCGTACCAATGGCGAGCCGGTCATCATAGCCACGCCGTTCAAGCTCTGGCAGCGTCATCTTGCCAACGGTCGCGCAGGTGGCGGCAGACGAGCCGGACACGGCGGCGAACAGGCTGCTGCCAAAGATGTTGGTGTGAAGAAGCCCACCGGGCAGGCGGTTGAGCCAGGGCGCGAGCGCCTTGAACAGATCGTCGGCAAGCCCCGAGCGAAACAGGATTTCGCCCATCCAGATGAACATCGGCAGCGCCGTCAGTTCCCAGCCATAGCTTGCGCTCCAGAAGTCAGAGCCGAGCACGGAGCCGGCCGGGATGGGCGTAAACTGGCTGATGGCAATCCACCCAAGCGCCAGCAGGGAAAAGGCCACCCATAGCCCGCCGCCGAGCAAAAGCACCAATGCGATGGATAGGGTCAGAATCAGCGCAAACATAGCGGATCTCTCTTTCAGTCACTTGTTCAGTCACTTGTTCGTGATCAAGCGACCGACGCCACGGATGAGCGTCGGTCGATGAGCCTCAGTCGACGACGCTATCCTGCTCGGGCAGTGGCGCATCAAGGCGGTGGGGGGCGATGACCCCAAGGACCACGGTGTTGAGCAGGGTCTCAGCGATGGCGAGGGCCAGCAGCGCAATCCCGCTCACTAACACGGCCTGCGGGTAGACCAGAGGAATGGCCACAAGGCCATAGGACACTTCGTTGTAGGCGATGCTGTCTTCGAGCAGGACCCAGAGCTCGATGCCCAGATACCCCGTAAGCACCAGGGCCAGGGTCAGCGCGACGACCTCGAGCAGAACGCGAATCCGAAGGGGCAAGCGCTCGGTCACCAGTGTCACGCGAATGTGGCCTCTCGTTGCGAAGGTATAGGCGCTGCCGAGAAAGGTGGCGCCCACCAATAAGAAGCCTGCGATTTCGGAAACACCGCTGATGGTCCACCCAAGCGGGGCGTGCCCGACGGCAACCAGAATCCGGTCAAGCGCACGAGACAGCACCTGGGCGGTGATCAGAGTGACGATGGCCAGCATGCTTAGACCGGCAAGCCATGCCCCCAGCCGGTAAAGCGGCATCAGATAAAATCGCATGAGGCCTCCCTTTACGCGTTGTCGTCACGCGCGCTGAGTTGGCGGTAGCGCTCGAGTATGGCCTCGCCTTCCGAGCCCGTCTGCGCTTTCCAACGCTCGACCAGTTCGGCGCCGGCCCGCTCGAGGGCCTTTTCAAGCGCAGGTGTGGGGGTATTGACCTTGATGCCGTGATCCTTCAGTGCGGTCATGTCGGACTCAGACTCGGCCTTGCTCATCGCCCAACCGCGCTGTTCTGCCTTTTGGGCGGCGTCCATCACGGCGCGCTGAGTGGTCTTGTCCAGGCGGTCGAAGGCTTTCTGGTTAATGATCACGATGTTCTTGGGCAGCCACAGATTGGCGTCGTTGAAGTGCGAGACATAGTCCCACGCGGCCGTATTCACCCCGGTCGAGACCGAGGTCACCATGGCATCGACGCGCCCGGTACTGAAGGCGGTCGGTATATCGGAGGCCTCAGTCTGGGTCGGAATGGCGCCAAGCCGCTTGGCGAGCCGCTCGGTGGCCGTATTGTTCGAGCGAAGCTTGATGCCCTGAAGTTGATTGGCCTGGGTCAGTTCGAACTGCGTATAGATGCCCTGGGACGGCCAGGGCACACTGTAAAGCACTTTCAGGCCCTGACGTTCGAGGCGCTTCGAGATCTCGGGCTTCGAGGCCTGCCACAACCGTCTGGCGGATTCGTAATCGTTGGCAAGCGTTGGCAGTGCATCGACTTCGAAAATCGGATTTTCATTGGCAAGCCGAGAGAGAAAGAGCTCACCCACCGGCACGATGCCCCGGCGTACGGCGTTCTTTATTTCAGGGTGCGGGATGAGCGCGCCGTTGGCGTGGACGGTGACCGCGAGCTTGCCACCGGTCGCCTCGGTAACGTCCTCGGCGAACTGCCGGGCATTTTGGGTATGGAAGTTGGCATCGCCGTAGGGTTCGGCAAAGTTCCATTGGGCCCCATGGGCTGATGTCACGGGCGCAAGGCTCAGTACGCCAAACGCGCCTGCCACGGTGAATATGGTCTTGAGGGTGCGCAGGTAGTGCATGATCGAATCCGCCATTGTCGTTGTCGTTAAACGCATTCCAAACACGGTCATCGATATTTTTATTTTAATTTGTAGATAAAATATCGATAAACTTTGACAAAGATACGCAGCGAATTTTATACCTGTCAAGACAGCTGACCCGCGATTCACGTCGTATAACAATCATGTAAAGGAGGGCGCCGATGACAACGAGGCTACTGCTTAACTGCGATATGGGGGAACGCCTTGGGCCCTGGCCAATGGGACGGGACGAAGAGGTCATGCCCTGGATCGATTGCGCCAACGTGGCCTGTGGTTTTCATGCCTCGGACCCGGTCACGCTCAGAGAGACCGTCGCCCTGGCCGCGCGCCACGGCGTTCAGGTCGGCGCACATCCCGGCTATCCGGATCTGGTCGGTTTCGGCCGGCGCTCGCTTGCGTGTACGCCGAATGAAGTCGAGCAGATGGTGCTCTACCAGATGGGGGCGGTGTATGCCGCCTGTCGTGCGGAATCGATCGAGCTTTCCTACGTAAAGCCTCACGGCGCCCTCAATCACGACATGATGCGTAACCCGGACGTTCTTGAGGCCATCATGGCGGCCGTGGCGGCGTTTGACCGTGAGCTGCCGCTAATGGTGACTTCGGTGTCGGATCGCTCGGCCACCGAGCGGCTGTCTAGGCAGTACGGCATTACGGTCTGGAACGAAGTCTTTGCTGACCGGGCCTACGACGCCGAGGGGCATCTCGTTTCCCGTCAAACGCCCGGGGCCGTCCACAAGGATCGTGACGCCATCGTCGCTCAGGCCGTCGCGTTTGCAAACGGAGCGCCGATTCTTGCTCATGACGGTAAAACCGAGCTCACGCTTTTGGCAGATACGCTGTGCGTTCACGGCGACAATGACGAGTCGATCGCCTCGGTTCAGGCCGTTCACGCCGCGTTGAAAGGAGGTGCGCCATGACGGTAAACGTTGAGATCGAGCGTGTCGGCCTTGATTGCCTGTTGGTACGCCTGTTCGATCAGATCGATACCCGCCATGTCGATGTCATCATGGCGTTTTGCGAACAACTCCGAGACGAACTTGCAGACGCAGTGATCGATCTCACTCCGTCCTACACGACGGTACTGGTGCATTTTAACGATGCGCGCACGGATGAGGCTCATGTGCGAGAGGCGATAAAACGGGCGCTCGAGGCGGCAGGCCAGCGGGCAGAGGCCAGCGGGCAGGTGCATGAACTGCCGGTCTGGTTTGACCCGCGCGTTGGCCCCGAACTCGAGGTCATCGCGGATAAGGCGAAGCTGTCGGTCGACGAGGTTATCGAGCGTCATGTCTCCCGCGAGTATCGGGTCTTCGCGCTGGGCTTTGCGCCCGGGTTCGGGTTCATGGGGGCGGTGGATGAGGCCATCGCCATGCCAAGGTTATCGACCCCGCGAAAACGGGTTGCGGCGGGAAGTGTGGGAATCGCCGGCATCCAAACGGCGGTTTACCCGAGTGCGCTCCCGGGGGGATGGAACATCATCGGCCGGTGCCCGACGCGCCTTTTCGATATCAAGCGCGAAGGCTACACCCTGTACCGAGCCGGCGATACCGTGCGCTTCAAGCCGATCGATCACGCCACGTTCTTGAACCATGGCGGTGATGACACCCCCTTTGAAGGAGCGCGACATGACTGATTCGGCAAGCTGTTCGATCACTCGGCTCGACGGTGGGTGTCGAGTGCAGGATTTGGGTCGATTCGGGGTGCGCCATCTGGGCCTCGGGCAGGGGGGCGGGTTTGATCATCTCTCGCTGCGCGTTGCCAACGCACTGCTCGGTAATGCGCATACGGCACCGGTACTTGAAATCACGCTAGGGCAGGTTGCTCTGACGTTTTCGGCGTCAACGACCGTTGCGTTAACGGGGGCGGATCTAGGCGCTCGGCTTGATCACGTGCCGGTGAGCCCGGGCGGCTGCTTTGTGGTCGAGGGCGGCCAGACCCTGATGTTTGATACCCCGGTTCAAGGGCTTCGAAGCTATCTGGCGGTCGCTGGCGGGTTCGAGGTAGCGCCTGAACTTGGAAGCGTGACGGCGCTGGCCCGAGAGCCGCTCGGAGGGCTTCATGGCGAGGGGGATGAGCTGACGGTGGGCGATGCGCTCACGTATGCGCCCGGGTTCCCGTCTCTTCGAACCCAGCCGGACGCGACCAGATGGTCGTTCGATGAGGCGTTGGTGCTTGATGTAGTGGTGGGCCTGCAAGCCGCCACGTTTTCGGGGCGAAGTCTATTTGATGCGTTCAATCGACCGTGGTGCGTGGATACGCGTGCAGACAGCATGGGGGTCCGACTCGAAGGGCCGCGTCTTGAAAGCCGATGCGCGTCGCTTGTTTCCGAAGGGCTGACACCGGGTGTCATTCAGGTGCCACCGGATGGCGCACCGATCATTTTGGGTCCGGACTGTCAAAGCATTGGCGGTTACCCCAAGTTCGGCGCAGTCACGCCATATTCGCTGGCGCGTCTGGGGCAATGTTGCCCTGGCGATACGCTGCATCTGCGACCGGTTGGCATTGGCCTTGCCCGGGCGCGCTGGGCGCAGTGGCTTGGACATCTTGACGGCGTTGAGTCTCATGGCGTCTAGGCGGCGTATGTGATGTACACAAAAACGCCTGCAGGTGCAGGCGTTTTGACCGAAGCGTTCGTGACTCTCAGGGTGTGACTCTTGGAGCTTGTGACCCTTAAAGCTCGTGACCGAGCACGACAGAACAGATGGCCGAAAAGCTGTGCGCCTCAGGCGGGTGATCGAGGTCAATCCCGAGGGCGTGGGTAATGTCTGCGGCAGAGATGACGCCCCTGATGCGGCAGCCATTTTGATCGCAGCTGTCCTTGATCAGAATGTGGCGGTCGCCGGATTCCTTTAGCGTCTTGACCAGATCGCCAAGTGTTGCCTTTTCCAGGCGGTTGAAATCAAGAGCATGCAGGTCGTTACGGCTGACCTTGACCATATCCACGGTGACTTCGCTGCGCTCGATACTGTACTGGTTCATTGCAACCGTGATGGCTCGGCCGCCAAACAGCTGACGCGCACCCACAATGCCCGTGAAATGGCCGTCGCTATCAATGACCAAGAGCATATGTACGCCATTGTTTTTCATGATGGCAATGGCTTGAGTCGCGCTGGTGCTTGACGGCACGGTCTGGGCACGGCTGGCCTCGAAGTCGGTCAGCAGGGCGATGGCCGGGCTGTCCATGTCGAGCGCGGCCTCGGAAGTTCGCGCCTTGGGCTTGGCAATGTCGCGAACAGTTTCCAGACCGGAAAGTGTGAGCGAGTTGTATACCGTTTCTGTGGTCATGGCCCTTTCCTTATATCAGCAGGTAGTGTGCGAACGGCGTTTCAAGATGGACCGCGTGTCACAGTGTCGCATCGTGTCCATTAAGACTGAGATAAGCCTTAAAAGTTCGCAAGCCCGACTTACAGATAATTTTTGAGATCGCCTCTGACCATGTCGAGGAAGGTGATGAACTGGGTATCGCGCGGGTCGTCGGTACGATCGACTCGGCAGCTCATGCTGATTGAGCCGCGAGTACTGATTTCATCAAAGATTTCAAGAGTAATGCCCTTTCCCTGCTCCGCCTTGAACTCGATCTCACCGTCTTCAAGCGTGAAGGCATCCAGAAGAGTCGCTCTTACACGGGTCGACCCGCCTTCAGCGTGCACACGGCGTACGAACAGCCAGCCTTCGCGAGTCAGCGCCTCTCCCTCGCGTGACTGATGTTGATAAATCGTTCGATAGCACGCGCCCTGAGCGGCTCCTTTCTCAGCCATGCTCTTGAAGGCCTCGACCATCTTGCGCGCCATGGCACCCGAGGCCAGCACCTTTTTCATCGCGGCCTGGTGTTCACGGTCCAGCTTGTCCTGACGGTTGAACCGCTTCCACTGCTGGTAGGAGTTGAATAGATCAGACATCGCACACATCCTTTTAAGGGAAACTAAGCGGGCGCCATCATCGCGCATCTTTACTCGACAATGCCAGTCCGAGGCCAAACGAGTGCTTGAGTGGCATCACGAAGCGATGCTTTCTTCGCTCATTAAGAGGTGTGGTTTTAATGTAAAGTGCGTGCATTTCGACAAACGCGGTTGTTCTGTGAGGAGCGGCGCTGTGCGTGTCTTGGGTCGATGCGTCAGCATCAATTAATCTGCACTACCTTTGCTGCTTGGCGAGCAGATACGGGGGAGGTATGTAGCGGATATAAAAAAGCCCCAAGAAGTCAAGCCGTGGGGATGGCACAGCCTGAAGCTTCTTGGTGCTACGCTGTTGAATGGGGGATGGTCATCAGCAACGCGAGCTCATTAAGCCTTATTTTGGGCCACGGTTCTGTGCAAGTTGGATCGAAAGCCCCTATGGCATCGCCTGTACGGAGCCATGGGTTTATTTTTTAGTGAAACCGAGAAAAGAAGGTCTGAAACGCATGAAACAGGTCAAGACAGTCACAAGCGTGCTCGCATTTGCTCTTTTAAGTGGGTGTGCAGCAAGCGACCATATTATCAGTTCCGACTTGAACGCAACGACCGATACGGTTGTCGGGCGCGATGGGCAGGGCGTATTCGTCAATGCATTCAAGTTTCGCGCCCCGTACCGCTTTGAAAACGAAGATGCGGCCATTGCCTGCATGAAAGATCAGTTGGCGGACGACAGGGGCACGCTTGAAAAACTGGTGGTGGATGAACATCAGATCGAGGGTGAACTGACCTTGGCCGCAAGCGACGTACCGGTTCGCGCCAAGCTCGATTTTCAGCACCTGCCGGAAGAGGGAAATTACTATTACTTCTCGAGCCCGCGAATTGGTAGCGATTATGCCCAACGTATAGAAGCGTCTGCCAGCGAGCCTGCAGTGGGCGTCAAAAAGCAACTTGAGAGTTTTACCGGCCGCGTTCAGCAGTGTCTTGATTCTGCCGGACAGCGTATGTCCAGCGCTCAGGATTGAGGCGAGCGGGTCCAGCCGCGAGCGCTTAGACAATTATCGATTCGATACTCGGCCGGCTCGGTGTAGAACGAGGTCGCAAAGCCGGTCAGAGATGAGAAGTGAAGGCCGATGCCATAATCATTATCGAGCTGATTGTCATTGGTAAGGGCATCCTTTCGACCGCGGCACTCTTCCATATCCATGACGAGATCCTGATGGTCGGCACTTGGCTTGGTCCAGTTCATCGTGGAACACCCTGACATCATCAGCAGGCAACCAAGTGTTGCCATAAGCCCTGCTGTTTTGGCATTCGGGCCCAAGCGTGATGCGACCATGTCGATTCCCCTGCGTTTCAGTCGATTGGCGCTGTTGTTTTTCCGGTAGCGCATATCGGCCGTGCGACCGATATGCGCACTCTAGCATAGTCAACCGGCTAAAAGAGTTCGAGCTTTATATCGCCCTTTATAAACGAACCTTGAATATCCTTTTCCGTCTCATATGACCCACCTTCTAAACGTCTTCTTGCCTGCGATACAAAGGCAGATTCCATGTTCTGGTCAGATCGTGACGTCCTGGGTGTGCTTGCTCGTTATCCATTGATGACCGTGTGAGCCAACCGTGTGAGTCGCGCCTCACTTTTTACTTTTTGAGCTGTCGCTGAGGGGGCAGGGTCGCAGCTCAAGGTTTTACCCCCGTCGCCGTTTATGGAACGTAGATAACTACTTGGCAGGGGAAAAACGTGCTTATCATCATTGGCTATATCGCTGTTGTCGCGTGTGTTTTCGGCGGCTACCTAATGGTTGGCGGACATCTTGGCGCGCTCTGGCAACCTGCGGAAATCGTCATCATTTTTGGTGCAGGAATGGGCGCGTTCATCGCATCCAATAGCGGACATGGCATTAAGGCAACCATTCGCATCCTGCCCAAGTTGATGAAAAGCAGTCATTACAACAAGGAGATGTTTCTCGATCTGATGGGGCTTTTGTACCTGATTCTCGCCAAGGGCCGTCAGGAAGGCATGATGGCGCTTGAAAAAGATATCGACTCCCCGGAAGACAGCCCAATCTTTTCTCAGTATCCCGCCCTCGTTAACGACCCGCTTCTGATGGAGTTTCTGACGGATTACCTGCGACTCATGATCAGCGGCAACATGGATCCGTTCGAGATCGAATCCCTGATGGATCATGAGATCGAGACGTTTCAACACGAGGCCGAAGTGCCAGCGCACAGCATCAATGCGGTAGGTGATGGCCTGCCGGCCTTCGGTATCGTTGCAGCCGTCATGGGGGTTGTACATACCCTGGGTGCCGAAGGGCTCGAGCCCGAGCAGATCGGGCCCCTGATCGCCAACGCAATGGTGGGAACCTTCCTGGGTATTTTGCTTGCCTATGGGTTCGTCACCCCGCTTGCCAACAAGGTCAAGCACCACGTCGAAGAGATGGTCAAGATGCTTCAGTGCATCAAGGTGACGCTGCTTGCCAACCTGAATGGTTACGCACCGCCACTTGCTGTCGAGTTTGGTCGAAAAGCGCTGTTCGCCTCCGAGAGACCGTCATTCAGCGAACTCGAAGAGCACGTCCGCAGTGTCAAGTCCAAGCCGGCCGGCTAAGGAGCGGACATGAACCATAACGCACGACGTCCAATCGTCATTAAACGGAAGAAAAAGTCTGATCACGGCGCACATGGCAGTTGGAAGATTGCCTATGCCGACTTCATGACAGCCATGATGGCCTTCTTCCTGGTGATGTGGTTGCTGTCCGGTACAAGTGAGGCCGAGCTCGAAGCCATCAGCGAATATTTCAATACACCGCTTAAGGTCGCGATGTTTGGAGGGGACAAGAACTCGGCCAGCAACAGCGCGATCCCCGGAGGCGGGGATGACGTTACCCACCAAGAGGGTGAGGTCAAGAAAGTCGTTATCACGCCTCACGCCTACAGGCTTGATGACGCCGAGCTGCGCCAGCTCAAGTTTCGGCTCGACAGCCTGATCCAGCAGGATCCGGCGCTCAGGGCGCTCCAAGAGCAGCTCAAGATCGAAATGACCCCGGACGGGCTTCGCATACAAATCATCGACAGCAACAACCGGCCCATGTTCAAGATCGGAAGCGCCGATATCGTGCCCTATATGCGAAAGGTTCTGCGAACGATTGCCCCTGTGCTCAACGAGCTTCCAAATCACATTACGATTTCAGGCCACACCGACGACTTGCCTTATGCCGCCGGGGATGCCGCGTACAGCAACTGGGAGCTATCGAGTGACCGAGCGAATGCGGCGCGTCGCGAGCTTGTGGCGGGTGGTCTCGACAGTCAGAAGCTGTTCCGTGTGATCGGGCTTGCCGCAACGATGAGTCTTGATCCAGACACGCCGGATGCACCGATCAATCGGCGGATCAGTATCTTGATGCTCAATCAGGACAGCGAGCGGCGGATGCTGGATGAAATGAGTGACGCCGGTGGTATTCCGGTGTTTAAAAGCCCATTGATGCCATCTAAAGAATCGGGCGGCGTCGAACGATAATAGGGAATAAGCGGGGGGTGCTCTGTGTTGGCGTGCACCGTGTCCATGACGTTCAAAGAAAAGTAAAAACTATGTATTCAATACTTTTGGCAGATGATTCGGCGCTTATCAGAAAGATCATGGTCGCGGCCCTTGAAGCAGAAGGCTGGCATGTCGTAAGCGCCGTCGATGGAGAAGATGCACTCGAGAAGGCACGAAGTGGCGAGACCTTTGATCTGGTCATTACCGACTGGCATATGCCGAAAATGGATGGGGACAAGCTCATTGCCGAACTGAGAGCCATGTCTGAGTTCGATGCCACCCCCATCCTGGTGCTGACGTCCGAGTCCCAGGATCACTTCAAGCAGGTTGCACGCGATGCAGGGGCCAATGGTTGGCTGTCCAAGCCGTTCGACCCTGAAAGTCTGGTCGAGCTTGCTGCTCAGTTGATGAGCTAGGTCGCGACTGGCCCTTATCCCTATCACGGCATCGAGAGATCACTATGAGCATGGATATTACCGAGTTTTATCAAACGTTCTTTGAGGAAGCGGAAGAGCTTCTCAATGAAATGGAGCACCTGCTGCTCGATATCGATATCGATGAGCCAGACAGCGAACAGCTCAACGCCATTTTTCGTGCAGCCCATTCGATCAAGGGAGGTGCGGGGACGTTCGGTTTCACCGTGCTTCAGGAAACGACCCATATTTTCGAAAACCTTCTGGATCGTGCTCGTCATCACGAGCTTACGCTCGATCGTGAAATCATCGATATCTTCTTGGAAACAAAAGATATGCTTACAGATCAGTTGAATGCCTACCGCAATCAGGAAGAGCCCGATCCCGAAGCGTTCGAGCGTATTTGTAATACCCTAAAGCGCATCGCCGAAGAGCGTGTCGAAGGCGGTGCGCCCAAGGTGGCGGCGCCCAAGCCAACCGCGCAGCCCGAAGCCGGTGCAGCCAGCGCAAACGGTGCGGACCGGGTATTGACGCTTACGCTTACCAAGATCGAAGAAGACGAAAAGGACACTTTGACCGAGGAGCTGGCGCTGTTTGGAGCCATCAAGCACTCAGAGTTTTCCGAAGGCACGCTGACCGTGTCGATCGAAACCCAGGAGCCTATCGATGATATCGAGGCGGTTCTTTGTTTCGTGCTGGATGCCGGCCAGATTTCGATCAAGGAAACAAGTGGTACCGAGGTGGGCGAGCCGGCTCAACCGGCCCCGGCCCCGGCACCTGTAGCGGAGCAGCCGTCCTCAAGTGCTGCCCAGCCCGCTGCCAAGAAACCCGAAGACGACAAGAAGGCCACCGCCAAGCCGGCTGCGCCCAAGAAACCTGCCAAGGCCGGTAACGGCAGCGATGCCTCGCTTCGTGTATCCACCGAGAAAGTCGATCAGATCATCAACCTAGTGGGCGAGCTTGTCATTACCCAGTCGATGCTCGAGCAAACCACCCAAGGGCTTGATCCGGTGGCCTATGGTCAGCTTCTGAACGGGATGACCCAGCTTCAGCGAAACGCTCGCGACCTGCAGGAAGCGGTCATGTCAGTGCGTATGATGCCGATGGACTACGTATTCAATCGTTTCCCGCGGCTTGTTCGTGATCTGGCCGGCAAGCTCGGCAAGGAGATCGAGCTGGTCACGGTGGGCAAATCGACCGAGCTCGACAAGGGGCTTATAGAGCGCATCATCGACCCGCTGACGCACTTGGTTCGTAACTGCCTTGATCACGGTATCGAATTGCCCGACAAACGCGAAGCGGCTGGCAAACACCGTGTCGGTAAACTGACGCTCTCTGCCCAGCATCAGGGGGGCAATATCCTGATTGAGGTTTCAGACGACGGCGCCGGACTCAATCGTGAAAAGATTCTCTCCAAGGCACAGTCCTCTGGTATCCAGATTTCCGACACCATGAGTGATGAAGACGTCTGGCAGCTTATTTTTGCACCGGGCTTCTCAACGGCCGATGAAATCACGGACGTTTCCGGGCGGGGCGTCGGCATGGATGTAGTCAAGCGAAACATTCAACAAATGGGCGGTCACGTCGATATTCTTTCCCAGGCAGGCAAGGGGTCGACGACCCGCATTGTCCTGCCGCTGACGCTTGCCATTCTTGACGGCATGTCGGTCAAGGTGGGCGATGAGGTCTTCATCCTGCCGCTCGGGGCCATTATGGAGTCGATCCAGGTCAAGACAGATGAGATCAACAAGGTCGCGGGCCAGGATCAGGTGATTTATGTCCGAGGGGAATATCTGCCGCTGGTCGAACTGCACAAGGTATTCAACGTGCCCAGCGCCCAAACGGATGTGACGCAAGGCATTGTCATGATCGTTCAGAGTGAGGGGCGACACTGTGCACTGCTTGTCGATCAACTGATTGGCCAGCACCAGGTCGTGGTCAAGAACCTTGAAACCAATTATCGCAAGGTGCCGGGTATATCCGCGGCCACCATCATGGGAGATGGCAGTGTGGCGCTGATTCTCGATGTGCCAGCACTACAGCGCATCAGCCGAGATCGCCGAGGCGAGTCATCCCGCTCTTCGGCAACCGTTCACTAATTTTGGGGCAATACCATGGAAAATCACATGACGGATCAGCAGCACGACGTGGAAGGCAACGAGTTTCTTATCTTCCGGATCGGTGAGGAAGAATACGGCATCGATATCCTGAAAGTGCAGGAGATTCGAGGGTATGACGGCGTGACGCGCATTGCCAATGCCCCCGAGTTCATCAAGGGCGTCACCAACCTGCGTGGTGTCATCGTTCCGATCCTTGATCTGCGCATCAAGTTTGCGGTCGGCGAGGCTCAGTACAATCAGCAGACCGTTGTGATCGTACTCAATATCGGGCATCGCGTTGTGGGTGTGGTGGTCGATGGCGTCTCGGACGTGCTGACGCTTTCGCCCGAACAGATCAAGGATTCTCCTGACTTCGGCACGGCGCTTTCTTCGGAATTCATCATGGGCCTTGGCAGCATCGAAGACCGCATGCTGATCCTGATGGATATCGAAAAAATGATGAGCAGTACCGAAATGGCGCTGGTTGATGAAGTTGCAGCGTGACCAAGCACTGAACTTTTAATCCAAACTTTATTTAGAGCCACCGCCTGCGGTGGCTTTTTTTGTTGCTAATAAAGAAAAAAAACCGTGCGCCGTTAATTTTTTTGAACGAAGTAAATACTAATTTTGAAAGGCGCACATGACATGTCGACTCACGTTACCGGTAGAGAATACACGCTTGATACCGAAGACTACCTCATCTCCAAAACCGATCTAAAAGGCTACATCACCTTTGCCAACCCGGCGTTTATCAAGGTCAGTGGGTATAGTAGAGAAGAGTTGATTGGCTCACCGCACAATCTGGTGCGTCACCCGGATATGCCACCGGTGGCGTTCGGTAACTTGTGGAAAACCGTCAAGGCAGGAAGAACCTGGCGGGGTTATGTCAAAAACCGATGCAAGAATGGGGATCATTACTGGGTCGAAGCCACTGTCTCGCCCATCAGGGTCGAGGGCAAGGTTGTGGGGTATGCCTCGGTCCGCGTCAAAATCAGTGATACAGATAAGCAGCTTGCCGCCAAGACCTATGCGGCCTTGAACGCCGGGCAGGGCAAGCGTGTTTACCTGAAAGACGGACAGATCAAGACGCGAGGACCTGCCCGCTGGGTCGCTCTTTTCACGAAGCCCTCGATTGCCATGCGGCTTGGCGGCGTCTGCGCGGCGGCCGGTGCCGGCATGGTTGCCTCCGGTGCAATCGCCTACCAAAGCCTCGGTGCCCTTGATCAAGTGAAGGCCCTAGTTGGTCAGTCCGATGTTCTGCGCCAAAGCCCTGAACTGGCTGCCCAAATCAATGCGCTTGCCTCGCAGAGCATGTGGCCGGGGCTTCTATGTGCGTTGGGTGCTGCTGGTCTATCGGCCTGGCTTGCCTGGCGGCTGTATCAGAAAACCGTCCAGCCGCTTCATGAGGCTCTGGCGCTTTCCGAGCAGATCGGGCTGGGCAACCTGACCACCGACATCACCGCCAAGAGCAGTGACGAGGTCGGCCAGCTTCAGCAGTCGCTCAGCCGCATGCGTAAGGGGCTGGTCAGCATATTGAACGATGTTCAGGCCAACAGCGCTCTGATGGCGCCGGCGTCTCAGGAAATAACGACTGCAAGCCAGCATTTCTCCTCTCGCACGGAAGCGCAGGCCGCCTCACTCGAGCAGACGTCAGCAGGTATGGAAGAGCTGATGTCGACGGTACAACAAAACAGCGGCAACGCAGGCCATGCCAAGACGCTCTCGGAATCATCGAGCAAGCTGGTGGACCAGGGAGGCAAGGAAGTCGGCGATGTCGTTCGAACGATGCAGGCCATCAACGAAAGCTCCCAGAAGATCGCCGACATCATCGGGATTATCGATTCGATCGCATTTCAGACCAATCTTCTTGCCTTGAACGCATCCGTTGAAGCGGCGCGAGCCGGCGAACAGGGCCGCGGGTTTGCAGTAGTGGCCAATGAAGTGCGAAATCTTGCAAGTCGAAGTGCCAGTGCGTCAAAGGACATTCGCGCGCTGATCGACACCTCCTCTGATCGGGTCAAGGTGGGTACGGATATGGTCGAAAAAGCCGGCAAGACCATGGGTGAGATCACTGAGTCGATCAGACAGGTCAACCAGCTGATTACCGATATTTCTCAAGCCTCTCGGGAACAGAGTGATGGGCTCGAGCAGATGCGCCAGGCGGTGGTCTCGATCGATCAGGCCACTCAGCAAAATGCGGCCATGGCGGAAGAAACGGTAGCGGCATCTTCATCGATGTCCGAGCAGGTGGATGAACTCAATTACGCAATGTCCATTTTTCATATCAAAGGTTTGCAATCCTCGCCGATAACAAAACAAAGCAGCAAAAGTAATGCAGGTGCAGCGAAGGCGATGGCCAAGACCTCAGCGTCTTCACCCAAACAGTCGGGGCGCCCCGCCAAGGGCATGCATCCAAAAGAAGACCATAGCTGGGAAGCGTTCTAATCCCCGGGGCCGGTCGATGGTGGAGGAGATCCAACCGTGCAAGCCGTTAAAGAGACTCGTGACTTGATGCTGACCGATGGGGATTTCGATCGCATCAGAAAGCTCATTTATGAAAGGGCCGGTATCGCACTGGCCGATCACAAGCGTGAAATGGTCTATAGCCGTCTTGCAAAGCGGCTGAGAGGGCTTGGCCTGCAGCGCTTCAGTGATTATTTGTCGCATCTGGAAAGTGATGAAGACTCTGCGGAGTGGGAACAGTTCGTTAACTCGCTGACCACAAACCTGACTTCCTTCTTTCGCGAAATGCATCATTTTCCGCTGCTGTCCGAGCATGCGCTCAAGAAAAAGTCTCAAGGCCAGTTCAAGGTCTGGTGCAGTGCGGCCTCGACCGGCGAGGAGCCCTATTCGATCGCGATCACGCTTCGAGACGCCCTAGGCATGAATGCCTCGGCGAGCCTGGTTGCTACCGACATTGATACCAGTGCCCTTGCCAAGGCGCGCGCGGGCGTTTATTCGGACAATCAGGTCAGCAAGATCAGCCAGGAGCAGTTGAGAAAGTACTTTCAAAAAGGCAAGGGCGCTCGTGCAGGCATGGTACGTGCGCAGGACAATCTGCGCAGCCTGATCCAGTTCGAGCAGCTCAACCTGTTGGCGCCTCGCTGGGAGCTTGATGGCCCCTTCGATGTGATCTTTTGCCGTAACGTCATGATCTATTTCGACAAGCCCACCCAAGCCAAGATTCTCGAGCGCTTTGCGACGTACCTGAAGCCCGATGGCCTCTTGTTTGCCGGACACTCTGAAAACTTCAGCTACATCACCAAGGCGTTCAGGCTACGGGGGCATACCGTATACGAACTGGCTCAGAAAGGGCGGGGTTGATTTCGATGACACGAACCAGCCATCACAAAGACAAGGCGGCAGCTGATATCGAAAGCCTTGCCACGCATCACTACTTCGACCGTGAATTCAGCGTGAAGGCCGTCAAGCTGCTGCCTAACGAGTACTACGTAAGCGATGACGACATGCTTTTGACCACCGTACTTGGGTCGTGCATCGCAGCCTGTATACGTGACCCGGTATTAGGGGTGGGAGGCATGAACCACTTCATGCTGCCAGATGACAGCGGGCCGTCGGTTCAGACGGGGTCGGCCTCGATGCGCTATGGCGCCTACGCAATGGAAGTCTTGATCAATGCCTTGCTGAGTGCCGGGGCCAAACGCGAGCGCCTGGAGGCCAAGGTGTTTGGAGGTGCGACGGTTCTAAGCGACATGAGTGTCTCCCGAATCGGTGAGCGCAACTCGGAATTCATTTTGAGGTATCTCGAGCTTGAGCGCATTCGTGTTGTGGCGCAGGACCTCAAGGACAAGTTTCCCCGCCGGGTCAATTATCTGCCCCGAAGCGGGCAGGCCATGGTTCGGCGTCTCAAATCCAGGGACGCACAGATCGAGAGCCGCGAGAAATCGCTTGCGAAAACACTGGCCTCCTCTGGCAAGAAGAAAGCGCCTTCGATCGAGCTGTTTGACAATATAAACCAGATAAAAAGTAAAAAGCTGGGGGGAGTGCAATCTTGAACAAGATAAAGGTTTTGTGTGTCGATGACTCTGCACTCATTCGCAGTCTGATGTCTGAAATCATTAACAGTCAGCCAGACATGGAGATGGTCACCACCGCACCGGATCCATTGATTGCCCGTGAGCTCATCAAGAAACATAACCCCGATGTATTAACGCTCGATGTCGAGATGCCGCGCATGGACGGGCTCGATTTTCTCGAGAAGCTGATGCGGTTAAGGCCGATGCCTGTAGTGATGGTGTCGTCGCTGACAGCCCGAGGGTCGGAAGTCACCATGCGCGCGCTGGAGCTTGGAGCCGTTGATTTCGTGACCAAGCCAGAGCTTGGCATTCGAAACGGCATGCTCGAATACACAACGCTCATTTCCGATAAGATTCGCGCGGCGTCCAAGGCACGGCTAAAGCGCCTCACACCACAGCACAAGCAAAATACCGCGCCGCCGACCTCGGTCAAAACGCCGTTTTTGTCCAGTGAGAAGCTGTTCATCGTGGGCTCGTCGACCGGCGGTACCGAGGCCATTCGCGAATTTCTGATGCCGTTGCCTTCTGATAGCCCGGCTGTCGTGATTACACAGCATATGCCTGGGGGCTTCACTCGCTCGTTTGCTGAGCGCATGGACTCTCTGTGCGCCATGACCGTCAAGGAAGCCGAGCATGGTGAACGTGTCCTTCCAGGCCACGTCTACATTGCCCCGGGCGGTGACGCGCATCTCAAACTCGGCCGCAGCGGGGCGAACTATGTGATCGAGCTTGAATACAGCGAGCCGGTTAACCGTCATCGCCCCTCGGTTGATGTTTTATTTGATTCTGCGGCTAAAAATGCGGGCAAAAATGCCGTTGGTATCATCCTGACGGGGATGGGAAAAGACGGCGCTGCCGGCCTTTTGAACATGAAAAATGCCGGGGCGCGGACTCTGGCCCAGGACGAAGCGACCTGCGTGGTCTTTGGTATGCCACGTGAGGCGATCGCTCTTGGAGCCGCCGATGAAATTGTACCCATAACCTCGATGAGCGAGCGGGCGATGGCCTGTCTCAATGGGAGCAATCGGCAGGGGTTACGCGTTTAAAGCGCGATGAATCTGGAAACACTAGCTAATTAGGATGCCAAAATGAGCGATAAAAACATCAAAATCCTGGTTGTGGACGACTTCCCGACAATGCGTCGAATTGTCCGTAACCTTTTGAAGGAACTTGGCTATACCAACGTTGAAGAAGCGGAAGATGGCGCACAGGGGCTTGAAAAGCTGAAGTCCGGCGAATTCGAGTTCGTGGTATCTGACTGGAACATGCCTAACCTCGATGGTCTCGAGATGCTCAAGAGCATCCGAGCGGATGATTCACTGTCCCATCTGCCGGTATTGATGGTTACGGCCGAGGCGAAGAAGGAAAACATCATTGCGGCGGCTCAGGCGGGTGCTAATGGCTATGTCGTCAAACCTTTCACTGCTGCGACGCTCGAGGAGAAACTGAACAAGATCTTCGAGAAGCTCGGCAAGTAACCACCATAGCTGAAAGGGGGATGGGGTGATGACTGACACTCAGCGTAGCGCCTCAAGTGATGATGATGTGATTTCGCAGATCGGGCGACTGACGCGCGTCTTGCATGAAAGTATGCGCGATCTGGGCCTTGACCGCGAAGTCGAAAAAGCGGCTCAGGCGATTCCCGATGCACGCGATCGACTGAACTATATCGCGACCATGACCGAGCAGGCGGCTGAGCGGTCACTCAATGCCATCGATGTGGCTCAGCCGCTTCAGGACAAGGTCGAGGAAGTAGCACTTGAGCTCGATGAGCGTTGGGCCAAGTGGTTCGAATCGCCCCTTGAACTCGACGATGCCAAGGAGCTGGTACAGGATACCCGGGCGTATCTTAAATGGGTCCCGGATCAGACCAAGGCGACCAATGCCCAGCTCATGGATATCATGATGGCTCAGGATTTTCAGGACCTGACCGGGCAGGTGATCAAGCGGATGGTCGATGTGATCCGTGAGATTGAACAGCAGCTCGTTCAAGTGCTCCTGAACAACATCCCCGAAGAAACTCGGGTCAAGCTGAGCTCTGAAAACGAGGAAAAGACCAAGAACTCTTTGCTCAACGGTCCTCAGGTCAACCCACAGGAAAAATCCGATGTGGTGGCCGACCAGTCTCAGGTCGACGACCTGCTCGACAGCCTCGGCTTTTAACCTTCTGGCGCCTTGCGCCACACGTTGCCTTCCTTGCCGCGAATCGAGAAATAACCTCTCGATTCGCGCGCTATTTTATCTATCGTGCCGACAAAGACCCGCGACAATACATTCACGACCAAAGCGGTACGTGAATGAGGCGCGTAAATGTCAGACGACAGCGATCAGGAAAAGACAGAAGACCCCACACCGAGGCGCCTTGAAAAGGCGCGCGAGGACGGTCAGGTCGCGCGCTCGCGTGAGCTTTCGACCTTCATGATGCTTTTGGCCGGTGTGGCGAGCTTCTGGATCATGTCCGGCTATCTCGGGGATTATATGACCGATGTCATGAGCATCGGGTTCGATTTTGGCCGTGAAGAGGCCTTCGATACGTCTCGTCTATTCATTCATATCGCCATGGTACTGGAGGCTGCGGTGCTTGGCGTGGCGCCCTTGATGGTGGTGCTGACCATCATGGCGATGATCGCGCCGGCGCTTCTTGGTGGGTGGTTGTTTGCAACAAAATCACTGACCCCTGACCTTAAAAAACTCGACCCCATCAAGGGGATCAAGCGCATCTTCTCGACCCAGGCGCTGATCGAGCTCACCAAGGGCATTGCCAAGGCGCTTTTGATCGGCGTGACCGCTGCCGGCTTCATTTATCTGTTTCTGGGTGAACTGCTCGGGCTTGCCAATGAGTCGACCCGTCAGGGCATTTCTCATTCACTCACGCTGATACTTCTGTGTTGCACCGTGATCGTTGCCGGTTTCGTGGTGGTGGTAGGGATCGATGTGCCGTACCAGATCTGGTCGCACAATAAAAAGCTTCGCATGAGCCTTGATGAAATCAAGAAAGAGCACAAGGAATCCGAGGGCGATCCACAGATCAAGGCGCGCATTCGTCAACAGCAACAGGCGATGGCGCGAAACCGCATGATGAGCAAGGTGCCGGAGGCCGATGTGATCGTGACCAACCCGACGCATTTTGCAGTGGCGCTCAAATACACCGACGACATGGGCGCACCCAGAGTGATTGCAAAGGGCACCGATCACATCGCGCAGAAGATCAAGGCGCTCGGTAACGAACATCATGTGCCTCAGCTCGAGGCGCCGCCGCTTGCCCGTGCGCTTCACGCGCACGTGGATCTCGATCAGGAAATCCCGGGGCCGCTTTATTCAGCGGTCGCCGAGGTTCTGGCGTGGGTCTATCAGCTGAAACGGTATCACCAGGAGGGTGGCGATCACCCCGATACACCGACCGAACTTCCTGTTCCCGCCGAGATGGATATTTCTCCGGCCACTGTGAGTACTGACCGATGAACAACGTCTTCAATACGTTCTTGAGCCGCACGGGCCTGCAGAATTCCTCTCAGCTCAAGTTCCTGGCTGGGCCGGTTCTGATCATCATGATTCTGTCGATGATGATTCTGCCCCTGCCGCCATTCATCCTGGATCTGCTGTTCACGTTCAACATTGCGCTGGCGATCATGGTACTTCTGGTCAGCATGTTCACCACCAAACCGCTTGAGTTCGCGGCGTTTCCGGCGGTGCTGCTGTTTTCGACGCTCTTGCGACTGTCTCTGAACGTGGCCTCGACACGGGTGGTTCTGATGAACGGCCACGAGGGTGGCGACGCGGCTGGTGAAGTCATTCAGGCATTCGGTGAGTTCCTGATCGGAGGCAACTTCGCGGTCGGCTTGGTCGTCTTCGTGATTTTGGTCGTGATCAATTTCATGGTTATTACCAAGGGGGCGGGGCGAATTGCCGAGGTCGGCGCGCGCTTCACACTCGACGCCATGCCGGGCAAGCAGATGGCCATCGACGCTGATCTAAACGCTGGCCTGATCGATGAAGAAACGGCCAAGGCCCGACGCTCCGAGATTTCTCAGGAATCCGATTTCTTCGGGTCCATGGACGGTGCGAGCAAGTTTGTCCGAGGTGACGCCGTTGCCGGCATTCTGATCATGGTCATCAATATCATCGGCGGACTGGTTGTCGGGGTGGCCCAGCACGGGCTTGACATGAGTACGGCTGCACGGACCTATACGCTCTTGACCATCGGTGATGGTCTGGTCGCCCAAATCCCCGCACTGGTCATTTCAACCGCCGCCGGTGTTACGGTCTCACGGGTCAATACCGAACAGGATGTGGGCCAGCAGCTCATCAGCCAGCTGTTTGCAAATCCGCGCGTCATGTTTCTGGCCGCGGGCGTTATGGGGCTACTTGGACTCGTCCCCGGTATGCCGAATCTGGTATTTCTGCTGTTCACAGTGCTGCTCGGTGGGATTGGCTGGTGGCTTACGCAGCAGGAAAAAACCGCCAAGGCCAGCGAAGTGATCAAAGAGCGCAAGGCGCAAAGCGCGGCCTCGGCCGGAATCGATGCCAATGAAGCCAGTTGGGATGACGTTCAAATGGTTGATCCGCTCGGGCTTGAGGTTGGTCACCGATTGATCTCGCTGGTGGATTCCCAGCAGGACGGAGAGCTTCTCAAACGCATCAAGAGTGTGCGCAAGAAGTACGCCCAGGAAATCGGCTTTCTGCCGCCGGTGGTGCACATTCGTGACAACCTCAAGTTTCAGCCGCAGGCCTATCAGATCACCATGAAGGGGGTCGAGATCGGTCGCGGAGAATCCTATCCGGGGCAGTGGCTTGCCATCAATCCCGGTGAAGCAACCGGTCAGCTCGAGGGGCGCAAGACCACTGACCCTGCCTTTGGCCTGCCGGCCACCTGGATCAACGAGGGGCAACGCGATCAGGCGCAAATGCTTGGCTATACGGTGGTGGATGCCAGTACCGTCATCGCCACTCATCTGAATCATCTGATGAGCGAACACGCAAGCGAGATGCTGGGGCGTCAGGAAGTCCAGAAACTGGTCGACCGACTCAAGCAGGACGATGCATCGTTGGTCGAGGACGTGATTCCCAAGGCCATCACCGTCAGTACGTTCCAGCGTATTCTTCAAATGCTTCTGGATGAAAACGTCCCGATTCGCGATCTTCGAACCATCATGGATACGCTTGCAGAGCATACGGCGCATACCAAGGATCCGGGCGAGCTCGTAGCCGCGATCCGTGTCGCGCTTGGGCGTGCAATCACTCAGCACTACTTTGAAAGCGATAACCCGATTCGAGTCATCGGGCTTGATGGTCAGCTTGAACAAATGATGACCCAGGCCCTTGGCAATAACGGCGGGCTCGAGCCGGGCCTTGCCGACACGCTGATCACTCAGGTAACCGACGCCGTCAACCGCTTCGAGGCGCAAGGGCTGCCCCCGGTTCTGGTGGTTCAACACAACCTGAGATCACTCATGTCACGTTTCTTGCGCCGCCAGGTCAAGCAGCTCATCGTGCTGTCTCAGGCGGAGATTCCCGATGACCGTACCGTGCGTATCGAGATCATGATTGGAGGCCGCGCTCAATGAACACACGCCAGTTCTTTGCACCGACCCATCGAGAGGCCATGAAACGGCTGAGGGCGGAGCTTGGTAATGAAGCCATGATTCTTTCCAGTCGCAATATCGATGGCGGGGTCGAAGTGGTGGCGCTGCTCGATTATGACGACATCGATACGGCCTCCAAGCCAAAGACCGTGGCCGCAGACGTTTCGCCATCATCGCCCGCGCCGACACTGGAGACCGGCGCACCGGACAGTACCCAGGCGATGATGGCGTCGCTGCTCAGTGAGATGCAGTCGATGAAAGCCGTGCTCTCCAGCACAGAGCCTTCGGCCCGCGTAGGGCGCACTGCCAAGGCTGTCATTTCACCGGAGGATACGTTCGTTCGTGCCGGTATCCAGCACGGCTTGAGCGAAACGCTGTGTCGAACGCTTTGGCAGCAGACCGCCAATCAAGCCTTCGAAAGTGTCGATGCGCGCCTCGAGGATGGGCTTTCACAGCTTCTGTCGGTCAGTGAGCACGATGAATGGCTGACGCGGGGAGGCATCTTTGCCCTGGTTGGTCCGACCGGGGTCGGCAAGACCACGACGGTCGCCAAACTTGCCGCACGGTTTTCGATGCGAGGCAGCAAGGAAAGTATCGCGTTGATCACAACCGACACGCACCGTGTAGGGGGGCGTGAACAGCTTCTGACTTACGGCAAGCTGTTCGGGGTCGAGGCGTACGCCGCCCGCTCTCGTGAAGAGCTCGCCGAGATGGTAGGGCGTCTTTCGAACAAGCGGCTCATCCTGATCGATACCGTGGGCGTGGGTCAGCGCGATGAGCGTGTCAGCGAACAGCTTGCCATGCTGCCGTTGAACGACCAGCGGCTCCGGCCGGTGCTGGTCCTTGATAGTACCCGTCACGGCGACACGCTCGACGACGTGGCTCAAATCTATCACAAGGCCATTACCGAACTGCTGGGCGGGCGCGTGGCGGACTGTATACTTTCAAAGACTGATGAGGCCCTCCACATCAGCAGCGCCATCGATGTCGCTGCCCGTCACCATTTGAATGTGTTGTGCCTGACCAATGGCCAGAACATCACCGAGCATTTGACCTGGCAGCGCGCCCAGGGGCTTGCAAAGCTTGTGATGACGCCGCGGCCGGAAACCGCGTTCAGCATGCCAAGTGAACTCTTTCAGGCCCAGGTGGGTGCAACCGAGGTGTCGGTGCCTGACCAATGGGCGGGGCAGGTACTAAGAGAAGGGCGCCGACTCAATGCCTGCGTGCATTATCTGCGCGATGAGGTCGGCGGGTTTCGAACTCTTGAGCGCCTTTGGGGCTCGAGGGATGGGGCACAGGCATTGACCGACCCGGGACAGCAGATCGGTGCGCTCAAGCACTCGGAGGCGGGTTTTGGCCGGCTTGATGTGTTCTGGCAGAAAAAGGCCAATGGCAGTGCAAAACCTGCCCTGTTGTTCTCTGAATTCGATGCGCTGCCTGTGGCGACCTTTCTTCCCGTCAAGGGGCTCCCGGTGTCCATGATCGGCCGAGCGGTCTGGCTGTCGGAACAGGTGCCCGAGGCGGCACTTCGACATCACTTTACCCAGTTGCCGGATCACACCACCCGTGAGGCCCTGGCCCAGTTCGGAGTCAGCTGGCGTGCCATGGTGCGCGGCAACATGAAAATCGAACACGGCGGTGAGCGCATGACCATGGCAGCACTTGCCAATGAAATGCTGTTCGACGATGCCGGTATGGTGCTGCACAAGGATCGGGAGCTTCGCCTTCAGCTCGGGTGGCTTGACGCCGCGGTGGAGGAAGGCGGCGTGGATCAGTCGGTACGTTTTGTGGCCGCGCGGCTGGTCGACCCGGTAACCCAGGAGCGGGTCACCAGTCGCTACGGCCTTGATCAGGGGCTTCTTGATCAACGCAATTATCTGGAAGACATGGCGCTTTGGATCTCGCGTACATTGACCGTCGAAGCTCATGGGCCACTGTCACGCCGTGCCGAAAACGAACTGGCGAGCGAAGCCTTTGCAAGTGATGCATTAGTGCGCGCCTTTGCAGCAGCGCAAGCCTCCATGGTGGCCTGGCGATTGAAGCATGACCGCAGTGATAACGGGCGCATCATGCGTGATCAAGTACTGAAAATGACTCGAACCGGTCGCCAGCCCAGCGCCAACGCCATGCTCAAGGCAACCCTCAAGCTTTGTGCAATGGTTAATGCGCTGGGGCAGTGCGCTCTGGCCGAGGCGGGATAATACCGTGGCGCGTACTCAGTGCCTGTGGCGATTGGGCATGCTGGCAGGGGCCCTTTTCTGCGCCAGCAGTGTAAGTGCAGGCTCCGGCGCATGGGTGGCCCAAAGCCGTGGGCTTAACGTGACCCAGTCGCAGTGGCATTTTTTCAGCGAGGCGCTGGCATCTGGCCCGAGTTCTGTACCCGGGGATGCCACGGTGACTTCTGTCCACTGGCGCTATCATGCGCGCCCATCGACGACGGCGCTCAAGGTGGAGCTGTGTAGCGCCAGTCGGGTGCGTTGTGAGCGACTTAAACAAGAGGCGGGCAAGACCAAAGCATTCGAGGGGGAGCGTGCCGCGCAGGCATTTCAACTTCGCTTTTCGATGCCGGGCAATGGTCGTTTGAGGCGTGACGTACACATCGATGACATTCAGGTCATCGTGAATTATCGGCGGCGATGACCTGAGCGTCTGCAGGAATCAGGCTTTACTGTAAAGATTGGAGCCTCCTCGAGCATGTGATTGACCATTCGCGCCATAAAGTGACATGCCTGCAGCCTCATGCAGTACACGCAGTGCGCGCTGGTTGTGATCGGCACGTATCTGCAACTTGAGGCCATTGAGTCGATTGATCTGCTCTGCCTTTGCAACCTGCTTCAGAAAATCCTGCCACTGCCGGGTCAGTCCGCACGCGCTCATGAAGCGGGCAATGCTCTGACGTCCCGTGTTACCGACATGCTCTCCTACCAGTGTCAAACGAGCGGCACTGAAGCGCTCCAGGCGCTCGGAGAGGGCGGACTTGCGCTCCACGACCTGATTGAACGTGTCTACATCGACCGAGTCGGTGTTCTGGAGCAGGGCCTGCTCTCGTTCAAGCAGCTCAATGAAGGCATGAAGAGCCTTGTATTCGCCAACCAGGGCGTCCAATACCTTTTGGCGAAGCGTGGCATCAGGTGCAAATACAGTCGCGGTCATGGCTTATTTTTCCGATAAGAGCTCTTGGGCGCTAGAGATCAGGCCGTCAGCGATTTTCGAGGCATCGACCTCGAAGCGGCCGTCACGAATAGCTTCCTTGATGGCATCGACTCGAGCGGTATCGATGTCATGTGAGGTGTCTGCTGCACTTGAGGGCTGCCACCGTGCAGAAGACTCCGGTGCGCCGGTTTTTACAGTTTCCGGCTCGGCGGCCTTGCGAACGTTGGCTTTCGCGTCGGCGGCTTGAGTGTTTGCGGTGTAGTTCGTAGTAATTTTCACGTTGATTAGCCTCTATTCAGTAATGTTCAAAAGTCGTTGTGACCGTGCTGTAGGCATTATCGACGTGAATAGGGGGCACTTTATTGGTTTGAGGTGTATTTTCGTATCAAAGTGTTACCAATTTAAGGCGTTGCGTAGTTCAAGTATGAGGCTATCTCAGAAACGGACGACCGCGCGCTGCGGTGCCGTCGCCTGCCCACGGATAATTGTTCCACGCTCGGTTTTGATGCGTACCGAATCACCCTTGCCTGCCGAGTTCAAGGCAATCCCGGAACTGGTCAGATAGAACCCCTTACCTTGAGCGATAACGCTGATCTCATCACCGCGGGCGATGAGATCCGGTGATTTCACCATGTTCTCGAGAATCGGAAGCCTGGAACCGATACGACGCGTCGTGATCTGGCCGACAAGCGCTGAGCGTGTAGTTACCAGCTGTTTCGACAGCGCAGTTAAATCGCCTCGACGCACGATCAAATCGCTTGCCTGGATCACATGTCCGGTAGCGAACGGCGCCCTTGCCACGTAATAGTTTCCTTCCAGACGGATTCGCGCCTGAAAGTAGCGGGTGACCGGCCGGTTATCCGGACAGCGTAGTCCGACCGTAATCGTACTTCGAAGCCGCCCCCCCGCATTGGGCATGAATGGCTGCGGGTTGTGACACGCTCCGAGTGTGCCGTGGGGCATCAGAACGTCCACGTGCAGAGTTTGGTCGGGCGTCACTGGCGTGCGCTGCTCGATAAAGCGGGCAAGCGTTGTCTTCAGCGCGTCGATACTGGCGCCATCGGGCCGCTCTGTATTGGCGTGGCTACTTATGCTTGTGAGCAGGACCACAAGCATAAGACCCATGAGCAGGGCTGTGCGGCGCGTACCGAGCGATACGAACCTGGTTATCAGAGTTTTCTTCATGCCGGAATACCCATCTTGGCAGATGAAAGCATTCTAGAAAGGTTTCAAAGTGTAACATAGCGTGAAATGACGTACTAAATATTGCCTTTTTTAAGCATTGGTGTAACCGGAGTCCTGTAGCTTACGTCTGGAAAACCAAACTTTCGCATTGCTCGATGGGTAAATCGCGATGATCGATAAGCTGAATCAGTCGCTGAATTACTTCCAGCAAGCGCTCAATCTGCGCGCTGAACGTCAGGAAGTTTTATCGGCCAACATTGCCAACGCAGACACCCCCGGTTACAAGGCCCGCGATTTCGATTTCAAGGACGCGCTCAATCAGGCCGTGTCCCAAAAGGGGGTTGGCGGCTCGGGTGGGCTCGAGATGGCTCGCACCGCGCAGGGGCATATCGCCGGCCAGGGGGATGCCTTCTCTGCCACGTCTTCGCTCAAGTATCGGATACCCGCACAGCCAAGTCTGGATGGGAATACGGTGGATATGGATATGGAGCGCGTGAACTTTGCAGAAAACTCGGTTCATTACCAATCCGACCTCCAGATACTTTCAAGCAAGATCAAGGGGCTGAAATCAGCCATGCAACCGGAGCGATAACCGATGAGCATGTTTAACGTCTTTAACATCGCGGGGTCGGCGCTGACAGCGCAGTCGCAGCGAATGAACGTCACCGCCAGTAACCTTGCCAACGCCGACAGCGTCGCAGGCCCGGACGGCGAGCCGTACCGAGCCAAGCACGTGAAGTTTCAGCTCGACGCGGCGCCCGGGCAGGGCACCGGCGGCGTTCGTGTGTCGGAGGTCATCGAGGATGATTCCCCGTTTCGAATGATGTTCGACCCCAAGAATCCGATGGCCGACGACCAGGGCTATGTCCGCATGCCCAACGTCGACCCGGCAGCAGAGATGGTCAATATGATTTCGGCATCGAAGTCCTATCAGGCCAACGTGGAAGTTCTCAACACCAACAAATCCCTCATGTTGAAAACGCTCACCATGGGTGAGTAACGGAGCGTCGCCATGGCCATCAGCAATTCCGTAATGAGTTCGATCAATGGGGCGCCAAGCGTCAATCCGGCAGCAGGCGGGGCGATGTCCTCGGCCTCAAGTGCCCAGGAGATGACCGATCAGTTTTTAACGCTCTTGATCACGCAGATGCAGAACCAGGATCCGCTCAATCCGATGGAAAACTCGGAAATGACCTCACAGATCGCCCAGATCAATACGGTCAGCGGGATTCAGGATCTCAACAATACGCTGAGTTCGATTACCGGTCAGATCAGCAAGACCCAGCAGCTGCAAGCCTCAGCGCTTGCAGGCAAGGGGGTCATGGTCGAGGGCAATGACATTAAGGTGGGCAAGGAGGGCGTGATCACGCCGTTCGGTGTGGCACTTGATAAGTCCGCAAGCGATGTGACCGTCACCATCAAGGACAACGTGGGCAACGTGGTTCGAACCTACGATATGGGCGCAATCAGTGCCGGTACTCAGTCCTTCTATTGGGATGGGAAAAAGGATGATGGCACCCAAGCCGCTGCCGGTGAGAACTACCGCGTGTCCATCGCTGCAGAAAACAGCGAAGGCCAGCTTCCGGCCAAGACCTTGAATTACGCCTACGTGCAGGGCGTCAACACGATCGGGGACGACACCCGGTTGGATATCGGCACCAAGGCCATCGCGCTTGGTGATGTCTATCAGATTCTTTAAACCGCGTGACGTGACCCCGGTGCCTTCTGGCCCGGTCATCGAAACACCGTCAACGAAACACTGAGGAACGCATCATGTCATTTTCTCAAGGGGTAAGCGGGATCAATGCCGCCAGCAGCAACCTGGACGTCATTGGTAACAACATCGCCAACTCGGCGACCGTCGGCTACAAGTCAAGCCGGGCGGAATTTGCCGACATCTATGCCGGCGCCAAGGGGCTTGGTACGAAGGTTGCCGCCATTACCCAGAGCTTCAGCTCCGGTTCGATCGAAACTACTGACCGCGACCTCGACCTCGCGATCAATGGCGACGGCTTCTTCCGTTTCAACGACGGCGCTCAGACCACTTATTCGCGCAACGGCCAGCTTACCCTGACCAAGGACGGCTTTTTGGCCAACGCCTCGGGTGGGCGTCTGACCGGGTATCAAGCGCAGGCTGATGATGGTTCTACCGGGGTTGTACTGACTGCGGAAAATGCACAAACAGCTCGCCAAGCTCTGGCAGGGCAACCTGTTAATTTGGAAGTTCCAACTGGGAATATGGCTTCTAAGGCCACCGGTGGTGCGGGGATTGTAATGAACTTGGATGCGAATTCTGAGGCTCCGGCCAATGCGATCGATCCGGAAAGTGATAATACCTACAACTTTACTACCACAATGACAGCCTACGACTCATTGGGTAATGCAAGGCCGATCAACCTCTACTTTGCAAAAGCTGGAGCAGGCAATGACTGGAATGTGGAAGCATTTCGCAATATTCCTAATCCCAGCGATCCGACTCAAACAATCCCGCAATCACTAGGCTCAGAAACCGTTAGCTTTAATCCAAATGGCACCCTTATTGAGCAGACGCCTGAACAGAGTTTGAATATTAATTACCCTGCTACAGGTGGCGCTAATCAAATCAATTTTGATCTTGGATTCGAAGGCACCACCCAGTTCGGTGACGATTTCGCGGTCAACGACATCAACCAGGACGGCTACACCTCCGGCGCGCTGACCGGTATTTCCATCGATGATGACGGCTCGCTGATTGCAAGCTACTCCAACGACCAGACTAAGCTGCTTGGTCAGGTGGCGCTTGCCAACTTCCGTAACACCCAGGGGCTTCAGCCGGTCGGTGACAACGGCTGGGTCGAGACCTCCGACTCCGGTCAGCCGCTGCTTGGCAAGGCGGGCACCGGTCAGTTGGGTGGCCTGGTGGCCGGCGCGGTGGAAAACTCCAACGTCGACCTGTCTTCGCAGCTGGTCAACATGATCGTTGCCCAGCGTAACTATCAGGCCAATGCCCAGACCATCAAGACTCAGGATCAGGTGCTTCAGACCCTGGTCACTCTGCGCTAATCGTTGATTCGGGAGTAAGACAATGGATCGGATGATTTACACCGCGCTGTCTGGCGCACAGCAATCGCTCGAGCGTCAGAGTGTGGTCACCAACAATCTGGCCAATGTCTCGACGACCGGGTTCAAGGCGCAGCTTTCGGCCTTCCGCGCCGTCCCCATTCAGGGGGACGGCCTGGCGACCCGAGCGGTCGTGGCCGACACCACGCCGGGTTTCGATGCAAGCCCGGGCATGATCAATGAAACGGGTCGGTCACTTGATGTCGCGATCGACGGTGACGGCTGGCTGGCCGTTGATGATGGCGGCGGCAGTGAAGCCTATACCCGCGACGGCCGGCTTCGCATGGACTCGACCGGCCTTCTGATGGCCGATGGCAAGCCGGTGCTGGGTGAGGGTGGACCGATTGTCTTGCCGTTGAACGCCAAGGTGTCGGTGGCCTCGGATGGCACCATTTCGGCACTGGGTCTTGGGGATCAGCCCAACACATTGGCTGAAGTAGGGCGTTTGAAGCTGGTTAATCCGGGCAATGATTCCATGCAAAGAGGCGATGATGGTCTCTATCGCGCCAAGGCAGGCATTGCCGACAACAACGGTAATAACGTCAACGGTGGTGAAGACGACGCGCCGGCTCGGCTGCCGCGTAACGACGCGGTGCGGCTTGTGTCCGGGGCACTCGAAGGCAGCAACGTCAGCGCCACCGAGGCCATGGTATCGATGATCGACAACGCGCGCCGGTTCGAGATGAACATGAAGATGATTCAAACCGCCGATGACAACGAACAGCGCGCCAATCAGCTGCTCTCGCTGACTTGAACGAGGTAATGGCATGATTCGCTCTCTCTGGATTGCAAAGACCGGGCTCGACGCCCAGCAAACCAAACTCGATGTGGTCTCAAACAACCTGGCCAACGTCAGCACCACTGGCTTCAAGGCGTCTCGGGTGGCGTTCGAGGACCTGCTTTATCAAAACGCGCGTCAGCCTGGCGCCATGTCATCGGTTCAGACCAACCTGCCGAGCGGGCTTCAGGTCGGTACCGGTGTTCAGGAAGTGGCGACCGAGCGCCTGCACACTCAGGGCAACCTCGAGGAAACCGGCAACGCCAAGGACATGGCCATCAATGGCGATGGCTTCTTTTCTGTACAAATGCCCGATGGCACCACGGCCTATACGCGCGATGGCTCCTTCCAGCTTGACCAGAACGGACAGCTGGTAACGTCCAGTGGCTTCCCGGTCCAGCCGGCGATCGTCATTCCGCCGAACGCGCTGTCGATTTCTGTCAGTCAGGACGGGATTGTCTCCGTCACTCAACCAGGCGATGGCCAGAGCAACCAGGTCGGTCAGCTACAGCTGTCCACATTCGTCAATAACGCGGGCCTTCAGAGCATGGGGAACAACCTGTACGCTGAAACCACCGCCTCTGGTGCACCGAACGACAATATTCCCGGCAATAACGGCGCGGGTCTGATCAACCAGAAATATCTGGAGACCTCCAACGTCAATGTGGTCGAGGAAATGGTCAATATGATCGCGACCCAGCGTGCCTATGAGATCAACTCCAAGGCCGTCTCCACCTCCGATCAGATGCTTCAGCGTCTGACTCAGCTTTAATAAGACGGGGAGTCGAACATGACGGCCACACGGCGGTTTCGAGGCGCATCGGTCAAGACATTGAGCGCCGTCGCACTGATGATCGGGCTGTCTGCCTGTGCGTATGTGCCCAGACAGAACATCGTTCAGGGACCGACGACCTCACCGCCGCAGCCTGCGCCGGTGCCGGTGGCCAACGGCTCGATCTATCAGGCCAATTACGTGCGGCCGCTGTTTGAAGATCGGCGTCCGCGTGGGGTGGGCGACATCCTGACGATCGAGCTCAACGAAGACGTCAGCGCCACCAAGAGCTCGGCCGCCAACGCAAGCCGAAGTGGCTCAGCGACGCTTGGCATCACGGCAGTGCCCCGTATAACCGGTGGGCTTGTCACCGCCGATCAGAACACGGATATGAGTGGTGGCAGCGATTTCGAAGGCTCCGGTGGGGCGAGTGCAGCCAACTCGTTTGTGGGTGTGATCACCGTGACCGTCATGGATGTGTTGCCCAACGGCAATTTGAAGGTGGCCGGTGAAAAGCAGATCGGCATCAATCAGGGCGCCGAATACATTCGCTTTTCCGGAGTGGTCAACCCGGCCTTTATTTCGACCGCCAACACCGTGGAATCGACCCAGGTCGCCGATGCGCGTCTTGAGTACTACGGCGATGGCTACATCGACGAAGCGCAGCGCATGGGCTGGTTGCAGCGTTTCTTCCTGAACATATCGCCTTTCTAAACCAGGTACAGCGCCATGATATCAAAGATAAAATTCGCTTTCGTATCGCTAATGGTCGCGGCCATACCCTTGGTAGCACCCACGGTTCACGCTGCACCGCTCAAGGAGATCGCGACCATTGCAGGCGTTCGCGATAACCCGGTCGTGGGCTATGGGCTGGTGGTGGGGCTTGATAATTCAGGCGACCAGACTACTCAGGCCCCGTTTACCGGCCAATCGCTTCGTAACATGATGTCGCAGCTCGGTATTACCGTACCAAGCGGGACCAACATGCAGCTCAAGAACGTGGCCGCCGTCATGGTGACCGCGGAGCTTCCGCCGTTTGCAAGCCCGGGCCAGAAAATGGACATCGTGGTGTCCTCGGTCGGGAACGCCAAGAGCCTTCGTGGCGGAACACTGCTCATGACGCCGCTGAAAGGCGCCGATGGCCAGGTCTACGCACTGGCGCAAGGCAATGTGCTGATCGGTGGCGCCGGGGCGTCGGCTGCTGGCTCAAGTGTAACGGTCAACCAGCTGGCGGCAGGGCGTGTGGTCGATGGCGCGACCATCGAGCGCAGCGTGCCACTCGATCTTGGCAGCAACGGTCGCATCACCATGGAGCTCAAGCAGGCCGATTTCAGTACCGCCCTCGATGCGATGAACGCGATCAACCGCAACTTTGGGCGCCCCGTTGCTCGGGCGCTCAATTCACGCACCATCGAACTGAATTCGCCCGTCGAAAAATCCGCCCAGGTGGCGTTTATCGCTCAGGTCCAAAACATCAATGTTGCCCAAGGAGCGCCGTCGCCCAAGGTGGTCATCAACCAGCGGACCGGCTCGGTGGTCATGAACGGCACAGTCACGCTTAGCCAGGCGGCGGTTGCGCACGGCAATCTCTCGGTGGTGATCGACAACAACCCGATCGTTGCCCAGCCCAACGCGCTGGCCGGTGGCGATACGGCGGTCGTGCCCAACGCCGACGTCACACTTCAGGAAGAAGACGGCGCGCTTCAGGTCATCAATGCAAGCGCCCAACTGTCGGAAGTCGTGAACGCGCTCAATGCACTCGGGGCGACACCGACCGATCTCATGTCGATTCTTCAGGCGCTGAAGACCTCCGGGGCGCTTCACGCTGAACTGGATGTCATTTGAGGTGATGCATGGATCTTTCTTCTCAGTTCGCACTTGATGTTCAAGGGGTTTCAAAGCTCAAGTTCTCGGCGCGTCAGAATCAGCAGGAAGGGCTCACCCAGGCCGCCCAGCAGTTCGAAGCCATGCTCCTGAACATCATGGTCAAGGGCATGCGAGACACGGTGCCGGACAGCGGCCTGCTCAGCAGTCACCAAGGCGATCTGTATCAGTCGATGATGGATCAGCAGTGGGCCCAGACCATGTCCAACGAGGGCATCGGTATTGCGGACATGCTGGTCAAGCAGCTCGGGGGTAACCCGGGGCCAGTCGCGTCTTCCGAGCCCGATGCCAAGCGGTCGATGATGGCGGGGGTACCCACCGGGACACCGGTGGCGCTCAAGGACGAATGGCTTCGCCGCGGCAGTGTCGATGAGTCTACCAAGGCGGCAGGCGACAATGCCGACTGGTACAAGGCGCAGCTACTGGTCACTGAGCAGGCGGAAAAGCGTCTCGAGCAAACATCTTCGACATCAGCGGTTGCGGCATCTGATCTGCCGGCCCATGTGCAGCGATTTCTCGATAAGGTGGGCAGCGCCGCCGAACGGGCAAGCCAGGTGGTCGGTATCTCGAGTCGCCTGATTGTCGCTCAGGCGGCACTCGAAACCGGCTGGGGCAAGCACGAGATCAAGACCGCCGATGGCGGTCAGAGCCATAACCTTTTTAACATCAAGGCAACCCCTGGCTGGAAAGGGGATGCGTCAAATGTCATGACCACCGAGTACATCGATGGCCAGGCACAGAAGCTTCGCGATGGGTTCCGCGTGTATGGCTCTTATGAAGAATCATTCAACGACTATGCCCGTCTTCTAACGCAGAACAGCCGTTATGACGGCGTGGTTGAAGCGCAAAGCGACGAAGCCGCCGCCTGGCAACTTCAAAACAGTGGCTACGCGACCGATCCTCAGTATGCGACCAAACTGATTTCGATCATGCGCCAGCTTCCAGAGCGCTTTGATGCGGGTGAGCAACTTGCTCGGGCGCCTTTGGCCGAATCGGTCAAGTCGGCCTACGGGATCGATGACGTGCCAAGCCGCATTTTTTGAGTCAATAAAGCCCTGCGGGGCTTTATTTCTTTAGTAGCTGGCCGATATCAGACAGCAACAAAGACCTTTGCGGCAGCGCATTTCGGGGAATAGACATGGCGAATCTCATCAACATTGGTCTGTCGGGGCTTAAAGCGACACAAGCAGCGCTCAGCACGACCAGCAACAACATCAGTAATGCCGATACCGAAGGCTATAACCGGCGCGTTGCGCAGTTTGGCCAGTCGCCGGGCACCTCAACTGCGGCGGGTTATTTTGGTAACGGGGTAAACCTTGAAGGCATTTCAAGGCAGTACGAAGGCTTTTTGAGCAACCAGCTCAACAAGGCCAAGAGCGAGCAATCGGCGTTATCGACTGAGCTGACCGAGATGACCCAGATCGACAATGTGCTTGCCAATGAAGACTCCGGCCTTGATTCGCTGATGTCGTCGTTTTTTTCAAGCATTCAGAAGCTTGCCGATACGCCAGCTGATCCGGCCGTACGCGAAACAGTGCTCGGCGATGCGCGCAGCATGGTGGCTCAGTTCAAGTCCGTGTCCGGCTATCTTGGTGACATGGAACAGGGCGTCGAGAGCCAGCTCAATGATGCAGTCGGCCAGATCAACAGCTACACCAGCCAGATCGCAAATCTTAACAAGCAGATCACGATTACACAGTCCAAGACCGGCAATGAGCCGAGCGATCTCATGGATCAACGTGATCTGTTCGTGTCGAAGCTCAGTGAGCTGACCTCGATCAACGTGGTCGAGCAGGATGGCAAGTACAACATTTCTGCCTCAGGCGGGCAGTCGCTTGTGCAGGGCAATGACAATTACCGTATGTCGCTTGTTGATGATTCAAGCGATCCTACTCGCAAGACGGTCGCGATCGCCAATGGCTCCGGCGGTAACTTCGAAATCAGTGAAGACCGGCTGACCGGCGGTAAAGTGGGGGGGCTATTGGCGTTTCGTAACGGCGGGCTTGAATCCGCTCAGCAGCGACTGGGTCAACTGGCGGTCAGCCTTTCCGGCAGCATTAATCAGCAGCATGTGCAGGGCCAGGATCTTGGCGGTAATGCGGGTGAGCCCATGTTCGCGCTTGGTAGTCCGGATAGCTTTGCTCACGCCGACAATACCAGTACGGCAACGGTTTCAACCACGTTCAATGATAGCGTCGACCAACTGCGCCCAAGTAATTACACGGTTGAGTTCGAGGCTGGCACGTACACCGTGACCCGTGAAAGCGATGGAACAACGTCAAGCTTTGCCTCAGGCGGCCTGCCGACTGACAGCAACGGCGCATCCGTTATCTCGGTCGATGGGTTGGATATCGCGGTATCGGGTACGCCCGCCGACGGCGATGCGTTTCTGGTCAAACCGTTCGAGTCCGCCACGCGTGAAATAGATTTGATGATTTCTGATCCGGCCAAGCTTGCAGCCGCCGGGGCGGGTAACGGCATCGGTGACAACACCAATGCCCAGGCGATGGCCGATCTTCAAGGCGCCAAGCGCATTGGGGGGGACACCTCGTTCAGCGGTGCGTATGCCCAGTTGGTCAGTGATGTCGGAACGCGCACTGCGACTCTTAAGGTCAAAAGCGACGCACAAAACAGTGTGGTCGAGCAGGTGTCGACCGCTCAACAGTCGGTGTCCGGGGTCAATCTGGAAGAAGAGGCAGCCAATCTTCTGAAATTCCAGCAGATGTACACGGCCAACGCGAAAGTTATTTCCACTGCTCAGAACATGTTCAATGAGCTGATCGGGATCATGAGGTAATCGCCATGCGTTTAAGTTCCGCCTCCATATTCAATAACAGCCTGTCGGCACTTCTGGATCAACAGGCCAAGCGCAGCGACATCGGCATGCAGATGGCGACCGGCAGACGGGTCGTGACCGCTGCAGATGACCCGAGTGCGGCGTCGCAGGCGTTGACGACGCGTCAGGCGATGTCCACGACCGAGCAGCACGCGGCCTCGCGTACGACCGCCGAGCGTAACCTGTCGCTTGAAGAGACCGTGCTGGACAACGTCACGGTCTCGATCCAGTCCGCGCAGAATCTGATCGTGCAGGCCGGTAACGGGTCTCTGTCGGATGCCGATCGCAACTCGATCGCAACCCAGCTTGAGAGTGTCTATCAGCAGTTAGTGGGGCTTTCGAATTCTACCGACGGTAACGGCAACTATATCTTTGCAGGTGCGCAGTCCGGCACCAAGCCGTTCGAGGTCGATGGCACTGGCCGAGTAAGCTACCAGGGTGATAGCAACCAGCAGTCAATCAAGGTCGATGCATCACGGCAGATGAAATCCTTCGATACCGGCAATGCGATTTTTGAATCGGTTACCGCGGGCTCCAAATACATTACCCAGGAAACAGCGGGTAATACGGGTACGGCGACCTTTACCGGCCCGACTGTCAGCGATTCCAGTAACGCTGAATACGGCGATGATTTTCAGATCGCGTTCGCCGATGATGGGACAGGCAACTTGTCCTATACAGTGACTAACACAACTCAAGGCACTACAAGTGCACCTCAGCCTTACACCGAGAGTAACAACAACATAACCTTCGGTGGTTTGAAGCTTGAATTCGACGGTACACCGGCCGATGGTGACGGGTTTACTGTTGCCAAGGGACGTAGTGAAGACAACAGCTTCATCAATGCCATTAAAAACGCGGTCGATGCACTTAATACCGAGCAGTCCACTGGCCGGGCCAAGGCGTCGCTTGAGAATGCGCTGTCAGCGACAAGCCGCCAGCTGAGTAATGGTCTGGATAATGTGTTGACGGTGCGTTCGACGGTCGGTTCGCGACTCAATGAGATCGACGTTCTTAACGCGGTTGGTGATGACCGGGCGCTGGCTTATGAAAATAGGCTGTCATCGCTGGTCGATCTGGATTACGCCAAGGCCATTTCAGACTTTTCATTGAAACAGGTGTCTTTGGAAGCAGCCCAGAAAACATTCAGCCAGACCCAGCAGATGTCGCTGTTCGATCTTATTTGACTAGATGCTTTTGTGCTCAGGAAAACGCCTCGCGGTATCGACCGCGAGGCGTTTTTTTAGGTGCTGAATATCACCATGCGATGCATGTTTGGACGCGTGACAGAAGGTATAAGTCATCACCGGTGAGCGAGTGTCAGGGCGCGCCGAGCGTTCGGGCAAGCTCCGCCATCATGTCCAGCCCCTGCTTGAAGAGTTGCTCGAAGATACCGCCCATTTCAGGGAGTAGGAAGGTGATGAGCACCACACCGAACAGCAGGGTCATGGGAAAGCCAATCGAAAAGATGGTCAGCTGAGGGGCGGCGCGGTTCAGGATGCCCATGGCCAGGTTGGTAATCAAAAGCGCGGTAATCAGTGGCAGTGCCAGTAAAAGACCCGCGCTGAACAGAAGGCTTCCCCACATCGCAATAGTGTTCCAGGCGCTGGCATTCAGGGCGGTTGCCCCGATTGGCAGCAGGGTGAACGTATTGGCCAGGACTTCGAGCATGTAAAGATGGCCATTCAGGGCGAGAAACAGCATCAAGGCGATCAGGTCGAAAAACCGGGCCAACACCATGGTTGATCCGCCGGAGTCGGGGGAGAAAAAGGTCGCGAATGAAAGTCCCATCTGAAAGCTTATGAAGCTTGCCGCCATCTGTATGGCCGAGAACACCAGTCGAACCACGAACCCCAGTGACACGCCGATCAGGATCTGTTGCACGACCAGCCAAATGCCCTCGTAGGAAATGAAGGGCACGTTTGGTAGAGGCGGTAGGCTGGGGACGATCGCAATGGTAAAAAGCGCCGCAATGCCAATCTGGGGAATGCGGGGCATGCTGCTGTGGCGAAAGACCGGTGTTGCCGCAATAAACGCCAATACGCGAATGAACGGCCACATGAAGGCCGTCAGCCAGTAATTGAGCTGGGCCGTGGTGATCTCGAGCATGGCGTCAGGTGCCGAGCAACTGCGGCAGGCTATAAAAGAGTGTCCGAGTGAAGTCGACAAGTGTTGCGATCATCCAGGAGCCTGCAACGACAAGCGTTGTGAAAACGGCAAGGATCTTTGGAATGAAGGACAGGGTCATTTCGTTGATCTGGGTCGCGGCCTGAAAAAGGCTGACGAGAAGGCCTACGATCAAGGCTACGCTCAGAAGGGGCGCTGCGAGCATCAGCATCAGTTTCATGGCTTGATAGGCCAGGCTCATTACCGTTTCGGGAGTCATGGTGTATTCCTTATCCGCCGAGATAGAAACTTTGAGCCAGCGAGCCCATCAATAGCTGCCAGCCATCGACCAGAACGAACAGCATCAATTTGAACGGAAGCGAAATCGTGGCTGGAGGCACCATCATCATACCAAGCGCCATCAGCACGCTGGCCACGACCAGGTCGATGACCAGAAACGGGATGAAGACAGTAAAGCCGATCTGAAACGCGGTCTTGAGCTCGCTGGTCACGAAAGCGGGCATCAATAGACGCATGGGCACGTCTTCAGGGCCTTGCCAGGCCGGGGCATCGGCCAGGCGTGCAAACAGGGCAAGATCGGCCTCGCGCGTTTGATTCATCATGAAGGTCCTGATGGGCTGTGCGCCTTGCTCGATGGCCTGCTGAAAGGTCATTTCGTTGTTCGATAGTGGCACATAGGCTTCGTCGTAGATCTGACTGAACACCGGTGACATCACGAAAAAGGTCAGAAACAAGGCCAGACCGACCAGAATTTGATTCGACGGCGCCGACTGCGTACCGAGTGCGGTTCTAAGCAGACTCAAAACGATGATAATGCGAGTGAATCCAGTCATCATCAAAAGTACAGCGGGCAAAAACGCCAGCGACGTCAGCAGTACCAGCAGCTGAACATTCAGGCCCCACTCCTGGCCGCCATCGGCCATTGGCTGGCTTGTCAGTGCGGGTAGCGCTGCAAGGGCTGAGGGGGATATCAGCCCGAGCGCCGAGAGTTTAAATAAGAAACGCGTCATGAGTTATCCCGTTGAGAGGATGTGCGGGCCATCTTTTTTTTAAGATTGTGGGCCAGAGCTTCCCTGAAGGTAGGAAGCGTCTTTGTTTCATGGTCTTTAGTAGATACTTCGTCTTCAGGCAGGGGAGGCAGCGTGTGCAGGTGCGTGATGCTTTGGCTCGTCACGCCCAATACAAGTCGTGCATCCTCGGTTTGAATGACGACAACGCGTTCCCGTTGTCCGACAGCCTGCGAGCCGAGCACCCTGAGCTGTTTATTGGCTCCAGAGAGCTGGCGCATCGGTCCCATGCGTTTGACAAGCGCCGCGCAAGCAAAGATCAGAGCAACCACGACCAGAAGGCCCAGCACCATCTTGCCAAGGCTTTCCATGCCACCAAAGCCTGAACCGCTCTGAAATACCGGAGCGGCCTGGGCGGTAACATGACTTCCTAGTGTGATTGCGGTCTGAACCGAGCTTTCGCTGAGCGCTGTCATTAACGATTGAGCCTTTGTATACGTTCGGTGGGCGTGACGATGTCGGTAATACGAATACCATATTTATCATCGACGACCACTACCTCGCCCTGGGCGATCAGATAGCCATTGACCAGAATGTCCATCGGTTCGCCCGCAAGGCCATCAAGCTCAACCACTGAACCCTTGGCCAGATCGAGAAGCTGGCGAATGGTCAAACGCGTACGCCCCAGCTCGACAGACATGGTGACCGGAATTTCCATGATGACGTCGAGTTCACGCGGCAGTCCGCCGCTCGAATCGCCGGTATCCAGGGGCTTGAAGATATCCTCGCTGGCACTGGCATGTGTGCTTTCGGTCGCCTCTGGTGCGGTCGCCGCCTCTTCGGCAAAGGCGTCGCCCCAAATGTCTTCGGCGCTGGCCTCGCTCAGGCTGCCCTCGACCGCTTCCTGTTCGGCAAACGCATCGCCCCAGATGTCTTCGGCACTGGGCCCTTCATCCTTGGGGGTATCGCTTGAGGCATTGTCGGTCGACTCGGACTGCGTTTGAGTCTCTTTTGGATCTTCAGGAGTATTTGGATCAGACATTTTTCAAGTCCCGATAAGTTTCTTGAACGACATGGTCGATTACGCGTTTGACACGCAGCCCTTTTTGCCCGTTTGAGGAGCCGTAATCGCATTCGAGGACAGGAACCCCATCGATGCGGGCAATCACGTTTTGAGGAAGTTCAAAGGGAAATACATCCCCCACTTTCATTTTCGAAACCTGAGCCAGATGGGTTTGAATCTCGCCGAAGGTGGCCACCAGATTGACACTCGACTGCTTCACTTCGGCGGCGAGCTTAGAGCGTCTGAAGGCTTCTTCTTCCTTTTCCATGTTCTGCTGAGTGCCCGAAAGCTCTTCCTTGATCGGCTCGAGCATCGAGTAGGGCATGCAGATGTGGAAGTCACTGCCGAATGAGCCGACTTCCAGGTGAAACGTCGTGTTAATGACCAGTTCGTTTGGTGTGTTGACGATGTTGGTGAATTTCACCTGCATTTCAGAGCGTTGATATTCAAGGTCCACCGGGAAGATGCTCTGCCAGCCTTCGCCATAGCTTTCAAGTGCTAGGTTCAGAAGGCGCTGGATCAGGCGCTGTTCGGTATGAGTGAACTCGCGACCCTCGGACTTGGTTAGAAACCGGCCGTCCCCCCCGAACAGATTATCGACCACGAGAAAGACTACGTTCGGCGGAAAGACGATCAAGGCGTTCCCTCGCAGTGGCTTGATCGCGATCATGTTGATATTGGCCGGAACCGGAAGGTTACGGGTGAAATCGATATAGCGCTGATACTTGACCTGGCCGACTGTGATGTCGGCGGAGCGACGAATCAGGTTGAACAGGGCCATTCGAAACCGGCGGGCAAAACGCTCGTTGATGATGTCGAGCCCGTGCAGCCGGCGTCGGATCATGCGCTGTTGCGTGGCCGGATCGTATGGGCGAATTTTCTTGCCCGAACTTTCCTCTGCGCTGGACTGCTCTTCTTCATCGCCGCTTACCCCCTTCAAGAGGGCATCGATTTCATCCTGCGACAACATATCGTCTGCCATGGCCCTGATCCTTGTCGGTTACTGAACGATGAAGTCGGTGAACAGGACGTCAGACACGGTAATTGGCTGTCCTGCGCCTTCAAAGGGCTGATCGAATGCCTGGCTGATGGTGCTGGCCAGTTGGCGTTTACCCTCAAGCGTTGCCAGCTCCTTCGAGTCCTGGCTTGTCAGCACCAGCAGGATGCGATTGCGCACCTCTGGCATGTGCTCGAGCATGTGTGTCTGTGCCTCGGCACTTTCAACACGCAGGGAAATGCCGACATAAAGCATGCGCCCGCTGTTGTCGCCCAGATTGACCGTGAACGGTTTCAACTCGACAAAGACCGGTGTGGGCGGAGGGGGCGGTGGCGCCTGCTCGGTGACTTCCTCACTCGGCGCATCATCTGCCAGAAGGAAGTAATACACTCCCGCAGCGGCACCTGCTGTTACGAGCACGCTGAGTAACACGATCAACCAGAGCTTGGATTTTTTATTGGGCGCATCGTCTGATGACGCTGTTTTTACTTTTGCTTTTGCCATGAGATTTTCCATTACTCCGGACTTTTCGATAGCACCGATAGTACCGGTGGCGGAGGCGAATGAAGGTTCAAAAAGACGTGTTACATCAGGTTACCTTTTCGTTTTAGAGCCCTTGCCGAGCTTTCAATCACTTATCCTGAAAAATGGCCTTGCCCCAAATAAAAAAGCCCCCGATATACGGAGGCATTGAAAGCTTACGACTGCGAGCATGTGGTCAAGCGAACAGATCAATTCCTCCCGGGCGCGAATTGCCAGGAGTACGGGCGAGAATTTCATCGGCAGTGCCGGAGATCGAAAGTGCATCGTCCGCTCCCTGAGCGGAGCCGGTAGCATCACCACGGCCTTCCTTCCCAGTTTCTGCGCCTGACTGATCAAACGCGAAATGCTGAGGCTGTTGTTGGTCGCTCACGCTTGTCTGACCAAGTTGGATGCCGCTGTCGGCCATGGCTTCTTTAAGGTGAGGCAGTGCAGTCTCAAGTGCAGATCGCACGTGGGCGTTGGCCGAGAAAAAATGGGCCTGTGCACCTTGATCATCCATTTTCAGCGAAATGGACAGTGGGCCCATATCCCGTGGGTTCAGGTGAAGCTCGGCCTGGCCCTGACCCTGAGCGCTCATTCGGATCATGTGTTGACCGAGCGCGCCGTTCCAATTGTCACTGCCTACCTGTGCGTTCATCACACCGGTATAAAGCCCTGCCTGTGCTGGTTGGCCCAGCTGTGTCTGCCCAGGCACGGCTGCGGGTTGAGCGGTAGAAATCGAGGCGGCGGTCACAGTGGTAGTGCTGATGCTTGAACTCGCGTCACCACCATTAAGGGCAGTGACCTTAAGTGAGAACGGCGCGCTGTCACCCTTGTGGCCATCACGCTGTGTCACGCGGCTTGCAACGTCATCGAGCGCCTTATCGGAAAATGCATTTTGCTGCTGGGCCTGGAGCTGCGCTGTTTTGCTCATGCCCTTGCCACTGGTACCGAATTGAGCGGATTCGGAGCCCGGTTTAGAAGCCTGCGAGGATAGAGCCTGGGCTGGATTGAACGCGGCAATGAGACCACTGGATGCGGGCTCGTCCTCAAAAGAATCACCGGCCGATTCATCGCCAGGATGTTTTCCACCCAATGAAGGCAGTGTCTTGTCCGAGCCTGTCTTGGTCAGGGCAACGGTCGAGGAAGTTACGCCACTGAGGGATTCCTTGAGCGCTGCGTTTGCCTCGGAAGCCGACAAGGACTCGGAGGTCATTTGTGATGTCAGCGACCGCGCTGCAGTTAGGCGTGTCATCCAGTGTTCTTGAGTCGAGGTGGCAGACGCCAGCTCTTTCGGTGCTTTATCAAACGCCGACGCAAGAGTCTGTTCGGTGGCGGGCGCCTGTTCACCGAGCGGTGCTCGTAGGTTATCTGCCTTGTGTGAAAGCGCATTGAATTGTTTCGCACAAGGCGCATCATCCTGTGCCGGATTTTGAGACGCAGATGCCCTATCGCCGCGCGCCTGAGCACCGGAGGGCGAACCGGTTTTAGTCTGCTCGCTCGACCCGGTACGAGCTCCGGCGGCGGCCTTTAGCGTACCCTCAAACCCCTGTCCCGAGTCAGTCTCGGATCCGGCAGTGGTTCGGCCTGAGGGAGAGGGCGCTGCTGGAGAAAGGCCTGGCAGGGAAACGGATGTGCTCATTGAAGGGGTCCTTTTGCTTAGCCGAAGCTCGAAACAGCTCGACTGGCGAATTCATCCGACAGACGCTGTTCGTATTTTTTGGCAACGAGTTCGCGTTCTTCGTTTCGTCGTGTCGCCAGTGCATCGAAGGAGTTGAGGCGCTGCTGTTGCTGCTGCCAGTGCTTAACGCCCTGGTTGACGCGTTGGTCACAATTTTCGAGCGCGTTTTCCTGTTGGGCGATGGCTTGGTCGAGCGAGGCGATAAAGCGCTGATAGTTTTGAAGTTCGTTCATGCTCATTCCGCGTTTCATGGCATCATCAAGTTTCTGCCGATACTCATCGCGGTATTGAAGCAGCGTATCGAGCTGCTCCTGAGAGCTCTGTTTGGTTTGGCGAAGTTTGCCCAGATGCTGTGCCGCGCTGTCCCGATTATTGGTCGCAAGGTCAATCAGCGTATCCAGTGCAGAGGAATGGCTACCCATTACAATCTCCTTTGGCCTTCATCAAAACAGATGATTGAGCTTCATCACCGCTTCACCATACGTCGTGCTTTCCGTCATGCGCTGTTGCAAAAACTCTTCAAGTTTCGGGTAAAGCTGTATGGCTCTATCAAGCAACGGATCGCTGCCGTGTGCGTAAGCTCCGACACTGATCAAATCCCGATTGCGCTGATAGCGTGACATCATCTGTTTAAAGTACTTGATGCGTTCAAAGTGTGTTTCATCGATAAGGGCCGTCATTGCGCGACTTATCGATGCTTCGATGTCGATGGCTGGATAGTGGCCGGCCTCGGCAAGCTTGCGCGACAGCACGATATGGCCATCGAGAATGGCGCGCGCCGCATCGGCGATGGGATCCTGCTGATCGTCGCCTTCGGTCAGTACGGTATAGAAGGCGGTAATCGAGCCTTTATCCGGTGCATCGTTGCCAGCGCGTTCGACCAATGCTGGAAGTTTTGCAAAGACCGAGGGCGGATAGCCCTTGGTGGCCGGCGGCTCGCCAATAGCAAGCGCGATTTCGCGTTGCGCCATGGCGTAGCGTGTCAGCGAATCCATGATCAGCAGAACGTTCAGCCCTTTTTCACGGAAATCCTCGGCCAACCGTGTTGCGTAGGCCGCACCTTGTAGACGAAGCAGCGGCGAGTTGTCTGCAGGCGCTGCAACGACCACGGAGCGTTTGATGCCTTCATCGCCCAGGATATTTTCGATGAAATCTTTGACCTCTCGGCCGCGTTCTCCGATCAGTCCGACGACGATGACATCGGCGCGGGTGTAGCGCGCCATCATGCCAAGCAACACACTCTTGCCCACGCCTGAACCCGCAAAAAGGCCCAGGCGTTGACCGCGACCGATGGTCAGCAGCGAGTTGATGCTTCGAACACCCACATCCAGCACTTCCTTTATCGGCTCACGTTCGAGTGGGTTGAGCATCGGGGCCGAAAGCGCTGCATATTCGGCGTCCTTGGGTGCTGGCTTACCATCGAGCGGCCGCCCGCGGGCATCGACGATGCGGCCAAGTAGCGCCTTGCCCACTGGAAAGCGTTTGCCCTTGGCGTGGTTACTGACCTTGGGTGCCCAGACACGCGCACCGGGCACAAGCCCGGAGGTTTCGACGTAAGGCATCAGATAAAGCTTGTCACCAGTAAAACCCACGACCTCGGCTTCTGTCGTGCGTCCTTCATCCTCAAGCTCGATCAGGCAGCTGCTTTCGAGCGGCAATTTAAGGCCGGTGGCTTCAAGCACCAATCCGGTGGCGCGCGTTAGGCGGCCAAACTGCTGGGTCGGCGCGATGTTCGATGCGGCCTTGCGAGCGTCTTCGAGCGTTCGCTGCCAGTGACTTGTAAACAGGGCGGTTTCTACACTCATCAGTGTTCACCATGGCCGACGGCCTGAAGAAGTCGCTCCCAGCGTCCGGCCCGGGTGGCGTCGATTTCCCGGGTGTCGGTTTCAATTCGACAGTCGCCGCGTTGGATATCGTGATCGGAAAGCAGCTGCCAGCCGGCCTGTTTCAATACCTCGCCCAGCTGGGATTGCACCAGTTCCAGATCATCCGGATGGATGAACAGGCGAGGGCGCCCGGTAAGGGTGGGTTCACTGGCAAGCAAAGACTCGATGTCATCGAGGATATGCTCGGGGTTAAGCTCGAGTGACCGGTTGGCGAGCCGCCGGCCGGCTTCGAGCGCAAGCTCGGCAAGCTGCCGGCTGACGTCCTGATTGAGGCTTGCCATGCTTTCCGAGAACTGTTCGGCCAGTACCGCGATGGGCGAAATGGTATTTTCGAGTCGTACGCCGAGCATTTCTTCGTATTCGGCGTGGGCTTTCAGCTCACCTTCCTCGCGGCCCTTGTTGAAGCCGTCCTCAAACCCTTTTTTGAGACCCGCCTCATAGCCTTCTTTCTTCGCCTGCTCGAAGATGGCCTGCCGCTTGGCATCCTCCCGGCGACGCTGTTGCTGCTGGGCATCTGGCTTCGGTGGCTTGGCCGTCTGGGTGGGGTGTTGCCGGCGCCGTTCGAGCGACCCCATCTCCCAGCGCTGCCAGTCATTCGAAGAATCAGACATACGCTTCGTCTCCGCCGGAGATCTGGATCTCTCCGGAATCGGCCAGTTTGCGAATCAACTGCAGGATGTTTTTCTGCTCGGTCTCGACCACGGACACGCGAAGCGGCCCGCGCATCTGCATGTCTTCACGCAGCATTTCTGCCGCACGGTTGGACATGTTGGACAGCACCCGGTTGATAAGCTCTTCCGGCGAGCCCTTGAGCGCGACCACCAGCGAGTTGGTGTCGACGTCCTGCAGGATGCGCTGAATGGTGCGATCGTCGAGATCGGCAATGTTTTCGAACACGAACATTTCGTCGATGATCTGCTGCGCCAGCGAATCGCTGTAATTGCGCACGGTATCGATGACGCTCTCTTCCTGAGTCGAATTCATCAGGTTGAGAATCTCGGCCGCCGTTCTTACGCCACCCATCTTGCTGCGTTTGAGGTTCTGGCCATCAAGCAGTCCGCCGAGTACTTCGGTGAGCTCCTGAAGGGCCGCCGGCTGTACGCCGCTGAAGGTCGCGATACGAAGCACAATGTCGTTTCGAAGTGCGTCGTCAAAGAGCGCCAGAATATCGGCGGCCTGGTGGCGTTCGAGGTGAACGATAACGGTCGCGATGATCTGTGGGTGCTCGTCCCGAATCATCTCGGCCACGACCGTCGGCTCCATCAGGTTGAGTGCATCGATGCCCGAGCCATGATTGGCCTCGAAGATATCTTCGAGAATGCTTGCGGCGCGGTCTTCCCCGAGTGCCTTGATCAACACTGTCCGGATATGGTCGCCGGAGTTGATGTCGACTGCGCTCAGTTGATCCAGCTCACTGTCGAACTGTCTAAGCACTTCAGCAATGCGCTCTTTCGGCACCTGGCGAAGGCCGGCCATGGCGAGCCCTAGCTGCTGAATTTCCTTGGGCGACATGTATTTGAAAACGTCGGCCGCGGTATCTTCATCCAGCGTCATCATCAAAATGGCGCTGCGCTCAAGCCCTTCTTCGTTAAACGGGGAATTATTGGCCATCGTGATGCATCCACCCTTTGATTATGACTGCGACCAGTTTCGGATCCTGTTTGGCGACCGTGCGTGTGTTTTCGAGCTTGCGTTTGTACTCTTCGCGTTTCTGGTTGCGTTTCTGTTCTTCCTGCTTGAGGCGTTTGTTTTCCATTTCCTGGTCGATGTCGTCTTCGTCGTCATCGTCGCCGACCATGACAGAGATGCCATCTTCGTCGCGCTCCTGACGCGGCATGTAGCGTCCGGCGTACGGCTTGACCAGTTTCTTCCAGAGGAAGAGGGCGATAAGTGCGATCAGCAGGTACTTGCCAATGGTCATCGCCAGCGCGATTAGCTCGGAATTCTGCCACCAGGGCGGCGTCGGCATCCGTTCGGGCTCGGTGAACTGCGAGTTGACGACTTCGAGCGAATCGCCTCGAGCATCACTAAAGCCCATGGCTTCACGAACCAGGCGATTGATGCGCTGCATTTCCTCATCGCTCAGCGCCGCCTGGGTAACGTTACCTTCCTCATCGACCTGCGGACGGAAGTTGACAACGACCGCGACGGATAAACGTTCGACCTGGCCGGTGTCTTCTTTCACATGACGGATCGTGCGATCGACTTCGTAATTGACCGTAGTGTTTCGCTGGCTCGACTGGGGGGCCGTGACTTGTTGCTCGCCGTCTTCACCTTCTTGTTGAGCATTGATCGGAGACGCCGCGGTGCCCGGTGGCTGATTGCTCAGCGCGCCCGGCACACCGCCGACCGTACCTTCTCCAACCTGCTTGGCTTCACTGGTCTGCTGGCTACGAACCGCTGCCTCGTTCGGGGGCTGGTTGGGGCCGTATTTTTCCTGAGTGTGTTCACCCACCGAGAAGTCGACATCGGCCGTTACCATGGCCTTGACGTTATTCTTGCCAACCAGTGGCGCAATGATCGATTCGATTCGGCTTCGGATCTTGTCTTCGATTTTGGTGGTGTATTTAAGCTGGGTGTCATTCATTTCACCTAGGCCATCGCTTGCAGAGTTGGATAAAAGGTTGCCGCTTTCATCCACCACAGTGACCTGGCTTGCAGGCATGTCGGTCACACTGCTTGAGACCAGATGGGTAATCGCATTGACCTGGCCGGCATCAAGCACGCGGCCGGCATAAAGTGACACCACGATTGAGGCGCGTGGTGATTTCTTGTCTCGAACAAAGACGGTCGGTTTTGGAATGGCGAGGTGGACTCGGGCGGTGCGAACACTCCCAAGCGATTCGATGGAGCGGGCCAGTTCGCCTTCGAGTGAGCGCTGGTAGTTGACGTGTTCAGCAAACTGGCTGACGCCGAACGACTGGTTGTCCATCAGCTCAAAGCCTACATTGCCGCCGCGCGGCAGCCCTTGGCCCGCCAGATTCAGACGCGTTTGGGCGACCTGGTCTACCGGGACGGAGATCGTTTCGCCGTTGGGGGAGAGCTTGTAAGGGATTTGCATCTGCTCGAGCTGCGTCACGATCTCGCCACCATCCCGGCCGCTGAGGTTCGAGAACAGGACGCGGTAGTCGGGGCTTCGTGCCCAGAGCAGAAGCGTAACGACAATGGCAAGTGCCGCCGCGGCCACAATGATCGCCGGGATCTTCGGGTTTGCCTTGATCTGCTCAATCAACGACGGTTTTTTATCCCCACCCATCGTCGTTGAAGTCGCTTCATTGGTCATAGGTGCGCCTCGTTACGCCTGAATCATGCTGTGCGGTGTTATGCCCGAAATGGTTGTCATGCCCTAAATACATGCCGATGTTGTATCAACGATGCGCTTTTGCTCGTTGCGGCTTGGGTCGAGGGTATTATTGCGAAAGGCGGGCGAGGCTATGGACTGAAAAGGTGTGTTTTTGATCGTTAATTATTGTAATCGGGCCGGACGCTTGATTGGTAAGCTTGTTCCAGATCGATACATAACGACTTAATCTTTGGGAGGGCTCATGGCGATCGAGTCTGCAGGTAGCTTACAGTCTGTGGTTCAGCAGTTGCAATCGACTGCAACTCAGGCGCAGGGAACATCGTTTGGACTCAACAATGATCAAGGCAGTGATAGCAATGTAAGTTTTGCCGGGATGCTGAAATCATCCATTGATCGCATTGATGGCATGAAGCAAGCCGCCAACGCCAAGGCGGAAGCATTCGAGCGAGGCGACCCGGGCATTGGTATCAACGATGTCATGATTGATATGCAAAAATCGAGCGTGTCCTTTGAAATGGGCGTTCAGGTTCGAAACCGGTTGATGAGCGCCTATAAAGAGATCATGAGCATGCAGGTGTGATGGCTGTGCTGTTGCGCTATAAAGCCCACCTTATGGTGGGCTTTTTTATGAGCGTTACAGACTAGGCCCGAGTGTCAATCATTTGAAGCGACCCCTCCTGCAGGCGCGTGATGATGCCGACCATTTCTTCGGACGGGATCTGTCGGATCAGTTCGCCGTTTGCCTTATCGATCAGGTGCACCACCATGCGGTCGATGTCCTGATCGAGCTTGAAGCGCACGCCGTATTCCTGCATGTAGCTGTCCAGCTCGGTTTGATCGAGCGGGGGACGTTCCGGGGAAGCGGTTGTTTGGGGTAACTCTAAATCAGAGGGGGAAGCGCGAGCCAGGACGCCTTCGCTCGAGGCCTGCGGCACCGGAAGCTGGCTTTCTGTGGAAAGTGGGGTTGCGTGTGCGTGTGTAATCGGTAGAGACATGACATCACCATGCGTGGTTCGTTAAACCGCCTGAGTGGGTGACACTGTCGCGTTAGTTATTATGGTTTTTTTTGTACGCATGCGCTGAAGGGGCATGCAAAAAGGCCGGCAGAGCCGGCCTCGTTGGTACAATCTTTCTAGATTAACCCAGCAGAGACAGCACGCCCTGGGTGGTCTGGTTGGCCTGGGCAAGCACCGAGGTGCCGGCCTGCTGCAGGATCTGCGCCTTGGACATGTTGGACACTTCGGTCGCGTAGTCCGCGTCCTCGATGCGTGAGCGCGCTGAACTCAGGTTGGTAGACGTAGTGTTGATGTTTTCGATCGCGGAATCGAAGCGGTTCTGGACCGCACCGAGGTCGGAGCGAAGGTTATCAACGGTGCTGAGCGCATCGTCTAGAGCGCCAAGAGCATTCATGCCCGCTGCTTTTTGAGCGTTAGCATCGAGTGGACTAGCGCTGTCAAAAGCGACAACTACGTCTTCGAGCGTACCTGTCGTGGTATCAGCATCAGCATCATCGTTATCGGTGTCAGTAGGCGTGACAGTGGCAGAATAAACATTTCCATCGTCGGCCTGAAGATAGAAGCTGCCATCTTTAGCCTCAAATACAGTTCCACCAGTTACTGAGCTACTGGTGTCATCAAAGCTAAACTTGGCATCTTCGGATGCGCCCGCAACGTTAGTGGCTTCTACTGTTTTTGCGAAATTGGTAGCGTCGAAGCCCGTAAGCCCAAGTGTCTGAGAGTTGATTTCCTTCAGGTTGACACTGATGGTCTCGCCGTCGTTGGCACCCACCTGAATCGAAAGCCCTTGATCGGAATCCAGTACCTTGGTGCCGTTGAAATTGGTTTGACCTGAGACCCGGTCAATTTCAGACAGACGCTGGGTAATTTCATCCTGGATGGAATCAAGGTCTTCGGCTGAGTTGGTGCCGTTTGAGGCTTGAACAGACAGCTCACGAATGCGCTGAAGGTTGTCGTTGACCTGGTCAAGCGCGCCTTCGGCGGTCTGAGCCAGCGAGATGCCGTCGTTGGCGTTGCGTGACGCCTGGTTCAAGCCGGTAATCTGGGAGGACATGCGGTTGGCGATGGCCTGACCGGCGGCGTCGTCCTTGGCGCTGTTGATGCGTGAGCCAGAAGAGAGCTTCTCGATCGCGCTGTTCAACTGAGACTGTGACTTGTTCAGGTTTTGTTGAGTCTGAAGAGACAGAGTATTGGTGTTGATGACCATTGCCATGATGTCGATTCCTTAACGCTGTGTTATGGAGATGGCGGTGGTGGCGCCATTTTGTACGGCGTTTCTCGCCGCTGAAGTAACTATCGGCACAGAAGAGCATTGCTTAAGTATGAAAGGCGCTTAAAAGCAGAGTCAGGGAATAATTATCTGCGTATCTTGTGGTTTAACTGGGACGTGTGCATAAAAAAGGCCGGCAAAGCCGGCCTCGTCTCACCACGCGTTCAGGATTAACCCAGCAGAGACAGTACGCCCTGAGTGGTCTGGTTGGCCTGGGCAAGTACCGAGGTGCCGGCCTGCTGAAGGATCTGCGCCTTGGACATATTGGATACTTCGGTCGCGTAGTCCGCGTCCTCGATGCGTGAGCGGGCAGAGCTCAGGTTGGTGGACGTGGTATTGATATTTTCGATCGCGGAATCGAAGCGGTTCTGGACCGCACCAAGATCGGAGCGAAGGTTATCAACGGTGCTTAGGGCGTTGTCCAATGATGCCAGCGGGTTCATACCTGCAGCTGCTTGCGCTGCAAGATCCAAAGGGGCACTGCTGTCAAAAGTAACCTCAACATCTTCGTTTCCGTTAGCGGCATTTCCATCTGTATCGGCAGCTGCCGCTACGGTGGCAGCGTAAACGTTTCCATCACTATCTTGTAGATAGTTATTACCATCTTTTCCTTCAAAGACAGTTCCGGTAGTTACTGCGCCACTGTTTGAATCGGTAAAACTGTATGTCGCACTGGGATCCGCACCTGTAGCATCAGCAGCTTCTACTTTCTTTGCAAGATCTGTGACATCAAACCCTGTAAGGCCAAGTGTCTGAGAGTTGATTTCTTTCAGATTGACACTGATGGTTTCGCCGTCGTTGGCACCAACCTGAATTGAAAGCCCCTGGTCGGAATCCAGTACCTTGGTGCCGTTGAAATTGGTTTGGCCCGAGACACGGTCAACTTCGGACAAACGTTGGTTGATTTCATCCTGGATGGAGTCCAGATCTTCTGCTGAGTTGGTGCCGTTTGAGGCTTGAACAGACAGCTCACGAATGCGCTGAAGGTTGTCGTTAACCTGGTCAAGCGCGCCTTCGGCAGTCTGGGCCAGCGAGATGCCGTCGTTGGCGTTGCGCGAGGCCTGGTTCAAGCCAGTGATCTGGGACGACATGCGGTTGGCAATCGCCTGACCGGCGGCGTCGTCCTTGGCGCTGTTGATGCGTGAGCCAGAAGAGAGCTTCTCGATCGCGCTGTTCAGCTGAGACTGTGACTTGTTCAGGTTTTGCTGAGTCTGGAGAGACAGGGTATTGGTGTTGATGACCATTGCCATGATATCGATTCCTTAACGCTGTGTTATGGAGATGGCGGTGGTGGCGCCATTCTTGTGCGGCTGTTTTCGCCGCTGGTGAAGTTATCGACGCACGCCGTTTTTGCTTTAGACGGATTCTCAAAAAAGTTTGTGTGAAAAGGTATCCAGTGTTACCGGAGGTGTCCAAAAAGCGAATCAAGCCACGTACATTAGGGCTTATTGGCGGTTAGAGGAGGGGCGTGCGCGCGTAGTATGGCCTGCATGGTGAGCGTATTAGATGTTACTTCTGCGCTCGAATTTCGGCTGAGCAGGCTTTCAGAGACCCCGACTATGTATACCGCCGAAGGCAAGTTGAATCCGTCGAACCTGGTTGATCAATATATGCCCCTCGTTCGGCGTCAGGCCCTGCAGCTTCAGGTCAGGCTGCCTGCAAGCGTCGAGCTGGATGATCTTATCCAGGCTGGCATGGTCGGACTGCTCGATGCGTACAATCGTTTCGACTCCGGCCAGGGCGCTACTTTTTCTACCTACGCGTCCCAGCGCATTCGTGGGGCAATGATCGATGAGCTTCGAAGCCGTGACTGGCTGCCACGAAGTGTGCGCCGTACCAGCCGCGATATCGATCGCGCCATTCATAAACTCGAGCAGGAAAACGCGCGGCCTGCGACCGAGCGCGAAATTTCCGAGGAACTTGGTATCACACTTGAGGAGTACCGCAAGGTCCTCAATGACACCAACAACGGGTATTTGCTGCCGTTCGAGGATACGAGCTCCGATGAAAGTGAGGCATCGCATGTGTCGTCCGACGTGGCGTCGATGGCAACCCCTCAGGAATCCTTCTTTGCCTTTGCCGATCGTCAGCAGTTGGCATCGGCCATTGATAATCTGCCCGAGCGTGAAAAGCTGTTGCTTGGCCTCTATTACCAGGAAGAGCTCAATCTGAAGGAAATCGGTTCCATTCTGGGTGTCAGCGAGTCACGAGTATGTCAGCTTCACAGCCAGGCGGTATCGCGTCTTCGCGCCAGTATGGTAAATGAGCCGGCGTAATGTTTATGAAGCCCGTGTACAACGCGGGTTTTGATGACGCTTCTTTTATAAGAAGAAGTAAAAAAGCAATTCTTGTAAATGCGCTTTTTAATACCTTGATTGGTCATTTTGATATAAAAAGTGTGTTGAAGTGATTTTTGGTATTTTTATGTGACTATGTAGCGGTTTGCTTACCTTCCCCGCTTTTTTATCTAACCTTCTGTTTATAAAGGAATTTATTTTTTTGTTTTAAAGTCTGGTATTACTTTTCTAATCCTTTGTTTTTGAGGTATTAGTTATAAGAATAATATCGGCTTAATCTTCTGATTTTTTGTTCCCGCCCCCAAGCGCCATTTTTATAAGCATCTCCAGATTCATTCTTCCTTTACTTATGCCCCCCCTTTAGGCTTTGCCCAAGCTTGAGGCAGATAGCCACGAGCCATACAGCGTGCGGGATGCGGCGTATGGCTGGTGAAAAGAAGACGAAGAACTTCGTGCTGCTGCCCTGAAAGGCCACAGGCCTTCGACAAGCATTCTAAAAAAATATCGTTAAAGGGATGGAACACGATATGAATGGCAAAGAATTCGATGTAGCGGCAACAGAAGTAATCCTTCACGAGCACACCAATGAACTGCTGCCCATGACGGCAGTCGCGAAGCAGGTCGGTCTGTCCACCTCTCATCTGCGTCGCAAGTTCAAGCAGTCGTTCGGAATTACCCCGACCGATTATCATGCAGCGATCCGGCTTGACCGTGCGGCACTGCTGCTTGTGTATACTCGCAAAAGCATCATGGAAGTTGCTTTGGAGTGTGGATATCAGGATCACGCCGCGTTTAGCCGAGTATTTCGTCGTCACTTTGACATGTCACCACGCACCTACCGCGATACGCTTCGTGTGACCATGGGGGCTACCAAGGTTGCCGCCAAGGACGCCCGCCCGGTTCAGGTCGTCGAAAAAGAAGAAGCGTCTTACTTCCTGGTCATGCGCGCCTTCGGTGAAGAGCAGGGCAGTGAGGAGAGCATCCGTCGCCACCTGCTGGATCTGTGCCCGCGTGGCACCAAAGAGTGCATTCTTGAGCCGGTCTGCTTTGTCTATGACGATCCGCGCATTACGCCCGAGCACCGTATTCGCAAGGATATCGGCTACCGCATGGCCAAGCGTGAAACCTGGAATCCGCCGCTGCCACTTCGCTGGCTTTGCGTTGAACCGGGCCGCGAGATCCAGACGACATTGAACTGCTGGGACGAGTTCGAAAGTGTTTTTCAGCACATGGCGCTGGGCTGGGCATTGACCCACGGTGAGCAGATCAAGGTGGATCACTCGCGCATCCTTTATAATGATGGCAAGCGCGACGCCAACGGCGAGCCAGTCATGACCTTGTCGATTCCGCTCGAATAATGACGTTTTGAATATATGAAAAAGCAGCCAACCGGCTGCTTTTTTTATGTGTGCTCTTTTGGCTTGCGCGGTCAGGCTTTCAACATCGAAAGTAAAAGACGAATCATGTGACGGCCCTCGACCTTGATGTCGAATACGGACGTATCGCGTAACCAATCATTGACGAGCCCTTGAAGCGATACATGAATCAGCCTCGAGGCGCACGCAGGATCTATACTTTCCTTAATCAGATTGTCACGTTGCGCTTGAGTCAAAAGCTTTACCATGTGCTCATAGCTCTCGTGCACCATGGCATTGTGATTTTTCAGCGGATCGATGTCCTTGGTGTGCTCGCACCGAAACAGGAGAATGGTATAGGTGCGCATGTATCGTGGCTGAGTGATGCGCTCGAAGGCCAGATTGATTGCGCGTTCCAGGTCGATAAGCGGGTGACCGGAATGCTCGGATTCCTCGAGGTCTTCGATCAACTGCTTAAGAGGCATCTTGACTCGGTCAAGCAAGGCATTGAATAGCGCATTCTTGTTTTCGAAGTGCCAGTAGACGGCGCCCCGAGTCATTCCTGCGTGTTTGGCAATGTGTTCAAGCGATGTACGCGAAACGCCTTTTTCATAAAATAGCGTTTCTGCCGAGTCCAAAAGCACCTGACGCGTGGATTCCGCCTCGGATTTTGTTCGTCGCGCCATCGTTTGAGTCCTCCGCCAAGTATCGAATGCTGATTGTAAAGCAAATACGTCAGTTTACATACATACATGAATGCATCTAAACTGACCAGTATCCCCATCTTATTTACCGGAGTAAGCCCCATGAGCTTTCATGACGTCAGAAATCTGGCCAAAAGCCCACTATGGCTGATGCTTGCAGCCAGCTTACTGATCAGTGGTTGCAGTGACGGCAAGGACGACCAAGATCAGCAGGGCGCCCAGCAGAAAACGGCCAAGAAGGCGCAGGTTGAAACCGTTCAGCCAGGCGATCTGACGCTTGATCGAGAATATCCCGCCAAGATTCGAAGTGATCTGTCGGCGGATATCGTTGCTCGTGTCAACGGCGTACTCGAAAAGCAGCTCTATTCGCCGGGAGAGACTGTCGAAAAGGGGCAAACCCTGTTTGTGATCGAGCAGGCGCAGTATCAGGCGGCAGTCGATCAGGCCAAGGCCGATGTCGAAAGCGCCAAGGCGACGCTTGAAAATGAGCGCAGTGATTACCGCCGTTACGAACGCCTTTATAAGCAGAACTCTGTCAGTCAGCAGCAGCGCGATGCAGCGCTGAGCAGTTACCGTACGGCGCAGGCCTCGCTCGAACAGGCTAAGGCAGCGCTCGATGACGCTCAGATTGATTTGGGCTATACCACGGTAAAGGCCACGACCAACGGCAAGGTGGCACTCAATGACGTCAACGTCGGTAATTACGTCACCAGTGGTACAACGCTTACGGAAGTGACGCCACTGAATCCGCTCGAAGTCCGTTTTTCTATTCCGCAGGATGAGGCATTTTCGCTGCGGCGCCAGCAAGGGCGCGATAACAGCGAGCCAATCAAGGCCCAGCTCGCGTTTCCCTATGCCAATGAAAGCGACAGTACTGATGTCTCGTTGGTCGGAAACGTCGATTTTCTAGGCTCTCGCGTGGATGAGGGCACAAGTACTGTTCAGGCTCGCGCTGTGTTCGATAATCCCGATCAACTGTTTCTTCCTGGGCTGTTCGTGCGGGTCAAGCTTATGAACGTCAAGCACTTCAATGCGCTGGCCGTTCCCCAAAGCGCGGTAACTGAGGGGCTCAAGGGCCCACAGCTTTATATACTTGATGAGAAAAATGTCATTCAGAGTCGGTTCGTGACGCTTGGTGAGCAGGCTGGCAGCTGGATGATCATCAAGAAAGGGCTCAAGGCCGGTGATCGCGTAGTAGTTTCGTCTATCGGCAGCGTGTCTCCCGGTGACAAGATCGACCCGCAAGCGTTCGACGGTGACCCGTCGGATACGCCGACCGACCCGTCCGGCAAGAACGGCGCGGCCACGACCCAGCCTGAAAACAACACAAGCGTAAGTGGTAAAGATACTTCCAGTGGCGCTTCCGAACACAAAAACAGTCAGTAGACGGGTGCCTACGTGAACATTTCAAGCTTCTTTATAAATAGGCCGATCTTCGCAACGGTTCTGTCGATCATCATTACGCTGGTCGGCTTCATGGCCATGCGAAGTCTTCCTATCGAGCAGTACCCGCAAGTCGTGCCGGTCACGGTGTCGGTCACGGCGTCCTTCCCGGGTGCCGATGCTGAAACCGTATCGGAAACCGTGGCCGCACCGCTTGCCGAGGAGATCAATGGCGTCAAGAACATGATCTACTTAAGCTCATCGAGCGCGGACAGCGGCCAGATGCGCATGAAGGTCTATTTCAATATCGGGACTGATCCTGATATCGCGACCATCAACGTCAATAACCGCGTACAGAGGGCGCTGTCGCGTCTGCCGTCGGCCGTGCAGAATCAGGGTGTGACCGTCGAGCTGCAATCAAGCAGCATTTTGATGTTTGCCGCACTCTATTCGCCCAACGGTCAATACGACTCGCTCTATCTCAATAACTACGCCAACATCAATATTGTCGATGAGATCAAGCAGCTCAACGGGGTCGGGCAGGCCGAGGTTCTGGGCAATCAGCAGTTCGCCATGCGTATCTGGCTCAACCCGGACAAGCTTTCCCAGTATGATCTGACGCCTGCCGAAGTATCCCAGGCCATCCAGGCCCAGAACACGGTTGTCTCGGCCGGCAAGCTTGGCGCCGAGCCTCAGCGAAGCGCCACATCAAACACCTACACCATCACGACCCAGGGTCGCTTGAAGTCGGTCAAGCAGTTCGAGGATATTCTTCTCAAGACTAAGGCCGATGGCGGCGCGCTTCGCTTGAGCGATGTTGCGCGCGTCGAGCTTGGCTCGACCTCCTACGGCATTCAGGGCCGGGTCAACAATAACCCCATCGCGCCAATCGCAATTTATCAGCAGCCAGGGGCCAATGCCCTTCAGGTGGCTGGCGAGGTCAAACAGACACTGAGTGATCTGAAGAAGCGTTTCCCGGCAGGCCTTGATTACGTAGTGCCCTATGACACGACCTTGTTCATCAATGCGTCGATTGAATCGGTGCTGCATACCTTTGTTGAAGCTCTGATTCTGGTCGCGTTGATCGTCTTCATTTTCCTGCAAAACTGGCGATCGACACTCGTTGCCATGTCGGTGGTGCCGGTCTCGGTCATCGGGACGTTCGCCGGCATGTACATGCTCGACTTCTCGATCAACCTGCTGTCGCTGTTCGGGATGATTCTTGCCATCGGGATCGTGGTGGACGATGCGATCGTCGTGATCGAGAACGTCGAGCGTATTCTCGAGGACAATCCGGAGGTGTCGTCCAAGGAAGCTGCCTTCGAGGCGATGAGGGAGGTGACCGGGCCCGTGCTCGCGACGGCCCTGATCATGGCGTCCGTGTTCGTGCCTGTCGGTTTCTTGACGGGACTCACCGGCAAGATGTATCAGCAGTTCGCCATCACGATTGCCATTTCGGTCAGCATCTCGGCGCTGGTTGCCCTGTCGTTTACGCCGGCGATGTCCGCCATCTTCATCAAGCACAAGGAAAACCTGAAGCAGTCCAAGCTAAGTCGCGCGGTTAACAAGCCCTTCGAGTGGTTTAACAAGGGCTTCGATAAGCTGACCGACTGGTTCATGAGCGCCGTAAACTTCCTGATTCGCCACGTGCTGGTGTCGCTGGCGCTGGTGCTTGGCACCTGTGCGCTGTCGTTTTTCATCTACTCGAAACTGCCAGGCGGGCTGATTCCCGCGACCGACCAGGGCCTGATGATCGCCTCGGTGTCGCTGCCGGCCGGGTCGTCGGTCGCACGTACCGATGAGTACGTTCAGGAACTGATCGACAAGATCGAGGAAGTGCCCGCCGTTGAGTACGCCACCTCGATCACCGGCTTCGATATTCTGAGTAGCTCGGCAAATACCGCGAAAGCCACGGTGTTCGTGTCGATGAAGCCCTGGTCCGAGCGCGATATCACCGCCGACCAGATGATCCAGAAAACGATGCAGATCGGTGGGTCGCTGCCTGGTGGCAAGGTGATGGCGTTCAACCTGCCGCCGATCATCGGGCTTTCAACCACCGGTGGTTTCAACGGGTATCTCGAGTCGCTCGGCGGGGATTCGCCGGAGGAGCTTTATCAGGCGTCGCTCAAGATCATGCAGGCGGCCCAGAAACGGCCAGAGCTTGCACAGGTTTTCACCACGCTTGATGTCTCGGTGCCAACCTACAGCGCGACAGTGGATGAGAACAAGGCGCAGAGCCTCGGGGTCGATCTCACTGATCTCAATACGACGCTTTCAAGCACCTTTGGCCAGTCGTTCGTGAACTACTTCACGCGCAACAGCCGTAACTTCCAGGTGTATCTGCAGTCGGATGACAAATTCAGACGCTCGCCAAGCGATCTGAACAAGGTCTTTGTGCGTGGCGGAAACGGCGAGCGAATTCCGCTATCGACCCTTGTTACCCTCAAGCGGACCAACGCGCCGACGATTGTCGACCGGTTCAGTGTTTATCCAGCAGCGCAGTTCCAGGGCCAGCCCGCGCCGGGGTACAGTTCCGGCCAGGCGATTGCCGCGATGAACGACGTTGTGCGCGAAACGCTTGGTGATCAGTACAGCATGGGCTGGACCGGGGAAGCCTATCAGCAGGAAAACGCCGGTAACGCATCGACGCTTGCGATCGTGTTCGGCTTGATCATGGTCTTTTTGATCCTGGCGGCGCAGTATGAGCGTTGGACGCTGCCGATCGCAGTGGTGTCGGCGGTGCCGTTCGCGTTCATCGGTTCGGTGTTGGCGGTCTGGATGCGTGGGCTCGACACCAGTGTGTACTTGCAGATCGGCTTGCTGGTGGTCGTGGGGCTTGCTGCCAAGAACGCAATTCTGATCGTCGAGTTCGCCCAGCAGCAGCGCGATGAAGGCAAGAGCATCGTTGATGCAGCCCTGACTGCGGCCCGGCTTCGTTTCCGTCCGATCGTCATGACGTCGCTGGCCTTCATCGGCGGCACACTGCCGCTGGCACTGGCCTCAGGTGCAAGCGCCGCGAGCCGACATCACATCGGTACGCCCGTGGTCGGTGGCATGATTTCGATCACGATTCTTGCAAGCGTGTTCGTACCAGCGGCCTATGTCTTCATCATGCGCGGTCAGGAGCGTTTGATGCGCCGCTTCAACAAGCAGCCTGATTCAGACACTCATGAGGGTCGCACGAGCGAGAAGTGAGTCAGAAAAGGCGCCGGCGTATTCGTCGGCGCCCGTTTTGATCAATGTCTCAGTAGTCAAGAAGTTCAATCGTTCAACAAAAAAGCCGCCCGTGAGGGCGGCTTTTTTGTTGTGCGGAAAACGAACGGCTTAAAGGTCGTCGTCGGTCACGTCATCGGCGGCAAGTCGAAGGCCCGACGCCGGCAGGGCGTGACCATCCAGAGTCAGTCCTGAATCTCCCAATTGCAGCCGGCCGTCAAGAAACCAGCGTACTGCCATGGGGTAGATCAGATGCTCACGACTGAGTACCCGCTCGGCCAGCGTGTCCTTGGTATCGTCCGGCAACACATGAACCGCGGCCTGAACGATGATTGGGCCGCCGTCGAGTTCCTCGGTGACGAAGTGCACACTGGCGCCGTGCTCGGTACCTGAGTCGGCCAAAAGGCGCGCATGCGTATCGAGGCCTTTATACGCTGGCAATAATGACGGATGAATGTTCATCAGCCGGCCGTGGTAGCGAAGCACGAAGCTCTTGGTGAGGATGCGCATGAAGCCGGCCAGCACGACCAAGTCGGGCTGATGGTGGTCGATCACGCGAATCAGTTCAGCGTCATAAAGCTCGCGGTCGCGTTCGTCGTGAAAATGCCGGAACTTGCTCGGCTCCACAACCTCGGTCAGCACACCCGCCTCCTTGGCACGTTCAAGGCCATAGGCGTCGGGCTTGTTGCTGATGACGGCGACAACATTTCCCCCGAGCTCGTCATGCTCCATCGCATCAAGGAGTGCCTGAAGGTTGCTCCCGCTGCCGGAGATCAATACGACGATCCTGCGTGCGTCGGCGGTTTCGGCTTCAAACGTCATGCATCAAGCCCCGAGAGCTGTACCTGCTCTTCCCCGGCCGCTCGCGACTGGATGTGGCCGAGGGTGTAGACGGTCTCGCCCTGTGCCTTGAGGTGAGCGGCCGCGCGCTCGGCGTCGGCGTGATCCACGACCACGACCATGCCGATACCGCAGTTAAGCACGCGGTACATTTCATGGTCATCAACGTTGCCCTGGCGCTGGAGCCAATCGAACACGGCCGGACGCGACCAGCGTGTTGTATCGATATGGATGGTGGCGTCGTCCGGCAGAACGCGGGGCAGGTTCTCGAGCAGACCGCCGCCGGTAATGTGTGACAGCGCATGGACGCTTACGTCGCTTTCATTGATCAAGGACAGCAGCGGCTTGACGTAGATGCGTGTCGGCGCCATCAGTGCGTCGCTCAAGGGAACGCCATCGATGAGCTGATCCAGTGACTCGCCGCTGCGCTCGATGATCTTTCGAATCAGCGAGTAGCCGTTGGAGTGCGGGCCGCTCGAGGCAAGGCCCAGCACCACATCGCCTTCCTTGACCTTTTGACCATCAAGAATCTTGCGTTTTTCGACTACCCCGACGCAGAACCCCGCCAGATCATAGTCATTGCCTTCGTACATACCCGGCATTTCTGCCGTTTCACCGCCAACCAGGGCGCAGCCCGCCTGCAGGCAGCCTTCGCCGATGCCGGTCACGACCTGAGAGGCGATGTCGATATCGAGCTTGCCGGTCGCGTAGTAGTCGAGAAACTGAAGCGGTTCGGCGCCGGCAACGACCAGGTCGTTGACGCACATGGCCACCAGATCGATACCGATGGTGTCGTGCTTGCCAAGATCCATGGCCAGTCGCAGCTTGGTGCCGACGCCGTCGGTGCCGGTGACCAGAACCGGCTCGTCATATCCCTTGGGCAGTTCGCACAAGGCGCCAAAGCCGCCCAGACCACCCATGACTTCGGGGCGGTGGGTCCGCTTGGCAACGCCTTTGATGCGATCGACCAGTGCATTACCGGCGTCGATATCCACGCCAGCATCTTTGTAGCTTAAGGGAGCATCGGAGTGTGAAGTCATGTATGTTCCTGTGCTGTACGGTGACCTGGGCCCTGCGGCCAAAAATAAAGCGCGAGTATAACATCGCCTCGGCCCGCGGGCACGAAGCTCGGGCCGTGATGGCAGGAATCGATAAAGCCATTAAACTGCCTGCATCAGGTAGGCAAGACCAACAAGGATGACAGCATGTCGATGCGATTTTGGTGGGGGATTGGCGGGGCACTTGCCGGACTGTGGTTGTTTTCACATTTGACGCCGATCTTGATGCCGTTTTTTGTCGGCACGATCCTTGCGTATTTGGGCGACCCGCTGGCGGATCGGCTCGAGGCGCGTGGGCTATCCCGGCGTTTGGCGGTGACGGTGGTGTTTTCTCTCTTGTCGATCACGGTCATCGGGTTGACCATTATCGTATTGCCGGTGCTCTGGCGGCAGTTGATTCAGTTCGTTGAGGCGCTTCCGGCTATTTTGAACTGGGTGCAGCAGGTGGTCATGCCCACGATCCAGTCCTGGACGGGGTCGGATTTTTCCGCCGATTTCGATCAGCTCAGAAATATCGTGACCGGGCACTGGAAGGAAACCGGCTCCATTGCCACCCAGTTTTTGACTCAGCTGTCGCGTTCGGGGCTCGCGCTGGCGTTTTTGATCGGCAACCTTGCGATCATTCCGGTCGTGACCTTCTATCTGCTGCTGGACTGGGATCGCATGAAGGCCAAGATCAAGGATGCGATTCCCCGCGATTGGGTATCTACCGTCACCCGGCTTGCGCGTGAGTGCGATGAGGTGCTTGGGGCGTTCATGCGCGGCCAGCTTCTGGTGATGCTTGGGCTCGGCATTGTTTACGCCATCGGGCTGACGCTTTTGGGGGTCAAGTTCGGTTTTCTCATCGGGATCATTGCCGGTATGGCAAGTATTGTGCCGTATCTTGGCGTGATCGTTGGGGTGGCGATTGCCGAGCTGGTAGCGTTTTTCCAGTTTCAGGACTGGCTGCCGCTTCTCGGTGTCGGGGGGGTGTTCGTGGTTGGGCAGCTGCTTGAAGGCATGGTGTTCCAGCCGCTTTTGCTTGGTGATCGCATCGGGCTGCATCCGGTGGTGGTGATCTTTGCGGTCATGGCCGGTGGGCAGTTGTTCGGGTTTGTCGGCGTCCTGCTGGCGTTGCCGGTCGCGGCGGTGCTCATGGTAGTATTGCGCTACCTGTTTACTCAGTATAAAGAAAGCCCCATGTACTCCTCTTCCTCCAAGATCGATCAGGATGCGCGCTGACATGATGTCCGGGCCGGCTCAGCTCCCGCTGGGAGTTGGATTGCGAGACGATGCAACCTTCGCCAACTTCATGGCCGGGGGCAACCAGACACTGGTCGATCAGCTCGTGCGCCAACCTACGCCGACGGGCGAGCAGTTTCTGTATCTGTGGGGTGCGCCTGAATCCGGCAAAAGTCATCTGCTTCAAGCCGCCTGTCATGAGGCCAGTCAGCAGGGTATTTCCACGCTGTATCTCCCGCTCTCAGACATTGGTCATTTCCCCCCCTTGATGCTTGAGGACATCGAGCATCTCGAGCTGATCGCGATCGATGATCTGGACACGGTGATCGGCCGCAAGCGCTGGGAAGAAGGGCTTTTTCACTGCTTCAACCGATTGAGAGACGCGGGTCGGCGACTGATTATCGCGGCAGAAAAGCCGCCACGTCAGTTGCCGGTCAAGCTGGCTGATCTCGGCTCGCGGCTGAGTTGGGGGACCACGTTTCATCTCAAGCCGCTCAACGATGATGAGCGGCTTGAGGCGTTGAAGCTCAGAGCGCGGAGTCGAGGAATGATGCTTCCCGATGAAGTCGGGCGTTATCTCTGCCACCGAGGTCCGCGCCAACTGACAACGCTGTTCGATACATTGGCGCGTCTTGATGAGGCCTCGCTGTCGGCACAGCGCAAATTGACCATTCCCTTCGTCAAGCAAGCGCTTGGGTGGTAACGCGTTTTTATCTGATTGCTTGCATGTCCCCTGATAATTTTTTCCTTCCCGCCGCCCCTTTTAAGGGTGGCCTGTGCGTTGTGTGCCGCTGATGGCGGCGGACTTTCGCGAAAGTCGAAGACAACTTTAGTTCATGGCGTTTTACTCACGGGCGGGCGACAACGCCCGTACTGTATGGCTCTGCGCTTTATTGATACCAGATAAGGTATCGGTTTGGCGTCCAACCGTTATTACTCTGGAATCGGTTCGGCCTCTACTATCGGCTCAAAGCAGGAGACAGTGTCCAACAACAATTGAGCCTTTAGGCCGGAGAACGTCAATGATCCGCTTTGTGAAACCTTCCTTACTGACGCTTGGGCTGAGTCTTGGAGTGTGCATGGGCAGTGCGCAGGCCCAGGACGACGTCAAGATCGGATTTATCGTTAAAAAGCCCGAACAAGCCTGGTTCATCAACGAACAAAAGGCGGCGACCCAACTTGGCGAGGAGAAGGGGTTCTCGGTGGTGCGCCTTGCAGGCGAAGATGGCCAGCAGGTCTTGAGTGCGATCGATAACCTTCACTCCCAGGGTGCTCAGGGGTTCGTGATCTGCCCGCCGGATGTCCGGCTTGGGCCGGCCATCGTCAACCGCGCCGAACGTTACGGCATGAAGGTCATTACCGTTGACGACCGGTTTTTAGGGCCGGGCGGTGAGCCCATCGAGTCGGTGCCGCACCTTGGCATGTCGGGCTACAAGATCGGCCAGCAGGTCGGCAAGGCGATCGCGGCCGAGATGAAGGCCCGTGGCTGGGATCCAAAGTCCGTGGCCGCGCTTCGTATTACCAACTATGAGTTGCCGACCGCGAAGGAGCGCACTGACGGTGCGACCCAGGCACTGCTTGAGTCCGGGTTCGTCAAGGCCAACATTTTTGACGCGCCCCAACAGAACACCGACACCAGCAGCGCATTTGCTGCGGCCTCACCGGTCTTTTCAAAACACGGCAACTTCGATCACTGGGTTATCTACGCCCTGAATGAAGAAAGCGTACTGGGCGGCGTGCGCGCAAGTGAGCAGTACGGGCTGTCACCCGATCAGGTCATCGGCGTTGGCATCAACGGCTCCGGTGCCGCCTTTGCCGAATTCTCGCGCAAGAACCCCACAGGCTTTTACGGCACCATGGCGGTCAGCTCGACCATGCATGGCCGTCAAACCGCGGACAACCTCTACACCTGGATCACCACCGGGGATAAGCCCAAGGCCAATACTGAAACCACCGGCACGCTCATGACCCGTGAGAACTGGCAAGAGGTACGCGACGATCTCGGCCTGTAAGCCCGCTATCGGTCAGAACGTGTACTCATGTCGGACAGGAGCAGGGCCATGAACGAACCATATCTTCGCGTGGAAAACGTGACCGTTGAGTTCCCGGGGGTCAAGGCGCTCGACGGCGTCAGTTTCGCCGCACATCAGGGGCAGGTGCACGCCCTGATGGGGGAAAACGGCGCGGGGAAATCGACTCTTTTGAAGGTGCTGAGTGGTGTCAACACGCCAACCCAGGGGCATCTGGTGATCCAGGGCACGTCGCATGTGTTCGCCAACGCCCGCGAGGCGCTCAAAAGCGGCATCGCCATCATTTATCAGGAGCTGACACTGGCACCGAATCTGTCGGTGGCGGAAAACCTTCTGATGGGGCAGCTGCCGGCTCACCACGGCTTCGTGGACCGTCGGCGCCTGCGCGAGCGCGCCCTCGCTATATTGGATGATCTGGGCGAAGGGGCGCTCGACCCGGCAACCAAGGTGCGTGAGCTGTCGGTCGGCCAGCAGCAGATGATCGAGATCGGGCGGGCGCTGTTACGGGATGCGCGCATCATTGCCTTCGATGAGCCGACCAGCTCGCTCTCGGTTCAGGAAACCCGGCACCTGAAGCGGATCGTTGCACGCCTTCGTGATGAAGGGCGGGTCGTTTTGTACGTTACCCACCGCATGGAAGAGGTGTTTGAGATGTGCGATGCGATCACCGTCTTTCGAGATGGGCGTCACATCTGCACTCACGAGACGCTTGAGGGGGTCGACAACGACACGCTGGTCAGCGAAATGGTCGGCCGTGACATCGAGGACGTGTATGGCTACCGGCCGCGTGACATTGGCGAGGTGCTGCTGGCGCTGGACGGTCTGAAGGGGCGAGGTGTTCGCGCGCCGGTCTCGCTTGAGGTGCGTCGTGGCGAGGTGCTGGGGCTTTTTGGTCTGGTCGGCGCCGGGCGCAGTGAACTGATGCGTCTGGTCTGTGGCGCCGAGCGCGCAAGCGAAGGCGCCGTAATGTTCAAGGGGCAGCGCAGTCGCTACACCAGCGCTCAGGCCGCGATTCGAGCCGGCATCGCCATGTGCCCGGAAGACCGTAAATCCCAGGGCATCTTTCCGGTCGCGAGTGTGTCGGACAACCTCAACATCAGCTGCCGTCGTTTTTTCAAACGACTTGGTCTGTTTCGACACACGGCCCACGAAATGGAGACCACGCAGCACTACATTCGTGCGCTCAGCATCAAGACGCCGGGGCCGCGCACGCCGATCGCGAACTTGTCCGGTGGCAACCAGCAAAAGGTCATTCTGGCGCGCTGGCTGGCCGAGGAAATCGATCTGTTCATCATGGATGAGCCGACCCGAGGGATCGATGTCGGCGCCCGCCGTGACATCTATAGCCTGCTTTATGACCTGGCCGAACAGGGCAAGAGCGTGCTGGTGATCTCGAGCGATCTGGCGGAGGTCAGTTCGATCTGCGATCGCATCGGTGTCATGCGAGACGGCGAACTGCTGGACATCGTCTCGCGGGAGAAAGCCACGCCCGAACGTCTGCTCGGGCTGGCGCTGCCGGCCTGAGCGCGTCATCTCGTCTGCTCTCGATGCGCTTGTTGTGCTCTTAACAATGATAAGGAAAACGCCATGTCTCAACACGATACCGCCGCGCCCTCGATGAGCGAGCCGACGCGGCGTCGGTTGCCAAAGCCGCTTCGCACATTACTGGATACGTCCGGTCTGATTGCGGTGTTCATTCTGCTGTTCGCCGGGCTCTCGATTTTAGTGCCGGACTTTCTGACCGGGCGTAACATCGTGGGGCTGTTGCTGTCGGTCACTTTGATCGGTTCGATCGCGACCACCATGATGATGGTGCTGGCGCTTGGGGAGGTGGATCTCTCGGTTGCCTCGATCGTTGCCTTCGCCGGGGTGGTAGCTGCCGTGATCACATCGACCAGCGGCAGCGTTTTCATCGGCGTGGTGGCGGGCATTGCCGCCGGCGCGGCGGTTGGGGCGTTCAATGGGTTTGTGGTGGCGCGCTTTGGCATCAATTCGCTGATTGCGACCCTTGCCGCGATGGAGTTCGTGCGCGGGCTTGCCTACATCACCTCTGGCGGTGACGCCGTCATGATCACGGTGCCGGGCTTTTTCGATCTCGGCAGCGCGGCCTTTCTGGGGCTGACGCTTCCGGTGTGGACGATGATCGCGTGCTTTGTGGTGTTCGGGGTCATCCTCAACATGACAAGCTTCGGTCGAAATACGCTGGCCACCGGCGGCAACGCCGAAGCGGCGGCTCTGGCCGGGGTCAACGTACGAAAGCTCAAGATCACCGTGTTTGCGCTGCAGGGGCTGGTGGCCGGTATTGCTGGCGTGCTCTTGACCTCGCGCATGGGCCTCGGCGACCCGAACACCTCACAGGGGCTCGAGCTTGCCGTGATCTCTGCCTGTGTGCTGGGTGGGGTGTCACTGTCGGGCGGTGTGGCTTCGATCACCGGCGTACTGGTCGGGGTGCTGATCATGGGCTGCGTGCAAAACGCCATGGGGCTATTGAATGTGCCGACCTTTTATCAGTATCTCGTTCGAGGGGCGATCCTGCTGCTGGCGGTCATGTTCGACCGCTGGAAGCAGTCCCGACGGGCAGGGGAGCGTTAGCCACATAGACGTCACACGAAAAACGCCGGAGCAGATCTGCCCCGGCGTTTTTTATGGTCATGTGCGGGCAGGGGTTACTCGCCGAACGCGGTGATCACGACCCGCCGGCTGCCGCCGTGATTGCGATGCTCGCAGAGATAGATGCCCTGCCAGGTGCCTAGATTGAGCCGTCCGTCCGTGATCGGGATCTGAACGCTCGGCCCCAGCAGGCTGCTTTTCAAGTGGGCTGGCATGTCGTCGCTGCCTTCAAAGACATGTTCGAAATACGGCTCGTCTTCGGGTACGGCGCGGTCGAAGAAGCTTTCGAAGTCAGTGCGTACGGTCGGGTCGGCATTTTCGTTAATGGTCAGCGAAGCCGAGGTGTGTTTGATGAACACGCTCAAAAGCCCGGTTTTGAGCGTGCCGAGGTCCTTGAGGGCGCGTTCGATGTCGTCGGTGATGATGTGGAATCCGCGCGAGCGCGCATTCAGGGTGATCTCTTTTTGCATCCACATGGCGTTGACTCCATCGGTGATAAGGGCGCGTCGCGCATAGGTTTGTAGTCTAGAAGACGCGCCAGCGGGTGTAGAGCCTTCGGCCCACATTCTGGTCAGGTGCTCAATCATTTATGGTAATGAGTCGCATTGCTTTTTTCGACGAAGGCCTTGTGCGGGGTCTATCCTAAACGCACCAACGCAGTTTTAATCTCAAGTGGGAGAACACAGGCATGGCCAATACGCGCATTGAACGTGACAGCATGGGTGAGCTCGAGGTACCGGAATCGGCGCTTTATGGCGCGCAGACGCAGCGCGCGATCAATAACTTTCCGGTCAGCGGTCAGCCCCTGCCGTTCGAGTTCATCAAGGCAGTGGTGCACGTCAAACGGGCTGCCGCCCAGGTTAATCTCGATCTTGAACTGCTGGATAAGCCCCGCGCCGAGGCCATCATTGCGGCTGCGGATACGCTGCTTTCAGGCAAGCACCAGGATCAGTTCCCGGTCGATGTGTTCCAGACGGGCTCGGGCACCTCGACCAACATGAACGTCAACGAGGTTATCGCTCACCTGGCGTCAAGCGATGAGCTCGAGGTCAACCCCAATGACCACGTCAATATGGGGCAGAGCAGCAACGACACGATCCCCACGGCGCTTCATGTGTCTGCATCGATTGCCCTGCATGAAACGCTGTTGCCGACGCTCAGGCACCTGAACGACGTAATCGAGACCAAGGCCTCTGACGTCGAAGACGTCGTCAAAACAGGGCGCACCCATTTGATGGACGCCATGCCGATCAAGATGAGCCAGGAGCTTGGCGGGTGGTCGTCTCAGGTGGCGCAGTCGGTTGAGCGCCTTGAAGACGTACAGCGTCGCCTTCTTCGTATTGCACAAGGCGGCACGGCGGTAGGCACCGGCATCAATGCGCATCCGGAATTTGCCGAGCGGTTTGCCAGGGTGCTGGGTGAGCACACCGGGCTTTCGTACGCGCCCAGTGACAGCTTCTTTGCAAGCCTTGGTTCACAGGACGCTACCGTCGAGCTTTCCGGGCACCTCAAGGCGTTCGCGTGCGCGTTGATGAAGATCAGCAATGACCTTCGCTGGATGAATTCCGGGCCGCTTGCGGGGCTTGGCGAGATTGAGCTCGAGGCGCTTCAGCCCGGAAGTTCGATCATGCCCGGCAAGGTCAATCCGGTCATTCCCGAGTCGGCGGCGCAGGTGGCGGCGCAGGTTATCGGTAATGACGCAGCCGTCACCGTGGCCGGTCAGTCAGGTAATTTTCAGCTCAATGTGATGCTGCCGTTGATGGCGAGTAATGTTCTTTCCTCGATAACGCTGTTGACCAACGTGTCGCGCCTTCTGGCCGATAACGCGATCGCAACCTTTAGTGTCAGAAAGGACAGCATTGAAGCGCCGCTTTCGAAAAACCCAGTGCTGGTCACGGCCTTGAATCCGGTCATTGGCTACAATGCGGCGGCGAAAGTAGCTAAGAAGGCGTATCAGGAAGGGCGGCCGATTCTGGAGGTGGCCGAAGAAGAGACCGAGCTTTCGAAAGAGGAGCTCAAGCGCTATCTTGACCCGGCCAAGCTGACCGAGGGCGGCATTCAGTAATCGTCAGGCAAGGCCCCATCAAACCGACAACGCCCCGCTTATTCAAGCGGGGCGTTTTTCATGCAGAGCGCACTAGAGATGTTCAGGCCTGGGCGCTTTCCGTCGTGGGCGTGCCTGGGTAAATACCAGCAATCCGTTCTGCGATGTAGTCGCTCATGCGATTCTTTTGAGCGCCATCGAGGCGCAGGTCCATCTTGGTTCGGCGCCAAATGACGTCGTCAAGCTCCCGCGCCCATTCCTGCTCAATCAGATAGTTGATCTCGGCGGCGCTCATGCCGCTGCCGAATTGCTCGCCAAGATCATCAAGCGTGCTGCAGCCGTCAAGGAACTGCTCGCAGAGCGTGCCGTAACTCGAGGCAAAACGTTCGGCTGTCTTGGTCTCCAAAAAGGGATAGTTGGCTTTCAAGGTCTTGGCGTACTCGAGCCGGTCGGTGATGTCGCCGCCGGGCATGGTGGCTTCTGCCGTCCAGTCGCCACGCATGGTCGGGTAATAGGCTTTCAGTTCGTGCAATGCGGCTTCCGAGAGCTTGCGGAAGGTGGTGATCTTGCCGCCGAACACGGAAAGCATCGGCGCCTTCTCGGCATCGAGGTTCAAGGTGTAGTCCCGCGTCATGGCTGATGGGTCGTCGGACTCGTCATCGCAGAGCGGGCGCACGCCTGAGTAGCTGGTGACGATGTCATCTTCGGTGATGCGTGCGTCAAAATGGTCGTTGAGCACGTCCAATAGATACGTGGTTTCTTCCTGGCTGATGGCCAGCTTGGACGGGTCCCCGTCGTAGGCGACGTCGGTGGTACCGATGAGACTGAAGTCGTTCTGATAGGGCAGCACGAACACGATGCGCTTGTCCTTGTTTTGAAGGATATAAGCGCGATCGTCGGTATTGATGCGTTTGGTGACCAGGTGGCTGCCCTTGATCATCTTGATGCCGTAGCGCGGCTTTCGCTGGGTTTCGTTTCGGATGAAGGATTCCACCCACGGGCCGGCAGCGTTGATCAGAACTCGGGCTCGACGGACAAGCGTTTCACCGGTCAGCATATCCTTGAGCGTAAGTTCCCAGTGGCCATTTTCATCGGCGCGGGCCTGCTCGCAGCGGGTTCTGACCAGAACCTCGGCCCCATTTTGCTTGGCCTGCAAGGCGTTGAGTACCACCATGCGGGCATCATCAACCCAGCAGTCTGAGTACTCAAAACCTTTCTTGATGTCTGAGGACAGCGGTGAATCCGAACCGAACGTCAGCTTCTTGGCCTTGGGCAGGCTATCCCGATGGCTTAGATGGTCGTAAAGGAAAAGTCCCGTTCGAATCATCCAGCCCGGTCTCAAGTGCGGCTGATGGGGCAGGATAAAGCGCATCGGCCAGACAATGTGCGGCGCTTTCTTGAGCAGAACCTCCCGCTCGTGAAGCGCTTCTCTGACCAGACGAAATTCATAATGCTCGAGATAGCGCAAACCGCCATGAATCAGCTTGCTGGACGCCGAGGATGTGGCGCTTGCAAGGTCAGCCTGCTCGCAGAGCCCGACGCTCAGACCCCGGCCGGCAGCGTCGCAGGCAATACCAGTGCCGTTAATGCCTCCACCAATGACATACATGTCCAATAGGGGCGTTTGCTGATGTGCCATGCTGTTCTCCGCCGAAGTCGTCTTCGATGTGTCATTTATGTTCGAAAAAGAAAATAATACAAGTTCGAACGAACATCAATCCATTACCTCGTCGAGTCCGACTCCGGAAGGTAGAGCCGAACATCGGACTCATCGAGCAGTGCGCAAAACGCATCGGGCGGGCGAACGTCGGTAAAAAGAGCGTCGACCTGGTTGATGTGGGCTTGGCGAACCACTGCCCGACGCATGAATTTTGAATGATCCGCAGCCAGAAACACGTGCCTGGAATTGCCGATAATGGCCTGGGCGACGCGGACCTCCTGATAGTCGAACTCCAACAGCGAGCCGTCTTCGTCGATGCCGCTGATGCCGATGATGCCGAAATCAACCTTGAACTGGTTTATGAAATCGATCGCGGCCTCGCCGATAATGCCCCCGTCACGGGAGCGCACCACGCCGCCGGCCACAATGACGTTGAAATCATCCTTGGCGTGCATCATGGCGGCCACGTTCAAATTGTTGGTGATGACCTCAAGCCCCTTGTGGTCGAGCAGGGCTTCGGCCACCAGTTCGGTGCTGGTGCCAATATTGATGAAAATGGAGCTGTGGTCGGGAATATGCGACGCAAGGGTGGCCGCGATCGCTTTCTTTTCCTCGTAATTCAGCGTTTTACGCGTGTTGTAGGACGTGTTGACGGTGCTGGATTCGATGCTTCCCGCCCCGCCATGAACCCGCCGGATCATGCCCTTTTCCGCAAGTACGTTAAGGTCTCTGCGAACGGTCTGGGGCGTTACGTTAAAATGCGCGGTCAGCTGTTCGATATTTATGTACTTCTGCTGTTGTATCAGCGACACCATTTCGTCCTGGCGTTTATGTTGGGACATCAAGCCACGTTCCTTCATCAAGAATGGTCGGTTTGCGCGCCGTTGGTGAATGCTGCTCTACCAATGTCTAAGGACGTTCACGCAATTTTAGTTTGTTTGTATGTGCGACATGCCAGTACTGTACCCAATGTTCGAAAGTGAAAATAAATGAACATGACATCCGAGACACAAAGGACTTCGCCATGACCTCTCTCATGCTCGCCATTGATCAGGGTACAACCAGCTCCAGAGCCATCTTGTTCGACAAGACCGGCAATATTGTTTCATTGGCTCAGGAAGAATTTCCACAGCATTTCCCTGAGGGCGGCTGGGTTGAGCATCATCCGGATGATATTTGGGGGTCAACGCTTAGAACCATCAAGCAGGCCATCACCAATAGCGGCAAGACCGTGCATTCGATCGCAGGCATCGGCATTACCAATCAGCGCGAAACCACCCTGGTCTGGGACAAGAACACCGGCGAGCCGGTCTACAACGCCATCGTCTGGCAGGATCGTCGCACGGGTGATTATTGCCGCTCCCTGAAATCCCAGGGGCATGACGAAAAGATCCAAAGCAAGACCGGGCTTTTGATCGATCCGTACTTTTCAGCCACCAAGCTTCGCTGGATTCTTGAAAACGTAGATGGCGCTCGAGAGCGTGCCGAGCGAGGCGAGCTCTTGTTCGGAACGGTCGACAGCTATCTGATCTGGAAGCTTACGGGGGGGCGTGAGCATCGAACCGATGCGACCAATGCCTCTCGCACCTGCCTGTTCAACATTCATGAGCAGTGCTGGGACCGTGATCTTCTTGAGCTGTTTGGTATTCCGGAGTCCATGCTGCCGGAGGTTATGGATTCAAGCGATGAGTTCGGGCGAACCGATGCTCAGCTTCTGGGGGCGAGCCTGATGATTGCAGGCGTTGCCGGCGATCAACAGGCTGCCTTGATCGGTCAAACCTGCTTCGAGCCGGGCATGGTCAAAAGCACTTACGGCACCGGCTGTTTCATGATCATGAACACCGGCGAGCGAGCAGAGGTATCCAATAACAAGCTGTTGACCACTGTTGGTTATCGTCTGAATGGTAAGGTCACCTACGCGATGGAGGGCAGTATTTTCATTGCGGGCGCGACAGTTCAGTGGCTGCGCGATGGGTTGAAGCTCTTCTCCAACGCCTCGGAAACAGAACACCTTGCGCGCGAGACCAACGATGGCCATGGCGTGTATCTAGTGCCGGCCTTTACCGGACTGGGGGCGCCACACTGGGATCCGCAAGCGCGGGGCGCGATTTTCGGACTGACCCGAAATACCGGCATTGCCGAACTGGTGGCGGCCGGATTGCAGTCGGTCTGCTATCAGACGCGTGACCTTCAGGAGTGCATGAATCGTGATGTGACGGCGTCCACTGCGGCACTGCGAGTCGATGGTGGCATGGTCAGCAACAACTGGGTCATGCAGTTTTTGGCTGACATTCTCGATGTTCAGGTCGATCGTCCGACGGTGCTTGAAACCACCGCGCTCGGGGTCTCCTATCTGGCAGGTCTGAAGCTTGGCTGGTATGAGTCGCTTTCAGACATCACCTCGCTTTGGCATAAAGAGCGCTCATTTTATCCGCAGTTCTCCGATGACAAACGTCAATCACTCTATGCCGGCTGGCTCGACGCCGTGTCCCGGGTTAAATCCGACAATCAGGATTAAGCCCTTAAACACGACGAAAAGGAGTGTGTCATGCACGCGTATATCGGGGAATTCTTTGGGTCGCTGACTCTGATTTTGTTCGGGGATGGGGTGGTGGCTAACGTGCTGCTGCAGCGAACGAAAGGCAAGGACAGCGGGTGGATGGTCATTGCCACCGGATGGGGGCTTGCGGTCATGATGGGTGTGTTCGTTGCCAACGCAATGGGCTCGCCTGGGGCCGATATCAATCCGGCGGTGACCATCGCCAAGTGGGTCATGGGCATGTACGTCGAGGCGAATGTGGTTTTCGGGATGATCGCGGCCCAGATGCTTGGGTGTTTTGTCGGGGCGATTTGTGTCTGGCTTGCGTATCTGCCGCACTGGAAATTGACGGAATCGAAAGAAAGCAAACTAGGCATCTTTTGTACGGCGCCGGCGATCCGGCACCCATTTGGTAACGTTCTGAGTGAGGTAATTGGTACGGTCACATTGATCGTTGGAATCGGGGCGATCGTTCATTCAAGTTCTATCGCCGGCGGGTTACTGCCGTTTCTGGTGGGTGGGCTGGTTTGGGCCATTGGGTTGTCGCTTGGAGGCCCCACTGGTTATGCGATCAATCCGGCGCGGGACCTTGGGCCGAGATTGGCTCATGCACTGCTGCCGATCGCCGGCAAGGGCGGCTCGGATTGGTCCTACGCATGGATTCCGATTCTGGGGCCGATCATTGGTGCGTCCGTTGGTGCACTTATGTGGACTAGCCTGATCCCTGCGGCTTAAAAAAAGTCATTTAAATGCTTGCATTCAAAAGGCAAATCCGTAAAATTGCGCAGCGTTGATCAGGCAAGACCCCTAGCAGGACCGTAGCTCAGTTGGTTAGAGCGCCACGTTGACATCGTGGAGGTCAGCGGTTCAAATCCGCTCGGTCCTACCAATGAATGCCCATCAACGACATCGCTAGTACAGGACCGTAGCTCAGTTGGTTAGAGCGCCACGTTGACATCGTGGAGGTCAGCGGTTCAAATCCGCTCGGTCCTACCAGATCCCGAAAGCCCAACTTTTTGAAAGTTGGGCTTTTTTTGTGTTGGTCATGTGTAAGCTTTGCGCTTACTCGGAGTATCGTTAGATTCTTTTTTAGGCGTCTCTTACAAATAGGGCTGTGGAGTCGAGAAGCGGTGCACGCTTCGGACTGCGCTACACAGGGACCTAAGGAGAAGCCTAATGACTGAACTAACAACCGCCAATGCCGTGATCACTGTTGAAAACGTCGAAAAGCTGCGGGCCTATGAGCCTGAAGCGGAAAAGCAAGTCGTCCAGGTTCTTTATCACACCTACCCCTACTGTGGAGGTGGTCGGTTCGTTGCCTCGGGCGATACTAAAAGCGCTGATGACAACGGCATGATTATCGTCACGAAGGGTGGACGCCGCTGGAAGCGTGTCATAGAAGGCGAGGAGCGAGGCAATATCCTGCTGTGGGGCGCTGATCCCTCTGGTAAAAATGACAGCTCTACTGCGATCAAGGCCGCAATCGCCGATGGCAAGACGAGAACGGTGGTCATCCCACACGAGGGTAAATTTGTCATCAATGAAACGATCGAGCTGGGGCGCGTCAGTCTGATCGGTGGCAGTAAGGACCACTTTGGCCAAAAAGCGGCCTACTCAAGCTTGATTACGGGTTCTGACCTTGACGGCGCGATGTTTACCAAGGTCGGCAAGAATGTAATTGGGATTGCCTTTCATGATCGCAATCAAACACACACCGCACTTGAAATGACGTCTTACGTCAACCTGGTCCAGAACTGCTCGTTCCACAATTTCAAAAACGCGATTGAAACACCGGGCGGGGTGGATCTGTCGCTACTGGACAATACCTTCACCTCGATCGAAACGGCGATCCATTTTCAGGATGCTCCGCTGTGTACGACCAGCCGGTTTATCCGAAACCATTTCCATTACGTTCATGACTGCATTCTGGTTGACGGCGAGCTCTATGGCGCAAGCTTTGTCGATAACATTTTCGAGCGCGTTACGGGTCGAGCCATTCATGGCAAGGTGATCTATCACTCCCATTTTCAAGGCAATTGGTGGGAAAATCGCAACGGCGCTGAAGAGGCGCGCTGTGTGACCACCGAACTTTATCAGCAGCTTTTCTGCAATACGGCCAGTGCCAACTACGCAGTATTTGGCTGGATCAATGTGTTCAATAGTGACACGCACGATAATCGCGTTGGCGGTGTCATGACGGGTGAGGGCAACGTGGTTATTCGAACGCCCACCGGTCAGGCGCTTCGAATCGATCACGAATCAATCAAGTCCGAATGCGACCAATGGACGGGCAAGGGCGATCTAACGTTTGAAACCGGCTACGACAAGGTCTATTCGAACGTCGGTGACTTTTACATCATGGCCGGCAATAACACCGGCTATCGTAATCGCGACATGAAAAATGGCAGCCTGGTGTTCACCTCGCGCGGTAACGATGGCAGTTGGAAAGGCAAGCTCCACTTTCTTCAGGGCAAGGATGATGACGGGAATGACCTCAAGGAAAGTTACAGCTTCCCGTCTTGGAGCATTGGAGGTTTAGTGGGCGAGGCTGACTTCCAGTGTGACAGCAAGGTTCGAAAAACCACCGTCGCGATTCCGCAGCAGGTACTTTGGGATGGCGGCCCGTCAACAGGGACGGGATGCTTTACGGAAATCGATGACAGTCAACCTGGTCGAGTGCGTTTTCTATTGGAAGACGGGGCGCCTCAGCTGCGTAATTACTTGATTCATTGCACGGTGCATACACGCGGTGTCATTTGTGACGGCATCGGTCACATCAATGTCTATGGTGGCTCGTGGCGCGCCTACCGTCGTGCCAAGGGTTTTGATGTTTTCTTCATTGATCGTGAGACGGGAGAGGCCAAAACGCCCGATCGGTTCTGCTTGATGCTTGCGCACGTTGAAGGTAACAAGTTGGAAGGGTAAGCCCTATTCGACGTTTCTAAATGCGGGATACAAAAACGGGCGCCGATGGCGCCCGTTTTTTATACGAGATCAGTGCGCTCCATGAATAGAGCGCACAAACGTTCTATTAACCGGGCATCATCTTCGCTAAATCGATTCGGGCGCGGACTATCGATATCCAGCACTCCCCAGAGCGTATCGCCTACCACCAGTGGAACGACCAATTCGGCGCGCGATGCTTCATCGCAGGCAATGTGGCCGGGGAAGCTGTGAACATCATCAACGCGTTGAGTCTGGCGCGTGGTGGCGGCCTTGCCGCAAACGCCTTTTGAAAAGGGAATCGGATTGCAGGCGGGCTTGCCTTGAAAGGGGCCAAGACTCAGAACCGATGACGTGTGATGTAGATAAAAGCCGACCCAATTGACGTCTGAAAGTGTATTGAACAGGAAGGCGCTCATTTGAGCGGTATTGGTAACCCAGTCTCGGGTGTCCAAAAGCGCATCCAGCTGGCGTTCTAAAAGCGTATATGTCATCGAATCAAGACTCACAACGAGAGATGGCGTCGAGGCTCGCCGCGCATGGTGCCCGGCGAGCTTCCTTTATTATTTCCAGCCGGGAACGGCGGCGCCCTTAAACAGCTCTTCCGCTTTCTCAGCGACTTCATCTGTCTGATAGGCCTCGACCAGATGCTTGATCTTTTCCTTATCCTGGTCACCGGCGCGCACTACGATCAGGTTCACGTAGGGCGAATCCGGACCTTCCGTGATAAGCGCATCGTCCTGGAGGCTTAAGCCGGCGGGTTGGGCGTATGTGTTATTGATAAAGGCAAGGTCAACATCCTGAAGCGTGCGTGGCAGTTGCGCTGCATCGATTTCATTGAACTTGAAGTTGTGCGGGTTCTTTGAAATGTCCATCGGCGTGGCATTCAAATCAGTATTGTCCTTGAGCGTGATCAACCCATTCTTGTCCATCAGGATCAGCGAGCGGCCCTCATTGGAGGGGTCGTTGGGAATGGCGATCGTGGCGCCGTCTGGAAGATCCTCGAGGCTGTCGTAGCGCTCGGAATAGGCACCGATCGGATAGACAAACGTGGCGCCAGCTACCGCAAACTTGTAGCCGCGGTCGTTAACCATGCTTTCAAGGTAGGGTTTGTGCTGATAGGCGTTGGCGTCGAGACTGCCGTCAGCAAGCGCCGCATTCGGAGAGTTGTAGTCAGTGAATTCGACGATCTGAACGTCCAGCCCGTACTTCTCCTTGGCGATTTTCTTGGCCGTTTCCATAACCGTGGTTTCAGGGCCTGACATCGTGCCGACCTTGACCGTGGCGTCATCCGTTTCCGAGCTGCCACAGCCGGCCAGTGCGACTGAACCAAGGGTAAGGGCGGCCATAGCCAGTGAACGAAGAGGTAGTTGCATTGGGAAGCTCCCTGCTTTGAGTAATGTGGTGTCTTATTTGTGGTTGGCGCGTTTGACCATCGAGTCGCCAAGCATCTGCACGCCTTGAACCATGATCACCAAAATGGCGACCGTCACCAGCATGATCAACGGCTCGAACCTGTTATACCCGTAGCGAATGCCGACGTCACCCAGACCGCCACCGCCAACGGCACCGGCCATGGCCGAGTAGCTTATGAGTGTAACAATCGTGATGGTAATGCTCGTAATGATGCCGCCTCGCGCTTCCGGGATCAGTACTTTGGTAACGATCTGCTTCGGTGTCGCCCCCATGGCTTGAGCCGCCTCGATCAGTCCGGGCGAAATCTCGTTCAATGCTCCTTCGATCAGCCGGGCCACAAAGGGAATGGCTGCAATCGTTAGTGGCACCATGGCTGCATTGGTACCGATAGAGGTGCCTACCACAAGACGAGTGAAAGGAACGATGGCCACCATCAGGATGATAAAGGGGATCGAGCGTCCGACGTTCACGACCGCACTTGTGACCAGAAACGCCGGACGACACGCAAGAATCTGGCCTGGCCGTGTTACGTAAAGCGCCAGACCCAGTGCCAGGCCCAACACGCCTGAAATAACGCCACTGATCAAGACCATGTAAATGGTTTGCAATGTGGCGTGGCCGATAAGGGCCATCATGTCAGTCGACATACCCTAAAACCTCCGTGGACAGTTGCATATCAGACAGTTTGGCAAGTGCCTTCTCTACATGGGCGGAATCGCCACGGAATTCGGCGATCATCAGGCCAAGGGTGTATCCCTGAATGTCTTCGATCTTGGCCTGAAGAATGCTGATGTCTAGTTCGAACGAGCGGGCCAGCTGAGAGATCAGCGGTGAGGCGACGTTGTCATCATTGAAAATGATACGGATCACCGGATAGGGTTTATCGCGTCCATCGCTGGAGAGCCGGTCAAGCAGCGATTTTGGAGGGTCGATGCGAAGGAATTCCTCCAGAAACTCTCGCCCCAGCTTTGTGCTTGGGGCGGTAAAAAATGGCCCGACTTTTGATGTCTCGACCAGTTCTCCGCCGCTGATCAGTGCCACACTGTCACAGATCGATTTGACCACTTCCATTTCATGCGTGATCAACAGGATGGTTAACCCAAGCTCCTGATTGATCTCACGCAAAAGCTCCAAGATCGATGCGGTGGTCTGAGGGTCGAGGGCGGAGGTTGCCTCATCGCACAGAAGAACTTTCGGTCGGCTGGCCAAGGCTCGCGCAATAGCGACGCGCTGTTTCTGGCCGCCTGAAAGTGCAGAAGGGTAGCGGTCTTTTTTGTCGCTGAGGCCCGTCAATTCCAGAAGAGGCGTAATACGCTCTTTCATCGCGTTCTTGTCAAAGCCCATTAGTTCCAGGGGAAACGCGATATTCTGATAGACCGTGCGAGAATCGAGCAGGTTAAAATGCTGAAAAATCATGCCGATGTCGTGGCGCGCTTTGCGAAGCGCTGGCGCATCGAGCTGAGTCAGGTCCTGGCCATCGACCAGTACCCGCCCGCTGCTCGGGCGCTCGAGCATGTTGACGCAGCGAATGAGCGTGCTTTTTCCCGCCCCCGAGACACCGATAACGCCTGTGATGCTGCCCTTGGGGACCGTCAGGTCAACGTTGTTTAGTGCGCAGATCGCATCGTGATCCGAGCCGTAGAATTTACTGAGTTGCTCAAGTTGAATCATGGTACCTGGTAAGGTGTCGGCAATGTGAGAGATGCAAGTGTACTACAGACATAAAAAAAGCCACCCCGAAGGGTGGCTCAACGCTGGACACACCCGTTTAGCGGCATTTATAAGCGCCCCGCAAGCTGGGTTCAAATCGGCGCGAAAAAACGGAGCGCAATCTTAGATAGCTCGCCTCATCGTGTCAACGCGTGGCAAAATGGCCCCACCAATTTCATTTACTGTTGAAAGGCGGGCATTCAGGGCCGGGGGGACTCGGTGACGATGTGCTTCCGCCTTATCGGAGGTCGCGTGTTTACCGGAATCGTCCAGGCCAAAGCGCCGGTCATTGCCCATCTACGGCAGCAAGCGCTGTCCCAGATTGAAGTCGAGCTTCCTGAGCCCATGATCGATGGCCTGGCGCTTGGCGCCTCGGTCGCCCTCGATGGCTGCTGCTTGAGCGTAACCTCTATTGAAGGTACGCGTGTCACCTTCGATATGATGCGCGCAACGCTTCGCCTGACAACACTTGGGCAACGTGAAGCCGGCGATGTGGTCAATGTCGAGCGCGCCGCACGCGTCGGTGACGATATCGGCGGACATCTAATGTCTGGTCACATCGCCTGCATGGCGTCCATTGTCGAGTTGGATACGGCGCCCAATAACCTTCGAATCTGGTTCGATTTACCAATGGATTTCACGCGGTTTGTTCTGGACAAGGGCTACATTGGTATCGATGGCATCAGTTTGACGGTTGGGGCAGTCGATCACGGACGTTTCTGTGTCAACTTGATCCCTGAGACCATGGCGCGCACGACCCTTGCCGACAAGGGCATTGGCGATTCGGTCAATATAGAGATCGATCCTCAAACCCAGGCCATCGTTGAAACGGTCGAGCGTGTGCTGGCCGCACGGTGATAAATTGACTCGATTCACTGCCGCGCTTTCGCTAAGATGCGCGGTTTTGTGTTTTGCGTGATTCAACAAAGGACAGCGCCCAAGCCATGAGCATCTACGGCGATTACATCAAGTCGGTCATTCGTACGGTACCTGACTGGCCGCAGGCCGGCGTCAATTTCCGCGACATAACCCCGCTTTTGCAAAACAGTGCGGCGTTTCGAAAACTGATCGACAGTTTCGTTCATCGCTACCAAGAACTTGAGGTCGATGCCGTTGCCGCGATCGATGCTCGCGGGTTCATTATCGGTGCACCGCTGGCCTATGAGTTGGGCTGCAGTTTCGTGCCGGTGCGAAAGAAGGGCAAGCTCCCGTTCAAGACCATCAGCGAAACGTATTCCTTGGAATACGGCGAGTCATCGGTTGAACTCCACTCCGATGCATTCCAAAAAGGGGATCGGATCGTTGTGATGGATGACTTGATCGCGACGGGGGGCACTATGCTTGCGGCCGCCAAGCTCATTCAGCGAAGCGGTGGCCATGTCGTTGAAACCGCGACCATTGTGGACCTTCCTGAGCTGGGTGGCTCAGAAAAAATCCGTCAGTCGGGTCACAATGTCTTTGCGGTATGTAGCTTTCTGGAAAACGAGTAAGGGCGTTATCGCCAAGGTTGAATGTAATGAGTGAAGCACGTTATCAAGCTCACCTGACGATTTCATGGGATCGTTTGCACCGCGATGTTCGTACTCTGTGCCATCGGTTGCTCGAAACGCATGAAGAGCCGTTCAAAGGGATTGTTGCCATTACGCGCGGTGGGTTGATTCCAGCTGCGCTGGTGGCCCGGGAGCTGAACATTCGGTTGATCGATACCGTATGCATCAAAAGCTATGATCACATGGATCAGGGCGGTCTGGACGTGCTCAAGGGCGTCGATCACGACGGTCAGGGCTGGCTCCTGATCGACGATCTGGTTGATACTGGCAATACGGCACGCGCCGTTCGCGACATGCTCCCCAATGCCTTGTTTACCACTGTGTATGCCAAGCCCGAGGGCAAGGCGTTGGTGGATTTAAGTGTGGTCGATGTCGAGCAGGCGACCTGGATTCAGTTTCCCTGGGATATGGCGCTGTCCTACATTGAGCCGCTTGCCGCTCAGCGCGGCAGCTCCGAATCGTCATGACGACGCCGCTTCCCGAAAGCTGGGCCAATGAGATCGGTCAGGAATTCGAGACGCCTTACATGCAGGCGTTGCGCGCATTTCTGGCCAATGAAAAAGCCGCGCACAAGGTGATCTATCCGCACTCATCGAACTGGTTCAAGGCCTTTGAGCTTACGCCATTGGATCGAGTCAAGGTCGTTATCCTTGGTCAGGACCCCTATCATGGTCCCGGACAGGCGCATGGCCTGTGCTTTTCGGTGCGACCGGATGTCAAGACGCCCCCGTCTCTTGTGAATATCTACAAGGAGCTGGCCGCGGATACGGTCGACTTCGAGCCGGTCAACCACGGCTATCTCAAATCCTGGGCCGAACAGGGTGTGTTGTTGTTGAACAGCGTGTTGACGGTTGAGCAGAGCCAGGCCGCATCTCACCGTGGACAGGGGTGGGAGCAGTTCACCGACCGGGCCACCGAGGCGATCAATCGATCCTGTGATCATGTCGTGTTTTTGCTCTGGGGAAGTTATGCCCAGAAGAAGGCCGCGTTTGTTGATCGCAAGAAGCATCTGGTGCTTCACGCCCCGCACCCGTCGCCGCTGTCTGCGCACCGCGGTTTTCTGGGGTGCCGTCATTTTTCCCAAACGAATCAGTTTCTCCTCGAGCACGGTCTCGAGCCGATCGATTGGCGCTTGCCAGCACGCGTCAGCGAGTGATCGCACAGCCCATTTGTGGCGACGAGAACAGTTAAAACCGAACGATTTTAGAAAAGGATGATTGCATGAGTGTGCATGAAATTGACCACCCGCTGATCAAACACAAGATCGGCTTGATGCGCACCGCTCGTGTCAGCACGAAAAACTTCCGGGAGCTTGCTTCTGAGGTGGCTGAGCTGCTGACGTACGAGGCGACCAAGGGGTTTGAGGTCGAAAAGACGTATGTTGATGGCTGGAACGGCGAGAAGATCGAAGTCGAGCACATCAAGGGCAAGAAGGTAACGATTGTTCCGATTCTGCGTGCGGGTCTTGGCATGATGGACGGTGTCATGGCGCTTCTGCCGAGCGCGCGTATCAGCGTGGTTGGGCTATACCGCAACGAAGAAACCCTTGAACCGGTGCCGTATTTCGAGAAGTTCGTCAGCGACCTGGATGAGCGTCTGGCCATCGTGATTGACCCAATGCTTGCAACAGGCGGTTCGATGGTGGCCACTATCGATATGCTGAAGGCAAAAGGATGCTCTCAGGTCAAGGTGATCGTGCTGGTTGCCGCGCCAGAAGGCATTGAAAAGGTCGAGCAGGCGCATCCCGATGTCGAGATCTATACGGCCTCCGTTGATGAGTGCCTTGATGAGTCAGGCTACATCGTCCCCGGCCTGGGCGACGCCGGAGACAAGATTTTCGGTACGCGCTGAGTACCCGGTCAGGAGTGAGCCTTATCACTTCTGAACTGGCCCTCTGAGAACGTGGGAGGCGTATTGGCGCTTACGATGACACAGGGTGCGTCGCCCACGTTCCGAAATCGATGGGGCAGGCTGGAATCAAAGTAATACCCATCGCCTGCTTTCAGTACCTGTGTTTCACCGTCGACCGTCAATTCGATTTCTCCTTCGACGATGATGCCACCTTCTTCACCGTCGTGACTCAGCATATCTGCGCCCGTATCGGCCTCGCTTGGGTAGCGTTCATGCAATATGGTCATTGCGCGGTGCTTGCCGTGATTGCCTATCATTCGAAATGACAGGTGGCCGTCTCCAAGCTCAACCAGTTCATCTGCCCTGTAGAAAAACTTGGTCTGACTAGTGGCTTCTTCGGCGAAAAACTCGCTGAGCGATACTGGAATGGCGTTCAGAATCTTTCGAAGTGAGCTGACAGACGGGCTGACCGTATTGAGTTCGATCAGGGACACCGTGCTATTGGTGACGCCGGCGCGCTTTGCAAGCTCTCGCTGAGACAGTTGGTGCTGCTGTCGGAGGTCTTTGAGTCTTTGGCCCACGTTATGCGTTGTTTGGATATCGGTCATGACTTGGTCCTATCGACACCTGTCCGGCGTCTTTTCTTATGGCAACAGCTGGGATAACGTTTTGATTTTACGCAATGCGGTGCAATAGAGCGATACGATACTCATGAATGAATCGGTGGACGGGTTGATTCTTGCTGGCGGTCAAGGCACCCGAATGGGTGGCGTCGATAAGGGGTTGCAGTTGGTCAATGGCGCTCCGATGGTCATGCATGTCGCGAACGCGATGACGACTCAGGTCGAGACGCTTTATGTTAGCGCCAATCGATCGGTTGATGAGTACGCGGCATTCGGGTGGCATGTCATAGCAGATCGTGTTCCCGGATTTATCGGACCGTTAGGCGGTATTCACGCAGCCCTTTGCGCATCCAATGCCGCGTGGCTGATGATCGCGCCCTGCGATGTGCCTGCCATTGCGCCGAGTGTTTTTGAAGCGTTGGTTGATCGAGCCCGTAGGGGGGCAATGGATATAGTGTATGCCGCTGATGAGCAACGAGCGCATCCTGTGGTTGCGGTCGTGAAAACGTCTCTGGCGCAAGATCTTGAATCATACCTTCTCAAGGGTGAGCGCAAGATTCTACCCTGGTATGAGTGCCATGACGCGGAGCGTATGGTGTTTTCACGGGCCGAATGCTTTCAGAATGTGAATACGCCAGAAGATAAGGCGCTGGTGGAGCGGATCATGTCTACGGAGCTTAAAAAGACGCATTGAACGTTAGCAGGCTTGTCATGCGTGTGCTAAAAAATGGGTAGGATATGATTGCATCCGTCTTGATGAGAACGGCCTTGCCAGTGTTGGCGGTTTCAGGTTACAGCGGCCAAGGCAAGACGACTTTGCTTGAACATTTGGTGCAGAGGTTGTCCGCGCTTGGGGTCAGTGTGTGTGTGTTCAAACACAGTCATCACGCTCTTACGCTGGATAAGCCGGGATCAGACAGCGAGCGCTATCGGCGCGCCGGGGCCGTGGCCTCGATCATATCGGGGCAAAATGGCTTTTCGCTGGTTCAGGAAACATCGGGTGAGCCTGCGTTGGACGATGTGATCCGCTACGCTGAGACCTTGTCACCCGATCTATTGCTGCTTGAAGGTTTTAAATCACACCCAGTGCCCAAGCTTTGGGTAGCTCGTAAAGCGGTTGATGATTCGGATGCGATCAAGGTCATGAATGATCCGAATATCGAGGCGGTATTCAGCCCGGACCTTTCCAAACAAAATATACCCTTTTCGCCGAATATGGCAGTGCTCGACACTCACGAACAGACGTTCGAATGGGTCGTTCGCTGGTTGTACTCGAGACGGTCTGCAACTCACAATGGATTTGATGGGCACCAAATGTCTCTCACGCATCTTAATGAGCGCGGTGACGCGCACATGGTCGATATCGCCGATAAGGCCATTACCAAACGCACTGCAGAAGCCGAAAGCTTTTTATCCATGGCGCCGGAAACGCTGGAGTTACTGCTTGATGAGCGCCTGCCCAAAGGGGACGTTCTGGCAAGCGCGCGCATTGCGGGGATTCAAGCTGCCAAGCGCACATCGGAACTGATCCCGCTTTGTCATCCGCTGTCGCTGACGCAAGTGAGCATTGAATGTACGCCGGATAAGGACCGCGGTGGCGTACACGTGCTGGCGACCTGCAAAACCGATGGCAAGACAGGCGTTGAAATGGAGGCGTTGACGGCTGCAAGCGTAGCGAGTCTGACGCTTTACGACATGTGCAAGGCCGTCGATAAGCGCATGAGTATCGACTACACCCGAGTACGGGCAAAACAAGGTGGTAAAAGTGGCGACTGGTCGTTGATTCAAAACGATGTCGAGCAGGTGTCACAGGAGAATGAGGGTGATGCGACCTCATCACAATCCTCTGCGTTATTGGTGCGTTTTTTTGGCGAAATTGGCGAGCTTGCAGGTCATAAAGAAATGCGGCTTGATCTTGATGCGCTGGCGGATACGACACCGGCTGCCTTGTTAATGTATCTCGAGCGTCAACATGGTATCGACTTATCTTCCGTTGGGGCTTCGCGTTTGATGGTCGCCGTCAATCAAAGAATGGCGCGTATGGACGATGTGTTGGCTCAAAATGATGAAGTTGCATTTTTCCCGCCAGTCACGGGGGGGTGATATGACCGTTCGCATCCAGCCAGACGCCTTTGATGTCAACGCCGAGTACCTTGAATTTACCGAAAATAATCGAGAGATGGGCGGTGTAGTCATGTTTGTCGGTCGGGTCCGGGACATGATTGATGCCTCGGTCGAGGCCCTCACACTCGAGCATTACCCGGCCATGACCGAGCGAGTTCTGGATGATCTTTTAAAGGACGCGAAGGCACGCTGGGACATCGATCAGGCGCGCATTGTTCACCGAGTCGGACGCCTTTCTCTCGGAGAAGACATCGTATTGGTGATCGTGGGGGCCCGCCATCGTCAGTCTGCGTTTGAAGCATGTGCCTATCTCATGGACATACTCAAGACCGATGCTCCCTTCTGGAAGCAGGAACACACCAGCCACGGTTCCTATTGGGTGCGTGAACGCGAAAGCGATCAACACGCCAAGGATCGTTGGAGAAACGAATGACGGCTTTGGTCGATAACTTTCAACGTCGAATCAAATATGTACGTATCTCGATTACGGATCGATGCGATTTTCGATGCGTCTACTGCATGAGCGAGGACATGGAGTTCCTGCCTCGAAATCAGGTGCTTTCGATCGATGAACTGGCATTTGTTGCCGAGGCATTTGAGTCCCTTGGCGTCGAAAAGGTGCGCTTGACGGGCGGTGAACCCTTGGTGCGACGTGGGGTAGATGACCTCGTTGATAAAATTGGTGCGCTTTCAGGCATCAAGGATTTTGCCATGACAACCAATGGCGCACAGCTCGATAAATACGCCAAGCGCTTGTTCGATGGGGGGCTTCGTCGACTCAATATCAGCCTTGATTCTCTCGACCCGGAACGTTTCAAGGCGCTTACACGTACGGGGCGGCTGGACCGGGTTATACAAGGTATTCGAGCGGCCAAGTCCGCGGGTTTTGAGCGCATCAAGCTCAATGCCGTGATTCTTAAAAATCGTAACGACGACGAAATTCTCGATCTCGTCGAGTTTGCCTATCAGGAAGGCGTGGATATTTCATTCATCGAGGAGATGCCGCTTGGTGAGGTGTCCGACCACGGTCGGGAGGAGACCTTCATGTCCAATGATGATGTCTATGCACGTATACGTCAGAAATACGCCATGGTCCCGCTGGCAGAATCTACGCTTGGGCCATCACGCTATTACCAGTTGATCGACCGTAATCAGAAGGTCGGGTTTATCTCACCGCATTCCCATAATTTCTGTGCCGATTGCAATCGCGTGCGCGTAACCGTAGAAGGTCGACTTCTTTTGTGTTTAGGAAATGAGCATTCGGTCGATCTAAAGGAAACAATCAGAACGTATCCTGGCGATCTTGAGAAGCTTAAGCAGGTGATTATTGATGCCATGGGCTTGAAACCAGAAAAGCACCACTTCAGAACGGACGGGGATGTTCAGGTCGTGCGTTTTATGAATATGACCGGTGGCTAGGTCGGAAGGCGGTTTCGATGTGACGTGTCATAGTAGGGGCGTCGGTGTCTGGACCGTGATCGGCAAGGATTTATCACGGATAGAGTAGCGTGAACGACAAGCAACAGATTTTGAAGACGCTGGCGCATCAGGAGCCGATCGGTCAAGGCAATGACCGAGTCGTCTATCAGCTCGAATGTAGTACGCCCCGCTGCTTGAAATTGCCGAGGTACCCCAAGCGGGGAAGTGAGCAGAATTTACGCGAAAAGCGTTATTTCTCCTATTTGGAAGCGCGCAATGTGCCTTACTGGCACTTCATTCCCAAATATTATGGGTCGATTTATCTTGGAGGGCGGGGTGAAGGACTTATATTTGATCTGATTCTGGATAAAGGTGCGCCTGCTAAAACACTAAAATTCTATCGAGAGTCTAAACCAGAGCTATTGGAGTTATATCGGTTTCAGGATGCATTGCTCGAGCTATGTGTTTTTTTGTATTCCAACTGGATTATTCCATCAGATATAAATGATAGAAACATTGTTTGCGTCATTGAGGACCAAAATTGTATGCGTCTTTTTTTGATCGATGGTGTTTCCAATCCAGCTTTTTTACCGATTGCAAATTATTCGAAATGGTTTGCTCAAAGGCGCATAAAGAAAAGACTAAGAAAACTATTAGGCAAGTTTTCAAGAGCTGGCTTGATTACAGATAATCAATCTCATAATATTGTTGCCAAATTAAATTGAATTATTGAGGTTGAATCGATGTCGCTATTAAATCAATACATGGAAAAAGAGCAGCTGCTTAAGAAATTGCAAGATGAATTGCAGTCGCTCGAGCAGGATCAGCGCCTCAAGGAAGAGCTTGAGTTTAAATCTAAATTAGAAAATCTCATGGAAGAGTTCGGTAAGACATCAAGTGACGTCATCGAGCTGCTGGAGCCCTCCAAGGGACAATCAGCTGAAAAAACCGAATCCACGAATCAGCGCAAGAAGAGAAAGCTCAAGGTGTATAAAAACCCGCACAGCGGAGAAGTTGTAGAAACTCGAGGTGGAAACCAGAAAACGCTTAAAGCCTGGAAAGAGCAGTATGGAGCGGATACGGTCGAATCCTGGCTTGTTGAATAACCCCAAAAGCGTCCTCCGGGGCGCTTTTTTTTGACTGGCGTTTGCGCAAAACGGCATATGCCTAGAGAGCGCTTTCTGGTATCGTTTGCTCAAACTTATGTCTTATCTTCTGCTTGAGCGTATGTGCAAAACGCTGGCAAGTCGGACAAAAAACATGACAATTATCAGCTAATTGGCGGTTTTAAAAGGATAGAGAGCTGTATTATGAAAAAAATCTATGGTTGTGTGCTGCTGAGTTCAACGCTTCTTCTGGGGGGGTGTGTTCTGGCCCCAGGCGGAGACATCGATTATAGCGCTGAGAGTCCTTCGATGGACGATCACGTTGAAGTCAAGGCGATTACATTCGACTTGATCAACCAGCAAGAAATGCAGCGTAAGGCGGTAAGCGAGCAGGCGCAGGATAAGACTGTTTCTCTCGATTATGTAAATAGCCTAAATGAATATGAGTATGAACTCGGTCGTGGCGATATTCTTAATATTATCGTTTATGACCATCCTGAGCTGACCATTCCGGCTGGATCCGAGCGTAGCTCAAGCGACTCTGGTTATGTTGTTCAGCAAGATGGCTCTATCTACTATCCGTATGTAGGTCGTATTCGCGTCGAAGGAAAGACCGTCAATCAGGTCCGCGGTATTATCACCTCCGCACTCCAGGACTACGTGGCTGATCCTCAGGTCAACGTGAATGTGGCTTCCTACCGTGCCAAGAAAGCCTACATCACAGGGCGTGTTCAGAATCCTGGTCCTCAGCCGATCACTAACATTCCGCTGACCATTATGGATGCTATTACGCAAGCGGGCGGTGTAACTGATGCCGCAGATTGGCATCACATTGTGATCACGCACAACGGGCAGCGGCGCGAAATCTCTCTATATGATCTTCTTCAAAATGGCCGCGCAGGCGTTAACGGAATCCTTCACGATGGCGACGTGATTCACATTCCAGATATTGGTGGGCAGCAAGTTTACGTGATGGGCGAAGTAAACCGTCCTCAAGCCTTGCCGATGGGCGGGTATAGCCTTAGCTTGACTGACGCAATTGCACAGTCTGGTGGTATTGATGAGTTTCAGGCGCAACCCTCCGGTATCTTCGTGATTCGTCGCAATGCCGAAGCCTCCGAACAGGATAAAGACGTCACCGTCTACCAGTTGGATGTATCCAACTCAGCGGCGTTTGTACTTGGTACCGAGTTTGAACTGCAACCGAAAGACATTGTCTATGTGACTGCCGCACCGTTGGCTCGTTGGAACAAGGTCATCAGCCTGCTGCTGCCGACCACCAACATCACTCGCCAGGGTACTGGTATCAACAACGACTTCGATTAATTGTTCGTTTGGAAGCGTTCGTTATTTCGATAGCGAGCGCTTTTCTATTTTATCGCTAGGTGTATAGACAATGGCTTCGCACGAAAAGCTTGAAACTGCGCAAGAAAACGAGGATATGGACATTGGTCGTATCCTCGGCCTTTTATATGATAGGAAATGGCTAATTATTGGCGTTACTTTCGTATTCGCCATGATGGGAGTTATCTACTCGTTTGTAGCTACACCCATTTATCAAGCCAATTCTCTGATTGAAATCGAATCTCGTCCGAATGCCAGTAATGCGGCAGGGGAGATCGGTAACATTTTTGGTAATACCGGCCCCAAGTCGGTCGCAGAGATGCAAATCCTGCAGTCACGTAAAGTGCTTGGAAATGCAGCCGATCGAGTAAACTTGCAGACCATCGTCGAGCCCAAGAAGGTTCCGGTCATTGGTGATCTCATACTGCGCAAGAATGTCAAACGACCTGGATTCGCCAGCAACTGGTCATATGTATTTGGTGGCGAAGGTATCAATATCACGCGTTTGGTGCTTCCGTCCCGGCTGATCGGCTATCCGCTGACGGTCAAGGTGACAGGCGATCAAAGCTATGACGTCTACGCAGGCGGTGAGCGTGTGTTGTCCGGCTTGGTGGGGCAGCTTTCACAGTCCTCTGACGGTAATGTTGAAGTACGTGTCATGAATTTGAATGCGCCGAAAGGGGCTGAGTTCATCATGTACAAGCGTTCCGACCTTTCCGCGATTGGCAACCTCAAGAAACGCTTCAGTGTGGAAGAAACCGGTCGTTCAGGCACAGGTATCCTGCAGTTGACGCTTACCGGAGCAGACGCACTTCAAATCAAAGATAGTCTTCAGGCCATCAACGAAGTTTATCTCGAGCAAAATATTCGTCGCCAATCGGCGGAGGCCCAAAATAGTATCGACTTCCTCAAAAAGCAGATCCCGGAAGTTCGAGAAAATCTATCCAGCGCCGAGAATAAGCTCAATGATTATCGTGTGCGCCAGGATTCTGTTGACCTGACGCAGGAAACCCAGTCAACTCTGAACCAGTTGGTAAACGTAGAATCTCAGCTTAACCAGCTGAAATTTGATGAGGCAGATCTTTCACAGCGTTTTACCAAGAATCATCCGCAGTACCAATCACTTCTTGAAAAGAAACAGCAGCTTAATCAGGAAAAAGAGAACCTCCAGAAGCGGATTGATAACCTGCCAGAAACACAGCAGGAAATTCTGCGGCTGCAGCGCAATGTTTCTGTAACCCAAGATATTTACGTTCAACTGCTCAATAAACTGCAAGAGCTTAATATCGCCAAAGCAGGCGCTGTAGGTAATGTCCGCATTATCGACGATGCGGTTGTACATGGTCCAGTGGCTCCGCGCTCTACGCTAGTGGTGCTTCTGTTTACGATCATGGGGCTTGTCTTGAGCGTTCTTTATGTCTTTGTGCGCGCCGCCTTGAACAAGGGGATCGAAGACCCGGATGAACTGGAGAAAACAGGGCTACCCGTTTACGCAACGATCCCGTTGGCTGAAAAACAACAGTCGCTGACTCGCAGTATCAAAAAATCCAAGGTTGGCAAAAGCACATCCGTGGATACTGACGTGCTGGCTTTCCACGATTCGACAGACATGTCAGTTGAGGCGGTGCGTTCGCTGCGGACAAGTTTGCATTTTGCGATGATGGAAGCATCGAACTCGATTCTGATGATCACGGGTGCAAGCCCAAGTATCGGTAAAAGCTTCTTGACGTCGAACCTGGCAGCAGTATGCGCTGAGGCTGGCCAAAAAGTATTGCTGGTTGATGCCGATATGCGTAAAGGCCATGTCCACAACGCCTTCAATGTAAAATCGGAAAACGGATTGAGTGATATCCTGAGCGGTGCGAAGGATCCGCAAACTGTGGTGAAAAGCACTAAACATGAAAATCTGAGCTTTATCTCCAAGGGTAAAACGCCGCCCAATCCTTCAGAGCTTCTTGCCAATGTCCGATTCAGCGAGTTTGCGTCCTGGGCAAACAAGAATTTCGATCTGGTTATTATCGATACGCCGCCCGTATTGGCTGTCACGGATGCTGCGGTTATTGGTAAGCATGCTGGCACGACCATGATGGTAGTTAAGTACGAGACTAACTCGATTAAGGAAGTTAAGACTTCCCAGCGCCGCTTGTCACATAACGGAATTGAGGTTAAAGGCTGTATCTTCAACGCGGTTGAAAAGAACATGCGTAATCAGTACAGCTATTATAATTATTCTTATAAATAAGCATGAGTGGCCGGCGAAAGCCGGCCTGATTTTTACTAAAGGGATGTTGATATGGAATCGTTCAAGGACAGCCTGGACAAAAATCGTAGACATTCGCTGTGGTACGAAAAGCTGATCTTTAGCCGCAATATCCACTTATTCCTCGGTATTGCGTTTTGCGTCATTTTGCCATTTCTAATTGTCCCAGGTGAGAGCGAGTTCGGTCGAGTAAGTCTTCTCAGCACGTTCATTCTCAATGGTTTGGCTCTGCTTGCGACCGTCAGTGTCGTTCGACAGATTGCGTCCTATCCTGGGGCCATTTCCTATTTTTATATTGTACCGGTTGCGCTTGCAGCATTCGGTATTGCTTATCTAATTGCTTATCTTTTAGGTATTAAAATATTTGAGAACGCGATGGCAGTTTCTTGCCTCTTTTCGATTCTTTATAGCTTTGTAGGAAGCTATATCGGGAAGAAGTATCAAACCGCCAAGCTTGCTGTCGTGCCATTTGGCAGAATTGGTGAGTTTTGCACCAGTAAGGACATTGACTGGCGCTTTCTCGAGCAGGCGGATCTCGAAGATATGCGTGTTGACGGCATCGTTGCGGACTTAAGAGCCGAAATTCCGGATGAATGGCAAAAATTTCTGGCTGAATGCGCGATTAATCGAATTCCAGTGTACAACGCGCGCCAGATTCATGAGTCAGTTACTGGTCGGGTGCATCTCGATCACATGTATGAAAACAAGTTCGGAAGCCTTTTGCCACGTGAGGACTACGAGTTTTTCAAGCGCTTGATTGATGTTGTTGCCGTGGTTCTGGTCTTACCTCCGGTTTTGCCTGTCATGCTCGTAACAGCAATCTTGATCAAGCGTGATGACCCGGGTCCTGCTTTCTTCAACCAAACGCGCATGGGTTTTAAATGCAAGCCTTTCAAGGTTTATAAATTCCGAAGCATGTACGTAAATCATCCTGGCGAGGGGTTTACCTCCGAAGGCGAGGATCCGCGTATTACCAAGATCGGTAAGGTTATTCGTAAATACCGTATCGATGAGCTGCCGCAGCTTTTCAATGTCCTGAAAGGCGATATGAGTCTGATCGGACCGCGGCCTGAGTCATTGAGTCTTGCTGAATGGTATGAAAAAGATGTTCCGTTTTTCCACTATCGACATATTGTTCGCCCGGGTATTTCTGGCTGGGCGCAGGTCGAGCAAGGTTATGCTGCCGAGATCGAGGGCATGACCAAGAAGCTGGAGTATGACTTTTACTACATTAAGCACTTTTCGTTCTGGCTGGATGTTTTGATCGTTGTAAGAACAATCAAGACCATGCTAACTGGCTTTGGTGCGCGGTAAATCTTCGGTGATGGAATGAAAATTGCTTTTTTTGTGACAGGCTTTCCCAAGCTCTCTGAAACATTCATTTTGAATCAGATCATTGGGCTAATTGACAAAGGGCATGATGTAACGATTCTTTCTTTCGAGAAAGAGTACGGTATATCGCATGACCTTATTTCTAAATACGACCTTCTAAGTAGAACCGTGTATTTATTACCGGTCAGCGAAAATAAATGGGTCAAGGCCGCCAAACTGCTTGCTTTTGGGATGGTCGGTTTCCTTAAGAAACCGGCTATGCCTAGCAATCTGGATCGAGAGTCGATCAATCATTTTGCCGCGCTTGGTAAAAATGCTTTTCTTGGTAAGTTCGATGTAGTGATTGCGCATTTTGGACCAGTCGGCGTTCAAGCCAGTAATCTAAGAAATGATGGTTTGTTTACAGGCAAGCTTGCCACTGTTTTTCATGGGTACGACATCTCGCGTTACCAGGTAGTGGCCGACTATGAAGCGCGCTACAAGACACTTTTCTCTGAAGGCGAGCTTTTCCTGCCAATTAGTCACCTGTGGGCAGACAAGCTGAAGCAGTTGGGCTGTCCATCTGAAAAAGTTGTGCTTCATCGAATGGGGGTGGATTCGAATAGCTTTAGCTGGATCGAAGGGTATAAGCCGCCTGAACATGACGCGCCTGTTCGTTTTCTGAGTGTTGCGCGTCTTGCTCCTAAAAAGGGTATAGACACTGCAATAGAAGCTCTAGGCGAACTGCATAAGCAGGGCATTGATTTTTCATATCGTGTTATTGGTTCCGGTGATCAATTACCGGGATACAAAAAACGCTCCGAAGAACTCGATATCTCAGACAAAATCGTATTTCTGGGTAATCAGACTCAGTCAACGATCCGCGACGAAATGGAACACGCCCATTTCTTCCTGCTGCCAAGCAAAACCTCATTCGACGGTGATATGGAAGGTATCCCAGTGGCTTTGATGGAAGCCATGTGTTTAGGCCTGCCAGTGATTTCTTCGACCCACAGCGGAATCCCTGAGCTGATCGAACACCGGCGCAGTGGTTTTTTGGCACGCGAAGCGGATGCTGAGTCTTTGAGTCAGACCATAAGAGAGGCCCTGTCGTATTCTGCGGAGGATATGCTCGACATCCGCAACAATGCGCGAGAAAAAGTGAATCTCGAGTTTGATAAGTTCAAGTTGATTGATGAGCTGGAATCGATTCTCAGGAACGAGACCACGCTATGAAATCGAACGCCTTGGCCAGAAACATTTCTTGGACGTTTGCCGCCACCATTGTCAATTCCATTATTCAAATTGTTCAGCTCGGGATCGTCGGCCACTTTGTGGCCGTTTCCGACATGGGCCTTCTTTCTGTTGTTATCGCTGTTGTAAATATAGGCATCATTTTTCAGGATGTTGGTTTCTCTTCGTTCCTGATCTACAAACAAAATATTAGCGACAACCAGCGTCATATACTTTTCACACTAAACCTTGTCCTGGGGTCACTGCTATTTTTCGTGGCGCTTTGCTCTGCTGACTTTTTAGAAAGTTTGATTGGTAAGCCGGGTTTTGCGGGGCTTATGATGGTTGGTGGCTTGAATTTTCTTGCACTTGGCCTTGGCAGTCAGGCTCAGGCGATCCTCATCAAATCGAAGAAGCTGGATAAATTGGCCATCTTCGACATTCTGGCGAAAGGCACGGGGCTTGCACTGGTCGTTGGACTTCTTTACTCCGGGTTCGATATCTATTCTCAGCTGATTGGGATGATCAGTGCCAATTTGATCATGAGTCTTCTGTGCTTTTATGCTGCCAACAGGATAAGTCCAATCCGTTTTTATGTTGGTCGAGACATGTTTTCGCTTTTACGTGAGCCTTTATCGTTTGGCGGGTTCCATTTGGGCAGCGTGCTGATCGGTGAGTTCAGAAAGCAGTTCGACGTGTTTCTGGCGGCCCGTTTCATGCCGGCTCATCTGCTGGGACTTTATACGGTTGGCAAGGAGTTGGCCTTGCGCTCGATGATTATCATTCGACCGGTTATTCAGAAGGTCGTGATGCCGATCTATGCCGAGCGTCAGAAAGATGATAAGGCGCTCTCGAAGGCATATTTGGCAACGCTTCATGGCATCACGTTTGCTTATGGAGTACCTGCGATTGTTGGCATCGTGTTCGCCGAGTTTTTCCTCACGCTTATCTACGGCGAGCGCTATGCGGATGCACAGCAATTTTTCTCTATCTTCCTTTTAATTGCCTATTTGCGCTGTCTTGGCTTGCCGACCGGCATTCTCGCGCAATCCGTTGGTAAAACAAGCATCGAGTTCTCCTGGAATGTGATCTCGACCGTCATTTTGGGTGTGTCACTTGTCATTGCCGTGTTCTTCAGTGCGACGTATTTCGCATACACGATACTTGGCGTTCAGATCGCCCTGACCATTCTCCAGCAAAAACTGTTCCTGGGTCGGCTGATGAAACTAAGTGTACTCAAGTACACCTTGACCTGGCTTCCAGGGCTGATCGTATTGACCTTCGTTTATCTGTTCTGGGTGGGTGTATAGCATGGATGCCAGTGTCGTTATTCCGACGTATAAAAGCTCTTCATTTATCAAGAAGACGATCGATAGTGTTTTCAGCGCCGCTGATACGGTCAGTACTGAAATCATTCTAGTGGATGATTGTTCTGACGATGCCGAGCTGCTCGAGACGATTGTTGCCGATTATTCGAACGTAACGCTTATTCATAAGCCGGAAAAATCAAATGCGGCTGCTTCCAGAAACATGGGCATTGAAGCCTCAGTAGGTGACGTCGTCTTTCTGCTCGATTCCGATGATGCCTTTGAGCGCAATCACATTCAAAAACGGTTGAAGATGCATCACGAAGAGGGCGCTGAGTTCATTTTCGGTGGGTTCATCGAACGCGCCGGGCGTGATCATGTGTTTGTCGATAGCATCGGAAAAGTGCCAGCTCGAGATTACTTGTTCATTCATGACGGTGATTTTCGGACCTCAACGATTTCGATGTCACGTAAGGAATACATGAATGGAACGCTCAACAAGCACCAGGATTGGGGCTTCTTTCTCGATATAGACGATAAGGGCATTAATTGGCGCTACGATGCTGATGCCTCGGTTGTTATGTATGTCGATCGCGATACGAACATGAGCAGCTCACTCAATATCAAGGCCAGTGAGTTTTTTATTTCGCATTATCTTACCGATGAACGCCACATTACCGGCTTTTGCAAGCGCCAGTTTCTAACGTCGATCGTAGCCGCCCATGAATCGGGATTCACGTTCTTCAGCCGACATATGCGTCTTTCCCACCTTTCCTCGCAGCTGAAAGCGGTGAAGGTTGCTGGAGATGTGGCTCACCGGATCGGCATGTTCAAGACGTATTGCCGGGTCTTGTGCAACTTCAGAAAAAATCATTGAGGAGCGTTCCATGACGCTTGAATTAACAGGTTACCTTGGTATCTGTCTCCTTACTTTGTTGTCGACATTGATGCCTAAAAATATATTAACTATCGCACTGATGTTTGTTGCGATAGTTGTATACATGGGCATAGTCCGATTTTCAGGGTGGGATTATGACATGTATCTATATGCAACAATGTTGCATGCTAATCTAGATTTTAGTTTGGATAATATTTATTACGTTAGAGAGTTTGTTTATTGGTTGGGCATGCCTTTGCTGTTTGACCAGACAGGCGATGAGGTGTGGACGTTCATCATTACTGACATTGTTTGGGTGTCCTTTATATTTTATGCCGTTTTGAATAAAAAGAACGATAGAAATATTCCCTTTTTTTGCATACCTTTCATGGTTTGCTTTTTTCCTCTTCTAATGGGTTATGAGAATATATATAGGCAGTTTTTGTCTTCGATGATGGTCTTGTTTGCTTTTTATGGTTTTAGAAACAAGTATATTATTTATGTTCTTGGCATGCTGGCTTTGTTTATTCATAACTCTGCAATAATTTATTTGCCACTGCTTTATCTTTACTCGGCCAGAAGGAGCTCGTCTAGAGACAAGTTGAACCCCATTCAATTGGTTATATTTGTCTTTACATTCCTAGTTATGATTGGCGGGGTTTATTACTCGTCTCTTGGAGATTCGGAGCTTGCAAAATCTTCGAACAGTACGGGTATCTCTTTGGGCCCAGCGTATGCTGCACTATTTACGCTATTTTTCCTTCTTTCAGTTTTTATGTCGAAGTTTAATCTAAAAAATATGATCAGAGATTATGCATATATATTGTACGCATTTATTTCATTCTTGATCGTTTTCCCAGTATTAGGTGGCGCTCAAGGCGAACGCGTTGGCATGATGCTTTTGATTATTATCATTCCCATGTTTATCGCTGATTTTGATCGCTTGTTTAAAGATCCAGCTCTGAGGTGGGTAAGCAGATTAGCATTTGTTCTCTTGGGGCTGGCACCTACGTTTCTCTTTAGCTCGGCATTCAACTTTCTTAAGACGGCCTCATCATGAAAAAGATACTTTTTATAGTAACAACGTTGAAAAGATCTGGGCCAATCAATCAGCTTTATCAGTTGATTTCCAATCTTGATGGTAATAAATTAAAGATTGAAATTATTACATTGTCTCCTGAGGGAGAGCATTCAATAAAACCAGATTTCGACCCTTTTGTAGAGAATATAAAATGTTTAAATTTTAGTCGCTATGATTCAATGAGCCGAGTCGTTAGCTCGTTGAAAAAAAATGTTGCAGATATTGATCCGGATTTAATCCATACTCAGGATTTGAGAAGCGACTTTTATTCACTTTTCCTAAAGATGTATCCTTGCATAAGTACAGTTCATAATTACCCATATGGTGACTATGCATTTTCTTTCGGGAAAAAAGGTCGTTTAATGGCGTTTGCTCATCTGCGTATACTCGCGCGGAAAAATAAGTGTGTCACTGTATCGAAAAGTATTTTGCAGCAGCTTGGTTATCTTTCGAATAAGAAATTCACATTTATTCGTAACGGTGTAGATGACAATTTTTTCCTTCCAGTACAAGCTGAAGATAAAAAACGACTGCGACAAGAACTGCAGCTTCCAGAAGATGCTGTTGTTTATGTAACCAGTGCCCACCTCAATGAGCGCAAAGACCCAAGAACACTCGCGAAGGCAGTATCGCGTGCAAACGAGAATAACTATCTTATTTGCCTTGGTGATGGGCCTCTTCTCGGTGAACTTGAAGAAAAATTCGGCGGTGAAAGAATTTTATTCAAAGGCTATCAGTCGAACGTCATGAAGTGGCTGCACGCCGCAGATGCCTATATTTCTGCGTCGCATATGGAAGGGCTTCCCATGGGCGTGATCGAGGCGATGGCGTGCGGGCTTCCGGCAGTACTTTCGGATATTCCTTCGCATCGCGAGTTGTACGACATTAACGAGCAGGCAGTGGCACTTTTTGAAACCGGCAATGCCAGCTCACTTCAAAACGTGCTAGATAACGAATTAACGATGGATAGAAACGAGGTCGAGCGTCGCTCTCAGGCGGCCCTGTCCATCGTGCGTGACCATCTAAGCGCCCGTGTAATGGCAAAACACTATCAAGACGTCTATGAAGAGACGTTATCGCAGGGAGAGCGTACCTGATGGACTTTTCGGTACTCATGTCGATCTATTTCAAGGAGAAACCGGCTTTTCTAGAGACGTGCCTTGAAAGTCTGGTGGCACAAACGGTCAAAGCCAGTGAGGTCATCATCGTTGAAGATGGCCCGATCGGGGACGAACTGAAGACCATCATCGAGCGCTTTCGGGACACACTTAATATCGTGTCCGTGCCTCTTGAAAAAAACGTTGGACTTGGTGAAGCCTTGAACAAGGGGCTGGCACAGTGCCGGTTCGAGCTGGTTGCCCGAATGGACACCGACGACCTCTGTCGGCGTGATCGATTCGAGAAACAGCTGGCGTTTTTCGAACGCCATCCGGAAACGGACGTGCTCGGTGGGGCGATTGCGGAGTTTAACGATGACCCCGCGCAGCCTCACGCGATTCGCGAGCTGCCCACTGGCGTGAAAAGCGTCCGTGAGTTCGCTAAGGCCCGGTGCCCGGTCAATCACATGACGGTCATGTTCAGGAAGTCGGCCATCGAGGCGGCAGGGGGCTATAAGCCGTTTTTGGGTATGGAAGACTACTACCTGTGGGCGCGTCTTCTTGTGGCTGGACGGGTCATGGATAACATGGCAGATATCCTCGTCGATGCCCGAGTCGGTAACGGCATGTTGACACGCCGTCGAGGCTGGCACTACTTCAAGCAGGACGTCATCCTACAGAATAAATTTCGCAAGATGGGCTTCATCTCGATGCCTGAATGCGTGATTAATGCCGCGAAACGAGCGCCACTCAGGCTGGCTCCCGAGTGGCTTTTAGGTACGGTTTATCAGCGCTTTCTTCGAAAGAAAGCCGGCTAAGTCACGTTCGTGGAGTAATGTAGTGTTTTGCCTCGGGCCAGGCACGATCAAGTGCCTGGCTCAACCGCGTGATGTGTTCATCGCGTTCCGTTTGATAATCAAACTTCGCTGGCGCCTCCAGTCCTGCCCATCTAAGGAGCGAGGCCAGGGCCTCCGGATGATCGAACAGGCCGTGCAGATAACTTCCGGCCAGCTGACCATCGTCTGATATCACCCCATCTTCCTTGTGATCGGCAAGGCTCACCAGCGATGTGTGCGCTGCTGAATGCGTACTGCGACCGACATGAATCTCATAGCCCTCTACCGCGCCGCCCAGGCTAAGGGTGCCCTTGACGCGAGTCAGTGTCTTGTCACCGGTTAATACGGTGTCCATCGCGAACCAGCCGAGCCCCTCACTGCTGCCAGTGGAATCTTCCACCCCCTCGGGGTCGTGAATCCACTGACCCAGCATCTGATAGCCACCGCAGATGCCTAATACCTTGCCCCTATAACGAAGGTGACGCTCGATCAGCCGGTCGAAGCCGCGCTGTTTCAGCCATGCAAGGTCGGAGCGCACGTTCTTGCTGCCAGGCAGTATGATCAAATCGGCTTTGCCGATCTGATCGGGATGATCACAGTAGGTGACGGCCACATCGGGATGGCGCCTGAGCGGGTCCAGATCGGTGTAGTTGGAGATCTTTGGAAGCAGTGGCACGACCACCTGTAGGGCGCGCTTCTCATCGCCACTGTTGCCACCGCGGGATAAGCCGTCTTCGGCTTCAATGTGCAGGTTATCAAGGTACGGCAGGACGGCGAGCACCGGCCGGCCGGTTCGCTGCTCGAGCCACTCAAGACCTGGCTCCAACAGCCGAATATCGCCGCGAAAACGATTGATGATAAAGCCCACGACGCGCGCCTGCTCGGAAGCAGAGAGTACATCGAGCGTACCGAGCAGGTGGGCAAAGACCCCACCCCGATCAATGTCGGCAACGATGACCACCGGGCAGTCAATTGCCTCGGCAAGCCCCATATTGGCAATGTCATGTTCGCGCAGGTTGACTTCGCCAGCGCTGCCGGCCCCTTCGATGAACACGGCGTCAAATTCGGCGGCCAATCGGTTGTGCGCGTCGACGACATCCTCGAGCAGGGCCGGCTTGTGACCGTGATAGGTTCGCGCGTCCATGTTACCGATGGCTCTGCCGTGCACGATGACCTGGGCGCCAAGGTCGGAGTTGGGCTTCAAGAGCACCGGGTTCATGTCGGTAGTCGGCTCGATGCCTGCGGCAAATGCCTGTACGGCCTGGGCGCGACCGATTTCACCCTGATCAAGCGTCACCGCACTGTTCAGGGCCATGTTTTGAGACTTGAAGGGGGCAACGCTCATGCCCAGGTCCCGGTACAAACGGCACAGGGCCGTGACAATTGCGCTCTTGCCGGCGTCCGAGGTTGTCCCCTGAATCATCAGGCTCCTTGCAGCCTTGAATGTTTGACGGGGCGGCGGGTATGTCATCGGGAGTGCTCCTGCTTGGCATCAATCTCGAGCAGCAGCGCCTCGAGGGTATCTTGGTAATTGCCGGGCTGCGCCCACAGCCCGCGCTGACAGGCTTCAAGCAACCGCTCACTCATTTCTTTCAACGCGTCCAGATTGTTATGTTCCAAAAACGCGCGATTGTCTGGGTCAAGGATCAGGCTGTCGGTCACGTTTTCGTACTGATAGTCATCGATCAGTGCCGTAGTGGCATCGAAGGCGAACAGGTAGTCGACGGTCGCGGCCATCTCGAACGCGCCCTTGTACCCATGGCGTCGCATCGCCTGCTGCCATTTGGGATTGAGTGCCCGTGAGCGCAGAACTCGATTGAGTTCTTCCTTGAGGGTTCGAATCCGCGGGGCATGGGGGTGGCTGTGATCGCCGTGATACACCGAGGGCGCATAGCCGCTGAGCGTGGTGACAGCGTTGGTCATGCCGCCCTGGAACTGGTAGTAGTCATCCGAATCCAGCAGGTCGTGTTCGCGGTTGTCCTGATTCTGTACGACGGCCTCGAGGTTACCGAGTTGATGAGCAAACGCCTGGCGCGCCGGTGTGCCGTGATCATGCTCACCGTAGGCGTAGCCGCCCCAGTTGAGATAGGCCTCGGTCAGGTCGTCCCGACTGTCCCAAAGCCGCTCATCGATCAACCCTTGAAGGCCTGCACCATACGCCCCCGGCCGGGTGCCAAAAACGCGATAGCGCGCCTGTTCGTGTGCCTGCTCGGCAGTCAATGTGGCGCCAAGGGCGGTAGTTCGCTCAAGCACATTGGCCCGAATCGTATTGAGTTCGAGAGGCTCCTCAAAGTCTGCAAGCTTGCGTACCGCGGCGTCGATGAGCTGCATAAGATTGGGGAAGGCGTCACGGAATAGTCCGGAGACCCGAAGGGTCACATCGACCCGAGGGCGATTCAGGATAAAGCCCGGGATGATTTCAAAGCCCACCACGCGCTGTGAACCGGCCGCCCAGCGGGGTTTGACCCCCATCAGGGCGAGGGCCTGGGCGATGTCATCACCGCCGGTACGCATGGTGGCCGTCCCCCAGACCGAAAGCCCCAGTGTTCTGGGGTAGTCGCCATGTTCCTGTAGATGACGTTCGATCAGCCGGTCGGCCGAACGCTGACCGAGCGTCCATGCCATCTTGCTCGGGATAGCGCGGCTGTCGACCGAGAAGAAATTGCGGCCGGTCGGGAGGGTGTCGAGCCGTCCTCGAGTTGGGGCGCCACTGGGGCCTGGGCGTACGAAACGACCGTTCAACCCCTGAACGAGCGCGTTCAGCTCGTTATGGGCACTGGCGTCCAGTGCAGGGCCCAGATGGGTGTCGATGAAGTCGAGCAACGCAGTCGTTGCCGGCCAGTCCGATCGTTTCAAGCTTGAACGTTCTTCGGTACTGAGCGCGCCCACAACGCGCCGTGCCAGCTGCTCGAGCCGTTCGCGCGTGTCCTGATGGGTGCGCCATGGTGCGTCACTGAGTTCTGCCAGAATATCAGGGTACGGGCCCTGCCAGGGCGTCACTTCCTGACTGAGCGGGTCAAACGCTTCGGGAAGGCCAAGGTCGATGGCCAGGGCGTGAAGAAGGCCTCGGTCTTCTGCCCGTTCCCCACGGGGCAGTCTCAATAAGGCCACGAGTGTCTCTTCGAATTCGGCGCCTTCAGGAAGCCGGCCCAGACAGTGCAGCCCGTTTCGAATCTGGGCTTCCTTGAGCTCGCAGAGATAGCCATCCAGCGCTACGAGTGACTCATCGTCGTTGTCGCTTGGGCCGAGTTCTTCCATCAAATGCGATTCCCGCGCTTTATCGAGTAACGCGGCCTTGAGGTGCTCGGCTCGGGTGTCGTCCATGCCCAGCGCCTGATAGTACTCGTCGGCCAATTCCTCGAGTTCGATCATTGGTCCGTAGAGTTCAGCGCGGGCCATGGGCGGCATCAGGTGATCGATAATGACCGCCTGAGTGCGTCGCTTGGCCTGAGCCCCTTCGCCTGGGTCGTTGACGATAAAGGGATAGAAGTGCGGCAGCGGGGCGAAGGCGGCTTCCGGCCAGCAATGCTCGGAAAGCGCAAGTCCCTTGCCCGGTAGCCATTCGAGGTTGCCGTGCTTTCCGACATGCACGACGGCGTCGGCGTTCCAGATCTCTGTCAGCCAGGCATAAAACGCCAGATAGGCATGGGGCGGGACCAGGTCGGGGTCGTGGTAGTTTGCATCAAGGTCGATGTCGAAGCCGCGGGCAGGTTGTAGCCCTACGAATACGTGACCGAATCGGCGGCCTGCAATCATCAGACGGCCGCTGCGGTATTTGGGGTCGCGCTCAGGGAGCCCCCAGCGCGCTGATACGGCCTGCTGAAGCGGCTCGGGTAACGCATTGAAGTAGATCAAATAACGTTCGAGCGAGACACTTTGAAAGCATGGGCGGCCGGGTAGGGTATCAAGGTCGTTGGTTATGCCGTCCTTGAGCCGCTCGATCAGCGCATTGCCGTCGTCTGGCAGGTCATCGAGCGTATAGCCCGCACGCTCGAGCGCGTTAAGAAGGGCGTGGGCCGAGGCGGGGGTGTCCAGTCCAACACCGTTACCGATGCGGCCCTCGCGCGTGGGGTAGTTGGCCAGAACCAGCGCCACGCGCTTGTCGGCATTGGTGCGCCGGCCCAGGCGAATCCAGCGTTGGGCCAGACGCATGACAAACCGCGCCCGGCCGTCATCGAGTGCAAAGCGAATCACGTCTATTTGAGCGTGCTGGCTTCGGCGCTCTATATGTTTGAACGCAAGCGCTCGAGTGGTGATACGGCCATCGATTTCAGGCAGCGCTACCTGCATGGCGATATCGCGGCTTCTAAGCCCCTGAGTGTTGTCCTGCCAATCGTTTCGGCTACTGCTTGAAAGGATTGCCTGTAGGACCGGCACATCCGCCTCGAAGGCGGGCGCATCGTCTCGAGGCTGTGAGGCGAGTGAGGCGTTGCCGGTTCCGGACAGCGCAAAGCCGGTCGTGTTCAGGATCAGCCGGGCATTGATCGTGTGGCACAGCTGGTTGGCAAGGCTTAGACAGTGCGTGTCTTTGAGCGAGGTAACGGCGAGTGGTAACAGGTTGATGCCGTGCTCGAGCGCGAGCGCGATTAGCGTATCAAATAGAGCCGTGTTCACGGCCTGCAGGTGGCTTCGATAAAAGATCAGCAGTGCGTTGTCACACTGCGGATCAGCCTGTTCAAGCCAGTGATCGACGGTAATGCCTTCCAGGCGCTCGGGGGCGTAGATCAATGCCTTCGGCAAACACTGGGGCGCGGCAACGGCTTGCGTGTCATCGAAGAAACGATGAACCAGGAAGTCGAGCGCGCGCTGGGCGTTGGTTGCGCCGCCTTCTCGAAAGTAGCGCCACATGCGCTCGGTTTCATGATGCTCTGTACTGCTTAGCGTCATGAGGTCGGGGTCGGCCTGATCGTCGCCCGGCACAAGAATCAAATGACGTTCCGGCCTTGCCGATTGCCAGTCCCTAAGTTGATCGAGGCCGTAATGCCAATAGCTCTGACCACCTAGAAGCGAGACCACCACCACACGCGCATGATCGAGCACCTTGGTTCGATAAAGATCCAGGGATGCAGGCTTGGTCAGGTTCAGCCAGTTGGCGAGCCGAACGGAGGGGGTGGCTTGTGTTCGCTCGTCGACGGCATCGGCTAGCGCGGCCAGAAGGCTATCGGCGGCGGCGAGTATGACGATATCGGCAGGAGATTGGCCGAGATCGATGATGCCATCCTGGTCGCCGAAGCTACCAGGCTGCGCGGCAAAGAGATGCATAAAAGAACGCCCAACAGGTAAACGCGAAAGCCATGCGAGTTGGGCGTCATCATACCGACTCTCGTCGGCAAAGGGGAGGAATTCAGCTGCTTTGCGACAGGTAGGCCAGACGTGCCTTGTCGGTTCGCTGCTGGCCGGCGGTGTCTTTGTCGAGCGAGGTTCTGGCCTCTTTGATCAGCCGGGTCAGCTCACTATTCATGGCCAGTACGTCTCGGATCAGTTCATCCTTGCCCTCGAACTGCTTGTCGGCCTCGCCAAGCGCGGTATCGATCGCAGCGACCCGATCAAAGGCGCGTTGATAGGCCTGCTGGCGCTCGGTCAGTTCCTCAAAGCGCCCTTCACGAGCCGCACTCAGTAACGCCTCGGTTGTCTTATGAAGGGCCTGATAGCAGGCGCGAGGCGTGACGTTGGCATTCATGCGCTCACCGCGCTTTGTGGCTCGGTTGCGATGTCCTTCCAGGCACTGCTGATATCGGCGAGCAGCGCATCAACGTGGCGAATGGCTTCGAGGTCATTGCGCGCATTGGCCCGGGTGAGCGTGCGCGACATGTACTCGTAAAGGTTATCGAGGTTGTCGGCAATCTCACCGCCCTGATCCTTATCAAGGCTTGCGCGCAGGCCTTCCTCGATGATGCGAATTGCCTTGGAAAGCGCCGCGCACTTGGTCTGTACGTCGTTTTGCTCGACGGCCCACTGCGCTTTCTTGAGCGCGGCCTGTGCGCCGTCAAACAGCATAACGATCAACTGGTGGGGTGATGCGCTCATTACACCGGTTTCAAGACCAATGTTGGCGTAGGCGTTGGCTCTCTTGCGTGAATACATGATGCCTCCTTACTGACTGGACTGTGCGTTCATGGCCGCAAACTGCTGGCTTAGATAGTTGCTGGTCGAATTGATCGACGACATCATCACGTCCAGATCATTGAACTGCTTGCGGTAGCGGGCAACGGTTGCGTCAATGCTTGCTGAGACCTGGTCGTAGCGATCGGAAAGTGAGTCGAGGCGGTTATTGATGTTGTCCTTGACCGAAGCGATCAAACCGGTTTCACCCAGAATGCCGTCCATGGTAGTGGTCATGATGCCGGCCACACCGGACTCGCCATCAGAGCCTGTCATCAGCTCGGCAACGCCTGCGCTGTCATTTGCGATTGCCTTGTCGAGCTTGTCGCTGTCGATTTCGAGTTCGCCGTCGGAATTCAGTGATACGCCGATTTGAGTTAGGTAGTTGAACCCATCACCCTCGGTGCTGGTGTTGAACGCGCCCCGAATCTGCACCTGCATGTTACGTACCGATGACTCCCCGAAAAGCGCGCCGTTGCGACCACCCTCGGCGTCATAACTGGTTTGAGTATCGATGACTTTCTGCAGTGCATTGTACGATGACACCAGCTTGTCGAACGCGCCTTTAATTGTGTCCTTATCCTGTGAAATGGACAGGGTTTCGGCGGTCTCATTGGTTTCGGTCAAATTCAGCGTCACGCCCTGGATCGCTTCTTCGACCGTATTGGTGTCACTGGTAATGGTCAGGCCGTTGATAACGACTTCGGCGTTTTGAGCCGCAATCGTCTCGACCAGATTGCCACTGCCGGTGTCGCTATCGTAATTCAGCATGTCGGCGAGGGCAGTATCGTCATTCGAGTCGTCATAGGCGAATGACGTCGTAATCTTTGATGATTCACCCGTGGTTTCGGAGCTCAAGACGAGCCGGTGTGGCGTGCCGCTGCCATCGTTGATGATAGACGCCGTTACGCCAGCGTCAGAGCCGTTGATTGCATCCCGAATGCCTTCGAGTGAGCTATTGTCGCTGCCAAGGACCACCTCGGTGGTCTTGTCGCCGACGCTAATGGTGAGCTTACCCGCATCCCCGGTGCCGATTGTATCGGTACGGCTGTTCTGACCGGTGGTGGCCAGAGACTGAGCAGTGGCCAGACGGTTAACCTTGACGCTGTAGCTGCCTTCCTGAGCATTTTCACTCAGCGTTTGTGAAAACGCCGTGCTTTCACTGGCAGCGCTTTTGCTCTTATAAAGTGACGGATCACCGAGTGCCTTGGCGGCAGTCTGAAAACTTTCGAGCGCGCTTGAGAGCTTGCCGTAGCCTGTTAGCTTGGCGTTGTAGCTGTTTTGCTGGGTTTTAATGGGGGTCAGCCGAGAACTCTCAGCGCTCTGAAGCTGATTGAGCAGCGAGCCAAGATCCAGTCCCGAACCCACTCCAAGTGATGAAATGGAAGCCATAATGTCCCCATTAGTAAGTCGTTGAACCGCGAATTCAGGCGAAGGTCGCGTGATTGCATATCGGTAATAACGACGTAGGAGCGCTTGGCTTTAATGCTTTCAGACTTTTTTAGGTAACGAAGTGTAAGGGCCCCGGCATGTGCCGGGGCCCTTGTATTAGGCGGGGGTAGGCGCCTGCGCCTTGGTCAGGGCATTGGTGATCGCCTGTCGATCAAGGCCCTTGCCGATCAGTACCAGTTTGGTATCGCGGTGCTCATCTGACTGCCAGGGGCGGTCGAAATACATGTCGAGCCGGTGGCCCACGCCGTGAACCACTTGACGCATCGGTTTGCCGACGTCAGCAAACCCCTTGGCACGCACGATCGGGTACTGGCGAATCGCCTCGGCGAGCGCTTCCTTGAGTCGGGCCGGATCAACCTGACCAAGCCGCACGACGACGTTGTCAAAATCGTCATGGGCGTGATGATGGTCATGGCCGTGGGTGTGGTGGTGGTCGTGGTGGGTCTCAAGCGCCTCGATGCGCGCTTCGCTTTCAAGGTTGAGCCCCATCACGGCGCTTGCGTCGATTTCCCCGTCGCGCACACGGATCAGTTTGACGTGCGGCGCCAGGCGCCCCCGAAGCTCGTCCTCGATCCGCTCGAGATCACCTTCCTCCATCTGGTCGGTCTTGCTGATCGCGACCAGATCGGCCGACTCAAGCTGATCGTCGAGCAGCTCCTTGAGCGAGGGGTCGTGATCGAGGCTCTCATCGGCCAGGCGCTGGTGTGCGACGCGGTCTTCATCGTGGGCGACCCGGCCTTCGGCCAGCGCCGGGCCATCGACCACCGTGATGACAGCATCAACGGTACAGAACTGCTTCACGTCGGGCCAGTTGAAGGCTTGTACCAGAGGTTTGGGCAGGGCAAGACCGGAGGTCTCGATCACGATGTGATCGATCTGATCGCGACGCTCGACCAGTTTTTTCATCACCGGCAGAAACTCTTCTTCCACGGTGCAGCAGATACAGCCATTGGCCAGTTCATAGATGCCGTCGTCATCGGCTTCAATCGTATTGCATGAGTCATCGCCATGATCGAGCTGGCAGCTTCTTAAAAGCTCTGAATCGACGTCCATCTCGCCGAATTCGTTGACGATGACCGCGATGCGCTTGCCCTTGGCCTGGCGCAGCACATTACTCAACAGGGTGGTCTTGCCGCTGCCGAGAAAGCCGGTCACGACGGTAGCGGGAATCTTGTTTAGATGCATGAGGCGTCCTTTATTGAGGCTCACGCTTCACCGCGCGCGGGGAAGCGGTCTTGAATTTCGGGCGATAGATGTGTGCTTTCTGTGCGTCGTACAGGTACGAATCATTAAACTCCGGCGGGGCCAGAACATGACCGACCAAAATCAGCGCGGTACGGGTGATCTTGGCCGCGCGCACCTGCTCGACGATGGTCGAGAGCGTGCCGGTCAGATGCTGCTCGTCGGGCCAGCCGACGCGGTAGCACACAGCAACCGGTGCGTCTTCGCCGTAGTGCGGGATCAGCGTCTCAACGATCTTGTGAATGCGCGTAATGCCCAGGTGAATCGCAAGCGTGGCGCCGTGGCGGGCGAGGGCGTCGAGGTTTTCGCGCTCGGGCATCGGGGTCTTGCCGGCAAAGCGCGTCATGATCACGGTCTGGGTCACGCCCGAGAGCGTCAGCTCCCGTTTGAGCGCCGCACTGGAGGCGCTGGTGGACGTCACGCCGGGCACGATCTCAAAATCGATGCCAAGCGCGTCGAGCCGACGCATCTGCTCGCCGGTCGCGCCGTAGATCGACGGGTCGCCCGAGTGCACCCGCGCAACATCCTGGCCCTCATCGTGGGCACGCTGGATGCGCTCGATAATGGCGTCAAGTGCCATCGAGGCGGTGTCGATGATGTCGGCATCACTACGGGCTTCCTCAAGAATCTCGATGGGCACCAGTGAGCCCGCGTAGAGAATCACCGGGCAGCGCTGAATCAACTTGAGACCCTTGACCGTAATCAGCTCCGGGTCGCCCGGGCCTGCGCCAATGAAGTGAACCGTCATGACTCGACCCGTTTCTTGGCATAGCCTCTGGGCGTATAGACCCACTCATTGCGGCCGAAGCGAATATGGCGGGTAGTGGAGCTTCCGATCACGACCACGGTCAACATGTCGACGCGGCTCGCCTCAAGCTCGGCAAGGGTGATGACCTCGACCCGCTCATCGTCACGGCCCAGGTTGCGGGCAACGATCACCGGCGTCTCGGGCGGGCGATGCTCGAGATAGACCGTGCGGGCGTGGTTGAGCTGCCAGTCACGGCGCTTGGACACCGGGTTATAGAAGGCGGTCACGAAATCCCCTTTGGCCGCGGCGGTCAGGCGCTGGTCGATCACCTCCCAATCGGTCAAGAGATCCGAGAGCGAGATGGCGCAGAAATCGTGGCCCAAAATCGCCCCGAGACGGGCCGAGGCCAGCTGCATCGCGCTGATGCCGGGCATGACCTGAATATCGACGCGGTCCCAGCCGCGACCGTTCTCGAGGCCCTGATTGGCGTGATCAAGCAGTTCGAACACAAGCGTTGCCATCGCGAAGATGCCGATGTCGCCGCTTGAGATCAGCGCGGTGGGCTTGCCGGACGCCGCCAGATCCAGTGCCATTCGGGCGCGGTCGGTTTCCTCACCCAGTTCGCGCTGATGGCGGCGCTTGCCGGTCATGGCATCGCCTAGAAGATCCATATAAAGGCCGTAGCCGACCACATCGGTCACCGCCGCAATCGCGGTTTCCGCCTCCATGGTCAGGTGGGCATGATCGCCCGGCCCGATACCGATCACGTAGAGAGGAGTCATTCAGTCACCATAGCTTCGGGCGATCGCGCAGGTCGCGCGTCGCGTTTTCTGTTTGGGAAGGATCAGTTCGCACGCATCATCGGTTGCGCCGGTCAGGGCGTGCGCGCTGGCAAGCGCGGCGGCCTCGGCAACGCCATACACCCCGACTTCACGATAGACAATCTCGGAGCGCTGCGTCAGTGCGTCGTCAAACTCGAAAAGCTGTGCCGCCGTGAACGTACGGAAGGGCACCTGCCAGCGGCTTGCCAGTTCGATCAGGCCCACTTCATCGGCCTTGAGGTCAATACTTGCAATCGCGTGAATATCGCCCTGGGCAAGGCCGCGCGCATTCAGACAGCTGCGCACCAGGGCCTCCAGATGATCGACCTCGCAACCGCGCTCGCAGCCCATGCCGAGCGTATAGCGCGGGGTGACGTAGCGCCTGGCTGTGGTCGTTACGTTTTGGGCGCCGAGAATACCGGCCAGCCGTTCGGCCCAGTCGTTGGCACCGCCCTCGTGGCCTGAAAGCAGCGGAATCACGAATTGGCCGCGCTCATCGAGCACCAGCACCGGCGGGTCCCGGTATTTATCCCCGAGGATCGGGGAAAGCGTTCGTACGACGATGCCAGTGGCGCAGACGCAGATCAGCGGAGCGCGCGTTGTTTGTGCGTCAAGAAACGCGCCTCTGAGCCACTCGCCGAAGGGGGCCGGTTTGTGGACGTGACGGCCGCCCTGATCGAGCTGTTCGAGCAGGCGCTCGCCGAGGGCGCGGCCTGGCTCGGTCAGTGTGACGATCGTGATCATGGCGTACTCCGGTGATGGCGGCTGACCACGAACACCGAGAAGTAGGGGCCGGGCCCGTCCGGCAGTCTTGAGAGCGTGCGAAGGCGCGTTTCCTCAGGCGTTGAGATATGTTCGAGATACGCACACTCATGCGCGCGGCCGGCGCGCTCGATCACCGCCGCGATGTGATGGCGCCGTCGTCCGCCCTTCATGATAAATACGGTTTCAAAGCGCTCGAGCGCGTCCAGAAGATCACGCTCGTCCTCGAGCCCGCTGATCACCGCCAATCGATCGCCCTGGGTCGTCAATGGCTGGGTCAGTGCGCTGCCGGCGGCCTGAAGCGAGCTGATGCCCGGCACGCTCGTACACGGGTAGTCGGGGGCAAGGCGCGCCAGCAGATAGGCAAAGGAGCCATAGAACAGCGGGTCGCCCTCGCACAGAAAGGCCACATCATGACCGTGGTCAAGCGCCTCACCGATCTGAGCCGCTGCCTGATCGTAGGCCTGCTCGATCAGGGTACGATCTCGGCACATCGCGATCTCAATCGGAAGATGGCGCTGGCGACGCGTCGTTGGCAGGCTCTCACGGGCGATGTCGGCGGCAAGCGAGTAGCCGTCCTTGTTGGTAATGAAACACACCACATCCACCCGCTGCAGCAGTCGGTGGGCCTTGAGCGTTAAAAGCTCCGGGTCGCCCGGGCCGACGCCGAGTCCGAAAAAGGTACCGCTCATGCCGGGTGCTCCTGTGACGTTGCGTGTGTCCTGTCGGTGGCATTCGGTTTATGAAAGCAGACAAGCGTGACCGGCAGCGCCGGGCGCAGCAGGCGTTGACCGGCGAGCCATTCGCCGCGGCTGATGCCGAGCTGCCGCCACTGGCCATCAAGGCCGTGGCTGGTTTCAAACGACAGCACCTCGGCGCGGCTTCCTTCGAGCACGGTTGCGATCACAAGCCGCCCGCCGGGCCGCAGTGTCTGCCAGAGCCAGGGCAGCAAGGCATCAAGGTGGCCGTCGCTTCCACCAATAAAGACCGCGTCCGGAGGCGGCAGGGCGGCGAGCGTCTCGCTCGATGCCGTCTCACAGTGAAGTGCAAGCCGGCTCGAGACACCGAAGCGGTCGCGGTTGATCGAAAGCGCTTCCCACCGGCCCGGGTGATGCTCGAACGCGTGCACACACCCCGACTCGAGCTGACGCGCCCAGTCGATGCTGACCCCGCCGCAGCCGGCGCCGATGTCCCAGCCGATGTCGTTTGGGCGTGGGGCGAGCAGGGCGAGCACCTGCAGTCGCATATCGGCCTTGGTCAGAAGCCCCCGGCCCGGTGTCGGGCTGTCGGTTGCGAACTGATCATCGGGCAACACCCACGGCGGCGTGTCATCCAAGGGCGCGGCCTGAGGCTCGGTCCTTATCTTGGGCGCAAGTGTCACGCACACCACGTTCAGGCCGTCGAAGGGCGTCTCTTCGGAGGCAAGTGCACTGGCGGTGTCGAACCTGCGCACCGTTTCTTCCGGGTAACCCAGTCGTTCTCCAACCGTGCAGACGCTATGTTCGAACCCGTGCCTGACAAGATGGGTGGCGATGGCCTGCGGTGTGTTGGCGGCATCGGTCAGTAGCATCAGCGTGTTATTGGATACAAGATGCGGCGTCAACGCCTCGAGCGGTCGTCCATGGAGACTGATCGTTCTCGATGCGGCCAGGTCGACACCAAGGTGGTGTGCCAGATACTGAATGCTCGACACGTTCGGCGAACTTTCAAACGAAAGCGCAGGCCAGCGTCTCGAAAGCGTATTGGCAATACCAAAAAACCGGGCGTCGCCGGAGGCAAGCAGAACAAGCGTGCCTTCAAGATATGAAAGCATTGGCCCCAGCTCGTCGAGCGGACGGGGCAGCGCATGGCGCTGCGCGCGCGTTTCATAAGGGTGGATCATCGCCTGCTGGCGCGCGCTTCCGATAAGATGATCGGCCTCGGCGAGCCACCTGACAGCGCGTGTAGGCAGAACGGCCGGCGACTCGATGCCAAGGCTCACCACATAAAGCGTCATCAGTACCGCTCTCCCTGATGAATGCGCAATAACGCATTGAACGCGGCCGCCGTCAGTGCGCTGCCGCCCTGACGACCAAGCAGCGTCATGGCCTTCAGGTCAAGCGCGTCCTGGGCCGCCCACAGATGCGCCTTCGATTCGGCCGCGCCGACAAAGCCAACCGGCATGGCGATGATCAGTGCGGGCCGTGGCGCGCCATCGCGCAGCTTCTCGAGCAGGTGGAAAAGCGCCGTCGGGGCATTGCCGATCAGCACGATCGAGCCCTCAAGATGCTCGAGCCAGTCCGCGACGGCGGCCATGGTGCGGGTCATGCCATGGGCGCGCGCCCGCTCTCCGGTCGAGTCCCTGCGCAGAAAACAGTGCGCCTCAAGCCCGAGGGCGTCCATATAGCGCTGAGTCAGGCCAAAACGCACCATCTCGACGTCACAGAGGACCGGCGCCCGGCGAGAGAGCGCTTCCAGTCCGCGTGTCACGGCGTCCGCGCTCAGGCGCACGCTCGAGGCCATCGCCGGGTCACCGCAGGTATGCACCAGGCGCATTGCGACCTGCGCCTCATCGTCATTGAAGCGGCTCAGGTCGGTGAGGGCGCGAATCTGTCGAAAGCTCTCACGCTCGATGGCCCTGGGGTCACGCTCGAACTCGGGCCAGTCGATCATTCGCGGTCGGTCGCCAGCGTGTTCTTGTCATGGGCGTGACTGTGGCCGTGATCGTGATGTCCGTGTCCGTGTCCGTGTCCGTGTCCGTGGTGATGATGCCCATGGTCGTGGTGGTGATGGTCATGATGATGGTGATGCCCATCGGCGTCGGTGCCGGCGCCGCGCACATGGTGATGGTGGCCTTCCTGAGGCGCGCCGACCTTGTGCTCGTTGCCGACCACCTGAACTCGGTACTGGCAGAGCTGGCAGTTCATGTTGGGGCTGCCTTCCTCGATGTCATGCAGCCGGTCGGCGAAGGTGTCGATCACCAGCGGATGGTCGTTGAGGTAGCCGGCCTTGGCCACTTCCACCTCGGGGTGGGCACGCTGGTAGTCATCCGCCCAGTCATAGATCTTTTTGATCAGACGTCCGGTAAACAGGAAGTAGGGAAAGATGACCACGCGGGTGAAGCCAAGCCGGTGTGCGCGCTCGAGCGCCTCGGGCAAAAGCGGGGTAGTTACGCCGCTGTAGCCGGTCACCGCCCAGCCAAAGCCCATGCCTTCCTCGAGCATGCGGGTGATCTTGCTGATGTTGGAATTGGCGTCCGGGTCGGAGGCGCCGCGGCCGACCACCACCAACAGCGTTTCCTTGCGTTCGTAGTCCTCGCCGAAGCTCTGCTCGGCGGCCTCGATGCGATCCCGCGCGGCCTGAAGCATGTTGGCGTTAACGCCGAGCTCGGCACCGTAGTTGATGGTAATGCCGTCGAATTCGGCCTGAAGCGCGTTCAGTTCGCTCGGGATGTCGTTCTTGGCGTGGCCTGCGGCCATCAGCATGCCGGGCACGGCGGAAATGGTGGTTGCGCCCTGATCGACCAGTTTCTTGACGCCGTCATAGATGACGGGGCGGGCGAACTCGAGAAAACCGTACTCGCACAGGCGGTCCGGGTAGCGCTCGCGAAAGTGGGCGGTGAGCTGAGTGAATTCGTTGACGGCATCGACGTCGCGGGAGCCGTGGCCCACGAACAGGATGGCGGGTTTATCGGTCATGTTGAACCTCATCGGTCGGTCGGCCCGGGATCAGCGCGCGTGAAAGCGCCGCCGGGCTATAGAAAACGCGGTCCGCCTCAGGGAGTGGCGGACGAGCAAGTAAAAAAACGGGCAGTCCGAGTGCTCGGGCCGCGAGCAGTTTGGCCTCGGTGGTCTCGCCGCCACTGTGTTTGGTCACCAGCGCGTCACAGTGATGGCCGCGCATGACGTCGAGCTCTTTATGTATCGCAAACGGCCCCCGGTCGAGCACGTGGCGGTGCGGCGCGGGAAGCTCGAGTGCGGCGGCGCTTCGCACCAGCGCGTGTTGATGCGGCGCGAGCCGCTCGACCAGAGCAAGACTTGATTGGCCAAGGGTCACGAACGGCCGGGAATAAGGCTCAAGACTTGAGACCAGTGCTTCGAGATCTCGGGCCTCGTGCCAGCGGTCCTCCGAGGTTGGTATCCACCTCGGCCGACGCAGTTGCCAACACGGCAGGCCAAGCCGTTTAGTGGCCGCGAGGGCCGTGACCGAAATGCGTGCCGCGAAGGGGTGGGTCGCGTCGATCACGAGTGTGATGCTTTCCTGGATCAGCGTCTCAGCCAAGCCCTCGAGACTATCGTGGTCGCTGCTCGAGAAGCCGCCGACGCGAGTCGCGCAGGTTGGCAGTCGGGCGGAGGTGAGCCTGCCGGCGACACTATAGAGGACGTCGAGTCCGTGCCCGCTCAGCCTCTCAGCGAGGGTTCGGCCATCGCCCGTGCCACCGAGAATCAGTGCGCGCATGCGGTCTCCCGGGGCCAGGCGCCGAGGCAATGGCCCTGACGGTCGGTCGCGGTGACGTCCACTACAAGCGTCGCCGGTAGGCGAGACCGCGCGGTCTCCCATGCCCGCTTGCACAGGCGCTCGGCCAGCGGCAGGGCGCTGGCCGCCTCGATCGCCGCGCCGGTCGTGTTGGCGTCTCGAATGGCCTCGAGCATGGCGTTCGAGGCGCCAAGCTCGCGGGCGCATTCGGCAATGAACTCGAAATCGATGCTTGAGGCGCGGCTGTGCAGGTCAAGGTGGCCGTTGGCGAGCTTGCTGATCTTGCCAATGCCCCCGACCAGCGAAAGCCGGGCCATGGGCACCCGGCGCAGGTACTTGAGTACGGCGCCGGCGAAGTCGCCCATCTCGATGAGCGCCATGTCCTCAAGGCCAAACGTGTGCCTGGCGTAGCGCTCGCTGACGTTGCCGGTGGTCGCAGCCACGTGGGTGACGCCGTTGGTGTGTGCCACATCGATTGCCTGATGGATCGAGGCGATGTAGGCCGCACAGGAAAACGGCCGCACGATGCCGGTCGTCCCGAGAATCGACAGCCCCCCCTCGATCCCGAGGCGGGGATTCATGGTTTTCAGGGCAAGCGCTTCGCCGCGCTCAACGCCAATGGCAACGTCGAAGCCGAGCTCGCCGCCGTGCTCTCGAATCAGGGTGTCGAGGTGCTCGGTGATCATGCGCCGGGGCACCGGGTTGATCGCAGGTTCCCCCCGAGGCACGGGCAGGCCGTCTCGAGTGACAATTCCGACGCCGCGCTCGGCGTGAAAGCGAATGCCGGGGGCGCCTTGCGTCACCACAGCGAACACGGTGGCGCCGTGGGTGACGTCCGGGTCGTCGCCGGCGTCCTTGATCGTATCGGCGCGGGCGCAGTCGGGCGCCACACGCTCACAGCGGGTGATCGGCAGGCTGACCCGCTTGCCCGGCCGCCCCCGACGGGCGGGCAGGTCGATATCACACTGTGTGGTGGGCGTGCCTGACAGCAACAACCTGGCCGCGGCCAACGCACACGCCGTCGCGCAGCTGCCGGTCGTCAAACCGGTTCTGAGCGGGCGGGATGCGTCGTCGCTTTCAGGCCACATGGTTAGCGTGAGCCGTCTGCGCCGAACAACGAGGCCACGGCGGCTGGGTTCGAGGGAAAGAACAGATGCAGGTAGCTCGCCGTGAGGCGTTCGCTCCGATAGATTGCCTCACCCGGTGCCGGGTGATGGGCGCGCCGGGCATGGGTCAACGGCTCGAGCGTTGCGTGGCTTCTCGCGTGATGGTGTGCGTGGCCGCGAATGTCGCCTTCAGGCAGCGGCGCGTACTGCATGCCCTGACAGCCGCGTTTGGTGCGCATTTCGCCATGCCCCTGCAAGAGCCCGGCCATGGTGTGGCAGGTGCCGGCGTGGTCGGTCAGGGTTTCATGCAAAAAGAGCATGCCGCCACACTCGGCAAGTATCGGCGTGCCGGCGCGGTGGCGCTGACGAAGCGCTTCGTGCAAAGCGGTGTTGGCGCTCAGGGCCTCGCCGTGAAGCTCGGGGTAACCGCCCGGCAACCAGTAGGCGTCGGCGTCCGGCAGATGCGCGTTCTCAAGCGGTGAGAAAAAGCAAGGCTCGGCGCCCAGGGCACGAAGAAGGCGCAAATTCGCCGCGTAGATGAAACTGAACGCATCGTCTCGGGCGATCGCGACCGTCTTGCCGGCAAGGGCGGGCTCGGGTGCCGGAATGTGCTGGTCGAAAAAGCGACAGGCCGGTGGCAGCGCGGCCAGGGCCGTGTCTTCAAGCGCATCGGCGGCGGCGTCAATGCGTCTGGAAAGCCCGTCCTGTTCGCTCGGAGGCACCAGCCCGAGGTGACGCGAGGGCAGCTCGAACGCCTCATCTCGGGCAAGCGTTGCAAGCAGGGCAATGTCATCGGGCAGGCTCGTCTCGATCAGCTCACGGTGGCGGGCACTGCCCACGTGATTACCGATGATGCCGGCAAGCTCAAACGCCATGCTCGCCGGGCGCGGGGCGTATTTGAGCCCGAAGGCCAGTGCGGCGGTGGTCTGGGCCATGCCCTTGGCGTTAATGACGGCAGCGACGGGAATACCGAACGTCGCGGCGAGGTCGGCGCTCGAGGGCGTGCCGTCAAACAGCCCCATCGCCCCCTCGATCAGGATCAGATCACACTGGCGCGCAGCGTCGAACAGCTGCTGGCGGCAGAAGGCGTCGCCAGCCATCCAGAGATCGAGCGGCTCGACCGGGTGGTCGGCGGCCTGGGCCAGAATCAGCGGGTCGAGGTAGTCCGGCCCGGTCTTGAAGATCGCGACCTTGCGCCCCTTGCGGCGATGCAGACGCGCAAGCGCGGCCGTCACGGTGGTCTTGCCCTGACCGGAGGCGATGCCTGCAATGAACAGCGCCGGGCACAGGGCCTCGCGAGTGGGGGCGGCGACGTCGGTCATAATGGTCTCAGTACTCGATGCCGGGTTGAGCCTTGACACCTTGTCGAAAGGCGTGGCGCTCGTCGTTGACGATGCTGATGGTATCGGCGATGTCCTGAAGCTCTCGGGCCATGGTGCGCCCGGTCACGATGACGTTCTGGTGCTCGGGCCGTGCGGCAAGTGCTTTTGCCACGCGCTCGGGCTCGAGATGGCCGTACTTCAGCATATAGGAGAGCTCATCGAGCAACAGGAAGTGGTAGTTCGGGTCCTGAAGGTAGACCTCGGCCTGAGCCCAGGCTGCGAGCGCGGCGTCCCGGTCCTTGGTGGCGTCCTGGGTTTCCCAGGTGAAGCCATGGCCCATGACGTGGAAATCGACCCGAGGATGATCCTTGAAGAACAGGTACTCGCCGGTGGCCTTGCGGCCCTTGATGAACTGGATGACGGCGGCCCGGTGGCCGTGGCCGAGGGCGCGGGCGAGCGTGCCAAAGGCCGAGCTGCTTTTGCCCTTGCCGTTGCCTTTCATCAGGATCAAAACGCCCCGTTCGATCGTTGCGCGGGCGATGCGCTCATCGACGACCTGTTTTTTGGTAGCCATGCGTTCACGGTACTTGGTATCAGCTGCGTCGTTCATGCAAGGGCTCCTCGTGGGGGTGCGGTCGAATCGGCGTCTGTGTCATCAAGGGCCGGATACTCGTCAAGCGTTGTGTACTGCGCGTCGAGCGCTTTGGCGAGCGCCTCGGCGCGATTAAGACGTACGCGCCCCTGCTCGGTATCCACAATCGTCAGGACGCCGGGCCAGGGGGGAAGCGCCTTGGGAAACGGCGCACGGGCGTCGGTCAAAAGCCAGCTTTCAGCCTGAACATTGAAGCGTTTTTGCCAGCGCGCGAGTTCTGAGCGCGCGCGTTCGAGCGCGTCCAGAAGCGGTGTGCCGCCGCCGGCACCGAGCGGGGCAAGCAGTGTCTCGACGTGCTTCGGCGCTCGGCCGAGGGCGTGCGTCCAGACAACCCCGTCGCCGCCGAAGGACAGCACGGCCAGTTGCCGCCGGGTGCGGTAGGCGTGCTCGACGATGTTGGCAAGAAGCCCCTTGAGCTGACTGAAGCGTGCGCCGGCACGTGTCGAGCCGGAGCGGTCGAGCACGATCAGAAGGGGCGACTGGCGGCCGGTGCGACGGCGTCGATGGTGCGGCCGTGGCGCGGCGTCAAAAAGCCCGGCGGCAAGCGTTCGCGGCCAGTCGACCGGCCCCATGGCGCTGCGGTGCTGGCGGGCGCCCTTGTTGGCGCCCCCCATGTGCCGAGCGCGCTCGGCCTCAAGCGGGGCGGTGGCGTTGTCGCCGGAGGCGCTGCGCTCAAGCGGACGCCAGCGGCGGCGGGTGCCGGTCGGCTGAGGCTCGGGCGGCAAGGCGCCATGCGCGCCGTCGTCTTCCGAAGACGGTGAGGCCTCGCTCGTGTCACGGCTCTCATGATCGTTATCGGCGCCCGGAGCGTCGTTCGACGACGATTGTGGCGGCGTATCAGGGGCATTGTGATTGCCCTGATTCGGAGGCGGCGGTGTCGTCCGCCGATGATTCAGTACCAGAGGCTCGACCAGGTCGATGTCGGCGGCTGTGACAGCCGTTCGGCCGTCAAGCGCGGCGTGAGCGCAGGCGGCGCGCTGCCAGGCGATGTCGGCGCGCACGCCCTCAACGCCTGCGTTCATGGCGCGGGTGGCGATGTCGAGCTCGAGCGCCGGAGCGAGGGTGACGCGTGCGCGCTGCGCCCGGGCGGTAGCAATGGTTTCGGTCAGGGCGCGCTGGTCGTTCGCGTACTGCGCGCAGAAGCCCTCGGGGTCGTCATCGAACGCGCGGCGGGCGCGCACAATCGCCATGCGCTGCTCGGGGCTTAGCGCATCGGCAAGCTCGACCTGAAGACCGAATCGGTCGGCAAGCTGGGGGCGAAGCGCGCCTTCATCAGGGTTCATGGTGCCGATCAGCGTGAACCGGGCCGGGTGTGAGTGGCTGACGCCGTCGCGCTCGACCACGTTGACGCCGGAGGCCGCCACATCGAGGAGCTGGTCGACCAGGCTGTCGGGCAGCAGGTTGACTTCATCGATGTAGAGAATGCCCTGATCGGCCTGCGCCAGAAGTCCCGGATTGAAGCGCACACGCTGCTCAGAGAGCGCGTGGTCCAGGTCGAGGCTGCCGGTGAGGCGGTCTTCGCTGGCACCGAGTGGCAGGGTCACGAAGCGGGCATCCGGTGAAGGCAAAAGCGCGGCGAGCGCACGGGCAAGCGTCGATTTCGCACTGCCTCGCGGGCCTGAGATCAACACGCCCCCGAGGCGAGGCTCGATGGCTGCAAGCATCAAGGCGCGCTTGAGCGTGCCTTGACCGATCACGGCCGTGAACGGAAACAGGGGAGGCGTGCTCATCGGGCAACTCCGTTAAGCGCGGTCGCCGCGATCATCAAAACGTGTGGTGTCATGGTCCGTTCCCGCGCATCGCCCGTACGCGTCAAGAGAGGTGAACAAAAGCGCATCAGGCCGGTCTCCGGGCTTGCAGCCGTCTCGAACCGAGGCGGGCGGCTTACCGTTGCGGGGACAGCAGTGAACTCACATCACTTTCCCGATTATCCCGGCGTGCGGCCGGGCACCTGTGCGTGGCGACCATCCTATTGAGGCGCTGCGAGCCCGTCAATGCAGGTGCTTGGTTGTGGCCTTTGCCGGTGGTATGTTCTGAGCGCCCTCGAACCCGCATGCGAGCTTTCATGACCTTTAGCATTCCTCCGGTGTCGACCGTGATGGACGATCTGATTCGCCGCCGAATCGACAGCCGAACCAAGCCCCCGGGCGCTTTGGGCGAGCTTGAAGCCCTGGCCTTTACGCTTGCCCGCGTGCTTGGCACGCCGCCGTTTCAGGCAACGCCCCCAGAGATTCGCCTGCCAAGGCTTCTGATCATGGCCGGTGATCACGGCGTGGCCGAATTTGGTGTCTCGATCGCGCCTCAGGCGGTGACGCGCCAGATGGTGTCGAACTTTCTGGCCGGTGGCGCCAGTGTCAACGCCTTCGCACGCCAGGCGGGACTTCCCGTGACCGTGGTTGATTGGGGCATGCGCACGGCTCTCGACGATGAGCGCATCATCGATGCCCGTCTTGGTGCGGGCACGGCGGCGTTTCATCAGGGCCCGGCGATGGATCGGGACTGCGTGGAAGCCGGGTTCGAGCATGCCCGATCGCTCATTGGCAGGCTGCACCGTGAGGGCACCAACCTGATTGCCCTCGGTGAAATGGGCATTGGCAACACCAGTTCGGCAAGCGCCCTGATGGCTGCGCTCACCGGCCACCCGGTGGCGGCGTGCGTCGGGCGAGGTACGGGCGTCAACGACATTCAGCTCGCGCGCAAGAAGGCCCTTATTACCCAGGCGCTCCGGCGTCATCGTGAGGCGCTGTTCGATCCGATCGATACACTGGCCGCATTGGGCGGGTTCGAGCTCGTGGGGCTGGTCGGGGCGATTCTTGCCGGTGCCGAGGCCGGCATGGCGGTGGTGATCGATGGCTTCATGGTAAGCGTGGCGGCGATGTACGCCTGTGCGATTGCGCCGGAGGCGCGGGAGTATCTGATCTTTTCACATCAGTCCGAGGAGCGCGGTCACGCGCTGGCCCTCGATTGGCTCGCCGCAAGGCCGCTGCTCTCACTGGGCCTTCGCATCGGCGAGGGCAGCGGGGCGGCACTTGCGTTGCCGATGTTGCGCTCGGCACTGGCGTTCTACAATGAAATGGCCTCGTTTGACGACGCCGGCATCACGGTATGACGCTGCGTGATCGATGCCGCCGTGAAGCGCGTCTCATGGGGTGGGCGGTCAGTTTTCTGACCCGGCTGCCGGCGATGCGGACCGAGCGGCCGGAAGGTAATGAGCTGTCCGATGCGCTCAGGTATTACCCATTGATCGGGGCGCTGATCGGGGGGCTGATCGCCCTCGTGCTGTGGCTTTCGTTGCTGCTTTGGCCGCCCACGGTCGCGGTAGGGCTTTCATTGGTCACGGGTTGGCTTGTGACCGGCGGGCTGCACGAAGACGGGCTGGCGGATACGGTCGATGCCCTTGGCGGCGGCCACACCCGCGAGCAGCGCCTTGTGATCATGAAGGACAGCCGGGTCGGCAGCTACGGGGTGCTCGCGCTGGTGGGTACGACCCTTTTGAAGTACGCCCTGTTGGTTGCGCTGGTCGAGGTATCCGCCGGCGTTGCCACCGTGGTGCTGATCACGGCGCATTGTCTTGGCCGGGCCGTGGCGGTTGCGGTCATGGGGCGGCTTTCCTATGTGCGTCTGAGCGACAGCAAGGTGCGCGCCCAGGCCAGTCCGGTCGCGGGCAGGGTTCAGGGGGGCTCGGCGCTAACGGCGTGTGTGATCGCGCTGTGGGCCTGCGGCACTACCGGCGCATTGATGATTGGCGTCGCCGCGGTTGCCGGTGTCGGGCTTGCGCGGTGGCTTCGGGCAATGCTTGGCGGGTATACCGGCGATGCGCTGGGATTTTCTCAGCAGATCACTGAACTTTCAGTGTTATTGGCAGGAGTGGCGGTGTGGTTGAACTGATTCTTGGGGGCGCGCGTTCCGGTAAGAGCCGGTTTGCCGAAACGCTTGCCCAGTATTCGATGCATCAAGGTGACGAAATCATCTATATCGCGACCGCCGAGGCCGGCGACGATACGTCGATGCAGGAGCGCATCGAGCTACACCGCGCCCGCCGCCCGGAGGGGTGGGGGCTGATCGAGTCGCCGCTGGACCTGCCTGAGACGCTTTCTCGGGCGATGGCGCCCGGGCGCTGCGTGCTGGTCGACTGCCTGACACTTTGGCTTACCAACGAGCTTTTGCGCGAGCGGGACATGACGGCTGCGCTCGAGGCGCTCGACGACGTTCTGGCCCACGCCGAAGGCCGGATTCTGATCGTGAGCAATGAAGTCGGCCAGGGCGTGGTGCCGATGAACGCACTCAGTCGGCGTTTTGTCGATCTCTCCGGTACGGCGCATCAGCGCATCGCACAGCGGGCCAGCCACGCCTGGTGGGTCGTGGCCGGACTGCCACAGTGCTTGAAGGGCGCGCCGATGCCGGCACTTGGCCATCCGGAGGGCACATGAGCGCAACCATTATCGATTTCGTTCGCCATGGCGCCTGCGAAGGGGGTCCGATGCTGCGCGGGCGCACAGACGTTGAGCTCAGTGCAGAAGGGACACGCCAGATCGAGGCGGTGCTTGGGTGGCTGCCTACGCCAACGCACGTTATAAGTTCCCCATTAAAGCGTTGCCGACGCATGGGAGAGCGCCTGGCCGAGACAGCAGGCGTCAAGCTGAATGTGGACGGGCGTTGGGCGGAAATGGATTTCGGCGACTGGGACGGGCGCCCGGTGGCCGAGCTTCATGAGCAAGACCCTGACCATTTGGCGCGGTTCTGGGCGGCGCCGGCGCTTGCAGGCCCCCCTGGCGGCGAAACGCTTTCGGCGTTCGAGCAACGTGTGGGCGAGGCGTTAAAAGACAGGCTGATGTGCCATGAGCGTCATACGGTTGTGATGACCCACGGCGGCGTGATTCGAGCGGTTCTGCAACAGGTGCTGGGCATGAACCATGACGCCGGTGCGTACGTGCATCGCCTCGATGTGCCCTACGCAAGCGTAACGCGTGTTCGGGTCGATCACGATGAGGCCGGACCCACGTTGAGACTGCTGCACCACGGCGTTGTTCAGGCACCGCTTGCGCTGCCGGATGCACTGGATTATTAATTATACCGTTATATTGTGAGCCTCTGACATGCTGTTTATCGTTTTATCGCTGGCCTTGTTGCTGGATCACACCTTTGGTGAACCAAGGCATTATCACCCTCTTGTGGGGCTTGGGCGCATTATCGATTGGGTGGAGGCGCGCTACTACCGACCAAGTCGAATAGCGGGGCTTATTGCGCTATCGGTTGTGGTGTTGCCGCTTCTGATTGTGTCGCTCTGGCTCGAGCTTGTGCTGTCGGATCGAACCTCGACCTACGCCGTGGTCTCGATCATCACACTTTATGTAGCGATTGGCTGGCGCAGTCTCAAAGAGCATGCGCGCCGGGTGGCGGCGCCACTGCGTCGGGGGGAGCTTGATCTTGCCCGTACGCGGCTCGGGCTGATGGTTAGCCGCGATACCGAGGCAATGACGCCAAGCCAGGTGGCGTCCGCGACGACCGAATCGGTGCTCGAAAACGGCAGCGACGCCATTTTCGCGGTGATCTTCTGGTTCATGGTGGCGGGGCTTCCGGGAGTCGTGATCTATCGCGTGGTCAATACGCTGGACGCCATGTGGGGCTACAAATCAAAGCGCTATCTCCATTTCGGCTGGGCCGCAGCGCGGCTTGACGATGTGCTGAACTGGGTGCCAGCACGGCTTGTGGTTATAAGCTACGGACTCGCGACCCGCTCCTGGTGGCGCTTCAGGCAGGCACTTTCGTGTGCAAGAACGCAGGGCCGGCACTGGAAAAGCCCGAATGCAGGGCCGGTCATGGCCGCCGGCGCCGGTGCACTCAACGTGGTGCTCGGCGGCGACGCCATTTATCACGGCAAGCGTCAGGCCCGGCCAGAGCTGGGGGCGGGGGATGCGCCGGCCGCTGGCACCATCGTTGCTGCATGCCGGCTGATCAATCGCACCGTGATCGTCTGGCTGGCCGTCGCTGCGCTTTGCGGTGTGGTCGGGTATCTGCCGTGAGTGCACCGGTGGTTCACGGCGGCAACCTCGATCAGGCCATCGCTCGCTTTGGCGGGGCGCGCACTCAGTGGCTCGATCTATCGACCGGCATCAACCCAAGCTCGTATCCGATCACACCGCTGACGGCGGCGTGCCTTGCGGCACTGCCTGAATCGCCCGAACGGCTCGAGCGGTGCGCGAGTGTCCATTACGGCGTTGACTCGATGGCGTGCCTTGCGGTGCCCGGAAGCCAGTGGGCGATCGAGGCGCTGGCGTCTAGGTTTCGGGGCGTTCCTGTGCTGGCACCGTTTCCGGGGTATCAGGAGCACGAGGCGGCGTTTTTAAAGCAGGGCACTACGGTCGAGCGCTACGACGGCTGGCTGTCCGATCAGGCGCTGCTCGAGGCGTTTGACCGCTCATCCGCGTCACTGATCATTGTTATCTCACCCAATAACCCGACCGGGCGCACCTACGCACGCGCAACGCTCATCCGTCTTGGCGATCTGGCCCGTAGCCGCGGTGGCGCCGTGATCGTCGACCAGGCGTTTATCGACCCTTACGAAGACGAGGCGTATTTGGCCCCACATCACTCAGGCCTCATTACGCTGCGCTCGTTCGGCAAGTTCTTTGGTCTGGCCGGGGTTCGGCTCGGGTTCGTGCTCGGTACAGATGAGTCGCTGTCATCGCTTCGCGCGAGGCGCGGCCCGTGGGCGGTGTCCACCGCCGCTATCAAGGCGGGCACACAAGCACTCGGGGACACTCGGTGGGTGAGCGTGATGCGTCAAACGCTTGCCCGGTGGCAGCGTGAACAGGACCAACTCTGGCAAGACTTGCTCGGCCAGGACACACAGGCGATGTATTCCACGCCGCTTTTTACCGCGTATGACATGACCGCCACGCAGGCGAACACGTGGCAGGCTCGGCTTGCCGACCAGCACCTCTGGACGCGGCTCTGGCCGATTGACGAGTCACGGGCGCTGCTTCGCATCGGGCGCGCGCATGAAGATGCGCTTGGCCTTCTTGGTTCACGACTTGCAAAGGCATGACTTCTCATGACGGCTTCCAAAAACGCCTTTTCCGCCACTGACCGCGACGCGGTCTATCGCGCCATTTTTGAGCGCCGCGACATGCGTCATTTTCTATCGGACCCGGTGGATGAGGCTACCATGAAGCGCCTTTTGGAGGCCGCCCACCACGCGCCGAGTGTGGGCTACATGCAGCCCTGGCGGTTTGTCCGAATCGGCGCGCCCGAGCGGCGTGCCCGCTTGGCCGAGCTTGTCGAGGAGGAGCGCCTGGCAACAGCGGATGCCCTTGGTGCGCGCGGGCGCGAATTCATGGCGCTCAAGGTCGAGGGCATTCGCGAATGCCCCGAGCTTTGGGTCATGGCGTTGACGGATCACCGCGAAGCCTATGTGTTTGGTCGGCGGACCATGCCGGACATGGATCTGGCGTCTGCCAGCTGCGCGATTCAGAACATGTGGCTCGCCGCACGTGCCGAAGGGCTCGGGCTTGGGTGGGTGTCGCTGTTTGATCCGGACAAGGTCGGGGCGCTGATCGAGGCGCCTTCGGGCAGCCGGGTGATTGCGGTGCTGTGCATCGGCCACGTCGAGGCGTTCTACTCCGCGCCGATGCTCGAGCAGTGCGATTGGGATCGGCGTCGGGCCCTCGAGTCATTGATCGGCGAGGATCGATGGCCCGAGGCCGATGCCTGAGACGTTAGCTGCCTTTTTTCTTGGATGACGAGGCGTTGCTTGCGCCCTTGTCGATCAGATCCGCGACGGACTCCAGGATCTGCTTGGGCTGGAACGGGTAGCGCGCAATCTCGTTTTTATCGGCGATGCCGGTCATGACCAGAATCGTGTGGAGACCCGCCTCGATGCCTGCGACTACGTCGGTGTCCATTCGGTCACCGATCATGGCGGTGCGCTTGGAGTGGGCGCCGAGTTTGTTCATGGCCGAGCGAAACATCATCGGGTTGGGTTTGCCGATGACGTAGGGCTGGCGATTGGTAGCGGCGGTGATCATGGCCGCGACCGCGCCGGTGGCCGGCAGGGGGCCTTCGGTACTGGGGCTTGTGACATCGGGGTTGGTGGCGATGAACCGGGCGCCTGCATTAATCAAGCGAATGGCGCGAGTAATCGCTTCGAACGAATAGGTGCGGGTTTCACCCAGTACGACGAAATCCGGTTCCACGTCGGTCATCACGAAACCTGCCTCGTGCATGGCGGTGGTGATGCCGGCCTCGCCAATCACGAACGCCGACCCGCCCGGCGCCTGATCCCTAAGGAACGTGGCAGTGGCCAGTGCCGAGGTCCAGATCTGATCCTCAGGCACCTCGATGCCGCTTCGTGACAGGCGGGCGCTCAGGTCTCTCGGGGTGTAGATCGAGTTGTTGGTCAGCACCAGAAACGGCTTTTGCTGATCGCGCCATTGGGCGATGAGGTCCGCCGCGCCGGGGATGGCCTTGTTTTCATGGACGAGTACACCGTCCATGTCCGTCAGCCAGTAATCGATGGTTGTAGACTCCACGTACTTACTCCTTGTGATTCGAGGCCGAAACAGGGGAAACGCGCTGCTCTTGTCGTGATGACGCGTCGGTACGCATCGCCTGAACAGGAACCGTCATTGTGTGAGGCACTTACCGGCAGCGCAAGTCGATGCCTGCGAGTACCTCAGTGGTCCACAAGCCCGAGCGCAAAGCCATCGACGGCGCTGACCCGGCCGCGCCACAGTCCGCGTTCACCGCCGAGCTTGATCTGCTGGTTCGGCCCGGTAGTCATCATCGCATTTTTCAAGTGAAGGCAGAGGTAGGCGAACTCGCCGTCCTCGATCACGTCGTTGGTGATGTCCTGGCCTTCGTGAACGGCCTGGGACAGCTCGCTGATGTCACTGACCGGCTCGTGCTTCTGGGGAAGGTTCAAGGTTTCAGGCAGCGTTTCAAGGCCGAGCTCGAAATAGTGCTGCTGTGAAACGAGCTGGCCGCTGATCAGGGCGCCATTGACGTGCAGCGTTATATCGACGTCCGACCCGCCTTCGGCAAAATCGATGAGGGTTTCAAGAAAAGCATCGTTGTCCAACGGTCTCACTGCCGAAGATCCTTCTGTGATTTTTCGTCTCAACTCAAACAAAACGTGCCTTATTCATCGTTGAGTAGGGGGAGGGGAACCGTTCGTTTAGACCTCGGGCAGCTCAAGCCGTATCCGGTGGGCCAGGGCTTGGCGGTGCCCGTGTCTGCGCTTCCTGCGAAGCGGGCAAGTATAGGAAAGTTTGGTTTAAAAAGCATGGGTGCAGCGAGTTTTTGCGCTCAACGTACTGATCGTTAATCTTTTTTTCGTCGGGTAAGGGTTCAGCAAAAAAGCGACAGCGCGTAATAAACGGTGCTTGCGCAAAGCACGCCAGCCATCAAGCCGCCGCGGCTTGAGCACGTCATGACAGCGGTACTAGGTAACCCGGCCACTTGGGTCTTGCACGATGTGGGTAGTGTCATGAGCATCGGTTGCTGACGCAGGGCGCTTGGGAAAACTAGAGCGTCTCCTCCCACCTGTCCCAGGGCGGTGTCGGCGCGAGTGCGTCGAAGAGGTACTCCATGAAACTACGGACCTTGGGCATGGTGAGACGCCGCTGCGAGGTGAGCACATACAGCTGACGCCGGCCCGGCATGACCTCGCAGCGCCACTGCCGGAGTACCGGAATCAGGCGCTTTTGCTTGAGTGCGTCACTGATCACCCAGGTCGGGAAGATGACGAGCCCTTGACCCAGAAGTGCTGCGTTCAAGAGGCTGCTTGCGTCGTTACTGATCAGTGGCCCCGAGACATCAAGGGCCACCTCCTTGGCCTCGCCTTGCTGAAAATGCCAGCGCTGGCGGCCGAGTTCCCCCTGATAAACGAGGCAGTCGTGGTGCTTGAGCATCTCAAGCGTGGTCGGTACGCCGCGGCGTTCCAGGTAGTCGGGGGCGCCCGCGACCACGTAATTCATTGGCGCAATCGGTCGGGCGATCAGGGAGGAATCGGTCAGATGGCCGACGCGAAAGGTCAGATCATGGCCTTCCTTGATCGGGTCGACCACGGTGTCACTCAAGTGAAGATCGGCAGTCACCCCGGGGAATCGGCGTTGAAACTGATTCAGTAAGGGGATGACCTGATGCTGGCCAAAGGCGACCGGTGCATTGATGCGCAGTGTGCCACTTGGGTGCTCGGCGGGATGCTGCAGCGCGTCGGTAGCCAGATCCAGCTGTTCGAGCACTTTTCGAACGTCTTCGTAGTAGCGTCTGCCGGCTTCGGTCAGTGTGACGGCGCGGGTATGGCGATAGAAAAGCGGCTGGCCCAGGGCCTCTTCCAACCCTTGAATCTGGCGCGAGATCGACGAGACCGACCGTCGAAAATGGCGCGCGGCGGCGGTAAAGCTGCCGGTGGCGGCCACGCGCTCAAACGTCCGAAGGGCGTTCATGTCCATGATACTGATTTCCTTGAAGTTGCGTTTATCGCAATAAAGTTTTGAAAAGTTATCGATTGTAGCAACAATCATCTGCCCCTAGGCTTTGTCCATGCGCTCGGCACCGGCCGGGCAGGATGAACATGAAAGGAGAGGGCATCGTGACGAAAACGGCACTCATTGCAGGCGCGACCGGTATTACCGGCAACAATCTGGCAGCGTATCTTATCGCCAGCGGCTGGACGGTCTATGGCCTGTCTCGACGGGCCACCGAGCAAAGCGGCGTCATTCCGGTCGAAGCTGACCTATTGTCGCCGGACTCGCTCGACGAGGCGCTTTCAGGGCTTCAAATCAGCCGCCTGTTCTACTGCACCTGGATTCGGCGCGACACCGAGGACGAAAACGTCAAGGCCAACGGCGCCATGATGCGCAATCTCTTCAACGCACTTGAGTGCTCAAACCTCGAGCATGCCTCGTTGGTCACCGGGACCAAACAGTATCTCGGCTCGTTCGAAGCTTATGGCAGCGGTCGCACTGAAACACCGTTTCGTGAGTCCGAACCTCGGGTTCCGGGCGCCAATTTCTATTACGAACTCGAAGACGTTCTGTTCGAGGCGGCAGAGAAGCATGGGTTTGCCTGGAATGTGCATCGTCCCCATACGGTCATTGGCCACGCGCTCGGCAACGCCATGAACATGGGCACCACGCTTGCCGTGTACGCCTCGATCTGTAAAGAAACCGGGCAGCCGTTCGTGTTCCCTGGGTCAGAGATCCAGTGGAATGCGCTGACGGACATGACCGATGCCTTGGTATTGGCGCGTCAGATGGAGTGGGCTTCCACGACGCCGGGCGCGTGGAATCAGGCGTTCAACGTGGTCAATGGCGATGTCTTCCGCTGGCGTCGTCTGTGGTGTGAGCTCGGCGAGTACTTTGGGCTTGAGGTAATCGATGACCCCGAGGCGTTCAAGACGCTGGATGCCCAGATGGAGGGTATGGATTCCGTATGGCGTGACCTGGCGAAGACGCACGGTCTGGTCGAGCCGGACATCGACAAGCTGGTGTCCTGGTGGCACACCGATGCCGATCTGGGGCGCGATCAGGAGTGTGTCAACGACATGACCAAGTCTCGTGAATTCGGGTTTCACTACTTTTGCAATACCCGCAGCGCCTTTTGCGATCTGTTCGACCGCCTTCGGGCCGAGCGCATCATTCCCTGAGGCGTTATTGTTTAAAAAAGCCCGGCACCCAGGTGTCGGGCTTTTTTCCGCCCAAGAAAGCGTCATCGAAGAACGCGCCAGGCTGGCGAAGGGGCAAACGTCATGCAGGGCGGTACCGACCGAGGCCGGTTCGCTTGTCGGAGCCGTGACGATCGTAACCCAGGATTTGCCCAAGAACGCCTTGTGCATTGGGTGCACGCACGGGCGGCCAAGACCAATGTCAGTTGGCTGGATAACCTGGTTTATGACGATACAGCCCGGTAAAGGTGAGTTTCGTTGTTGGTTATGTGGAGTCGTTTGAGGTCAGGGAAACGACAGCGGCTTTTGCGCTCCCATCAGTTCATCAGGTCCCTAATTCACGGAGTTGATGCTTGATACTTATAATAAGTCAGGCTCAGAGTTGATCCGTACGTCATTTAATAATTGCCTGATTGCACGTTAACTTCTTCTTGCACCCTATTTTGAGCAACTCCGTATAAATCGTGAGCGTTAACCACGAAAAGCTTCGATAATTGCCGCTACTTTCACGGACGAGGGTAGGTCGATGTCGGTCATCATGAACGCCACTGATTTTGAGTATACGAATAAGCAGGGAGACAATGCATGAAGATCAGGCTAGACGCCTTCAGGAACAAGCTGGTTATCCTAAAAAAGTGGCTAATGAACGAGCTGTGCTTGAGTCTTGGGATCAGGGATGTGGACTTACCCTGACCATGTTCCAAACGGTTTAAAATAAGTGCGCTGCATGGCAGTTTATGTCATTTCGGATACTCATTTCGGGCACGGTAATATCCTTCGTCATCGACCCGAGTTCGAAAGTATCGAAGCGCATGACCGCGTGATTACTGATCGAATTCTTTCCCTGTGCGGTAAGTTCGATTCGCTGTATGTCCTGGGCGATGTGGTGGTCTATCAGCCGGGCATGCGTTATCTGGAGGAGATCGCCTCACGGATTGGGTTTCTGCACATTATCCTTGGCAATCACGACAACGAGCGAAAAGGGGCGCCGGCGCTTGCCGACTATCTGCCCTTGTGCAAAAGCATCGGCGCGATTAAGCATTATAAAAATGCCTGGTTAACGCACGCACCGATCCACCCCGATGAGCTTCGCGGCAACATCAATATTCACGGCCATGTGCACGGCCGAAGTATCAATGATACGAGATACATCAACGTAAGCTGCGAGGCGCTTGAATATACCCCGGTAGACATGGCGCGGCTTCTTGGTTGAACGCCCGGCGGTGGTGCAGTTCAAGGGGTCGTCTATCTCAAAGCCTCTTGCGCCTTTTTGATCAATGATGACCAAAAGTGATCCATGAATTCAAAGCATTGGCCGATGTAGTTAATGAGACGCTGCCCGGTCGTTTAACGGCCTCGGCAGACCATTAATGCGCCCTATGGACAGAGGCGCTCTCAGGAGCCGAATGTGAAACGGATTTTCTTGCTGGCCCTGGTGGCGCTGATCAGCCCCGGAGCCAAGGGCGATATCACGCACGAGGTGTGTTCGGACAGGTACGACATGGCGTTTCAAGCCATGGAAAAACGGCAGTCCGATTTTTCGATGTCAACGGTGGTTGCCTCCGCTAAGAGCGAGCTTGAAAAGACCATCGTTCGGTTGGCCTACAGGGTTCCGCGTCAGACAGCACGTGCGTCGCGCTACACCGCGTCGGTTCAATACGCCAACCAGTGGGCGAACGAGTGTTATGAGCGGCTTGAACTTAAGGCGTTTGAGTGAATTGAATGAAACAAGAGAGGTGAAGGAGGGGATAGCGGAACTGGAGCGGGCGATGGGAATCGAACCCACGTACCTTGGTTGGGAACCAAGTGCTCTACCATTGAGCTACGCCCGCCGACGACGTGATCCTATTCGGTTTAAGAGGTGCGCGCAAGCAAGCCATGGCAGTGGATTCCAGCCGATTTCAATTTTTTTTATTTTCTGCGGATCAAAATGAAAAGGCCGTGGTCAGAGTAGGTAAGACGATGCAGATTTCAGTCAGTCGCTGATAGCACGTCTTGCTTACTGTTCCTTGTATGTTGTTTTGACCGCCACAGTCCAGTGGCGGTTTTTTTATGGGTATGGGATTGATACTGGTGTACGTTACCCTCATGTAGTCCCTGAACGCATTGGGAGGGTCCAATGAACGCGAAAGAGTATCTCGCTCGTAAAGGCATTGCGCTTGATAAGGAAGAAGACAAGCCGCAGACGCTCGAGGAAAAAGCCTGGTCGCGCGCCCGTCAGTCAGGCGACCATCGCCCACGAAGTGGCACGCCGTTTGACTGGGAAGACTGGGAGCGCTATCACGACACACTGGCTAGCGATTCGAAAGAACTTGCCCGGAAGCAGCGCCGCTCCGACGACAGCGGCGATGACCCCCAATAGATTCGATTTCATTAACGACAAGGAGTTGTCATGGATATCATCCGCATCATTTTCGCGATCATCTTTCCCCCGCTGGGCGTGCTGCTGCAGGTAGGTATTGCCAACAAGCATTTCTGGATCAACATCGTGCTGACCCTGCTTGGCTTCATTCCGGGGATCGTGCACGCCGTATGGGTTATCGCGAAATTCTGACGCGCTGAACATCGACCCAGAGCGCCCGCTTTAACGCGGGCGCTTTTTTTTGTGGGCTGATTTTAAAGTTCGTGAGCGACTCGCCTTTAAAGGCTCGTCCGACAAAGGACATCACCTGCGCTGGTAGTGGTTATACTGGTAGTGATAGACAAGGCGCTCGGCTTTATGTGGGCCGTTGATTGACCAGATCAGTTCAAGGTGTGTGTCGTGAAGGGTGAGCGCTGCGTCGTAGACATCCTGACCGCAGAGGTGCGGTGATCGAGTCTGTAGCGAATGATCTGATACTGCCATGAGGTCAAACAGAAACACGGCGTTTTCCGGCCCTCGACGCTCGTGGTAAAGCGCCAGATGATGGTCGTTGAGCTCCCAGCGAAAGACATTTCGACTCTCGATACTCTGCACCTGGGTGGGCTTGAACGTGCCCTGCTCGAAAAAGTGCAGTACCACACCCGCTTCATCCAGCTGCGTTCTTACCTGACCTTCACCTTCGCCGCGCCAGCCACTGTTTGATTGTGCGGCCGGCTCGGAGCGCATCCGGTAGGCGGTGACGCTTGTGAGCGCATTCCAAGCCCGTATAATCGCTGTCAACCACTCATCCTTTTCAGGTTTACCACTCATATGGGTTATCTCGTTTTCGTCACGTGCCTGTGGGCATTTTCCTTCAGCCTGATCGGCGTGTACATCGCCGGCCACGTCGACAGCTACTTCGCGGTGCTGACCCGCATTGTGTTGGCCTCGATCCTGTTTGTGCCATTTCTGAAACCGCGTGCGGTGCCGATGCGCCTCCGGCTCGGCCTGATGGCGGTAGGTGCCATTCAGCTCGGGGTGATGTATGTGTCCTACTATCAGTCCTTTCTGCTGCTCAGCGTGCCGGAAATTTTGCTATTTACGATCTTCACGCCGATCTACATCACCTTGCTCGATGACGCGCTTGCCAAGCGATTTACCCCGTTTCATCTGTTCACGGCCTTAATCGCTGTTATCGGCGCGGCGGTGATTCGGTTTCAGGCGCCCGAGGGCGGCAATGGGTTCTGGATTGGTTTTTTGATGGTTCAGGCGGCCAATCTCTGCTTTGCCATCGGCCAGGTCGGCTATAGGCGCCTGATGGCGCGCGAACAGATTGATGTGCCGGCACGTACCATCTTCGGTTGGTTCTATCTGGGCGCGCTCAGTGTCGCGATCGTTGCCTATCTGATCCTCGGCGACAAGAGCGCGCCCTGGCCAGAGCCGCTTCAGTGGGGGGTGCTTGCCTGGCTTGGGCTGGTGGCTTCCGGGCTTGGGTACTTCCTCTGGAATGAAGGTGCGCGGCGGGTCGATGCCGGCGCCCTTGCCATCATGAACAACGTGCTGATTCCGGCAGGGCTGGTCGTCAACCTGGTGATCTGGAACCGAGACGCCGATCTGCTGCGGCTAACGCTCGGTGGCGCCATTATCGTGGCCTCACTGGTGGCCAATGAGCTCTGGGAGAAAAAACGCCGGCGTAGTGCAGCCGGCGTGTGATCGATCTTATGCAGTCTTGGCGGCTCGCTCGATGCCAAGCCGCCTGGATATGCCGCGAGCAAGGTCTCGAAACACCAGTACGGCAAGCAGAGTCGAGGCGGCCCAGCTCAGTGCCTCGGGAAGCGCGGTGTGGCTTCCAAGCTCGCTTTGAATATTGATCCCGAATGTGGCGATCAGGGCGTTGGTCAGATAGCCGAACGCGATCGCCACCCCGACGACACCCGTGAGGTAGCCTGCCAGGGCCCGTGCTCCGAGCTCACGGCGGACAAGGACAAGCGTTGCGAGGTTGGTGGCCGGGCCCGCCAATAGAAAGACCAGCACCGCCCCCGGCGATACGCCGGCCAGCAGCAGCCCCGCGGCAAGCGGGGTTGAGGCGGAGGCGCAGATGTACATCGGCACGCCGACCAGCGCCATCAGAAGCATCGCCCCCGGCCCCTGGGAGAGCTCGGCCAGCGCGTCGCTCGGTACCAGCGCAACCACCATCGCCGAGGCCAGCAGTCCGACCACCAGCCACAGCGAGAGATCCCCGAGCAGCGACGTAAACGCGTAGCGTTGACCCTGCCACAGTCGGGTGCCAAGCCCGGGTGATGGTGAAGTGGCATCGGTGCGTGTATTTCCGCCGCCGCAGCAACCGCCACAGGCGGGCTTGCTCGGTTGCGGTGGTGTTGAGGTTTCTTCGCGTCGTTCTCCAAGAAGGACCAGCATGGCCGCCGTTAGAGCTGAACACAGCGCGGCAATGGGGCGGATTACGGTCATGAACGGGCCGAGCAGGGCGTAGGAAATCGCGATCGAGTCGACCCCGGTTTCAGGCGTCGAGATCAGAAAGGCGGTCGTGGCGCTTTTTGATGCCCCGCCGCGACGAAGGCCGATCGCGGCCGGAATGACACCACAGGAGCACAGCGGCAGGGGCGTACCCATGAGTGCGGCCTTGACCGCTGGCCACGGCCCGGGGCCGCTTAAGTGGCGGCCGAGCCGATCGCCTTTGACAAATGTGTGCAAGAGTCCGGCGACCACCAGCCCTAGTAAAAGCCAGACGGCGGCCTCCTGCCACAGTTTTAGAAACGCTGCACCGATGTCAGTCAGGGTGCCCATGGCAAGTCTCCTCGTTCGATTCGTTATCGGCCAGCGCGGTCAGGATGGTGCAGTGTGTGGCCGAGTGCGGCCCACCGCAGCACCGCGCGTTGATGACGCTCAAGGCATCGTGCATGCGCTCGAGTTCGCCGATGCGCCGCTCGATGTCGCGTTGCTTGGCTTCGGCAATACGCTTGACCTCTTCACAGGTATGGGCGTCGCGATCGACCTCCAGCGCCAGAAGCTCACCGATGTCCTTAAGGCTAAAGCCCATGGCCTTGGCGCGCTGAATGAAATCCAACCGCTCGAGGGTGTCGGACGTGTAGCGGCGGTAGCCGTTGGCGTCCCGCGCCGGTTCTGGCAGCAGGCCCTGCGTCTCGTAGTAGCGAATCGTTTCACCCGAGACGCCAGCGGCGCGGGCGAGGTCAACGCGTTTCAAATCTTTCATAGGGCTCCTGGTCGACCAATGCTCATCAAACTCAGTTTACCCCCTGTTGTTAACTACAGGGTCAAGCCGTTTTTTTCACCGTGAAGCGGGGAGCCTCAAAGACTTGTGCAGTGATCGGTTGTGTCGGAGGAAGTCCGATGCGATCGGGCCAGTGGGGCGGAGCGATCACAAGGCGTATCAAACGTTGATCCGCGGTAAGCCCCCAAAGCGCCTGATGGGTGTGGTAGGCGGCTTCGCGCACTGACGAAAATACAGGGTCGATCGGAGCCAGCGTTTCGAGCGGCGGCGGTGACAGCCAATGCGGTTTATAAAGCCGCACAAGGTGGGTGATGCCGAGCTCGGAAAGGGCGAGTTGGGCATCATCGGAATATACCCAGATCCCGCGCTCATGTTCGAGTGCGGCGCCGTCGGGTGCGGGAAGGCAGACGCCATCGCCCTTGATCCAGGGGTAGAACAGCGCGCCGGTCACGTGCATGCGCGAGCGAAGTTCGCCGTCAAGCGCTGCCAGCGCCTTGGGCGGATGCTCGAACAGCTTTCGAGCCATGGGCAGTTGATGGCGAAGCAGGTGTGCGGTCTTTCTGGCGAGCGAGTCGGTACCACTCATGCCGATCCAGCGGGCCATGCTCGTCTCGGTGCCCGGGCCTTCCGGCAGGCCAAGAAAGAACTTGGCGGCAAATTCTAGATGTTCAATGCGTGCGCCGGTTCGATAAAGAAGATCGAGCTCCCCAAGCGTTCGTGTGGGCGCCTCAACGTCTCGAACGCCGAGGTTGCACGCAAGCACCTCAGTATCGCTCTGGGCGTCGAGCAGAGCCTTCCACAGCCGTTCGACGTAGTGGCCAAGGCGAACGCGCTGATTTTTTTCGAGGTAGTCACGGGCAATGGCGCCCGCCATCGATGACGTCGACTCAGGCGGTGTCGGCAGCAGCTCAGAAGTGGGCGGGGTGATATCGCCCAGGTCAATCAGTCGTGGGGCCTGTCTTAGCCAGGCCAGATCGGCCCGGATGCGGTCCTGATTCATGTTGGCGTTTGCCCCGACTTGTTCACCGTCGCATAATGCAGCGCTTGGCCCGTGAATGGATATTTAGCATGCCGTCGTTCAAAGCGATTGGCCTGATCGGACGATTGGGCAGCACCAATACCCTGGTCACCTTAAAACGTTTGATCCGGTTTTTACAGACACGCGGTTGCCGGGTGATTGTCGAGGATCATATTGCGGAATCGCTTTTGGGACAGGCGCCGGAAGTCATGTCAAGCGAGGCCATGGGCCAGTCATGCGATCTGGTGATCGTGGTCGGCGGCGACGGCAGCCTTTTGGGCGCGGCGCGGGTGCTGTGCACGAGCGGGACACCGGTGCTCGGCGTCAACCGGGGGCGCCTCGGATTTCTGACCGACATCGCCCCCGATGAGGTCGAAGAGGGCGTGGGCCGCGTGCTCGATGGCGAGTTCGAGCACGAAGCGCGCTTTCTGCTCGACATGCGCGTTGAGCGTAACGGCGAGTGCATTGCACGCGGCAACTGCCTCAATGATGTTGTGCTTCACCCCGGCAAGGCGATTCAAATGCTCGAGTTTGAGCTTTTTATCAACGAGCAGTTCGTCTACACCCTCCGCGCCGATGGGCTCATCATTGCAACCCCGACGGGCTCCACCGCCTACGCGCTCTCCGGCGGCGGGCCGATCCTGCATCCCGGGCTCGACGCGATCGAGCTCGTGCCGCTGTCGCCGCATACCCTGTCGAGCCGGCCGATCGTGGTCGATGCCGACAGCCGCATCACGCTTCATGTCGGCGAAACCAACGAAGCCTTTCCGCATCTGAGCTGTGACGGGCAGTCTCAAGTCGTGGCCCAGCCCGGCGATATCATCGAGGTCAAACGGCTGCCCGAACGGCTGAATCTCATTCACCCCGTCGGGCACGATTTTTACGCCATTTGCCGCAATAAGCTCGGTTGGAGCAGTCGGCTCGGAGAATGAAGGGCATGAGCGAGGATGCGTTCGATCTGATCGGCGATGTTCATGGCTGTGGCGCAACACTTGCGGTACTGCTGGAGCGCCTAGGCTATACGCGATGCGACGATGGGGTCTACCGCCACCCGAGTCGACGGGTCATCTTTCTTGGGGATCTGATCGACCGGGGCCCTCGCGTGCCACTGGCGCTCGACATTGCCAAGCGAATGGTGGATGCCGGCAGCGCCTTGATCGTGATGGGCAATCACGAATATCACGCGCTCAGTTACTGCTCGCCAAGCCCCACGGGCGGCGGCTGGCTGCGGCCCCATACCCCCAGAAGCACCCGGGTCATTCAAGAGACGCTTGCGCAGTTCGAAGGCCGTGACGCGCAGTGGCAGAGCTACCTCGACTGGTTCATGACACTGCCGCTGTGTCTTGAGCTTCCAACGCTTCGTGTGGTGCACGCCTGCTGGGACGAGCCGTTGATTCGACGGTTTCTTGAAACGCACCCCGACGGGCGCATTGATCGCGCCTTCTTGAACCGTACTGCCGAAAGCGACAGCGTCGAGTACCGGGTTCTGGACCGGCTGACTCGAGGCGCTAATGTTGTGCTGCCCGACGGGCTTCAGATTCGCTCGAGCGATGGATTCGCCCGTCGATCTTTTCGCGCCAATTTCTGGACGCCCGACCCTGAAACCTATGGCGATGTGGTCTTTCAGCCCGATCATCTGCCTCCGGAACTTGACGCGCGGCCGCTTTCAGATCGGGAGCGGTGCTCGCTTGCCTACTACGCTCCGACACGCCGACCGCTCTTTATCGGGCACTATTGGTGTGAGGGCATTCCGGCCCTGCCGGCCCCGAACGTCGCCTGTCTTGACTACAGTGCAGTGAAGTACGGGCGGTTGGTAGCCTATCGATTCGATGGCGAACAGCGCCTCGATGCGAACCGATTCGTCTGGCTCAAGGTGCTCTCGGAGCGAGACGCTGAAAAAAAATCGCGAGAATTTCACTAGAGCGAGGAACTTCCGGAACATGCCGGCATCAGAGTAGGTGTTCCCTTGAATGATCCCTTGCTCTTGTCCGGTGGCCTACCCACCGGACTTCTTTTTTTATGGACGCAATAACCGCCTGGGCCATCGCACGACCGGCTCATTCAAGGCTTGAACGAATGGATAGGGTTTATGGCCAAGGTACTTCAGTTTCCTGAGCACATCGATATTTCACCGCTCAGACAGGCGCTCTGGGCGCACCGCATCAATCACCACTACCGCGAAGAGCAGGATCAGCAACTGATCTTTCTGATGGACGAGGCGCGTCTTGATGACGCCGTTGCGCTCACTGAGCGCTTTCGAAGCGGCCAGGCGCTGACACTCGACGAGCATGACGCCGAAACGCGCTCTGATCTACCCGCCAGTAACAGTGCCCGTCAGGCGCTCCGGCGCGCGGCGTTCACCGCACTGACCATCGCCCTCTGTGCGATGATCTATGTGATGATGAGCGTGGCAAGCGTTGAGTTCATCACGGCCTTCACCATCGTTCCAATGACGTTGACCTCACAGGGCCTCGAGGCCGGTACGCTGTCGCAGGCGTTTGCGACCGGGCAGTTCTGGCGGCTGCTTTCGCCGGTGTTTTTACATTTTGGCTGGATGCACCTGGTATTCAATATGGTCTGGCTTTGGTACTTCGGCCGTCAGGTCGAGGAGTATCAGGGCCGGCTGCGCTTTCTCGCACTCGTCGTCGCCTCGGGCGTATTTGCAAACCTTGCGCAGTACATGACCGGCACGCTGCTGTTCGGCGGCATGTCCGGCGTGATCTATGCACTGATGGGGTATGTCTGGCTTTGGTCGCGCGTGCCCGATTCCCGGTTCGAGGTTCCAACGGCTCTGGTGCTCTTCATGGTGGGGTGGATGGTGCTGTGCATGACCCCCCTTGCCGGTGCGATCGGCTTTCCAAACGTTGCCAACGAAGCGCATCTGGGTGGGCTGTTTGCCGGCCTCATTATCGGTAAACTAACGCTTCTTGCCCGTAAGCCCACTGATAAACGCGGAGAAGACGATGAGTGACATGACGTTTGACAAGATAGCCGCGCAGCTGACGCCTGAGCTTTATCAGCGTTTCAAGAGCGCGATCGAGCTGGGCAAATGGCCGGACGGTACGCGACTCAGCAAGGATCAGGTTGCCCTTTGCATGGAGGCAGTCATCCACTACGAGCACACTCACGACATACCCGAGGCCTCGCGCATCGGCTTTATTGATCGCTCGAACAAGAAAAAGAGCGACGATGACAACATCACGTGGGTGAATTGAGCATGGAAAATCCCGTCGCCGCGTGTGGTGTGCTGTCCAAGATGCCGACTGCGGCGGCGACCGAGCCTGCGCACTACGCGCTTCGCGTGGGCGAGCAGCACCTCGAGCTTGATAACGCGCTTGGCGCCCGTGTTCGCATCGAGCCGACCGGGCGTATCTTCTGTCTGCACTGCGGGCGCGCCACCAAAAAAAGCTTTGCCCAGGGCTTTTGTTACCCCTGCTTCAAGGGTCTTGCCCGGTGTGATCTCTGTATCGTTAAACCTGAAACCTGCCATTACCACTTAGGCACCTGCCGCGAGCCGGAGTGGGGCGAGACGCACTGTTTTGCACCGCACGTGGTGTATCTGGCCAACGCCTCCGGTGCCAAGGTCGGCATCACCAAACCCTCTCAGATTCCGACACGCTGGATCGATCAGGGCGCGAGCCAGGCACTGATCATTGCCCGGGTCGCCACGCGTCAGCAGGCAGGCTTTGTCGAAGCGCTTCTGCGCGAGCGCATCAGTGATCGGACGAACTGGCAGAAAATGCTCAAGGGCGCACCGGCGCCGGTCGATCTGCCGGCGCTTCGAGATGAGCTATTCGAACAGCTCGCCGAGAAGCTCGAAGCGCTCAAGGCCTTCGTCGGGCCGGAGGCAATTACGCTGGTCGACGAGCCGGTGGTGACGCTTTCCTTTCCGATCGAACGCTATCCGGCCAAGGTCACCACCTGGAACCTTGATAAACACGCGGTCGTGGACGGCCGGCTCGAGGGCATCAAGGGGCAGTATCTGCTGCTCGATAGCGGCGTACTGAACGTTCGAAAGTTCGGCGGCTACGAGGTAAACGTTCGTATCGAGCCAGAGGGCACTGCGGTCGCCGAGACCGGCGACCTGTTCATGTAACTGGCCAGGCGTTAGCGCCGGGCCAGCATCCGATTCAAAAAGACCTGCATCACCCGTTCGTAGAGCGCCGGGCCCAGAACCACGTCCTCGATGCCGGCATCGAGGTTGGGGTTATCGTTGACCTCGATCACCACCACGCGCTCGCCCTGTTGTTTCAGGTCCACGCCATACAGGCCGCGTCCGATCAGGCGCGCGGCCTTTAGCGCGGCAGAGAGCACCGCCGTTGGCGCATCGACCGGGTCGATGGTCTCGAACCCGCCGCTTCGCGTGCGCCCGCTTGAGTGGTCATAGATTTGCCAGTGGCCACGGGCCATGTAGTAACGGCTCACGAACAGCACTTCGCCGTCGAGAATGCCGACCCGCCAGTCGTAGTCGGTCGGCATCCATTCCTGCAAAAGCAACAGCGCCGAATCCTTGAACAGCCGCTCGGCCTGTTCGAGAAGCTCGTCGGGCGAACGGACCTTGCTGACGCCTTTTGAAAACGCGCCGTCCGGCACTTTCAGAACCTGCGGGTAGCTCAGCGTCTCTGCAAGCGCCTTGATGCTTTTGTCGTTGCGCGACAGGATGTGCCCGCCCGGCGCCGGTACGTGGCGTTCGTTGAGCAGCGCGTGCAGATAGATCTTGTTGGTGCAGCGAAGAATGGAGTCCGAGTCGTCGATCGCGACCAACCCTTCATGCTCGGCGCGCTTGGCCATCCGATAGGTGTGATGATCGATGCGGGTCGTTTCCCGAATAAACAAACCGTCGAACTCGGCAAGGCGCCCTTCGTCGCGGTGGGTAATCAGGCTGACATCGATGCCGAGCTTGCGCCCGGCGCGAATGAACGCCTTCAGCGCGCTCTTGTTGCTGGGCGGCAGCGCTTCCTGAGGGTCGATCAAAATGGCGAGATCGAACCGGTAGCGCTTGCGCGCGGCGGGCGTTCGCCATACCTGCTTCGAGTGACGGTTGAGCGCCGAGGCGAAGCGCTCTTCATCCTCTTGCGACAGTGAGTCAAGCGACAGCGGCGTGAGTGTCTCGAGCTGCCAACGGCCGTGATGGTAGGCGAGTTCCACATGCATGAGCGGGCACGGCAGGTGCTCGAACAAACGCCGCCCGAGCGGGGCCAGCGCCTCCAGATCGCTCTGGCCGAAAAAGAGCTTTAGGGACAGAGTTTCGCCGAGTTCTGTCTGGCGGGCGAGCTTGTCCATCCAACGTTGCAGGCCATCGAGGCGCAGCGCCATCAGCTCCGTGCGCTCGAGCTGGCTCAGAGTGTCGACGCTTGGCTGTACGCGCTGGTTCCGCGCCTGGGCCAAAAGCGACACGTAGTAGCCGGTCCCCAGGTAGCTCAGGTCGTTGCACAGATTGATGATGTGGGTTGCCCGCGCCGCGCTCTGAGCGTCGGCGGTTTCTGCCAGAAATTCATCGGCGCTAATCACGTCGTCGCTTGGGTAGAACGGGCGCCAATCACTGAGTCGATCCACCACGATGCGAAGACGGGACATGTGAACTCCTTGGCGTTCAATAAGAGAAAACAGGGCAAGAGTGCGAGAGCGGTGCCTGAAACACAACAGAGCGTGCGTGAAATAATTTCATGAATCCGCAGCTTTTCAGGCGCTTCGGCGCAGGCGAGACTTGGCCTTTTCGAACGCGAGGAACGCTCTATCATGACCGGTCAACTACGAGCGGCGACGCCTCATGACGTCGATGCGCTCTGGGCGCTCGAGCAGGCCTGTTTCAGTCCGGGCGCCGATCGTTTCAACCGCCGCCAGATCAGCTATCTGATCCGCCATGCAAAGGCTGTGACCGGCGTCGTCGAGCAAAATAGCCACCTCACGGGCTATGCAACGCTTCTTGTGCGCGCCCGTGAGCGGCTCGGGCGCATCTATTCCCTGTGTGTGCATCCCTCGGCTCGAGGTGCCGGTCTTGGCGAGGACTTAGTCGACTTTCTCGAAGACAAGGCCCTTGAACTTGGTCTTGAGCGGCTGGTGCTCGAGGTGCGCGTCGACAACGACGCCGCACTCACGCTCTACGCACGGCTTGGTTTTGAGCGAACGGCCTGGCTCGATGACTATTACAGCGATGGCTGCGCGGCATGGAAAATGAGCAAGCCGCTGACGCCCCTGACCCCCCTAGGCCCAGAGCACCAGCACCGCGGCGAGCGAGATCAATGAGAGTCCGGCAATATCACGCCGCGTGAACGGCTCTTTCAAATAGTGACGCGCCAGCAGCAGCGTGAAAAAGACCTCGACCTGGCCCAGTGTCTTGACCAGCGCCACCGTTTGAAGGCTGACGGCCGTGAACCAGCCAAGCGAGCCGATGCAGCTGGCGATACTGATCGGCAGGCTCACTTTGGGCGAGCGTATCAGCGCCATGAACGTGTCCGGTCGTTTTACCCCAAGCCAGAGACTCAAAAGCGTTGCCTGAATCACGATTGAGGCCAAAAGCACCCAGGCTGCTGCGTGGGTGAACGGCAGCGCATCCAGTGTGAGCGTGGCCTGACGCACCGCAAGCGTTGTAAAGGCGAAGAACAGCCCACTTGAAAGGCCAAGTGCGACCGTTCGAGCGCTCGGGACTCCGACCTGAGAGGGGCCTTTCATGACCCAGACCGCGACGGCCCCGATCACTACGCCGGCCCAGCCGAGCATGGAAAGCGTCGCCCCGAAGACCAGCACACCCAAAATTGCCGCCAGCAGGGCCTCACTGCGTGCAAGACCGACGCCAATGGCGAAACTTCGCTCCTTGAACAGCGTAATCATCAAGACCGTGGCCACGATCTGACTGAGTGCGCCACCAAGGACGTAGGCGCCAAGTGCCATCGATAACGTCGGCAGCGGTGCCGGCGCGATCAGATACAGCACGCCCAGATACGCCGCCGCCAGCGGCCAGGCCCAAAGAAAACGGGCCAGGGTGACGCCATAGGCATCGACATGCGCACTCAGGCGCTTTTGAAACGCGTTGCGCAGGGCCTGAGAGGACGCGGCCAGTAACGTAAAAACAACCCAATAAGCCATTGTGGCGATCCATTCAGTCAACCAGGTAGAACGGCTAGGGTACTTATTGTTTCAGGTGCGCCGCCAATGAAACCTGGTGATGCCATGCATTCCATTTGGTTGGGGATTATTCAATAATAATTCTTGTTCTTGATATGGGAGAGGGCATGTCCGGAGGGAATACGCCACAAACGCACCCGCCCGGGGCACGACGCTGGGGGTTGCCACGGGTCTGCTGGATTGTTCTTGCGGCACTGTGTTTTGCCATTGGCGTGGTCGGCATCGTGATGCCGCTGTTGCCGGCAACCGATTTTTTCCTGCTGGCGGTGATCTGTGCCTCTCGCGGTTCGAAACGCTTCGAGCGCTGGATTCGACGCAACCGGCTGGCGGGGCCGTTGATTCGTGCCTGGGAAGAGGAACGAGCGGTGCCGACGACGGCCAAGGTGGTGGCCGTCATCAGTATGGTGCTATCGCTGTCGCTACTTTATTGGCACATCGGCCTGCACTGGTCGTTCTGGCTGTGCGTGGGCATTCTTGCAGCTGTTGCGCTCTTTCTATTGAGTCGACCCGTACCAAGCGCCGCCTGCCGCCACCGCCCGCTTAAGGACGACTGAGCCCCATCGCGTAGGCCATGACCTTACGCTTGCCGGGGCCTGCCCGTTCGGCCAGAGCAAGCCCTGCATTGCGCAGCAGTTTGAGCGGCAGCGCCTGATGCTTGAAGCCGTGGTAGAACACATCCATGGCCGACATCATCACCCGGTTGGCGAACTGACGTTTCAAGGCGTACTCATTCAAGACGTGCTGCGCCCAATAGGGCTTGCCGGCGCTGTGCGCGGAGTGAATCAGCGCGCTCAACGCCTCGACGTCCTGAAAGCCCAGATTGACCCCCTGGCCTGCCAGCGGGTTGATGACGTGTGCGGCGTCGCCGATCAGGGCTACCCGGTCCTGCACGTAGCGGGTGGCGTGCTGGCGCACCAGCGGAAAGCTGCCGCAGCCCAGCACCTGGTTTACCGCGGGCAATTCGCCCGGGAAGGTCGTTTCCAATTCCGCCTTGAGTGCATCCATCGACAGCGCTGACAGCGTATCGATTCGCTCGGGCGCGTCGTACCACACCAGTGAGGCGTAGCTCTGATGGCCGTGCTCATCGGCCTTGAACAGCGGCAGCAGGGCGTGGGGCCCGCTCGGCGTAAAGGCCTGCCAGGTAATGTCGAGCGGCGGCGCATCGAGCAGGACGTTCACGATCATGGCCTTGTGACCGTAAGGCCGGGTGTCGACCTCGATATTGGCCGCCGTACGTACGCTCGAGCGTGCGCCTTCGGCGCCAACGACCAGCGAGGCCTCGAAATGGGTGCCGTCATTCAGTGTAATGCGAACGCCGTCGGGGTCGAGCGTGAGCGTCTCGAGGCGAGCCGGAGCGTGAATGCCGACATTCGAGCGATGTTCGAGCGCGTCCCAGAGCGTCCGCTGAATCACGCGGTTTTCCACCATATAGCCAAGCTGATCGTGCTGAATGTCGCGCGCATCAAAGGTGGCCTGATTCCACCGACGCCGCGCGAGACGCTCTCCCTCGAGCTCTTCCCACACCGATAGCCGAACGAACGGGTGGGCGCGCTTGGCCTTGATGGCCTCGAGCACCCCAAGGCGCTCAAGAAATGTGCAGCTCGATTGGTTGAGGCTTGAAATTCGAAGATCGGGTGCGGCGGCCGGGTCGAAGGCGGCCGGGGGCGCCGGCTCGATCAGGGCGATCGTAAGGTCGGTGTCGGCGAGTGCCTGAGCGAGCGCAGCGCCGGTCATGCCGCCGCCGATGATGGCAACGTCGTAGCGTGTGTGCGTCATTGAGTGTCCTCTTGTCTCGAGCCTATCTTAGCGGTCTATGGGCGTTGACGCATGAGGTGGATTGCCCTGTGTCATTGCTCTGTGTCACGTGGGAATCTGCACTATGCTTGATCGGTTCAAACATAACTCTAGGAGTGTTTCCCATGGATCTGGGACTGACAGGCAAGGTGGCCTTGATTACCGGCGCCGCCAACGGCATCGGTTTTGAAACCGCGCGCATTCTGGCCGAAGAAGGGGTGACGTTGGTGCTTTCGGACCTCGAAATCGACGCGCTCGAGCGCGACGCACGCGCGCTCAAGGGTGATCCTTTGTGCGTGGCAACCGATGTGACCGACCCTGCCGCGCTCGATGCGCTGGTCAAGACCGCCACTGACCGCTTCGGTCAGCTCGACATCGTGGTGCATACCGCCGGTGTAACCGGGGCGAAAGGGCACCCGCTTGAGCTCAAGGATGAGGATTACGAGACCTGCTGGACCATCAATTTCATGTCGTCTGTGCGTCTCGCGCGCGCCGCCATGCCGGAGCTTCGACGCAATAACTGGGGCCGATTCATCTGCATCTCGTCAGAAAACGCCGTACAGCCGTATTGGGAAGAGGCGGTGTATAACGCCTCCAAGGCGGCGCTGTCGGCGTTCATCAAGAACCTCTCCTACGATGAAGCCGCGCACGGCGTCCTGTGCAATACCGTGTCGCCGGCCTTTGTTGAATCGCCAATGACCGATGGCATGATGGAAAAGCGCGCCGAGGAACTTGATGTGAGCGTCGAGGAGGCGATCGAAAGCTTTCTGGAAGAAGAGCGCCCCGGCATCGTGCAAAAACGCCGCGGCAAGGCGCAGGAAGTGGCGAGTACCATTGCCTTTCTGGTCTCCGAGCGCGCCTCCTACATCAATGGCAGCAACGTCCGCGTCGATGGCGGCGCCGTCCTGTCGGTTCAGAACTAGGTCGTATCGGCTTAAGTCGATACGACCTGGCGTGCTCACCGCGGTGCGGTGGGCACGATATTGCGATCGAAAACCTTTCTCAGCACGAAACTGGTGTGCGAGGCGGTCACGCCCTCGATGCGATTGATCGTCTTGAGCAGCAGCGCTTCATACTCCTCCATATCCTGCACCAAGAGCTTGAGTTGAAAATCCGCCGATTGGCCGGTAATGATCAAGCATTCCAGCACGTTCGGAATGGCTCGAATCGCACGCTCGAAATTGGCAAAGCGCTCATCGGTGTGCTTGTCCATCGCAATGTGCAGGATCACGGTCATGCCATAGCCCAGCCGTTTGGCATCGACCATCGCCCGATACCCTTCGATAAAGCCGGCCGCCTCGAGCGCGCGTACGCGCCTGAGACACGGCGAGGGCGAGAGCCCGATGCGGTCGGCAAGCTCCTGGTTGCTGATGCGGCCGTTGGTTTGCAACTCGCTCAGAATCTGTCGATCAAAGCGGTCAAGGGCGACGGGAAGCTCTGGAGTCATAGTGCGCAATTTCCTGTTATCTAATGACAATTAAGTGGCTTTATATGCCAGCATGCTCGCCTGTGGCCATTAAATTCGCAATCAAATAAGCGCATCGATGGCCTAGACTTGTATCCATCGTCACAAGCGAGTCGCGGCCTTCGCCGCAGACGCACCGTCTACCCGACGCTGCGTTCCAGCCGACAAGGACGTATCCTGTCCGAGGTGCTGCCAATTCACGGCAGCGACGCGATCCGAGCCTTCGGGCTCGGAGCCGGTTTTTACCCAGACCCTTCAAAAGGCATTGACCATGAATGCACCATCCGCTCCCTCGTTCGATCATCGCAAATATCAGCCCGTCGCTCCGGTCGGTCTCAAGAACCGTCAATGGCCGGACCGGCAGATCACCAAGGCGCCGCTCTGGACAAGCGTCGACCTACGCGATGGCAACCAGGCACTGCTCGAGCCGATGAGTGTCGAACAGAAAAAAGCGCTGTGGGCGCTTCTGGTCAAGGTCGGGTTCAAGGAAATCGAGGTCGGTTTTCCCGCCGCCAGCCAGCCAGATTACGATTTCGTGCGCTGGTTGATCGAGGAAAACCAGATTCCCGATGACGTCTACATTCAGGTGCTGACCCAGGCCCGGGAGCATCTGATCGAAAAGACCTACAAGGCGCTGGAAGGCGTCAAGCGCGCCATCGTGCACGTCTATAATTCAACGTCTGTCGCCCAGCGCGAACGCGTGTTCGAAAAGGATCAGGCCGGCATCACCGAGATTGCGGTTCAGGGCGCAACCTGGGTGAAGGCCTACGCCGAACGCTATCCCGACGTCGATTGGCGTTTTCAATACTCACCGGAAAGCTTTACCAGCACCGAGGTCGACTTCTCGGTCGCCATCTGTGAAGCGGTAATGGACGTATGGCAGCCCACTCCCGAGCGCCCGTGCATTCTGAACCTGCCGGCGACCGTCGAGATCGGCCCGGTCAATCACTTTGCTGATCAGATCGAATACTTCATTACCCACATGAAAAACCGTGACTGTGCGCTGATTTCGCTGCACACGCACAATGACCGCGGTGGTGCAGCGGCGGCCGCCGAGCTTGGTTTGATGGCGGGCGCCGACCGCGTCGAGGGCACGCTTTTGGGCAACGGTGAGCGTACCGGCAACATGGACATCGTCACGCTTGGCCTTAACCTCTACAGCCAGGGCGTCGATCCGGAGCTGGATCTGTCCAACCCCGATGAGATCATCCAGGTCTATACCGAGTGCACCCAGCTGCCGGTGCATCCGCGCCACCCCTGGGTGGGCGAGCTGGTCTATACCGCGTTCTCGGGCAGTCACCAGGACGCGATCAGCAAGTGCCTCAAGAAACAGCGCCCGGATGAGCCGTGGCAGGTGGCCTACCTGCCGCTCGACCCGCACGATCTGGGCCGCGATTATCAGGCCGTGATCCGCGTCAACTCGCAGTCCGGCAAGGGCGGCATGGCGTTTCTGCTCGAGCGTGACCATGGCATCAGCATGCCGCGCTGGATGACGCTTGAACTGGCGCCTCATGTGCAGCAGGAAAGCGAAAAGGTGGTTGGCGAGCTCTCGAGTGACTCGATCCGCAAGGTGCTGGAATCGACCTTTATCCAGTGCTCGCCGTTCGAGCTTACCGGCTACCGGGTCGACCGTGAAGACGCCGAAAGCCTCAGCGCACGACTGAACGTGCATGGCGACGGTCAATCGAGCGTCATCTCGATTCAGGGTGAGGGTAATGGTGCGATGTCGGCGTTCATGGACGCGTTCCAGCGAAGCTCCGGTGTCAGCGTCAATGTGGTCGATTACAGCGAACACGCCCTCGGCGAAGGCAGCGACGCCGTCGCAGTGGCCTTTGTTCAGTTGAACGTCAACGGTCAGCGCTTTGCCGGCATGGCCGAAGACGGCGACACGGTGACCGCCTCGCTCAAAGCCGCGCTCTCGGCGGTCAACCGCGCGGTGGAGGCTGGTGTGGCCATCCAGCTTGAGGCCACTGAAATGGTCTGAGCGGAACGACACGCTCGACCCGTGGTCTTAACGCCTGCCCCCGCCAAGGGGGGCGGGCGTTTTTCATGCTGAGAACGAGGACAGAACCATGTGGATGCGGCGACTGTGGGTTGCGCTTGCAGGCGTGAGCTTCGCCCTCGGCGTGATCGGCGTGGTGCTTCCGATCATGCCGACCGCGCCGTTCATGCTGCTGGCGGTCTTTTGTGCGTCCAAGGGCTCGACCCGCTTTGCCGACTGGATCCGAAACCACCGGTTCGCCGGGCCACACATCCGACAATGGGAAGACGAGCGCGCCATCTCAAGGCGAGCCAAGATCATGGCGGTGGCCGCCATGGCCGTGGGCGCGGTGTGGGTCGGCGTATTGATTTCGATGTTGTGGCTCAAGCTTTTGATCTGGGCGGTGCTCGCGGCGGTGGCGGTGTTTTTGGTGACCCGGCCTCGACCAATGAGCGAGCGCTTAAAATGAATCGCGGGCGCGCTTTGGCCTTGTTTGAGGTGGCGTCGTACACTTGGGGCACGATTTATCAAGGAGTGCCCCATGGCCGAGCCACATGCGATTTATTTGAAGGATTATCAGCCGCCCCGTTATCAGGTCGAGCACACCGAGCTTCGCTTCGATCTCGCCCCTGAAGCGACCCGCGTTCAAGCAACGCTTCAGATTACGCGCGCCCCGGGCACGGCGTCTGACGCGGCGCTGGTGCTCGCTGGCGATCATTTGACGCTTGAGCACGTGGCAATCGACGGCCAGCCACTTGAGCCCGGTGAGTTCGAGGTGACTGATCGCGCGCTCACGATTCACACCGTGCCCGAGCGCTTTCGGCTCGACACCGAGGTAGTGCTTGCGCCGGCCAGCAACACCGCCCTCGAAGGGCTTTACCAGTCCAACGGCATGTTCTGCACTCAGTGCGAGCCGGAAGGCTTTCGCCGCATCACCTTCTACCCGGATCGCCCCGACGTCATGGCCACGTTCACGACCACCGTCATCGGGGATCAGGCGGCGACCCCGATTCTTCTGGCCAACGGCAACCCGGTCGAGCGCGGTGAGCTGCCGGACGGTCGCCATTTCGTGACCTGGAACGACCCGCACCCTAAGCCTGCGTATCTGTTTGCGCTGGTGGCCGGCAATCTCGAGAAGATCGAGGATCAGTTCACGACGCAAGGCGGGCGCGAGGTCACGCTTCAGATCTGGGTCGAGCAACAGAACCTCGACAAGACCGCGTTCGCGATGACCGCGCTCAAGCACTCGATGCGCTGGGACGAAGAGCGTTTCGGCCGCGAATACGACCTTGATCTGTTCATGATTGTTGCGGTAGATGACTTCAACATGGGCGCCATGGAGAACAAGGGGCTCAACATCTTCAATAGCTCCGCCGTGCTTGCCAACCCAGACACCACCGTCGATGCGATGTTCCAGCGCATCGAGGGCATTGTCGCCCACGAGTATTTTCATAACTGGTCAGGCAACCGGGTAACCTGCCGCGACTGGTTCCAGCTGGCGCTCAAGGAAGGCTTTACCGTCTTCCGGGACCAGCTTTTTTCCTCCGACATGAATTCGGCGCCGGTCAAGCGCATCGAGGATGTGGCGCTGCTTCGAACGGCTCAGTTCGCCGAGGACAGCGGCCCGACCGCGCACCCGGTTCGCCCGGATCATTTCATCGAAATTTCCAACTTCTACACCCTGACGGTGTATGAAAAAGGCGCCGAAGTGGTGCGGATGCTGTGCAATCTGCTCGGGTGGGAGACCTTCCGCCAGGGCTCCGATCTCTATTTCGAGCGGTTTGACGGTCAGGCGGTGCGGGTCGAGGACTTCGTCGACTGTATGGCGGAGGTGTTAAACCTTGATCTGACCCAGTTCATGCGCTGGTATTCCCAGGCCGGCACGCCCGAGATCAGTGTCGACAGCGCCTATGACGCCGAGCGGCGCACCTTTATGCTGACGCTCAGTCAGCACACGCCGGCAACGCCTGGTCAGGAGGAAAAGGCGCCGCTTCAGATCCCGGTCGAAATGGGGCTTCTGGACGAGCAGGGCGTCGATATGGCACTGGTGATCGACGGGCAGTCGCTTGGCTCCTCGACGGTCTTGAATCTGGACGAATCGACCAAGCAGTTCGTGTTCGAGGACGTGCCCCACGCGCCGGTGCCCTCGCTTCTGCGCGGCTTCTCGGCGCCGGTGAAGCTTAAGCAGACGCTCTCGCGAGAACAGCTTTCGTTTCTGATGCGCCATGACAGCGACGGCTTCAACCGCTGGGACGCCGGTCAGCAGCTTGCGCTCAAGGAGCTCGAAACATTGATGGCGGCCTATCGCCGCGGTGACGAGATGGTGCTCGACGAGTTCTTCGTCGAGACCGTGCGCTCGCTTGTTGAAACGCCGGCCAGTGACAAGGCGGTGCTTGCCGAGATGCTGACATTGCCTACCGAGGCATTCATCGCCGAACAGCAAACGACGGTCGATATCGACGCCATCCACCAGGCACGCCGTTTTGCCATCGCATGCCTTGGGGACACGCTGTTCGAGGCCTTCGAGACGCTCTATACCCAGGAGCAAAGCGACGCTGCCTACGCGCCGGATTTTGACCAGATCGCTCAACGAAGCCTCAAGAATGTGGCGCTTGCCTACCTGTGTGCGTCCGGCCGGGATGACGCGTTTGCGTACGCGCGCCAGCAGTTTGAGGCCAACGCCAACATGACCGATGTACGTGCGGCGCTGACCCAGCTCGCCCACGCCGGCGATACGTCGATCGGCGACCCGGCGATACGCGCCTTCGGCGAGCGCTGGGCGCACGACCCGCTGGTCATGGATCAGTGGTTCGCGACCCAGGTGTCTCGTCCGCATGAGGACGCGCTGGAGCGGGTGCGGTTTCTGATGGCGCATCCGGCGTTTTCGATCAAGAACCCCAATCGCGTTCGCGCCCTGATCGGTACGTTCGTCAATCAGAACCGGGTCAATTTCCATCGCCGTGACGGACAGGGATATCGGCTGCTCGCCGATGTCGTCATCGAGCTTAACCGGCTCAACCCGGAAATTGCGGCACGCATGGTACTGCCGCTGACGCGCTTCAAGCGACTGGACGGAACCCGGCGCGCCCTGATGCTCGAGCAGCTCGAGCGGATCAAGGCCGAGCCGCTGTCGCGCAACGTCTATGAAGTAGTGGACAAGGCGCTGACCAGCGCATGATGTTTGGCCGGTAGGTCATGCTGTAAAACGAGCGAGGCGGGCCATGGCCCGCCTCGCTGTCGTTTGGGTTACTGAGTCAGGGGTACTGAATCAGTGTCACTCGATAAGTATTACTGGGTCAGCCAGCTCAGCAGAATCACGCCGATGCCGAGCCTGAACGCGCCGCCGAGGATGCTGCCGCGCATGAAGGCGCGCACCGCGCCATAGAGAAACATCAACCCGATGACCAGAAGTGCGATGCTGAACACCGACGGGCTGATGCCGAGTGAGCGGGTGACGCCATCGATGAAATCGTCGATGGCGCCGAAAAAGTTCTGCCAGATACTGGACAGAAAGTCGATCAGGCTCTTGAGGACGGCGCCAATGGCTTCGCCCACATCGCCGAAAAACGAAGAATCTTCGTGCATGGCAGACGCTCAGTCTTGCTGGTGAGGGCCGCTCAGCATACCGGGCGTATCGGCCACTGACTAGGCACGAGCGACTCTGCTCAGTGTGCGCCGTAACGCTGGGCCTTGAGCCAGGCGATTTCATCCTGCCAGATGCTTGGATCGACAGTCTCGAGCACCATGGGTACGCCCTTGAACCGCGCATCCTGCATGATCATCCGAAACGCATCGGCGCCGATTTCCCCCTGGCCCAGGCTGTGGTGGCGGTCCTTGCGGCTGCCAAGCGTGACCTTGGCGTCATTTAGATGCATGCCGCGAAGGTAATTGAAGCCAACGGTCGCCTCGAAGTCATCGAAGGTCGCCTTGAACGCCTCTGGCGTTCGCAGATCGTAGCCGGCGGCAAAGGCGTGGCAGGTGTCGATGCAGACCCCGACCCGGCGCTTGTCATCGACCCGCTCGATGATTCGGGCCAGGTGCTCGAAGCGGTGCCCAAGATTACTGCCCTGGCCGGCGGTGTTTTCAATCACGGCGGTAACGCCTCGGGTGCGCGACAACGCGTCATTGACCGACTCGGCAATGCGTTTCAAGCAGTCATCCTCACTGATCTGGCGCAGATGACTGCCCGGATGAAAGTTCAAAAGCGTAAGTCCGAGCTGTTCGCAGCGCTGTAACTCATCGAGAAAGGCGGCGCGGGATTTCTCGAGCTTGTCTGCCTCCGGATGGCCCAGATTGATCAGATAGCTGTCGTGGGGCAGGATCTGGTCGGGGGTGTAGCCGAGTCGTGCGCAGTTGGCCTTAAAGCGCTCGATGTTGTCGTCGGTCAATGGTTTGCCGACCCATTGGCGCTGGTTCTTGGTGAACAGGGCAAACGCCGTGGCGTTGAGCTCATGGGCACGCTCGACGGCGTGTTCGACGCCACCGGCGGCACTGACGTGGGCGCCTACGAAAAATTCGGTCATGCGGGTCTCCTTGTACGCGGCCTACAGTGTAGCGATCATGCCCGCGTGACTCAGCATGATCCGTGATAGGCTTTCTCGATTCCGATCACAGCAAGGCACTATTTGTGAGGTACCTTTCATGTTTAAACGACTTCTGAGCGCCCTTTCAGGTGGCCGCGAAAAGGCGGCACCTGCAGGGACCGAGGCTGAGGCCACGGAATACAACGGCTACTGGGTCGTGCCGGTGCCGCAGCCGGTCGGAGGGCAGTTTCGCGTCAGTGGGTTGATCAAGCGAACGGAAACGGACGAGGCGCCGTACCGCTTCGAGCGCTCCGACATGCTGCCGGACCGTGAGGGCTGCATCGAACTGACCCGCCAGAAGGCGCACCGCTTGATCGATGAGCAGGGGCCGCGCCTGTTCGAGTCGTAAGCATCGGTCAGTCGAGCTCGACCTTGTCCTTGTACTCGCACAGGTCCTCGATCACACAGCTGCCACAGCGTGGTTTTCGGGCAAGGCAGGTGTAACGGCCGTGCAGAATCAGCCAGTGATGGGCGTTCTGGCGAAACGGCTTGGCAACGACCTTGTTGAGCTTGGCCTCGACCTCATTGACGTTCTTGCCCGGGGCAAGCTTGGTGCGATTCGAGACCCGAAAAATGTGGGTGTCGACCGCGATGGTGGGTTCGCCGAACGCGGTGTTCAGGATCACGTTGGCGGTCTTGCGCCCGACACCCGGGAGCGCTTCGAGCGCGGCGCGCTCGCCGGGCACGTTCCCGTTATGCTTGCTTAAAAGCTGCTCGCTCATCGCGATCAGGTTCTTGGCCTTGTTGTTGTAGAGCCCAAGAGTCTTGATGTGGGCCTTGACGCCATCAAGCCCGAGTTCAAGGATCGCGTTTGGTGTATTGGCGACCGGAAAAAGTCGGGCGGTGGCCTTGTTGACGCCGACGTCGGTTGACTGCGCCGACAGCGCCACGGCGACCAGAAGCTCGAACGGCGTCGACCACATGAGCTCGGTCGTTGGGTGTGGGTTTTCGGCGTGAAGGCGCTCGAAGATCAAGCGGCGTTTTTCCGCATTCATGTCAGGGCCTCCGCCTGCTCAAGTGCTTTTTGAGCGGCCGCCTTGTTGGCGTGTGCGCGTTCAAGCTGAGCGCGCGCGGCTTCGGCCTGCTCGGCCGTGCCCTTTATCTCGAGCCGTTTCAATTGTTTCTGAGCCTGTTTCTCGGTGGTTTCGGCGGCCTTGAGCGCGATGCGAAGCTGCTTGAGATTTGGACCTTGCTGCTCGGTCGATGCCATCTGTGTCGGCGCCTGCAGAGCGTCGAGACGTTGCTCGATGGCGCCCAGATACGCCTTGGCTGCGCGGTGCCGGTGTTCAAGCTCTTGACGCTCTGGCTCGTTGACGTGTTTGAACTGACGCTCAAACCGTCGTAGCCGGGCCTGGGTTGCCGCCTTGGCCGCTTTCAGATCGGTCATGTCCAAATGGTCAAGTGCAGGTGTTGCCGCCTCGGTCGCTACCGCCGAGTCACCTTGTCGTGCGTTTTGGCTGCGCTTTCTTTGAGTGCGTCGAGTGTCTTCTCGGGCGGTGTGGGCTTCAAAGCGTCGACGCGCCAGCTCGGCGCGGTTGTCGAGGAAGGTGCGCTGTTCGTGTTCGGTATCGCAGGCTTGCCACGCCGGGTCGATGATAAGGTCGATGCAGTCGACCGGGCAGGGCGCGATGCACAGCTCGCAGCCGGTGCATTCAGACTCGATGACGGTATGCATCTGCTTCGAGGCGCCGACGATGGCATCGACCGGACAGGCCTTGATGCACTTGGTGCACCCGATGCACTCATCCTCGCGAATGACCGCGACCTGTGGTGTTTCGGCGTCGACTGCCAGCGGCGGCTCTTCAAGCTCGAGTAAATCTGCCAGACGAGCGACGGTTGCCTGCCCGCCCGGCGGGCACTTGTTGATGGCCTCGCCTTCGGCAATGGCGCGTGCGTAAGGGCGACAGCCCGGGTGGCCGCACTTGCCGCATTGGGTTTGCGGCAGGGCCGCATCGATGTCATCAAGCAAAACAATAGCTGCGTTCATGGCGCGGGGTAATCTGTCTGTGTTTCAAAGGCGGCCAGTATACGCGTTTACCCGTCATTGATCATTCAGGCTTGGCCTGAATCCGTGCTCAGTCACCACACGATTGCGGCCGTTGGTCTTGGCGGCGTAGAGCGCGATGTCGGCTGCCTTAATCAGGTCTTTCGGGCTGCGCTCGGCGCCGGGTTTCAGGATGCTTAATCCGATACTCAGGGTCAGGTACGTGCTGACCTGCGACCCGGGGTGGGGAATGCGCCGCTCACTGAGCTCGCGCATGAGCCCTTCGGCGCGTTGTCGTGCGGATTCGAGGGCGGTATTTGGCAGGAGCACCATGAACTCTTCGCCGCCGGTGCGCGCAGCCAGCTCATCGCCATCGGCGAAACAGGATTGCATCAGATCGCCCACCATGCGCAGGCATTGGTCGCCTTCGGGGTGGCCGAAATGATCGTTGTAGCCTTTGAAAAAATCGATATCGATCATCAAAACACACAGCGGCGTCTCTTCCGTGCGCGCCTGTTCAAGTGCGTGCTGAAGGCATTCCTCGAACTGACGGCGATTGGCAAGACCCGTGAGCTCATCGGTGCGGGTCTGATGCAAAAGCGTGACGTTGCGGGTGCGCTCTTCGTTGATCAGGCGCTGTACATCTCGGGCGAGAAGCCCTATTTCGTCGTCTCGGCTCAAAAGAGACTCTGGCAGCGGGTTAAAACGGTCTTCCTGGTGGCGAAGGGTCTGAGTGTAGGTGCCGAGCGTGTGCATCGGCTTGATGATCAGCCGCTCAAGCAGCACTGCGACCGATATGAGCGTCAGGGTAAAAATGAGGGCAAGCGTTGCCGTGACGCCAAACAGGGCGCGGATGCTGCCTTGATAGTCGGTGCGTGGCAGTATAGCCGTGATGGCGAGGTAGGCGTTTTCGGGCGAGGCCTTGATCAGCCGTGTCACGGTTATTTTGTCGCTTGCGTTGCGGTTGATGGTGGTCGAGTGGGCGGTCACGGCCATTCGACCCGGATAGGCTTTAGGCACGGCCTTGATCGATAGCTGGAGACCGGTCTGTGTTCTCGCCTGTTCCTGCCAGTTTTCATCGAGTAATTGAACGATGGCGAGCCAGCCTCGGGTTGGCCCGCGGGCGTCGGTGGTCAGAATCGGGCTGGTGGCGACCATGGCCGGCATGGGGCTACTGAGCAGCCAGCTTTCGGCGCGCGGCGGCTGGCTTGAAATGTGATCATCGATCAGCCTGACCAGCTCAAGACTCCAGGCGCATGCGCCTTTTCCTCCTTCACAGGAGGTGTATTGGCCGGTACTCGGGTCAATGCCCACGACCCAGCGAACCTGTTGGCGCTTGTCGAAAAAAATCATCAGCGTCTGCTGGGTGTCCCTAAGCATGGCCTCGCTGAAGTTGACAGTGGGATAGGTCGGCATGCGCCCTTCAACAAACTCGATCGACATGTCCCAGTGCGCCCAATCGCGTGTGGTACCGTTCAAATTCGTCATACGGGAGTCGAGCAGATGGGTGATGCGATCGAGGTTAGCGTGTGCATAACGCGTCTCGCCCGCGAGCATTCGTGGCTGAATCAGGGCAAAGGACGCCACGTAGATCAGGACGATGGACGTCACACCCACAAGGCTTAAACGCAGCAGAAACCGTTTACGCAGAGAAAGGGTCATTTTGCCGATAACTCCATGATTCACCGGTTGAAGTTATCGGCAGGTGGGGCATTAAGTGTAGCGGTGCCGGTGGTTAACTGACGCGCTGACCGGGCTTGGCACCGTTATCCGGGGACAATAGGTAGATGCCGCCCTCGTCGCCGGAGGCCAGCACCATGCCTTCGGATACCCCGAAGCGCATCTTGCGCGGGGCAAGGTTAGCAACCATGACGGTCAAGCGGCCTTCCAATGCTTCCGGGCTGTAATGCGCCTTAATGCCCGAGAACACGGTCTTTTCGGTGCCACCGAGATCGAGCGTGAGCTTCAAAAGCTTCTTGGCGCCGTCAACGCTTTCGGCGCGCTTGATCAAGGCAATGCGTAGGTCGACGGCGGAAAACGTGTCGAAGTCGATCGCCTCGCTGATGGGGTCGTCATCGAGCGGCGTCGGCGCCTTGTTCGCACCGTCCTTGATCTTCTGCTCCTCGACCAGCACGTCCTTGGACGCCTCGATCATGGCGTCGATACGCTCACGCTCGACGCGGGTCATCAACGGCTTGAACTTGTTGATCGTGTGACCGACAAGCGAGTGCTGGCGGCTTGCCCAGTCGATGCTTTCCAGGTTGAGAAACGCACGGGCGTCGTCGGTAAGCGTCGGAACGATCGGTGCCAGGTAGACGATCAGCTGGCGGAAGAGGTGAATGCCCATGGAGCAAACATCAAGGACGTCCTGTTCGCGGCCGTCTTCCTTGGCTAGAGCCCACGGTGCTTTTTCGGCGATGTAGGTGTTGGCGTCATCGGCCAGAGCCATGATTCGGCGAACGGCGCGGGCGAACTCGCGCGCTTCGAAATCGTCTGCGATGACGTCGCCTTCTTTGATGAAGCGCTCAAGCAGCTCGGGTTCCGATACCGTCTCAGAGAGGGTTCCGCCGGCTTTTTTGATGAAGCCCGCGCAGCGGCTGGCGATATTGACTACCTTGCCGACCAGATCCGAATTTACCCGGGCGGCGAAATCCTCGAGGTTGAGGTCCAGGTCGTCAACGCCTGAGGTCAGCTTGGCCGCGAAATAGTAGCGCAGGTATTCCGGGTTCAAGTGCTCGGCGTAGGTTTCGGCCTTGATGAAGGTGCCGCGGGATTTCGACATCTTGGCGCCGTTGACGGTCACGAAGCCGTGGCAGTTGACCGCCGTGGGCGTTCTGAGCCCGGCGCCTTCGAGCATGGCCGGCCAGAACAGGGCGTGGAAGTAGACGATGTCCTTGCCGATGAAGTGATAGACCTCGGCGTCGGAATCCTTGTTCCAGTAGCGGTCGAACTCGAGACCTTCGCGCTCACACAGATTCTGGAAGCTGGCCAGATAACCGATCGGTGCATCGACCCAAACGTAGAAGTACTTGCCCGGCGCGCCTGGAATTTCGAAGCCGAAGTAGGGCGCGTCACGGGAGATGTCCCACTGATTGAGCCCGGCGTCGAACCACTCTTGAAGCTTGTTGGCGATCTGAGGCTGGAGTCGGCCATCGCTTCGAGTCCATTGCTCCAGAAACTTACCGAAGGCCGGCAGGTCGAAAAAGTAGTGAGTCGAGCTTTTGACGACTGGCGTGGCACCGGAAATGGCTGAGACCGGGTCGATCAACTCGGCTGGCGTGTAGGCTGCACCGCAGGCCTCGCAGTTGTCGCCGTATTGGTCGTCGGCCTTGCACTTCGGGCAGGTGCCCTTGATGAAACGGTCGGCCAGAAACATCTCGCGCTCGGGGTCAAACATCTGTTCGATGTCGCGGGTCTTGATGTGGCCGGCGGCGTCTAGGGCGTTGAAGATGCGCTCGCTGTGAAGGCGGTTCTCTTCACAATGGGTCGAGTAGTAGTTGTCGAAGTTGACGTGAAAGCGGGCAAAGTCGGCCTGATGTTCCTGATTGACACGGTCGATCAGCGCCTGGGGCGTAATGCCTTCCTGCTCGGCGCGCAACATGATGGCAGTGCCGTGCGCGTCGTCGGCGCAGACATAGTGACACTCATGGCCGCGGCTTTTTTGAAAGCGAACCCAGATGTCGGTCTGGATGTATTCGAGCAGGTGGCCCAGGTGAATCGAGCCATTGGCATAGGGTAGGGCGCTGGTTACCAGAATCTTTCGCGCAGTCATGGGGCCTCAGGGGACAACAAAGATAGGAAGACAGGGGCATGACCCCCATATGGAATAGCGGTGATTCTAGCGTGTTGAGGCCGCAAGCGTAAGGTTGGTCCGCGCCGGGAAAACGACGCCAAACGAAAACAAACGCAAGGTAGGGGTATGTTTCAAAAGATTCAGCGGTTTTTCGACCAGATGATCGTCATGCGCGACGCACACGGTGGCACTGAGATTTCGCTCGAGCTTGCGACGGCGGCACTTCTTTGCGAAGTGGTGCGCGCCGATCACGCCATCGAAGAAAGCGAAATCGTTGCCATGGAGGCGATGTTGAAACGGCGCTTCTCGCTTGACGAACAGGCGCTTGATGAGCTGATGGCGCTTGCGCGTGAGGAGTCCGAGGCGGCGGTCGATCATTATCAGTTCGTGCGCCTGATCAACGAACACTGCTCGTTTGAGCAGAAATTTGAGCTTGTTCGCGCCATGTGGACACTTGCCTACGCCGATGGCGAGATCGACCCGCTCGAGGAGGCGCGTATTCGAACGCTGAGTACGCTGCTTTTTCTGAGTCACAGTGATTTCATTCGCGCCAAGTTTGCCGCCAAGCCTGAGTAACATGACGGCGTCGCTCACGTATGGGCGTTGGTGGGGCGGGCGCGTTATACTCCCGGCCGATAAACACTATTGGCCAGGAGAAAGCCATGACGGAATCGATCAAGCGCATCGTGGCCGTCGCCTCGGGCAAGGGCGGCGTCGGGAAATCCACGGTCACGGCCAATCTGGCACTGGCCATGGCAGCCAAGGGCAAGCGGGTCGGCGTACTGGACGCTGATATCTACGGGCCGAGCCAGGCGCAGATGATGGGTGTTGATGCCAATACGCGCCCCAAGATCATCGATGAGAAAACCATGTTGCCGATCGAGGCGCACGGCATCAAATTGATGTCGATGGCGTTTCTGACCGACATCGAAACCGCGATGGTGTGGCGTGGGCCGATGGTCTCCGGTGCCTTTCAGCAGCTTCTGAACCAGACCCAGTGGGGCGAGCTCGATTATCTGTTCATCGACATGCCGCCAGGCACGGGCGACATTCAGCTGACGCTTGCACAAAAGGTCTCTGTATCCGGAGCGGTCATCGTGACCACGCCTCAGGATATCGCGCTTCTGGACGCTCGCCGAGGCATCGAGATGTTCAGAAAGGTCAAGGTGCCGGTCCTTGGGGTGGTCGAGAACATGAGCACGCATGTGTGCTCTCAGTGCGGTCACAGCGAGCCGATCTTTGGTGATGGTGGCGGCCAGCGGATTGCCGAGCGGTATCAGACGCCGCTTCTTGGGCAACTGCCGCTGTCGCTTGCCATTCGTGAACAGTCCGACGGTGGGCGGCCGACCGTCATCGCCGACCCCGAAGGCACCACGTTCGAGACGTTCTCATCCATCGTCGATCAGATCGATGACAGTCTGAATGCGGCAGGGGATCAGACCTCCGGTCCGTCGATCAGCTTTGAATAAGTGGCTTTGAACACGCGGTTTTGAATGAGCGGTTTTGAACAAGCGGTTTTGAATAAGTACAGGCGCGCTGCACGGTGCGCGCGCCCAGAGGTTAAGGAACGCAATGAGCATTAAATCGGACAACTGGATTCGTCGCATGGCGGCCCAGGAGCAGATGATCGAGCCGTTTGAATACGATCAGGTGCGCCAGGTCAACGGTCAGCGTGTCATCTCCTATGGCACCTCGAGCTACGGCTATGATGTTCGCTGCTCCGACGAGTTCAAGGTCTTTACCAACATTCACTCGGCAACCGTCGACCCCAAGAACTTTGACGACAAAAGCTTCGTCGACGTCAAGGGCGATGCGTGCGTCATCCCGCCCAATTCGTTCGCGCTGGCGCGCACGGTCGAGTATTTTCGTATTCCGCGCAATGTGCTGACGATCTGTCTGGGAAAATCGACCTATGCGCGCTGTGGCATTATCGTCAACGTCACGCCGCTCGAGCCCGAGTGGGAAGGCCATGTGACGCTCGAGTTTTCCAACACCACCAATCTGCCGGCCAAAATTCACGCCAATGAAGGCGTGGCGCAGATGCTGTTTCTCGAGTCCGATGAGGTGTGCGCGGTGTCCTACAAGGACCGCGGCGGCAAGTACCAGGGGCAGCGTGGGGTGACTCTTCCGCGAACCTGAGCGTTTTGTATTTGAGGCTTGGCCAATCGGCTGCCTAGGCTTGCATGAAAACGCCCCGCAAAATTGCGGGGCGTTTTCATGTATGCACGGCGCTTGACGGGCCTCAAGGGAGCTTGGTCAGCACCAGCTTGCCGATCGTGTGCCCTTCCTCCAGGCGCTTGTGCGTTCGGGCCAGATTTTCCGGGGTGAGCGGGCCCATGATTTCACCCAGGGTGGTCCGTACCGTGCCCGCATCCAAAAGGGCAGCCAGGCGCGTCAGAAGCTGGCCCTGACGCTCGGGCTTGGCGTTGTACATGCTGCGCGTGAACATGAACTCCCAGTGAAGCGTGGCCGATTTGGTCTGAAGCGCGGTGATGTTGGGCGGGTCATGGGCCTCGACAATGGCAAGGACCTGGCCGAAGGGGGCAATGCGCTCGACGATGGTGTCCCAGTGGACGTTCAAATCGTGGCAACAGAACACATAATCGACCGTCTCGATACCTGCGCGGTCGAGCTCTGAATCAAGCATGTGATGATCGAGCACGCGGTCGGCGCCGAGGCTTTCACACCACTGTCGAGACATGGTGCGCGAGGCGGTGGCTATCACCTCGAGACCGGTCAGCGCCTTGGCAAGCTGGATCACCATGGAGCCGACGCCGCCTGCCCCATTGATCACCAAGATCCGCTTTCCAGCGTGAGTGTTGGCGCCTTCCTCGAGGGCGAGCTTATCGAACAGGCCTTCCCAGGCGGTCAGCGAGGTCAGCGGCAGTGCCGCGATTTCGACCGGGTCGAGTCGGGTTGGGGCCTTGGCCACAAGGCGTGCATCGACGCATTGAAGCTCGCTGTTACAGCCTGGCTTGGTAACATCGCCTGCGTAATAGACGCGCTCGCCGACAGAAAAGTGGTCAATGCCATCACCCACGGCTTCAATCACACCGCAAGCGTCCCAGCCGAGCACGATCGGTGAATCGATGGGCATGAGATGGCCGGCCCGCACCTTGGTGTCGACCGGGTTGACCGAGACCGCCTCGATACGCACCAATACTTCGCCGTGTGCACACGATGGCGTATCGAGCGTTGATCGCGTGAAGGCGCCAGCGTCGACGTGTTCGGCACCAGAAGTCGTAAGCGCTTTCATGGGCATTCCTCGAGTTGTTGTTAGGGTGGGTCTAGCCTAGAGAGCGCACGGAGCCCCTGCAATCAGGGGGTGCACAAAAAGCTTGGCCCGAGCTTGGCCACCTGCGGTGAGCGAAAGTGCGCGTTGAGCTCTGGTAGGATCTCATGCAGAAAGCGCAAAAACAGTTCGGTCACAGGCGTGGGGTAACGGTCCTTGGGATAGACCGTGCACCAGGAGCGTCTGAGCGGAAACCCCGGAAGCTCTGGCGAGGCCAGAAGGCCCGAGCTCAGTTCAAGCGCGACCGCAAGGCGCGGCAGTACAGCAACCCCCAGGTGCGCCATGACGCCTTGTTTGATGGCCTCGTTGGCACCGAGTTCAAGCGTATGCGACAGCGACACCCGTTCACGCGTTGCAAACTCCTCGAACGCGATGCGTGTGCCGGAGCCGGGCTCACGCATCAGAATGAAGTAGCGTGCGAAGTCCTCAAGTGTGGGTCTGGCGCTGGTCATCAGGGGATGACCGGGCCAGACCACCGGAATCAATTCGTTATCGAGAATCGGCATGAAGGTCAGGTTTCGGTCGTCCGGCACCATGCCCATGATGACCAGGTCGTCTCGCCGCTCCGCCAGGCGTTCAAGCGCCTGGCCGCGATTGACGACGCGCAGGCGCACCTGAACTTCCGGATAGCGTGCACGAAAGCGGGCCAAGAGGTGGGGAACGACGTACTGCGCGGTACTGACGGCCGCGATATTGAGCTCGCCTCGAATCTTTCCGACCAGCTCGGAAAGCTCCATCTGAAGATTGGACACTTCGCCGAAGATGGCGCTGACGGAGTTGGCAAGGGCATCGGCGGGGGGGAGTACATGGAGTGTCTTGCCCGCGTATTTGAACAAAGACTGCTCGAGTGCCTGCTCGAGCTGGCGAATCTGGGCGCTTACGGCCGGCTGAGTCAGGCCAAGTTGCTCGGCCGCGCGGGAATAGGACTGCTGGCGATAAACGGCCTGGAAGACCTGAAGCTGCCTGAAGGTCAGTCTATTCAATAAGTTGACACGCGACATGACGCTTACCCGCCTACTTGGTTATAAGGAATACATTATAGGTTGGCAAAAAAATATCAACTTTTCTTTGGCATGATGGCTCGTTAGGGTGAGCCCACTGTGCTGCCTGCTTTCTCAAGTTTCAAAAAGCGGTACAAACACCACCAAAACCGGCACAACACGCAGCGCCCTGAAGGCCAAAAACAACATTTGGGAGAGCCCGCATGTTCAATAAGATTCTCATCGCCAACCGCGGTGAAATCGCAGTCCGTATTGTACGCGCCTGTGCGGAAATCGGCATCCGTAGTGTGGCCATCTATACCGAGCCAGATCGTTTTTCCCTGCATGTAAAAAGCGCCGACGAAGCGCACTTCATGGGCGAAGACCCGCTGGCGGGCTATCTGGATCCGAGGCGCATCGTCGATATGGCGCGCGAAACAGGGTGTGATGCGATCCACCCGGGCTACGGTTTCCTGTCGGAAAACGCTGAGTTCGCCCACATCTGTGAACAGGCCGGCATTCGATTCATCGGCCCAAGCGGCGATGTCATCTCAAAAATGGGCGACAAGACCGCCGCGCGCGCCTCGATGGTCAAGGCCGGCGTGCCGGTAACGCCAGGCTCCGAGGGTAACCTTGCAAGCCGTGACGAGGCGCTGGAACTGGCCGAAAAAATCGGCTACCCGGTAATGCTTAAGGCGACCTCTGGCGGCGGCGGTCGAGGTATTCGCCGCTGTGACAGCGCCGAGGATCTCCACTACGCCTGGGAGCGCGTTATTTCCGAGGCGACCAAGGCCTTCGGCAGTGCCGACGTGTTCATGGAAAAGTGTGTGGTCGACCCGCTGCACATCGAGGTTCAGATTCTCGCCGACAGCCACGGCAACGTGATTCATCTCTACGAGCGCGATTGCTCGATTCAGCGCCGTAATCAAAAACTCATCGAAATTGCGCCAAGCCCCCAGTTAACGCCCGAGCAGCGCACCTACGTCGGTGAGCAGGCGATCAAGGCCGCGCATGCGGTAGGCTATGAAAACGCAGGGACGGTTGAGTTTCTGGTGCGCGACAACGAAGTGTATTTCATGGAGATGAATACACGCGTTCAGGTTGAACACACGATCACCGAAGAAATTACCGGGGTCGACATCGTCCGCGAGCAGATCCGTATTGCTGCCGGCGAGACGCTGGCCTATCGCCAGGAAGACATCCAGTATCACGGCTTCGCGATGCAGTTTCGCATCAACGCAGAAGACCCCAAGAACGACTTCCTGCCGTCCTTTGGTCGCATCACGCGCTATTACGCACCGGGCGGGCCCGGCGTACGGACCGACACCGCGATTTATACCGGCTACGAAATCCCGCCTTACTTCGACTCGATGTGCCTCAAGCTGGTGGTGTGGGCGATGACCTGGGATGAGGTGTGCAATCGCGGCATTCGGGCGCTCAATGACATGCGCGTTCAGGGCGTCAAGACCACGGCACCGTATTATCAGGAAATCCTAAAGCACCCTCAGTTCAGAGGCTGCCATTTCAATACCAGCTTTGTGCCGAATCACGCCGAGCTTTTGAACTATTCCGTCAAGCGCCACCCTGAAGGCGTGGCACTTGCAATCGCTGCGGCCATTACAGCCCATGCCGGGCTTTGAACCGTACCTGTGACCCGATAAAAGAAACAATGAGTTAGGAGCACCCATGAGTTCAGTTCATCTGACCGACGTCGTGTTACGTGATGGCCACCAGTCCCTGATTGCCACCCGCATGCGCACCGACGATATGCTGCCGATCTGCGAAAGCCTCGACAAGATCGGTTACCACGCCCTCGAAGTCTGGGGAGGCGCGACCTTTGACGCGTGTGTTCGCTTCCTGAAAGAAGACCCCTGGGTGCGGCTCAAGAGCCTTAAGGAAGCGCTGCCGAACACGCCGCTTCAGATGCTGCTGCGTGGCCAGAACCTGCTGGGCTACCGCCATTACGCCGACGATGTCGTTACGGCGTTCGTCCACCGGGCGGCGGAAAATGGCATCGACATCTTCCGCGTGTTCGATGCCTTGAATGACTTGCGTAACCTTGAAACGGCCATGAAGGCGGTCAAGTCGGCCGGCAAGCACGCGCAAGGGACGATCTGCTATACGGTTAGCCCGGTGCATACGCTCGACCTCTATGTCGAGCAGGCGCATCGGCTGGTCGATATGGGCGCCGATTCCATCGCGATCAAGGACATGGCCGGGCTTTTGACGCCCTACGCCACCAAGGATCTGGTCGAGGCGCTGGTCAATGCTGTCGACGTGCCCATTCATTTGCACTCCCACGCGACCGCCGGGCTTGCGGCCCAGTGTCAGCTCAAGGCCATCGAGGCAGGCTGTCGTCACGTCGATACCTGTATCTCGGCCTTTGCCGGAGGGACCAGCCACCCGGCAACGGAGTCTTTGGTTGCCGCGCTTAAAGGAACCGAATTCGATACCGGCCTTGATCTTGAAGCGCTCAAGGACGTGGGCGATTACTTCCGTGAAGTGCGCAAGAAATACGCAGGCTTTGAAAGCGAATTCACCCGCGAGGACATCTCGGTTCAGATCAATCAGGTGCCCGGCGGCATGATGTCGAACCTGGCAAGCCAGATGAAAGAGCAGAATGCCCTGTCGCGCATTCGTGAGGTGTTCGATGAAATTCCCAAGGTCCGTCAGGATCTGGGGTATCCGCCGCTGGTCACGCCGACCTCTCAGATCGTCGGCACTCAGGCTGTGATGAACGTGCTGAGCGGTGAGCGCTACAAGACCATCACCAACGAAGTGAAGCGCTACCTGCAGGGCGGCTATGGCAAGTCACCGGCGGGCGTCGATCAGGCGCTCTTGAAGCAGGCGATCGGCAATGCCGATGTCGAAGAAGGCCGGCCGGCCGATCAACTGTCTCCGGAGATGGAGCGGCTGAAATCCACCATCGGCGATCTTGCGAAAAGCGAAGAGGACGTGCTGACCTATGCCATGTTCCCCGACATGGCCGAAACCTTCCTGCGTGAGCGCGAAGACGGTACGTTGACGCCCGAAGCCATTCCAGAGGCCGAAAGCGGTAACCGCCCGGTCAGCGAAGGGGTGCCGACCGAGTTCGTCATCGACGTGCACGGCGAATCCTACGAAGTTCAGATTACAGGTGTTGGCAGCGCACAAGGCAGCAAGCGCCGCGTATATCTGACGCTTGATGGCATGCCTGAAGAAGTAGTATTCGATGCCAAGGACACGTTTGTCGGCGGCACGACGGATTCCGGCCGTGCCAGGGCAAGTGCGGCGGGGCATGTGACGACGTCCATGCCGGGCAATATTGTTGACGTGCTGGTCAGTGAAGGCGATGAGGTCAAGGAAGGCCAGGCGGTTCTGATCACCGAGGCGATGAAAATGGAAACCGAAATCCAGGCCCGCGTCAGCGGTACGGTTCGGGCGATCCATGTGGCGAAGGGCGATCGCGTAACACCGGGTGAGGTTCTGATCGAAATCGAGTGAGCTGCATTGGGTGATGCACATGATGGGCCTGAAGGCCGGCCCATCGATGCACAAGCGGCAGAAGATAGCAGCAAATAAAAGCGGCGCCCTCGGGGCGCCGCTTTCGTTCAGGTTAAACGTTCATTTCGAGCGTTTAGTTCAAAAGACATGGGCGCCCTTGAGGCGCCTGAACCATCAGCCGATGTGGCTTCCAACCTGTACGATTTTCATCGAGTTTGTGCCGCCCTGCGCGTTGACGTGGTCGCCCCGCGTCAGGATGACGTAATCGCCATCGGAGGCGATGCCGCGATGCTTGAGTTCGGAAACGGCGCGCTGGTTGACCTCGCCGTTCGGCATGTCGTCGGTGTCGAACAGAATGGAGGTCACGCCACGGAACAGCGCCATACGACGCAGGGTGCGTGGGTGTCCCGAGAGGGCCACGATCGGCAGGCCCGAGCGAATACGCGAGGCAAGCAGCGGGGTGTAGCCGGTCTCGGTCATGCAGGCGATGGCTGCCACGCCCTTGAGATGGTTGGCGGCGTACATTGCAGACAGCGCCACGGTCTCATCGATACGGGTGAACCCTTCATTCATGCGGTGTTTGGATTCCTGCGCGGCGCGTTCGCGCTCGGCGCCCAGGCACAGCCGGTTCATGGCTTCGATCGTTTCGACCGGGTAGTTGCCGGCAGCGGTTTCGGCCGAGAGCATGACTGCGTCGGTGCCATCGAGGACGGCGTTAGCCACGTCGAAGACTTCGGCACGCGTCGGCAACGGCGACTCGATCATCGATTCCATCATCTGAGTGGCGGTGATGACGGCGCGATTAAGTTGGCGGGCGCGGGCGATCATGCGTTTTTGAACGCCGATCAGCTGTGCGTCACCGATTTCAACGCCCAGATCACCACGCGCGACCATGACCGCGTCGGAGGCCAGGATGATGCCATCAAGGGTTGCTTCGTCTTCGACCGCTTCGGCGCGCTCGACCTTGGCGACCAGCGCGATATCCCGACCTTCTTCACCGAGAAGCTGGCGGGCAAGCTTCATGTCTTCGCCCGAGCGGGGGAAAGAGACGGCCAGATAATCGACTTCAAGTTCGATGGCCGTTTTCATGTCGGCCTTGTCTTTATCGGTCAACGCCGCAGCGGACAGGCCGCCACCCTGCTTGTTGATGCCCTTGTTGTTGGACAGCTTGCCGCCGACCTTTACTCGGCATTCGATACGCGGTGCATTCACCGAGACGACTTCGAGTTCGACCCGGCCATCGTCGAGCATCAGGATGTCGCCGGCCTGGACGTCGTCGGCCAGTTCCTTGTAATCGCAACCGACTTCATTCTGGTCGCCCGCGTCGCGCTCGAGCGAGACGTCGATGACGAAATGCGCATCTTCCTCGAGGGTGATCGGGCCATCCTTGAAACGGGCAATACGGATTTTTGGCCCCTGAAGGTCACCCAGAATTGCAACGTTGCGCTGAAAACGGCTGGCGGCCTCGCGAACGGCTTCGACGCGACGGCGGTGATCGTCGGGGCTGCCATGGGAAAAGTTGAGACGAACGACGTCGACCCCGGCCTTGACCATGTCATCAAGCACACCGGGCTTGTCACTTGCAGGCCCTAGAGTGGACACGATCTTGGTACGACGAATAGGGTCGTGCAACGCATACGGCATGAGGTTTGTCTCCTTGGGCGGTAAATGCATGCAGAAAAAACTGCATTTGGCCACGCGCAAAGCAAGTGCTTCGCGATATCACGGTTCATTTCACCTTTGGCATTCTCTGCGGATTGGCAAAGGCGATTGGTTTTGCGTTATTACTTTAACACTAGATGCATCAAACTCGCCGCTGAATATTCCAATGCAGCGACGCCTCTGTCAAAGACTGTCCTTATATAGACCCGCCTTGCTTCGACTGGCGCTTGCCATGGCGCTCAGGTAGTGTAGGCGCATTTTTGAACATGCAGCAGCAGGCCATGCCTTGCTTGCTCCTGAGCTGCTGACGCGGGAGATGGAAAGCTATGGGTAAGTCACTGGTGATTGTCGAGTCGCCCGCAAAGGCCAAGACAATCAACAAATACCTCGGCAACGACTATGTGGTGAAGTCGAGCGTCGGTCATATTCGTGACCTGCCGACCAGCGGCTCCGCCAAATCGGCGACCGACCCGAGCGACCGCGCCAAACAGGCGGCAGCGACACGCAAGATGTCGCCGGAGGAAAAGGCCGTCTACAAACAGCAGAAAGCGCGTCAGCAGCTGATTCGTCGCATGGGCATCGATCCCTACAACAACTGGGATGCACGCTATGAGGTGCTGCCCGGCAAGGAAAAGGTGGTCGATGAGCTGAAGCGCCTGGCCGAAACCGCTGATGCTGTCTATCTCGCGACCGACCTTGACCGCGAAGGGGAAGCGATTGCCTGGCATCTTAAAGAGGTGATCGGTGGCGATGAATCCCGCTATCGCCGGGTGGTGTTCAACGAGATCACCAAAAACGCGATTCAAAACGCGTTCAAGACCCCGAGCGAGCTCAATACGGACCGCGTCAGTGCCCAGCAGGCGCGACGTTTTCTGGATCGCGTGGTCGGCTTCATGGTGTCGCCGCTTTTGTGGGGCAAGGTGGCCCGAGGGCTGTCGGCAGGGCGAGTGCAGTCGGTCGCGGTACGTCTGATCGTTGATCGTGAGCGAGAAATTCGTGCGTTCGTGCCGGAAGAGTTCTGGGACCTGCACGCGGATCTTGAAAGCAGCGGCAACCATCAGCTTCGTTTCGAGGTCGCTCGGCATCAGGGCAAGGCGTTCCGGCCCACTTCTGAGGCAGAAACCGACGCGCACTTGAAGGCGTTGCGCGGCGCAAGCTACGTGATTCGTGCCCGCGAGGACAAGCCGACCAGCAGCAAGCCGGGTGCGCCCTACATTACGTCGACGCTTCAGCAGGCGGCCAGTGGCCGGCTCGGGTTTTCGGTCAAGAAAACCATGACGCTCGCGCAGCGCTTGTATGAGGCCGGCTACATCACCTATATGCGTACCGACTCGACCAATTTGTCGAAAGACGCCGTCGAGATGGCGAGAGCGCACATCACCGAGCAGTACGGTGAGGCATACCTGCCCGAGTCACCGATTCTCTATTCCAGCAAGGAAGGGGCTCAGGAAGCGCACGAGGCGATTCGACCGAGTGATGTGAGCCGTACCGCAAGCGATTTGGCAGGAATGGAGCGTGACGCGGAGCGGCTTTACGAGCTGATCTGGCGCCAGTTCGTTGCATGTCAGATGGTGCCGGCCAGCTACAAGTCCACCACGCTCACGATCGAGACCGACGGCTATGAGCTGCGGGCGAAAGGCCGGGTTCTGGTGTTCGATGGTTATACCCGTGTTCAGCGCCCCGGCGGCAAACAGGACGACCAGGAACTGCCGGATCTCAAGGAGGGCGAACCCCTCACGCTCAAAAAGCTCGACCCCCAGCAGCACTTCACCAAGCCGGTAGCGCGCTATACCGAGGCAAGCCTGGTCAAGGAGCTTGAAAAGCGCGGCATCGGTCGCCCGTCCACCTATGCGGCCATCATCTCGACCATTCAGGAGCGTGGCTACGTCCGCCTTGAAAACCGTCGGTTCTACGCCGAAAAGCTCGGCGAGATCGTGACCGACCGGCTGACCGAGTCGTTCAAGAACTTGCTCGACTACGGGTTTACCGCCGAAATGGAAGGCGAGCTTGACGATGTCGCCGATGGCAAGCGTGACTGGAAGGCGCTGTTGGACGCATTCTACGGTGATTTCAGCCAAAAGCTTGCGCATGCCGAAAGCGAAGAGGGCATGCGGCCCAATACGCCGGTGGAGACCGACATCGACTGTCCCAACTGCGGCCGTCACATGCAGATTCGCACGGCCTCGACCGGCGTGTTTCTGGGCTGTTCAGGCTACAGTCTGCCGCCCAAGGAGCGCTGCAAGCAGACCATCGACCTGCTGCCGGGCGAAGAGGCGGTGGCGGCCGATGCCGATGAAGACGCTGAAACCGATGCGCTGCGCGCCAAGCGCCGTTGCCCGACCTGTGGCACCGCCATGGACAGCTACTTGATCGATGAGCATCGAAGGCTTCACGTCTGTGGCAACAGCCCGGACTGCAGCGGCTATGAAATCGAACACGGAAAGTTCCGCATCAAGGGCTACGAAGGCCCGACCATTGAGTGCGACAAGTGCGGGGCTGACATGCAGTTGAAGTCGGGCCGGTTCGGCAAGTACTTCGGCTGCACCAACGAGGCGTGCAAGAACACCCGCAAGCTTTTGAAAAGCGGCGAGCCGGCGCCGCCCAAGATGGACCCCATCGACATGCCGGAGCTTGCCTGTCAAAAGGTCGATGACCACTATGTGCTTCGTGACGGCGCCAGTGGCCTGTTCCTGGCCGCCAGTCAATTTCCGAAAAATCGCGAAACGCGTCCGCCTTTGGTCAGTGAGCTGAAGGCGCACAAGGACGAGCTGCCGGAAAAGTACCATTTCCTTTTGGGGGCACCGAGTCAGGACCCGGACGGTCGCGACGCGCAGATCCGATTCTCGCGCAAGACCAAGTCGCAGTACGTCATGACCGATAATGAAAGCGGCAAGGCGTCCGGCTGGAAGGCCACCTATGATGATGGCCGCTGGCAGGTGGAGGACAAGCGCAAGAAGCCGGCCAAGGGAGAGGGTGAATGAGTCAGCGCGGCGAAACCAATCAATGGCTTTATCACGCCGGGCTGCTTCTGGCACAGACGCCTCAAGGCCAGGATGACATCGAACACCGCGCGCAGCAGGCTGCATTCGAACGGGCGGCCGCGTTGATGCTCGAGCGCGGGCTTGTCTCGCTCTTGAGAGAACTCGACGATATGCGCGCCTGGGGCGTCGCTCACTGGCGTGAACAGCTTGCCGGCGAAGACATCGCCCAGGCTGAGCTCTCACAGATCAAGTCGCTGCTCACTGACGGTGACAGCTGGCTCTCACGGTTCATGAGTTGCCTCGATGCGATCGATGGTCGCCCGAGCGGGCCCGTCGCGGTGACCTCGAGCGCATCGATGATCGCGACATCGCGACGTACTCAGCGCGATACGGTGGATGACGCTGCGGGCGCACTAAAGGCGCTGGCTGGCGCCCTGCGCTCGACCAACGAGGAGTGGTGACGCTTCGCGCGCTTCGGTGGTAAACTGACGCTATTTGGCGACCATGGTCTTAACCATGGTCGTTTTTTATTCATGGCTGGCGGTTCCTAGCTGACCTGTTGGCCTGACAGATGAGGTGACCCGTGTCTGACACAGCCATACTTGAAATCGTCGAGCTCTCGAATGGTGAAGTGGTGCTTCGCCCATCCGACAGCGAGGATGAAGCACTGGTGAGCATCCGGTTTTCAGACGATGCCATCGATATGCTGCGCGACAGCCGGTTCGAAATCGCCCGCGAAATGATTGATCATGCGCTGACGCGCTCGAAGCTCTGGGAAAACGGTGAACCTTCTGACGACGAAGAACTTCCGTCCTCGACCGTGCACTGACGTTTTCGGTCGAAGACGATCACGAAAAAGGGCCGGCATACGCCGGCCCTTTTGTATGGCAAGACACCTTGATTACTTGCTGCGCTTGCCGTTGACGCGCTGCTTGTAGAGCCAGGCGCCGCGTTTGCCTTGGCGCTGTACATCCATGTCGTTTCGAATCTGGGCATGGCTTATTAACGCAAAGATGAATGTGCCGCCCATGATGTTGCCGAAAAGCGTCGGCAATCCGAAATGAAACAGGAAATCGCCCCAGGTGGCCTTGCCGTCGAACACAAGATAGAGCACTTCGCTTGAGCCTACGATGATGTGGGTAAACTCGCCGATCGCCACGAAATAGGTCACGATTAAAATGATCCAGACCTTGGCCTGCTCAACAGACGGCATGACCCACACAAGGGTCGCGATCAGCCAGCCGGCCACGATGCCCTTGGCGAACATCTCGAACGCCGAATTTTCCATGACATGCTCCCCGATGGTGACAAAGGATTCCGACACCTCGGTTGTAAACATGGGCAAATGCAAGAAGGTGAATGCGGCAAGCCCCGCGCCGACAATGTTGCCAAGAAGGACAACGCCCCATAACCGCAACAGACAGATCAGATTTTTAAGGTTCGGGTGGCTCATGGCCGGTAGAACCGCCGTGACGGTGTTTTCGGTAAATAGCTGTTGGCGAGCCAGAATCACGATGATGAAACCGAGGGTGTAGCCCAGGTTTTCGATCAGAAAGCTGACGCCTGAATCCGGCGGCAGGTGCGTGTGCAAAACGCCCTTGGCCATCATCGATGCGCTCATGGAAATGCCGGCGGCAATGGCCGACCACATCAGGGCAAAGGTGTCTCGCTCGAGCTCCTTCTCGCCGTCGATGCGAAGCCGTTCATGTACGGCGGCCGCCTGCGAGGGCAGATTTTTGGTGTCGAGCGCCTCACTGCCTTCATTTTGGCTTTCAAGGGCCTTTTCCTGCTCGTCGCGTGCCTGCGCCTTTGCACTGGCTTCGTGCTGTTCATCACTTGCTTGATTCGAGGGTGCGTTATTGTCACTGCCCATACAGTATCGGTGTCCATGCTGAGGAAAAGGCAATCGGGAGTTTGCGGGACGTGTACCGGTCAAGTCTTCAATATTAACAGAGGTCTGAAATACGCGATGTCGGATCGCTGCAGTTCAAACATGACCACCACACAATCAAGCAAACGGCCCTTTCTCTTTAACGTTTCTCTTTAATTTAGAACATTGCTCAAAAAAGGATAAGTCGTATGTCATCGGCGAGCGGCGGGCGTTTCTGGCCCGTACTTCTGGTACTTCTGGTCATGCTCACGCCGCTTGGCGTGGATATCTATCTGCCCTCGATGCCATTGATGCGCAGTGATTTCGAGGGCGATAACGCTGAGCTGCAGCTTACCATCACGCTTTTTTTGTTCACGGTCGGCATCGGGCAACTGTTGGTCGGGCCCTTGACCGATCGTCACGGGCGAAAGCGCTGGGCTTTGGCCGGCTGCTTTTTATACGCCCTCGGTGCGGTGCTGGGGGCGTTCTCCCCGACGCTTTCGTTGATGTATACCGCGCGCTTTCTACAGGGTATGGGGGCCTGTGTCGCAACCGTCGTTGCCTTCTCGGCGGTGCGAGATGCGTTCACACCTCAGCGCGGCGCACAGATCTACAGCTACTTGAATGGTTCGCTGTGCATCATTCCAGCGCTTGCACCGGCGCTTGGTGGCATGCTTGCAAGCCTTGCCGGCTGGCGAAGCACCTTTTTGTTCATGGCGGTTTTTGCGCTGTTGACCTGTGTGATGTGCGCTCGCTTTCTGCCTGAGACCCTACCTGCTTCAAAGCGCTCGCTCGGTACGCTTTATCATCTGCATCGATTTCTACCGATGCTCGCCTATGCACGGTTCATGTTCTTTGCAACGTTTGCCGCGATAGGTATGGGAGCAGTGCTTATTTACGTGACGGCCTCGCCGGTGCTGCTGGTTGATACGCTGGGATTGAGTCAGTGGCAGTTCGGGCTTGTGTTCGGGGCCAATGCCCTGATCAATGTCGTAAGCTTCTTCGGGGCGACGCGGTTGATCGAGCGACTGGGCCGTGTACCTACTTTTGTTGGCGGAACATGTCTGATTGTGGTTTCGGGCCTCATGTTCTTTCTCTCGTTCGCACTCTGGGGGACATCCGTGGTTGGCTTCATGGCACCGGTTGCGCTGTTCACGGCCGGGTTTTCCCTTGCACTCGGCTCGGCCGTCAGTTTGGCGCTCGAGGCGTTTCCTGACCGTGCAGGCAGTGCCTCGGCCCTGTTTGGGTGCTTTCAGATGAGCGGTGGGGCGGGGCTTGCCACGCTTTTTGCCCATGTGCCGGTCTCAGCGTATTTGGTGCTTGGTGGCGTGTGTGCACCGGTGGTCGGCGGTTTGCTCTGGTTGGGGTACATCAAACGCGTTTTTTCCTGTAAGTCCGAGTAAAAAACGGTCGAACATGTTTGAGGGATCGGTCTGGCTGGGTTGACCCTTTGTGTATTTGAGGGGGTAGCGGAAGTCTGTTGGCGAGGGCGCTGAGTAAGGCGATACGACTTTCGTTTTATGTTCCCGGAGTGTCTTCAGCGCGTTGACACCGTGATAGATACCGTTACCCCGGCACTGTGCCAGAGCGGGCGTTACGTGTTACGAGGACACATCGTGTTACGAATGGCAGATTGTCTTTGCTGCAAATCTGGTAGTCTGTTGTTTAGAACGGCGTTCTGCAGTCGTTAATAGCCTGACCAGACAATGCTAAGCACGTGTTATTACAGTAAAAGAAGATATTGCCTAAGCGTTGCCGGATATTGATTCGCTCAATGCTTTATAGCTTAATGCATGTGATTTAAGTCAAGATGCGCGTTGCCCTGTGCGTTTAGGCGCATCGATAATACCGAATCCAGACAGCGCATGAGGAGTCATCCGTGACGCACCATCGATCTTTTGAACGTTCAGAGTCCCCCCGAGCCTCCCATCGTCTCCCCCTTATCGCCTTCAGCCTCGCTTCTCTCCTTTGTGCTCAGCAGGCCTTCGCCTTTGGCTTTCAGGACGTAGCGGACCAGGCCAAGTCGCTTGCCAAGCAGAACTATTCCCAGCCGGAAAGCAACCTGTCCGATGAGCTTGCCAAGCTCAAGTACAAGGATTATGCAAAAATTCAGTTTAAAGCGGACAAGTCGCTTTGGCGCGATGAGAATCTGCCGTTTGATCTGAGCTTTTTCCATCAGGGCATGCACTACGATACGCCGGTGACCATCAACGAAATCGATGGACCGCAGGCCGATGATGTTCATGAGGTCAAATACTCCCCGGACGATTTCGACTTTGGCGATCTAAAGCTCGATAAGTCCAAGCTGTCCGATCTTGGTTTTGCAGGATTCAAGGTCAACTACCCGATCAACAGCGCCACGAAACAGGAAGTGATGGTCTTTCTGGGGGCGAGCTATTTCCGCGTGATCGGCGAGAACATGCGTTACGGTCTCTCCGGGCGCGGCCTTGCCATCGATACGGCGCTGTCCTCTGGTGAGGAGTTCCCGCGGTTCAAGGAGTTCTGGATTGCAAAGCCTGAAAAAGGCGACAAATACCTGACCATCTTTGCCCTGATGGACTCGCCGAGCATGACCGGCGCGTATCGTTTTATCCTGCGTCCGGGTGAAGACAGCGTCGTTGATGTCAAATCGCGCATCTTCCGTCGCCACGAAGTGACCAAGCTTGGTGTTGCACCGCTGACCAGCATGTTCCTGTTCGGGCCGAGTCAGCCTAATGGGCAACTTAACTATCGCCCGGCGATTCATGATTCAAACGGTCTCGCCGTGAATTCCGGTGACAATGACTGGCTCTGGCGCCCGCTGCAAAACCCCAAAAAGCTCCAGGTCAACTCCTTTGATGCCAATAGTCCGCGCGGCTTTGGTCTTCTGCAGCGAAGCCATGACTTCCACGATTATGAAGACCTGCACGACCGTTACGACCTGCGCCCGAGCGCCTGGATTCAGCCGACCAACGATTGGGGCCAAGGCCAGGTCGAGCTGGTGCAGATCCCGACGCCGAATGAAACCAACGACAACATCGTTGCCTACTGGCGTCCAACCAACCTTCCAGGCGTCGATCAGCCGCTCAATTACGACTACCGCATTAGCTGGACGTTGAACGAGCCGAAATACCATAGCCCGGACAACGCCTGGGTGTCCCAAACCCGCCGCAGCCAGGGCGAGGTGCTGCAGGATAATCTCATTCGCAAGAGCGACGGCACGACCGAATTCGTACTCGACTTCAAGGGTCCGAACCTCAAGTCGCTCGATGGCAGTAATACGCCAAAGGCCAACGTGAGTGCCGGAGACAACGGTGATATCAGCCGCACTGAGGTTCAAAAGAACCCCGCGACGGGTGGGTATCGTCTGACGCTTAACGTCAAGCCGAAAGACAACGCCAAGCCGATCGAGCTGCGTGCGTACCTGACGGATGGACAGGGCGGTGCACTGTCTGAAACCTGGAGCTACATGCTGCAAGCTGCCAATGAGTGATAACGTATCCGACATCAGTTTGGCTCAGGACTATCTCGAGCGCCTGGCGCTCGAGACCAGTGAGCCCAAGGAACGTCGAAAGCTGCTCTCGGGCAGCTCTTCGGACCTGACCCTTAGTCAACTCCACCGCTATCTAGGGACCACTGGGGATACCGCCGAGCCGGGGCAGGATCCAGCCAGTCTGAGCGTGCTCAGGCGGCTGGAACTGGCCTATGGTAGTTCCCCTTTGGCGCCGCCTGCCGTGCTGGGCCATGACCCCAAGGGGCGCGTACGCATCGCAACGGCGCCCCCGGTGAGCCGTGCATCGATGGCGCCCAAGCCTTGGACGACCAGTCCGTTCAAGCGCATGTCGAAGTCGATCAAGCTGAAGCGGGGTGAGATCAAACCGTGGCAGCGCAAGCAGCAGGCACCGGACGCGCCCAAGCGCTATCACTGGCAGAAGGTCGGTACGGCCAGGCGTTGGACGCTTGCGGTGCTGACCGTTGCGCAAAGCGCAATGGCGGTCATGTACATGACGTCGATTCTGCCGTACAAGGGCACCACGCCGCTCGAGATCGCGATTCTTGTGTTGTTCGCGTTGCTGTTTGCGTGGGTGTCGTCCGGGTTCTGGACCGCGCTCATGGGCTTTTTCCAGCTGCTCAAGGGACGTGATCGCTACAGCATCACGGCCTCGGCCACGCCCGATGCCGACATCGTAGACAGCGCACGTACCGCCCTGGTCATGCCGATCTGCAACGAGGATGTGGACCGCGTCTTTGCAGGCCTCAAGGCCACCTATGAGTCCGTGCAGAAAACCGGTCAGGGCCACCTGTTCGATTTCTACGTGTTGAGTGACACCTATGACCCCGAGCTGTGTCTGGCCGAGCAGCACGCGTGGATGCGGCTTTGCCGCGAGGTCGACGGGTTCGGGCGCATCTTCTATCGCCGTCGCCGACGTCGTGTAAAACGCAAGAGCGGCAACATCGACGACTTCTGTCGCCGGTGGGGCAGCCTCTATCGCTACATGCTGGTGCTTGACGCAGACAGTGTCATGACCGGTCACTGCCTCAAGCGCCTGGTGCAGCTGATGGAAGCCAATCCCGATGCTGGCATCATCCAGTCAGCGCCGGTGGCGGCGGGCAGTAATAACCTTTACTCGCGCCTTCAACAGTTTGCGACCAGTGTCTACGGGCCGCTCTTCACCGCGGGCCTTCACTTCTGGCAGCTGGGTGAGTCCCATTACTGGGGGCACAATGCGATCATTCGTGTTGAGCCGTTCATGTATTACTGCTCGCTTGCACCGCTTCCGGGCAAGGGCGCCCTGGCCGGCGAAATTCTCTCACACGATTTCGTTGAAGCCGCGCTGATGCGCCGTGCAGGCTGGGGTGTCTGGATTGCCTATGACCTGCCGGGAAGCTACGAGGAAATGCCGCCGAGCCTCCTGGAAGAACTTCAGCGCGATCGCCGCTGGTGTCACGGCAATTTGATGAATTTCCGATTGTTCATGGTGCGAGGCATGCACCCGGTACACCGCGCGGTCTTTCTGACCGGTGTCATGTCGTACCTGTCGGCACCGCTCTGGTTCTTATTCCTGGTGCTCTCGACCGTGATGCTTGGCATTCACACCATGTCGGAGCCGGTGTACTTCCCGGAACCTGGCATGCTGCACCCTCAATGGCCGGAATGGCATCCGGGCAAGGCGGTGGCGCTTTTCTCCACCACGCTGACCCTGCTGTTTCTGCCCAAGATCCTCAGTATCATCCTTTTGTGGGTCAAGGGCGCCAAGCTCTACGGCGGCCGTGCTCGGCTCGGGCTCAGTATGGTGCTTGAGTCACTTTTCTCGATGATGCTGGCCCCGGTGCGAATGCTCTTTCACACCCGATTCGTCTTGGCTGCGCTGCTCGGGATTCAGATCAAGTGGAAATCACCGTCGCGTGACAGCAGTGAAACGCCCTGGCGTGAAGCGGTTGTTCGTCACGGGCCACAAACGGTATTGGGTCTGGTCTGGACCGCGGGCGTTTGGTATCTCGACCCCCGGTTTCTCTGGTGGCTGGCTCCGATCGTTGGTGCGCTGATCCTGTCGATTCCGGTCTCGGTAATTTCAAGCAAGGTTGGCCTTGGCATCAAGAGTCGGCGCAAGCGGCTGTTTTTGATTCCGGAAGAGGCCAAGCCCGCGCGCGAGCTTCGGGCGACCAAGCGTTATGTTCGCCACGCTGAAGCGCTTCGGGAAACGCCGCGTTTCATCGATGCGGTGGTGGATCCGGTCGAAAACGCCTTCGCCTGTGCAATGGGCGTGGCTCGTCATGGTGAGTCGGACGCATTGGAGCGAAGCCGAAAGCGCTATCTCGAGGAAGTGCTCGAGCATGGCCCGCACGGAGTGCCCAACGCGCTCAAGCTTCAGCTGATCGACGACCCGATTCTCTTGTCTCGGCTGCACTATACGGTCTGGCAGGAGCGGGAGCGCTATCCGGAGTGGATCGATAACACCTATGTGCATCGACCCCCGCCCCGGTTCGTGTGATTACCGCGTCCTGTGACGTAAAAATAAAAACCCGGCCTTGGCCGGGTTTTTTTATGAGATGCACATTCATGAGATGCGCACAGTCTTGGGAGTTGTCTTCAAACGCCGGTCGCGGCTTTTAGACCTTCTCGAGTGACATCGGCGATCAGATCGATTTCTTCCAGTGTGACCACGTAGGGCGGCATCCAGTAGATCACGTTACCCAGCGGTCGAAGCAGGACACCGCGGCTCAGCCCGTGTTGAAACACGGCCAGGCCACGACGTTCCTCGAAGGGGTAGGGTTCAAGCGTTGCCTTGTCCTTGACCATTTCGATCGCAACGATCATGCCGTGCTGGCGGACATCACCAACGTGGGGGTGGTCCCTGAACGCCTCGCTGCGCTCACGCATGTGCTCGGCAAGTTGTCGATTGTTTGCGATGACGTCATCCTGTGCGAACAGGTCGAGGGTCGCCAGTGCCGCACTGCAGGCCAATGGATTGCCGGTATAGCTGTGAGAGTGCAGAAAGGCCTTGAGCGCGGCGTAGTCGTCGTAGAACGCGTCGTAGACCTCATCGGTTGTCAGCACCACCGAAAGCGGTAGGTAGCCTGCGGTCAGTGCCTTCGACAGACATAAGAAATCCGGGCTGACGCCGGCCTGCTCGGCGGCAAACAGAGTGCCGGTGCGGCCGAAACCCACCGCGATTTCATCGAAGATGAGGTGCACACTATGGCGGGTGCAGGCCTCTCTCAAAAGCTCTAGATACACCGGATGGTACATACGCATGCCGCCGGCGCACTGAACCAGCGGCTCGACGATCACGGCGCAGAGTTCGTCGCGTCCGTGCTCAAGCGCCGCTTCCATATGAGCGAACATCGATCGGCAGTGGGCTTCCCACTCATCGCGAGGCAGACCGAAGCAGTCCGGGGAGGGCACGGATTCGACGTCGAGCAGTAACGGCTGATAGGTGTCCCGGTACAAGCCGACGTGGCTGACCGCCAGCGCCCCGAGCGTTTCGCCGTGGTAGCCGTTTTGCAGTGACAAAAACCGCGTCTTTCGATGCTGGCCGTGGTTTTGCCAGTAATGAAAACTCATCTTCATGGCCACTTCCGTGGCCGATGAGCCGTTGTCGGCGTAGAAACAGTGGCCGAGGCCCTCGGGGGTAATGGCCGTCAAGCGTTCTGACAGCTCGATCACCGGTTGGTGGGTGAACCCCGACAGAATCACATGCTCGAGGGTATCGAGCTGATCCTTGATGCGTTGATTGATGGCGGGATTGGCGTGGCCGAAAATATTGACCCACCAGGAGCTGACGGTATCCAGATAGCGATTGCCGTCGAAGTCTTCAAGCCAGACGCCCTGGCCGCGCTTGATCGGAATCATTGGCAGCCATTCGTGGTCTTTCATTTGCGTACAGGGGTGCCAGACGCTTTTAAGATCGCGGTTCATCCAGTGGGCGTTATTCGTCATCGGGCCGTGTCCTGTGCCAGAGAGAGTGAGGCTGCCGACCCGATTCCGGGGGCGGGCGAGGTCATGTTCTGTGGCGAAACGTCCGGCAGCGAGAGGTAACGAGCGACCCGTTCGGCGGCCGGGTCGCTTAAATAGGGCACATCACCCAGGAGCGGTGCGCCGAGGGTCTGGGTCAGTCGCTCGACGGTATCATCGGCGTAGGCCATGTTCGGGTCGATTCGATTGGCGACCCAGCCGGCAAGGTGAAGCCCTTCCGCGCGGATGGCCTCGGAGCTGAGACGCGCGTGATTGATCGCACCGAGACGAATGCCGACCACGAGAATTACCGGTAGTTCCAGCGCCTTGGCGAGGTCACTCAAGTCCTCGTGATCGTTCAATGGCACTCGAAACCCACCGGCGCCTTCCACAAGCGTTACATCAGTGCCCTGTGCCAGCACCGTGCGAACCGAGCGAATGACGTCCTCGAGCGAAAGAGGCTGGCCTGCAAGCCGAGCCGCCAGATGCGGTGCAATGGCCGGTTCGAAGGTATAGGGCGTGATCGTTCGCTCATCGAGTGCGGGGCGGCACTCGGCGGCAAGACATCGAGTATCGCTGTTGGACAGTCCATGAGGTGTTTGTTCGCAGCCGGAGGCTACCGGCTTGCTGGCGGCCGTCGAATGTCCGAGGCTGTGCCAGCCCGACAGCAAACCGGCGCTGATGGTGGTTTTGCCGGCGTCGGTGTCGGTGCCGGTCACGAAGTAGGCGTGGTGCATATCTATGACCTGTCGAGTCGGTGAAGAGTGAGGTAGGCCACCCTGTAGCTGATGCTGAAGCCGGGCCCCCGGCTGGCCGCCTTGAAGGCGTGGGCGAAACGGCGCGCCGGCAACCGTGTCGGCGCGTCGTTCAAGGGCGTATTGGCACCGATGCCACGAAGGTGTGCGAGTGCGCCGCTGAGTTCAGGGTGATCTTCGCGCTCCCAGCGGATCGCACAGGAGGCCTCCACGGCCGACATTCTGTCCAGAAGTGCACCCAGGGCGTCGGCGCTTGGAAAGGCGTTTACCGGCGAAGGCCTGTCAAGCGTTTGATAGGCCCGAGTGAGTTCCGGCAGAGTGCCCTCGACCAGAGTGGCAATCAGTGCCTGGCCGCCGGGGTTGAGCACGCGGATGATCTCATCGAGGGCGCGCGATATCTCGCACCATTGAAGCGCCAGACTCGACACAACGGTATCGACCGAGGCCGACTTCAAGGGCAGGGCCTCGGCGTCCCCCTGGAGCCAGAGGGGGGAAGGCGCGTCACAAGGCCACCCGTGCCGGGCGGTTGCGAGCATCTCTTTTGAAAGATCAAGGCCGATAAGCCGCGCATCCGGCACGCGCCCAGCCAGATGTTTCAGGAGCCAGCCGGTACCACAGCCGATGTCAAGAAGCGCGCCAGACTCAGTCAGCCCGGCCCGGGCAACCAGCGTCTGTGCGATGCGCTGCTGAAGCCGGGCGTGATGGTCATACTGCGCCGCCGCCTGACCGAAGCGGGCCTGTATGCGGTGTTTTTGCGTCATGGGCGCACCTGCCGTGCCACCCACTTGAGCGCCTCGGGCTGTGTAATCAGGTCGTGGTGGCTGCCCTCGATAAGGTCGGTAGCGATTCCGCTTCGCGCAAGCGCTGCGGCCGCGGTCTTGGGAACAAGTCTGTCGCCCCGGGCCAGCAGCGCCGCGGTTGGCCTTGCGGGCGGCGTATTCAGGGTCAGGCCCGCGAGCACATCAAGCCCGGCCCTCATGTGGTCGTAGGGCACGTTCGCCCGGTAGGTCATGACATCAATAGGCGGATTCGGTGCAATGCAGAGCTGCTCGAACTGGGCGATCGCGGTTTCTGGGCGGCGCTTGAACAACTGATAAAAGCGCTCGAACGTGGCGGGCACCATGGCGGTAGGCCAGCTGCTGTCCTGAATGAAACGGACGTTGCTGCCAAGCATTACGACGCGCTCGACACGCTCAGGGCTGCGCTCGGCAAGTTTTGATGCGAGCATGCCGCCGAGCGACCAGCCGACAAGGATGCTGTTTTCGTCGATGTCTGCCATGAGGCGGTCGACCCAAGCATCAGGTGAAGCGCCTGCGTGCCAGGGAAGCTCCAGAAGGCGCGCGGGGAGGCGCTGATTGGCCAGATGATCGGCGAGGCCGTGCATCGCTTGCGCCGAGAAGGGCCAGCCCGGCAGCAAAAATATTGAAGGGCTCATACGCTCGCCTCCGTGCACGTTTTTTGCACGCCGCACTGGCTGAGCACCTCGATCAAGCGGCTCACATCCTCATGCCTATGCGCGCTTGAAAGCGTGATGCGAAGTCGCGCGGAGCCCTTCGGGACCGTGGGTGGGCGGATGACGCCGACCAGTAGGCCCTGTTCCCAGAGGGCGTCCCCCACTGCCAGTGCGTCGGCTTCATCGCCGATCACAAGCGATTGAATCGGCGTCTCTGAGGGCAGAAGGCGCGCTTGAAGCGTTGCCGGGAGTTCGCGCTTGAAGTGAGCGATCAAATCACTCAGGTGCGTTCGGCGCTCGCGTTCGGTGCGGGCGATGGTGATCGCCTCACAGCTTGCCCAGGCAAGCGCCGGCGAGAGCCCGGTGGTAAAGATGTAGGGCCGTGCGAACTGCGTCAGCGCCTCGATGACAGTCTCACTTCCAGCGACAAACGCCCCCTGTGTTCCGAAGGCCTTACCCAGAGTGCCGGTGACGATTGCAACGTCTGACTCCGTAAGACCGGCCTCGGCGACAGCGCCTTGCCCATAATCGCCGATCACGCCGAAGGCGTGCGCTTCATCGACCATCAACGCTGAGTCGTGCGCGCTACAGTGCCTGGCAAGCGCGCTGAGAGGAGCGCAATCGCCTTCCATGCTGAACACGCTGTCGGTCACGGTCAGTAAAGGGCGGTCACGGGCCAGGCAATGCGTCAGATGGTCGATGTCACCATGGCGATAGCGCGTGACTCGGGCACCTGATAACCGGGCGCCGTCCAGAAGCGAGGCGTGATTGAGCCGGTCATGCAATACGGTATCGCCGCGCTCGCTGAAGGCGGCAATGGTTGCGAGGTTGGCCTGATAACCGCTTGAAAAAAGACGTACCGCAGAGCGTCCGGTGAGTTCGCACAAGGTGTTCTCAAGCCGTCGGTGGGCGTCGGTGTGGCCGCTGATCAGGTGTGATCCACCGCTTCCCACCCCGAAACGCCGCCCGCCTTCTTCCAGTGCTGTCACCAGGCGCGGATCGTCGGCAAGGCCAAGATAGTCATTGCTGCAAAAGGCCACCACGTCACGGCCATCGATACGGGTGCGCGTCTGGCGTGCAAGGCTACGCAGACGATGGTGGCGATCGCGCCTGGCCGCCTTGTGGTCGGCAAGGCGGGTAGTCAGTCGTGCGGTGAGCATGTCAGGCGCTTGCGTCAACGGTCAGGTCATCAAGGGCCTTGTGACGCAGGGCATCATCGATCGCCGCCTGATGAGCCTGGTCCGTCACGCCGCAGTGATGCTCTGGATGAAGTCCAAGCTTTCCAAACAGCGCCTTGTCCTTGTCCGCTTCCGGGTTGCCCGCCGTCAATAGACGCTCACCGTAGAAGATCGAGTTGGCGCCGGCGAAAAAGGCCAGGGCCTGGGTGTCGTCACTCATGTACTCGCGCCCGGCCGCAAGGCGCACGTAGGAGCGCGGCATCAGAATACGCGCCACCGCAATGGTTCGAACGTACTCGATGGGGTCGAGGTCCTCGACGTGTTCAAGCGGGGTGCCCGGGATGCGAATCAGCATGTTGATCGGCACGCTTTCCGGATGGGTCGGCAGCGTCGCGAGCTGTTCGAGCAGGCCAACGCGGTCCTGTTCGGTTTCGCCCATGCCGAGGATGCCGCCACAGCAGACTTTCATGCCGGCGTCGCGCACGTTGGCCAGCGTATCGAGCCGCTCGCCGAAGGTGCGGGTGGTGATGATGTCGCCGTAGTATTCAGGCGAGGTATCAAGATTGTGGTTGTAGTAATCGAGCCCGGCGTCGCTGAGTGCCTGTGCCTGTTCAGGCGTCAATCGACCGAGCGTCATGCAGGTTTCGAGCCCGAGCGCCTTGACTCCCTTGACCATCTCGAGCACGGCAGGCAGGTCACGTTCGGTGGGGGACTTCCAGGCGGCACCCATGCAGAACCGGCTGGCGCCGGCGTCGCGTGCACGTGCGGCGTCTTCCAGCACCTTGTTCACTGCCATCAGCTTTTCCTTTTCAAGACCGGTATTGTAGTGGCCGGACTGAGGGCAGTATTTGCAATCTTCAGGACAGGCGCCGGTCTTTATAGAGAGAAGCATCGAGACCTGAACGGCGTTGGGGTCGAAGTGCTGGCGGTGAACGCTGTGTGCGCGGTAAAGCAGGTCGAAAAAGGGCAGTTCGAACAGCTCAGTGATTTCGGCGCGGGTCCAGTCGTGACGCTCTGCGGCCATGGGGGCTCCTCATCTTGGCTCGTTGTTCAGCGAGAGAGTAAGCGTCTGGTGTTTTATGTCAACCCTGATCTTTTTTTCTGGTTTACAAGGTGGCGATAAGGGGTTGCGATGAGACCAATGCTGATTGATGCGCTCGTACGCGCTACAGTGGAACCATGACATGCAAAAGGATATGCACGGTGAGTAATACCGGTAAGCAAGGAGAACGAAAATGACGCTTCGTTTGCTGTTGAACGGCAAAACAGCAGGAGAGGAACCACTGCGTCAAGCGGTGACCACCATGCGCGAGCAGGGGTATTCGCTTGACGTTCGAGTCAGCTGGGAAGGCGGTGACGTGGCCCGCTTCATTCAGGAGGCCGCCGAGGAAGGCGTGACTCGAATCATCGTTGGTGGCGGGGATGGCACCCTGAACGAGGCGGTCAACGGGCTGATGCAGGTGTCCTCGGACAAGCGCCCCGAACTTGGCATTATCCCGATGGGGACCGCCAATGATTTCGCAACCGCGGCAACGCTTCCTACCGAGCCGCTTGAGGCGCTGACACTGGCGCTAAAAGGGCATCCCCGGTCAGTGGATGTGGGCAAGCTCGATGAGCTTTTCTTTCTGAACATGCTCTCGGGGGGCTTTGGCGCCAAGATCACCACCTCGACGCCCCCGCTTTTGAAGAAGATGCTGGGCGGTGGCGCATATTCGCTGGTCGGTGCCATGCGGTTTTGGAGTTTCGAACCCTACCGCGGTGAACTGCGTTGGGACGGTGGTTCCTGCACGGTCGATGCGATGGTGCTTGCCATCGGCAATGGTCGTCAGGCGGGGGGGAGCCAGGAATTGACCCCGCATGCCCAGATCGATGACGGTTTGTTGGATGTGCTGATCGTTGATACGTTCGGCTATCGCAATATCCCTGCAGTGGTCAAGGAAATGGAGGCGCTCGGCCCGGACGGACGTTTCGTGCGGTATTTCAAGACGGCCTGGGTGACGTTTGAAAGCGAGCAGAAATTTCCGCTCAACCTCGATGGCGAGGCGCATGAGGTCACTACGCTCGAGTGCTCGGTCAAGGCCGGTGCTGTCAACATCGTACTGCCCGATGACTGCCGCTTGTGCAGTCAGTGACCCGACAGCAGGGAGAAAGTATGGATGAATTCATGAAAGCCGCCCTTGACGAGGCCCGCCAGGGGTTTGAGGAAGGCGGTGTGCCCATCGGCTCGGTGCTTGTGCATCAGGGTCGGATTCTTGGCCGCGGCCGCAATCAGCGCGTACAGAAGGGCAGCGCGGTCTTGCACGGCGAAATGAGTGCGCTCGAACATGCCGGTCGACTCCCGGCCGAGGTCTATCGGGCGTGTACGCTCTATACCACGCTATCACCGTGCCCGATGTGCTCCGGTGCAATCGAACTCTACGGTATAAAACACGTCGTGATCGGTGAAAATACAACCTTCATGGGCGCGGAGTCGGCGCTTGAGGCCAAGGGGGTTCGACTTGAGGTACTTGATGACCCCGAGTGCAAGCATCTGATGGCTCGCTTCATCGACACTCGCCCGGATATCTGGTTTGAAGACATCGGAGAGGATGTCGGCGCGCCGCGGCGTTAAGCGTCATGGACTCGACATCGTCAGAGGCGAATGTTAGAACGATGTCCCATGTCACTCATACATTAAAGCCATAAATACGAGTGAACGGCTTCGGTCGCGCGGGACGAAGGACACATTGCATTTCGCAATTTTTATCAAGGAGTGAACGGTATCATGACAATCAAGACACTTTCTGCAGCAAGCCTTGCGTTCGTTATGGCCCTGGGTCTTAGCGCCTGCGGTGACAATGGCGACGATGCGCCTGGTTCTGACCAGCAGCAAAGCCAGGAAAATGCCGAGATGCAGCAGGACGGCACCACGACCGGTACCGAGTCGGGCATGTCACAGGGTTCTGATGACAGCATGCAGCACGATCAGGGCATGGACACCGACTCCGACAGCATGACAGATGGCGACATGGATTCTGAAGACACCATGGGCTCGGATGAGTCTGATGCGACCAACAGCAGCAACACCATGGAAAGCATGCAGGAAGACGACAACAGCATGGGCGAGCAGGACGACGCCGTGAAAAGCTCTGAGGCCAAAGCCGGCGCAGGCGCCGATTCCTCGGCAACCATGAGCGGTGCCGAAAACGCCGAGCAGTTCAACAACAGCAGCGAAAACACCCAGTAAGACCTACATCGCTCTGTTTGAAAAAGCCCTGCCTGACGGTGGGGCTTTTTTATGGCGCCTTTCTGGCCCGTGGCCATAAAAAAACCCGCTCGATGAGCGGGTTTTCTGGAACAGTCACACTAAATTGCTTAGTTGACGATCTTGATGTTCGCGGCTTGCAGGCCTTTCTTGCCTTGGGTCACTTCAAAAGACACTTTCTGTCCATCCTGCAGGGACTTGAAGCCGTCTGCCTGGATTTCGGAGAAATGTGCAAAGAGGTCATCGCCACCATCGTCTGGCGAAATGAAGCCGTAGCCTTTGGTGTCGTTGAACCATTTGACAGTGCCAGTTGCCATGTCGTTTTCCTTTCTTACTTGCTGAAGACTTCGAGCCGAGGCCCGTGTAGCGTTGGGCTTATCAGGGGAAAATAGATCGCTTGATCTATCGACACTCAGATCACGCCGAGACATCACCTGCAAACCTACAAAATCAGAATGCGTCACTCTAAAAATATCGTCAAGCTTATTTTTGGGGGTGTATGCGTTAGTATTAATGCGAATTTCAGCGACATATAAGAGAGGGTTTATGCCGGTACAAAACGTCGATTACACTAGTGTAAATGCCGCCGAACACTTCACGACTTCCCTCAGGGAAACCGGGTTCGGAGTGCTCCGTAATCATCCGCTGGACATGGATCTGGTTGAACGAATCTACGAGCAGTGGGCGCACTTTTTCAGCTCGGACGACAAGGCTCAGTGGCGTTTCGATCCGAGCACTCAGGACGGCTATTTCCCGCCTGACGTTTCCGAAACCGCCAAGGGCAGCTCACAGAAGGACTTGAAAGAGTATTACCACGTCTATCCGTGGGGGAAAGTGCCGGATGCGCTCGAGCAGGATATTCGTGAGTACTACCGCCAGGCTGATGCGCTCGCCGGCGAGTTGCTCTCCTGGATAGAAGCGCACACCCCAGAAGCCGTTGCCACGCAGTACAGCCAATCGCTTTCATCCATGATTGACGGCAGTCAGCAGACGCTTCTTCGAGTGCTCTACTATCCGCCGATCCCAAACGACGCTCCGGTGGATGCGGTGCGCGCTGCGGCCCATGAAGACATCAATCTGATTACGCTGTTGCCGGCCTCCAATGAACCTGGCCTTGAGGTCAAGGGGCGCGATGGGGAGTGGCTGCCGGTGCCAAGTGACCCGGGCCAATTGATCATCAATGTCGGCGATATGCTTCAGGAAGCGTCTCAGGGCCATTTCCCGTCGACCACCCATCGTGTTGTCAATCCCGATGGCGCGTCCGCACGTCGCGCACGACTGTCGCTGCCTTTGTTTCTTCATCCCAAACCGGATGTCGTATTGTCAGAGCGCTATACTGCCGACAGTTATCTCAAGGAACGGCTCAAGGAACTAGGCGTTATATGACTGCCCATTGGCCTGCCTACTGGCGGGCCGCGACCCATCCGGCGGACGCGGAGTTCGCCTGCGCGCTCGTCAATCAGACAATGTCACCCTATTGGCGCATGCGGCACATGGCGTTCAGCCGCCGCAAGTTCATGGATCTCTGGCCCAAGATGGAGGCCGCGATCATTCAATACTCAGGCCCTCGAGACGGCTTCATCGGTTGGGACATTCAGGGGCGAGTCGGTTATCTCCGTGAGTTTCACCTGATCGAGGCGTGCCGCGGTCAGGGCCTTGGGGGGCGCGTGCTCGATGACTGGATTGCGCTTCAGCGGGGCGGGCCTGCGACAAGCGTTGAGCTCAAGGTATTTGAGAACAACCCGGCAAGGCGCCTTTATGAGCGCGCCGGGTTTCATTTCAGGCGTTATTTCGACGATCGCACCGGTTTGATCGAAATGCGCTGTACCTTATAAGCGCCCGGCTGTCACAATTGCGCCTCATTTGTCCACTTTCTATTTGAACTGCCATGACCCACGCATCCACTTCTGATCAACGCGCACCTACCCACAATCTCTGGCTCGGCTATGTGCTCTGGATTTTCGGCTTCATGGGCGCACACCGGTTCTACTACGGCAAGCCGCTGACAGGCACGCTCTGGTTTTTTACCCTGGGGCTTTTCTTCGTCGGCTGGATCATCGATCTATTGCTGATCCCTTCCATGGCCCGAGAGGCGACCACGCGCTTTCGAAACGGTCCGATCGACTACTCCCTGAGCTGGCTCTTGTTGACCTTTACCGGTGTGTTTGGTCTGCATCGGTTCTACATGCGAAAGATCGTGACCGGCATTATCTATCTTCTGACCGGTGGGCTGTTCTTGCTCGGAATTCTCTATGATTTCTGGACACTCAATCAGCAGTTGAGCGAGTGCAATGCCCGCGATGACGGCAAGCGACTCGGGAAGGATCTGTAAATGTCGGCGGAATCCAAACCTGTTATCTACGCGGCCATGGCCGGGAACCTTCTGATTGCGATCACCAAATTCATCGCCGGGGGCATCACGGGGAGTTCCGCCATGCTGTCGGAGGGAATTCACTCGGTGGTCGATACCGGCAACCAGGTATTGCTGTTGCTTGGGATGAAGCGCGCCCAGCGGCCGCCGGATGCACAGTTCCCATTCGGCTACGGCAAGGAAGTCTACTTCTGGAGCTTTGTGGTCGCGATGCTGATCTTCTCGATTGGCGCTGGGGTGTCGCTGTTCGAAGGTATTTCACATGTGTTGAATCCCGAACCGATGACCAGCCCGATGATCAACTATATCGTGCTCGGGCTTGGCATTTTGTTCGAGGGCGCCTCGTGGGCGTTTGCGCTGCATCAGTTTCGAAAGGCCAAGGGCAAGTGGAGTTACGTTCAGGCCGTACGGCGGGGCAAGGACCCCTCGCTGTTCATGGTCGTGTTCGAGGATTCGGCCGCGCTTCTGGGGTTGGTTGTTGCCATGGCTGGTGTTGCGCTGAGTCAGTGGACCGGAAACCCGGTATTTGACGGCGCAGCCTCGATTGTCATCGGCTTGATTCTGGCCGGCACGGCCGTCTGGCTTGCGACGGAAACCAAGGGGCTTCTGATCGGTGAAAGCGCGAACTCGAATGTGGTCAGCCGCATTCGCGAGCTTGCTGAAAAGGCGCCTCTGGTCGAGCGCGTGCATGAAGTGCTCACGATGCACATGGGCCCGGATTTCGTACTGGTCAACATCAGTGTTCGTTTCAGACGAGAGGCGAGCGCCTCGGAGATCGAAGGCTGTATCGCTGACCTGGACCGCCAGATGAAGGCTGAGCACGAAAGCATCAAACGCATGTTCATCGAAGCGGAGTCCTACCGGGGCGTGGATAGCCGGGGCGAGCGTTAAACGCATTATTGGAAAGAAAATAACCTATCCACCGCGCGTTCATGGATAGAACGCGAGACCAACCTTTAAAGGACTTAACATGGCACAACGCATTGAACTGACCGGGCTTTTGGAAACGCTTGACGATAACGTCGAGGGGGATGAAACAAGCCTTGGCGACATTTTGGAGATTTTCGAGGGGCGAGGGTTCGGGCCGCTGATTACGATTCCAGCCCTGATTGCCTGGCTCCCGACCGGGGCAGTGCCCGGTATTCCATCGTGTTGCGGTATCTTCATCGCGTTGATGGCCATTCAGCTGGCCATGGGCAAAAAGTCTCCCTGGTTGCCGACGAGATTGAAAGAGCGGTCAATCTCGCGTGAAACGCTTCAAAAAACCATCAAGAAGATCAAACCCTTTACCCGCAAGGTGGACAAGCTTTTAAAGCCACGATGCCAATGGGCGGCAAGTACCGGCGTATTGCGGGTGCTTGCTGTCTTTATTGCGCTGTTGGGCGCTGCGATGATTCCGCTTGAACTGCTGCCGTTTGCCGCCGCCGTGCCGGGGTTTACTCTGACACTGATCGGGCTTGGCATTGTTGCCCAGGATGGAGTGGCCATCCTGGGCGGCCTTGCTGTGGCCCTCGGCGGAAGCGTCTGGATCGCGACGCTTATCTGACTCAGTCGTTGCGGTGGGCCAGAAGTGCGCTGTCGTAACGTATCTGACGTTCCTGGGCGCTCATCATGGCAACATCCTTTGTGGTGCCCTTGGCAAGACTTTCGAAAATGACCTGATAGGCCAGAACCGCCTGGACGTAATCGCGGGTTTCGCGAAAGGGAATCGACTCGACGAATAGATCAAAGGGCTGATTGCCTTGCGTAAGCCAGCGGTCGACACGGCCCGGGCCTGCATTATAGGCCGCGATAGCGGCGACCCGGTTGCCACGATACCGGTCGAGCATCGATTTGATGTAAGCGCTGCCCAGTTGCACATTGGGTACGACCTGAGTCAGGCTGGCTGGCCCCTCATAAGGCAAATTCTTGCGCTTACTGACATGGCGTGCGGTGCCCGGCATCAGCTGCATCAAGCCTACCGCTCCGGCCGATGAGCGCGCTTCGGGGTTGAAGGCGCTTTCGCGACGGGCAATGCCCATCAGTAGATACGGGCTTACGTTATTTTCCCGCGCCTGTTGCTTGAAAAGCTCGGCGTAGGCCGGTGGGAAACGCCAGCTGAGTGCGTCCCACTGCTTGCTTCGAATGGAGGTAAATACGGCCAGGTCGAACCATTCATGTTGAAGCGCGTAGTGGGCAAGCTCATACACGCGCTCATCCGTTGATCGGTCGATCAAATAGAACCATTCGGTTCTGGCAAGCCCGCTTTCCCCGATACGCTCGAGCGCGTTGATACGCTGGATGGCCGGCAGTTTATCGAGCTCGGCGAGTGCGTAAAGGGCCTTGTCGCGCTGGTCCTGATTCAAGTCATAGGGCCGACCGACCTTGTCAGCGGCTGCGAACCCGAAAAAGCTTCGCTGTGTGGCTGCGGCCTGATAGTGCTCGAGCGCCTGGCTCTCTTGACCAAGTGCTTGTTCGGCGCGAGCCAGCCAGTACTGCCAGCGGGCGTCGGTGCGTTGCTCGTCCGGCATCCGCTCGACCCAGCGTTTTACAATCGCCCATTGGCCACGCGCCAGTGCCGTGCGCACTCTGAGCTCAAAAAGGTCTTCCTGATCGAGTGAGGTCAGAGTGGCGTCGACCCAGTCGAAATTCTCGTCGTGATCACGAACCAGAGTATAAAAGGCGAGATCGTGCTCGATGGCCTTTCGGGTCTCTGCGGTGACGGGGGCGTTCGGGCCAAGTCGTTGCCAGAGCGTCAGTGCTGTCTGCGTGTTCTGACGGGTCAGGCTGTGAAAGGCGGCTTCGAACAGGGAGTTCAGTACCGGGCGCGAGAAGGCCTTTTGGTCAACTGTCGCAATACGCTCGGGCGTCTTTGAAAGCTGTTCATAGGTCGAGGCGGCGGGCTGCCAGCTTGGGCTCAGAAGGTCGCTCAGATAATTGGCAAGTCCGTCGTTGCCGGCTTCCCAGGCCTTGATCAGTCGAGACCAGATCTGCGCGTCACCAATGGCCCCCTGGGCTCTGAGCGCATCGAACAAGGGATCGCAGGCGTTGTCCTGAGAGCGGCCGACGTTCCAAAGGGCGCGGCCGCCGTCGATGGCTTTCTGGTTATCGATGCCAAGGTAGGCGCGGTAGAAGTAGCATTGGCGTGCGACGCCGTTGGGTGCGTTGCCGCCGCTGACCTCGCGCAGCTCATTGAATCGACCGGCTCGGCCGTAGGCGCCGATGGCGACGTCGCGCATCCAGACGCTCAAGGGGGAATCATCGTGGGTGTCGATGAAGTGCTGGACCTGTTCGGGAGAAAGCCCGGGCAGCCTGGCTTTCAGGCGATGATAATCGATGTAGCCTGAAAGAACATGCTGATCGATACTGGCTTCGTCGATCGCCTGCCACTGATGAGCGCGCGCGGCATCGAGTGCGGTTCTAAGCGCGCGGTCATCGGCGTAGGTGCTGTTTGGCAACCAAAGCGAAAGCACGCCGGTCAAACAGGCGGCGGAAAGTCGAGTTAGAAATGTCACCTGAGTTCTCCTGGCGATATAAAGAAGCGGTGGACCGCTTGGTCTGCGATAGACCGCTTTTGGGGCGCGCGGTTTCAGACTAACCTTGAAGAAAGAACCGTCAAATTTTCAACAGTGTGACTCAACCCGAATTCAGGAGATGCCATGAAAAAGGCCAAAGGCGGTATGCTTTCTCGTCTATTGGGGGGGCGATCCCGCCTTCTCTTTAGAATCGTTCGAGCGGTCAAGACTTACGGGTTACTCCTGCGCGACTGGTGGTCAGGCAGCTATCGCCCCTTGCCCAAGCGGGCAACGGCGCTGATGGTGTTGACGCTTGTGTACATCGTGTCGCCCTTCGATCTGATCCCCGACTTTATCCTCGGCTGGGGGTGGCTCGATGATCTCTTCATCGGCGGTTGGCTGCTGACGCGACTCGATGAGTCGCTTGAGGACTATCGACAATGGCGCGCAGCGCGCCCAAGTGATGCATGAGGATTCAATGACACAGGATACGGACTGGCGCTACGCAATGACGCGCTACGTCAAGGGCATGCCTCATACCCGGGCAACGGGGCTTGAGGTGATCAAGGCTTCAAAAGGGGATGTGACAATGCGGCTGCCCTGGCAGCCGTGGTTTGCAGGCGATCTTTCCCGCGGGCTCGTGCACGGCGGTGTCATTACCATGGTGCTCGATACGCTGTGTACCGGAACGGTGCTGTGCGGGCTGGGGCGCCCCGAAATCTGCCCGACGCTTGATCTGCGTATCGATCACTACCGCCCGGCCCGTGTCGGGCATGCAATGGTCGCCAATGCCATTATCGTCAACGTGACCGGCTCGATCGCAACCGTTGAGGGTACGCTCTGGCAGGTCAACGCGCCCGAGAAGACGATTGCCCGTGCGGTCGGAAGCTTTGCCCGTCTGCCGCCGGAGATGACCCCTCACAATTTCGAGCGCCTTTTATGTGGCCGGCCCACCCATTCTCCCAACACCGAGTCCCATGTCTGATACCTCCTCTCTTGACTGGCTCGAGCAGAGCCGGGCAATCAACGCCCCTGATGCCATTCTCGACAACATGCCCTACGCGCGCTGGCTCGGCATCGAGGTGACACGCGACAATTCCGGGCTGGTCTTTACGCTCCCGGCGCGGCGCGACATGATCGGCAACCCCTTGCTCCCGGCAATTCATGGCGGCGCCATGGGCGCGTTCATGGAAACCGCGGCCATCATCGACACCATGCTGGCCTTGAGAACGGCCAAGATGCCGAAGATCGCCAACTTCTCGATCGATTATCTGCGCGCCGGGAAGTGTCAGCCGACCTACGCCCGGTGCGAACTGGTTCGAGAAGGCAAACGGTTGGCCAATCTCCGGGTGCATGCCTGGCAGGCCTCGGAAGACCGGCTGGTTGCCACCGCCCGACTTCACTGTGTGTTGGCCGAGCTCGATCAGACGTCGATACGCTAGTGTCGATGTCAAAGGCTTGAAAAAGTGTTGGGTATCCCCCATCTAGCTCGCAGCAGGTGCCCGAACGCCGGGCACGGTCCTTGTTGATTGAGCTGAGGAAGGGATAAATGACGACAGCGACCGACGAACAGACACTTGGGTTCCAAACCGAGGTCAAACAGCTTCTGAATCTGATGATTCATTCGCTGTACTCCAACCGCGAGATTTTTCTGCGCGAGCTGGTCTCCAACGCAGCCGATGCCTGCGACAAGCTTCGCTACGCCGCGCTCAATAACGACGCGCTGTATGAAAACGACGCCGAGCTTCGCGTCGAGATCGAGCACGACGCCGAGGCCGGCACGGTCACCATCCGCGACAACGGCATCGGTATGAATCGTGACGATGTGATCTCGAATCTCGGAACGATCGCGCGTTCGGGCACCGCTGAATTCATGCAGCAGCTCTCCGGCGAGCAGCAAAAGGACGCCAAGCTGATCGGTCAGTTCGGGGTCGGTTTCTATTCGGCGTTTATCGTCGCCGATGAGGTGACCGTGCGTACTCGCAAGGCAGGCGATGAGCTGGGCGAGGGCGTTGAGTGGCAGTCCCGCGGCGAGGGTGAGTTCACCATCTCAACCATCGAGCGCGACCGTCACGGCACTGAAATCGTGCTGAGCCTCAAAAGCGATGCCATCGAGTTCGCCGACGACCAACGCCTCAAGTCGCTGGTGCGCAAGTACTCCGACCACATCGATATTCCGGTCCGCATGCCGACGACCCAGGAAGACGAGAGCGGTGAAACCACCGTCAGCTGGGAAACCGTCAACGAAGCGCAGGCCCTGTGGGTCAAGCCCAAGAGCGATATCAGTGATGATGAGTACAAGGGCTTCTACAAGCACGTCGCCCACGATTTCACTGATCCGCTGACCTGGAGCCACAACAAGGTCGAAGGCAAGCTCGAATACACCAGTCTTCTGTACGTGCCGAGCCGAGCGCCGTTCGATCTGTATCAGCGTGACGGTGCGCGCGGCTTGAAACTTTATGTTCAGCGCGTATTCATCATGGACGACGCCGAGCAGTTCCTGCCGCTGTACCTGCGTTTCGTCAAGGGCGTGGTCGATTCCAATGACCTGTCGCTCAACGTCTCGCGTGAGATTTTGCAGCAGGATCCGAAGGTCGAGTCGATCAAGAGCGCGCTCACCAAGCGTGGCCTCGACATGCTCAAGAAGCTTGCCAAGGACCCCGAGAGCTATCAGAGCTTCTGGACCCAGTTTGGTGAGGTTCTGAAGGAAGGCCCGGGCGAAGACTACGCCAACCGCGAGAAGATCGCCTCGCTTCTGCGCTTTTCATCGACCCATACCGACGCCGCGACTCAGGATCAATCGCTTGACGATTACATCGCGCGCATGAAGGAAGGGCAGCAGAAGATCTACTACGTGATTGCCGACGGTTTCAACGCGGCGAAAAATTCGCCCCACCTCGAAATCTTCCGCAAGAAAGGCCTCGAAGTTCTGCTGCTATCCGACCGTATCGATGAGTGGCTGATGAACCACTTGACCGAATACGACGGCAAGCAGATGGCCGATGTGGCCAAGGGCGACCTGGATCTCGGTGACGTCGAAGACGAAACCGAGAAGCAGGCTCAGCAGGAAAGCGCCAAGGAAAAAGAAGGGTTGGTCGGGCGTTTGAAGACCACGCTCGAGTCACGCGTTCAGGACGTTCGTGTCACCCATCGCCTGACTGATTCGCCGGCCTGTGTCGTACTGCCTGAGCATGAGATGGGGTATCAGATGCGGCGTCTGATGGAAGCGGCCGGTCAGCCGGTCCCGGATGTCAAACCGATTCTCGAGATCAACCCGGATCACCCGTTGATCAATCGACTCGATCGCGAGCAGGATGGTTTCGACGGGTTCGCCGAGGTCATCCTCGATCAGGCGATCATCGCCGAAGGCGGGCATCTGGATGATCCCGCGGCCTACGTCAAGCGCTTGAATGCCTTGCTTGCCACCTGATGGTCGCGTCGTAACGCGTTATGAAGAGCCCGCTTTCGAGCGGGCTTTTTTGTGCCGATTGCGCCTTTTCTGCATGCCGGCCGTTCGGCGCAAGCCTTATGCCCTGATAAGCCAAGTCGCGAATGGGGCGCCGTGCTAGTGTCGCTCGCCCACATCATTGCACCTTGCGACTTTCATGATTTTACTGTTTCGAACTGCGTTACTGGCGGCGCTGTGCCTGGCGCACGCGCTGTTTCTGTCCCTCGCGCATGGCGCCGATACCCGTCATGGTGCGTCCATGCCGGATCTTCGAGAGGTTGCCCCCGGCCCTGAGCGCAAGGCCGCGTTTTTCGAGCTGATCATGCCACTGGTCAACGGCGCCAATGCGCGTATCGAGCGCGAGCGGGCCTGGCTTACCTCACTTCGGGAGCAGAAGACCCTGTCCAAACTCGAGCGTCAGCGTTTGACTCAGCTGTGCGCGCGCTATCGGCTTGAGTGCAAGGAGTCGATCCCTTGGGCGGCACTTGAGCAGCGCGTCGATACACTGCCGGTGGAGCTGGTGGTGAGTCAGGCGATTCTGGAGTCGGGCTGGGGCACCTCACGGCTTGCCCGGCGCGGCAACAATCTTTTCGGCATGCGCTGTTTTGGCAAGGAGTGCGGCATCCAGCAGTTGGGCAGTGCCCGACGGTTTCAAACCTTTCAAAGTGTTGGGGCCGCGGTCGAGGCCTACATTCTCAACCTCAATACGCACCCGGCCTACGCAACGCTTAGGCGCCTTCGCGCCCAGGCCGGCGCCGATGAGCGCGTGCCCACAGGGGCCGGCCTGATTCCAGGGCTTACCCGGTACTCAACGCGCGGCATCGGCTATCTGCACGCGCTGCGACAGATTCTGGTGGATAACCAGCGCGCAATCACTCAGTACCGGCAGGTGCAGAGTCCGCAAATGGCGGCCAACTGACGCGAGCGATCAACCCGCCCTCGGAGCGGTTGATGAACGAAAGCCGGGCGTTTTGACGCAGTACCAGTGTGTTGACGATGGAAAGCCCGAGGCCGGTGCCGGCCATGTGCTGGTGGTTTTGCCGGTAGAAGCGTTCCGTCAGCCGGTCGAGGTTTTCCTCGGGCACGCCCGGGCCTTCATCGATTACCTCAAGCGTCGGCCCGTCGTCGACCGTCTTGAGCCTCAGCGTAATCACGGCACCTTCCGGGCTGTAACGCAGGGCGTTATCCAGCAGATTTCTGATCAAGACCCCCAGTTCCGTCGCCTCGCCGCAGACCTTGAGCGTGGTGTCACCTTCAATGGCAAGCTGTTGCCCCCGCGCTTCGGCGACCGGCCAGAGCTCGCCCGAAAGCTGCGCGGCCAGTGGATAGAGCGCGACGTACTCACGTGTGGGGGCGCTGCTGCGCTCGAGCCTTGCAAGCGTTAGAAGCTGTTCGACCACGCGCTGCAGCCGCTCTATGCCCTGATAGGCCTTGCCGAGTGAGGCCTTTTCGCCCATCGGATCGGTGCGGGCGTTTTGAAGGTGAATCTTGAGACTGGCAAGCGGCGTGCGAAGCTCATGGGCAGCGTCTGAGGTGAATCGGCGTTCGCGCTCAAGCGTCGTCTTGAGGTGCGCGATAAACGCGTTGATGGCGTCTCGTAACGGGACAAGCTCCAGGGGGACGTCCTCATTGATGGGGTCGAGCGCCTTGTGGTGGCGCCGGCCGACCTGACTGGACAGACGGTCGAGTGGGCGCAGCCCTCGAAGCACCAGAGCGCCGATGATCAGCGCCAGAAGCGGAATCGCGATCAGGTACGGAATGGTGTTGCTGAGTGCGATCTTGCCGGCAAGTTCCTGTTCGAACGCCTTGCGAAGGCCCACCGAGATCCAGCCGCGCCCCTCACCGAGTCTCATGCTGAATACCCGCCAGTCCTGCTCATCGTACGTTTGCCAGCGAAACCCGGTTTCGGTAGGCGCTGGAAAGGCGCCGTTGTCGTGCCATTCGCCGTCAAGCACTCGAGGCGTGCCGTCGGGGGCCCAAAAGCCAATAGAGATCATGCGCTCTTCGTGAAAGTAACGAACGGCCTGGTCGGCGCGGGCATCGATCGGCGCCGCGACGCCATCTTCTGAGAAGTACCGCCCCGGATGGTCGGGCTGATCGAGCCGGCGAGCCAGAGTCTGGTAATGTTGCTCGTTAAGGGTGGTGTCGTTCAGCCCGGCAATGATGCGCGCGAACTTGGCAAGCTCGGCATCGAACATTTCATCCATTTCATGCTGACTGGTGAAATAGGCGGCGGTAATCGCAAGCCCCGCTCCGAGCAGCAGGGCAAGCGTGATGGTCCAGAGCAGGTAGCGTTTGATGGAGCGCATGAGGATCTCTAGGTAAGCGCGTCGTTCAGGCGGTAGCCGATACCGCGCAGGGTCTTGATCAGCGCGCTGTCGAGCTTCTTGCGAAGATGATGCACGTGCACTTCCAGCGCGTTGGATTCCACATCGTCCTGCCAGCCGTAGAGCACGCTTTCAAGCTGAGGGCGAGTCAGGACTTGCCCCGGGTGATTGGCAAGCTCTCTTAAAAGGGCATATTCCCGACGATTCAGTGCCACCGGTTCACCGCGCCAGCACACTTCATGACGCGCCTCATCGATTACCAGCGGCCCCAGCTCGATGCGCTGGGTCGCGCGTCCGTGGGCGCGTCGGATGACCACTCGAAGGCGGGCCAGCAGTTCATCGAGCTCGAACGGCTTCAGTACGTAATCGTCGGCGCCGGCGTCAAGACCTGCCACGCGCTCATCGACGTGATCCCGCGCTGTCAGAATCAGCACCGGCAGCGTGCTGTGTCGCCGAAGACGCCTCAGTACCTCCATCCCGTCCATGCCCGGAAGCCCCAGATCCAGAACCAGCGCGGCGTAGTCATGATTGACGTTGAGCGCCTCATCGGCGAGCCGGCCATCGGTCAACCAATCGACCATATAGCCTTCCCGCGACAGCGCGGTCTCGACACCATCGCCAAGCAACGGGTCATCTTCGACAAGCAGTATCCGCATATACGTGCCTCTAAAAGCGTTTGGCACCAGTGTGATGCCAAAGTCTTAACGCTTACTTAAATGACTGACGGGGGTATTTGCAGGTGATGTGTTCGGGGTCCGGGCGTCAATGATGCCATACTGCACCCACAGTTGCCGTTTCGAGAAACAAGATGCTTGACCGACTTCAGTTCGATAATCGTTACGCCCGGTTGCCCGAGGCGTTCTACACCCGGGTTCAGCCCACGCCTCGCGCCGGTACACGGGTGCTGGATGTGAGTCCTGGCTGTGCGACGCGGCTCGGCCTTGAAGGGCTTGAACCCGCTGACGATCAGCTTCGGGCGCTTATGGCCGGGCAGTGGGTGCCCGAAGGCGCGGAGCCGTTGGCCCAGAAATACACCGGGCATCAGTTCGGCGCCTACAACCCGGCGCTTGGCGACGGGCGAGGGCTGCTGCTTGGCGAGGTCGATACGCCGTCAGGGCCGATGGACCTTCATCTCAAGGGAGCGGGGCGTACCCCGTATTCCCGCTTTGGCGACGGCCAGGCGGTGCTGCGCTCGAGCGTGCGCGAGTATCTGGCAAGTGAAGCGATGGCGGGCCTTGGTATCCCGACCACCCATGCGCTGGCGGTTGCCATTAATGACGAGCGGGTGCCCAGAGAGCGGGTCGAGCCGGGGGCGACGCTCTTGCGCGTCGCTGAAAGCCATGTGCGGTTCGGGCATTTCGAATGGCTGGGGCTGTCCGGGCAGACCGAGGCGCTCAGGCAGCTGGCCGATCACGTTATCGACCGTCACCGGCCCTGGCTTAAAAACGTGGACGCCCCCTACGCTGGGCTCTTTGCCGATGTGGTCGAGCGCACCGCTCACCTGGTGGCGGACTGGCAGGCTTACGGCTTCGTTCATGCCGTGATGAACACCGACAACATGTCGATTCTCGGGCTGACCATCGATTATGGGCCCTACGCGTTTCTGGACGCCTATGTGGCCGACCGTGTGCCCAACCGAACCGATGCCCAGGGGCGCTACGCCTTCGATCAGCAGCCGGGTGTCGCGCTCTGGAATCTGGTCAGGCTCGCCCAGTCACTGGTCTCGCTGGTGGACAAGTCCACGCTCGAGGCCGAGCTCGGGCGCTTCGAGGGGCATCTTCAGGCCCGTTTTGGCGACACCATGCGCGCTCGGTTCGGACTCGAGACGTTTGAAGACGAGGATTCGGAGCTTTGCCGGCAATGGCTTGACCTTCTGGGAAGCCAGCAGCTCGATTATCACCGCTCGTTTCGGGCCCTGTGTGCGTACGACGACACCTTGGCAGGCCGTGAAGCACTGCTCGATGTGCTGGGCGACACCGAGGCCGCACGGGCCTTTCTTGCGCGCTACGATCAGCGCCTGGCGCGCGAGCACCGCGCCGTCGAGGCCCGCCAAGCGGCGATGCGTCAATGCAACCCGTACTACGTTTTAAGGCTTCACCACGCTCGGTCAGTGATCGAGGCCGCAGAGCAGGGCGATGTCGGCCCGCTCAAGGAATACCGAGCCTGTTTGTCGGCGCCATTCGAGCCTCGAGAGACGCACGGGGCATGGCATCTGCCGCCGGAAGCCGGTGCGCAGGAAATAACATTGTCGTGCTCGTCGTGAGCAGGTAGGCTCGCCACACGTCGCGATAAACAAGGTTTTTCGATTGATGACAGACACATACGACAGTGTGACCCGCACACCCGAACGCATCGCCGTCCTCGGCGGTGGCAGTTTCGGCACCTCGCTTGCAAGCATCGCGGCGACCAAGGGCGCGCGCGTGCGCCAATGGATGCGAGACGACGCACTCGCACGCGAAATTACCGAGCAGCATCATAACTCGCGCTATCTGCCGGGCATCGAGTTGAACCCGACCATCAAGGCCAATACCGACATGGCGTGGGTGCTCGAGGATGCGGAGCTTGTCTTGATCGCGATTCCGTCATCGTCGTTTCGGGCCGTTGTTCGCATGGCTCGTCCCTGGCTCAATGAGCACCAGGTGCTCTTGAGCACCACCAAGGGCATCGAGGAAAGCACGTTTTCACTGATGAGCGACATCGTGCGCGAGGAAACCGACAGCACCCACGTGGGTGTTTTATCCGGCCCCAACCTTGCCTCGGAGCTTGCCGCCGGCCATCTGACCGCGACGGTGGTCGCAAGCGATGACCCGTTCACGCGGGCTTCGGCCCAGGCCTGTCTGAGCTGCGATTACTTTCGGGTGTATGCGAGCAATGACCGCTACGGAGTTGAACTCGGAGGCGCCCTCAAGAACATCTACGCCATCGGCGTTGGCATGGCGGCCGCGCTCGGCATGGGCGCCAACACCAAAAGCATGATCATGACCCGGGCGCTGGCTGAAATGAGCCGCTTTGCCGTGAGCCTCGGCGCAAGCCCGCTGACCTTCTTGGGCCTTGCAGGCGTCGGTGATCTGATCGTGACCTGCTCAAGTGAGCTTTCGCGCAATTACCGCATTGGCTACGCCGTAGGCGAGGGCCGAACGCTTGACGACGCCATCGAGACGCTCGGACAGGTCGCCGAGGGGGTCAATACCGTGCGTCTCGTGCATCAGCGCGCGAGCCAGGAAGGCATCTACATGCCGCTGGCCGGCGGGTTGTACCGGGTGCTGTTCGAGGGCGTTTCCCCCCAGGACATGGGGCTTACGCTCATGCGAAGCGATCACAGCAGCGACGTTGAATTCACGCTCTCCCGTCAGGACGCACAGCGGGATCATCACTCACTCTACGAGACCAACCAGGACCCACGCACATGAAACTATTTATCATGCGACACGGCGAAGCTGCCTCCGGAACCCCCGATGCCTCACGCCCCCTTGAACCTCTCGGCGAGCAGGAAGTGCGTCAAAGCGCGCAGTGGCTTAAAGAAACGTTGACCGACAGCGAACGTGAGTCACTGACCATCGTGGGAAGCCCCTATAAGCGGGCCCGCCAAACCGCGGACCTGGTCGCGCAGGCGTTGGGTGCAGCAAGCTCGCTGTCATTGCCGTTGATTACCCCGGACGCACCGCCGGAATCCGTGATCGAGTGGTTGCATGAAAATGCCTCCGACGGTAGCCCCTGGCTGCTGGTTAGCCATATGCCGCTGGTGGCGGATCTGGTCGGTCGACTGGTCGATGGCGGCACGCACGCACGCATGCCGATGGGCACCGCCGACATCGCGGTTCTTGACGCCGATGTATGGGCGGCCGGCTGTGCAACGCTTATCACTCATCAGACGCCCGGTCAGGCGGTTGCGAGGTAGTCGCATGGCCTACATCGTCAATAATCGGGTCTTCGTCAAACCGGATTACGCCGAAGAGTTCGAGCGCCGGTTTCAACATCGGGTCGGGCAGATCGAGCAGCAGCCCGGCTTCGTTCGCATGCGCATCCTGAAGCCCCAGGGCAATCAGGCACCGTATGTGGTCGAGACCGAATGGGAAAGCCAGACGGCGTTTCGCGACTGGGTTGGCAGCGAGGATTTCAAGGCCGCGCACGCCAATCCCATGCCGAAAGAGGCCTTCAATGACGGCGGAGGCCTCGAGCAGTTCGAGGTCGTGATTCAGGCCGGCGGTTAAACCAGCCCCAGCCACATCATGATGAACACGCCGGCGGTAATGACGACGCCGGTGGCAAGTGTGGTCAGGGCGATGATGTTGGCGGCAAGCGTATGGTTGCCGCCCATCGCCTTGGCCATCACGAAGCTGCTGGAGGCCGAGGGGCTTGCCAGATAAAGAAAGAGGATGCCGAGCAGCTGGCCGCGAAAGCCAAGTGCGATGGCGCCGAGGATGGCAAGCGCTGGAATCGCGATCATCTTAAAAAAGCTTGCCTGAAGCGCCACGGTGCTTGCTCGGGTCAATGACCCGACCGAGAGCGTCCCACCAATACAGATCAGCGCCAGCGGCAGCGTCATCCTCGCGAAATAATCACCCGAGGTGTGCAGCCACACCGGCAGTGTGACTCCGGCTTTCGAGAAGATCAGTGCCGAGATCACCGCGATGATCAGCGGGTTCTTGATGATCTTTATCGCAAGCGAGCGCGCGCTGATATCGATGCCCGGCTGATAGGCCGCCAGTACGATCACCGACAGGACGTTGTAGATGATGATGGCTGCGCCGGCCATGATGCCACCGGCAGAGAGGCCCTCCTGACCGTACATGCTGCCGGCCAGGGCCAGGCCCACGATGCCGCAGTTGCCTCGAAACGCGCCCTGAACGAACACGCCCCGATCTTCTCGAACCACCAGACGCGCCGCAACCGCCCAGACCCCGAAGAAGCTTGTAACGGTTGCAAGGCTGAAATAGATCACCAGACTTGGGTCGAAGGCCCTTGAGAAATCGGCATCGACGATGCTCAGGAAAATGAGCGTGGGCATGGCGCCCTTGAACACCAGGTTAGAGCCAGTGTCGATGAACGCATGATCGATCAGGCGAATTTTTTTGAGGGCCATGCCGAGCAGCACCATGGCAAAGACCGGCAGGGTCACGTTCAGCGTATCGATGAACAGGTCAAGTGGGTTCATGAATTACAAACTCAAAAAGGCTACGATCAGCGCCACGACGACGGTAATCAGAAAAAGGCCATTTGGCGTGGAACGGCGGGAACGCTTGGGCATGACGGACTCGATCGAAGAGAGCGGGACTACGACCATGGTAGCGTTAATGGCGATACGCTTAAAGACAGACAGGTAAGTACGTATGACTACCGATGAAGGCTTTGCCGCGTCCGACGCGCGGTCACTGGCGGGCGGACGGCTGGCAGCGCTCACATGGGGCGATCCGAGCGCACCGTTGGTGCTTGCGCTTCATGGCTGGCTTGATAATGCCATGAGCTTCACGCACCTTGCCCCGGAGCTTGTACGCCGCGGATACCGTGTGGTGGCACTTGATTTCTCCGGGCACGGGCATTCCCAGTGGCTGCCCGGCACGCTCGATTACGCGCTATGGGATTATGTCCATGATGTACTGGATGCACTTGATGAGCTTACCGACGCACCGGTTCGTCTGCTGGGCCACTCCATGGGGGCAAGTGTTGCGTTGTTGACGGCTTCGATCGCGCCCGAGCGCGTCGAGCGGCTCTGGTTGCTCGACGGCCTTGGCATGCTGGTGACACCGGAGACCGACGTCGTGCAGCAGATGCGCCGAGCGGTAACGAAAATGCGTCGAGGCCCACGTGCGCGCAAGGTGCATTCAAGCGTCGCCTCCGCAGTTCGGGCGCGCGTGAGCGGCGGTGTCACTGCCTTGAGCGAGGCTCAGGCTGAGTGTCTGGTGCCGAGAAATCTGAGCGAGGTCGACGACGGCGTTGTCTGGCGCACCGACCCGCGGCTTCTTTATCCTTCCCTGATGCGGTTCACGCCCGCCCAGCGGGATCAGGTATTAAGTGAGGTGGCATGTCCGGTCACGCTGATTGAGGCTTCGAGCGGCGTGCTGGGCGCGCACCCTCAGGCGGTTCGGGCTCGACGTCACCTGGCAAACCTCGACCGTCGTGTGATTGATGGCGGGCATCACGTTCATCTCGACCCGGATAAGGTCACATCGATTGTCGATGGTTTTTTCAATGAACATGTCGGTACCGCCGATAACCGAACAAAGGGCCGGGAGGACGGTTAATGGCGCGTGTGGCATTGGTGCTTGGAAGCGGTGGAGCAAGAGGGTATGCCCACATCGGTGTCATCGACGAGCTCGAGGCGCGTGGCCATGACATTGTGGCCATCAGTGGGTGTTCGATGGGGGCCGTCATCGGCGGCATCTATCTGGCCGGCCAGCTCGAGTCCTATCGCCGCTGGGTCAGCAAGCTCAAGACGCTCGACATCCTTCGGCTGCTCGACTTCAGCTGGGAAAGCTCCGGCGCCATTCGGGGCGTCAAGATCATGCGCCGGCTGGGCCGGCTGACCGATGAATTCAACATCGAGGATCTGCCGGCGCCGTTGACGATCGTTGCCACCGACATGACCCGTCAGCGCGAGCTGTGGTTTCAAAGCGGTTCGCTGTCGGATGCCATTCGGGCCTCGATCGCCATTCCCGGCATCATGACGCCGGTGGAGCAGCAGGGGCGATTTCTCGTCGATGGCGGGCTCTTGAACCCCTTGCCGATTCTTCCAGCGGTTGCCTCTCATGACGCCGACATCATCATTGCCGTCAACGCGACAGCCACCTCGCCCAAGAACGTGACGCTCGAAGAGCTGTTGCCGTCACCGACCGAGATCAAGGTCGAGACCGAAGAGAGCTGGTTTTCCTCGTTACGAAAACGCTTTTCAAGCGATGACGCCACGCAGGCCCCGAGCGCGCAGGCGCTCGGCAAGCTCGACCTAATGCTCAAGGCCTTCGACATCACCCAGGCCGCACTGGCCCAGTACAAGATCGCCGGCTATCCGCCGGATGTGTTGATCAATGTGCCTAAATCGGTCTGCGGGACCCACGAATTTCAACGCGCCACTCCGATGATCGAGCTTGGGCGCCATTTGGCCCGCGATGCATTGGACCGTTTCGAGGCCGGCTACAGCGAAGGCTAGACCGCATTTCGTCACGTAGGCCCGAGATCAGTCAGGCTGGCCGCTTTTTTTCAACAGGACATACACCGCGCCGGTGCCGCCGTCTCGTTCAAGGCTTGAGCAAAACGCCAGCACAAAGGGCATTTCTCTCAGCCAGGCGTTGACGTGACTCTTGATGACCGGGTAGCCCGCTGTATTGGCGCGGGATTTGCCGTGAACCACGATCACGCAGCGCTGACGCTGGCGCCGAGCCTCGTTCAAAAAGGTCTCAAGCTCCGAGCGGGCTTCATCGAGCGTGTAGCCGTGCAGGTCGAGCCCGGCCTGCCATTCAATGGCGCCGCGCTTGAGCTGCTGTTGGGTGCGCCAGGGGAGGTCCGGTAAAGCGAAAAACAAGGCTTCGGAAGGGCGAACGGGCGTGACTCGACCATCTGACATGCGGCTTGGGGCGTCAGCGCTTTCCGGCGCGGCAACGGCGGCCGCCCGGCGGGCGTGGGCGTTGGTCGCGGCCGTTCTTGTCGGTTGCACATTGGCGCGGTTGACGTGCAGGCGGCGCACTCCTTCCTCATTCATGTTCTGGCGGAAAAAATCGAGGTCGTCGTCATCCGTCGGCATGGCAAGATACACCGCTAGCAAATGGGGGAGAAGGGGAATGGCGTTGCGTTGGCTCAAGTATAAGAGCCATGCCTCGAATGTAAATGTCACGCCTTTCAAGGCCATGGTGGGCAAGGTAGACTTACCGGCTACGCCAATAGGCGATCACTGTCATTTATCTGATTTTTCTTGGAGTTCGTCTGTCGTGTGCCCGTCTGCCACCTTCGTGTCCGCCCCTGTCAACCCGCTCACGAGCACCGATGACGCACTCATCGATGAGCTGAGTACGCTGCGTGACTACATTCGCTTTGCCGTCAGCCGTTTTCAGGCCGAGCGCCTGTATTTCGGGCACGGCACCGAATCTGCATGGGATGAGGCCGTGGCGCTGGTGCTTGGCGCACTCCATTTGCCGCACGACATCGACCCTAACGTGATCGATGCCAGGCTGACCCGCCCAGAAGCGCTTCGAGTGATGGCGCTCATTCGGGCGCGAGTCGAGACGCGAACGCCGCTGCCGTATCTTTTGGGCGAGGCCTATTTTGCCGGCATCCCCTTTGAGGTCAGCCCCGCTGTCCTGATTCCGCGCTCACCGATTGCCGAGCTGATTCAGCAGGGGTTCGCACCGTGGTTCACGGTCGAGCCGCCGGCGCGGGTGCTGGATCTTTGCACGGGCTCTGGCTGCATCGGGCTTGCGACCGCACTGATGCTGTCGACCACCGAGGTGGTGCTCTCAGACATCAGCCCGGATGCGCTTGACGTCGCGCGTCGAAATACCGAGCGCCATGAGCTTCTTGATCGAGTCGAGGTCATTGAAAGCGATCTCTTCGACGGTCTGGGCGATGAGCGCTTCGATCTGATCGTTTCCAACCCGCCGTATGTCGATGCACGCGATCTGGCCGCCATGCCGAGCGAGTTTGGTCATGAGCCGACGCTTGCGCTGGCCGCAGGTGATGATGGCCTGTCGATCGTGCACCGCATCCTGAAGGAGGCGGGCGCGCATCTGACCAACCACGGCGTCTTGATCGTCGAGGTTGGCAATTCCGCCGTGCATCTTGACGCGGCCTATCCGGACCTCCCTGTCATGTGGCTCGAGTTTGAGCACGGCGGTGAGGGCATATTTGCCATTACGGCGGAGACGCTCAAGGCGTATTGGGCCGAGACCGCGCCCTCGGTGTAAGCCCGAATTGACCCAGAACGTAGTTACCAGGAACTGAACTCATGGCTGGAAATACCTTCGGACGGCTCTTTACCGTCACCACCTTCGGGGAAAGTCACGGCGCAGCGCTTGGCGCCATCATCGATGGGTGCCCGCCGGGCATCGAGCTCGATGAATCGGATCTTCAACGTGATCTCGACCGCCGTCGTCCGGGCTCCTCGCGCCACACCACTCAGCGCAGGGAAGCCGACGAGGTGCGCATTCTCTCCGGTGTGTTCGAAGGCAAGACCACCGGTACGCCGATCGGGCTTTTGATCGAAAATACCGATCAGCGGTCCAAGGATTATTCCAAGATCAAGGATGTGTTTCGTCCGGCGCACGCCGACTACACCTATCATCACAAGTACGGCGTCCGCGATTATCGGGGCGGCGGCCGTTCCAGCGCCCGCGAGACCGCGATGCGTGTCGCCGCCGGCGCCGTCGCGAAAAAGGTGCTTTCCACCTACGGCGTCACGATCCGGGGCTACATGAGCCAGCTCGGTCCGATCGAGATTCCATTCAAGCGCTGGGAAGACGTCGATGACAATCCGTTCTTCGCCCCAAACAATGAGCTTGTCGGCGAACTCGAAGCCTATATGGACGAGCTTCGTCGCGCCCAGGACAGCGTCGGCGCCCGCATCACGGTAGTCGCGGACAACGTGCCGGTGGGGCTTGGCGAACCGGTGTTCGACCGCCTCGACGCAGATCTTGCCCACGCCATGATGGGCATCAATGCGGTGAAAGGCGTCGAGATCGGTGACGGATTCGGCGTGATCGATCAAAAGGGCAGCGTTCATCGCGATGAAATGACGCCCGAGGGCTTTTTGTCCAATCACGCGGGCGGGGTGCTTGGCGGCATTTCCTCGGGGCAGCCGATCGTTGTGAGCATGGCGTTGAAACCAACCTCGAGCATCACGATTCCTGGTCAGACCATCGACGTTGAGGGAGAGGGACATGAGATGGTGACCAAGGGCCGTCACGACCCATGTGTCGGCATTCGGGCGACGCCCATCGCCGAGGCGATGATGGCGCTGACACTTTTGGATCATCTGCTGCGTCATCGTGGTCAGAACGCGGATGTTCAAGTCGGCACACCAAAACTTGGCATGAAAGAGTAGTCTGCTATCTTTCGCGTACTAAACCGCTTCGTGTCGGGGAATTAAGATGATGACGTGTGAACAGCGCATGTTCGATACGCTTTGCAAGGAAGCCAACGACGTTGTAGTCCAGGAACCGCTCCTGGCCTCTGCCATGCATGCCCAGGTGCTTGCCTGTCAGGATCTCGGAGATGTGCTCACCAACATCATGGCGCGCAAGCTTGCCAATGAGATGTTGCCGCTCACGTCGCTGCTGGCGCTGTTCCGGCAATCGCTTTCCTCGACGCCCTCCCTGATCGGTGAAGCGGTGCGCGACATCGACGCCGTGCTCGAGCGCGACGCCGCCTCGACCCTTGCACTGAACGTCGTGCTTTATCAGAAGGGCTTCATTGCGCTGCAGGTACACCGAGTCGCGCACATGCTTTGGCACGATGGCCGTCACATGATGGCCGGCATGCTTCAAAACCGCAGTTCCGAAGTATTCGGGGTCGATATTCATCCGGCATGCCCGATTGGTCATGGCGTCATGCTTGACCACGCCACCGGCATCGTGATCGGTGAAACGGCGTCGATCGGCAACAATGTGTCGATCCTTCAGGGGGTTACCCTCGGGGGTACCGGTAAGGAAGCGGGCGACCGCCACCCGAAGGTCCATCATGGGGTACTGATCGGGGCAAGCGCGACCGTTCTCGGCAATATTTCTATCGGAAGCGGCGCACAGATCGGTGCGGGCAGTGTCGTGCTCGACGACGTCGCCCCGCACACCACCGTCGTTGGCGTCCCGGCTCGTCGCGTTGGCCGCCCTCGGTGTCCGAGCCCGTCGGTCACGCTCGAGCACAACGCGTTCGACCGCGACTTCGATGCGCTTTCAGACACCGGCTCGAAAACGGCAAGCAGTCAATCCTGACCGAGCGCGGTGCTCGGGTTCCTATCGAGCGCTTACAAAACCAAAAAGGCCGCCCTAGAGGGCGGCCTTTTTTATTGAACGTACTTTTTATTGAGCGTACTTTTTATTGAGCGTACTCACGCCTTGAGTGCATGGACAGTCGATCAGAACTGCCAGCCCACGCCAAAGTAATACCCCCATCCGGTCGAGCGCACGTGGAAGGGGCCGTCGCCGAAATCAAGTGTGGCATCGTCATTCCACTGGCCGCCGTTGTGGAAATAGCGGGCCACGGCCATGAAGCGAAGGTGGGTGAACGAGTAAAGCAGCACGTTGGTGGCAACCGTTGCCTCGTTGGTGCGGGTTGCGCCAGCCTTGTCGCCCAGATCAGAGCCGAAATCGAAGTTGGTGAAACCCACGTAATCAAGCTTTGCGCCGTTGCCGAAGGTGGCGAGCGCCAAGAAATACTTCACTTGTGCCCGGTAACCATCCCACTGGTTTTCGTTGGCCGCGCCGTAGTTTTCCCACTGATAGCGCTTGTAGAGGTTGACCGACAGCCCAAGCGGGGTGCCGGTCTCGATGTCGGTGCCGACACCGGCGTAGAGGGTGTTCTGGCGGTTGTCCGAGTTGTGACCCCAGTCAAAGATGTAGTCCGCGGCCAGGTACCACTCCTTGAACGGGCCAACGCTCAAGTCCTTATCCAGCACTTCGTTGATCGAGAGCCGGGGTTCGAGTTCGGCAAAGACCGGCGAGCCGTTATCGAAAATGCCGTTGTCGGCGTCGTTGCCGATGCCGAAGAACTTCGGAAAGTCGATATAGCCGTAGAGGTCCCACGGCCCCTTGCGCCCGGCAAATTCGTACTCGAGGTAGATGTCATCGATCTGTTGCGGGCCGAACCGGATGTTCTTGCTGCCGATTACGGTCACGTTCTGATTGAGCCAGCTCGAGAGGTACTCGCTGCGGGGCGCATTTTCAGTGGTTTCGTAGCTTGCCGTCTCGTTGGCGGCGTCCTGACCGGTTGCCGTGTCGTCAGCCAGCGCTGCGGAGGCATTGATGGTCGAGCATGCCAGAAGCGCTGCTGCCGGCCAGTAACGTGTCAGGTCACTGAGCGTGACGCCAGTCCGGAAAAAGGAAGTCGAGGTCATTTGGGCAACCCTGTTTGTTGTCGTTTTAAGCGGTGTTTTTAAGTGCGTCTTGTCGTTTTGAATGCTGCGGTTTCATCGGGCGTCTAATAAGCGTCTCGCCCTGATGCAGTTACGCCTGAAGGCTCGTTTTAAGGCGAGGGCGTGTTCCCTGAACGTCCCGTTCGGCGCCCTGACATCGAGCGGACTAGACTGCCCCGCGCCTTTGCGAAATTCAAGCGGGTAACGTGCGCTGCTGCGCTTTTGCCTGCTCGAGCAGCTCGATCATGGCGCGCGCGGCGTTGGAAAGCGTTCGGTGACGATGAAACAGATAACCGAGCGGCCGCTCGATCGGCGGATGATCAAGTGTCATTACGTGAAGCTCATCGGTGATCATCGATTCCGGCATCACGCTCCAGCCAAGGCCGATGGACACCATCATCTTGAGCGTTTCCAGGTAGTTGGTTGACATTGCCACGTTGACTGCGAGCCCCTCGCGGGCAAAGCCCTGCATTACGATCCCTCGAGTAAAGGTCAGCTCCCCCGGCAGTACTGCGTCAAACGGCGCAAGCTCCGAAAGATGGGTGACTGGCCGGTGCGCCAGCGGATGATCGGGCGCGCACACGAACCGGAGCTGATCGACCCAGACCGGCTCGATGACCAGCGATGGGTCGGGGTGGGGCGCAAGCGTCACGATGCCCAGTTCCAGATCCCCCGACAGCACGCCCGAGTACGCCTTTTCGGAATCGAGAAAGCGCATGTCGAGTTTTACCCCTGGGTGATGCCGCGTGAACGTTTTTAAAAGCGGCGGCAGACGGTGCAGGCCGATGTGGTGGCTGGTGGCCAGCACCAGATTGCCCTGAACACCGCCGTTCAGGTTTGAAAGCGCCCTTTGGGTATCGTCGAACATCACCAGAATCTGGCGCGCGCGGGGCAGCAGCGTTCGGCCGGCCTCGGTCAGGCTGATGGTGCGCCCGATGCGGTCGAACAGGCGGCTGCCTACCTGCGCCTCGAGGGTAGCAATGCGTTTGCTGACCGCCGGCTGGGTCAGATGGAGCTGTTCGGCGGCCTGGGAAAACGACCCCGACTGCGCAACGCTTACAAACGCCTTCAGACTTTGAGTGTCCACGGTCTATTCCTTCATGGAATGCATAGAATAAAAAACATGAATTGCTTTTATGCTAGCACGTCCATAGCCTAGAGGCTGTAACGGACCGACGTGACTGGCAGGCCTGACTTGCCAAGCGATAAACATCGGCACAGCCGAGGGAGAACGACATGGCAGGACGAACCCTGTACGACAAATTGTGGGATGCCCACCTGGTACAGCAGCGTGACGACGGCACGGCGCTGATCTACATCGACCGCCAGCTTCTGCACGAGGTGACCTCGCCGCAGGCGTTCGAAGGGCTTCGCCTGGCCAATCGCAAACCCTGGCGGCTCGATTCCAACATCGCAACGCCTGACCACAACGTGCCGACCACGCTGAAAGAGCGCAGCATTGGCATCGAAGGCATCGAAGACGACACCTCACGCATTCAGGTCATGACCCTTGACAGCAACTGCACCGATTTCAATATCGAGCAGTTCGGCATCAACGATGAGCGTCAGGGCATCGTGCACGTGGTCGGCCCCGAGCAGGGCGCGACGCTTCCCGGCATGACCGTGGTCTGTGGCGATTCACATACCGCAACGCACGGCGCCTTCGGTGCGCTGGCCCATGGCATCGGTACCTCTGAAGTCGAGCACGTACTGGCAACCCAGTGCCTGATTCAGCGCAAGATGAAAAACCTGAAAATTCAGGTCGACGGTGAGTTGGGTGAGGGCGTGACCGCCAAGGACATCATTTTGGCGATCATCGGTGACATCGGCACCGCCGGTGGCACGGGCTATGCGATGGAGTTCGCCGGCAGCGCCATCGAGGCGCTTTCGATGGAAGGCCGGATGACGATCTGCAACATGGCGATCGAGGCAGGCGCCCGCGTCGGTCTGGTCGGGGTCGATCAGACCACCATCGACTATGTGGCCAAGCGCCCGTTCGCCCCGCTTGAAGACGTCTGGGAGCAGGCGGTGATGCGCTGGCAGGAGCTGGTCTCCGACACCGACGCCGAGTTCGATAAGGTCGTCCATCTCGATGCGGCCAAGATCGAGCCGCAGGTCAGCTGGGGCACCAGCCCGGAAATGGTCGTTGGTATTACGGGGGCGGTGCCCGCGCCTTCCGACATTACCGACGCCACCAAGCGTCGTGGCGTCGAGCGCGCGCTTGAGTACATGGGGCTCTCCGGCGGTCAGAAGATCACCGACATCCAGCTTGATCGCGTGTTCATCGGGTCCTGCACCAACTCCCGCATCGAAGACCTGCGCGCCGCCGCCGAGGTGGTCAAGGGCTGCCGGGTGTCACCGAGTCTCAAGCAGGCCATGGTGGTGCCGGGTTCCGGACTTGTGAAGCGAATGGCCGAGCGTGAGGGGCTGGACGTAGTGTTCAAGCAGGCCGGTTTTGAATGGCGCGAGCCTGGCTGTTCAATGTGTCTTGCGATGAACGCCGACAAGCTGGGCGCGGGCGAGCACTGCGCCTCGACCTCGAACCGCAACTTCGAAGGGCGGCAGGGCTATGGCGGTCGCACGCATCTGGTCAGCCCGGCCATGGCGGCAGCGGCGGCCATCGAGGGTCACTTTGTCGATATTCGCACCTGGTCTCCATCTCGCACGCAGGAGAGCGCCTAATGGATAAGTTCGTACGCAAGCAAGGGCTGGTGGCGCCGCTGGACCGTTCCAACGTCGACACCGACCTGATCATTCCGAAGCAGTTTCTGAAATCGATCAAGCGCACCGGGTTCGGGCCGAACCTGTTCGATGAGCTTCGCTATCTGGATGAAGGTTTTCCCGGGCAGGACTGCACCAACCGGCCGCTGAACCCGGAGTTCGTGTTGAATCAGGCGCGCTATCAGGGCGCCAGCATCCTTTTGACGCGGGAAAACTTCGGCTGCGGCAGCTCCCGCGAGCACGCGCCCTGGGCGTTGGAAGACTTCGGGTTTCGCGTGATCATCGCGCCGAGCTTCGCCGACATCTTCTTCAACAACGCCTTCAAGAACGGGCTTTTGTTGATCACGCTGGATGACGCAACGGTCGAGCGCCTGATGACAGACGTCGAACAGACGCCGGGCTACCGGCTCGACGTCGACCTGGTCGGTCAATGCATCCACACGCCCGACGGCGAGACCATTGAGTTTGACGTCGATGCGTTTCGAAAGTACTGCCTCGAAAACGGACTGGATGACATCGGGCTTACACTTCAGCAGGCCGACGCCATTCGGACGTTCGAGGCACGCTACAAGGCCGATAATCCCTGGCTGTTTCGAAGCTGAGCCGGAGTGGGCGCGGCTTCCCCGCGCTCGATCACATGACACCGATTCCGGGCGTGTGCGCCCGAACGCATTAGGATAGAGCATGAGCCACAACATTCTGGTACTGCCCGGCGATGGCATCGGGCCTGAAATCACCCGCGAAGCCGTCAAGGTCTTGAAGGCATGCCAAGCCCGCGGGCTCGACATCACTCTCGAGGAAGACGTGGTGGGCGGTGCGGCCATCGACGCGCACGGCGTGCCGCTTGCCGAGAAAACGCTCGAGCGGGCCAAAGCGGCCAGCGCCATTCTGCTCGGGGCCGTCGGTGGGCCGAAATGGGATACGATGGAAGACATCAGCAAGCGCCCCGAAAAAGGGCTGCTGGCGCTTCGAAAGGAGCTGAACCTCTTCGGCAACCTGCGCCCGGCGCTTCTTTACCCGCAGCTTGCCGAGGCCTCGAGTCTGAAGCCCGAGGTTGTGTCGGGGCTCGACATCATGATCGTTCGTGAATTGACCGGTGGCATCTACTTCGGTCAGCCGCGCGGGTTTGAAACACGCGAGGACGGCACGCGCTACGCCTACAACACCTACGTCTACGATGAGCACGAGATCGAGCGCATCGGTCGCATTGCCTTTGAAATGGCGCAAAAACGGGACAAGCGCCTGTGCAGCGTCGACAAGGCCAACGTGCTGGAGGCGACCATTCTCTGGCGCGAAGTCATGAATCGCCTGGCGCCGGAGTACCCGGATGTCGAGCTTAGCCACATGTACGTCGATAACGCCGCCATGCAGCTGGTGCGCGCGCCCAAGCAGTTCGACGTCATCGTGACCGGCAACATGTTCGGCGATATTCTCTCAGACGCTGCCGCGATGCTGACCGGCTCGATCGGAATGCTGCCTTCAGCGTCACTTAATGACAAGGGCCAGGGGATGTTCGAACCTTGTCACGGCAGCGCACCGGACATCGCAGGCCAGGGGCTTGCCAATCCGCTGGCAACGATTCTGTCCGTGGCGATGATGCTTCGCTACACCCTGAACGAGCAGGCGATGGCCGATGCCATCGAACAGGCGGTTGGGGAGGTACTCGACCAGGGGCTTCGAACCGCTGACATCGCCTACCCGGGGACCACTCAGGTCACCACCGAGGCCATGGGCGACGCTGTTCTCAAGGCGCTTGAGAGCTGACAACGAACACACTAAAGACCGGTCTGTGCAGTGCCTAAAGTGCAGTGCCTGAAGCACAGGCCCTTTGAATCGAGGGGAGCGCGACATGTTACGTGTAGGATTTATCGGTTGGCGAGGCATGGTGGGCTCGGTGCTCGTCGAGCGCATGATGGCCGATCAGGACTTCAAACAGATCGAGCCGGTGTTTTTCTCGACCTCTCAGGTCGGCCAGAGCGGCCCGGACGTTGGCGTCGATACGCCGGCGCTCAAGGACGCCTATGACCTCGAGGCGCTCAAGGCGCTCGACGTCGTGTTGACCTGCCAGGGTGGAGATTATACCGCCAAGGTCTATCAGCCGCTTCGAGACAGCGGGTGGGATGGCTACTGGATCGATGCGGCAAGTACGCTTCGCATGGCCGAGGACGCGGTTATCGTACTCGACCCGGTCAACCGTCACATCATCGACGAGAAGCTTGCGGCAGGCTACAAGACCTTCACCGGCGGCAACTGCACCGTGAGCCTGATGCTGATGGGCCTGGGTGGGCTGTTCGAGGCTGGGCTGATCGAGTGGATGACCTCCATGACCTATCAGGCGGCGTCCGGCTCCGGTGCCCAGAACATGCGCGAGCTTCTGAGCCAGATGAATCAGCTGGGCGAGCTGACCCGCAGTGATCTCGATAACCCGAGCTCGGCCATTCTCGACATCGACCGAAAGGTCACCGCGGCCATGCGCGATTCAAGCTTTCCCACCGAGCATTTCGGCGCGCCGCTCGGAGGCAGCCTGTTGCCCTGGATCGACAAGAAAATGGACAACGGCCAGAGCAAGGAAGAGTGGAAGGGGGGCGTTGAGACCAACAAGATTCTCGATACCGCCGGCAACCCGATTCCGATCGATGGGCTGTGTGTCCGCATTGGCGCCATGCGCTCGCACTCCCAGGCCTTCACCATCAAGTTGAAGCACGATGTGCCGATGGATGAAATCGAGGATCGCATTGCACGGCACAATGACTGGGTAAGCGTCGTTCCCAACGACAAGGACGCCACGCTCTCGTCTCTGACGCCGACCGCCGTGACCGGCACGCTCAATGTTCCGGTCGGGCGTCTGCGCAAGATGGCCATGGGCGGCGAGTACCTGACCGCGTTCAGCGTCGGCGACCAGCTTCTTTGGGGGGCGGCTGAACCACTCAAGCGCATGTTGACGGTGCTTAGAGAGTTCAAGGGCGCCTGAACGGACCTGCTGCCGGATGAAACGCCTCCTTCTGGAGGCGTTTTTGCATGCGATCCATGCGTTGAATCGGGGACTTCCCCGGGCCACCAAGGACCGCTATGACACACCGATACCGGCGCATGTTGCCGCTCATGCTCGCTTTGACCGTAATGGCGCCCAACGCGCTGGCGCTTGGCATGGGTGAGCCTACGCTTTATTCACCGCTCAATGCGCCGGTCGAGGCTCGGATTCCACTGCTGGACACCAGTGATCTAACCGCATCCGAGCTTACGGTGGCGCTTGCAAGTGACGCCCGCTTCGAGCGCGCAGGGCTTGAGCGCTCGGCGCAAACGGATACGCTGTCTCTGTCGGTTGAGGGCGCGCCCGGCGCGCTTTATGCACGCCTTGAGGGCAAGTTGCCGCTTCGTGCGCCAAGTCTTCCCCTGTTGTTGACGCTTAGCTGGCCAGAGGGGCAGCTTGCCCGCCAGATCAATCTTCTGCCCACCCGACACCCCGAGTCCGCCCTCGGCACTGATACGGACTCTACCTCGGAAGCGACTGGCGCCAGCTGGCCATTGACCGTGCACGCCGGCAAGGATGAGACGTGGGCCGCCTTTGTCGAGCGCATGGCGTCCGAGCGACAGAGTACGGCCAAGCGTATGACGGCTGCGCTGGCCAGGGCCAATCCGGGGCTTGCCCAGATTCAGGAGAGCCTCACGCCTTACGCGTATGGCCCGGTCATCATGCCGAGTCCGGCCCAGCTTGCAGGCAATGAGCGTACGCAATTACCTCCTCGTGCAGACGTACCTGCCCCTGAGCCGTCCGAGCGTTTGACGCCGCCTGAAAAGGTGTTTGCGTCGAACGACTCAAACGCTGCAAACAGCGCACCAGCGCCTGCGCTTGCCTCACGCGTTGAGCAATTGGAAGCCGGTCAGGCGGCGCTTGGTTCGGTTCAGACCCTACGTGCGCAGCTTATTCAGAATCAACAGCAATTGCAGGCCAGTGACGCCCGAATTGCCGAGCTGACCGCAGCGCTGAGCGCTCAGCAAAAAACACTCGATGAGACCCGGCGCACGCTGACTGCCCGTCTTGAGCGACTGAGTTACGCCCAGCAGCCAACCTCGACAGGTACGAACACACCTCGCATTTCATCAATGCTTGGCGGCGACTGGCTGATCGGACTTGGAAGCGTCGTGATTTTAGGTGCCTTGGGGCTTTTGATGTATCGCTACCGCGCGCGCCGGGCTCGAGACGTTGAGCACACGCCGCTTTTTGAAGCGGTCGACGCTGAAAAAATGGTGATCGACGCTCGACCAACGATCGAACCCCGTGGTCCTTCTGCGCCTACGATGACGTCAGCAATCACGACGTCTGAACGCGACGCGCCTCAGGAGGCTGCGCCAACGGCGCATGATGACCAGCATGAGCAGTGGCGTAAGACACGGCATGAGACAGCGCGTGAGTCGGAGTCTATTGCCACGCCTGAGCCTACGTCGATCGAATTCGAACCCCTGGATGAGGCCTCAAGTGGTAACACAGGTTCTTCAGTCAGCGCGACGAAGGACCTTGCGGCTCATGGCTCTCCCCCGGAGGCCATGCCCGCGCTCGATTTCACTCTGGCGGACAAGGCCGCTGACCCTGAGCCCGTCGAGGCGCCCTCGAGTGGCGAGGGACAGGATGTGGTCGATATCTTTATCGCGCACGGCCGAGTCGATGCCGCGCGTGAAATGCTCGAAGGCGAGCTCGAGAGCAACCCGCGTAATGCCCGGGCGCGCCTGAAGCTCATGGAGGTGCTGGCAACGCTTGGCGAGGCCACGGCGCTTGAGCGTCACTTCGAGCACCTGGCCGATCATGACGATAGCTACATCCGCACGCGTGCGCATTCTCTGACCGGGCGCGAAGACGCCGGTACGCCCTTGAAAGGGCAGGACCGGGTCGATGCGCTGTTCGACCTCGATGGGCCATCGACCGAGGCAAACGCAACGCACTCGGCGCCCAATGAGTCAAGCTGGGCGCTGGAGGAGGTGGCATTTGCAAGCTTTGATCAGGATAATGACGGTTCACACCTTGCGCCCGAACATGATGAGCGGCTGACGAAGGCGCATCTGCTGCTGGAGGAAGACCGGGCCGATGAAGCCATGGCGCTGCTGTTCGAGATCATCGACGATGGTGACGATCATGCACAAGCGGCGGCGCGAGGCTTGCTCGAACGTTACGAGACGAACTGATCCGAATGTCGCTGTTTGAATTTCTGGATGAAACCACCTCGATGGCCGGCCGTCTGGCGCTTGGCATCGAGTATGCGGGGCACCGTTATATGGGCTGGCAGCGGTTGAACCACGGCCCTTCCGTGCAGGAGGCGGTTGAAACTGCACTTTCCAAGATCGCGGCGGCGCCTGTCACCGTCATGTGCAGTGGCCGAACCGATTCCGGCGTGCACGCCACCCGCCAGATCGCGCATTTCGATGCCCCGAGCCCTCGAAGCGAAAAGGCGTGGATGATGGGCGCCAACGCGCTGTTGCCGCGGGATATCACGATTCACTGGGTCCGGCCCATGCCGGAGGACTTCCACGCTCGCTTTTGCGCCCTCGGCCGACGGTATCGCTATGTGATCTACAATCGGGCCTCGCCGCCGGCGCTCGAACATGAACGTGTGACCTGGCACCGGACGCCGCTTGATCACGCGCGCATGCATGAGGCCGCCCAGGCGCTGCTCGGCGAGCACGATTTTTCAGCCTTTCGCGCCTCGAGCTGCCAATCGATCACGCCCTGGCGCTTTCTTCATCATGTAAACGTTGAGCGCCATGGTCCGCTGGTGGTGATGGACATTCAGGGCAACGCGTTCTTGCATCATATGGTCAGAAATATTGCCGGTGTGTTGATCGCCATCGGTGAGGGCAGTCAGCCGGTTGGCTGGGCGAAACGCCTGCTCGATGGCCGGGATCGCACACTCGGCGGTGTGACCGCCCCCGCAGACGGTCTTTATTTCGTCGACAGCTGTTACGACCCCCGCTATGACCTTCCAAGCGAGCCGTTGGGGCCGAGTTTCCTCTGGCATACCGGGGAGTGGAGCGGTGAGCGCGCGGTGCCGGTCAATGCAATTACCCAACAACGTCTGGAGCGCTCATGAACCGATGCCGGGTCAAGATATGCGGACTTACACGCCTAGAAGATGTGCGTTTGGCCGTCGAGTACGGCGCTGATGCACTGGGGTTTGTGCTGTGGCCGGGCAGTGCTCGGGCGATTACCCCTGAGCAGTTGGTGCGCCTGAGCGCCGAGGTGCCACCGTTCGTGACGCGAGTAGGGCTTTTCGTGGATCAACCGGCCGAGGTGATCGCGCAGTGCATGCCGTATCTGGATCTTCTGCAGTTTCACGGGAGCGAACCTCCTAAGGCGTGCGAGGTCTATGGCAAGGCCTGGATCAAGGCGATTCGCATGAAACCAGAGCTTGATCTCGACGGTGAAATTGCACGCTATCACAACGCGCAGGGCATTTTGCTGGACGCCTACCTCCCGGGCGTGCCTGGCGGTACCGGCGAGACGTTTGAGTGGTCGCGCGTACCGAGCGCGCCGTCACGCCCGATTATTCTTGCCGGAGGGCTCACGCCTGACAACGTTGGCGAGGCGATTTCACGTACGGGCGTGTATGCGGTGGATGTCTCCGGCGGCGTCGAAGAAGGCAAGGGCATCAAGTCGCCCGAGGCCATGCGCGCCTTTATTGAACAGGCGGGCCTGGCGGCGCAATATAAGGACGATTGAAATGCATGTCACGTCGCCTTGCGATACACTCTCGGCCTTGATCGCCCGGCAACGCTTTCGTCGTTTCGGGCCGATACCCGACTCACAGTGCCCGGCGCGAGCCGGGCGTTAACGGTTTGACTCTGAATACGGAATTCTTTGCATTATGAGCTGGCTGGATAAGATTGTTCCATCCATGGGGCGTACTCAGCGCGCTGATCGCCGAAACAATATTCCCGATGGGCTGTGGCACAAGTGCCCCAAATGCGAAGCCGTGCTCTATCGCCCGGAACTCGAACGTAACAGTAATGTGTGTCCCAAATGTGACCACCATCTGCGTCTCAACGCGCGCAAGCGCCTGTCCTGGTTTCTGGACGACGACAGTCGTGAGGAAGTGTCGGCGGATCTTGAACCGACAGATCGCCTCAAGTTCCGCGATTCCAAGAAGTACAAGGACCGCTTGGTCGCGGCCCAGAAGAGCACGGACGAAAATGACGCTCTGATTGTCATGAAGGGTACCCTCAAGTCGCTTCCTGTGATCGCGGTGGCGTTCGAGTTCAACTTCATGGGCGGCTCAATGGGAAGCGTTGTGGGTGAGAAGTTTGCCCGCGCGGCAACCATCGCGCTGGAGGAAAATCGCCCCTTGATCTGCTTTGCGGCGAGCGGCGGCGCGCGTATGCAGGAGGCTCTGTTTTCACTGATGCAGATGGCCAAGACCTCCGCGGCGCTCGAACGGCTTCGTGAAGCCGGGGTACCCTACATTTCGGTATTGACCGATCCCGTATTTGGTGGCGTATCCGCCTCGCTTGCCATGCTCGGGGATGTGAACGTGGCTGAGCCCAACGCCCTGATCGGCTTTGCAGGCCCCCGTGTCATCGAGCAGACCGTTCGTGAAAAGCTGCCTGAAGGATTCCAGCGCAGTGAGTTCCTGCTTGAGCACGGCACGGTGGACATGATCGTTCATCGCCGCGAATTGCAGCGCCGCCTTCACAGTACGCTTGCCATTCTGACCAACTCTCCCGTGGCGGCTGCCGACGAGGAGAGTGATGAGGACGCGCCGCTGGCCAATGCCCAGTTTTCACCCCAAAGCGGTGATGCGAGCTAAATCGCGATGAGCCAAACCAAGACGCTTGATCAGTGGCTCGTTGAACTTGAGCGCAATCATCCGGTGGCGATCGATCTGGGGCTTGAGCGCATCGAGCCCGTGGCCCGCCGCATGGGGCTCTTTGACGGCAAAATTGCCTCGAAGGTCATCACCGTTGCCGGCACCAACGGCAAGGGGTCGACCGTTGCCATGATTGAGGCGCTGGCGTTGTCGCACGGCCTTAGCTGCGCAAGCTATACCTCGCCCCATCTCTTTGAATACAACGAGCGTGTTCGACTCGATGGCACACCGGTCGACGATGCAACGCTCGTTACAGCGTTCGAACGCGTTGATGCCGCACGTGATGGCATTAGCCTTACGTACTTCGAGGCCGGAACCCTTGCAGCGCTTCATGTATTCAAGACGCGCGCGCCCGACATCGCTGTATTGGAAGTGGGGCTTGGAGGCCGGCTCGATGCGGTCAATATCATCGACCCGGATGTTGCCGTGGTGACGACCGTGGACCGCGATCACGCGGCGTTTCTCGGAACCGACCTCGAGCAGATCGGTCTGGAAAAGGCCGGTATCTTGCGCAAGGGCGCCCCGGCGGTGCTTGGAAGCAAGACGCTTCCGGCCTCGGTCCCCCGTTACGCTCAGACGCTGGGTGCCGCCCCCATTTATCACCTTGAGTCCCAGTTCAGACGTACCGACGCCGATGAGCGGGGGCGCTGGCACTGGCAGGGCCTTGATCGTCACGGCGAGCGTCTTGGGCTCAGTGAGCTGATCGACCCCGGCCTGCCGCTTGATAACGCCGCCACGGCGCTACAGGCCTTCTCACTTGCCCACGAGCCCTTGAATGCTGACGCCATCGCTCACGCCCTTGGCCGCATCACGCTGCCCGGGCGCATGCAGTGGCTCGAGCGTGACGGTCGGCGGTGGTGCCTGGATGTGGCGCACAACCCTCATGCCGCTCGTTATGTGGCCGGCCAGCTTGTGAGGCAGCCCGGCCCACGTCTTGGGGTATTGGCCATGCTCTCGGATAAGGACGCCGCCGCGGTGGTGGCCGAATTCGAGGGCGTGATCGATGGCTGGATACTTGCAGGCCTTGATGGCGATCGGGCACGCACCGGCGATGAGCTTACCGAGGTGGTTCGCGTGAGTGGAGCTCGGGTTATCGGCACCCATAGAGACGTCTCGAGCGCAATCGCGTCACTCTCGGCATCAAGGGGGGCCGACGAATTCGAAGCCGCGTCGGTTCTGGTCTGTGGCTCGTTTTTCACGGTGGCCGAGGCATTGACGGCATTGGGCCATGAACGCATCGGACAGTAACGAGGTGAGCGCGAAGGCGCTCACCTCGTTTTTTGACAGGTGAAGGAGAACCAATGAAGTACGGTAAACGAGAACGTATTATCGGCATTGTGGTCGTGGTGGCGCTCGGCGTCATTTTCCTGCCGATGCTGTTTGATAAGCCCGAGCCCGAGGGCAGCAGCTCAGAGCCGGCGCTCACCATCGAGCAGCCGATTTCGACCGATCAGGACACCTCGACGGTGGACGAGCCGCGCTCGCCCATCGAATCCGACACTGCGCCTGAAAGCGACCCTGAGTCGACGGGTCGATTCGATAACGGCAGTGCCATGCTCGGTGGTTCATCGGGTGGTGGTGATACCCTTGACGGCCAGCAGTTGCCATCACCGTCGGAGCAGCCCTCTGAACCTGCGTCCGAGTCTCGTGAGCCTGACCCTGAGCCTGCGCCCCAGCAGGCACCTGCGCCGTCCAAACCGACCCGCAGTGACGTGCAAACCTCCGGTCAATCCTCAGCGCCTGCGCCAAGCGATGCACAAAAGAACGCGCGGGACGAAGATCCGATTCTTCAAGCCGCCCGTCAGGGGTCAGATGGCAGCGGCACGCCGGCGCGTGCGAGCGAAAACGGCGGATGGGCCGTACAGTCGGGCAGTTTCGGCAAGAGCGATAACGCAACCCGGCTGGCCGATCAGCTCAAGAAAAAGGGATTCCCGGTCTATACGCTCTCGCGCAACGAGCTGACCGTGGTGCTGGTCGGGCCGTTTGAGACCAACGAGCAGGCCGAGCGCGCCAGTACCCAGCTTCAGCAACAGGCCAACATCAAGGGGCTGGTTGTTCGTCGAAAGGGCAATGAATGACGTGGACGTGGGTTGATTGGGCCTTCGCCGGTGTGCTCGTTCTGTCGGTATTGAACGGGCTAGCCCGTGGGTTCATTCGTGAAGGTCTTGGGTTTCTTGCCTGGGGCGGTGCGCTGTTTGCGGCGCGCTTCTTTGCAGGCCCTGCCGGCGAGGTCTTTCAGAGCTACATCGCAAGCCCGGAGGTGCGGCTTGCCGTCGGCTTCGTGCTGGTGGTGTTTGTGGTGATCGTTGCCTCCGGCATGATCATTCGCGTGCTTGACTCGGTGGTCGAGTGGGTTGGCATGGGCCGATTCAATCGGTTGCTTGGGGGCTGTGTCGGATTTTTAAAGGGCGGCGCCATCGTCATTCTGGTGGCTTCTGTTGTCGGATTGACGCCCTGGCGTCATGCGCCGGCCTGGCAGGATTCCCAGCTTCGCCCAAGCGTTGCCAAGGCGCGCGATACGGTCATGCAGCACTGGGAAGACTGGGCGGCCGACCGCCGCGCCGATGAGCTCGACAAGCAGGCGCCTCTCGACGCAGGGGCGTGATTTTTTGTGTTTCTGCACGCCACTTCGGCGTGGCCGATGACTTTATAGTGAGGATATTCTGATGTGCGGTATCGTCGGCCTTATGGCCAACTCCATGGTCAATCAAGCGCTCTATGATGCGCTGACGGTGCAGCAGCATCGCGGCCAGGATGCCGCCGGGATGATGACCTGGCATGAGGGCCGTTTCTTCTTGAGAAAGAGCAACGGCCTGGTTCGCGATGTGTTCCATACCCGCCACATGAAGCGATTGCAGGGCAATCTCGGCATCGGCCATGTGCGCTACCCAACCGCAGGGTCGTCGTCCGAGGCGGAGTCCCAGCCGTTCTACGTCAATTCCCCCTACGGGATTGCGCTTGTCCATAACGGCAACCTCACCAACTCCGACCAATTGGTCAAGGAGTTGTTCACGACCGACCTTCGCCACATCAACACCCGTTCCGATTCCGAAGTGCTGTTGAACGTTTTCGCCCACGAGCTCGGAAAGCAGGGGCATCGGCTACAGGCAGCGGACATTTTCGACGCCGTGCGTCGGGTCCACCGTCGGTGCCGGGGCGGTTACGCCGCCACCGCCATCATCAATGACCTGGGGCTTGTCGCGTTTCGTGACGTCAATGGCATTCGCCCGGTCGTGGTCGGTCGCCGCAGCTGCAACAACGGCCCGGATGAATACATGATCGCCTCCGAGTCGGTGGCGCTTGATGTGGCTGGCTTCGAGCTGATTCGTGATCTGGCGCCGGGCGAGGCGGTATTTATCGATAATGACCGCAACTTCCACAGTCAGGTCTGTTCCGACCACGCCCGTCTTCGCCCGTGTATTTTCGAATACGTCTATCTTGCCCGGCCGGATTCCATCATGGACGGTGCCAACGTGTACTGGACGCGCATGCGCATGGGCGAAAAGCTCGGCCGCAAGATCGAGCGTGAGTGGGGCGAGCATGGCATTGATGTTGTTATCCCGATTCCGGACACCAGCCGGACCGCGGCGCTCGAGCTTGCGCAGTACTTGGGGGTCAAGTACCGCGAAGGCTTCACTAAGAACCGCTATATCGGCCGCACCTTCATCATGCCCGGACAGACCCAGCGCAAGAAATCCGTTCGCCAGAAACTCAATGCGATGGACATCGAGTTCGACGGCAAGAACGTGCTTTTGGTCGATGATTCCATCGTGCGCGGCACGACGTGTGAGGAAATCATTCAGATGGCGCGGGAAGCCGGGGCGAAGAACGTCTACTTTGCTTCCGCCGCGCCTGCGGTGCGCTATCCCAACGTCTATGGCATCGACATGCCGGTGGCGATGGAGCTTATCGGCCATGGCCGAAGCGATCAGGACGTCTGTGAATTGATTGGCGCCGACCGCCTGATCTATCAGGACCTCGAGGATCTGAAAGACGCCTGCCGCGAGATCAATCCCGAGCTCGAGGCCTTCGACTGCTCGGTGTTCGACGGCAACTACGTGACCGGCGATATCGATGGGGACTATCTGGCCCGGCTCGAGGCCAGCCGCAACGACGCCGCCAAGCAGGCCGGTGCCGGAAGCTCGGCGGTGGTCGAGCTTCATAACGACATTGAAGAGATCGAGTGATCGATTCCGGCCGGCGCCTTCTGCGCCGGCCTTTGTTTATCAAGGGCTGTTTTACGGGGCCTTCGCATCACTATCTTTTATAAAGCGTACTTGCCAAGAAGTGCGCGTAACCGACGTGCCTGATTCGGGGAGGCAGCATCTATGAATGACGAAACGCATCAGTGGCGGCTCGAGACCATGGCGGTGCGCGGCGGCCATGAGCGTACGCAGGAACAGGAGCACAGCGAGGCGATTTTCACGACCTCGAGCTTCGTCTACGAAAGCGCCGCTGAAGCCGCGCGCAAGTTCTCGGGAGAGGAACCGGGCAATGTCTATTCCCGGTTTTCAAACCCGACCGTTCAGACCTTCGAACGGCGCCTGGCGGCTCTTGAAGGCGGAGACCGTGCGGTTGCCACCAGTTCCGGCATGGCGGCGATCCTGTCGTTGTCACTGGGGCTTTTGGAAGCTGGCGATGAAATCGTTGCCTCCCGGTCGCTGTTTGGCACCTCGATTCGTCAGTTCAACAACTTTCTGGCGAAGTTCGGTATCACCACCCACTATGTGCCGCTTTCAGACCTTGAGGCCTGGAGGGCGGCCGTGTCGCCGCGCACCAAGCTGTTCTTTGCCGAAACGCCGTCGAACCCGCTGCAGGAACTGGTAGACATCCCGGCGCTTGCCGACATCGCACATGAGCATGACATCAAGCTTGTGATCGATAACTGCTTTTGCACGCCGGCACTTCAAAAGCCGCTGGCGCTTGGCGCGGATCTCGTCGTGCACTCGGCAACCAAGTTCCTGGATGGCCAGGGTCGGGCTGTGGGGGGCGCGGTGGTCGGTGATCATGCAACTCTTGAAGAAATCTATCGCGTGAACCGCACCTGCGGCCCGTGCATGAGCCCGTTCAACGCCTGGATCTTCCTGAAGGGGCTCGAAACGCTCTCGCTTCGCATGAAGGCGCACTGTGAAAACGCGATGGGGCTTGCAACCTGGCTCGAGGCGCATCCGGCGGTGGAGCGCGTGCATTATTCAGGGCTTTCACACCATCCGCAGCACGACCTTGCAGCGCAGCAGCAGTCCGGGTTCGGAGCGGTGCTTGGCGTTGAGGTCAAAAACGGTCAGGAAGGGGCGTGGGCGGTCATCGATGCCACAAAGATGCTGTCGATCACTGGCAATCTGGGTGACACCAAGACCACGATCACTCATCCTGCCACCACCACGCACGGGCGGCTGTCTCAGGACGAGCTTGCCAGTGCGGGCATTACGCCGGGCCTTATCCGAATTTCGGTCGGTATCGAGGCGCTTGAAGACATTCAGGCTGACCTCGCATGTGGGCTCGACCGGCTCTAACCCTGGCTTTAGTTTGACTTTATGTCGGACTCAGGCGCGCTTATTCAGGCGCGCCTGTCCTCCAGGTTTCCCAAAACGGCGGATCACCGACCGTTTCCTGCATGCATTCAATGAAACGCCGCGTTTTCTGCGGCAGATAGCGCCTGTGTGGATAGACCATCTGAATGGCGGGCGCATCAGCGAGCGCGAGCGACGGCAGGAGCACCACCAGTCGGCCGTCCGCCAACTCTTCACTGACGTGAAACAGCGAGGCCATCGAGTAGCCTACGCCTGCAAGCACCGCCTGCTTCAAGACTTCGGGATCATTGGCCTTGATTCTGGGACGAAGACGTACCCGACGTTCCAGTCCATCGGTTTGGTCGATGTAATGAAGCCGGTCGAGCTCAAAACCGTCGCGTGAATAGATCGCTGCAGGCAGGGCAATCAATTCATCAAGCGTAGCCGGTGCGCCATGACGGGCGATAAAGGCAGGGCTTGCGCAGAGAATGCGCCTATGGCGCGCCAGGGGGCGGGCAACCAGGTTCGAGTCATCGAGCTGAGCAATGCGAATGCCAATATCGAATCTGCCGCCAATCAGGTTGACCGGCGTGTCATCGAGTTGAAGGTCTACGTGCATGTCCGGGTAGCGTTTTAGATATAGGCGCAGACCCCGAGTGACATGGAGTCGCCCGAAATGTACCGGGCATGTAATGCGAAGGGTGCCTCTGGGTTCTTCCTGATGGGCTCTGACTACATCACCGGTTTCATCAAGCGCTTCTCGAAGCTTGAGCGCGCTCTGATAGATCTCGCGCCCGATGCCGGTCAACGCGACGCTTCGTGTCGAGCGGTTGAAAAGCTGCACCTCGAGCTCTCGTTCGAGCGCGCGAATCTGCTTGGAGATGACCGAGCGATTGACGTGGCGTCGTTCGGCCGCAGCGGTAAAGCTGCCGGCATCGACCACATCCAGAAACAGCAGTAATCGTGTGCTGCGATCCATGGTAAGCACGCCTGATTGTTGCCCTGAAGGCACATCAATAGTGCCGGCGGGTCTGTGGTTTGAAAATTGTTAGTGCCCTAACATAATTCGTACAGCACGGGTCATGTGGCCAACAACGGCCCGCGTCGCTTCGTGTCATTCGAATTATTAGGGGAATACTATATGAAAACCGTACATGCATTGATCGTTTCAAGCCTTTTCCTCGCGGCCACAGCGGGCCAGGCGATGGCCTCCACCGTGATCGATAAGCAACAAACACAGTCGAGCACACTTCATCAGCGCGATAAGGTTGAGGTACTTGATGCCGGATGGAGTGATACGCATCTGATCTCCCAGGGCCACCCTGACCGGTTTCTTCTGCACGTCAGTCATCCGCAGGCCATCGCGATCAAAAGCGTGCCCTACGCCGGCGATACACAGTCAAGCTACCGCATCTCCGCCAAGGTCTACGATCAACAGCACCATCTGGTCGCAACAGCCACTCCAAATGGCCAGGGTAACTTTGCGTTGACTCAGTCACTTGATGCCGGGGATTACCTGATCAAGGTGCACGGGCTCAGCTTCGATAACGACAACGCAACCGATGCCAACTATCAGCTCCAGGTCGATTATCTTTAAGTCGAACGGTTATGTCGTAATAATTAACGCGCTACCATTACGGGTCTGATGAAATGCCGCTATGAGTCGATAGCGGCATTTTTGGTGAATTCAGGAGTCGATTTTGTCTAGCGCATCAACAACCAACCCCTCCATGGGCAAAACCCTCTGGGCCCAGACCTGGCCAATGGCCATCGGCGTGATGTCGCTTCTGGGGTTTAATCTGGTCGACAGTCTGTTTGTTGCCCGGCTCGGCACCCAGCCCCTTGCCGCTCAATCTTTTACCTTCCCCGTCTCGTTCATCGTCATTGGCCTTCAGGTGGGCATCGGTATTGCGGCGGCGGCCTTGATTTCTCGTGCCCTTGGACGTGGTGACGAGCCGCGCGCTTGCCGCTTGGGCGGCGTCGTGATCGTCGGGGGAGGCGTTTTACTGGCGCTGGTGTTGATGCTGCTCTGGCTTACAAGCGATATCATCTTTTCGCTGATGGGCGCGCAAGCGTCACTTTTGGGTGAGATCAAGGCGTATTGGGGGCCGTGGCTTGTGACCAGCTGGGTCGGGGCCATGCTCTATCTGGGCTACAGCCTGTTTCGGGCGCATGGGCGCACCCGGTTTCCGGGGCTGATGATGGTGGTTACCAGTCTGATCAACCTGGTGGTCGACCCGATCCTGATCTTTGGCTGGGGCCCGATACCAAAGCTTGGTCTGGTGGGGGCCGCCTGGGCGACGTTGATCGCCTTTGGAGTCGGTGCGCTGTTCGTGTTCATGCGCCTTTTCAAGCACGCCTGGCTCAAGTGGGAAGGACTGCTGGACGAACTGGCCCACTCCTGGCGCGAGTTTACCGGCATTGCCGGGCCCGCGATGATCAGTCAGTTGATGCCCCCGCTTGCGGCGCTTGTGGCCACCTCGATCGTTGCCACCGAGGGCAACGCCGTGGTCGCGGCCTGGGGGCTTGCCAATCGGCTCGAAAGCTTTTCGATTCTTGTGGTGCTTGCACTCACCATGTCGCTGCCGCCCTGGCTCGGTCGCTGCTATGGGGCTGGCCGCTGGAGCGAGATTCGCGCGTTGATGATTTTGAGCTTCAAGGTGATTGTCGCGTGGCAACTTGTACTCGGCGCGGTGCTCGCGGTGATGTCGCCATGGCTCTCACACTGGATGGCCAGTGACGAGGCGGTCAGTGAGGCGCTGAACGTCCTGATGGTGTTCATGCTGCCAAGCTACGCATTACTTGGTATTTGCATGATCGTGGTCTCGGCAAGCAACGCGCTTGGATGGCCCAGGCGTGCAATGATGATTGCTTTTGCGCGCCTGTTTGTCTGTTATCTGCCGTGTGTCGCCCTTGGGGCCTGGCTTTATGGCACGCTGGGCATCGCGATTGGCGCAGCGCTTGGTAACGTGCTGGCAGGGATAATGGCGGGGTGGGTGTTCTACCGTGGGCTCGAGCAGCGCGTTCAACGCGCAGAAGCCGTATGAAAACCGCGCCGCACACGATGTGCGGCGCGGTTTTGAGCGCGTGACTTATTTTACGACGGTGGCGATTGCCTTTGCTACGTAATCAAGTACATCATGGCTCAAGCCTGCAACGTTTGCGCGTCCTGAGCGCACCATGTAGATGCTGAACTCGTCTCGCAGCCGGTCGACCTGTTCAGGCGTTAGGCCGGTGAAGGAGAACATGCCGCGCTGCTGCTCGATGAACCGAAAGCGTTCCTCGAGTCCGTAGGGCGCCATTGCCTTGACGAAGTTGCGACGCAGGCTGTTGATGCGCTGGCGCATTTCGTCGACTTCCCCCAGCCACTGAATGCGAAGGGCGTTGTCGTTCAGGATGGTGCTTACGATTGCGCCGCCGTGTGCCGGTGGGTTCGAGTAGTTCTCGCGTGCGGTGATGGCCGCCTGAGAGCGTACGTTTTCCATCTGCTCCTGATCCTTTGCGATCAGAATCAGTGCGCCGGTACGTTCACGGTAGATGCCGAAATTCTTCGAGCATGAGCTTGTGATGATCACTTCATCAAGCGATTCAGCCAGAAGGCGCACGCCGTAGGCGTCGTCATCGAGGCCATCGCCAAAGCCCTGGTAAGCGAAATCGATCAGCGGAAGGAGCTTGCGCCGGGTAATGATCTCGAGCACCTGCTGCCACTGGGCCTTGCTCAGATCGAACCCGGAGGGGTTATGACAGCAGGCGTGCAGCAAAACGACATCACCTTCCGGAATGGTTTCGAACGTCTCGACCATGCCGTCGAAATCAAGCGCGTTGTCGGCACTGACGTAGGGATAGCTCTTACGCTCGACGCCAGCGGCGTCGAAAATGCCGAGGTGGTTTGGCCAGGTCGGGGAACTTAGCCAGATGGCCTTGCCCGGGAGGTTGGCCTTGATGAAATCCGCCGCAAGGCGCAGGGCACCGGTGCCGCCCGGTGACTGAGTGAGGCTTGCGCGGTTGGTCTCAAGCACCGGCGAGGCCTCGCCAAGCACCAGCGAGAGTACGGCGCTGCCGTAGGCTGGGTCGCCGTGGGAGCCGATGTAGCTTTTGGTGGTTTCGCTGCTCAAAAGGCGCTCTTCGGCGATCTTGACCGATTCGAGCACCGGCGTATTGCCGCTGGCATCACGATAGACGCCGACGCCGAGATCCACCTTGTTGGGGTTGGTGTCTTTCTTGAACGCATCGATCAACCCAAGAATTGCATCGCCCGGAACGCGTTCTATCTGCTCAAACATGCGAATGCCAAAGCCTCATCAGTGTATTCAGAAATAGGGCGTCACTGCCCCCGGAAAATTAATCATAACGTGTCGGTTTACCCCTCGCACTATCGATCGCTAAATTCACGGCGATCGGGCGGGACGGTGTATTTACTGGCATAAAGTGAGCGTGCAAAGCATCATGGGGCTCTAGTAATGATTCTGGATAGGAGCGCTCTGCCGTGATCGATATGGAAGGATTCGACCAGATGAGTCTGGGAATGCAGCTGGCCTTGATGAATCGAGGGTGGCGCTCGGCGGTCGATAAGGCGATGGAGCCGCTTGGGCTGACTCAGGCGCGCTGGATCGCCTTGTTGCATCTGTCTCGGTTGGGCGAAGGCACGACCCAGTCAAGTCTTGCTCAGCACATCGGCATCGAGCTGCCTTCATTGATGCGAACGCTCGATTGTCTGGAAAAGCAGGAGCTGATCCGACGCGAGCGGTGCGACAATGACCGGCGAGCCCGTACCATCTGCTTTACCGAGGCGGGCAAGAGCGCCATGGCAGCGGTACAGGGCCGGGCACAAGATGTCCATCGCCACCTGCTGGCCGGGTTCAACGACCAGGAGATCGAACAGTTGACGTCAATGGTGTCTCGCATCGCCGCCAACGCCGTATCGATCATCGACGAGCCTGGAGACACTTCGACGACCGATAGTCTCGCCTGATGCCGGCCAGTAGGCAGGTTTAGCGGGGCGCGTCGTAACGGCCCTTGCGACATCGTGAAAACACGACCTGCCACAGTTGGATATCCCGTGCTCGAAAGGCGCCAGCGCAGCAGCAGAGATAATACGTGAACATTCGCCGGATTCTTTCATCGTAGGTGTCCGAAAGACTCTCCCAAGCCGCATCGAGGTTAGCATGCCAAGCCATCAGGGTGCGGTCGTAATCCGGTCCGAAATTCTGCCAGTCTTCCATGACCAGCCGGTTTTCCGAGGTCGTCACAAGCTGTGCGGCGGAGGGCAGGATGCCATTGGGTAAAATGTACTTGTTGATCCAGGGGTCTGCGGCGATATGGGAGTCGTTGGAGCCGATGGTGTGCAATACGAACAGCCCCTGGTCGCTTAGAAGGTGCGTGGCGGCGTCAAAGTAGTCTTGATAGTTTTTCTGGCCGACGTGCTCGAACATGCCGATCGACACAATGCGGTCAAACCTGCCTTCGAGCTCGCGATAATCCTTCAAAAGGATCTCGACCGGGAGATCCCGACAGTGCTTTCGCGCCAGTTCCGCCTGCTCTTTCGAGATCGTGATGCCGGTGACCTTGACGCCATAATGACGTGCAGCGTGCTCGGCGAAACTGCCCCAGCCGCAGCCAATATCCAGCACCTTCATGCCCGGCTCGAGTTCGAGTTTTCGTGCCGCAAGATCGAGCTTGGCCCGCTGGGCCTGCTCGAGGGTTATGGCGTCTTTCCAGTATCCGCATGAATAACTCATGGTCGGATCAAGCATGCGCTCGAACAGATCGTTGCCGAAATCATAATGCGCCTCGCCGACGATGAAGGCGCGCGTCTTGCTTTGCAGGTTGGTCAGGGTGTGCTGAAGCTTGTAGAGAAACCGCTCGGGCACAGTGTGCGCACGATGACCAAGGCCATGTTCCAGCACGCGACGGATCATGTCGTCAATGCGTTTACAGTCCCACCAGCCGTCCATGTAGGCCTCGCCGAGACCGATGGAGCCGTGGCGCAGTACCCGCCAGAAAAGCCGGGCATCATGAACCTGAATATCCCATGGGGCATCGCCGTTGAGCCGGACACCGCTGCCGGCAAGCATGTCTTCGATGGCCTTTCTGGCGCGCGTATCGGGAAGGGATGAAGTGGGTCGAGATGAGGAATAAACGCTTTGACTGGTCATGGCTACGCTCACGTTCTAGTGTTCAGCACCTACTCTGGGTTTCATGTCCGTCTGGGTTTCATGTCCGTCTGGGCTTCGTGTCTATCGCGTCAGGCATGTTTCTGAACCCACACTTAATGATCAATAAACGTTAGCAAAGAAATGAATCGGCTGCCTGATTTCGGGCAGAACCGATCTTTTTCCAGTAAGGAGCGCATCATGAACGTGATTATCGATCTCTGCGTTGTGCCGATGGGTGTCGGCGTATCCGTCTCTGAGTATGTGGCGCTGTGTCAGCGTGAAATCGAGCGGGCCGGGCTTGTGCATGAGATGCACGCGTACGGCACCAACATCGAGGGGGAGTGGGATGAGGTAATGGCGGTAGTCAAGCGCTGCCATGAGGCGGTCCATGAGGCGGGCGCGCCCCGGATTACCACCACAATGAAGCTGGGTACTCGAACCGACCGCGCGCAGAGTCTTGCCGACAAGGTCTCGAGCGTGTCACGCAAGCTCGCTCCCTGATCATCGCTTGATCGAAGCGCCGAACATCATGAAAAAAGGGCGCCTGCGGGCGCCCTTGCGTGAGGCGAGCTGCCTTTAGGAGCAGCGGATGGTCCAGGTTACCTTATAGCCTTCACCTTCACTGCTGGCGGCAGTGAGGTCGGTATCTTCGCTGATGGTGGCGTTATCCGGCAGTGCCCCTTGGCTTGCGCCATCGCCGGAGTGCGGCGGCTCTTCACGCTGTTCAATCACGGTGTAGGCGTCCTTGTCCTCCTGGGCCTGGCAATACTCCTGCGCACGTTCACGCGCACCCTCGATGGCCGCCTCGCGGTCTTCATCGACCGATACGACCGTATACTGCGCAGGCGCACTTTTGACGACGCTGGTCGCGGGACCACAGGCGCTCAATGCACTGGCACCGGCGATGATTACGCCGGCCATGAGCGAACGCGTGAGGGTCGATTTCTTCATTGGACATCACTCCCTGATATCAAAAAAGGTTACAGCGGCGTTGGCGAGCCGCGCTCGGTTTCTTCGACGCTGAGCAACCAGTTCGGGCTCTGCTCGCTCAGATAACTGGTCAACGAACTTAGCAGCTGCCCACCTTGTCGCCAATAGTGCCAATACATGGGCACAATGACGGGCGAGGGCGTTTCAATCTCGGCAAGCGCCCCTGATTCAAGGTGCGGCCGAGCCTGATGCTCGGGGAGCAGCGCGTAGCCAAGCCCCGCAACCGTCATCTGAACCACGCCCTGGGATGAGGGGCAGATGTGGTGTGGAAACGGCGGAGCGATGTGGTACTGCGCCACCATGCGATGATGGAGTCGATCATCCGGGCCGAACACGATGCCCGGCGCTTCTGACAGGCTATCGGCGTTCAGCCCTTCCGGAAAATACCGCTTTATGAAATGGGGCGTGGCCACGGCCATATACCGCATTCCGCCAAGCGAGACCACCCGTGCGCCTTGAACGGCTCTTGGAGTCGAACACAGACAGGCTGCGACTTCGCCATCGCGCATGCGCTGAAGCGCTGTGGTTTGATCCTGCACCACAAGATCAAGAAGTACGCGATGTTCCTGGCTGAATGGGCCGACGGCGAGCGGCCACCAGGTGGCAAGGCTGTCGGCGTTGAGTGCGATGCGAAGTCGCTGCTCATCGGTGCCAAGCGATGGGACGATATCGATCAGGTCATATTCGAGCAAACGCACTTGCTGGGCGTGGTTCAAGAGCCGCTTGCCAAGCGCGGTCGGGCCAAGCGTTGGAGAGCGCACCAGAACCGGTTGGCCCAGGCGCGCTTCCAGAAGCTTGATGCGCTGAGAGACGGCCGATTGGGTAAGACCCAGGTAATTGGCGCCTCGTTCGAACCCGCCCTGGTCGATAACGGCACTGAGGGCTTCAAGAAGTTTGTAATCAAGCATTAGATTAGATTATGCGTTCTAGTAGGCATGAGTTTATGTAATGGTATATGAGAGCCTTGGTGCGTGCCAGCGCTCTCGATCAGCCAATCTGGATGCGGCCCTCGGCGTAGCGCACGTTGCCGACCGAGCGTGTGGCGAGAAAATACCCCAGCGACAGCGTGCCGACACGGCCAAGCAACATGGTCACAATTAAAATTATCTGGCCTTCGCCGCTCAGTTCGCTGGTGATGCCCCGAGAGAGGCCGACGGTCCCGAAAGCGGACACCGTTTCGAACGCCAGGTCGAGAAACGATTGTCTGGGTTCGCTGATGCTGAGTCCGAAAAGGGCCAGAAAGATCAGCATGACGCCACTGAAGGCGACTGCGACGGCCTTGAACACGATTTCCTGACGGATGCGACGACTGAAAATGACCGGCTCGGTCGAGCCGCGAAGAAAGGCGCGTGCGGTCAACAGCAAGACGATAAACGTGGTCAGCTTGATGCCACTGGCGGTTGACCCCGGGCCCCCGCCGATGAACATCAAAAGCATGGTCAAAAGGGCGCTTGGTGTTCCAAGGCCTGCGGTATCGAGCGTATTGAAGCCCGCGGTTCGGGGGGTGACTGCCTGAAACCATGCCGCCAGTACTCGATCAAACGTGCTGTCGAGCCCACCAAGCGTTGCGGGGTTGTGCCACTCAAGCAGCGCAAACAAGAGCATGGCCACGACGTTGAGTCCGACCGTTGTGTAGACGATCAATCGCGTCTGCATGGACCAGGGCGTATTCTTTTTATGGCCCATGATTTCCTGAATGACCGCGAAACCCAGGCCGCCGATGATAAATGCCCCTGAAATGCTCAGCGTGACAATCGGTGAGCTGACGTATTGGCTGAGGCTGTCGCCCCAGAGCGCAAAGCCTGCATTGTTGAACGCCGACACCGAATGAAAGAGGCTGAGCCAGAGACCGGAGGACCAGCCAAATTCCGGCACCCAGGCGGTTGCAAGAATGGCGGCAGTGACAAGTTCGATGAACAGCGCAAACCCGACCACCAGACGAACCAGATGAAACAGGTCATTGAACGAGGACTGGTTGAGCGCTTCTCGAACGATATTCTGGTGTTGAAGCGGCATCTTGCCGCCGAGCATTACAAGCGTCAGTGCGGCAAAGGTCATGAATCCGATGCCGCCGAGCTGAATCAGGGTCAAGAGAATCAGCTGCCCCCAGAGCGTCATGTCCTGGCCGACATCGATGACGCCAAGCCCGGTGACGGTAACGGCCGATGTTGCGGTGAAGAGCGCCTCCATCCAGGTCAAGGGCACCGTTGTACTGATGGGCAGTTTCAGGAGGGCAGCGCCGATCAACGCCAGCAGTACAAAGCCGCTTAACAGCACAATCGGCGGATTGAGCTTGACCGCACGGCGGCGCAGGCGCCGAAACGGTCGGTGTGGGCGAGACAATCGAGTCATGATGTAGGCGCCTGAAGCCAGTGTTTATGATCGGATGCTTGTGTCGGTCAGAGCTTGTCGCCGAAGTGACGCAGTACGTCCAGATCACCGATCAGGACCAGGTGATCGCCTGCCTGCAGAGCGGTCGATGTGCTCGGGGTGCAATCGAGTTGGGCGCCTTGCTTGATGGCAACCACGGTTGCCTGCTTATCACTGAAACCAAGCTCGCCGATGGTTTTGCACCGTTTGACGAGTCGTTCGGTCAATTCGACCTCGACCACGTACTGTTGGTCGCCCAGGCGGATGAAATTGACCACGGCGTGATAGCTCAAGCTCTCGGCAACGCGAATACCGAGATCGTATTCGGGGTGGACGATGCGGTCGGCGCCAATGTAGCTCAGAAGTTTATGGTGGTCGTCATTGAGTGCCTTGACCCACAGTTCCTTGACCTTGAGCTCCTTCAGATGGAGGGTCGTCATGACGCTTGCCTCGATACTGTCGTCGACGTCGACCAGGACAGCGCTGAATTCGCTGAGATTGAGTTCGCCCAGCGCCGTTTCATCGGTTGGGTCGGCGATGACCGCGCGGGTGATGTGCTCGGCAATCTTGTTGACCCGTTTTTCATCACGGTCGACACCCAGCACTTCATGGTTTTGACGATGAAGTTCGAGTGCGACGGTGGAACCGAAGTACCCGAGTCCGATGATAGCGAATTGACGACTCATGAAACCTCTCGATGTGGCTGTGAATCCGATAAATCGCGTGCATTGGCACCCGTGTAGAGTGGACGCGTGGCATCAATGTATCGCACCGGGTGCATTGCCGCGATAAAATGCGCCGCCTTACACGTCCAGTCGCTGGATCAATGACCTTACCAACATGAGCAAGAGACATGAGTGAATCGGCCACAACGACCCAGTGGGTCGGGCGCTGGGGATTTGTGCTCGCCGCGACCGGCTCTGCCGTCGGGCTTGGCAATATCTGGAAATTCCCGTACATGACGGGCGAATACGGCGGGGCGGCGTTCGTGCTGGTCTACCTGGTCTGTATTCTGTTGATCGGCCTTCCATTGATGATGGCTGAAATCACGCTTGGTCGTCGTGGCCGGGGCAGCCCCGTGGATGCGGTCAAGGCCGTTGCCCGCGAATCGAACCGAAGCTCGCTGTGGTCGATCGTTGGCTGGATGTCGATGATCAGCGGATTTCTGATTCTCTGCTTTTATGTGGTGGTGGCCGGCTGGGCGCTGTCCTACGTGTGGAAGGCAATCAGCGGCGGCTTCGGCCTCGGAAGTGTGGAGGCCTATGAGGCTCTGTTCGGTGCGACAAACGCCAACCCCTGGAGTCTTGGTGGCTGGAGTACGCTGGTCATCGTCATCACGCTTGCCATCGTTGGCAAGGGTGTTCAGGAAGGTATCGAAAAAAACGTCAACTGGATGATGCCCGGCCTGGTTATTTTGCTGGGCATCATGATCGGCTATGGGATGTTTTCCGGCGGCTTCGGCGATGGCGTGCGCTTCATGTTCGCCTTTGATCCCGAAAAGCTGACCGCCGGCGCCATGCTTGCAGCACTTGGCCATGCCTTTTTCACCTTGAGCCTCGCCGCCGGTGCGATCATGACCTACGGCTCATACCTGCCGGCAAAGCGCTCGATTGCGCGAACCAGCATGCTGGTGGCGGCCTGTGACACCATCATCGCGATGATGGCCGGGCTTGCGATCTTCCCGGTGATCTTCGCCAACAACATGGATCCTTCCTCCGGCCCTGGCCTTATCTTCATGAGCCTGCCGTTGGCGTTCGATCAAATGCCCTTTGGTGGTGTCATCGCGCTGGTCTTTTTCGTGATGCTGTCGCTTGCGGCGCTGACGTCCTCGATTTCGATGATCGAGGCAACGGTTGCCTTTCTCGAGCGCCATACCGGCGCCAGGCGTTCGGTACTGTGCGCGTGGGTCGGGGTGGTTTTGTGGGTCATCAGCTTCTTTGCCATGTTGTCGTTCAACCTTGGCGCCGGGTGGACGCTTGCAGGCAAGACCGTGTTCGATTGGCTGGATTTCCTGACGTCTCGCTGGCTGATGCCACTGGGCGGCCTGCTGACAGCGCTGATGGCCGGCTACGTTTTCAAGCGCTCGGTGATCAAGGAAGAGGTCAACCTTTCCGGACTGGGCTGGGTTCTATGGCAGTTTGCCTTGCGGGCGATCGTGCCGGTCGGCATTACGCTGGTCTTTCTGGACGCCCTCGGCTGGCTTGACTTCAATCTTGCCGAGCAGTGGTACTACGTGGTCGCGGCCGTGTTGGGGGTCGCTGCGTTGGGCGAGTTGATGACGCGAGCCAGACGTGCGTAAGTGATGCGGTGTCTGAAAACGAACGTCTGCAAAACAGTGCTCGTAAATGAAAAAAGCCCCGGGATCGGGGCTTTTTTTGCTCGCACCATTACAGTCATTGACCGCTGATGGCCCAGCGGGTCGAGACCTGTGTGTTGATCTCGATCGACCCCGGGGAAAGGTCCAAATCACTTGCCTTGGCCATGCGGACTTCGCTCATGTAGCTTCGTATGGGGCCCGCCGAAGGTGTCTGGGCATCGACGTAGGTCAACGCGCCAAGCTTGAGCTTGCCTGACTTGGCGATGGCCGAGGCTTTCTGGCGCGCCCGTTCGACCGCCTTGGACAGGGCCTCGAGCTCGAGCGTCTCACGCTGGCTGCTGTCAAACGTTGGTGGGCTTAGCCGGTCTACCTTGGCATCGAGGAGCAGGCTGACAACCTTCGAAAGGTGATCCAGCTGGTCGAGCTCGATGCCAATCGGCCGAGACAGTACCATCCGGCTCTGGGGCGTTTCGTCGTTGCCTCGGCTTTGCTGCTGCTGGTGAATCGTGAGCGTACCGGCCGACAGCGCCTTGCTATCAAGCCCGAATGCGTTTAACTGCTTCATCAAACGATCCGAGCGCTCGGTCAGCCGCTTGCGCGCCGATTGGAACGCCTGCTCTGTCGGAGTGTCTGATGTGGCATAAGGCGTTGTCTCCTGAAGCTCTGCCTGAAGCGTTGCCTTGTCCGGCGCGGTGTTAACAGATGCACTGGCGCTGACATCGATGCCGGTTGGCTGGGGGGCATCGACTGCCAGCGCGGGCAGGGGAAGCAGGCATAGCGCAATGACGCTGCAGGCGTTACGGTATATACGCATGGGGTCTCCCTAAAGGTAATGGTCACATCGTTGTAACCTGTAATTTAATGTGACGAAATATTGTGGGTTACCGGTTTCAGCACACTTTTATGTGTCGAACAGTGTTACTTTTAGTAGTGCATGAATAGGGCCATGTACAGTCATGCATTATTAAAAAGAGAAAATGCATAACCACGGCATTGGAGTAGCATAAGAGTACGATGTTGATGAAAACGATAATCGATTACATATTTAAGAAAAAATCGTACAGAGTCTGTGTGTTGGTCATATCGCTCCTGTCAGGGGCTGTCAGTGTCGGCGCCACTCAGGCGCAGGCGGCGTCCAGTGCGAATTCCTCGTCGGCCATGTCGATACCGGACACCACGACGTTTACCCTTCACAACGCATCCGATCAAGCGTATTCGATCATGACGTACGTACCGGATGTAAAGGCACCTTCCGGCGGTTTTCCGGTCATTTATCTGCTTGATGGCAACGCGACCTTTCCGATCGCTATCGAGGCGTTTCGGCTACAGCAGGCCGCGGCCCACGGAGGGCTGCCCGCAGCGGTCATCGTCGGCATCGGGTATCCGCACGCCGACCCCTTCGATATGGTGCGTCGGGCGCACGATTACACGCCCATGCCCGCTCCGGGCGAGCGCACCTCGGTGACGCGTGAGGGGCAACCGGTGGCCTACGGGGGTGCCGAGCGGTTTTATCGCTTCATCGAGCAGACCTTGAAGCCTGCCATCGAGTCCCGTTATCCGATCAATACCCAGCGTCAGGCGCTGTTCGGACACTCCTACGGGGCACTGTTCGCGCTGACCACCCTGTTTCGTCACCCCGATGCCTTTCAGCAGTACATCGCCGCGAGCCCGTCGCTCTGGTGGGGCAATGGCGTCATGGAACAGCTCGAGCAGGCGTTTACCCCCAAGGCGATCGATACGTCCAACCCGGTGCGGGTACTGCTCACCGTGGGTGAGTACGAGCAGGCGCTGTCCCCGTCGGAGCGCAAGGAGGCCAACGCCAGTGAAGTGGCCGCCCGCCGACGCGAACATCAGATGACCAACAACGCCAAAGCGCTCGCTCAGCGCCTCAACATGCTTAATACTAAACGTCTCAGTGCGACCGCGATCGTCTTTCCGCAGGAGTATCACCGTACCGTGCTGCTTGTTGCGTTGAATCGCGCCTTGCACTTCATCTTGTCGCCGGATGCCGGCTAACGCCACAAAACGTTCAGGACATACATGATCATGAGGTATTGCTTTGGCCTGTGCATGGCCGTTTTTTTGGGACTGCTGATGCCTTTAAAGGTATGGGCGTTGGATGTGACCGACGTGACTGGGCGCCATGTATCGCTTGAGGCGCCGGCCAAGCGGGTGATTCTCGGCGAAGGGCGCAACGTCATTGCGCTGTCGCTACTTACACCGCACCCAAGCGATGTGCTGGTAGGCTGGGGCAGTGATTTCAAGCGCTACAAGAATATCTACCGACGATTCACCGAGGCGTTGCCCAAGCTCGACACGATTCCGACCGTAGGCAGTGGGCAGGGCGCGTCAGATCTTTCTGTTGAAAAGATCATCTCCCTGCGCCCGGACGTGGTCATTTTGAGCCGCTCTCAGACGCCGCCGTCGGAAAACACCTTGCTCGAGCGCCAGCTCGAGGCCGCCGGCATCAAGCTGGTCTACGTGGATTTTGCGACCGATCCAGCCCACGATACGCTCAAGAGCCTTCAGATCATGGCCAAGCTGATCGGTCGTGACGCCGCCTATGAGCGGTTTGCCACGTTCTACCGCGCCAAGCGACAGGAGGTCGCGACACTTGCGGAAGGCATCGATTCATCCACCCCTAAGCCGCTGGTCTTTTTAGAGGCTCACGCCGCGGGCATGCATGCCTGCTGTTACTCACCGGGCGATGGCAGCTTTCAAGGGTTTATTGACCTGGTGGGTGGCGAGAACCTGGGAGGGCGGACCCTCAAGGGCAAAAGTGGCCTGCTGACGCCTGAGTATATTCTCACAAGCCAGCCCGACATCTATATCGCCACCGGCGGCTCCTATTTAGAAGGTACGCCCGGCATGGTGCTTGGTCCGTTCGAGCCGGTTGAGAAAGCGCGCGCCTCGCTCAAGCGCGTGACCAGCCGAGAGGCGATCGCTCAGTTGGCGGCAGTCAAGCATCACCGTGTCTATGGTCTTTATCACCACTTGATCAATACGCCATACAACATTGTTGTCCTCGAGCTTCTGGCCAAATGGATCCATCCGGACGTGTTTAGCGCGCTCGATCCCAAGGCGACGCTTGACGCCATCAATCAGCGTTTTGCGGCAGTGCCGCTGACGGGCAGTCTCTGGATCGATGATACAAACGACACGGGCGCGTAAGCGCTTAGTAGTCGATTCCCCGGCGGGCCTTCAGTCCATGATTGAAGGCGTGCCGGGTTTCCTGCATGTCGGTGATGGTGTCGGCCACGCTCATTAAATCGCGGTGGGCATTGCGCCCGGTAACGATTACCGTTTGCTCCCTAGGCCGATGGGCCAGTGCCTCCAGAACTACATCAATTTCCAGATAGCCGAACTTGAGCATGTACGTGATCTCATCGAGCACGACCAGGTACATGCTGGTATCCGAAAGCATCGCCTCGGCCTGCTGCCAGACCGATTGACATGCGGCGCGATCAGCGTCGCGGTCCTGTGTATCCCAGGTGAATCCGGTGGCCATGGTCACTACCTGCAGGTTTGAATCCTCCTCGAGGCGGTTGCGCTCACCGCACTCCCATGTGCCCTTTATGAACTGAACCACCCCGCAGGTATAGCCATAGCCAAGCGCTCGAGTCACCGTGCCCCAGGCGGCGGTGGTCTTGCCCTTGCCATTGCCCGTGTTTATAAGAATCTGGCCCCGCTCTTCATCGGCGGACGCGACACGTTCATCGACGCGCGCCTTCAGTTTTTCCATCGCGCGTTTATGGCGGTGGTTTCGTTCATCACTCATGACGATCTCTCCTTGAACGACGTCGGGCCCTGATTGACATCAGGGCCCGACGTGCACGTGGTTGACGGTAAACGCGGCCTGGGTGTTACAAGGACAAAAACAGTCCGGCAAGCGAGGCGCTCATCAGGTTTGAAAGCGTCCCCGCCATGACGGCTTTTATCCCAAGACGCGCGATGTCCCCTCGGCGGTCGGGCGCCATGACGCCAAGCCCGCCCATCAGGATGGCAATGGAGGATAGATTGGCAAACCCGCACAGCGCAAAGGTTACGATCGCCTTGCTGTGGTCGGACAGCGCCGTACCGATGTCGGTGAAATTGGCAAAGGCCACAAACTCGTTGAGGATGATCTTTTGACCAATAAAGCTGCCCGCCGTGACGGCTTCATGCCAAGGCACCCCGATCAGGAAGGCAAGCGGGGCAAAGCAGTATCCGAGAATCTGTTGAAGCGTTAGGTTCTCGAAGCCGAACCAGCCGCCGATGCCGCCAAGCAGGATGTTGGCCAGCGCGATCAGGCCCACGAACGCCAATAGCATGGCGCCGACGTTGAGCGCGAGCTGTAGGCCGGCACTGGCGCCTTCGGCGGCGGCATCGATCACATTGGCGGCGTCATCCTCCATCTTGCCGTCGAGGTTTTCCAGATCCTGTTTGGGCGTTTCGGTTTCGGGAATGATCAACTTGGCCATCAAGAGACCGCCCGGTGCGGCCATGAACGAGGCGGCAATCAGGTAGTTTAGATCGACCCCCATGGCCGCGTACCCACCCAGTACTGAGCCGGCGACACTTGCAAGGCCACCACACATGACCGCAAACAGCTCCGAGCGGGTCATGTTGTTGACGAACGGCCGAACGACCAGTGGCGCCTCGGTCTGACCGACGAAAATGTTCGCTGCCGCCGACAGCGACTCCGGCCGGCTGGTGCCAAGCACTTTCTGCAGGAATCCGCCGAGAATCATGATGATCCAGCGCATGACGCCCAGGTAGTAAAGCACGGCAATCAGGGAAGAGAAGAAGACAATAAAAGGCAGTACACGGAAGGCGAAGATGAAGCCGCCGCCGCCGAAAAGCTCGAACATCTTGTCCGAGACCAAGCCGCCGAAGACGAACTCGATGCCGGCCTGGCTTGCGTCCATTACGTTTTGAACGCCATTGGACATCGCCAGCAGCACGGTCTTGCCGGCAGGTGTATAGAGTACGAACATGCCAAGGCCTGCCTGAATGGCAAACGCGCCCAGAACGGTTCGATATTTGATGGCCTTGCGGTTTTCGCACAATGCAAAGGCGATGACCAGTACGGTAATGACACCGACTAGGCCCATGATGACGCCCATAGCGTTTCTCCACAGCTGTTGTTAGTTGTTGGTGTGGTAAATGCTGTCGGCCTCGACAGCATTTACGTACCTTACTCGACGCGTCGCGTGTCTGGCGAGCACTGTCTCTCTACACGGTCTCTGAGGGTTTGCGGCGCTCCATTTCCGGCGAGTCCGGCAGGATCAGGCTCACGAGTCGATCACCGGCCTTAGGCGCGAGCGCTGAACCGGCTTGCGCGACCCGCAGCTTGCCTTGGGCCGACAGCACGAACAGCGGTATCAGCCGGCCGCCATGGGCGGCTTCGTAGTCGGCCATGCTGAAGGTGTCGGTGATGCTTGCCGTTCGCACTTCGCCGCCGTGGGCGATAAGGCTTGCAAGCTTTGCGTAGGACGCTTCCTGATCGAACAGTAGCGGCAGGTGCCCGAGCGCCTTGTCCTGCTGGCGCTTGGCCTGCTTGCCGGTGTCTTCGGACAATCGAAACACGTTGCCATGGCCCAGAATGTGCTCGAAGTGAAGCCCGGCCAGGTTATTGAGTTCACGGTAGGGCGAGAGCGGCAGCAATCGGCCGATGCCGGTCAATTCCAGATGCTGAATGGCGTGCTCCGATAACGGATTGCCGTAATAGACCGGGAGTCCCGCCATGCGCGCCTCCTGCACTGCGTCCCAGCTTGTGTCGGTCAGGCGAACGGTAAAGCCGAGATCGACCAGCACGCGTGCAATGGCGCGCGCGACCGGGTTGGCACCGAGGATCAAAAACCCGGTGGGGGGCGGCTCGCTGACCTTGAGCAGACGAACGATGGGCTGAGACAAAAGGCTTTGAATGACCACGGTGCCGATGATGACAAGAAACGTGATCGGCACCAGCGTTTCGGCGCCGTCCACACCGGCCTTTTCAAGCTTGATCGCAAACAGCGAGGCCACGGCGGCGGCAACGATCCCGCGTGGCGATAACCACGCAAGGAGCGCTTTCTCACGCCAGTTGAGACCGCTTCCAATCGTGCAGACCCAGACCGACAGCGGCCGGGCCACCCACATCAAAATCGCGAGCATCAGCCAGTAGGGCCACGTCAGCGCCATGAGCTGTTCGGATGAAATGCGGGCGGCAAGGAGGATGAAAAGTCCCGAGATCAAAAGAACCGAGAGGGTTTCCTTGAACTCGATGATCGGTGCGGTAGGGACACCGCGCATGTTGGCAAGCCAGATGCCGAGCACGGTCACCGTCAAAAGCCCAGACTCTTCGAACAGGGTGTTCGAGGCCGCGAACAGCGCAAGCATCACCATCAGGGTGCCGAAACTGTGAAGTTTCTGCGGCAGCCAGTAATTGCGAAGGACACGCCCCCAGATATAGCCACCGACGCCGCCGACGCCGAAACCGAGCCCGATCGTTTTCGCAAAGAGAAGCAGCGTGTGCGAGGCGGCGCCGTTATCCTGGCCGATCGCGACAAACTCATACACCAAAACCGCAAGCAGGGCACCGATCGGGTCGATCAGGATGCCTTCCCAGCGAAGAATCTGAGTCAGGTTTCCCTTGGCGCGCAGCGTTTGTAGAAGCGGGGTGACGACGGTCGGTCCGGTCACGACCAGCACGGCACCGGCCACCGCCGCGATTTGCCATGACACGCCCAAAAGCCAGTGCGCGGCGGCGGTGCCGATCAGGCCCGTCACCAGCACCCCCCAGGTGACCAGCCGGCTCACGGTATGGCCGTGGCCTCGAAGGTCCTTGTAGTCAAGGGTCAGACTGCCCTCGAACAGGATGACCGCCACTGACAGCGACACCAGCGGAAACAGCAGGTCACCCAGAAGTTCATCAGGTTTTAATACACCGCTGGCGGGCCCGATCAGAAGGCCGGCAATCAAAAGGGGGAGGATGGCCGGCAGGCGCATCTTCCAGGCAACCCACTGGCACACCAGTGCCAGGAGTCCGATCAGGGACAGATAGAGTGCAGCATGTTCCATTCAAGGACCCTGGCGAGTGATGGCTGAATTGCAAGGATGGCTGACGCGTAAAAACGCGCAAGCCTATCCGGCTTACGCATCGGAGGCAATGGATTGATCCATCGAAGCGTCGGTGCGGACTTCGGCACGCGCCACAAGCCTTAAAAGCGCCTGCAGCGGGTGGTCGAGCGTGGTGTTCGAAAACCGTTTGACCTGGCTTCGACACGAGTAGCCGGTGGCCAGTAGCCTGTCGGGCGCGTCGGTCTCGACCAGAGGCCGCCAGGAAAGGTCGTAGACGGTCTCGGAAGTGGCCTTGTGGGCGGTTTCATGGCCGTAGGTGCCGGACATGCCGCAACACCCGGTCGGCACCAGCTCAAGGGGGACGCCGAACGCTTTGAAGACTGCCTGCCAGCCGCTGGCACTGCCGGCGGCAGTGGTGCGTTCGGTGCAGTGGCTCAAAAGCTTGAACGTCGGCGCATCGAGATTTAAACGCTTGAACCGCGGTGCAAGTGTCTGTAGCCATTCCTGGAGCAGAAGCACGTCCGGCACTGCATCGGGGCCGAGCGCCTTAACGTATTCCTGACGATAGGTCAGGGTCATGGCCGGGTCGATGCCCACCAGCGGCACGTCAAAGTCGGCCAGCGCGTTCAAATGGGCCGCATTGGTCCGCGCCGTGGCTTCAAAGCGGCCCAGTTGCCCCATGACCTGAGACGGTTTGCCATTGGGCCTGAACGGGGCGACCAATACGTGCAGATCGAGCTTTTGCAGCAGTGTCACGGTATCGCGGACAACGTGACTGTCGAAATAACGAGTGAACGCATCCTGCACAAGGATCACGCTTCGAGCGCGCTGCGCTGGGCTTAGTCGTGCCAGCGTGATCGGCGTGGCCTGTGGAACGCCCCATTGTGCAAAGACCTTGTCAAGCGGCGCCCGATCAATGGTCGGGGTATCGACAAGACCGAGGCGCTTGAACAGTTCTCGACCGGGCGTGCTTTTGATGAGCGAGTTGTAGACCGGCGCAGCCTTCGCCGCCAGTGGCAGCATGGCCTCCAGATAACCGACCAGATAATCCTTCAGGACGCGGCCATGGCGCTGTGCGTAGATCGAGAGAAACTGGCTTTTGAAATCCGGTACGTCGACCTTGATCGGACACTGACCGGCGCAGGACTTGCACGATAGGCAGCCTGCCATCGCATCAAACACCTCATGATCGAACGACGTATCACCAGCGCGAGGCGTTGAGTTCGACACCTGGGCCTTGAGCCGTTGCGAAAGCGCCCTCCAGGGCGACAGGGTTTTTGCCGTGCCGGCCTCGGCAAGCACGTCGCGGCCGGCGGCTTCTTCCCGGCGTAGCCACTCCTTGAACAGCATCGCCCGGCCCTTGGGGGAGTGACGGCGGTCACGGGTCGCCTTCCAGCTTGGGCACATGGCGTCGTTCGGATCGTAGTTGAAGCAGGCGCCGTTGCCGTTGCAGTACACCGCGCTTGAGTAGTGACGCCATACCTGCTCGTCGATGGGCCGATCCAGTTCGCCGCGAAAGGTAACTCCGTCCACCTCGAGCAGCGTCTCCATGGACTCAAACGGTGTGGCGATCTTGCCGGGGTTCAACTGGTTATCGGGGTCGAAGGCGCCCTTGATGCGTTGAAGCAGCGGATAGAGTTCGCCGAAAAAGTCCGGCGTGTAGGCCGAGCGGATGCCCTTGCCATGCTCGCCCCATAGAAGGCCACCGTATTTCTGAGTGAGCTCAGCCACCTGGTCTGAGATCGGGCGGATCAGGGCTGCCTGCGCCGGGTCGCGCATGTCGAGCGCCGGGCGAACGTGGAGTACGCCGGCATCCACGTGTCCGAACATTCCATACTGTAGCCCGTACCCATCGAGCAGATCCCGAAACTCCTGAATGTAGTCGGCCAGACGCTCCGGCGGCACGGCCGTATCTTCCACGAACGGAAGCGGGCGGCGTTCACCTCGGGCGTTACCCAGAAGGCCCACCGCACGCTTTCGCATGGCATATACCCTTTGAATCGACGCGCGTCCGCGGGCGATGGTATGCCCCAGACGTGGGGTGGCTGTATCGGCGGTCAGCGCGTCAAGAAACGCCGTGATCCTATCCTCGAGGGCCTGTTCAGTGTCGGCATTGAATTCGACCAGATTGATGCCGCGGGTGCTTGGCACCTGGCCTGTGGCATCGGCCGGGTTGGCCGGGAAGAAATCGGCGACGCCTTCCCAGACGTAGTCGTCCATGGCCAGCAGCAGCACTTTTTCATCGACGGTTTCGATCGACGTTGGCGCATGGGCCATCAATGAGGTGGCATCTCTGAGCGCATCCATGAAACCTTCGTAGCGCACGTTAACGAGCGCGCTATGCGCCGGTATCGGCAATACGTTCAGGGTCGCCTCGACCAAAATCCCGAGCGAGCCTTCCGAGCCGCAGAGCACGCTGTTGAGATCGAGCTGGCGCTTGTCGTTTCGAAGGTGCGGCAGGTCATAGCCGGTCAGGCATCGATTGAGCGGCGGAAACCCATCGAGGATCGCCTGCTCGTTGTCGTCGAACAGCGCGCTCACCGTGCGGTGAAGGTTACCGCTTCGGGTCTGGCTCGCGCTCAGGGTCTCAAGCGCCTCATCGGTCAACGCCGTGGTTTCAAGCGTCTCGCCACCGATCAGCACCGTCTTGAGGCCCAATACATGATCGCGGGTCTTGCCGTACTCGCAGCTGCCCTGGCCGCTTGCATCGGTATTGATCATGCCGCCAAGCGTTGCCCGGTTTGACGTCGACAGTTCCGGGGCGAAAAAAAGCCCGTGGGGCTTCAGTGCCGCATTGAGCTGATCCTTGACGACGCCGGGCTCGACGATGACACGCCGTGTGTCGGGGTCGATGTCAATGATGCGGTTCATGTAGCGGCTGACATCGACCACCAACCCGTCGGTCAGTGACTGGCCGTTGGTGCCGGTGCCGCCTCCGCGTGGTGTGAGTGTGACGGCCTTGAAGCGCGCCTCGCCCGCAAGCCGGGCGATCAGGGCAACGTCTTTCGCGTGGCGCGGAAACAGTGCGGCCTGCGGGACGCGCTCGTAAATGGAGTTGTCGGTGGCAAGCACGGTGCGGTCGGCGTCGCTTGATGCGATGTCGCCCTCGAAGCCGCGGTGGTCGAGCTCACTCAAGAAAGCGATATAGAGATCCTGATGCGGGATCGAAGGTTCCTGCGAATGCGTCATGGGTATAAATCGATGGTTATGAAGGCGATCCTGCTAGTTTAGGGGGTGGCCGCATGGACTTCGACCCCTTCATCGATATCGATGATGCTGCTCATAAGCGACGCTTTGTTTCACACATGGAGCTTGGCGGCGCTTTTCCATACAATGGCCCGACTTGCGGTGCATGATCCACCGCCATCCAGACGTACTGATTTAAGGAAGTGATTACCCCATGCTTGATCCTAAAGGGCTTCGAAGCGATCTCGACGCGGTTGCCAAGCGGTTGGCCAAACGCGGGTTCGAACTGGATACAGCGGAATTCGAGACGCTTGAGCAAACGCGGCGTGAGCTTCAAGGCCGCACCGAGGAGCTTCAAAACGAGCGCAATACCCGTTCGAAAGCGATCGGCCAGGCCAAGGGCCGGGGCGAGGACATCGAGCCGCTTCTGGCCGAGGTCAGCGATCTGGGCGAGCGGCTGGAGTCGGCCAAGGCCGAGCTCGCCACGGTGCAGGAGCGCTTCGAAACGCTGGTATCGGGCATTCCCAACCTGCCGCATGAAAGCGTGCCTGAAGGCGCGTCCGAAGACGACAACGTCGAGCTTCACCGCTGGGGTACGCCGAAAGCCTTCGATTTTACTCCAAAGGATCATACCGACCTTGGCGCATTACACGGCGAGCTCGATTTTGAGCTGGCGGCCAAGCTGACCGGCTCACGCTTTGCCGTCATGCGCCGGGGCGTAGCGCGGCTTCATCGCGCACTCGTGCAGTTCATGCTCGATACCCAGACCCTCGAGCACGGCTATGAAGAGGCGTACGTGCCGTACATGGTCAACAAGGACAGCCTGTTTGGAACAGGGCAGCTGCCCAAGTTCGGCGAGGATCTGTTCAAGCTCGAGGGCGACGCCGAGTACTACTTGATTCCGACTGCTGAAGTGACCCTGACCAACTTCGTACGCGACGAAATTGTCGATGAGGCGGCGCTTCCGCTCAAGCTGACGGCGCATACGCCGTGTTTTCGAAGCGAAGCCGGTGCTTACGGACGCGATACGCGCGGCATGATTCGTCAGCACCAGTTCGACAAGGTCGAAATGGTTCAGATCGTACACCCCGACCGCTCCTACGAAGCCCTTGAGGAAATGCGCGGCCACGCCGAGGCGATTCTCAAGGCGCTGGGATTGCCGTTCCGTGCGGTGACGCTGTGTACCGGTGACATGGGCTTCGGTGCGGCCAAGACCTACGACCTCGAGGTCTGGCTGCCGAGTCAGGACACCTACCGTGAGATTTCCTCCATTTCCAACTGTGAGGATTTCCAGGCCCGCCGCATGCAGGCCCGTTTCCGAATGAAGGATCAGAAGAAGCCTCAGCTCGTGCATACCCTCAACGGGTCGGGCCTGGCCGTGGGCCGCTGCCTGGTCGCGATCCTTGAAAACTATCAGCGTGAAGACGGCTCGATCGAGGTGCCTGAGGTCCTTAAGCCCTACATGGGTGGTCGCGACAGCATCAATGCAGGCTAGGGCGATCGAGGCAGGGAGCGCGTCATGGACGTATTGACGGTACATTACCGCCCGGACCGATTGCACCTGTGCCTGATTGGCGGGGGCGCAAGCGCACTGACGCTTGCCGAGCAGTGGCCGGGTCTCGGCCTTCGGGTCACGGTTTATTCACGTGCGCTTTCGAGTTCGCTTGAGGCGCTGATCGAACGGGAAGGCTGGGCGCACCAGGAGCAGCGCCCGGCTCCGGCGCCTGGCGTGATCTGGGTGGTGGCCACCGACGATGAGCACGTTGATCAGGCGTGTCTGCGCGAGGCGCTCGACGCCGATGTGCCCGTATACGCCCCGCGCTTTCCCGAGCAATCAAGCGTGCATTTGCCCGGACGTCACGTGCAGGGCCGCGCCATCAAGCCGCGTGGCGGCCCGGGCCACGTCACGCTGGTCGGGGCCGGGCCGGGTGACCCGGGGCTTTTGACGCTCAAGGCCGTGGACGCGCTTGAGGCTGCTGACATGGTGGTCCATGACCGCCTGGTCTCTCGCGAGATCCTGTCGATGATTCGCCCTGAGGCCCAGCGTTTCTATGTCGGCAAGGCGCGTTCTGACCACAGCGTGCCCCAGGAGGATATCAATCGCTCTCTGGCGGAGTGGGCCAAGGCCGGCTATCGCGTGGTTCGGCTCAAGGGGGGAGACCCGTTCGTGTTCGGCCGTGGTGGTGAGGAACTCGAAGAGCTTGCAAACCATGGTGTGTCGTTTGAGGTGGTACCTGGCATCACGGCCGCTATCGGTGTGTCGTCCTATTCAGGCATCCCATTGACCCATCGTGATCATGCCCAGTCCGTGCGCTTCATTACGGGGCATCTCAAAAACGGCAGCTGCGATCTCGACTGGCCAACCCTTGCGCAGCCTGGCCAGACTCTGGTGTTTTATATGGGGCTTGGGACACTGGGTGTGATCTGCGATCAACTGGTCGCGCATGGCGCGCCAGCCGAGCGGCCGGTAGCGCTGGTTGAGCAGGGCACCACGGCGCGCCAGCAGGTTCATGTTGGCACGCTTGGTACCATGGCCGCGTGTGCAGACAATCTTGATATTGCGCCGCCGACTCTGATCATCGTAGGCGATGTGGTGTCCTTGCATGAGAAGCTGCATTGGTTCGACCCCAACGGCTCATCGAGTCTTGGCTGGCGTCACGGCAAGCACCCAACGCCTGAGGCCGCAGTGTTGGAACAGGGTGATCTGTCAGAGAAGGGTGAAGGGTAGAGCATTGGTAAGCGCCATGACCGCAAGGCAAAGAAGGATCGGTGAAAACAGGCCGAAGGCGACCATGGCAAGAAGCTTGATGTCTTCCCACAGCACGATCTGGCGATAGTGGGAGTTGGTAATTTCACGTCGAGCCCGGCGGCGGAACCGTCGACTCATGTCATGGCCTGCATTTGGGCCTGAATCAATGAATCGATCAAATAGTCATCGGGCATATCAGGATGTGTTGCGCGCAAAATGATGAATGCGGTCCGATGGGCTGACTCGAATTGGTGCCAGGCGTGTTGCGGCGTGTGTTCGAACTGATCGAGCCAATTCGATAGCCAGCTCTGACATGGGGTAAATTGCTCGGTGTAGTAGGGTTCTGTAATCATGATAGCCCCTCCGGCAAGAAAGGTAGCGCAGCCTTCGCCGCGCTGGTGAGCCGCGTCTGTTCACGCCGCTCGATGCATCGGTTTGCGTCTTTGCCGCTCGGCAAGTTCTGCGCTCAGCAATAGCTCTTCTGCAACGAATCGGAACTCTTTTACCGTACAGATCGGGTGCCCATTGGCGCAATAGAGCCACTGGTCATCACGGGTTCGACTAGAAAGTTTTGGCCATTCGAGCGTGCAGCCACACTGGGGACAGTTGGGCGAGGTCATTGGCGTATCATCCTCAAAATGCGCATCCATGCGCGTATTCAGTTCGTCAGTGAACGGGACACTATAATTATACATTTATTTTACGGTTTTTGTACACTTCATGTGTGCACGTCCTGTGCGGGCTGTATGCCGTCCAGGCGCAAATGATTTAATCAGCGCTTGATGACACCTCAATGACGGGTCGGCAGTTAAAACGATGAAATTATCGCGCATGCCATGAAACTTTTAAGCACCCTGCCTGTCCATGTAGTGCCTCCGTAGTGGAAAGCGGTGAACGCGAACGTCGCGTCGTTTTTCCCGCTGTCTTCTACGGCAGCATTCCCTGCGTACTTGCGCTCGACCTTTTGGGTCGGGCGTTTTTTTTGTGCCTGATTTTTGTAGGTGGTGTTTGCAAGGGCACCTCGGATGAGGTGGCCGTCATGGTTTTGTCATTTGGTGCATTTAGTCTGCCTTCGCCTTAAACAAATATATTAAGGAGTCTGGCCGGTGAGCAGTGAAATTGAAAACCATGATGAATTGAATCCTTCCTCGAACACGCCGTTTTCGACCGTCTTGGACAGGCATCTCTCCAGACGAAAGATCATGCAGGGCGGGCTCGGTATGGCCTGCGCCTCCATGTTTGCAGGGTTTGGTCTGCCTGGCGCCATCAAACACGCCATGGCCAATACGGCGAAGGCGCCTACCTTTACCCTTGGGTTCGAGTCCATTGCCGGCGCCATGACCGATGGCGTCGTGGTTCCCCCGGGCTACACCGCCCAGGTGCTGGTGCCTTGGGGTAGCTCGTTGAGCGCGAGCGGCCAACAGTGGTCTCAGACGCTTGAGCTCACGCCCGAGTTTCAGGCCAATGCCATGGGGATGCATCACGATGGCATGTACCACTTTCCCTTGAGTATCGATAAGGCCTCGAGTGATTTTCTGCTGGCGATCAATCACGAGTACATCGACCAGTCAGCGTTATGGTCCCCGAAAGGCGGGCCGACGCATCAGGATGAGGGCGCGCGTCCGGCCGACGAAGTTCGTACTGAAATCAACGCTCATGGCGTCTGCGTAGTGCGTATTTCAAAAAACGCCGAGGGCCACTGGCACATGGTGAAAGACGACGCACACAACAAACGCTACACCTCGGCCACGCCAATGGTGCTTGCGGGCCCTGTTCGAGGCAGCGAGTACGTAAAGACCGCCTGGTCGCCTGACGGTACTCGCGTCCGGGGCACCAATAATAACTGCGCCAGTGGCTATACGCCCTGGGGCACGTATTTGACTTGCGAAGAGAATTGGCCGGAAGTGTTCATCAACACCGGCGAGATGACGGACGATCAACGTCGCCTTGGACTCCGTGACGATCGCGGCCGTTACGCCTGGGAAACCGCCACCGGCGGCGCGCAGGGTGAGTTCGAGCGCTTCAACAACACCCCCAGCGGTGACTCGGCGCTTCAGGATTACCGAAACGAGGCCCGCGGCTTTGGTTACGTGGTCGAAATCGATCCTTACGCCCCCAGCAGCAGCGCCCACAAACGTACCGCCTTAGGTCGTTTTCGGCACGAAGGATGCTGGCCGGGCAAGGTGGTCGAGGGCGAGCCATTGACGTTCTATACCGGCCACGATTCCCGCAATGAATACATCTACAAGTTCGTTTCCAAAAAGCGCTGGCGTGCTCAGGATGCCAATCGCCCCGGCGAGCGGTATGACCGTCAGGCCATTGGCGACAGCTACATGAATGAGGGAACGCTTTATGTCGCCCGATTCGATGCCGACGGTCGTGGCGAGTGGCTTGCCTTGACGCCAGACAGCACGATTCCCGGCGGTGGCCCCAAGGGTGAGCGCACGCTCGGTGACGTCTTCGGCGACCAGGCCGGCATCATCATCAACACCTGTGACGCCGCCGACCTGATGGGGGCGACGCCGATGGACCGCCCGGAGTGGGGAACCGTCGACCCCGGCACTGGCGATGTGTTCATGTCATTGACCAATAACTCGAAACGTACCGCTCACGGCACCGACCCTGAGTACACTGAGTCAGGTGCGTCTGCAGAGGCTTTGGGCGTGGGGTACAAGACCGCGCCGGTCAATGCCTCAAACCCGCGTCCCGACAATGAATACGGTCAAGTGCTGCGCTGGCGAGAAGGCACCTCGGCAGCAGAGTTCACCTGGGAAGTGTTCCTGTTCGGGAGCGCCGCTGATGCAAGCCCCGCCGTCAACCGCTCAGGGCTGACCGACGCCAACCAGTTCGCAAGCCCTGATGGGCTCTGGTTCGATCAGCGCAGTGATGACGGCGCCGGCATCCTTTGGATCGAAACCGATAACGGCATTGATAAAGGGCGTACCAACGCGGTGGCCGAGGCGACCAACGATCAGGTGCTGGCCTGTATCCCGGGGGCGCTGGGAGAGGGGTATACCGACCTCAAGCGCTTTGCGGTCGGGCCAAACGCTTGTGAAATAACTGGGATCTTTGCAACCCCTGACCGCACGGCGCTTTTTGTCAATATTCAGCATCCGGGTAATTGGCCGGTGCCGGGCTCTAGTGATGCGACCGCCATCGCCAGTGGTCAGGTTCGTCCTCGAGCGGCAACCGTCGTAATTCAAAAGAGCGATGGTGGCAAGGTCGGTGTATAGACATCGGCTTCTGTGTTTCAAACCAAACCGCCTTCGGGCGGTTTTTTTATGTTCGAAAAAAGCGTTTATACGAGGGTGACGCGCACATCAGTACATTAATATTTAGAGTAATGAGATAAAATTTAAAACATTATTTAACAAATAGAATAATTTTTCGCCGCCGGGACTCGCTTATTCAATGGAAAAAAGATACCTACGCCTGCGGGTGCCATCAATCTGTTGGTTTAAAGGGCATACCTGGCAATTGGAGCCTCCTTATCAAGAGCGCGTGTGTTGTCAGTGTGGCCGACTGGAAGTCGCAACCGGTTTTGACCCCGCCGGCCGTGCGCTCGAATGGAAGGTTATGTTCGTACCGAATTGGAAGTAGATGCTAAGTAGAGTTAGAGTTTCTTCTTTCTCGAGACCGATCGGTTTACAAATCGTGCAAAAGACTATCAATTCAAGCATTTAATCGATAAAGAAACACGGTGGTCTGCCGTAAATTAAAAAAGCAGGACGTACGCCGTGTCTTGCTTTTACGTGCTTTGGCCGCTTACCCCCTCGAGTGAGCGGCTTTTTTCATAAGCGCTTTTCGTGCGCGGTTGACTTGCTTTTATCAGAGGCAGTCATTGACGAACAAACAAAAAAGCCCCGACACCTGAGGTAAGGCGTCGGGGCTTTTTCATGAAACTGGCGGAGGGACAGGGATTCGAACCCTGGAAGGGCTATAAACCCTTGCCGGTTTTCAAGACCGGTGCATTCAACCGCTCTGCCATCCCTCCAGATGCGGGTGCGTAAACTAACACGCTATACCGCTCTGCGCAATCGCTGGCTTGGGTAATGTGAATTCATTCGAGAATGCGCACCGAGTCTTGCCGTTGATGAAATTGACCAGGTCGAACGGGCAGGTCGTAATCCGCCCAAGCCTTTAGAGGAAATGACCGTTGTATTAGGTCGTCTGCGCCGTCGTCCGGTACAGGATTTCATTGATGCCAACTTCTTCAGATTGGCCGGTGGCGATGGCGACAAGTACTCAGGGGTGTAACCGTGCGCATAGCGATCATGACTTTCACTGACCTGCTTGCCAAGACGGACGGTCAACTTGAGCTGGGAGTCGACGATGTCCGTGAGCGGATACTCGGAAATAGAGCGGTCTAAAACGAGAACGCCCCGAATCGATGAAATCGATTCGGGGCGTCGGTAGTCAAGGTGGCGGAGGGACAGGGATTCGAACCCTGGAAGGGCTATAAACCCTTGCCGGTTTTCAAGACCGGTGCATTCAACCACTCTGCCATCCCTCCGGCTCACGGCTGCGTATACTACCAGTTGGTTTTAGATCGTCAAGTATGTTTTTTACGATCATAGACTTAACCAGTGTTGAACAGCGTGTTGCATGGTGTGAGAAGGCGTTGCATGCTGGTGACTATCACTTTCTCTGTCTCATTGGAGAGGCCTGTCATGAATGAGCGCTATCACGATGTCGCGTCGAACAGCCAGTCGAGGAGCGAGGTCGCTCCGGCGTACAAGGTTCTGCGCAACACCTACATGCTGTTGGCCCTGACACTTGGGGTCTCTGCCCTGACTGCCGGGCTTGCGATGTCGATGGGCGTGGCCCATCTCAACATCTTCGTTTTCTTCATCGGTGCCTACGGGCTGATGTTTCTGGTGCACAAACTCAAGAACTCATCTGCGGGGCTTCTGGCGATCTTCGCCTTTACCGGCTTCATGGGCTTTACGCTCGGTCCGGTGCTTTCGAGTTATCTAACGCTTGCCAACGGCGCACAGCTGATCATGACCGCGCTTGCGATGACGGCGATCACGTTTGTGGGGCTTTCCGCGGTGGTGCTGGTCACCAAAAAGGATTTCAGTTTCCTGGCCAACTTCCTCATGGCCGGCGCCATTGTGCTGGTGGTCGCGATGGTCGTTGCGATGCTGTTCAACATTTCCGGTCTGGCGCTCGCGGTATCAGCCGGTTTCGTGTTGTTTGCAAGCGCGATGATTCTTTATGAGACCAGCCAGATCATCCATGGGGGTGAGCAGAATTACATTCTGGCCACCCTGGGGTTATACTTGGCGATCTATAATCTGTTTGTCAGCCTGCTCTCGATTCTAGGCGTCGTTTCCGGCGACGATTGAGCATCGACGTGACAGCGGGATGCAAGTGCAGGGCCTTCGGGCCCTGCTTTTGTTTGTGAAGGAGTCTTTCTTGAAGTACACGCTGATCGTCTATGGCGCCCCCTACAGTAGCCAGGCCGCGCATTCGGCGCTTCGGTTTGCCCGTGCGCTGCCGGGGCTTGGGCATACGGTTGCCACCGTGTTCTTTTATCACGACGGTGTCTATAACGCCTCGACGCTCATCACACCGCCACAGGATGAGCCACATCTGAATCAGGCCTGGGCCGATCTCAAGACGACTCAGGGCTGTGAGCTGCTGGTGTGTGTGGCTGCTGCGCTGAAACGGGGTGTAATGAACGACGCCGAGGCTCGCCGCCACGGGGGCGAGGTGCATAATCTGGGCGAACCTTTTGAGCTGACAGGCGTCGGACAGCTACTGGCCTCGGCCCAATCCTCAGATCGCACGGTGACCTTTGCCCCATGACCGATAAAACATTGATTCTGATTCGTCATGCGCCGCACGGAACGAGCTTTGCGCGTGAAGGCATCGAAGCCGCATTGGTTGGTGGGGCGATGGGCATGGCGGTGGATATTGTGTTCGCCGGCGATGGCGTGTTCTGCCTGCTTCCGGACCAGAGCGCCGGGGCGCTGGGGCAAAAGGGCACGCTGCCAATGATCAAGGCGTTGCCGATGTATGACATCGAAACGATTTTCGTGGACCGCGTCGCACTGCAGCAACGGGGGCTCGAGGTGAGTGCGCTTGCCGTCGATGTCATTGAGTGCGAACTGGCGTCCGTGACCGCGTCGTATCGACAGATAGTGAGCTTTTGACCCATGACGTTGCATATTCTCAATCGCAGCGCGTTTTCAAGCGCGACGCCCGATGATGCCCTTCGTGCCGCTGTCCCGGGCGATGCGCTCGTCTTGGTCGAGGACGGTGTCTACTGCGCGCTTGATGCGCGGTGGTGCGCGTCACTGCCTCTTGACGTTGCGGTGTACGTACTGTCGGAGGATCTTGAGGCGCGAGGCCTTGGTGCGCGGACAGATGCTCGCGTGCAAACCGTGACGGTCGACGATTTTGTCGAGTTGACCGCCACCCATTCACAGTCGATCAGCTGGTTTTGACATGGGAACCCACCACGAGCTTTCAATCAACGTCGGCGAAGAGGTCATCGCGCTGGATCCAGAGGGGTATCTGGTTGAGCGCGGGCGCTGGACGCCCGAAGTGGCGAACGCCCTGGCCGAGCGCGAGGGCCGAACGCTTGAGCCCGCGCATCGGGAGGTGATCGAGGTCATCCGTAGCTTTTACGCGACCTACGAGCTCTCACCTGCGATGCGGCCGCTGGTCAAGGCGGTCGGTCAGGCGCTTGGGCCCGAGAAGGGCCGCTCGATCTATCTGATGCGGCTGTTTCCGGACAGTCCTGCCAAGGTCGCGGCGCGCCTAGCAGGGCTCCCCAAGCCCACCAACTGCCTGTAGGCCCTAAGGTGAACTTTCTGGGCCACGCGGTCATCGCTCATAGCGGGTCCGATGAGTACCTTTTGGGCAACCTGATCGCCGATGGCATCAAGGGACGTAATCTTTCCGCTTGGCCCGCAGACATTGCCCTTGGCATCCGGCGCCACCGCCAGCTCGATGAGTGGATCGATCACCACGCCGAGGTGCAGGCACTCAAAGCTTATGTACCGCGAGAGGTGCGCCGGGTCTCGGGCATCGGGTTCGATCTGGTTTGGGACCATTTCCTGTCGGTTCGCCTACTCGATCCAGAGACGCAGCACCCCGCGCTCGAGCGTGGCCTCATCGACCGAATCTATGAGGTTTTGTCTCTAAATGCGCACCTTATACCGGGCCGCATGGGGCCGCTGTGCGACGCCTTGATCAGACAGCGCTGGCTGGAGCGCTACGCCGACTATGGCTACACCTGCCAGAGCGTGCGCGCACTCGGCCATCGAATCCCGCGTCAGACGCCTCAGATGTATGCGCTGGGCGACTGGCTCGAGACCCATCCAATGCGTCTTGAAGCGGCGTTTGAAAGGCTTTGGCCGGACCTGGAGTCTCAGACCCGGCGGGTTGGCTAGGACGCGCTACGACCTGGGCAGCGTCAGGCAGTGGATGGGATCACCGGGAGTAATGACACTGTCTGGCTCGATGACCGCGAACGCCTCGGCCAGCGCGCAGGAGGTCAGCATCGAGGAATCCTGCGAGCCCGCAAGGTGGGCATCACCCTCGGCGTCGAGCGTTACGCGCATATAATGGCGGCGGCTGGCCGTTTTGGTCGAAAAAGCGGCTTTAGCGGTTCGGGCAGGTAACGACTCAAGCGTCGGGCAGGCCAGCAGTCGGCCGAGCAGCGGACGCAGAAACAGGTAACTGCCAACGAACCCGGACACTGGGTTGCCTGCAAGCCCCACCACCGAGGCGTGACCGATACGGCCTATCGTCAGCGGCTTGCCGGGCTTCATTGCCAGCCGCCACATCGTGAGCGTGCCCATTGATTCTATCGCGTGGCGGACGTGATCCTCCTCGCCGACCGAGACTCCACCGGCGGTCACCAGCACATCGGCGGTCGCCGCAGCCTCGCTGAGCGCCTGGCAGGTCGCCTCGAAGCAGTCGGGCAAGTGCGTGATCTTGACAATTTCCCCGCCAAATTCCTTGATCAATCCCGCCAGCTGATAACGGTTGCTGTTGTATATCTGGCCCGGCTGGATCGGTGTGCCCGGGAGAATGACCTCATCGCCACTGGTCAAGAGCGCGACGCGTGGGCGGCGTCGAACCCTTGGCTGGGCAATGCCCTGGCTTGCAAGTACTCCTAGAGTGGCAGGCGTCAGACGGGTTCCGGCGTAAAGCAGCACATTGTCTACGGCGACTTCACCGCCCTGAACGCGCACATTGTTTCCAGGGGTGACGGTATCTGGAAAACCGATGTGGCCGTTTTCATCGACTCGAACGTGTTCCTGCATGATCACGCTGTCGGCGCCCCTTGGGATCGGCGCGCCGGTGAAAATGCGCGCGCAGGTACCGGGGGCGAGTGGCGGTGGATGGGTGCCTGCCGGAATGCGCTGGGAAACGGCAAGTGTCTTGCCCTGGTCACGGCTATGAACGGCGTAGCCGTCCATGGCGCTGTTATCGAAGGGCGGCATGTCGTAGGCGGCGTGCACGTCCTCGGCGAGTACACGCCCCCCTGCGGCGTCCAGCGCGCACGGTTCGCTCTCAAGCGATGTAACACCCTCGAGCAGGGCCGCACGCGCGGCATCGACGCTGTGAAAGTCAGTGCCCATGTTGGCCGGCTCCCCGTTTGACCAGGTTGGCGAAGTTGCACGGCTGGTGGCGGCTGTCGAGCTGCTCCTGAATCAGTCCCTCCCAGCCGGTTCGGCACGCCCCGGTCGAGCCTGGCAGGGCAAAGATGACCGTGCGATTGGCAAAGCCCGCGATGCAGCGGCTTTGAATGGTGGAGCTGCCGATTTCCTGATAGGACAGGGCGCGAAACTGCTCACCAAAACCCGGGATTGCGTGATCAAACAGCGGCGTCAACGCATCGGGTGTGGTATCGCGCCCGGTAAAGCCGGTGCCGCCTGTGGTGATGATGACATCGATGTGGGCGGCCGCGATCCAGGCCGATACCTGTGCCCGAATCTGATAGATGTCGTCCGGCACGATCACGACCTCGGCGCAGCGATGGCCCGCGGCTTCGATGGCCTGGGCCAGGTAGTTGCCTGACTTGTCGGTATCAGGCGTTCGCGTGTCGGAAACCGTCAGCACGGCAATGGATAAAGGAAGAAAGGTCATTGGGTGTGCTCATCCTGTTTGGCCGCCTGGCGGGCCTTGAGCGCCTCGAGCTGCTCGGGGGTGGCCTCGGCTTGATACAGCGTTTTCCACTCGCTGTAGGGCATGCCATAGACGTGTTCACGGGCGGCTTCGTAGTCGAGCTCGACGCCCTGATTGGCGGCGGCGCTGACCAGCCACTTCGAGAGGCAGTTCCGGCAGAAGTCCGCCAGGATCATCAGGTCGATGTTTTGAACGTCCTTGTTGTCATCGAGGTGCTTGAGCAATGTGCGAAAGGCTTCGGCTTCGATGCGTTGCTGGGTTTGTTCGGGCAGCTGCGAGTACATGAGGGCTCCTTGCGGGAATTGGTGCACCAGCGTTGTCGACGGTTGCAGAGTCGATGAGGCAGTACGGGTTCGATAGGCCAGTGTAGCGCGCCCGCGCCGTTTTCGAATCTCTTGCGTGTCTCTTGCATGTTTTGGGGGTGAGGCGTTTTATTTAATTTACATAAAAGGGATTTTTTTGGTCTAAGCCCGTATTTTTTGTTGCTTAGTGATTTTAATGGTCATTATATTGAACGCTTGAAACCTTCGGATGCGCTATCCCTTCAATAACAATGCAGCGCATGCTCGACACAATAACGGAGTCAACAATGTCGTCTACCAATTCTTCAGACGCACTCGTTCGAGTGCTGGCGCGCAAGGACGTGCTTGCACTGGCGTTCGGGGCCATGATCGGCTGGGGCTGGATCGTGCTGACCGGCAAATTCATTGTCAATGCCGGCAGCATGGGCGCGGTCGTTGCGTTTCTGATCGGCGGGACTGCGGTCATTCTTGTCGGACTGACCTACGCAGAGCTTGCCGCCGCCATGCCCAAGGTGGGCGGTGAACATGTCTACAGCTATCGGGCGCTGGGGCATTTCGCCTCGTTCATCTGCACCTGGAGCATCGTGCTTGGCTACCTCAGCGTGGTCGCGTTCGAAGCCGTTGCACTGCCCACGGTCGTTGAGAGTCTCTTTCCAAACTACGCCGTCGGTCACTTATGGACGCTTGCCGGCTGGGACGTTAAGTTCACCTGGGTTCTGGTGGGCGTGATTGGCTCCCTTGTCATGATGGTGATCAACTACGTGGGCGTGACTATGGCCGCACTCATTCAAAGGCTGGTCACGCTTCTGATTCTGGTGGTGGGTGTGTTGTTCATTACCGGGGCGCTGTTTACCGGCGAAACCACCACGCTTCAACCGCTGTTTTCCGATGGCGCCGGCGGCATCATGACGGTGATGATCATGGTGCCGTTTCTGTTCGTTGGCTTTGACGTCATCCCTCAGGCCGCTGAAGAGATCAATCTGCCGTATCGCGATATTGGCCGGGTGCTGATGTTGTCCGTGGTGCTGGCGGTGGTCTGGTACGCACTGATCGTCTTTGGTACTTCGCTGATGCTGCCGGCCTCACAGCTCGGCGGCGATGTGCTGGCGGTGCCGGCAGCCATGGAGGCGGTCTTCGACGCGCCCTGGGCGTCCAAGCTGATGATCCTTGCGGGCATGGCCGGCATCATCACCAGCTGGAACGCGTTCTATATCGGGGGGTCACGGGCCATTTACGCGCTGGCGCATGCCGGCATGCTGCCAGGCTTTCTCGCCAAGCTGCATCCGAAGTACAAGACGCCGACCAACGCCATCTTGCTGATCGGTATCATTTCGAGCCTGGCGCCACTGATGGGGCGCCCTGCCATGGTGTGGCTGGTGGACGCAGGCGGCCTTGGCATCGTGATTGCCTATCTGTTCGTCGCGCTGTCGTTTCTGGTGCTGCGCGCCAGGGAACCCGAGATGCCACGCCCGTTCCGTGTGCCTCAGGGCATGCTGGTGGGTGTCATTGCGGTGGCCCTGTCCATCGGCATGGCCGGGCTTTATCTGCCCTTCAGCCCTGCGGCGTTGACCGGTGTCGAGTGGCTGGTGTTTGGGGGCTGGATGCTGCTTGGGCTTTTGATGTACGCCTGGGCGCTGGCTCGCTACGGCAAGGACTACGCCAAAAAGATGATGACGCACGAATACTGATCGTCTAACGCGCCGGGCACGCTGAGACACGCCCGGCGGCGTCAGCGCAGGCCCTCGCCGAGCCCGGCGAGGGCCTGTACATGGGCCTCGACCGAGGGCCCGAGACTCTCCAGATGATACCCGCCTTCCAGCACCGACAGCAGTCGGCCATCGCTGAACCTGGCCGCGATGTCCAGGCACTGTTGCGTAAGCGTCCTGAAGTCCTGCGTCTCGAAATCGAGATCCGTCATGCCGTCCTTCCTGTGGCCATCAAAGCCTGCACTCATGATCACAAGCTCTGGCCGGTGGCGCTCGATGGCGTGGCGGCAGTCGGCTTCGAAACGCAGGCTGGCCTCGCGCCCGGTGGTGTGCGGCGCAAGTGCCATATTGATTGAGTTCGATGGCGGCGGGGTGCTTGATGCAGGGTAAATCCCCTGTTGATACATCGAGCAGATCAGTACCCGCGGGTCGTTGCCTAGAATGTCCAGCGTGCCGTTGCACTGGTGGGCATCGATGTCCACGATCAGGATGCGCTTGAGACCCCAGTGGGTGATCGCGTAGCGCGCGGCGATGGCGGCGTTATTGATCAGACAAAACCCCATGCCGCGCTGGTGCTCGGCGTGATGGCCCGGTGGGCGAATGGCGCAGAACACGTTGTCTGCCTGCTGGCGGCACAGCTGATTGACGCCCTTGACCACGGCACCCGCGGCAATGCGGGCCGCTTGCCAGCTGTCCTTGGTGACAAAGGTCTCATCGTCGAGAGCGATCGGGGCATCATCTGGAGTGGCGTCGCTCAAAAAGCCCAGATAGCCTGCATCATGGGCGAGCAGCAAGTGCTCGGGTTTGGCGGCGCGGGCATCGAAATGCTGCAGGTGTTGGGATACCCCATGACGTGCCAGTTGACGCTCGATGGCGTTGAGCCGTCGGGGGTGGTCGGGGTGCCATGGCGCCACCATATGGCGGCGACAGAAACTCGGGGCGATCAGTGCGGTTATCATGGGTCTTCCTTCATCAGGTAACGCCCGAGCGATGAACGCGCGCAGCGCAAGGCAGCGAACGAGGGAATCATGCAGGAAAATGGCTTGGGGCTTCAATTCGTCGAACGGTTTTTCCAGCCACGATCAATTCTGATCGTACTCGATGGCAAGCATCTTGACCTTGCGCGCACGGTGCTTGCCAACCTGGGTGAAGGCGGGTTTCGAGGGCGCCTTGGCGTATACGGCCTTGATGATTCGGCCAGTGAGGTGACCATGAAGGGCCTCGAGCGGGTGCCGGAGCTCAAGGCGTTGTCGCCGCCGCCGGATCTGATTCTCTTTGTCTGTCGGGTCGAGTGCATACCGGAGCCGTTGACCACGCTCGCCGAGCGAGGCTGCTCGGCGGCATTGATCATGACGGGGGGCGCTCATTGGAGCGAGAGCCCGGCTTCTGAGCCGGACTCGCTTCGTTCCCGGCTCGGTGCGATCGTCACCCGTTTTGGTCTTCGCATCATGGGGCCTGAGTGCGCAGGCATCCTCTCGACGCAGCATAATCTCAATGCGTCCTGCACCAGCACCGCGATTGCCCGAGGGCGGCTTGCCTACCTGGGTCAGTCGGGTATGGTCGGTCACGCCCTGATCGACTGGGCCGCTGAGCGGGGCATCGGCTTTTCGCACATGGTGGCCCTCGGCGACAGCATCGATGTGACGCTGCCCGACGTGCTGGATTATCTGAATCTGAGCGGCGGCTACCGGGCGCTGGTCATGCATCTCGAGCGCACCGACCTCGCCCGTAACAGCGTGGCGCCGGGGCTCTCCCGGCGTGACCAGGTGCTTGACGCCGCCCTCGAGCGCGCGGGCGTGCTGCGCGTGAACGCCTCCGATGAGCTGATCGATGCGCTCGAGACGTTGACGCGTGTGCAGTCGATGCCGGGGGACCGGGTCGCGTTCGTGGCCAATGGGCTGGGGCTGTCGTTCATGGCAATGGACGCCTTGATCGCCCAGGGCGGCACTCTGGCGTCCCTGTCAGACGCCACGCGTGATGCCCTGACGTCGCAGGCGCTGGACGTCAGCGTGCGCGGAGACAACCCGGTCGATGTCGGGAGTCTGGCGACCCCTGAGGTGTTCGAACGGGCGGTGCGTCTAGTGGGCGCCGACCCGAACGTGGATGTGGTGATCACCATTCACGCCCCGACCCGCATGGCGCCGGCCGATGAGGTGGCCCGGCGGGTGGTGGCAAGCAGGGAGGCCGTGCGGGGCGTTCTGATGAGCTGCTGGATGGGGCTCAAGACCGCCCGCGAGGCGCGCCTTCAGTGCCAGCGGGCCGGTATCGCGCATTATCGTTCGCCGGAAAAGGCGGTGGATGGCGTGATGCTGATGGTGCGCTATCGCAAGGCGCAGCATCTTCTGCGTCTGACACCGCCCAATGCGGAGCTTGTTGGCCGCGATCACCGCAGGGAAAACGCCCAGCGCCTCATTCGAGAGGCGTTTGAACGGCAGCGCCGGGCGTTGACGCATCAGGAGTGCGGTGAGGTACTCGATGCCTATGGGGTTAGCCTCGGCCGCGTGCATTATCTACAAGCGACGCACTCGGAGCCGGTGTTGCCTGCGTTTGCACCGCCCTGGCAGATGCAGGCCGTGCATGAACAGGCGTGCATGCCGTTTTCGGTGCCGGACACCGCTGAGCGTGTGCTGCGCCGTCTTACAACGCCGATCGCCCTGCAGGAGGCGTTCGCCGAACTCAAGGCACGGTTCGAGGCCCGTGACACGCCGCTTTATAGCGTGTGCGTGCGCCCTGAACGCTCAGATGTCGCAAGCGTTGGGTTGAGCGTCGGTATTACTCGAGACCCGGTGTTTGGTCCGGTCGTGTTCATCGGTCGGGCGGGACATCCGCTTGATGAGGCCGAGGACCGCCATGTGGCTCTGCCGCCGCTCAATCGCGAACTGGCCCACACCCTGATCGATCAGACGTCTGCACACCATCTCCTGACCGAGCAGCTGGGATCAACGGCCTGGCGGGAGCGGCTGGCCCGGCTTCTGGTGACGCTTTCGACGCTTGCAACCGATGTTCCCACGCTCGCGCTTTTGAACATCAGCCCCCTGCGAGTGAGCGCGACGGAGGTCTGGGCCGAAGACTATCGGTTGAGCGTGGGGGCGCCTGCGCGGTTTGCGATCATGCCGTACCCCGATCAGTGGGTGAACGAGGAGCTTCTTTCAGAGGGTGATTCGATCACGATCCGGCCGATTCGGGAATCGGACGCAGCGCTGATTACCGAGTTTCATCGCCATCTTTCTGCCAGGAGCATCCGATTTCGGTATTTTCGCGACAAGCCGGAGCTGTCGCAGGAGGCGTTGGCGCGTCTTGCCCAGCTCAATTACGACCGCCAGATGGCGTTTGTTGCACTGGAGCGCGCCCCCAGGGGGGTGGCGTCATCAAGCGAGGCGCTTGGTGAGTCGGTCACGATGCTTGGCGTGGCTCGCGTCTGGAACGACCCGGATAACGTGCGTACCGAGTTCTCGATCATTATTCGCGATGACATGCAGGGGCGAGGCCTGGGGCGGCGTTTGATGACGCGATTGATCGACTACAGCCGTCACGTCGGCACGCTTGAGATGTATGGAAAGATTGCACCGGACAACCGGGCGATGCGCGCACTGGTAAAAGCCCTTGGCTTTACCACCCGTCTTGATATGGAAGAGGGTGTGGTGACCGCGCGACTTGCGCTGAATGAGCCTGCCACGGCCTGGCAGCGCCAGCGTCTGGCCCAGACCGACCCATAAGGGGCGGCCCGGGCCACGGCGTCAGGTCAACCTGGTTTCAGGTCAAGGGGCGAGGTGGGTCTTGTCCCACTGGGCAGTTTCTGAAAGGCGGCGAAACCGCAGCCGATCGTGCAGGCGGTTGGGTTGGCCCTGCCAGAACTCGATCATGTGCGGCTTGATCCGATAGCCACCCCAGTGCGCGGGGCGCTCGACGGGCACGTTGTCGAACGCGCTTTCAAACCGCGCCTGACGTTCTTCGAGCCAGCGGCGCCCCGGAATCTCGACACTTTGCTGCGACACCCAGGCGCCAAGCTGACTGTCACGCGGTCGGCTTTCGAAGTAGCGGTCGGAAAGCGCCTTTTCAACCTGCTCGACGTGGCCCTCGACGCGGACCTGGCGCTGAAGCGTGGGCCACCAGAAGACGATGGCCGCCACGGGGTTGCCGGCCAGTTCGCTGCCCTTGTGGCTTTGGTAGTTGGTGTAGAACACGAAGCCCTGCTCATCGAAGCCCTTAAGCAGCACGATACGCGCGTGCGGCATCTGGTTGTTATCAACCGTTGCAAGCGTCATGGCGTTGGCGTCGTCTTTCTCGGTGTCGACAGCGGCCGAGAGCCACTCCGAAAAGAGCGGAAAGGGGCTTGCCGGGGTCGAGTCAAAGGCAAGGCTTGCGCCGGCATAGTCCCGTCTTAGCTGGGCAATGTCCTGATTCATGCAGGGGTCCTCGAGTCTTGGTACGGCGCAGCGCCATTGGCTACGCTTGTTCGTTGGCGACGTTTTGCTTCGATTTCAGGCGCTGGGCCTGGTTGACCGAGGTGATCAACAGGGCGAGTGCGGCGAGGATCTCAACCACCGACCAAGGCCACTGACCGTCGGCTTCGATCATCAATGCGCTTTGAACGCCGTAGATGATGCTGACAAAGGCCAGCCAGATGAACCCGCGGGTCCGTGGCATCCAGAAAACCGTGCCCAAAAGCACCAGCGGCAGCAGACGGATGGCCAGTGGCGCAATTTCCATCTGGTGTGTGGCGACCAGCCAGATGGCGTTGGCGACGGCCACGGCAAGCAGGGCCACATAGGAAAGAATGCAGCTTTTCATCGTATTCATGTCGGTGACTCGTGTTGGGTGAGCGTGCGTGCCAGGGCACCGAGCCGCTGGCCCTGAGCATAGGCGATGGCATGTTCGTTGGCGTCGACCTCAAGGGCGTTGCTTTCGCCGCTGACGTGGCTTGCGCCATAAGGGGTGCCGCCCTGGGTCGTCTCGAAAAGCGCGGTAACGCTGTAGGGGACGCCGGTGATGATCATGCCGTGATGAAGCAGTGGTGTCATCATGCTGGTCAGCGTGGTTTCCTGACCGCCGTGAAGACTTGCCGTCGAGGTGAAGACCGCGGCGGGTTTGTCGACCAGCGCACCGGTCATCCAGAGCTCGCTGGTGCCATCGAGAAAATGCTTCAATGCCGACGCCATGTTGCCAAAGCGCGTCGGGCTACCAAGGGCCAGGCCCGCGCAGTCGCGAAGATCATCAAGGGTCGCGTAGACGGCGCCGGACTCAGGGATTTCGGGAGAGGTGGCCTCACAGGTCGGCGAGACCGACGGGACGGTTCGAAGGCGTGCGTCTACGCCCGAGATGGATTCGATGCCGGACGCCACCGCTTCGGCCAGTTGACGGGTTTTTCCGTTGCGCGAATAGTACAAGACAAGAAGGTAAGGCGTGGTCATGGGGTATCCCGTTGGTAAAAGGGCTCAAGTGTGAAAAGGCTCGAGGAAACGAGCGTTTGGCGCATTATTTAAGCATCAAGGAGGTATTGTAGTGCGGCGTCAGCGAGAGTCACAACGCCCCTTCATGGGCCCGAAGCGGCTCAGGGCGCTCAAGGAGGTGCGACACCTCTTCACGCGGTTTGCACGCCACGATGGGCTTCGAACCGCGGGCGCATTGACCTACACCACGCTTTTTGCCGTGGTGCCGTTGACCACGGTGCTTTACGCCATGCTCTCGGCGGTACCGGCCTTTCAGGGCGTGGGAGACCAGCTCCAGACCTACGTGTTCCAGCAGTTTCTGCCGGCCACCGGCGAGGTGGTGATCGATAAGCTCAACCAGTTCTCGCATCAGGCGCAGCAGTTGACCGGCGTGGGAATCGGGGTGCTGTTCGTGACCTCGATCATGATGATGTACACCATCGAGCACGCATTCAATCAGATCTGGCAGGTGTCGACCCATCGCCGCGGCATCGCAAGCTTCGTGATCTACTGGACCGTATTGACGCTTGGCCCCTTGTTGATTGGCTCGGGGTTTGCGCTCTCATCCTACCTGGCCTCGCTTCGAATATTTGATACTGCGGCGTTCCTGTTCGGGGGGCGTGATCTCATACTGATGCTGATGCCGCTTTTTTTGAGCGTACTGGCGTTTTTCTTTGTCTACATGGCGGTGCCGAGTACGCGCGTGCGTGTGCGCGACGCGCTGATTGGCGCAGTCTCCGTTGCGGTGTCGTTCGAGCTTGCCAAGTACGGTTTTTCGGTCTTTGTGAGCCACTTCCCGTCCTATCAGATCATCTATGGCGCCTTTGCCGCCGTTCCCCTTTTTCTGATCTGGGTCTATCTGTGCTGGGCAATCGTGTTGCTCGGGGCGGAACTCACCGCGTATCTGGGGGAGTCGCACCGGGCCGATTGGCGGCACTGGTCGTCGTTCTGGCAGAGCATCGGGCTTCTTTACAAGCTCGACAAGCAGCGCGCGCTTGGCGGCGAGCTGTCGCTCAGGCAGGTGCGCCGGCTGGTCGGTGGGCATTATCGGTCGTTGATGGCGCCGCTGGTGGAGCAGCGCTGGGTCGTGCAGGGAATCCAGGGGGGGTGGGTCCTTGCGCGCAGCCTGGACGAACTGCCGTTATGCGATATCCTGATGCATATCGGGTGGCAGCCAAGCGATGAGTACGCCGCCCCCGATGCGCGTTTCAAGCCGATCCAACACGCGCTTGACGCGCTGACGATGCAGCGTCGCATTGCGACGAACCGGGCACTTCGAGACTACATCGACGAGGGGCAGTCCGGTCGGCCGTCAACCGACGATTAGGGCGCCTCTCATCGATGACGCAAGGTCATTTCAGCCAACGCATGAGGGCAGTGACGATGGAACGCGATTACGACCGAGATGAAGCGCTTTTTGCCAAGGAGATGGCCGACGTTACCCCGTTGAAACCGTCGAATACGGTGGTGTCGTTCAAGCGTGACCCGCAATTGACCGACGCCCAGCGCGCACGTCGCGCCCAGGCCCAGAAAGAAGAGGAGGCCACCAATTTTCTTTCCGATGAGTTCGTGGATCTGCTGCCCGTCAACGACCCGTTCGAGTTCAGGCGAGACGGCATTCAAACCGGTGTGATCGACAAGCTGCGTCAAGGCGGCTATCGCATCGATGCTCAGATCAATGTGGCCAGGCAGCCGCTCAGAGACGTTCGTCGCGACGTATTTGCGTTTATCAGAGAAGCCTACGCTCATGAGCTGAGAACGCTCTTGATCGTGCATGGGCGAGGCAAGCGCGACGACAGCCACGCCAACATCGTTCGGTCCTACGTGACCAAATGGCTTCAGCAGTTTGACGAAGTTCAGGCGTTTTCCACCGCTCAGCCGCGTAACGGCGGGTTGGGCGCGACCTATGTGGCGCTCAAGAAGTCGGCGTCTGCCAGTCAGCGCAACAGAGAACGCCATCAGCGCCGACACGCCCCCTGAGCGCTATAGCGCCTCAAACCTCCAACCCCTTATCCATAAAAAAAGCAGGTCATCATTGACCTGCTTTTTTGTGAGCTCATTCACATTTTTTGTGAGGTCATACACATAGACCTGTCACCCACCGATCAGCCCGCGGCCAGCGTCTCGGGGTCCACGCGCTCAAGCGTGTATGGCAACGGCGCGAGCGTCAGCGCGGTACGGCTTTCATCGTGATAGACCGTGGCATCGAGGGCGCTGACGTTGACCACGGCAAGAAGCTCGGTGGTCGTGTCGCTTTCCGCCGCGACCATCACGGAACCGACGCGCTTGCCATCCTCGGTGCTCAGTTGATCGTTTGAGGCGAGCGCAAGCCCACGTGGGCCGGAAAGATGCACCAACCGTTTCTTGACCTGGCCGCGGTAGTGGGCTCGTGCGACCACTTCCTGGCCTGTGTAGCAGCCCTTCTTGAAACTGATGCCGCCCAGAGCTTCCCAGTTGAGCATCTGAGGCAGCCACTGCTCGCTTTGTTCGCCATCAAGAAAAAAGAGTCCGGCATCGACGTCCTCGAGCCGCCAGGCAGCGTCCGATGCGGTCTCAAGGGCGTCATCGCGGGTTGTGGCAATACGTAGAAAGCGGGCATGTTCGCCGGGATGACGAAGCCACACGATGTCGTCGTGTTGCTGCATCTGAAAGGGCAGATCCGGCAGCGGGTGGCCAACATCGCCTGGTGCGATGAGTTTTTGCACTTGAAGATCACTGCGCAGGGTCAGTTCGGTCTTATAGAACGCGGCGAATTTTTTCAAATGTGTCATCACCGTGTCGGCAAGGCCTGCATCAAGTAGAAGCCAGAACCGATGTTCCCCCACGGCAATAATCTGGCCGTTGGCGATCATGCGGCCTTTCGGGGTGCAAAACGCGATCAACGGCGCGAAGGGCGGCCTTACGAGGTCGATGGCCGCAGAGCTTTGGCCCTGAAGCAGGGTCGCGCTGCCGGGGCCATCAAGCTCCACGATAGCAAAGGGTGCGTCCGGCACGGAGGTGGACGTCGGGTCGGTCATTGCAGGACTCCAAACTCGTCGTAAGCTGCGAGAATTCGCGGGGTTTGTTAGGTTGTATGGGGTTTTTTCAAATCGATATCAAGAAGGAGCGTACACGATGTCCCTATTCTATACCCTCGAGGGCCTCAATAATGTCGACGATGTGAACAAGGCGACCAACGCCTTGATGATGCTTGATGGCGTTCAAAGTGCAGAAGTCGGTCTACACTTTGCCCACATCGAGGGGCGTACGTCCCTTGAAAAGGTTCAAAAGGCACTGGCGCCGCTTGGATTCAAGGCGCGCCAGGGCTGATGCGATACACGTGAGACGCTCAGGGAGATGCAATGAGTATTTTGATCGAGACCGAACGCCAGGGGCAGCTTCGACAGCGGGTACAGGTCGATCAGTTCGACACCCTGTTTGGCGATGTGGCGGAAGCGGCAGGCGGCGAGGGCAGTGCGCCGGACCCGCATGATTACTTCGATCTGTCGCTGGGGCTTTGTAAGGCGATTACGGTGATGATGTACGCCAAGCGTCATGATCTGGCGCTCGAGGGTGTCTCCATGAACGTCTCACGTAACTCAGACGATGAAGATAATGGCCACTACGCGCTTCATGTCCGGCTTTCCTTGATTGGCCACTTGAGCCCGGAAGAGAAGACCACGCTTCATGACATCGCCGATCAATGCCCGGTTCATAAGCTCATGACCGAATCGACCGTCACGATCACGACCGAGGCCCATGTGGGGTGAATGGGGTCAATGCATCGGGCCTTTCGTCATGATGGGTCATCGTTATGACAGGTCGTCGCGACAGGCCCTTGAATCCTTGAGAGGGTGACTATATATACAGTGGTGTTCAGGTCACGCCATTGTACCCAGGGGGCAGTATGGAAAAGCGGTTTCAGATCGCATCGAAGTATCAACCGGCCGGCGATCAGCCAACCGCCATTGCCTCACTGGTCGAAGGGCTCGAGGCGGGCCTTGCGTATCAGACCCTTTTGGGCGTGACCGGGTCCGGCAAGACCTTCACGATGGCAAACGTGGTCGAGAAGGTTCAGCGCCCAACCATCGTGATGGCGCCGAACAAGACGCTGGCGGCCCAGCTCTATGGTGAGTTCAAATCCTTCTTTCCGGATAATGCCGTCGAGTACTTCGTTTCCTACTACGACTACTACCAGCCCGAAGCCTACGTGCCGTCCTCCGATACCTTTATCGAGAAGGACGCTTCGATCAACGATCACATCGAACAGATGCGCCTCTCGGCGACAAAAGCCCTGCTGGAGCGTCGTGATGCGCTGATCGTGGTGTCGGTCTCCGCCATCTATGGTCTTGGTGACCCGGACCAGTACCTGAAGATGCGTCTTCATTTCACCCGGGGCGAGCAGATCGATCAGCGTCGCTTTCTAAGGCGGCTGGCGGAGCTTCAGTACACCCGCAACGACATGGACTTCCGCCGAGGCACCTACCGTGTCCGGGGAGACGTGATCGATATCTTCCCGGCCGATTCCGACGAGCAGGCGGTGCGCGTCGAGCTGTTTGATGACGAGATCGATACCATCAGCCTGTTTGATTCGCTGACCGGGGAGGTCTCGGGCAAGGTGCCGCGGATGACGATCTACCCGAAGACCCACTACGTCACGCCCCGAGAAACCATTCTGGAAGCGGTGGAGTCGATCAAGGGCGAGCTGACCGAGCGGCTCGAGTACCTGAGAAATCACGACAAGCTCGTCGAGGCCCAGCGGCTCGAACAGCGCTCGCTCTATGACATCGAAATGATGCTGGAGCTTGGGTACTGCAACGGCATCGAAAACTACTCGCGTTACCTGTCCGGGCGTGAGCCGGGCCACGCGCCTCCGACGTTCTTCGATTATCTGCCCAAGGACGCGCTGGTGTTCATCGACGAATCCCACGTAAGCGTACCTCAGGTGGGCGGCATGTACCGCGGCGACCGCTCGCGCAAGGAAACGCTGGTGGAATACGGATTTCGACTGCCATCGGCACTTGATAACCGCCCGATGCAGTTCGAGGAGTGGGAGAAGATCCTGCCCCAGGCCGTGTTTGTGTCGGCAACGCCTGGTCCGTACGAGGAAGAGCACGCCGATCAGGTGGTCGAACAGGTGGTCAGGCCCACGGGGCTTTTGGACCCGGAAATCGAAGTACGGCCTGCCACCACTCAGGTCGATGATCTGCTGTCCGAGATCAGGGTGCGCGTCGAGGTAGGCGAGCGGGTGCTGGTCACGACGCTTACCAAGCGCATGGCTGAAGATTTAACCGATTATCTCAATGAGCACGACATTCGCGTGCGCTATCTGCACTCGGACATCGACACCGTGGAGCGTGTCGAGATCATTCGCGACCTGCGCCTTGGCAAGTTCGACGTGCTGGTGGGCATCAACCTGCTGCGCGAGGGCCTCGATATCCCTGAGGTGTCGCTGGTGGCCATTCTCGACGCCGACAAGGAAGGGTTTTTGCGCGCCGAACGCTCGCTGATCCAGACCATCGGACGTGCGGCGCGTAACGCCCACGGCAAGGCGATTCTGTACGGGGACAAGATCACCAACTCCATGCAGCGCGCCATGGATGAAACCGGGCGCCGGCGGGCCAAGCAGATCGAGCACAACGAGCGCCATGGCATCGTGCCCGAAACCATTACCAAAAGCGTGGCCGACATCATGGAAGGCGCGCAGACACCGGGCAAGAAGGGTGGCCGACGCAAGGGTGGAGAAGAGAGTCGAGCGCCCGACACGCTCGAGGACATCAAGTCGATGAACGCCCAAGAGATTACCAAGCGGCTTCGAACGCTCGAGGACGAAATGTACAAGGCGGCCCAGAACCTCGAGTTCGAAAACGCCGCCAAGCTGCGCGATCAGGTGAACGCCTTGAACGAGCGCATGATCGAGTTGAAGTAGATGCCCGAAGGTCCGGAAATACGCCGCGTTGCCGACCGGCTCGGGCGCGTTCTAATTGAGCGCCCACTCGAGCGGGTCTGGTTCGCGTTCGAATCGCTTGCAGAGTACGCCCCGACGCTTTGCAACGCGCGCGTTCGCGCGGTCGACAGCTGGGGCAAGGCGCTGTTGATCCGATTCGACAATGGCCAGGTGCTCTACAGCCATAACCAGCTCTACGGGGTATGGCGCATCAGTCGCAAGGCGCGGATGCCGTCCACCAAACGCATTCTTCGCGTTGAACTTGTGACCGACACCCACGCCGCCAGGCTCTACAGTGCCTCGGATATTTCCCTCTGGCACGAAGACACGCTCGGGGATCATCCCTTCTTGAGCCGTCTGGGCCCGGATCTTCTGACGCATCAGGTCAGCTCGAATTGGCTCGATGCGCGACTTAAAAGCTCACGTTTCAAGAAACGCAATCTGGGCGGCCTGTTGCTTGATCAGTCGCTGGTGGCCGGCATCGGCAATTACCTGCGTTCCGAGATTCTTTTCTATGCGGGACTTTTGCCCAGGCGCCGCCCGGCCGATCTCTCTGATGCCGAGCTCGCGCGTCTTGCAACGTGCATGCTCGAGTGTACGCAGGGCGCTTACCGTGAGGCTGGAGTAACCAATCGGCCCGAATGGCGGGCGCCGCTGATTGAGGCCGGTCATTCTCGCGCCCTCTGGCGCCACGCCGTATTCAACCGCGAAGGACGCCGCTGTTTTCACTGCGACAGTCTGATTGAAAAGCGAACGATTGCCTCCAGGCGCCTGTACCTTTGCCCTATCTGCCAGCAGTAATTATACCGTTATATTTTGATGTGCTAAAAGTGGACTGCGAGAAAGTGGCGCATTGGATATAATCGTTGACCGTGATCAGGCCCGTATGGCCACTAAAACGAAAACGATGAGGAGTGCCCCTTGACGACCGTAATCCGTCAGGACGATGTCATCCAGAGCGTCGCCGATGCCTTGCAATACATTTCCTACTATCACCCCAAGGATTTCATTCAGGCGATGAGCGAGGCGCACGCCCGTGAAGAAAATCCGGCGGCCAGGGACGCCATCGCCCAGATTCTGATCAATTCGCGCATGTGCGCGACCGGGCACCGCCCGATCTGTCAGGACACCGGCATCGTCACCGTCTTCGTGCACGTAGGCATGAATGTACAGTGGGACGCCGAGATGAGCCTGGACGATATGGTCAATGAGGGCGTCAGACGGGCCTATCTGAATCCGGATAACGTCCTTCGGGCGTCGGTATTGGCAGACCCCGACGGCAAGCGAGCGAACACCAAGGACAACACTCCGGCGATCATTCACCACAAGCTGGTGCCTGGTGATACGGTCGAGATTCATGTGGCTGCGAAGGGCGGGGGCAGTGAGGCCAAGTCGAAGTTTGCCATGCTGAATCCATCCGACAGCGTAGTGGACTGGGTGCTCGAGCAGATTCCGAAGATGGGCGCGGGCTGGTGCCCACCCGGCATGCTCGGCATCGGCATTGGTGGCACGGCCGAGAAGGCGATGCAACTTGCCAAGGAATCGCTGCTTGATCCGATCGATATTCAGGATTTAAAGGCGCGCGGTGCAGCCAATCGCGGCGAGGAAATTCGCCTTGAGCTCTTTGACAAGGTCAATGCGACGGGCGTGGGTGCCCAGGGCCTTGGTGGCCTGACCACGGTGCTCGACATCAAGGTCAAGGACTATCCGACCCATGCGGCCAACAAGCCGGTTGCGATCATCCCCAACTGCGCCGCGACCCGGCACGTGCATTTCACCCTCGATGGCACCGGCGCTGCGTCACTGCCGGCCCCCTCGATCGATGACTGGCCGGACATCACCTGGGAAGCGGGTGAAGGCGTCAAGCGCGTCAATCTCGATACGATCACGGCCGAGGACATTCAGAGCTGGCAGCCTGGCGACACCCTGTTGCTGTCCGGCAAGCTTCTGACCGGGCGCGACGCGGCGCACAAGCGCATGGTCGATATGCTCTCTCGCGGCGAATCACTGCCGGTGGATCTCAAGGGACGCTTTATCTATTACGTCGGCCCGGTCGACCCGGTCGGTGACGAGGTTGTTGGGCCGGCAGGGCCGACCACCGCCACGCGCATGGACAAGTTCACCCGGACCATGCTCGAGCAGACCGGCCTTGCCGGTATGGTCGGCAAGGCCGAACGCGGCACCGCTGCCATCGAAGCCATTCGGGACAACAAGGCCGCCTATCTGATGGCCGTCGGTGGGGCGGCGTATCTGGTGGCCCAGGCAATCAAGCAGTCACGCGTTGTTGCCTTTGAGGATCTTGGGATGGAGGCGATCTACGAGTTCGAGATCGAGGACATGCCGGTCACGGTGGCCGTCGATGCCAATGGCGAGTCCGTCCATCAAACGGGCCCGGCCAAATGGCGTGAAATCATTGCCGAGCGCGTTTAAACCGCTCTTACGATGCGTGCCCTTTTCGGGCACGCTCGTGTATTGTTGCAGACAGAACACGCAGCCAGGCCAGGGAGTTTCCTGGCTTTTTTCATTGAGCCATGGATGGGGAGTGCGATGACCGCGATTCTCGGTGGCGTGATCATCATCATCATGCACGTGCTCGGCACACTCTCGGCCCTTATGGCCTTGATGTCGAGCCGCACGTCCCAGGGCGCGATCGCCTGGATCATTTCGCTTCTGACCTTTCCCTATCTGGCCTTGCCGGCGTACTGGATCTTCGGCCGCCCTCGATTCTACGGCTACGTTTCCGCGCGAGAAGAGCGGGATTCCACGTTGCGTCAGGTATTGACCCGCTTTCGGCGTGATCTCGAGCCCTGCTTTTCAAAGCCGGAGGAATCCTCGGCCCGGCTGATCGCGGTTGAGCGTCTGGCCATGATCCCCATGTCTCGAGGCAACAAGGCGGCGCTGTTGATCGATGGGGAAGCCACATTTCAAAGCTTGTTCGAGGGGCTTCGCCACGCTCAGTACTACGTTCTGGTCCAGTTTTTCATCGTGCGTGACGACCGGGTCGGCCAGGCCCTGAAACAGGCCATGATCGACTGCGCCCATAGAGATGTCCGGGTGTGCTTTCTCTACGATGAAATTGGCAGTCGCAAATTGCCGGACGCGTATCTGGTCGAGCTGCAGGAGGCAGGCGTCGAGGTCTCGGCGTTTGGCTCTTCTCGGGGCTGGCGTCATCGCTTTCAGGTCAATTTCCGCAACCACCGCAAGATCACCATCGTCGATGGCATTCAAGGGTGGGTCGGGGGCCTGAACGTCGGTGAGGAGTACCGCTATCAGAGCGAACGCTACGGCCACTGGCGCGATACACACTTGAAGCTCGAAGGGCCTGCGGTGCTTGGCCTTCAAGAGGCGTTCTGGGAAGACTGGCACTGGGCGACCGGCAATATCCTTTCACTGAATTGGCAGGCGCAGCTGACCGAGGCCGATCAGCACGTGGTGATCGTTCCCTCAGGCCCTGCCGATCATCAGGAAACCGCCAGTTTGATGGTGCAACAGGCCATTCACGGCGCCCGTGAGCGCTTTTGGGTGGCGACCCCGTATTTCGTGCCGGATCAGGGAGTACGAGATGCGCTCAAGCTTGCCGCACTGAGAGGCATCGATGTTCGCGTGCTGTTGCCCGAGCATCCTGATCACTTGCTGGTGTTTTTGTCCGCGTTTTCATTCCTGCCGGACATGATTGCTGCGGGTGTGAAAATATACCGTTATCAGCCGGGGTTTTTACATCAGAAAGTGTTTTTAATCGATCAGGAATGCGCCGCAGTCGGTACGGTCAACCTTGATAATCGCTCGTTCAGGCTCAACTTCGAGGTCACGGCGTACATTCCTTCACCGGTATTCGCAGCCCAGGTCGAAACCATGCTGCTTGAAGACTTCAAGGCCAGCCGGCCGGTATCGATCGAGGAAATTCAGTCACGCCCGTTCTGGCGAAAGATGCTGTCGAGGGCGGCGTATCTTGCAGCACCCATTCAATAGCCCTGGCGGGAACGCGTTAATTGGGGAATCCGTGTGAATCTGGAAACAAAGTGGCTAGAAGATTTCGTGGCACTTGCCAACACCCGCAGCTTCTCGGCGTCGGCGCGCCAGCGCCACGTTACCCAGCCCGCGTTCAGTAGACGCATCCGCTCGCTGGAGCAGGCGGTCGGGGCGCAGCTGGTTGATCGCTCGACCACACCGGTCAATTTGACCCCGGAAGGGCAGCTGTTCGTGATTACCGCGCGCAACATGGTTGAACAGCTCAGCGAGTGCCTTGGGCACCTGCGGGGGCTCGAGATGGCCAACGAAGCGCTCGATATCGTCGCGGCACACTCACTGGCGCTCGGGTTTTATCCCAAATGGATCTCGCGGTTGCAAAAGGGGGTGGGCGAACTACCCACGCGGTTGATCGCGATGAACGTTGGGGATGCGCTGCACGTACTTCGAGAGGGCAACTGCGATCTGATGCTTGCCTACCACGACCCGTACGCGACCATGCAGCTTGATAGCGAGGCCTTTCCTTCCTTCTCGGTTGCGAAGGTCAAGATGGTGCCGGTGTCGATTCCTGACGCCAGCGGGGCGCCCAAGTTCAACTTCAGCGGCAGCGAGGCTGTCCCGTTTCTAAGCTACACCCAGGGCGCCTTTCTGGGGCGAAGCGTGCGGATGCTATTGAAAAATGACCCACTTCGCATGCGCCTTAAAACGGTGTATGAGACCGCCATGGCCGAGGGGCTCAAGGGCATGGCGCTCGAGGGCGCAGGGGTCGCCTGGATTCCTGAATTCTGCATTCGGGAAGAGCTTCTGTCACAACGGCTGGTACGCGCCGGCGGTGAGCAGTGGGATATCCCGCTTGAAATTCGACTTTATCGCTGTTCACTGGTGCATAAGCCCGGGGTCGAGCGGCTCTGGCGCCGCATGCAGAAACTTCCCCGGGATTTTCTCGAAACCAAGCCTGCCTGATTTCAAGCCGAAAAGCCCCCCTAGTTTCCGGGTGAAGAGTCGGCGCGAAATCCGGCCGGCAGGCCGAGAAAACTTTGTATGATGAAAAAATGATCCTCGAACAGCTGCTCCGGGTCGAGCTCGGCTAAAGGCAGCCAGGTGGCGCGATGGCCGGATTGCCCGGTGCGTACGTCAGGCAGGCGCTGCTCGGGGCGAAGTGCAAAGTAGAACGCCTGGGCAAGGGTTCGGCCGCGCCAGCTTCGATGCGGCTCATCGAACAGCCGCTGGGCGCGTAATGAGCCTTTCAACACTGGCAGAGGCACCTTGAGCCGCACGCGTTCGCGGAGCTCTCGAAGACAGGCGTCTTCGAGGCGCTCGTGGTTTTGTACGAAGCCGCCCGGCAGCGCGTAAAGGCCTTCGCCGGGTGCCGAGCGTCGCTCGACCAGAAGCACATGGCCGGATTGAACGACCACGGCATTGACCGTCACGAACAGGGGCGGATAGGGCGCATCACGCCACGCCGATTGATACGCCTCGAGCAGCAGGTGCTCCTGATGAAGCGCCTGCCAGGCTGGCGTGCTTAGAAACGCCTCGATGGCATTGGCAACGGGTGCTTCAAGCGTACGGTCAGCGGCGGTGTCGAGAAACGCCATGGCACTTTCCATACTCTTGAAAAGAGGGGCGCGTATGGCTTCCGAAGTGACTCCGTCGACCGGCATGACGCTGCTTGATTGCCACTGGGGAAACAGGGTCAGGAAGTAGTTCGACTGAGATTGCTGCGCGCCGATCAGGGCGACGTTTGGCAACTTTTGCGACGTTGCCCGCGTAAGCTCTCGGACTTTCTGCTGAACATCGCGCACCCATACATCGTCGTTGTAGAGCGCATCAAGCAGCGGCACCAGCTCAAGTCGTGCGTTGTCCTCATCACTGAAGCAGGCTCGAATCATTTGGCTTCGCTCATCGAACGTCCAGGGGTTTCGAAGCGAGCGAGCCTGCCAGGCCGAGCCGACCAGCACGATCACCTGATGTGCCTTGGCAAGCGCCTGATGAATGACTTCGAGGTGGCCACGATGTGGCGGTTGGAAGCGGCCGATAAAAACGAGGCAGTCGAAGTCCTTGTCTGACATGGGTACTCTCTTGGGCGTGAACGCACGCATTATCGCAACTATGGCGTGGGACGCAATTCAATGAGGCATTCAAGCTTATACCGGGCAGGAGGAAAACCGATGGCGTGTTTCAAGGCGTGGGTCACTGGAGACGTTCAAGGCGTCGGGTTTCGCCATGCAACGGCGCTCAAGGCGCGTGAGCTTGGCGTGACCGGTTATGCGAAAAATCTGGCTGATGGCCGCGTGGAAGTGCTTGCCCAGGGCCGGGAGGAACGCATCGAAGCGTTACGGGCCTGGTTGAACGATGGGCCAAGACATGCCAGCGTGGATGCGCTGACTGCAAAACAGTGTGACACCGATGAGCAGTACGCTGCGTTCACGACCGCCTGAGCGGCGGCCGTGAAGCAATTGCCTTATTGAGAGGCGCTGTTGGCGAGTTTCATTTCCATAAGCTCTGCCAGAAAGTTCTGGCTCCAGTTATGTATGTCGTTGGCTTCCAGCACATCCATCATTCGCCGCCAGCGAAGCTTGCGCTCCTCAAGTGGCATGGCAAGTGCCTGCTCGAGCATGTCGGACACCCCGTCGATGTCGTAGGGGTTGCACACCAGTGCGCCGTCCTTGAGCTCCCACGAGGCGCCTGCCAGGTGAGAAATGATCAGAACGCCCGGGTCCTCCGGGTCCTGCGCGGCGACGTATTCCTTGGCCACCAGGTTCATGCCATCACGCAGCGGCGTCAGCAGCGCGACCCGGCTTTGGCGTAGAAAGCCGAACACGGCCTCACGGCCATAACCCCGGTTCAGGTAACGAAGTGGTGTCCAGTCGTAGTCGGCGAATCGACCGTTGACATGGCCTGCCACGCGCTCAAGCGTGCTTCGAAGCTGGGCGTATTCGTGCACATCGGTACGTGAGGGGGGCGAAATCTGAATAAAGACCACATTGCCCCGCTGGTGCTCGGCGTTTTCGAGCAGCCGTTCGAATGCCTGAAAGCGCTTGTAGACCCCTTTGCTGTAATCCAGCCGGTCGACCCCGATGACCAGGGGGCGGTCTCCGATCGAGCGCTTGAGACGCTGGCCGGTGGCGGACTGTTCGCCTTTCTTGGCAAGGTCCTGGGCATCGTTGACGTCGATCGAAATCGGGTACGCCGCGATCTTGAAGCGGCGACCTTCAACCTCGAGCACGTTATCGCCCAGATCCCTGGCATCGAGCGCCATGACCATGCAGTCGCGTAGATTTTTCAGATCGATCTCGGTTTGAAGCCCAATCAGGTCGTATGAAGTCAGATACCTGAGAAGGTCTTCGTATTCCGGCAAGATGCGAACCACATCCCACGGAGGGAAGGGGATGTGCAGGAAGTAGCCGAGCGGGGCATCCACGCTGGTCTGGCGTAGATAGTAGCCAAGCGGGATCAGATGGTAGTCGTGCACCCACACACGGGTATCAGGCTCGACCAGCGGCTTGATGTGGCGTGCAAAGCGCTGATTGACTCGAAGATAGCCATCAAGGCTTTCTCGGCTGTATTCGACCTTATCCGGTCGGTAGTGAAAGAGCGGCCATAGAATTTCGTTGGAAAACCCGGTGTAGTAGGTTTTGTGATCGTGTTCTGTGATCGGGAACGTGGCGAAGCGAACCCCATCAAAGTCGTAATGTGATAATTGGGCGTTGTTATCGCCGTCGATTTCGCCATTCCAGCCCAGCCAAAGACCATCTGCCTTTTGCAACGCATTCATGACACCGACGGCCAATCCTCCCTGATTGCCTCCGGCACCCTTAGGTGAAGGTACCCGGTTGGAGACTACAATCAACCGATTGTTTGGTTCCTTGTCACTCAAAAGACTTCCTCCCATGGTTTACTCAGCAGCCGGGCCGAATTGATCAACCCGACCATGCTGTATGTTTGGGGCATGTTGCCCCAGAGCTCCCCCGTTGTGGGGTCTATATCTTCAGATAACAATCCGAACGCGTTGCGTTGACTGATCAGACGCTCATAGAGTGTACGAGCTTCATCACTGCGACCCAGCGCCACGAGCGCGTCAATGTACCAGAAGTTGCATACGGTAAAGGATACGTCCGGCACACCAAAATCATCTGGGATAACATAACGGTAAAAATATTCGCCCTGTTTGAGCTCGCGCTCGATGGCTTCGACGGTTTGTTCAAAGCGGGGGTCACTGGCCTCGATAAATCCAAGCCGATGGAGCAGCAGCAGTGAGGCGTCCATGTCGGCGCCGCCAAAGGCAGAGGCAAACGCGCGTTTGTCGGCGTTCCAGGCCCGCGTGCAGATTGCTCGGTGCATGATGTCTGCCTGTTCGACCCAGGCCTGATGACGTTCCTTCAGGCCAAGCTTCTGCGCGATCCGCGCAAGCGTATTGCAGGCGGCCCAGCACATGACAGCGGAAAAGGTATGGACTTCTGCACGCCCTCGAAACTCCCAAAGTCCCGCATCCGGTGTGTCGTAGACCTTTGCAGCCTTGTGCCCCAGCCGCTCGAGCTGTTCAAACAGTTGCTGGTCGCCCTGGCGCGGCAGGCGGCGGTCAAAGAACATGTGCGCCGCCGCTAGAATAACCGAGCCATAGACGTCGTTTTGCACTTGATGATAGGCGTCGTTTCCGAAACGAACCGGCCCCATGCCGCGATAGCCCGTCAGGGACTCGATGACCATTTCATCGAGTCTCGCCTGGCCATTGAGCTTGTAGACGGGCTGAAGGTAGCCGTCATCACTCTCGGCTGCGATGTTGATGATGTAGCGAAGAAAGCCTTCCATCGTCTGGGTCACGCCAAGCTGATTGAGCGCGGCGACCACGAAGCAGGCATCTCTCAACCAGCAGAAACGATAATCCCAGGTGCGCGGCGTGTTGGGCGCTTCTGGAATCGAGGACGTGACCGCCGCGATAACGCCGCCGGTGTCCTCGAACGTATTGAGCTTCAAGGTGATTGCCGAGCGAATCACCACGTCCTGCCATTCATAGGGAACCGCCAGGTTGCGAACCCAGGACTGCCAATAATGGCGGGTACTGTTCAAAAAGCGCTCCCCGATCAGTTCCGGGGCATCCGTCACGGTTTCATCGTCACCGAACAGGAACGTGATGGGGCCATCGACCAGAAACGGCCGGGCATCGAGCACTGCCGTAACAGGCGCATTGCTGGTCAGGCGTAGGGTGCGCTGTTCGCCAACGTAGCGAACATGATGGCTGCCATGGGTGATCTGACGAAGCGGTCGCCCCTGCTCACCGCACGGGTAGACGCCCACAACCAGGCGAGGAGAGCCCTTGAGTGGACGTACGTGTCGAACCAGCGTATGGGGACGAAACGAGCGTCCGAACTGCTCGAATCGCGGGGCGAAATCGAATACTTCGAGCTGTTGCCCGTACTCATCGGTCAGAACGCTTCTAAGGACGGCGGTATTTCGAACGTAGTGCTGTTTGACGTGAGTCTGATGACTCAAGGCCAGATCAAAACGTCCATAGTCAGGAGCGTCGTCGTTGACCAGCGCACAGAAGACCGGGTCATCATCCAGACGCGGCAGGCAGGCCCAGACAACGCTTGCACGCTCATCGATCAATGCCGAGATACTGCAATTGCCTACCAGAGCCTGCTCAAGCGTTGTCATGACACATTACCTGTGTGAGTTCAGTGACGTCATCAGCCACTCAATAACCGTTTCGGGACCTTCTAATCGGTAACGGGCGGTGGTGTCGCCAGTGCCGACTTTAATGCTCAGCCCGTTTACGTGATTGACGGTTTTGAAGCCGTCCTCGTCGGTCACATCATCGCCCAGAAAAATCGGTGTTCGATCCTCAAAAGGGGGTTCCTGCATGAAGGCCTTGATGGCGTGGCCCTTGTGAGCGGTACCCGTGCGCAATTCGATCACGCACTTTCCGTCGTGGGCGCTGACCACGCCCTCGCAGTCTTCGAGCAATTTCCTTATCTGCGCTCTGAGAGCATCTTCATGATGCGGTGCGTTTCGGTAATGGAGCGCAAGGCTTGCGCCCTTGTCCTCAAGTCCCAGCCCTTCATGGGTTGAAACGAAGGTTTGAAGGGCGTGCTTGATGTCAGTCATCAACGCATTTTGTTCGGCGGCATGATACGTCCCGTCAACAGTACGTCGCTCCGCGCCGTGCTGACCGGCAAGTGCCAGTTCCACCGGTGAAATCAGCCCATCAAGGTTTGCGATGGCGCGCCCGCTGACAATCGCAACCGCGCCGTTCAGTCGGGTGCTGAGTTGAGTAAGGACGTCCAGAAGCTCTTCCGACAGGACGACATCGTCTGGATGATCCTGCAATGGCGCGAGCGTACCGTCGAGGTCGAGAAACAAGGCCCAGGCTTGCTCCTCAAGATTCAGGCAGGGGGGCGCGGGCAGTGAAGCGGCATCCATTGGAACTACGTCTCCTGGGGTAAATCGTGCACGACCAGGGCAGACCAATGACCGTGAACGAACATGATTAGCATGAGCTTAAGACTAAAAGAGCACTGACGATTGCGCCAATGCTCTTGATGAAACTCGAAAATAAACGGGGGGTCAGATGGTCAGGGCGTCCTCGATCCACTGGGAAACCGCGTCACCATCAATGTCCATGCAGACATCGATCAACGGCGTCTGAGACCAGCGCGGCTCAGCGAATGTTGCTTCCTCGGGGGCGAACACGGTCTGTCCTTGAGCAAGGCCTTCGGTCACGACATTCAGGTGGCCACGAACGGTCTTGAACAATTCCGGTTTCTTGAGCCAGGCAACCGCGCAGCTGTCGTGAGGGCAGCAGCCATCAATGCCCAGCGCCTTGCGATAGAAGTCGGCATAGAACCCATAGCTTTCACCGAGTACACGGCCAAGTTCGCCTTGAGCGGCCTGAATTCGCGCCATGCGATCAGGGCTTAGATGAGTCTTGTGAGTCACATCGAGGCCTACCATCACGACGGGCCAGCCGGCGTTGAATACCCGCTGCGCCGCGTGGGGGTCTGAGTAGATGTTGGCTTCTGCCACAGGCGTTACGTTGCCACCTTGCTTGACGCTACCCCCCATGATGACAACCTGTTTGACGCGGTCGACGATGTTGGGGTCGATCTGAAGTGCTGCTGCGAGATTGCCCAGCGGGCCGACGGCTACAAGCGTTAGTTCACCCGGACGCTCCTTGGTCTTTTCAACCAGAAACTGCGCAGCGGTCTGATCGACAGCCTGTGTTTTGGGTGAGGGCAGGTCGATGTCCCCAAGGCCATTGACGCCATGAACGAAGGTTGGGAAGGGGTTGGGTGTCTTGCTGAGCGGTCGTGCCGCGCCCTGTGCGACCGGAATAGTCTGGCCGGCCAGCTCGGTCAAGAGTAGAGCATTGGATGTTGCGGTTTCGACCGGGACATTACCGTAGGTGGTCGTCATGCCAACGACCTCGATGGCCGGGTCCGCAAGAATCAGTGCAATCGCCTGTGCATCATCAACGCCTGGGTCCGTGTCGAAAATAATGGGAGTAGTTGTCATGATATGTCCTGTAGTGTTTATCGAGTCACAACACCTTCTCTTTTCATTGTTATAAACGCAAGTACTTCATATCAATGCACTATATTTGGAAAGGCCGGTGATGTCGTGATTGGGCCATGATATCAGATAGATATATTTATACCGTTATATCTATTGAGGAATAAAATGATAACGATTTATTACAACGACGGTGAACGACTACGCACCCTCGAACAGCTTCCAGAAGAGAAACTCCCGGAACACAGTCTATGGATCGATGCCTGTCAGCCGGATCAAAACGAACATGAGTGGCTTCAGACACTGTTCAACAAGGAACTGCCAACCCTTGATGACCTCGATGAAATCGAGTCGTCGTCACGCTTTCAGATCAATAGCGATGGTATCCGGGTTACATCGCTGTTCCCTCATCGGCAAAAGCGAGAAGCGAAAGGCATCAACGTCTCATTTCATCTCTCGGAAACGCTTCTAGTCACGCTTCGAACCGAAGAGACCGGAATGTTGCGTCTGTTTCGGAACCATCTTCGCCGTCAACGTCTGCGCCCACAGTCACCCTGGGCAATCTTTTTGGCATTGATGGAGATGAAAATCGACTATCTGGCCGACCAGATCGAGGATATCTACGCCACACTGGAGCGCATCAGCGATCAGGCGATGACGCCCGACGCGCTCGAGGACACGTTGAAGGATCTGCTGATGCAAGAGGGGTACAACGACACCGTTCGATTATCGCTTCTGGATACCCAGCGGGCACTGCGTAACATGATGCGTCACGCCGGTGACCAGGCGCAGGGGCAAACCCGGCGCGATGAAATCACCAACATGTTGCGAGATATCGACTCGTTGCATCCACACACCGCCTTTATCTTCGAAAAGATCAAGTTTCTGCTCGATGTGGCCATGGGCTTCACCAACATGGACCAGAGCCGAATCATCAAGATCTTCTCGGTAGCCGCAGTGGTGTTCATGCCGCCAACCTTGATCGCAAGCATTTACGGCATGAACTTTCAGTTCATGCCGGAGCTTAATCTGGCCCTTGGCTACCCCATGGCCCTTGGCATGATGTGTCTGTCAGCGCTTGGCACCTATTCGTTTTTCAAGTGGAAGCGCTGGCTTTAAACCGGTTATTGCTTGAGCACCTCAATCACGTTTTTGGCGGTCAGCTCAACAATGGTCTGACGCGCCTCGTGAGAAGCCCAGGCGCTGTGGGGTGTCACGATCAGGTTAAGTGAAGGCTCATCACGAAGGGCCTGCAACACATCATGGCCTTCTCTTGGCGGCTCTTCAGGGAGAACATCCACCGCAAGCCCGGCAATGCGCTTCTCGCGCAGGGCGCTCAAGGCTGCCTTCTCATCGATAACACCACCGCGCGCGCAGTTCACCAAAAACGCCTCTGGCTTCATTGCCTTGAGCGCCGCATCATCAATCAGATGCTTGGTCTTCGTAGTCAACGGGCAGTGGAGCGAGACGACATCTGCAGACGGCAGTAGCATCATGAGTGACGGGCGAGCGTCATCCGTCGAGCCGGGGCGGGCACTGAAATGCACATGCATATCGAAGGCCTCGGCAAGGCGCGCGACGTGTTTGCCGAGCGTGCCCGAACCGACGATCACCAGCGTCTTGCCGGCAAGCTGGGTGACAGGGTGGCCGAGCAAGCAGAAAAATGGACTTTCTTCCCAGGCGCCCTGACGTACATCCTGCTGGTAACTTGGCAGTTTCGTTGCCAAAGCCAGCATCATCATCAAGGTATGCTGCGCAACCGATGCGGTGCCGTAGTTGGTCACGTTTCGAACCTCGATGCCACGCGTGCGGGCCGCCTCGAGATCAACGTTATTGGTGCCGGTCGCCAAAACACAGATCAGCTTGAGATTTTTGGCCGCGGCCATCGTCTCGGCATCGATCATGACCTTATTGGTTAAGACGACGTCAGCGTGCTCAACTCGAGCCATAACGTCGTTTTTTTCGGTCATGCCGTGGTAGACGATGTTCGGCAGCACGCGCTCGAGCTCTGAAAAATCCAAACCACTGCCCAGTGAGTCAGTGTCTAGAAGCACTGCGTTCATGAAAGCTCCATCTCGATGTAATCCGGGTTGCCCCATAAGGTTGAAGCCGCGCTATAATAGGGCGCCGGTTGGCATTGTTGCTGTAGCGACTTGAGTTTGAAACATCTAGTCCCGATATCAGCGCTGGACGCCACCGCTTGGGTGGTAGAGTCGTCGCGATTCGTTAGAGATCGCCATTTTTAGGATCAACTAACATGCCCATCTACGAATACCAATGCAAGGCGTGCGGTCAGCGCCTCGAGAAACTGCAAAAAATCAGCGCCGAACCACTGACGCAGTGCCCGGCCTGCGATGAACAAGCATTGACGCGGCTCGTATCTGCCGCTGGATTCAGACTGGCCGGAGGCGGCTGGTACGAAACCGATTTCAAATCCGGCGCCAAGAAGAATCTGGCCAATGGCGACACGTCGACCGCACCAAAGGCGAGCGACTCAAGCACCTCGTCAAACTGATCCGACACTCATGTCGATCTGACATTTCACGGCTCTGCTTGCATCAACAAGCGAGCCGTTTCCATTTTCCATCAAACAACATGACGGGATTGATTTAGCATGCGCAGCCATTATTGCGGCCAATTGAACGAAACCCTGGTAGATCACGACGTTACCCTATGTGGTTGGGTGCATCGCCGCCGCGACCACGGGGGCGTGATCTTTCTTGATATGCGCGACCGCGAAGGCGTGGCCCAGGTGGTCGTCGATCCCGACACCCCCAATGCGTTCGAACAGGCGGACAAGGCGCGAAGCGAGTATGTGCTGCGCATCAAGGGCCGCATTCGTCTTCGCCCGGAAGGCACACAAAATTCGAACATGCCAACCGGTCTGATCGAAGTGCTCGCCCATGACGTTGAAGTCCTGAACGCTGCAGCCACGCCGCCGTTCCAGCTCGACGAGCACGGCAAGGTCGGGGAAGAGACCCGTCTCAAGTACCGCTACATCGATCTGCGTCGTCCTGAAATGATCGAGCGTTTCAAGCTGCGCTCACGCATTACGCACAGCGTTCGTGCCTATCTTGAAGGCAACGACTTTCTCGACGTCGAAACACCGATCCTTACGCGTGCAACGCCGGAAGGCGCGCGGGATTATCTGGTACCGAGTCGAACCCACGGCGGTCAGTTCTTTGCGCTCCCGCAATCGCCACAGCTCTTCAAGCAGCTTCTGATGGTGTCCGGCTTCGACCGCTATTATCAGATCGCCAAGTGTTTCCGCGACGAGGACCTGCGCGCCGATCGTCAGCCGGAATTTACCCAGATCGACCTCGAGGCCTCATTCGTCGACGAAAACGACATCATGGGCCTGACCGAGGAGATGATTCGTCAGCTCTTCAGCGATGTGCTTGATGTAACGCTTCCTGCCTTCCCGCAGATGACCTACGCCGATGCCATGCGCCGCTTTGGCTCCGATAAGCCGGACCTTCGCATCCCGCTTGAGCTGGTTGATGTCGACGATCTCCTGAAAGACGTCGACTTCAAGGTGTTCTCGGGCCCGGCCAACGATGAAAACGGCCGCGTGACGGCGCTTCGTGTGCCCAATGGCGCCAAGCTCACCCGCAAGGAGATCGACGAATATACCAAGTTCGTGGGCATCTACGGCGCGCGTGGCCTTGCCTACATCAAGGTCAATGATCGCGCCAGCGGCCTTGAGGGGCTGCAGTCACCCATCGTCAAGTTCATGGAAAACGTCGTCGGTGACGTACTCGACCGCGTAGGCGCTGAAGATGGCGACATCGTGTTCTTTGGTGCCGATACCGCCAAGATCGTCTCGGAAGCGCTCGGTGCGCTGCGCGTTAAACTCGGTGAAGACCTTGAGCTTTACACCAGCGAGTGGGCACCGCTGTGGGTCGTCGATTTCCCGATGTTCGAGCGTGAAGACAGTGGCCGCCTGAGCGCGCTTCACCATCCGTTTACCGCACCGTCCTGCAGCGCTGACGAGCTCAAGGCCGCACCGGAGAAGGCCCTGTCGCGTGCCTACGACATGGTCTTGAACGGCACCGAACTCGGCGGCGGCTCGATCCGTATCCACAATCAGGATATGCAGCGAGCGGTCTTTGAGGTGCTTGGTATCGGTGAAGAGGAAGCCACTGAAAAATTCGGCTTCCTGCTGGACGCACTTCAATTCGGCGCGCCGCCCCACGGTGGTCTGGCCTTCGGCCTCGACCGGCTTGTCATGCTGATGACCGGTGGGCGTACCATCCGTGATGTGATCGCATTCCCGAAAACCCAGAGTGCGGCCTGCATGATGACCGATGCGCCAGGGGATGTGTCTTCCCAGCAGCTCAAGGAACTCAACATTCGCCTGAAGGCAAAAGCCAGCGAATGATCAAGACAAGGGCCGCCACAGTGCGGCCCTTTCCCATTCATGCGTCCCCCTTTACAGGGTTGGTCCCAAACGCATCCAGGTCCAAAGGAAGAGGGCAACCATGATCATTCTTGGCATCGACCCAGGTTCCATCCGCACAGGCTTTGGGGTGATCGATATTACGGACGGCCAGATTCGCTATATGGACAGCGGCTGTATTCGCATCACGGCATCAGACCTTCCCCAAAAACTTGCACAAATCTACGCAGGCGTCAGTGAGCTGATCGCCCGTCACCGCCCGGCAGAACTCGCCATCGAGCAGGTGTTCATGTCAAAGAACGCCGACTCCGCGCTGAAGCTCGGCCAGGCCAGAGGCGCAGCCATTGTCTGTGGCGCCAATCATGGGCTTGAGGTTGCCGAGTACGCGGCCCGCCACATCAAGCAGACCGTGGCCGGTCATGGCAACGCCGACAAGCACCAGGTTCAACAAATGGTCACGCTGACGCTTGGCATTGACGGACCGCTGCAAAGCGACGCCTCTGATGCGCTCGCCATCGCATTGACCCACCATTACGCCTGCCGCGGTGTCTCGGGGCGCTCCCACAGTCAGAAGCGACGCAGCAGCGGGCGCAAGAGCTGGCGTCAATTTTCGGTCTAACGGCCTGTTTTCAACCAACTACCAACCGTAACGCAGCCTCTCTGGTCAATCGTCAGGGGCGCAAGTATAGTGGCCGTTTGCAAGCCAAGCGTTGGAATCTCATCTCATGATTGGTCGCCTGTACGGAACCATACTCGAAAAGCGCCCGCCGCTGGTTGTGATCGACGTACATGGCGTCGGTTACGAACTCGAAGCCTCCATGACTACGCTCATTCACATGCCCGAACCCGGGCAGATGGCGTTGCTTTATACCCATTTGGCCGTACGGGAAGACGCCCATCTGCTTTATGGCTTTTTCCATGAAGAAGAGCGGCAGCTCTTTCGCGAGCTGATTCGAATCTCAGGCGTTGGCCCCCGGCTTGCCCTGGCAATCCTTTCCGGCATGGAGAAGGATGTCCTGATTCGCTGCGTGATGAATGAAGACAGTAAGGCGCTTACGCGTCTGCCGGGCGTTGGCAAGAAAACCGCTGATCGATTGATCATCGAGCTGCGCGACCGTCTGAGCAAATGGACCACGACCCACGATTTATACAGCGACGACGCCACCGCGAGCAGTGCAGCGGCGCCAGCCCGACAGGACAATTACGCCGATTCCGAGTCGGCGCTGGTCGCGCTTGGCTACAAACCGACTGAAGCCGCCAAGATGCTGGCCGATATCGACACCGAACAGCCGACCGAGGCCATCATTAAGGCGGCGCTGACACGCAAGATGGGAGTAGGGCGCTGAGATGATTGAATCCGATCGCTTGATCAGTCCCAAAACCGACAGCCACGAAGAGCGCGCCGATTCGGCCATTCGACCCAAGCGCCTGTGCGATTACATCGGCCAGCGCCAGGTCCGCGACCAGCTCGATATTTTCATTACCGCGGCTAGACAGCGCGGCGATGCACTCGATCACACCCTGGTATTTGGCCCACCGGGGCTTGGCAAGACCACGCTTGCCAACATCATCGCCACCGAAATGGGCAGCGAGCTGACGGCCACCTCCGGACCCGTGCTCGAAAAGGCCGGTGATCTCGCAGCCCTTCTTACAAGCCTGAGCAAAGGCGATGTACTGTTTATCGATGAAATTCACCGCATGTCAGCCAACATCGAGGAAATTCTCTATCCCGCCATGGAGGATTTTCAGCTCGACATCATGATCGGTGAAGGGCCGGCGGCGCGATCGATCAAGATTGATCTGCCGCGCTTTACTCTCGTCGGCGCAACCACCCGCGCGGGGCTTTTGACCTCGCCGCTGAGAGACCGTTTCGGCATCGTCCAGCGCCTCGAGTTCTATCAGATTGATGAGCTGAGCCAGATCGTTACGCGCTCGGCAAGGCTTCTGGGCCTTGAGAGCGAGCCCGAAGGGGCACTTGAGATTGCACGGCGCTCACGAGGTACGCCCCGTATCGCCAATCGGCTGCTTCGTCGGGTGCGAGATGTGGCCGAGGTCAAGGGCGATGGCCGGCTGACCGCCGAGATTGCCGATATTGCGCTGAACATGCTGCACGTCGACCGTCATGGATTGGATCACATGGACCGACGGCTTCTTCTGGCCATGATCGATAAGTTCGACGGCGGACCGGTCGGGGTCGAGAGTCTTGCGGCGGCCATCAGCGAAGAGCGTGACACCATCGAGGATGTGCTCGAGCCCTATCTGATTCAGCAGGGGTTCATGCTCAGAACCGCGCGCGGGCGCATGGTGACCCGTTTGGCGTACACCCATTTCGAGCTCCCGCCGCCGTCGCGCATGGCCGGCGAAGCGCCAAGAGTACAGGAATGACATGAGCAGTCAGATCCACGTTCGCGTCTACATCGAAGATACCGACGCCGGCCGGATTGTCTATCATGCCCGCTATCTTCACTATTTCGAACGGGCTCGGACCGAATGGCTCCGCGATCTGGGTCTTGAGCAACAGGGGCTTCTGGATCAAGGCGTGCAGTTGGTCGTTCGCTCGATCACCTGCCGTTTCAAACGTCCGGCCCGGCTCGATGATGTGCTTTCGGTGAGTACAACGGTGCTCCGTCATTCCTCCTGTTCGGCGGTATTCGAGCAGCGCATCGAATGCAACGGGGAACACTTGTGCGATGCCGAGGTCGACATAGCATGCATCGATGCCCACCGGCAGCGACCGATGCGTTGGCCGTCCGTGTTCAACGCCGCTTTCACCAACGACCACTAGTCCGAGTTACGAGGAATTTCCGTGAACGATTCGATGTCCATTGTATCGCTCTTTCTTCACGCCAGCCTGATTGTCCAGGTGGTGATGTTGATCCTGCTTGCTGCCTCCATTCTGTCCTGGGTGCTCATCTTTCAAAAAAGCTTCGGTCTGCGGCGCGAGGAAAAGGAATACACCAAATTCGAAACCCGGTTCTGGTCCGGTGTGGATCTCAATGAGCTTTATCGCGAAGTTCCATCAGAAGGTGCCACCGGTGCGGCCCACGTCTTTCGTGCAGGCTTTCGCGAATTCAATCGACTGATGCCAAAAGCCCGAAGCAATCAGGCGGTGCTGGATGGCGTTCAACGCGCCATGCGTGTTGCGCTTTCAAGAGAAGAAGAGCGGCTCAATCAGCACTTGCCGATCCTTGCAACGATCAGCTCGTCCAGCCCCTACATCGGCCTTTTCGGCACGGTATGGGGCATCATGGGCTCCTTCCAGGCGCTGGGTAACGCTCAGCAGGCAACGCTTGCAACAGTCGCACCGTGGATTGCCGAGGCGCTCGTCGCCACCGCCATGGGCCTGTTCGCCGCCATCCCGGCCGTTATCTTCTACAACCGGCTGACCACCAAAAGCGATCGGCAGATGGGCCGCCTTGAAGATTTTGCCGAGGAATTTCATTCCATCCTGCACCGAAATGTTCAATCGCGTGAACAGGATGAGAAGAGCAAGGAGCACTGATCATGCAGGGCCCCTACAATCGACGAAAACGTCGCAAGCTTTCGAGCGAGATCAATGTTGTCCCGTTCATCGATGTCATGCTGGTGCTTTTGATCATCTTCATGATTACCGCCCCGATGATGAATCAAGGAGTCGATGTCGAGTTGCCGAAGGTCAGTTCCGAGCCGATCGAAAACCAGGCGGACCCGGTCATTGTCTCGGTCGACAAGGCCGGGCAGTACTACATCAACCTGGGCGATGATCACGAAAAGCCGATCGAGCTTGATGAAATCGGCGATCAAGTGGTCAAGATCGTCACTCGCAACCCAAAGACACCGGTCATGGTGCGCGGAGACACCAACGCGACCTATGGGCAGATCGTTACGCTCATGAGCACGTTACAGGGCGCAGGTGTGCCAAATGTCGGTCTGATTTCCGATCCGCCCAGCGCGAACTAGGAACACACGATGGCTTATCATTCACGCCCGCCCGGCTATGGCCTGCCTCTGGCTCTTGCGCTGGCGCTCCATGGCGGCATTCTTGGCCTTACTCTGATGACCTGGCCGGAAAAGAAGCCTGACGAAAGCTCCAATGCCATCGTCAATGCGCGCCTCGTTCAAATGGAAACCGCCACTGACAAGCCTCAGCGACCTTCTGAGGCCAAGGGAACGGCCATGCCCGACGCGCCGGAAAAACAGTCCGAAGCACCGACCCCAGAGAAAGAGACGGCCGCACCAGAGCCTGCTGAGACCACCCCAAGTGACGATCAGGTTGACCTGAAGCAAGCTGAAGCAGAGGCCAAGCAAAAGGCTGAAGCAGCCGCCAAGCAAAAGGCCGAAGCAGCCGCCAAGCAAAAGGCCGAAGCAGCCGCCAAGCAAAAAGCTGAAGCAGAGGCCAAGCAAAAGGCCGAAGCAGCCGCCAAGCAAAAGGCCGAAGCAGAGGCCAAGAAGAAAGCCGAAGCAGAGGCCAAGAAGAAAGCTGAAGCAGAGGCCAAGAAGAAAGCTGAAGCAGAGGCCAAGCAAAAGGCTGATGCAGCCGCCAAGCAAAAGGCCGAAGCAGCCGCCAAGCAAAAGGCCGAAGCAGCCGCCAAGCAAAAAGCTGAAGCAGAGGCCAAGAAGAAAGCCGAAGCAGAGGCCAAGAAGAAAGCCGAAGCAGAGGCCAAGAAGAAAGCTGAAGCAGAGGCCAAGAAGAAAGCCGAAGCAGAGGCCAAGAAGAAAGCCGAAGCAGAGGCCAAGAAGAAAGCTGAAGCAGAGGCCAAGAAAAAGGCCGCAGCTCAGAAAGAAGCCGAGCGTCAGAAAAAGCTGGCCGCCGCTGCCGCCGCAGCGAGCCAGGATGCGTTCGGCAGTGCCGTAAGCGATGAGAAACAGTCCATTTCCAACGCCAAACAGGCGCAGGAGGCTGCCAATGGCTTCAAGAATCTGGTCCGGCGCTATGTTGAGCAGGCGTGGCGTCAACCCGATAATCTGAGCCCGGACATCAAGGCAACGCTTACACTTAAACTGTTGCCGACCGGTGAGCTGGTCGATGTTCGAGTAACACGCAGTAGCGGCAATGCGGCGTTCGATCAATCGGCGATCCGCGCGGTGCAACAGGCGGCACCGTTCAAGGAGCTGCAACAGCTGTCGCCCGCCCAACAAACACAATTCAGAGAGTTCAATCTGCTGTTCAATCCGGAGGATGTGCGCTGATGAGACAAATGCTACGAGCCGCGCTGGCCTTTATCGTCCTGGCGCTTGCCGCCAGGACGGCCATGGCGGCCAATGACCTGACCATCGAAATTACCAAGGGTAATGATCAAGCGATTCCAATTGCGGTCGTTCCGTTCAAGGGTGAGGGCACATCCCCCGGCACCGATGTTGCCCAGGTCGTTGCCGATGACCTCGAGCACAGCGGCCGCTTCGATCCGATCGACCGCAAGGATCTGATTTCACTGCCAGGCGCGGGGGACACCCTCAACTACAGCGACTGGAAGATGATCAATGCCAACTATGTGGTGGTCGGCAAGATGACGCCAGAAGGCAATGGCTACAAGATCAGCTTCGAACTGCATGATGTGCTGGGGCAAAAACGTGTACTGGGTCAGTACGTCAGCGCCTCCAGGGATCAGCTACGCGCAGGCGCGCACTTCATCGCCGATCAAATCTACAAGAAGATCACGGATGTTCGTGGCGCATTTTCGACGCAGATCGCCTACGTCAGTGCAACCGGCACCGACCAGAACATGCAGTTTACCTTGAACGTTTCAGACTATGATGGCTACAACGCTCGCCAGGTCTTGAGTTCCAACGAGCCAATTCTATCGCCGGCGTGGTCTCCCGATGGCAAAAAGCTGGCCTATGTCTCATTCGAAGGCGGTCGACCGGCCATTTACGTTCAGCAGCTTACCAGTGGCAAACGCATCAAGTTGACGTCGTTCAAGGGCATCAATGGCGCACCGGCATGGTCACCGGATGGGCGTCGTCTGGCCATGTCGCTTTCAAAAAGCGGGCATCCTGAAATCTATGTCATGAACCTTGCCGATCGTTCACTGACGCGGCTAACCAATTCGAGCGCGATCAATACCGAGCCAAGCTGGTCTCCGGATGGTCAGCACATCCTCTTCACTTCCGACCGCAGCGGTGGACCACAGCTCTACGAATACACCCTCGGCAGTGGTCAGGTCAGCCGCAAAACCTTCACAGGTGCCTACAATGCCGGCGGCCACTATGGGCCTGATGGCAAGAACATCTTCATGGTTACTCGTGATGACAGTGGCTATCACGTTGCAAAACAAAGCCTTGAAACAGGCCGTGTTACAGTGCTTACAAAAACACGCTGGGACGAGGCACCGACCATTGCACCGAACGGGACAATGGTGGAATATGCCACTCAGCGGGGAACTCAAGGAGTTCTCGGCTTGGTGTCAGACGATGGGAAAGCGGAATTCGTGATTCCATCGACAAAAGGGAATGTCCGTGAACCGGCGTGGTCGCCCTTTACGGACTAAAACGCTAAGCTAGTATTTGTTGTACTTTTAAAGAGCAAGGAGAGTCCTATGCAGTTCACCACGACAGCCAAAACTCTGGCAGCCGCACTTTCATTTGCAGTAATCGCCGGCTGCTCCAGCGGTGGTGGCACGCAAGACGGCACAGGAAGTGGCACCATGGATACCGATGGCATGACGTCTGGCACATCCAGCCAGGGCATGAACAGCGGTCAGAACATGAACGTCCAGATGCCGGACGTCATGACCATCTACTTCGAGTTTGACCAGGAAACTATCCAGTCCAAGTACGAGCAGGTCCTTAACGGCCACGCGGCGTATCTGAAAGCCAATCAGAGTGCAAGCGTTGTTCTGCAGGGTTACGCCGATGAGCGTGGCACCCGCGAATACAACCTGGCGCTTGGCGAGCGCCGTGCCAATGCTGTCAAGCAGTACCTGGTCATGCAGGGCGTTTCTGCTTCACAGATCGAAGTCGTAAGCTACGGCGAAGAGCGTCCGGCAGTTGAAGGGCACTCCGAGTCTGCCTACGCCGAGAACCGTCGTGTCGTCTTTGACTACTAAGACGCGGAGTATTGCATGAACTACAGTCTGAAAAGACTGTGCGGCGCGGGAGCTTTAATGCTCCCGCTGTCCGTTGCGGGGCTCTCCCCAGCACTCGCCGCACAATCGAACTCCCTCTACGATCAGACCGGCATCAGCTCCGGCGGCCTGTCTACATTTAATCAGCTTCAAAGCCAGCAGCAGGATATCAATGCGCTGCGCGGGCAGATCGAAGAGCTGAAACATCAGCTCCAAGAGCAGAAAGAGTTGTCCCAGAAACGTTATATGGATCTCGAGCAGCGTCTGTCCAACGCCGATAGCCAAAGTGCGTCGACGTCGAATCAGGCGAGCTCGAACGAGGATAACGATCCGATCTCAACGGCGGCTCGCCAGGGGTCAAGCACCGCAGCAACGGGTAATGACGGCGCGCAGCAGGCCTATCAGGACGCATTTTCGAACGTTCAAAGCCGCAAGTTCGACGAGGCAATCGATGCCTTTGAGAAATTCACTGCGAGCTATCCGGAGTCGAATCTGAATGCCAACGCCTATTATTGGCTCGGCGAGTCCTACGCAGCCAAGTCGCAGCTGAGTAAATCAGCCGGTGCGTTTCAGACGGTACTCGACAAGTACAGCAACAGCAGCAAGGTGCCCGATGCGATGTATCGCCTGGGCTTGGTCGAGGCTCGGCTAGGTAATGGCTCCAAGGCCATGGCGCTATTGAAGCAAGTCGTTAGCGACTACCCCAATTCCGGTGCAGCGACCAAGTCGCAGAACTTCATCGATCAGATGCGCTGAGAAAAGCGGCGACACGCCGCTTTTCCCCTTTGGGCATGATGGCTTTCAAACGGCTCATCCTTTTGAACGCATTTGCGTCTAAAGACCCAGCTGTGCTCGAAGTGCCTTGGTGGCATCGGCTGGCGTATCAAACAAAAGATCCGCCAACCACGAGGCTGGATCATCTTCATCTCGCAGATAGCCGTAACCCACTGCAATCGCCACCATGCCGGCGCGTCGAGCGGCATCGACATCACGCTCATGATCGCCCAGATACCAGCACGCACTTGGTGACACGCCGAGCCGCTCGGCCGCAACCAGTAGCGGCGTAGGATCGGGTTTTTTCACGGGAAGATCATCCGCGCACAGCAGGACATCAGGCTGTACATTCAGTGCCTCAAGCAGGGGCATCGCAAACTGTCGGGGCTTATTGGTAACGATTCCCCAAGGCACGGCACGCCGCTTGAACGCCTGCACCAGATCGGCAAAACCGTCGAAGAGCCGACTATCAACGGCCACATCCTCGCCATAGAATTCCAGAAGCTGTGTCCGACAGGCATCGTGCTCCGGGTGATCAATGGGCATATCGAGCGCAAGTGTCACCAGCGCACTGCCACCGTGAGAGACCTCGCGCCGGATCGTTGTTTCATCCAGCGCAGGGCGACCATAGTGTTTTCGCAACCGATTGGTGGCCCGCGCCAGATCAGGCGCGGTATCGACAAGCGTGCCGTCGAGGTCGAACAGAATTGCTGCAGGGGTCGGCAGCGTCATGAGGCGGTCTCTTCCTTGCGGAAATGAGCAAAGTAGTTGACCTTCAAATCGTTCGGCGACAGACGGTAGCCTCGGGTCAACGGGTTGTACTGCATCCCGGTCAAATCCTGCGGAGAGAGCCCGGCCTGGCGTGCCCAGCGCGCCATTTCTGATGGCCGGATGAACTTCTTGTAATCATGGGTGCCCTTGGGCAGAAGCCCTAACACATATTCGGCACCGACCACCGCCAGGGCGTACGCCTTCGGATGTCGATTGATGGTCGAGAAGAACACATGCCCACCCGGCTTGACCAGGCGCGCGCAGGCCTCGATCACGCTTGCCGGTTCAGGCACATGCTCAAGCATCTCCATGCACGTGACGACATCGAACGTACCGGCGTGTTCATCAGCAAGCTTTTCGGCACTGATACAGCGGTAATCAACGTTGATGCCACTTTCTTCCTGGTGAAGTCGTGCGACCGCAAGCGGCGCCTCTCCCATGTCGATGCCGGTCACCTGTGCACCGCGATAGGCCATGGCCTCGCTTAGAAGACCACCCCCGCAGCCGATATCCACAACGGTTTTACCAATCAGATGCGCACGCTGGTCGATGTAATCGAGCCGGAGCGGATTGATGTCATGAAGCGGCTTGAATTCACCGTCTCGGTCCCACCAGCGTTCCGCCAGCGCTTCAAACTTGTCGATTTCAGCGCGATCCACATTCTCTGTCTGCGTTGTCATGCCGTGCCTTCCTTGCTCATTTCGTTGCGTCGAACCTCGACGGTATCCATCAGGGCCGCTTCATCGATGCGGGTTAATCGACCATCGCTTAAAAGCGGTGACCCCTTGACCCAGACGTGGGTGACCTGACGGCTATTGACCGCATACACCAGCGCCGATTCCGGATGGTGAACGGGGAGGGTATTGAGTGCGTTCAAATCGACCGCCATCAGATCGGCCTCGAAACCGGGCTTCAGCTGACCGACGCGATCGCCCAATCCGATCGCGCGCGCGCTTTCACGGGTCGCCATGGCAAGCGCGTCCATCGCCGGCAGGGACTGCGCGTTTCGGCTTATTCCCTTGGCAAGAAGCGCTGCCGTTTTCATTTCATCGAACATATCCAGATCGTTGTTGCTGCACGCACCGTCGGTGCCAAGGCCGACCACCGTACCTTGAGCACGAAGCTCCGTGACCGGACACATGCCGCTTGCCAGTTTCAGATTCGACTGGGGGCAGTGAATGATCGACGTGTTTGACTCGGCCACAAGCGCCATGTCCGAGGCGTCGAGTTGCGTCATGTGTACTGCCTGAAAATTTGGGCCGAGCAGCCCTGCCGAGGCCAGTCTCGAAAGAGGGCGACGGCCGGTCTTGGCTCGCTCCTGCTCGATTTCATCGGCGGTTTCGTGCACGTGCATCTGAATCGGAAGCCCCAGCGATTGCTGCGCCTTGTAAAGCATTGCCAGGCTGTCATCGCTCACCGTATAGGGCGCGTGGGGGCCGAAGGCGAGGGTCAACGTGTCATGAGAAGCCACCTGATCCATTAGTGCCCGGGTCTTATCGAGCCCATGGCTGAAATTTTTTGACCAGGGGATTTCGAAGTCGATCAAGGGCGTGCAAAGCTGCGCGCGCATGCCGGAGGCCACGATCGGCTCAACTACGTCTTCCGGGGCCAGGTACATGTCGGAGAACGTGGTGGTTCCGGAGCGGATCATTTCCGCCATTGCCAGCCGCGTGCCATCGGCAACAAACTCGCCTTGCATGAAGCGGGCCTCCGCCGGCCAGATGTGCTCATTGAGCCAGGTCATCAGCGGAAGGTCATCGGCGTAGCCACGCAAAAGGCTCATGCCGGCATGATTGTGCGCATTGACAAACCCCGGCAGCACGGCATGCTCGGTCAGTCGGTGGTGCGTCTCGGCGCAGTATCTTGGCGCGATCTGATCGATGGGGCCTAGATCGATGATGCGCCCTTGATCGATTGCGATCGCCTGATGTTCAAGTACAGGCTGGTCGTCCGTCATTGGCAGGACCCACCGACATTCGAGCAATAACTGGATCGACTGGGGCGAAGACATCGTATATAGGCTCCTTGTAAGATGGAACTCTATTCTAGCGGTTAGACTGGCCGGGGTCAGGTACAGGCGCCTAATCGCTTGCACATCTGTCTTTCTTTTTCAGGAACTCGTCTTCTATGTCCACACCGCTTAACAGCGCCATCGATTGGCAGGGCGATACACTCTGGCTGCTCGATCAAAGGGCGCTGCCCGTCGACACACACTGGCTCGAATGTACGCACGTTGATCAGGTCAACGAGGCCATTCAAACCATGGTGGTTCGTGGGGCGCCGGCCATCGGGATCGCGGCGGCCTACGGCGTTGTCCTCTCGGCCATCGCTCACCGGGCGGCCTCCACGATCGATCCGATCATCGATGACTGTGCTCGCTTGGCTCAGTCACGGCCGACGGCAGTCAATCTTCAATGGGCCATCGATCGAATGCTTGGCGTACTTAAAAAGCATTCAGCACCGCTGCCCGCCATCGATGCCCTTGTGCACGAAGCCGAGACGATTCATCGAGAAGACATCGAAAACAACCTCGCGCTGGCCGAGCACGGCGCCGCCTTTCTGGCGCAGCAGGAACCCACCCCCTTTGCCGTGATGACGCATTGCAACACCGGGGCACTTGCAACCGGTGGCCATGGAACGGCGCTCGGCATCATACAGACTGCATGGTCTCAAGGGGTAATCGACCATGTGGTGGTCAATGAAACCCGCCCCTGGATGCAGGGCGCTCGTCTGACCGCCTGGGAGCTTCAACAGGCCGGCATTTCAATGGCGCTTCAAACCGAAGGCGCTGCAGGGCTGACCTTTTCAAGCGGCAAAACCCGGTGGCTCATTGTCGGTGCTGATCGCATCGCTGCCAACGGAGACGTTGCCAACAAGATCGGCACCTACACGCTTGCCATCGCGGCTCGCCATCACGGCATGCGCGTTATGGTCGCAGCACCGATCAGCACGTTCGATCTCTCGATTCCGGATGGGTCACACATTCCAATCGAGACACGCTCGGAAGACGAATTGTTCTACCAAGGCAGCACGCGGATCGCGCCAGACGGCATCCGCGCCTTCAATCCGGCCTTCGATATTACGCCTCATACACTGATCGATGCGCTCGTTACCGAGCAGGGGGTCATCGAGGCGCCGTGTCGGGAAAAAATCGAAAACCATGTTAAAGTTTAAACCCAGTTACGCACAGACATGTCATGATCGGTCTGATATGTTGCCACCCCCAATCAAATAAAGGACCAAGGAATGATCCGTAAAGCAGTCTTGCCCGTCGCCGGTTTTGGTACTCGTTGTCTGCCTGCCTCCAAGGCCATTCCAAAGGAAATGATCACCATCGTCGACAAGCCGGTGATCCAGTACGTCGTTCAGGAAGCGGTCGAAGCAGGCATCAAAGAGATCATTCTCGTTACACATGCCACCAAGTCAGCGATCGAAAACCATTTCGACACGCACTTTGAGCTCGAAAACCAGCTCGAAGCCAAAGGCAAAGACGAGCTGCTCGATGAAGTACGCAACATTGTCCCAAGCGACGTGTCCATCATCAGCGTTCGCCAGCATCAGGCCCTCGGCCTCGGTCACGCTGTCGCCTGCGCACGTTCTGTCATCGGCGATGAAGAGCCGTTCGCGGTCCTTCTGCCGGACGTTCTCGTCGACTGTGACGGTCGCGACAAGAACGACCTTCGCGGCATGATCGAAGCCTATGACGCAACCGGTCAGGCGCAGATCATGGTTGAAAGCGTTCCGCAGGAAGTCGCTTACAAGTATGGCATCGTTGCCCTCGAAGGCGATGCGCCGTCTCCGGGTCAGAGCGCCAAGATCACCGGCATGGTCGAAAAACCGGCCACCGGTGAAGAGCCGTCTACCCTTGCCGTCATCGGCCGTTACCTTCTGCCGGGCCGCATTTTCCCGCTGCTTGCCGAAACCAAGCCGGGTGCAGGCAACGAAATTCAGCTGACCGACGCCATCGACGCGCTTCGTGGAGAAAGCGACGTAGCGGCGTATCGCATGCAGGGCGATACCTACGATTGCGGTCATCAGCTAGGCTACCTGGAAGCCACGCTGTCCTTTGCCAAGCGCCATCCGAAATTCGGCGAAGGATTCCGTGAACTTCTGACCCGCTATAGCCAAGAGGGATAATCATGCAAGTCGTTGTACACGGAAGTACGTTGAGTGCGGCCACCGCCGCGACCGCGCTTTCCATGGTTGGCCACCGTGTACATTGGTGGCCGCACCCCGACACGCCCTTTGAACGGCTCGAGGAAAGCGAGTGGCTGAACAGCGAGCCGGGTCTCAAGACCCAGCTCGATCAGGCGCGCGCCCAGGGGTCGCTCACCATTTGCGACAAGCAGAGCGGGCTGCCCCGGGCCAACATCTATTGGCTCGCGCTCGATCCCGACAAGTACGACTACGCCCGAGACTGGGTTCAGACCGTACTTGCCAAGGAGAAGGGCGAGTTCGTCATCGTCAACAACAGCACGTTCCCGATCGGGTACACGGAAACACTGTCGAATCTGTTTACTCGGCCGGGCCAGTCCTGTGTTGCGCTGCCTGACATGCTGGAAGAAGGGCGGGCGATGGCCATGTTCACCCGGCCGACCCGCATCCTTCTGGGCAGTGATGACGAGTTTGCCATCAAGCAGATCCGTGAACTGCTGCGCGCCTTCAACCGGCGCGAAGACTCATTCCAGTTGATGCCCTGCAAGGCCGCCGAGTTCACCAAGCTCGCGATCATCGGCATGCTGGCAACGCGTATCAGTTACATGAACGAGCTGGCAAGCCTTGCCGATACGATGAACGTCGACGTTGAAGTGGTGCGACGGGGCATGGGCGCCGACCCTCGCATCGGGCATCAGTACCTTTACCCAGGGTGCGGCTTCGGTGGCCCGAACTTCGCCCAGCATCTGACGCGCCTTTCAGAGATTCAGGCGGAAAAGGGCAGGGATTCCCAGCTCATGCAGCAAGTGCTCGACATCAACGAGCACAAGAAGGAAACCCTGTTCAGGAAGCTCTGGCAGCACTACGAAGGGCAGCTTGTCGGTAAGACAGTTGCCATCTGGGGCGCCTCGTTCAAGCCTCACACGGCGAGTATCGACAACGCGCCGTCAATCGCGTTAATGCAGGCGCTGTTCGCCCAGGGCGTCAAGGTGCAGGTTCACGATCCGATGGCACTGCCTCGGCTCAAGGAGTTCTTCGGTGACCATCCGCTTTTGACACTTTCCAACAGTGCCTATGAAGCGTGTGACGGTGCAGAAGCACTTCTGCTTGTCACCGAATGGAAAGGGTATTGGAACCCGGAATGGCAGCGCTTGAGCACTCTGCTCAAAACGCCGCTCATTCTTGATGGGCGCAATATCTATGACCCCGCCTATGTAGCCGACAAGGGCTTCATTTACCGGGGTATCGGCCGTCGCGCCGACCCACGGTAGCGTGTGGTGGAAATCAAAAACGGGCTCCCTTGGGAGCCCGTTTTTTTAAGTCCATGTCAGCCTGAATGGCAAACTGAGGCGTGTTAGTCTTGTCTTTGTAGTTGATCTGACAGACAACACCTGATCTGTCCTTGCCCGGCCGCCGAATCACGACGGAATAGACATGCAAATAGTGCCCGACCCCAACGATAAAACGTCTTCGAACACATCGTCAGCGCGCAAACCGTCTCGCGATGGTGCCTCAGCCGCACCGACGTCGAAACAGGCTCTGCTCTGGGCCATGCTGGGCCTTGTCACCTTAAGCGCGGCCGGCGGCTTCTATTACCAACACCACCAGCTTAAAGAAACCCGGGCACAGCTTGACGCACTGCAAAGTGCCCTCGGCGAGAGTTCCGATACCGATACCGATGCCGAAAACGTGATCACCCGCATGCGCGCGCAGTCTAAAAAGCTTGAACAACAGGCTGGTATCACGGCCCAGCTCGAACAGGACGTCGAGGCGCTCGGTGCTCAGCATAAGCAGTTTGCCTCGGCTTCCAACGTGGCGGCTGCGGAAGAGCATGCTCAGGGCGAGCGCGCTCGGCTTGAAACGCAAAATGAGGCGCAATCGGCGCGACTCGACCAATATACCCAAACACTTACAACGCTCAAAAATCAGCAGGACGCCATAACCGCAGCCCAGACGTCACAGCGTGAGCGTATTGATCGCGTGCAGGAAGGGCAAACGCAGCAAGGTGCCTCACTCGATGAGTTAAAGGCAGGGCTCAAGCGTCAGGAGGTTCTTTCCAAACAGCTCGATAGTCTCGAGCGCCGTCTGAACGAGCTTGAAAACGGCCAAAAGGCGCCGGATGAGCTGGCACAACTTCAAAAGGACCTGGCCCAACAGAAAAAGGCCATGGCTCAGCTTTCAAGCCAGCTCGATGCTCAGTCCTCGGACATTACTGCGCTTCGGGCGGCCAATGAAGGGCCGAACGGCGATCTTGATGTCATTAAATCGCGTCTGGATCGGCTGGACGACAGCCGCCGCCAGTTGAGCGGCCGCGTTGCCCAGCTCATTACCGAAGTCAACAGGCTTCAATAAATCAATCAAGTCAACAAAAAAATCAAGACAAGAACGGACAACACATGACCAGGACGTCATCAGCACTGTGGGGAAGATACGCCGGCCCGGCCGTACTCGCTTTGTCGCTGCTACCGGCTTCAGCGTACGCACTCGATGCCTCGGTCGAGGGCATCGACGGGGAACCGGCCACCAACATCGCCAATTTTCTGGCGCCGATCTCCATTCCTGAAAACGCGCGCCTTGAAAGCTACAAGGCGGAGGTGGCCGATAAATCACAAAAGGCGCTGCACGCGTTCGGTTACTACTCGGCCGAACTCGACATCACCCTTGAAAACCGTGACGACGTCACCGTGCGGGTAACGCCTGGAAGGCCTGTGAAGCTCAATCACCTGTGGCTCCAGTTAAGCAGCGCTGGCGCCGATGATGACGCGCTCAAGCAGTTGATCGATGACAGTACGCTCAAGGCGCGCAAGGGCAAGGCGCTTCATCACGCCGATTACGATGGGCTCAAGACCAAGCTTCAGAACATGGCGCTTCAGCGTGGCTACTTCAACGCGCGCTTTGTAACCCATCGCCTCGAAATTCGCCCCTGGGCCCACCAAGCCAACGTTGCCTTGTCGATGGACACTGGCCCCCGCTACCGCTATGGCGACATCACCATTTCCGGCAACCAGATCGATGAAAACCGCCTAAAGGCCATGATGCCGTTTCATGAAGGCGAGTATTACGAAACCAACGACCTGGCCACCTACAATCAGCGCCTGTCCCAGATGGGGTGGTTCAAGAGCATCACCGTCGCCCCAAGACTCGATACCGCCGAAGAAGATACAACGATCGCCACGCCGGGCACCCCTGAGCTGGGGCAGCCGCCAGGCGCCGGCGCGCAAGACAGTACCGAAGACAGTACCGTCCAGCCCCCCAAAGAGGCCCAGGTACCGATCGACGTCAATCTGGTGCCCGCCGATCGACACCGCTTCGAAGTCGGGGCCGGCTACGCTACCGACGTAGGCCCGCGGTTTCGCTTCAGCTGGGATCAACCCTGGGTCAATTCCCGTGGCGACAGCTGGAATAATTCGCTCTACCTCTCTGCGCCTCGAACCGTGTTCGAAGGGCTTTATTCTATTCCGCTGGACAACCCCCTGCGTGATAGCTGGGAAATTCCCTACGGCCTCAAGAAGATCGACAACGAAGATACCCGAAGCTTTGAAAGCTCGATCGCGCTTGCCCGCCAATGGAAGTTCTCCAACGGCTGGCATCAGCGTGTCTATGTTCGAGCCACCCGCGAAGACTTTACCCAGGCCGACCAGGACGCAACGGTCTATCTTCTGGTCCCCGGCGTCAGCTGGCGTCGCACGGCCGTTGACGATCAACGCTTTCCCATGCACGGCAACCGCCAGGACGCACTGTTTGAAGTCTCGGACCCGGCCTGGGGCTCCGATGCCCGGTTTGTTCGAACACGGCTCAGCTCGCAGTGGATCACGAGTCTCGGCACTGACAATCGCTTTGTCGGCCGCGTGACCGTCGGCGCAACAGCCACCGACACCTTCGATCAGATTCCCCCGTCGCTGCGCTTTTTTGCCGGCGGCGACAACAGCCTTCGCGGCTACGACTACGAAAGCCTCTCTCCGGAAAACGACGACGGCGAACTGCTCGGCGGGCAACATCTGTTGACCAGCACCGCCGAATACCAGCGCCGAATCACCGGCGATTGGTGGGGTGCGGTGTTCACCGATGCGGGTAACGCGTTTAATAAATGGTGGCCCAACGACATCAAACACAGCGCCGGCATCGGAGTGCGCTGGATTTCACCGGTCGGCCCGATTCGCTTCGACCTGGCCAAGCCCCTCGGGGACGAAGACGACTCCGGCGTACATATTCACTTTGCGATAGGGCCTGAATTCTGATGAAGAAGGTACTCAAGGGCGTTTTCTGGACACTGATCAGCCTTGTCGCCTTGGTGTGTCTTTGCCTGGGGCTTGCGCTGTCACCGTGGGGCACCCAACAGCTTCTGGGTTACGCCAAGTCAAAAGGCTGGATCGAGTATCAATCGGTCTCGGGTGCGCCGCTGGACGACCTGACCCTGACCGGAGCATCGCTTGATACGGCAGGGCTTAGCCTGCGCGCGGATACGCTGCGCCTTGATTGGTCAAGCGACTGCCTGACCAGCGGCGCACTGTGCATCGATGATCTGACCGGCCAAAACATCGACGTCACATTAAAGCCGGCACCGGGCGAGGCACCCGAGGCGGAAGAGGCATCGAACGGCGGCGGGCGAATCTCGACGCCCATTCCGTTGGAGGTTCGTAATCTCGATGTCGATCAGCTGAACGTGACGCTTGCCAACGGCGCGCGGCTTGGTTGGGCACGCTTCACATCAGGGCTGCGGTTTGAAGGCCATACGATTCATATCGACCGCACCGAGCTTGTCGACCCGTTTTACGACGCAACCGCCGTCACGCCATCGACCGATCCTGCGCCCGCGCCGGCCAAAACGGGCAGCGCCATTGATAATCCGCTCAAGGCGCTGGACCAGGAGCCATCGACGGATCGTATTGACCTACCAGGCATCGTGCTGCCGGTCGATATCGATCTACCGTTTCTGGCCGTCAAAAATGCCCGTATCACGAGTGCTCCCGACACCCCACAGACGATCGAGACGCTGGAACTTGCCGTTCAAACGCGCGACAGCCACATCAAACTCGAGCGTGCGCACCTGGAAGCCCCGCAAGGTCGACTCGACCTTAACGGTGAGATCACTCTTTCTGACAACTACCCGATGACGTTTGACCTCGACAGCCGAATCAACGCAGCGCCCTTTACCGGCCAGAGTCTTGCGCTGTCACTTACGGGCGACGCCTCGAAGGCCTCGCTGGTGCTCAAGGCCGAAGGCGACGTAACGGCAAGCGTGGAGGGCAACGCCGATATGCTGGCCCCACGCCTGCCGTTTGATATAAATCTCACCGCGCAGAAGACCCAGTGGCCGTTCAAGGGGGTGCCTACCTATTCCCTGGATACCCTCACGGCCCGTTTGAGCGGCGATCTGGACGGTTACCGACTTGCCATCGACGGGACAGGCGCAGGCCCGGAAGTCAGCTCACTGGCACTCAATGCCCGGGGCAGCGGCAATGCAACCTCTTTTGACTGGCAGACGCTTCGCCTTGAAACACCAAAGGGTCGGCTTTCGAGTGAGGGAACCCTTTCGTGGGCCGAGGGAATTGCTGCCCGCGCAACACTCGATCTCGCCTCGCTTAATCTTGGCGCCCTGACGCCGTCCGTTTCAGGAAGCCTGAACGGTCAGGGCAAAGTCGAATTTACCCAGCAGCCAGAAGGCCCATGGTCGGTCGATATGCCGGGATTGAAGCTAACGGGTACGGTTCAAAATCGGCCGTTCCAACTCGATACCGCGCTTTCCGGCACCAGTGACATGCGCTGGGACATCGAGCGCTTTGCCCTGCGCCAGGGCCCGAACCGTGTCCGGGCCGAGGGGACGCTTTCTGATACCTACAACCTCGACGCGACCATCGATGCCCCGAACCTGAGTACGCTTTTGCCAACGCTCGCCGGCCGACTCGATGGCACCATTGCGCTTTCCGGTAGCGCGGAAAAGCCGGTCGCCAAGGTGCGCCTTGAAGGGCGGTCGCTGGCCTTCAACACCCTTTCGATCGGTCAGCTGGGCCTGTCAGCCACCAGCTCCGGCAAGACCGACCCGCGACTTGATGTGGACCTGTCGCTTGACGAGCTTCAAACCGGCGCACAAATCTGGTCAAGCATTGCGCTGACGCTCGACGGCCGACTGAGCGACCACCAGCTTGCACTCGATGCCAAGGGCGGGCCCAATAACGCAGTCGATGCGCTGTCGAGCCATCTGGCCGGGCGCTTCGATCAGCTCAAGCAGCGCTATACCGCAACGATCGATCAACTTGGCACAACGCTTTCGCGCGGGGATCGAATTGCGCTCAATGAGCCGCTGCGCGCCACCGTGCGCCTTGATCAGTCGCGGGCTCACCTGGAACCGTTCTGTCTCGTGCGTGAGCAAGGGGGCTCGCTGTGTCTTTCCGAGGCGGCCGACCTTGGTGCTGACAAGGGCGCCATGACGCTCTCGCTCAATGATATTCCCATGAGCGTTGCCAACAGCGCACTGCCTGATGGCTGGCAGGCCAGCGGCACCACCCTTGGCAACATCGATCTTGCCTGGCAGAACCAGGCCACGAGATGGCAGGCCGATGGCGAGCTTCGCTCCACGCTGGACCTTGAAGGCCAGGCCGCCGATGGTAGCCCATGGCAATTGCCTCAAACCCGGGCCCGATTGAGTCTTGATGCCACGCAATCCCGGGCGCGTGCCGACCTGGATCTTGACCTCTCCGAGGCCGGCAAGCTCGGACTCGAAGTCAATGTCGATGATCCGATGGGCGCGCGGAGCCTCGATGGGGCATTAACGGTCGACCGGCTTCAGCTCGAGCCGTACCAGCCCCTGGCCGCCCAGCTCGATACGCTGAAAGGGCAACTCAACGGGCGAGTGGCGTTGTCAGGCTCGACAATCGCGCCCCGACTCAATGGTCAGCTGACGCTCGATCAGGTTCGAGTCAGCGGCCGGGATATTCCGGTTGCACTGGACGACGCCCGGGTCGCGCTGAACCTGCAGGGGGATCATGGCACCCTCGACGGCGCACTGACGTCCGGCGACGCTACATGGGATCTGGGCGGGCAGGCGAGCTGGCCAGAAAGCGGCAACTGGGACGCCCGAGTCACGCTCGATGGCGCCGACCAACCGCTTCTGGCATCGCTTCCCGCTTACGGGCGTGTTCGTGTCGCGCCGGATCTTCAGGTGGAGGCCACCCCCGAGCGTCTGGCCATCGGAGGCACCGTGCGGATTCCTTGGGGCCGAATCGAGGTCGACGCCTTGCCGCCGTCCGCGGTCTCGCCGTCCAAGGATGAAGTGATCCTGACCCGCGAGGAAGCCGCTCAGACGGATCAGGCGCTTGAGCAGGGTGAGCTTCCGGACTGGGCTACCGGGCAGGCTCTTGAAGAGGCGGGGATGGATCTCGACGTGAACGTCAATGTCCTTATCGGCGATGACGTGACTCTGAACGCCTACGGTCTGGCCTCCAACCTCAACGGCACGCTGAGGGTGCGCCAAAGCCGCGGCACGCTGCAGCTTTTGGGCGACATTGACCTCAGTGGCGGTCGCTTCAAGGCCTACGGCCAGAACCTGATCATTCGCAAGGGCAAGGTTACCTTCAACGGGCCGCCTGCCGAGCCGTACCTGGATTTCAGGGCCATCCGTGACCCGGACACGATCGAGGACGACAACATCATTGTCGGCCTTCAGGTCACCGGCAGTGCCAGCCAGCCCAACATCCAGGTGTTTTCCGACCCTGAAATGAACGAGACGGCCGCACTTTCGTACCTGCTGCGAGGGCGGGCGCCGGACGATTCGGGAGACAGCGACAATGCGCTCGCCTCGGCGCTGATTGGCCTGTCGGTCTCTCAAAGCGGGCGCGCGATCGGCTCGCTCGGCGAAAATTTTGGCATCCAGGATCTGACCCTTGATACCGCAGGCTCCGGGGATTCAAGCCAGGTGGTTGTCAGCGGCTATCTGTTCGATGGCTTGAAAGTCAGCTACGGCGTTGGCATGTTCTCCTCCATTGCCGAGCTGACGCTTCGCTACAAGTTGATTCAGAGTCTGTACCTGGAGGCCGTCTCCGGCACCAATCAGGCGCTGGATCTGATCTATACATTCAGTCTTGGCAAGGCAAAAACGCCTGCCGAGCAACGCACGGAGGAATGAGATATGGGTCTATCGACCATGCCGACCGCCGAAACGGCCTTACCCGGCCGGGATACGTCCATGCCGGTGGTTACCGAGCATCACGTCAACGAGCGCTCGATCGTTCCACCGTATCCAAGCGGCCATGAAGAGATCGTGCTGGGCCTTGGCTGTTTCTGGGGAGCCGAGCGGCTGTTCTGGCAAACGCCTGGCGTGTGGGTCACGGCGGTCGGTTACGCCGGCGGCCTGACCCCAAATCCTACCTACAAGGAGGTGTGTTCAGGGCGAACCGGCCACGCGGAAGTGGTGCGTGTGGTGTTTGATCCGACCGTTATCGGTCTGCCCGAGCTTCTGCGCATTTTCTGGGAGTCTCACGACCCAACACAGGGCATGCGTCAGGGAAATGACGTCGGCACCCAGTACCGGTCGGTCATTTATTACACCGACGCGCATCAGCTGGAAAAAATAAAGGCCAGCGCCTTGGAGTATGAACGGGCGCTGGATCAGGCGGGGGTAGGCAAGGTAACCACCGAAATAAAACCGCTGGAGACGTTCTACTTTGCTGAAACGGATCATCAGCAGTACTTGAGCAAGAATCCAGCGGGGTATTGCGGCCTCAAGGGCACCGGCGTCAGTTGCCCGATTGCCTGAGCGTGAAGCTCAGGCAGTCCCCACGGGCTTGATGAAGTCGAACCGGTAAAGCTGGTCGATCTCATCGAGCCTATCTTGTGAGCATTCGAGATCCTTGACCTGGCCATTACTCAGGCTGTAGCACCAACCATGAATCGACAGGTTCTGACCGCGTGCCCACGCGCGCTGAATGATCTTGGTCGAACACAGGTTGCTGACCTGTGCCATGACGTTGAGTTCACACAGACGATCGGCCTGCTGTTCGATCGAAAGCGGTGACAGTTCGCTTCGGTGCATGGCACTGAGCTGTCTTAGCGAGTGCAGCCAATAATCGACAATGCCGCATTCGTCCCCGTCCAGCGCCGCTCGGACACCCCCACAACCGTAGTGACCGACAATCATGATGTGCTCGACGCCCAGCACATCGACCGCGTACTGGATCACGGACAGGGCGTTCATGTCGTTGTGGTGAAGAATGTTGGCCACGTTTCGGTGGACAAATACTTCCCCCGGCGGAAGGTCGATGATCTGGTTGGCCGGCACCCGGCTGTCACTGCAGCCTATCCAGAGAAACTTGGGGGTTTGCTGCTTGGACAGGCGTTCGAAAAAGGCAGGGTCCTGCGTCTGCATCTCCTCTGACCATTTTCTATTTTGTTCCAATAGCTTCTGAATATCAGGAGAAATGCTTTTGCTCATCGGTTTTAGCCCTTAATACGTCTTGAGTGAATTACACAGCTAGTATAATGACCCCCAAATCGAACGTCTGTAGTTGATCCGTGACTACATCACTATCCATCCGGGAGCTTTATTAGTGTCCAGTTTTGAGTACGACCTGTTTGTTATCGGTGCCGGTTCCGGCGGTGTACGCGCCGCGCGTACGGCAGCCTCAAAGGGCGCCCGCGTTGCCGTGGCCGAAGACCGCTACCTCGGTGGCACCTGCGTCAATGTAGGCTGTGTGCCCAAGAAATTATATTCCTACGCCGCGCATTTTCAGAGCGACTTCAAAAATAGCAAAGGCTATGGCTGGAGCATCGATGACGCGCCACGATTTGATTGGGCGACGCTGCGCGATAACAAGACCCGCGAGATCGAGCGGCTGAACGGCATTTACGGCAAACTGCTCGATAACTCCGACGTCACGTTGATCGATGGCCGAGCAACCGTCGTCGGACCCAATGAGGTCGAGGTCAATGGCACGCGCCACACGGCGAAAAAGATTTTGCTGGCAACCGGTGGCTGGCCATGGGTACCGGAGTTTCCGGGCAAGGAGCACGTGGTCAATTCCAACGAAGTGTTTGACCTCGAATCGTTCCCGAAGCGCTTTCTGGTGTTGGGCGGGGGGTACATCGCCGTCGAGTTCGCCAGCATCTTCAATGGACTCGGCGCAGAGACGCATCTGGTTTATCGAGGCGAGCTCTTTTTGCGCGGCTTTGATAATGAAGTGCGTGAATTCACGCGCGATGAAATGGCCAAGAAGGGCGTCAACCTTCATTTTCAGACCAACATCGAACGCATCGATGCACGCGGTCAGGAACTTGACGTCACGCTGACCACAGGCGGTGTGATCACGGTGGATGCGGTGCTTGGCGCCACCGGCCGTAAACCCAATCTCGACGGGCTCGGGCTCGATAACGTCCATATCGATATGACATCCTCGGGCAAGATTGACGTTGATGAGCACTATCAGACCGCAACGCCGTCAATTCTGGCCCTTGGTGATTTGATCGAAGGGCCGGAGCTGACGCCGGTGGCACTTGAAGAGGCCATGCGTCTGGTCGAGTGGCATTTCAGCGATGAACGAACGCTACCGGCACTTGAGCTCGACAAGGTGGCGACTGCCGTATTCTGCCACCCCAACATCGGTACGGTAGGCTTGAGTGAAGAGAGCGCCCGCGAGCGCTTTGACAAGATCCGGATCTACACCGCCGACTTCAAACCGATGAAACACACACTCTCCGGGAGTGATGAACGCTGCTTCATGAAGCTGATCGTCGATGACGCCTCCGACAAGGTGTTGGGTGTTCATATGGTCGGTGATGAAGCCGGAGAGTTGATTCAGGGCATGGCCATTGCCGTGCGAGCGGGGCTGACCAAGACCGATTTCGACGCAACCGTCGGAATTCACCCGACCAGCGCCGAGGAATTCGTGACCATGCGTTCCGTCACGCGTCACTGAGCACTCGTTACGCTACAAAAAACGCCGCTTATGCGGCGTTTTTTTATGGATAGACCTTAGGGGTACACGAAAAACCGGCACAATGGATAATTTTATTTTATGGAAAAAAAGACATTCTATAAATAATATATTTGATAAGCCGATAACTCGTTGTTATGATTATCGCTTAACCCCTCATCTACGACGAATGGCATGGACACATCACAACAGACCTTTACCTCATCACGCGACCTGAATCGACAGGGCGGTGCGGAAACGATCATCGAAGGAAAAACCCCACTTCTCATACGCTCACCCGGAACCGATGACGGCTGGGCCATCTATGAATTGATCAAGTCCTGCCCGCCGCTGGATGTGAATTCAGCGTACGCATACCTCCTGTTGGCCACACAGTTTCGTGACACCTGCGCCGTGGCGACAACAGAAGACGGTGAAATCGTTGGGTTCGTGTCCGGCTACGTTAAAAGCAATGCCCCCGACACCTTCTTTCTATGGCAGGTTGCCGTAGGCGCCAAGGCCCGCGGCACAGGGCTTGCCCCGACACTGATCGAGACCGTGCTCAAGCGTCCGAGTCAGGAAGGCGTGCATCATCTGGAAACAACGATCACCCCCGACAATGACGCCTCGTGGGGGCTTTTCAAGAAGCTGGCCCGCCGCTGGCATGCTCCGCTTAACAGCCGCGAGTATTTCTCGGAAGAGCAGTTGGGGGGCGAGCACGACCCGGAAAATCTGGTGCGCATTGGGCCCTTCGCCCCAAGTGGCATCTGAGTCGTCCGTCACAGGAAGCATTTCGCATAGATCGATCTTATTTCGTGAATCACTTTCAGGAGCTTATATCGCTATGGATACACAGTATCTCGAAAATATCGAATCGAACGTTCGTACCTATTCTCGTTCATTCCCGGTCATTTTCGACAAGGCCCAAGGCGCCAGAATCTGGGACGCTGATGGCAATGAGTATCTGGATTTCCTGGCAGGAGCTGGCACCCTGAATTACGGTCATAACGAATCGGATCTCCAAAAGGCCTTGATCGACTATATTCAGTCCGGCGGTATCGTGCATGGGCTGGACATGTGGACCGATGCCAAATACCAGTTCTTCAAAACGGTCGAAGAGGTGCTGCTCAAACCGCGCGGCCTGGATTACAAGATTCAGCTGCCGGGGCCTACCGGCACCAACGCGGTCGAGGCGGCCATCCGGCTTGCACGCCACGCCACGGGCCGCAAGAACATCATCACGTTCACCAATGGCTTCCACGGTGTCACCATGGGCGCGCTTGCAACCACCGGGAACGCGAAATTCCGTCAGGCCGCCGAACTTCCGGCAATCGGTGCCCAGTTCATGCCTTATGACGGCTATCTGGGTGAGGGCGTGGACACGCTGGACTACCTCGAAAAGGCCCTGACCGATTCATCGAGCGGCCTGGACAAGCCCGCGGCGGTCTTTTTCGAGACAGTACAGGGCGAGGGCGGCATCAACGTGGCCTCGATCGAATGGATGCAGCGACTCGAGCACCTATGTAAAGCGCATGACATCCTGATGATTGTTGATGACATCCAGGCAGGCTGCGGTCGTACCGGCAAGTTCTTCAGCTTTGAGCACGCTGACATCAAGCCAGACATCATCACCAATTCAAAGTCGATCTCGGGCTTCGGCCTGCCGTTTGCCATGGTTCTGATGCGACGCGATCTGGATGTCTGGAAGGCCGGCGAATACAACGGCACCTTCCGTGGTTTCAACTTCGCCATGGTGACGGCGACGGCAGCGCTCAAGAAATACTGGTCAGACGACACCTTTGAAAAGGACATCCAGCGCAAGGGTGAAATCGTCAAGACGCGCTATCAGGAACTCGCCAGCCTGATCAGCGACCACGGGCATTCAGCCAGTGAACGTGGGCGTGGACTGATGCGAGGACTCGATGTGAAAACCGGTGAAATGGCCGACAAGATCACCAAGCGTGCGTTCAAGAAAGGGCTGATTATTGAAACCTGTGGTCACGACGGCAACGTCATTAAATGTCTGTGTTCGCTGACGATCACGGGGGATGAGCTCGAAAAGGCGCTCGATATTCTTGAAGACAGTGTCAAGGACGCCCTGGCTGCATAAACCGATAGCGTCGGCAATCGATAAACGCCAGCAACATGGTTGACGCTTTTTTCGACATCGACGGCGCTTGAGCGCCACGACCTGGAGGGTACTTCGTGATTGTTAGAAACCTGGAACAATGCCGCAATTCAGAACGGTTCGTTGAAGCGGAAAACGGCAACTGGGACAGCACACGCCTGATGCTTGCCGACGATAACTGTGGGTTTTCATTCAACATCACCCGAATTTATCCGGGGACCGAAACCCACATTCACTACAAGAATCACATTGAAGCCGTGTTTTGTTATGAAGGCGAGGGCGAGGTCGAAACCATTGCCGATGGCAAGAAATACACCATAAAGGCAGGCGACATGTACCTCTTGGATCAACACGATGAGCATTGGCTCAGAGGCAAGGAGCAGGGCATGACGGTCGCGTGCGTGTTCAATCCGCCGCTGACCGGTCGTGAAATTCACAGAGACGATGGCTCCTACGCCGCGCCCGACGCCTAGATCGGCTGTCTGCAAAAACCGGGCTTGAAATACTTCCGGAATAGAAAAGAAAACCCGCCGATTTGGCGGGTTTTCTTTTGTCGATCCACTGCATCCAACGACGGCTTATTTGAGATACCAGGGCGTGCCATCCTTGCCATCTTCGAAAATGTCCTTGTCTTTGGGCACACTGGACGTCGACGCCGTATTTTTATGCCGAGTCAGATCATCCGATCGTTGCCCGGCGTCTTCGGAAGGCGCGGCCTTGTAAGTGCCATGCTGACGAGCCGATGACTCGGAAGTATCGTCAGGCGCTGACGCCGAGGGTTCGGTCGTCGCCGGTGCGTTCGACGAGTGTGCATCCGGGCGTGATGCATCTTCCTTTTGCGCTTCGATGGCGCTTTCGGACTCGGGCCCATGTTCGGCCTGAGCTTTCGGGGCATGGCGTGTATAGAGGATACGAAGCCGGTTATTGCCGCAGCGTCCGACAATGGTGCCTTCTGCGTTTTCAGCCTGAGCGGCCGGAATGGCATGCAGACTGAACTGATTATAGGGCACGCCGTTCTCGTGAATCTTGCCGGCAATCATATCGATGGTCGTATCGCATGACGCGAAAACGGTATGTGCACTGAAACTCAATCCAACACATAGCGCCATTCGCATGAGGTAGCGCATGTTCATTTTCCTCCAGAAAATTCCTCTCGACCTTACCATGACCCGATTTCATTGCCACAGTTCACTGCCAGGCATTTGACCGAACCGCGCCAAACGCGCAGGTAACAAGCGATTCGGCACAGAACATGGCTGCCTGTTAACTTCGCATAATATATATTATGTTAAATTATATATTGAGAAGCATCTAACACATATCCGATTCTCTAGGTATCTACCTAGGCTGGTTGCTCCTCCAGATTCATGATCAGTGCGCCCTGCTCAACTCGCGCTGGATTCGTCAGTCAATCCAGTCCGACGGTTAATTCAGCTCAACGTGACTCTATTAACCGTTACGGTTCAAGTGGCGTCGTCACTAGTGCGTTTTTCCAGTGACGACGCCACAGTGCTCAAAACTTACGACGTCGAATTCGCCGTATAAGCCTCGTCGTCGGTTTGAGCTTCGGTGCGCGCGATGATCGCGCTTCCGGTCAAATCGCCGGTGACATTAAGCGCGGTACAACCCATGCCAACCAGCGCATCGATTGACGTCAAAAGCGCCACCGTCTCGATCGGCAAGCCAACTTGTGCAAAAACCGTGGCGATCATCACGATTCCAGCCCCCGGGACTCCGGCGGTGCCGATAGAGGTAAGCGTGCCGATCAGAACGATCTCGAGCATGCTGGTGAGATCAAGTGAAATGCCTGCCACGTTGGCTGCAAAAACCGCCGAGATTGCAATCCGAATCGCAGCGCCGTCCATGTTAACGGTTGCCCCAAGAGGCAGACTGAACGCGTAAAGGCTCCGTGGCAGCTTAAGGCGCTGCGCCGCGTTCAGCGTTAATGGCAGTACGCCGCTGCTGCTCTGGGTGGCGAACGCGGTTGCCATGGGCGTACGCGCCTCGCGAAAAAACGCCCCAAGTCGCACCCCGAACCCTTTCATCAGCAGGCAATAAAACACCAGATGCACGGCCAATGCCAAATAGAGCACCAGCACCATGTTGCCAAGGGAAAGAATCGTGCCAAATCCCTGCCTGGCGACCGTACCGGTCACAATGGCAAACACGCCAATGGGGACGACATGCAGCACCCCCGCCATCACCTTCATCGTTACCGCGTTCAGCCCCTCGATCACGGTATAAAGCTTTTCCGCAAGCACACTCTGGGTTGTTACGTTAGCTTCTTCAGTACGCGAAGCGCCGCTTTGGGTGGACGCCCCGGACTGGCGCAGCTTGAATAACGCGATGCCAAACACAAAGGCGGTAAAGATGATGCCCAGCAGATTGGGCTCAGCCAGAGGAGTCGAGATAGACTCGAACGAGTGACTTCATTTAAACGCCTTGATAAGTAAATGATGAGCGCGTCGTGGGCCACACATCGCTTGGCATGCGCCTGCGCCGCCACACAGTGAATGCGCGCATTATCGATGCGCGCCCCGGTCAACCGTCAATACCGGCTGGCGTATGGATCACCACCGTGCACATGAACAATTTGGCTCAAAGACGGTCAATGAACACCATGAACGCGTCAGGCAGCGCATCGCGGCAAACGATGAAGCCAGGGACGCCAGGGTTTCCGATTGGACATGAAGCCGACAACGTGCAGAGCATAGCGTGTGCTGACGGCATGAGAGATGTTATGTTATCACCCGTCGTTTTTCTTCCCGATCTACCGGTGGCTTTATTTAATGACTCATGCTCATTCATTGAAGGACATGCTGACCGCGGCCGAGCATCGCTGTGCGGACCAGGGCGTTCGTTTCACCGCGATCAGAAAGCGCGTATTTGAATTGATTGCAGGCTCGGATTCAGGCGTCAAGGCCTACGACATTCTCGATTTGCTTGCAAAGGAACATGCCTCGGCCCGACCGCCCACGGTGTACCGTGCGCTGGATTTTCTGCTGGAACTCGGGCTTATTCACCGCATCGAATCCCTGAACGCCTATGTGGCGTGCCCCTGCCCCGATCACAAGCGCGGGTTTCAGCTGATGATCTGCCAGGAATGCGGCAACGTCGAGGAACTTCACGACGAGCGCATGTCTGAACATCTTGATGGCGTCGCGTCCGAATACGGGTTTTCAATTCGGCGGCAGACCATTGAGCTGCTGGGTCTGTGTCGTCAATGCCACTGACGGCGCATTGTACTGACCGACAATGTTATAGTATAACATTTGCGCACGCATCGTCAGCCACTCTTACCGGATCGCCCGCATGAATGTTAAAGCCCTTGCCGTAAGCACTGCCCTTTTTGTTACGTCCTTGCCCGTCATGGCCGCACCGCTTCAGGTGTCGACCAGTATATTGCCCGAAAAATGGCTGATCGAGCAGCTCGGCGGCGATTCGGTCGAGGTTCAGACGCTGGTTGAGGAAGGCAAAGAGCCCGAGGACTTTTCCCCCTCACCTCGCCAACTCTCAACGCTTACACAGTCAACGCTTTACTTCGCTATCGGCGTCCCGTTCGAGAAGGCCTGGCTTGAGCGCTTCGAGCAGCGCGCGCCTGAGATGAAGGTTGTTCATCTCGATCAAGGCCTTAAAAAGCGCGCCATCGAAGCCCACGCCGAGCCTGCAAGCGGCGCTGATGCACATGGCGCTCATGACCACGAAAGCCACGGGCATGACGCGCATGAACATGCTCATCATGGCGATCATCAGACAGGCCACAGCCATCACGAGGGGCAACCGGACCCCCACGTCTGGCTTGACCCCGACAACATGGTCGTCATGGCACAAACCGCTGCGGATGCCCTGAGCGATGCCCTGCCCGACCAGGCTGAGGCCATCGAGGCGCGCGAACAGGCCCTGATCCAGAAGATCGAAAACACCACGGGCTCGATTGAGCGCGAGCTTGCGCCATACAAGGGGCAAAGCTTTATGGTCTACCACCCGGCGTTCGGGTATTTCGGCGACCGGTTCGGGCTCAACCAGCTTCCCATCGAGCTTAACGGCCGTGAGCCCACGCCTCAGGCACTCAACGCACTGATCAAGACCGCACACGACCAGAACATCCATACCATTTTCATTCAAAAGCAGTTCTCTACGCGCATTGCGTCACGGCTTGCCGATGAAATCGATGGCACGGTGGTCGCGATCGACCCGTTGAGCCCGGACTATCTGAGCAATCTCGAACACATTGCCGATGCCTTGACGCGCGGCTTTTCGAATCAAGACGGATAATCGATGAGCCAACCCGTTATCTCGCTCGACCAGGTCTCCTTTGCGTTTGGTACCGAGCATGTCCTGAAAAATGTCAGCCTCGATGTGCAGCCCCACGAATTTCTGGGGCTGATTGGCCCCAACGGCGGCGGTAAAAGCACACTGCTTCGACTGATTCTGGGCTTGCTGCCGCCACAGAGCGGCCAGGTACAGGTGCTTGGCACCTCGCCTCGAAAAGCGGCGAGCCAGCTTGGGTATGTGCCTCAGTTCGCTCGATTTGCCCGCGCCTTTCCGATCAGTGTTGAAGATGTCGTGTTGATGGGACGCTTGAAGCGCGGGCGCATGCTGCTGCCCTGGCGGCGGCGCGACCGCGACTCGATCACGCCCACGCTTAAGCGACTTGGCATCGATCACCTGCGCCATAAACCGGTGGATGCCCTGTCCGGCGGGCAGCTGCAACGGGTATTGATTGCCCGGGCACTTGCCGCAGAGCCCCGAATTCTCCTGCTCGATGAGCCGACGGCAAGCGTCGACCGGGATGGCGAAACAACGCTTTTCGAGTTGTTCAGCGAGCTCAAGCGTGAAATGACCGTCATGGTCATCTCGCACGATCTGGGCTTTATCAGTGACTACGTCGATCGGGTCGCGTGTCTCAATAAACAGCTGATCATGCATCCAACCGAGGCCGTGACAGCCGATACAATCAACCAGCTCTACGGTGAACAGGTACAAATGGTTCACCACCACCACTGATGGGTATCATCTTGGCTCTGCAAGATTTCTTCTACGCCCTCGCGCACCAGTCGTTTCTCTTGAACGCCCTGATCGTTGGACTGCTTGCGGCCGTCGCCGGCGGGCTTGTCGGGCCGTATGTCGTGGTCAAGCGTATCGGCTACCTTGGTGGCGGCATCGCGCACACCGTGCTTGCGGGCATGGGCATCGCCTACTTTCTTGGCGCCTCACCGATTCTTGGCGCCTTTATCTGCGCGATCATCGCCGCCTTGATCATCGGGGTCATCAGCCTTAATCAGGCCGATCACGAAGATACCCTCATCAGCGCGTTCTGGGCCGTTGGCATGGCCACCGGCGTCTTGTTCATCAGCCAGACACCCGGCTACGCAACCAACCTGACCAGCTATCTGTTCGGCAACCTTCTGCTGACACCGTCCGGGCTTGCGCCGCTTCTAGCGCTCGTCGTTGCAGTGATTGGTGCGCTTTTACTGTTTGTGCACAAGCCCTTGACCGCGGTCATTTTCGATGACGAATTCGCGCGCCTTCGCGGCGTGCCAACCAAGGCACTCTACCTGCTGCTGCTGTGTCTGGTTGCGATCACGGTGGTCATCTTGTTGCAGGCGGTTGGCTTGATCATGGTCATTGCCCTTCTGACCCTGCCCTCGGCGCTCGCCGGCCATCACGTCGGCTCGCTCGGCAAGATGATGCTGTTTGCCTCGATCGCCGGCGGCGCGTTCGTGTTCATCGGCATGGGCATTTCATGGGTGTCGGATCTGCCATCCGGGGCGACCATTGTTCTAGTCTGTGGCGTCAGCTATTTTTTCTCCCTGCTATTAAAACGTTTGCGCAGTTAATTACCACCTACAGGAAGTCAGATGCCCTCGTCTCTCGCGCTTTTTCGCGCGCTCGAAAAGTCCGCGCCCGGTACCAAAACCACTACCGATACGCTCTTGGACGCCATTCCCTGGAACGACGACGGCCTGATTCCGGCCATCGCTCAGCAATTTGATAGCCGGGAAGTACTGATGATGGCCTGGATGAACCGCGATGCGTTGACTGAAACGCTCGAGAAACACCGGGTGTGCTATTGGTCGCGCTCGCGTCAGCGCTTCTGGCGCAAGGGCGAGTCTTCCGGCCAGGTGCAGGTGCTCAAATCCGCTCATCTTGATTGCGACGGCGATACCCTTCTGCTGCTGGTCGATCAATTGGGACCGGCCTGCCACACCGGGCGCAAAAGCTGCTTTTATCATCAGCTTGATCGAACGGAGAGCACGATCACCACCGCGCCCGACGTCGATCCGGAGACCCTTTATGGCCAGCGAAAGGATCGCTGAACGCGCCTGGAGCACTGCAAAAATCGGGTTGGCCTGGGTCTTCAAGAAAGGGATCAGGGGCTATCAGCTTTTTATCAGCCCACTGACCGGGCCCAGCTGTCGGTTTTACCCCACCTGCTCGAGTTACGCGCTCGAGGCAATCTCGCAGTATGGGCCGTTCAAGGGCGGCTGGATGGCCTTGAAGCGGCTGTCAAAATGCCACCCCTGGCATGAGGGCGGCATCGATCCGGTGCCGCCCCCAAGCGGTGAGCGCGATAGCACTCACCGGCACTGAACGCCTGGGTTATTGGTGCACGCGCGCACTTTGGTAGATGTGGTCAAGCATCGCATGCAGGCCATTGCTGCGCGTGGGAGACAGGTGTTTATCCAATCCGAGCGCCTGCAGGAATTCCGTTGAGGTTGTCATGATTTCAGCCGGCGTTCGATCGTTGTAGATCCGCATCAATACCGCGATCAGGCCGGAAACGATAGCGGCGTCGGAGGTGGCCTGAAAATGCAGCCGCCCTTCTTCCAGCTGCTCGTGAATCCAGACCTGGGATTGGCAGCCCTCGATTCGAGTGTCGCTTGTTTTAAGCGCGTCGGGAAATTCGGGCAGCGCCTTGCCCATGTCGATCAGATACTGGTATCGATCCATCCAGTTGTCGAAAATCTCGAACTCATCGATAAGTTCCTGCTGCGCATCACTCGTACTCATGACATCTCCTTGGTCGCGTAACGAGCATTATAACGGGCGTTGGCAAACTCGACGAGCGTGTCACTCGGAATCACGGTGCGTCCGTTGCCAGACCATGGCGGCTCTGCTGCTGCTGCCACTCATCGCTCTCGGCGTGGAGATAGCGCGCCGTGGTTTCAAGACGCGCGTGGCGCGCGTTCAGAGCGAGGTATCTAAGCTCGATGCCGGCCTGCGCCTGATGCGTCAGCGACGTATGGCGCAACCAGTGTGGTGTGGCGGCTCGAAGCCGCTGTACGAGGCGCTGCTCATCTGAGGTTGATGCGTCGAGTTCATCGGCAAGGGCTGCGTAGGTCTGCTTGAATAATCGGTAGAGCTGATTGTCACTGAGCCCTCGCTTGCCATCCAGTGCGCGCAGCACCGGCGCATCCTCCATCGGGCCAGGTTCCGGCGGCAATTCAAGTGCTTCACGCCACTGCCCAAGTAGCGCCATCATATCGGCGGGGACCGGCAGGCGTGCCCACTTATCGCCCTTTCCCACCACCTGCCACCACCACTGCCCTTCATGCAGAAAAAAATCGTTCATGCGTGCTTGGCTCATCTCGCTGATGCGCGGCGCCAACAGGTAGGCAAACCCGAACATGAACCGCAGGCGCTGCGCCTCGAAGCGCTCGCGTGAAGCGCCTTGCTCTGCGTGCGGCCGGTTCAGCCGCGCCCAAATCTGAGCCCACTGATCGCGTTCGAAGTAACGCTCCACCGGGCGCGCGCTGTTGTTGAATCGGCGCGCTCGGTCTCGAATCAATGAAAACGGATTGTGGCGAACCCAGCCGCCCTGCTGAAGCCAGCTCATCAAGCTTTGTAGGATCACCAGCGCCTGACGCCGGCTCGCAGGCGATAACCCACCTCGAAACGGGCGCCACGTTGGATGATGACGCGGGCGAGTCGGCCCAACCCACACCGAGGCCGGCTGCGGATCTTCCAGAAATCGATCGAACGCATCGATGTGCGACCGCTTGAGGCTATTAAGTGTCAGCGCCTGCGCTTCAAGCCACAGCACAAAGCGCTCGGCCTCCTTGCGATAATGACGCAGGGTTTTCGGGCTTTGGCGGTACTCGAGCAGCCACTGAAGCACGGCTTCCCGGTCGTTGTTGGCCTCGACAAGCCCTGACTCCTCCGTACCGGCACCCCTTTCGCCAGCCATCAGCGCCTGCTCGTTACTCACCTCAAGCGGTGCAAAGGTCTTATCGCCCACGCCCTCTCCTCTAACGCGCTCTTTCAGGGCGCTTTTGCCCCGCTTTATCTCTGAGACCCACACTACGCCACTTAGCCCAATAAACTCAAGATAAGACGCGTAATCTTGAATTTTAATTGCACTTCGTAGTGTATTTTACGTATTACGTAATACGTAATAACCTTTATTTTACGACAAACCTCGGCTATTCTCGGCGTATAAAGCAGGCATAAATGACAACGCAGGGATCAGGGAGTTACTCACCATGGCTCGAGCAGGGATCAGCTATGACGATGTGCAGCGCGCCATTGAGGCACTGCTGCAACGCGGCGAGTCGCCAAGCGTTCAGCGAATTCGTGAAACGCTTGGCACCGGGAGCTTCACCACCATCAGTGACCACCTTCGGGAGTGGCGGACACGGCGCACCGAAAACCGGGATCAGCCGCTGCCCCAGTCACCGCCCGACCGCCTTCAAGAAGCCCTTAACGGGCTGTGGCAACAGGCACAGGAAGAGGCGTTCGAGGCGTTGGCGCTCTATCGAAAGCAGGCCGATGAACGCATTGAAGAGGCCCACACTGACGCAGGCCAGGCCAAGCGGATGACCGAAGACGCGCAGCAACGTCTCAGTGCACTCGGCGAGCGCTTCGATCAGATACAGGCGCGGCTTGAAGAAAAGACCACGGCACTCGCCCACCGCGATCATGAGTTGGCTCAGGCGCGCAAGCACATTGATGACCTGCAGGCGCGCCTAGATACGCGCGATGAGCAGATCGAGGCCTTGAGCAAGGAGCGGGCTCAGCAGGAGGAAGATCACCAGCACGTTGTTGCCCAGATGGAAGAGACGCGCAAGAAACAGCTCGCGCAGGAAGAAAGCCGTCACGAGACGGCGGAGAATCGCTTGATGCAACTGCTCGACGCTGCTCGCCAGGAAAAAACGGACATCGAGAAACAGACGCGTCGCAAGACGGATCAACTCGAGGAGCGCATCGACCGGCTCAATCAGCAGCTCGAAGCCATGCGCCAGAACGCCCAGGATGAGGAGCGCAAGGCACGCGAGGCGGAATGGAAAACTCAGCAGGCTCAGCAGACCCTTCGTGAAACCAGCGAGCGCGAACAGCGCCAGACTAAGCTGCTCGATGAAAAGGAGCGGGAAAACGCCCGTATCAAGACCGAACTCCGCGTTCTGCAGGAGCGCCTTTCACGGGCGACGCTACCGCCTTATATCTAGACCCGGGCCTCATATCTAGACCAGAAGCTCACACGGCGGGGGATGCCGATGCTGGATACAAAAATGCCCCGCGGGTCTGCAGTCCGTGTCGGTACAATTCCGGGTGGAGGCAGCCAGCGAGGCGTACTGGATTATACACCGAACCAAACGCCCGCTGCAAAACAGGTAATGTGAGCACAAAAAAAGCGCCTCAAGGGCGCTTTTTTTAATTCAGCCGAACCGCACCTGCGGCTCAGGCATCACCAACTAATAGTAGTAATTACTAATTAATAGTAGGCATTGGTGGTGTCGGAGTGGTCGGTCACATCGCGTACGGCAGTAATTTCGGGAATGCGCTCGATAATGGTGCGCTCGACCCCCTGCTTGAGCGTGACATCGACCGCGGCGCAGCCCTGGCACCCACCGCCGAACTGCAGAACAGCCACATTATCCTCGGTCAGCTGAATCAGCTTGACTTCACCGCCGTGCGCGGCAAGCCCCGGATTGATTTCGCTGTAGAGGATGTAGTTGATGCGATCTTCCATCGGGCTGTCGGCGCTGACCTTCGGCATCTTGGCGTTGGGCGCCTTGATCGTCAGCTGGCCGCCCATGCGGTCCTTGTTGAAATCAACGACCGCTTCTTCGAGAAACGCCTCGCTGTGCTTTTCCAGAAGCACGGTGATCTTTTCGAGCTCGAGCTTGATGTCAGTCGGCTCTTCCTCGCCCGGACGGCAGTACGCCAGGCAGGTTTCGGCGTACGGTGTACCGGGTTGCGTGATGAAAACGCGGACGCTGATGCCTTCGACGTCCTGCTTGGACAAAAGCTCGGACAGGTACTCCTGCGCGTTATCGGTAAATTCGATGCTATCGCTCATGAATATCCCCTGGATACAATGCGGAAATTGGCTTTATGGTACGCCATGATCCGCATCAGGGACAATTCCCGAGTATTTTGATCGGGTAATTTTCACCGCCGCAGGCAAGGCCGGGTCTGATACTCTACCCCGCGCCGGCCCTGGCCGATCATCCAGTAATAATGAATCCTATAGATCCTGGAGTCTCACCGTTGACGACTAGCACCTCTTCCCGTGACCTGACACGTGCGCTTGAAGACCGCATCCTGATACTCGATGGCGGCATGGGCACCATGATTCAGGGCTACGCGTTTCAGGAGGCGGATTTTCGAGGAGACCGCTTCGAAGACTGGGCCACCGACCTTCAGGGCAATAACGACCTGCTCACCCTGTCCAAGCGCGACGACATCAAGCACTTGCACCGTTTGTACCTGGAAGCCGGCGCTGACATTGTCGAAACCAACACCTTCAACAGCACCCGGCTGTCTCAGTCCGACTACGCGATGGAATCGCTGGTGGTCGAGCTCAACTACGAGGCCGCAAGACTCGCTCGCGAGGTATGTGACGAGGTTGCCGTGGAAACCGGTGTGCCGCGCTATGTGGCAGGTGTTCTAGGCCCGACAAGCCGTACCGCGTCACTCTCACCGGACGTCAACGACCCGGCCAAGCGCAACGTTACCTTCGATGAGCTTTACGAAAATTACCTCGAGGCCGCCGAGGCGCTGATCGACGGCGGCTCTGACCTGATCCTGATCGAGACCATCTTCGATACCCTGAACGCCAAGGCTGCAATCTACGCCCTCGAGGTGCTGTTCGAGCGCCTGGGGTACCGGGTGCCGATCATGATTTCAGGCACCATCACCGATGCCTCGGGGCGCACACTTTCAGGTCAGACCACGGAAGCCTTCTGGAACTCGGTGCGCCACGCCAACCCGATCTCGATTGGCCTCAACTGCGCGCTCGGCGCCGAAGACCTGCGCCCCTACCTTGAAGAACTCTCGACCAAGGCCGACACTTTCGTAAGCGTGCACCCCAATGCAGGCCTGCCCAACGAATTTGGCGAGTACGATCAGTCGCCCGAAGAAATGGCCGAGATCGTGCGCTCGTTCGGCGAGAGCGGGCTGGTCAACATCATGGGCGGCTGCTGCGGCACCACGCCCGGGCATATCCGCGCCATTGCCAACGCCATGGCGGGCCTCGCCCCCCGTAAGCGGCCAACACCGCCGCCGGCCTGCCGCCTTTCCGGGCTCGAGCCGTTCAACATTCAGGCCGACAGCCTGTTCGTCAACGTTGGCGAGCGCACCAACGTTACCGGCTCGGCCAAGTTCAAGCGCCTGATCAAGGAAGAGGATTACACCACGGCGCTTGAAGTCGCGCTCGAGCAGGTCGAAAACGGCGCGCAGGTGATCGACGTCAACATGGACGAAGGCATGTTGGAGTCGCAGGAAGCGATGGTGCGCTTTCTGAACCTGATCGCCTCGGAGCCTGACATCTCTCGCGTGCCGATCATGATCGACTCCTCCAAGTGGGACATCATCGAGGCCGGCCTCAAATGCGTTCAGGGCAAGGCGGTGGTCAACTCGATTTCACTGAAGGAAGGCGAAGCGCAGTTTCGCGAGCAGGCGCTCAAATGCCGCCGCTATGGCGCCGCCATCATCGTGATGGCCTTCGATGAAGACGGCCAGGCCGACACCTTCAAGCGCAAGACCGAAATCTGCGAGCGCGCCTACCGCCTGTTGGTCGATGACATCGGCTTTCCCGCCGAAGACATCATCTTCGACCCCAACATCTTCGCAATCGCCACCGGTATCGATGAGCACAACAACTACGCGGTCGATTTCATCGAGACCTGCCGCTGGATCAAGGACAACCTGCCCGGTGCGATGATCTCCGGCGGCGTTTCCAACGTCTCGTTCTCGTTTCGCGGCAACAACCCGGTGCGCGAGGCGATTCACTCGGTCTTTCTTTACTACGCGATCAAGTCTGGCCTCACCATGGGCATCGTCAACGCAGGCCAGCTTGCGGTCTACGACGACCTGCCGGCAGAGCTCAAGGACGCCGTCGAGGACGTGGTGCTCAACAAGCGCGATGACAGCACCGAACGCCTGCTCGACATTGCCGAGAAGTACCGGGGCGACGGCTCGAGTGGCCCCAAGAAGGAAGACCTGGAGTGGCGAAGCTGGCCGGTTGAAAAACGGATCGAGCACGCACTGGTCAAGGGCATCACCGCCTACATCGAAGACGACACCGAACTTGCCCGACAAAATGCGCCCCGTCCGATCGAGGTGATCGAAGGCCCGCTGATGAACGGCATGAACGTGGTCGGTGATCTGTTCGGCGACGGCAAGATGTTCCTGCCGCAGGTGGTCAAGTCGGCGCGCGTCATGAAACAGGCGGTAGCGTATCTGATCCCCTACATCGAGGCGGAAAAGGACGGCGCGGACGAAAGCAAGGGCCGCATCATCATGGCGACGGTAAAGGGTGATGTGCACGACATCGGCAAGAACATCGTCGGCGTGGTACTTCAGTGCAACAACTACGAGGTCATCGATCTCGGCGTGATGGTGCCGTGCGAGAAGATTCTGGCTGCGGCCAAGGAGCATAACGCCGACATTATCGGGCTTTCGGGGCTGATCACGCCCTCGCTCGATGAAATGGTGCATGTAGCGAAGGAGATGACTCGTCAGGGCTTCACCCTGCCGCTTTTGATTGGCGGTGCGACCACGTCGAAAGCGCATACCGCGGTCAAGATCGAGCCGAATTACGCAGAGCCCGTCATCTACGTAAGTGACGCCTCGCGCGCCGTCGGTGTGGCCGGAAAACTCCTGTCACCGCAGCTCAAGCCCGACTACGTGGCAGGCATTCGCGCCGAGTACGAGAAAGTGCGTGAACGCAACAGCAAGCGCCGCCCCAAGGGCTCCGACATCAGTTATGAAACCGCGCGCCAGAAACGCTTCAGCCCGAACTGGGGTATCTATACCCCGCCCGAACCTGCCGTCAAAGGGCTGATGACGTTTGATGATTACGATCTGAACGAGCTGGTGGAGCGCATCGACTGGACGCCGTTTTTCATGAGCTGGCAGCTGGTGGGCAAGTATCCCAAGATCTTCGACGACGCCGTGGTCGGCGAGGCGGCGCGTAACCTGTTTGATGACGCGCAGACCATGCTCAAGAAGCTGATCGAGGAGAAACACCTCGAAGCGCGCGGCGTGATCGGTTTCTGGCCGGCCAATACCGTTGATGACGACGTCATCGAAATCTACAGCGACGATGCCCGCACTCAGGTCATCGAGCGGCTGACCCATGTGCGCCAGCAAAACAGCAAGAACCCCAACGGCCTGTGCTACAGCCTTGCGGACTTCATTGCCCCCAAGGACAGCGGCAAATCCGACTGGCTCGGCGGCTTCGCCGTCACCACCGGCCACGGCGCCGACGAACTTGCCAAGCGCTATGAAGACGCAGGCGATGATTACAACTCGATCATGGTCAAGGCGCTTGCCGACCGACTGGCCGAGGCCTTCGCCGAGCGGCTTCACGAGCGAGTGCGCAAGGAATTCTGGGGCTACGTGCCTGATGAAGCCCTCGACAATCAGGCTCTGATCGGCGAGAAATACCAGGGCATTCGCCCGGCCCCCGGCTACCCGGCCTGCCCCGACCACACCGAGAAAACGGCGCTGTTTTCGTTGCTGGAAGCGCCCGAGCGTACCGGCATGACACTTACCGAAAATTTCGCGATGTGGCCGGCCGCTGCGGTGTCCGGATGGTATTTCTCTCACCCCGAGTCCCGCTACTTCTCGACCGGCAAGATCGGCCGGGATCAGGTCGAGGCCTTGAGTGAGCGCAAGCAGATGCCGATAACCGAACTTGAACGCTGGCTTTCGCCCGTTCTGACCTACGACCCGGACGCCTGACGCCGAGTGTCAGCGCCTGACGTATCCGATTTAGTGATATGGCTTTTTACGTCGGGCGTTAGGCCCGGTTTACCGGGCCGGTCGAAAGACGTGTATCCTGTCCGGCATGATGAGTTGATAAGTCCGGCACCAGACCGGCTTCACGTGTCTTATTCATGTGGCAAGCGCCACCTAACAGCAGGACATCTCTCCACGATGTATCGCTACGACACTTATGACCAGACCCTCGTCGAAGAACGAGTGGCTCAGTTCCGTGACCAGATGAACCGCCACCTGGCGGGCAAGCTCGGCGAAGAGGAATTTCGTCCGCTTCGCCTCCAGAACGGACTCTACGTGCAGCGCCATGCGCCGATGCTTCGCATCGCGATTCCCTATGGCATGCTCTCGAGCACCCAGATCAAGACGATCTCCGACATCACTCGGCGCTATGACCGCGCCTACGGGCACCTGTCCACGCGCCAGAACATGCAGCTCAACTGGCCAAAGCTTGAAGACGTGCCTGACATCCTGGGTGAGCTTGCCAAGGTTCAGATGCACGCCATCCAGACCAGCGGCAACTGCGTGCGCAACACCACCACCGACCAGTTCGCCGGCATCGCCCAGGACGAGATCGAGGACCCGCGCCCGTGGTGCGAGCTGATCCGTCAGTGGTCGACCCTGCACCCGGAATTCGCCTACCTGCCGCGCAAGTTCAAGATCGCCGTGACCGGCGCGACCAGTGACCGCGCCGCGGTTCAGGTCCACGACATCGGCATCAATCTTTGGCACACCGATGACGGCGACGTTCGTGCACGCGTTCTGGTCGGCGGTGGCCTTGGCCGAACGCCGATGATCGGAAGCATCATCCGCGAGGATCTCCCGTGGCAGCATATGCTGACCTACATCGAGGCCATCGTGCGGGTGTACAACCAGTTCGGCCGCCGGGACAACAAGTTCAAGGCGCGCATCAAGATTCTGGTCAAGGCACTCGGTATCGAGGAATTCCGTCGCCGGGTCGACGAAGAGTGGGCGCACCTTGAAAACGGCAGCCAGACCATCACTCAGGACGCCATCGATCACGCGCGCAGCTTCTTCCCGGAGCCGGAGCGCCGCATCGTCGAGCAGTCCGGCATCGATGCGTTTGAGCAGGCGCGTCAGAACAACAAGGCGTTTTCCCGCTTCGTGACCAACAACGTCATGGGCCACAAGGTCAACGGCTATTGCGCGGTTACGCTCTCGCTCAAGCATCATACCCATGCCCCGGGTGACATTACCGCGGATCAGATGGACCTGGCCGCACAGCTTGCCGACGAATACAGCTTCGGTGAACTGCGCGTGACTCATGAGCAGAACCTGGTGCTCTCCGATGTGCCCGTCGATCAGCTCGAGGCGCTGTGGGAAGTGCTTGATGCCAACAACATGGCAAGCCCAACCGTTGGCACCCTGACCGACATCATCTGCTGCCCGGGGGGCGATTTCTGCTCACTGGCCAACGCCAAGTCGATCCCGATCGCTCAGGCGATTCAGCAGAAGTTCGAGGATCTGGATTTCGTCTACGACCTTGGCCCGCTCGATCTCAACATCTCGGGCTGCATGAACGCCTGTGGCCACCACCACGTCGGCAACATCGGCATTCTGGGCGTCGACAAGAAAGGCGAGGAGTATTACCAGATCTCACTCGGTGGCTCCAGCCTTGACGATGCCTCGCTCGGCAAGATCCTCGGCCCGTCGTTCTACCGGGAGGATGTGCCGTCCGTCATCGAGAAAGTGCTGCAGGTCTACGTGCGCGAACGCGACACGGAAGAGCGTTTTGTCGACACCTATCGCCGACTCGGCATCAAACCGTTCAAGGATCATGTCTATGCCTGATGTATTGCGCGTCGACGGTCTTCAACAAGACGAGTGGACACTAAGCCGTGACGAAGAGGCTCTTCCCGAGGCACGCCCGGCCATCGTACCGCTGGCACTGTGGCAAGCGAGCACGGACCGCGAAGGGCTTGCCCCCTGGCTTCCGAGCGACACCGTACTTGATGCCGAGCTGATGGCAACGCTTGGCGAGTGCGCCTTGATCGCGATCGATTTCCCCGCCTTTACCGATGGGCGCGGCTATACCATGGCCCGCCTCATGCGCGAGCGCGCTGGATTCAAGGGTGACATTCGCGCGATCGGCGACGTATTGATCGATCAGCTCTACTACCTGCGTCGCTGCGGTTTCGACAGCTTCGCACTGCGCGATGACCAGGACGTCGACGACGCCCTGCGCGCGTTTCAGAGCTTCAGCGTTCATTATCAGACCGGTGTGGATCAAAACGAGGCGCTGTTTGAACGACGCCTTCGTGAGCGAAGCGCCTGATCACATCAAGCGCTGTACGGAAAAGCCGCCCACTGGGCGGCTTTTTTTATGCCATCGTTTTTTCAATGCTCAAAGTCGCCGGCGCTTAAACACCGAATACACGCCTTACTGTATTGGACGTTGCCGTAACGATAGATGCCTCGCACTCGCCGCGAAGCACCGCTGCAGCCTTTAGAACACGCGCGAGATTGGCCGGCTCATTGCGCTTGGTAATGCCCTGGGGCGCCATGTCGGGGCTGTCGGTCTCAAGCACGTAGCGGTCTGCGGGAAGCGCCTTGACGATGCGGTGCAGCCGGTGCGCGCCGTCATGAGTCATTGCCCCGCCCACGCCCAGCACGTACCCCAGATCCAAAAATCGCACGGCCTGCTGCCAGCTTCCGCTGAAGGCATGTACAAGCCCGCGTGCCGGCAGATCCAGCTGCTTCAACCGCTTGGAAAGCTCATCGTTCATGCCGACACAGTGAAGCACGACCGGCAGGGACCGCGCCTTGGCCAGACGAAGCTGGGGCTCCAGCAGCGCCCACTGTGCGTCAAAACGCTCAAGCCGGCGATCAAGGCCGCATTCACCCACGCCCACTACACGACGCTCCCCACGATCGAGCGCCTGTTTAAGACGTACGATGTCATCGTGAGGCTTACCGTCGTGTGTGGGTCCATCGATGCCCCGGGTATCGTCAAGAACATGATCGTCAAGAAAGTACGGGTGCAGCCCATGACATAAGGACAACCCAGGCAAGGCATCGGCCAGTTCGAGCTGGCGCTTGAAGCGCTTGGCCGTCGTACCGGCGTCGATCATGCCTGTAACACCTGCATGCAGCGCGCGCGCATGAACGGCGTGGGCGTCATCGTCAAACGCGTCGCGAGACAGGTGACAGTGGGCGTCAATCATGGAACCTCCCGATACATCGAAGAGACTTATCTATCCCCGCATGAAAAAAGCTGCCAGAGGCAGCTTTTTTACCATGGCCGATCCAGGACCAACCGTCGAATACGTCACATCGAGCGCATCAGTGCTCGCGCGTGGCGGAAAAGCGCAGGTCAGGCCAGCGCTCCTGCGTCAGCTGAAGATTGACCCGGGTCGGGGCCAGATACGTCAGGTACCCACCGCCATCGATTGCAAGGTTTTCAGCGGTCTTGTTTCGGAACTCGTCGATCTTGCGCTCGTCGCCATACACCCATCGCGCCGTCTGAACATTGATCGGCTCGTAGATGCAGTCCACCTTGTATTCGTCCTTGAGCCGGTGTGCGACCACATCGAACTGAAGGCTGCCCACGGCGCCGACGATCAGGTCGTTGTTGTTGAGCGGCATGAAGACCTGTGTCGCGCCCTCCTCGGACAGCTGCTGCAAGCCCTTTTGAAGCTGCTTCATCTTGAGCGGGTCTTTCAGGCGCACGCGCTTGAAGAGCTCCGGTGCGAAGTGCGGAATGCCGGTGAAGCGCATGTCTTCGCTGAGCGTGAAGGTGTCGCCGATCTGGATCGTGCCGTGGTTGTGCAGGCCGATTATATCGCCGGGCCAGGCTTCCTCGACGTGGGACCGATCAGAGGCCATGAAGGTCAGGGCGTCTGCGATCTTGACGTCTTTCTTGATGCGCACATGGCGCATTTTCATGTTCTTTTCGTACTTGCCCGAACACACCCGCAAGAACGCCACGCGGTCGCGGTGTTTGGGGTCCATGTTGGCCTGAATCTTGAACACGAAGCCGGTGAAGCGCTCATCGTCTGCCTCGACCTCGCGGGCATCGGTGTCGCGCGGCTGCGGCCTGGGGGCGTATTCCACGAACCCGTCGAGCATTTCCCGCACCCCGAAATTACCCATGGCGGTGCCGAAATACACAGGCGTCAATTCACCCCGCAGATACGCCTCGAGGTCAAATTCGTGAGAGGCGCCTCTGACCAGCTCGATTTCGTCACGAAGTTCGTTTGCGACGTATTCGCCAAGCGCCTCATCCACCTTCGGGCTATTGAGCCCTTCGATGAAAACGTCGTCCGGGATGCGATTACCCTGCCCCTGTTGGTAGAGGTGCACGGTGTCATTGAGAATGTGATAGACGCCCCGGAACTGCTTGCCCATGCCGATCGGCCAGGTAATGGGCGCGCACTGGATATTGAGCGTGGTTTCAATATCGTCCATCACCTCGATCGGGTCGCGAATGTCGCGGTCCATCTTGTTGACGAAGGTGAGGATCGGCGTTGTTCTGAGCCGGCAGACCTCCATCAGCTTGATGGTGCGGTCCTCGACGCCCTTGGCGCCATCGACCACCATCAGCGCGGAATCGACGGCCGTCAGCGTACGGTAGGTGTCTTCGGAGAAATCTTCGTGACCGGGTGTGTCGAGCAGATTGACCATGCGGCCCTTGTAGGGAAACTGCATGACCGAGGTCGTCACCGAGATGCCGCGCTCCTGCTCCATCTTCATCCAGTCGGAGGTGGTGCTTCGGGCATCGCGCTTGCTTTTGACGGCACCGGCCACCTGAATTGCATTTCCGAACAACAAAAGCTTTTCGGTGATGGTGGTCTTGCCCGCATCGGGGTGAGAGATGATCGCAAAGGTGCGTCGTTTGGCGGCTTCTTGCGACACGGCGGTAGTTGGCATTGAGCGATTCTTCTTGGTGAGTACGCCATCGGCGCACCAAGGTGCGCCGATGTTGGAATGGGTCGAATCCCGCTATTTTCGCCGATCCTGCGTCTACACTCAATCAAGCATCACAGGGTGTTTAAATTGACCTTGAGCTGGAGCTGCACTTCGACATCGGTATCCTGTGGCGTATGAATAATGCGCTGCACCTCGAATTCCTGATTGTCCAGCATCATCCATTCCCCGCTTTTTGGAATCCACTTCATCTGCACCACTTTCGGTTTCGAAAAGGTGGTTGGTTGAAAAACGCAGCGAACGCGGTACATGGCCACTCCTGGCTAGACGGTTGATTGAGACGCTATCGGCACCGTGGCGCTAAACTTTAGCGCGTTCTTAAATCAACCGGCCAGCAGGTCCAGCACGTGGGTCAACGGCTCAAGCGTCAGCTTGTTCGATGTAAATGCCCCGGTATCGATATAGCGCACATTACCGAGCATGACCGGGCTTGCAACAATCGTGTGTCCGACGATAACGGCGTCGATGCCCTCAACCGGCGTTTCAAGCTTCTTGCTATAGCGCTTGCGTGACCAAAGGCTTTGGCGTTTCACATCCTCGCTTTGCGTTTCGAGCACCTGCCAACGCAACGGTGGGTCTGCGTGAACGATGCCTACCCGGCCTCGCCCGGTCTCGATCTCATAGGCAATGGCCATTTTGGCCACGGCCTCCTTAAGCAGGGCCGCCACCTCCGGTGGATTCTGCTTCAAGACCCAGCGCCCTCCGTTTTCCTGCCACTGATGCCACATTTCACCATTCATGGCTTTTATTGCCATGGCTTCGTGATTGCCCTGAACGGAAAAGAACCAGGGCTCGCGCATCAGCGCCAAACATTTCATCGAGTCAGGGCCTCGGTCGATCAAATCGCCAACGGCAAACAGTCGATCACACGTTTTATCGAACTGCACTTCTTCAAGCAGCGCCATTAGTTGATCGTATTCACCATGAAGGTCCCCCACTACAAAATCCCGACCCTGCGTATTTTGCGCGATATGTTCGAGCATTCCCGGTTCCTTTGATTCATAAGGCAGTCAGCGTGCGTATGGTACTAAGGATAGGACCTTTCTCAACTACACAGTGCCTCGGCCGTTAAATCACCCAAGCAATTGGGCACTTGACGCAACTTTTTGTAGTTATATTTCTTTTTGTTAGACTTTGGCTTAAAATAACTCATAGACACATCGCAGCTGGAGACTCGATATGATTGGCGGCCACAACGTAATGCTCGAAGAAAACCGAAAAATGAACGCTCGTCGGCAGCAAGAAGCGGGAAATATGTCGGTAAAGCCAACAGATCCGGGCAAAAACAGTCATTCGATTATGTCAGGAAGTCTGTCGACCCAGACGCTGACAGCGCATTGATGTGAACCTTCCCAGACAAAAACGCCAGCCTTATAGAGCTGGCGTTTTCGATTCCGCATCCTTTTTGTAGTTTAACTACATTCAGCTGGTTCAGATTGCCGCAGCGAAGATATGCCGCAGTGAAAGTGCGCTACCATGGGCCCTTACGTTCGACCGAAGTGGAGCCCGTTCATGCCCCAGCAACCCCTGGCCCTGTCAACGCCAAGCCGTAACCTGGTCCTTTTGACCATCGCGCGCGGCATTACCTGGACCGGGTTTTTGATTGCCATCATCTTTGGCATCGAGGTTCTGAACTTCCAGCTCTACCTGGTGCCGATCTTTTTGATCATCGTGGTCATGGGCTTGTTCAACGTTGCGACCTGGTGGCGACTTGGGTGGCTTAGATCGGTAACCGAAGCCGAGTGCCTTGTTCATCTTTTGATCGATGTCATCGGCCTGACCGCGATCTTTTACTTTACCGGCGGCTCGACCAACCCGGTGATCAGCTACTACATCGTACCGATCACCATCGCAGCCGCTACGCTTCCGGTTCGTTATACGATCCTGACGACCGTCACGGCGTTCGGTGGCTACAGCGCCTTGATGCTGTTTTATCAGCCCATCCCTGAACTGTCGCGCCACATCGCGGGCACCGGCATTAGCCTGCATGTCCTTGGGATGTGGCTCAATTTCGCCCTGTGCGCGAGCCTCATTACCTATTTCGTATTCAAGATGGCACGCGCCCTGCGTCGACGTGACCGCACCCTTTCAAAAACGCGCGAAACGGCGCTTCGAAATGAGCAGATTCTCGCCGTTGCAAGCCAGGCTGCCGGCACCGCGCACGAGCTTGGCACGCCCCTTGGCACCATGGCGGTGCTGCTTGGTGAGATGAAAGAGGACGCAGACAGTGACATTCTGCGTGAGGACATTACCCTGCTTCAGCGCCAGGTCGAGCAGTGCAAGACACACCTTCGATCCCTGGTTGCCACCGCTGAGCGGCGGCGGGTTGGCCCGCTCGAGCATCAGGACGTTCAGGCCTATCTGGAGCGGGTGATCGAGAAATGGCTAGTGATTCGACCGGACGTCACGCATCGATTGACCTGCCTTGGCCGACGCCACGCGATCATCCCGACCGACGACACGCTTCAGCAGGCGCTTCTCAATCTGCTCAATAACGCGGCAGACGCCAACCCCCAGAACATCGACATCACGCTCGACTGGGATGAGCAGCAGGTCATCGTGGATATCCGCGATCACGGCGCCGGTGTTCCAATGGACATCGCCGACCAGCTCGGGCAGACATTTGTGTCTACCAAATCAAAAGGCATGGGCATTGGCCTTTTTCTGACCCATGCGACCATCAATCGTTTCGGCGGCAGCGTCAGCCTTTACAATCACGAAGAAGGCGGCACCCTGACCGAAGTCACGCTGCCTCGCGTGGACAGCAAAGAGTGATGGACACAAAGAGTGATTCGTTCGTTAAAGGAGAACGCAATGGATACCAAAACCCCCTTTTTGATCGTCGATGACGATGAACTCTTCCGACAGGTAATGACCCGCGCCATGAAGCGCCGCGGCTTCGAGGTGCTGGCAGCGGCCGATCACGAGGAGGCCATGATGCTCGCCCGGGCAACGCCTCCGGTCTATGCAACGCTTGATTTGAAACTCGAGCACAGCTCGGGCCTTCAACTGCTGCCGGAGCTTCTTGCTGTAAGCCCCAAGTGCAAGGTCATTATCCTGACCGGCTATTCGAGCATCACGACCGCTGTCGAGGCCATGAAACTCGGTGCCTACAATTACCTTTGCAAGCCCGTGGACGCCGACGATGTGCTCGGTGCGCTCGACCGCCCCGACCAGGGCGACCCGGATGCTGAAATCGCCGAAAACCCGCCCTCGATCAACCGCCTGACGTGGGAGCATATCCAAAAGGTGCTGCAGGAAAACGATGGCAACATTTCAGCCACCGCCCGAAGCCTTGGCATGCACCGGCGCACACTTCAGCGCAAGCTTCAAAAACGCCCGGTACGGCGCTGAGTGCCGACGCGCGCGCTATACTCCGACACCTACGAAGATTCTATCAACGCATTGATGAAGTGAGCCCCCATGACGCTGCAGACCCGACTAGAGCGCGCCATCAACATTGCCGAAGAAGCCGGGCGACGAATCAGAAAAGCCCGTGAAGAATGTCAGTTCGACAGCCGCTACAAGGATGGCAATGAGCTGGTGACCGATGTGGATGTCGAGATCGATACCTTCATCAGCAATGAGCTCGAGACGCACTTTCCAGGCGAACAGCGCCTGAGCGAGGAACTGACGCCCGACCGGGACGCCATTCTTGAAGACGATGCGCTCTGGATCGTCGACCCTATCGACGGAACGGTCAATTTTGCCCACGGCCATCCGCATGTCGCGGTGTCGATCGCCTGGTCGGAAAACGGCCGCGTCCAAATCGGCGTGGTGCACTCGCCATTTTTGAACGAGACGTTCACGGCCATTCGCGACAAGGGCGCCTGGTGCAACGGTGAGGCGATCTCTCCAAGTGACTGCCAGTCAACAGATGCGGCATTGATCGCCACCGGCTTTCCCTACGACAAGGACGCTCGGTTTCCGCTGCTTCGCAGGCTGCGTGCCATTCTGGGCACGTGTCGCGACATTCGCCGAAACGGTGCTGCGGCGCTCGATCTGTGTCACGTTGCCAACGGCACCCTCGATGGTTACTACGAAAGCGTCTCACCCTGGGATTTTGCGGCGGGCATGCTGATCGCACGTGAGGCAGGCGCCCGTACCGGCCATCTCTATCCATGTCCGGAAGGTATTCCAGAAGAGCTTTATGGCGAGAATCTGCTGGTAACCACCCCCGAGATTCACTCAGAGCTCAAGCGCCTGCTCGAACGGGCGGATCGTAACGTCTTTGACGATGAGCGATAATTTAGCGATTCAATAAGCGGGTTCAGGCCAATCTATTGGCGAGTCACCCGCTTATGCCCCATCATTTGGCATCAAGTACATGCCCATGTTTTCAGGAGAAGTTCATGTTCACCGTGATTTTTGGTCGCCCAGGCTGCCCGTTTTGCGTTCGCGCGCAGGAGCTGGCGGAATCGCTCAGCGACGTCCGTGATGATTTCAGCTATCGCTACATCGACATTCACAAGGAAGGTATTTCCAAGGCGGACATGGAAAAGACCATTGGCAAGCCGGTCGAAACCGTGCCGCAAATCTTTGTCGATGAAAAACATATCGGTGGTTTCACCGAGTTTAACCAGTACGTCAACGACAACGCCTTGCTGACGCCCGCCTGAGCATCAATCGAGGCTGGCCCTTAAGGCCTCCTCCGTTCTAGCATTAAAGGCATCGACTCAAGGAACCACGTTGATGCCTTTTCTTGTTGAAAGTGCTCTGCTTCTCGGCGCCACGATTATCGCGGTTCCCATCTTCCAGCGTTTGGGGCTTGGCTCCATCCTGGGTTACCTGTTTGTCGGCGTTCTGTTCGGCCCGTCCCTACTTAAGGTGTTCTCGGAACCGGACGCCGTTCTGCATTTCGCCGAGTTCGGCGTGGTGATGCTGCTGTTCGTGATCGGGCTCGAGCTCGAGCCGAAGCGCCTTTGGCGAATGCGTGCAAGGCTTCTGGGCCTGGGCAGTGCCCAGATGGTGCTTAGCGGCTTGGGGCTTGCGGTAATCGGGTGGATGCTGGGCCTGCCCACAGGGTCGGCGTTGCTGCTGGGGTTCATTCTTGCCCTGTCCTCGACGGCGTTTGCGCTGCAAGTGCTCAACGAGCATCGACACCTCACCACCGCTCACGGTCAATCCGCGTTTTCAATGCTTTTATTCCAGGATCTGGCCGTCATCCCATTGCTGGCGGTACTGCCGCTGTTTGCCGGTGGGAGCCTCGGAAGCGCCTCGGACATCGTATTCGGCCTATTGAAAAGCCTGGGCACGGTCGCAGGCGCCATCGTGATCGGACGCATGATCTTTCCTCGCGTTCTGCGTCTGGTCGCACGCAGTGAGCTTCATGAGGTATTCACGGCAGCGGCCCTTTTCATGGTGCTTGCCATGGCGCTCATCATGCAGTGGGCGGGGCTTTCAATGGCACTTGGCGCTTTCCTGGCGGGCGTGCTGCTTGCCGATACCGTGTATCGCCATGAACTCGAGGCCAACATCGAACCCTTCAAGGGCATCCTGCTGGGTCTTTTTTTCATGGGCGTTGGCATGTCGATCAACCTGGAGCTGGTGTGGCAGAACCTGCTGCTGGTGATCGGGATCACGGCCGTGCTCCTGCTCGTAAAGATTGCCGTTCTTGCGCTGATCGGGTTTGCGACCAAAACCCCTCGCCATGAAATTCCGGCGCTGGCGGCCATTTTGTCTCAGGGGGGAGAATTCGATTTTGTTCTGTTAACGGCAGGCGTAAGCGTTGGCGTGTTCAGTCAGAACGTTGCAAGCCTATGCATCGCCGCTGTGACGTTTTCAATGGCGCTGACGCCCTTCCTTTATCGCTTCGCTTTGAACTGGGGGCACCGCTTGTCCACGACGCGGTCCTTCGACCAGGAAGCCATCGACGATACGCCCCCGGTGCTGATTGCAGGCCTTGGCCGGTTCGGTCAGATGATTGCTCGAGTGCTGAAGTTACAGGGGATCAATTTTGTCGCCCTCGACCCCAATATCAAACAGGTAGAGTTCATTCGTAAATTCGGCTCACGCATCTACTACGCCGACGCGACCCGACCGGAGCTTCTGCGTGCTGCCGGCGCCGATAACGCCAAGGTGCTTGTTATTGCCGTTGATGACCCTGAAGCCGCGCTTACCATTGCGCGCCTTGCCAGGCAGCATTTCCCGCATCTAACGGTTTATGCCAGAGCCCGCAACCGACACCACGCCTGGCAGTTGATGGAGCTTGGGGTTGAACATCTGGTTCGTGAAACCTTCGATTCGAGCATGGAAATGAGCATCGACCTTCTAAAGGGGCTGGGTTATCCGAGCTCTACGGCCAGTGAGGCGGTACGTACCTTCCGGGAATTCGACAACGAACTCTTCTGGTCATCCTACAAGCACCGAAATGACAACGATGCGTTGCTCGAAAGTGACCGACTGGCTATCGAGGAGCTGTATGAGCTGTTCAGAAAAGGTCAGGATAACGTCGAGGAACAACGCGAGAAGAAAGAGGCATCGATCAAGAAAGCCGCGCGACAAGGCGTCAAACGCAGCAAGCACACACAGACCGATGAAACGACCTCATCTCAGGAGAGCGAGCAATGACACAGGCGCTGAATCGTGTGCTCGACCGATTGGGGCTGAGCCCGGATGCACCTCTTATCCCTCTTCAAGGCGGTGACATCAGCGAGGTGTATCGTGTGGATACCCCTCACGGGCGTGTTGTAATCAAGCGTGCTGCGCCGGATATCCTTCGCGCGGAGTGCGATGGTCTGGCCGCACTGGCCGCGATTCCCACTCGACTGGAAATTCCAGAGTGTCTTGAGCTTGATGATGATGTTCTGGCCATGACCTGGCTTTCACCGGGGAAGCCAAGTGATTCAAAGACCCGCCTTCTGGGTGAGGAACTTCGTCATTTATACACTCGATCACGCGCAACGACGCACGGATGGGCCACGACGACATTTGCAGGCCCTACACCGCAGATCAATACGCCGCTCGAAAACGGTGCAGATTTTTTGATCGAGCAGCGTCTCAGGCCGTTGGCCGAACGCTGCCTGCGCGAAAACAAGCTGCCGGAACAGGACGCTCGTGATCTGGATGCCCTTTTTGCGCGCGTGTCTGGTTTACTGCCGAATGAGCCACCCTGTCTAGTACACGGTGATCTCTGGCATGGAAATGTGCTTTATACCGAAACGGGTGTTGCCTTGATTGACCCTGCGATACATCGTCACTACGCCATGTTCGATCTTGCGATGCTGGCTCTTTTTTCGCCCATATCAACCAACTTTGAACGGGCGTATTGGGATGGGCCGCGGCCCGAGACGTGGCCAGCGCAATGTGCGTTGTTTCAGCTTTACCCGCTTCTTAATCACCTTTTGTTGTTTGGTCAGTCTTTCCTAGGTCAACTTCAATCAAAAATCAAAATCTTAGAAAAAGATTAATATAACGGTATAAAATTCAAGTACTGCTTTGGATTTAAAGGAAATATAAATGCGCGAATAACGAATAGTCAGACAGGCTGCGTACTGGATTCTGTTTAATAGTTGCTTTTGTATCAAGGCCCTATGCACAATGAGCGGCGTAACAAACGAGTGCTTTCTGCGGGAGTGTGAATGTTTTTTATAAAAGGCTGCGCCAGCTTATGCTTCTTGACGGTCAACACCCTCGTGTGCGCCCTGCCTTTTTATGTACTGGCACTCTTGAAACTCGTACTTCCAATTCACCGGGTACGTAACACGATCATTGGTGGGCTCAATCGCATTGCCCTGGTCTGGATCGCATTGAACACGTTCTGGATTCGCACCGTTCTAAAACCGACGCTTCACGTCAGCGGCGCTATCCCAAACGCACGCGATCAATGGTGGGTCGTCATCGCCAATCACAGAAGCTGGACCGATATCCTGCTTTTGCAATACGCCCTACAACAATCCACGGCGCCGCCCCGCTTTTTCATCAAGCGAGAGCTTATCTGGATTCCCGTGATCGGCCTTGCGTTCTGGGCGCTTGAATTTCCGATGCTCAATCGAGGCAAGGGGGGGCGCAAAGCGGCCGAAAAGGACCTGGAAGCCACCCGCCGCCTGTGCCGACACGCACTTGAACGTCCGATTACCATCTATAACTTTGTTGAAGGCACCCGCTTTACCCCACAAAAACGCCTGCAACAAAAAAGCCCGTTCACGCATTTACTTCGCCCCAAGGCCGGCGGCTTGAGCATCGTTCTTTCCTTGCTGGGAAGCCGCCTTTCGGGCATCTTGGACGCAACGCTCGACTACCAGCACGGGTCGACCCGCTTTTGGGATTTTCTGTGTGGGCGCAGCGGTATCTTGCGCATTCATATTGATCGCCTGCCGCTAAAACCATGGATGACGGAAACGCACATCCTCGAATTTGAACGAAAAAAACGGTTTCATGCATGGGTCAATGCACTTTGGCACGACAAAGATCGACGCCTTTCCTGATTGTCTTATTAATTCTCCTGTTTGGAGTAAGCGGGTGCGCGACCAGTGGTGGTGCGTCCGGCAGCGGCGGCTGGGTTCAGGTACAGCGCGGAGACACGCTTCATCGACTCTCCAGACGCTATGGCATCCCCCTTCTTAGGCTTCAGCGTTTCAATCCAGGCGTCAATGCCAATGACTTGAAGATCGGCCAGCGCCTGATGATGCCTTCTCACGCCGAGCGTGCACCGGGCAGCGGCCCCTATCGGTATCAGATTCGCCACGGTGATACGTACGGGCGTATCGCCACGCACTTTAGAACGTCGGCCCAAAGTATCGCTGGCGCCAACCCGGGCGTTCACCCTCGAAGTCTTTCGATTGGCCAGATCATCAAGGTGCCGGCAGGTCGGAGCGGGTCAAGTGCCAGCTCGGTTGCCCGTACGCGCCCGCATGTGGATACGACCTCATTGCCTGCAAGCGCGCGCAACTGGCCCTGGCCCATGCGCCAGGCAAGCGTTGTACGTGCGTTCGGTACCGATGCACATGGCACACTGCAGCCGATGATGCTGAGAGCAGGTACTGATCATACGGCACGTGCGGTTGCCAATGGCTCGGTTAAATTCGCCAACAGCATGCGCCAGCTCGGCAATGTCGTCATCGTGCATCACGCCAACAATATGCAGACCATCTTCGCGTACTGCGGACAGGTGCATGTACGCGAAGACCAGTCGGTTTCACCAGGAACACCCATTTGTGAAACCGCGCGCAGAGGCGACACAGGTCACTACAACCTTCTCTTCGATGTGCGCAAGGCCGGTCAACCCGTTGATCCTCGCCGCGTGCTACAGTAGCTGTCATTCAATCATCACTTTTATTACGCGACGCTGTCATGACGAGTAAAGATACTGGACATATACCGACTTCCGGCCAAGGAAAAGTCATGTCTCGCATTGCGTTCGTAAGCGAAACCTGGGCTCCGGAAATCAATGGCGTAGCCCATACGTTGACCCAAATCGCCAATGAACTGTTGGAACGCGGGTTCGAACTTCAACTGGTTCGCCCGCGTCCGGTTGACCGCCAAAACGACCCTCACGTCGTCAAGGAGCTTCAGGTGCTTGCCATTCCCATTCCCGATTATGAAGGGGTTCGCATGGGAGTTCCCGCGCCATTGAAGCTGATTCGTTTCTGGAAAGTGCACCGACCGGACGCCGTATACATTGCCACTGAAGGCCCGCTGGGGCTCAGCGCCCTGTTCGCGGCCAACCATCTTGGGCTACCGGTGGTCAGCGGCTTTCACACCAACTTCGATCAGTACAGCGAGCACTATATTCTGCTCAAGATGCTTCGTCCGTTCGTCCGCCCTTTTCTCAAACGCTTTCACAATAAGAGCGCGATCACTTTGGTACCCACTTCGTCTCAAGCCAATGCTTTAAAAGCCAAGGGCTACAAGAACACCAAGGTGATGGGCCGAGGGCTTGACCCGAAACGCTTCACCCCAGCGTTTAGAAGCGATCCCCTTAGAGACCGGTGGGGTGCGGCCGAGGATGACCTGGTAGTGCTCTATGTCGGCCGGCTGGCTGCAGAAAAGAACGTGCCTTTGATGGTCAATGCACTTCAAGCCCTGCACAGCAAGGACCCTTCGATCAAGGCTGTGTTCGTCGGCGATGGGCCGATGCGTAAGGAGCTTGAAGAGACACTTAGCTGGGCAGAGTTTGCAGGGTTTCAGGAAGGTGACGCGCTGGCATCCTATTACGCAAGCGCCGACCTGTTTCTATTCCCCTCACGCTCGGAAACCTTCGGTAATGTGGTCACCGAAGCGATGGCAAGCGGGCTTGCCTGTGTCGCGCTTGATTACGCCGCGGCCGGCGAGCTCATCACCTCGGGCCAGGAAGGCCTTCTGGTGGACTACAGTGATGACAAGGGCTTCATCGATGCATCACTGACACTTGGCCAGGATCTAGAACGAACGCGCAGGATGGGCAAGGCCGCCAAAGAACGCGTTAATCAAATGACCTGGTCAAGCATTTGCGACCAGTTCGTCGACTACCTGCATCAGGCACAGGAGGTGAGTGATGCAAGAACGCAATTCTCCAATGTTTAAACGGCTGGACCTACTCGAGTGGCGCGCCTGTCACCGCCTGTCGCGTCTTGGCGCCTATCGTCCGATTCTTTGGGTGCTGCGCATCGCAAGCCGTCTGGGCGATGGCCCGGCCTGGATTGCACTGTGCTTCAGCATTCCCATCTTCAAGGGTCTCTATGGCTGGGTACTGGCCGTGGAATTCGGCATCACTGCAGCGGTTGGTGGCCTGCTCTACCGATTGCTCAAAAACCGCCTGTGCCGTGAGCGCCCGTACATCTCGTTCGAGATTCCCTGCACGATGCCACCGCTTGATCGCTACAGCTTTCCAAGTGGGCATACGCTGCACGCCGTCATGTTTACGACGCTTACGGCCATGTTCGTACCGATCTTGCTCTGGGTCGTTTTGCCGTTTGCGATACTGGTCATGATCTCGCGGGTTATTCTCGGACTTCACTATCTAACCGATGTCGCAGCCGGTGCGCTGATCGGGTTTCTTCTGGCCGAACTCAGTATTCTGCTGATCACAATTCAATGACCTCGGTGCAACACCCGCTGCCCGACTGGCCCCTGTGGTACTTTCCGAAGGCCTTGCCCACCGACAAGGCCGACCACCTATTCAAAGTGCTCGATGCGCTTGAGCACTGGCAACAGCCAAGCATCACGCTCTATGGCAAGACCCATCCGATTCCACGCACTCAAATCTGGATGGGGGCTGACGGCGCTGACTATACCTACTCCAACCAACGCTTCGAACCCTCGTCCTGGCACCCCAGTGTCCGAGCGCTTGCGCGCTGGCTGACCCGGCTGACTCGCCACTACATCGATGATGCGCCAGCCTACAACAGTGTCCTGTTGAACCGGTATCAGGATGGCCAGCAACGCATGGGCTGGCACAGTGATGACGAGCCTGAACTCGGGGAGACACCAATCATTGCGTCATTGAGTCTCGGAGCCGCCCGCCCATTTCGGCTAAGGCGTCGTGCGCGGGAGGCTCGAGAAATTACGCCTCCCCAAAATATCTGGTTGGCCCATGGCAGTGTTCTACTCATGGGCCGAGGCATTCAGACGCATTGGCAGCATGCGCTGCTGCCAAGAGCCATCGATTCTCCCCGTATCAACCTGACATTTCGCCATATTTTTGTTTAATTTCTTTAAGAATATAACGGTATAAATCAACGCGCATAGTTAGGGGTAACAAAGGGCATGGCCGTTACCGTCATTTCATGGCGCTTGCCTCGAACATCGGCCCAAACCCTGGTGCCATTCTGAGTCATTTCAACCGGCAGATACGCCATCGCGATTGGCTTGCCAAGCGTCGGACCAAACGTTCCGGAGCTGATTTCACCAACCTGATTATCCTGCTCGTCGAACAGCGCACTTCCGGCGCGAACCGGCGCGCGCCCAGAGACTACCAGCCCGACACGTTGAGTCAGGTGATCTCGATTGGCAAGCTGAGTCAGGATGACGTCGGCGCCCGGAAATCCACCCTCGCGCTCACCGCCTTGACGACGCGCTTTGCCAACGGCCCAGTGGAGGCCGGCTTCAATCGGTGTTGTCTGTTCATCGAGGTCGTTGCCATAAAGACAGAGACCGGCTTCGAGTCGAAGCGAATCCCGCGCGCCAAGCCCGATCGGTTCGACCGACTCGAACGCCATCAGATGCTCCATCAATCGCTCTGCATCTGCCTCGGCCACTGAAATCTCGAACCCATCCTCGCCGGTATAACCGGATCGGCTGAGCCACACCGGAATGTCCGCCAGCGCAAGTGCGCGATGATCCATGAACACCATGGTTTCGGTCTCGGGGTTCAGGGCCTTTAGCACCTCGCAGGCCTTGGGGCCCTGCACCGCGATCAATGCCCTGGACAGCACCTCGACGTTTACCTGGTCGGGTAAGCCTGTTTTCAAAAGTGTGATGTCAATATCACGGCGGGCGGCGTTGATGACCAGATGCAAGGCGTCACCCTGGTTGGCGACCATCAGATCATCCACCACCCCACCTTCCTGAGTGGTGAACAGCGCATAGCGCTGTCGCCCCGGGGAAAGGCCAACGATGTCGGCGCATACAAGCGTCTCGAGCGCCTCGGCGCAGCCCTCGCCGGTGAGCACGACCTGGCCCATGTGAGACACATCGAACACGCCACATGCGCTGCGAGTGTGCTCATGCTCGCGCTTAACCCCCATGGCGTACTGAACCGGCATTTCGTACCCGGCAAAATCGGTGAACTTTGCACCTGAGCGTGCGTGAAGCTCGTGAAGAGGCGTTTGGTGTAGGGAAGTCATCCAGATGTCCTTGAGCGTGAAAAGCCACCTGCCGAAACAGGTGGCGATTGAGTATCAGCCGCTGTTTTGAATCAGCCGTTATTCTTGAAGTAATCCCTGGTCAAGCGGAAGACGACCGGAGACAGCAACAGCAATGCAATCAGGTTGGGAATCGCCATCAAAGCATTGAAGGTGTCCGCCAGCAACCAGATGAAATCCAGGTGAGCCATGGCGCCGATGGGAAGTGCGATCACGAAAATGACCCGAAAAACGATGCAGGCGCGCTCCCCAAACAGATACTGGAAGCAGCGCTCTCCGTAATAGGACCACCCGAGAATCGTCGTGAACGCAAACACGGCAAGCGCCAGGGCAACGATGTAATCACCCGGCCCCGGGAGCGCGTGACGAAACGCCATCGAGGTCAGCGCCGCCCCGCTTTCACCGGTCAGCCATTGGCCAGAGGTAATGATCGCAAGGGCCGTGATGGTGCACACCACAATGGTGTCGATAAAGGTGCCAAGCATGGCCACCAGTCCCTGACGTACCGGGTCACGTGTCTTGGCCGCGGCGTGAGCGATCGGCGCGCTACCCAGACCGGCCTCGTTCGAGAATACGCCACGAGCCACCCCGAACCGGATCGCCTGAACGACCGCTGCCCCTGCAAACCCGCCGGCGGCAGAAATCGGGGTAAAGGCGTGAGAAATGATCAGACTAAGCGCCGGAATCACCTCGTTGGCGTTGATGACAAGAATCACCAGACCGGCCACGAAGTAGAACACCGCCATGAGCGGGACCAACCGACCGGCAACCGTCGAAATACGCTTGAGCCCGCCAAGAATCACCGCGCCGGCCAACACCATGATCACAAGCCCAGTCAGCCAGCTCGGAATACCGAACGACGCGTTCAACGCATCCGCCACGGAATTGGCCTGTACGGTATTGCCGATACCGAAAGACGCAATGGTTCCGAAAATGGCGAACAGAACCGCAAGCACCGGGGCCAGAGCAGACACGATCGGACCTGAATCCGCCAGCCCGTTCTTGATGTAATACATCGGTCCGCCCACGTAGTTGCCGTTACGGTCAGTCTCTCGAAACTTCACGGCGCAGACCGCCTCACTGTACTTGGTAGCCATCCCCACCAGCGCGGTTACCCACATCCAGAACACGGCGCCTGGCCCTCCAAGGGCGATCGCGGTGGCAACCCCTGCAATATTGCCGGTACCGATGGTCGCCGACAGCGACGTCATCAAGGCGTTGAACGGGGAAATTTCACCCTCATCGGAGGAATCGGCGCGCCCGCCCCATAAAAGCCTGATGCCCGTTCCGAGCTTTCGGACGGGCATCAGTTTAAGTCCCACCTGCAGGAAGATACCTACCCCCAAAAGAAGCAACAGCATCAATGGCCCCCATACCACGCCATTGATGGAATTTACGATTGCAGTGACCTGCTCCATGCCTGTCTCCTATTATTGTTGTCGGGGGAAATTCCCTCATGTCTTGCGTCACCGGATCAATCAATGCAGCCGGTGGACGCCTACTTTAGTTTATCCCCGCGTCGGGATAAAACGACGTGCTGGCGCGGTCAAGATCGCCATCGCGATTTACCTGCCGCGAACGGCGCACTCTATAGGCCCGACTTGTTGAATCAGGCATAATGCGCCGACTGCCCTTAAACGAACGACGACTTCACAGGAAAAACAATGAGCCAGATCCCTGAAAACCTCAAATACAGCGACAGCCACGAGTGGATCCTTGACCACAACGACGGCACGGTCACGCTCGGCATTACCGATCATGCTCAGGACGCGTTGGGTGATGTCGTCTTCGTCGAACTGCCGGAGCTTGGTCAGGCGCTGGTCTCGGGCGAAGAATTCGGTGTAATCGAGTCGGTCAAGGCCGCCTCCGATCTCTACGCCCCGCTTTCTGGTGAAGTCGTTGCCATCAATGAAAGCCTCGAGGACGCCCCTGAAAGCATCAACGAAAGCCCCTATGAGGATGCCTGGTTGATCAAGGTGCAGCTCGAAGACCCAAGCGAACTTGAAAAGCTTCTCGATGCAACGGCCTACCAGCAGCTGCTCGAGCAGGAAGGCTGACAGACATCTGCCCCGATCGCGCCACGGTGGTTTTTGAAGTGACCGTGGCGCATCCTTATCTCTTCGGTTTCCACCTGATACAGGCACCTGCATGACGTTCGACGCTCGCCCGCTTCAAGACCTCGTCCAATCCGATGCATTTCTGAGCCGGCACAACGGACCGGACACCAATGCCTTGACTCATATGCTTGGCGACATGGGGTGGGATACGGTCAACCACCTTATCGAGGCCACCATCCCGGCAGACATTCGCCTGGATAAACCGCTTTCGTTGGCGCCGCCGACCAGCGAGGCCGAAGCGCTGACGCGGCTGCGAGCCATCGCGTCGCAAAATACCGTAGCCACCTGCTATCTCGGCCAGGGGTACTACCCCACCCACACGCCGTCACCGATCCTGCGCAACGTGCTTGAAAACCCGGGCTGGTACACCGCCTACACGCCCTATCAGCCCGAGATATCCCAGGGCCGGCTGGAAGCGTTGCTCAATTTTCAGCAGATGATCATCGATCTGACCGGCATGCCGGTGGCAAATGCATCGCTGCTCGATGAGGGAACGGCCGCGGCCGAGGCCATGGCGCTTTGTCGTCGAGCCAATCGCAAGAACAAGAGCAACCGCTTCTTCATTGCAGACGACGTCTTCGCGCAAACGCGAGACGTGGTGGAAACCCGTGCCCATTACATGGGCATCGAGCTGGTCACGGGCCCGGCCGAAACGCTGGGCGAGTACGACGTCTTCGGAGCGCTGGTGCAGTATTGTGGCGAAAACGGGCACATTCATGAGCTTGCCCCGCTCATCGACACGGCCCATAACGGCAACGCCATGATGGCCGTTGCAGCCGACCCGCTGAGCCTTGCCCTTCTCGAAGCACCGGGCCAGTTCGGCGCCGACATCGTCTTTGGAAGCGCCCAGCGCTTTGGTGTCCCGATGGGGTATGGCGGCCCTCATGCCGCATTCTTTGCCGCAAGCGATGCGCTTAAACGCGCCATCCCCGGGCGGATCATTGGCGTCTCCAAGGACAGCCGCGACCAGGTGGCGCTGCGCATGGCCATGCAGACGCGCGAGCAGCACATCCGTCGAGAGAAAGCGACGTCCAACATCTGCACCGCCCAGGCACTGCTGGCCAATATGGCAAGCTTCTATGCGGTCTATCACGGCAAGGACGGGCTGATTACCATCGCCTCTCGCGTCCACCGCTTGACGACCCTCCTGGCACAGGCGCTGCGTGAGGCGGGCATCTTCCTTCGTAATGAGCGCTACTTCGATACGTTGACGCTCGATGATTACGCCCACGCTGAGCTCAAGACTCGGGCGGAAGAACTTGGCATCAACCTTCGCTATCGACCCGATGGCGGAGTCGGAATCAGCCTGAACGAAACCACCACGCTTGCAGATCTTGACCGCCTGTGTGAGGTACTGATTCCGAAAAACCTAGAGACGAGCTGGTCCTCGCTCGATCAACGCATTATCAAGCAAAACATCTCCGGCATTCCGGAATCGCTCGAGCGTACCTCTGATTTTCTGACACACACCGTGTTCACTCGCTATCGCAGCGAAACCGAGCTCATGCGTTACATGAAGCGGCTCGAGAACAAGGATCTCTCGTTGGTGCACTCGATGATCCCGCTCGGCTCCTGCACCATGAAACTGAACGCCGCCAGCGAAATGATTCCGATCAGCTGGCCTGAATTTGCCAACATGCACCCGTTCGCGCCGTCCGAGCAGACCCAAGGCTACGCAGCGCTGATCACCGAGCTTTCAGACTATCTTGCCGAGATCACCGGCTACGACAGTGTCTCGATGCAGCCCAACTCAGGCGCTCAGGGTGAATACGCCGGATTGATCGCCATTCGCGGCTATCAGAAGGCCAACGGTCAGGCACACAGAAACATCTGTTTGATTCCAAGCTCCGCCCACGGCACCAACCCGGCCTCTGCCACCATGGCCGATATGCAAGTGGTGGTCGTTGAGTGCGACAGCCAAGGCAACATCGATCTCGACGATCTCGCGTCCAAAGCGTCCAAGCACAGCGATAACCTCTCCGCCATCATGTTGACCTACCCGTCGACGCACGGTGTGTTCGAAGCAGGCGTACGCAAAGCCTGTGAGATCGTTCATGAGCACGGTGGACAGGTATACATCGACGGCGCCAACATGAACGCTCAGGTCGGCCTGTGTCGCCCTGGCGACTATGGCGGTGACGTCTCGCACTTGAATCTGCACAAGACCTTCTGTATTCCCCACGGCGGTGGCGGGCCGGGCATGGGCCCGATCGGCGTCAAGGCGCATCTGGCGGCGTATCTGCCTGGGCATCGCAGCACCAGCACCAATGACGTAACCGGTGCGGTCGCCTCAGCGCCGTTCGGCAGCGCCTCGATTCTGCCGATCTCATGGATGTACATCACCATGATGGGCGAAAAGGGCCTGACACGCGCCTCAGAGCTTGCCATTGTCAATGCCAACTACATCGCCCACCGGCTTTCATCGCACTACACGATTCTCTACAAGGGCACCCAGGGCAACGTTGCCCACGAATGCATTCTTGACCTTCGCCGTCTCAAGGCGGAAGCCGGCATCAGCGAGGAAGACATCGCCAAGCGGCTGATCGACTACGGCTTCCATGCACCGACCATGTCGTTCCCGGTGGCGGGTACGCTGATGGTCGAGCCAACTGAATCCGAGTCGCTCAAAGAGCTGGACCGCTTCTGTGATGCCATGATCGGCATTCGCAAGGAAATTGATCGTATCGCCTCAGGCGAATGGCCGGCCGAAGACAATCCGCTGGTCAACGCACCACACACACATCGAGACAGCCTGGCCGAATGGCAGCGCCCCTACAGCCTCACGACAGCGCTCTACCCGTCCGGCGACATCGACAGCAAGTACTGGCCAAGCGTCAATCGGGTCGACAATGTCCACGGTGACCGAAACCTGGTGTGCAGCTGTCCATCCATCGAGCACTATCGATAAAACACCATCGATAAGGGCCTCTGCTGCGGCTTACGAGCGGTGTATCGTGAGCCGCCATAAGAAACGCCCACCGAGCGCTCGGTGGGCGTTTCTTATGGCGCTTTTTATCGCTGCTTTACCTTATAAGGGGTGAAAGACGTAAACACGTCATGTCATGGCCTTTAACGCCTTACTCCTCGAGCACATCGGTCGAGGGCTCTTCGCTGTAGCCATAAAGTACGGTACGACGCTGCTCACGAAAGTCACTCAACAGCTGATCGTAGCGTTTGGCAAGCTCCGCGTCCTGACGCGTCACGATATAAAATGGCTCGTAGGCAGGCGTACTCAGAGGCACCTCGATCACCTGACGCTGCCAGGGTGAGGTCTCGAGCACGGCCCGCGAAACCACCGTAAATCCGAGCCCCCTGGCCACGGCGTCGAGTACAACCCCCACATCGTTGGTGTAGCCCTTGAGCGGGAAATGACTCATCGAACGAAATTCCCCACTGAAATTCGCTCTCAAAAGCTGGCTTGCGTTATTGATGCCGTCGGAATAGTTGATGAATCCGAGCGCCATCAGCTCACCCAGGCCGTTGCCTCGAAAATCGGCCGGTGCAACCAGACACAGCGGCTCATGATGCCAAAGCGTATAGGAAAGCTCCGAGCGTTTGATCGGGTCAGACACAAGTCCGAGGTCATAGCGCCCCGCCGCCACATCCTGGACGATGTCCTGGTTGAAGGCGAAGTTGTAATTGAAGGTCAGCCCACTGTGGACCTGCTGATAACCAAGCACGAAGGGGTAGAACATCAGCCCAATGCTTGATGGGCTCGCGATTCGACATTCACCGCTGTGCAGGGAATCATCGTCAAGCGAATGCCGGAAATGCTCATGCTCTGCAAAGAGCTTGATGGCGTAATCGTAGGCACGCCGGCCGGCGTCGGTCAGCGTGAACCGCCGCCCGTGCCGTCGAAGCAGGGTCTTGTCTAGGTAATTCTCGAGCTTTCGAATGTGCTGACTGACACCAGGCTGGGTCATCTCCAGCTTGCGTGCCGTATGCGTGAAGCTGCCGGTCTCGACCAGGGTGATAAAGGTCCGAAAATACTGGGCGTTAAACATGAGGGATAGAAAAACTCACTGGGACTTTGAAACGCGGTGGGGAAAACGCTGCAGCACGCGGCAAGGCTCAACATCGTGCGCGGGCGATAATACCAGAACCAAGTCGGTTGCGCAGCGCTGAGCGCGACCGGAAATCCGTGTTAGCATCCGGTCACGATTCAACCTACGAGATCTCTGAACTCATGCCGGATTTGTTCTTGAAACGCGGTGAAGCCATCAAGGCTCGCCTTTTGGAAATGGAAAGCCAGGCCAGTGAAGAGGACCTGTTTGAACTGGGCTACCTCATCCCTCAGGTCGAACTGGTGTTGGAGATGGCCGACTACGACCCGGCCGACGTTACCGCCGATGACTTCGACGCCACCTATGAGCACTGGTTGAGCATGGCGTTCGATCAGGACGCCATGAACGACGCCGACCGCGACCGCATCCACACACTTTGGGAAGACGCCCGTCAGACCGCTTCAGCCTTACAGGAAAGCCATCAATGACCGATACCGTTTCGACCATCATCTCCCCCGAAGGCAGCCTCGAGGTGCTGTCACAGCAGGAAGTGAACCGCCTGAGAGACACATCCACCGGCGGCGTTCATGACATCCTGCGTCGCTGCGCGCTGGCGATTCTGAACTACGGCGCCTTGACCGATGACAGCCGAAGTGTGCTGGAAACCTACCATGACTTCGACATCGAAGTACTTCAGCAGGATCGCGGCGTGCGCCTGAAGCTGACCAACGCCCCCGCGCATGCGTTTGTCGATGGCCGCATGATTCGAGGCATTCGCGAACTGCTTTCCTCGGTACTGCGTGACATCGTCTACGTCAGTAACGAAATTCAGGATCAGCCCAAATTCGACCTGAACTCCACAGACGGTGTGACCAACGCGGTGTTTCATATTCTACGAAACGCAGGCGTGCTCGCACCCTCAAACGACCCCAGCCTGGTCGTATGCTGGGGCGGCCACTCCATCGGGCGCGTCGAGTATGACTACAGCAAGTCGGTCGGCTACCACCTGGGGCTTCGGGATTTGGACATCTGCACCGGCTGTGGCCCGGGCGCTATGAAAGGCCCAATGAAAGGCGCAAACGTTGCGCACGCCAAGCAGCGTCGCAAACATGGGCGCTATCTTGGCATTTCGGAGCCCGGCATTATCGCGGCAGAATCGCCGAACCCGATCGTGAATCAGCTGATCATCATGCCGGACATCGAAAAGCGCCTCGAGGCGTTCGTTCGCATGGGCCACGGCATTATCGTCTTCCCGGGCGGCGTCGGTACTGCCGAAGAGATCCTTTATCTGCTTGGCATTTTGCTTGATCCCAAGAACAAGGACATTCCATTCCCGGTCATCTTTACCGGCCCGAGCAGCAGCGAGGAGTATTTCCGCAAGATCGATGATTTCATCACCTACACGCTCGGCGAAGAAGCTCGAAAACTCTACAAGATCATCATCGATGACCCGGCGGAAGTGGCACGCACCATGCGCGCAGGCGTTGATGACGTCACCGAGTTTCGACGCAACCAGCAGGACGCGTTCTACTTCAACTGGCGCTTGAGTATCCCGGAAGATTTTCAGGCCCCGTTCGAACCGACCCATGCGGCCATGGCCGCGCTCGCCCTGCACAAGGAACAGCCGACCCACGCACTCGCAGCGAACCTGCGGCGCGCCTTCTCAGGCATCGTTGCGGGCAATGTGAAGGAAAACGGGATTAGAGCCATTGAAGAACATGGCCCGTTCAAACTGAACGCTGAACCGGCACTGATGGCGCGACTCGATGAGCTGCTTACGTCCTTTGTCGAACAGGGTCGCATGAAGCTGCCCGGCAGCGAATACGTACCCTGCTACACCCTGTAGAACTTACGTTAAAGACGTCAAAAGGGCCTTGCCGCACACGGCAAGGCCCTTCTTTGAAGGTCGTTTTTAAAAAAAGAGCCTGCCTCACTCTCAAACACTTTTGCCCTTACGTCTCACGGCGCCGCTTTAAAAGACCGTAAATGATCTGTACCACCAATGCGATGATACCGGCCTTGGGCAACCAGGCAAGCGCGGTAGGCACATGATGGGTATCAAATAGTCCGGGCAGTAACCCAAGCGCTTCTCCCAAGAATCCTATGACGTAAATCACCAGAAAAAGTCCAACCCATCCCAAAAACCGGATCAGCACGTCACAGGGAGCAACCCGCTCCTTTTTCTGACGCAACAGCGCCGCAATCACTACTGCTATGGCCCCACCGCTAAGCAAAATCTCTCGCGTATCGTCGCGCAACCACCAGTAATACGGAATGGCTACCAGCATCGTTACCGCAAGCCCCCACATGGTCGAGAGCCTTGCGGCAGCGATATCGGTGTTCAAAGCATTTCGATCCATTGCTCGACCCAGGGCAAGGCCGCGTCGTCGGCCATGAAGGTTTCCATCGCATCGATTTCAAGACGTTCCCCCTGACGCCGAGCACCGCACTCGCTCAAAAGCGCATCAAGCGCGCGCCCGGCACCACAGAAGGTATCACCGTAGGAACTGTCTCCCAGCGCGATCATTCCGTAACGAAGGTTTGAAAGATCAGGGTGGCGATCGTTTAATGCCGCCGCAAACGGCACCAGCCCCCCCGGGTAATCCCCGCTGCCGGTGGTCGAGATACAAAACAGCGTAAGCTCGGCCGCCTTGGTCGTCACATCGTCAATTGAGGGCGACTCGAGGATGCTGACGTCGTAACCGGCCTGTTCGAATACAGGCTGAACCTGCTCGGCGACATCCAGGGCGCCGCCATACACCGTTGCAACCACGATATTCAAGGTTGGCACGATTTTTCTCCTACAACATGCATTCATGAAAAAGGCGCCAAAAGGCGCCTTTCACACAGAACAGGCATGGCTCATACCTGATCATCGTTATTGCCACTATAAGTTTCCACACGGCTTTTGAGCTTCTGGCCCGGACGAAAGGTCACCACTCGACGCGCCGAGATGGGAATTTCTTCCCCGGTCTTCGGGTTGCGCCCCGGTCGCTCGCTCTTGTCGCGCAGATCGAAGTTGCCGAACCCCGACAGCTTGACCTGTTCGTTTTCCCGCAGACACCCGCGAATTTCGTCGAAGAAGGATTCGACCATGTCCTTGGCGTCACGCTTTGAAAGCCCAAGCTCTGTATGCAGGTGCTCGGCCAGTTCGGCCTTGGTTAACGCACTCATTGCCGTGTTTCTCCTTATTTTAGCGTCTAAGGCTTGCCTCGAACCGATCTTCAAGCGTTTCGACTATGGCCGAAACCCACTGGCTCACCTCATCATCGTTGAGAGTGCGTGATGGGTGTTGCCAGGTCAAGCCGATCGCCAAGCTCTTGTTGCCCGGTTCAACGCCCTTGCCCTGATAAACATCGAACAGGCGCCAATCGACCAGCCATTCACCGGCAACCGTCGCAATGGCGTCGGTTATATCAGAGAGCACCACCCGCTCATCGACGACAATGGCAAGATCACGCCGAACTTCAGGATAGCGCGACAGCGGCTCGAAACTCGGAACATGACGCATGGTGACACTAGAATAGTCCAGCTCGAACACGAAGACATTGCTCTTGAGACCAAGGGCTTGCGTGATCGAGGGATGCAGTGCCCCAACCCAGCCAATCGGTGTCTCGCCATCAAGGATTTGAGCCGATTGCCCCGGGTGAAGCGTGCTGTGCTCGCACTGGACGAAACGCCATTGACGCTCGCCACCGAGCGCCATGATGGCTTCGACGTCGGCCTTTATGTCGAAAAAATCCACCTCGCCCGAACGGTTGAACCAGTCTTCCGGATGGCGGCTGCCATAGATGAGCCCACCCAGGCGCTTATCCTGAGACAGCGCATCGAGTGACCCGTTAAACACTTGCCCTATTTCGAAAAGCCGTACACGCGACTGCTGTCGATTCAGATTGTGCTGCAGCGTTTTGATCAAGCCAGGCCACAGTGTGCTGCGCATCACTGCCATGTCACTTGAGATCGGATTCAAAAGCTCTGGCGAGACTGCATCCGGATGAAACTGATGCTGAAGCTCTGACGAAATGAAGCTGTAGGTAATCGCTTCCTGATAGCCAAGATCGACCAATCGGTCTCTAAGCGTACGATCGGAGATGATGGCCTCGTTTCGCACAACCGGCGCCATATCCATCGCAGGATGACGAACAGGCATGTTGTTGTAGCCGTAGACGCGGGCGAGTTCCTCGATCAAGTCGGCATCAATCGAGATATCGAAGCGCCAGCTGGGTACGTCAACGCGCCACTGCGCATTCCCTTCAGCGTGAACCGTCATACCAAGCCGGGTCAGGATATCCACGACCTCCCATTCCGGCAAAGCAACGCCGAGAGTGCGTTCGATACGTTCGGCACTCAGTTCTATAACGCGAGCCGTTTCATCGCGGCCACCGGCGCTCACGATCGGCCCTGCCTGACCACCGGCGTATTGAACGAGCAAACTTGAAGCGCGCATCATGGCTTGCTCGGTCTGGCCCGGATCAACCCCACGCTCGAACCGGTGCGATGCATCGGTGTGAAGACCATAAGAGCGTGCGCGCCCGGCGATGGCCAGTGGTGTGAAAAATGCGGCCTCAAGCAGTACCGAGGCAGTGTTTTCAGTAACACCGGAAGAAGCGCCGCCCATAATACCGGCGATGGCCAGCGGCCCACTGTCATCGGCAATGATCAATGTGTCGTCTCGCAGGTCGACCTTTTGCCCGCCCAACAGCTCAAGCGATTCACCTGCCTGGGCACGGCGAATCTGGATTCCCCCCGAAATTGCCTCAAAATCGAAGGCATGCAGAGGCTGTCCCAGCTCGAGCAACACATAGTTTGTAACATCGACCACGATATCGATCGACCGAAGGCCTGCACGGCGAAGGCGCTCCTGCATCCAAAGCGGTGTTGGCGCCGAAACATCGACCCCCTTGACGATTCGACTCAGATAGTGAGGGCAGAGATCAGTCGCGGCGAGCTCGACCGTCGGGCGCTCGTCCAGTGTAGTGGGCGCATCCGCCATTTCCGGGGCAGTCACGCCAAGCCGATTAAGCACACCTACTTCACGAGCAATACCACGAACGCTTAAGCAGTCACCACGGTTCGGCGTCAGGTCGACCTCAATCACCGAATCATCAAGCTCGAGCCATGTGCGAAAATCCTCTCCGACCGGCGCTGTCTCCGGCAGGACGAGAATGCCATCAGAACTCCCTTCCTCAAGACCGAGCTCGGAGGCTGCACAAACCATGCCGCGGGATTCAACGCCGCGCAGTTTGGCTTTCTTGATCTTGAAATCGCCAGGCAGAACGGCACCGACGGTTGCAAATGCGATCCGCTGACCCGATGCGATATTGCGAGCACCACAGACGACCTGGACGCGCTCACTGCCGGTATCAACTTGACAGACGTTCAGCTTGTCGGCATCCGGGTGGGGGCTAACCTCAACAACATGGGCAACGACCACGCCGCTGAAGGCAGGACATGCCGGCTCAATGCCATCCACTTCAAGCCCTGCCATGGTGATCTGGTCGGCAAGCGCCTGGGTATCAAGGGCTGGCGACACCCATTCGCGCAGCCATTTTTCAGAAACTTTCATAGAGACTCACTCGCCTGCCTTTTACTGAAACTGCCGCAAGAACCGCAGATCGTTTTCGAAAAATAGTCGAAGGTCATTGACCCCATAACGCAACATCGCAAGGCGTTCGGCGCCCATGCCAAATGCGAACCCACTGAAACGAGAGGCATCAACGCCTGCGTGACGAAATACTTCCGGATGCACCATGCCGCAGCCCATGACCTCAAGCCAGCCGGTGTGAGAGCACACACGACACCCATCACCCAGACACATCACGCACTGAACATCGACTTCTGCAGAGGGCTCTGTGAAGGGGAAATAGGAAGGACGGAACCGCACATCAAGCTCATCCTTTTCAAAAAACGCACGCAAAAATGCCTCGACCGTACCCTTTAAGTCGGCAAAGCTTACATTCTCGTCGACCAAGAGACCTTCAACCTGGTGAAACATCGGGCTGTGGGTCAGATCAGAATCGCAGCGATAGACGCGACCGGGACATACGATACGGACCGGGGGCTCCTGGGAAGCCATGGTGCGAATCTGGACAGGCGACGTATGCGTTCTTAAAAGCCGCGAGGCATCAAAGTAGAACGTATCGTGCATGGCGCGCGCGGGGTGGTGCGAGGGAATATTGAGTGCTTCGAAGTTATGGAAATCGTCTTCGATTTCAGGGCCCTCCGCCACGCTATAACCAATATGCGTGAACAGATTCTCAATGCGCTCGAGCGTCTTGGTTACAGGGTGCAAGCCACCCTGAGGCCCGGACCGGCCGGGTAAGGTCACATCCACACGCTCGGACGCGAGCCGTTCGTTCAAAGCAGCACTTTCCAACGTCTGCTTTTTTTCATCGATACGCGTAGAAAGCGTTTGCTTGGCCTTATTGATTGCTTCGCCAGCTTTTGGCCGGTCTTCAGCAGGCAATTTGCCAAGCGTTTTGAGCTGAGCTGTCAACTCGCCCTTTTTCCCCAAATAGTGAACGCGTAACGCATCAAGGGATTGAACGTCTCCCGCCTCCTCAATCGCGCGCTCAGCTTCGGTGACCAATGAGGAAAGTTGATCCATCCTGTGCTCCACTGACCAATGGCTGGTCTCACCTGGTTCGATTGCAAAACACAGGCAGACCGACAAAAAATAAGGGAAGAGCGGCATGCTCTTCCCTTACGAAGTGGCTACAAGCTCCGGAAAGGAGCAAGTATCCTTACGATTGAGCAGCCTTGGCTTTCTCTACAATCGCACCAAATGCAGCTTTTTCATGTACTGCAAGATCAGCAAGAACCTTACGGTCGATCTCGATGCCGCTCTTCTTGAGGCCGGCAACAAACTTGCTGTACGACATGCCATGAATACGAGCAGCCGCATTGATACGAGTGATCCAGAGGGCGCGGAACTGACGCTTACGCTGACGACGGTCGCGGTATGCGTACTGACCGGCCTTGATGACGGCCTGCTTGGCTACACGAAATGTACGCGAACGCGCACCATAGTAGCCTTTGGCTTGCTTCAAAATCTTATTGTGACGGCGGCGTGCAACGACGCCACGTTTAACGCGGGGCATAACGCTCTCCTGAAAGGATTAAAAGTCGGATTAAAGGTTCGGCAACATGCGGATGATCAGGGGACGATCGGAATCGTGAACCTGCTTCATACCGCGCAGCTGACGCTTACGCTTAGTCGACTTTTTGGTCAGGATGTGGCTACGGAAAGACTGCTTGTGCTTGAAGCCATTAGCAGATTTCTTGAAGCGCTTGGCAGCGCCCCGGTTAGTCTTGATCTTAGGCATGAGAACTCCAACTTTTTTAAGAAAATCCAAGGCCGGTGCGCTTCAAGCGCACCCGTTTAACTGCCATCGGATCACTTCTTCTTGGGCGCCAGCATCATTATCATTTGCCGGCCTTCCATTTTCGGACGGGATTCGACTACAGCCAGCTCTTCAAGATCGCTCTCGATTCGCTCCATCAGCTTACGGCCGATGTCTTGGTGCGCCATTTCCCGACCGCGAAAGCGCAAGGTAACTTTGCCCTTGTCGCCATCTTCTAGAAAGCGAATCAGGTTTCGTAACTTAACCTGATAATCGCCTTCATCCGTTCCAGGACGGAATTTAACTTCCTTGATCTGAATCTGCTTCTGTTTCTTTTTCTGGGCAGATTTCTGCTTTTTCTGCTCAAAAAGAAACTTGCCGTAATCCATGATCTTACAAACGATCGGATCGCCGCTGGATATCTGAACAAGATCCATACCGGCTTCAGTGGCTTTTGCCAGGGCGTCGTCTAATGTGACAACACCAAGCTGCTCACCTTCGGCATCAATGAGGCGAACCTCATCTGCGCGAATTCGATCATTGATTGGGGGCCGCTTCTCTTGAGCGCGCCCACGTTGATTATTCCGCTTAATCGCTACGTCTCCGTTAGTTTTAAGAAAAAGACTGCTTGCGTGTACTTTCCAGTGTAGCAAGAAGTTCCGAAACGGAAAGCACGCCCAAATCTTCTCCGGTGCGTGTTCGCACTGCGACCTTTCCATTCTCGGCTTCCTTATCTCCGATTACCAGCAGATAAGGAACTTTCGTTAACGTATGTTCGCGGATTTTAAAACCTATCTTCTCATTTCTCAAGTCAGACTTGACACGAACACCGGCAGATTGTAATTGATCCACCACCTGATTGACATAGTTCGCCTGCGCATCGGTGATACACATGGCAACTGCCTGTACAGGCGCCAACCATGCTGGCAGATTTCCAGCATAGTGTTCAACGAGAATACCGATAAAACGCTCCATTGAACCAACGATGGCACGATGCAGCATCACCGGTGCATAACGATTTCCATCCTCTGCCACATACTGCGCACCCAGACGGGTCGGCATCATGAAATCGACCTGCATGGTTCCGACCTGCCACTCACGACCCAGGCAATCTTTCATGTGGTATTCGATCTTGGGCCCGTAAAATGCACCTTCACCCGGCAGCTCCGTCCATTCAACGTCGCACGCGGATAATGCATTTCTGAGCGCCGCCTCAGCCTGGTCCCATACGTCGTCATCGCCCAGGCGTTTTTCAGGCCGCAGCGCGATCTTGACTTCGATATCGTCGAAACCGAAATCTTTGTAGACACTCAGCGCCTGCCTGTGGAATGCGGTAACTTCAGGCTCGATCTGAGCCTCGGTACAAAAGACGTGGCCATCGTCCTGGGTGAAGCCTCGCACACGCATGATGCCGTGCAGCGCGCCAGAAGGCTCATTACGATGACACCCACCGAATTCACCGAAGCGAATCGGTAGATCCCGGTAGCTTTTAAGCCCCTGATTGAAAAGCTGCACATGGCCCGGGCAGTTCATCGGCTTCAGTGCGAATTCACGTTTTTCCGATTCGGTGAAAAACATGTTTTCGGAATAGTTATCCCAGTGACCCGATTTCTTCCAGAGCGAGACATCCATCACCTGTGGGCAGCGCACTTCCTGATAGCCGCCCTGCTTATAGACATCCCGCAGATACTGCTCGATTACTTGCCATAATGACCAACCATTGGGGTGCCAGAACACCATGCCTGGCGCTTCTTCTTGAAGATGAAAAAGGTCCATGCGCTTGGCAAGTTTTCTATGATCGCGCTTCTCTGCCTCTTCCAGGCGGGTCAGGTATGCCTTTAGCTGCTTCTTGTCGCCCCAGGCCGTACCGTAAATACGCGTAAGCATCTGGTTTGAAGCGTCACCTCGCCAGTACGCTCCGGCAAGCTTGAGTAACTTGAACGATTTCAAATGGCGGGTATTGGGCACATGAGGCCCGCGGCACATATCGATGTATTCCTGATGATGATACAGGCGAACTGTTTCACCCTGGCCGATGCCATCGATGATTTCCTGCTTATAAGGCTCGTCGCGCTCGACAAACACTTCGTGAGCGTGCTGGCTGCTCACATACTCTCGAACAACGTCGTACTCGGTATCGATCAGCGTCTTCATCCGCTTTTCAATCTCACCGAGATCTTCTGATGATATGGACTCACCAAAATCGATATCGTAATAGAAGCCATCGTCAATCACTGGACCGATCGCCATCTTGGCGTTGGGATACAGTTGCTTGACCGCATGCCCTAAAAGGTGAGCACACGTATGCCGAATGATTTCAAGGCCTTCCTGATTCTTTGCGGTAATAATCGAAACATTGGCGTCTTGTTCGATAACATCGCTTGCGTCAACAAGTGTTCCGTCGATCCGACCGGCAACAGCCGCTTTTGCAAGGCCGGCACCAATCGAGGCGGCGACGTCCATGACTGTAACTGGCCCATCGAATTCTTTCTTGGCGCCATCAGGAAGCGTAATAACTGGCATTTAAAATCCTTATATTCAGTGGTGACCCCTACCAAGGATCACTTGAATCAGTGCTTGTGTTTCCGCGATCAAGGCAAGAGCCCGCCATACACAGCGGTAAGTAGTACCTTGATGCCTATTGAGAAGGACGTACTCTATCAATGCTTTTTCTTAAACGTCCACTCAAAAATAAAAAAGCCCCGATAGACGGGGCTTTCTCGATCACAAAACTAAATACTTAGTTAAGTTGACCGGCATCACCGAGGGGACGCAGCTCGACACGACGGTTCTGAGCACGACCTTCTGCAGTGTTATTGGTTGCAACGAAGTTGCTTTCGCCCAGACCTTTGGTCTCGAGACGGCTGCTGTCAACGCCCTGGCTTACCAAATAGCTCTTGACGGAGTCAGCACGACGCTGAGAAAGATCTTTGTTGTAAGAGTCAGAGCCGACGGAGTCGGTATACCCTTCAACACGGACGCGAACGCTGTCGTTGGCATTCAGCTTCTCGGCAACGCCGTCGAGGATCTGTTCGGCACTGGAAGTCAGCTGAGCAGAATCGAACTTGAAGTTGACGTCATTGAGAACAACGTTTGCCGGGCAGCCAAGCGCATTGACTTTGGTGCCAGCTGGCGTGTTCGGGCACTGGTCCTGATAGTCAGGCACGCCATCGCCATCAGAGTCCAGCGGGCAACCTTTGGCGTCTACGCTAACACCGGCCGGAGTTCCCGGGCACTGATCCTGATAATCAGGCACGCCGTCGCTGTCGGAATCAAGCGGGCAGCCTTTGGCATCTACCGCTACGCCAGCAGGTGTGCCCGGGCACTCGTCACGATCGTCCGGCACGCCATCGTTGTCGGAATCCATGACTGTCGGCTCGTTGTTAGAGCACAACAGAGCACCAGTGGTTGCGCCTGCAACGCCGCCGATGGCACCACCGGTTTCTTCGTCATCATCGCCGCTTACGCTATAGCCGATACCACCACCGATCAGACCGCCGGCAAGACCGCAGACGAACGGAGTAGAGTACCAGGGCTGGTCGGATGAGCTGGAAGATGTCGCACCGCCCGAACTTGCACAGCCGGAAAGGCCGACAACAAGCGCCGAACCGAGCAGTAAGCCAGTCGCTGATTTATTCATTTAAAAACTCCTTCTTAGTACAACCTAGGCTAGCTTCATGTTAGCCGTGTTTTATGATGAAAGCAGGCGAGTTCGGCGCTCGGGGGTAAGCAATCCAACACCGCTCTCTCCGCCCCCACCTACCCCGTCAGAGTAGTCCACCTCTGGTAGGGATTACAAAGTGCCCCAACGCCTGACATGATGCAATAGTCGAACAGCGTTTTCAATCAAACTGTTCAAGAAGATAGCCTATAACATAAAGCAATAAAAGCCCGTGCACCCGGCTTAAAGTACATGATGTTTCTTCAATGGGCTTCATGTGCCATAACGGCACCGGCATGTCCCGCACTTAAGGTTTGTATATCAAACGCGGCAGCTCGAATATCGTTGCGATACTCACCGGCAAGCTCGAGCCGCTCCTTGTCTTCCTTCATTCGCTCCCGCGGCGTCAATTCCTGACGAGCGTCGTGCGTATGAAACCGCTGGGCCTTTTCACGGATATTCAAAAGCGGTTTCAGGGCGGGCCGCTCGAATAAGCCTGCATCGTAAATGTCCAAAATGACACAGCAACGCAAGACCCCTTCGATCAGGTCGACCTGATCGGCGATGACAGCCTGGGACAACACGTCGAGGTTGGCAAGGCACTGCTGCTTGGCCCGATCATGCTCGGCTTGGGCTTGTTTCTGGCGCCTACCCACTTCACCCCAGAGTTTTTTAGCGTACAAAGCGAGACCCAGCACGACGCCCACACCAATTATCAGCGCAAGAATCAAAACTGTGGAGGAGAGGTTCATTTAGAGCATGCCCCATGTGTAGAAGACAGAGCCTGAAAGGAGGTCATCAACTTCCGAGACTGTTTTTCATGCGCGAAATTCGTTGCAAGTTTCGCCATATCGTTTCCGATCTGCTGACGTTGAGTCGCAGATTGCAGAAAACCGTCAAGCTGGTCTGACCACCTGGTTTGATCATCCGGATCAATAACCAACTGCGGCCAGCGAGCGGCAATCAATTCGGCGCTGCCAACGTACTTTGAAAGGATTACAGGAGTACCACACGCCATTGCCTCAAGCGCAACGCGCCCGAATTCCTCTATATGAGCGGGCAACACGAAAACATCAAGCGCGCCATAAAGCGCTTGAACATCATCAATGGTCGTTTGCCAATATACGCGATCACCAATGCCAAGCGCAGAGGCCTGCTCCTTGAATGGTGTAGCGTCGTCTTTACCAACAACAAGAAAGCGCAGGTTATCGTGGCGCTTATCAAGCGTCGCAGCCAACTCGATAAACCCTTTGACGTTACGCTTGGCAAAATTTCCAGACGTTACCAGACCGATCAAGCACTCACCCTGGTTACAGCCGAAGCGCGCCCTCATTTCATCACGACGAAGACGGGCATTTTGGGGATTGAAGCGCGTAGCGTCATAGCCAGGATAACTTATTTCAATCCGCTCATCGCTGATGCCATAACGAGCCTTGAGGTCCTCTCCCATAAGACGGGAATTTACCGCCACCTTTTTAAAAAGTTGCCGGGTCAATACATGATCATGTATTGCCGCGACCTCATGGCGCGTGGGCAAGGAAGTGCCGTAAATCCGCTCGCTCGCCAGATGAACACAGTTGTGTAAATACACTATGTCGGGCGTTTCTACATCGCCGTGGCTTACCAGCAAGGCAGGAGAATGCTTTTTGACCCAGCGCTGGACACAGCGATTGAACCAGAAGCGTCGAATCGCACCCTTAAACGGAAAACGCCAGCAACGCACCCATTGTACGCCACTGGCATTAATCAATTCTGGCCGAGCCCGCTCGGCCAGAATCACGACTCGATACCCCAGTTCATGCAGTGCATGAGCCTGCTCGAAAGCGTTACGACTCGCTCCCGTGTTTTTTTCCACTTGCCGGATAGCAATCGCGGCAAGCGGTTTTTGAGATACCGTCATGGAACAAATGATTACTCGTTGGACATGGTAAGGGATTCACCACGGCCGATAGCGTAATACATAAGCCCGGCTTCGTGCACGGCGCTCGGTTCATACAGGTTACGGCCATCGATCAGCACCGGCAGGGAAAGCTGTTCCTTGAGCCATTTGAAGTCGAGCGTACGGAACTCTTTCCATTCGGTAACGATCACGAGCGCATCCGCACCGCGAACGGCCTGAATCCGATCCGCCACCAGCACGAGGTCATCACGCTCACCGTAGATACGGCGGCATTCTTTCATCGCTTCGGGGTCGTAGGCCTGAACCTTGCCCCCCGCGTCCCAGATCGCTTCCATCAGGGTGCGGCTCGGGGCTTCGCGCATGTCATCGGTGTTGGGTTTGAATGCCAGACCCCATACTGCAATGGTCTTGCCGGCGAGATCGCCATCAAACGCTGCGGACAGCTTACGGAACAACGTTGTTTTCTGACGGTAGTTGACCGTTTCGACAGCGTTTAGCAGTTCGGCTTCATAACCAACCTGAGACGCCGTGCGGGCCAGAGCCTGAACGTCTTTGGGGAAACAGGAACCGCCGTAACCACACCCCGGATAAATGAAGTGATATCCGATACGCGGGTCACTGCCGATACCACGACGTACGGCTTCGATGTCAGCACCCAGACGCTCAGCCAGATTGGCGATTTCGTTCATGAAACTTATCTTGGTTGCAAGCATGGCGTTCGCAGCATACTTGGTCAGCTCAGCGGCACGGATGTCCATGAACATCAGCTTGTCATGATTACGGTTATAAGGGCCGTAGCATTCACGCATCAGCTCCTTGACCTTGTCAGACTCGGTACCCACAACGATTCGCGCACCACGGGTGAAATCGTCGATGGCCGCCCCTTCCTTCAAGAATTCAGGGTTGGAGCAAACGTCGAAATCGATCTTGGAACCACGCGCATCCAGCGCCTTGGAGAGCGCCTGATGAACACGGTCAGCCGTGCCGACAGGTACTGTCGACTTATCGATAACGACGCGATAGTCGGTCATGTACTCACCGATCGTATTGGCAACCGCCAGAACATATTTAAGATCGGCGCTGCCATCTTCGTCCGGCGGCGTACCAACGGCGATGAACTGAAGCACACCGTGCTCAACAGCGGTTTTGGCATCCGTTGTGAAGCGCAGGCGACCCGCGGATACGTTGCGCTCGACCATCGGCGTCAGACCGGGCTCGAAAATCGGAATTTCGCCCTGCTCAAGTCGCGCGATCTTGTCGGCGTCCACGTCCATGCACATTACATCATGACCGACGTCTGCAAGGCAGGTGCCTGTCACGAGGCCGACGTATCCGGTACCAAAGACTGTAATTTTCAATGTATCTTCCTTTAAAACAACGATCCAAGACGAGCAGAGTCAAACGCCTGCTCATAGTTCTACGTTACAAGCGATTGCCCACGCGGTCAGTTAGAGTCCGACCCGTATCCGTGGGGATTATTATATTGCCAACGCCAGGTGTCGGCCATCATGGCCTCGATGCCCTTTTTCGCAGTCCAGCCAAGTTCGGTTTCGGCATACGCCGGATCAGCGTAACACTGAGCAATATCACCCGGACGACGAGGCTCGAGTTTATAAGGCACCTCGATCTCACTGGCCTTTTCGAAGGCCTTGACCACATCGAGAACGCTGTAGCCTTGACCGGTGCCCAAGTTGAAGGTGAATACCCCTTCGTTGCTTCCCAGATATTCGAGCGCCTTGAGATGGCCATCGGCCAAATCGACCACGTGGATATAGTCACGTACGCCCGTACCGTCGTGAGTCGCATAGTCACTTCCGAACACGGAAAGTCGCTCACGACGCCCTACGGCAACCTGACTGATAAAGGGAACAAGATTGTTGGGAATACCCTGCGGGTCTTCTCCGATCTGGCCACTTTCATGTGCACCAACCGGATTGAAATAACGCAGCAGGCAGACACGCCAGCTCGGATCGGCAACGGCGAGATCACGAAGAATCTCCTCAACCATCAATTTGGAACGTCCATATGGATTGGTAGCCGCCGTAGGAAAGTTTTCATTGATCGGTACGGTTTCCGGGTCGCCATAAACCGTTGCCGATGAGCTGAACACGATGCTCTTGACGCCCGCTCGCGCCATGGCACGACACAGCACAAGCGTGCCGTTGACGTTGTTATCGTAATACTTGATCGGTTTTTCAACGCTCTCACCTACGGCCTTGAGCCCCGCGAAATGAACAACCGACGTAATCTCATGCTGCTCGAAAATGCGATCAAGAAGCGCTTCGTTGCGAATGTCGCCTTCCATGAACGGCACGTCGCGCCCGACCAGATTGGCCACGCGTGACAACGCTTCTTCACTCGAGTTGGACAAATTATCCAACACCAGTACCTCATGCCCTGCATCCATCAGAGCAACAACCGTGTGCGAGCCGATGTAGCCCGCGCCTCCGGTCACTAGAATCATCGCACTTCTCCTATGAGCAACAGTGAAAACAGATACGGCCACCCGAGCGTAGCCGCCTTTTTATGCGGCCAATGAAAACACATTATACGAAGGGCTTATATGCCAAAGTGTTTCAGCGCGAAAAGATGCGCTGGCATATTACCGTTTTTTAAAAAGGACTCGATATGAGCACCCAGGAAACGTCAACCATGGCGCCACGCATCGGGTTAGTATTAGGCCTGATCTTTGCCATCAGCGTCTTGATCATTCCCGCTCCCAGCGATATTCCCCCTTCAGCCTGGCATTGTATCGGCCTTGCCCTGCTTATGGCGACGTGGTGGTCAACAGAAGCCATCCCGATCCCCGTGACCTCGCTCCTTCCGATCATATTGATCCCGGCCATGGGTATCGGTGACGTCAAGACCGCCACCGCTCCCTACGCCAATCCAATCATCTTTCTTTTTCTAGGCGGCTTTCTTTTAGGGTTGGCCATGCAGTACTGGAATCTACACAAGCGCCTGGCGCTTAAGATTCTATTGATGGTCGGTCAGTCACCGAAACGGCAGGTGGCCGGATTCATGCTGGCCACAGGCTTTATCAGCATGTGGGTTTCCAATACCGCGACGGCGATCATGATGTTGCCCATCGGCATGTCGGTGATCACCACGCTGACTGAGAAAAACACAGTCACCGACAATCGTTACGCCACGTCGCTTTTGCTGGCTATCGCCTATGCCGCAAGCATTGGCGGCGTCGCCACCCTGATCGGCACCCCGCCAAACGCACTGCTGGCAGGCTATCTTTCAAACGATCAGTCCATCGACATCGGTTTCGGTCAATGGATGGTGGTCGGACTACCGATTGCTTTGGTGATGATGCTTTTTGCCTGGTTCTGGCTTACGCGCGGACTCGGTAACGTTGAAAACGCCGACAGCAACGCGCTCTTTCGAGAAAAGCTCGATGAACTGGGCCCCATGAGCCACGCTGAAAAACGGGTCGCGATTGCCTTTGCACTGGCGGCCGGATTCTGGGTTTTCCGCCCGCTCTTGAATACCTACGGCTTACCCTGGCTTTCTGATACCGGTATCGCAATGATCATTGGGGTCGGGCTATTTCTGACTCCCTCGGGTCAGGAAGGTCAATCCAGGCTCATGAGCTGGGATAATGCAAGTGATCTGCCCTGGGGGGTTTTACTGCTGTTCGGCGGCGGGCTTTCACTTGCTGGCGCCGTCAAAAGTTCCGGGCTTGCCACCTGGATCGCCGAACACTTGGCTATATTCGGCAACCTGCCTTTACTGTTGCTGATCATGATCGTCGTCATGGTCATCATCTTCTTGACCGAAGTTACCTCAAACACGGCAACAGCCGCCGCGTTCTTGCCGCTTTTGGGCGCGCTTGCCGTATCGCTTGATCAATCACTGCTTTTGATCACCGTACCTGCAGCGCTTGCCGCCAGTTTCGCCTTCATGATGCCAGTTGCGACCCCACCAAACGCCATCGTATTTGCAACCGGAAAAATGAAGATAAAGTCCATGATTTCAGCAGGGTTTGCACTGAATATTGCCGGAATCTTCATCGTCACTCTGCTCAGCTATTTCCTGATTTTACTGGCATGGCAATAACCGCGTAACCACGCTCAAAAAAAGGGGCCAAAAGGCCCCTTTTTACTTAAAAACATGATTAGCTTAAACACGTGGGTGCTAGCTACTTCAGGCAGAAGTTTTCTCGCTCTCAAGGTTTCTTACCACACCCCAAAAATACATGATGCCTAATGAAAACAGCATAACGCCCGAGTTATGAGAAAACATGGACTGAGTCAGCGCAAAATCCATATAACACGCTGGAATCAAACCACCAGCCATGGCGTAGCACCGAATATTCCAATTTGATGGGTACGCACGAATCTTTTGATTAAAAAGACGCAACGGCACGATATAAAGAATCATAAGCAGGATAAACCCAATCGTTCCATATTCGCTCAGGTTAGTTAGATACTCATTATGAGCGTGCCCATAATGAACAGCTGCTTGATCAATGATCCCCTCGTCCGCCAGCACCTGTTTCTTGGCCTGAATGTCAAACTCACCAACCCCGAGAATGGGGGATTCTTTATAAAGATGAAGGGCTGCTTTCCACATTTCAAAGCGAAGCCCAACCGAGGTTCGAACACTTCCATCAGGCTCAACATAGTTTTCAATGTCTGATACGGCCTGGCCAATCCGATGAGATACGCCGGTCTGAGGTATCGCAATTACAGCCACCATTGTAGCCAAAAAAAATGCCGCGGCCTGCTTTACAAGCCGAACACCGATGACGTCGCGACTTTGCCAGAAGAGGTAGACAAGGCCGACAGGAATGGCCAGCCACCCTCCCCGCGAGCCCGACAAAATAGACACCAACAGCCCCGAAACACCTGCCAGAAACATTAAAACAGCATACGTATACTGTTTTTTGCCAATATAGAAAATGAATCCGGCAAAGCAGATCATGCCCAGCAGCACGCCGAAGTTTCCAAACATGATCGGATGCTGAAAGCCGTTAGCCCGAGCCTTGTCATCGATAAAGTGCTGATAGATTGCGACACCTACGCCCGAATACGTGCCAGCTGCGGCACCGAGCCATAACAAATGCCCTTTAAGAGCCACCGAACGGAGAAACAGGAAAATCAAGCAGACCAGAATGAACCTCGACGGCTTATCCAGCCCACTCCATTCAAACACGTGGTACGCTCGAAAAAACAAGAAACTAAGGCCATACAGAATAAACACCAGCAGCAGTTGCTTGTCCTCATGAGCGAGGTGCTGGCCGCGGTATACCCTGAACGCCCCCAACCCCAAAAAACTCCCCAGCAGCACTATTACAGCGCCGTAGCTATATCCGCCATCGATCGACAGCGTCAACGCAAGAGTTAAAAACATGCCCACTTGAGCAAAAAAGCTTAAAAAATGGCTGTTGCCTTTCATCGTTTTGGCGCCTTACCCACCGGATCATTGCCGGTGCATACTACCATCAGCATTAAACCCTCGCTGCTTTAAAAGCCCAAGATTTAAAGCCTTTATCATGAGAAAGCTGAGCATGGGAACCACCTAAACATAACTCCTAGTCGGCCTGAAACGCTCAAGCAAAGAATGTCCTGACTCATCGCGAGGAGAAATACCTTGAATGTGTCCGTTAAACGCAAAAAGGCCGTGTAGGGACCTTGGCACTCCATACACGGCAAGCGGGGAACCGATTAACCTCTTATTAACGACTCATTTCTTAACGATCAAAACGTTTCCCAATCATCATCACCACCCGCACTCGTCATGGCCGGTGCTTTTTTGGGGCCAGTGGACCGAGACGATGCAGGAGATGCTTTCGCTTTAGTGGGTGGCGCCTTTTGGGTACTGGCGGCATGGCCTGTTTTTCGAGCACTCATCGAGGGGGCTTGCGGCGCAAGCCGAGCATCGAGGCGCTGGTTTGCACCGGACGCACTGAGCTTGAAGAAACCGACCTCACGGCGTAGCTGATCAGCTTGCTCTTCAAGCGTACGGCTGGAGGCCGCCGCTTCTTCGACCAGCGCGGCATTCTGTTGCGTTCCCTGATCCATTTGAGAAACAGCCTGGTTGACCTGATCGATACCGGTCGACTGCTCCTGACTCGCATTGGAAATCTCGGCCACAATGTTGCTAACCTTTTTAACGCTTTCCACAATTTCGGTCAGTGTTTGACCGGAAAGCGTAACAAGCTGAGAGCCGGACTCCACTTTATGAACACTTTCCTCGACGAGGCCCGTAATTTCCTTGGCGGCCTTGGCGCTGCGTTGGGCAAGGTTGCGCACCTCGGAGGCAACCACAGCGAAGCCGCGCCCCTGCTCACCGGCACGCGCAGCCTCGACGGCTGCGTTCAAGGCAAGAAGATTGGTTTGAAACGCAATTTCATCAATCATTCCGACAATATCGGCGATCTTTTTACTCGACGCATTGATTTCGCTCATGGCCCGAACGGCCCGCTCTACTACTTCGCCCCCTTCTTGGGCTTGAGCACTCACCCCTGAGGCCAACTCATTGGCCTGAATCGCGTTTTCAGCGTTCTGGCGCACCGTCGAGGTCATTTGTTCCATGGACGCCGCGGTCTGTTCAAGGCTTGCCGCTTGCTCTTGTGTTCGACGGCTCAGATCATCATTGCCGGATGCGATTTCCCGGGCAGCCGAACTGACAGATTCGGAATTATCGTGCACTCGAGTTACCACAGAGGCCAGGCGCTGCTGCATTGCATTCAGCCCTCGCAGCATGTCGCCAAATTCATCGGTACGCTGCGTATCGATTGCATTATCAAGGCGCCCTTCCGCAATCGAGCCGGTAAGCTCTTGAGCGCGAGATAGCGGAGTAATGATGGAGCGAAGCGTCCAATAACCAACCGCGGCCGTAGAAATGCCCGCCAGAATCATCGCGAGCCAGATCAACCACTGTTCGGTTTGAGCGCGACTGGCCGCGGCTTCATAGAATGTTCTTGATTGCGTTTTTTGAAGGTCCAACAATTCGTCGCTGATGCCTCGGGTTGCCACGAACGCATCCCTGACCTCACTAACATAGGCATCGCGGGCGCGATCATAGTCGCCCCCCTTAATCGCCTGAAGCATGCGCGCCATGCCCGCTTCCATCTGGTCATAGGAATTGATGAACCGAATGGCCGTTTGACGCTCTTCTTCGGAGGAAATCATCGCAGGGTAATACGCAGCAAGGCTTGTGCTGAGCATCTCTTGTGGTTCCCCGATATTTCTCAAAACTTTGGCGGTCTCTTGGTCATCTCGAAGCGTTGTCGTACTCAGCGCTTGCCCACGTATTTCAGAAAGCTCGCTTTTAATGTTCCCAACCATCTGAGTTGAAAGCAGGTTTTGTTCATATACACGCTTCAAGTCCGTACTGGCTTCTTGAATGCCATAGGCTCCGAACGCACCGATACCTACAACCACCACCACCCCGCTACCGAATGCGCCGATGAGTCGGTAACGAACGCTTGCCAATCGATCAAGAATCGCCATGTTAGATTTCCCATCACCAAGAACGTTTATTAAACGCTTAAAGCCATCCAAGACTCGGCACCTAGCCGCTCACTTAAGCTTTATCGACAACAAGGTCTGGAAATGAAGAGTGAATGTAATGAAAAACGCATATGAAAAAACACGCCCAATGCTAGTGGGATAGACGCCCGGAAAAAGTTAGGCGCTTGGTGAAAGCCGGGTTGAACCCTAGACCGATAGGCATGACACTGCTCTGATTGCCGATACGTAGACCACCGACCAATGTTATGAACCACCAGCCAACACTTGCCCTTCGTGGCCCACTGCTAAGTTTTTCCGCCGATCCCGGAGTCGACGTCATCCCAAAAGACGACAGTGTTGTCTATCTTGAGGACGGTCTGTTATGGATCGAGCGAGGTCACATAAAACATGTTGGTGAGGCCGGTGCGCTTCTCTCTCACCTACCGGCCGATACAGCGCTTCATCACTACCCTGATAAGCTCATCATGCCGGGCTTTATCGATCCTCATGTGCATTTCAGCCAACTTGACATCATCGCATCGTTCGGTAAACAGCTGCTTGACTGGCTAAATGATTACACGTTTCCCGAAGAAGCCCGGTTTGCTGATCCTGCGTATGCCGAAGCACTGGCCGATGCATTTATTTCAGAAATGCTGAGATACGGGACTACCACAGCTCTAGCGTTTTGTACCAGCCACCCGAACTCGGTCGACGCTTTGTTCAAGGCGGCCTCTGCGCGCGGATGCCGAATGCTTGGTGGTAAGGTCATGATGGATCGACATGCACCTGCCGCGCTGACCGACACGCCAGAACGTGCAGAGCATGAAAGTCGCGCTCTGATCGAGCGCTGGCATGGCCAGGGGCGCCTTGAGTACGCCATCACACCGCGATTTGCGCCGACCTCCTCGCCGGAGCAGATGCACGTGGCCGGCACCCTTTCAAGGGACTATCCGGATCTCATCGTTCAAACGCACCTGAGCGAAAATACCCATGAAATTGCCTGGGTCAGCGATCTTTACCCAAGCGCACGGGATTATCTGGATGTTTACGACCGTGCAGGGCTGCTTAGAGATCGCTCCATTTTCGCTCACGCCATTCACATCGACGACAGTGTTCGTCAGCGTCTTCATAGTGCAGGCGGCCGGATTGCATTCTGTCCGACCTCCAATCTCTTTTTGGGCAGCGGGCTTTTTGATTTTAACGCGGCACGTGAGAGCAAGGTAACGCTTGGAATTGCAAGCGACATTGGCGCAGGTACCAGCCTGTCTCAATTACATACCTTGGCGGCAGCCTATCAGGTGTGTCAGCTTCAGGGAGTGTCCTATACCCCATGGCAAGGGTTTTATCAGGTAACGCATGGCAATGCGGCAATGCTGTCGCTTGATGACTGCATTGGGCAACTAAAACCTGGTTTTGAGGCCGATATCGTCATCCTCGACCCGAAGGGATCACCGGCACTTGCTCGCAAGGCAAGCCAAGCAACCACGTTATTTGAAATGCTGTTCAACTTGATGATACTGGGCGATGACCGCGCCATTCACGCCACTTATGTTCAGGGCAGAAAAATGGAGCTCGCGCCTTAATACAACGAAACGCCCCCCAAAGCGCACCATAAAAAAACCGGTCAAAGACCGGTTTTTTTAGCGCAAGACATAAAACTTAACTGATATTCAAGCAGAGATACTTGGTTTCAAGGTATTCATCAAGCCCATACTTGGACCCTTCTCGACCAAGCCCAGAGGCCTTGACGCCCCCAAACGGAGCAGCGGCATTGGAAATCAGGCCCTCATTGATGCCCACCATTCCATACTCGAGCTTTTCTGCCACCCGCCAGATACGACCGATGTCTCTGCTGTAGAAATAGGCAGCCAAGCCAAACTCGGTATCGTTTGCCATCTCAAGTGCCTCGCGCTCACTGTCGAAACCAAACACAGCGGCCAATGGTCCGAAGGTTTCTTCATGAGCGACCTTCATATCCTGAGTCGCGCCGCTGACCAATGTCGGTAGGTAAAAGCGCCCGCCTTTTGCGTGGCGCTGACCACCCAACAGAAGCTCTGCACCCTTGTCGACCGCGTCCTCAACATGTTCAGCCATCTTGCTCACCGCATCGTCATCGATCATCGGCCCGACAGTCACCCCGCTCTCAAACCCGTCACCGACCGCCAAATCGCTGTTCATGGCCGCCGCGAGCTTTTCACTGAAGGCATTGATGATGCTGTTTTGCACTAGAAACCGATTGGTGCAGACACAGGTTTGGCCGGCATTTCGAAACTTGGACGCCAACGCCCCTTGAACGGCTGCGTCCAGATCCGCATCCTCGAACACGATAAATGGCGCGTTGCCGCCCAATTCAAGCGAGATCTTTTGAATATTCTGCGCGGCATTGGCCATCAACGTACGGCCCACCTCGGTAGATCCTGTAAAAGTGATCTTTCGAACCTTGGGCGACTCCGTCAGTGCGCCCGCGATTTCCGATGCACTGCCTGGGAGAACATTGAAAACCCCCTTAGGCACGCCCGCACGCTCGGCAAGTACGGCAAGAGCCGTCGCGGAAAGCGGGGTCTGGCTTGCCGGCTTGACCACGATCGAGCACCCTGCAGCCAGCGCTGCCCCCGCCTTGCGTGTAATCATCGAGGAGGGGAAATTCCATGGAGTAATTGCCCCAACGACACCCACTGGCTGCTTGAGTACAACGATACGCTGGCCTGACTTGGCACCAGGAATGGTATCGCCATAGACCCTTCGAGCTTCTTCAGCGTACCAGCGCAAAAAGCTGGCCGCATAAGCGATCTCACCTTCGGCTTCCTTTACAGGCTTGCCCTGTTCAAACGTCATTAATCGCCCAAGATCAGCCTGATGCTCCATCATCAACTCATACCAGCGATAGAGGATATCGGCTCGTTCGAGTGCGGTTCGCTCAGACCAAGCTTCAAAAGCCGCATACGCAGCGTCGATGGCACGATCGGTCTCCTTGCGTCCCATTTTGGGCACTCGAGCGATAACCTCGCCGGTCGAGGGATTATCAATTTCGATCTGTTCACCGCTGTCGGCTGCGACCCAACTGCCATCAATAAAGGCAAACGGGCGAAACAATCCATTGTCTTGCAGCATAGTCATGGCGCTTCCATCCTGATCTCGGGTAATGCATTTAAAGGTACGGTTATTGATGACGTACCAGAGATAAAAATTCCTGCCGGGTTTCAATGTTACGACGGAACGAGCCAAGCATGACCGACGTGCTCATGCTCGAATTCTGTTTCTCGACCCCTCGCATCATCATGCACATGTGTTTCGCCTCGATAATGACCCCAACGCCCTTGGCGCCGGTCACCTGCCTGACGGCTTCAGCAATCTGACGTGTCAGGTTTTCCTGAATCTGCAGTCGGCGCGCATACATATCGACAATGCGAGCGAATTTCGAAAGCCCCAGCACCTTGCCATCCGGCAGATAACCGATGTGGCATTTACCTATGAACGGTAGCATATGATGCTCACACATCGAGTACAGCTCGATGTCCTTGACCAGGACGATCTCATCGGTGTCTGACGTAAATACCGCGTTATTAACCAGGGTTTCCAACGACTCATTATAGCCACGCGTTAAAAACTGCATGGCCTTGGCTGCGCGAGTGGGGGTATCACGTAACCCTTCTCGATCCGGGTCTTCGCCCAGACCCTTGATGATTTCCTGAAAGTGGTGGGAGAGCTCGTCACACATGGGCTGATTCAATCTCTTCGAAAGACAGGTTGGCCGCGGGCGCGGCGAAAGGCGCCTATGGTATCGCACCCTCATGCATTTCGCAGTTCGAGTTTAGCTCTAGACCAATGGCTTGAAGCGTTGATGGGCTTTTCCCACCTTCAAGACATATCGACGTGTTTCTCCGGCAGGGTGCCGTGTGCGCAGATGTTGATAGACAGCCTGTGCGCTGAGCGCGTTGATGCGCGCAAGAGCGCTCGAGCGCCCGCCACCGAATGCCTTGAATACGTTGCCGGCACCGCCGTTATAGGCTGCAATTACGCACCACCGGCGGCTTTTAGGATTGCGAATGCCTTTCAAATAAACCGTATCTAAAAGTGCCAGGTAGGCCGTTCCCGCATCGATGTTTTTTCGAGGATCGAATAAAAAGGTTTTCGAAGGCATACCGGTGCGCTTATAGACGCGATGAAACACGTCCTTGCCGGCCGTACGAGGAACGATTTGCATAAGCCCGAATGCGGGAATATGACTTACGGCGTAGGGATTAAAACTCGACTCGGTTGAGATAATGGCCATGATAAGAGCCGGATCTACCTTATGGTGTCGACTTGCCTTTTCGACCGAGGGCATGAATTGCTTGGCTCGAACGCCTAGATGGTTTTTAGATAACGGTATATTTACCTTAAGTACTTTTTTACCGTTCGCCTGTCGCTCGGTTTCAACCCTGTGCGTTGCAAGCCACTTAGCGTAGCGATCGGTCCGCCAGGCAAAACGTACGTTGCGCCCCTCCTGATCGACAACCTGACCCTTCAAAAGCCCCTGGATACCATCACGTTTTTTTCGACTCAATTGCCCCTGATCCACACTCGGATCATCGACTGGTGTCGAAAGCGTTCGCTTGATCAACTCAACAAGTGCGTCGGTTGATGCGTGCGTGTCAAGCGTTTCAATGATCACGGCGCCGTGCTCGAAATCGATTTCGGCTCGACTGCGGTAAGCCTGATCATAGGCAACCAGCCGCTTGGGTTGCGAAAGCTTTACCTCAGACCAATAGGCGCCCGCTTTGGATCGAACCGCCTCAAAGAGCGCGTCATAATCCGACAGAGATGTCTGAGCCTGACCACCCCACTCATCAAGAGTGGCCATTGCATCATTGAACTGCCGTTCGAGTGCCGGAAATTTTGCAAGCCACGTCGCGGACTCTTCTGACGTATCCGCTTTGCTCTCTCTCCAAGGCATCAGGGCAAGCGCCGTCATTCCAAGCAGAGCTTGCCGACGGTCAAGCGAGCCAGAGCGGATCGGATAAGGCATGACGCTGCTGTTCCAAGGCTTTCAGATGGTCGTCCCAATACGCTTCATTGCCCACCCAGTTAAAGGCCGCCGGAAAGGCCGGGTCGCTCCAGCGCTCTACAATCCAGGCGGCGTGGCGCACCATTCGTACCGCACGCAACCGCTCGACCCAATCAAGCTCGCGCCGATCAAAATCGAGGTGTTGCTCATACCCTTCTAATAGTTCAGAGAGCTGACCTTGAGCCTCTGACGCCTCTTTGGCCGTCAGCATCAGCCATAGATCCGTGATGGCCGGGCCGGTCCGAGCGTCATCAAAATCCACCAGGCCAAACTCATCCTCACGCCCGAGAATATTGCCGATATGACAGTCACCGTGCACCGGGAACATCGTCAATGATTCAAGCGGCCAAGACCGGGCCTGGCTGATCAATTCCGTAGTTAGTTTCTCGTAGACCTGCGCTTGCCGATGACTGAGAAATCCGCTTTCAAGAACCACGCTCGCCGCGTGCTCAAGCAGAGACAATGGCGCCCAAACCGGCCGCTCACTAAATGAGTACCCTCTGGAGGCATGGTGAAGTTTCCCGACAAGCTCACCCAGCGCAAATAGGTGATTTGGATTATCAAGCTCCGGGGCCTGACCGGGCAGCGCATTGAATATGGCGTAGTCGAAGTCTTCGTATCGATGAAGCACCTGACCGTTCGAAGCTTGCCAGGGGGTACCAACAGGCACCCCGCTTTGAGCCAGAAACTCGATAAACTGAAGCTCTTCGGCGCGTTGCGCGCTTGTCCAGCGGTCAGGACGATAGACCTTCAGTATAAATCGCCGGCGGTTTTCATCTTGAAAGTCGAACACGCGATTTTCGTAACTGTTGAGTGCGAAGGGGTCGCGATCAACCATGAACCCGAGTGTTTCAATCATGTCGATTGCACGTTCGGGGGAAAGGGTTTCAAAAGGATGTGTCATGGGGGCTCCCTGGATTGGCCTGCATGTTATCAAACTCACCTCCTTTCGGGGTTCGGGCAATCACAAGTGCTTTTACGCTGGTAGCCGTTTCCTGAAAACACGGAGTTGATAGCGCGGTCAGCGTCGCTCCAGTCGTCATCACATCATCGAAAATTACGATGTTTTGGCCTACGGCCGGTTCATCGAGTGTAAAAACGCGGGAGGAAAGTTGAAGACGCTGATGACGCGTTAATGTGCGCTGGGCAGGCGCCGAATGGGACTTAATGGCTCTCAGTAAGGGCCACCCCATCTTCCTGGAAAGCTTATTGGCAAGCCATGCAACAGGATCAAAACCACGCGCTCTTTGACGTGTGGGATGCGACGGCACTGGCAATAAGCGATTTTTAACGCCTAGGGAATGAAAGGATGCATGCTCAAGCAGTAACTGCAACAAAATGCGCCCCGCTCGAAAGTCGTGATGGTATTTAAAACGCGTGATGAGCCAGGCAAGGTCACCGCCATACTCAAACGGCGCGGTAACGCAAAAGGGTGTAACGGCTTTGACCAGGCATTGACCGCAATACTCTGTACCCAGTTCTGATAAGGGCAATGCACACTGGCTGCACGCGTGTCGATTAAAAGGAAGTGCGTCGTAACACATACGACACAGGCTTTGCCCTTTCATGGCAGAACACTGGCATCGCACGCATCTTATGTTGCACCAATTCAAGAAGACAGACATTACTCTCAATCTTTTGCCGACTAGATTCGCTTTAACGGCGGGAAAATTTATAGTTTAAGCAATGAAAACCAAGTGCTTGCATAGGCATACAAAATCGGTAGAATGCACATCGTCTTACCGCGGGAGTGGTGGAATTGGTAGACACGCTGGATTTAGGTTCCAGTGCCGCAAGGCGTGAGAGTTCGAGTCTCTCCTTCCGCACCATAGACATTCATTACCCTTCCTCGATATTCTTTCAAGCCCAGTAGCGGTGTCCCTCAGAAAGAATATGATGTATATTCTTACATAATCGTCCTCCCCCTTTTTTAGGTTTTCCGCGCTGTATGCTTGTCTATAAATGGCATACACGAACAGGAACGGCATACATCAAGCGATTACAAGCCAAGCACGCTGACGCATTTCCTCTTGAAGAATGAACCCTCTGGTGTTTATAACACTTCGTCCTCGCGCAAATTTGATCCAAAACCGTTTGAGGTCTTCATGCGCTCCGCTCTTGAGCCTCTAGATACAGTGCGACTTTTTATCGGACTCTTTCGAACTTTATCTCAGCGCCCGAACTAACGTGTCAGCTAAGCGCCTGCACTGACAAGCTGTAGGTGTAACGGTTCTTGTAACACTGCCCTTCCAGTGCTAAGCGCATCTAACACTTCCATGATGCCCCTTGCCAATCGGCATTTATCAAACGCGAGGTGACGCATGGACTATTCACGTATGCAGGCGCAATCAACGGCACTCATATGCCTCAATATACGGATCGAATCGGGGCTTTTGGGGCATCGATCATGTGGATGACGGGTAACGGAAATGAAGATGCAGAAGAAATGCAGTTTCGGCTAGCCCAAGTTGGCCTGCCTCAATCATCGAACTGGGTAACCGGCATGGCCGTTTCCGGCCGAACTGTCGAAGGTTACGTCAGCAAGTTAGACGACATGCTTGCCCCCATGAACGGCGCCAAAAAAGGGTTGGTCTTGGTTCACGGCCCTGGTAATTCAGTGAGTGAAAACGAGCCATACTCAGGAGCACGCGAGAAAATTAATCAAGGCATGCGAACCGTCTTGAAAGGAATCGAAGATAAGGGGCTGATACCGATTTACCTGGATTGTTTTATAGGCGTTCAGAATCGTCCAAACCTCGTGAAACCGCAGCATATAATCGAGAAATTTGCTGGCCATTGATCAAAGAGTTTTCTCCCTTGATTTGGGATTGGCAAAACGACCGACCCGCCTGGGATTTCTATGCGCTCACACGAATGCTGTCGCCCTGACTTCAAGATGACAATGTTCACCCCTCGATACCAATGAGGCGTGCAATCCGTACTTGGTGGGCAATGAAAATTGGGGAACTTATGCATTCGAGACCGCCAGCCAAAGCATCTGATTTCAAAGGGGAAAAAAATAATACTTTCCTTTAGCCCAGATCAAAAAAAGGCATTTACTGGCATCAACGCCATGATTGCAGGCAACGAGTCTGCCACGACGAACGGAAAGAATGGCGCCGCAGGTTGTTCTCGGATATTTACAACCGATGGCCATCCTCTGAATGGCATTTGGGCAACATCGATGGGGTATAGCGGCCATACCAACAAAGGCAGAAAGATCGAGTCAAACACTGAACAAGCCAGCATATTAAACCCGGCACTCGTTCAGGACGGATTGTACTCTGGCCACAATGAAGTGTTCGAAGCGCTGACCATCTACGGCTTGCCACAAGGCCTTTGTGGTACGCTAACCCTTATTGCAAGTAGAGCAGCAAACGACAGCATTCGAAAGGGAGATTTCTAGATTCAAGACCACGACTACGATAAACACAGTGTCGATGCAGCGCTTGATCCGCCCGAAGCCGTCAAAATGAGGTTTGAAGTAACAGGCGATAAATTGACGCTCTTGGGGCAAAAAGCTACTGGAAGCACCTTTTGCTATCTAAGTGGAGTGCAGCTCGAATTTAGCATTTGATGTACCAAATTCTGTTAATTAGTAAAAAAAGCCCTGTTGGAATATCCAACAGGGCTAACACAGCAAGGAATTTAGGTATGAATAATTCGACAACACCACAGTACTTACATGCATGTCCTTTATTGGTCGACTCCCTCTTGTTGCTGAAGACGTTTTTTCTCGGCAGCTTTCCTGGTTTTACCTGCACGAGACGGCGGCTGGCAGATCCCGCACACGAAGTTGTGTTCAATACTGTGCGCATGAGTCACGAATTTGCCGTCACAACGAGTGCATCGTGTTAATTGTAGAAGATCACTTTCGAAAAACCGGATCAGCGTCCAGGCACGGGTCAAACCCAGAACCGCTTCATCCTCTTCGAGCAATGACACTTGCTCCAGATACAGCTTATAACTCTTGATTAATGCATTAAGTCTGTCGCAATCGCCGTTTTCTTTAACGTATTGGTAGATATTGTAAAAGAGCGATGAATGAATGTTTGGCGACCATGTCACAAACCAATCTGCGGAAAACGGAAGCATGCCCTTGGGTGGAGATACGCCTCTAATTTCCTTGTACAATTTAATCAGGCGTCCTCGGCTCAGGTCGGTTTCCGACTCGAGAACCTGCAAGCGCGCGCCCAGCTCAATAAGTTCTATCGCGGTTTGTACCTGCTTGACTTCCCCTAGGACACTTTTCTCAGCCACGGCGCTTTCCTCCGCTCAGCACTTTCTCTGAAGCATCAGAGCGGCCTGCCAGCAAAATGGCTTCATGAGTCCGTTGAAGGTCATTTGTACGACCCTCGCCGGTCAGAGTGGTTAACGCTTCGGTGCTATCAAGTGCGAAATGACAAAGCAGCTGGCTAGAACTTGCAAGCTTTGCAAGCTCCGACACTGGAAGGTCGCTCAGCTTTTTCGCCATTTCGGGTTCAAGCTTGAGTCGAAACATGGCTTGATCACGGTCTTCGTTCAAAAGTCGCTGAACCAAAAGAAGATATGAAAGATTAACGTTACGAATATCTTCAAGCAGGCTAGAAGTCGGATTCATGATGATTTCCTCGAGTGTCGCCGTTAATGTATTTTTTTGTAATCTAATTCGCTAGATTTTCGCTGCAATGAAATCTTTTGTTACTTTGTGAGCACAGGTTACACATAGCACTAAAAGATTACAAACCTTTCTCCCTCCTTATCCGTCTTTTTTGTGAAAAAAATAGCTACCATAGACCTAAAAAAGATTGAATATAACTATAACCTTTTAGAAACAGCATCTTGAAGATAACCTTTCAACTCGAGACCTCATACATAAGATTAGTCTAAATATCGATGTAGCACAAAGATATTAACTAGACTAATACTTAAGAAGATGGATAATTACACTACCGATGAAGCCACTTGAATTCACCTGAGGCTTGTATTCACATGGTCGACATGTTCTGTTACCTAAAACACACAAACGCAGCGCAAAGAAAATAAAAAAAGCGCTTTAGTAAGCGCTTTAAAGGAGCCAGAGGAAATTCGAGGAAGCTATACCGAGGCCGATAGGGCATGCTCGGAATCCCATCGCACGTAAGCTGAATAGGCGTTGGAAAGGAAGAGTAGAATGTGTGAAAGCGTATTAGCGTTCTTGACCGTCAGGTCGTGGCAGAGGTTGTTAATATAGGCTTGCTCCGTCAAGCGCCCGCATTCAAGATCCGGCGCTATAAACGGGTAAACCATAAAGCGCACCAACACCTGATAATGATGCTTCATGTTGCCCTGCCACTTCAGCAGTTCGAAGAGCTCATCTGAAGAGGCACCGCCTGTCATTCCTTCGGCAACTAGACGCTCTGTTTCAAGCGTTGCCGTCCTGTATTTTCCCAAAAGCTCGATTAATGTCATGGCCGACTCCTGTCTATGTACTGCTTATGGTTCTAAGTCTACTCGCGCAGGCATAAACGCATAGGTTGAAAAAAGGAAGTTTACGAAGCTAATTAGCCAGCGAACTACAAAAAAAACCAAAAAGATACCCTATGTTACACAATAATTACGGCGCGATCACGCTTTATACGCATGCCAAAAAAGGATGATTTTTCACTGCAACCTAAGCCCGACTTTCGTAACTGCATTACCATCCACCTCATGCACCACCCAGTGAATGCCATGCCAGTCCACATCGTCACCAACAACCGGGTACCCACCCACACGACGTGCAATGAACGCTCCTAACGTTGACTCCTGCTCTCCAAGGCTCAATGTCAGACCATACGCACCGGCAATATCTTTCATCGGAGCATCACCTTCCATGATGAATGCGCCATAAAAATCTCTTGCAAGCTTGAGGCGTGCTTCGCCATCAAACATTTTATTGAGCGAAGAAACGTCTTCCGATCGTCCAATGGCACATACAAGATCGTTTTTTTCCAGCCGAGTACTGCCTTTCGGATGAATCATGGCATTACTTCGGAATACGGCCGCGAGCGACGTGCCGGAAGGAAACTTCAAGTAGCGCAGTGGCACGTCTTCCACACCACGGTTATCGATCTTGTACATCAACATCTCATAATCGTTTTCGGGAAAGACCCCCAGGGCCTTGCGACGAGACGGCGCCGATTTTGGCGGTACGATGACACGCATCCATTTTGCCATTGGCCCGATGCTCATGCCCTGGACCACCAACGACATGAGCACTACGACAAAGGCGACATTAAAATAGAGTGAGGCGTCTTCAACGCCACTGATCACCGGCAGGATCGCTAGCACGATCGGAACCGCGCCTCGTAGACCGACCCAGGAAATAAAAAACACTTCTCGCCAACGAAATCGAAAGAAAGGTTTCAGGCTTAGAATGACCGCGATCGGTCGCGCGCCAAAGATAAGCAGCACTGATACCGCGACCGAGGGCCAGAAATATGCCATAAGCTGGGTCGGGGTCACCAATAGACCGAGCACAAGAAACAAAACAATGAGACTGAGCCAGGCAAGCCCATCGTTGAACGGCACGATGTGCTCAATATGACGACCCTTAATGTTGCCAATCATCAAGCCCGCCAGGTAAATCGCCAGGAAACCACTGCCGTCAGTAAGGTTTGTCACGGCAAAGATTGCCAGTGCAAGCGCAAGTGTCAAAAGTGCGTATAAGCCAGAGGCAAGATCAAGCCATTTAAGTAAACGCCCGACACACCATCCGCCGCCAAGCCCAAACACCAACCCCCAGCCAAATTGTTGAACGAACAACAATAGACTGTCAGACACACCACTCACCTGGCCTGTCAGTGTCTGAGAGAAAGCCAGTGTCAGAAAAATGGCCATGGGGTCGTTGGTCCCCGATTCGATCTCAAGCGTTGCCCCGACGCGCTCATTGAGTGTGACGCCTTGACCCTTGAGCATCGAAAAAACGGCCGCCGCATCGGTCGAGCCAACGATAGAGCCCACCAACAGCCCTTGAATCCACGACAGGTCCAGAAGCCAGACCGCAGCAACCCCTACCAGACCGCTGGTAATGAACACGCCAAGCGTTGCCAGCGACAACGCAGGCTTCAATCCGACACGAAACGTCGACATCCGAGTTTGAAGACCGCCATCAAGCAGTATCATGGCAAGCGCCAACTGCCCAATAACGTACGCCTGTGAATAATCATCGAAATTGATACCCAGTAGGCCGTCTTCTCCTGCCATCATGCCGATGAATAAAAAAAGCAGCAGCAACGGCATGCCCACGCGCGCCGAAATTCGGCTCGCCAAGATGCTAAAGGCAACCAGTAACCCGGCAACCAGATAAATACTATTCAAATCACCCAAGGGGCATCCCCATATTCGATGAGTGGTTCAGAAATCCAGCCAGTTCGGCAGATCAATTACACATTGCCAATCATGTTCCCCAGTACTATTCATTGCCCATAACGCCGACCGACACCAGGCGCGCTGACATGGCGTCAACGAGTATACAGTTCGAAAATGCGCATTGAAGCGTGCATGCACCGAGGGTGACGAACACGCGAACACAAGCTCGATCATGGCCAGCGCAAACTCCAGAGGCGCAATCACACAGGCTTCCCAATCGACGCACCAAAGGCGCTCCGGCGTGTGAATGAACTGATCGCGGCGCGCATCGACCAGACAATATACGGCACCGGGCGTTTCCCCAAGCTCGGCACTGTCCGGCAACTGAGCAACGCTTGACGCCGGAACGTGTTCGTGGACATATGCGGTAAGCGCTTGAGGCCACGTCAATAACGGCCGCCGACACTCAGGCCTGGTTATACTGCCATACTCAAAGCGATTTAAGCCGTCGAATTGGGCCTGCGTTTTCAGCCATTCTCCAAGCCAGGCAGCCACTTGCGGAGCATCCGGTTCGCACCCATCGACCCAGGGCAGCGCCCAGACCGGGCGATGCTCAACTAGCCCTTTATAGTAAAGCTCGAGAAACCCGGAATGCGTTCGCGTAAGTCGCTCTCGAAGCTCAGGCATACAAGACGCGTCTTCCCATCGATCATGGCCAAAGAGTGTCGCCATCCCTTTCCAAAAGGGGTCTTCCACGGGCGATGTGCGTGCCACTTTGATCAACTGATTTGACATTGGCGCGCGCCATAACCAGTTCGCACTGTCACAAAACAGCAGTGGCAAAGGCGTCAGGGGCGCTTCAAGAAGCAACCGTTCAAGCTCAGCCGTCAGGCGCTCGGGAGGGAGATGCATTTTACCTCACATGCTAGCCAGCAATACGATGGACACGTTAGAGTACCAGAAAGGATTGGGGTGCCTTACGGCTGAGAGTGCACAGCGCACAACCCATCGAACCTGATCCGGATCATACCGGCGGAGGGATATCCCATGTATCTATTCATGCCAATTGGCTGTGCACCGTGACATCGACTCCTCTAGGGCTCACCGTTGAGGAGGCCAGCCTTGCCTACCAGGGCACCCCCCTTTTCAGAGACCTTTCTCTGAAGCTTGCCCCGAGCAGCTGGTGCTGTCTATTGGGTCGAAGCGGGTGTGGTAAAAGCTCGCTGCTTCGACTGGTCGCTGGCTTGAATGGCTCCAAGGACACGCAGGTGCGCCTGAGTGACCATGCAGGCCACGCACTCCCCGCTCAAGCGTTCGCCTGGATGGCTCAGCAGGACGCGCTCTTTCCCTGGCTCAGCGTGGTCGAGAACCTGCTGCTCGGAGACCGCCTTCAAGGTCGACCAAAAAATTCAGCCCGGCGAGCCGAAGCCATCGCATTGTTGGAAACCCTGAATCTGGCGGATAAAGCCGAAGCGCGCCCCTATACCCTCTCCGGCGGCCAGCGCCAACGCGTTGCACTGGCTCGAACCTTGATGCGCCCATCACCAATCGTTTTGATGGATGAGCCCTTCTCGGCCGTCGATGCCATTACCCGTTACGACCTGCACGAACTGGCCACGTCGCTTTTGTCGGATCGCACCGTTTTGATGGTAACCCACGACCCCGGTGAAGCCCTGCATTTAAGCGACCGCATTCTCGTGTTGAGCCCATCAGGGCGACTGGCCCCTTTCGACTGCGGTGGCCCGCCCAAGGCGCTCTCGCTTTCACAGCGAGCAGACGCTGAAAAAGAGCTCATCACCCTTTTAGGTCATCAATGAAAGACACTCGTTCACTGTCAAATGCAGCGTTTGCCCTACTGGCCGTACTGCTCTTGATATCAGGCTGGCAACTCATCGTCAGTATCACCGGTGTGCCTCGCTATATCCTTCCAAGCCCTGAGGCCGTCCTTGCCGCACTTGTCCGTTACTCATCGCTATTGTGGTCGCATGGACTCACCACCGGACTTGAAGTCGTGCTCGGATTCATCAGCGGAACGCTTTTGGGCATTACCACCGCACTAACGCTTGCCGCCTGGTACCCCGTGCGTCGACTGGTGCTGCCGCTACTGCTGGCCTCTCAGACCATTCCAATCTTTGCAATTGCGCCGATTTTGATGCTCTGGCTGGGTTATGGGCTTGCCTCGAAAGTAGTTATGGCCACACTCATCATCTATTTCCCGATCGCATCAACCTGCTACGACGGCCTTCGTCAGACGCCCTCTGCCTGGACGGATCTCGGCCAAACACTCGGCGCATCGAACGCCCAGCAGCTCTTTCGGATTCGCTTCCCGGCTGCCCTGCCATCACTCTGCTCAGGGCTTCGAATGGCCGCAACCGCGGCTCCCATCGGGGCGGTTATCGGCGAATGGGTCGGTTCAAGCCATGGGTTGGGCTACTTGATGCTTCAAGCCAACGGGCGCATGCAAACGGATCTTATGTTCGCCGCCCTATTCATTTTGATTGTCATTGCCGTTCTGCTTTACCAAGGCGTCGATTGGCTCTGTCGCTGGCTGGTGCCCTGGCAGAGCCTCAGTGAGCAATAAGGCACGCATACGACACACGTTCACCACACCCGATAAAGAGATGTGCACCATGTCTATAAAACGTCCGTTTTCCCGAAGAGCCTGGCTCAAGCATGCCTCGGCCCTGAGCGCGGCTACGCTGCTGCCAAGTGCGGTGCTTACCAACTCGGCGCGTGCCGAGACGTCTCAAAGCCCTAGCGCCCAGGCTCACGGCAATGACACTCAGGCTCGCTCAACCCCAGTATCATTGACCGTCATGCTCGACTGGTACGCCAACCCAAGTCACGGCCCATTGATCATTGCCAAACAAAAGGGGCTTTTCGACGCACACGGCATTGACCTCACCATTCAGGCGCCGACAGACCCATCAGCCCCCCCAAAACTGGTGGCCGCTGGCAAGATCGATCTTGCCCTGAGCTATCAGCCCCAGCTTCATCTGCATGCAGCCAGTGGATTGCCCCTGACGCGCATTGGCACCTTGATCGATACCCCCCTGAACGTACTGGTAGTCCGCAAGGACAGCGGCATAGAAAGCCTTTCAGATCTTAAAGGCAAGCGCATTGGCTATTCGGTCGGCGGTGTCGAGCGGGTTCTACTTGATGGCATGCTCAGGGACAGCGGCTTGAGCGAAGCCGATGTCGATCTCGTCAACGTCAATTTTTCTCTGACACCTGCACTGATCAGCGGGAAGGTGGACGCCGTCACGGGCGCGTTTCGAAATTTCGAACTGGCCCAGATGCGTCAGGAAGGCGTTGAAGGCCGACCCTTCTTTATAGAAGAGCACGGCATTCCAGCCTATGAAGAGCTGATTTTCATCGCAGAGCGCCATCAAATGGCTTCACGAAAGGAAGCCTACGCCCGATTCATGGCCGCCCTCGAGCAAGCCGCGCTATGGATCGTCAATCACCCACAAGAGGGCTGGGAAACGTTCAAGCAGTATGATCCGGTACTTGATAACCCGGTCAATCAAAGCGCCTGGTTCGATAGCATCGTTCGGTTTGCGTTAAGGCCCGCGGCGCTTGATACGGGGCGCTACCGCCGTTTTGATCGCTTCCTGCATGACAGTGGTGTCATCGCTCAATCCAATGACATTGGCTCACTTGCAATCGACATCAACGCCTGAGTTCAGTAGTCGAGGTGCATGCACGCGATGCAGTGCGCCTCTTAGGCGATTCAATACCGTCGTGGTACTATATGACTCAAAGTGGTGTGTCGACTGAATAACGTCGATGTTCGGCAGCCGTGCGCCCCGCCCGTTACCGAATGACCGCTTTATGTTATCTTACGTGCCATAGCGAGTGATAAAGAGAGACTCATGACTGCAACCCCACATCACGAGCATTTCGAGCGCGTTCGGCAGGATCATCAACGTGAACTCGTCGAAGACTATGTGGAAGAGATCGCCCATCTCCACCAGCATCTAGGTGAAGCTCGAGCCAGCGATCTCGCAGAGCGCTTTGGCGTGAGCCCTGCGGCGGTATCAAAAGTGGTTACTCGCTTGAAGCGCGACGGGTTGGTCAATGCACGCCCCTACCGTGGTATTTTCCTGACCGAACAGGGTGAGAACCTGGCACTCAAGGTCGCCAAGCGCCACGAAGTCGTGTTGAACACGCTGCTCGCACTCGGTGTGCCAGATGCCGTCGCTCGCGCCGATTCCGAAGGCATCGAACACCACTGCAGTGACGAAACCGTCGAGGCCATGCGCCGATTTATCCAGCGCTATCACGCCGACCTCGAAACGACCTCCCGCTAGACGTCAAGGGGCACAAAACGCCCAACATGACCGATACTCCTTCACCGGGCGCCGAACCTCAGACCACCTTTATTTACTTCGAGACGTCGGGCCCCCGACCGTCTCGAGACCGCATCACCCTGCTCTGCGCCCAGACGCATTCGAGCTCAGGTACCTTTTTCTGGCAACAACACGTGCCCAAGGGCCACGAACAAGGCGCCGTGAACGACCTGATTGCCTGGTGTGCGTCATCGAGGCTGGTTGTTCTCGACGCGCGACTATGGCTTGCCTTTTTGAAACGTGCCGCCCCCCACGCGATGCCGACTGCTCGCCATACCATCGGCGTAAAGCGGCTTTATTCCGCACTTGGGCTCGACAGCGAACCGCTTTCAATCCTTGAGTGCGCAGCCGATCTACAAAAGGCTTGGCAGGCCCTGGTCGACCGCGTGGGTCAGGTCGAGGTCGATCAACAGATCGAGATGCAGTGGCGCTCCCGAAGCCTGCCGGCGCATGTATCACCGAACGAGTGGCAACGCATTCCCCACCATCCAGGGGTGTACCTGTTTTACGGGCACAACGACATACTGCTCTATATTGGCAAGAGCGTCGATCTGAAAACACGCATCGCGAGTCATTTCACCGGCGCATTGCAGGACGACCGCACACTCAAGATGACCCAGCAGATCGAGCGCATCGAGTATCGATTGACGGGTGGGGACTTCAGCGCCCAGCTCATCGAGAGCACATTGATCAAGGCACGCGCGCCTTTGTTCAATCGGAAGCTTAGACGCGCGAAGACACTTTTCAGTTGGCACTGGGACATAGGGCAAACGCGACCAGTCTTGACCACGGAGCGCCATACAGACAGCGACGGCGCGTATTACGGGCTTTTTCGTCGAAAACGCGACGCCATTGACGCCATGACGACGCTGACCCGAGACAATGCCCTGTGCCCCAAGCTCATGGGGTTGGAGTCGGCCAAGGGTCGATGCTTTGCCCATCAGATCGGTCGATGCCGAGGTGCCTGCCAGGGCATCGAGCCTCTAGGGGATCATGACGCACGGGCCGAAACCGCGCTGGAGGCCTGGCGCGTTACCGCATGGCCCTGGGAGGGCCCGGTGGCCATTTTTGAAGGCGATGACACGCAACGAGGCCACGTGTTCGATCACTGGTGCTACCTGGGCCAGCTCGGAGAGAACACGAATGTGAAAAGCGCACCGTTCGATGTCGACATCTATCACCTTCTCAACCGATACCTTATGAAACCGGCGCTTAGGCAGACTCTCACTCTCGTTCCGCTGGACGAACTCTGATCAATACGTGCGCTCCCTATCAAAAACGCACCAGGTCAAAAATGGCTCAGGTCATAAGGCAATTTAAGTCAAAAAACGTACAACATGCTCACGAAACGCCTTGGGCGCCTCGGCGTGAACCCAATGACCGACGCCCTCCAGCGTTTCAATCGTTAGATCCGTGAACAAAGAACGTGCTGCCTCGATGCCTTCCTCGTCAACGTACGATGACGCCCCGCCTCTGAGAAACAGCGTGGGTTTTTCGAACGTTTTGGAGCCCCCCGGTGCGGCGATGATCGAGTCATAATCGGCCTCGATTTCATCAAGCCCGACGCGCCAGACAAACTCGCCTTCGGCGCGCGTGAGGTTTGTCGCCAAAAACTGACGCGTGGCGACGCTCTCGATCACGTCTTTCATGACCGCATCGGCTTGGGAGCGGCTTTTGGGTCGCGCGGATTCGACAGCCCGCATGGCCTTGAAGATATCGTCGTGACCGTGCTGGTAGGCCACTGGCGCCACATCGGCTACGACCAAGCGTTCCACGCACTCGGGATCGCGCCTTGCAAGCGTCATGGCAACCTTCCCCCCCATGGAGTGCCCGATCAGACAGCACCGCGTGATGCCGTGCGTCTTGAGCCCCGCCATCACGTCATCGGCCATGGCGTCATAATTCATGCCCGTAACATGAGGTGAGCGCCCGTGATTTCTAAGATCAAAAGCAACCACTCGGGTGTGGGCACTCCACTCCTTGATGTAGGAGCGCCAGTTATCTGCGCTGCCCATTAATCCGTGAAGGATAACAACCGGCAAGAACCCGCCCGATGCCTCTCCGCTGTCCAGTGACGCCAATGTCACGCTCATGATTACTCCTTACACCGAACGCGCGGCTCGGGTCATATCGTCAAGATGGACCTTGAAGGCTTGCCAGACCGGGCTTCGATAGCGGCTGGCATGCCAGACCATGTAAAAGTGGCGCTTGAGTGACAACCCCTCAAGGTTCAGCTCGACCAGACTGCCCGACGCCAACTCCTCCTCCACCGCAAGCTCTGACAGACACCCAAGCCCCAGCCCTGCACGTACGGCCTGCTTGATGGCTTCGTGCTGACCAAGCTCCAGTCGGATATTCAACCGCTCGAGACGTTCATGAATGGCCGCCTCGAAAACAGCGCGCGTGCCCGACCCCTCCTCGCGCAACACCCAATCGGCCTTGGCAAGCTCCTGCTCGGTCACCGTCCCTTGAAGGGCCAGCGGATGCGTAGGCGCTGCAACAATGACCAGGCGATCTTCCTGCCACGGCACGCTGATCAACTCTCGCTGATTACAGATTCCCTCGATCAGTCCTAGGTCAGCCTCGAACTTGCGCACGCTTTCAATAACATCGAACGTATTGCGCAGCTTTAAGTCCAGCCGAACGTCTGGGTAGCGCGCAGTAAATTCGCCGATAATGCGCGGCATGAGATAACTCCCGACGGTGGCGCTGGCCGAGAGTCGCAGCTCACCGCTCAGGGGCCCATCCGGCTCCTGTGCTTCGCTTTCAAACTGATCGACTTCATCGAGCAGCCGCTCAGCGCGGGCAAGAAGCCGCTGTCCGACAGCGTTCAACTCGAGCCGGCGACCCAGCCGTTCGGCCACACTCACACCAAGCTGGCGTTCAAATTCGGTCAAGGCCTGGCTGGTCGCCGACTGAGATAACCCAAGCTTTCGAGCCGCAGCGCTCACAGACCCCGACCGTGCAACGGCCACGAATACACTGAGCTGACGGAGGGTGATACGACTGGTCATCAAAACATCCTTGAAGTGCGCGACGGCGCATCAGTGGCTGGACAACGACACAGTATACGTACTGATCCGACGTTTAAGCACACTGACACCGAGGCCATAGAGCGGCAAAAATATAAAGGCGCTTGCCGTGAGCTTGATCAGGTAATCCACCCAAGCGATCTCGACCCAATGAGCGGCCATGAACGTATTGGAGCTTGCGTAAAACGCAATGGCAAAAAACGTAAATGTATCGAGCAAATTTCCAAAAATCGTCGAAAGCACCGGCGCTCCCGCCCCGTATCCGCGTTTACGAAGGCGTGCGAAACAAATGACATCACATAGCTGTCCTGCCACGTAGGCACCGAAACTTGCCAGAGCCACTCGCGCACCGATCGGGTCCAAAAGCGTATTTAGCGAAAACAGTGGCCCTTCGTGGTTGAGCATGAGCGAAGCAAGGTAAGAAAGTGCAAGCGCGGGCAGCATTGCCATAAAGACCACGTTTCTGGCCGAGCTTTGGCCAACCAGCCGTACGGTCAGATCCGTCAACACGAAAATAAGCGGAAAACTGAACGCTCCCCAAGTGGTGTGCCATCCAAACAAGGTTAAGGGATATTGTACCAATATATTACTGATACAAATTATCGTGAGGTGCGCAAGAACCAGTCTGGCTTCGAGGGGGGTCGTTGAATGACGGCCAAATACCATTGAAAAATGCCTTTTTAACTAAGGGGGTAAGGGAACCCCTTGAACGGAAACCGATTTTAACCAGAGACGTGAACGTTGTCCAAAATCTCCATCGCAGGTGAAAACGTTGATAGCGATGAAAAAACGTTTAATTCGGCATTTGTACAATGAGGGGTATTTAAATGATTATTCCCTTAATCATTTTTCCTAAACACTTGAGGATGTCTTATGGGCCTTTTTGATACCGCACACACCAACAGCACCGAGTCCGAAATGGTTATTCTTGAAGCTACTCCAATACTCAAGGCCATGGCCAACGAAAACCGTCTGCGCATCCTGTGTCTCCTGCAGGAAGGCGAGCAATCGGTTTCAGAACTGAATGCAAAACTTGAGCTCAGTCAGTCCGCGCTTTCCCAGCACCTGGCAGTACTTCGCCGTGAAGGCCTGGTGAGCACACGTCGCGCCTCACAGACCATCTACTATTCGCTCAAAGGTGAGCACGCCAAGGCCGTACTGAAAACGCTCGGCACCCTTCAGGGCTAATCGCTATACACACCGTCTCGGCGTCCTGTCGAGCACAAAAAAGCCGGCATTTGCCGGCTTTTTTCATGAGGAACACACCACCTTATTAGGACGACTAATAACGCTGCCACTCCTGCTCCATCACCTGCTTGATTCGAGCATCCACTCCGCGCTCGACCAGCGACTGAACGCGCCCGCCCAGACGAGAAAGCGGCGACTGTTTCTCGACCAGTGTGATCTCGAGCACCTTGAATGACGCCGACTTCGATTCGATGTACTCATCGCTTGTCGTCACCTGATCGATCAACCCCTTGTCGAGCGCCTGCTGGCCGTACCAGATTTCGCCATCGGCCACTTGTTCGATGTCCAGTTCAGGGCGGCGCGCACTGACGTGGGACTTGAACAGCTGGTGAGTACTTTTCAAATCCTCCAGAAACTTCTGGCGGCCTTCTTCAGTATTTTCACCAAGGAGTGTCAGCGTTCGCTTATGACGGCCCGCCGTCAGAACCTCGACATCCACATCGTTTTTCTTGAGAAACCGATGAAAATTGGGTACCTGCGCGACGACGCCAATCGAACCAATCACCGCAAAGGGCGCAGCTACCACATGATCGGCGCAGCAGGCCATCATGTAACCGCCACTGGCCGCAACTTTATCCACGCACACGCTCAAGCGAGCGCCGCCCTGCTTGAGCCGCTCGATCTGGGAAGCAGCCAGCCCATAGGCATGCACCAGCCCCCCTCCTGACTCGAGCCGAACGACCACCTCATCGCCTTTTTTCAAAAGCGGCAACAGCGCTGTTATCTCCTGGCTGAACGACGGCTCCCGTGAGGCGCGTATGTCACCGTTAAAATCGAGCACCCAGAGCGTTGGCGTCGAAGGAACATCCTTATCCTGTTTGTGCACCTTCTTGGCAGACTTCAAGGCTTTTTTATCCGCCTTGGCGCGGGCTTTCTTGAACTGCTGGCGTGCACTTTTTTCCTGCTGAGCAGCCTCCAGTTGTTCGCGATACTGGCGATAATACTCCTGACGATCGCGAATTCGGAGGTGCTGACGCGTTGTTGAACCACCACGGGCCTTGGCGATGATGACGATGAGTGCCCCGAAGGCAATAACAAACGTCGCCACCTTGGCGAAAAAAAGCCCGAATTCGAATAACCAATCCATGATTGTTCCTATGCTGAATACTCGGCCACCGCCCTGCGCCCATCACGGGCCCGTTTGACGGCAGAAACGTTAGAGGATACACACATGTCAACACTGGTCGAAAGCATCAAGGCCAAGCTGCATCAGCATTTCAACCCCAAAGCCGCACGCAACATCCATAATGTCTTCATGTTCGAACTCAGCGACGGCGACACCTACACGCTGACCGTTGATGACGGCACCATGCAGTTCCATGAGGGCTCACACCCTACCCCCGACATCGTTTTCATGACCGACCGGGACACACTCAAAAAGATTTTCAACGGGGAAGCCAGCGGCGCAACCGCCATGATGATGGGCGACATCAAGGTCAAGGGCGATTGGATCGTGGCCACCCGCTTAAAGCGTCTGTTTCCACACATGCAGGCCTGATCGAGCAGTCTCACCGACCTTCAATGAAATTATCGATCAGCGCTCTCGCAATCGAAAATGAGGGCGGAAGTCCCGGCAGCTGGTCTGGGTAGAACCAGTCCGCTGCCTCGATCTCGACACCATCAATGGTAATCTCCTCGCTCAGTGCCTCACCATAAAACCCCATCATCAGCGAATGGGGAAACGGCCAGGACTGACTGCCGAAATACTCGACCTCACCGACACGAACGCCTACTTCCTCCATTACCTCACGGCGCACCGCGGCCTCGACCGTCTCACCCGGCTCGATGAAGCCTGCAAGCGTACTGAATCGGCCGACGGAAAATCGGGGGCTTCTTGCCAGCAGAAGCGCATCGCCACGCGTGATCAACGTAATGATGCATGGCGAGATTCGGGGGAAGCTTGCGAACCTGCACGACGGGCAGACCATGGCGAACTCAAACGGCTTGCGGCGCATTTCATGACCGCAGCGGCCACAAAAGCGATGATCCCGCTGCCAGCTCGCCACTTGGAGTGCTGTCGATAACAGTTCAGTCTGTGCACCATCGAGCTGGGAAAACCAGCCGCGGGCGCCGGGCCACTCCTCGGTGTTTTCAGGCTCGAACACAACTGCCACGGGGTGCGTTCGAAACCATCCGAGCGCGACGGCATGATCCGGCCAACGTCGGTCGAGGGCGAGTACCCCGTCGTCTCCAGGGCAGACCCCAACCCCGTTCATTCGAATCAGCGCCCCTTTTCGTGTGCGATCAAGCCCTACCAGAGACCGTTCGAACATGGCTCAATCACGCTCCGTTTGACTAACGGTCAATGTGTCCCAAAAGCAGCTGCCGGCTTTGCTTCGAATGTTGTCGAGTTTTTGCCGATGCGCCTGCCACTCGGCGTCGGTCGGTGCAACGACTCGAAGCGCTTGCCGGTCGGCCTGAATCGAAATCGAGGCATGATCATCGGCCAGGCGCTGATTCTCCTGAGTCTGTTGATGGTCTGAGTCACCGAGCACCAACGCGGTTTGGCCGCCGGTCATGGCAAGATAGACGTCGGCCAGGATTTCAGCGTCCAGCAGGGCGCCATGAAGCTCACGATGGCTATTGTTCACATCATAACGCTTGCACAGGGCATCGAGGTTGTTTCGCTGCCCTGGATGGCGGTCGCGCGCCATCTTCAGCGTATCGAGCACACTGCAGTGCGACTTGATCGGCCCAAGAACCGGCGAACCGCGTTCCTTGTTGAGCATGTCGAATTCAAAATCGAGAAATCCGACATCGAAGGCCGCGTTATGAATAATCAGCTCTGCGCCCTGAATGAAGGTCCAGAACTCGTCGGCCACCTCGCGAAAGGTGGGCTCATTGGCCACCTTTGCGTTATCTATGCCATGAATGGCCACGACCTCGTCATCGATATGACGCTCAGGATTGATGTATTGATGGTAAACACGCCCGGTAAACCGGCGATTGACCACTTCGACCGCACCAATTTCAACCAGCCGATGCCCTTCTTTGGGGTCGATACCAGTGGTTTCGGTATCAAGCACTATACTTCTGCCCGCCATTACAGACCTACCTGAGTAACTGTTTGATTAAAGCGTGCGTCACGAACTCGCTTTCGCCTCGTCCATGGCCTCATTCGCCAATTGATCGGCGCGCTCATTGCCTGGGTGGCCATTGTGTCCCTTGACCCAATGCCACTCGACATTATGACGCTCACATTCCTCGAGCAACGCCTTCCAAAGATCGTCGTTCTTGACCGGCTGCTTGGACGCGGTTTTCCAGCCTTTCTTGATCCAGCCCTGAATCCACTCCGTCATGCCCTTTCGAACGTATTGTGAATCGGTCCAGAGATCCACGGTGCAGGGCACGGTCAGCGCCTTCAGCGCTTGAATCGCTGCCATCAGTTCCATGCGATTGTTGGTCGTGGCCGGATCCCCGCCTTTAAGGCACTTCTCATGGCCGCCGGATTGGAGCACTGCTCCCCAACCGCCCGGACCCGGGTTTCCACGACAGCCTCCATCGGTATAGATCGTCACACTCGGTCGTTCACGCACATCGGAACCTGTCTAGCATACATGGGCGGTCGAGTTTATCACTGACCGCTCTTTTTCGCCCGAGGCGGGCCAGGCTCAACCCCATCACAGGCAATGCCGGCGCGGTTGGTGAACGACGCCGGTAACCATTTCCCGAGCGCCTGACGCACCGGGATCGGCTGCACGGGCACCCCCTTGCGTGAGGCTTCGATGACAAACGAATCGGCGCCAAGCGGCATGTTGTAACGTCGCCCGAGCGTTTCGAAACGGCCCTCCTTGCGAAACGCAGAAGGGAAATTGCAGTAATGCACGCCGACCACCTTGAAGTCCACGAACGCAAGCCAGTCGCCAAGCTGTTGAGCTGTACGCCAGACGGTACGCGACTCACGCCGAAGTGCACTTAAATAGCGACCACTAAAGCGTGACGCGCCAAGCGGGTTCCAGGCCACAACGAACAGACGCCCCTTGTCGGAGGTAACGCGGGCCGCCTCCTTTAACACCTGGTGTGGCGACGACATGCTCTCAAGCATGTGGTGAAGCACCACCGCATCCATGCTCGCATCCGGCAGTGGCAACGCGGTCGGAAAACACACGAGCGAACTGGGTTTGGCCACGTGTTCGACACTCGGCGCCCAGTAGATGCGCTTGCCCACGGGCGCGGCATCGAGAAAGGCATCGACGCTTGAGAGCTCAAGGCCAAATCGACCGCGCGCCTGCTCCAGTCGTGGCCCGAGTACAGCGCGCTCGTTACGCAAAAGACGTTGACCACCAGGCTCGGCCCAGAACGCCTCATTGCGCGCGTACCACTCGGCCCAAGGCCCGGAGGGGCGCATCAGGTGCTCGAGATTTGACATATGCCACACTCCCACGCAAGGTTTACGCCGTTCAAAGGCAAGACCATCCCCGTTTATCGCGTAACTTATATCGAGGTCTTCATGTTGACCGTGAAACCCCTTCCTGCGTTTCAAGACAACTATATATGGATTCTACAGCAGGACAATGACCCCCAGATTGCCGTCGTTGACCCGGGCGACGCCGCGCCTGTCATCGACTACATCGAGCGCAACGAGCGTGTACTGACAACGATTCTGGTGACGCATCACCATAAGGATCATACCGGCGGTTTGAAAACACTCGCCGAGCGCTTCAACCCACGCATCATTGGCCCGGCCAACTCAGTCATCGACGAAGTGACCGACCCGGTCAGTGACGGCGATACCGTGCGCGTCATGGGCCGGGCCTTCGAAGTGCTTGCCACTCCGGGCCATACGCTCGATCACGTGAGCTTTCTCGCCGCTGGCACCCCGAGCCTGCTGTTTTGCGGTGACACGCTGTTCTGCGCCGGGTGCGGCCGCTTGTTCGAGGGCACCTCAAAGCAGATGTTCTCCTCGCTCAAACGCCTGAGCAGTCTCGGCGACGACACGCTGGTCTTTGCAGGTCATGAATACACCCAGGCCAACGTGGCGTTTGCCCGCGCGGCAGATCCCGACAACACGGCGCTCGAGGCGTTCGAAAAAGCGTGCGAGCGCGAACGTTCGCTCGGCCGGCCGACCCTGCCAAGTACCATCGGTCGTGAAAAAACGCTCAATCCATTTCTGCGCACCGACCGCCCTGACATTCAAGCGACAGCGTCGACCCACGGCGCAGCCGATGACGCTTTGAGCACCTTTACCACGCTCCGGTCATGGAAGGACCGCTTTTAATCCTCAGGATATTCCCTTCGATGATCACTAAATTTGTCATACGCACTACCTCAGGCCTTGCCGGCTCGCTGGCCATGGCCTCGTTACTCTTGTCACCGCCAAGCCTTGCAGCGCCGGCCACCGCGGCCAGTACCGACAACGGGTTCTACACAGAGCTTGTACTGGATGAAAAGCCCTTCAACGATCTCTGGCAACGGCTTCGTGGCGGCTTTCGGCTGAACCATGATACCGACAACCCCCGCGTGCAGGCCTGGATCACCTGGTATCAGACCCACCCTCAGCACCTGCGTGGTGTCGTCGAACACGCGCGCCCCTGGCTTCGCTTCGTGACCCGACAGGTCGAGCACCGACACATCCCGAGCGAAATTGCCCTGCTGCCCTTCGTCGAGAGCGGCTACAATCCGACCGCCCGCCACCCTTACAGCGGCGCAACCGGAATGTGGCAGTTCATGCCGGTCACCGGCGATGAGATGGGGCTGGATCGCACCTGGTGGTACGACGGCCGCAAGGACGTCATTTCCGCCACCACCGCAGCGCTGACCTACCTCGACACCATGAGAAACCGCTGGTACAGCGGCGACTGGTCGCTGGCCCTTGCCGCCTATAATGCCGGCCCCGGCACGGTCAATCGCGCCCAGGCGCGTTCGGCCACGCAAGGTGAGCCGACCGATTACTGGCATTTGACACTGCCCAGCGAAACCATGGACTACGTGCCCAAGCTCCTGGCGCTTTCAGCGATCGTTGCCGATCCGCAAAAATTCGGGCTGGACCTGCCAAGTGTCCCGGATCACAAGGCGATCGCCGAGGTCGAGACCAACGGCCAGCTGGATCTCGAGCTCGCCGCCCGCCTTGCAAACACAAGCATTGAAGAAATACGGGCGTTGAATCCGGGGTATCGCCGCTGGGCCACTCGACCGGCTGGCAATGGGCCGCTTTTGATTCCCGCAAAAAGCAAGCAGCGCTTTGAGCGCGCGCTCGCATCGCTCCCGGCCAGTGAGCGCACGGTATGGTCGTCCTACACCGTCAAGTCAGGCGATGCGCTGTCGGTGATCGCCCAGCGCTATGGCACACCGGTAAGCGTCATCAAGGCGCGCAATCAACTGAGCGGAAACCGGTTACGGGCCGGCCAGACACTGCTGGTGCCCGGAAGTACCGATCAGATGCTTGCAAGCAGCACCGCTCAAAGCGCCACGGTGACCGTGCGCTCGGGTGACTCTCTAAGCGCTATTGCCGCAAGAAACGGGCTATCCACGCGCCGCCTTGCGCGCCTCAACGACTTAAAGACCGACAGCCCAATCCACCCAGGGCAACGCCTGCACCTGCAATAGGTTAGTTACATCTGCCTAGTTGAACGAAGGGCCGCCCGCGGGCGGCCCTTTCAATATTCACTCTCGACGTTCGCTCTCGACGTTCGCTCTCGATGTTTGCGCAGTTCACGAGCCGATATGAAGCTCGAACGCATCGGCGTCCTGCCAGGCTGGGAAAGTATCGCGAAAGCGGTCGAGCTCCGCTTTATCAAGACGTACCGTTTTAATGAAGGGCTGCCCCTCGGGCTCGTCCAACAGCGGTGTCCCCTTGAAATCGATGGCCATCGAATCACCACTGTACGCAAGCCCCTTGGCATCCTCCCCCACTCGATTGACGCCGATGACGTAGCTCAGATTTTCGATCGCACGCGCCATGAGCAGCGTCCGCCACGCCATGCGGCGAGGCGCCGGCCAATTCGCGATGCACAGGAGCGCGTCATAGCGAAGCGTGGTATTGCGATGCCATACGGGAAACCTCAGGTCGTAGCACACACTCAGCATCAGCTTGATGCCATTGCGCTCGACGATGACAGGCTTGGCGCCCACGCCGTAACGCTCATGCTCGCCGGCCATTCGAAAGAGATGACGCTTGTCGTAGTGAACGACCTCGCCTTCCGGGGTGACCCAGAGCATTCGGTTATAGCACTCCCCATCGTCCTCGATCGCAACGCTTCCGGTCATGACCGAGCCGGTGTTGCGAGCCATGTCGATCATCCAGGCCAACGTCTCGCTCGAGGCCATGGGCTCCGCCATTTCTCGGGAGTTCATCGTGAAGCCGGTGGCGAACATCTCCGGCAACACGATCACGTCGGTCGGCGCCAGGGGCTCGAGCAGACGCTCGAGCTCGGCCCGGTTTCTTTCGGGCTGCTCCCAATGAAGGTCGGGCTGAACCAGGGTGATATCGAGCGTACTCATGCAGTGTTCTCCATCAAGCGTTGAATGCGTGTGCCGGCAACAGCGATCTAACCACCTAACCACATCACCAATACCGGCAGCAAAAAGGCGGTGACAAGACCCGTCAGCCCCATCGACAGCCCCGCAAAAGCGCCGGCAACCGGCCCGAGCGTCGAAAAACTCTGTGCGGTTCCAAACCCATGCGCAGAAAGCCCCATGGTGAACCCTTGCACGGCAGGGTCGTCAATGCGCAACAGCTTGAACAAAAGCGGCCCCGTCGTTGCACCAACGGCGCCCGTCAACATCACGAACCCAACGGCCAGAGACGGGATACCACCCAGCTCATCGGCCACGCCCATGGCGATCGGCGTTGTGACCGACCGAGGCGCCAGCGTCATCAAGAGCTCATGAGACGCCCCCATCGCGTAGGCGATGCCAAGCGTCGTGACCGCGGCGACCAGAATGCCGATCACACAGGCACTCATGATCGGAAACAGCATTTGGCGCACCTTGCCCAGATGGTCGTACAGCGGAATGGCCAAAGCGACGGTCGCAGGCCCCAGAAGAAAGTGAATGAACTGCGCGCCATCGAAGTAACGCGCGTAGGACGTCCCTGTGCCGAGCAACGTCAAAACGATCAGCGTCGTGGCAACGATCACCGGATGAAACAGCGCGAACCCTCGGAAAAAACGGTGCAGCGTCACACCAACCATGTACGCCACAAACGTCAGCAAGAGATTAAGGAGCGGCTCAGAGGTCAGATAGACCCAAAGCTGATCGATCGCTGGCGTCATGAGCAATCAGCCTCGTTTTGGCCGCGCTTTCGCGTCAGCGCCTTGAGCACCAGAGCAGTCACGATCTGGGTCAGCACGATCGAGCCGACCAGCGTGACCGCAATCGTCAGCAGGTTCTGGCCAAGCGTTGCGAAGTACACCATGATGCCGACCCCTGCCGGCACATATAAAAGAGTCAGGTACTTTAAAAGCCCCTCGGATACAAAGCGCACGCCGTCTGGCACGCGCCCTCTCACCATCAGGGCGATAAGCATCACGATCATGCCCGCTACGGGCCCTGGAATCGGCAGATGCCCCGCCTTGACGATCAACTCACCCAGAAGCTGGCACGCCAGCAACCCCACAAACCCAATCAATACCGCCATTTATCCCTCGATCCATTGACCCACGCATCACCTCATTTTCGGCCATCCCTTGATCAATAAACAATAAAAAGTCTTCTCTTTCCTTTTTCTAAACAGTGGTGTAGGATACGCAGCGTTCTGAAGGCAAGCCTTCGGAGCCGGAGCGTGGCGCAGCTTGGTAGCGCGCTGCAATGGGGTTGCAGAGGTCGCAGGTTCGAATCCTGTCGCTCCGACCAGATACAACTAAAAACGCCGCTAACGGGTCATGCCGAGCGGCGTTTTTAGTGTTTCATTCGTACCAATCCGCCGCTTCGTACCCCCACTTGGCATGGCCGGGTCACCAAACGCAGTCACCCCATCGATTCAGTTCGATCAGCGCGGTCCGTCGCTCCAGCCGCTAGACGAGATAGTGAACCTGAGCCTTTCCGTGGTGAGGCGATCGCTCAACCGCCGCGTCGACGCCATAGATTCGCCAGATCAAGGCGGGCGTCAATACGTCCTCGGGCGCCCCCTGCGCGACCAGCTGTCCCTCGCTCAAAACCACCAGTCGGTCACAGAACATCGCGGCCAAATTCAAATCATGCAAGGCAATGATGTTCGACGTGGCCAGAGCCCGCACTCGCGTCAAGAGATCGAGCTGATGCTGAATGTCCAGGTGATTGGTCGGCTCATCCAGCAATAGCACGCCAGGCTGCTGCGCCATCGCGCGTGCCAGCTGAGTGCGCTGGCGTTCGCCACCGGAGAGCGTATGCCAGCGACGGTGTCTCAGTACAACCAGCCCCGCCTGAACTAGCGCCTGCTCGACGTGCTCAACATCGCTTCGGGTCCAGCCCTGCAGAGGCCCTCTGTGAGGAATTCGACCCAGCCTGACCACCTCTTCGACTCTCAGATCAGCGTCGGTGGTCGAGTGCTGCGCCACCAATGCAACCTTTTGCGCCACTTGGCGTCGTGACAACCCGTCAATGGGCTCATGATCGAGATACACACGCCCGCCGCTTGGTCGACGAAGCCCTGCCATCAAATGCAGAAGCGATGACTTACCTGACCCGTTGGGGCCAATCAGCCCAAGCGTTTCGCCCGGCCCGACAGCGAGCGTGACGCCATCGACAATACGTTGGTGCTGCCGTGTCCAGCTGAGCTCACGCCCCTCGATATTCATTCCTCGGTCCTTTCATTCCTCGGTTCTTTCATTCCTCGGTTCTTTCATTCCTCGGTTCTTACGCGGTAGAGAATGAGCGCAAAGGCCGGCGCCCCAAAAAGCGCCGTTACCACGCCGATGGGCAGCGTCTGCTGGGCAACGATGACACGAGACACGATATCGGACAGCACCATGAAATTGGCCCCGATCAAGGCCGTGGCGGGCAAGAGCCGCACATGCCCCGGCCCGATCAGAAAGCGCGCGGCGTGTGGGATAACCAGTCCGACGAAGCCCACTGCACCGACGATACTGACAAGCGTTGCCGTGATGAGTGCGGTCAGTATTAAAAGCACCGCTCGCACGCCCCGCACCGATACACCGAGCGAGGCGGCGGCGTCTTCACCGAACGCAAAGGCGTCCATCGTCCGGGCAAAATAAAAACACAGTACGAAGCCCACACTGACCACGACAGCGGCGAGTTCGACATCGGACCACCGCACGCCACCAAGGCTCCCCAACAGCCAGAACATGATGCTTCGTGACTGCTCGGCGTTGGCCGACGTACTTACAAGCCACGCCGTTATCGCATTGAAAAGCTGCGCGGCAGCGACGCCTGCCAGAATCACACGCGTAACGCCCCGTCTAACGCCAGACGCCAGAAACATCACTATCGCAAACGCCATTAACGCCCCAAGAAACGCACCGGCCGACACACCAATGGCGCCTCCGCCAACCCCAACAAGCATCACCGAAACCGCTCCGGTCGAGGCACCCGCCGACACACCGAGCACGTAAGGCTCGGCCAGGGCATTTCGAAGCAAGGCCTGCAATACCACCCCGCACAGCGCAAGTCCCGCTCCGCTGAACGCCGCAATCAGCGCGCGGCTCATGCGGTATTGCCAGATGATGCCCTGCTGAATTGGATCAAGTGATACATCACTGACGCCGAGCCCATGAGCAATGCTTTGAAGAGTAATCACAAAGGGAATGCGCATTTCGCCGATGGACGCCGCCAGCACGATGTTGACACCCAGTAACAGCGAAGCCGCCAGGAATATGGCCCAGAGCGTGAGCGCGGATTTAGGAGGGAACATCACTCAGCGACGCGGGCAGTATCGAGGTGCTCGGCGATTGTCTCCATGGCATCGAGCACATGCAACGACGGGTTAAGGCCCTGAGCGTCTACCGTGATGATACGCCCGTGCCTGACAGCACTAAGCTCACGTGCTACCGGATCCGATTCCAAAAAAGCGCGTTTCTTGGCGGCATCATCGGCGGCAAAATTGCGCCGGTCCATCGAGGCAATCACGATAATGTCAGGGTTCAGGTCGGCGATCCTCTCCCAGCTGACCGCAGGCCACTCCTGATCGCTTTCAATCACGTTCTTGAGACCCAGCGCCCGGGAAATGGCTTCAGGCGCGCCATAGCTGCCACCGACCCAGGCATCGCCCCGAAGGCGCGTACTCGAAAACCAATACATGACCGTCGGGTGCTTGTGGGTATGTGGGCGAAGGTGTTGAGCCGCGGCAAGACGGGCATCCAATCGCTCGATCAGCGCCTGCCCTTGCGGAATCACATCCAGTATTCGAGCAAGCTGGCTTATTTCGTCACGGATCATTGCCATGGTAAACGGGCGTTTTCGCGCCCCATCGCTGTTGGACGACTCGGTAATCTGCTTGCCAAGACAATCGCTTGGCGAGACCCAGGTCGCGATTCCGAGCTGCTCGAACTGCTCGCGTGTGGCCACCTCACCCCGCTGACCGAGATGGTAGGTGAATTGAGCGGCTACCAGATCCGGGCGCAGTTGAGTGACCGATTCGAAGCTCGGCACACTGCGACTAAGTACCGGCACTGTTTCGCTGACCGCTTGAAGGTCTCCACTCACCGGCCCCAGCCAGACCGAGGTGCCTTTGATGCGATCCGCCACGCCAAGCGCCATCAACAGCTCGCTCTCAAGCTGCCCAAGCGTCACGATGCGCTTTGGAGGTGCCGTAAAGGTCTGCTCATGGCCGCAGTTATCGATCGTCAGCGGGTATCGAGTGTGCTCACGCTCGGCGCCATGAACGCCCACGCCAAGCAAAAGGGCGGAGATCATCAGGGCGGTATTCAAAAACGGCCGGAGCGGCATCATGGGACAGGCATTCCTTGAGCGTGGGTCAAGGGAAGGCATTCTATAGAAAACGACTCGATGAGCGGTAATCGTATCCGTTGAAAATTGCGCGTGCGCGCCATGAGCCGCGCTCATGAAAAACCCGCCATGGCGGCGGGTTCCTGTCATACACGGTCGAGGTGACGAGTTACTTCACTGTTTCGCCGTGCGCCTGTTTGTCGGCGTGATAGCTCGAGCGAACCAGCGGCCCGGAGGCCACGTGGACAAAGCCCAGCTCGCGCCCTTTTTCGGCGAACCAGTCAAACGTATCCGGATGCACCCAACGATCCACCGGCAGGTGGTTGCGCGAGGGCTGCATGTACTGGCCAAGGGTCAGCATGTCGACGTTGTGCGCACGAAGGTCTTTCATGACCTCGACCACCTGTTCGTCCGTTTCACCCACACCCAGCATCAGGCCGGATTTGGTCAGCACTTCCGGCCGCGTCTCCTTGTAGCGCTTTAGAAGATCCAGCGACCACTGATAGTCGGCACCCGGGCGCACCTTGCGATAAAGCGACGGCACGGTCTCGAGGTTGTGGTTGAAGACGTCGGGCGGCTCTTGTCGCATGGTATCGATGGCGACATCCATACGACCGCGGAAATCCGGCACCAGCACTTCGATCTCGATGTTGGGGCTGGACGCACGAATCTCGCGAATGCAGTTGTTGAAATGCTGAGCGCCGCCGTCACGAAGGTCGTCACGGTCGACCGAGGTAATCACGACATACTTGAGGCGCATCTCGGCGATGGCGTCGGCAAGCTCGCGCGGCTCATCTTCATTGAGCGCGTTGGGGCGACCGTGGGCCACATCGCAGAACGGGCAGCGCCGCGTGCAGATGTCGCCCATGATCATGAACGTGGCTGTCCCGCCGTTGAAGCACTCGCCCAGGTTCGGGCAGGACGCTTCCTCGCATACCGTATGGAGCTTGTGCTTTCGAAGCGTTTCCTTGATGCGTGTCACTTCCTGAGAGACGGGCATGCGTACGCGCAGCCAGTCCGGCTTCTTGGGCAGGGTTTCGGTCGGAATGACCTTGACCGGAATGCGTGACACCTTGTCTGCGCCGCGCAGTTTTACACCACGTTCCACTCGGCGCTTTTGGGAGGAAGCATGTGTTTCAGTCATTTAAGCGATCCTACATCGGAAGAAGTGTCAGTCAGGGACGCGGGCAACCCCGACTCTTTAAACCAGGCGGCGTGATTCAGGTGACGTGTGAGATGTGAAACAACGCGCTCGCGCTCATGGGCTGGATCCATGCACGTGGCAAGCTCGGTGGAAAGATCCGTCATCGTAAGGCCTGCGTATCCGCAGGGGTTGATGTACCCAAACGGCGATAGATCCATCGATACGTTGTAGGCCACGCCATGGTAGCTGGCCCCCTTTCGCACTCTCAAGCCAAGCGAGGCAATCTTGCGCGCCTCGACATAAACACCCGGCGCATCCGGTCGAGCATGGGCGTTAAGTCCATGATCCAACAAGCTGTCAATGATGGTGTTTTCGAGCGCGCTGACCATATCGCGCACGCCAAGCCCGCGCCGGCGCAGATTGATAAGCGGATAGATCACCAGTTGACCGGGGCCGTGGTAGGTGACCTGCCCGCCTCGGTCGGTCTGAACGATTGGGATATTGGACGTCTTGAGCACGTGCTCGGCCTTGCCCGCCTGGCCTTGCGTGAACACGGGCGGATGCTCGACGACCCAGAGTTCATCCGGGTCGTCTTCCGTGCGCTCATCGGTGAAAGTCTTCATGGCGCGCCATGCGGTTTCATAAGGCACGACACCGAGCTCAAACACCCGAATGGGGTTGGTCTTGGTCAAAGCACCATCCGCACGAGCTGGTGGCCGCTCAACGCCTGATAGACCACGGAAACGTGCTCGGCGCTTTCGGCCCGAAAACGCACTCGAACGGATTTGTAGTTCCCGCTGGTGCTTTTTTGAGACGTAACGTTGCTCGAATCGAAGCTCTTCGGGCAATGGCGCTCTAAAATCGCGACCACATCGCGCTCGAGCTGATCCACATTATCGCCCACCACGCGAAGCCCGTAGTCGCGTGGATATTCGATCTCCGGCGTGTTATCGGTCGAAGACATGACCTGTTCTCCATGTCAAAACAATTGCCGGATATTCTACGCAAAAAAAGGCGATCCGTCAGCCGGATCGCCTTTTCAGCCCGTACGCATGAGCCCATTGTGGCTCAAAACAGCTTAGGCTCTAGAACAGATCCATCACGAAATGAACAACCTTGTCCCAGATGCGCTTGAAGAAGCTGCCCTCGTCGATCGCCTCGAGCGCCACCAGCGGCTCGGTATGAATCACGCTGCCGTTTTGGACAATGTCGACGGTTCCAATCTTTTGATCTTTCTTGATCGGCGCATTGAGCTCTTGGTCGACATTGATCCGAGCGGTCAGGTTGGTGTCGCCTTGACGGCCGAGCGTGATGAAGACGTCATGATTAACGCCCGCTGACAGCTCGTTGCTCTTACCGCCCCAGACACGAACGGTCTTAAGCTCGGCGCCTTTGTCATACACCTTCTGGGATTTGAAGTAACGGAATCCGTAGCTTAAAAGCTTTTGCGATTCCTGGGCACGGGCGTTTTCTGAATTGGTGCCCATGACCACAGAAATAAGCCGTGTGCCATTTTCAACGCCTGAGGACACTAGGCAAAAGCCCGCTGCTTCGGTGTGGCCGGTCTTCAGACCATCCACGCGGGAATCACGCCATAACAGCAGGTTGCGATTGGGCTGACGGATGCCATTCCAGGTGAAGTACTTCTCGGAATAGAGCTTATAGTGGTCCGGGAAGTCCTCGACGATATGGCGTGCGATGGTCGCCAGATCATGGGCGCTCGAATAGTGCTCATCGTCCGGGAGCCCGGTCGGGTTCATGAAATGCGTGTTCTTTAGCCCCATGCGGCTTGCAAACTGGTTCATGAGGTCGGCAAAGGACGACTCGCTGCCGGCAATGTGCTCCGCCATGGCAACCGTTGCGTCATTGCCCGACTGCACCACGATGCCCTGCATCAGCTCATTGACCGGCACATAGGAGCCGACCTTGACGAACATCCGCGAGCCACCCGTGCGCCAGGCATTTTCACTGATGCGCACCTTGTCATCCGGCGACAGTCCACCACTGTCGATCTCGTACTCGGAGATGTAGGCCGTCATCATCTTGGTAAGACTTGCAGGCGGCAGGCGCATGTCTGCATCGTGCTGCACCAGAAGCTTGCCCGTCTTTGCGTCCATCAACACCCAGGATTTGGCATTGAGCTCGGGCGGGGCCGGCACGAAACTCGACACGTTCGGCTGCGGGCCAGGCTTCGGCGCCGGGTCGGCGGCAAGCGTCGGGCCGGCAGCGACGAGCGCCATGCTCATCGAGACCGCCAGGGAACAGCGGCGAAGAAGGGACAAGGGAGTTGCAGAAAAAATCATAGGGCTTCTCTCGTTTAGCCTGCTATTCGGTGGAAGGAGTAACCGTAAACGCTTGATCGTAACCTGCGCGCTTGAGTGTCGATTTGGTCGACTCCACCATGATTGGATCCGTCAGTGGACCGACCTGAACCTTGTAGGCGCCGGGCGCGGCGATAATGCGTACCGGATGACCGACCCGCGCCTCGAGCGTGCTTTTGAGCCGCTCAGCCGCCGAACGCTCGCCAAGCGCTGCCACCTGAATGAAGCGCCCTGGCCCGGTCGACTGCCCCGAGCTAGCCGTTGGGGCTGATGAAGCAGGCGCATTCACAGTCTTTATGGCCTCAGTCGGCGCAGGCGCCTGGCGGGGTTTCCAGGTCTTGGGATCGATGGCCTCGACCCGCACACGACCCGTTCCCTGCTTCAGGATATCAAGGCGGTAAGCTGCGGCGTAGGACAGATCAATCAGGCGGTCGTCATGAAACGGGCCGCGGTCGTTGACCTTGACGATGACGCTTCGGCCATTGTCGAGGTTGGTGACCCGTGCATAGGTCGGCAGCGGCAGGGTCTTGTGCGCCGCGCTCATCGTGTACATATCGTAAAGCTCGCCACTGGCCGTGGCGTAGCCCTGAAATTTCGTACCATAAAAGGAGGCGAGCCCAGTAGCGGCGTACCCTTTGCTGGTGTCGAGCACGTGGTAGGTCTTGCCCCAGACGGAATACGTCGAGCGGTTGCCGCTTCGAGACCTCGGCTCATCCTTTGGTACCGCATCCACGATGTGAGACATGTCGGGCATCCCCTCTGGATACCCGTCATTGCTTTGACTGTAGCGCCCACCGCCGGATGAGCCGCTTCCTCCACCGGTCGCGGCACACCCGGAAAGCACGACAGCAAACGCCACTATCCAGCACAACTTCGACACACTAGGACTCCTGTGCCAGAGCTGCCTTGATCTGCTCGGCAAGGGTTGCCACGGCCATGCCATACATATGGCTGTGGTTGTACCGAGTGATCACATAGAAGTTGTGCATGCCGAGCACATACCGGTAATGGCCATCTTCGAAATCGAGCGCCATTGGAAGCACCTTGGCATCGCTTGGCAGGTTGCCCGCCGCAGTGACACCGGCGCTTTCAAGTGCCTGGATCGAAGTGTTGAGCCCACCATTTCGCACGTTGTTGAAGTCGATATTGTCGGGCTTGTCGGCCGGACCATTCGCCTCAACGTAGATTGGTGCCCCCTTTCGCCAATGATGCTTGGCAAAATAGTTGCCTACACTCCCAATGGCGTCCTCGGGCTCATCCCACAGGTCCTTGATGCCATCACCGTTGAAGTCCACCGCATAGGCCTGATAGCTGCTTGGCATGAACTGGGGATAGCCCATGGCGCCTGCGTAGGAGCCTTTCATTTCAGCCGGATCCAACCCTTGCGCTAGCGTGATCTGCAGGTAGGAAATCAATTCCTTGCGAAAGAACGTGGCGCGCTTGGGGTAATCGAAGGCGAGCGTCGACAGCGCATCGAGCACTCGGTAAGAGCCCTTGTTGCCACCGTAGTTGGTCTCGACACCAATGATCGCCGCAATGATTTCAGGCGGCACACCGTATTCACGCTCAGCCTTATCCATCGCCTCGCGGTGAGTACGGATGAACTCGGCGCCAAGACGCGCACGCTTTGGCTGGATGAAGATGTTGCGATATTCGTCCCAGCGTAAATGACGCTCCGCAGGCCGGTTCATCGCATTGATGATACTTTGCTGATGACTCGCCTTGGCCATGATGGCGTTTAGGGTCGAGCGGGTATACCCCTGTTGAGTCAGTTCGTCGACCATCTTTCGAACGTCTGCGTTGTCGGCCGGATTGAACTCACCGGCTGCCGTGGCAAGCGATGCATTCGTGCCAAGCGCGCCAAGCACACACGCGATCGCCAGCTTCTTTCCGATAACACCCCGTAGTGTCATGCACCACTCCCTGTATTCACGACGTGGACTTGCGGTGGGTATAAATGCTCATCAGGATACCGAAGCCGGCCATCAAGGTCACGCTGGCTGTGCCCCCATAACTGACCAGCGGCAACGGCACGCCGACCACCGGCAGCAGTCCACTGACCATCCCGATATTGACGAACACATAGACAAAAAATGTAAGTATCAAGCTACCGGCCAACAACCGACCAAAGGTATCAGCGCCCTTGTTGGCCATATAAAGCCCTCGGGCGATGATCAGCAGATAGCACAATAAAAGCAATAGCATACCCATTAGACCGAACTCTTCACCAAGCACTGCGACGATGAAATCGGTATGACGCTCGGGCAGAAATTCAAGCTGTGACTGCGTGCCGTCCATCCACCCCTTGCCGGTAAGCCCCCCCGAGCCGATCGCGGTCTTTGACTGGATGATGTTCCAGCCTGCACCGAGTGGGTCACTTTCCGGGTTCAAAAAGGTCAGTACGCGCTGTTTCTGATAGCCGTGCATGTTGAGCCAGAGAAGCGGCAAGGCCGCCAGGGCCAGCACGAAAAAGAAGCCCACTAGCCGCCAGGAAAGCCCTGCCAAAAGCACCACGAATATCGCCGATGACGCCACCAGAAGCGACGTCCCGAGATCCGGCTGCTTGGCAATCAACGCCACCGGAAGCCCCATCAGCAGCAGACACACACCAAGGTCGGTCCAGTTCGGCGGTAAGTCACGCTTGGACAGATACGCAGCGATGATCATCGGCATCACGATCTTCATGAGCTCGGAGGGCTGAAATCGGATCACCCCCGGAATTTCGAGCCAGCGCGTGGCGCCCATGGCGTGTGAGCCAATGACATCGACCGCCACCAGCATCGCGATGATCAAAAGATACAGCACTGGTACCATGCGCATCAGAAAATGAGGCGGGCACTGCGCCACGATGGCCATCACGGCGAATGCGGCGAGAAACCGCATCGACTGGGCTTCAACCAGATACCTAGACTCACCCCCGGCACTATAGAGTACGACCAGCCCACTGCCGACCAGCACCAAAAGCAACAGCGAAAGCCAGGGATCGATGCGCCAGCGCCGCCAGTTGAAAGCGACCCGGCGCCGACGCGCGGACGTATGTTCCTGCATGACAACTCCTAGTGATCGGAGGCCCCACGAGCCAGTTCATCCAGCCGAGGCGTTTCGCTGCCGGCCTTGTCGAGCCGCGGCAATAACCATTCATCCAGCATCTTGCGCCCGATGGGGGCCGCCAGGTGATCACCGCCACCGTTTTCAATGATCAACGCAATCGCGATCTGCGGGTTGTCAACCGGTGCGAAGGCAATGAACAGCGCGTGATCACGCAGTCGCTCACGAAGCTCCGAGGCGTTGTACTTCTGGTTCTGACCGAGCGTGAACACCTGAGCGGTTCCGGTCTTGCCGGCCATAGTGTATTGAAGCCCTTTTTGAAGCGATCGCGCTGTCCCCTCGCCGCTTTGAATCACATCTTCAAGCCCCTGGTCGACCAGATTCCACCAGTTGCTGTTCTTGAGTTTGATATCTGGGGGCGTCTTCGGAAACGGAGGCGTCACCGGCGTATCGCCAATCTCCTTGGCCAAATGCGGTCGAATCCACTTGCCCTTGTTCGCAAGCACCGACGCCGCGGTCGCCATTTGAAGCGGCGTTGCAAGCCAGTAGCCCTGCCCGATACCGACAGAAAGCGTTTCGCCGGGGTACCAAGGCTTACCAAAACGCCCCCGCTTCCACTCCTTGGAGGGCATGATGCCGCTTTGGGCGCCCCAAACATCAAGGCTGTGTGCCTCTCCGTAACCGAAGCGGTGCATGAACTCTGATAGGCGGGAAATACCGAGGCGGTGGGCCACCGTATAGAAATAAGTGTCGTTGGACACGCGAATGGCGCGACGCATGTCCACACGACCATGGCCCCATCTAAGCCAGTTGCGATAACGCCGTGAATCGTTGGGGAGCTTATAGTAGCCAGGGTCATAGACCGTGGTCTGAGGCGTAATCACGCCGTTTTCGAGCCCTGCCAGTGACATGTAGGGCTTGACGGTCGAGGCCGGGGGGTACTGGCCCCGCACGGCGCGGTTATAGAGCGGCAGATCCAGATCGTCCTGGAGCGCCCGATAGCTTTTGCTGCCGATGCCGGTCACAAACTGATTGGTGTCATACCCAGGCGTCGATACCATCGCGAGAATACCGCCGGTCTGCGGGTTGATCGCAACGATCGCACCGCGCTTGCCGGTTAGAAGTTTGTACCCCAACGCCTGAAGGTCGCTGTCGATGGTAAGCGTGAGGTTCTTGCCGGATTCCGGCGGCGTGCGGTCAAGCTCACGAAGTGCCCGCCCCCGGGCGTTGGTTTCGACGGTGCGATACCCCACCTTGCCATGAAGTTCATCTTCGTAAAAACGCTCGACGCCGAGCTTGCCGACAAAGTGGGTGCCGGCGTAGTTACTGCTGTCCAGACGCTCAAGATCGCTTTCGCTGATGCGGCCGACATACCCCAGCACATGCGACATCGCAACGCTTTCAGGGTAGTAACGAAGAAGCTGCGCCTCGACACTTACGCCGGGCAAACGGTAGCGATTGACCGCAAGGCTTGCGATCTGAGCCTCGCTCAAATCGCTCATCAGAAGTGCCGGCTGATACGGCCGTTGACGTTGGCGCGAGCGCTTCTTGAAGGTGTCGATCTTGTCGTCGCTGAGCCCGAGGATGTCGACCAAAAGGTCGAGCGTCTGATCGAGATCATCGGCGCGCTCACGCACGATCGTGAGATTATAGGTAGGCCGGTTTTCCGCCAGCACCTTGTGATTTCGATCAAAGATCAGCCCACGGTTCGGCGGCAGGGGCTCGACCCGCATGCGGTTGCTGTCCGAGCGGGTAATAAATACGTCATGCTTGATCACTTGCAGATACACCAGCCGCCCGACCAGCGTGGACAGCATGATGAGAACAACGACCATGGCGACGATTGACCGACGCCTGAATAGACCGAGTTCTTCCTGAGTGTTGTTGAGTGTCGCCCTTCGGCGTGAACGCATGTCGATTCTTACTTCAGGTCAGATCAGCGGTGATAAGGATGCCCCGCCAGCAGACTCCAGGCGCGATACAGTTGCTCGGCCAGCACGATCCGGACCAGCGGGTGCGGAAGCGTCAATGCCGACAGCGACCAGCGCTGTTCGGCGCGGGCGCTGACACGCGGGTCGAGCCCATCCGGTCCGCCGACCATCAGGGCAACGTCACGCCCCTCTTGCCGCCATTCGCCGAGCCGGTTCGACAGGGTTTCGGTGCTCCAGGCGCGCCCGGTCACCTCGAGTGTGACCACCAGATCTTGCTCGCGGAGCTTGCTCAGCATGCGATCCCCTTCTTGGGCAATCGCCTTATCGGTCACACTGTTTTTCGAACGTGTGCCCGGCGCGATTTCGACAAACTCCACCGGCATCTCGCGCGGCATGCGTTTGACATACTCACAAACGCCTTGTTCCACCCACCCCGGCATTTTGGTGCCGACCGCGAGTATTCGAAGCTTCACGAACGGGCCTTGCCATCGCGTTCCAGGTCGGTCGGCAGGTCGCTCCAGAGGCGCTCTAGATCATAAAGCTCACGAGTCGCCGGCGTCATAATGTGTACGACCACATCGCCAAGGTCGACCAGCACCCACTCACTGCCCTGTTTGCCTTCAACGCCGATGGGCTGTATGCCCTGTTCCTTAACGTCCTTGACAACCCCGTTGGCCAACGCACTGATGTGGCGACTCGAGGTTCCGCTGGCAACGACCATCACGTCGGTCACGCTGGTCAACTTGGCAACATCCATGGTGACTACATCCTGCGCCTTGGTGTCTTCTAGCGCATTTACAACCAGTGTCTTCAGGGCTTCGGTTTGCATAGTGTCCTGTCAGTTCGATGAAAAAGCGGCATTGTACTGGGCCGATCAACTTTCGCCAGTATTAATTAAAGGTACAGCCCGTGGCGTTCCACGTAATGTCGAACCACCTCGGGCACCAGATACCGAATATCCTGACCGCGACTGAGTCGTGTGCGAATATCGGTCGAGGAAATAGCCATGGGCGAGGCGAGGCTCAATGCAAGCCAACGCCCGCTTGGCCCGGACAGTGCCTCGGCCGAATGAGCTCGGCGCGCGGCAAGAAAATCACTGAGCCCGGCCGGCACATCAAGGCCATGATCCGGGCGGGCGATCACCACCACATGGGCAAGCTCAAACAGCGCTTCGGGGGCGCGCCAGCGGTCAAGCTTGGAAAACGCATCCTCGCCGATCGCCATGATCAACTGGTCATCTTCACCCAGCTCATCGCGAAACGACTTGAGCGTATCGAGTGAAAACGAGGGCCCATCACGACGAAGCTCTCGATCATCGGCAATCACCCCAGGCACGCCCTCAAGGGCCAGTGACAGCATTTCAAGGCGCTGATGCGCGGGCGTTTGTGGTTCATCCCGGTGGGGCGGCACGTGACACGGCACCATGCGCACCTCATCAAGCCCAAGTGTTTCCTTTAGCTCGATGGCACTTCGCAGGTGCGCCAGATGCACCGGGTTGAAGGTTCCTCCAAGCATGGCCCAGCGTTTAACCACGAAGCTGGCCCTGCCCGAGCACGATGTACTTCTGGGTGGTGAGCCCTTCAAGGCCCACAGGCCCACGGGCGTGCAGTTTATCGGTGGAAATACCGATTTCGGCGCCGAGCCCGTATTCAGCGCCGTCGGCAAAGCAGGTCGGCGCGTTGAGCATGACCGAGCTCGAATCAACGTCTGACATGAACCGCTCGCTATTGGAGAGGTGCTCGGTCACGATCGCGTCGCTGTGGTGCGAGCCGTAGTGATTGATGTGTGTCATCGCCTCATCGAGCGAGGCGACCGTCTTGATCGAAAGTGTCGGACCGAGGTATTCAGTCGCCCAGTCTTCATCATCGGCAGGGGCCATCTCGACGACCTCACGTGTAGCGGGGCAGCCTTTCAGTTCAACGCCGTACGCTTCAAGGCGTGCGCACAGTGACGGCAGCACCTGAGCAGCGACCGACTCATGCACCAAAAGGGTTTCCATCGCGCCGCAGATGCCGTACCGGAAACACTTGGCATTGAACGCGATATCCTCCGCGATGGAGAGGTCCGCGAACGCATCGATATACACGTGGCACAGGCCTTCCAGATGCTTGAGCACCGGCACCGTGGCGTCACGGGAAATGCGCTCGATCAGCGACTTGCCACCGCGCGGAATGATCAGATCAACGTGTTCACTGTCTTGAATAAGAGCACCCACGGCGGCTCGATCGGTGGTCTCGACCACGCTGATGCAGTGCGCAGGGAGCCCTGCCGCCTCGAGGCCACGTACGACGCACCGCGCGATCGCTGCATTGGAGGCACTGGCCTCAGAGCCACCGCGCAGGATCGCAGCATTGCCGGCCTTCAGGCACAGCGCCGCGGCATCGATGGTCACGTTCGGCCGCGACTCATAAATGATGCCGATGACGCCGATCGGGGTACGACGCTTGCCGATGCGAAGCCCATTGGCCTGCGCTTTCAATTGATCGATGGTGCCGACAGGGTCCGGCAGGGACACGACCGTTTCAAGCCCCTTGATCATGCTGTCGATGCGCGCATCGGTCAGGGCCAACCGGTCGATCAGGGCCTCGCTGAGCCCATTGGCGCGCGCACGCGTCAAATCTTCGTCGTTGGCTACCTTGAGCGCCTCGCGTTCAGCTTCAAGCGCCTGCGCCATGGCCAGCAATGCCTGGTTCTTGATCGCGGTTGGCGCACTGCGCAGGACTTGGCTAGCCTCTCGGGCAGTACGGCCCAAGCGGCGAATATAATCGTTCACGGAAGCGGTATCAGCCACAGTCTGCGTCATGAAGCACCTTCACCGATGTTTTTGAATAATTGAAAACCCACTATAAGGCAGCGCCTTGTACAAGTAAAAATGACAATACGCAGGGTTGCCTATGGCAGAATGGCCACCTCTGCCAAACGTTTGGATACGCAATCACATGGATGTCATGAACTGGCTCGAGCCTCTGGCCCGAGACCCACTTCTGTTGTTTGCCGCGCTGGGGCTGGTGGCACTACTGGAATCGCTTGCCCTGGTCGGGCTTGCCTTCCCCGGCGTGGTCGTCATTGCCGCGCTCGCCTCACTGGCCGGCCACGACTCGATGTCGGTCCCCCTTGCCCTGGCCTTTGCCGCCGCAGGCGCCGTGCTCGGGGATGCGATCAGCTTCTGGCTCGGCCACCGCTATCGCCACCGGGTCGCCTCGGTATGGCCGCTGAGTCGTTATCCTGAGGCACTGGAAAAAGGGCAACGATTTTTCGAGCGCTACGGCGCCACCTCCGTCGTGCTCGGCCGCTTCATCGGCCCGCTTCGCCCGGTTATCCCGCTTATTGCCGGCATGTGCAACATGCCCTCGACCCGATTTTTTGTGGTCAACGTCGCCTCGGCGCTTGCCTGGGCGCCCGTCTACGTGTTGCCGGGGTATTATCTGGGTCGAACCTGGAAGGCGTTTCTTGGCCCATATCAGGAGAGTTTCGGCTGGCTTCTTGCCCTTGGCGGCGTCTTGATTTTTCTGGCGTGGATGTTTACCTGGGGCCGCCAGCACGCAGAGCGCATGGGCGCGCTCTACCGGCTTGCGCTGACAGGCGCCAGGCGCTCGAAATGGGGCCGGCGCACCTGGCTTTCATTTCGAATGAACGTCCCCGGCGGCGCGCCTCCCATACCGTCTCTGACGCTTTTTCTTGCCTCAGCGACAGGCTTTGGCGTACTTGCAGTGATTGTCGCGCATCATCCGGCGCCGTTCGCGCTCGATCACAACGCCAACGCGTTTTTCAAATCGCTCGATGTGCCGCTGGCATCTCAACTGGCGCTGGTGCTTGCAAAAGTCGGCGACAAACTCGGCATCGTCATTTTGCTAGCCCCCTGGACACTGTGGCTCATCTGGCAGCGCTATGGCACGGCCCTGCTCCATTGGGCGCTCGCCATCGGCGGCATTGGGCTTGCCAATATCCTGTTCAAGGCCTGGGTCGGTAGACCTCGCCCGATGACACCGGACTACCTGGAGGGCTCATTTTCATTTCCGAGCGCGCACACCTCGGGCGCGGTGGTCGTTTACGGCCTGGCAGCGGCCTTCATGGCAGACGGCGTTAAAAGCCCGGCACGGCGCCACTGGATCTACTGCGGTGCAACGCTTTTGATCGCGCTGATGGCGTGGTCACGCCTGATGATGGGGGTTCATTGGGTCAGCGACCTACTCGGCGGCACCCTGCTCGGATTCGCGATGTGCGCGGTCGTGCGCATCAGCTACCACCGGTTTGCCTACCGGCCAATCACCCAACTGCCCTGGAAGGCGCTGGGGGCAGCCACCGTACTTCTGATGGCCACCCGTGTACTGTTCTTCCCGCCGGTCTAGGGTACCTTCCCGCCGGTCAAAATCAGTCAATCGATGTGTGAGCGTGTCGCGAGGGCCTTGAGAAGGCGCTCGTGCACGCCTTCGAACCCGCCGTTGCTCATAACAACGATCATATCGCCGGCCTCGACGGTCTCGCAGACACGCTCGACCAGTGCGTCGATATCGCGGTGCACTTCTGCCGGGCGCTCAGCCGTATCGAGAAGATGCTCAAGCGACCAGTCCAGTGTCGGCGGCTGATACCACCAGACGCCGTCAGCGGATACGACGCTTTCATTCAACCGCGCTTTCATGGTGCCCAGACGCATGGTGTTCGAGCGTGGCTCGATCACGGCCCAAAGTCGCCCACCTCGTTCATCGCTCTGGGATTTAAGCCCGTCGAGCGTGGCCGCAATGGCCGTCGGGTGATGGGCGAAATCGTCGATGACCATGACACCCCGCACCTCACCGCGCACCTCCTGTCGCCGCTTGGGCGATTTGAACGCGTGCAGCGCCTTGACGCCGCGACTGACTGGCACACCGACCGCGTGTGCGGCCGCAAGCGCCGCCAGTGCGTTCTGAGCGTTGTGCGCACCGGAAAGCGTCCACTCAAGCTCAAACGAGGCCCCGGCGTGATAAAGCGTCAGCGAGCGCCCGCCACGGGCAATCGATACCTGCCAGTCGCTGCCGGCGCTTCCGAAACGCTCGATGGGCGTCCACGCCCCAAGCGCCAATACTCGGTCGAGTGCTGGTGTGTCGTCGGCAACGACCAGGCGACCCTTCCCGGGAACAGTGCGCACAAAATGGTGAAACTGACGCTCGATTGCGGCGAGGTCTGGAAAGATGTCGGCGTGATCGAACTCGAGGTTATTGAGCACCGCCACATCGGGACGGTAATGCACGAACTTGGAGCGCTTATCGAAAAACGCCGTGTCGTATTCGTCGGCCTCGACCACGAACATCGGTTTATCCCCGCCCGCAAGGCGCGCAGAAAGGCCGAAATTATCCGGCACGCCGCCGATCAGAAAGCCAGGGGCCAGCCCTTCATGCTCAAGGATCCAGGCCAGCATGCTGCTGGTCGTGGTCTTGCCGTGCGTGCCCGCCACCGCAAGCACCGTATGGCCGGGCAGCACATGACGCGCAAGCCATTCAGGCCCTGAGGTATAGGGAAGCTTGCGATCGAGCACCGCCTCGACCTCGGGGTTGCCCCGAGAGAGCGCGTTGCCGATGATCACCAGATCCGGCGTCGGATCGAGATGGGCTGGATCAAAGCCATCGAGCAACTCGATGCCCTGCGCCTCGAGCTGGGTACTCATGGGCGGATAGACCTTGGCGTCACTGCCGGTAACCCGGTCGCCCCGGGCCTTGGCCAGAAGCGCAAGGCTTCCCATAAAGGTGCCGCAAATACCTAGAATATGAACATGCATGATTTATGACTCATCGATAAAGCCGGATCAGACTAGCATGGGGATCGATAAGTCGTCAGTCTCAGTCTCGCGGCTGTCATCGCTTTCGACTAAGATGGCGGCCGCACCCGACGGCCGACAGCGATGCCCGCGGGATGAGAGAGAGCAGAACACATAAAACAGCAGGATGCTTCCATGACCAGATACAATGCCTTTTATGCGCAGTCCGGTGGCGTTTCATCAGTAATCAACGCCAGCGCATGTGGCGTGATCGAAACGTGCCGCAAACACAGTGACAAGATCGGCACGCTATACGCCGGGCGCAATGGCATCATCGGCGCCTTGACGGAGAATCTGATTGACGTCGGCGAAGAAAGCGATGAATCGATTGCCGCCCTTCGTCATACGCCAGGCGGTGCATTCGGCTCCTGCCGCTACAAACTCAAGGACATCGACACCCATCGCGTCCAGTACGAGCGCCTGATCGAAGTCTTTAAAGCCCACAACATCCGTTACTTCTTCTATAACGGCGGCGGCGACAGCGCAGATACCTGTCTGAAAGTCTCCCAGCTCTCAGAGCGCATGGGCTATCCGCTTCAGGCCATTCACGTTCCAAAGACCATCGATAACGACCTGCCGCTGACCGATTGCTCGCCGGGCTTTGGCTCGGTCGCCAAATACATCGCCACCTCGGTACGAGAAGCCGCGCTTGACGTTTTGTCCATGTGCGCTACCTCCACCAAGGTGTTCGTCATGGAAGCGATGGGCCGCCACGCCGGCTGGATCGCGGCGTCCGGCGCCCTAGGCGGTGGCGAAGGCGGTGCACCGCCACACATGGTGCTGTTTCCCGAGATCGCGTTTGATCGCCGCCGGGTCATGCGCAAGGTCGACGAAACCGTCAAGCAGTATGGCTACTGCGTGATCGTGGTCTCCGAAGGCGTTCGTTACGAAGACGGCACCTTCCTGGCCGACGCAGGCAACACCGACGCCTTCGGCCACCGCCAGCTCGGCGGCGTCGCTCCGACGCTTGCGGGCATGATCAAGCAGGATCTGGGCTACAAGTACCACTGGTCCGTGCCTGACTACCTTCAGCGTTCGGCGCGCCATCTGGCGTCCAAGGTCGATGTCGAACAGGCCTACGCCGTCGGCGTACGCGCTGTCGAGTGCGCGATCGAAGGCAAGAACGCCGTAATGCCGGCTATCCGTCGCGACAATCAGTCACCGTTTGAATGGTCGATCTTCGACGCACCGCTGTCCGAGGTCGCCAATCAGGAAAAATTCATGCCGGAAGAGTACATCCGTGAAGACGGCTTCGGCATTACGCAAGCCTGCCGCGACTACCTGGAGCCCCTGATTCAGGGTGAAGACGAGCCGCCCTACGTCAACGGCCTGCCGGATTACGCCCAGCTCAAGCTGGTCGGCGTTCCTCAGAAACTGGCGCCGTTCTCTCTGTAAACAGCGTATGTGCGCCAGGGCGATGCCCTGGCGCTATAACCAGAAACTCGCGATCAGCGCAATGATCAAAAGACCGGTCAGCCATTTCCAGCGCCGAGCCGGGTCTCCAAGCGAGGCAGGGTCCACATCCAACGAGTCCTCCTCCACGGGGCCATGCATGGCCTGACGTGTCAGCTTGAGCCCGTAAACCAGCTCCGACAAGCGCCGAAACCGCAACGGTTTCTTCGGCATCAAGGCCCGTTCGAGCGTTTCGTCGAGCACCGGTGGCAGCACTGATCCAGACGTACTCAATGGGGTATATACCATTGCCTCCAGGTCAGTTTCGCGTTTGACAGACAGCACACGCTCCCCATAGGGCAGATGCCCTGCAATCATCCAGTAGATCACCGAGGCCAGTGAGTACTGATCACTGCGCCGGCTGATATTGCCATCGAGCGCATACTCAGGCGCGCTGTGCGGCGTGAGACCGACCTCCCGGACCAGCTCCCGCGCGGTTTCCTGACTGTCCTGCTCGAGGAAATGACAGGTCCCGAAGTCAATCAGAATCACCTGATCATGTTGATCGAGCATGATGTTGCTGGGGCAGATCCGCTGGTGAAGTACGTTCTTGCGATTAAGCGCATGAACGGCCTTGCAAAGCTGCTGGGCGATGTCGAGGCGCTGGGCAAGCGTGGCGTTTGGATGACGCTCGAGCCAGGTGCTCAGCCGCTCTCCTTCCACGTTTTCCATCAGGTAGTAGAGATAGCGCCGCGGGCGCTTTTGAGCGACCGATTTGACGATAAACGGCGAGTTGATTCGTTCGGCCACCCACTGCTGAAGCATGAAGTGCTTCAGATACGTGTCCTTGAGGGCAAGTTCGGGGCTGGGCGTTTTCATGATCAGATGCTGACCGCTGTCAATATCTCGAACCCGATAGACGCGCGCCTTGCCCCGTGGCGATAACCCTTCGAGCACCTCGAACCCTTCGAAACGATCACCATCATTCAACTCCGGCGGAATCGGCAGCTTGCCATAATGCAGATTGGGCGCCTCGACTCGCTCTTCGGGCAGCTGGTCGACCCGCACCATCTGAAAGCAGAAGGAATGACCGTCATAGCCGCGCTCGCTTGCCCGCTCGGCAGCGGCTTTCGCCAAATACCGACACGCCTCGTCAAGCGAGTGCGCATGCCGTCGAATTTCACTGACGTAATCCGACGGCAACAGCGTTCCGCGCACGGCCTGAGTGGTGAACAGGAAAATATCGCCCTGCTTGAGGGGCAGCGTCAGATAATCGATATCAACGCTTGCGTCCATGCCGAGTGCGCGGGAAGGATAAAGGTAGCCGCCGATGTCGGTGACGTGATCGCGGGAAATCTGCTCGAACTCGGCGCCACGCAGCCGAAACACCAGCGTGTCACCGGCATGAAACAGATGGGCCTGGCGCTCCTTGAGCACCAGCGCCGACAATGAACTGACATACCCACCGCCCTTGACGAAGCGGCTTTGGCTGAAGCACCACCCGTTAAGAGCGCGCAATACCCGGGTCGCAGCGGTTTTTACATCCCAGTGTTCAGGCGTCGAGTAATAATCGGCAAGAAACCCGCGAATCGATAGATCCCCGGCCTGACGCGCAATGGCGTTTTTCGAGGTGGAATCGGCAATGAGCGCACAAGCGCCCTGAGACACCAAGGTGTCATCGACGGGCACCTGAACCGCCATCGAGGAGCGATGGTGGCGCTTGTCGGTCGCCACGAAGGCCTGGCCGTAACTCAGTTGGATGGCGTGCTCCATAAAGCGTCTCACGGTGCGTACAGCTTGAAGTTGTTGTTATGGTAAAGCATTCGGGCGGGCGCGTTGAGTCGCCGTTTGATGCAATGCACAAAATTGTGCCAAAGCGTAACAATCCTTGCAGCCTATTGGTAATCGGGATGGGCAATTCGTATAATTCCTTCTACTTTAACGCTGTATTCTATTGACCAGACCAAGGACTCACCCATGAGTTTCGACAAGATTCCGGCCGGGAAAGACCTTCCGAACGACATTTACGTAGCGATCGAGATTCCCGCCAATCACGCGCCCATCAAGTACGAAATTGACAAGGAAATGGACGCGCTGCTCGTCGACCGTTTCATGGCGACCCCCATGTTCTACCCGGCCAACTACGGCTTTATCCCCAACACTCTGGCCGATGACGGCGACCCCCTCGACGCGCTCGTCGTCACGCCGTATCCGGTCCAGCCAGGCTCTGTCATCCGCGCTCGCCCGGTCGGCGTACTCAACATGACCGACGAAGCCGGCGAAGATGCCAAGCTTGTCTGTGTCCCGCATGAAAAACTGAGCGCTCTTTATGACGACGTTCATGAAATAACCGACCTGCCCGAGCTTCTCCGCCAGCAGATCGCCCATTTCTTCGAGAACTACAAGGATCTCGAGAAAGGCAAGTGGGTCAAGGTCGAGTCCTGGGACAACGCCGACGCGGCCAAGAAAGCCATCGAAAAATCCGTCGCCGCGTACCAGAACGACGCACGCTGAGCGCTTAAACGCCTATTCAGCTGTACGTTCCAACAGGGCCACCTTTCGAGGTGGCCCTGTCGATTGTGAACGTTTTTTCCAAACCGTTGCCTCATTCACGCCAAGTCGCCGCTTTTTCCCACCGAGGACGTTAGATGCTTGCTCGCCTTCTTTCCTGCATGGCCCTTCTGTGTCTACTCGGAGTGTCGTCTCAGGCCAGAAGCGACTGGTTCAGCGATAACGACACCTCGGCACCGCTCAGCGAGCATCAGTTTCTTCCGGTTGATCGCGCCTTCCCCTACACTAGCTGGGTCGACGACGGCAGACTTTACGTCCGCTTCGATAACGCCGACGGTTACTACCTTTATAAACGCCAATTTTCACTTGAAAGCACCACCAAAGGCGTCACTCTTGGGCCTCTGACGCTCCCGCCGGGCACCCCAAAACACGATGACTATCTGGGCGACATCGTGGCCTATTACGGGCAAACAACCCTATCGGCGCCACTTCAAACAGCGCGCAATGACCTCGAAACCGTTCAGGCAACGCTCGGCTTTCAGGGCTGCGCTGACAAGGGCCTTTGCTATCCGCCGGAAAGTCGCACCCTATCGGCAGCATCAGAAACACACAAAGCGCCCCCGGCGGCCACGGGCCCATCGTCGCAACGTACCGATCAAACGCTCAGTACTGACATCGCTCAAAGCACTGGCATTTCTCAAAGCACTGAGCCGGCCAATTCCAGCGCTCAGGCGCGAGAATCGATGCCAAGCACTTCGCCAGCGCTTACGCCCAAGAGTCCGACCGCGTTTTCGTGGTGGCAACTCGGCCTGTACGTTCTGGCAGGCCTGGGGCTGACCTTTACCCCGTGCGTATTGCCGATGCTTCCCATCCTCTCTTCACTGATCGCGGGCCAACACGCCACACGCCGCCGGGCATTTACACTGTCGTGCAGCTATGTGCTGGGCATGGTCGGCGCCTACACCCTTTTTGGCAGTCTGATCGGCCTTTTCGGGGCGCAGCTCAATCTGCAGGCGAAGCTTCAATCGCCGTGGGTGCTTGGCGGGTTTTCACTGCTGTTCATCGTATTTGCGCTGTGGCTTTTTGACCGGATTCATCTGCCAAGCGGTGGCGCACTGCAACAGCGCCTGAGCCGCCTGCAGGACCGGCTTCACGGGCATGGCACTCTGGGCCTCCTAGGCGCAGGGGCGCTATCAACACTGATCGTTTCACCGTGCATTTCCGCACCACTGGCCGGCATCCTTCTTTATCTGTCGACCACCGGTGACGTCATCAAGGGCGCGCTCGCGCTTGCTGCGCTCGGGCTCGGCATGGGCGCGCCGCTTATCCTGATCACAACGCTCGGCGTTCGCCTGCTTCCTAAAAGCGGCCCGTGGATGACCAGTATCAAATACGCGTTTGGTGTCTTGATGCTCGCGATGAGCCTGTGGCTTTCCATGCGCTGGCTACCGCCCACACTCAGCCTGGCACTGTGGGGGCTCTTGGCACTCGGTATCGGACTGGCCCTTGCGGTGGGGGCTTTGAACGCAGTACTGCTCTTCAAAAAGCCTCTTCGAACCCTGCCGCTTTTGATCGCACTCCCGCTCACGCTGTATGGCACGGCGGCGCTTGTTGGTGCGCTGGGCGGCGGACAAGCGATTCTTTCGCCGCTGTCGCACTACAGCGGCGAACATCGCGCATCAATCGATGCAACCGAGCCCGAGTTCACCACGGTCACATCGCTCGATGCGCTTGAGCGCGCCGTTGAACGTGCCCGGCAACAGGAGCGCCCGGTGATGGTTGATGTCTACGCTGACTGGTGCATCAGCTGCCTCGAGATGGAGCGCACGCTATTCAAGGCCCCAGACATCAGAACCCATCTCGATCGGATGGCGCTGATCAAGCTCGACGTTACAAGGACCACACCACAGACGCGAAACGCCCTTGAGGCACTGGCCCTTTTCGGGCCGCCGAGCCTTCTCTTTTACAGCGATTCGAAAGAGCTAAAAGCGCAGCGTCTGGTGGGTGAGCCCACGCATGCCGAACTGCTCGACGTTCTACGCGTCGTTGCCCCGAAAACGTGAACCAAACGGTGTTTACTAACCTTTTGTGCCAGACTGGACACACTCTCGTTTTTTCTGCAAAATCCGCCAACAACTGCTTTGCACGTTATCTTGCATGATCATGATGTGATCGTGTCGAAACAGGATAAGGTTAACAGCGCATCGCACCTCATCATGTCATCGGTCGATTCATGCGGCCATTCACGTCTTAAACAGCCAGGATATGCTCTATGGACATTCGCAAGGTCAAGAAACTGATCGAACTTCTGGAAGAATCCAACATCAGTGAAATCGAGATTCAGGAAGGCGAGGAGTCCGTTCGTATCAGTCGAAACATGGGCAATGCACCGCAATACGGCGCGCCCATGGCCGGCGGATATTACCCCCAGCAGGCGCCCGCCCCTCAACAGGCGCAACAGCCTCAGGCCGTGGCGACCGAAGAGCCAAGCGCACCGGCACAGCCTGCAGGCCATGAGCTGCTTTCGCCCATGGTCGGTACCTTCTATCGCTCCCCCGCCCCGGGCGCCAAGCCGTTCGTCGAGATCGGTCACAGCGTCAAGAAAGGCGACGTCATCTGCATCGTCGAGGCCATGAAGATGATGAACCAGATCGAGGCCGACAAAGACGGCACCATCGAGGCCATTCTTGTGGAAGACGGCGAGCCGGTCGAATTCGATCAGCCATTGATCATCATTTCCTAAGACGGCATAGGGTCCATCATGTTGGAAAAGGTACTGATCGCCAATCGAGGCGAAGTCGCACTGCGCATCCTCCGCGCGTGCAAGGAACTTGGCATCAAAACGGTCGCCGTCCATTCCAAGGCCGATCGCGACCTGATCCATGTTCGTCTGGCCGATGAGGCTGTCTGCATCGGCCCGGCCCCTTCGGGAGCGTCGTATCTGAACATTCCCGCGCTGATTTCCGCTGCGGAAGTGACCGATTCGACCGCCATTCATCCGGGCTACGGATTTCTGTCCGAAAACGCCAACTTTGCCGAACAGGTCGAGCGCTCCGGCTTCGTCTTTGTCGGTCCGTCCGCAAGCGTCATCCGCCTGATGGGTGACAAGGTCTCGGCGATCGAGGCCATGAAAAAAGCCGGCGTACCCACGGTACCAGGCTCCGATGGCCCGCTGTCTGACAACGACGAGGAAGTACTCGAAACAGCGCGTCGTATCGGTTACCCGATCATGATCAAGGCGGCTGCCGGCGGCGGCGGTCGTGGCATGCGTGTTGTTCACAAGGAAAGTCAGCTGCTGTCCTCGGTCAGCGTCACCAAGAGCGAGGCCAACGCGGCCTTCGGCAGTGGCGTGGTCTACATGGAGAAGTACCTGGAGAAACCGCGTCACGTTGAGGTTCAGGTGCTGGCCGACGGCCAGGGCAACGCCATTCACCTGTTCGACCGTGACTGCTCGCTGCAGCGCCGCCACCAGAAAGTCCTGGAGGAAGCGCCCGCGCCCCACATCGATCCAGCCGCCCGAGAGAAAGTGCTCAAGGCCTGCACCGATGCCTGCGTTGAACTCAACTACCGCGGCGCCGGCACGTTCGAGTTCCTGTACGAGGACGGCGAGTTCTATTTCATCGAAATGAACACCCGCGTCCAGGTCGAGCATCCGGTCACCGAAATGGTCACGGGCGTCGACATCGTCAAGGAACAGCTTAAGATCGCCTCGGGACAGAAGCTCTCGATCACGCAGGACGAGGTCAAGTGCGACGGCCATGCGTTTGAGTGCCGCATCAACGCAGAAGACGCACGCACGTTCATGCCCTCCCCCGGCAAGGTCACCTTCTACCACGCCCCCGGCGGGCTCGGCGTGCGCATGGACTCGCATCTCTATACCGGTTACACGGTTCCGCCGCACTACGACTCCCTGATCGGCAAGCTGATCACCTGGGGCGAGCACCGTGAAAGTGCATTGACGCGCATGAAGAACGCGCTCGATGAGCTGCTGGTCGAAGGCATCAAGACCAACATCGATCTGCAAAAGGATCTGGTTCGCGACGGCGCATTCCAGCAAGGTGGCGTCAACATCCACTATCTCGAAAAGAAACTGGGCCTGAGCTAACGCCGGCACCAGTGGATCATGAGGGCGATTGCATCGCCCTTTTTTTGTTTGAGCACTCAGGATTTGCCCCATGCCCTGGCTACAACTCAAAGCCCATATCCCCCCCGAACACGCGGAACCGCTCGAAGAGCTGCTTCTCGCAGAAGGCGCCAACGCCATCACACTCGAGGACGCCGAGGACACGCCGGTGTTCGAGCCCGAGCGAGGCTCGACGCCGCTCTGGAACCAGACCGTACTGACCGGTCTCTATGATGATCTCGAAGGCGCCGACGCCATGCTCGCCCGTGTGGCCGCCGGCTGGTCCATCGCCCAGCCCGGCGAACCCTGCCCGGTCATTACCTATGAAATCCTCGATGATCAGGACTGGAACCGGGCCTGGATGGACAACTTCCATCCGATGCAGATGGGCAGCCGGCTCTGGATTGTCCCAAGCTGGCACGAGGCCCCGGACCCCGAGGCCGTCAACCTTCTGCTGGACCCAGGCCTTGCCTTTGGCACCGGAACCCACCCGACCACGGCGCTGTGTATGCGCTGGCTCGATAGTCTTGCCACCCAGAATCGTCTAGCGAATCAGCATGTACTCGACGTCGGCTGTGGCTCAGGCATTCTGGCGATTGCAGCCCTGAAACTCGGCGCAGCTCATGCGGTAGGTACCGACATCGATCCCCAGGCCCTTCAGGCCAGCCGCGACAATGCGCAGCGCAATCAAATCGAGGACGACCGGTTCGAACTTCACTACCCCGAACACGCCCCGTCTGCGCACTACCCGATCGTGATCGCCAACATTCTGGCCGCGCCGCTGATCGAGCTCGCCCCCCAGATTGCCGGCAGCGTCGCCCCGGGCGGACTGATTGCCTTGTCAGGCATTCTTGCGCACCAGGCCGACAGCGTCATGAGCGCCTATGAAGCGCAAGGGCTGATCATGAACTCACCGGCTGAAGAAGACGGCTGGGTTCGGCTGGACGGGTTTCGCTCCGAGCACACCGCCTGAACGAAACACATGCATTTTCCCTTCAATATGGCGCCAGCGCTCGGTATCATAGAGCGCTTTCTGTGACCGTCCATTACACCACCTAGACAGGCTATGTGATCTTCGATGCTTCGAATTGGTCCGTACACCCTTGATAATCGCGTGGTTCTCGCCCCGATGGCCGGCGTGACCGACCGCCCCTTTCGAACGCTGTGCTATCGGCTCGGCGCCGGCATGACCGTGTCGGAAATGGTTACTGCCGACAAGCGGCTCTGGCACACCCCGAAATCACGGTTGCGTCTGGATCATAGCGGTGAACACGGCTTGAAAAGCGTACAGATCGCGGGCGGCGACCCGGACATGCTGGCCGACGCCGCGCGAGCCAACGCCGACCACGGCGCTGAGCTCATCGACATCAACATGGGCTGCCCGGCCAAGAAAGTCTGCAACAAGGCCGCAGGCTCGGCGCTGATGCGCAATGAGGCACTGGTCGAGCGAATTCTAGAGGCCGTGGTCAACGCCGTCTCCATCCCGGTCACACTCAAGATGCGAACCGGATGGTCAGAGGATAACCGCAATGCGGTGCGCATCGCCCGCATGGCCGAGCAAGCAGGCATTCAAGCGCTGGCCGTGCATGGCCGCACCCGCACGCAACGCTATGAAGGCGCTGCCGAGTACGCAACCATTGCCGCGGTCAAACAGGCGGTGTCGATCCCGGTGATCGCCAATGGCGACATCGACTCACCGGAGAAGGCCGTACAGGTTCTTGAAAACACCGGCGCCGACGGGCTCATGATCGGTCGGCCGGCTCAGGGCAACCCCTGGATCTTTCGCGACATCGTCCATTATCTGAACCATGGCGAACGGCTGCCGCCGGTCACTCGAGAAGAACGCGCCCTCATCATGCATGAGCATCTCGATGCGCTCTACGCCCATTACGGCGAGCATATGGGCACGCGCATCGCCCGCAAACACGTTGGCTGGTATCTGGCCGCACACGCAAGCATGGATGCCAAGAAAGCGTTCAATACGCTTGAGAGCCCGTCTGATCAGCACGCGTTCGTGGACGACGTCCTGAGCCACCCCCTCCCTCACACCCTGCCGGATGGAACCGTTGCCGCATGAACAGCAGACCGATGATTGTCACTACCATGAATGACGCATCTCCGGCCGAGGCGCCCACGTCTCAAACACTCAGAGAAGCCGTGGAAACATCGATGGCGCGCTATTTCGAGCACCTTGACGGCGGCAACGTCACCGACCTTTACGCCATGGTGATGGCTGAAGTCGAAGCGCCGCTGCTCCAGGCCGTCATGGTGCACACCCAGGGCAACCAGACAGTGGCGTCTCAGGTACTCGGTTTGAACCGGGGAACGCTGCGCAAGAAACTGAAACAGTACGATCTTCTATAACGCGTTCCTAACGCCTCACACACTCTATCGAGCTGAATCATCATGGCTGAACACGCAACTCCAGTCCGCCGCGCCCTTTTAAGCGTCTCCGACAAGACCGACCTCGTTCCGTTCGCACGCGCCCTTGAAGAGCGTGGCGTCGAGCTTCTTTCCACCGGCGGCACCTACCGTCTTCTGAAAAGCGAGGGCATCGCGGTCACCGAGGTGTCTGAACACACCGGGTTTCCGGAAATCATGGATGGCCGAGTCAAGACGCTACACCCTCGCATCCACGGAGGTATTCTGGGCCGTCGCGGACAGGACGATGCTGTCATGGCCGAGCATGATATCGCGCCGATCGATCTGGTAGTGGTCAACCTGTACCCGTTCGCGGCAACCGTTGCCAAGGACGACTGCACCCTTGAAGACGCCATCGAGAACATCGACATCGGCGGCCCGACCATGGTGCGCTCCTGCGCCAAGAACCACGCCTACACCACCATCGTGGTCAATCACGGCGATTATGACGCGGTTTTAAAGGCACTTGGCGAGCACGATGGGGAAGTCCCGAAACCGCTGCGCTACGCACTCGCGGTCAAGGCCTTCGAGCATACGGCAGGCTACGATTCAGCGATTGCGACGTATCTGAGCCGCCAACAGGAAAGTGACGGATTCCCCGCGACCTGGAGCACGCAGTATCTTAAGAAACAGTCCATGCGTTATGGCGAAAACCCCCATCAAAGTGCGGCGTTTTACGTCGAAGCCGAGGCAAGCGAGCCGAGCGTATCCACCGCCGAGCAGCTTCAGGGCAAGGCCCTTTCCTACAATAACGTGGCAGACACCGATGCCGCGCTTGAGTGCGTCAAGGCGCTTGATGACATCGCCTGCGTGATCGTCAAGCACGCCAATCCCTGCGGTGTGGCCACCAGCAAGGAAAGCCAGCTCGAGGCCTATGAGCGCGCCTTCCAGACCGACAGTGAATCCGCGTTCGGCGGCATCATCGCCTTCAACCGCCCACTGGATGCGGAAACGGCACGCGCCATCATCGACCGGCAGTTCGTTGAAGTCATCATCGCGCCAAGCGTCGAGGAACAGGCTCGACCAATTCTTGCCGCCAAGACCAACGTGCGTGTGCTCGAATGTGGCCAGTGGGATGGCGCCGAAGTGACCCCGGATTGGGATCTGAAGCGTGTCAAGGGCGGCCTTCTGGTTCAAAGCCGTGATCAAGGCATGGTTGGCGTGGATGACCTCAAGGTCGTGACCGAGCGCACGCCAAGCGATCAGGAAATCAATGACCTCCTTTTTGCCTGGAAAGTGGCCAAGTTCGTCAAATCGAACGCCATCGTGTATGCGAAAGCCGAGCAGACCGTTGGCATTGGCGCAGGCCAGATGAGCCGGGTCAACTCTGCGCGCATCGCAGGCATCAAGGCCGAACACGCAGGCTTTGATGTCGCGGGCTCGGTCATGGCCTCCGATGCGTTCTTCCCGTTTCGTGACGGCATCGATAACGCCGCCAAGGCAGGCATCAAGGCCGTTATCCAGCCAGGTGGCTCGATGCGTGACCAGGAAGTCATTGACGCTGCCAACGAAGCGGGCATTGCCATGATCTTTACCGGCATGCGCCACTTCCGTCACTGACCGCAGTATGGACGCCACAAAAAAAGCAGCCCAAGGGCTGCTTTTTTAATACCAAACGCCTTCTTAAATGACGTTATAAAGTGGGTCTTCTAGTCCGCTTTATTTCAAAACGTTTGCAGTATTTCTACTTACCTTTCTAATACGGCCATAAAATAACATATTGCTACATAAATTACGCCTTCTTGGGCATCTTTGCACAGACATTAGTTGTATCCTTCCCTACCATTAGCGGCGAAGCGCAGTTAGGGCTTCACCATAACTCCACCAACGCACAAGGAACATGACGTGTTCAAGATCATCACTTCTATCGTTGTAACTGTAACTGTCAGCGCAGGCGCCTACGCTTACTCACAGACCACCTCTTACACTTCTACCAGTGTATTCAGCGGTGACTCTGTACCGGCTGCCATCTGCAACTGATAGCCAGTCAGTATGAAAAAGCTGCCCTCGGGCAGCTTTTTTTATGTCTTTTATTTGGAATTTCTTATCGAGACAAGCTCTCATACAGGCCGTGCACGTCGAAGCGTCAGGGTCGGCACATCGAAAAGAAGCTTGCCGGCACCGATATTGAGTAACCGGTAGAGCATCAAACAGGCTGCGATGTTTAAAACGACCGCAACGGGCGGTGCAAGCGCTGCCACAACTTCGGCGTTCAACTGATAGGCGCCAAGCGCAAATACGAACTGGCAGGTGATCAGAATCGTGATCTTGTGCATGACGTAGATTGGCAGTGTTTTTTGGCCCAGCGTCTTGAGCGTTTTAAGGCTGAAGCGCGTTGATGCCCAGCAGCAGGCGTCCATTCCCGCAAGCACCATGAAGACCGCCAGGAGCGTTCGCCCACCCGGTGCGTAGAACCAGTCGTTCAGGATTTCGATCGGCAAGATGATCAGCGTCATGGTGGTGGTCAGCATGAACCGCTTGGGCTTGAACGTGGAAAACGCCTCGAAAAAACGCTGCTTGTAAAAACAGCCTGCGGCAAAGAAGAAGGCGTTTTCGACGATGCCACGAATGCCCCAGTTATCGATCAAGACAATCGAGAAAATCGACAATAAAAACGTGACAGGCACGACAAGCGCCGCCCAGCGATTAAGCGCCTTGAACACCACGAAATAGGCCGCAAGCGCATAGAGGTACCAGACGCCGTTGGTGCCAAACAGCACCGTTTCGATCTGCTCATCAAGCGTTAACGGCAGTGTGCCGGCGTTCGGCACATACTCGGGGTTGGCAAACTGGACCAGCAGAAACGCGGAAACCGTTCTAAGAATCACCCACAGCACATAAAGCCACAGCATCATCGCAAGCCGAGGCTTGAGAGTAATCCGCCAGGGGCGGCTTACGATCGCGGAGTGCGCCAAAAGCCCTGAAATCAGAAAGAACAGCGGCATCCTCAAGGGCTTTAATGCGACCATCAATTTAAACCACAGGGTGTGGGCGAGCGTGTCCTGAAAAGGCGAGGCGTCCATCATGAAATAGACGGCGTGATAAAACACGACCAGAACGATACAGGCGCCTTTGGCCGCATCGATCCAATCGATGCGTGAATTGGGTTGGCTTGATGTCGTCATTATTGAAGCTCCGATGTAATCGGCGCCGATAGTTAGTGAATTGGAACGTATTGTCGAGATCGAATAACCAAACTACTACCAAATAAATATAAATTAACATTGGATCAGTCAACTTTGGCCTATCACATACTTATTACCATTTTTTTATCCAATTTATTTATTTACGGCGCTTCAACATGTTCAGTCCAGTCAACCACGTACAAACTTTATTAGTCTACTAAACATTATAAATAAATCGATAAATCCGCATTAGCGGTATAGCGATGACGCATCAAAACGTAGAACTCGTTCAGCCATACCCCAACACGGGCTTTTGTAACAAGGCCAAAAAAAACCTAAGCGTAAAGCATGAGGTTTACCGGCCAAGCACTCAAAGCCTTCGACGGCGCAATGCCCACTTGCCCATTGCCAACATCGCATCGTCTTTAAGCGACAGGCCCCACTATCAAAAAAGGCCATGCAGTCGCATGGCCTTTTCTTCTATCCATGACCCGGCACCTTGAAGTTTGCCGGGTCTGTCTAAAGCTAGGACTGCTCGAAGTACGTCTCGATGCGCTGGCGCAACGCGGCCCGTCGGGTGTCATTCACGAACGCTGCCTCTACTGCGTTCAGACTCAGGGTATGCCAGGTGTCTCTGGAAAAATCAAAGGCGGCCTGCACCGCAAGGAAGTTGGCGTTCATGTACCCGCCGAAATAGGCCGGATCATCGGAATGCAGGGTGACGCAAAGCCCGTGTTCGATCAGCGCCGGCAACGGGTGTGCTGACATGTCCGGCACCGTTTTCAAGTACACGTTCGACAGTGGACACACCGTCAACGGAATACGCCGTTCAACGAGCGTTTTTGCAAGCTCGGGATCCTCCAGGCTTCGAATCCCGTGATCGATGCGCTCGGCCTTGAGCACCTCGAGCGCCCCCTTGATGTACTCGGCCGGCCCCTCTTCCCCGGCGTGCACGACAACATGAAAGCCGTCGCTTCGGGCACGCTCGAAGACACGCTCGAACTTCTCGGGCGGATTACCCACCTCGGCCGAATCAAGGCCCACGCCGATGAAGTGCTCGCGGTACGGAAGCGCCGCTTCGTAGGTTTCGAGTGCATGCTCTTCGGACATGTCACGCAAAAAGCTCAGGATCAACCCACTGGTGATGCCGTAGGTCGCTTCCGCCTCATCAAGTGCTCGTGTGATGCCTGCCACCTGGGTCGAGATACTGACGCCTCGCGCCAGATGCGCCTGGGGGTCGAAGAAAAGCTCGGTATGCATTACCGCGTTGTCATGGCAGCGCTTCAGATAGGCCGCCGTCAGGTCAAAAAAGTCCTGCTCGGTGTAAAGCACGTTCATGCCCTGATAGTACAAATTCAAGAAGGACTGTAGATCCTCGAACTCGTACGCCTGTCTGACCTGCTCGACCGAATCGAACGGCAGGGTCACGTCATTGCGACGCGCCAGCTCGAACATCAGCTCAGGCTCGAGCGTGCCCTCGATGTGCAAATGCAGTTCGATCTTTGGAAGTGATTCAAGAAAGGCGTTCACGGGGGGTCTCCACATACATCATAAGAAGCGCGCCATTGTCCCATGTTTTACGTCGAAATGCCTGACCAGGACAGCATCCACGCCGTTTCGCGATTAGACGAAAGCCGTCTGTACAGGCAGCAGAGGTCACGATTAGATTCTACTTGAAAGAACAATATTCTACCTTACAGAACTGTAAGGTTACGACCTGCCCGCTGGGAGATATCTACAATGACAAGATACATTCGCTCGACGCTTGCTCTTACTGCCGCATCGGCGCTTGCCGTAACCGCACCTACCGCTCTGGCTTTTGAACCCCAGGGCAAGGTGGACTGCATCGCACCTTCTGATCCGGGCGGCGGCTGGGATTTCACCTGCCGTAGCGTCGGTCGCCTTCTCGAGCAACAGGACAAGGTCTCGGGCAACGTACAGACCACCAACATGGCCGGTGCCGGCGGTGGGGTTGCCTTCGCGCATACCGTCAGCAAGCGCCGTCAGGATGAGAGCCTGATCGTTGCGGCGAGTACCGCCACCACCACACGCCTTGCCCAGAAACAGTTTCCCGGCATGAATGTGGACATGGTCAAGTGGGTCGCAGCGCTGGGCGCGGATTACGGCATCATCGCCGTACGCAAGGACTCGCCCTACAACTCGCTGCCGGAGCTGATGGACGCGGTCAAGAAAGACCCCCGGGCGATTTCCTTTGCCGGCGGCAGTGCGACCGGTGGCTGGGATCACCTGAAAGTGCTCCAGACCGCCGAAGCGGCCGGCGTGGATAAACTCAAGAAGATCAAATACCTCTCCTACAACAACGGCGGTGAGGCCATTACCCAGATTCTCGGCGGCCATATCACGGCGTTTACCGGAGATATCTCCGAGTCGGTTGGCTTCGTCGAGTCAGGCGATCTAAAAGTCCTGGCTGTACTGTCTGACAAGCGCCTGCCGGAGCCGCTGGAGGACATCCCGACCGCCGAGGAACAGGGCATCGATTCGGTCGGTGCCAACTGGCGCGGGTTCTACATGCCGGGCCAGGTTTCCGACGATGCCTATCAGTGGTGGGTCCAGACGCTTGATCAGCTCTATACCACTGACGCCTGGCAAAAGGTGATGAAACAAAATGGCTTGATGCCCTTCCACATGTCCGGTGATGAGTTCACCGCGTATGTAAAAGAGCAGATCGCAGACATCGCCAAACTCTCCAAAGACATCGGAATGACCAAGTGATGCACATCAACGACCGACTGTTCGGCGTCGTGTTTCTCCTGCTGGCCGTGGCATACGGCTGGCAGGCCCAGCAGTTCCCCGAACCGCTGGGCGGCAGTGAAAGCATCGGCCCGTCGACCTTTCCAACGCTGCTTGCGGTCGTACTCGGCCTTGGCAGTCTCTACATGATGGTTCGCCCCGACCCGGACAGCGGTTGGCCGGTCGGCAAGACGTTGTTCGAGCTTATTAACGTTGTGGCCATTCTGGTGGTTTACATTCTTCTGCTCGAATTGGTGGGCTTCATCATCATGACCACCCTTGCCGTCGGGGAGCTGAGCTGGCGCATGAACGCCCCACCGCTCAAGGCGTTTCTTACTGGATTAATCAGCGCCATCGTTGCGTTCGTCCTGTTCAATTACGGCCTCGAGCTGACCTTGCCTAACGGCCTTCTGGAGCTGGGTTAATGGATACCATCAATTACCTGTTGCAGGGGTTTGAGGTCGCCCTCACCCCTCAGAATCTGCTGCTGGCGTTGATCGGCTCGTTTCTGGGCACGTTGATCGGCGCACTGCCCGGCCTTGGCCCGGCCAACGGCGTGGCGATTTTGATCCCGCTGGCCTTCACGCTTGGCCTGCCGCCGGAATCGGCGCTGATCATGCTGACCGCGGTCTACGCAGGCGCCATGTACGGCGGCCGCATTTCCTCGATTCTCTTGAACATCCCAGGCGATGAGCCGGCGATGATGACCTGTCTCGACGGCTATCCGATGGCCAAGCAGGGCAAGGCCGCCGAAGCACTCACCATCTCGGCGGTGGCCTCGTTCATCGGAAGCGTGGTGGCCACCATCGGCCTTATCCTTCTGGCGCCCCTGCTTGCGAATTTCGCCCTGAGCTTTGGCTCTGCCGAGTACTTCGCCCTGTTCGTGCTGGCGTTTGCAACACTTGGCGGCATCACTGGAAAGAATCCGATCAAGACGCTGGTCGCCGCCGCCATCGGTCTGATGATGTCGACCATCGGCATCGACATTTCGACCGGCCAACCCCGCTATACTTTCGGCATGCTCGAATTGTTCGAGGGCATCGATTTCATCATCGCCATCGTCGGCCTGTTCGCCATTTCCGAGCTGATGTTCTTCATCGAACGGGACATGGGCGACGGCGACAGCATGGTCAAGATGAACAAGCTCAAGATCAACGTCAAAGAGCTGATCGCAGTGCTGCCGACCAGTCTTCGCGGCGGCGTGGTGGGCTTTATTTCGGGCGTATTGCCGGGCGCGGGCGCCTCGCTTGGCAGCTTTTTGAGCTATACGGTCGAAAAGCGCATTCTCGGTCGCAAGAACGACTTCGGTAATGGGGATCCCAAGGGTGTGGCCGCACCGGAAGCCGGCAACAATGGCGCCGCCAGCGGTGCACTGGTGCCGATGCTGACGCTTGGTATTCCCGGAAGTGGCACGACCGCAGTACTTCTGGCCATGCTGGTGTCGTTGAACATCACGCCGGGGCCGATGATGTTCCAACAGCACGCCGACATTGTCTGGGGCGTTATCGCGGCCCTGCTGCTCGGTAACGTGCTGCTGCTTTTATTGAACATCCCCATGGTCGGCATCTTCGTCAAACTATTGTCCGTACCGCCCAAGTATTTGATGCCGATCGTTACGCTGGTAGCCATCGTCGGTATCTATTCGATCAGCCACTCGGCGTTCGATCTGTACTTCATGGTGGCCTTTGGCGTGCTGGGCTACGTCTTTCGCAAGATCGACATTCCATTGGTGCCGATCATTCTCGGCCTGCTGCTCGGGCCGGAAATGGAAAAGAACCTGCGCCACGCCATGATGCTGTCCGACGGGGACTGGACCGTGCTTTGGAGCAGTGGCCTGTCGATCGGCATCTGGGCTATTGCCATTGCCGGCCTGGTCCTTCCGTATCTGCTCGGACCGCTTCTTCGCCGCAAGATGCACAAACCGTCCTGATGGACCCCACGCGCGCCCGCCCGGGCGCGCGTTCGCAGCAACTGCAACGCCCCTCACTTCTGTCCGCTGCGCCTTTTTCCATCCGCTCCCTCCTTTTTCCTGTTCGTTGCGCCTTTTTCCTGTTTGCTGGCGCTCGCCCCATTCGTTGATCAACACTCTGAATGTCGTGTCGTCGTCGCCCACCTGCGCGTGATAAAATGTTTCTTTTATGACGCTCGGATGCCCCGATGGCCATCTACCTTTTGACCTTTATCGTGTGTCTTACGATCTCGAGCTTCATGGTCGTTGCCCTGGTATTGACGCGACGCACCTCTCGTTATCGCACCGACCCGGAGCAGCTGCTGTCGCTGATCGACTCGGCGCTTGCCTGCACCCTGAGCGAGAATGAGTGGAACGCCGTGATCGGGTATCCCATCCGCCACGACCCCTACCTTGAAAGCCTGCGACGCCGCTGCCAGGCGATCATGGACAATCACGGTCAGCCGTGGCTGGTCGAGCGCAATGGGCGTCTGTTTTCGACTCAGGGCATGAGCGAACTCGAGGCGATTCGGGTCCACCTCAACGCGCGCTTGACGCTTCGCAGATCAAACGCCGCTTGAAGCTGCCCTCACGTCAGGAGTCATCGGTCATGTCGTCCAATAGCCTGATACGCATTGCCCCTCTGGCTACGGTCAGCCAGCACCACGCCCACGCGCATTATCAGATCGTGATTGGTTTGTCCGGCCGGGCCGCGTTCGATATCGATGGCCGCGGTGGAGAAGTCGGCGCCTTCCAGGGCTGTCTGGTTCCGGCAAGTCGCACCCACGCTTTTGCAGGCCTTGGCGATAACAGCCAGCTCATCCTTGACCTTCCCGAACATGCGCCGGCGCTCTCCGGGCACTATCGCGCGCACCTCAAGCTGTTCGATGCGCCCTGCTATTTCGAGCTCGATGACGCTCTAACGCATTACCTTGCCTTCATGGTGCGCGAACTCGACCAGCACGCCAGCCGCGCCGACAGCGATCTTCTGGCCTCGACGCTGCTCAGCAGCATCTACCACCGCCAATTTCCGAACGGGCTCACCCAAAGCGGCCGGCTTGATCTCGGCGCCATCGACGACTACATCGAGCGGCACATGATGGATGGCGTGGCAGTGGGGGCGCTTGCCCGACTGAGTTTTCTGAGCCCGGCGCATTTCAGTGCGCTCTTTCGGGAGCAGACAGGTCTGTCGCCCTACCAATACATCATGAAAAAGCGCCTCGAACAGGCGCGCGTCATATTAAGAACCACCTCGAACTCGCTGACCCAGGTCGCCGAACGCTGCGGTTTTGCCAACCAGAGCGCCCTGTCCCACGCCTTTAAACGCCATATCGGTCACACCCCGACCCGAGAACGCGGCCAAAGCGCTCGCGCAAGATGACAAAACGACTCATCTTCCGCGCTTTTGACACGCATGACATGAAAATTGACAAGACGCTGTAACCTGCCTGTCCTTAAAGTCATGCCGGGCGCTTTCTTATCCCGATCCGGGAACAACACCAACAAATCACTTTGGCATCCTCCATGCCCGAGTACAGCGCTCATTTGGCCTCGAGAGGAACGCATATGCTATCGACCGATCAAATGCTCGCCCCGTCCACCTGGCAGCATCCCCTGAAACGACTGTTCGATCGGATCAGCGATCACTACATCGTTGACGAAGACACCTACGTCGAAGCACTGGCTCATCTGATTCACGGCTCCGATGCCGACATTGAGCGCATCGGCGACAAGACCGCGGAACTGGTTCGGGAAGTCCGCGCCATGGACACCTCGGTCGATTCGATCGACGAGCTTTTGCAGCAATACAGCCTCGACACCCAAGAAGGCGTGTTGCTGATGTGTCTGGCAGAAGCCCTGCTGCGCATCCCTGACCCGGCAACCGCCGACGCCCTGATCGACGACAAGCTGGGCGTGGCCGACTGGAAGGCGCACCTCGGCAAGAGCGAATCCTGGTTCGTCAACGCCTCGACCTGGGGCCTTTTGACCACCGGGCGTGTACTGAAGCTCGATCAGCCCAGAGACGGCCAACCCGCCAGCTTCATCAACAAGCTCGTGAACCGCATGGGCGAGCCTGTCATTCGCCAGGCGATGATGCAGGCGATGAAGGTGATGGGACGCCAGTTCGTCTTGGGGCGTGATATCGATGAGGCGTTGAAGCGCTCGAAGCCACTGTTCAAGAAAGGCTACACCTACTCCTACGACATGCTCGGCGAAGCGGCACTGACCCGCGCCGACGCCAAGCGCTATTTCGATGACTACGCCAAGGCAATCGACGCCGTCGGCGGCACCGTCAAGCAGCTCGGCAAGAAATCGCCGTCGCCGTCGGTCTCGATCAAGCTGTCGGCCCTGCACCCGCGCTACGAGTTCGGCCACCGCAGTCAGGTGCTCGAGGAACTGGTCGCAACCGTTAGAGAACTGGTCACCATGGCGCGCGAGCGCGATGTTGCCATCACCATCGATGCCGAGGAAGTCGACCGGCTCGAGCTTTCGCTTGAAGTCTTCAAGGCCGTCTATGAAAGCGACGCCGCCAGGGGCTGGGGCAAGTTCGGGCTCGTGGTTCAAGCCTACTCCAAGCGCGCACTGCCCGTACTTCACTGGCTGAACAAGCTTGCCGATCAGGGCGATCTGATTCCGATTCGCCTGGTCAAGGGCGCCTACTGGGATACCGAGATCAAAGAAGCCCAGCAGATTGGCATCGACGGCTACCCCGTCTTCACACGCAAGGCGTGCAGCGACGTATCCTATCTGGCCTGTGCGGCGTTTTTGCTGTCCGACAACACCTGTGATCGCATCTTCCCGCAGTTCGCGACCCACAACGCGCACACCATCAGCGCCGTACTGGACATCGCCGAGCGCTCAAGCCGCCCGTTCGAGTTTCAGCGTCTGCACGGCATGGGTGAGGCTCTGTACGACGCCGCGCTCAAGCGCGCCCCCGAGGGCACGTATTGCCGCATCTACGCCCCGGTCGGTGCCCACAAGGATCTCCTGCCGTACCTGGTTCGCCGCCTGCTTGAAAACGGCGCGAACTCATCGTTCGTGCACCAGCTGGTTGATCCCAAGGTGCCGGTCGAGACGCTTTGCGTGCACCCGATCGAAACGCTTTCCCACTACGATACCTACGCCAACCAGCGCATTCCGCTGCCGCCGGCAATCTATGGCCCTGAGCGCAAGAACTCGAAGGGCGTGAACCTCAACATCAATAGCCAGTACCGGCCGCTGATGGATGAGATGGCGCGTTTCATGGAGACGCCGTACCACTATCGCCCCTTGCTCGGCTTCGATGTGAGTGAGGACCGCGACCAGGTCAAGACCGTGTGCTCCCCGTATGATCGCCGTCAAACCGTAGGCACCATCCAGTGGACCACCGCCGAGCAGGCCGAAAAGGCCGTCGAGGCTGCCTGGAAAGCCTTCCCCGAGTGGGACGCCACACCCGTTGAAGAGCGAAGCCAGATTCTTGAGCGCTTTGCCGACAAGCTCGAAGCGAACATGGGCGAGCTGATGGCACTGTGTACCCGAGAAGGCGGCAAGCTGCTGACCGATGGCGTGGACGAGATTCGCGAGGCGGTCGATTTCTGCCGCTACTACGCCAAACGCGCCCGCGAAATCTTCGGCGCACCGACGGTACTGCCGGGGCCGACCGGTGAATCCAACGAACTTTTCATGATGGGTCGTGGCGTATTCGCAACCATCAGCCCGTGGAACTTCCCGGTTGCCATCTTCTGTGGCCAGACGGTCGCGGCGGCCGTTGCCGGCAACACGGTGCTTGCCAAGCCCGCCGAACAGACGTCGCTGATCGCCAGCCGCGTGATCGAGCTTCTTTATGAAGCCGGCATGCCACGGGACGTCGTTCAGTTGCTGCCAGGCGATGGCCCGACGGTCGGTGCGGTGCTTTCAGGCGACGCCCGAATCACCGGTGTCGCGTTCACCGGCTCGACCCAGACCGCACAGCTGATCAACCGCTCGCTTGCTGGCCGTGAAAACGCCGCACTGCCGACGCTGATTGCCGAAACCGGCGGACTGAATGCCATGATCGTCGATTCGACCGCCCTGCCCGAGCAGGTCGTGTCAGACGTCGTCGCCTCCGGCTTCCAAAGCGCTGGCCAGCGCTGTTCGGCGCTTCGCGTGCTCTATATCCAGGAAGACGTGGCCGAGCGCGTGATCGAAACCCTCAAGGGCGCCATGGCAGAGCTCAGCGTCGGGCACCCCGGCAAGCTCTCGACCGACGTTGGCCCGGTGATTGACGACGACGCTCGCGCCGATCTTCAGGCACACATCGACAAGCTCAAGGGCGAAGGCCGCTTGATCGCCGAAACGCCAATGGACGCCGAGGCGACCGGGCATGGTTCCTTCATTACACCCACGGCGTTCAAGATCGATGGCATGGATGCGCTGGAGACCGAACAGTTCGGGCCCATCCTGCACATCGTCACCTTCAAGGCAAGCGAGGTTGATGAGGTCATCAATACCATTAACGCCAAGGGGTATGGGCTGACCTTCGGCGTGCACAGCCGTAACGAGAGCTTCACCCGGTATGTGGCCGAGCGCGTTCGTGTTGGCAATGTCTACGTCAATCGCAATATCATTGGTGCTGTCGTCGGAGTCCAACCATTTGGCGGACAAGGTTTTTCCGGAACGGGGCCCAAGGCCGGCGGGCCACATTACCTGCTGCGTTTCGCAACGGAAAAGACACGTACGATCAATACGGCAGCGCTTGGAGGCAATGCGTCTCTGCTTGCGCTTGGCGACGAGTAGCGCGAACGGCCTGTAACTCCTGGCCTACGGTGGGCGTGGCCATTGCCACGCCCCGGACAACAACAACCCAGGGATAATGACCATGGTTGAAAACAACATCACGATCGGCATCACGTTTGCCATCTATCTTTTAATGATGCTGGGAATCGGGGTTCTGGCCTACAAGCGCACCAGCAACCTCTCGGACTACATCCTCGGTGGTCGCTCACTCGGTCCGTGGACCTCGGCCATCTCCGCCGGCGCGTCTGACATGTCCGGCTGGCTGCTGCTGGGTCTCCCCGGCGCCGCCTACATCAGCGGGCTTTCCGCCAGCTGGATTGCGGTTGGCCTTCTGGCCGGCACCTGGCTCAACTGGCTACTGGTAGCACGGCGGCTTCGCGTGTACAGCTTCATTGCCAGCGACTCGCTGACACTTCCAGAGTTCTTCGAGCGGCGCTTTCGCGATCACAGCCATATGCTGCGCGTCATCTCGGCCATCTTCATCCTGATCTTCTTCCTGTTCTACACAAGCTCAGGGCTGGTCGCCGGTGGCAAGCTGTTCAATACCGTCTTCGGTATCGATTATTTCTGGGCCGTGACCTTCGGCACCATCGCCATCATTTCCTACACCTTCTTCGGCGGCTTTCTGGCGGTCTCATGGACTGACCTGATTCAGGGCCTAATGATGGCTGTAGCACTGGTGATCGTGCCGATCGTTGCCGTGTTCGACATGGGCGGTCTCAGCAACTCGATTGCCCGCATCAACGCCGAGAACCCGATGCTGCTCGAATGGTTCCGAGACGCTGCCACCGGTGAAAACCTGACCTGGATCGCCATCGTCTCGTCGCTGGCCTGGGGCCTTGGCTATTTCGGTCAGCCGCATATTCTTGCGCGCTTTTCAGCCATCCGAAGCCCAAGCGACGTTCCGGCCGCGCGCCGCATCGCGGTCATCTGGTCGATGCTTGGCCTGATCGCAGCGGTGTGCATCGGTCTGCTGGGCCTTGTGTATGTGCCGAAGGATCTGGCCGATGGCGAGAAGATTTTCATGATCATGGTGAACTTCATCTTCCATCCAGCCGTAGCCGGCGTACTTCTGGCCGCGATTCTGGCCGCGGTCATGTCCACCGCCGATTCTCAGCTGCTGGTGTCGTCTTCAGCGCTTGCCGATGACTTCTACAAGGCCCTGTTTCGCAAAAACGCCACTCAAAAAGAGCTTGTGTGGGTCGGTCGCGTCTCGGTGCTCGGCATTGCCCTGCTTGCATACCTTCTGGCGCTCAACCCGGATTCAAGCGTTCTGACCCTGGTATCCTACGCTTGGGCCGGATTTGGTGCGGCCTTTGGCCCGGCCTTGATCCTGTCGCTGTTCTGGAAGCGCATGACACGCTGGGGCGCGCTTGCCGGTATCGTTGTGGGCGGCGTGACTGTACTGGTCTGGGCGGAACTGTCCGGCGGTATCTTCGACCTTTATGAGATCGTACCGGGCGTTATCCTGTCCTACATCGCGATCGGACTGGTGTCGATGATGACCAAGGCGCCGTCTCAGGAAATTCAGGACGAGTTCGATAGCGTGGTGGCCGAGCGGTAAGCGGCGCCACAGTGCTCTTGGCCCGCCTCTGGCGGGCTTTTTTTATGCGCACCGCTCTCTTTATGCCCAAGCGTTACCACCTTATTGCCCGTGTTCACGGCTTTTGGTTCGCTAAATCCCTGGCTCGCCAGACCCTCTGAATCAGACATAAAAAAACCCCGGCCTGGCCGGGGTTTTTTGTGTGTTTCAAGCATCAATCAATGAATCTTTTTGACCGCCCAGCCCATCACTGCCTTGGCGGCAAATCCGATGAGAGCAAGAAGAATCAGGGTCAGAAACATCGAAATCGGCTTGACGATGAAGGTTGCAACCAGCACCCCGGCCACACCGCTCCAGACGTAGCGATCGTAGTCATCGACGTGCAGGGCATCCGGCACCCATTTCTGTACGAATTGACCGAACGAACCATCCCACGCCTTGTTGGCGAAGAAGGCCACCAGGCCGCAAACAACGATCCAAATCAAAGCTACCATCATTTCTCTCCATCACTGTCAGGGTCGTGCGGGAACAGTCTAACAGACACTCACGCAATTACGTGATCGCCAACGAAGGGATTGTTCGATCGTTCCTGCCCAATGGTCGAGGCCTCGCCATGGCCCGGCACGAAGCGCATGTCATTGCCAAGTGACCAAAGCGTCGTCTTGATCGAGTGAACAAGTGTGTCGAAGTCGCCGCCGGGCAGATCCGTTCGCCCGATGGAGCCCTTGAACAGGACATCGCCGGTCTGGGAAAGCCCTGCGTCGTGATCGACGAAAATAACGTGGCCCGGCGCATGCCCCGGACAGTGATAAACCGCCAGCTCACGCGCCCCCAGCCCCACTCGGTCGCCGTGGACAAGCCACTGATCGATGACCGGCGTTCGTGGTGGGGTAAGCCCGAACATCGAGGCCTGCTGTGAAAGCGCCGCAATCAGTGGCTCATCGGCCTGATGCGGGCCAATTACCGGCACCTCGAAGCGCTCGGCAATATCCATCACGCCGCCGACATGGTCCAGATGGGCATGCGTCAGCAGAATCTTGGTCGGCCGAACGCCCAGCCGCTCGACCGCCGCGATGATTCTATCGGCGTCACCGCCGGGGTCGACGATGGCCGCCTCAAGGGTATCGGTGCAGTACAGTACGGTGCAGTTCTGGGCAAAGGGCGTCACGGGCACGCAGAGGTAATCAAGGCTCATAAAAGGTATCCAAGGACGGTGTTCAAGCGGCAAGCCTAGCCTTGAGACAGGGCACGGTGCAATTTAAGGCGTTTTACGTGCTTTTTTTTCAAAAAAATTCGCCCCTCTCCCTTGAAAGCGGATCAGGCCATCACAACGTAGTGATCATGGACGGGATATCTCCCGAGAGATTGATTGAGATGTTACGAAGTACTTAACGTCTGACCCGAACTTTTCGACATGCACTGACCGACCTTAGGATCCAATTATGGAAATCGCACAAAACACTGTCGTCGCCTTTCATTACACGCTCAAAAACGATTCGGGCGAAGTCCTCGACAGCTCCGAAGGCCGTGAGCCGCTGACATACCTTCACGGTGCGGGCAACATCGTACCGGGCCTTGAAAAGGAAATGGCCGGCAAGACCGAAGGCGAAAAATTCGAAGTACGCGTTGATTCCACTGAAGGCTACGGCGAAGTTCAGCCGGCGCTGGTTCAGGAAGTTCCGCGTGATGCGTTCCAGGGCGTCGACAACGTCGAGCCGGGCATGCAGTTCCAGGCACAGACTGAAGGCGGCCCGCTGCTGGTTACCGTCAAGGATGTCCAGGGCGACACCGTCACTGTCGACGGCAACCACCCGCTCGCAGGCGAAGCACTGAACTTCGACGTAAGCATTCAGGAAGTTCGCGAAGCGAGCGCTGAAGAAGTTGAGCACGGCCACGTGCACGGCGAAGACGGCCACGAGCACTGATCGTCTCATTCGCTTTAAGCGAGTCTTTAAAAGCAGCGCATCTTGCGCTGCTTTTTTGTAGGCTGAACAAAAAGATTCAGGGGGTGGAGTAGCCTTCATGGCGTGGACGTTACCCAGACACATTCGAGATGTCGCCGAGCGCGGGCTCGACCGTCAGGTTCGACTGGCGGTGACCGGACTGTCTCGAGCCGGTAAGACGGCCTTTCTGACTTCGCTGATCAATCAGCTCCGCCACGCAGGCCTCGATGCCCAACTGCATCTGATCAAGGCCTCACGGGAAGGCCGGCTGCTCGGCGCCAAACGCGAGCTTCAGCCGGATCTTTCCCTTGCCCGCTTTCCCTACGACGAGGCTTTATCGAGTCTTGGCGAGACGCCACCACGCTGGCCGACGCCCACCCGTGGCATGAGCGAGCTGAGACTGTCGATTCGCTACAAGAGCGAGCGCCCGAGCAAGCGTCTTCTAGGTGAAACCTCGACGCTGACGCTGGATCTGATCGACTACCCAGGTGAGTGGCTGCTTGATCTTCCGATGCTCAGGCAGAGCTTTCTTGACTGGTCACAGACCATGAATGCGCTATTGACCCCATCGCGCCGAACGCACATGGCCGAGTGGCTCGAGGCTCAATCGGACCTGTCACCGGACCAGCCGGCCGATGAACAGCAGCTCGCGGATCTAAGCGCCCACTACACCGAAGGCCTTCATCGCGTACGCAATAACGGGGGCTATTTTATTCAGCCCGGCCGGTTTCTTTTGCCGGGCGAACTCGCAGGCGCACCGGTTCTGCAGTTTTTCCCCTTGCTCAGCTGCGCCGACTGGTCCGATGAGGCGCTTGAGGCGTTGCCGCCCGAAAGCCTTTACAAGACCTTGAAGGCCCGGTTCGATCACTATCTGAAAACGGTCATCACCCCGTTTTATCGCCAGCACTTTCAACGCTTCGACCGACAGGTGGTCCTCGTTGATGTGTTGACGGCACTGAACAGTGGCCCGGAGGCGTTCGATGAACTTCGAACCACGATGGAAGCCCTGATGCAAAGCTTCAGCTATGGGCGCGCGGGCCTGATCAATCGCCTGTTCGCCCCGCGCATCGACAAGCTTGCCATCGCCGCCACCAAGGCCGATCACGTCACCCCCGATCAGCACGCCGCGCTGGTCGAGCTTCTGACCCAGCTCATGAACGAGCCCTTGAACGACCTTCGTTTCGGTGACATCGAGAGCAAGGCCTTCGCACTGGCCTCCATTGCCGCCACCGAGGCGCGCCGTCTCGAAGAACACGACGCGCAGGCCCTGAGCGGCACGACACTTGAAGGCGAACACGTGCTGATGTTTCCAGGCGAAGTGCCTTCGAAACTTCCGGACGCAGCGTTCTGGGCCCGGCAGGGCTTTCAGTTCACCGGGTTTCGCCCGCGTCCGCATACCGAGGGCCCGTTGCCCCATCTGAGAATGGATGCCCTGCTGGATTGGCTTCTAGGAGACAAGTGGCAATGACCGACCCTAAACCACCTCGCCGCTTCGAAGTACCCACCGAATCCGTCAAGACGGCGCCACAGCCCATCCCGTCGCTTGCCACTGCCCAGCATTTTCCGCTGGAAAGCGTCGGCGCCCGGGTCGAGGAGACACCTGAATCCGACACCCGCGCCGAGCGCGCCGTCGACGATGCCCTTAGCCCGCCCAGAAAACGCCGCTGGGGCCTGCTGACGCTATTGAGTGCCAGTCTCGTTATTGGCGGGGTACAGTGCGGCGTGCAGGTGTATGAGGCCGTGATTCAAAACGATCCATTCAGCGGGCTCTGGGCCGCACTGGGTGTATTTGGGGCAGGCCTTCTTGCCCGAAGCGGCGGAAAGGAACTGCTGCGGCTCAAACGGCTTCGCCGCCACGCCAAGGTGCGCAAGCGGCTCGAAAATACTCCACTCGATCAGCCTCTTCTTACCGATACCGCGCGTCACATGCGTGTGTCAAAGGATGACCCGCACTGGCGCTCCTATCAGAATGCGGTCAATGCGCATCACGACGGCGACGATATCCGCACGCTTTTCTCGCATCACCTGCTGGGGCCGAGAGACCGGGCCGCGTCTCAGCTGATCACGCGGATGTCGAGCGAGACCGCCGCCATGGTTGCCATCAGCCCGATCACCCTGCTGGATATGGGGCTGGTCGCCTGGCGCAACATGCGAATGATCGACCGACTGGCCGACATTTATGGGCTCGAACTTGGCTACGCCAGCCGCCTGCGCCTGTACCGGCACGTACTGGCCAATCTGGCATTTGCCGGGGCTTCGGAAATCGCGGTGGACATGGGCAGTGAACTGCTTGGCATGAATCTGGCTGAAAAACTCTCAAGTCGCGCAGCACAGGGGCTTGGAAGCGGGCTCATGACCGCACGACTGGGGCTTCGCGCTCAGCGTTTGCTCAGGCCGTTGCCCTTTACCCGCCAGGAACAGCCAACGCTTGGGCACGTACGAAAGGCCCTGTGGCAGCAGCTCAAGCGCACCGATGAGCGCCGCTGACGCTCGATGTGTTAGCTTCGGAGCACGTTGACCGGATAGTGCGTCAGCCCCGGCGCACGTTGACCGGATAGATGGCGGTGTAGGCGCCGTCATCAACTGACAACGTCCGGCAGGTCACGCCATAGACCTCCGATAACCGCTCAGGGGTCATGATCTCCGCCGTCGCGCCATGGTAGCGCCGCGTACCATTGACCAGCATTAACGCGTCATCGGCGTAGCGCGTGGCAAGGTTCATGTCGTGCAGAATCGAGAGGGTCACGATGCCCTTCTCCCGGGTGTATCGGTGCACCGCCTCGAGCATCGTCAGCTGATTGGCAAGATCAAGCGCCGAGGTCGGCTCATCGAGCAGCAATAGCCGTGGCTTTTTCACCAGCGCCAGCGCCAGTGCGATCATCTGCCGCTCACCACCGGACAGCGCCTGCGGTACGGCGTCGGCGAAACGCTCGAGCCCGAGCCGAGACAGCACCTCCATCGCGGCGTCCTGATTGCCACTGCCGGTGCGCCAGGACACCCGATGGCTGTTCTGGGCAAGCAGCAGCAGCTCAAAGACGCTCAGACGCACGTTCAGCGCGGTCATGTCCTGTGCCACGTAACCAATGCGCTTGGCCGCCTCGACCTTTGTCAGCCGATCAAGGCGCTCACCGTCGACGTCAACCGTCCCCGAATAAGGCAACAATCCGCACAGCGCTCGCATCAGCGTTGTCTTGCCGGCCCCGTTGGGCCCGAGAATCGACAGTGAACAGCCGTCATCGACCGAGAAGGACACGTGATCGACAATGCGCTTGCCGCTGCGATCAATGCAGAGTTCAGATACCGTGACGCTCATCGGACAGACAACCTCTGATCACGCATGATCAAGACAATGAAAAATGGCAGGCCAATCAGTGAGGTCATCATACCGATCGGCAGCGCCACACCGGGGATGATCAACTTGCTGGCAAGCGAGGCAAGCGTCATGAAAATGACGCCACAGGCAAGCGTCACCCCGACCATGAAGCGCTGGTCCTCGCCCACCAACATGCGGGCGACGTGCGGCGCCACCAGCCCAACAAACCCGATGATGCCGACAACCGAGGTGACGGCGCCGGCGAGCACCGCCGCAAGCGCCAGCATGAGGATGCGAAGCCTGCGCACATTAAGCCCGAATACGGCCGCCTCATCGCCAAAGCTTCGAAGGGCGGTCAACGCCCAGGTTCGCGTGAACACAAGCACCAGCGCCACCACCATGACCGCGGCACACAGCTGAATCTGTGTCCAGGAGGCGCGCATCAGTGACCCCATCTGCCAAAACACCATGCTTTGAAGCTGGTCGGCACTTGCCAGGTACTGAACGAGCCCCAGCAGCGCGCTGAATACGAAATGAAGCGCAATACCCAGTAACGTGATGGTCTGAAGCCCCATGCGTCGCCCGGCAAGCATCAAAATCAGACCCACCGTCAACAGCGAGAAGAAAAACGCGTTGGTCGCAACAATCAGGCTCTGATTCAAAAATGGCAGCGCCGAGAGCACTGACGTATTAAAGGCAAGCGCCAGCGACGCGCCGAAGCCGGCGGCCGACGACACCCCAAGCGTCAGGGGTTCGGCGAGGGGATTGTTCAACACGGTCTGCATCAAGAGCCCGGAAAGCGCCAGTCCCATGCCGGTCAGCACGGCCATCAGGGTCATTGGCATGCGAAGCTGCCAGATGATCACTCGGGTGCTTGCCGAGACCTCATCAGGTCGAAAGAGTCCGTTGAGCACCTCAGACAGCGACAGCGTCCCCGAGCCCACCATGATATCCGCAATAAGGGCCACGAACGCCAGCACGATCAAAAGCACTAGCAAAAGCGTGCGTCGGCCGATGCTGGCGCTGTAGCGTTCAGCCTGAACGGCACGGGTTTGGGTTATAAAAGAAGCCATGTCACTCCACGGTTGGTTCGGGCACACCTCGAAAAGGGCCTGGCCCAGTGTCAAACGACACCGGCCGGCGTTTCATAGCCGCGCGGCAAGCGGCCGACATGGACTTCGCAGCGGCCCCGCTTCGATGCGGCCGCCCCGAAAATCAGGCGCTGAAGTATAAACATTCTTCTTTACATCCGACAATCGCGCGCCTTTTCGGCCCGCCCGGCCCTACTTCGACTTAAAGCAGCCGCGCCTTCAAGGTGCGCGCCACGGCGGCGTCGCTGTGATCGCCGATGACGGTCACGTCAGGAAGCGCCGTGAAGAGATGCGGATGCGCATTGGACACCAGGTGCGCCTGGCCGGCCACCGACAGCATCTCGTAATCGTTGAGATTATCACCAAAGGCCAGGCACGCCGACGCCGGCAGTGACAGACGCTCAAGCAGCGCCTCCAGTGCCGAGCCCTTGGTGGCTCCTTTCGCCATGACCTCAAGCGAATTGGGCAGCGAATAGGTGATATGCACCTGGCCTTCAAAGCGGGCGCGCAGCTCGGTTTCAAGCGCAGCCAGAAGGCGCGGCTCACCGATGAAAAAGACCTTGCCGACGTGCTGCCCCTCGAGGGCGGCCAGGTCGCCCACGCGATAGGAAAACCCCGTGCTTTCGTGAAAGGCCAGAAGATTGGGTGACTCGGCGTCGATCCACCAGTGATCGGCGGTATATACATTGACTCGGACATCGCTCGGGACATCCAGCTCACTGATCAGGGCGCTCGCCAGAGCGGCATCGAGCGGACGCTCGAACACCAGCTGATCATCCGGCGCGTGCAAATAGGCGCCATTGGTACTGATGATGTGTGCCGAGACGCCCAATTGGCGCCGCACCTCTCGGATGTCCTCGACGTGGCGCCCCGAGGCGATGGCCAGATGATGGCCTTTTGCCTCGAGCGCCTGAAAGGTCTCGACCGTCAGCGGGTCCAGCGCATGTTGGCTATCAAGCAGGGTATTATCGAGGTCGGTGACGATTAACTGTGGCGTCATGACAGGCCTTTATGAGTCGGTGTAAGTAGCGTGGGATCATGCAGTAGCGCCAGCGCGCCGTCGAGGGCGTCGCCCTGAGCGTCAACCCGCCGCGCGCGATAGCGCTCAGGCAACCACTCGGACAGCGGGCCACCAAGCCCTCCGGACAACGCCAGCGGCAATCGGCCCTCGGGGTCGAGTGCCTCGATCATCTCGGCCATTTCCCGGCCCGCCCAACTCAGAAGCTCACGGGCTTTAGGATGAGTCGAGTGCGCAAGCACAATCGGTGCAAGCCGCGCGAACGCATTGGCGTCCATTGCACTCAAGCGAGCCACCAGCGCTTCGATGTCCGTAACCTTGAGCGCTTGCGCCAGCGCCTCTGAAAAGGCATCCGGCACGCAGCGCCCATCAAAGGCCTTTTGGAGATGGCGCGAGGCGTGAAGGCCAAGCCAGGCCCCACTGGCTTCATCGCCGACCGGAAACCCGAAGCCGCCCACCAGCGACACCTCTCGCGCCGCATTCACGGCAGCGCCGATACTGCCTGTGCCGAGCGCCAGAAGAACGCCTGCGCGGCGTTGATGGGCACCGACCAGCGCCGTCGTAACGTCGCTTTCAAGCACCAGCGTATGACACACCGGCAGCGCGCTTTTGAACACGCGGCGCCATTCGGGCTGATTAAGCCCGGCAAGCCCGATGGCAAGCGCGGTGGTCGACCAGTCAATTGAGACGCCGAGCGCAGCGCCTGCGCGGTGAATCAGCGGCTCGATCACGCCCCAGGCGTTCGAGGCCCCGCGCGAGAGCGCCGAGGGGCCACCCTCGAGCTCAATGAAGGTGCCGGTCGACGCGCGTGCGCGAAGGCGCGTCCCGCTGCCCCCACCGTCAATAGCCACCCAAAGAATCGGTTCAGTCATGGTCGGCCTCGACGCGCTGTCCACCGATCCAGACGCCCTGGAGGGTTCCGTCTCGATCGAGTGCGAGTACATCGGCGCGACGGCCCGGCGCCAGCACACCGCGATCAGAAAGCCCCAGATACTCCGCCGGCCAGGTCGACAGCCGGTGTACGGCCTGCGCCAACGTGTCTCCGAGCATCATGAAGTTCTTAAGCGCCTGATTCATGGTCAGCGCGCTGCCGGCAAGCGTGCCATCCTCGAGCCGCACGCTGTCGCCCTGCTTGAACACGCGCTGGGCCCCCAGCCGGTACTCGCCTTCAGGCATACCGGCGGCAGCGGTTGCATCGGTGATGCCGTAAAGCCTTGGAATCGCCCGCATGGCCGCATGCATCGCGCCAGCTTCAACGTGCACAAGATCCGGGATGATTTCACAAAACGTCGCATGCGCAAGCGCAGCCCCGACGATGCCGGCATTGCGGTGCCCAAGCGGCGTCATGGCATTATAAAGGTGGGTAAATCCGCTGGCGCCTCGCGAGAGTGCTGTGCAGCCGTCCTCGAACGTGCCGCAGGTGTGGCCGATTTGTACTCGAACCTGCCGGGCAGTGGCGTGCGTGATCAGCGCGTCGTGCCCCTCGATGTCAGGCGCCAGCGTCATGACACGAATCGGTGCCCGTGCAAGAAGCGTGTCGAACTGCGCCGGCGTACCAGGGCAGGCATAAGGGGGCTGGGCGCCGAGCCTGTCGGGATGAATGAACGGACCTTCCAGATGCACGCCCAAGAGCCGCGCCTCGTCAGGTGCCTGATGGCTCATCGCCTCGGCAATGGCGTCAAGCGCCGCCTCGATATCCGCCATCGGCGCGGTCATGGTCGTGGCAAGCAGGCTAGTGGTACCGAATCGGGCGTGTGTCGACGCCATGACATGCGCCGCCTTCCCCGCCTCCATCGCATCGCTGCCGCCCCCGCCGTGGACGTGCAGATCAATGAAACCGGGCACAAGATAAGGGTCGTCTGCGCCTGGAGGCGTCGCTTTATCGGTCGGCGTCACCGCCGCTATCGTACCCTCCGAGATCTCAAGCATGCCCCATTGCCATCCGGTCGGGGTCAGAATGTGTCCTGTCAGCGTCATGTCGTTCAAGGCCCTCAAGGTCAATGCCATGTTCGAACATAAAAAAATGGTCGATGCGGTCGCGTACTGTACGCGGTTCATTTTCAAGGCGCACGTAAAGTGTCAACGCCGACAATATAACGGTATAAAAACAACAAAGGCGATCATGGCAAACTACCGACTCACTCATCGAGCGGCCACGAGATCGATATGCCTTCACACACCACCCTGCCCGTCATCGTCGTGAGCGGGTTTCTCGGCAGCGGCAAGACCACCCTGATCAACCGCTGGGTACAGGAACCCGGCATGGCGCGCACACTGGTCATCATCAACGAGTTTGGCGATATCGACCTCGATCATCCCTTGCGCGCTCACGCCCGAGGTGAGGACACGCCAACCACGCTGACCCTGACGGGCGGTTGCATCTGCTGCACGCTCGAAAAGGACCTGCTTCACACCTTGAAAGATGCGCTGTGGCGCTTCGCCCGCGAGGGTACGCCGCAGTTCGACCGCATTCTCATCGAGACCACCGGGGTTGCCAACCCGGCACCGATCGTTCATACGCTGGCAAGCGATGCTCGGCTTGCCAGAAAGCTGCACTTCGAAGGCACCCTCGTAACCGTTGATGGCGCACACGCGGCGCGCTCACTGAGCGCCTACCCGGACGCCAGCGCACAGCTTGCAAGCGCCGATCTGGTGCTCACGACCAAGGCTGACGTGATCACCGCCTCCGAACAGAACGCCCTTGCACGCCTGGTGCGCGCCCATTCACCCCACGCACCGATGCTCGACGCACGCGACACTGAGGGCGCGACGGTGCTCGAGCGCCTGACGCAAGCCGTCAAGGTCGAGGCGCCCTTGACCTTCACCGTACCCGGTACGATGTCACAGCCCAGCTCACTGCTGACCCCGAGCATGGCACCGGCGCACACCGAACGCTTTGAAGTTCACCGCATTCACATCGAGCAGGCCGAGCACCTGAGTGCCGAGTCGCTCGAGCAGGCCATCGACGAGCTGACTAATGATGCCGGTGAGGAGATCGTTCGCTTCAAGGCGCGCCTGAAGAGCCGGACCGGGCGCTGCGTCTATAGCCAGGGCCTGCATCACAGCCGTGCACCGACGCGAACCACCTCGACGGAAAGCGCAGGTGACGAGGGGCTTGAGCTCCTCTTGATCGCACACCGCCCTGCGTCGCCGACGCTCAAAAGCGCCCTGATGCGCCTGGCCAAACGCCTTGAGGGTTGAACTCGGCCTTGAATGAAGCCATGTACATTCAAAGAAATCATGTTACCGGTATAACGCCCAAGGGAGGCCCCATGACCACATTGATCGTTGGCGCGCATGGCAAGATCGGCCAGCGCCTTTGCCAGCTGGCCGTGAACGCCGGCCAGCCCATCAGGGCGCTGGTGCGAAACGAAGAACAGCAAAAGCATCTTGAGGCCCTGGGCGTCGAGACCGTGCTTGGCGATCTTGAAGGTTCGCTCGAGCACGCGTTCAAGGGCTGCGATGAGCTTGTCTTTACCGCCGGCTCCGGCCCCGATACCGGCCTCGACAAGACGCTGATGATCGATCTCAACGGTGCCTACCGCTGCGCGGAGCTTGCAGAAGCCTTCGGCTTCAAGCGCGTCATCATGGTCAGCACCCGCCATACCGACCCACTTGATGGGCCCGAGGCGCTCAAACCCTATCTCTCGGCCAAAAAGGCCGCCGACTACCGCATCGCGCAAAGCCCGGTGCCCCATGTCATCGTGCGTCCGGGCAAGCTGACCGATGAATCCGGAAGCAATCATTTCAGCCAATTTACCGACGGCGCCAATAACGGTGAGGTCTCGCGCGATAACGTGGCTCAGGTGGTGTGTGAACTCATGCGCGATCCCACACTTTTTGAACTCGAGTTCGATCTGCTTGACGGCGAACAGGACTGGTCGTCGTTCAAAAGTGCGCTCTGAGCCGCCAGATCACTGAAAATCCCTTTCCCCATCAAGGGCGACCCCTTATAGTGGGGCGCCCTGACCCGCCAGACACGATTGACACTATGCTGCAAAACAACTCGTTGCTTGCTCAACTCAAGCAAGACATCCGAAGCCAGACTCCGCGCGTTACTGGCACGATCAAGGCCACTGACAAAAGCTATGGCTTCATGGACGGCGATGATGGCAACAGCTATTTCATTCCGCCGCCCCACATGAAAAACGTGATCCATGGTGATCGCGTCGAAGCGGCGCTTCATACCGAAAACGAACGCCAGAGCGTGGAGCCGGAAGTTCTGCTCGAGCCCGGCCTATCCCGTTTCATCGGTCGCGTTAAAAAGCGCGAGGGTCGCGTGTCGGTCGTGCCGGATCACCCCTCGATTCGAAACACCCTGAGCGCACGCCTTGCAAAGCAGGTCGATGACAGCACGATCAATGACGGCGACTGGGTCGAGGCAAAGCTTTTGCGTCACCCGCTAAAACCGGATGATCGCAGCTTCTACGTTCAGGTCGAGGCGTTGATCGCGCCGTCCGATGCCGCCGATGTGCCCTGGCGTGTCACGCTTGCCCGTCACGCACTGGAGCAGGCCTCGCCGAGCGACAAGAGCGAGTGGCCGCTGCTTGAAGACAGCCTTGCGCGGGAAGACCTGACCGACCGGCCGTTTTTCACCATCGACAGCGCCTCTACCCAGGACATGGACGATGCCCTGTGCATTCGCGAACGTGACGAAGGCGGCTGGGTACTGACGGTTGCCATCGCTGATCCGACCGCCTACGTTCAAGCTGGCGACAGTGTCGATCTCGAAGCGCGTCAACGCGCATTCACGGTCTATCTGCCGGGTCAGAACGTCACCATGCTGCCGGAAACGCTGGCCAACGACCTGTGCTCGCTGAAGGAAGATCAGGTGCGTCCGGCGCTTGCCTGCGACATCACCGTCGCCGCCGACGGTAGCATCGAGGGCCACCGTTTTTTTGCCGCCCATGTGACCTCCAAGGCCAAGCTCAGCTACGACAACGTGTCCAACTGGCTCGAAGGCACCGAGGGCGCCACCTGGACACCGGATTTCGATCATGGTGAATCCCAGCTCAAGGCGCTCGAAGCGCTGACCCATGCCCGCTATCAATGGCGCCTGGCCAATGCCCTGGTGTTCGCGGACCGTCCGGATTATGCGTTCGAGCTCGACGAGGTCGGCAACGTGCTGGCCATTCACGCCGAGCCTCGCCGTATCGCCATGCGGATGATCGAAGAATCGATGATTCTTGCCAACATCTGCTGCGCCAAGCATCTGGCCGAGCATGTAGGTCACGGCATCTATAACGTTCATACAGGCGTTGCGCCTGAAAAACGCGACCAGGCGGTCGAGTTTCTGGCAACCCAGGGCGTGGAAGCGACGCCTGACCAGCTTGGCGAACTCGAGCGATTTACCGCCCTTCGCCGTTCGATTGAAGCCAAGGGCGATGCCTGGCTCGACGCGCGTCTGCGCCGCTTCCAGGGCTACGTCACCATCACGGCGACACCCGGCCCCCATTTCGGCATGGGCCTTGATGCTTACGCGACCTGGACCTCGCCGATTCGAAAGTACGGCGACATGATCAACCATCGCCTGCTCAAGCAAACGCTCGCTCAGGGCGAAACAGCGCTGCCGGCCGCGGAAACCGAAACCGAGACCGAACACCTGACCGAGCGTCGCCGGCTGAACCGCATGGCCGAACGCGACGTCAAGGATTGGCTCTATGTGCGTTTTCTGCGCGAGGCGGCCGAGACCAACCAGCCCTTCGATGCCGAGATCATGGACATCAAACGGGGCGGCATGCGCGTCCGGCTTCTCGACAACGGCGCCACGGTGTTCATGCCAAGCTCGACGCTTCACAGCGACAAGACGGCTGTGGCCATCGATGACAAGGACGGTATCGTTCGTATCAGTGACGCCGTTGCCTACCGACTCGGTGATGCGGTTCGCATCGAACTCAGCGAAGCACGTGAAGACACGCGCTCGTTGATCGGTCGCCCCGCCGCCGCCCAGTAAGCCAAAGCCCGCGTTCGCGGGCCTTGCCTGTTTCACACTCGGCCCGGCGATGGGCCCGACGGAGGTATCGGCACCGTGCACATTGCCGATGTTACGATGTTCTATGCGCCTTCAAGTGGAGGCGTTCGCACCTATATCGATGCCAAGCGCCGTCGCCTGCCTAAGCCTGGGCAGACGCGGCATAGCGTATTCATTCCCGGTACCGAGCACCGCGAGATCGACACCCATCTCTATACCGTGCCGGCGCCGCCGCTGCCCTTCAGTACCGGCTATCGCTTTCCCCTGCGCCGTCACCACTGGTGTCAGGCGCTAGAGCGGCATCGGCCGGACATCATCGAAGCCGGCGACCCGTACGTCACCGGCTGGGCTGTGCGTGACAGCGCCCGGCGCCTTGATGTGCCGGTGGTCGGTTTTTACCACTCCGATTTACCGGTGCTCCTTGGCAAGCGGTTCGGCGCCTCTGTCGAGCGCCTGACCCAGCGCTACGTCAAACGGCTTTATGGGCATTATCAGCGTGTGCTCGCACCGAGTGCCCTGATGGCAAACAAGCTCGAACAGGCAGGCGTACGCCACGTAAGTGTTCAGCCGCTCGGGGTCGATCTCACGACATTTCGTCCGGAACTTGACGACAGCGCACGCGTCAAACGGGAGCTCGGCCTTGATGACGAGACGCGACTTCTGATGTTTGCCGGGCGAGGCTCACCCGAAAAGAACATGCCGATCCTTCTGGAGACCGCCCGTCAACTCGGCGATGGCTATCACCTGCTGTTGGTCGGCTCCAACCTTCCAACGCAGCTGCCCGAGAACGTCAGCTGTACCGACCACTTCTGCACGCCCGATGAGGTCGCCCGGTATATGGCCTCAAGCGATGCCCTGTTGCACGCCGGCACGCAGGAGACCTTTGGATTGATCGTATTGGAAGCCATGGCCTGCGGCACGCCGGTGGTGGCCGTACGCGCAGGCGCGTTGCCGGAAAACGTACCGGAAACCTGTGGGCGCCTGTGCCGCCCGGACGACCCCGCGGCAATGGCCGATGCGGTGCGCTCCCTGTTTGAAAGCGATCAAGACGTGCTTTCTCGACACGCGCGCCAGTTTGTCGAGCGCCGCCACGACTGGGACATCATCGTCGAGCGGCTGCGCGGCCATTATCAGGAACTGCTGACGGGGGCCCCGGCCTCCGAACTGGAAATCGAACATGGCTGAACTTATTCATTCGGGCCGGGACATGCTGGTCGCCCTGCATGATATCGCCCCGCAAACCTGGCAGGACTACCGCCCGTTCGTCGAGGCAGTTGATCGCATGTCGGTCTCGGTTCCGATGACCTGGCTGGTTGTGCCTGAATTTCATCACGGCAAGTCAACCTTCGATGATCCAGCGTTCATGTCGCTTCTGGAATCGCGCCTTGCCAAGGGCGATGAGCTGGTGCTTCACGGCTATTACCACTGTGATGATGGCCCCGCACCCCGCACGCCGAAGGACTACTTCATGCGCCGGCTGTACACCGTCGAAGGCGAGTTCTACGGCCTGGCCGAGCGCGAGGCCACCGAGCGCCTGCACGCCGGCATGGCGCTGTTTGAACGCCAGGGCTGGCCGCTCAAGGGCTTCGTCGCCCCGGCCTGGCTCATGAGCGAGGGCACGCGCTCGGCGCTTCGTACCAGCGGGCTTGATTACACCACCGACCCGAAAACCATCTACAGCCTGCCCGAGTTCGAGGCCCATTCGGCCCCGACCCTGGTCTGGAGCGCCCGCAGTGCCTGGCGTCGCAAGATGTCGTATCTGGTCAACGAACGCGCCAAGCACAAGCATCGTGAGGCTCAGGTCGTAAGGCTCGGGCTGCACCCGGTGGATATGCGCTATTCGGTCGCGTTCGATTACTGGATCAAGGCGATCGAAGACATGCTGGACGAGGGCCGGACGCCGCGCACCAAACATCAATGGCTTTGCGCCGGCCAGCCCCATCGGGCCAGCGCCTGATGCACACCCCTTCTATTTAATCTGCATCGGATGCGGTTATGACACGAACGCTTTGGCTTCTAGGCGCAGGCCTTCTGGCCATATTGCTGGTTCCCCTGTTTCTTGGCGGAAGCGGGCTCTTCGCCCAATTGCAGGATTTTCCGTTGACGCTGTTGTTGACCATGCTTGGCATGATCGTCGTCTGCTGGAACCTGAACGCACTGAAGCTTCGAATCCTTTTGAAAGGGCGAGCGACCGATTTTGGCCACGTGCGGGCCTTCGGCGTCGTGATGGCAAGCGAGTTCGCCATCTGCGCAACCCCCGGCGGCACTGGCGGCCCGCTGACGTTGATCTCACTTTTGACTCGTCACGGCCTGCGCCCGGCCCAGACCACGGCGGTATTCGCCGTCGATCAGTTGATCGACCTTCTGTTCTTTCTGTCTTCCTTGATCGCGCTGTCGATCTACATCCTGATCAAGGCAGTGGATCTGCAGGTAGGCTGGCTTCTGGGCGTGCCGATTCTTTTGCTGACGGTCGGACTTAGCCTTCTTTTTCTGATTGCGCGCTACCACGACCGCGCCATCCGGTTCGTCGCCCAGTGCCTGGTGCGCTTTCGCATCAAACCGGAGCGGCGTCAGCGCTTGAACCGTCGCCTGCTGATCTTTCGGGATTCGCTTCGAGAAACCCTCAAGATGCCGCGCATGCTACTGGTCAGCGCCTTTGTAGTGAGTGTCGCGCACTGGCTGGTACGCTACAGCATTCTCTATTTCACGGTGATCGGCCTTGGCAAGCATCTGGACTGGACCTGGACATTTCTGGTGCAGATGCTGTCAATGGCGGCCGGTCAGCTAACGCTGCTGCCAGGCGGTGCCGGCGGCACCGAACTGAGTTCATCGGCCCTGCTCGCCCCGATTCTTGGCCAGAGCACCACTGCGGCCGCCATCCTGATCTGGCGGGGCATTACGTACTACTTCTATCTGATCGCAGGCGCCCCCATCTTCCTGATGCTGGCCGGCCGCCCCCTGCTCAAGCGCATTCTGCGGGGAAAGACGTCCAAGGATGACTTTCAGGAGCTAAACTGAAAAACGCCGCGACGCGGCGTTTACCCAACTTTCAGATACCTCGACTCGAAACCCCTTGATTCAGTTGCACGAGGACGGCGACTCGGGCCCCGGCACGCACGGCGCAGCCGCAGTTTGAGAGCCTTCATTGTCCACCTTGGGCGGGTCGAGCTTGACCGTATAGTCGCTGCCGCCCCCGCCTGCGCAGCCCGTTAATGCAAGAACGAGCGCCGCGACTGCCAGTGTGTAAGGGTTCATCGCCTTCCTCCTATTTGATTGTTTTCATTACCCAGCATGAAGCCTTCCAGTGTAGCGCCTATGCCGCTAGGCGCCTGTACGGGGGTCAGTGTGTCCGCGCATGTGCGCCGGAATCGCGACACGCTCGATCAGCTCGAACACAAGCTCGGTCACGATCGCAAGCAGCGCCGCCGGGATGGCCCCGTAAAGCACCAATTCGTAGTCGTTGAGTGACAGTCCCGTCACGATCGGATCCCCCAGCCCACCGGCGCCAATGAACGCGGCAAGCGTTGCCGTCCCGATATTGATGACGGCGGCGGTCTTGAGTCCGGTCAGAAGGTTTGGCGCCGCCAGCGGGAGCACGACGTAGCGAAGCTGCTGCCGGCGCGTGAGCCCCATCCCGCGGGCCACCTTCTTGAGCAGCGGATCAACGGTGACCAGGGCGGTGATCGCTGCGCGCACGATTGGCAGCAGTGAATACAGAAACAGCGCAATGATGGCCGGTACCACCCCGATGCCGAAGACCGGCACCATCAGCGCCAACAGCGCAATGGAGGGGATGGTCTGTAAAAGGCCCGTGGTATAGAGAACGCCACGGGCCAGGCGCGGCGTTCGGTAGACCGCAAGCGACAGCGGAAGCCCGACCAGCGCCGCCAGCACCAGCGCAGTCACGGTCAGCTCAAGATGGCGAATCAGATCACTACCAAGGCGCTCGAACCGGGAGATGTGCTCCGGGCCACTGCCCTGGTCGACCAGACCCTGATCAGCCAGAAATTCGTGCGCCACCTGGGCGAAGCTTGCCCCGTCACTCGAGACCTTGGCGTTGAGCGTCTGCATGGCCTCATCGCTTAACCGGCCTTCGAGCCTTGAGAGCGCATCGATGGCCCTTGGCGGTAAATCCTCTCGCACGAAAGGCACCGCCAGATACGCTGGAAAATAGTGCTTGTCGTCTTCAAGCAGGATCAGATCAAAGCGCTTCAGATCGCCGTCGGTCGAGTAGGCGTCGGTCATGTCGATCCGGCCGTTGTTGATGGCCTGATAGGCGATGCCATGCTCGAGCCCGGAGGGCGTTTGAGGAAGCTCATAGGACGCCTTCAGGCCACGCCAGCCATCGTCTCGCTCAATGAACTCATGCGTAAGGCCAAGTCTCAACTCTGGCGCGTCCGTCATGTCGCCCAGGGTTTCAAGCCCCAGTTCGGCGGCCTTTTCCCGTTTGATGGCAAGCGCGTAGGTGTTGTTGAATCCAAGCGGCGGCAGAATGCGAAGCCCTCGACTGCGCGCCTCGTCCTTGAGCGCCGATAGATCGGCTTCTGGCGTCTTAAAAATGGCCTGAGCGATCGTTCCAGTGTATTCGGGGTACACATCCACCTGCCCTTCGGCAAGGGCCTGGTAGGTCACGATTGTTTGACCAAGTCCGAATCGACGCTCGACGTCGAACCCGGCCTGCTCGAGCGTCTGCGCAAACAGCTCACCCAGTAGGTGGCCTTCCCTGTCGGCCTTGCTACCAACCGTCAACTCGGAGGCCATGGCCGGAAGGCTCAGAACGAGCATGAGCACGGCGATAAGACCACGTCGGATCATGCGTCCACCTCCATCAGCCGCTTGACCTGATCGCCGGCCGGACGCGCAGCGATGCCATCAGGGGCGCCCGTTTGCAGAATCTCACCGGGGCCCATCACCACCAGATGATCGGCAAGCTTCATGGCCTCACGCATGTCATGGGTCACCATCACGACCGTGCGCGGCTCGTCACGCTGAAGCGTTTGAAAACGTGCGTGCACGTCCACCCGCGTGATCGGGTCGACCGCTGAAAACGCCTCATCCAGCAAGAGGATCGGCGGATTCAACATCATGGCCCGGCAAAGCCCCACCCGCTGAGCCTGCCCGCCGGAAATCTGATGCGGATACCGCGTGGCAAGCGCCGGGTCGAGCGCCATCAACGCCATCAGCGTTTCAAGGCGCTCGGTACGCTCGGCCTCGCTCCAGCCGGCCAGGCGCGCCAAAAGGGTGATGTTACGCTCAACGGTCATATGCGGCATGAGTCCGATCTGCTGTACGGCGTAGCCCATGCCACGGCGCGTCTCAGGCAGACGCGTGTAGTCAAGCGGTTCACCAAAGATTCGGACCTGACCGGCATCCGGTTGCAGCAAGCCGTTCATCAGGTTTAAAAGTGAGGATTTTCCGCAACCGCTGGCACCGACCAGCGCGGTAATCTGTCGGACCGGGAGCTTGAGATGCAAGTTCTTGAACAGAACCTGCTGCTCGAACGCACACTCGATGTTTGAGCAGGTGATTGCCGGGGCGTCGCCATCCATAGCGTGTGTCCTTTGTTGGTTCTTCGATATGACAGGTCGGGCGTCGATAGGACAGACAAGTCTGGCACAGACATAAAAAAACGCCCCATAGGGGCGTTCGGTTCAGCAATTGCCTTTCTTGGCCTGGCCGGGCGGACAGAACCCTCCCTGCCCGTGATGGCCACCGTGGCCATCATCAATAACGACCGGCGGTTCAGCCGAAATGCGGGCCGGGTGATAGCTGCATGCCGAAACCATCAAGGCAGCCAACACAACAAACAAACAGCGCGGTAGCGACATTAACCTCTCCCCATCTAACGGATTCATTTAAAGCATTTAGAGCGACCAACGCATCACACTGGTGCATCTTGCGCGCTTGAAGGTGCACCGTGCGCCCTTTAAAACGACACGCGGGCGTACTGCGTTTCGCCTGCCCTGCGCCTCATCTGGCGTCGTTCACTACGCTCTTTGCATGGAATGAAAATTCCATGGTGACTTACAGGCACTCATGGTGCATGCAAGACGTGCGCTTGCGACATCAAGCGTCTGGAACAAAAGAGTTATCGGCCATCGCTTCAATTTATTGCATACACCGACGATAAGATACCTATACCATCCAAGGACCGCGCCGCGCAGACTTATACATGGATACTCTGGCCCACTCAATTCCCCCGACGCCCGCCGATTACAAAGCGCGGTTTCTGATCGCGGCGCAGCGTGATTACACCCGAGGCTCGACCCTCTTTTCAGCCGCAGCCCAGGTATTTTGCGCGCTGATCATGCTGTTCGTTCCCGGAGTCAACGGCGAGACCGGCTTACTCCCGCTGTGGGCGGCAGCAATCTGCACGCTCTCAATCACCCTGTTGCTGCTTCAACGCCGATGGCAGAACTGGGACCATAAACTGTTTGAGCGCGCCTTTTTCATCTATAGCCTGCTTCTGGCCGCGTGCTGGGCAGCACTACCGGTCGTCACGTTTCCCGGCACATCACCGGACCTTCAGGTGTTTATAAGCCTTGCCATTGCAGGCGTCATCGGCGCAGGAAGCTTTACCCGGGCCGCCTATCCAAAAGTGTTCGCCACCTGGATTGCGGTGATCTGCACCGGCTGCGCTATTGCCATCAGCATGATGCCCGAGAAGCTTCTATGGCACTTTCTGTTGATCGTTTGCTGTTACTGTCTGGTGATCTCCGTCATCAGTTACAAGCTCTTCAAGACCCTTCAAGCCCGGAGCCACAGCGAGGCTGAACTTGCCCATCGCAACGAGTTCATGGGGGTCTTGCTCAATGAGCTGGAACACTCTTTAAGCGATTGGCTGTGGGAAACCGATGCCCGTTTCACCCTGACCCACATTTCGCCCCGCCTCATGCGAGTGACTCGGATGAACGAGCAGGAGTTGGCGGCGCGCCCGGTCACCGAACTGGTGCGGGAGTTTGCCTGCAACGAAAGCTATCAGGAACTTACCGAGTGCGTTCGGGCACGCAAGCCCTTCAGCCGTGTGGTCGTTCGCTTTGATTTGAAAGGCTCGAGTCACTGGTGGGAAATTACCGGTAAGCCAAGCTTTGATGATTCGGGGCGCTTCATCGGGTACCGAGGCGTCTGCAGCGACGTTACCGCACGTCAGCGAGCAAGTCTCGGCATGGCGTATCTGGCCGAGCATGACAGCCTGACCGGCCTCAAGAACCGTAGCTGGTTTTTGCAGTACCTTCAGGTGCAAACGCAAAAGGATGCCCAGGCCCCCCCGCCGAAACGCCTTGCACTGATGATTGTCGACATCGACAACTTCAAACCGATCAACGACCACTACGGTCACAGCTTTGGTGACAAGTTTCTGGTGCGCTTCTCAGAGCGCCTTCAAAGCGCGCTCGGCGGCTGGACAAGCCACGCGGTTCGCCTGGGCGGCGATGAATTTGCCATTATCCTCCACGTTACCGACCTGGAGGAGGCCAGGGCGTTTTCCCAGACGCTGTTCACGCAATTTCTTACGCCGCTTTCCGTCTACCAGCATGCCATCAAGGCTCAGTTTTCAATCGGCCTGGCCCTTTTGCCACGTGGTGAACACACGACGCCTCAACATCTGATCCTCAACGCCGACATCGCGATGTATGAGGCCAAGCGCCTCGGGGGGCAAACGCTTGTTAATTTCGACCAGGCCCTCGGCGAGCGAATTTCCGAGCGTCAGACACTCATTCACGATCTGAAGGCCGCCCTTGACACCGATCAGCTCTCGCTTTATCTGCAGCCGATCGTCGAGGCCAGCAAGCAAAGCATTGATCACTACGAAGCCCTGCTGCGCTGGAAGCACCCCTCCCGGGGAATGATCGGGCCCGACATATTCATTCCGCTGGCCGAGGAGACCGGCCTGATTCATCCGCTGGGCAACTTCGTGATCAAACAGGCCTGCACCCTACTTGCAGCGCTTCCCGAGACCCAGGGGCTTGCGATCAACCTGTCGGCTCATCAATTGGTCGACCCGGCGCTCTATTCGAATGTCACCGAAGCCTTGCTTGAAGCCAACGTCTCTCCAAGCCGTCTAACGCTTGAGGTCACGGAAAGCGCACTCATGCAAAATGCCACCGAGGCCAAGATTCTACTCGAGCGCTTTCATGCACTCGGTGTATCGCTTGCGCTCGATGACTTCGGCACCGGGTACTCCTCGCTGGCCTACTTGAACCTGTTTCCGTTCGATACGCTCAAGATCGACCGTTCGTTCGTCAAACAGCTTGGAAGCGTCAAGGACAGTCAGCCGATCATCTCGACCATCATTTTGCTTGCCCGTGAACTCGACCTGAGGGTGACCGCCGAGGGGGTCGAAACCGAGGCGCAGGCCATCCTTCTCAACGAACTCGGTTGCCATGCGCTGCAGGGGTATTATTTCGGCCGCCCCAGCCCACTCGAAGACCTGGCCTTGCCGCTGACACACTGATGGTTTTCAACGCGGCCAAGGCCCGCTATTATCGACTCGCCCCCCAAGGGGCATTCGTTCTCAGGGCGGGGTGCAAGTCCCCACCGGCGGTGGTTCGGCACAGTGTGCCGACAAGCCCGCGAGCGCCTGCATCGACAGGGTCAGCAGATCCGGTGAGACTCCGGAGCCGACGGTGATAGTCCGGATGAAAGAGAATGAGATTTCAGCCTGCGCCCATGGCGTTGCCTGCATTCCATGCTCATGCCCTGATTCTGGTGACACGACCTAGAGATAAAAGCCATGAATCAGCTCTCACCTTCAAGTTACGCAACCAATGCCCGTATCGGCTTCATTCAGGCCGACTGGCACAGCGATATTGTTTCCAAGGCACGCCATGGCTTCGGCCAGGCCCTCGAGGCGCTGGGCCTCGATGAACAGCAGATCATCGATGTCACGGTTCCGGGCGTGCTTGAGATTCCACTTCAGGCGCGCCTCATGGCCGAACAGGATCAGTGCGATCTGATCGTTGCAGCCGGGTTCATCGTCGATGGTGGCATTTATCGCCACGACTTCGTCTCAAGCACAGTGATCGATGCCCTGATGCGCGTTCAGCTCGATAGCCTCGTACCTGTGCTTTCCGTGGTGCTCACGCCGCACAATTTCCAGGAAAGCGAGGCGCATGAGGCGTTTTTCCGCGAGCACTTTGTCGCCAAGGGTCAGGAAGCGGCCAACGCCTGCCGCATGACACTTGACAACATGGCAACGCTCAAGCGTTGAGTAACCGGCCCGGTGCGCAGCACCGGGCTGTCCATGCCCATGCTCGACCGCATCGATCTCGCCATTCTCGACATCCTGAAACGCGATGGCCGCATCAGTTTTCAGGCGCTGTCCGAGCGCGTTCATCTAACGCCGCGGCCCTGTCAGGCTCGGGTTCGAAAACTTGAGCGCATGGGTGTCATTCGGGGGTACTGCGCGCTCGTCGATGATTCAGCCGCACGTCCAGGACTCTCCCTTCTGGTCCTGGTCGCGCTGTCGAGTCTGGGCGGCCGCCAGGCTCAACGGCGTTTCGAGGCATTGATGCAAAACTGCGACGAAGTCATCGAGTGCCGCCTGATCAGCGGCGCATTCGATTACAGCCTTCGCATGCAGTGCTCTGATATGGAACACTACCGCCAGCTGACCGAAACGTGGCTGAACCATGCCGAGTTCGAGATCGACAAGCTGGTCAGTAACCCAGAGCTCAGCGTACTCAAACACCCCTACGCCTAAACGCGTGCGCGCGTTAACGTCGCATCTCTCACGCTTCACCTCTAGCGCTTCGCCTCTCACACCACATCGATACCTCAAACAGCCGATTACGCTGTTCATCCCCCCACATACCGCTTAAAAAAGCGCGCCCTCGCTATAAAACGACCGGGATAACACGCGCGAAGCATCGACAATAGTCAGACCACGTCGTCTACAGTCAGAGATGACCCTCTCGTTTCGGAGCGCGCCATGCCCCTTGTTGTTCGCACCGCTACCCTTCTTGATCGCCCCAGACTCGATGCGCTGCGCTCGCGACTGCACCCCTGGTGGCCACAGGACACCCTTGATGACGCGCTGTGTCAGCTTGCCGCCCCCTGCGCTGATGCGCGTGAGACACCAAACCCAGGTCACGCGGTCATCCTGATGATTGAAAACACCCACGGCGACATTGTGGCCTTCGCGGCATTGGCCCTCGGCGCCGCCGAAGGAACGCCGCCGTTTTTCAGTTTTCACCGCGACCGAATCACCAGCCATTCCCACGCGCTAGACGTGCACCGCCCCCTTGAGACCCTTGGCATCACCAACGCGTTAACCCATCACGTTCGCCTCGGCCCGGTTGGCTTGTTCGATACTGGCCATTTTGAAACGACCAAACTGCTCGCGGCGGGCTGTCTCGGGTATTTATTGACCGCCAATCACGTGCGCGCCCCGATTCTATGCGAACTGCCGGGCACGTCCGACGCGTACGGTGAAAGCCCCTTCTGGCACGGCGTCGGCGGGCGCTTTTTCGGCGTAAGCCACGCTCGAGCCGAGGCGCTATGGCAAGCCCGCCAGCGCGATTTCCTGGCTGACATGCTGCCGCTTTATCCGCTGTACGTGCCTCTTCTGCCTGAAGCAACTCAGGCTGCGCTCGGCGTCGAACACGAGACGCTGACGCCCTGGCGCCAGGCGCTTGAGGCGCTCGGATTCGTCGAAAGCGAGTATCTGGACATTTTCCACGGTGGACCAACCCTCATCGCCACCGCCGATCATCTCAGCGCTCGAACGCGCCGCACCCAAGCCACAACGTCCCCGCCACCGGGAAGTCTTTGGGTCAGACCGCCCAGCGCAACAACCCCCTTTGAAGCCGGGTTGCTCGACACCGACCAGGATACTGCGTTCGAGCCTGACGCCCTCATTCAGTACTTTGAGGCGCCGTACCCCACCAGCGCCTCGTCTGCCGGAGATTGCCGATGAGAGTTCACCGATGAGAGTTCGCCCGGTCCGTACGACCGATCTCGATGATTTGATTCGCCTGTCGGCCAAGGCCGGCAAGGGGCTGACCTCCCTGCCCTCGGATCGAGCGCGACTTGCTGCGCGTATCGATCACGCCGAGCGCACGTTCAAGGGCCATAACGTCTATGGCGAAGGGGATTTTCTGTTTGTCCTCGAAACCGATGACAACCAGGTGATCGGTATGTGCGGTCTGATGGACGCTGTCGGCATTCAGGCGCCCTGGTACAACTATCGAGTCAGCCTGTCGGTGGCCTCGAGCGACACCCTGGGCGTCATCAAGCACCAGGAAATCCTGATGCGCTCCAATGACCTGACAGGAAAATCCGAGCTGTGCTCGCTGTTTCTCGACCCAGACTTTCGCGGCGGTCAGGCCGGGCGGCTACTGTCCAAATCCCGGCTTTTGTTCGTGGCGCATCACCCCGAGCGGTTTGGTGACTCACTGGTCGCCGAGCTACGAGGCGTCAGCGACGACACCGGCCGTTCCCCGTTCTGGGAGAGTCTGGGACGCCACTTCTTCGACATGACCTTCAGTGACGCCGACTGGCTGACCGGCACCGGCAATAAGCGCTTCATCGCAGAGCTCATGCCGCGCTACCCCATATACACCACCTACCTAAGCGACGAAGCGCGCGCAGCGATCGCACAGGTCCACCCGGATACCCAGAGCGCACGGCGACTGTTGGAGCAGGAAGGGTTTCACTACAACCATCACATTGACATCTTCGATGCCGGCCCCGCGCTCGAGTGCCCGCTTGACCGACTGCGCCTGGTTAACGACCGCGTGTCGGTGACCCTGGCTACGCTTGAAGGCAGCGTCAAAAGCACGCTTGCCGAACCCTTTCTGGTACTTGCCGGCGAGCTGGATCACTGCCGTATGACGACGGCGTTGGCTTACATGAAAGACGAGACCCTTTTCGTCGACGATGACACCTTGCGTCGGCTCGAATGCCTGACCGGGGCAACGGTCAGCGCCGCCCCCCTTGCCGCCACACGCCAACACAGGAGCGTTTCATGAACTCACTTTTCATCAATGGCCAGTGGCTTGCAGGCCACGGGCCGGAACTTGTGTCCACCAACCCCTCAAAAGGCTGCCTCGTGTGGCAAGGAACGAGCGCGGACAGTCGCGATGTCGACCGCGCGTTCGACGCCGCACGCGCCGCGTTCCCGACCTGGGCGCGCCAATCGCTTGAACATCGTCAGGCCATTGTCGAGCGCTTTGCACGCGAGCTCGAGGCCCACAAGGAGACGCTTGCGCACCTGATCGGCTCGGAAACCGGTAAGCCGCTGTGGGAAAGCGCGACCGAGGTCCAGGCGATGATCAACAAGATCGCTATCTCGATCGACAGTCAGGTTCAGCGCACCGGCGACCATCGACGCGAGCAGAACGGTGCCACCAGTGCATTGACCCACCGCCCTCACGGCGTAATGGCGGTATTCGGGCCCTATAACTTTCCCGGCCACCTGCCCAACGGCCACATCGTCCCGGCGCTTCTGGCCGGCAACACAGTGGTCTTCAAACCCAGCGAACAGACCCCGGCGGTCGCTGAAAAGACCGCCGAACTGTGGCAGGCCGCGGGGCTTCCCGATGGCGTCTTGAATCTGGTACAGGGTGCCCGCGACGCCGGTCAGGCCGTGGCCAGCCATCCCCAGCTCGATGGCCTGTTGTTCACCGGCTCCAGCGCCACTGGCAAGGCACTGCACCAGCAGTTCAGCGGCCAGCCCGGCAAGCTGCTGGCGCTCGAGATGGGCGGTAACAACCCTCTCGTGGTCGAGGAAGTGGCCGATCAGGAAGGCGCGCTGTTCACCATTTTACAGTCCGCGTTTCTGTCCGCCGGTCAGCGCTGCACCTGTGCACGCCGCCTGTTCGTGCCCGAAGGCGCATGGGGTGATGCACTTCTTGATGCGCTGGTCGAGCGCACTCGCGCGCTGAAGGTTGGCCATTTCGACGATGACCCGGCGCCCTTCATGGGCAGCGTTATTTCACCGAGCGCCGCCCAGGCGCTGATCCAGGCCCAGGCGCGCCTACTCGAGCAAGGTGCTAAAGCACTGCTTACGTTGACCCAGCCGTCACCCGAGAGTGCGCTGGTCACCCCGGGCATCATCGATGTGAGTGCCATAGAGCCGCCCGACGAAGAGTGGTTCGGGCCCTTGCTGCAGGTAATGCGCTACGGTCAGTTCGACGATGCGCTCGTACGAGCCAACGCCACCCGGTTCGGCCTATCGGCGGGGCTGATCTCAGACGAGCCCGCGCAGTTCGAGCGCTTTCGTATTGAAAGCCGCGCCGGCATCGTCAACTGGAACACGCCACTGACCGGCGCGGCCAGTACGGCGCCGTTCGGCGGCATCGGCGATTCCGGCAACCACCGCGCCAGCGCCTGGTACGCCGCCGATTACTGCGCCTACCCGGTGGCCTCGATGGAAAAACCGACCGCCACCGCGCCGGATAAACTGCCACCGGGGATGATGCCATGACGCTTGAAACCAATTTCGACGGCCTGGTCGGCCCGACGCACCACTACGGTGCTCTCGCGGCGGGCAACCGGGCAAGCCAGCGCCACGGACACCGGCCGTCCAACCCAAAAGCTGCGGCGCTTCAAGGCATTGCCAAGATGCGCGCATTGCTGGATCTGGGCTATAGCCAGGGCGTGATCCCCCCTCAGGAGCGCCCGCATTTACCCACGCTCAGGCGTCTTGGCTTCACAGGCGATGATCGAGCCATACTCGCGCGGGTTGCCAAAGAGGCCCCGGCGCTTTTGAGCCAGGTCAGCTCTTCTGCCAGCATGTGGGTCGCCAACGCCGCCACTGTCAGCCCATCCGCGGACACCTGCGATGGCCGCGTGCATTTCACGCCAGCCAACCTGAATGCGAGCCTTCATCGAAGCCTCGAGCACCCCACCACCGCACGAGCACTCAGCGCGATCTTCAAGGATCCGACGCACTTCGCGCATCATCCAGCGCTTCCAGACGTGGCGACGTTCGGTGACGAGGGCGCGGCCAATCACACGCGCCTGTGCGCTGATTACGATCAGCCAGGCATCGGGTTCTTCGTCTATGGCCGCGAGGCGCTCTCACCAAATGCGCCCAGGCCGCGTCGCTATCCGGCCAGGCAAACCCTCGAGGCAAGCCAGGCGGTGGCTCGCCAGCATGGCCTGAGCGCTGGACGCGTGGTCTTTGCCCAGCAGACTCCGGACGCCATTGATGCCGGTGTCTTCCATAACGACGTGATCGCCGTTGGCAATCAGCGCGTGCTGTTCTACCACCAGCGCGCCTTCCTGGAGTCAGACCGCGTGCTGAGCGCGCTTGATAGTGCACTTGAACGCCTGGGTACCGAGCTGGTTCCGATCGAAGTGCCCAGTCATCGTGTAAGCCTCGAGGACGCCGTTGCAAGCTATCTGTTCAACAGCCAGCTTCTGGACGCCGGCAATGATCGGATGCGTCTGATCGTGCCTCAGGAATGCTTGAGCACCCCAAGCGTTCACGCGTTTCTGGATGAGCTGCTTAAAGGCAATGGGCCGATCAGCGACGTTCAAGCCTTCGACTTGAAGCAGAGCATGCAAAACGGCGGCGGCCCGGCGTGTCTGCGCCTTCGAGTCGCGCTCACCGAACGCGAACGCGCCGCGGTGGCTCCCGGCGCCCTGATGACCCACGAGCGCCTGGACTGCCTGACAGCATGGGTCGAGCGCCATTACCGCGACCGGCTCAGCGCCGAGGATCTGTTTGATCCGAGCCTGCTCGAGGAGGTGCACACGGCATTGGATGAACTGACGCACCTGCTCGGGCTGGGCGCGCTCTACGATTTCCAGCGGCAGGGAGAGATCTGATGGGAGGAAAGATCCGATGAGAGTGCAGGAACTGGGCGCGCTTTTAGACCTGACCCGCGCCAACAAAGTGCCGCGAGCCCATCACGAACGAACCGCGCACGAAACCGTGCTTGATTGGCTGGATGATGGGTTGCTGCGCGTCACTCCGGCCACCGTCGATGAGTCAGCGCCAGCGCTGGTACTTTCAGCCGGCATTCACGGCAACGAGACCGCGCCAATGGAGCTGCTCGACCGACTGCTTAGGGCCATCGCCGAAGATAAGCTGATTCCGGCCGGGCCGATTCTGATCGTACTGGGTAACCCCGAGGCCATTCGACACGGCACGCGCTATGTAGAGGTCGATCTCAACCGCCAGTTCAATGCAACACACCAAGGCCCTCTCGCCGAACATCGCCGGGCCAAGGTGATCGAACAGACAGTCGAGGCGTTTTATTCCGACCACGAGCAACACCGGCGGCGCTATCACATCGACATGCACACCGCGATTCGCGCATCGCACCTGATCAAATTTGCGCTGGTGCCCGGCACCCCGGAACACCCCCGCGATTCACAGATGCTTGAGCTGTTGGCGTGCACCGACATCGAGGCGGTAGTGGAGCAATCAAGGCTTGGCATCACTTTCAGTAACTTCACCTATGGTCAGCTCAATGCGCATGCGGTCACGCTCGAGCTTGGCAAGGCGCGCCCCTTCGGTCAGAACCAGAACGTCGACGTCAGTGCACTCGAGCGCACGCTGACCACGCTGATCGAGACTGGATGGCTTGATACCGACATGCCCCGCCGCCCGCTTCGCTGCTTTGGAGTGAGCTTTGAGATTCTGAAACAAAGCGAGGCGTTCGTGCTGCACGTCAACGACGATCAGCCCAACTTCGTCGAGTACGCAAAAGGCGCATGCCTGGCCGAGGACGGCGATACGCGCTGGGTCACAGGCTCGGAGCGCAACTGGCTGATCTTTCCCAACCCAAATGTTGCGCTTGGGTTAAGGGCAGGCATTGTGCTGCACGAGCGCCCCGCCTTCACATCAGGCGACACGTTTGGCCACTCTCAAACTACATGATTTGGCCATGTAGGCGTCTGAAACAGACTCGCTCCCACGCGCTAATGCATAAAAAAACCCGCCGAAGGCGGGCTTTTCAGACAGCGGGCCGTCACGCTTATTCGGCGTCAGATTCTGACTGCGCGTTGCGCTTGCTGGCTGCCTTGTTGATCACGTCCTGAAGCTCACCGTTTTGATACATCTCGACGATGATGTCGCAGCCACCGACCAGCTCATGGTCGACCCAAAGCTGCGGGAATGTCGGCCAGTTGGCGTATTTCGGAAGCTCTGCCCGAATATCGGGGTTGTCCAGAATGTTGACGAACGCAAACTGCTCGCCACAGCCCATCAGGGCCTGAACGGCCTGCGCCGAGAAACCGCACTGCGGCAGCTGGGGCGTGCCTTTCATGTAAAGCAGAATGCTGTTTTCTTCGATCTGCTGCTTAATCGTATCAAGCGTCGCGCTCATGGTGTTTCCTCGAGTAATTGCGTCACGAAAGTCGCTTTCGTGAGTGGGCGAATACGGTCATTCTACGCATGGCTGGCCAAAAAATCAGGGGGGCTTGGCCGCCGATTATGGTCTAGATGGGGGCATAATTGCGTCAGACAAGGACAGACGCTAGGATGTAGCGTTTTCCGAATCAAGGCGGCCCTGCCGGGCCGCGCCAGAGAGGCGCTGCGTTGCAACGTAGCGCTTTTTTCATTGCTGGTCTCGCCAATGTGATAACAAAGGGAAACAGGAGCGCCATCATGGCCGTACGACACTTTCTTACGTTGCTGGATTTTACCCCCGCTGAACTCGATCACCTGATCGACCGTGCCATTACGCTCAAGACCCGCCTGAAGGCCGACGGCCCGACGTACACACCGTTCAACAACCGCACGCTTGCGATGATTTTCGAGAAATCATCGACCCGTACCCGTGTCTCGTTTGAAAGTGGCATGGCGCAGTTCGGTGGGCACGCCCTGTTTCTGTCCAATCGCGACACCCAGCTCGGCCGCGGCGAACCGGTGCCGGACACGGCTCGCGTTCTCTCGGAAATGGTTGATCTGGTCATGATTCGAACCTTCGAACACCAAAAACTCGTCGAGTTCGCCAATTACAGTCAGGTGCCGGTGATCAACGCGCTGTCCGATGACTACCATCCCTGTCAGCTGCTCGCGGACATGCAGACCTGGAAGGAATGCCGCGGGCCGATGAAAGGCAAGACCGCCGTATGGGTCGGCGATGGCAACAATATGTGCCACTCCTGGATCAATGCGGCACGTCAGTTCGATTTCAACCTGATCATCGCCTGCCCTGAAGGCTTTGACCCGGATGAATCGATCATGGCGGCTGCAGGCGACCGGGTGCGCATCGAGCGTGACCCGATGGCCGCCGTCAAGGGCGCACACTTGATCACCACCGACGTCTGGGCCTCAATGGGTCAGGAAGAAGAGCAGGCCACCCGTGAAGCGGCCTTCAAGAGCTTCCAGGTAACCGAAGCAATGCTGGACGCCGCCGACGCGGGTGTACTGTTTCTTCATTGCCTGCCGGCACATCGCGGCGAAGAGATCAGCGAGACGCTGCTTGATGACCCCCGCGCCTCCGTCTGGCAGGAGGCCGGCAACCGTCTCCACGCTCAAAAGGCGTTGATGGAGTTTCTGGTGCTCGGCCAGGTCAACGATTGATAAAAAAGCCCGCAAACGCGGGCTTTTTTAAAAGACGGCATCGGCACCACACAAGGGCTCGATAGAAGCGCGGATGACAGATGGGCTTTTCGATAGGCATAAAAAAACCGCCGACTCTCTATTAGACAGTCGGCGGTTTGATATTTGGTGGAGCCTATCGGGATCGAACCGATGACCTCGACGCTGCCAGCGTCGCGCTCTCCCAGCTGAGCTAAGGCCCCTTTCAACGAGTGCAAACTTTACGGGGATCGAGCAGGTTCGTCAAGTACCAACAATAAATCTTTCAATTACTTGGCTTGAGTTTTCAAGCAATCAGCGCCATTACTAAGCTAATGGCGCTTAGATTTTTTAGATCCCCATCGCTTTCGGGACACTCATCGCTTTTAGGACACCCATGGCCTTTGACGCAAAGACCTTTTTAAAAACCGTTTCGGAAGCCCCGGGCGTGTACCGCATGTTCGACGAGGACAGCAACGTGCTTTATGTCGGCAAGGCCAAACGGCTCAAGGCCCGGCTTTCTAGTTATTTCAGAAACCGCGGTCTCAATGCAAAGACTCAGGCACTGGTCGCCCGTATCGCCGATATTCAGGTCACGATCACCCGAAGCGAGACCGAGGCCCTGATTCTCGAACAGACGCTGATCAAATCCTACCGCCCGCCGTACAACATTCTGATGCGCGACGACAAGTCGTACCCCTACGTCTTTGTCAGCGACCGGCATGCTTACCCGGCGCTTGAGTTCAAACGTGTACGAAGCCGAGGCAACGACGGACGCTATTTCGGCCCCTACCCGAGTTCAGGTGCGGTTCGTGAAAGCCTCAACCTGATGCAGAAAATCTTTCGTATTCGAAACTGCGAGGACAGCGTCTTTTCAAACCGAAGCCGCCCGTGCCTGCAATATCAGATCGGCCGCTGCACCGCGCCCTGCGTTGATTACATCAGCAAGGAGGACTATCAACGTGACGTCGAGCATGCGGTGATGTGTCTTTCCGGCAAAAGCGAGCAGGTGACCCGCCAGCTCGAACAGGACATGGAGACCGCGAGCCAGGCACTCGAGTTTGAAAAGGCGGCGTTTCTGCGCGATCAAATCGGTGATCTTCGCAGTATGCAAAGCCAGCAGTCGGTCGAAACCGACAGTGGGCATGCCGACATCTTTGCACTCGCCGAGCGGCCGGGCGGCAGTAGCATCAGCGTACTGGCGGTGCGGGATGGCCGTATGCTCGGCGCACGCCACTTCATGCCCAAAAACGAACTCGGCCTCAGTGGCGGCGAGCTGCTCGAGAGCTTCGTCAGTCAGTACTATCTGGGCCAGAGCCATGAGCTTCCTCAGGAAGTGCTGGTCACGCACGCCTTACCCGGTCAACAAGTCCTGGAGCAGGCGTTCAGTGAACAGGCCGAGCGCCGTGTTCGCTTGACCGATCAGGTCCGCGGCTACCGCGCCCAGTGGCTGACGCTTGCCCGCACCAACGCGGAACAGCACCTCACCACACAGCTCAGTGGCCAACAGCAGATGGACCGTCGCTTCGAGGATCTTCGGAACGTGCTGGGACTCAAGGTGGCGCCAAGCCGGTTGGAATGCTTCGACATCAGTCATAGCCATGGCGAGGCAACGGTTGCTTCGTGCGTGGTGTTTGAAACTAATGGGCCGGTCAAGTCGGATTATCGTCGATTCAATATCGAAGACATCGAGGCCGGCGACGACTATGGCGCCATGAAGCAGGCACTGACCCGCCGCTACAAGCGCATCCAGAACAAGGAGGCCAAAAAGCCCGATATTCTGGTTGTCGATGGGGGCAAGGGCCAGCTCAACATGGCTCGAGAAGTCTTCGAGGAACTCGGCGTTACCGGCGTGATTCTCATCGGTGTAGCCAAGGGCACAACGCGCAAACCCGGTCTTGAGACGCTCTTTATCGAAACCATCGATCAAAGCGTCGTGCTCGACAGCACCCAGCCGGCCCTTCATCTGATCCAGCACATTCGAGACGAATCGCACCGATTTGCCATCACGGGCCACCGCCAGCGCCGTGACAAGACGCGAAGAACCTCAAGTCTCGAGGAAATTGCAGGCGTCGGCCCAAAGCGTCGACGCGAGCTTTTGAAGTTCTTCGGCGGGCTCCAGGGCGTGCGCCAGGCCACGCGAGACGAACTGATTCGGGTGCCCGGCATCAATGCGCAGCTGGCCGAACAGATTTATCTGGCACTTCATGGCTGAGAAGATGCATCTGGCGCGATACACTAGGGTCGGCGCTCACCCAACTCAGCCATTCGTTAAGGACAAACGTGCTCCATGAATATACCCAACATCCTGACCATGATCCGGATCGTGTGTATCCCGCTTCTGGTCGTGATCTTTTATCTTCCGGTTAACTGGGCTCACTGGGCCGCCGGTCTGATTTTCGCAGCCGCAGGCATCACAGACTGGTTTGATGGCTATCTGGCCAGAAAACTCGACCAGAGCACGCCCTTCGGCGCCTTTCTGGACCCGGTGGCCGACAAGCTGATGGTGGCGGTTGCACTCGGCCTTTTGATCGAGGTTTACAACACGCCGTTGATGACACTGCCGGCGCTGGTGATTATCGGCCGTGAAATCGTCATTTCGGCGCTTCGAGAATGGATGGCAGAGATTGGCAAGCGCAAGAGCGTTGCGGTGTCCTACATCGGCAAGCTCAAGACCACACTTCAGATGATCGCCATTTTTGCGCTGCTTGCCTTTGCACCGGAAAGTGCACTCGGTCTTGTAGGCGTCGTCCTGCTCTATTTGGCGGCGATTCTTACGCTTTGGTCAATGTGGAAGTACCTCAAGGCGGCCTGGCCTGAGATGAGTCAATCGCTGTAAGCGTAAACCATCGCTTTTACGCGGCTTTTTTACGACAGGGTTTGACACGGGGCGATCCGTACGTATAATACCTCCCCGAGTTGAGCGGGAATAGCTCAGTGGTAGAGCATCGCCTTGCCAAGGCGAGGGTCGGGAGTTCGAATCTCCTTTCCCGCTCCAACTTAAGAGGCTGGATGGCAGAGTGGTCATGCAGCGGACTGCAACTCCGTGTACGCCGGTTCGATTCCGACTCCAGCCTCCATTTCCGAACAAAGACGCGCATCCGCCCGGATGGCGGAATAGGTAGACGCAAGGGACTTAAAATCCCTCGCCCGTTAGGGCGTGCCGGTTCGATTCCGGCTCCGGGCACCATGTCCCCTTCTTCCTGACTGCGTCACCCTCTTGACAGCATTTTTCTTTTAGATCCCCCCCCTTTATATCCATCGCTTTTGCAACTAACACTGGTCCCGATCATTTACCGGGCCTGATCATTATTGCGATCCAACGCGTTTAAATCGACAGTTCAGCACTTCCTGACCGCCAATCCGTATAGCCCACTTGATCGATTGAAAACGAAAAATCGACGTCAAGCTCGTCAATGAGTAATCACCGTATTGCCCCTTGAATCGGGCCAAACCAATAACTGCGCAAGAGTGCGAATCGCTCGATTCCTCGCTACCCTGCAGTCATTCCCAATACGATAGAGCTTAGGAGTGACCATGCTGCTTGCCTTACTGGCCGTTATCGGCGGTCTGATCCTGCTGATCTGGAGTGCCGACCGTTTTGTGGACGGCGCCGCGGCAACCGCGCGTTATGCCGGCATGCCGCCACTTTTGATCGGCATGGTGGTCATCGGCTTTGGCACGTCTGCCCCGGAAATGGTCGTTTCAGCCTCGGCCGCGATTGATGGCAACCCGGGTCTAGCCCTGGGTAATGCGCTTGGTTCGAATATTGCCAATATTGGCCTGATTCTTGGACTCACGGCGCTTATCGCGCCCATCGCGGTCGACTCCGCCATCGTACGCAGAGAGCTGCCGCTGCTTTTAGGCGCAAGTGCTCTGGCCGGGCTATTGCTTTGGGATCACGCGCTCGGGCGCACAGAGGCATTCATCCTGCTTCTGGCACTTGTCGCACTGCTTGGCTGGTCGATAAGAACCGCTCTCAAGACGCGCACGACCACGGACCCACTGGCGGCCGATTCCGCCGCTCACACCGAAAAGACGTCCTCACTTGGGCGGGCAATCACCTGGCTTATTATTGGGCTGGTGCTTTTGATCGTGAGCTCTCGACTGTTGGTATGGGGCGCGGTCTTGATCGCTCAAAGCCTTGGCATCAGCGACCTGGTCATCGGGCTGACCGTTGTGGCGATCGGCACATCACTGCCTGAACTTGCCGCGTCGATCATTGCCGCACGCAAGGGCGAAAGCAGCCTCGCTATCGGAAACGTTGTAGGCTCGAACCTTTTCAACATTCTGGCCGTCGTCGGCATCGCAGGCGCCATATCGCCCATGCAGGCATTGGCCCACGAAGTGATCGCAAGGGATTGGAGCATCATGATGGCTTTGACCGTCGCGCTGCTCGTCATGGGCCTGGGAGTTCGGCGACCAGGGAAGATCAACCGTGTGGAAGGGGGTGTACTGCTTGCAACATTTTTCGCCTACACCGGCTGGCTGGTAACTACCGTCATCGGCACCTGATGCACACAGTGTCTCAATGAACCCCGTACTCAGCGCGACTGATCCACGTCAGGGCAAATCGTTTTCATCAAGACCAAGACTATGGCAAAGCGCCCGCACCAGCTTCTGTTTCAAGGTACTGACAATGCGCCTGAACCAGCGCCTTGCCTTGCCAAAAAAGCGCGGCCGACGTACGCCATGCAACTCATGGCTACTGACACCTTGAAACGTCTGGCCGACACGCTGATTGAGCTCGACAGCATCACGTGACTCGTTCATGGCGCTTATGCTCTCTCTTTTATCTGCCTCTGGGCGCGAAGAGCCACCGAGGACCCGGTGCTCCTTGACGCAGACATTGTGAAGGAGATAAGCCGAAGTTATTTTCGGAAAAAAAGAGGATTGCCCAGCCTTCTCAGGGCTTCAATGCATATACGACAAGCGCTTCATGGCGCCATAAATACGGCGGCGCGCGGCGTCGACATATACGATCATACGCACCTTGTCATAAACAACCGATGTGCCCGGCGCCTTTTGGGTCAGCGTATAACGCGAGCGCTGCCCGCTCCACTTACATCACTGACCTCGCGTGAGACGGCCACCCACTGGTCCTTCATGATGACGCCAGACGCGCACTTCTTGCACAACACATACCGCCCACCGTGCTCGAGCGGCGCGATTGCGAACTTGAAAAAGTGACTCCAGTCAAAATGAGATTCGATGCGCCCTTCACAACTGCGACATGACAGTTGAATCAAGCCATCGTGACGGCGGTAGGTATCGATCGAACGGATTGTCATGAGCTTCCCCCTTAGTCCGAGCGCTGGAACCAACTCCGCAACGCTTCATTGAATCTATGGCGAAAATCCTTGCGAAACAATCTCTTGAAATGATGTTTCAGTGACCGTTTAGTGACCCCTTGATGACATGGCATTTGCGCCTTGCCATGGGCGCTCTTTATAGTTGCACCACCATCGTTAATTGCGGGCCGTTTTCCGCATAAGGCACTGTTTTGCCCCTTGAACCTCCCTTGCCTGATTTTGATATCGACTGGCCCGACGCCACACGCGTTGCCCTTGTGGCCCCATCCGGGGCCCTGTCACCGACGCGGCTTGATCGCTGCATTCAAGCGCTCGAGGAACGCCACCGCGCCTTCTGGCTCGGTAAGCATGTAAGACGCAGGCATCGCGCGATGGCCGGCACGGTCGCTGAGCGGCTATCGGATCTGCATTACGCTTACAAGACCCCAGAAATCGACGCCCTGTGGGCACTTCGCGGTGGCTATGGCTGTGCTCAGCTCCTTGAGTCATTTGACTGGCAAGAGCTCTCTCATGCAAAGCCGCTGATCGGTTATTCGGATTTGACTGCCTGGCTTGAATACGCCCGCCGCCAGGGATTGCCGGGCATTCACGGGCCGGTTCTGACCGAATGGGCAATCGAGGGTGAAACGAGCGCCGAACAGATCGAGCGCCAACGCTCTCTGAGCTCGGTCACCGCACTTTTGGCTGGCACATGGCCTGAGTTTGACGTCACGCCAGTGAGCATTGATACGCCTATCGAAGGCGCGGTGATCGGGGGCAATCTAACGGTTCTTGCAAGTCTTTGCGGTACGCCATACGCGCTCTCACCACCGCCCGGAGCCATCCTGATTCTCGAGGATGTCGGCGAGCCGCTGTATCGACTCGAACGCAGCCTGTGTCAGTTGCTCGAGAGCCTCCCGAAAGGTAGCGCCAGCGCCGTCGGGCTGGGCGAGTTTGTTGGCTGCGGGGAGACAGACGCTATTATCGCCATGGCCCGGGAACACCTCGATGCCCACGCCATGGCACTTGCCACAAATCTTCCGATCGGGCACGGGCCACGCAATCTCGCCTGGCCCTATGGCGAGCGTGCGATTCTGGATAAGACCTCACTGCGCTTTTTAAAGGCGCGCTGACATGTTTCGTCTTCTCGACCCGTATCGAATTCATAGGCATCGAAAACAGATCCATGTACTGCGCTCGTCACTGGCCCTTGCGCTGACCTACACCATCATTACGGCTTTTGAGCTACCCCACAGCGCCTGGGCATTGGTCAGCACCCTTATGGTCATGGGCAATCTGCCCCATATTGGCGGCGTCCTCGATAAAGGCGCTCAGCGCCTGCTTGGCACCCTGCTGGGTGCGGTGCTCGGGCTTTTATTGCTGTGCATTCCCTCACCGCCCCCACTCTTGATTCCAGCGGCCACCCTCGCCGCCATTGCTCTGGCGATCCATGCAACCTTCAGTAGTCGCTTCGGATACAGCTCACTTATTTTCGGTATCACATTGGTCATGGTGGTCGGTGACGGCAATCACGACATCGCCATTGCCCTATGGCGTTCGTTCAATGTCTTGATCGGCACCCTGATTGGCATCACGGTCACGGCGGTATTTCTACCTCAGAAAGCAACCGATCAGATGCGCTTTCTTATCGCCGACAACCTCGACAAGCTGTCTCGTCTTTATCACGCCCATACCAATGACAAGCGTTACGACGACGATGACGTGCAGTACATGCTCAAAAAGATCACCTCACAGCTGGTCAAACAGCGCGGACTGATCGATGCCGTTCACCAGGAGGGGCGATTGAAACGCGGGGCGTTGAGCGAGATCCTCTCGCTTGAGCGCCGCATGATCTCAACGGTTGAACTGCTGCTCGAAACACATTGGGCAACCCGTGACGGTCACGACATCATCGAGCATCTGGAAGGACTTCGTGAGGAGCAGTATCTGCTTACAACGTCACTAAGTACGCTGGCCTATCAGGTCAAAACCGGCCAGAACATCGACCTGCGTGCAAAAGCGTTCAGCCTCGACACCCACGCCGAACGAGCCATGGGTGCACGCAGCCAATCAGGCCGCCCCTTGTTCAGCCCGGCGGGCTATTTATGGCTGAACCGTGAGCTTGGACGTCAGACGAATGCGATGGTGACGTTCTTATCCAATATGCAGCGCCTTCCCAGCCAGCGGCTTCAAAGGCGCGCCAAACGCCATTATCTATTGAGCGAGGAAAAGCCTCTTCCCTTGCCTGAGCGGGATAATCAGCGCTGAAACTCAGCCGAACATAAACGTCGAAAATGCCAAAGCGCGTGTGGCTCGGCGCTATCCGGCCACACCCAGTAAAGACGCCGTTCGACCTTGAGCCCGATCAGAGTGCGCCCCAGATATACGACCTGTACGCGGGCGGGTAACCACTCGGCCCGCTCATCCATCTGCTGCCATCGCGCATCCTTGACGTACGACAGTGGCGGTGGACAGCGGCGCGCCTCATGCGCTGCAATCAAGGCCATACACGGACCCAGAATGAACCCCGCCACGGGCGAGAAATAGGTCAGAAACAAGGTTGCCAGTGTCGTGACCAACAGCGCAAACAAGAGCGCGTGCCTAGAAGGGACGAACCTGACCGGTGCTAGCGTTTTCTGCGTCATCGATAATCAGCCCCACGATTTGGCGAAGCGATGCATCTTCGGGTTGCTCGCGACGCATCAGCCACATGAACAAGTCCTGATCTTCCTCGGCCAACAGCGCAACATACGCCTGCTGGTCAGCGTCATCGAGTGCATCGAAACGGCGTTCGAGAAACGGTACCAGCATGAGATCAAGCTCCCACATACCGCGGCGGGAATGCCAGTAAAGCCGTTTGCGCTGCGCGTCTTCCATGTTCATCGTCCTCGAAAGCCATACATTGAATTTAGGTCAGTATACCGTCATGCACCTAATCACGACATGAGCTTGAAAAGCATGCACGATTATGGATAACCTTCCAAAGCTAATTCGTTGTTTTGAAGGCGGTTAGCCGCTATGCTTTCGACACAATAAAAATGTGCCCAGCCAAGGAAGCGACTACGGAGTGGACGCGATGACCAAATCCGAGCTGATCGAACAGATTGCCGGTAGGCAGACCTCTCTCTCGTTAAGAGATGTTGAGTCAGCCGTGCGATTGATTCTTGATGATATTACCGACGAGCTCGCCGAAGGCGGTCGTGTCGAAATCCGGGGTTTCGGCAGTTTTTCACTGCACTACCGAGAGCCTCGCGTAGGACGCAACCCCAAGACCGGTGACCCGGTACCACTGACCGGGAAATACGTGCCTCACTTCAAACCGGGAAAAGAGCTGCGAGAACAGGTTGATGCCAGCCGCTCGCTCGGATACTGACAGCTTCCCCCGCGCCTGCTTGCGCGTGCCCACTATGACAAAGGACCTCTCATGCGCTGGATAAAAGGCGTCATCCTCGCAATCATTGCACTGATTGTCTTGATTTTCGGAATTCTGTTCGCGGTCAGAAACCAGGCAGCGATTCCGCTCGATATTATCTGGGCCAAACTTCCTCCGGCCTCGCTTTCGCTGTGGCTGCTCTCCACGCTGGTCGTCGGTGTTCTGCTCGGCATGCTTGCAATGACAGGGATGTATCTGCGACTTAGAACGGCGCTTGTGCGTGCACGTCATGACCAGCGAACCCAACAGAAAGAACTCAATCAGCTCAGAACCCGGGAGCTCAAGGAAGCCTCCTGACCATGTTCGATGCGGGTACGTTCTTACTGCTGGTCGCTGCGCTTGCCATCGGCTGGACATTGGGTCGCATCAAACGATCGACGCCACGCACCGCATCAGATACCAGGACACTTTCCAAGGATTATTTTGTCGGGCTGAACTACCTGCTTAACGAGCAGCCCGACAAGGCGATCGAGACCTTCTCGCACGCGCTCGAAGTCAACAGTGATACGATCGATACGCATATCGCACTCGGCAATGTCTTTCGCCTTCGCGGTGAAGCCGACCGCGCAGCCAAGATCCACCAAAACCTTCTGGCCCGCCCTGCACTTTCAGACCATCAAAGTGCGCAGGTTCAACTCGAATTGGCCCGAGACTTTTTTAGACTCGGTGTGCTGGATCGTTCGGAGCGCCTGCTGGTCTCGCTTCTCAAAACCGATACGTTCACGGATATAACCCAGGCATCCCGACGACTTTTGATCGATATTTTCGAGCGCGAGCGGGAATGGCAGGAAGCCCTCGATACCGCCCACCCCCTGCTCAAACAGGATAAAAAGCTTCGCCGCGACGCGTCCTACTGGCAGTGCGAGCTTGCCCAGAAAAGCATCGATCATGGTCAGCTTCCCCAGGCACGAAAGCAGCTAAGACAGGCACTATCGATCGATGCGAACTGCTTGAGGGCCAACTGGCTACTGGCCGATATCGAGCACATCAATGCGCGCTACGGGGATGAGCTTAAATACTTGAAGCGCATGCATACCCAAGACAGCCATATCGTGGGTCTGACGCTTCCACGTATTGTCGGTACGTATAACGCGCTGGATGATCACGATGGCCTGGTTCAGTACCTGAATGCCCTATTGCACCACCACCCCAATAGCTCCGCACTGATCGCCCTTGCCGAGCGCACGCGCACCGAACATGGCCCGGCCCGGGCGGCGGAGTTATTGAGCCAGCAGCTCAAACGCTCTCCGAGCCTCAAAGGGGTCGACTATCTGCTTGCACTGTACCTTGAAGGTGGCGGCGCCACCGACGCACTCGAGCAGCAGCTTGACCTTTTAAAACAGCATACCGAGCACCTTCTCAAGCTGCGCCCGGGGTTTCAGTGTGGCGAATGCGGGTTCAAATCCCGGCAGCATTACTGGCAGTGCCCACAGTGCCGACAGTGGGGTGCCATTTTGCCGATTACCGGCATCGAGGGCGAATAACCGCTGACCGAGGGCACACGAATAACCCTCAAAGGGTTTTATCCATGAAGCTCGTCAATGATGCGCTCCAGCGCGTATTGGGGCGCCTCTGCCTGAGTGACCGGTCGTCCGACCACCAAATGTGTACTTCCCGCATCAAGCGCCTGCTTTGGCGTCATTATGCGCGATTGATCGTTCTTCGCTGCAAAGGCAGGTCGAATGCCCGGCGTCACTCTCAAAAACGCATCGCTTGTTGCCTGTCGAATCATTGAAGCTTCGTGCGCTGAGCATACCACTCCATCAAGCCCAGCATTGAAGCTCATGGCTGCCAGTCGCGTAACATGCGCATCCAATGATCCACCAATCCCAATCTGGCTCAACTCCTGTTCCGACATACTGGTCAATACAGTAACGGCGATCAACTTGGTGTCATAACCACCAACGGTCAGCCGATTGGCCGCCGCCTCGAGCATCGCGGGCCCACCCTGGGCATGCACGTTTACCATCCAGACGCCCAGATCGGCCGAGGCTTCAACGGCCTGGGCAACGGTATGGGGAATATCGTGAAACTTGAGATCAAGAAACACCTCGAACCCCTTGGCATGCAGTGCGTTGACTACCGCCGGGCCCTCACGGGTAAAGAGTTCCTTGCCCACTTTCACACGACACTGTGTAGGGTCGAGCGTGTCGGCCAGCGCCAGCGCCTGAGCACAATCCATCTTGTCCAGCGCGATGATAAGAGGAGTCATCAGGGGTCCTATCGAATCGGAAAAACGTGAGTATACGAAATTAGGGTCCAAGCGGTCCAAAGCCGATAAGTGAGTACGTTTTACCCATCAAACAATCCAATAGATAAGAAAAATCTCACATTAAGATTAATTGGCATCACCTCATGTTACAGAGCTCAATCACCTTCTGACTCAGAGAGGCTTTCATGAAAAAACTCGTTGCCGCACTGATCACGACAGCGGCCCTATCGATGGCGCACACGCAAGCCTTTGCAAACGACGCCAATACTCAGATCGACATCAATACCGCAACGGTAGAGCAGCTTTCGGAACTCAAGGGCATTGGTGAGAAAAAAGCTGAAGCCATTGTCGCCTACCGAGAAGCGAATGGGCCTTTCGAGAATCTGGAGGGGTTAAGTGACGTCAAGGGCATCGGCGAGAGCCTGATCGAGAAAAACCGAACCCGTATGCATATTTCCTCCAACTAAGCCCGCTTTTATTCCTCTAAACACCGCATCGAAATCATGCCGAAAGGCATATCATGCGGCGCATTAAGAGTGCCCCCGATGTCGGGGCACTTGCATTTGTGTACACTCGCCATCATGACTCACCCTCTATCATGAAACCGGGGACCACTCATGCCCATACTGTTTATTCTCGCCCTGCTGCTGATCCTGGATTTCACAGCGCTTGTGATGCTTGGCCAGCAGCTGGGCTTTTTGTTGACCCTACTCTGGATCATTGGCTCCTTCGCAATCGGCACGCACCTTATCCGACGTGAAGGGCTGGCAACGCTTCGTGAAGCCCAGGAAAGCGTCATGGCAGGCCAGGCCGCACCGAGCGACACCTTCATCCAGGTGGCCGCCTACGTGTTTGCCGGGGTACTGCTCATTCTACCAGGGCCGCTCTCCGACATTGTCGGGCTTTTTATGCTGATGCCGTTCATGCGTCCCATGGTGTCTCGAAAGCTCAGGGAACGTCAGGGCGTTCACGGAGCAGGCCCCACCGCATCAGGCCAGACCTTCGACAGCTCAACACACCACACCCAGCGCCACGATGGGCACGGCGATCAATCCGGCACCACCATCGAAGGCGAATACGTGCCCAAGGATGATGACTCGCGTCGATAATTTTTTTGGCTTATCCCCTTGAAACTTCTCTTGGTGACCACATTAAGCAGTCACGACCCAGAAACACGAATTGGGGTCCTTGAAACTGCGAAGGCCATGGCCTTCCGAACCTTGAACATTCTCGTTTGAGTTCATGCAACCATCAGGAGAACGTGAGCAATGAACATTCGTCCCTTGCACGATCGCGTCGTAGTTCGCCGCGTCGAAGAAGAAGAAAAAACCGCCGGTGGCATCGTTTTGCCTGGTAATGCCAAAGAGAAGCCGACCCGTGGCGAAATCCTCGCTGTAGGTAATGGCCGCATCCTGGATAACGGTGACACGCGCCCGCTGGACGTCAAAGTCGGCGACACAGTGATCTTCAAGGACGGCTTCGGTATCGAAAAACAAAACATCGATGGCGAAGAAGTATTGATCATGAGCGAAAGCGACGTTCTTGGCGTACTCGAAAGCTGATCAAGAAACAGTCTTCATTACCAAATACATCATTTTTTCGAGGCAGAACTAATCATGGCTAAACAGATTCGTTTCTCTGACGACGCTCGCAAACGCATGGCGCGCGGGGTCAACACCCTCGCAGACGCGGTCAAGACGACACTGGGCCCGAAAGGCCGTAACGTCGTACTCGAGAAATCCTTCGGTGCACCGACAGTCACCAAGGACGGCGTTAGCGTCGCCAAAGAGATCGAGCTGAAAGACAAGTTCGAAAACATGGGCGCGCAGATGGTCAAGGAAGTTGCTTCCAAGACCTCCGACGCCGCCGGTGACGGCACCACAACAGCAACCGTTCTGGCACAGTCCATCGTCAATGAAGGCCTGAAAGGCGTCATTGCCGGCATGAACCCGATGGATCTCAAGCGTGGCATCGACCAAGCCGTTGCCGCCGCCGTCGAAGAAGTCAAGAAGCTGTCCGTCCCGTGCACTGACAACAAGGCCATTGCTCAGGTCGGTACAATTTCCGCCAACGGCGACAGCAACATCGGTCGCATCATCGCCGACGCGATGGAAAAAGTTGGCAAGGAAGGCGTCATTACTGTCGACGAAGGCCGTGGTTTCGAAGACGAGCTCGAAGTCGTCGAAGGCATGCAGTTCGACCGTGGCTACCTTTCGCCCTACTTCGTCACCAACCAGGAAACCATGGCGGTCGAACTTGAAGACCCGTTCATCCTGCTGGTCGACAAGAAGATTTCCAACATTCGTGAACTGCTGCCGACACTCGAAGCCGTTGCCAAGGCCGGCAAGCCGCTCATGATCGTTGCTGAAGACATTGAAGGTGAAGCGCTGGCGACTCTGGTCGTGAACAACATGCGCGGCATCGTCAAGGTTGCAGCCGTCAAGGCGCCGGGCTTCGGTGATCGCCGCAAGGCCATGCTTCAGGACATCGCGATCCTGACCGGTGGTACTGTCATCTCCGAAGAAGTCGGCATGACGCTTGAAGAGGCGACCCTTGATCACCTCGGTACCGCCAAGCGCGTCACCATGAGCAAGGAAAACACCACCCTCATCGATGGCGCTGGTGTTGAAGCCGACATCGAAGCACGTGTCAGCCAGATCCGTGCCCAGATCGAGGAAACCTCGTCCGACTACGACCGTGAAAAACTGCAGGAACGTGTGGCCAAGCTGGCCGGCGGTGTTGCCGTGATTCGCGTTGGTGCAGCCACCGAAGTCGAGATGAAAGAGAAGAAAGCACGCGTTGAAGACGCACTGCACTCCACACGCGCCGCCGTTGAAGAAGGCGTTGTCCCGGGTGGTGGTACTGCACTGATCCGCGCGCTGACCAACCTCGAAGGCCTTCGTGGCGAAAACGAAGATCAGACGCACGGTATCGTGATCGCGCTTCGCGCCATGGAATCACCGCTTCGTCAGATCGTCACCAACGCTGGTGAAGAAGCGTCCGTCATCGTCAACAACGTCAAGGCCGGCAGCGGCAACTATGGCTACAACGCTGCAACCGGTGAGTACGGCGACCTGTTCGACATGGGCGTACTCGATCCGGCCAAGGTTACCCGTACTGCACTGCAGTCTGCAGGCTCCATCGGTGGTCTGATGATCACTACCGAAGCCATGATCGCAGACGACCCTGATGAAAAAGACTCAGGCGGCGCCGACATGGGTGGCATGGGCGGAATGGGTGGCATGGGCGGTATGATGTAAGCCCCCCCTTCGCCATAGCACGATCAAGCCCCGCCACTGGCGGGGCTTTTTTATGCCGTGCCTTTTAAGCGATTGTGCTTTACGCTAGCCTGCGCACCAACCCCGCTTGATCGAGTCGCTATGCTCTCCAATATCAAAATTGTACTGGTCCAGACCTACCACCCAGGCAACATCGGCTCGGCCGCTCGAGCCATGAAAACCATGGGACTGAACCAACTCACGCTGGTCGCCCCACGAAGTTTTCCAGACGATGACGCATTTGCCATGGCTGCAGGCGCCACCGACCTTCTCGAGTGCGCCACCGTCGTCGAGCGCCTGGAAGACGCCGTCAGCGACTGCACCATGGTGATCGGCGCCAGCGCCCGGCTTCGAAGCTTTCCCCTGCCGCACTTCAGCGAACCGGACGATATGGCGCATCAGGTGCTGGATGAAGCCAGAAGCGGCAGTGTCGCGCTGGTGTTCGGTCGCGAGCGGTTTGGGCTGACCAATGACGAGATTCAGTGCTGCACCCATCAAATGACACTCCCGACCGCGCCCGACTATCCGGTTTTGAATCTCGCGCAAGCCGTTCAGATCTGCGCCCACGAAGTCTTTAATGCGTGGCGCAAGCTGCCGGAAAGCGACTATCGACTACAGGCGCCCCGGGAAGCTGAAAAACCGACGCAGGCCCAAATGCAGGCGTTTTTTCATCACCTAGAGCAACGCCTTGACGACGCTGGCTTTCACAACCAACCCCATGCTCGAACGTTTGATCGACTGCGGGCGGTATTTACCCGCGCCCAGCCCAGCAAAAAAGAACTGTCGATGCTTCGAGGCATGATCAATGCCTTACAATCGCCGACCGATGAGTCTTCCTAAGGGGAACCCGCGCGCCAAAACCCGGACTAATAGCCTGCCTGCTTGAATGACTGACAACCGCGCACCGATCGATGTGTTAAGGAACTCTCTTGTCTCGACTCTTGAATACCTCCCGCCATCGCCACTTTCTGGCCAAGGTCTGGGCACTGACCAAGCCTTACTGGACAACCTCTGAAGAACGCTGGTCGGCCTGGGCGCTTTTGATCACGATCATCTCGATGTCGCTTTTGATGGTCTATTTCACGGTGCTGCTCAATGAGTGGAACGGCAAGTTCTACAACGCCCTTCAGGAGCTCGATCTCGAGGCGTTCTGGTCGCTGATTGGCTACTTTTCGATCCTGGCCTCGGTCTATATTTTTTTCGCGGTACTGCAGTACTACCTCACGGCCTGGCTCAAGATTCGGTGGCGTCGCTGGTTGACCAACGTCTACTTCGACCGCTGGCTGGACAACAAAACCTATTATTTGATGGAGCTTCGCCACGACGAGTCGGATAACCCCGATCAGCGCATCTCGGAAGACATCGACCGGTTTACCGACAACACCTTAAGCCTGTCACTTGGTCTGCTGCGCTCACTTGTCTCGCTTGCAAGCTTCTCTGTCATCCTTTGGCACCTCTCCACCGCCGTAACGTTCAATCTCGGCGACACAGAAATCGCCATCCCGGGCTTCATGCTGTGGGCCGCGCTTTTATACGCGGTGATCGGCAGCGTTATCACTCACTACGTTGGCCGCCGCCTGATCTCTTTGAATTTCACTCAGCAGCGCTACGAGGCCAACTTTCGTTTCTCGATGGCAAGGCTTCGCGAAAATTCGGAGCGTATTGCGCTGTACGGGGGTGAAGAGACAGAAAAGCACTTTCTGCGTCAGCGGTTCACCATGGTCTGGCGCAACTTCATGAGCATCATGAACACGCAGAAATACCTGGTGGGCTTCACCTCAGCCTACAGCCAGGCAGCCATCATCTTTCCGATCCTGATCGCAGCACCGGCGTACTTCGGCGGTGCCATGCAGCTTGGTGGGTTGATGCGGGTCGTCAACGCCTTTGGCCGAGTGCAGGACGCGTTGAGCTGGTTTGTCGATAACTACGCAGCGCTTGCCGCCTGGCGCTCGGTCGTCGATCGCTTGACCACCATGAACGAGAACATGGCCCAACTGACGCCGCCCAATCTGCGGGAAAAACAGCACTTCGACACCAGCGCACACGCCATCGAGCTGAAAAACGTCACGCTCGGCCTGCCCGGTGGCCGGTCGCTGATCAACATCGATCACCTGCGGCTCGAACCCGGTCAGCACACGTTGATCACTGCCCCCTCCGGCACCGGCAAGAGTGTTCTTTTCCGAACACTTGCCGGCATCTGGCCCTGGTGGGAAGGCCAGATTGAGCGCAGTGAGCAACTGATGTTTCTGCCTCAAAGCCCCTATCTGCCGATCGGTACCCTGAGAGAGGCCTTGATCTACCCCAAACGCACCACCGATCAAACCGATCAGTCGCTGAAAGCGCTGCTCAAGGACTGCCGACTGGACGCACTTGCCGAGCGCCTGGATGATTACGATCACTGGGCCCAGCAGCTCTCGCCCGGCGAGCAGCAGCGGCTGGCGTTCGCGCGCGCCCTGCTCAAGGCGCCAGAATGGCTGTTTCTGGATGAGGCAACCTCGGCACTCGACATGGACACCGAGCGCGCGCTCTATGAGCTTCTGACTGAGCGGCTTCCAGACACTACCCGAGTGAGCATCGCTCACCGGGACAGCCTCGGCGCATTTCACGAACACACACTCAATCTTTCAGACTTCAAGACGCCCTCACCTTGAGGGCGTTGCCGGCAAGGCGGCAGGCGCTTTGCCGGAGTTCACGTTAGACCGTACAATCGGCCCCTACCTCTTCAGTTGCCCTTATAAAAAAGGAATGCGGCACGATGCGCGCCACCGATCTATTGATTTCAACGCTTAAAGAGACGCCGGCCGACGCCGAGATCATCAGCCACCAACTGATGCTGCGCGCCGGCATGATTCGCAGGCTAGCCTCCGGCCTTTACACCTGGCTGCCCCTTGGGATCAAAACCCTTCGAAAGGTCGAAGCGATCGTTCGGGAAGAGATGACCCAGGCCGGCGCTCAGGAAATACTGATGCCAGCCGTGCAACCGGGTGAGCTGTGGCAGGAATCCGGCCGCTGGGAGCAATACGGCCCGGAACTTCTACGGGTGCACGACCGCCACACGCGTGAATTCTGCATCGGCCCAACCCACGAAGAGGTCATTACCGACCTGGCCCGCCGTGAGCTGCGCTCCTACAAGCAACTGCCGGTCAATTTCTTCCAGATTCAAACCAAGTTTCGCGATGAAATCCGCCCGCGCTTTGGCGTGATGCGCTCGCGCGAATTCATCATGAAGGACGCCTACTCCTTCCATCTCGACCAGGCCTCGCTTGCCGAGACCTACCAGCGCATGTTCGACGCCTATGTGCGCGTCTTTACGCGCCTTGGCCTTGATTTTCGCGCGGTGATCGCCGACAACGGCTCCATCGGCGGTGAAGGCTCCCATGAGTTTCATGTGATTGCCGATTCCGGCGAAGACGCCATCGTGTTTTCGGCCAACTCAGACTACGCCGCCAACATGGAAAAGGCGTCCGCCGAGGCGCCCTCCGCCGAGCGCGCTGCGCCGACGGCACCGATGTCGCTGATCGATACACCGAACGCCAAGACCATCAAGGCGCTGGTCGACGAGCACGGTCTTGCGATCGAAAAGACCATCAAGACCTTGATCGTTCATGGCGAAGACGGCCTCGTCGCGCTTTTAGTGCGCGGGGATCACGAACTTAACGAAGTCAAGGCCGAGCATCTGCCTCAGGTGAAAGCGCCGCTGACCATGGCAAGCGATGAGGAAGTTCGAAACGCAGTAGGCGCCGGATTCGGCTCGATCGGCCCTGTAGGTCTCGACCTTCCCGCCGTTATAGACCGGGATGTGGCCGTCATGAGCGATTTTGCGGCCGGCGCGAACCAGGATGGCAAGCACTACGTCAACATCAACTGGGAGCGAGACCTGCCACTGCCCGAGGTTGCCGATATTCGCAACGTGGTCGCAGGTGACCCGGCCCCGGACGGCTCCGGCGCACTGTCGATCGCCCGCGGCATCGAGGTCGGCCATGTGTTCCAGCTCGGCTGCAAGTATTCCGAGGCCATGGGCGCGACCGTGCTCGATGAAAACGGCCAGGCCGTGCCCATGAGCATGGGCTGCTATGGCATCGGAGTCTCACGTATCGTGGCGGCTGCTATCGAGCAGAATCACGATGAGCAGGGCATTACCTGGCCGCAGGCACTCGCGCCGTTCGATGTCGCGCTGGTGCCGATGAATGCGCACAAGTCAGAGGCCGTTCGTGAGGCGTCGGAGGCGCTTTATCAGACGCTTTCAAGCGCCGGGTTCGACGTCCTGCTCGATGATCGTGACCTGCGCCCCGGCAACAAGTTTGCCGACCTCGAGCTTCTGGGCGTGCCACATCGGATTGTCATCGGTGATCGAGGGCTTAAAACGGGTGAGTACGAATACAAGGGACGACGAGACAGTGACGCTACGATGGTGGCGCAAGACGCGATCATCGAACACCTTCACACGGTGGGCCGTTAATTTCGGCCTAAGCGCCTGCGTATCACTTCTTGGTGCGGCCCCGGCAGGGGCTGCACTGACCGATGAATCCACCCTGCTCACCGCCCTCCCCACCGCCTCTACCAGCTACTTCGATACCGACCTTGACGCCCGCGTCTGGCAGCTCGACATGGATTTCAGGCTGAGCCATTACCTCTCGGATGCCACCTTTCGCCACGGCTTTTTGACGCTGATTATTCAGGAATCGAGCCGAGCTGGGCTATCGCCCGAGCTGGTGCTGTCGGTGATCGAGGTGGAAAGCCTTTTTGACCCCAGGGCGGTATCGCCGGCCGGCGCTGTCGGCCTCATGCAGGTCATGCCGTTCTGGAAAACGGTGTTTGACCGCCCTGGCGACGACTTGCTCGACCCTGCCACCAACTTGCGCTACGGCTGTGCGATTTTAGCGCACTACCTCAAACGAAGCGGAGGCGACATGACTCAGGCCCTGGCACGCTACAACGGAAGCCTTGGCCAGACGTGGTACCCAGAGCGCGTCATGCGCGCCTGGGATCAAAATTGGTGGGTCATGCGCTAACGTCTGAAAGGGTAAGAAGCTCAGAGCTTCTTATCCTCGACCTCCGAAGGCTGCACACTCGGGTCGAGCGGATGGCCCTTGGCAAGCTCGGCGCGAGTGGCCTCGCGCTGATCAAGCAGTTCGACGTAATAATTGAGTGTACGACCGGCCAGCGGATGATTGGCGTCCACGGTGACAACGCTTTCATCGATATCGACGACCGTGACGGTCCGCGCGCCATCAGGCCCGTTGGCCTCGAAGCGCATGCCCGGTGCCAGCTCGGCATTGCCAAATGCAGCGCGGTTGACAGACTGCATCAATGCTTCGTTGCGCTCGCCATAGGCGTTTGCAGGGTCGATGGTGATCTCGAACGTCTCGCCCGGCGTTCGCCCGTCGATCTCATGTTCGAGTGCCGTCATGATGTTGGCATGACCGTGGAGATAATAAAGCGGTTTGGCCCGCTTGAAGGAGTCATCGAGCACGCGGTGGCGCTCATCGCGCAAAACATAGTGAAACCCGACGACTTGATGCGATTCTATTGGGGTCATTCAAAACCTTCTTGCTGCCCTGGACGAAAAACTCTGCGCCTCATTTCGAGGAAAGCGGTGCAAAACGGCGCATCTTACTTTGTTACATGATGGCATGAGTCAAGTAACCTTTCGATGTTGAATGCGCTTTTTGGCCGTCTTTGACGGCGGTCAACGGCTTTTTTCGAGGCCGCGCGTTTCGAACGCCTTGCGAAGGGGCAATCGCCATGCGACCTTTGCACTGCATCGCGGCCACGGGTCGTTCATATCCAGGTAAGGAAGCAGGCTCACGGTGATCAGTACCTCCCGTCTTTCAATGATTCGTCGTCACGTCATCACCTTCTTGATGGGCTTTGCCTCCGGGTTGCCTCTGCTGTTGACCGGCAGTGTTCTACAGGCCTGGATGACCGACTCGGGCGTGTCGCTCGAAAACGTGGGGCTTCTGGCCCTGGTCGGGCTGCCGTATACCCTGAAGTTCGCCTGGGCGCCGCTGTTGGACCGCTTTCATCTGCCGTTTCTCGGGCGGCGACGCGGCTGGCTTTTGATCACCCAGGCACTGCTTGTTGGCATGCTGATCGTGATGGCACTGACTGATCCGTCCATTACGCCCTTGTTCATGGGGCTGGTCGCCCTCGGCGTCAGCTTCCTGAGCGCCACTCAGGACATCGTGATCGATGCCTACCGCCGTGAACACCTGCCGGACAACGAGCTGGGGCTCGGGTCAGGGTTTTACGTCTACGGCTATCGTGTCGGCATGCTGCTTGCCTCCGGCGGCGGATTGATGCTTGCCGATGTCATTGGCTTTACCCAAACCTACCTGCTCATGGCCGGCCTTCTCGGCGTGGCCATGCTGGTGACGCTCTGGGCGCCGGAGCCGGTACGAGTCGATATGGCGCCGCCTCGCAAGTTTCACCAGACCTTTCTGGACCCCATCGTCAACTTCATCAGTCGCCCGGGCGCCTTCGGTCTGTTGCTGTTCATTTTGCTGTACAAGCTTGGTGATTCAGTGGCGGGCAATCTGACCACGCCCTTTTACAAGGCGCTTGGGTTTACCAACGCCGAGATTGGCGCCACAGTCAAAATCTTCGGGCTGTGGCCACTTCTGGGCGGCATCTTTATCGGTGGGCTTCTGATCATGCGCTGGGGGATTTACCGCTCGCTGGTGATCTTCGGAATTCTGCAGATGCTCTCGACCGCCGGATTTGTGCTCCTGAATCACATGGGCCATCACCTCTACTGGCTCGCCGCAGTGGTCAGCTTCGAAAACGTGGCCGCCGGCATGGGAACTGCCGCCTTCACGGCGTTCATGGCGTCGCTGACCGACAAGCGCTTCACAGCCGGCCAATACGCCCTGTTGTCATCCGTCATGGGCCTGCCTCGCGTGGTCATCGCCGCCCCCAGTGGCTACCTGGCCGACAGCGTCGGCTGGGATGGCTTCTTTATCGTCTGCACGCTGGTTGCGCTTCCGGGGCTACTGCTGCTGCTTAGGCTCAAGCGGTATCTCGTAAGCGCCTAATTGGCGCTTATATAGAGCGCTTTTCTCCACAAGTGATTTCTTAACTATTTCCTTGTAGCGCCGTTAGTTACCTCATCAAACAGCATGAGGTCGTAACGATGCGCCATATTTTCGCTCTCGATGAAGCCCATATGCTGCTGATCCCCCCGGCGGACTTTACCGGGGAGGACGCTTACCAGTTCAAGGTGCTCATCAAGGACTATTTCGCAAGCTATCCGCTCGCTGACGGCGCCGACCTCTATTTCGATGTCCATCCGGTCACCCGGATCGATGCCCGCGGCCTGTCGGTCATGGCCTTTTTGCACACCGATATCGCCCACCGCCCGCTCAAGGTGATTGAACCGTCGAAAAACATGCTGCGACACCTTGAGTCGCTGCGCCTGTTCGAGCATTTCGACATTTACTTCGATCGCAAGTACGTCATGCCGGTCCTGCTAAGTGGCGCAGACGATCGCCGGTACGCGTCATGATCGCGCGCGTTGCATGTGGCTTGATGGGCATGGCCCTGTTGATTGTCAGCGGTTGTACCCCGATCTCGCACAACCGCGTACCGCCACAGGCCTACTGGCAGAATCAGCAGAATTGGGCAAACGCACTGCCTGCCGTCCCGGCCTATCCGGGCTACCTGAAAGAGCTTAACCGTCAGCAGCTCTCGCCGGGCGATCGCGTAAAAATCACGATTGCCGCCGGCGAGCACTTCAATGGGCTTTATGAAATCGATCATGACGGCACGCTGCGCATGCCCTGGATTACGCCAACCCAGGTCACTGGTCGTACCGTTGAGGATGTATCGAAAACCCTTGCCGCCAAGCTCGAGGACGAGGGCCTTTTCAGGCGCGGGCTTGCCTACGTAACGGTTCAGCTTCATAGCTGGGCGCCGATTAGCGTGCGCATCGAAGGGGCGGTTTTCAATCCCGGCCGCGTCGACATCAGCGCCCGCAGCGCCATCGACCGCAGCGAGCGTCAGGCTGTGGCCTCAGGAGAGGCAGGCTCCGGTCGGCGACTTTCGAACGCCATTGCCGCCGCCGGGGGCGTCAGGCCCGATGCTGACATCCACAGGGTCACCTTGATCCGAAACGAGGTTCACTTCGACATCGACCTCTCCGGGTTTCTGGATGGCACCACGGTGATCGACCCCTACCTTCAGGCAGGCGATCGCTTGATCATCGAAAGTTCCGGGTATTTTTCACCCGCCCTGATGCGTCCGCTGCCCATTACCCTGCCAGGCCTCAAGATCTATGCCTCGAACCTGACGCTTCCGGCCTCGCACAACGCAGGCTCCGCGCTCAACGAAGACGCCATGAGCTTTCCCTACGGCGCACGCTTTCTGCAGGCTGCGATTAAATCGAACTGTGTCGGGGGCACACAGGCAACCTCGGGCGGGCGGCACATCGTGTTGATCAGTACTGACCTGATCACCGGCAAACCGGTGGTCATCGAGCGCTCGGCCGGCGAACTGGTCAGAAACTCCAACGACACCGGCATCAACCCATGGCTGATGCCCGGCGACACTGTCAGCTGCTACGACTCGGGGGTGACAAATCTCAGAGACGTTGCCAAAACCATCACGGAACTGGTGCTGCCGTTTAGCCTGTTCTAGTCGGTTCGGGAACCCCTGCTGATGCGCCTACGTCTGCCTAAATTCACTCTGCATCGACGCCTGCTCGCCTGGGTCTGGCGCTGGGTGGCCTATGGCTCCAGCATGCGCCTGTCCAAACGGCTGGCCACCTATCTCATTTTGCTTGGAAGCATCTGGGGCGTGATCTGGGCGATCGCGATAACCCTGGTGTCGACCGCACCTACCGCCTACACCACCCGCTGGGTGGTGATTTTGCCCGGAACCGGCGCAGGTCTTGCGGTCAGTCTCGAAAGCATTGGGCAGGCCAGTGCTCAATCAAGCTCCCCCTATGGCAATACCTCGGTCGACCCCAAGGTCAACTACCAAGCCATCGCCACCAGTGATCCGGTGCTTTTAAAGGCCGCTGAAAAAAGCGCATCAAGCTACGACGATTTCGCCTCGCTCAAGATCAAGCTGGTCGACCAGACCGCATTGATGAACTTCAGTATCACCGCCCCAACAGCCGAGCAGGCGTATCAAAAAGCCATTTCCCACTATCAGTCCCTGCAAGAGGTGCTGGCGTTTTTGCGAAAGGACGAATTTGCCACCCGTGAGCAGTCAACGCGCCTGTCGGTCGATATCTATGAAAAGACACTCAAGCAAACCGAACGCAAGCTGCTCGAGTTCCAACGCCAATCGAAGATTGTCTCCGCCGACCAGTTTCAGTCGCTTCTTGTCTCGCTTAGCAATCTCAAGGAAAAAATCGACCAGACCAACGCGCAACTGGACGCGGCCAAGATCAAGCGCGACACCCTGATGGCACGCCTGGGCGTGAGCTCAACGCAGGCAGGCCAAGCGCTTGTGCTGCATCGGGACGCCGAATTCCAGGCTCTGATGCAGGAGCGCGCAACGCTTGGCTCCACCATTGCCGAGCAGCGCGGCAAATGGGGGGCGCGCCACCCGGAGGTCTTGACCAGCCAGGCCGGGCTCGACGCGCTTGATCGCGAAATGCTTACCCGAGCGCGACAGCTTCTGTCCTCGTCACTGACCCGCGCCGAATTCAAGACACTGAGCGGATTCGCCAGCCGGAGCACGCAAGAGGCCCTTATTCAACAGATCGTTTCGTTTGAAATCACCTATCGTGGCTTGAAAAGCGAGCTCGATAACTACCGCATTACCTATCAGGCCCGGGAGCGCACGCTTAACGAAACGGTCGAGGAAGCGGCGCGGCTTCAAGCCCTTCAGCGCGAGCAGCAGGTGGCGACAGCGGTCTACACCACCGCACTTGCCAAGATGGACATCGCCAAGATCGACCCGTTTACCAGCTACCCGATGCTTCAGATGCTCGCACCGCCACTGATGCCGGAGCAGCCCGATAAGCTCGGCAAGAAACTCACGCTCTTGGGTGCCGTTGGAGCCACGCTCTTCGCAACCATCGGTATGGTGCTGCTATGGATTCGAAAACCCTATCTCCGCAAACTCCAGAAGAGCGAATAGTCTGGCTCTCGATCACAGCGACCTATCCGATCTATGTGGTTGGAGGTCTTTATGTGCTGGCGCCGGTGCTTGCGTGGTCACTGCTTGGGTATTACGTGCTCCTGTGCATCAAGAAAGAGCGCACCTTTCCAAAACTGCCGTTCCCGATCTGGGCCTGGATTATCGGCATGATCGTGATGGAAGTAGCTCTGTTGATGGGCCACATGATCAACGACCTTGGCACCGGCAAGACCATCAAGTCTTCTATTGGCTGGGCCAAGGGCTGGGCGCTTCTGGCAGTCTTTCCAATTCTTGGCTGCCTGCCGATTCGTATCGAATTGATCGCCCGGGCCTGCATGAAGGTCTGTCTCTATACCATCCTGCTGCTGCCGGTCTTTGTCGGCGCCTGGGCTGCGGGCCTGCCTCAGACCCCTTACGTCTCGCCACTGAAAGCCATCGGCGGGCCGGGCCCGGAGTTCTTTGCGCTGTCGCTTTATGAGATCGACCCCGGCTCCGGCCTGCCCCGCTGGCGTCTTTTCACCCCGTGGGCGCCCGCGGTGGGCTTCGTTGCCAACATCTACTTCGTGTTCGCCCTGATCGAGCAGAACAAGCGCTGGAAGGCCATCGGCATGTTCGGAAGCGTTTTGATGATTCTGATGTCGGGCTCACGCATGGCCCTGGTCGCGATTGTCCTGATCGTGGGTGGGCAGTTTTTCCTGCAGCGGCTCAAAACACCAGGGCTCTGGTTCACCGCAAGCGGCGCCACGCTTGGCCTTGGCGTCATCGGGGAACAGCTCATGGAAGCGATCGACTCGTTCATCACCGGTTTTAAAAATTCCCGGGCGGATTCGACCCGCGTACGTGCGGCCCTTGGGCGCATCGCGGTACACCGCTGGAAAACCGAAAACCCGACCTGGGGCCACGGCATCGTCGAGCGCGGCCCCCACCTGGTCGAGTACATGCCGATCGGTTCACACCACAGCTGGTATGGGCTCTTGTTCGTCAAGGGCATTGTTGGCTTCTACGCCCTTGCCGCCCCCATGGCCATCAGCTTTCTTCACCTGCTTTTTCACGCGCCAAACTCATCCATCGCCCGCAGCGGACTGATCATGGTCGGTCTGCTGGTCGTCTATTCCTTTGGTGAGAACCTCGAGATTCTGGCGTACCTCATCTGGCCAGGGCTGATGCTGATCGGCAAGGCCCATCACGATGCGAGGCTCAAGCAATGAGCGATAAGCTGGCTGTTCTCTATATCATTCCACGCTATTGGCCGGCGGTTGGCGGCGCCGAGCTTCATACCCGCGAACTCTTGAAACACAGCGAGCAGATCGATGCGACGGTCGCCTGCATCGCCCAGGACAGCAACAGCCTGCTGGAAGTGGCAGTGACCGACGAAATCTCAGCCATCACCGACGAGGACGGCCCGGCCGTGGTTCGCCTTCGCGCCCATGGCAAAACACGTGCGCTCTTGAGCCGGCTCGGGGCCCTTGTCGGAACAACGCGCTGGGTGCGACCGCTTTATACGTACCTCCTTAAAAAGGCGTTGAGACCTCAGCTCGAGCGGCTGATCGAGCGCGCTGATGCAGTACACGTGATCTACAACGGCATGACCGGGCTTGCCGAGCTGGCCGAAGACATCGCTCGAGAGCGTCAGGTTCCGTTCATATTTACGCCGCTGTGCGGCGAGGTCGGCGTGGCATCGGCCTGGACAACGCCGCGCTTCAAGCGCCTTTATCGCCGCGCCCAGGGGGTCATCGGGCTGACTGCGTTCGAGCGCGACTGGCTGGTCAAACAAGGCGCGGCCTCGGAGCGCACCCATATCATTCCGGTCTCGACCCTACTTTCAAACACCTTTGATGCCGACGAATTTCGCCGAACCCATGACCTCGGAGAGGCACCTGTTCTGCTGTTTCTCGGCCGCCACGATCAGCTAAAAGGCGTTCACCTACTTCATAACGCACTCGGGCCCGTATGGGAGCGCGTACCTGAGCTTCACGTAGTGATGATGGGCCCGGAGGGCCATGTCCAGTTCGAACACGATCACAGCGACGACCCACGGCTCATTCGCATTTCCTCTCCCTCCCAGCACGACAAGGCCTCGGCGCTCGCGGCCTGCGACCTCCTGTGCGTCCCGTCACTGCATGAAGGGCTCGGTGTGGTGTTTCTGGAAGCGTGGTCGTTCGAAAAGCCGGTAATTGCGCTCGATCTTCCGGTCTTAAAAGAAGTGATTGGTCATAAAGAAGCCGGGCTGCTTGGCCGTTTAGATGGGAAGGACCTACATGAGAAAATTCTTTTACTACTGAACGATTCGACGCTTCGACACACACTGGGCCGCGAGGGCCACCGCCGGTTGACCACGCTCTATCATTGGCCGGCACTCACCCAGCGATTGGAAGCACTTTATACCCAACTGGTGTCATCCCGATCACGATGAGGTTGTCATGCCGAACACGCTGAAACCGAAAGCGCTCTTGAACCGGCTTCGTACCGAAAAGCCCTCGTTCGGCCGCAATATGCTCTGGATGGCATTGACTCAGGGCGTTCATCGCATCGCCCGACTCGGCGCGACGCTGATCGCGGCGCGCCTTCTGATGCCGGAAGCGTTCGGCATCGCCGCGATCGTTTTGACCGTGCATGAGCTTGTCAACGCCATCACCCATTCAGCGTTCGTGCCCGCACTGGTGCAGGCACGAGACGATGCCTTCGACATGCTTTGCAATCATGCTCACCGCCTGAACTGGCTGCTGTGCATTGCCTTGATGGGACTTCAGTGTGCCATCGGCTACGGCGTAAGCCTTGCCTATAACGACCCGGTCCTGTTCCCGGCCATCGCGGTGCTGTCACTGAGCTTTCTATGCCTGCCGCCAGCCACGATCCACGCCGCCAGGGTGTTACGCGAAAACCGGCTCAACGTGGTCGCCCGTGCCGAAATGGGCCAGAGCCTGGGCGAGGCGGTATTGATCATCGTGTTCGCAGTGGCCGGGTTTGGGTTCTGGGCGCTGGTTCTGCCCAAGCTCCTGACCGCCCCCTACTGGACCTATGTCTATCGCAAGGCAACAAGCTGGACACCTACGCCGCCAAACCACTGGCGTATTCCTCCGGCACTGACCCGATTTTCCGGCCCGATGATTGGCAATGAAGTGGTCTTTGCGTTCAGAAACCACATGGATTACCTGCTGATCGGTTTTTTCCTGAGCCTTGACGTTCTGGGGGTCTACTACTTTGCCTTCAACGCAGGGCTCGGGTTGAGCCTTGGCCTGCTGCGCGCCTATTCAACCGCCCTGTTTCCTCATCTTTGCGCCACCAGCGAAGCCCAAAAGGGCGACAACATGCTGCGTGGCATGCGCCTGTTCGCCCGCTTTGCGGTACCGGTCATTCTGGCTCAGTGCCTGTTGGCGCCCTGGTACGTTCCCATTCTCTTCGGCGAGCGCTGGGTCGAACTGGGCGCGCTGCCCATTCTGATCCTGATCTGTCTGTCGGCACTGCCACGCATCGTACTCGACACCTGCTCCCAGGGCCTTCGTGCGGCAGGCGTGCCGGGCATCGACCTTAAACTGCAGCTGTTGACCACGGTGCTGTTCGGCGTGGGCATGATGGCAGGCCTTCCCTGGGGCATTCAGGGCGTGGCCACCGGCATCTTGATCGGAACGACCCTTGCAGCACTGCCTGCCTACGCCCTGACGCACCGACGTCTCGCCCCCACAACGCCCGAGGTACTCTCACCATGACGCCCCTGTTTTCCGTAATCATGCCCATGTACAACGTCGAGGCGTTTATCGAGGATGCCATTGACAGCGTGCTTGCCCAGACCGTGACCGATTTCGAGCTTCTGATCGTTGACGATGTAGCCACCGATGGCAGCCGAGCCATATGCGAGCGCTATGACGACCCGCGGCTTCGTATACTGACCCACCCTGTCAATCGAGGCCTTGCCGGCGCTCGAAATACCGGCGTGCGCGCCGCACAGGGGGAGTACATTGCCTTTATCGATTCCGACGACATCTGGCTTCCGGGCAAGCTCGCCGCCCATCAACGCCACTTCGAAACCGCACCTCGTGTGGGCCTTTCCTTTTCACGCTCGGCCTTCATCGACGCCACCGGCGCACCCATGAATTACTATCAGATGCCCCGGCTGAGCGACATCGACCCCGAGTATCTTTTTTGCCGCAACCCGGTCGGTAATGGCTCGGCGCCGGTGATGCGCCGAGAAGCGCTTGAGGACATCGCCTTTATTGCCGACATCGCGGGCGAGGCAAACGCGGCGTGTTATTTTGACGAACAGCTAAGACGCAGCGAAGACATCGAGTGCTGGGTGCGACTGGCGCTCACGACCCATTGGGATATCGAAGGCCTCAATGCCCCGTTGACCCTATATCGACTCAACGCCGGCGGCCTCTCGGCCTCACTCGACCAGCAGTTCGCCTCCTGGGTCGAACTGGTTGAAAAGACCCGTGGTTACGCCCCGGGCTTCATTGCCCGCGCCGAAAAACGCGCAAGGGCCTACCAGCTTCGCTACCTCGCTCGCCAGGCCATCCGGCTGCGGGACGGGCGCTACGCCCTGAAGGCATTGTTCAGAGCAACGAAAAGCTGGCCGGGCATCTGGCTGGATGAGCCGGGGCGCACAGTCGCCACCACTGGTGCAGCCATTTTACTTGGCACCATCCCGACCCGAATTTATCTATTTTTCGAAGCCATCGCGCAGTCCATCATCGGCAGCGCCCAGCGCCGTCGCATTAACTCAGGGGATGTCTGATGGGGTCACACGCCTATAGCGTCGAACTGGAAAACGAGCAGGCACCACCACGCCCGACCGTCACCGTTCTCGGGCTGCCGTTTGTTAACATCAGCCGCGAGGAGGCGCTCGAGGCACTGTTTGATTACATGCGTGCCCCGCATACCAATGCAACGGTGCATTTCATCAATGCTCACTGCGCCAATGTGGCTCAAAACCACCCCCGCTATTATCAGGCGCTTTTGAACACCAACATGGTATTGCCGGATGGCAGCGGCGTAGCGATCGCGTGCAAGCGCGTAGGCGAATCGCTGGTCGCCAACTTGAATGGCACGGACCTGTTTCCGCTGATCTGTGAGCAGATGGCAGAGGAAGGGCTTCGGCTGTTCCTGCTTGGCGCAGCGCCGGGTGTGGCCGATACCATGGCGGATAAGCTCAAGCAGCGCTTTCCAAAGCTTGAGATTGTTGGCGTACAGCATGGCTTTTTCGGTACCACCGGCGTCGATCAGGTCATCGACAAGATCAATGAAGCGCGCCCCGACCTCCTGTGCGTTGCCATGGGCGTACCGCATCAGGAACTTTGGGTCGAACGCTATCGCCATCGGCTCAAGGTCAAACTGGCCATGGGCGTGGGTGGGTTATTCGATTTCAGCGCCGAGAAGGTCAGCCGCGCGCCGAAATGGCTGCGCTCGATCGGCATGGAATGGAGCTGGCGACTGATGCAGGAACCCAAGCGCATGTGGAAGCGCTACGTGGTCGGCAACCCGGTCTTTCTTTTGAACATCACACGACACGGCCAACGCCCCTGCCGACGTCTTCGAAGCTATCTGGAAGGTGACTATCCGACTTTTTATAAATGGCGCTCGTTTGCACGGCGCTGTTGGTGGCTATTCAGGCGCTGGTATGGCCCGAAGGCCCGGCGGCTTCTCGACATCGGTCTGTCGCTTTCGATTCTCGGTTTTGGCGGGCCTTTTCTGGTGCTGGTCATGCTCTGGATCAAGCTCGACTCCAAGGGCCCGATCTTTTTCAGCCAGACGCGGGTAGGTCAGTCCGGCAGCCTGTTCAAGATGTGGAAATTCCGCTCGATGTACATCGATGCCGAGGAGCGCCTGAGAGAACTTACCGAACGCAATGAGTCCTCGGGCAATGTGCTGTTCAAGATGAAAAAGGACCCCCGGATCACCACACCCGGGCGCATCATTCGAAAGCTGTCCATCGATGAGATACCGCAGCTCTGGAACGTCTTGAAGGGGGACATGGCGCTGGTCGGCCCGAGACCCGCGCTGCCTCGGGAAGTCTCGCTTTATGAGGCCCGCGCTCGAATGCGCCTTGATGCCCGGCCGGGATTGACCGGGCTCTGGCAGGTATCCGGCCGGTCGGACCTGTCGTTTGACGAACAGATCAACCTCGATCTGTTCTATCTGCACCGACAGGGCATTCGTGAAGACATCAAACTGCTTCTAAGAACCATACCCGCCGTCATCAAGGGGCGTGGGGCGTATTGAGGAGAACGTCGATGCAAGTGATCATTCTTGCCGATCGGATGGGCCAGGAAATGGCCCCGATGGATCAGCGCTACCCGCCCGCCCTGCTGCCCCTGGTCGGAAGAAGCGTGCTGGAGCGCAATCTGGACCTTCTGGCGGACACGCCCGACATTCAGGCGGCGTGCCTGCTGTACGGACGGTCATCAGAGTCGTTTCGCGCGATGTTCAATCGAAGCGACCGCTGGGGCATGCCGATCGAGCTTTATCCGGTCATTGGCGAGCGTGACCCGCGCGAACACCTACTGCGTCTGGGCGGCAACGTGATGTATCCCTGCCTTGTGGTACGCGGTGATATTCTGCTGCACCCCGACTGGATCAAGGCACCCGGCAAGGACGCGCCAGTCGTGGTCGCCCGGGGCCCGGAGGATCTCAACCTGATTCGCCTTCGCTGGAGCGAGCTTCGAGAGGAACGCACGTTGAGCCCGTGCCTACTCGCCTCGCTTTCGGATTATCACCAGTTGACGATGGATATCCTGCAGCGCCAGACGCCGGTGGCCCCGCATGGCACCGAGATTCTGGACAGGCTCTGGGGCTCGGCCGGCACGGCAACGCCAGACACGTCCGTACTTGAACAGGGATTCATGGGGGCGGTTGCCCACGTTGAGCGAGGGGCCTGGCTTACCGGCCACTGTAGCCTCGAAACCGGCTGCTATCTCGAGGAAGGCGCCGAACTCGAAAACATGGTCGTAATGCCCTACTCCCATGTAGGCGGCGTGCAGCGCCTTAAAAACGGCATCTATTACGAGGGGCAACTGCTCGACCCCAAACTCGGCTACTGGTTCAAGGACCGTCGTCAGGCCGGTACGCTGGTGCTTCGCGGCGTGGCCTTCAAACCGCAACACCGACCGGGCAAGAGCGAGCGCCTGCTCTCGGCACTGCTTTGGGTCATGGTGCTGCCGCTTGCCGGCAAGACGCGGGCACTGCGTGGGGAGCTTGCCAAGGTGGTGGGTCAGCAGCAGCGCCTGTTCGGCCCCAACATCGAACACACACCGGCCATTCTCGGCTACGCCGCTCGTGTGACCCGCGGCGTTTTCATCGGCCCAAAGCGATGCCTGCGCCCCGACATCGTGGCCGACTGCATCGATGCGATTCGCTTGACCGAATACCCCAAGCTTCGCCAGGTCCTGCTTCGAATGGTCTCGTTGAAGCGCGGTCACTAAAACCGCTTGAGTGCCCGCTTCAACCAGTCGATGGCACCTGGCGTTGCAAGCCATTGGCCACGCAACAGCACACGATACTGCCAGGCCTCGCCCCGAGAGCCTGGCGCAACCGAATGGGCTTCATTGTGCTCACGCTTGGGGTTGGCCCTGGCAAGAAGCGTCAGCATGTGTGGGTTGTGCTGATGAATGAGGGAAAGCGCGCCTTGCGCCTCCGCCATCCGTCCGAGCCGGTAGAACACCAGGGCGCGCCCGACCAGCAGACCAAGCCAATCTGACTGCTCGGGCAGGAGCGGGTCGACCAGTGACAGGGCCTTGTCGTCCTCGCCCTGACGCAGGTGCTGTTCGAGCAGAACCTCCCGAAGCCCCAGATCGTCCTGCTTGTCGAGGCTCAAAAGCCGCTCCGACAGTGCTTTTGAACGAAGCGGATCACCGCGCTCCATCCCCATGATCAGCCCAAGCCCGAGCTGGTAGATGATGTCATTGTCACCCTCTTCCCAGCTGAAGACGCCCTGCTCCTGCTCGATGCAGCCAAGCCATAGCTCGAACTGTTTGGCGATCGGTTCGAAAAAGGGCCGCATCATCCACGGCAGATTGCCAAACCGTACCGCCAGCGCCATGGTCAGCTCCTGCAAGATGGCAGGGGTTGCCAGCCAGTCTCGATGCTCGCACAGCCCATCGAGCCACTTGAGCGCATCGACCCACAGGTCGCTGCTGGCGCTCTTGCCGGGCTCGCCCACATCGTCGGCGGTAAAGTACTGGCGCCACTGCGTGTAATCCGCGGTGTGATCAGGCGTGGGCAAGTACATGAGCTTGCCGCATTCATTGCGGCTCAGCGGCAGCTCTTCGACCGGAGGGTATTCCATGAGGACCGTGGACAGCATGGCAAGCGGCTCGGCCAGCTCTTCCTCGGAGTAGATCATCTGCTCAGCGAGGGTGTCTGCCGGGGCATGCGCGAGCTGCTCCAGAAAGTCCAGATACTCCTCATCAAGCCCCGCCTGGCGTTTAAGACGACGCGCCCAGAAGCCTGCACGCTCGCCGGCTTCCTTGGGCTGGCCTTCATGCAGCAGGAGCATGGTTTCGATGTAGGCAAGTGACGGGGCGTCGGGAATCAGTTTGAGCGCCTTCAAAAACGCCTCTCGTGCCCCGTTCAGGTCGTCGCTGTCCATGAACGCAAGGCACACCCGCTCAAGCGCCGCGCCTTTCAGAAAATTCGGCCCCCGGTCGACGATATCATCAACAAATGCGTCCTTTTTGCGCGTAAATCCGCGCTCATGGTAGACATCGGTCAAAAGCTCAAAGGCAGACTCGGACGTTTCAGGCGTGGCTTCCCACTCATCGAGCTGGAAAAAGGCTTCGAGCAGGCGCTGGGCGCGGCCGAGCTGACCGGTTTCGACACTGATGATGGCCGCCTCGAGCAAGGCCTGGGTCGGTGCCTGAAGTGACAGAAGCGCACGACGAAGGCGCTCTCCCCGCCATTCCTGCAAGCTCAGCATCCACATCAAATGCGAGGGCACCGGCCCCGGCAGGGTCACCGCTCCGCAGCAGCGGTCAAACCGCTTGCCCGAATCGCACCAGCAGGGCTCATCCAGGGCGGGCGGCGCCAAGGGTTCGCAGGAAAAGCCGCACCGGACCAAGGGCGTCTGGTTCCAGAGAAGCGGCGTCAACGCCTGGGCAAGCGACACATCGTCACCTAAAAGCGTTGCGCCCTCGCGTCGGGCCCAGCGCGTAAGTTCGGGGTACTGCTCGTCTTGATGGATGACGGCCTGCGCTTTCGTGGCAAACCCAAGCAACTGATCAACCCAATTCGCCAACATTCAAAGTGTTCCCTGCGCCATCATGTATTTATGCCACATCCCACGCCAAAGATTTCTACCCGAACAGGATACGCAAGCCGCTTTGTGACCGCCAGACGAAGGCGGTACTATAGCCACTCGGCCCGCCAAGTCAGCGGCCGATGACCCATCCTGTCGCTTAAGGTTTCTTGTGCTGCCTCTTCCCATACTCAAACGCCGCGCAGACGAAAAACGCACCTCAACAGTCAGCCTCGAGCGTGAAGGCCGTGATGAAATCCGGCGAATCACTCAGGCGGTCGAGAAGGTGCCGTGGTCGATCAGCCTGATGCAGATCCTCTGGACCGCCGGACCCGTCACTCTGATTGGTGCCTGGGGCGGCTACCTCATGGGGTATGGCAAGGCACCGACCATGGAAAACTACGTGTTTTTCATCTCCTACACGGTCATTACGGGTGTGGCCGGGGTACTGGCCAATCTGGTGCATCATTTGACCCGAGGGCGTCAGTACGAGCGTACCGAAGCCAAGATTTCGCGCGTCATCGACACGCTTCCGGATCTGATTCTCACCACCCGCAACCTGATCGTTGAAAGTCTGGAAGGCGATGCCCGACGGCGTGAAGCCGCTGCCATGCTGCTCAGAAAGCAGGACCTATCCCCCGAGGGGGTCGAACTGGCCGTTCAGGAGCTTTTAAACGATGCGGATTCGGCGCGAATCATAGCACGGATCGACATCTATCGCCGGGTCGGGCTATACGCCCGTATCCGGGATTTGAACAGCCTCTACAGCGACACGCTGGAGCCTCAGTTCACAGACCTTGCCGACGTTGCGCCGGAAGCCATCGGCCTTCTGCGGGACCGTTTCTACGGCATCGCCCCCAACCTTCATCATGGCGTGCCGCGCGATGACAACTTTCTCGAGCGAATTCTCGCCGCCAGCGAGCAGGACAACGACCTGCTGATGACGCTTCAGGACGTGGAGGAACTATTGATTCTCGCGTTCGAGCTGATCAGCGGGCGCGAGATCACCATGCTGACGTTCGAGTACCGCGGTCAATGGCACCTGGCGCGGGCGCTCGATCAGCTCGAAGACGCGCGCGCCCGCTATCGCATCGCACAGGCCACCGGGCTTTCACGCGTGAAGGCGCTGACGGTCTATCTCGCCGAACAGTCGGACACCCTGGTTGAGGACGCCGCGTCAGGCCTTCGCGCCGAAGTCCTCCTGGCCCGCTCTCGTGAGGCAATGGATGCGCTGGCCGATCAGATCGTACGCGACGCCGCCGAGCTCGAGCGCGCCTTCGACAGCCAGCTCCGTGCCCGCCTTCGACAGCAATCGGACATCCTGACCAACGCCTTGAAGCTCTTCAAGAGTGTCCAGGAGGCTTATGAAAACGCCGGCCGCAGCCACGCACAGCTGCTGCGTCTGTCGACCCGCTGGGAGGAAATGCATTCAAGCGAGAAGCAGACCCAGAAACTTCGAACCGGGCGCGGACGGCGAGGCCTTCGCGTTCGCGAAAAACGCATCGCACTCGACGATGCGGCCAAGGCTGACGTCTGCCGGGCGCTGTCGAAACTGATGCAGGGCGTCAATATTCGCCACTGGGGGCACCCCCGCCACACACCCTTGAGCCACGAAACGCTGCTCAATCACGGCTCGGACACGCTGAAACGGTTCGCCATCGATGTGGCCCTGACCCTCGAGCCGCATATCCACCTCTCTCGCCCCGAAGTGCAACGTGCGATCAACGCGACCAACGCCGCCTACTTCGGCCAGCTTGAACCCAACATGTCGGCACCGGCCAAGGCCGCGATCGGCGCGGCCATGGTCAAGAGCATTGAGCCAGATCTATCGCGCTCTGCCGAATCCCTGGCTCTGGCACTGGTGCGCCACTACGGCGTACCGCTGGACGATTCGGCCGCAGAGTTTCTGGTCACGCATTACAAGGCGCGTGAAGCGACACTCAGCATGATTGCCGGCTATCACAGCGCCGATTACAGCCCGGTGAGCCTTCTGACCCATCGCCCGCCGGTGACCGGCAAGCGCCCTCAGAAGTGGTATCGTGCGCTGGTTCGAGCGCGTCGAGCGCTGGGCTAGCCCCCGGACCAGCAGTGTTCTAAATCGAAAGTGTTCTAAATCGATAGTGCCCTGAATCGACAGTGCTTTGAATCGACAGTGCTCTGGATCGACAGCCCCTCTGACCGTGGTTACCATAGCACTGTATAAAACCACATGGATTTGATGTTTTGCGTCTGATCATCGCCGAAAAACCAAGTGTGGGCCGCGCGGTCGCAGAGGTCCTGCCGAAACCGCACCAGAAAGGCGACGGGTTCATCCGTACCGCTAAGGGCGACGTGGTGACCTGGTGTATCGGCCACCTGCTCGAGCAGGCCGAGCCCGAGGCCTATGACCCCGCCTACAAGAGCTGGAAGCGCGCGCATCTTCCGATCGTACCGGACGAGTGGAAGCAACAGATCAAGTCAAAAACCCGCCAGCAGTTCACCACGGTCAAGAAGCTGATCAGGGAGGCCGATCAGCTTGTCAACATGGGCGACCCCGACCGGGTCGGCCAGATTCTGGTCGATGAGGTGATCAATCATTCAGGCATCAGCAAGGCCAAGCGCGCCGCCACCCTTCGCTGCCTGGTCAATGACATGAACCCGGCCGCGATCAAGAAGGCCCTAGATGATCTTCGCCCCAACAGCGATTTCATTCCGCTTGCCACCTCGGCGCTGGCGCGGGCACGGGCCGATTGGCTCTACGGCATCAACATGACCCGCCTGTGCACCCTGCTCGGTCAAAACGCAGGCTACAACGGTGTGCTGTCGATCGGGCGGGTACAAACGCCGGTGCTTGGCCTTGTGGTTCATCGTGATGAAGCCATCGAACAGTTCGTACCCAAGCCGTTTTACGAGGTTGTTGCCACGCTTGTCACCGCAGCCGGTGACACCTTCAGCGCCAAGTGGGTCCCGAGCGACGCCTGTGCGCCGTATATGGACGACGAGGGTCGGGTGCTTTCAAGAAAGCTTGCCGACACCGTCGTGGGAAAAGTAACCGGCAAACCCGGCCACGTTCGAAACGTCGAGCGCACAGTCAAAAAGCAGGCCGCGCCGCTGCCCTATAATCTGTCCACGCTTCAGATCGACGCCTCGAAACGCTTCAACCTGAACGCCCAGAAAACGCTGGATGTCTGCCAGCAGCTCTATGAGCGCCACACCCTGATTACCTACCCGCGCTCGGACTGCCGGTATCTGCCGAAGGGGCACTACGGTGACCGGCGAACGGTCACTCAGGCCATCGCCAAAACCAGCGACGCGCTTCGCGACCCGGCTCAACAGGCGAATCTTGATCTCAAAAGCAAGGCCTGGAACGACGCCAAGGTGGGCGCACACCACGCCATTATCCCGACATCCAAGGCCCTGGCGGCCGACCGGCTGACCCAAGACGAAAAGAACATCTACGATCTTGTGGCCAGGCAATACCTGATGCAGTTCTATCCAGCGTTCGAGTACGCCGAGCATCAGATCGACAGTCAGGTTGAAGGTGGGCTGTTCGTTGCAAAACAGACATCGGTTCTGAGGGAGGGCTGGAAAATCCTGTTGCCTCCCCGAAAAGGCACCAAGGCGTCCGAGTTTTCATCGACGCCCCTGCCCGAGGTCAACGTTGGCGACGCTCTCACCTGCCGCGAGGCCCGGGTGGATGACAAGGAAACCAGCCCACCGAAACGGTTTACCGATGCAAGCCTTCTATCGGCCATGACCGGTATCGCGCGTTTTGTCTCAGACCCCGACGTCAAGAAAGTTCTCAAGGACACCGATGGCCTCGGCACGGAAGCCACCCGTGCCGGCATCATCGAGCTACTGTTCAAGCGGCAGTTTCTGGTTAAAAGCGGCAAGGAGATCAAGGCAACCGACATTGGACGCCAACTCGTGAAAAGCCTGCCTAAACGAATGGTTGTGCCTGACATGACCGCACATTGGGAATCCCAGCTCGAGGCCATCAGCGACAAACGCATGCGTTACGCGCAGTTCATGCAGCCGCTCACCCATGAACTCAAAACGCTGATTTCAGAGGTCGAGCGCAGTGATTTCTCTGCGCTTCGAGGCAAGGGAAGCAAGGGCGGCAAGGGAAGGAAGACAGCGCGCCGGTCACGCTCGACAAAAAAAACGTGAGCCATTCGCTCAAGATGAACAGCATCTGCGCACAAAAAAACCCGGCCTAGGCCGGGTTTTTCAAACGATCAGGGCTGGTTATTTAGCCGCCTGATAGCGCTTTTCGACTTCGTCCCAGTTGACGAGGTTCCAGAACGCCTTGATGTAGTCCGGGCGACGGTTCTGGAAGTTCAGATAGTACGCATGCTCCCAGACGTCCAAGCCGAGAATCGGCGTAGCGGAGGCACCACCGAAGGATTCCGGCATCAGGGCGCTGTCCTGGTTGGCCGTCGAGGTGACGATCAGCTTGCCGTCTTTGACTGCAAGCCAGGCCCAACCGGAACCGAAACGGCCTTTCGCCGCGGTTTCGAACTGTTCCTTGAACGCATCGACGCTGCCGAAGGTTTCCTTGATCGCGTCTGCCACGTCGCCCTTGGGCTCACCGCCACCTTCAGGAGACAGAACAGTCCAGAACAGGCTGTGGTTGGCGTGACCGCCAGCATTATTGCGCACGGCAGTGCGCTGGGCTTCCGGGACCTGATCGATTTTCTGAACAAGTTCCTCGGCTGACAGCTGGCCAAGCTCTTCCGGGAGTTTTTCCAACGCGCCATTGGCATTGGTCACGTAGGTGTTGTGGTGCTTGGTGTGGTGAATTTCCATGGTCATCGCGTCGAAATGCGGCTCGAGCGCGTTGTACGCATACGGAAGTTCAGGAAGCTGATAAGCCATTGGAAGGACTCCTTTTACGACAGCTTTCGGTTTTACGGGAAGGCACCTTCATGTGCCCGCTCTAAAACCACGATCGGCAGCGGCAAGATTGCCACTGCCACATGTTGTTCTACCCCACAACATTAGGTGCCATGAGACGCATTTCAAGGGCGGGCTTCTAAAAAAATTTTGCGTTAGCCTGTATTTCGAAGCCCGGCGGCGATTCCAGCCATGCTGACCATCAGCGCCCTGGAAAGCTCCGAGGAAATCGCGCCGTCGGCGTTGCGATTTCGCTGCAAAAGCTCGGCCTGAACCCCATGGAGCGGATCAAGGTAGGGATTTCGCACCTCGATCGCCTGACGAATCAGCGGCGCATGCTCAAGAAGCTGATCCTGCTCGCGAATCTCGAGCAGCACATCGACAAGCTCGGTAAAGCGCGTTCGAAGCTTCTCGCCCAGCGCACGAAGCGGCGGCTCATCCACCAGACGCTGTTCGTAGTAGGCGGTGATGTCAACGTCGGCCTTGGCCAGAAGCATTTCAAGCATGTCGACGTAGGTACCGAAAAATGGCCACTGCTCCATCATTTCGCGCAGCACGCCAAGACCCTCGGCGCTGTCGGCGCGCTGCCGGAAGGCCTCACCGCTACCAAGCCAAGCCGGCAGCATCAGCCGCGTCTGTGTCCAGGCAAAGATCCAGGGAATCGCTCTGAGCGTTTCGACCCCGCCGTCCTGTCGGCGCTTGGCCGGGCGCGAGCCGAGCGGCAGGCGCGACAGCGCGGTTTCAGGCGTGACCGCGCGAAAATACGGTACGAAGTTCGGATCCTCACGCACCACGCTTCGATATACCTCGTGCGCACAGCGCGCCAGTGTATCCATCTCATCGCGCCAATGCTGCTTGGGCTTGGGCGGCGGCAGAAGCGAGGCCTCGAGTACCGCGCAGGCGTAGATTTCCATCGACCGCACGGCAATGCCGGGCTGGCCGAACTTGAAACGGATCATCTCGCCCTGCTCGGTGACGCGCAGACTGCCATTGACCGAGCCGGGGGGCTGCGAAAGAATCGCGGCGTGCGCCGGGCCGCCACCGCGCCCGACCGTGCCGCCGCGCCCGTGAAAGAGCGTCAGCGAGACGCCCTGCGCCTTGCAGGCCTCGACCAGCGTCTCCTGAGCGCGGTACTGCGCCCAGGCCGCCGCCAGTTGGCCGGCGTCCTTGGCCGAGTCGGAGTAGCCAATCATTACTTCCTGACGGTCGTCGATTACCGCGCGGTACGCCTCAAACCCAAGCAGGGTGTCGACCACTGAACTTGCGCGATCAAGATCATCAAGGGTTTCAAACAGCGGTGAAATCGGAAGCTTTACGCTGCCCCCGTACTCCTTCATCAACAGCGCCACCGCCAGCACGTCGGAAGGCTGGCCTGCCATCGAAATCACGTAGGAACCAAGCGCCTCCTTCGGTTCCGAGGCCACCACCTCGAACGTATCGAGCACTTCCCGCGTTGGCTCGGAGCACTGCCAGTGCGGTGGCACCAGCGGCCGCTTGGAGGTGAGTTCCTCGAGCAGAAACCGCTGACGCTGGGCCTCGTCCCAATCAAGATAATGCCCAAGGCCCAGATGCTCGGTCAGCTCATCGAGCGCTTCCGAATGGCGCGAGGATTCCTGACGCACATCGAGTTTGGTAAGCGTCACACCGAAACACGCCACTCGGCGCAGTGTGTCCAGCAGCGCGCCGTTGGCGATGGTGTGAAGACCGCAGTCACACAGGGAGCGGTAGCACAGAAGAAGCGGTGCGAAGAGCTGTTCGCGCGTCTCGATGACAGCCACCGACGGCGTGAATGGCTTGCCGTCAAGGCGCGCCTTGGCCCAGTCACGGGTTTCTTCCACGCGGTGCAGCAACCGTCTCAAGAGCTCCCGGTAAGGTTCGGCCACATCGCCGGTTTCCGCGCGAAGCGCAGAGGTGGCCTTCCACATCGAGAGCTCACGCTTGAGCTGAAGGAGATCCCGCGCGTAGAGATCCGCCGCCATCCACCGTCCGAGCAACAGCACTTCCCGGGTCACACTGGCGGTCACATTCGGGTTGCCATCGCGGTCACCGCCCATCCAGGAGGCAAACCGCAGCGGCGAGGCGTCAAGCGGCAGCCGCTCACCGGCAAGCTCGAGCAGTCGATTGTCCAGATCACGGTAGAACTCGGGCACCGCCTGCCACAGCGAATTCTCGATGACGGCAAAGCCCCAGCGCGCTTCATCGACCGGTGTCGGGCGTTCCTTGCGAATCTCGTCGGTGTGCCAGGCCTGACTTACCAGCTCGGTCAGACGACTGCTGACCCGCGTTTCAAGCTCGGGATGATCAGTTGCCTGCTCGAGAAGCGTCAGGCATTCATCAATGGCGTCGTATTTCTGGATTAGCGTGCGCCGTACGACCTCGGTCGGGTGCGCCGTTAGAACGAGCTCGACCCGCATCTCCTCGAATGCCCGAATGATGGCCTGAGCGTCGTGACCCTTTTGATGAATGCGCTCCAGAAGCTCACCCATCTCAGGCTGGCTGCCGGGACGATAATCCTCGACCCGGCGCGCTCGCGTGCGGTAGTGCTGCTCGGCGAGGTTGGCAAGGTTCAAAAACTGGTTGAACGCGCGGGTGACGGGCAACAATTCACTTTCGGGGAGCCGGCGCAGATAATCGATCAGTTCCTTGCGCTCATCACTGCCCTCTCGCCGCCCGTCCTTCGCCAGCGCGCGAATGCGTTCGATCTTGGCCAGGAAATCCTTGCCCATGTCCGAGGCGATGGTCTGTCCCAGGTTGTCGCCGAGAATACGAACGTTTTCTCTCAAGGACTCGTGCAAGTCATCGCTCATGGTGATCCCCCTTAGTGTATTGACGGTGCTGCGCTAGCAGCTTAGCCGAGAAACCCGGTTCAATGCTGTCACCCACGCATAAAAAATGCGACCTAGGTCGCATTTTAAAGACATCGGCTCAGCCGTGAGGCACTCGCGTCAACGCTCCTGACGCTTGGCCGCTTGCCAGTGCGCTTCCATTGTGTCGAGCGACGCTGATTCAAGCGCACCGCCCTCATCGCCGATTGCGCGTTCCACGTGGCGAAACCGGCGTTCGAACTTGACGTTGGTGCGCCTAAGCGCCTGTTCCGGATCGATCCCCTGCTTGCGGGCAAGGTTCACGACCGAAAACAGCACATCGCCCAGTTCGTCCTCACAGGCATCAGCCTGGCCCTCGGCCATGGCCTGCTCAAGTTCTGCAAGCTCTTCATGCACCTTGGCAAGCGCGCCCCGGGCGTCCGGCCAATCGAACCCGCCTCGCGCGGCGCGCTTTGAAAGCTTGCCCGCCCGGGTCAGAGCCGGAAGCCCGACCGGCACGTCATCAAGCAGCGAGGATGCATCCCGCGTTTCGCGCTCGTAAGCCTTGATCGCTTCCCAGCGGGCGTTGATCGACGCCTCATGCTGAGCGTTACCGTCGTTCTTTTCGCCGTAGAGCGTGCCATCGAGAAACACGTGCGGGTGGCGACGCACCATCTTACGCACCAACGTATCGATCACATCATCAAGATCGAACCTGGCGTCCTCATCGGCAATCTGGGCGTAGAACACCACCTGAAACAGTACATCGCCAAGCTCACCCGGCAGCTCATCGAAGGCCTTGCGCTCGATGGCGTCGGCCACTTCGTACGCCTCTTCGATCGTATGCGGCACGATCGTTTCGAAGCGCTGCTTGAGGTCCCACGGGCACCCCTGCTCCGGGTCGCGAAGCGTGGCCATCAAATAGCGCAGATCGCTCAATGTGTACGGGGTCGCCTCGGTCATGGTTCGCCTCGCTCTGAGGGGCCGCCCTGACGCAGCCGCTTGATGTCGGTCACATTGGAGAGTTGCTGAATACGGCTGAACAGACGCCCCAGCGCTTCGATGCTAGACACTTCGAGCGTGATATTGAGCGTGGCCATATGCTCCTGCGTATTGGTGCGGGTATTGACCGAGAGCACGTTGACCTTCTCGCCAGTCAACACGGTAGTGACGTCACGAAGCAGGCCGTTTCGATCCCAGGCCTGAATTTCGATGTCGACCGGGTACTGCGCGATCTGGCGATCGCCCCACTCGACCTCGACGATGCGCTGGGGCTCATCGCTTTTGAGCTGCAACAGATTGGGGCAATCCTGACGGTGAATGGTCACACCCCGGCCCTGGGTGATGAACCCAACAATCTGATCCCCGGGAACCGGATGGCAGCAGTTGGCCATCTGCGTCTTGAGATTGCCGACCCCGAGCACCGTAATGCTGTCACTGTCCGGCGTCACGCCCTTGCGAGGACGAGTCAGTAGCCGGTCGAGCTGCTCCTGGTCGGAGTCGTCTTCACCGAACAGGTTCTGTGCCTGGGAAAGCACCTGACCGATGCGAAGATCGCCCGCACCAATCGCTGCGTACATGTCATCGACGGCGTTGTAATTGACCGCCTTGGCAAGCCTTACGCGGTCAAGGTTATCCAGATCGAGCCGCTTGAACTCTTTTTCAAGCAGTGAGCGTCCCTCTTCCAGATTCTGCGCGCGGTCCTGCTCCTTGAACCGCGACTGAATCTTGGCACGTGCACGTGAAGTCCGAACGAAGCCCAGGCTCGGATTGAGCCAGTCGCGGCTCGGCCCACCCCGCGTCGCAGTCAGGATCTCGACCTGTTGCCCGGTCTTTAGAAGATACGTCAGCGGAACGATCCGTCCGTTGACCTTCGCCCCCCGGCACAGGTGGCCGACTTCGGTATGAACGCGGTAGGCGAAATCGATCGGGGTGGCCTTGCTCGGCAAGTCGATGACGTGGCCCTCGGGGGTGAACACATAGATGCGGTCCGGGGCCACATCGGAGCGAAGCCCCTGACTGATGTCGCCGAGCTCACCAAGCTCTTCCTGCCACTCGAGCACTTGCCGGAGCCAGGCGATTTTTTCTTCATAGCCGCGGCTCTTGGAGTCGACATCGGTGCCTTTGTATTTCCAGTGGGCGCAGACCCCGAGTTCGGCCTCCTCATGCATGTCGAAGGTACGCACCTGGATTTCAAGCACCTTGTTTTCAGGCCCGATGACCGCGGTATGCAGCGACTGATAACCGTTTTTCTTGGGGTTGGCGATGTAGTCGTCGAATTCGTTGGGGACGTGGTGCCATTTTGAATGCACCAACCCAAGCAGCGTGTAGCAGTCGGCCACTTTCGGCACCAGAATACGGACAGCACGCACGTCATAGACTTCTGAGAAATCAATGCGCTTACGCTTCATCTTTCGCCAGATCGAATAGATGTGCTTGGCGCGCCCGGAAATATCGTAGGGCACGATGCCCTGCTCAGTGAGCATGGTCTCGAGCATCGAGATCACTTCCGAGATATAGCGGTCGCGGTCAAGGCGCTTTTCGGAAAGCTGCTTGGCAATCGATTTGTAATCCGTTTCGTGCAGATAACGAAACGACAGATCCTCGAGCTCCCACTTGAGCTGTCCGACGCCGAGCCGATGGGCCAGCGGCGCGTAGATATCGAATACCTCACGGGCCACGCGCAGGCAGCGCTCGCGCGAGCTGTTGCGGACCTCGCGCAGCATGCAGGTTCGCTCCACGATCTTGATCAGTGCCACCCGCACGTCATCGATCATGGTCACCAGCATCTTGCGCAGGTTGTCCTGCTGGTTGTGCTGGTCGAGCCCGTGGGCAGGCGCCTGGAGCTGGCTGATGGCGGCCATTTTCAGTACGCCATCCACCAGAAGACCAACTTCGGAGCCAAACTCCTTGGTAACGGCCTCGACCGTGGTCAGGGATTCACGCACACAGCGGTAAAGCACGGCCGCAATCAGCGCCGACTCATCGAGCTTGAGCTCGGCAACGATGCTTGCCATCTCGAGTCCGATATGGAGACTTGCCCCCGGGTCGCGCCAGGCACTTTCCGAATGACGTGCCTCCGCCTCGACCGCCAGGCGCTCGGCAAGCCGGCAGGCCCGGGCAAACCGATCGGGCTCCTTGAGCGGCACCTGAGCGGCAAACGCCTCAAGCCACGCGGTGACATCGATTCGCCCGTCGGCGCTGAGCGGCTGAGACTCTCGTACTTTTACCATGGCCTATCCCCCATCTGGGGTCTCCCGTAAGACTTCGTTCTTGATCGCTTATTATATTAGTTTTATCTGCAACTTACCGCTCCAGCAACACCATCGTTTCAAGATGGGCCGTCTGGGGAAACATATCCGCGACCGTCAGTTCGACCACTCGGTATCCACCCTCGCACAGATGCGCGACGTCGCGCGCAAGTGTCGCCGGATCGCAAGCGATGTAAACGATGCGGTCGGGCCCCTGTTCGGCAAGCTGTCGGGCAATGGCTTCTGCCCCGGCGCGAGGGGGGTCGAGCACGACCAGATCAGCCGAGGCAAGCGTCTTGGCTCGAAGGGCCCGGCTGAGATCTGCCACGTGCCCTTCAATGTGCGAATCAAGACCGTTGACACGGGCATTATCGAGCAGCCGAGTCACCATGCTCTGTTGGCCTTCGAACGCATGAACCCGCGCCCCCAATCGAGCCAGCGGCAGGCTGAAATTACCGATGCCCGCGAACAGATCAACCACAATCGATTGCGCCAGAGGACCGCACCAGTCAACCAGACGGTCTACCATCTGTTGATTGACGGACATGTTGACCTGAACGAAATCGCCGCTACCAAACGCAAGGCTCACCGGGTCTAGCCCATCAAGTGTCAGCGTATAGCCGTGTTCGGCCTCACCGTTGATGCACTCAACGCTCGGCGTATCACGGCCGACCACCACGCTGAGACTGATGCCTTCTGCACAGGCAAACGCGTTTAGGTGCTCGAGATCCTCGGGCACACGTTTCATCAATCGAACGCTGACCTCGACGCCCTGATCAGAATCGTTGAGCTGAATGTGGCCAACATGGCGCGGGTGTTCGAGCTGCGTTATGCACTCGCGCAGGGGCGAAATCAATGCCTCGAGCGCGGGCACCAGCACCGGGCACTCAGTGATCGCAAACAGACGGTCACTGCCGCGCCGGCGGTACCCAAGGAGCACCTCGCCGTCTCGGTTGACCCGAACGCCCAGACGCGCCCGGCGGCGATACCCGGCTTCGGCGCCGGCAATCAGCAAGGGCTCAGGGGCATCGATGCGCTGTTGCTCGAAGTGCGCCCTAAGGGTCTTGAGCTTGTGGCGGCGCTGGGTCTCGATTGCGGCGTGCTGGAGATCACAGCCCCCGCATATGCCAAAATGAACACACATGGGCTCGACCCGCTCGAGCGAAGCCGCAAGAATCTCTTTCGGATGCGCTTCATCGAAGCGGCGGTGACTGGTGTGCACGGCAAACACGACGCGCTCGCCGGGAAGCGTTCGTTCGACAAAAACCGCCTTGCCATCCTGGCTGCGAGTAACGCCACGGCCTTCATACGACAGCCGCTCGATCACACCCTCGGTCTCGCCCTGCTCGTGTGCCGAGCGCGACTCGAGCACTCGTCGCGTTGCGGAACGCGACGCTCGTTTCTGGCCCAAACGTGCCACGGCTTACTCCTGCCCCGGTGCGAAAAGACCGGTCGAGAGATAGCGGTCACCCCGGTCACACACAATAAACACGATGACGGCGTTCTCGAGCGTCTCGGCAAGCTGAAGCGCACCAGCCAGCGCACCGCCGGAGGAGACCCCCGCCAGAATACCCTCTTCCCGGGCCAGTCGACGCATGTTGTCTTCGGCCGCGCCCTGGGTAATGTCGAGAATACGATCAACCCGAAAGTCTTCGAAAATGCTCGGACGGTACGCTTCCGGCCAGCGTCGAATTCCCGCAATGCTTGCGCCATCGGCCGGCTGAAGGCCCACAATCTCGATGTTCGGATTCTGCTCTTTCAGGTACCTGGAGGTCCCCATGATGGTACCGGTGGTGCCCATCGAGCTGATGAAATGGGTGATCTCGCCGTTGGTCTGGCTCCAAAGCTCGGGCCCGGTGGTCTGATAGTGCGCCAGGGGATTGTCGGTGTTGGCAAACTGATTAAGCGGTTTGCCCTTGCCTTCGGCAATCATCCGCTCGGCCACGTCCCGCGCGCCTTCCATACCCTCGTCCTTGGTCACCTCGATCAGCTGGGCACCGTAGGCGGCCATCGCCTGCTTGCGCTCGCTGCTGGCGTTCTCCGGCATGATGAGGACCATCCGATAGCCCTTGATCGCCGCGGCCATGGCCAGGGCAATACCGGTGTTGCCGGAGGTCGCCTCGATCAACGTATCGCCCGGGGCAATCTCCCCGCGGCGCTCGGCCTGGGTCAGCATCGACACTGCCGGACGGTCCTTGACCGAGCCTGCCGGGTTATTGCCCTCAAGCTTTGCAAGCAGCGTGTTGTTACGCCCTGCCGTGATTCGTCGCAGTGCCACAAGCGGCGTGTGGCCGATCGTATCTTCCAGTGTCTTGTACGCCATCACATCCTCATCGTCACCAAACCCGTCTCACGCGGGTGTCGGTCTTAATCTTAGTCGTGGTCGCAGCCACAGTCGTCGTCATGATCGTGATGGTTATGCTCATCGAGCGCCATCATCAATCCGTTTTCCTGACCGCTGATCACCAGCCGTTTCATCTCCGCCACGGCCTCCTTAAGGCCGACGAACATGGCCCGAGCCATCACGGCGTGGCCGATATTGAGCTCGTTAATGCCGGTGATCGCGGCGATGGCCTCGACGTTATGATAGTTGAGCCCGTGGCCTGCATTGACGATCAACCCAAGCTCGCTGGCCATTTCCGCCGCGGCGGTGATGCGTGCGTGTTCGCGACGCGCATTCTCGCCAACCGCATCGGCGTAGCCGCCAGTGTGCAGCTCGATGGCAGGCGCTCCGGCCTCAAAGGCCTTTTGAATCTGATTGGGCTCGGGGTCGATGAACAGGGACACTTCGACGCCCACCGCGCTCAGCCGGCGACAAGCGGATGCGATCGACTCGAACTGACCGATAACGTCGAGCCCGCCTTCCGTGGTCAGCTCTTCGCGCTTTTCGGGCACGAGGCAGACGTGGCGAGGCGCGAGCGCCTCGGCAAAGGCGATCATGTCCTCGGTAACCGCCATCTCGAGGTTCATGCGGGTGGCGATCACCTCCGAGATCAGGCGAACGTCGCGCTCCTGAATGTGGCGACGGTCTTCGCGAAGGTGCAACGTGATGCCATCAGCCCCGGCTTCCTCGGCCAGAAGCGCGGCCTGCACCGGATCCGGATAACGTGTGCCACGCGCCTGACGAAGCGTTGCAACATGATCGATATTGATCCCAAGCTGGATGCGAGGTGGGTGCATGCGAAGGTCCTTCCAGTGGTGGAAACGGGAATTTAGTCAGTGGTGCGATTGAGCCGGTGAATCAGCTCTCTTGAACGAAGCGGCTTTGCGCCCAGAAGCGGCGCGAGGGCAGTACGAGCGAGATACTTGGTAGTGCGCGCATGACCGGGCGCCCCCCAGTCATCGCGTGCCAGCGCGTTCAGGGAACGCCCATCGATGCCCTCGCCGGGCGCCACCGGGTAGAAGCGGCGCGTTGAACTGTCGTAAAGATAGTGCATCTTGGGCTCGAGCGGCGCCTCGTTCTGGGTCGTGAAAACGGGCTCGGCGTCGAGCGCCTCGAGCAAGGCATGCTCGAAGCGCCTGAGCGCGCCTTGGCGCTTTGCGGGGCTTGGAAGGTCGTTAAGCAGCACACTGTACCCTGCAAAGACCGTCGGCACGGCACCTTCAAGCGGCAGGCATCGGGTCAGAAGCTCATTGGCGTAGATGCCGCAGACCAGCGATTCACCGGCAAGCATCGGCCCGGGCCCGCCGGATTCGTACTGCTTGAGGGTCTTGAGCTCGCGCTCGCCGCTCCAGGTAATGTGAAGCGGCGTGAAGGGCTGAAGCCTCGAACGCGCCTTGCTGCTTGGGCGCATGATGCCCCGCGCCACGGCCCGGATGCGGCCGTGCTCCATCGTAACGAGATCCACCAGCGCACTGGTTTCCCGGTACGGGCGTCGATGGAGCAGGTAGGCCGGCTGAAGCTGCATCGCGTCAGTCCAGGTGGTAGCCCAGGCTTTTCAGTGCCCGTTCATCGTCGGACCAGCCGCGCTTGACCTTGACCCAGAGCTTGAGCATGACCTTGGAATCGAACATCTTTTCCATATCAAGGCGCGCCTCGCGACCGATCTGCTTGATGCGCTCGCCCTTCTCACCGATCAGAATCTTTTTCTGACCGTCCCGCTCCACCAGCATCAGGGCGCTGATGTGGATAATGTTGGGCTCGCTTCGAAACTCTTCGATCTCGACGGTCATCTGATACGGCAGCTCATCGCCAAGCTGGCGCATGACCTTTTCACGCACAAGCTCGGCGGCGATAAAGCGCGAGCTCTTGTCGGTAATCTGATCTTCAGGGAAAAAGTGCTCGCTTTCAGGCAGATAGCTTGCCACTTCCTGCTCGAGCTGGTCGACCTGAGTGCCGTGCTTGGCCGATATCGGGAGGATCGCCGCGAACTCGCGCTTCGCCTTCAACGTCTCGATCCAGGGCAGCAGCGCACTCTTGTCATTGAGCCAGTCGACCTTGTTGATCACGACAATCACCGGCGCCTTGACGTTCTCAAGCCGTGAGAGCACCACATCGTCTTCATCGGTCCACTTGGTTCGATCGACGATGAAGACCACGCAGTCCACATCCCGAAGCGCCTGGGTGGCGGCCTGGTTCATGAACTGGTTAATGGCGCGATTACGGTCCTTGTGCATCACGTGCATGCCGGGCGTGTCGATGTAGACGGCCTGGCGTTCGCCTTCGGTCTTGACGCCGAGCACCTGATGGCGCGTCGTTTGCGGACGACGAGAGGTGATCGAAATCTTTTGTCCGAGAATCCGGTTCATCAGCGTGGATTTGCCGACGTTGGGTCGGCCGACAATCGCGACAAAACCGCAGCGCACGGCCTCACCTGTGTCGATGGGTTCGTCGTTCATACCCGGGTCCCTTTAGTCATGGCTTCCAGTTGTTTGAGGGCAGACTCGGCGGCCTGCTGTTCGGCGTAGCGTCGGCTTGCGCCTTCCCCTTGAGTGGGGGTCGAAAAAAGATCGATGTGGCAGGCGACCTTGAACGTCTGTGCGTGCGCCTCGCCTTCCACCGACAGGACTTCATAGCGCGGCAGTGCGTACTGCCGGGACTGCAGGTATTCCTGGAGTCGAGTCTTGGGGTCTTTCTGGGTGTCTTTCAGATCGAGCTTTTGAAGACGGCTTTCATACCAGTCCAGCACGCGCTCATTGACATGGGTCATGCCGCCATCCAGATAGATCGCCCCGATCACGGCCTCCATTGCATCTGCAAGGATCGACTCGCGTCGATGGCCGCCGCTTTTCATTTCGCCGGTGCCAAGGCGCAGAAACTCGCCCAGCTTGAACTCGCGCGCAAGCTCGGCCAGGGTCTGGCCCTTGACCATCCGCGCACGCAGTCTGGACAGCTGCCCTTCACGCGCCTCCGGAAAGCGGCGATAGAGCGCCTCACCCACAATGAAATTGACAATCGAATCACCGAGAAACTCGAGGCGCTCATTATTGTCACCGCCATAACTTCGATGCGTCATTGCAAGTTCCAGCCATGTCACGTCATTGAACTCGTAACCGATGCGCTGGCTTAACGCCTGTAAAGAACTGCTCACGATCGTCCTGTTTTTATCCATTTGATACGAATACGTACCCGGCGAACGAAAGCCGCCGGATCACCGTGTGCTCAGTGTAGAAGACGAGCTTTTGTAAAGTCCGGCAGACCGTCGGGCCAGTGCATCCACACGGCGAAGGCCTTGCCTACGATATTTTCTTCCGGCACGAAGCCCCAGTAACGGCTGTCATTGGAGTGGTCGCGGTTGTCACCCATCATGAAGTAGTGCCCCGGCGGCACCTCGATGGTACCAACCTGCGGGCCGGGGTCGGCCGGGTTGTTGTAGATGCGGTGCGAGACATCGCCAAGCTGCTCCTCAAGGAGTTTCTCACCCGCGTTATCCGGCGCATCGGCCTCAAGCAGCGACTTGGGAACCGGCTCGCCGTTAACAAAGAGCTGCTTGTTTTCATAGCGGATGGTATCGCCCGGCAGGCCAATCACACGCTTTATGAAATCGACGTTCGGATCACCCGGGAATCGAAAGACCATGATGTCACCACGCTCGGGCTCGGACACATCCAGAATCTTGGTGTTCACAACGGGCAGTCTCAATCCGTAGGTAAACTTGTTGACCACGATGTAATCGCCGATCTTGAGCGTCGGGCGCATCGAGCCGGACGGAATCTGAAACGGCTCGACGATAAAAGAGCGCACGATCAAGACGATCAACAGGACCGGAAAGAACGACTTCGAATAGTCGACGTACCAAGGGTCTTTCCCCGCTTGGCCACCCTCCACTGGCGTTCGGCGCTTTCGGAGCACCAGCTTGTCAAGCAACCAGACCACACCCGTGACAACAACCGCAATTACCAGCAGCAGGGAAAAACTCATGCTTTCATCCTTGGTCAATCATTGACTTTGAGTACGGCCAGGAAGGCGTCCTGAGGGATTTCGACCTTACCGACCTGCTTCATCCGTTTTTTCCCCTGCTTCTGCTTTTCAAGCAGCTTTTTCTTTCGAGTCACGTCGCCGCCATAGCACTTGGCGGTTACGTTCTTGCGAAGCGCCTTCACGGTCGAGCGCGCGACCACGTGCCCGCCGATTGCCGCCTGTACGGCCACGTCGAACATCTGACGCGGAATAAGCTCTTTCATCTTGTCGACCAGTATCCGGCCACGCGAATGCGCGTGATCGCGGTGAATGATCAACGCCAGGGCATCGACCCGGTCGCCGTTGATCATGATGTCGAGCCGCACAAGCTTCGCCGGATCGAACCGCTCGAAGCTGTAATCGAGCGAGGCGTAGCCCTTGGAAATCGACTTGAGCCGGTCAAAGAAATCCATCACGACCTCGGCCATTGGCAGCTCATAGACCAGCTGCATCTGATTACCGAGCACCTGCATGTCAAGCTGTACACCGCGACGATTGACACATTCGGAGATCACGTTGCCCACGAACTCCTGTGGCACCAGGATGTTGGCACGCACGATCGGCTCGCGCATTTCCTGCACGTTGGCCAGATCCGGAAGTTTCGAGGGGTTCGCGATATAAACCACGTCCCCGTTATCCATCAACAGCTCATAGATAACCGTCGGCGCCGTGGTCAGCAGATCGAGGTTGTACTCACGCTCGAGCCGCTCCTGGATGATTTCCATGTGCAGCGTGCCGAGAAAGCCGACGCGAAAGCCAAACCCGAGGGCGTCCGAGTTTTCGGGCACGTAGTCGAGCGAGGCGTCGTTGAGCGCCAGCTTTTCAAGCGCGTCACGAAAATCCTCGTAATCGTCGGAGCTCACCGGGAACATGCCGGCATACACCTGCGGCTTCACTTTCTGAAAGCCCGGCAGACGCTCGACGTGCTTGGTCTTGGTGTGGGTGATGGTATCGCCCACCGGCGCCCCGTGGATGTCCTTGATGCCTGCAATCACGAAGCCGACTTCACCGGCGCGCAGCATACCGGTGCTGTGCTGCTTGGGCGTAAAGATGCCGATGTCGGTCACCTCCCAGTCCCGGCCGGTCGACTTCATTTGGATCTTGTCGCCCTTTTTGAGCGTGCCGTCAAACAGACGCACCAGTGATACGACGCCCTGATAGTTGTCGAACCAGGAATCGATGATCAGCGCCTGAAGGTCGCCGTCCCGGTCGCCCTTGGGGGGCGGAATATCACGCACAAGGCGTTCGAGCAGCAGATCGATGTTCAGCCCGCTCTTGGCAGAAACGCGAACGGCGTCCTGCGCCTCGAGCCCGATGATTTCCTCGATCTCATGCGCGACCCGCTCGGGGTCTGCCTGAGGCAGGTCCATCTTGTTGAGCACCGGCAGGACTTCCAGATTCTGCTCGATGGCGGTGTAACAGTTGGCGACCGACTGCGCCTCGACCCCTTGACCGGCATCGACCACAAGAAGCGCTCCTTCGCAGGCATACAGCGAGCGAGAGACTTCGTAGGAAAAATCGACGTGGCCCGGCGTATCGATGAAGTTGAGCTGATAGGTCTCACCATCCTGGGCGTGGTAGTCGAGCGTGACCGACTGCGCCTTGATGGTGATGCCGCGTTCACGCTCGAGGTCCATCGAGTCAAGCACCTGCTCTTTCAGCTCCCGGTCGGTCAGTCCGCCGCAAACCTGAATGATCCGGTCGGCAAGCGTGGATTTGCCGTGGTCGATGTGAGCGATGATCGAGAAATTACGAATCTTGCTGAGATCGCGACGAGATGCGTCTTGCGCCATGAAACACTGTCCGCCTTTTTAGCCCTCACGCGCGTCGTGCTGCCGTGCAGGCTGATGATAAAAATTGTTGGGCATTGTACCGATATCGCCCGGCGAGTTACAGCGCAGGGATAAACTAAGGTCGACACCTGTCAAAGGCCCGGCTCGAGCTCGATACCGGCCCAACGCGCGCTACGGCACAGTCCCACGGGCCCGGGCGAGCCATCTGGCACAAAAGCGTATTGGGGAATTGAGTACCATGGACTCACTTGCTCGGCACCTTGCCGCCTTGCGTGACGCACCCCTGATCACGCCTATCAATTTGCACACGCCAAGAGATCGATTCGTTATGGAAAAGCCGTCCTCTGCCAATAACACCCAAAACGCCAGCACCGAACCCTGCGACGCCAACTTCCTGGCGTGGTGGAAATGGATGCAATCCGGCGACACCGCCTACCGCGCCCGGTTCGACGCCATGGTCGATTGGCACATCTCGTTCAAGCGTCAGCAGCGTGCCGGTCATCTCGACGCGGAATGATCATTGCACAGTGACATAAAAAAGCCCGCTTGACGCGGGCTTTTTTATGTCAGGACCTTACTGCTTGGGCAGGCGAATGGCGACGTAAAGCGGCTGACCTTCCCGACTGAGGCGAAGCGGCACTGCCTTGCCTTCCGGCAGACGCTTGATCGCCTTTCTGAGCGCGGCGACCGAGTCGATGGGCTCGCCATTGAGCGAGACGATAACATCGCCTGGCTGAACGCCGGCCTTGGCCGCACTACCACGCGCGTCGAGGTCTTCGACCACCACACCCTGATCGACGCCAAGCTGTTCCTTGAGCTGCGCATCCAGGGGCGATACCTGCATGCCAAGTGAGCGCTTGCCTTCGCGGTCGGACTGCCCCTGAGCATCGCCGCCCTGATCCGGCCAGTCCGCCACGGACGCCTTGAGCGTGCGCTGCTTGCCATCACGCAGAACCTTGAGAGTCAGCCCATCTCCCGGCGATAGATGCCCAACGATCCGTGGGAGCTTATCGGAGGAATCGATCGCCTCGCCATTGGCCGACAAAATGATGTCCCCGGCCTTGAGCCCGGCCTTCTGCGCCGGCCCATCCGGTGCAACATCCGCAACCAGAGCGCCACGCGCCTCGTCGAGCCCGAAGGAATCGGCCAGATCCTTCGACACTGGCTGAATGACAACACCGAGCCAGCCTCGATGCACTTCGCCATCCGTCTTGAGCTGGTCGGCGATGTCCATGGCCACATTGATCGGAATCGCGAACGAAAGCCCCATGAAGCCACCGCTTTGGGTATAGATCTGGGAGTTGATGCCGACCACTTTGCCCTCGAGGTCAAAGAGCGGCCCACCGGAGTTGCCCGGATTGATCGCCACATCGGTCTGGATGAACGGCACGTAGGTATCGTCGGGCAAGGTTCGGTCGATCGCGCTGACGATGCCGGAGGTCACCGAGTGGTCGAAGCCGAACGGTGAACCGATGGCGACCACCCATTGCCCCACTTCCAACGCATCGGAATCGCCAAGCTCGAGTGTCGGAAGATCATTGGCATCGACCTTGATCAAGGCCACGTCGGTCTTCTTGTCCTCACCGACCAGCGTGCCATCGAGCTCACGACGATCGTTCAACCGAACCTTGATCGAATCGGCGCCATCGACCACGTGAGCGTTGGTCAGGATGTAGCCATCCTTGCTGATGATGAACCCCGAACCGAGCGAGCTCAGCTCGCGGTTACCGCGAGGCTGCGGCCCCATGAGCCCTGGCGGAAACTGGTTGCCGAAAAAGTGACGAAAGATTTCCGGGATCTGCTGATTGTACGCAGCGCTTGAGCGGCTCATTTCGCGCGTGGTCGAGATATTGACAACCGCCGGGGCTGCGCTTTTGACAAGCCCAGTGAAATTGGGCAACTGCGCCTGAGGCGGTGCGGCAAGGGCCATTTGCGCCCCGAGGACCATTACGGCCGCCATCAGCCAGGTGTAAAAGCGTCGATAAACAGCGTCCATGAAACACTCCTGGAATCATCGTTTAATGGGTCATGGGTCGGGCGACATGTCGCTTGGGTGAGACGTCGAAACTTACAAGAAGTTCACTGGCCGTAACAACATAACTGAAACTTAAACAAACCCATCGCGCACAAAAAAACGCAGTGCCAGGCACTGCGTCGATGCGTTCGATCAAGGAGGGCGATCAGTTACTGCGCGGCGCGAAGCGGGGCCAGTTCGTTCATGCGATTAAGTTGGTCGCTGGGTATCGTCGAGAGATACTGCGCCCAGGCATCATCGCTGTCATTGGCGCTGCCTTCGGTCATCCAGGGCGTCGAGGCATTGACCCGAATCGGGCCACTCTTGGCCTCGGCACCGCTTTCAAAGATCGGCAGGCTAACCAGTGATACATTGGTTCTAAGCCGACTGGCGCCCTCGCCTCCCTGGACAGAGGCGTCCTGAAGGGCAAAATCGTTACTGCCCGGAAGCGACGTGCCGGAGCCAACGTCATCCCCACCTCTGAAGACCTGAACGCCGGTGATGACCATCAGGCTAACTGCTGCTGCAATCGCGGCACTGCCCATGAAGGAAAACGGCGCGTGGCGTCGGCCGGTACGCTCGGTCTTTGCTGTCTCGGTCTTTGCTGTCTCGGCCTGATCGACCATGGGCTCCTGCTCGATGCGCTGACGCACGGCGGCTGAAATATCCATCGAGACGTCGATATCACGTTCGCGCTTCATGATACTTCGCGCCACGTGGTATCGACGCCACTGATCGGCCATCTCATCGTTGCCCTCGAGCGACTTGAGCACGCGCGGCAAGGACAGCTCATCACCCTCGCCATCCATCACGGCCGATAGAGATTCGCGTTGATCCTGGTTCATTGCACCTCCCTCATACTGAACACGGTGTTTCGCTTCCCCCCATAGACCACAGTCGCGCCAGGAAGTTTTACGTTTCGCTTAAAAAAGATCATCGTTAATGCGCATCGTCCTTGCCGGTCATCAACGGCGCGATGCGCTGATCGACAAAATCACGGGCCCGAAAGATGCGCGAGCGAACCGTGCCGACCGGACACTGCATGATGCTCGCGATGTCCTCGTAGGACAGCCCCTCGAATTCTCTCAGCGTGATCGCGGTCTTTAGATCCTCCGGCAGGGCGTCAATAGCATCGAAAACGGCCTTTTCGAGTTGATCCCGGGCAAGAGCGGCCTCGGGAGTTTCCATGTCGGACAGCCGACCGCTTGCATCGACCACTTCAGCGTCCATGATGTCCAGATCACTGCCGGGGGGCCGTCGGCCCTTGGACACCAGATGATTCTTTGCCGTATTGATGGCGATTCGATAGATCCAGGTATAAAACGCGCTTTCGCTTCGAAATTTGCCAAGCGCTCTATACGCCTTGATGAACGCTTCCTGGGCGACGTCCTGAACCTCGGCCTGATCGTTCACATAGCGCCCGATCAGCCCGATGATCTTGTGCTGATATTTTCTGACCAGCAGATCGAACGCCGCGCTGTCCCCTTTTTGAGCTCGAGCGACCAGCTGCTGGTCGGTCACGTTATCCGTCATGGCATCGACCTGTATTCAAACGCGCATTCGGCCACGGCGGTGTTGCGACCGCTTGAGGTATCAAGACCCTGCGTGAAGGCTGTAAAGATAGTCATGTGCAAAAGGCTCAACCGCATGCCATTCGGCCTTATCCATTGAGAAGGCTGCTAGTGTTCCTGTTTATAGAAAGGCTATCAAGGCGTTAAAAAGGATTTTCAACGCCATGGGGTACGCTTTTCCGTCACTGACCCCATGTTACTATGACGTGCCAATCACTGCGTTGCATACGCTCTCAAATAACTCAGGTGTCGATCACCATGTCAGAACAACAGGTCAACAACCTCAACATCCTCTCACAAGACGTGCTTACCACGCCGTCAGAGCTTACCCGCGCCATTCCCTTGAGCGAGAGTGCCGAACGCACCGTGGTCGAAGGTCGACAGACCATCCAGCGCATTCTCGATGGCGAAGATCCTCGCCTGCTGGTCGTGGTCGGCCCCTGTTCGATTCACGACATCGATGCCGCAATGGACTACGCCAAAAAACTCAAGGCATTGCACGACCGCGTCAGCGACAGCATGTTTCTGGTGATGCGGGTCTACTTCGAAAAGCCGCGAACGACTACCGGCTGGAAGGGGCTGATCAACGACCCGCACATCGATGACTCCTTCGACATCGAAACCGGCCTCAAGATGGCACGCAAGCTTCTGGTCGACCTGACCGAGCTGGGCCTGCCGCTTGCCACCGAAGCGCTCGACCCGATTTCGCCGCAGTACCTGCAGGACTGCATCAGCTGGTCGGCCATCGGCGCGCGCACCACCGAATCCCAGACCCACCGTGAAATGGCGTCCGGCCTATCCGGCCCGGTCGGATTCAAAAATGGCACCGACGGCAGCCTGGATGTGGCCACCAACGCCTTGAAATCGGTCGCGAGCCCGCATAACTTCCTAGGCATCGACAAGGACGGCAAGGTCGCGATCACACGCACCCGCGGCAACCGGTACGGCCACATCGTCCTTCGTGGCGGCAACGGCAAGCCCAATTACGACAGCGTAAGCGTTGCCCTTGCCGAGCGTGAACTCGAAAAGGCCGGACTGAAAACCAACATCATGGTCGACTGCTCCCACGCCAATTCCAACAAGGACCCGGGCCTTCAGCCGCTGGTACTCGACAACGTCACCCAGCAGATTCTCGAAGGCAATCGCTCGATCATCGGTGTCATGGTTGAATCCCACATCAACTGGGGCAGCCAGAAGATTCCCGCAACTCTGAGCGATCTCGAGTACGGCGTTTCAATCACCGATGCCTGCATCGACTGGCCCACCACCGAGCAGACATTCATCGAGATGCACGAAAAGCTTGCGCCTGCGCTCAAGGCGCGACTGAACGGCTGACACAGGCCTACGAAGAAGACGTCACGGACGACGTCTTCTTCACCTCGATCATCTCCGCTCGATCACTCCTGCTCAATCACCCGCTCGAACGGCGGCAGCGCATCAAGCAGCGCCTTGCCGTAGCGCCGCGTCAACACCCGACGATCCAGCAGCGTAATCGTGCCCGAATCGCCTTCCTTTCGAATCAATCGCCCGGTGGCCTGAATCAGTTTGATCGACGCATCCGGCACCGAAATTCGCATGAACGGGTTACCGCCCTGAGACTCGATCCACTCGGCAAGCGTTGCCCCGACCGGATCATCCGGCACCGAAAACGGAAGCCGCGTAATCACCACGTGGGTTAAGTAATTTCCCGGCAGATCAATGCCTTCTGCAAAACTTGCCAAACCGAAGATCATACTGCCTTTGCCGCCATCGACCGCGGCTCGGTGGCGCTCGATCAGCTCCCGCTTCGGCAGCCGCGTTTGCGACAGCACGCGCGCCCCAACCGCCTCCGGCAGCGCATCCGAGACACTCTTGAGCTGCGCTCGCGACGAAAAGAGCACCAATAGCGCCTCATCGTCAGGGCGCTTACTCAAAAACGTAACGATCGCCTTGTCATGGGCCTCGCGATTGGATGGATCGACGGCCAGTTTCGGCACACACAGCCGACCCTTCGAATAATCGAGCGCGCTCGGCATGCACTGATAACGAAAACGGTTGGCAAGCCCCGCCTGCTCCTGAAGCCGGTCAAACCGACCAAGTGCGGTCAGCGTGGCCGAGGTCACGACTGCGCCAAAACATGCGCCCCACAAATGGCGTGCCAGCGTCTCCGCGGCACTGACCGGGCTTGCCGAAAACAAAAGTTCGCCGTCGCCCTGCTCCTGAAAAGCCTGGGTCAACCAGCGCGCCTGGGGCGGTTTGGTCGGATCGTCCTGCGCGGCATAGGCCTGCCACAAACCGTGACTTTCAAGGGCTCGGCCATGAAGCATCGACAGCATCGGCAGCCAGCGCTCGGCTTCATCACGCTCGATGCCGGTCGCCTTGTCCGGGTCGAGGCTGTCGCGCAGGATGTCGGTCATGCTCTCAAGCGCCCGACAAAGCGTGGCAAACGGGACAACCAACCGTTCGGCCTGCTCTCTGAGCGGCTGCGGCAACAGCCCTTTTTCGAATCGGTGATGACGGTCGCGCCCGCTGTCGTTGTCACCCTCGAACGCCGCGAACTGGCGCGTCACCTGTACCGCGTCACTGACACCGCTCTCAGCCTGAGAAAGCGCCTCAGACACCCCTTCGATCAGGCGCGCGAACGCAGCCTGATGTCCGAGCGCGGCCAGAAGTTCGGTCTGGGATTTCTTGAACTGCGCGAGCCAGCGAAGCGTTGCGTTGACGGGGACCCGTGAATGAAAGTGATCCAGCGCCTTGTCAGGCAGATGATGCCCTTCATCGAGCACATAGATGCACTCCTTGGGGGCTGGAAGGACCATGCCGCCGCCGAGCGACAGATCCGCCAACAGCAGATCGTGATTGGTCACGATGACATCCGCCTCGTCCTGACGGCGGCGCGCCTTGAAGAAGGGGCAGGCGCTGAAGTGGGGGCAGCGGCGGTTGGTGCACTGACGATGATCCATGGTCAACTGCTGCCAGTGCACCGCGTCGATGGATTCAGGCCAGCTGTCGCGGTCGCCACTCCACTCCCCGCTGCCAAGCGCCTCGGCAAGCTCTTCGGCAAGCGCCGTGACGCCTGGCTCGCTCGCAAACTGCTCAAAAAGCGCCAGATTGGCCTGGGGCTCCTTGCCATCGAGAATCTGCTCCAGGCGGGTCAGGCAGATATAGCGCCCGCGCCCCTTGGCAAGCGTGTAGTCGAAGGTGAGGTTGCTGTGCTTTTTCAAACGCGGCAGGTCCTGATGAAGCACCTGCTCCTGAAGCGCGACAGTTGCGGTCGAGATCACCAGACGCTTGCCGCGGGCTTTCGCAATCGGCAAGGCCGCCAGCAAATATGCCAGCGTCTTGCCGGTGCCGGTGCCGGCTTCAAGCACACACACATGCTCGTTGCCGACACGACGCCCTTCATCGTCCTGCTCGATGTCACCGAGCGTCCGGGCAATCTCCGCCATCATCAGACGCTGACCATAGCGGGGGGTCAGCGACAGCGACTCCACCACCTGACGATAGGCGCTCTGTATTTCGCTCTTGAGCGCCTCATCCAGCATGGCACCGCCTCATGGCTTGCTCTGAGACGAATCCGAGTCAGCGCTCGATGCCGGTTTTTCACGAAGCGGGTCACTTTGCTGCCATTCGGCAGCAGTATCCGACGCCGGCGCCTCGCCATCACCGCGCGTATCGGTCGAGGCCTCATCTGCGTGTGAAGGGCGCGCCGTTGACGACGTGTCTTCCGTGGATGCCGTGCCCGCCGCGTTTTCAGTGGCGTGCGTATCCTTGGCAACCGCTACCGGCGCATCCGCAGCAACCTTCTCGGTGCCCGGCGCCTCGATGCCCGGCGCCTCCGACTGAGCATGGCGTGCGCCGTCATCGGTCGCATCCGACACATTCGGCTGCGGCGTTGACGCAGGTTCTGACGCTACTGATGACGTGTACTCAGCGACGGCGTCAGAAGCAACATCACGCTTGGCGGGCGCACTGACTGCCTTATCGCCTGACGTGCTGTCGGGCTCAACCGCCGTGCTCACCGCTTGGTCGGCATCGCCGGCCGGGCTGGAGGCAGGAGCTGTCTCCGGCGCAGCCAGTGTATCCGCGCTCGCTTTAGGCTCACTGCCAAGCGATACGTCCGTGGCCATTGGCGCCTGGGCACGTTCGGCCGCATCAGTCGCAGGCTCTGGCGTCGCGTCCTGCTCCACGTTTTGTGCGCGCTTGCCTCGACCGCTTTTCGACCGCGGCTTGCGCGTATCGCGCGTGCCCGGTGCATCCCTGTCAGCGTCCGCTGTCTTGTCAGCGACCAGTGCCTTATCAGAGTCAGACTCTGACGCGCTGGCCGGGGCTGACGCCGAATCAGCGTTGTCGGCCGATTTGACGTTGCTGTCCTTGGGCGCGCGCTCTAAAGGCGCGTTTTGATCACACTCAGAAGCGTTAGGCGCGTCCGCGGGCTCAGCGTCAGCCCGAGTGCTTGCCGCATCGGGGCTGGATGCCGCCTTATCCTCGGAGCTACGTTCACTCAAGGCGCCAGCGGCCTCATTTTGACGAACACGCGCGTCATGCTGCTCAGCCGTTACCGCCGGCGTGCACAGGTGCTCCGGTGGCTGCACACAGGGAAGCGTATCCTTGATGTAGGCCTCGATATCGGGAAGCGCAAACCCGTCCTCTTCACCGACAAAGCTTACGGACACCCCTGAGGCGCCCGCGCGGCCGGTCCGGCCGATGCGGTGGACGTAGTCTTCCGGGTCTTCAGGCAGCGTGTAGTTGATGACGTGGCTGACGTCGTCGATGTGAATGCCACGGCCGGCAACGTCGGTTGCGACCAGAATATCGATCTCACCGTTTCGAAGCTGCTCAAGTGTCTTGATGCGCTTGGGCTGCGGCACTTCACCGGAAAGCATCGCGACCTTGACACCGGCTTTGCCGAGCTGGTCGTTGAGCGTTCGTACCAGATCGCGGCGGTTCGCGAACACGATGGCCTTGGTCACCTGTTCTTCACGAATCAGGTTGGTCAACACATTGAGTTTTTCCGTGTCGCTGACCAGGTAGACCCGCTGCTCGATGTTGTTGGCCGTCTGAGGGTCGGTTTCGATTTCGACGAACTCGGCCTCATGGGTCCACTGCGCCGCCAGGTTCATGATGTCCTGCGTGAACGTGGCTGAGTAAAGGAAGGTCTGACGCTCTTCCTTTTTCGGCGTCAGGCGGATAATGCGCTTGACGTCTGGAATGAAGCCCATCGACAGCATGCGGTCGGCTTCGTCGAGCACCAGCACTTCGACCTGGGACAGATCGAGGTCACGCTTTTGATGGAAATCAAGCAGTCGACCAGGCGTTGCGACCAGCACGTCGAGCTGGCGAGACAGCGCGTTCTTCTGCTTCTGATAGTCCATGCCGCCAACGGCGCTTGCGACTTTCAAGCGCGTGAAGCGCATCAGCGCCTTGGCGTCCTTCTCGATCTGAAGCGCGAGTTCGCGCGTCGGCGCAACGATCAAAGCACGCGGTGCGCCCTCTTTCTGACCGTCTGGCAGCTCTTCTTCGAGGAAGTAGGCCAGAATCGAAATCAGAAAGGCCGCCGTCTTGCCGGTGCCGGTCTGCGCCTTGCCAACGATGTCGCCACCGAGCAGCGTCTTTTGAAGCGACTCGAACTGAATCGGCGTGCAGTACTCGAATCCCTGCGCGTGAATGGCGCGCATCAATGGCAACGGCAGGTTGAAGTCATGAAAACGCCACTTGCCGGGCACCACAGGCACCTGGAACTGGGACAGATCCCAGCGTTGCTGACGGGCACCGTTGCCACGGCGGGATTTATTGTTGCGACGCCGACGCTTGGGCTGACGGTTCGCGTTATTGGTCGGTTGAGAGGTCTTATCCGACTCGCTCATAGATCATCATCACTTCGTTAGATAAGAAAAATCCGGCGCTGAACACATCCACCCCGGGGCGGTCATTGTGCCTCAAGGAAGCGGCGAACTGAAATGCTCCCTGCCAACACCGATGACGACTCAAAGACACGCATTGTATCAGGAGTTGTCGGTAGCGTCCGGTGCAATGACACACCGCTTGGCACACATGGGTCCTTCAGGGCGACGAAGCGGTGTCAGACTTGGTAAGATGGGCGGCAATTACTCACCAACATGTCGACCCACTCCATGACACGACACAAGAAGACCCGCTCCCTGGCCGACAAGGTCACCATTCGTACCGGCAAGCGCAAGGATTATCGCAAATGGCGTCGCGACAATCCCGACGAGGTTACCTCCTCGCGCCGTTACACCCAAAAGAAGAAGCGCCAGCGCAAGGCCCAGTCCGACAGCAAGCTTGAGCGTCAGGCCCGCGAGGGGTTCACCCTGCCGCTGCACTCGGCGCCGTCTCCGGACGAAACAAGCGCGCCTGATGCGTCTGCCGGTGACGAGACCACCAAGAGCGACGACTGACCATGAAGCTGATTTCCTTCAACATCAACGGCGTACGGGCGCGCCCGCATCAGCTGGCACAGCTCGTTGAAACTCATGCCCCGGATGTGATTGGCCTGCAGGAAACCAAGGTTCAAGACAGCGAGTTCCCACTCAGTGATCTCGAGGCGCTGGGCTATCACGTGCACTTCTTCGGTCAGAAGGGCCATTACGGCGTCGCGCTCATGACCAAGGCGGCGCCGCTGTCGGTGCATTACGGTTTTCCGGACACATTTGAAACCGACGTTGCCCCGCACGATGGCGACGCGCAGCGGCGCATGATCGGGGTCACACTTGAAAGCAGCAAAGGCCCCCTCACCGTGTGGAATGGCTACTTCCCACAAGGCGAAAACATCGAGCATCCCGTCAAGTTTCCCCACAAGCAGCGGTACTATTCCCAGCTGTTTGCGCTGCTGGAGCAGCAGCATGACGCCGGCGACAACGTGGTCGTCATGGGCGACTACAACGTGTCACCGCAGGACATCGATATCGGCATCGGCGAGGCCAACCGCAAGCGGTGGCTCAAGGAAGGAAAGACCAGCTTTCAGCCGGAAGAACGCTCTTGGATGAAGCGCCTCGAGGCGCTCGGCATGAGCGACAGCTACCGGCTGTGCCACCCGACATCGACAGACTACTTCAGCTGGTTCGACTACCGCTCGAAGGGCTTCGACCGGGACCCGAAACGCGGGCTTCGGATCGATCTGATCATGGTCAGTGAACCGCTCAAGAACGCCATCACCGGCGCTGGCATCGATTACGACTGTCGCGCGATGGAAAAGCCCTCCGACCACGCCCCGGTCTGGACCGAGCTGTCGCTTTAGGCGGCCATCACCACGTTTTGAAACGGCCTCTCACGAGGCCGTCAGCGCTTTATACCAGGCTTGGGCCTGCGTCCTGGTTTGCCCTTGCGCCGTGGCGATCGCCTGCTCGAGCGCCTGAGTGGCCTCGGCGTCCTTTTCGAGCGAAAACGCGGCCACACCCTGCAACAGCCAACTTCGCCCGGTGTCTTCAAGCCCTGCCTTGCGTGCGTTGGTCATCGCGGTAATGACCTGCGACCAGTCCCCCCAGCTGTAGGCGAGTTCGCCCAGGTCACGCCAGTCCTCGGGAGCCCCGGTGCGCTCGGCAAGCGCGGTCCAGCTCGCAAGGGCCTTGTCCCGTGCTCGAGCCGCCGTCCAGGCCTCGGCCAGTGTGCGACGCCGTGCGGTTGTCTCCTCGAGCGTGCCGGAAGACAGCCCTTTTTCAAGCCATTCAGCCGCCCGCGCGGGCGTGCCGGCGGCAAGATGGAGTGCAACAAGCCGATCGAGCGACTTCGCGCCTGACAGCACCCCCCGCTGCCAGCCCGCCTCCCATATGGCTGCGGCCTTGCCGGCCTCCCCGAGTCGTTGATAGAGCGCGACAGCCCGGAGTCGAAGGGCTCGATCGCCGGGATGGGCATCGAGTCGCTTAAGAAGCGGCGACAGCAGCGAGGCGTAATCTCCGCTGTGCTGGTGAATGGCATCGGCAAGTGATTGACGCTGTGGCGTCAGGTCGATGCCGGCCCGACGCGCGCGCTTGAGATAGCGCGCCGCACCGGGCCAGTCCCGGGCCTCGGCCGCAAGCTCGGTCAGCGTCCAGTAATCGTTGGCATCCGGACGCGCCTGAGCCGCCCACCGCTCGAACAGCGCCCGGCCCCGGCGGGTCTGGCCGGCCTCAAGCCGATAGCGCGCCTCTTCTCGAAGCCACTCGCGACGAAGCGACAGCGGCACCACGTCATCTGAATGAGCACGGGCAAAATACCGCGCGGCCTCACCCGGCTGGCCCTGATGAGCGTAGGCCCTGGCCATCAAGTGTTCATAAAGTGCCCTGGCCCAGCGATCGCTTTGGCTTCGGCCTTTGCCAAGCGCCTCGATCGACGCACCGGCCTTTTGAACCACTGCCGCCGGATTCGATGAAAGCGTGCTCGAAAGCGCGTCAATCCGGTCCACGGTAGACTGCGACAGCGCAGGCCCAGCGGCCTGCACGGCCATGCTTAAACTAAGACCCAGCGCGGCAAGCGCAATATGAAAAGAGCGTCGTTGGTTCATGGCTAGCCTCGCAGCTTGAATTCGATGCGCTGACGGGTCTGGCGCACTTGGGGCTGCGGCGGATAGCGCCACTGAGCCACCGCGTCCTTGGCCGCCTCATTGAACGTCGAGCCCGGGCGCGACTCGATCACGCGGATCGAGGCCTTATCGACCTGCCCGTTTCGCTGAATGACGTATTGAAGCTCAACAAACCCTTCGGTTCCCCGAAGCCGAGCCCTGCGCGGGTATTCAGGCAATACCTTGCGCGTCGGGTTGGGCGACCCGGAGCGCTCGGCGGTGGTTTCCTTCATCGAGCCGCCGCTGGCGCTCGAGGTGGTCTGAGTCTCGGTCGGCGCACTCTCGGACGGTTTTGCCGGCTGGGGTGTCGGCTTGGGCGCCGCCTTGGCAACCTCCAGCTGAGGCGTTGAGGTCTTGGCCGGCGCGACCTTGGGCGACACCGGCGGTGTCTTGGTCGGCGGAAGCGTTACCGGACTCTGGGCCGAGGCCGACGGCGCCGGCTGCGCCTCTGGCCTGGGCGGCGCGGCCGGCGGCGTGCTGGGACGCGCCGCCTCGGGCTTGGCGGTCTCACCTTTTGCCTTCTGCGCCTGAACCGCTTTGGTCATCGAAATCGAAAGCTTCTTCGGCGGTTCCTCAATGCGCTCCGGCGGCGCGACCATAAGCGCCAGCATATAAAAAAGCGCCAGCGCCAGCACCGCACCGAACGTCAGCCCCCCCAGGCGACGCAGATAGCTCATGGGCCGCTCCGGGTAGCCGCCACGGCCACGTTATCAACCCCCGCCTGGCGGATCGCGTCCATCGTTTCGACCAGAAGCCCGGTCTGCGAGCGGCGATCGGCCTGCACCACCACGTTGCCACTGCCCTGGCGCACGGCCTCGGCCACTTTCTGACCGACCTGATCGGGGCTGACCGTTTCGCCGTTGAGCCAAAGCGTGCCATTGGCAGTAATCGCGACCAGCACCTGCGCGCTTTGCTGAGACACGGCCCCCTTGGCTTCGGGCCGGTCGATCTCGACACCGCTTTCGCGCACGAAACTGGTCGTCACGATAAAAAAGATCAGCATGATGAAGACCACATCCAGCATCGGGGTCAGGTCGACCCCGGCCGTGGCGTCTTCTTGAAGTTGACGACGACGTCTACGCATTACCCTGCTCCTCCAGGGCGCGAGCCATGCGGTCATGCAGCCGCTGATCCTCACGCCGGACGATGTGTTCGAAATGACTGGCAAACAACAGCCCCACCACCGCCACTGCCATACCGGCAAGGGTCGGAAGCGTTGCGCGCGCGACACCATCGGACATGGCGCGGGACTGGCCGGTGCCGGCAAACGCAAGCGTGTCAAACACCTGAATCATGCCGGTCACCGTCCCCAAAAGCCCCAAAAGCGGGCAAAGCGCCACCAGTACCTTCACCCACGGCAATGTGCCCCGGAGTCTGCGTAGAAGCTCATCGCTCCAGTAGGCGCGAAGGGTGCGTGCGCTCCAGCTTGTGTGGTCGCGCCGGCGCTGCCAACGGTCCAGCAGCTGGCGCCGGTCGCGTCGGTACCCGAGCCGCCAGTAAAGCAGGCGCTCGACTGCAAGGCCGAAGAGCACCATGGCCACGAACAGGATCGCGACCAGCACCGGCCCGCCGGCATCGCTCAGGCGCTCGATCGGATCAAGCAGTTGGTACATGATCCTTGCCCTCGCCGCCTTCGAGCCGCTCGGCCAGATGGGCACTGGCCTGCCCTTCGAGCACGTTCAACAGTTTGCGGCTACGTGAGCTCAAGGCCGTATGCGCGAACAGCAAAGGAATCGCAACGATCAGGCCGATCACGGTCGTGATCAGCGCCTGCGAAATGCCGCCCGCCATCAGTTTGGGGTCACTGCTGCCAAATACCGTGATTGACTGGAACGTGCCGATCATGCCGGTCACGGTTCCCAGCAGTCCCATCAAGGGCGCAATGGCCGCAATCAGCTTGACCAGTGACTGGCCGCGCTCGATCACCGGCTGCTCGGCCAGGAGCAGCTCATCGAGTCGCGCCTCGAGCGCTTCGGGTTCGCTGCCGGGGTGAACGTTCTTGAACCGGGCCAGCACGCGGCCAAGCGGATTGTCAGTGCTGGGCGTGTTCAGTGATTTCACCTGAGCACGCACCTTTTGATAGATGCGCTGCAGATACGCCCACTGCGCGATCGCGACCAGAAGCCCCAACACACCAAGCCCGAGCGTGATGTAGCCAACCACCCCGCCCTGAGCCAGGCGATCGGTCAGACTTGGCTGATCCGCCAGCGCCTTGACGATCTCGCCATCGGAGACGTCCAGCGGCACGACGCCGCCTGAGTCAATGAAACGGGCCATCGCGTTCTTGACGTCACCAGGCGTTGCGGGTGCAAGCGTCAGCGGCTGGCCGGCCTTAGGAAGCCGCAAGAGGCCCTGATCGGTAAAGGCCATGACGTTACCAATGCGCGCGACAGGCGCCGGTGCGACCGTGCCGTCCTGCCCGGCCACCGGCTCTGAATCAACGCTTACCTGCCCGGTGGCCGCCAGGAGGCTTGCCAACTGATCGTTCAGGTTCGAGAGCGTATCCGCACCCGGCAACGCATCGTCGTCCAGCGGGCCAGGGACCGCGACACCCTTGAAGGCATGCGCCCAGCTCGCATCGAGTGACTGGTCGAGCTTGCCAAGCTGCGCGTTGAGCGTCGAGGTAATCGCGGTGACGTCACCGCCCTGCTGGCCTCGTCGGGTGCCTAGATCATCAAGCGCTTGTTGTTGCTCATCGAATCGGGCCTCGAGTCTGGACTGTTTGGCCTTGGCCTGAGTGAGCCGGTCAGAGGCCTTGTCAAGTTCGGCCTGAAGCGCGCTCTTGTCATTGGCAAGCTCGGTCAAGCGCGCCTGATCACGCGCCTCGGCCTTCTGCGCCTCGGCGGTGTACTGCTTGACCGCCTCATCAAGTGAGGTCGGCGCCGCAAGCGCATGCGACGCCCCAAGCACGGTCAGCGTGCCCAGAAGTAGCGCTTTTGCAGTACGCATCATTGGGCACCTCCCTGAGCATTGTCGTTGTCGTTGTCGATGGCGGCGGACGCGCCGCGTTGAGTGGCATCCAGCGACAGCGGCAATGCCAGAAGCTCGGGGGCCTGCTGATCATGCGCCATCTTGACCGCGTGACGCAGGGTCACGACCTGATCATGCTCGAGCGGCTGCCAGGCACCTTCACGCAAGACGGCGCCGCGTTTGCCGTCAAGACTCAGGTAGTAGTACCCCACCCGGCCGATGCGTACGAACTGAACCTGTGTCGTGACCCCACTATCGGCCTTTTCATCGAGAGACAACGCCCCCCGCCAGCTATCAAGCCCGTCGCCATAGCCAATCTCGGCGCGCCATACGCTAAGAATGCGCTTGAGCTTGTCGCTTGCGCTCATGTCGGATTGACCAAGCATGTGTTCAAGGCTGTCGATTCGGGCCAGCCGGTCGTCGCGACGGAAGGGAAGATCGGCCTCGACCAGTGCCCTGAGCCGCGACACCATCGCCTCCAGTTCGCTCGGAAGCGCCTGCTTCAGGCTGCCAGCCTGTTCAAGTGCTCGCGTTTGCGCCTTGATTCGCTGGGATTGATCGTCGACCTGGCGCTCGAGCGACTCGTTATACGTCGACAGACGCTTGGCGGATTGCTCGGTATCACGCAGCTTGATCAGGAGTTCCTTGGTTTCATCGTCGGCATCGTCAATCGCCGATTGAATGGCCTGCTGTGTCGCCTGATGTTCGGTGGTGGCGTCTCTGAGCGCAGACGGGGCGCCGATCGCCGGCAATGACAACAGCGCCACACCCAGCGCGCCCGTCATGGCCGCCAGCCGCCCGGTTGATATCCGACACTTCACTCGCATCTCCAGACTCATCGCATGAAAGGGTAATCATGGGTGCCTTGATACACCGCACCCGGTTAATTCGGCAAGGCGTACGCTAATACAAACAAGAACAATTATCAATTATACTTGCCATTGGATCAGTTTGCCTTGTCTGCTGTTCATGGGGTCTATAAACGCAAAAAAGGCATGGCGAAGCCATGCCTTTGATCGTGCCTTACGCAAGGGGACTTCAGAGCTTTTGGGCAAGCTCCGGCAGCACCTCGAACAGATCCCCGACCAGCCCGTAATCGGCAACCCTGAAGATGGGCGCTTCATCGTCGTTGTTGATGGCGACGATGACCCGCGAATCCTTCATGCCGGCCAGGTGCTGGATGGACCCTGAAATACCAACGGCGATGTAAAGCTCTGGCGCCACGATCTTGCCGGTCTGGCCGACCTGCATGTCGTTGGGCACGTAGCCTGCATCGACGGCGGCGCGAGAAGCGCCGATCGCGGCGCCCAGCTTGTCGGCGACCGCCTCGAGCAGCTTGAAGTTTTCACCGTTGCCCATGCCACGGCCACCGGAAACAACGACGCCGGCGCTGGTAAGCTCTGGCCGCTCGCCTTCCGGACGCGCTTCGCTGACAAAGCGTGAGGTGGTCGAGACTTCGACCACGGTCACCGGCTCGATCGACGCGGCGCTCTGCTGGCCAGCCGGCTCAAACGCCGTGGCCCGAAGGCTCACGATCTTGAGCGTATCAAGACTCTTGACGGTGGCAATGGCGCTGCCGGCGTAGATCGGGCGACGAAAGGTATCGCTTGATTCAATGGCGATGACATCGGTAAGCGGCGAGACGTCCTTGAGCGCGGCCACCCGTGGCAGGACGTTCTTGCCGGTGGTAGAGGCGCTTGCGAGCAGGTGCGTGTACTCACCAGAGAGCTCGACCAGAACCTTGGAAACGTTTTCGGCCAGCACGTGCTGATAGGCCTCGTTATCCGCAACAAGTACACGTGACACACCGTCGATTTCGGCAGCCTGACGCGCGGCGCCGTCGATCTGATGCCCCATCAGAACCACGTCGATCGGCTCACCAAGTGCCTTGGCGCCTGCAACCACGCGCGCCGTGGCCGGGTCGAGCGCACCGTCCTGGTGCTCTGCGAAAATAAGGGTTGCCATCAAATCACCTTCGCTTCGTTTTTCAGTTTATCCACCAGTTCATCGACACTGCCCACACGCACGCCTTCCTGACGTTCGGTGGGCAACTCGACCCGCACCAGCTCGACCCGGGGCGCGATATCCACGCCCAGATCAGCAACAGAGCGGGTGTCGACCGGTTTTTTCTTGGCCTTCATGATGTCGGGGAGCTTGGCGTAGCGCGGCTCGTTCAAACGAAGGTCGGTGGTAATCACCGCCGGCAGGTTCAGTGACAGTGTTTGCAGGCCGCCATCGATTTCACGCTCGACCGTTGCAGTATCGCCCTCGATCGCAACCTTGGACGCAAATGTCGCCTGAGCCCAGCCCATCAGCGCGGAAAGCATCTGGCCGGTCTGGTTGTTGTCGGTGTCGATGGACTGCTTGCCCATCAGGACAAGGCTCGGTTGCTCATCCTCGACCACCTTCTTGAGGAGCTTCGCCACACCCAACGACTCGACCACCTCATCGGTTTCAAGATGAATGGCCCGATCCGCCCCGAGCGCCAGCGCGGTGCGAAGCTGTTCCTGGGCGGCCTTTGGCCCGACCGTGACGGCCACAACCTCGGATACGATGCCGCGCTCTTTCAGCTGAACCGCTTCTTCGACCGCGATCTCGCAAAAGGGATTCATGGCCATTTTTACATTGGTCAGATCAACGTCTGAGTTGTCGGGCTTGACCCGAACCTTGACGTTGTAATCAATCACGCGTTTTACCGCGACGAGTACTTTCATGAGGTCCTCGTTTCTTTAAGTAGGCCGAAATGCCTTATAAGAAAAGCAGTTCCGGCGTGGCGTCTAAACCCGTAAAACATATGTCAGATCAAGGCGGTGGCACCGTCTGGATCCGTTCGAACGCGCGCCTGGCCTGTGCCGATACGGCCGGCCGAGATTCCCGCATTCGATAAAAAAATGCCACAATAGCGACAACTTACATCGCGCACGCATTCAGCGAAGACGCGGCGCTTGATGGAATGAGTCAGAGTGTAACACGGCTCAAAAAAGATGAAGCCGCTCCAGCTTATATGGAGATCAGGCTCAATGAATAAAAGAGCATGTTCGGACCGTCCCGAATGAGAGGAGATACCGTCTAGTGGATGATGAACGCGAGTACATGGATTTCGACGTGGTAATCGTTGGCGCCGGCCCGTCGGGGCTTGCCGCGGGCTGCCGATTGATGCAGCAGGCCAACGAGGCCGGCACGGAGCTCTCCGTCTGCGTTTTGGAAAAAGGGGCGGAAGTCGGTGCCCATATCCTGTCGGGCGCCGTGTTCGAGCCCCGCGCCCTGGATGAGCTGTTCCCGGACTGGGAGGCACGCAAGGCGCCTTTGACCACGCCGGTCAGCGCCGACGACATCTACCTGCTCCGCGATGAGGAAAATGCCACCCGCATTCCCCATCTTGCCGCGCCGAAAACGATGCTGAACGACGGCAACTACGTCATCAGCGCCGGCAATCTCTGCCGCTGGCTGGCCGAGCAGGCCGAAGAGCTCGGCGTCGATGTTTTCCCGGGTTTTGCCGCCCAAGAAGTGCTTTTCGGGGACGATGGTGAGGTTCAGGGCATTCTCACCGGTGACATGGGTGTCGGCCACGATGGCGAGCCCAAGGACACCTACATGCCCGGCATGGGCATTCGCGGCAAGTACACGCTTTTTGCCGAAGGCGCCCGTGGGCATCTGGGCAAGGCGCTGATCAAGCATTACGCGCTCGACGCCGACAGCGACCCGCAGCATTACGCCATTGGCATCAAGGAGCTTTGGGACGTACCGGCCGAGAACCATCAGCCCGGCCGTGTCGTTCACACCACCGGCTGGCCGACCGAGGGCCACGCCCACGGCGGTGGTTTTCTCTACCACGGCGACAATCAGCAGGTCATGGTCGGACTGATCCTCGATCTAAGCTATGAAAACCCGTGGGTGTCCCCGTTTGATGAAATGCAGCGGATGAAGCATCATCCCGTCGTCAGTGAGCATCTCAAAGGCGGTACCCGCGTGGCCTACGGCGCGCGCGCGATTGCCAAGGGCGGCCACAACTGCCTGCCGAAAATGACGTTCCCGGGCGGGCTTCTGATCGGCTGTGACGCCGGCACCCTGAACTTCGCAAAGATCAAGGGCCTGCACACCGCGATGAAATCCGGGATGCTTGCCGCCGAGAGCGTGTTCGAGGCCCTGGCCTCGGGCGATGAGGGCGGCAACACGTTAAGCGGCCACGCCGCGCGCTTCGAGCAGAGCTGGGTGTATGAAGAGCTTTATCAGGCGCGAAACTTCGGCCCGGCGATCCACAAGTTCGGCACCCTACTCGGTGGCGCCTGGAACACCCTGGATCAGGCAATCAAGGGCAAGCTTCCGACGCTTCATGACCGCACGGCCGACTACGCCAAGCTTGAAAACAAGGACCGCTTCGAGCCGATCGACTACCCGAAACCGGATGGCGTGCTGTCGTTCGACAAGGCCTCGTCGGTGTATCTGTCCAACACCAACCACGATGAAGACCAGCCGAGTCATCTAAGGCTTAAAGACCCAAGCGTTCCGATTCGGGTCAATCTGCCCATGTACGCCGAGCCCGCACAGCGCTACTGCCCGGCCGGGGTCTATGAAGTGGTCGAGGACCAGAGCGGTGCCCCCCAGTTCCAGATCAACTTCCAGAACTGCGTGCACTGCAAGACCTGCGACATCAAGGACCCGGAGCAGAACATCGTCTGGGTCGCCCCGGAAGGCGGCGGCGGCCCCAACTACCCCAACATGTAACCACCGGGCGCACTCGGGCGCTGCCTAGCGGCCAGACCGCAGCGGCGCCCGATCGGCCACCAGCTTTCGAGTGCCGGCCTTATCGAACCGCACGGTCAGAATCGTCCGTGCGCCCTCGCCTTCAATGGCCTCGATCGTTCCAGCGCCGAACACATCGTGAATGATTGCCTGTCCGGCGACCCAGTTCGTCGCCTGAGCGCCTGCAACGGACGATGAATCACCTCCCCCATAGGTCATCGGCTCAAACGCTACGGTGGAAGCACCCACCGCCTCGGCGTAACGGGCCGCGAGGGCCGGTTCACTGACCGCCACCGGCGTATCACCAACCTCACTGGCAAGGGCTTCTGCGATGCGGTTGGCGCATTCAGGCGCGCACTCGTCAACAAATCGGCTCAGCGTTTGCCCCGGCTCACATACAAGCGTCAACCGCGAGCGGGCCCGGGTAATGCCGACGTAGAAAAGGCGGCGCTCTTCAAGAAGCCTCGAGGGCGTCAGCGGGCTGTCACGGTGGTAGAACGGGAAGTCTTCCTCGTTGAGCCCGAACAGGATCACACGATCCCACTCGAGCCCCTTGGCGCCATGCACCGTCGAGACCACCACACCATCGTTTCGATCCTCGATCGGCGCCTTCAACATGTTGATAAAGCCAGCGGGGTCGCTTTCCATCACGCGGGCCTGTTCAAGCAGGACATCAAGCAGACGGCCATCCTCTTCCCCCTTGTCCGGCCGAGCCGCCGCGCGCTTTAACACCTCGTGCGCATTCAGGGTATCAATCACGTGAGACAGCACGGTTGCCGGCGTCCAGCGGCTGGCGTTTCGCGCCAGATCATCGATCAGCTGCCAGCGCTTCTTGAGCGTACGCTGCTGCGCGCGTGACAGGCCATTGAGCATCGGGTCGCCCCGTTCGAACCAGGCGTTTTGAAGCGCCAGCTGCCGGCACAGCACCTGCAACCGCTCGCGGGCGACAAAGGGCGTGGGTTGAGCAAACAGCAACAAAAGATGCTCGGGCTCATGAATCAGCCGAGGGCTGCGCGCAAGCTCCAGATACCCCGCCAACGCCTGCACCAGTGGCAGACGAAACACGAACCGCTCCTGACGCCCGACCTGAAACGGAATGCCGGCCCGCAGCAGTTGAAGCTGCACCGGCACGCTCAATGACCAGTGCCGCACCAGGACGGCGGTATTTGAAAGCTCTGATGCGTCCTTGAGCGTGGTTAGCGCCTGCTCAAGAGTCGAGACCCGCTCGAAGGTGCTGGACGGCGTGCTCGGGGCAGCGACGCATAAGGGGCGGTCCGTGCGCGGGTTGTGGCGAATCAGATGGTTGGCCATCAGCGCGATGCGATGGCCATGACGGAAGGTATGCGGCAGTGCGAACTGGGTGCTGTCACCGAAGGTGCGCGTGAAGGCCTCGCTCATCGCATCCGGCCGAGCACCCCGCCATTCATAAATGCACTGATCGGCGTCACCGACGGCCATGATCGACGCGTCGGGCCCGGCAATCTGGGCCAAAAGCTGAAGCTGGCCTTCGTTGATGTCCTGATACTCATCGACAATGATGTGCTCGACGAACCCCTGCACACGCTGGCGCAGGGCCGGGTCAGTCAGAAGCGCCTGATAGGGCCGAAACAGCAGATCGCTGTAGGTCATGAGCCCTTGAGCCTCCATGCTTTGCTGAAGCTCGGCGTAGGCCTCGATGTAATAGCGTGCCTCACGGCCATAGCCATCACGCTCGAACAACGCCTCAGGCGTTACCAGCTCAGCCTTAACCAGCTCGCAGAATTGACCGAACTCCTCGAGCCGCTCGGGCTCCAGCGCCCATTCAAGGCGCTCACGATCCTCCCCGATCACCGCACCCACGGCCTGTTTCAATAGCCGTTCACGCTGCCAGTCGGCCTGAATCAATTGCCGGGGCGCAAGCGCGCCCCAGCGGGTCAGCGTTTGAGTCAGCCGGTGGCCGATGGAATGGAAGGTTCGCACCTGAGGCATCGGATAGGCGCCAGCAAGCGTCTGTGACAGCTTTCTGGAAAAATCATCCTTGGCCTGCCGGTTGAACATCAGCACCATCACCCGCGGCGCAGCAACGCCTGCAGCAAGCAGGTGCTCGACCCGGGCAACCATGGTGGTGGTCTTGCCGGCGCCGGCCACAGCCGTGACCCGCGCGTGGCCGGTTCCATGCGCGATGACGCACTGCTGCTCACGTGTAAGTGCCCGTGCGGACGCGTGCTCCGAACTCATGAGGCCGACGTCATCCGCCCCAGTACGTGCCAGTGCCCCTGACTTTCGACACCGACCTCCAGCACACCGTCGCTTTCGCGCGTGTCACCGCTCTCGACCCAGCGGTAGAACACATTGCGATGAAGCCGCGCGGTCAGCCCGAAACGCACATTCACTCTTGGCGGCGTGTCGTCGCCATCGAGGCGCAGGGGATGTTCACCGTCAAGCGGGATGCGATCGCCAACATCACTGATCAGCACCCAGCCCGACTCGACCGGCTCAACGTCGATGATCACGAACGGGGTGTCCTCGACCTTGATGCGCAGCTTCTCAACAGGCGTGACCAGATAGTAGTGCCCATCGTCTTCACGACGCATTAGCGTTGCCAGAAGCCGCCGCAAGCGCTCACGGGTAATGAGCGCGCCTTCGTGCCACCACTGACCGTCATGGTCTATTTCAAGCGGCATATCACCACAAAACGGCGGATCCCAGGCCATTAATGGGGGAATGGAATCCGGCGGATGGCCGTCCAGGTGCGCGATGATTCGTTGCAACATATCGTGACGCCTCAGCCTCGAAAGGCCGCGTTGAGCTGACCCAGCTGGCTTTGAATGCGCTGCGGCATCTTGGGTGCCGCGCGTTTGAATAGATGATAGAAGTTGGCTGTGGTCTGCATGGCCACTTCATCGAGTGAAATGCCTCGAACATCTGCAATGGTGCGGGCCACCTCGACCACGTAGGCCGGCTCGTTGGTCTTCCCACGGTAAGGCACGGGCGCGAGATAGGGGCTGTCGGTTTCGATCAGGAGTCGATCGAGCGGCAAGACCCGCGCAAGCTCACGCACGTTTTCTGCCTGATTGAAGGTCACGATGCCGGAAAGCGAAATATAAAAGCCCATCGCGATGGCCCGACGCGCCATATCAAGATCATCGGTAAAGCAGTGCAGGACCCCGCCCACCGCAGGATCAATGTGACGCTCGAGCAGCTCAAGCGTCTCTTCCTTGGCCCCGCGCGTATGAATAATTACCGGCAGTTCGCTTTCACGTGCGACCTGCAGGTGACACGCAAAGCGTTCGCGCTGAATATCGACCGGCACCCGAGGCGGCTGGCCTCGGTGCTCGACGAAATCGAGCCCGATTTCTCCGACTGCGACCGGCTCGAAGGCGTCGATGGCGTCGATGAGCGCCTGGCGTTCAAGCTCCGTTTCCCGCGACTTGAGCGGATGCACCCCGAGCGCATAGATCACATCGTCATGCGCACGGCTGATGTCGATGGTTTTCTGGGCGTCGTCAGGGTCGGTGATGATGGCCAGGAACTGACTGACGCCGTCGGCGCGTGCGCGCGTAAGCAGCGCATCGATGCCGTCGTCGTTATCGGCAAGGCCCAGCATGTCCAGATGGCAATGGGAGTCGATCATCGGGATCGGGTTGGCTTGCGAAGTCATGCGTACTGCCTTTTCATTGATCGATAAAGGCGCCAGTTTAGCAGCTTGAAGACCATTCTCGCAGAGTTCGCGCGCGGGACCTGCCTTGAATCAGAGGGTATAGCTCATGTGAGGCTCGGCAAGCCGCTCACCGAGCAGCGCCTCGATCGTTGCACAGAGCCCGCTTTCACCGGGGTCGAAATGAACCCCGATGCCGGGCAGACGACGGCCGCTCATCCCTGCCGGAGAGACCCAGGCCACGCGGCCGGAGACCGGCATGAGGTCATTGCTTCCCGGCAGCGACAACAGCAGAAAAACGCGTTGGCCGAGCTCAAACCGGTCTCGGGTCGGCACGAACACTCCGCCGTATTCCAGAAACGGCATGTACGCCGACAAGAGCGTATCGAGATTATCAAAGCTTAGAGACAGCGCTTTATTGGTCGAACTCATGACACCTCCTTATCCGAGAACGCGACTGGGTCACGCGCGAAGCAGCGCCGCCCACCGAATCAGCCAGGCTTCGAACACCAGCTGCGCATTGGGGTTCCCGCCCTTCGCCACCAGCTGACGCTGCTCCCTGGCGTAATCAAGCAGACGAAACCAGTCCCGTACCCGGCCGTTCTTGATCGCTTGACGATATAACGGCAACAGGTCGCGATTGCGTACCCCCCGCTCATCGCCGGAAAGGCCAAGCCGGATCAAATCCTCGAGCCAGGTAATGCCATACCAAAGCGAAAGATCAAGTGTCTGGCGATCAAGCCGCGCCGCCTCAGAGACCGGGTCGGCGCCGCGAATCAGGCCGTCGAAGCTGTCCATCAGCTGCTGTCTGAGTTTTCGACGCTCGGGCTCGGCCAGACGCGCAGCCAGAAGCGGCACATCCCCGGCCACGTTCAGCCAGAATTCGGCGTCATCCGGGCTCATCTGGTGCGTCTCACCAAGCCACTGAAGGGCCACGTCATGACGCGGCAACGGCAGCGTCCACTGCTGACACCGGCTTCGAATGGTCGGCATGACCCGCGACACCACATCGGCCCCCAGCAGAAAGAGCGTACGCTCCCCCGGCTCTTCCAGACTTTTCAAAAGCGCATTGGCCGCCGCCGTATTCATTCGCTCTGCAGGCGAAAGATCGATGACGCGGTACCCGCCCTGCTGCGCGGTTTGCGAGACAAACGTACTGACATCCCGAATGGTATCGACACGAATCAAGCGTCCGGCGTCCTGTGGGTGCACATGAAGCACATCGGGGTGGTGTCCGGCGCGCCACATTCGACAATCATGGCATTCACCGCAGGCGTGAGCGGCGCCACGCGCATGCCGACACAGCACCCGCGCGGCAAACGCGCTGGCAAGCCGGGCCTTGCCGACGCCTTCCGGCCCGCTAAGCATAAGGGCGTGCGGCAGACGCTCACGCGTCAATAGACGTGTGAACTGCTCGAACAGGGGCGCCTGCCAGGGATAGGGCGTCAGTTCCATGCCGCCAGCAACCGCGTCAGTGCCTCATCGATGCTCCCCTGAACGTCCTCAAGGGGACGAGCGGCGTCAATCGTCTCGATGCGCTCCGGCGCGCGCTGAGCCGCGGCCAGGTACCCGGCTCGCACACGCTCGAAAAAGGCCGAGCGCTCCTGTTCGAAACGATCCGCCTGCCCGCCACGTGATGCCAAACGCTCGGCCGCAGCCGAGACCGGCATATCGAGCAGCAGCGTAAGATCAGGGCTCAGACCTTGTTGCACCAACGCTTCAAGGTGCTCAATGGCTTTTGTATCGCAGCCTCTGGCCGAGCCCTGATAGGCGTAGGTCGCGTCCGTGAAACGGTCACAGACCACGAACGCGCCGCGCGCAAGCGCCGGGCGAATCACCTGCTCGAGATGCTGGGCTCGCGCGGAGAAGACCAGCAGCAGCTCAGCCAGGTCGCTCAACGGCTCTTCGCTATCAGGCGCCAACAGTAAGCCACGAATCTGCTCGGCGCGAGGTGTCCCCCCGGGTTCACGGGTACGAACGACCTCGTGCCCCATCGATTCGAGGCGCTCGCACACGAACCGAACGTTGGTAGTCTTGCCCACCCCTTCCGACCCTTCAAGCGTAATGAAGGCGCCCCGGCGTACTGTCATCGCTGATGCCCTTTCATTTGTTGAGCAGATATTTTCTGACCGCACGATTGTGCTCGGCCAACGTATCGGAAAAATAATGCCGGCCTTCGCCCCGCGCCACGAAATAAAGCGCGGTACCCGGCGCCGGATGAACGGCGGCATCGATGGCCGCCTTGCCCGGCAACGCGATCGGCGTCGGCGGCAGGCCATGGATGACGTAGGTATTGTAGGCGGTGGCCGTTTCGAGATCGGCCCGGGTGATGTTGCCGTCATAGCTCTTGCCAAGGCCATAGATCACCGTGGGGTCGGTCTGAAGCCGCATGCCCTTTTCGAGCCGACGCACGAAGACACCGGCAATCTCTCGACGCTCTTCGGGCGCACCGGTCTCCTTTTCGATCAACGAGGCCAGAATCAGCGCCTGATAAGGCGACTCGAGCGGCAGGTTTTCGTCGCGCTCGGCCCAGGCCTGATCGAGCGTCGATGTCATGCGCTCGAACGCGGCGCGGTAGAGCCTTAGATCACTGGTGCCCTTGTGGTACTGATAGGTCGAGGGAAAGAAACGCCCTTCGGGGTCCATCCCTTCGTGGCCAAGCTTGGCCATCAAGGCCTCGTTGCTCAATTCCTTTGTCGAATGATCGAGCTTGTCGAGCGCATCGATGTGCGCACGCATGTTGGAAAACGTCCACCCCTCGGGCACGGTGAAGCGATACGTGACCACCTCATTGCTCGAGAGCCTTTCAAGCACCTCATAGCCGGTCATGCCCGGGTCGATTCGAAACTCGCCGGCTTTCAACTGCCTCAACCGTTCAGGCTCGAGCACACCCAGCACCTTATAGGGCCATTGTGCGTCGATGATGTGCTCGGACTGAAGGCGCGTAAGCACCTGGCGTGCCCCTTCCCCGCGCTCGACCTCAAAAACCGTCGACGACGATAGGGCGACAGGCGAAGTTAACGTGTGGCGCCAATAGGCATAGCCACCCCCCAACACCGCGCCGCACAGCAGCATCAGTACGACGATGAAGGTGATGATCCGTTTCACGACACGCTCTCCTTGAAACCTAGCTTCTTGAAACCTAGTCATACCCGAGCAGCGCATTGGCCTGCCGGGTCATGGTCTTGACGGGCTCGGTCAAGGCCCAGTGCGTCACCGGCGCGCCATCTGCGCTTACAAGCGAAGTCACCGGCCAGCAGCCCTGCACCGAATTGAAAACGATCATCGCCTGTACTGAAGGCAGATTTTGCGTCCTGAGCACCGCTTGAGTGAGTAGACCTCGCTCGATCAAGGCACGGCGAAGTGTGCCGCCTACCCCACAGCGGTCGAGTCTCGGCGTGAGCCACTGACGACCATCGAACCAGGCGACATTCATCGCGGTGGCCTCGATCACGTGACCGTCAAGGTCAGAGAGCACCCCTTCGGCAATTCCTGAGTCTGACCATTCCTGCCGCGCCAGCACGTTTTCGAGCCGACTCAGATGCTTGATGCCGGCAAGCTGGGGCTGAATGCTCAGTTTAAGCGCACACAGTCGCACCGTAACGCCTTGATGCTGGCGCGCTCGGTCGGGCTCAAAAGGGGAAAAATGATAGCTCCACGAGGGCAGGGCCTGCGCGGGCGGCGCGTAGCCGCGCCCACCGCTGCCTCGGGTGACGAGAAGCTTTAGCACACAAAGCCCAGCGCCTGCCCGGGCCAGAACAGCCTCGAGCTCGGATCGGCACGGAGGCGTGAAGCCAAGCCGTGCGGCCCCATCAGCCAGCCTTTCCATGTGCTCGTTCCAGAAAAGCGGCGAGCCGTTTCGCACGAGAATGGTCTCGAAAAGACCATCCCCGTACGCGAGGCCGCGATCGCTCATGGGAAAGGAATCGACCTGCTGGGTACTCATGATCAGATGCGACTGAACACCAGCGAACCGTTGGTTCCGCCGAACCCGAAGGAGTTGGTGAGGACGTTGTCGATATGCATGTCTCGTGCGGTGTTTGGCACGTAGTCAAGCACACAGCCTTCACCGGGTTCATCCAGATTGATGGTGGGCGGCGCCACCTGATCACGGATGGCAAGTACCGAAAAGATCGCCTCGACCGACCCGGCCGCACCCAGCAAATGGCCGATCATCGACTTGGTCGAACTGACGGCAACATTCTTGGAGGCCTCACCAAGCACCGCTTCAACCGCTTGACTCTCTGCCACATCGCCGGCCTGGGTCGAAGTTCCGTGGGCGTTAATGTACTGAATCTGCTCGGGGTTGAGCTCTGCGTCCCGAAGCGCCTGACGCATGGCCTGGCCCGCGCCGGTGCCATTGGGCGAGGTGATGTGGTGGGCATCATCGCTCATGCCGAAACCGGTAAGCTCGGCATAAATGGTGGCGCCTCGAGCCTTGGCGTGCTCGTACTCCTCGAGCACCATGACACCCGCGCCGTCAGAAAGCACGAAGCCATCCCGATCACGGTCCCACGGCCGGCTGGCCGCCTGCGGATTGTCATTACGAGTCGATAGCGCCCGAGCCGCCCCGAAACCACCAACACCGAGCGGCGTCGAGGCCATCTCGGCACCGCCGCAGATCATGACGTCGGCGTCGCCGTAGGCGATGGTGCGTGCGGAATATCCGATGTTGTGTGTACCGGTCGTGCAGGCCGTGGTGATGGCGATGTTTGGCCCCTTGAATCCGTATTGGATCGCCAGGTTGCCCGCAATCATGTTGATGATCGAGCCCGGCACGAAAAACGGTGAAATACGTCGCGCACCACCTTTGAGCATCGACTGGTGATTATTTTCGATCATCGGTAAACCACCGATACCGGAACCAATCGCCACGCCAATGCGCTCGGCGTTTTCTTCAGTGCATTCAAGACCTGCGTCCTGAATCGACTGAACGGCCGCTGCGATGCCGTACTGAATGAACAGATCCATCTTGCGGGCATCTTTGGGATTGAAGTAACGCCCAGGTTCGAAATTCTTGATCGCACCGCTGAACCGCGTATTGAAGTTCGAGGCGTCGAAGTGCTCGATCGGCCCGATCCCGCTTTTACCGGCTTTGATGTTGGCCCAGGTGTCGTCCACGCTATTGCCAACGGGGGTCAGCATGCCCAAGCCGGTCACCACGACTCTTCTGCGAGGCATTGATATTCCTCCAAACTACCTAGTGAATGCGGGTCATGGCCGCACTTAAAACGCCCTGCAGATCTATGGGTGCAGGCAACAAACCCCGCATTATACTGATAAACGCGCCACTTGGGATGGGTAAACGACGATAGAAGGCGTGTTCGCTCAATCGGTTGCCCATACAAGACGAAGCCGTTCTGTCTCCAGAACGGCTTCGTAACCGGCAGGCGTCGCGGGGACGCTCGACAACGCCTACTTACTGGTGGGCGTTGATGTAGTCGATTGCTTCCTGCACGGTGGTAATCTTTTCCGCTTCTTCATCTGGAATTTCGGTGTCGAATTCCTCTTCAAGCGCCATCACCAGCTCAACGGTGTCAAGAGAGTCCGCGCCAAGGTCTTCGGTGAAGGAAGAGCTGTTCTGGATCTCATCTTCCTTGACATTCAGGCGTTCCGCCACGACTTTCTTTACGCGCTCTTCGATGGTACTCATTATTTACTTACTCCTAGTAGGACGAATCCGCTAGCTCAAATCAGCGGGTAGTTTATAGGCCACTACCGGGGGACGCAACCGCGGCCCCGCAGCAATCAGCGCATGTTCATGCCGCCATTGACATGGATAGTTTCGCCAGTGATGTAACCTGCACCATCACTGGCCAGAAAACCAACGGCCGCCGCGATTTCTTCCGGCGTACCGAGGCGCGTCAGTGGCACCTGACCCAGAAGGGCCTCCCGGTGCTCTTCCGGCAACTTTTCTGTCATATCGGTTGCGATGAACCCCGGCGCAACACAATTGACGGTAATATTACGTGAAGCCACTTCGCGTGCCAATGAACGGGAGAACCCTTCCATTCCAGCCTTGGCCGCAGCGTAGTTGGTCTGACCAAGATTGCCCGATGACGCAACCACCGAACTTACGCTTATGATACGACCGAAGCGTGCCTTGGTCATCCCGCGCAGACACGCTTTAGAAACACGGTAGACGGATTTCAAATTGGTATCCAGTACCGAGTCCCACTCCCCTTCTTTCATCCGCATCAGCAGATTATCCTGGGTAATCCCCGCATTGTTAACCAATACGGTGGGCGCGCCAAATTCTTCGGCAATTGCCTTGAGTGCAGCATCGATGGATTCGGCGCTTGTCACATCAAGCGCAAGACCCCGCCCGTCAATGCCGTGAGCCTCAAGGTCAGCACCGATTCGCTCGGCACCGGACTCGGAGGTCGCTGTTCCGACAACGATCATTCCCTGCTTGCCCAATTCACGGGCGATGGCCTGACCGATTCCTCGACTGGCACCAGTCACCAGGGCCACTTTACGCATATCCGACATACATCATTCTCTCAATTGTCGCTGACACTTTCGCGCGCCATTTCAAGCGCATCAGCAAGGCTTTCAGGATCATTGATGGCCTGACCACGACTTTGGCGATTGATCCGCTTGCCAAGCCCGGTCAACACCTTACCAGGCCCGCATTCGATAAAGGTCGACGCACCGGCCTCACTCATGGCTGTTACGCAATCGACCCAACGTACCGGCCGATAGAGCTGCTGGACGAGATTTTCGGTAAGCGTTGCCACGTCCTGAGCGACCCGTGCATCAACATTCTGGTACACCTTATAGCGCGGCGATTTAATGTCCATCCCAGAAAGCTGGCGCTCGAGCGTTTTGGAGGCCGGCTCCATCAATGCACAGTGCGATGGCACCGACACTGGCAGAAGGATCGCCCGCTTGGCCCCGGCGTCCTGGCAGGCAGAGATTGCGCGTTCGACCGCTGCCTTGTCACCGGCGATAACAACCTGACCAGGCGCATTGTAATTGACGGCAGACACCACCTCGCCCTGGGCGGCATCAATACACGCCCGCTCAATCACGGCGTTATCAAGCCCGAGAATCGCAGCCATGGCACCACGCCCCTGAGGCACCGCCGCCTGCATGGCTTCACCGCGCGCGCGCACGAGACGCACGGCATCGGCAAACCCCAAAGCGCCTGCGCATACCAGTGCGCTGTACTCGCCCAGGCTGTGGCCGGCCATGACACCTGGACGCGGCCCTTCAAGCTCCTGCCAGACACGCCAGATGGCAACGCTTGTCGTCAATAGCGCCGGCTGCGTGCATGCCGTATCGTTCAACGATGCCTCGGGGCCTTCCTGAACCACGCTCCAGAGGTCATATCCCAGCGCAGAGGCACCCTCTTCGAAGGTTGTCCGTACGACGCTATAGCGCTCAGCCAGCTCGCGCAGCATTCCAACCTGCTGAGAGCCCTGTCCGGGAAAGACGAAGGCCAGAGTGTTGGTCATGATGATCACCTATTTATTCTCGTTACACACGTGAGCACCGAGCATGCTCTTTACAAAGCACGAAGCCTGCTTGGCAAAGAGCACGTTAAGTTCGCCGCGCATAATACGTTACCGGCGCGCGAATCAAAACCGTCGATGGTCTTATACATCCAATAATCGACTCGCAAGCCGCTGCGGAAGCTGCTCTTTTGCCTCGGAAAACGCCCGCTGCACAGCAAACGAAAAGCCCCGCGCATCAGCGCTGCCGTGGCTTTTGACCACCGTTTTGGCAAGCCCTAGAAAACTTGCGCCATTATAGCGCACGGGATCCAATTCATGATGAAACCGGGTCAGAGCCGGCCGCGCCATAAAGCTTACGATCCGCGTCCAAACCCCGTCCTCGAACCGGTGTTGAAGGCGCTTCCCAAGCATCCTTGCAAGCCCTTCACTGCTTTTTAGAACCGCATTACCTACATCACCGTCACAGACCACGACATCGACGTCGCCGGCAAACATTCCACCGCCTTCGACAAACCCCGTGTATTCAAATGACCGATAGGGCACGGCACTCAAACGGACATGGGCCTGACGAACACGATACGCCCCCTTGCTCGACTCCACCCCAACGTTCAAAAGCGCCACCCGAGGCCTTGCCATCCCGTCCACAACCGAGGCCATGGCGGCGCCCATATGCGCAAACTGCACCAGCATTTCGGGTGACGAGTCCACATTCGCGCCCAGGTCGAGCAGATAACAGCGTCCACCACCTTCGGTAGGAACAGCGCAACTGATCGCCGGACGCTCCAGGCCGGCACTCATGCCGATGTAGCGGCGCGCAAGCACCATGAGAGCACCCGTATTCCCCCCACTGATGGCCGCAGACACCTCGTCGCGAGCCAATGACATTAAACAGCGGTGAAGACTGGTCTCTTCGGGCGTTCTAAGAAGCTGGGAGGGTCTGTCAGCCTCATGAACCACCGCATCGGCGTGCGAGACCTGAAGGCGTGAGCGCGTAAAGCGCAGGGATCTGGGGAGAGCATCAATCTGTGCGTCAAGCACATGAGAGGGGCCGTGCAGCACGGCACTGTTGCCAGGCAATTGACTCAAGGCGTGAGCCACACCCTCAACAGTAGCGCGGGGACCTAAGTCCCCGCCCATGGCATCAACGGCAATACGCACGCGAACGCGCGTCTGCGAGATGCTTACTCGCTGGCTTCAACAACCTGGCGACCACGGTAGAAGCCATCCGGGGAAACGTGATGACGACGATGCGTATCACCGTTTTCGTTAACGGACAGCGTCGGAGCGCTCAGTGAGTCGTGCGAACGGCGCATGCCGCGCTTGGAACGGGTCTTGCTGCTTTTTTGAACTGCCATGACGGATCTCCAGTCGTGATAGCTAAATCAGTTTTTGTCCTTTAACGAGCCAAGCACGCTAAATGGATTCGTTTTGGTCTCTTCACCCTCTGCTACAGGGTCGCCACTTTGAAGCGCATCCTGACCGACCGGACACTCATCTTCATCGTGATACAGCACCTGCGGCAGCGTCAGTAACAGCTCATCTTCGACGAGCGGGAATAGATCGAGCTGCTCGTCTTCCACGAACACCGGCTCATAGCGCTTTTGCATCTGCGCAGCCAATGCATCGGAGCTTACCATTCCCAAGAGAAATGAGCTGTCGAGCGAAATTGACATCGGCTGAAGGCACCGTTGACATGGCATATCGACATCGGCATGCAAACGGCCTTCAATATAATGCTGGCGCTGCATATCGATCCCAAACACCAGCTCAACCTGGCACTCGCCCGTTTGCTGGCCGACAGCGTCGACAAGCCGAGCAAAGCGGTCAAGCGCAATAGCGCCACCCAGGACTTCACCCTGGGCAGCAAGCCGATAGGGCTCGACGGTATTTGGCAATCTAGTGGTTGACATAGGCGCGCAATAATAGGGATTGTCTTGTGTGCTGTCAAAACCTATTGCCGGCCTCGTTCATGACATGCTTATAAACGCACCACCCATCGACTCTCGGAAATCACGATGCTCGCACTGCCTCTTGTTCTGGCGTCACGCTCACCGGCCCGAAAGACGCTGCTGACTCGCCTGGGCCTGCCCTTCGACATTCTCTCACCCGACATCGATGAAACGCCCTTGCCCGGTGAATCGCCCGAGACGCTGGTCAGGCGCCTGGGCCAACAAAAGGCCGAGACGGTCGCAGGAATCCGCCCGGACCACCTGGTCATTGCAAGCGACCAGGTGGCACTGCATCAAAACGAGATACTCGGAAAGCCGGGCGATACTCAGCGCGCCTGCGCGCAGCTTGCCCGCTTTTCCGGACAAAGCGTTCTGTTTCTGACAAGCCTTGCACTTTATCACCCACATCATGGAATGCGCCTGCATGTCGAGCCTTATCGCGTGCACTTTCGCACGCTGACCCAGGACGAAATTTACGCATACATCGACAAGGAGCAGCCATTAGAGTGCGCGGGCAGCTTCAAGATGGAAGGGCTTGGCATCACGCTGTTCGAGCGCCTTGAGGGCGATGACCCCACCGCCCTCATTGGCCTGCCCCTTATTGCCTTGAGCCGCCTCCTGACCGAGCTTGACTGCCACCCGCTACTGAATACTCAGGGCAACTCGTAGCGAACAGGCGATGTACCGGAGTCAACGCCGACCCCAAGCCATTCGGCCGCGACCTGACCAAGCTTTCTGGACAAGCGCTCAAAGGGGTCTGGCTCCGGCGTATAATCCTTCGTTTCATCGGTTTCAAACCGTCCACGAATCAGGTGGTCGAACGTATCAACGCCATCGGTCAAGCCAAGCTCGACCGCCTGCTCACCGGTCCAGACAAGCCCTGAAAAGAGCTCGGGCTCGTTTTTCAGACGATCACCTCGTCCGACCTTGACGTCATTGATGAACTGCTGATGCGTAAGCGTCAGAATGCGCTGCCAGAACGCACGCTGCTCGGGTGTGACGTCCTGAAATGGATCAAGAAAATCCTTGTTTTCACCCGCTGTAAACACACGTCGTTCCACGCCGAGCTTCTGAATCGCATCCTTCAGGCCAAAGCCTGAATAGATCACCCCGATCGAGCCGACAAGGCTTGCAGGCGCTGCATAGATTTCATCGGCCGCGGCGGCGACGTAATAGGCACCGCTTGCGCCAATGTCCTCGATGACGGCGATAACCGGCGCATCGATCTGCCCCTTGATCCGCGTAATTTCCTGATAGATACGCTGTGACTGCACGGGCGAACCGCCAGGGCTATTGATTCGAAGGATCAGCGCCTTGGCGCGGTCATCCCGTGCGGCCTCCTGAAGCCCTTCAATGATCGTATCGGCGCTGGCTCGCCCCTTCGAGTCGATCACACCGTCAAGCGATACCACCGCCACGTGAGGCTTGGCCGCCCCCACGCTTACATCACTGCCGACGCGCGTCATCGCCTTGTAACCAAGCCCGATCAGTGACACGACAATCACCAAAAGCACCAGACGAAAGAAAATCTTCCACCGCCGGGCTCGGCGCTGTTCGGCCGTGACCTCACGCGCCCAGCGCGCCATCAATGTGCGCTCGTCCTCACGCTCATCAAGGCGCTTTTCAAGTCGTGCTACATCATCCCTTCGCGCCCACTCACTGCGCCCATCATTACTGCCTTGGTCATTCGGGTGGTCCTTGCCACCTTCTCGCCAGGGGTCATCCGGTCGCTCATCACTCATAAAGGCCACTCCTCATCGATCACGGGAATCACGATTCGAGTACCCAGCGCACCAGCGCCAGGAAGTCACACGTTTCAAGGACCGGGGTGTGCCTTAGAAGCTCGTCACGGTCATGCACCCCGTACGTCATCGCCACTCGATCCATGCCCAGGCGCTCGGCCATCTCGAGATCGAAGGTGGTATCGCCCACCATGAGCGCTCTGTCTGGCGAACACCCAAGCTCACTCAAGAGCTCTTCGAGCATTCTGGGGTCGGGCTTCGAGGCCGTCATATCGGCAGTTCGACTGGCCTCAAACCAATCACCACACTGATGATCCCTGAAAACACGATCAAGTCCCTTGCGGCTCTTCCCGGTCGCAACCGCGAGCTTGAGCGCCCCGTGAGCACGAAGGCGTGCAATGCCCTCGGGGACCCCCTCGAAGAACGACAGGGGCGCCTCATGGGTCTCGGCGTGCACGAAGTGATGGGAATAACGGGCTTGAATCCGCTCCCGGGTAGTGCCGTCCTGCTCCGGCCAGAGGGCCTGAATCGCCTCAGGCAGCCCAAGCCCGATAATGCGGCGTACCGCCTCGCCATTGGGCACGGGCACGGAAGCGTCCTGACCGGCATGCTGCATGCTGGCGACGATCCGGGCCGCTGAATCCATCAGCGTGCCATCCCAGTCGAAAATGATCAGGTCATACGTCATGTGGGCTCCAATCGAATCAAACATCAACCGCGGTGGCGTGCGTTTTCCAACACCTTGGCAAGGTCGGCACCCAGTGAGGCCGTGATCGTGATCGTGCGCCCCGTTTTCGGATCGGGAAAACCAAGCGTGTGGGCATGCAAAAACAGCCGCTGAAGCCCGACGCTTCGGGCAAGCGTTTCCCCGTTTCGCGAACCGTACTTGCTGTCCCCCAAAAGCGGGTGACCTACATGCTGGGCATGCACTCGAATCTGGTGGGTGCGCCCGGTCACCGGCTCGGCCTCGATCAGCGTCATCTCGGGAAATGTTTCCAATACGGCAATGCGCGTGCGGGAACGCTTGCCCTCCTTGTCAACACGAACGCGACGCTCACCGTTGCCCGCATCGAACCGGTCCAGTGGCGCACTGACCCAGTCGCGACGGGCAGGCCACCGCCCCTCCACCAGCGCCATGTAACGCTTGTCCATCTGCTTTTGCTTCATGGCCTCGTTCAATGAAAGAAGCGCCTCGCGCGATTTGGCCAGCAGCAGACAGCCTGACGTATCCCGGTCAAGCCGATGCACCAGCTCCAGAAAGCTTACGTCGGTTCGAATCTGTCGAAGCGCTTCAATAAGCCCGATTTTCACGCCGCTGCCACCATGCACGGCAAGCCCTGAGGGCTTGTTGATCACGAGCCATTGATCGGTTTCGGCCAATACCGAGGACGCCAGCACGTTTTTCAGATTGTCACTGACATCCTTGACCGCCTCCTCGGGCCTGAGCCTCAGCGGCGGCACACGGACGACGTCCCCGAGCTCAAGTCGACGATCTGCCTTCGCCCGCTTTTTATTGATGCGAACCTCACCCTTTCGAATAATGCGATACACCAATGAGCGCGGCGCGCCCTTGAGGCGCGTCATCAAAAAGTTGTCCAGCCGTTGGCCGGCATGGCCTTCGTCGATCTCGATCCACTGTACGTCATGCCCCTGCGACATCACTTATCCTCACTTGCCTCGGCCGAAACTCAAACGCGCATGGTAACGGATAATCGATCCGCAAGCGCGAATTGCTGGGGTGGAGGTTAACTGATATATTGCTAAACGCTTGGATGAGCCCGTTTTTTCGCTTGTCAACGCGCCTGCAACACGATATTTACGCAGGCTCAAGCAACGAATATCGACTGTATATAACCGTATTTTAAACGCCTGAATGTGAACCATTCACACCAGGAAGCAACTGACCTCCGTGTCGAAAAGACCGGCGTCGCCGAACCGACGAATGCCAGGTGTCTGGTGGTAGAAACAAGGGCCGGTAGATCAATACATCACCGCGACACGTCCTGATACCACCGCGTACTCAACATGATCACTCATGCACTGGGGATTTCCCAAAGGCATGAGGCGCCTTCTCGACATGCACTGAGCACAGCACAACGCTTGCCGGTTCGGCATCACCGATGCTTTGAGCCAATGCCGAGCCCCGCCCTCTCATGCGGGCACTACAATGACAATGGTCTTGAGGGTGGACGACACCCGACATAGTTTGTTGCCTTGGCCCCCGTCCTGATAACGGGGCTGGACACTGGTTCATGGCTGTCTTACGACGCGCTTTATTTGTGCGAGACAACATGAAACGAATGCTAATCAACGGCACCCAGCCAGAAGAACTGCGGGTTGCCATGGTGGACGGGCAACGCCTTTACGATCTGGACATCGAGTCCGGCGCCCGAGAACAGAAAAAAGCCAATATCTATCGCGGCAAGATCACCCGCGTCGAGCCAAGCCTTGAAGCGGCCTTTGTCGATTTCGGCGCCGAGCGCCACGGCTTTCTCCCCATGAAGGAAATCTCCCGCGAATACTTCGTCAAGGACGTCAATGGCCGTCCCAACATTCGGGAAGTCCTCAAGGAAGGCCAGGAAGTCATCGTTCAGGTCGACAAGGAAGAGCGCGGCAACAAGGGCGCGGCACTGACCACCTTTGTAAGCCTTGCCGGACGCTTTCTAGTCCTCATGCCCAATAACCCACGCGCCGGCGGCATCTCTCGCCGGATCGAGGGTGAGGAACGCGCTGAGCTCAAGGAAGCGATGAGCCAGCTCGACATGCCCGAGAAAATGGGTGTGATCGTCCGTACGGCCGGCATCGGCCGCTCGACCGAAGAGCTTCAATGGGACCTCCAGTACCTCGTGCAGGCGTGGGAAGCGATCACGACCGAGGCCAGCAAGCGCGCCGCACCGTTTCTGATCTACCGTGAATCCAACGTCATCATTCGCGCCATGCGCGACTATCTTCGCCAGGACATCGGTGAGGTACTGATCGACAGCCCGGCCATTCATCAGGAAGCGATGGCGTTCGTGCGCTCGGTCATGCCGACGTATGAAAACAAGATCAAGCTCTACACCGATGACGTGCCTCTTTTCTCGCGCTTTCAGATCGAGTCCCAGATCGAAACCGCCTATCAGCGCGACGTCAAACTGCCCTCGGGCGGCTCCATTGTCATCGACCACACGGAAGCCCTGGTGTCGATCGACATCAACTCCGCCCGTGCGACCAAGGGTGGCGACATCGAGGAAACCGCCCTTCAGACCAATCTGGAAGCGGCCGAGGAAATCGCCCGCCAGCTGCGTCTTCGTGACATCGGCGGCCTGATCGTTATCGACTTCATCGACATGTCTCCGGCCCGAAACCGCCGGGACGTAGAAAACCGCCTGCGCGACTCGGTCAAGCTCGACCGCGCCCGCGTTCAGACCGGCAGCATCTCACGCTTTGGCCTGATGGAAATGTCGCGCCAGCGCCTGCGCCCATCACTGGGTGAAACCAGTGGCGTGGTCTGCCCGCGCTGCGACGGTCAAGGCACCATTCGCGATGTGCGCTCCCTGTCGCTTTCCGTCATGCGCCTGATCGAAGAAGAGGCCATGAAAGAGCGCAGCTCACAGATTCGTGCGCTGTTGCCGGTACCGGTTGCAACCTATTTGCTCAACGAAAAGCGAAGCGTGCTGGCCGCCGTCGAAAGCCGTCAGAACGTTCGTGTCATGCTGCTGCCTCAGCCGGACATGGATACGCCGCACTTCGAGGTTCAGCGATTCAGAGATGACCAGGTCGATGAAAATGATCTGGGCAAATCGAGCTACGAGCTTTCCGCTGAATTCGAATATCAGCAGCACGATGAATCACTGGCCACCGACAAACCGGTTTCTCGCCCGGAGGCGGCCGTCAAGACCGTGGCTCATGCCCCTGCGCCTGACTCGCTCAAGCAACAGGATGAGGCCGCACCAGAGCCCCAGCCGGAAAGCGGCGGGTTTATGGGACGCCTCTTCCGTGGCGTAAGTCGCCTGCTGGGCAATGACACCGCAACAACAGAGACTCGTCGCCCCTCCAGCAGTGAAGCCTCGGCCAAGCCGGAGCGCTCGAGCACACAAGGCACCGAGCGCAGTCGCGGCCAGGAACAGGCCAGCAAGGAAAGATCGGACACATCGTCGAACACGCGAACGTCATCAAGCACTGCATCGAGTGGCGCCTCAGGCAGCGACCGTCGAGACAGCGGCAACCGCTCCAACAAGGGCAGAACCGAGCCCAAAGACACCGGGCGTAGCGAGAAAAACACCGCCGGCGAGTCGAAATCCAAGCGAGCGCCCTCGCGCAGTGATGAGTCGGACAGGCAAGGCAGCGCCTCCAACAAGGAAGGCGATACTGCGAGCAACGGCAAGCAGAACGAGAAAAAGTCCGCCAAGCCAGCGCCGCAAAAAGCCAGTAAATCCGAGGATAAATCCGGCAAGCCCGATACGGCGGCCGATAAATCCGAGCAGCCGTCTTCCGGCAAGGATGACAAGGCAAGCGTCAAGCCGAGCGAGAGCACCGCTGACACCACCTCAAAGCCTGAGCACAGCGCCAAGGACGAACAGCCTGCCAAGCCCAAGCGCACGCGCAATAACCCGCGTAAGCGGTCGCGCACTCATGCGCTGGACCCCAAGGCGGTAGAAGCCCAGAATGCGGCCGGCACCGCACCTGCTGATGCGACCCAGGCAACCACCTCTGCCGAGGAAAGCGTGGCAACTACGGCGACGGACACGTCAAAGAACGTAGATCAGGGCAAGGCGGATAATGCTCAGCAGGCCAAGCGCGATGGCAAATCCAACGCCTCGCCCAAGGCGACATCCAGCGCGGAGACGAGTACGTCTCAGCCCAAAGCATCAGCCGCCAAGGATTCGTCAAAAGACGCCGCACAGGACAAGGCTTCAACAGCCCCGTCTCGTGCTCCAAGCCTGTATCACAAGACTCCCGCGTCACACGCCTCATCAAACGGTGATGACTCAGACGCGCGTTCGACCAAGTCTGCAACCGAGGCTACGCCGAAGACCAAACCGACGCTGACCGACAGCGCCTCGGCCCCTCAGGCTGAAAAGGCTGAAAAGGCTGAAAAGGCTGAACCAGTGTCGACCCAGCCGGCCTCATCCAGCAAGCCCGTTGCCGACCAATCGCCGACTAAAGCTGCCGAAGCGTCAGCATCTGACGCCCAAAGCGCTGCAGCAACACAGTCGCCTGGCAAGCCTCAGCGGGCCTACAATGATCCGCGCGAGGTCAAAAAGCGTCGTCTGGAAGCACAAAAGCAGACTGCGCAGGCAGGTTCGGATCAAAAGTCCAACACTTGATGCCACACCAACCGGGGCAACCTTGCCCCGGTTAGATACAAGAACGCCCGGCCATGGCCGGGCGTTCTTGTATCCAATACCGTGTCGCACCGTCTCGCGCTACTCCCCCCAGAAACCGGGCTCGCGCTCAAGAGTCACATCGAAGCGGGTCTGAACCGCCTCACGAATACGGGTTTCCAGCGCGAGAATATCCTCTGCCCGGCCATGACCCTCGTTAACGATCACCAACGCCTGATGCTCATGCACGCCAACGCCCGAGGGGTCGCGCGCGCCCTTGAACCCACATTGATCGATCAGCCAGCCCGCCGCCAGCTTGATGAAACCGGGCTCAGCCACGGGGTACGTCGGCAGCGTTTGATGACTCGCTCGAAGATGCTTGGCAAGCGCCAGAGGCACAACCGGATTCTTGAAGTAGCTGCCGGCATTACCGATTTCAGCCGGGTCCGGCAATTTGGCCCGGCGCAACGCGCATACGCGCTCGGCAACCATCAAGGGCGTTAACACCTCAAGACCGGCAAGGGCGTCGAGCCCCTGATAGGCCAATTTGGGCGTTGGCCTGGAGGACAGCCGCAGTACGACACGCACGATAACGACCTGCTCGGACAGCGCCTGTTTAAAGATGCTGTCGCGGTAACCGAACATGCATTCCGACTGCGCTAGACGTCGGTACTGACCGCTCGCCCGCTCGACAACGTGCACCTCCTCGACCACATCGGAAAGCTCGACCCCGTAGGCGCCAATGTTTTGAATCGGTGCAGCACCGACCGTTCCCGGAATCAGCGCGAGGTTTTCGACCCCCCACCACCCACTGGATGCCAGCGCCATGACAAGCCCGTGCCAATCCGCGCCCGCCTCCACGTGATGGAGCCGCTCGATATCAGACACCCACTCGCCCCACCAGGCCCGGTTTCCGGTATAGCGAAGCACAAGCGATGACAGCGTGTTCGGCAGGATGACATTACTGCCGCCGCCAAGCACCTTGAGCGGCACACCCTCGGCCGAGGAAAACGCAAGCACCGCACGAAGCCCCTCGACCGAACCCACTTCGGCGCTAAAGCGCGCCGTGCAGGGCAAGTGAAACGTATTGGCGCCGCCAAGGTCGGCCCAATGTGTCAGCTGGACCATTGATGCTCGGCGACCCTCTCGTCGATAAACGCATCACAGGCGCGCTCGATGAGGTCATAAACGTGAGAAAAATCGTCACCGTTACCACGGTACGGGTCAGGAACGTCATCGCCAGGCGCCGGCGTGGTCCAGGAAAGAAGCTTTGCATAGCGCGCGGTCGCGTCCGCCGGACAACGGCGTGCCACATTGGCCAGATTGTCGTTGTCCATGACGAGGATCCAGTCGAAGTCCTCGAAATCGTTCGAACAAAGCTCGCGGGCGCGAAGGTGATCGATACTGATGCCTCGGCGCGTCGCTTCCTGGCGAGCCCTTGCATCCGGCGGTGAACCCGCGTGCCAGTCGCCGGTACCGCAGGAATCGATCTCAAAGCGCTCATCGAGCCCCCGAGCGGCGACCTTATCCCGGAAAATACCTTCTGCCGTGGGCGAACGGCAGATGTTTCCCAAACACACGAACAACACTCGAACGGTCTGACTCATGTCACACTCCCGGCTCATTGAAGCATTGGCGCACACGCACGAGATCAGCCTCGGTGTCCACGCCCGCTGGATACTCCTGATCGCACACGCTCACCTGGATGACGTGGCCCTCATAAAGCGCCCTGAGCTGCTCGAGCGATTCAAGCCTCTCAATCGGCGCCTCGGACCAGGTCACGTACTGACGCAAGAACCCGACCCGATAAGCGTAAAGGCCGATGTGTCTGAGCCAGCCTGACTGGAGCGTTTTGCCCGTCGCTGGCGGAAATCGATCACGGTCCCAGGGGATAGGCGCTCTTGAAAAATAAAGCGCCCGACCGGCCCGGTCGCAGACCACCTTTACGACACCTGGCAACAGCAGGGTATCGGTTGACGTGATCGGCTCGGCAAGCGTTGAAATCGATGCCTCGGACGTGTGCAGGGCCGTTGCGACCTGATCAATAAGCTCAGGCGGGATCATGGGCTCATCGCCTTGCACGTTCACCACACAGGCGGTGTCATCGAGCCCGAGTTGCTCGGCCACTTCTGCAAGACGCGAGGTGCCGTTCGGATGCGCTTGATCGGTCATGACCACCTCGGCACCGAAGGCCTGTGCGGCGCGTTGAATACGGACGTCATCGGTTGCAATCACGACCCGGGCGGCCTTGGAGGCACACGCCTGGCGCCAGACCCGCACGACCATCGGTTCACCGCCGATGTCTTCAAGCGGCTTGCCCGGCAAGCGCGTGGAGCCGAACCGAGCCGGAATGACGACAACAAAGGCACTCATGAGCGCTTCGCCATGACCTCGTCGGCGTCGAGCACGCGCGCTTCCTCGACAATCATCACGGGGATGCCGTCACGAACCGGGTACGCCAGACCGCTTTGACGGCACACAAGCTCATTGGCCGTCTTGTCGAACTCGAGCGCCTCTTGGCTCTGGGGACAGACCAGCATGGCCAGCAATTCTTTATCCATGGAATTCTCCTTGACTCAAAGTACCGAAAGACGTGTTCGAAGATAGTCGATCAATGCAGGTTCTGGGCGGGCCTCGACGTCAAGTGACCAGCAGCGCTCGTTGGCAAAGCCTCGGCACTTGACCGCGTCCTTGGCCGTCATGACCACCGGTCGATTATCGGCAAACTTCAGATCCTGCGGCGTGAAGCGATGGTGATCACCGTGGGGGTGGCGCTCGAACCCGACGCCAAGGGCGTCCAGCGTATTGAAAAATCGCTGAGGGTTGCCGATGCCGGCGGTGGCATGCACCGGGCCGGTAAAGGGTCGAGCCTCAATCGGGTAGCACACGCCATCGCTCAAGTGCCGCCACGCATTCGGGGTCAGCGTCATACCGAAGGTACTGGCGTCGGTCGGGCACGACAGATCGCCGTTGGTGATGACCGCATCGACGGAGGTGAGTCGGTCAAGCGGCTCTCGAAGCGGCCCGACCGGCAGACAGTGCCGGTTGCCGAAGCCCTTCTGACCATCGACCACCACCAGCTCGATGTCTCGGCCCAGATAGTGATGCTGTAACCCATCGTCAGACACCAGAATATCGCAGCCGGCCGCAATGAGCTTTCGCGCCGCCCGCGGGCGGTCGGGGTCAACAGCGACCGGCAGCCCGGTTTGCTGCGCAAGCATCACCGGCTCGTCCCCGGCCAGATCCGGCGAGGTAGTCTCATCGACGTAAAGCGGGTAGCGTGGCGCGTGACCGCCGTAGCCTCGAGAGATAATGCCCGGGCGCCAGCCCTGCTCCTGCAGCCAGCGCACAAGCCAGGCCACAAGCGGCGATTTCCCGGTGCCACCCACGGTGATGTTACCCACCACGATCACGGGCACCGACGCCTCCCAGGTCGCCTTCTGCCCCCGGGCAAACTGCCGATTGCGGCGAGCAACACCTGCCTTGTACATCAGTTCCAGAGGCCACAGGAGCTTGGGCCAGCGGGCGCCGTTGTACCATGCGCGTTCGAGTCGATTCATGGGGCCTGCCCTGCGTTAGGATTGCTGAAATTGAACACGGTGCAGCGCTGCATACGCCCCATCCCGGGCCAGAAGTTCTTCATGAGTGCCCGTTTCCACCATATGCCCGTTTTCCATCACCACGATCCGGTCGGCTCGCTCGATCGTGGATAGACGGTGAGCGATAACAAACGTCGTTCGATCCCGGCACACATCCTCGAGCGCCTTTTGAATATAGCGCTCCGATTCGGTATCAAGCGCCGAGGTCGCTTCATCAAGAATCAGAATCGGCGCGTCCTTGAAGATCGCCCGGGCGATCGCGAGCCGTTGACGTTGACCACCGGAGAGCATGACCCCATTGTCACCGATCAGGGTGTCGTAGCCGTTGGGCAGCCTCTCGATGAACTCATCGACGTACGCCGCCTTCGCTGCCGCCACGATGGATTCACGGCTCGCCTCGGGGTGGGCGTAGGCGATGTTTTCGGCAACGGTTGCGTTGAACAGCGTGACCTGCTGGGTGACCAGCGCCATCTGACGACGAAGGGCCTTGAGGTCCATCTCGCGAGTGTCCTGACCATCGATCAGGATGCGTCCGTCACTTGGGTCGTAGAAGCGGCTCAGCAGGCTGATGAGCGTTGATTTGCCGCTGCCCGAACGCCCTACCAGCGCGACCATTTCACCAGCGTTGATCTCAAGGTCGATGCCGTGAAGTACATTGCTCTCGCCTTCGCCATAGGCAAACCGCACGCCCTCGAAATGCACGGCGCCACGCACCCGGCCGGGGTCGACATCGCCGGTGTCCGGCTCGGGGGGATGATCGATGATCAAGAACAGCTCATGGGCCGCCGACAGCCCCTTCTGGATCATGCCATTGATCTCGGTCAGCGATTTGATCGGCTTGGCCATGAGCGATGCGGCCGTAATAAAGCCGACAAACTGACCGGCGTTCATGTTGCCCATGATGTCAGGGCGCAGGGCAAGCCAGACCAGCAGCGCCAGCGACACCGCCATCAGCGTCTGAATGACCGGTGCACTGATGGATTTGGTCAGGCCTTCCTTGAGGCTTTGCACCCGATTGTATTCGCTCGCGGCGTAGAAGCGCTCGTACTCGTACTGCTCGGCGCCGTGCATGCGAACGACGCGGTAACCGGTAATGCTTTCGGAGGCAACATGCGTCACATCGCCTACCGAGCGCTGAATCCGCCGGGCAAGCTTTCGAAACCGGCGACTGGCGTAGGCAACGACGCCTGCGATCAACGGCGTGACGGCGATAAAAACGAGCGTCAGCTTCCAGTTGGTCCAGAACAGATAGCAGGTCAGGCCAAGCACATAGAGCCCTTCCTGCACGATGACCGTCACCGCCTTGGTGACCGCGCCGGTGATCTGTTCGACGTGATAGGTCACACGAGAAAGCAGGTGCCCTCCCGAGTGCTGATCGAAAAACCGCCCGGGCAGATGCAGCATTCGCTTGAATACGTCCACACGCAAGGCGTGCACGGTATTGCGCGCCACCTTCTGCATGAAGTAACTGCCGAGAAACGTGCCCACTCCCCGCAGCCCGAACATCAGAATCACCATCAACGGCAGAAACTGACGAAATTCGGCGTCCGGATTCTGTATGCCGTTGGTCAAATACTCCATGACCTTGGCAAAGGCCGTGCTCGAGGCGGCGTAGATCGCATACCCAACGACCGCGATCGCGAAAAATCGCCAGTAGGGGCGCACGTACCGCATTAGCCGTTTGTACAAAGTCCAGCTACCGGTGTTGTTCACATCCACTCCAAAGACCATCCTTGCACCGACGAGAAACCGCGCGCCAACCTCATGCACGCGCTGCCTTCCACTACCGCGCGGATTCTACCCCAAGGCAGCCGGGTTCGATACCACGGGGCGTGCGCGAGCTTGCGCCTTTAAGCTCACCGTGGACGTAGTCAAAGCGAACGGCGCCATGGAGATCGCTGCGCCACTGACAGACGCCCAACGCCTTGAACGAGGCCACCACCTCCGGATGCGGGTGGCCATAGCGATTGGCCTTGCCCGCGCTGAAGACCACATGACGGGGTGAAAGCGCACGGATGACCGCCGGGTCAGACCCGGTTCGACTGCCATGATGACTTGCCACCATGACATCCACATCGCGAAGGGCATCGCCATAGCGCTCGAGAAGCTGTCGCTCTACCCCACGCCCGACATCCCCCATCAAAAGTATCTTGATGGCCTCGTGCTCGATCAGGAGCACACAAGAGCGGTCATTGCTCCCCTCGGGCAGGCGCGCGCCGGCCAGCGGCCACAGGAACGTGAACCGGGTTCCTGCGTGGGACCAGCCTCTCCCGGCGCGACAGCGCGCAGTTGCGACCGCGCCAGTCTCGGCCACAGGCCGCCAGATACGCGCCATCACCACCGCCTGCTCATGAAGCCAACCAAGGCCTCCGGAATGGTCGTTATCGCCATGGCTGACGACCACCTCGTCAAACGCGGGCGGCCGATCCCAAAGCGTCGAAATTGGCGCAAATCCGGAACGAAACCGAGCACCGGTGTCGTAGAGGACGCGATAGCCCGCCTGCTCGACCGACACGGCAAGCCCTTGTCCGACATCGTGCACCGTGACCCGAAACGACTGCGGGGTCGGATTCAGAAGCACCAGGACCACCGGGCAGAGCATCGCACACACGCACACGCCGCGCGTTCTCAGCCCAAGTCCCGGTAGCAAAAGACACAGGGCGGCCCCACTCACACCAAGCGCCCAAACCGATGTAACCGCCTCCGGAAGCGTCCAGACCGGCGCGAGACGAGCGGCCACTGCGGTGACCTCCCAGAACGCGGTGGACGCGGCGTAAAAAGGCAGCACGAAACCATCAATACCCGACAGCACACCGATCCAGGCCAGACACGCAAGCGGCATCATCACGACACTGACCCAGGGCACGGCAATCAAGTTCACTGCCAGTGAGATCGGTGCCCACTGTCCATGGGACAGACCCAGCATGGCCGCCATCGCAAGCGTCAGAAAAAGCTGCGTACGCACGAGAAACACCCACGGGCGAGGCCGTGGGCGGTCAAGCCACATCAGCAAGAGCCAAGCCACGGCACCGAACGACAACCAGAATCCGCTGCGCCCAGGTGCACTCGGGTCGATCAGAATCACCAGGACAAGCGCCAGCCACCAGCCTTGCCACGGACTTGGCGCCCGGTAGCCGCTTCGCACCCAAAGTGCGATCAACGCCATGATCGTTGCCCGACTCACCGCCGGTCCCCAACCCACAAGCGTTGCATAAAAAAGCGCCCCCACCCCGGCAAGAAACCAGGGCGCCCGGCGCGTTCGCCAATCAAGCGGACACAGCAGTTTTATAACGCGCCGGCTGACCCACCAAAGCCCCCCGACGATCAACCCCACATGCAGTCCGGACACCACAAACAGATGCGTCGTGCCGGTATCGCGAAGCTGTTCCCACTCATCGCGTGTCAGCGCCTTGCCCTGCCCAAGCGTCAGCGCATCGAGCCAGCGTCCACCCCGAGCGTCGAGATGTGAAAGCATTGAGGATAGCCGTGCCCTAAGCGTGACGGACGCATCGGGCAGCCGCGCGTTATGCGCCAAGACGTAGCCGGTCGCGACATACCCCTCCCTTGATAGCCACGCGCCATAATCGAACCGATTGAAGTTGTGATATCCATGATTGGGTTTGAGTCGAAGCGTCATATGCCAGCGCTGGCCTGAGTGCACTACTGGCTCGGGGTCATACCAGGAAAGCCGGTAGGATTGGCCGGGCTTGCACGCGATCAAGTCGCGTTTATCCGGGCAGGTGTCTACCCGCCCCCGAAAACGCACGCGGTTTGGGTCGCGTTCAAGCGCCTCGATTCGAATCACACGTTCAAGCGTTACTGTCCCCATGGATTCGGGCATCGGCTCGGGGGCGCGCAGCCGAAGATCCAACCCTGACAGCATGAGTACCGCCAGCGCGAATACCGCCGCCCAGCGCCAGGGGCGTGCGATAACGGCCAGCACTGCCAGGGTGAGTGCCAGCCAAAAAAGCATCATCGTCTCTAACGTCACGCCTGCCAGGGCCGATAACCCGGCAAGAGGCAGCGTCATCGCCGATTGTAATGGCCGATGAAACGGTGCTTCACCCATACTGTGCATTGCCTGTACCATCGCTCAATGCATACGCGGGGCGCGCACCATGTATTTCGCCCATTTCGATCACGTGAAATTTCGGCACATCCAATGCCTCGTCGACTGATCCAGCGCTATCTGCCAAAACCTGAAACGCTGCGCCGAAAGAAATCACTGCGCTGCGTCAGCCACTTCATCGCGAACCCTGCCTTGTGGCAGGTATCGCGACGGACGGTCGGCAATGCCTTCATGGTCGGTATCTTTTGCGCCCTTCTGCCCATTCCAGCCCAGATGCTGGTTGCTGCCGCCGGCGCATGGCTGCTCAGGTGCAACCTGCCGCTGTCGATCGCGCTGGTCTGGATCACCAACCCATTGACGATGCCCGTCATTTTCTACAGCACCTATCGGCTGGGCACCTGGGTTCTAAACTCGCCCCACCGAGATGTCCCGGATCACTTCAGCGCGCATTGGCTTGCAACGCAGCTTGCCGACATCCTGCCGCCGCTGCTGGTGGGGTCGATCATTGCGGGCGTCGTGCTTGGCGGGGCCTTCAATGTCGCGATCCGACTGATCTGGCGGTGGCACGTCTCTCGGCAGTGGCGCCGCCGTCGCAGGCGTCGCGCGCAGTAACTCACATTCCTACATGAAAACGGGCGGCTCATTGAGCCGCCCGTTTTCAATCCATCACCAATCGGTCCACCAATAACGCGATCAATCCGCCACTGAACTCCGCTTCGGAATTTCCCGCTTCGGGATTGCTGGCGTCAGGACTGTTCGACAAGCCGCCCTTGATCGAGGTGCAGCACACGGTCCTGGTGACGCGCGAGACCGGTATCGTGGGTCACGATCACAAAGGCACACTGACTGGTGCGCGCAATGTCGTCCATCAGCTCGAGAATCCGGCCGGCGGTGGTCTGATCTAGGTTACCGGTCGGCTCGTCCATCAGAACAAGACTCGGGTCGGTCACCAGCGCACGGGCAATGGCAACGCGCTGACGCTCACCGCCTGAAAGCTCGCCCGGCTTGTGCGCCGCCCGTGGCTCCATCCCGACCCGTGCAAGCAGCGTTCGCGCCTGAGCCCGCGCCTCGCGCCGGCGCATTCCGCGGATGATCAGCGGCATGGCCACGTTTTCATCGGCGGTGAACTCGGCAAGCAGATGGTGAAACTGATAGACGAAGCCGATGTGTCGGTTACGAAAGCGCCCGATCTCGGCCTCCGATAACCCCTTGATCGACTGCCCGGCAATGACGATATCGCCCTCGCTCGCCCGGTCGAGTCCGCCCAGTAGGTTCAAGAGCGTGGTCTTGCCGGAGCCGGAGCTTCCGACCACGGCAACACGCTCCCCGGCGCGCACGCTCAGCGACAGCTGGTCGAGCACGGTCAGGTCTTGCGGGCCTTCGTTATAGACCCGAGTGACGCCCTGACATTCAAGCATTGTCCGCTCACTCATAACGTAGCACCTCCGCCGGCTGAATACGCGCCGCCCGCCAGGCGGGATAAAGCGTTGATAGGAAACTTAACAGCAGGGCAAACCCCGTGATGGTCAGCACATCCGACAGCTCAAGCCGCGAGGGCAGATAGCTGATGAAATAGACATTGGGGTCTAAGAAGGTAACTCCGAACATGCCTTGTATCCAGGCCACCACGTCGGCCACGGTCAGCGCGCCGATGATGCCGAAGATCACCCCTAAGATGATGCCCACCACACCGATGGTCAGCCCCTGCACGATAAAGATGCCCATGATGGTCAAAGGCGTTGCCCCAAGCGTTCGAAGAATCGCGATGTCGGCGTGCTTGTCGGTCACCACCATGACAAGCGTCGAAATGATGTTGAAAGCCGCGACCGCTACGATGACCGACAGCAAAAGGCCGATCATGTGTTTTTCCATCTGAATTGCCTGGAACAGATTGCCCTGGGTATAGGTCCAGTCGATGCCGCGATAGCCTGGCGGCATCTGATTGATGATGTCCCGAGTGATCTGATTGGCCTTGAACAAATCATCAAGCTGCAGCCGAACGCCCTGCGCCTCGCCCTGGATACGCCCAAGCTTGGCCATATCCGACAGGTTGGCGTAGGCCAGATTGGCGTCAAGCTGCGCCCCGACGCTGAAAATACCCGAGACGGTAAAGCGCTTCATGCGCGGGAAGATGCCGCCCGGGGTCACAGAAGCCTCCGGAATCATCAACGTGACCCGGTCGCCCACACCGACGCCCAGGCTTCGGGCAAGCTGCTGACCGAGCACCACGTTCCACTGACCTTCTTTCAAGGAGTCGAACGAGCCCTGCGCCATGTGCTTGCCGATGATCGAGACCTTCTCTTCGGCCTTGGGCTCGACGCCCTGCACCATCGCGCCCTGGGCGTTACCTCCACGCGCGAACATGCCCTGCTGCTCGACGTAAGGCGCCGCACCGATGATGTGAGGGCTTTTCTGCTCCAGCCGCTCGGCCAGCGCCTTCCAATCATTGACGCCGTTGACGGCCTCGATGCGCGTGTGAGGGACCATGCCCAGAATGCGCGTTCGAAGCTCATGATCGAACCCGTTCATGACCGAGAGCACCAGAATCATGACCGCCACGCCAAGCGTCAGGCCAAGCATCGAAGTCATGGAAATAAACGAGATAAAGTGATTACGCCGTTTGGCTCGCGTATAGCGAAGCCCGACCAGAAACGGGATGCGGTCCAGCATGTAAGTCAGTCCTATCCTTTGGGGGCATTCATGGTACGCACTTTTTGAAAACGCTGCATCAGAGGCTACTTTCCACCAAGTAACGCTTAAGGCATTATCGCGACACCTCTTTCTGACCGCACGCAAGGCTGGAAATTCGTATGGCTTATACGCTGCCGCCCGAATGGTATCCCCAGGACGCCATTCTCTTGACCTGGCCTCCGCTTGAAAGCGATTGGTCGTCCATGCTCGAGCGCATCGAGGCGACGTTTGAAGCGCTGGTGCGTGCCATCAGCGCCTACCAGCGCGTCGTGCTCGTGCTCGACAGCCACGCCCGCGCCGATGCGGTCCGAACACGCCTGACGGCACTTGGCGCGCGCATCGAGAATTGCCTGTTTCATGTCGCCCCTGCCGATGACACCTGGGCCCGCGACCACGGGCCTATCACACGCCTGAACGAGGGCGCGCCGGAGCTTCTGGATTATCGCTTTACCGGCTGGGGCGGCAAGTTCTCTGCCGAGCGAGACAACGCCTTAACCCGCGCGCTCGAGCACTGCTGGTCGGTGCCGGTCATCGATCACCAAGCGCGCATTCTCGAAGGCGGCGCCATTGAAAGTAACGGCCAAGGCGTGGTACTTGCCACCACGGCGTGTCTGCTCAATGAAAACCGGGGCTCGGTCTCTCGCGCTGACTGGGAAGCGCACATGCGCACGCAGTGGGGCGTCGAACACGTGCTCTGGCTCGAGCATGGCCACCTTGAAGGTGATGATACCGACAGCCACATCGACACCCTGGCGCGATTTTGCGCAGAAGACGTCATTGCCTATGTGCATTGCGACGACCCAAGCGATCCGCACTTCGACGCCCTCGCCCTCATGGAAGCCGAGCTTAAGGCGTTTCGAACGCCCGAAGGCCATCCTTACACGCTGGTTCCGTTGCCCTGGCCGCGTGCGGCGTTTGACCCTGAAGACGGCCACCGGTTGCCGGCAACCTACGCCAACTTCTTGATCACCAATCAGGAAGTCCTGGTGCCGATCTATCAGGACCCGGCCGACCTGATGGCACTCAACGTTCTGCAAAGCCTCTTTCCAGAGCGTCGGGTCGTGCCGGTCGATTGCACCAGCGTCATTCGCCAGCACGGCAGCCTGCACTGTCTGACCATGCAACTGCCCAAGGGCACCCTTGGCCCGCTCGACCACCATTGATGGAGCCTGTATGACCACCTTGCACGCCGGTATCGTTCAACAGCCCGCCTGGGCCGACAAGACCAGAAGCCTCGAAGAAAGCGCCCGCGGCATTCGCACGCTGGCGGCCAAGGGCGTGCAGCTCGTGCTGCTTCAGGAGCTTCACGCCACACAGTACTTCTGTCAGACCGAAGACACTGCCATCTTCGATCTGGCCGAACCGCTTGATGGCCCGACCACGCAGTACCTGGCCGCGCTTGCCCGGGAACTGGACGTGGTCATCGTCGGGTCGATCTTCGAGCGGCGCGCACCGGGGCTCTACCACAACACCGCCGTCGTGCTCGATCGCCAGAAGGGTTTGATCGGTCACTACCGCAAGATGCACATTCCAGACGACCCGGGCTTTTACGAAAAATTCTATTTTACCCCGGGCGACAGCGCCGCCCAGGGCGGGCCGGGCTTCGCCCCGATCGAGACCTCGGTCGGGCGGCTTGGCGTGCTGGTCTGCTGGGATCAGTGGTACCCGGAAGCGGCGCGTTTGATGGCAATGGCCGGCGCGGAACTCCTGCTTTACCCCACCGCCATCGGCTGGGACCCACGAGACGAGACTGAAGAACAGCGCCGCCAGCAGGACGCCTGGACCGTCATTCAGCGCGCCCACGCCGTCGCCAATGGGCTGCCGGTGATAGTGGCCAATCGCGTGGGCCATGAAGCCGACCCCAGCGCCCAGAGCGAAGGCATCGAATTCTGGGGGGCAAGCTTCATTGCAGGCCCTCAAGGCGAGTTTCTGGCTCAGGCCGACGGGCAGCCAACGACGCTTGATACCCGGATCGACCTGTCCCGCAGTGAGGACATCCGGCGCATCTGGCCTTACCTGCGCGATCGGCGCATCGACGATTACGCGCACCTGACCCGTCGCTACATCGACTGAGGCCACACCGACTGAGGAGAAAAGGCATGGACACGGACGTGGCGTACTATCGCCTGCACGAGATCGAGCTGGCCTTCGACGCCCTTGTCGATCGCGTCAACGCGCTGTGTGACTGCGTCGAGCAACGCCACTGCCCGATCTGGCATCTTCGCGAGAGCGCCTCACCAACCGCCTGGCTGCGCCAGGCGCTTTTGGATATGTGGTACGAGCAAGGCCAGGATGGACGCGCTACCCGCAATTACATCGGTATGGTCCTGTGCGATGACGCCGTACTTGAGCACGTCGCCGCGCTCAATGCCGCCAAGGATCATTTCGGTGGGCTGGTCAATACCATGCGCAAGGAGGCTACCGATCAGATTGGTGCGCTCAAGACGCACCTGCCAAGGCGCCATCCGGCGCTCAATCAGCTCATGGCCCAGCAGGGGCTCGCCAGACTCCACCTGAAACAGGCCTGGCGCCGGATACCGGTTGCCGAAGCACCGCTTGCCCGCATGCAGATGTCCTGGTACTCAAGCGGTCGCTCAATCAAGCGCACGACCATCGCCGAGGCGGAGGAGAAATTGGCCGCGCTCAATAACGAGGCGCCTCATGTGCGCATTCAGTGGCAGAAACTTGCCGCACTGCCAAGCGATGAGGTCCTGGCGCAGGTGCAGCAGCAGGCGCCGGTCATGCGAGCAAATCTCTTCTTCAAGGAACCCCTGGATGACGGGCGACAGCGCCGCGCCTTGAACATGGCCCTGCCGCTGTTCGTGCCGGATGACGGGTCCGGGAGGCTCCCGAAAATGAACGCACCAGCGCTTGCGCCGCCTGAAACGCGTACGCGTGTACGGCGTGGTGACAACCGACTTGAAGACGCCCCCTATATCCCAAGCCTACGTCTTTATCGCTACCGATATTAGAAAAACTAGAAGTCCTGCTCACCTTGGCTTGGCAAACGCCCCAGATGAATCGAGCGAGCCAAGCGAATTCCAGGCCGAATCAACAATTGCGCACTGCCGATCACAAACAGCCAGGTGCCTATTAACATTGGCAGGCCTTCGTAGAAAAAACAGATGCTGCCGATCAAGAACCATATGCCGATCAGTAGATCGTTGATCATACTAAGCGCTGCGTATCGTCTATGTATGACAAGCTCCCTATGACCGAACGTAAACGTAAAATCTCCATTGCTTTGCTGCTGCTTTCGCATTGAACGCATCCCTGTGTGCATGATTGTGTTCCCTATCAAAACAGACGATTAAGTCCGTTCTGTGCCGCCACCCGATAGGCTTCCGCCATGGTCGGGTAGTTGAAGGTCGTGTTAACGAAGTACTTCAACGTATTCGCTTCACCTTCCTGACGCATGATGGCCTGGCCGATGTGGATGATCTCGGAGGCCTGATCACCAAAACAGTGAATACCGAGAATGGCCAGCGTCTCCGGATGGAACAGGATCTTGAGCATCCCGACCTTGTCGTCGGTAATCTGGGCGCGCGCGGTGTCCTTGAAAAAGACCTGACCGACCTCGTAGGGCACGCAGGCATTGGTCAGCTCACGCTCGGTCTTGCCGATCGAGCTGATCTCGGGAATGGTGTAGATCCCGGTTGGAATGTCATCAACAAACTGAAATTCGTCGTCCAGCAAATCCGCTGCGGCAAACCGGCCCTGGTTATAGGCTGCACTGGCAAGACTCGGCCAGCCGATCACATCGCCTGCTGCATAGATGTGCGGAAGCTCGGTGCGATACCGGTCATCGACCTGCAGCTGCCCGCGGGAATTGGCATTTAATCCGATGTTTTCAAGGCCAAGCTCATCGGTATTGCCCGTGCGACCGTTGGCCCACATGAACGCATCGGCGCGCAGCTTCTTGCCGGATTTCAGGTGAAGCGTTACACCGGACTCGCCGCCCTCAACGCGCTCGTATTCCTCATTGTGACGAACCAGTACACCATTGTTTCGAAGGTGATAGGACAGCGCATCGCTGATTTCGTCATCGAGGAACGACAGCAGCCGGTCGCGCGTATCGATCAGATCGACCTTCACTCCAAGCCCTGAAAAGATCGAGGCATACTCGGAACCGATAACGCCGGCGCCGTAGATGATCAGCGTGCGCGGTGTATGGGTCAGATTGAGAATGGTGTCCGAGCAGTAGATTCGCGGATGGCGAAAATCAATGTCGGCAGGCCTGTAGGGCCTCGACCCGGTCGCGATCACAACCTGCTTGGCGTTGAGTTCCTCGGCGCCGTCGTGCTGACCGCGTACGACGATCGTGTGCTCATCCTTGAAACGGGCGGTGCCAAAGAAGAGGTCGATGCGGTTACGCGCGTAGAAGTTGGCCCGCATCTCGACCTGCTGCTCGATCACTCGCCGCGAGCGCTCCAGCACCTTGGTGAAGGAAAACCAGCGGGGCTCTCCGATGTCTCGAAACATCTTGCTGGTGTTGAACTGGATGATCTGCTTGACCGCATGGCGCAATGCCTTGGAGGGAATCGTGCCCTTGTGGGTGCAGTTTCCACCCACTGCGCTTTGTTGCTCGATCACGGCAACACGGCGACCGTGCTTGGCGGCGTTCAGCGCCGCACTTTCACCGGTAGGCCCAGAGCCAATGATCACCACATCGTAGTTATAAACGGCCATCTGAATCGACTGCTCCTTCCGTTCGGTTATGACTTACGCTTTGTTGCATCATGACCCAGAGAAGGATCCCCTTGCGCGCGCATGGCCTGTTTCTTCTGCTCTTCTTCACAGATGTCATCCTTGCCCCCGCAGATATCACACCCCTCTTTAAGGCCCAGGTTGTTGAGCCCTCCACAGGAGCCGGCAATGGGTTTTCGACCCATCAGCACGCCTACAGACATGGCCGTTACCAATAAAAGCATCACAGCCAGTACCAATACCCAAATCAACATCGATCTACCTCCTGACGACGTTTTACCAATGGCGCTAGTGTATCAAATATGCATCCAAACTGCCCCAGGGCACTCACGCCACACGACTCATCATTTAACGGCCTGCGTTACGCGCTCTGCACCGCGCTCAGCTGCCGATGGGCGTGCGGTGAGCGATTGCGCCTTGGCGCTACAGCGCAGGCACCGAACAGGTCAGCGGCGCATGACGCTCTGTCGCCAAAGGCCGCGTGATGAGACCTTGCACCTCGAGCCACTCGAGGCGCCCGCCCCTTGATGCAAGCTCGTCAGACACCGCCTCCTGCCAGGCCCTGAGCCGGTCACACACGCAGATACCATCTTCTGCAGTGGAAGGCGCCACACGCGACAACACCGCATCAAGCGGCGTATTCAGTAACCGCGTGCGCTCAAAGGAGGCGCCTGAGGCGCCAGGCTTGCATGAGCTTGGCGTCGATGAAAACCGCTGCAGGAATGAGGGCGTGATCGGCCGCTTGACCATTGCATCCACAAAGGCCTGGTTACGCTCATCGGCCAGGGTATAGCTGACACGATAGGCAAGGCCCTGCTTCACTCCGGAAAGATGGTGCTCCGTTTGACGGTGATCAAGCAGCTCAAACGCAAAAAGGGCCAGCCCCGAAAGGGCCAGCCCGGTAAGTAACGCCGCGATCAGGCGCATTAACCGCCGAAGTCATCAAGCAGGATGTTTTCGGGCTCGACGCCGAGGTCCGTCAACATCTTGATGACCGCCGCGTTCATCATGGGCGGCCCGCACATGTAGTACTCGCAGTCTTCCGGTGCCGGATGATCCTTCAGGTACTTATCGTACAGAACGTTGTGAATGAAGCCGGTATCGCCATTCCAGTTGTCCTCGGGCTGAGGATCGGACAGCGCCAAATGCCATTCAAAGTTCTCGTTTTCTTCCTGAAGCTTGTCGTATTCCTCGTTATAGAACGACTCACGCATGGAGCGCGCACCGTACCAGAACGAAATCTTGCGAGAGCTACCGAGGCGCTTGAGCTGATCGAAGATATGACTTCGCATCGGCGCCATGCCGGCGCCCCCGCCAACGAACACCATTTCGGCATCGGTATCACGTGCGAAGAATTCGCCGAAGGGCCCATAAACGGTCACCTTGTCGCCCTCACCCAGGCTGAACACCCACGTGGACATCAGTCCCGGCGGATGATCGGAGTTGGGCGGCGGCGTGGCGATACGAATGTTGAACTTCAAAAAGCCCTTCTCTTCCGGGTAGTTCGCCATCGAGTACGCTCGAATGGTCGGCTCTTGGGTCTTGCCGGTCACGTTGAACAGACCGAACCGATCCCAGTCACCGCGATACTCTTCCGGAATGTCGAAATCGCTGAACTTGACGTCGTAGGCAGGCGCTTCGAGCTGCATGTAACCGCCGGCGCGGAAGGCAACGTTCTCACCTTCCGGTAGTTTGAGCGTCAGCTCCTTGATGAAGGTGGCAACGTTCGGGTTGGAAACGACGGTGCATTCCCATTTCTTGACCCCGAACACCTCTTCTGGCACATGTACCTTCATGTCCTGCTTGACCGGCACCTGGCAGGAAAGGCGCCAACCTTCCTTCTTCTCACCCATGGTGAAATGGCTTTCTTCGGTCGGAAGAATGGAGCCACCGCCCTCTTCGACCTGGCACTTGCACTGGGCGCAGGAACCGCCGCCACCACAGGCAGAGGACAAAAAGATGCCGTTTGATGCAAGCGTCTGCAGCAGCTTGCCGCCGGCCTGGGTCGTGATGGTGTTCTCGGGATCATCATTGATCTCGATGGTGACGTCGCCACTGGAGACCAGGCGGCTTCGAGCCGCCAGGATCACGACGACCAGTCCAAGGACGATCACCGTGAACATGACCACGCCGAGCAGGATTATCGTTGAATCGACCATGTCGAGTTTCCCTATCGCGTTCTAGTCGTAAGCGTCTTAAAGCTGAATACCGGAGAAGGACATGAAGCCAAGAGACATAAGGCCCACGGTCAAAAACGTGATGCCAAGCCCCTGAAGCCCTGCCGGAACGTCACTGTACTTGAGCTTTTCACGAATACCGGCCAGCGCCGTGATCGCAAGCGCCCAACCGACACCAGCGCCCGCACCGTAGATGACCGATTCCCCGAAGTTGTAGTCACGCTGCACCATGAACAGCGATGCACCCAGGATGGCGCAGTTCACCGTGATCAGGGGCAGAAAGACACCCAACGCGTTGTAAAGCGCCGGCACGAACTTATCCAGAAACATCTCTAGAATCTGGACGATGGCCGCGATGACGCCGATATAGCTCAAAAGCCCGAGGAAGGTCAGATCGATCTGGTCGGCGCCTTCGATGCCGGTCCAGGACAGCGCACCGGCCTTGAGCAGATAGTTCAGAATCAGGTTATTGACCGGCACCGTGATGGCAAGCACCACGACAACGGCAATCCCCAGGCCAATGGCCGACTGAACCTTTTTGGATACTGCGAGAAACGTACACATGCCCAGAAAGAAGGCGAGCGCCATGTTTTCAACAAACACCGCCTTCACGAACAGGCTGAGATAATGCTCAAACATTTACGCGGCCTCCTGAGCCTTGGTGTTGGAGGTGATCTTGAAATCAGCCTCTTCGACCTGTTCCGGGTTAATACTTCGAATGACCCAGATCATCAGCCCGATCACGAAAAACGCCGACGGCGGCAGAAGCATCAGGCCGTTGGTGACGTACCAGCCGCCATCCTTGACCGGTGTGAGCAAGGTAAAGCCGAGCAGAGAACCGGATCCGAAGAGCTCGCGCACCGCACCGACAACCAGCAGAACGAAGGTGTATCCGAGGCCGTTGCCGATGCCATCCAAAAAGCTCATGACCGGGCCATTTTGCATCGCATAGGCTTCAGCGCGGCCCATTACGATACAGTTGGTAATGATCAAGCCCACAAAGACCGAGAGCTGTTTCGAGGTTTCGTAGGCGTAGGCGCGCAGAACCTGATCCACCACGATAACCAGCGAGGCGATGATCGTCATCTGAACGATGATTCGGATCGAGGACGGCATGTGGTTTCGAATCAGGGAAACGAACAGGTTCGAAAACGCTGTAACCGAGATAACCGCCAGGCCCATGACCAGCGAGGTCTGAACGGAGTTGGTAACGGCAAGCGCTGAACAAACGCCCAGAATCTGCAGGGCGATCGGATTGTTTTTGAATACCGGCGTCGTCAGGACACCTTTCGGCGAATCAGCAGCCATGGTTATGCTCCTTGAGACGGATCACGGAAACGTGAAAGATATTTGGCAAACCCCTGCTCGCCCAGCCAGAACTGAAGCAGTTGGGTCACGCCTCGACTGGTCAGCGTAGCACCGGACAAGGCATCTACCTTGTTTTCGGCATTGGGGGTCTGACTGTCGACACCGCCCTTGACCAACCGAATGACCGGTTCCATGCCGTTGTCGGAATAGACTTCCTTGCCATCCCACAGCGCCTTCCAGCGCGGGTTATCGACTTCACCGCCGAGCCCCGGGGTTTCACCCTGTTGGTAGAAAGACAGTCCAACGATGGTGTTGCCATCGCCCTTGAGGGCCAGATAGCCATACATCATGGACCAGAGCCCCTGACCGCGAACCGGCACGATGATCTGCTCGGGGTCCTTTTGGTCGCCGACCAGATAGATGGTCGCGAAGTTCTCACGTCGACCGAGCCCGGCCGGGTCGTTGCCCTTGAGAGACTCGGAAAGCTCGGGATCTTCGGCCGCGCCGAACTGATCGAACGTATCGGGATCGAAGCGATCACTGTACTCGCCCGTGTTCAGATCGACCACCTTCGGCGTAATGTGGCTGAACTGCTCGGCCACACTCTGCCCCGGCTTATAGAGCTCGGCGACCTGAAGAATGTTGGTCTTTCGATCAAGTTCCTGGTTGGTCTGCTGAACCGGGCGCAGCGCTACCGCTGCCGCCGAGACCACGACCGAGCACACAACGCACAGGCTGAATGCCACGATCAACGTTTTCTTGATGGAGTTGTTGTTCGCCATCAGGCTATCTCCTTACCAGCCGTTGCCGAAGCCACACGCTTCTGACGACGCTTGATGTTGGCCTGCACCACGAAGTGGTCCATTAGCGGTGCGAAGAGATTGGCAAACAGGATCGCAAGCATGACCCCTTCCGGGAACGCCGGATTCACCACACGAATCAATACGGTCATGACACCGATCAGGGCGCCGAACGCGAGTTTACCCTTGTTGGTCATGGACGCCGACACTGGGTCTGTGGCCATGAAGACCATTCCAAAGGCGAACCCGCCAATGACCAGATGCCAGTACCAGGGTAGCGCGAACAACGGGTTGGACTCGGAGCCGATCGCATTGAATAGACTTGCGGTCGCAACCATCCCCAAAAACACACCCAGAATGATTCGCCAGGACGCCACACGCGTCCAGAGCAATACGGCCATGCCAATTAAAATCGCAAGCGTCGAGGTTTCACCCATCGACCCCTGAATCAGGCCGAAAAACGCATCGGTCCAGCTCATCTGATTCATGAGATCGCTCACACCACCCTGCGCCGCCGTGGACAGTGCCGTGGCGCCTGAGTAGCCATCGACGCCCGGTACCCAGACCGAGTCTCCGGACATCTGCGCCGGATAGGCAAAGTACAGGAAGGCGCGCCCGGTCAGTGCCGGATTGAGGAAGTTCTTGCCGGTACCGCCAAACACTTCCTTACCGATAACCACACCGAAGGTGATACCGAGTGCAACCTGCCAAAGCGGCGTGGTTGCCGGAAGCGTCAGCGCGAAAAGCACCGAGGTCACGAAGAAGCCTTCGTTGACCTCATGGCCACGCTTGATCGCGAACAGCACTTCCCAGAAACCACCGACCGCGAAGGTGATGAAGTAGATCGGGATGAAATACGTCGCCCCCAGCACGAAGTTGGCCCAGATGCTGTCGGGGTCATGGCCACCGGCAAGCGCCATGGTCACCGCGTCGCGCCAACCGGAAAGCGCAGACACACCATCGGTCAGAAGCGCGGTATTGGCCTGAAGCCCTGCGTTGTACATTCCAAAGAACATGGCCGGAAAGGTACACATCCAGACCGTGATCATGATGCGTTTGAGGTCAATGCCATCACGCACGTGCGCCGTTGCCTTGGTTACGCTCGGCGGCGAATAGAAAATGGTGTCTACTGCCTCATACAGCGCATAAAACTTCTCGTACTTGCCGCCGTGATGAAAATGAGGCTCGACCTTGTCGAGAATCTGTCGAATGCCCATTAATTAAGCCTCTTTCTCAATGGTCGCGAGATTGTCACGCAAAATGGGACCGTACTCGTATTTTCCCGGACACACGTAGGTACAGAGCGCGAGGTCCTCTTCGTCAAGCTCCAGACACCCAAGCTGCATCGCTGTCTCGATGTCACCGACGATCAACGAGCGCAGAAGCTGCGTCGGCAGAATATCGAGCGGCATGATGGTTTCATACGCACCGACTGGCACCATGGCACGTTCCGACCCATTGGTATTGGTCGTCGGTTTGTAGTCCTTGAGCCCCGTGATACGGGACATATAGATACCGAGCACCGAGTGCCGCTTGGTGCCGGGCGACATCCAGCCCATGAAGCTGTACTTGTTGCCCTCTTCGATCAAGGAGATCTGCGTATTGAAGCGTCCGAGATAAGCCTCACTGCCGTGCGCCGTACGCCCGCCGAATACTGACCCTGAAATGACACGCGTATCGTCCGGGGCGATGACTTCGCCCTCGAGCAGCTCATCAAGGCTTGCGCCCAAACGAGTACGCAGAAGGCGCGGCGACTTGGCGCGCGGCCCGCCGACTGCCACGGTGCGCGTCATGTCCAGCTCGCCCTTGATAAAGAGCGCGCCGAGTGCGATCACATCCTGATACCCGATGTGCCACACCTGACGGTTGAGACCAACCGGCGATAGGTAATGAATGTGCGTGCCCGGAAGCCCGGCCGGATGTTTGCCGCTGAAGGTTTCGTAACGAACGCCGTCGACAGACTCACCCACCGATGCCTTGGGCGCATGGTTCACGAATACCTTGCCCGAGGTCAGGCGCTTGAGCACGGAAAGACCATGCGCAAAGTCCTCGGCCCGCTCATCGATGATGACCGACGGGTCGGCCGCCAGCGGATGGGTATCGATTGCGGTCACGAAAATATCGGCAGGCTCGGCATCAATTGCCGGCACCTTGGAAAACGGCCGAGTTCGAAAAGCGGTCCAGAGCCCGGAGCTGACCAGTTGGTCGACCACGGTCTTGCGCTCGAGCGTCGTGATCTGCTGAGCACTGTAGGCGGTATAACGAACAGGATCGATTGACGTATCGATCCGAATAACGACCGACAGAAGGCGGCGTTTCTCTCCGCGATTGACGGCCACGACTTCCCCGGAGGCCGGCGCGGTATACACCACCCCGTCAGTTTTCTTGTCGGAGAACAACGCCTGACCGCACGCGACCTTATCGCCTTCACGCACCAGCATGGTGGGCTTCATGCCCACATAGTCACTACCGAGAACGGCTACGTGACGGACTTCTCGACCCACCTCGATGCGCGACTCCGGCGCACCTGCGATCGGAAGATCCAAGCCTCGCTTGACTTCAATCATAGTCTCGCTCAATTGTCGGTTCTGATATTTCAGCACGGCATAACGGGAGAGCGTTGTGCCTTGAACGCGTCAGCAAGCCCGGCAGCACCGGCCAGGGTTTCCCGATATCGTTATGAATCAGATGGTTGTTGCGAAGACTCGAATTAAACGAGCCCGGTAAAAAACCGCATTATTATAAAGAGGGAAGGCTCGAAAGGCCATCGGTTACGGGGGTGTAACCGAAATTCGGGGCATTATTTAAGACAAAAGTCGAATAATGCCCCGGAGGGATCACTGCTCGGGAAGCTCGACCAGATTCTGACAGGCCATCTTTTCTACAAGACGAACGACCTGACAGCTGTAACCGTACTCGTTGTCATACCAGACGTACAAGACAATCTGGCGACCGTCAGCGATGGTTGCTTCACCGTCGACGATACCGGCGTGACGATTACCGACAAAATCCGAGGAGACAACTTCAGGCGAACAGACGTAATCGATCTGATGACGAAGCTCTGAATGAATCGAAAGCTCGCGCAGATAGTCGTTCAGCCCTTCGCGGTCGACATCACTTTCAAGCGTCAGATTCAAGATCGCAAGTGACACGTTGGGCGTGGGTACGCGAATGGCGTTGCCTGTCAGCTTGCCATCGAGCTCCGGCAGCGCCTTGACAACCGCCTTGGCTGCACCCGTTTCGGTGATGACCATGTTGAGCGCGGCACTGCGCCCACGGCGTGATGCCGAGTGGAAATTATCGATCAGGTTCTGATCGTTGGTGTAGGAATGCACCGTTTCCACATGACCGTGTGCAACGCCGTAACGGTCATTGACCGCTTTAAGCACCGGCGTGATGGCGTTGGTTGTGCACGAGGCCGCCGAAAGGATCCGGTCATCTTCAGTCACGGCGTTGTCGTTGATGCCGACAACGATGTTCTTGAGGCTGCCCTTGCCCGGCGCGGTCAGCAGTGCCTTGGACACACCCTTGGCCGCCAGATGTTTCTTGAGCCCGTCTTCATCACGCCATTTACCGGTGTTATCGATAATGATCGCATTATCGATGCCGTAATCGGTGTAATCGATGCTGGACGGGTCAGAGGCATAGATGAACTGAATGCGTTGGCCGTTAACCACCAACGCATTGTGGTCATGATCGATCGAAATCGTACCCTGAAACGCACCGTGCACGGAATCACGACGCAAAAGACTCGCACGCTTTTCGAGATCGCCGCCATCGCCGCGAACAACCACGGCACGCAGACGCATCTGACTGGAATCACCGTTTTCGATCATGATCCGCGCAAGCAGTCGACCGATACGGCCAAAGCCGTAAAGCACCAGGTCCTGGGGCGGAGCCGACAGGGTTTCAGGCGAATGCTTACCGATGATCGGTGCCAGTTCCTTTTTCAGGAACTGCATCGGATCGCTGTGCCCGCCCTTTTTATAGGCCATTGCAAGCTTACCGAAATCGATTCGTGATGGCCCCGGCGACAGCTCCAGCAGGCGCTTGACCAGCGGATAGGTATCGCGAATCGTCAACTCCGTACCCTCGACCTTGCGCACGAAGCGATGGTCCTTGAGGATTCGAATGACGGACTGCTGCGCAAGCGGCCGACCATACATCAGCGGGACAACTCGAAACTCGCGGTACAACCGACCGAGCAACGGAATCATTTCCTCGGCCATGGCCTCATGCGACTGCCAGGCTTGAAAACACGAATCGCTTGAAACGGGATTCATGGAAGGGGGTTCTCCTTGTGGGGGCTCTCTCTCGACGCCTGTGTTCCTTTCGTGCGTGTGCCAACTGTCTTATATCTGGCACCGCCCACTGTTGTCGTGGCAATGACGGTTCATACCCTGGGTGTGAACGGGCAACCAAGCGATGCGGCGGATTATGAGTATTTACATGAGACCCGACAACCGCGGCATGGTCGTGCATGCTGTAGGCCTGCTACACCTGCCTGCCACTTGCCCCCATCAAATCACGCGCCAGGCACACCCGGTAGTTATAAGACTACATAAGGTGGCGATAGAGCCTGCAAGGTCTACAGTGTGGCTTTACACTACACGTACTCGACCTGGGCCCGGCATCGACACCTGCGTGCGACCGCGCCCTTCAATCAGCGTGCAAAGGCCAGACAATCGTCGTGACAACCCGCATGTATAGCCCGTTTTCTCCCCCGCTTCCCAGTGGCAGCAAACAGACCTGCTATTGGGGCCCCCAGCATGGCAGCGCCTACGCTCTGGCACTTACTCAGTGGTCACGAGAGACCAGTGATCCGATCGTGGTCATCACCCCCGATACCGCCAGCGCCCAACGCCTTGAAAGCGATCTTGGCTTTTATGGTGCCGATCTTGAAACCGCGCTCTTTCCCGATTGGGAAACGCTGCCTTATGACAGTTTCTCACCGCACCAGGACATCGTGTCGGCGCGCCTTAAGCTGCTCAATCGTGTGCAGCGCGGCTTCAATGGCATCGTGATCGTTGCCATCAACACCCTGATGCAGCGCCTGCCCCCGGTGGACTTCGTCGCCATCCAGGCCATGACGCTTGCAACCGGTGATCGGCTCGAGCGCGAGCGCTTCAGACAAAGCCTGCACCGCGCCGGATACCGCGCGGTCGAAACCGTGTTCGAGCCGGGTGAGTATGCCTTTCGCGGCGCCTTGATCGACCTCTACCCGGTCGGCGGCGATCATCCGGTTCGCATCGACTTGTTCGACGACGACGTGGACAGCCTGCGCACGTTCGACCCGGATACCCAGCGCACAATCGACAAGATAGAGCGGCTCTCGCTGTTACCGGCTCATGAATACCCGCTGACCGAGGAAGGCATTGCTCGATTCCGGGAAGGCTTTGAAACCCGGTTCGATGTCGACCCGCGCCAGTGCCCGGTCTACGTCGATGCCTTGAAGGGAATCGCCGCACCGGGGCTCGAGCAGTACCTGCCGCTGTTTTTCGAAACGACGTCGACGCTGCTTGATCATCTTCCAGAGGGCGCCTCGATTGCCCTTTATCAGCACACCTTCGAGGCGGCCGAAACGCACTGGCGCTCGATCGAAGCGCGCTTTGACAATCTCGGCGTGGATTCAACGCGCCCGCTTCTGCCCCCGGCCACGGCATTCGTGCCCGTCGCCGAACTGTTTGGCCAGTTCAACACGCGCCCCCGAGTTCAATGGGTCGAGGCCGATCACCCTCACGCGCACTTGTTCGAAACCCACGCGCTTCCAGACGTCGCCATCGATGGACGAAGCACCAAGCCACTAAGCCGAATCGAACAGGTGCTGGCCGACCACCCGGGGCAGCGGCTATTGCTGGTCGCCGAGTCTCGCGGCCGGCAGGAAGTGCTGCAGGACACGCTCGCCCCGCTGGGTCTGGATGTACCTGACCTCGATCACTGGCAGGCGTTTCTCGACAGCACCCACACGGTCGCGATGACCCACGGCGCCGTCGAGGCTGGCCTCTGGGTCGGCACGCCCCCCGACATGCTGGTGTTGACCGAAACCGAGCTGTACGGCGATATCGTTCGACAAAGTCGACGCCGGGAAAAGACAACCGACGACAGCGAAATGGCCGTGCGCCATCTCTCTGAGCTCAAGGAAGGCGCCCCGGTCGTGCATCAACAGCACGGCGTCGGCCGCTATCTGGGCCTTGAAACCCTCTCGACCGGCGGCCAGCAGGCGGAGTTTCTGACGCTAAAGTTTGCCGATGACGCGCGACTCTACGTGCCGGTGGATCATCTGCACCTGATCTCCCGCTACGCCGGTGCAAGCGACGAGCACGCCCCGCTTCACAAGCTGGGCTCGGAGCAGTGGACGAAAGCCCGCAAGAAGGCCGCAGAGAAGATTCGCGATACGGCCGCCGAGCTACTGGACGTCTACGCGCGCCGCGAAGCGCGTGAAGGCTTTGCCTGCCCCGCCCCGGATGACGACTACGCCCGCTTTTCTGCCAACTTCGCCTTCGAAGAAACACCGGATCAGCGCAACGCCATCGAGGCGGTGATCAATGACATGACCGCCAAGCAGCCAATGGACCGCGTCGTCTGTGGCGATGTGGGGTTCGGCAAAACCGAAGTCGCCATGCGCGCGGCGTTTCTGGCGGTGCATTCGGGCCGCCAGGTCGCGGTGCTGGTGCCGACCACGCTGCTGGCTCAGCAGCACTTCGACACGTTCATCAACCGCTTCGCCGACACCGCCATCCAGATCGAGCTCATCTCGCGCTTCAACGCCGGCAAGGCGCAGAAGGCGGCGTTCGAGCGCATCGCCAATGGCCAGGCTGACATCGTCATCGGCACGCACCGCCTGCTCAGCAAGGAGCTCTCGTTCGATAACCTGGGGCTTGTGATCGTCGATGAAGAGCACCGCTTCGGGGTCAGTCAGAAAGAGCGCTTGAAGCAGCTTCGCGCCGAGGTCGATATTCTGACCCTCACGGCCACACCGATTCCAAGAACGCTGTCGATGGCGATGAGCGGCATGCGCGATCTGTCGATCATTGCAACGCCTCCGGCCAAGCGACTGTCGGTCAAGACCTTCGTACAACAGCGCAACGAAGGCGTACTCAAGGAGGCAATCCTGCGCGAGCTCTTGCGGGGTGGTCAGGTCTATTACCTGCACAACGACGTCAAGACCATCGACGCCACCGGTGAGACGCTCCAGGAATTGATTCCCGAGGCCAGAATCGGTATTGCCCACGGACAAATGGCCGAACGGCAGCTCGAGCGCGTGATGTCGGATTTTTACCACAAGCGCGCCAACATTTTAGTGTGCTCGACGATCATCGAAACCGGCATCGATGTGCCCTCGGCCAATACCATCATCATCGAGCGCGCCGACAAGTTCGGCCTCGCCCAGCTTCACCAGCTTCGCGGGCGGGTCGGGCGCTCACACCATCAGGCCTATGCCTACCTGTTGACGCCGCCGCCTCGGCAGATGACCAGTGACGCCAAAAAGCGCCTCGACGCCATCGCGCAGGCCGAAGATTTGGGGGCAGGCTTCACCCTTGCAAGCCATGATCTCGAGATTCGCGGGGCGGGTGAACTGCTGGGGGACGAGCAAAGCGGTCAGATCGAGACGATCGGCTACACCCTCTACATGGACATGCTCGACAGCGCGGTCAAGGCGATCAAGGCCGGCAAGACACCGAACATCGAGGCGCCTCTCAATGAGGGCGTCGACATCAACCTGAACGTTCAGGCGCTCTTGCCTCAGGACTACATTCGCGACGTTTCCCAGCGATTGATCATGTACAAACGCATCAGCAACGCCGCCAACGAGGGTGAGCTCAAGGAATTGCAGGTCGAGCTTGTCGACCGGTTCGGCCTGCTGCCGGAGCCGGTCAAGAACCTCTTCCGCCAGGCTCAGCTCAGACAGCGCGCCGACCGTCTCGGCATCGTCAAGATCGATGCCGGCGACAAGGGCGGGCGCGTTCAGTTCAGCGAGCAGACCGCGGTCGACCCGATGACACTGGTCAACCTCATCCAAAGTAATCCGCTGATCTACAAGTTCGATGGCGCAAGTCTTCTTCGCTTCGAGCAGGACCTTGCCACCGCCGAGGCGCGGTTTAAGGCTGTGGAAAGCCTGCTTGGCCATCTCAACCAGAAAACAGCCGAAACCGCATGACGCTCAGAGCTGGTTTAGGCCACGCGTGAAGCGTTCGACGCAAAACGGCCCGGTTTCAACCGGGCCGTTTTTTTAAACGCGTTGCTTGAGATTCATCAGCAGCGGGTGCTGATGAGGGTCTCCAGAAGCCGGCGCGCACGCTCCATGCCGCCCTCGAGTGCCTCGGCGATTTCTTCCATCGTGATTTCATCCTCACACACCCCGGCTGCCGGATTGACCACCAGCGAAAGCGATGCATACGGAAGCTCGAGCTCCCGTGCCAACGCCGCCTCCGGCATGCCCGTCATTCCGACCAGCGTACAGCCATCGCTTGCCATGCGCGCGATTTCAGCCGCGGCCTCAAGTCGAGGCCCCTGAGTGACGCCATAAACGCCCTCCTCGACCAGCACCTGACCACAATGACGTCCCGCCTGACTTAGCGCGGCCCGAAGCGCCCCATTGTAGGGCCACGAAAAATCGATGTGCTTTAACGGCTTGAAGCGGCCATCGAAGAACGTGCCCTCACGCCCGTGGGTGTAATCGATCAATTGATCCGGCAGGACCAGATCGCCCGGCGCCAGGGCGGGGTCAATGCCACCAACGGCGTTGACGCCAACAACACGGGTCGCACCGGCCTGTTTCAGCGCCCAGAGGTTGGCCCGGTAATTGATCTTGTGCGGCGGCACCTTGTGCGGATGACCATGACGGGCGATGAACAGCACATCCTGCTCATTGATCCGCCCTTGAACCACGCCTGCCGAAGCGGCTCCGAGCGGGGTTTCGCTCGCGAAATTCTTGACCACTTCAAGCCCCGGCATTTCAGTCATGCCGGTTCCACCCACGATCGCAAGCATGTCGCTTCTCCTTGATGGTATCGAGCGGGGTTACAGCCCCTTGGGCGCAAAAATGCCCGGCGCGTTGCGCCAATAGCCTTTGTAATCCATGCCGAAGCCGAACACGTAACGATCCTCGACATCGAGGCCGCAGAAATCGGCACGCAGGCCAGGAACGGCCTTGCGGTCGTGGCGCTTGTCCACGAGCACTGCACTCGAGACGCTTTCAGCACCCGCAGTACGGCAGTAATCGAGAATGGCGGCAAGCGTGGTGCCTTCATCGAGAATGTCATCGACAATCACGACATGACGCCCGGCCATCGGAATCTCTGGCGACACGCGCCAGAAAAGCTCGCCTCCGCGAGTGTCACCGCGGTAACGCGTGGCATGCAGGTAGTCGACTTCCAGGGGAAATCCGAGACGGGTCAACAGGTGCCCGGTCGTGATCAGCCCGCCATTCATGACACAGTAAAATACCGGCAGTTTGTCGCCGAGCTGTTCTTCGAGCGCCGCGGCCATGGCATCGAGCGCCGCCTCGAGCTCCGATTGCGAAATCAGGCAGTCGGCCTCGTCCATCATGGCGCGCATGTCGTGATAATGACGTTGATGATCGGTAGACAAAGGGGAATCAGGCATCTTCGGCATCTTGGGTTGAATTTGAGGAGGCGTCGTCATCGCTTGGCCCTTGTCGGGCCCCACGCGTTGACCGACGCGTGTTCGACCGAGTCGCGCCTGACCGGGTCGCGCTCGACCGGGTCGCGCTCGACCGATTGGCAGTCGAGCGTTTGGACGAGCCAGCATGCTTTTCGTTCGAGCCGGAGGCGTCCTGGCGCGTGTGCGCCTCAGCGTCCTGCTCATCATCTGACTCGTCCTGCCCGTCATCAGGCTCGTTCTGTTCATTGTCGGACGAATCGGGCGCATCATACCCTTGTGGACGCTCGACCGCGACCGGCGTCGCCATATGAAGCTTGGACAGCGGCAACGCAAGCTCCGCGCCCTGGTCATAGACAATATCGCGCACGCCGAGAAGCACACGGTGCTTGATGTCGTGGAACCGCTGCCAGTCGATCTCTTCGGTGAAGGCGTACACCATGATGTCGAGCGAGTAATCACTGATGCCGTTGAAGCAGACCGTGATCGATTCATCGTGATCGATGTCGTCCATGTCCTGAAGCATCTGACGAATGGCGTCCACGATCGGATCGATGTGCTGCACATCTTCATAGCGAACCCGGATCGTTTCCCAGATACGCCGACTGATCATACGGCTCGGGTTTTCGACCACAATGCGACTGAAAATCGCGTTTGGCACGTACAGGGGCGGCCCCGGAAAGGTGCGAATACGAGTCAGGCGCCAGCCGATGTCTTCAACGACACCTTCTATTTCCCGGTCGGGCGAACGCACCCAGTCACCGACCTTGAACGGCCGATCGACGTGCACCACCATGCCGCCAAAAAAATTCGCCAAAAGGTCTCTGGCCGCGAAACCGGCCATGAGACCACCAAAGCCACCGAAGGCGAGCACACCCGAAAGCGATATGCCAAGAATCTTAAGCCCCCATAGCCCGACTACCGTAACCAGCACGGCACCGAACACCTTGGTCAGCGCGTCCATGGTGGTTTTTTCAAGGGGCTTGACGTTGCTGTTGGCGGGCGGGTTGACCATTCGCGGTTCAATGCGAGAAATGAAGCGCCACCCAAGCCACCCGAAGAGAGTCAGCGACAGCAGCTCGATGACCGTGGGCATGTACTGGCTTACCCAAGGCGCCTCGAAGTGCGCACCGATAAACAGAACGACGGTGGCCACCGCCATCATCCAGATCCAGGCCCTGAACGGCGCTCGAAACGATGCGACCAGTACATCATCCCACCGGTTCGACGTCTTCTGAAGGCGTCGCTCTACCGGTTTCAACACGAAATAGAACAGCAGGTCGACCGCAATGGCCACGCCAAGTGCGATCAGCGGCATCTCGAGCCACGCAGGGATACCCAGCCCATCGACGTACTCGCGAAACTGGGTAAAAAAAGCGAAGAAGCCGTCCATGGCAACCTCCGAAGTTAGGGATTCAGGATACAGGTGTATCCGACGTCGCCATGGCCTCGAGCCTGGCGTGCGTCTTGCGCCATCGACACAGTGCCTCCAGCGCGTCGAGCTCGGGCCGGGCGCGAGCAAAACGTAATCGGCCGAGTTTCTTGGAGGGCTCGAGTGACTGGGATTCGAACGCCTCAACAATCGAGCGTGCGCCTGCGCGATCATTGCAGATCAGCGGTAGATCACAGCCAGCGGCCAGTGCCTGGTGTGCACGCTCAAGCGGCGTGCCGGCGCCGTGGGCCCCTTTCATCGAGAGATCATCGGAGACAATCACGCCCTTGAAACCGAGACTCTCACGCAAGAGCCCAAGCCAGGACGGCGAAAACCCGGCCGGCCGAGCATCGAAACTCGGATAGCTCACATGAGCCGGCATGATGGCCGCAAGCTTGGGCGCCAGCTGCTTGAACGGCACCAGATCATTGGCCTCGATCTCCTTGAAGGGCCGCTCATCGACCGGCAGCGTCTCGTGGGAATCCGTATTTACGTGGCCATGACCCGGATAGTGTTTACCGCAGGCAACCATGCCGGCCTCCCCCAGGCCCTCGATAAAGGCGCCGGCCAAGGCGACCACCGTATCGGCCTCATCTGAAAACGCACGATTACCGATGGCCGGGCAACGATCACTGTCCAAATCAAGCACGGGCGCGAACGAGAAATCGATGCCGACCGCGGCCATTTCCATGCCGAGCAGCCAGCCGGCATCCCGCGCAGCGCCGGCGGCGACTGCGGCACCTTGCGCCTTGGCCATTTGACCGAAGGCACCCATCGGCGGCAGACGCGTCACGCCGTTGATCAGACGCTGGACGCGCCCACCTTCCTGATCGATCGCGATCAAAAGCGCCCCGTTGACCGAGCGGATATCCTGACAAAGCGCCTTGACCTGACCGGCATGTTCGATGTTTCGGGAAAAAAGAATAACGCCTGCGACGGCCCTGGACTCAAGCAACCGACGCTCATCATCGGTAAGCCTGGGGCCTTCAAGGTCTAGCATGATCGGTGCGACAGGGTGTGTCATAAAAAAACAGTCTCTTCTTGATGATGACTCAAGCACGAAGCGCGGCAATCGCCATGGGACGAATCGTTTGTGCCAGTGCCCGGATAGAGGCCTGCGACGCGTTGGGGGCCGTCATGCCGCGAAGCGTATCCAGGCTCGACAGCGTGAACACCACCGAGCCCAGCAGAAAGTGCAGACGCCAGAAGCGCTCTTGACTATCAAGCTCGGGCGTTGCCTTGGCCATCAACGACATGAACCGCTCGAACAATACCGCGTAATGCGTTTGAACGTACGCGCGCAGATCGCCCTGCTGCTGAGTGTAGGCAAGGCCGATCAACTTCATGAATACGCGCAGATCCCCGTGGCTTGACGGCGTATTCAAGGCGCAATACATCAGTGCATCGACGAGCTCTTCAAGCGTTGGCGTGCGCTCGGCCCACTGAGCAAGCGTTGTTTGAAAAAGTTCGGCAAACGGGTCGAAATGGCGACTGAACACCGACTGGATCAAGGCGCTCTTGGAGCCAAAATGGTAATTGACTGCCGCCAGATTGACGCCGGCGCGCTGGGTGATCGCACGCATGGACGTCTCGGCGAACCCGTGCTCCACAAAAAGCGCCTCGGCGGCGTCGAGAATCCGCTCGGCAGTAGTGACTTCGGCCATAGATGCTTTGTCTCTCTTATCCCTTGACTGGCTTGGCAGCGGGCAATTAACTGGATAAAATCACAGGCTGTACACCCTATCACCACGGAGTCGTCATGACACGCCCACTGACAGCACGACAGCAAGAAGTCTACGACTTTATCCGTCGAACGCTCCAAGATCATGGCTACCCGCCCACCCGCGCTGAAATCGCTACAGCGCTAGGGTTTCGTTCGGCAAACGCCGCCGAGGAGCACCTTAAAGCGCTCAAGAAAAAAGGCGCCATCGACATGATCCCCGGCACCTCTCGTGGAATTCGGCTTCCGCAGATCGACGACCCTGCCCCGGAAGGCCTTCCCGTTATCGGTGAGGTTGCAGCGGGTTCACCCATTCTTGCCGAGGCCCACATCGACCGGTACTGCCCCCTGCCCGCAGACTACTTTACACCAACCGCCGATTACCTGTTACGCGTGCGCGGTCTCTCGATGAAAAATGTCGGCATTCTAGATGGCGACCTGCTTGCGGTTCACCGCACCAGCGACGTTCGCGATGGCCAGATTGTGGTCGCCCGAATCGATGATGAAGTCACGGTCAAACGGCTTCAGCGCACCAACGGCATGATCCACCTGCTGGCGGAAAACGATGCCTTTGCGCCGATCGAAATCGATCCGACCACGCATGAGTTCTCCATCGAAGGCATCGGTGTGGGAATCATTCGAGGCGGCGACAACGCCGGGCTCCACTAACAAGAACGGCGCGTCATCCCATAAAAAAGCCTCCCTCGGGAGGCTTTTTTCGTCGAGAGACGCTTATTCGCCGCGTCCCTTCGTGGCTGCGATTCGAAGTCGAAGCGCGTTGAGCTTGATAAAGCCCTCTGCATCCTTCTGATCGTAGGCACCTGCGTCATCTTCGAATGTGGCGATAGAGGCATCGAAGAGTGAGTCGTCGGACTTACGGCCAACCACAGTCACGTTGCCTTTGTAGAGCTTCAGCCGGACAACGCCATTGACGACGTCCTGGGTGTTGTCGATCGCAACCTGAAGCATTTCACGCTCAGGGCTCCACCAGTAGCCGTTATAGATGACCTTGGCGTACTTGGGCATCAACTCATCTTTCAGATGCGCGGCTTCCCGGTCGAGCGTGATCGACTCAATCGCCCGGTGGGCACGCAGCATGATGGTGCCACCCGGTGTTTCATAGCACCCGCGTGACTTCATGCCGACATAACGGTTCTCGACAATATCGAGTCGACCGATGCCGTTCTCACCGCCGACCTTATTCAGATGCGAGAGCACCTCATGCGCCTTCATCGGCTGGCCATCAATGGCGGTGATGTCGCCATGCTCATAGGTCAGCTCGATATAGGTGGGCTGATCCGGTGCAGCTTCCGGGCTCACGCTCCAACGCCACATGTCCTCTTCGGCTTCTTCCCACGGGTCCTCGAGGTTGCCGCCCTCATAGGAAATGTGAAGCAGGTTGGCGTCCATGGAATACGGCGATTTTTTCTTGTTGGTCGAAAAATCGACCGGGATGTTGCGCTCTTCGCAATACGCCATCAGCTTCTCGCGTGAATTCAGATCCCACTCGCGCCACGGCGCGATGACCTTCACGCCAGGCTTCAGTGCGTAGGCGCCCAGCTCGAACCGAACCTGGTCATTCCCCTTGCCTGTTGCCCCGTGGGCGATGGCATCAGCGCCAGTTTCGTTGGCGATTTCGATAAGACGACGCGCAATCAGCGGCCGCGCAATCGAGGTACCTAAAAGGTATTCACCCTCGTAGACCGTATTGGCACGGAACATCGGGAAGACATAATCGCGCACAAACGTTTCGCGCAGGTCCTCGATGTAGATTTCATTGACCCCCAAGGCTTCCGCTTTCGCACGCGCAGGCTCAACCTCTTCCCCCTGCCCCAGATCGGCCGTAAAAGTGACTACTTCGCAGTCATAGGTATCTTTCAACCACTGAACAATTACCGAAGTATCCAACCCGCCGGAATAGGCGAGTACGACCTTCTTGACATCGGACATGCTGCTCTCCTTGTTGACGATGACGAGGTGGGGCAACAGCACCTGACCCACCCAAGCCTTGATGTTCTCTGCAATTATAACGAGCGACCCGGACTTCGAATACCGCAATCGCCACGCGTGAGACGCTTATCCACTTACCTGTTACACTTGGCGCGACATACTTCCCGGTCACCCACTTAAGGACACCCTATGACCGACGCCAACCCAATGGGCGCGATGGCGCGACGTTTTCGCGGCTTTCTGCCCGTGGTGGTCGATCTGGAGACTGGCGGATTCAATGCGAAAACCGATGCCATTCTCGAAATTGCGGCAACACTTCTGACCATGGACGATCATGGCAACCTGTTGCCGGACAGCACGCATGCCTTTCATGTCACACCCTTCGATGGTGCAAATATCGAACAGGCCGCGCTCGATTTCACCGGCATCCAGCTCGATAGCCCGTTTCGTAAGGACATCGCCGTCGATGAAAAGACAGCGCTTGAAAGCCTGCTCAAACCCGTCCGCAAGGCCGTCAAGTCACATGGCTGCACACGTGCCATTCTGGTCGGGCACAACGCTGCCTTCGACCATGGCTTTCTAAACGCAGCCAATGAACGGCAGGGCATCAAACGGAACCCGTTCCACCCGTTTTCAAGTTTTGACACGGCAACACTTGCCGGATTTGTTTACGGTCAGACCGTTCTGGCACGCGCCTGCCGCGCAGCAGGCATTCCGTTCGACAATCAGGAAGCGCATTCAGCCCGTTACGACACCGAGCGCACGGCCGACCTCTTTTGCGCCATGGTCAATCGGTACAAGGATCTGGGCGGATGGAACATGACGCTTCAGGAACAGGGAATGGACGACCTCTAAGTTAAGTCACAGCATCGCAAGACGTTCGCCACTCATGCTTCACATGGGTTGGCGACATAAAAAAAGCCGCCCAAGTGGGCGGCTTTTTCGTTAGCGGCTATGGACTCAGGAATCCTGTTCCATTTGCTGCTTGATCAGATCACCGATGGTAGTCGGGCCGGAGGACGTGCCTTCCGGTTCCTGATCGCGCATGGTGCGCATGGTCTTACGTGTGTCGGCCTGTTCCTTCGCTTTGATGGACAGGTTGATGACACGGTTCTTGCGGTCAACGTTGGCAATGCGCGCTTCAACACTGTCGCCTTCGTTTAGAACGTTGCGTGCATCTTCAACACGGTCAGCACTGATCTCGGAGGCCTTGAGCACAGCGATAACGTCTGTTGCCAGCTCAACGTAGGCTTCCTTGGCATCTACCTCGACAACACGGCCGGTAACCAGTGCGCCCTTGTCGTTCACGGCGAGGTATTCAGAAACCGGGTCGCTCTCGAGCTGCTTGATGCCCAGAGAAATGCGCTCACGCTCGGGGTCGATAGAAAGGATGACGGCTTCAGCTTCGTCGCCTTTCTTGTAGTTGCGCACTGCTTCTTCGCCGGTCTCGGACCAGGAGATGTCAGACAGGTGCACAAGACCGTCGATGCCGCCATCAAGACCGATGAAGATACCGAAATCGGTAATGGACTTGATGGTACCAGTGACACGGTCACCCTTGTTGAAGTGAGAGTTGAACTCTTCCCACGGGTTCGGAGTGCACTGCTTGATGCCGAGCGAGATACGACGACGCTCTTCATCGATATCAAGAACCATGACGCCGATGTCGTCACCGACCTGGACAACCTTGGACGGATGAATGTTCTTGTTAGTCCAGTCCATTTCGGAGACGTGAACCAGACCTTCGACACCCTCTTCGAGCTCGGCGAAGCAGCCGTAGTCGGTCAGGTTGGTTACGCGTGCTGTAACCTTGGTGTTTTCCGGATAACGACCCTTGATGTTGACCCAGGGGTCTTCGCCCAGCTGCTTAAGACCAAGAGAAACGCGGTTGCGCTCACGATCGAACTTCAGAACCTTGACGTTGATTTCATCGCCAACAGCTACGATTTCGCTCGGATGCTTGATGCGCTTCCAAGCCATATCGGTGATGTGCAGCAGGCCGTCAACGCCACCGAGGTCAACGAACGCGCCGTAGTCGGTGAGGTTCTTGACGATACCGTTGATCTGCTGACCTTCCTGAAGCGTTGCCAGCAGCGCTTCGCGCTCGGCACTGTTTTCAGCTTCAAGAACAGCACGACGGGAAACGACAACGTTGTTGCGTTTCGGATCGAGCTTGATGACCTTGAAGTCCAGCTCTTTGTTCTCGAGGTGCGCGGTATCGCGAACCGGGCGAACATCTACCAGTGAACCGGGCAGGAACGCACGAATGGAATTGACATCGACGGTAAAACCACCTTTGACCTTCCCGTTGATGATGCCCTTGACGACTTCATCGTCTTCAAACGCAGCTTCCAGTTCTTTCCAGGCTTCCGCGCGCTTCGCTTTTTCGCGCGACAGGCGAGTTTCGCCAAAGCCATCTTCGACGGCTTCCAGAGCGACCTTAACTTCGTCGCCGATGCCGATCGTCAGTTCACCATTTTCGTTTTTGAACTGGGCGGCCGGAATTTGGCCTTCAGACTTCAGTCCGGCGTTAACAGTGATCCAGTCGCCGTCAACATCCACAACGGAAGCCATGACGATTGCGCCCGGCTCCATATTGATGTCCTGAAGTGACTGTTCAAACAGTTCAGCAAAACTTTCGCTCATGATGTTCCTATATCTCAACGTGAAGCGGTGTTTACCGCTATCTCTCCGCGCCACCAGCAAGCACGGGCCAATCGACTTTCCCCGGGGGCGTTAACGCTGGTTCGACGTACGCAGATTTCCAGAGTTCTATCTGCGCACCCCATGACACCTGGCCGGGGCCTTTTAATGAATGACTACACGATATGTCGTTTGGAGATCAATGCAGTGATTCGTGTGATGACGTCTTCGATGGAAAGCTCGGTGGTATCGAGCGTAACAGCGTCTTCGGCTGCAACCAGAGGCGAGGACGATCGATTCATGTCCCGATCATCGCGCGCTTTTATCTCTTCCAGAAGATCGGGCAGGCTAGCATGTATACCTGCCTCCTGCAACTGACGGTGGCGTCTGCGCGCTCGCTCATCGGCGCTTGCCGTAAGAAAGATCTTGAGTGAGGCATCCGGAAAGACGACCGTCCCCATATCACGGCCATCGGCCACCAAACCCGGCGCCTTGGCAAAGTCGCGCTGGCGCTCCAAAAGCGCGCTGCGCACCACTGGATAAGCCGCAATCCGTGAGGCAATCGCACCAATGGCTTCATTGCGAATCGCCTGACTTACGTCATCGCCGCCCAAAAGTATCTTGGTTCCGCCATCAACTGGAATGAAATCGATTTCAAGCTCGGACGCCGCATGAGCGACCAGCGCCTCATCGTCGATCGGCAACTGGCGCCGATCACAGTCGAGCGCAGCCAGGCGATAGATCGCCCCCGAATCAAGAAGGTGCCACCCAAGCGTCTCTGCAATACGACGGCTGATCGTACCCTTGCCTGCACCGCCCGGCCCATCAATTGCAATTACCGGCGCCATCGCTGAATCACTCATCGCTCTCCTCGGCACTGATGCGCATGCCGAGTCGTTCGGCAAGCTCGAGAAAATTGGGGAAGGACGTGGCCACATTGGCGCAGTCGCGAATGGTGATTGTCTCACCGGCGTTCAGCGCCGCCACGGCAAAGGCCATCGCGATTCGGTGATCACCCAGGCTATCGACGACGCCACCCCCGTACTTACCCCCCACAATATCGATGCCATCATCGACCACCGTGTGCTCAATCCCAAGTACGGCCATGCCATCGGCCATCGCCTGAATACGATCGGACTCCTTCACACGAAGCTCTTCCGCCCCGCGAAGGCGTGTCGTCCCCTCGGCATTGGCGGCCGCAATGAACAGCACCGGAAACTCATCGATGGCCAGCGGCACCTGATCCTCGGGTATATCGATTCCCTTGAGCTGTGCATGACGGACATGCAGATCGGCGACCGGCTCGCCACCGACCTCGTGCTGATTTTCAAGCGTGATGTCCGCGCCCATGGCCTTCAGGATATTGATGACCCCGACGCGAGTCGGATTGATTCCGACATGTTCCAACACCAGATCAGCGTTGGGCGTGATCGACGCAGCCACCAGGAAAAACGCTGCCGAGGAAATATCCGCCGGCACATCGATTGGGCCACCGCGCAGCGTACCGCCGCCGTGCAAGGTCGAGACCGGGCCCTGCTTGTCGACCGCAAAACCAAACCCATTGAGCATGCGCTCGGTATGATCACGGGTCGGCGCCGGCTCGGTCACGCGCGTTTCGCCCTCGGCGTACAGCCCCGCCAGTAGAACGCAGGATTTCACCTGCGCGCTCGCCATCGGAAGTTCGTAATCAATGCCCTTGAGCGCTTGACCACCTCGGATTGTCAGCGGCGGTCGCCCACCCTCGGCGGACTCGATGTGTGCCCCCATCAAGCGCAGCGGGTCGACCACGCGCCCCATCGGACGCTTGGTCAGCGAGGCGTCTCCCGTCAGCTCGGTATCAAATCCCTGTCCGGCCAGAAGCCCTGCAAAAAGACGCATCGCCGTACCGGAGTTACCGACATACAGGGGGCCATCCGGCTTCTTGAGCCCATGAAGGCCCACACCGTGAATGATCACACGCCCCTGATCCGGACCCTCGATCGCAACGCCCATCTCACGAAAGGCCTGGAGGGTCGCAAGACTGTCCTCACCTTCAAGGAAACCATCCACCTGCGTCACGCCGTCGGCCAGCGCGCCAAGCATGATGGCACGATGCGACATAGACTTGTCGCCCGGCACGCGAATGCGCCCTTCGACGGCCCCGCCGGCCTGGGCACGATAGGTAATGCTGCGTTGTTCCATCGACTGATAACTCGACTGATTCAAGAGTGTTTCAAAGTAATGCCGAGCGTGGCTCGCGCGCGAAAAGATCGAAAGCATAGCGTCGCCATCGCTTGATTCGACAGCGCACCTCAAACGCGCCACGCCCTGCTCGAACTCATCAAGCGCATCCAGCACGGCCGTCTTGTTGGCCATGAACACATCGCGCCACATGACCGGGTCACTGCCGGCAATGCGGGTAAAATCACGAAACCCGCCTGCGGCGTATTGAAATATTTCGAGCCGCTCATCCTGACGCGCCAGCGTATCGACCAGTGAAAACGCCAGAAAGTGCGGAAGATGGCTGGTGCGCGCCAGAACATCATCGTGATGTTCGACGCTCATGCTCAACACCTGCGCGCCGAGGCGCTGCCAGAGCGAGGCCACCAGCTCGAAGGCCCCGCTCCGATTGGTCGCCTCAGGCGTCAAAATCACATTGTGATTGGCATAAAGCGTCGGATTTGCCGCTTTGACGCCGCTTTTCTCAGACCCCGCAATCGGGTGCCCAAGCACTACATTGTCCGGTACATGCCCGAATACCCGGCATACGCTTTCGCGCACCGCGGCCTTGGTGCTGCCGACGTCAGTCAGAACCAGTGCATCATGCCACACCGGCATGAGTGCACGAAGCACCTGCTCAACGGCAAGCACGGGAACACATACAACGATCAGATCGGCCTCTCGCCCCATGGCCTCGATCGACCCGAACGCATCGATGATTCCCATCGACCGCCCGACCTCGAGTTCATCATGGCAGGCATCGCTTGCAAGAATCCGGCCCTTGAATCCCTGTGCTTTCAGGCCCGCAGCAATGGAGGCACCGATCATGCCAAGTCCGATAATCAGAATCGAGTCGGTATGTTCAAGCACTCGCGGTGTGGATGCAGGCGCGGCCGATGTCACAGAACACCCACCGGATAGGACCCCAGCACCTTCAAATCCGCCGTACGCTCAGAGGCCTCGGCAAGCGCTGCCTTGACCCGCTCATCATCACCATGCCCTTTGAAATCGATAAAGAAGACATAGCTCCAGGCACCGTTATGCGACGGCCGACTCTCCAAGCGCGTCATGTCGATGCCATGGCGATGAAACGGCTCGAGCAGGTCATGCAGTGCGCCCGGCTGGTTACGCATGGCCGCCACAATGGATGTCTTGTCGTCACCGCTTGGCGGCACATCATGGGTGCCGATGATCAGGAATCGAGTCGAGTTGTCGGGCTGGTCCTCGATCTTTTCGGCCACCCGCTCAAGCTCATAGCGCTTCGCCGCCATATCGCCCGCGATCGCGGCGCTGTGCCACTCACTCTTGACCAGGCGCGCCGCCTCGGCGTTGGAAGATACCGCGACCCGTTCGGCATGGGGGTAGTGGGCATCGAGCCATTTGCGGCACTGCGCCAGCGACTGACTGTGCGAGTAGATGCGGGAAATCTGGTCACGGCGCGTGCGCTCGGACACCAACAGATGGTGGTGAATACGAAGCACCACTTCCCCGTTGATCTTGAGTGACGGTGAAGCCATGAACGAATCGAGCGTGTGGCTGACAATGCCTTCGCTTGAATTCTCGACCGGCACCACGCCGTAATGCGTCGCGCCCGCCTCGACCTCTCGAAAGACCTCGTCGATCGCATTGGTCGGCACCGGCACGGCACTGCCCCCGAAATGCTTGAGCGCGGCCTGCTCGGTAAAGGTGCCCTCGGGCCCCAGATAGGCCACGCGAACGGGCTGTTCAAGCGCCAGACACGAGGACATGATCTCGCGAAAAAGACGCGCCATTTCCTCGTTGCTCAAGGGGCCGTCGTTGAGCTCCATGACGCGTCTAAGCACGCGCGCTTCGCGCTCGGGCCGGTAGAACACCGCACTCGGGTCTTCGGTCAGCTTGACGCTTGCAACCTGCTGCGCACAGCGAGCGCGCTCGCTGATCAATGCGAGAATGTCGCTGTCCAGTTGATCGATACGCTGTCGAAGCGCTTCCAGGGAATCACTGATGCTTGAAGAAGAATCGGTCATGCTCGCTCCTAGCCGTGTCGGCGCTCGAAATCGGTCATGAACTCGATGAGCGCGTCCACGCCTGATTCCGGCATTGCGTTATAGATGCTGGCGCGCATGCCGCCAACGCTTCGATGCCCTTTCAGCGCAAGAAGCCCCGCCGCCTCGCTTTCGGACAAGAACGTCGAATTGAGCGCGTCATCGGCAAGCGTGAACGGTACGTTCATGATCGAACGGCTGCGCTCGACAATGGGGTTATTGTAAAGCCCACTGTTGTCGATCGCCTGATAGAGCTTGGCAGCCTTGCGGCGATTGATCTCGGCCATCGCCTCGACCCCGCCCTGCTCTTTCAGCCACTGAAAGACAAGCCCAGAGAGGTACCAGGAATAGGTCGCCGGAGTGTTGTACATCGAGCCATTGGCGGCCATGAGCTGATAGGAGAGCATCGATGGAATGCTCGACTGCGCACGGTCGAGCAGATCGTTTCGAACGATCACCAGCGTAATGCCGGCCGGGCCGATGTTTTTCTGAGCGCCTGCGTAGATCACGCCGAATTTCGATACATCGACCGGCGTCGACAGAATGGACGACGACATGTCGCAGACTACCGGCACATCCACCTCTGGCACGTGATCGAACTGCAGGCCACCGATGGTTTCGTTATCGGTGTAATGCAGATACGCCGCGTCGTCGGTAAGCGAAAGACTGCCCTGAGCCGGGGCTTCGGTGTAGTTATTGGCGTCACTTGAGGCAATAACCTCGGCCCCCACCAGATGCTGGGCTTCCTTATAGGCCTTCTGGGACCAGATGCCGGTATCGATGACGTTGGCTCGACCGCCCTTGCCGGTCAGATTAAGCGCGGTGGCCGCAAACTGCGTCGCAGCGCCTCCCTGGACAAACAGCACGCTGTAATTGTCTGGCACTCCCATCAAGTCGCGGAAATCAGCTTCTGCCCGCTCGGCAATCGCCATGTAATCCGCGCTTCGATGGCTCATTTCCATGACCGAAAGGCCCTTGCCCTGATAGTCGAGCAACTCGGCCTGAGCGCGCTCGAGCACGGCCTGCGGAAGCGTTGCCGGGCCCGAGCAGAAATTAAAGTGTCTCGTCATCTGACAAGCGTCCTTCCAACTGAACGAGCGGGTCCCCCGCTCGCTGGTTCACCCTGCAGGCAAGGCCTGCCTGAAAAAGCGGGCAGTGCACGCACCACCCGCCCCCTATATCATGCCTCGGAATCGTCCGACTCGAGCTCGGGCGCGCCTTCTTCCGACGCTTCCGGCTCCGACTCATCCGGGATCAGATCGTCGAGACGCACCGTCGCCACAAGCTGCTCCCCTTTCGAGGTCCGAATCAGCGTCACACCCTGAGTATTGCGCGAGCTGATCGAAACTTCCTCAACGCGGGTACGCACCAGAGTGCCCCGGTCGGTAATCATCATCATCTCATCAAGCGCAGCCACCTGAATTGCGGCAACCAGCGGGCCGTTACGCTCAGAGGTCTGCATCGCAATAACGCCCTGACCACCTCGGCCACGCAGCGGGAATTCCTCGAGCCGGGTACGCTTGCCATAGCCGTTCTCGGACGCCGTCAGGATGTAGGCCTGACTCTGCTGATCGCCCGACAGCGGCTCATCGGCGTCGACCGAGTCGTCGTCGGCCGAGTCATCGATGGTGGTCGATTTCGGAATGATCAGACTGATGACCTTGGCATCGCCCGTAAGGCGCATGCCTCGAACACCGCGCGCCGTTCGGCCCATCGAGCGAACGTCCGTTTCATCGAACCGGATGGCCTTGCCATTGGACGAACACAAAATGGCGTGATCGGTGCCTGAGGTAATCGCGGCCCCGACCAGGCGGTCGCCCTCGTCGAGATCCAGCGCGATCAAACCTGCACTTCGGGGGCGCGAGAACTGATCGAGACCGGTTCGCTTGACGGTACCGTTGGCGGTTGCAAAGAAGATATAGCTGTCGGCGCGGTATTCTTTGACCGGCAAGATCGCGGTAATCCACTCACCGTCATCAAGCGGCAGCAGATTGACCAGCGGCTTGCCGCGCGAGCCACGGGAGGCCTGCGGCATCTCATAGACCTTGAGCCAGTAAACCTTGCCCTTGTCGGAAAAGAGCAGCACGGTGTCGTGGGTCGAGGCCACCAGCAGATGCTCGATGACGTCTTCATCCTTCATGCTCGTTGCCGACTTGCCGCGCCCGCCGCGTTTCTGGGCCTGATAATCCGAAAGCGGCTGCGTCTTGGCATAGCCAGAGCGTGAAATCGTGACCACCATGTCCTCTTCGTTGATGAGGTCTTCGATGGTCAGGTCCTTGCGACTGGTCTGGATCTCGGTCAGTCGCGCGTCGCTGTACTGATCGCGAACCGCCTCGAGCTCTTCACGAATCACCTCCATCAGCCGCTCGGCAGAGGCCAGAATGCGCGTAAATTCAGCAATCTTGTCCAGAATGGACTTGTACTCGTCCAGAAGCTTTTCGGTTTCAAGCCCGGTCAGACGGTGCAGACGCAGTTCCAGAATCGCCTGAGCCTGAGCAGGCGTCAGCCGGTATTCCGTGCGGTTTTCCGAAAGGCCGCGACCTGGTTCCATGCCGTCCGGCTCGCAGGCCGAGGCGCCGGCGCGGTCGAGCATGTCGAGCACTTGGCCGGGCTGCCATACGGCATCGATCAGTTTTTCCTTTGCCTCAGACGCCGACGGGGACGCCTTGATCAGCTCGATCACCTCATCGATGTTTGAAATTGCAACCGTCAGACCTTCGAGCAGGTGCCCGCGCTCCTTGGCCTTTCTGAGCTCATAGAGCGTTCGTCGGGTAACGACTTCACGGCGGTGGCGAATGAAGGCTTCAAGCAGCTGCTTCAGGTTCAGCGTCTTGGGCTGGCCGTTATCGAGCGCGACCACGTTGATGCCGAACACGGTTTCAAGCTGCGTCTGGGCAAACAGGTTGTTGACGATGACGTCGCCGTTTTCGCCCCGCTTAGTTTCAATCACCACACGAAGGCCTTCTTTATCCGACTCATCGCGGAGTTCGGCAATGCCTTCGATGCGTTTTTCCTTGACCAGCTCGGCGATCTTTTCGATCAGTCGTGCCTTGTTGACCTGATACGGAAGCTCGGTGATGACAATGTGGTCGCGGCCGGTCTTTTCATGATGCTCGACCGTATGACAGGCGCGCACATAGATGCGCCCACGCCCGGTACGATAGGCATCCATGATGCCGGCCCGGCCATTGATGATGCCGCCGGTGGGGAAATCCGGGCCGGGAACATACTCCATCAGATCATCGACGGTAAGCTCGTGATCATTTATGAGCGCGAGGCAGGCATTGATGACCTCGCCCATGTTGTGCGGCGGAATATTGGTTGCCATACCGACCGCAATGCCGGACGCGCCGTTGACCAACAGGTTCGGCACCCGGGTCGGCAGCACGTCGGGGATGCGCTCGGTACCGTCGTAGTTGTCGACCCAGTCGACGGTTTCCTTTTCCAAATCCGAAAGCAGTTCATGCGACAGGCGCGCCATGCGCACCTCGGTATAACGCATCGCGGCTGCACTATCGCCGTCGATCGATCCGAAGTTGCCCTGGCCATCCACCAGCACATAACGCATCGAAAAGCTCTGCGCCATGCGTACGATGGTGTCATAAACCGCGCTATCACCATGGGGGTGATATTTACCGATCACGTCGCCCACGACACGAGCGGATTTCTTGTATGGCTTGTTCCAGTCGTTGCCAAGCTCATGCATGGCAAAAAGCACCCGTCGGTGAACGGGCTTGAGGCCATCGCGAACATCGGGCAGCGCGCGCCCGATGATGACGCTCATGGCGTAATCGAGGTAGGACTGCTTAAGCTCGTCCTCGATGTTGACTGGCAGAATCTCTCTGGCGATCTCACCCATGGGTCGTCGAATCCTTTAAACAGCGTCCGGCAGATAGACAGGCCACGCATCCCGGCACGTCGAATTACCGAAGTACGTAAGCGGTGCGACTCATCGTCTACCGACACCCAAGACGGTTAATAAATCAGGCCGGAGTGTACCATAGTCGATCCCTGACGCGGCATGCCCAGCCGTTATCCCGACATGAAATCAGACGGCACTGGCCGAGCGGCCCTTCCTTCGACATAATGTGGCGCTCTCAAAGGAAGGTCATCATGTGGTTCAAGCATTTACATCTCTACCGTCTTCATGACGAACAGGTTATCGACCTCGAATCGCTCGACGACGCACTGTCGACGCAGGCGTTCAGACCGGTCGGCCCGTTCGAAGCCAAACGCGTGGGCTGGCAATCACCGGGCGGGCGACTCGACCCGAGTCTGGTGCGCGACATCGAAGGCCATCGCCTGCTGACCATGGGCTGTCAGGAACGGCTGTTGCCAAGTTCGGTGATCAAGGAAGTGCTCGAGGAGCGCTGTCTTGAGCAGGAAGCCGAGCAGGGATTTCCGGTCACTCGCCGCGACAAGCAGGCGCTCAAGGAAAAGCTGACCGAGGAGCTGCTGCCTCAGGCCTTCACGCGCTCGACCCGCGTCGATATCTGGTGGGATACGCGCAACCGCTTGATCGGGGTGCACTGCGCCAGCCAGAAACGCGCCGAAGAAGCGCTTGATCTGCTTCGTCAAAGCCTTGGCTCGCTCAAGGTCGCACCGATTTCGGTCGCCGTTCCACCAGGCCGGACCATGACCGGTTGGCTGAACGACCCGACCACCCGACCGGACACCCTGCTATTGGGTGATCAAATCGAGCTGCGCGCGGCCAATGAAGATGAAGGCGTGCTGCGAGGCCGCCAGGTGGACCTTGAATGCGATGAAATTCAGGCGGCGCTGTCAGCCGGTCGGCGCGTAAGTCAGCTGGGCCTGATCGCTGACGGTCAGATGCGCTTTACCCTTCATGAAGACCTTGCCATCAAATCGATTCGATTCGACGACGCTCTGACCGAGGAGGCCGATGAATCGCTCTCCGACGAGGACCCGCTCCTCAAGCTCGATACCGAATTCTCGCTGATGGCACATACCCTGTCGGCCACCTTGAGCCAGCTGATCGAGTGGCTCGGCGGCGAAACCCAGTTCACTACATCCGAGCCATGACCACCGATAACGCCGACGATCCCTACGCCAAGATTCGCCCCTATCACGACGATGAAGTAGCGCCGGTACTTACGCGTCTGGCCGAGTGTGACGAGTTTCTCGACACCATCACCCGCTACCGCATGCCACGGCTTTCAAAACGCATGCCAGGGCTTGCCAGACGACTGGTGAGTTTCGGACTCAAGCGAAAGATGCGCGGCGTCGAAAGCGTCCAGGGCTTTCAGCAGCACATTGCCTACTACATGAACCAGATGCTCGAACGAAGCGTCGATAAGTTCGTGGTAGAGGGGCTTGACGCACTGGAAGGCGAGACCGCCTATCTGTTTTTCGGCAACCACCGCGACATTGCACTCGACCCGGCGTTCGTCAACTACGCCCTCTATCTTCAGGGGCGCAACACGGTGCGTATCGCCATCGGCGACAACTTGCTTCAAAAGCCTTATGTGACCGACCTGATGCGCCTGAACAAGAGTTTCGTGGTGCCTCGCTCGGCCAAGGGCAAGCGGGCAATGCTCGCCGCCTATCAGATGCTGTCGGGCTACATTCGCCACTCGATCACTCGCGACAATCACTCGGTGTGGCTGGCTCAGCGTGAGGGGCGCGCCAAGAATGGCGTCGACCGCACGGATAACGCCATCATCAAGATGCTCAGCATGGCGGCCCGGCAGGAAGACAAGAGCTTGAGCCTTGCTGGCGCCATTAACGAGCTGCGCATCGTGCCCGTCTCGATCAGTTACGAGTTTGATCCCTGCGACGTGCAAAAGGCGCGCGAGCTCAAGGCGGTCGATGACGGCCAGAGTTACGAGAAGAAGCCGTACGAGGACATTCTTTCCATCGCGTCCGGCATCTCCGGCTACAAGGGGCGTGTCAAACTGGTGTTTGGCACGCCGATCGTGCTCAACGACGAAACCGTCGACATCGCCGATCACATCGACGCGCAGGTGCTTGATAACTACACCCTGTTTCCGTCGCATTATCTGGCACTTGAAGCCAGCGGTCAGGCACCGGAGCTGGTCGATACGGCATCGATCACGGACGCTGATCGCGCCACGTTCAACGCACGTCTAGCAGACGTTCCTGCCGAGCTTCGCCCCTGGTGGCTCTGCCAATACGCGAACCCCGTCCTTAACAAGCACGGCCGCCTTTAGCCGCGCTCAGGCTGCCGGATCAATAACACGGTCTCAGCCAACACCATCACCACCTGCTTCAGAAAAAAGCGCTCTCATGAGCGCTTTTTTTATAGAGCTCACACTGCCTGTAGACCGTTTTGTATCTTACATGCATGAAATTTGATTTTCGCCTTGCACCCCCCCCGGGAAAAACTAAACTCGATTCAAGGATTACTTATTGACGCTGACCTGCCCGTTCCGACGGCCCTGCCTCCATCACGAGACGCTCAACATGTTTACCAGTCAGTCTCCTTTCTCTCCGTTTCTCAATCCGTTCGGCGCCCCCATGTTCGAAGGGCTCAATATCCCCATGTTCAATACGGAAACGGTCGAACAATGGCTGGCCAACCTGCCGGGCATGAGCACCTTTCAGCAGCAAACGCTCGACGCCGAGCGTTTTCCGAAAATCCCTCCGGAAACCCTTTTTGCGTTAAGCAGTCAGTACAGCCTCGAAGTTACCCAGCTGTGGCAGCAGATGCTGATGGCGCAGACGCCACAACTCGATGATCCCCGGTTTACCGCCGAAGCCTGGCGACATCCGGTGTATGGGTCGATCGCCGCCCTTTATCTTTTAAATACGCGCTTTCTTCTGAATCTTGCCGAAGCGCTCGAAGGCGATCGCAAAACCTGCGCCCGGGTACGCTTTTGCATTGAACAGTGGGTCGCAGCCAGTGCACCGAACAATTTCCTGAACACCAACCCTGAAGCGCTTACGCGTCTGGAAGCAACTGGTGGTGAGAGCCTACGTCGCGGGATCGAAAATTTCTGGTCCGACTTTTCCAAGGGGCGCATCTCGCAAACCAACGAAGGCGCCTTCGAGGTCGGTCGCGACGTTGCGCAGACCCCGGGCGAGGTCATTTTCGAAAATGAGCTGATTCAGCTGATTCAATACTACCCGACCACCGATAAAGTGCACGAAACGCCCCTGCTGATCGTGCCGCCCTGCATTAACAAGTTCTACATTCTCGATCTACAGCCCAAGAACTCGCTGGTTCGATTCGCACTCGACCAGGGCCACAACGTTTTTCTGATTTCCTGGCGAAATATAGATGACACTCTGGCCCACTCGACCTGGGACGATTACGTCGACAGCGGCGTCATGACAGCCATTCGGGTCATGCAGGACATCACGCGGCAAAAGCAGGTCAATACACTTGGATTCTGCGTGGGCGGCACCCTGCTCTCATGCGCGCTTTCCGTATTCAAGTCACGCGGTGAAACACCTGCAAAGAGCCTGACGCTGCTGACGTCGATGCTCGATTATACCGATACAGGCATGCTCGATGTCTTTATCGACGAACACGCAGTCCAATATCGGGAAAAGACCATCGGCGGCCACGGCGGCCTCCCCCCGCGGATGCTCAAGGCCCATGAGTTGGCCAATGCCTTCTCGTTTCTTCGCCCGAAAGATCTGGTATGGAACTATGTGGTGGGCAATTACCTGAAAGGCGATACGCCGCCCCCCTTTGACCTGCTTTACTGGAACAGCGATGGCGCCAATCTGCCAGGGCCGATGTTTTCCTGGTACCTGCGCCATACCTACCTGCAAAACGACTTGAAAACACCGGGTGCAGTTACCGTCTGCGATCATGCGCTTGACCTCAGCGCACTCGAGATACCGGCCTACCTGTACGCCTCGAAAAGCGATCACATCGTTCCCTGGCAAAGCGTTTATAGAAGTGCCTGCGTACTTGGGGGCAACAAGCGGTTCGTACTGGGGGCATCCGGTCATATTGCCGGTGTGATCAATCCTCCCATCAAGAACAAGCGCTGCCACTGGCTGGGTCAAAGCGATGATCTGCCGGACGCGCCGGATGCATGGCTCGATGACGCAACAGAGCACCCAGGCAGTTGGTGGACCGACTGGGCCAATTGGCTAGGTCAATTCGGCGGCACTCGAAAAGCACGGTTCAAGACACCGGGCAATGCAACCTATACGCCGATCGAAAAAGCGCCGGGGCGCTACGTTAGAACCGCGGCGTAACGGCGTATCACAAAAACAATGCCTTTCGAGTTTGAGAGGCCATGAAACACCCATTAAAGGAGAAAAGTGTCATGTCTGATAAGCGCATTGCGTTCGTCACCGGGGGTATGGGCGGCATCGGAACAGCCATCAGTCAACGACTGTATAGCGATGGCTATAGAGTCGTGGTGGGGTGCAGCGTGAACTCGGCCCGCAAGGATAAATGGCTTGCCGACCAGAAAGAGCAAGGCTTCGAGTTCGACGTCAGCGAAGGCAACATCAACGACTGGGAGTCGGCACGAGAGAGCTTTCTCAAGGTTCGCGAATCAATCGGGCCCATCAGTATTCTGGTCAACAACGCCGGCATCACCCGCGACGCGGTTTTCAAGAAAATGTCGCCCGAGGACTGGAACGCTGTCATCAACACCAACCTGACGGGGCTTTTTAATACCACCAAGCAGGTGATCGATGACATGCTTGAAAGCCAGTGGGGGCGCATCATCAATATCGCCTCGGTCAACGGTCAGAAGGGTCAGTTCGGACAAACCAACTACTCCGCGGCCAAGGCCGGCATCCATGGCTTTACCAAGGCACTTGCCCAGGAAGTGGCCTCGAAAGGCATTACGGTCAATACCGTCTCTCCGGGCTACATCGAAACCGATATGACCGCCGCCATCAAGGAAGAGGTGCTCGACAAGATCAAGTCCGGCATTCCCAACAAGCGTCTTGGCAAACCCGAAGAGATCGCCTCAATCATCAGCTGGCTCGCATCCGAGGAATCCGCCTATTCCACTGGCGCCGAGTTCTCGCTTAACGGCGGGCTGCACATGAGTTAATCTGGCGAAAATTCGCCAACGATAAAAAAACCCGGCCTACGCCGGGTTTTTCACAATGGACACGCTATGAGCGAACACGCCTCCCCCCGGCTGATCAAGAAATATCAGAACCGACGGCTCTACGATACCAAGGCCAGCGCTTACATCACGCTTGCCCAGGTCAAGGCACTAATTCTCGAGCAGGAAGATATCTGTGTGGTGGATGCCAAGACCAACGACGACATTACCCGCAGCATCCTGCTGCAGATCATTCTTGAAGAAGAAAGTACCGGCGGCGAGCCGCTGTTCAACAGCGACATGCTGCAGTCCCTGATTCGTTTTTACGGCCACGCCATGCAGGCGCCCATGGGACAGTATCTGGAACAGCAGATCGGCTACATTCGAGAGTTTCAAAATCAGCTTGCCAAGCAAGGGGTTAACGCATATCGCCCGGAAAACGTCGAACAGGTCTGGGCCTCGATGCAAGGCATGCAGCCCCCGTTCATGAAAGACATGATGGAAAGCAACCTGCGCCAATCACAGGCATTCATGAAGCAGATGCAGTCGTTTTGGACGGCGCCGTTCAAACGCCGTGACGACGATGAATGACCGCAGCCGATCTATCCTGGCCATAAAAAACCGTACTACGCAGATATAAAAACCATACTGCGCAGCCATAAAAAAAGCCCCATTCATGGGGCTTTTTTTATGCATGAGCGATCAACGCTGACTCGGGAAAACGACCACCTGCCCGGGTGTTTGGCGACGAACCTCACGATCAACACCTGACTCCGCTTCGAGCTTTTCTGCACGTTTACGCGTCAACGAGGCCACTTTACCTGGCGACGACACGGAGGCTGACTCTGCTGCACCGTTGGAGACGGTCCGAACGTTGGCGTGAGCACTACCCCGGTGAGGCGCAACGGCCGTGAACGGAGCCGCGTACTTTCGCTCGGCGCGACGAAGGCTCTGGAATCCGAGTGCAACATAAAGCGCCGCAGTCACCAGGCAGAGGCTACCGCCGGAGATGCTCAAGAGATCCGCGTGAGACGGCATCAGGCAAAGCGCAACCAGAAATGACGTCAGCGACACATGGCCGACAACGCCACTTACGCGATTGATGCGATGATGCGGCGCCTGCTTGAGCGCAGTATCAATGGTCGCCGACGTCTTTGAAAAGGAGCGCGCGGCCAACACAAGCGCGATAACGCCGATCGACAGCGTCATGGCCGCTTCAGAGGACACGGTAAGCCCCCAGGTCACCATCGCGCCACCGAACAGGGCGTAGGTCAGACCGCTTGAAACCATATCGATGAACTTGCCGGCCGAACTGAACGTGCTGCCGAAACGCGGAAGCGAATGGCTCAGGGCACCAATCAAGCGATGAATCAGCAGGACGACAGCCGCCAGCTCAAGCTGTCCGGCCCACAGGGCAGGCACGGCAAGAAGGCCGACCACAAACCCGGTGATGGCAAGTTTTGTCGGCGTAACGCCCTTGTTGGCCAACAACGTTGTAAGTCTTGAAACGAGAGACTGACTGCGCGCATCGATTCGATAATTAGGCATCTATCACGATCCTCCTGACGGAGAATATCCCTGTGTTGGTTCGAATATGTGGCTCCATCCTGGAGTGATCCCTGTGTAGATGCTGTGCAGAATAGTCGAATCTAGTACTTTGGCGTAGCAACCCGGCGCATCGGCACAATTTTATACTGGCGCTTCATTCTTTTTCATCAGCAAAAGCCGGTGATATACAAAAAGACACAGCCTATGAACTTAATTTTGCTGACGCTCTTTTTTTGCGCACGTACCAAAAAGGCCAGCTTATTCAGCTGGCCTTTTTGGTACGTGCCTGAAACGTTCGCCATTATTACTTCATGGCCAGTCGCTCGCTGATGTCCGCGCGGTCGATCGGCCGTCGCGCCTGCCAGAAATAACGCGACCAATACGGGTTATCGAGTTTTGAAAGTCGAACACCGGTCGAGGAAGACGCGTGCATGAAATAGCCATCCCCCACATAGATGCCTACATGACGGTCATTTCGCTTGGGCCGGAAGAAAACAAGATCACCTGGCTTGAGCGAGGCCTTGTTGATCTTGTTGCCCTCGAGCACCTGACCAAGCGTCGTACGGGGCAAGTCGATATCGAATGAATCACGAAATATATGCTGAACCAGCGCTGAACAATCGACTCCCGAGCGGCTTGTTCCGCCATAGCGGTAAGGCGTGCCGGCCCAGGCGTCGTACTCGTTCATCAATGACGTTCGAATCGTTGCCCAGCTCACCGTCGACGGCGATGGCGTTGCGGCGGCGGTGCCACCACCGGGGCGCTTTGAGCGTGGCGTCGTTTTGGGAGTACTCATAGACGGCATCGCCACATCGTAATACTGGGACTGAGTCGATGGTTGTTGCGCAGCACAGCCGCCAAGAAGCGCCAGTACCGCCAGACTGCCAAGCCAATGCCTCATGAATAACGCCTCGAACACCGCCGAAGACACCAACGCCTCGGCATCCATGGTTGAAAGATGTGCCCGGTGCCTGATCGCGGCCATCGCGAACCAGAACACCGACAACCAACGCATGATGCACGTTTTGGCACAATATATGCAATTAATGCACGGCGAAGGTTAAGCGATCTTTAGGCTTTGCTGGCATGCTGGTCAAAAAGTGGCCCTTATCAGGGCCTAAAACAGGAAGACGCCCTTTTTTGTTTCAAATAATACACACTGACGTATTTTTTAATTGACGGCTCTACCCTACTATAGAGTGATGGCGTCTGGCGATCGCCACGCTCACCGAACAACCTCGTCTGTTCGGCTTTTATCGCAACCCACCACGCCGGAGCGCGACATGAACAACAAGCATCTCAGTGAATTGAAACAGCAGTACGTGGCCAAGGGCGCGCCGCACATGATCCAGGCCTTTGCAGATACGGCCGAAAACGCCGAAATCTGGGACGTCGAAGGCAACCGCTACATTGACTTCGCCGGTGGCATCGGCGTACTCAATCTGGGTCACCGCCATCCCAAGGTGGTCGAGGCCATCAAGGCACAGCTTGATAAAGTCATGCACACCTCGGCTGCGGTAATGCCCTACGCCCCTTACGTTCACTTGTGCAAGCGCCTGTGCGACGCCGTGCCGATCTCGGGCGACACTCGAGCGGTGTTGGTCAACAGCGGGGCGGAGGCGGTCGAGAACGCCGTCAAGATTGCACGCGCCGCCACCGGGCGCAGCGCCGTCATTGCCTTCGATGGCAGCTTCCACGGTCGTACGATGATGACCCTTGCGCTGACCGGCAAGGTACTGCCGTACAAGCACGATTTCGGCCCGATGCCGGGCGATGTGTTTCGGGCGCCTTACCCGAACCCGACCCACGGCGTCAGTGACGCGCAAAGCCTGGCGGCCATTGAAAAGTTGTTCAAGACCGATGTCCCCGCACACCGCGTGGCAGCCATCATTATCGAACCGATTCAGGGCGAAGGCGGATTTTATCAAGCCTCACCCGCCTTCATGCAGTCGCTGCGCGCGCTCTGTGATGAGCACGGTATTGCCCTGATCGCCGACGAAGTGCAATCCGGCTTTGCGCGCACCGGCAAACTCTTTGCCATCGAGCACACCGACGTCGAACCGGATCTGATCACCACGGCCAAAAGCCTTGCCGACGGCATGCCGCTGGCAGCAGTGGTTGGCAAGGCCGACATGATGGACGCCTCCGGGCCTGGCTCGCTCGGCGGCACCTACGGCGGCAACCCGCTGTCCTGCGCCGCCGCGATTGCCGTGATGGATGCCATCGAGGAGGAGGATATTCTCGGGCGAAGCCAGCGTATGGGCGAGGCACTCGCTGAACGTTTCCACACATGGCAGGCGCGCTTTAGTCACGTCGATCACTCCCGAAACGTCGGGGCGATGGCCGCCTTCGAACTCGTGGACGAACACGGCGCACCGTGTGCCGTAAAAACCAAGGCCTTGACCCAGAAGGCCGCCGAAAACGGCTTGATCCTGCTTTCCTGCGGATTTTACTCGAATACCATTCGAGTACTGGTACCGCTGACGGCCACCGACGACGTCCTGAACGAAGGACTCGACATCATCGAGCGCTGTCTCGAAGAACTTTGAGATGTCATAAAAAAAGGCCCCGATGGGGCCTTTTTTTGGTTTAGCGCTCGCTTACTGCTTGAGCAAATGGCGCTGAAGCCAGTTACGAACCTGAACCACGAACTGCTCCTGAAACACCACACACAGCGCAACGGTCAAAATCAAAAAAACCGGGTAGTACCAGATCGAAATCGGGCCGGCCGCATCGAAACACTGGCGGAACTCACCGGCCATGCACAAGGATGGCTCACCGGAAAGCACCCGTTCGACGCGCGAGAAGATAATGTAAAACGGCACATGCAGCGCAAACATTGGAAGCGACGCCCCACCCAGGCGCGTTGCAAACCGCGTTATCGAGGCGCGCTTTGGCATCGGCATGAACAGACACAGATAGACCAGCGCCAGCTGCGCCGGCAACAAAAGGCCATTGTGCATGAAGTAGTACCAGACGTGCCCCTTGGTCAGAAGCACCTCGGCAATGGCAATCGACACAACAATCAATCCCACCAGCGCCCAGCGCTTGCCAATGCTCAGACGACGCCCCTGTGAGCGACGGCGCGTGTATAGACCACACAGCAAAATCCCGGCGAGAAACTCAGGGAGTCGAATGATCGGATTACGGTGAAGAATGCCGGTCTCGGGCATGCCGTAATCGGTGTACAGGCTCACCAAGATCGTCGGGATCAGATAGATCGCCATCACAAGGGCCATGGCGCGGTAGAATTTTCTGAGCCGAACCAGTCGCGTCGCAGCGAACGGAAAGACCATATAGAAGAAGAACAGCGTCGAAATCGACCAGGACGGCGGATTGAACGTCAGATAGTACGGGTTCCAGGCATGCAGAAGGGTCAGGTTCAACACGACGTTCAACGCCGCCTCACCGGTACTCATGAAGTGATGAAGCGGATTGGGCGTGGCCTGGCCCATGTCGTTGTTGACGTCATAGATCGTGAACAGCGCAGACGTCTTGGCATCCTCCGGCACGATTGCCAGGTATGGGATCAGCGACATGACCGCAATGGTCAGAAGAAACGAGCCGATGTGAATGGGATAGAGGTTCGAAAACCGCTTTACCATGAAGCTTCTGGCCGGCTCACGCATCTCGTTATGTTCATTGAGATAGACGTGCGTCAGCAAAAACCCCGACAACACGAAGAAGGTGCTGGTCGAGAAAAAACCGACCTGAGTGACCAGGTGGCCCCACCCTTTCGTTTCCGGGTAATAGTGCATGGTATGGAAAATGACGATGTAGAGGCCGAGCAGAAATCGCATCCACTCGAGGCCGATAAAACGTTCTTTTTTCATGACTCGAAACCATTGGCAAGGCACACCACGGTGCCTGATGCGTTGAACCCCCTCGATGACGACCAATAACCGGCCGTCGAAGACGGGGATCATCTTGCCTGATTCGTATCGAAAAAACCTTACCAATTCGCGCCAGAGCATCGCTTGCGCCAAACCGATGCCCGGTCAAGCCGCGCCTCAACGAAGACTCGGGCCCACGTGCGGCGCATCGCGACAGCGCTTTCACGCGAAGGAATTGCGCTTGACCCACTGTCTCGCTACTCAGACTCGTCAGCGGCGCAGATAGGCTTCGTGCTCGGGTTTACTCACTGGCGAAACGATGACGCAGTACAGGTGTTCAAGCGACTCAGGCAGTGGTTAGAGGTCATCGAGCATGGACCACCCCAACAAAAACGCCCTCCCGAAGGAAGGCGCCAAAAGCCGATCCAAGACTAATCAGATGTGATCACTGACGGCTTTCTGGGTATGGGCAGCCAGCGCCGCTTCAACACGCGCACCATAATCGGGATCGGCAGCCGAGCAGATCGCGATCACGCGCTGTTGAACAGAAGCGGACACATCGAGCAACGTCGAGCCGATCACGTTGGTGATGCGCTCGCGCTGGCCTTCATCGAAACTGCGATAAAGGTTGCCCGCCTGGGACACGTTGTCGTCCTCACTGTTATCGAAATAACCTACCCAGGCCTCTTCCTCGAGCGGCATTGGCGGCTCGATGAATTCGGGGGCGGGCACCGGTGCACCGTTTTCGACACGATCATTCGGGTAGAAATTGGTCAGCGAGTACTGGCCATCCTCACGGTGCATGCCGGCCATAAAGCCATCACGCTGATAATGATTAACCGGGCAATGCGGGCGATTTACCGGCAGCTGCGTGTAGTTGGCCGTCAGACGGTAACGATGTGCATCCGCATAGGACCAAAGCCGCGATTGAAGCACCTTATCCGGTGACGCACCGACACCCGGCACGAAATTCGAGGGGCTGAACGCGAGCTGCTCGACCTCGGCAAAGTAGTTATCCGGATTTCGGTTCAATTCAAGCTGACCGATATCTCGCAGCGGAAAATCGGCATGAGGCCAGACCTTGGTCAAATCAAACGGGTTGATACGGTAGGCCCGGGCCTCGGCGTCGGTCATGACCTGGAGCTTGACGGTCCAGCTTGGAAAATCGCCGTTTTCAATGTGACTGAACAGATCGCGCTGATGGTGGTCCGGGGCAAGCGTGAGCGCCTGCTCGTCGGTGACGTTTCGAATGCCCTGATTGGTCTTGAAGTGCCATTTGACCCAAACGCGCTCACCATCCCGATTCCACATGCTGAGCGTGTGCGAGCCATAGCCGTTCATGGTGCGGTAGCTGTAGGGGATGCCTCGATCCGACATCAAGATCGTGACCTGATGAAACGCCTGAGGGTGATTTGCCCAGAATTCCCAACGATTTTGCCAGTTGACCAGGTTCGAACGCGGGTCCTTTTTCTGGGTGTGAATGAAATCCGGGAATTTACTGGGCTCTCGGATGAAAAACACGGGCGTGTTGTTGCCCACGATGTCGTAGTTGCCTTGTTCGGTATAGAACTTCAGGGCAAAGCCACGCACATCACGGACGTTGTCGCCACTGTCCTGACCGCCGGCCACCGTCGAGAATCGAAGCGCGACGGGTGTCGTTTTGCCCGCCTCGTTCAGAAAATCGGCAATCGTAATGTCTGACAGATCATCGCTCAGAGTAAATATGCCAAAGGCCGCACTGCCGCGCGCATGCACCACGCGCTCGGGAATCTGTTCCCGGTTGAAGTGCGCCAGCTTTTCGAACAGGCGCCAATTATCAAACGTCAGCGGCCCACGGCTGCCGGCGGTGAGACTAACATCGTCATTAGGGACCGGAGCGCCATTAGCCATGGTGTAGCGCGTGTGATGAGACATGGGAATACCCTCTGTGAGTCGTTATCGAGTTCACGCAGGATATAGAGCCCGGGTATGGCGAGATAATTGGGAAGCCAAATGCCGGCCATCAATTAATTAAATGAATCAAAAAATCAAAATAGATAGCATTTTATAAACAAAAGGCGCATAAAAAAGCGCCCGAAGGCGCTTTTCCGAAAAGGCGATCTCCAGGGATCACGCCTTTTTCTTGATCAACGACACGATCCAGAGCAATACGACCGCACCGATAAGCGCCGTGACCAGAGAACCTATGATGCCACCGCTGGAGGAAAGCCCCAGTACGCTCAAGAGCGCACCGCCGATGACGGCACCGACGATACCTACAACGATGTTACCGACGATACCGAAACCGCCGCCGCGCATGATCTTGCCTGCAATCCAGCCTGCAAGACCACCGATGATCAACCAGAGAATAATGCCCATTTTGCGTAACTCCTTTTAAATGTGGGCCGACCCGGTACGTCGGATCGACGCTTTCCATGCAATACATCACATCCCATGCAATACATCCCCAGTGTAGAAAAGACGGTGTATTTTGCCACCCAAACCTGTTTGTCAGAGCCGGAGACAGGCTATGTCAGACAATAGGCGAATAGCGCTTTGGGAACCGATGGATACACTGGCGTCTGAATCAAAAAAGGTCGGCGTTCAGCGCCTAAACCGTATAAAAATTCGCAAGGGATACTCACCATGCATGCAATAACTATCCTGTCGTTCTTGCTGTTTACCTTAGCGGTGGCCGCACTTACGTGGAAAATCACGCGTAACGACGACCATAAGCATTCCAAGGGCTATTTTCTGGCCGGACGAAGCCTCTCTTTTCCGCTGATCGCGGGGTCGCTTCTGATGACCAACCTCTCAACCGAACAGATGGTCGGCCTTAATGGCGCCGCCTTCGTCGACGGCTTCAGCGTCATGGCCTGGGAAGTCGTGGCCGTCGTCGCGCTGGTGCTGATGGCCCTGTTCTTTTTGCCACGATTTTTGAAAAGTGGCATCACTACCGTGCCGCAGCTGCTCGACATACGTTTCGACAAGGGCACGCAGTTAATCGCCAACATCATTTTCCTGTTGGCCTACATCGCGATCCTGTTGCCGATCGTTTTGTATTCAGGCGCTGTTGGTCTGCTCGGCATGCTCGATCTGCAAGGGCTGACGGGCATCGAGTCCAATACCACGCTTCTTTGGGGCACCGTCTGGCTGGTGGGTCTGATCGGGTCAATCTATGCCCTGTTCGGCGGCCTTAGAACCGTTGCGGTGTCTGACACCTTGAACGGCATCGGCCTACTGATCGGCGGCTTCATCATTGTCTACTTCGGCCTTCAGGCCGTCAGCGGCGGTCAGGGAATTGCTCAGGGCTGGGAGACCCTCACCACCTCGATGCCAGAGCGTTTCAACTCGCTGGGCACTGAAGAGCAGTCCGTACCGTTTTCTACCCTGTTTACCGGCGTGCTGCTGCTGAACGTCTTCTACTGGTGTACCAACCAGCAGATCATTCAGCGCACCTTCGGCGCCAGTAGCCTTGCCGAAGGGCAGAAAGGTGTGCTTCTGACCGGGTTTTTGAAGCTGTTCGGGCCGCTGTATCTGGTTATTCCCGGCATGATCGCGTTTTATCTGTACGCCGATCAGGGCATCAAGGCCGACGCGGCCTATGGCCATCTGGTCTTCAATGTATTGCCCCCCTACCTGACCGGCTTCTTCGCCGCCGTCATGGTCGGCGCCATCCTTTCGTCCTTCAACTCCGCACTCAACAGCACCACGACGCTGTTCAGTCTTGGCATCTACAAGCAGGTCCTGCGCAAGGACGCCTCTGACGAGGAAGTGGTCAAATCAGGCAAGGTATTTGGCTGGATCGTCGCGATCGCGGCCATGATCATTGCACCGCTTCTGGCCGGTCAGGAAAGCATCTTCGTCTACCTGCAAAAGATGAACGCGCTGTACTTCATTCCGATTCTGGCAGTCGTGGCCGTCGGCCTTCTTAACCGCCATGTTCCGGCCATTGCTGCAAAGCTCGGTCTGATTCTTGGCTGTCTGGTTATCTTTCTGGTCTACTTCGTACCGCCGTTCACTGGCGTTTTGAACGTCGTTCACGACTTCCACTTTATCGGTCTCGTGTTTGTCGGCCTGATCGCCATGATGCTCATCATCGGCAAGCTGGCACCGCGCAAGGAGCCCTGGGTTCAGGAAGACAGCGGCGAAGTCGACCTCACGCCGTGGAAAGGTTCGTTTCCTGCAGGTATCGCTTTGATCGTCTGCGTACTGGCCATCTACATCGCCTTTGCATGATCGTTTGACGTTGGACCTTTAACGTCAGACCCTGCATAAAAAAAGCCCCGCTCAGCGGGGCTTTTTCATGGCGCGTACGTGTTGGAATGTGCCCAACGCGTACAGCGTATCCGTACCGACGTTTTGTCAGTATTTACTTCTTGTTCGAGGTATTGGTGTTGCTGGACGCGTTGGCGTTGGCCGACGATGCAGCTGTTGCACTGTTCCTGGAGGCCTCGGCCGCTTTCTGAGCCTGGTCAGCGGCGTTCTTGGCAGCAGTTGCCGTACGCTGTGACGCGTCCTTGGTTGCGCCCTGAACATCACCTGCAAAGCGAGACGAGGCATCGGTTGCCTGCTTGGCCTGCTCGTGGGCCACGCTTGTGGCGGCTTCGAAGTTACGCTCGGCGTTTTCCATGGCCTGGCGCACCATCTTCTGCACGGTGTCGTAGAAGCTTGCGGTAGCGCTGGTGGCCGATTTAGTCATCGATACCGTTGATTCCGCGCCGACCGGTGCATTTCGGGCAAGATCATCCACGTAGGACTGAAACGCCTGGCTGCGTTCGGCGGCCTTTTTCTCGGCAAGCCTCATCACATCAGACTGCATGCCGGACATGATCTTGTACGCATTCTGGGTGTACGCCATGCTGCGCTCGGAAAACGGCTGGAACATGACGGACTGCAGATTGAAGACTTCCTGCGCTTCACGAGCCGAAAGCATCTTCTGGGTCATGTCCGCACCTTGAGACATCATGTCCTGTGCTGTCTTGAGGTTAAGCTCGGTCAGCTGCTCGACACCTTTCATCCACTGCTGGGTAAAGCCCATCAGCGTATTGACCTGCTCGCGGTAGACGTCTTTCATCTTTTCCGGATTATTCATGGTGTACATCGTATTCTCCTGTCGGTGTCTTACCGATCGTGACTGGATATTCGTCGAACCTTGCGAACCACCCGCCTCGCCAGATTCGTCACCGCCAGTGCCTGGCTTATTGTGCACTGCACAATGCAAGTATTGCTGCAGCGCACAATCCTGTCAAGATCTAACTTGCATGATCACGAATAAACTGCAAAAGCTGCGGGTAAAGCTTGGTTCGAAAGCGCCGACCGGAAAAGATGCCGTAATGCCCGGCCCCTTCAAGTGTGATGTGAAAACGGCGTTTATCCTCAATGCCGGTACACAGATCATGAGCGGAGGCTGTCTGGCCGTGGCCTGAAATATCGTCACGCTCACCTTCTACCGTCATCAGGGCCGTTTCCTGGATGCAAGACGGGTCAACGGGCTCGCCACGAATGGTCCAGGTTCCCTTGGCGAGCGCGTACTCCTGAAACACGACGCGAATGGTATCGAGGTAATATTCGGCCGGCATGTCCAGCACCGCATTGTACTCATCGTAGAACCGACGATGGCTTTCGGCGTCCTCCTCATCACCACTGAGCAGATGCTCATAGAATTCCCAGTGCGACTTGAGGTGCAAGTCCGGATTCATCGCAACAAAACCGGCATGCTGAAGAAAGCCTGGATAGACCTTGCGACCGGCGCCTGGGTAACCGCCAGGCACTCGGTGGATGACGTTGTCCTCGAACCACTGAAGAGACTTGTTGTTGGCCAGGGAGTTGACCTCGGTCGGACTCTTTCGAGCATCGATCGGCCCGCCCATCATCGTGATCGTATTGGGCAAGACCTCGTTTCGAGCCGCCATCAGCGACAGCGCCGCCAGCACGGGCACCGTGGGCTGACAGACTGAAATCACATGCAGATTGTCGGCACCGATGGTACGAATGAACGACTGGATGTACTCGACGTAATCATCGAGATGGAACGGCCCTTCATCGTTGGGCACGGTGCGCGCATCCTTCCAGTCGGTGATGTAGACCTTGGCATCGTGCAGGAATTGGCGAACGGTATCGCGCAAAAGCGTCGAATGGTGGCCTGAAAGCGGCGCGCACAGCAGTATCTTGGGCTCGTCGGTGAACGTCTGCGCAAGCTCTGCGTTGTCGGCGTAGCGCTTGAATCGAATCAGGCGACAAAACGGCCTGTCCTCAACGATCTCCTCAACGATTGGAACAATTGAGCCACCCTTTTCAATCGTTCGGATATCGAATTCAGGTTTTTCGTACTCCTTGCCCAGCCGGTAGATCAGCTCGTAATTGGCCGCCAGGCGATTGGCCCAGGGAAGGTGGGAAAGACTGTGGCGCGAGTCTGTAAAAAGCTCCGCCGACAGTTTCGCCATTACAGAAACCGGATAGAAGAACGAGCGCTGGAATTCGTAGTACTGGTACAGCATGGTGCTTTCCCCCGTTGTCGCCAAGACCTGACCCTTTTATCAATAGCACACATGACCCACGTTGTGCACTGCACAATAAAAGAGGTAACGGCCGGTACGCGTCAACCTTCACTTACCCTGGAAAAAAAGCACCCTTCCTGACACGCTATTTTCGCCAGAACATCGGTGTCACCAACACCAGCACCGTCAGGATTTCGAGACGCCCCATCAGCATTCCGAAACTCAAAAGCCATTTGGCCGCTTCTGGTAGCGACGAAAAATTACCTGCCGGGCCAATGGTATCGCCAAGGCCCGGGCCGACGTTTGCCACCGCGGTCGCCGCACCCGACAATGCCGTCACAAGGTCAAGCCCCATCGCGGCCAATCCAAGCGCGATCGCGCCCACCGTGAAAAAGAAGAAGAAGGAAAACGCGATAACGGCGCGGATCACATCGTCGGTCAGCATTCGTCCGTTATAGCGCTGGGCGAACACGCCGTTGGAGTGCACCAGGTGCCGGAGCTGGTTGATCAGCATGATGATGCCGATCTGAAAGCGGAAGACCTTCATGCCGCCACTGGTCGAGCCCGAACAGCCGCCGACAAAGGTCAGGTAGAAGAAACAAACAATGGCCAGCGGCCCCCAGAGGGTGTAGTCGTCGGAGGCGTAGCCGGTGGTCGTGACCACCGAAATCACATTGAAGGCAACTTGCGTCAGCGCATCGAAAAACGGCACGCCGCGCACCACTCGATACACCGTAAGCCCTAGAATGACCACGACCAGCATGTACAAGAGTCCGCGCACCTGCTGATCCTTCCAGAACGAGGACAGCGTCTTTTCGCGCATCATCTTGATGTACAAAACGAACGGCACCGCGCCCAGGAGCATGAACAGGTTGGCCATCCACATGATCCAGGGCTTGTCTTCGTAGATGCCGAACGAGCTGTCGTAGTTCGAAAACCCGCCGGTCGCCACCGAGCTCATCCCGTGTACGACCGCGTCCAGAGATGTCATACCGGCGAACCAGTAGCTTACGATCGCAACCACGCTGATCAGCAGATACACCCCGGTGATCGACTTGGCGACTCCCCCCGCCCGCGGCAGGATCTTGTCTGACCAATCCGAGGACTCGGTCTGAAACAGGCGCATGCCGCCCACCTGCAGAAACGGCAGAATCGCGATCGCCATGACGATGATGCCGATCCCGCCGACCCACTGCAGCAGTCCGCGCCAGAGCTTCAATCCATCGGAGAGGTTGTCGATACCGACCATGACCGTCGAGCCGGTGGTGGTGACCGCCGAAACCGACTCAAAGACCGCATCCCCCATCGACAGATGAGGCGCACCAAACACCAGCGGCAGGCTTGCGTAGGTACAGATGGTGACCCAGCTAAGCGTCGTCAGAATGAACATCTGACGCGGTTTCAACTGAATCTCTATTTGCCGCGTCACCAGCAGCATCAATCCTGCCGATATAAGCGTTGCGAGTTCGGCGTAGACAAACGCCCATAGATCGCTGTTTTGCTCGATAATGAGCACAACCAGCGGCACCGCCATGATGACGGCAAGGACCAGCAACAGCATGGCCAGAATCCGCAGAACCGGGCCAACACCGGTCGCCCGCTGGAACAGCGTCAGACGTGACATTTTCTACCCTTTTTGCAAACCAATGTCAGAACGCGCCACTATACGCCCTCCATCGCCCCGGTGCAGCAAGGACACTTTGATCGATGCAAGACGCGACGCTTGATAACTCTCGCCGCACAGCCCAGCGCATCACGCTCCTGGGGGCCGTCTTTGACGCCCTTCTGGGCGGACTGAAGATTGCGGTCGGCTACGTCACACAGTCAGGCGCGTTGGTCGCCGATGGCATTCATTCGCTCTCGGATCTGATCACCGATGCGTTTGTAATGCTGGCAACGCATTATGGTCGTCAGGCGCCAGACAGCAACCATCCTTACGGCCACGGGCGGATCGAAACGCTCGGTACGCTCGCCCTCGGCGCCATGTTGATCGGCGTTGCGGCGGCTCTTGCCTGGGATAGCCTCGACCGCCTTCTGACCGGCTCGACGCTTTCAAGCGCCGGCACCGGCGCCATACTGCTCGCGGCAGCCTCGATGCTGATCAAGGAGGTGCTGTTTCGGGTGACCCTGCACGTCGCCCGCCAGCAGCGCTCGCGTCTTCTGGAGGCCAACGCCTGGCACTCGCGCAGTGATGCGCTGTCCTCCCTGGTGGTTCTGGTCGGACTGGTCGGGCTTCAGTTCGGCTGGAGCTGGTTTGACAGTGTGGCAGCCATCATCGTGGCCGCGATGGTCGCCAAGGTCGGCGTCGAGCAGATCTGGCACGCCGGGCGGGAACTCATCGACACGGCCCTTCCGCCGGAAGAGGACAAAGTGATTCGCGAACTGGCGCTCGGCGTCGACGGGGTAAAGGACGTGCACGACGTTCGAACCCGCACCCAAAGCGGCAGCGTCATGCTGGACCTGCACTTGATCGTGGGCTCGCGCCTGAGCGTTTCCGAGGGCCACGAGATCGGCAACGAGGTCATTCGCACCCTTCGCACTGCACGCCCAGAGCTTGAGGATATCGTCTTCCACATTGATCCCGAAGACGACTCCAACGCCCCGCGGGCCGAGCATCGAAAGCCTCTGCCGCTTCGAACCGACGTCATCCATGAGCTGGAGGCGCGCTGGCACGCCCACCCGCTCTGGCGGGCGCGCATAAGCCTTGGCCTGCACTATGCAAGTAATGAAGACCGGCGCGCCATCGATGTGGTCCTCTATGTCCCGGCCGGGCTCGAACTGCCCGAGGCGCCCTATACCGCGCTCAAGGAAAGCACCTCGGATCTCGAGTGGCTGGGTGAGATCACCCTGTGGCAGACGATCCCATCTGGTGAGTAATGGGGTCGACGCGCTATCCTAGACACAAGCTTCACCGGCTGGCCAAGGACACGTCCAGGCCAGCCCTACATCGTTTACCCCAGGAGGAAGGCGCCATGAGCTCAGCCACCGAAATTCAGCAACAGCGCATGATTACCGAGCTGCGCCACTTCATCAAGAAGATGCTGCAGGAACCCGAAATTCTCTCGCAGTCGCTCATTATCGCCCGTGAACACTACGGCGAGCCCGAGGCGATGGCGAAAATCGCCAACGCCATCTCGAACTCCACCAACATCAATATCCCTGAAAACCCCAAACAGCATTCCCCGGCCGATGGGCTCTTTCTCGATGTGCTCAAGGAAGTGGTCGAGGAAGAACGGGCGATGTACTGACACAAAAAAGCCGGCGGATGCCGGCTTTTTTCAATAGCGTATCAAGTTTAGGGTCCCGATGGTGCTTCACACCCTTTGGGTTGGTAAGCCTCTTCTAGCGATGTAGAGCAAGACCATGCGCCCGTGGAATTGCGATCAAGCTGTACATATTTTCCTGTCACGGCAGAGCTACTATTTGAACCGTAGGTAAAGCGAATATTTTGAGCACTGTCTTGATCCAATGAAACCGTTCCAAGCTCACTTGCATCATCTGTAATACCCACAAAACCCGCATTTGAGCTATCCAGCGACGGAGTCTGCCCAGTGAGCACGCGCTCTTCATACGCAGTCTGTGCGCCCTTGATCGTTGCAAGACCAGATGCTGCTTCCGAACGCGCGACGTAGTCCTGATAGCGCGGCACCGCGATTGCCGCGAGTACGCCGATGATCGCAACCACGATCATCAGCTCGATCAATGTGAAACCGCCTTGTTTTTGTGCTGCCATCGATGTGATTCCCCTGTCAAAAAGATAAGTGCCCAACCGGGCCATGCCCAAGTACTGCCCGATAACGACCCCTCAAAAAAAAACTTTACCGATTAACCGAGGCGCTCGACCGGTCAAGCCGGTCTCGGTTTCGCCGATAAAAAGGCATCATCGTTTTTGCGTTCGAGGTCTTAAATGTCGTTTGCGCCGTCTCTCTACCCTGTGGGCAATGCGCTGCGCGGGCTTGCCAAACTGCTGGTGCAGGAAGGCATGCTGAGCGAAAACGACGCCGTTACGGCCACAGAAAAAGCGCGCGATCTCGAGCAGCCCCTGTTGAGCTATCTGGTGGCCAATGGGCTGGTCGATGCGCGCCGTGGGGCGCTGGTAGCCGCCATGGAGTTCGGGCTTGGCTGTCTGGATCTGGACAGCGTGCCGGCCGCGCGCCTGCCTGAGCCGGGCAAGCTCTCGGAAGACCTTCTCAGAAAGCTCAACGTATTGCCGGTCGCGTTCAAGGATCATGTACTGACGGTGGCCCTGAGCGGGCCGGCAGCGCTTGGCGCACTCGATGAACTTCAATTCGTGACCGGCCACCGGGTCGAGGGCGTGCTCGCCCCGATCGATCAGCTCGAGCGCCGGCTGGAGGAGTATTTCTCGGCCCACTTCAAGGGCGCGATGTCGCTTCTCGATGATGACATGTCAAGCGACAGCCTGACCGTCGAGGAGCCCGAGGACGACGACGAGCCGGTGCTCTCGCTCAACGACGACGCCCCGGTGGTGCGCTTTGTCAACAAGCTCATGCTCGACGCCATCCGCCGCGGCGCCTCCGACATTCATTTCGAGCCGTATGAAACCAGCTACCGGGTCCGGTTTCGCGTCGATGGCGTGCTGACCGAAGCGGTTCGCCCGCCGCCGCAGATGCGACAGCGCCTGGCCGCCCGTTTGAAGGTCATGGCCAAGCTCGACATTTCCGAGCGCCGACTCCCGCAGGACGGCAGCATCAAGCTCAAGGTCTCGGCCAAGCAACAGGTGGATTTTCGCGTCAACACGCTGCCGACGGTCTACGGCGAAAAGATCGTCATGCGCCTGCTCGACCCCAAAAGCGCCAAGCTCGGTATCGACAAGCTCGGCTTTTTCCCCGAACAGAAGGCGCTCTTTGAAAAGGCGCTGGCCCGGCCACAGGGCATGATTCTGGTCACCGGCCCCACTGGCAGCGGCAAAACCGTCTCACTCTATACCGGGCTCAATATCCTGAACACCGAAAGCCGCAACATCGCCACCGCCGAAGACCCGGTCGAACTCAAGCTCGAAGGCATCAACCAGGTCAACGTAATGCCAAAGATCGGGCTCGATTTTGCAAGCGCTCTACGAGCGTTTCTGCGTCAGGACCCGGACGTGGTGATGGTCGGTGAAATTCGGGATCTGGAAACCGCGGAAGTCGCAATCAAGGCCGCCCAGACCGGCCACCTGGTGCTCTCGACCCTGCACACCAACTCGGCCCCGGAAACCCTGACACGCCTTCGCAACATGGGCGTGGCCGCGTTCAACGTTGCAACCTCCGTCACGCTGATCATCGCGCAGCGCCTGGCACGGCGACTGTGCGATCACTGTAAGGAGCCCGTGGAACTTCCTGACGCCGTACTCAAGGAAGAAGGCTTTTCCGAGGCCGACCTCGCGGGCCTGACGCTCTATCACGCCAAAGGCTGCGGCAAGTGCACCCAGGGCTACAAGGGGCGCGTGGGCATTTATGAAGTTCTACCGATTTCAAACGCCATGAGCCGCTTGATCATGGATGAAGGCAGCTCAATCGCGCTGGCTGATCTGGCCCGGGAAGAAGGCCATCAGGATTTGCGTCGATCCGGGCTTCGACGCGTCAAGGAGGGCGTGACCACGCTCGAGGAAATCAACCGAGTGACCAAGGAGTAACTTGTCATGGCACGTGCCCTCGCCCCACCCCGCAAGCCCGCCGAGGCCTTCTCCCAGTGGCAGTGGCGTGGCAAGAACGCCCGCGGCGAACTGCAAAAGGGAGTATTGGTGGCCTCAAGCCGCGAGGAGGCACGCGCGCAGCTGATCAAGCAGGGCATCATCATCAAGCAGCTTCAAAAAAAGCGCGCCTCCTTCGGCCTTGGGCAACGCGTGACCGGCGCCCACATCGCGCTCTTTTCCCGCCAGCTTGCCACCATGATTCGCTCGGGCATCCCCCTGCTTCAATCCCTCAACGCAATCGGTGAGAGCGCGACCAACACATCGCTTCGCCACATGATCAGCCAGATGCATCAGGACGTTTCCGAAGGCAAGAGCTTCGCTCAGGCTCTTGAAGCGCACCCCAAGCACATCGATGACCTGTTCGTGCATCTGGTGGCGGCTGGCGAGCAGGCCGGCGCGCTCGACACCATGCTCGAGCGCATCGCCACCTACAAGGAAAAGCTTCAGGCGCTCACATCGAAGGTCAAAAAGGCGCTGTACTACCCGGCGGCAGTCATCAGTGTCGGTCTAGGGGTCACGGCCATGCTGTTGATCAAGGTGGTGCCCCAGTTCGAAACCATGTTCAACGGCTTCGGCGCGGACCTCCCGGCGTTTACCCAGATGACGCTTGCGCTTTCTGAAATGGCTCAAACGTATTGGTGGTGGGTGCTGATTGCGGCAGCGCTGACGGTGATGGGCATTAAAACAGGCGTGAAGCGCTCTCCCAGGTTCGCGTTCGGCTGCTCAAGATTTGCGCTCGCGCTGCCGATTCTGGGCCCCATTCTGGAAAAATCGGCCATCGCCCGCTTTGCCCGCACGCTCGCCACCAGCTTTTCGGCAGGCGTCCCCCTGATCGATGCCCTCGATACCGCCGCGGGGGCCTGCGGCAGTCAGGTGTTTGAGCGCGGCATTCGAGCCATGCAGGAAGACGTCGTCAACGGCCAGACCCTGAACTTCGCCATGCGCAACACCGGCCTTTTTTCCGGCATGGCGCTTCAGATGGTCGCCATCGGCGAAGAAGCCGGCTCGCTGGACGCGATGCTCAACAAGGTGGCCGATTTCTTCGAACAGGACGTCGAAAACCGCGTCGACACGCTGACGTCCCTGCTCGAGCCACTGATCATCGTCGTGCTGGGCGTGATGGTCGGCGGCCTGGTTCTTTCCATGTATCTGCCGATCTTCGAGATGGGCAACGCCATGTAATGGCATTCACCCGACAGGTAACCGACATTCATGGACACATTGTCTCTTATGGGCTGGATCTTTCTGACACTTGCGGGCTTGTCGTTCGGGAGTTTTCTGAACGTCGTGATCAAGCGCCTGCCCGTCATGCTCGACCGCTACTGGCGGCGCGATGCGCGGGCAACGCTCAATCATCTGGGTACACTGCAGGAATCCCCGCAGGAGCCGCCGTCAAGACTGTCGCTTCTGTACCCAAGGTCTCATTGCCCGATGTGCAAGTCGCCGATTCGCTGGCACGACAACCTACCGCTGATCGGCTGGCTCAAGCGACGCGGGCGCTGCCGGGACTGCAACGGCAAGATCAGCTGGCGCTACCCTGCCATCGAGTTCGCATCAGCCCTTCTGGTCATTGCAACCATCGAACTGATGGGGCCAACGATTGGCGCACTTTTTGTAATCATTGCCCTTTTGATCCTGCTGGCACTGGCGGTCATCGACGCCGACACCCTGCTGCTGCCGGATGTGCTGACACTGCCGCTCCTATGGCTCGGGCTTTTGTATCACGTCCTGATCGACCCCAGCCGCCTGCAGGATGCGGTGCTCGGGGCGATGATCGGTTACGGCCTATTATGGGCGTTTTACTGGCTCTTCAAGATCGTCACCGGCAAGGAAGGCATGGGCTACGGTGACTTCAAGCTTCTGGCCGCGCTCGGCGCGTGGTGTGGCTGGATTGCACTGCCGATGATTCTGATGATCGCCGCCGGCAGTGGCGCGGTCATCAGCATCCTGATCCTTACACTTCGAGGTCAGAGCGTTTCCGACCGAGGCGTGCCGTTTGGCCCGTATCTGGCCCTGGCCGGGATGGCGATGCTGCTGTTCGGTGATACCCTTACAGGTCTTTATAGCCTGTAAGGACCGTTCATGACGATTACCATCGGTTTGACCGGCGGCATCGGCTCCGGCAAGTCGACCGTCGCCATACTGTTCGAAGCACTTGGCGTACCGTGGATCGATGCCGATCAGGTCGCGCGTGACATCGTCCTCCCCGGCGAGCCGGCACTCGAGGAAATCTCGGAACGCTTCGGGGCCGACATTCTCGCCGCGGATGGCACACTCAATCGTCGCGCACTGCGCAATGTGGTGTTCGACGATGACCAACGCAGAGCCGAGCTTGAAGCGATTACTCATCCACGCATTCGCAAGCGTTTGAAAACGTTTCTCGAGACGCCAAAGGCGTCACCGTATCAACTTCTGGTGTCACCGCTTCTGCTCGAAACCACCCAAAAAGCGCTGGTTCAACGCATTTTGGTGGTCGACACGCCAGAACCGCTTCAAATCGCCCGAACCACGCAGCGCGACAGTGTCGACGACGCGCATGTCCGGCGCATACTCGAGGCGCAAATGCCAAGAACGCAGCGTCTTGCCGCCGCCGACGATGTCATCGACAATCAGGGCGACCCCGATGCGCTGCGCGCACAGGTCAACGATCTGCACGCAACGTACCTCACACTCTGCGGAGCGACCTCATGAGCCAGACCACCGACACGCCCGCCATCAATGTACACTGCCCCCACTGTGGCACTGACGTTGCCTGGACGGCGGAAAATACCTACCGCCCCTTCTGCTCGAAGCGCTGCCGCTTGATCGACCTCGGGGCCTGGGCCAACGAAGACCATCGCATTGCCGGGGAACCCGCCATGGATGAAACCAATCTCGAGGATTGGCTTGATCCAGGCGAGCGCTTCTGACCGACACTCAATGCGCCACGCTCAAAAAAACGCCCGAACCATTGGTCCGGGCGTTTTTTATCGACGACTCGATGTGATTTTACGCGTCATCCTGGTCGGGCAAAAAGCTTCGAATCGATGCAACACCCTGGGCACCAACCGCACGTGCGCGGTCGATGTCATCCAGTGTGGTGCCGCCAAGTGCGTACACCGGCATGGCCGCGAACTCGACCATCTGCTGAAAGTCGTGCCAGCCGATGGTAACGGCGCCGGGGTGACTCGGCGTCTCCCGGATCGGCGACAGCGTCACGAAGTCGCAATCAAGCTGCGCGGCTTTCGAAAGCTGCTCGTTATTGTGCGTCGAAGCCGACAGCCACTTGTCCGGCCCAACCGGACGTTCCGTGGCCGCCATCAGATCATCGCTGGTCAGATGAATGCCATCGGCATCAACGTGCTCGAGCAATTCGGCGCTGCCATTAAGAATCAGGCGCGCTCCGTGCGCGCGACACAACGACAGCGCCTTCTGCGCGCGCTCGACAAAGTGCGACTCTTCAAGCGATTTGGCGCGAAGCTGAACCAGTAGACCGCCGCGGTTTTGCAGCGCATGCGAAAGCATTGCCTCGAACGCTTCGTCATCGTCGGTTTCATCGGTGATGACGTAGGCGTGCGGCAGACCGACCGCGCGAATGATCGGCACGTTGGCCGGCGGGAAGGGGTAGCTGAACAGCTTGTCGATATCGACCCAGCGCACAGCCTGCCCTTCACGGCCGTAGGGCGAGCCTGTATACCCGCGAACTTCCCAGACATCGAGCAGCACGAACTTGTCGGGGTATTCGTAATGCACTCGAATCAGCGGCTGGGCGCGCTCCACCGCAATACCGAGTTCTTCCTTGAGCTCACGCTTGAGCGCTTCCAATCCGGTTTCGTAGACTTCGAGTTTGCCGCCGGGAAATTCCCACAGCCCCCCCTGATCCGCTATCGATGGGCGCCTGGCCAGAAGCACTTGGCCCTGATCGTTGTAAATTGCCGCGGCGGCTACATGAACGCTACGTTTCGGCATTATCCGAAGTTTTCCTGTGGTTAATTCAACATCGGCCCTAAAAGGCGGGCTCAACTGCGATAATCGGCATTGATCGAGACATAGTCGTGCGACAGATCCGATGTCCAGACCCGCTCGGCATGCGCGCCGCGACCCAGCGCCACACGAACGGTAATTTCCTGCTCGGCAACGGCCTGGCTGCCGGCCTCTTCACTGTACCCGGCCGCACGCCCGCCGTGTTCAGCAAGGCGGACGCCATTGAGCTCAAGCACCACCTTGTCGACGTCCAGATCCGCGACCGGCGCCTTGCCCACCGCCATCAAAAACCGCCCCCAGTTGGCGTCGCTTGCGTACAGCGCGGTTTTAACAAGCGGTGAGTGCGCGATACTGAACGCAACCGCCAGGGCTTCGCCCTCGTTCGCGGCTTCCTCGACATCGATGGTAATGAACTTGGTCGCGCCCTCGCCGTCTCGGATAATCGCCTGAGCAAGTTCGGTCATGACCGCTTGAAGCGCATCCTTGAAGCGGGCCAGGCCTTCTGCATCAAGCGTTTGAGTGCGCTGCGTTGCCATAAGCATGCAGGCGTCGTTGGTCGAGGTGTCAGAATCGACCGTAATACGATTGAACGAACGAGTCGTGGTGTCACTTAGAAGCGATTGAAGCGTGTCGTGGTCGATACTTGCATTGGTGCCGACAAAGGCAAGCATCGTGGCCATGTTGGGGCAGATCATGCCTGAGCCCTTGGCGATACCGTTGATGTGAACGGTTTCTCCGTTGATCTCAAGCGTTCGGGTTGCGCCCTTGGGCCGAGTATCGGTGGTCAGAATGCCTCGACCAGCCGCCGCCCAGTGATCATTGCCGAGCGCATCAAGCGCCGCAGGCAGCGCCGCCTTGATGCGCTCAACCGGCAGCGGCTCCCCGATTACCCCGGTTGAAAACGGCAACACGTTGCCCACCACACCACCGGCGGCCTCGGCCAACGCCTCACAGCAGGCCCGGGCATCACGTAGCCCCCGATCGCCGGTCCCGGCGTTGGCGTTGCCGGTATTGATCACCAGCCAACGGGGCGCGTCATCGGCCAGATGCCGCTTGGCCACGTGTACCGGTGCGGCGCAAAAGGCGTTTTGCGTGAAGACGCCCGCCACGCGCGTGCCTTCGTCAAGCTCGATCACAACCAGATCGTCGTGCGAGGGCTTTTTGATACCGGCCTGGGCCACACCCAGTTTAATGCCATCGATGACCGGCATCTCGGGAAAATGCGCGCTACCTACTGCCACAGTGACCTCCTTGACTCTGTAAAAACGACGATCAGTTCAACCGACCATGACACTGCTTGTACTTCTTGCCAGACCCGCAGGGGCAAGGATCGTTGCGACCCACCTTGGGCTCTGTGCGACGAACGGTTTCCTGAGCGGTCTGCTCGGCGCCGGCGATGGCCTGTTCGTCAAGCGCAACATCGTCCTCGACGTCTTCGGCATACTCGTTTTCAAGCGTCATTTCGCTGGCGGCCTGCTCTCGTTCGAGCGTTTCCTTGCGGCTGCGCTCGAGCTCATCGACGTCATCAGGCTGACGTACCTGCACATGGCTCAAGATACGGATAACGTCGCTTTTGATATTTTCAAGCAGCGTCTGGAACAGCTCGAAGGCCTCGCGCTTGTACTCCTGCTTCGGATTTTTCTGAGCATACCCACGAAGGTGAATACCGCGACGCAGGTGATCCATCGACTGAAGGTGCTCTTTCCAGCGCGTATCCAGCACCTGCAGCATGACCTGCTTTTCGAAGCGGCGCATCACGTCCGCGCCGACGGCGTGCTCCTTGGCAGCAGAAGCCGAGCTCAGCTGGGCGTGCAGGCGTTCGCGCAGGAGCTCTTCATGGAACTGATCGTCGTCCTTGGCCCATTGAGTCACGGGCGCATCGAGATTGAACTCCTGGGCAAGCGTGTCCTGCAGCCCGTCCAGATCCCACTGTTCCGGCAGGCTCTGAGGAGGCACATGGCGAGAAATCGCGCCATCGAGGACTTCGACACGCAGCGCTGCAATGTTTTCGGAGACGTCATCGGAGTTGAGCACATCGTCTCGTTGCTCGTAGATCACGCGACGCTGGTCATTATTGACGTCATCATACTCAAGCAGCTGCTTACGGATATCGAAGTTACGACCTTCGACTTTCTTCTGCGCCCGCTCGACGGCGTTGGATACCATCTTGTGCTCGATCGCCTCGCCTTCTTTCATTCCGAGCGCGCCCATCATGCGTTGAACGCGGTCAGAGCCGAACAGACGCATAAGGTTGTCCTCGAGCGACAGGAAAAAGCGGGTCGACCCCGGATCCCCCTGACGGCCGGAACGTCCGCGAAGCTGGTTGTCGATACGGCGTGACTCGTGACGCTCGCTGCCGATCACATGCAAACCGCCCGCCTCGATAACGGCGTCGTGGCGCTCGCGCCAGGCCTGTTTGACGGTGGCCACCTGCTCGTCACTCGGGTTATCGAATTTTTCCAGATCGTTCTGCCAGCTGCCGCCCAGAAGAATGTCCGTGCCGCGCCCGGCCATGTTGGTCGCAATCGTGATTGCCCCGGGCCGACCGGCCTGAGCGATGACTTCGGCTTCGCGGGCGTGCTGCTTGGCGTTGAGCACGTTGTGCGCGACGTCCTGCTTGCGCAGAAGCTGAGACAGATACTCGGAACTCTCGATCGAGGCCGTACCTACAAGCACCGGGCGGCCTTTTTCAACGTTTGCCTTGATGTCTTCGATGATGGCGTTGTACTTGTCGATGGTGGTCATGTAGACCAGATCATTGCCATCCTTTCGCACCATCGGCCGATTGGTCGGAATGACCAGAACGTCAAGGGTATAGATCTGACGGAATTCGAAGGCTTCGGTATCGGCGGTGCCGGTCATGCCGGAAAGCTTGGTGTACAGGCGGAAGTAATTCTGGAAAGTGGTCGAGGCAAGCGTCTGGCTTTCCTTTTGAACCGTGACCTTTTCCTTGGCTTCCACCGCCTGGTGCAACCCTTCGGACCAACGGCGGCCCGGCATGGAGCGCCCGGTATGCTCATCGATGATCACGATTTCATCGTTGGACACGATGTAATCGACGTCGCGCATATACAGATGCTGGGCTCTAAGCGCCGCATGAACATGGTGCAACAGCCCCAGATTCTGCGCGGCGTACAGAGAGTCTTCCTCGGCCAGAAGCCCGGCTTCACGCATCAACTCTTCAACGCGCTGGTGGCCAAGCTCGGTCAGCTCAACCTGCTTCTGTTTCTCATCGAGGGTGAAGTGGCCGCTTTCCGGGTCTTCTTCATCGGTACAGGCTTCCAGATTCGGAATCAGACTGTTGATTCTCGAATACAGGTTGGTGTCTTCATCCACCGGCCCGGAAATGATCAACGGCGTTCGCGCCTCGTCGATCAGAATCGAGTCAACCTCATCGATCACGGCAAAGTTCAGTTTTCGCTGAACCTTGTCTTCAAGCGAAAAGGCCATGTTATCGCGAAGATAATCAAAGCCGAATTCGTTATTGGTGCCGTAGACGATGTCGCAGGCATAGGCCTGACGTTTTTCAAGCGGTATCTGGCCTGAATAGACCACACCGACCGTCAGGCCGAGAAATTCATACAACGGGCGCAGGGTTTCGGCATCACGGGTAGCCAGGTAATCGTTGACCGTGACCACGTGGACGCCCTCACCTGACAGCGCATTGAGATAGACCGCAAGCGTTGCCACCAGCGTCTTGCCCTCACCGGTCTTCATCTCCGCGATCCGGCCTTCATGAAGGGCCATACCGCCGATGAGCTGAACGTCGTAATGACGCATTTCCATCAGGCGGCGTGTGGCTTCCCGAACGGTCGCAAAGGCCTCGGGAAGCACCTTGTCCAGTGATTCACCGTCCGCTACCCGAGCGCGGTATTCGTCGGTTTTTGCCCGTAGCGCAGCATCATCCAGTGTCTTGAAGGACTCTTCCTTTTCGTTGATCGATGCAACGACCTTGCGCATGCGCTTGAGTTCGCGCTCATTCTTGCTGCCTACAAACTTGCGTACTAAACCGGTGAACATCCGTTTGTCCTGTCTTGATAAAATCGTAAAGGCGTTAAATGGGCATGAGCATGCGCTGCGGCGGGCCTCTGCGAGACAGAAGAGTCATATCATGTTCAAGGCGCCACACTGTAACCACGTGAGTGATGTTCGAGCTCAAGCACGTTTTTGAGCTGCAGCGAGGCCGGGTATTCTTACTCGGATACCGCGTAGCATGCGTCTGCCTGGATGTTGCCAGCGCAGAAACGAGCGAGGCGTAGATACCGAATGTGCTCGTCATATCACAGGCGTCGGTGCCACGCGTTCGAGCCAGTCCAAACGGCAGCAGACACCCGAACAACAAGCTGGCGAGCCAGGCGGTTCGACTACGACTCAGGGCGCAGAGATGGCTGTCAGAAAACCCTCGGAACATGATAGATTGCTATGATCTCTCTTAAGGCAATAGGGCCATGAGTATAAAGGCTAAGAACCGACGCGCCCAGCCCGCGTCTCAATTGATGTCGACACATCAGCGCGGACCCATGGCGCTTCTGATGAAAAAAGCGCATTTATTGGGCCTCATTCAAGATGAGCTGGAAACTCTGTTGCCGGATGCGGCCAAGGGGCATGTTTTCGTTGGTGGGTATTCAGAAGGCCGCTTGACGCTCATGACCAACCGCGCCGCGCATTTGACGTGGCTTCGTTACGAACAACTACGGTTGCTGACGCACCTTAAAAAGATCGCGGGGCTCGAAGCGCTCATGGGTTTCAATCTAAAGGTCCGCCCGATCAGGACATTCACTCCACCCCCGGCTCAGCCACGCCGTATGGATGAACAGGCTGCGGCCAATCTCAAAGCCTGTGCGGAGGAAGTAAGCGATAAGCGCTTGAGGTCATCACTCGAACGCCTGGCTAAACGCGCCGAAAACTTAGACGACTCCTTATAAAAAAACGCCGGCATCAGCCGGCGTCATAAAAGGGTCACGTTTACCGTTTACACTGCGAATGCAGGTGAGGTGTAGGAGATCGGGGACGCTGCTTCTTCTTCATTTTCGAAGGTGACCATTTCCCAGGCATCGGTTTGCTTCAACAGCTCGCGAACCAGCTGGTTGTTAAGCCCATGACCAGATTTATAGCCACGGAACTCTCCGATCAATCCATAGCCCATCTGATAAAGATCGCCAATCACATCAAGGATCTTGTGCTTGACGAACTCATCCTCATAGCGAAGACCTTCCTCGTTCAGAATCCGGTAATCATCGACAACGATGGCATTATCCAGGCTTCCACCCAAAGCAAGATTACGCTCGCGCATGGTTTCAAGATCCTTCATGAAACCGAAGGTACGGGCCCGGCTCACTTCCTTGACAAACGACGTGGTCGAAAAATCGATGCTGGCTGTCTGGTTCTGCTTGGCAAATACCGGATGATCGAAATTGATGGCCAAGCTGACCTTGAAGCCATTGTGCGGAATGAAACTTGCGTACTTGTCACCGTCGGAAATGGAGACTTCCTTGGTGATACGAATAAACTTCTTCGCTGCGTTCTGCTCGGCGATACCAGCCGACTGAATCAGAAACACGAACGGGCCTGCACTGCCATCCATGATGGGCACTTCAGCGGCACTGAGTTCAACGAATACGTTATCGATTCCAAGCCCGGCAAGTGCCGACATCAAATGCTCGACAGTTGCTACACGTACATCGCCATCGACCAGGGCAGTACACAGCGTCGTATCCTGCACGTTTTCAGGATGCGCCTTGATATGGACCGCAGGCTCGAGATCGGTACGTACGAATACGATGCCGGTATCCACGGGCGCCGGGCGCAGTGTCAGATATACCTTATCGCCCGAATGCAGACCGACGCCGGTTGCACGAATTGTATTTTGTAGTGTTCTTTGAGAGATCATAGGTGAGTGACCCACTTTGGATTCAAACGGTTGTTTACCATGTTATCAGGATGCCCGGAGAGTCACAACGAACACTGTTCGATAAAATGTAATTAAACTTATCCGTTCATAGCGAAACGCCCCGCAATGCGGGGCGTCAGGCCTTTACTCAATCGGCTTTACGCCGCAAAAAGGCAGGAATATCAAGATAGTCATCCAACTCGCTCGATGATTTCTGACGCTTTCTGGCCGCCTCGTCCTCTTTCTCACCGCGATCACGATCAGTCGTACGAGCGGCAGTCTGTGACTTGCGGTAATCGCTTGCCTCACTGCGACGAGCAGAGCCTGCGGACGCAGAGGTACGCTGCGAGACACTGCTGCGCTGATCAGCACCGTCCAGACCCGCAGCCACTACCGTGACCCGCAACTCATCGGACATGTCCATATCGATCGATGTACCCACCACGATCGTTGCATCCTGAGAGGCAAATTCCTGAACGGTCGCACCGACATCATTGAATTCACCAATCGACATGTCAGGGCCCGCTGTGATGTTGACCAGAATACCCTTGGCACCATTGAGATCGATGTCTTCCAGAAGCGGAGAGCGGATTGCCTTTTCAGCAGCTTCCCGAGCGCGGTTTTCACCCGTCGCGGTTCCAGAGCCCATCATGGCCATGCCCATTTCGGACATGACGGTTCGAACGTCGGCAAAGTCGACGTTGATGATGCCTGGGCTGGTGATAAGCTCTGCAATACCCTGAACCGCCCCCAGCAGCACGTCATTGGCCGCGCTGAACGCCGTAAGCAGGCTTGCGCTCTTGCCGAGCACCGTAAGCAGCTTTTCATTGGGAATTGTGATCAGCGAATCGACGTGCTCGGAAAGCTCCTTGATGCCTTCCTCAGCCACTTTCTTGCGCTTGGGGCCTTCGAACGGGAACGGACGCGTAACGACCGCCACGGTCAGGATTCCGAGTTCCTTGGCGACCTGGGCAACGACGGGCGCACCGCCTGTTCCGGTTCCGCCACCCATGCCGGCTGTGATGAAGACCATGTCCGCTCCCTGCATGAGCTCGGCGATTCGCTCACGGTCTTCCATTGCCGCCTGACGGCCGACCTCGGGGTTGGCGCCTGCACCAAGGCCCTTGGTGATTTCCGTGCCCAGTTGCAATACGGTCTTGGCCGCGACACGCTTGAGCGCCTGAGCATCCGTGTTCGCACAGATAAACTCGACGCCTTCGATGTTGCTTTCCACCATGTGGTTGACGGCGTTACCACCGCCGCCACCGACACCGATCACTTTGATGACGGCGCTGCTGGAAGGTGCATTATCGACTAGTTCGAACATGAGTCCCGTCTCCTGTGACTATCACGGATAGCCCCTGAAGTAGTTAAAAGTTTCCTTTGAACCAGCGTTTCACTTTCTCCATGGGAGAAAGCTCATCCTGAACCTGGTTGCGTTCGGTCGGATACTTGCGCGATGGCTGCTCGCGAGGCGGTCGGCGCGGCGACCCGTTCTCCGAATTCGCCTGCTTGATGCCGTACTGCAAAAGCCCGACCCCGGTCGAATAGATCGGGTTTCTGACCACATCCGCGAGACCGCGAACGTTTTGAGGGCATGCAATACGCACCGGCATATGAAAGATTTCCTCGGCCAGTTCTGCCACGCCTTCCATGCGCGATGTACCACCCGTCAATACAATTCCCGCAGCGACCAAATCCTCGAAACCACTGCGTCTTAATTCCTCGCGTACCAAGGTAAAAAGTTCTTCATATCTCGGCTCGACCACCTGAGCCAGTGCCTGGCGGGAAAGGTCCCGAGCCGGGCGATCCCCGACGCTTGGCACTTTGATCGTTTCATCATTGCTGGCCATTTGAGTCAGCGCGCAGGCGTATTTAACCTTGATATCTTCAGCATATTGCGTTGGCGTTCGAAGCGCCATGGCAATGTCGTTGGTCACCTGATCGCCTGCAATCGGAATGACCGCAGTGTAGCGAATGGCGCCTTCGGTAAACACCGCGATATCGGTCGTACCACCACCAATGTCTACCATGCAAACACCGAGTTCACGCTCGTCCTCGGTCAATACCGCGTGACTTGAAGCCAACTGCTCGAGAATGATGTCATCAACCTCGAGATTGCACCGGTGAACACACTTTTCGATGTTCTGGACGGCATTGAGGGCGGCGGTTACCAGATGAACACGCGCTTCCAGTCGAACGCCCGACATACCGAGAGGCTCACGAATCCCTTCCTGGGTGTCGATGGCGTATTCCTGAGGGAGCACATGCAGGATGCGCTGCCCTTCTGAAATCGCTCTTGCCCGAGCTGAATCAATGACGCGCTCGATGTCGTAGGGCGTTACTTCGCGCTCTTTGATCGCAACGACACCGTCGGAATTCATCGAACTGATGTGACTGCCTGCAATACCGACATACACCGAGTGAATGTCGCAGCCGGCCATCAGCTCGGCTTCCTCGACAGCACGCTGGATGGACTGGACCGTCGACTCGATATTGATCACGACGCCCTTTTTCATGCCGCGCGACGGATGGGAGCCAATACCTACAATTTCAAGACCGCCGTCGTCAGAAGGCTGTCCGACAATGGCAACCACCTTGGATGTTCCGATATCCAGCCCGACAACCATATTGGATACGTTAGGTTCTCCTGCCATAGGTCGGGCTTACTCCTTATCCAGCTCATTGCAACAATTAAAACACCAAGACGCACCATCATCCGATGATAAATGCGCCAAATACAACATATATTATGTCGAGAATACGGCGATTAACGTCTGAAAGAAATACCTTTAACCAAACCAAGCGTATAATTTAACGCAATTACGCAGCTTTTTACTTAAGTTAATACAATGGTTTTAAAAACCGTAAAGTACTAATTCTTAAAACTTATCCGGCAGTCGCACTGGTACCGTGCCAGGACACGGCGATTCCATTTGGATAACGCAGGTCTATGTAGCGAATATTCGAACTTCGATTTTTCAAATCACGCTGCCAGGCGGCAATAAATCGCTTGAGTCGTTGTTCGCGATCCGTACGACCAATCATTACCCAAAAATTGTCATTTATTTGAAAACGCCACGCACCGCGAGGCTCCAATCGAAGCTGCGAGATCGACATATCAAGCGGTGCCAACGTGCTCTTGAGGTCCTCGAAATACGACACCACCTCCGAACCACTGCCTGGAGGCCCGCCTAGATGAGGAAGATCCCCTGCCGTTTTGACCCCGCGCATATTGAACGCCTTACCGTCGCGGTTAAGCAGCTCACCGTCCTGCCAGTAGGCAATGGGGCGCTGCTCGGTCAGGTGAAAGACCAGCGTCGACGGCCAGCGTCTCGAAATCTCGGCGCTTTTTATCCAGCTGATCGAACTGGCTTCATCCTTCAACGCATTAAGATCGACCGACAGCCAGGTCTTGCCGCGCACCAACGGCGTCAGCCGCTCATTGAGATAATGCTGATCGATGTGCGCCAGATCACCTCGGATCGCGATACGCGCAACCGGCTTATCGAGCCAGAGCCACAGCGTTCGACCGCCCGCGCCGATCAAGGCAACGATCAAGACCAGCCCGAGCAAACGATTGGACACCACACCCGCCATGGCTAGGCCTCGCTCGCAAGCGTCGTCGCCAGCACACGACACACCAAGGCATTGAAATCGATACCTACATGATGTGCGGCTTGAGGGACAAGACTATGGCCGGTCATGCCGGGCGAGGTATTGACCTCGAGCAGCCAGAAGCCCCCGTCGTAATCACGCATGACATCGACCCTACCCCACCCTTCACAGCCGATGGACTCAAAAGCCTGTACGCTGAGCGTCGAAAGACGCTGCTCGACATCGGCGTCGAGACCGCACGGCAGGAGATAGCGCGTCTCATCGGAGAAGTACTTGGCCTCATAATCGTAGAACCCGTCCGGCGCGACCACACGAATCGCGGGCAGTGCCTGGCCATCAAGCACCGCGACCGTATACTCCTCACCTTCGATGAAGCGCTCGGCCATGACCTCATGGTCAAATTTCAGGGAAGCCTCGAACGCAGCTTCCAGCGCGCTCTCATCGCGCACGATGGTAAGCCCGAGCGTCGAGCCTTCATTGACCGGCTTGATCACCATCGGAAGCCCGATCCGCTCACTTAGAGCGCGCCAATCCGTATCGAGCGTCAAACGCTCGCTCAAGGGCGTTGGCAATCCTTCTGCCGCCCAGACCCGCTTGGTACGCATCTTATCCATACCGAGCGCCGACGCCATGACCTTGCTGCCGGTATAAGGAATGCCCAAAAGCTCGAGTGCGCCTTGGAGCGTGCCGTCTTCTCCGCCGCGACCATGAAGCGCAATGAATACCCGGTCGGGTTCGAGCGCCATCAGCCCCGGCAAGCCTTCGGCAAAATCGTAGCCAATGACGTCGACGCCCTGAGCCTCGAGCGAGGCCAGCACGGCCTTGCCGCTCATCAATGAAACTTCACGCTCCGACGACGTGCCGCCGTAGAGCACCACGACTCGCCCGAACCGGTTCACATCGTCGGTCATGACACGTTCTCCTTCTCGAAGTTCAACTGACAGCGCGCAAGCGATGCGCTGATGCCACCGATATCCCCCGCCCCCTGGGTGATGAGGATATCGCCATCACGCAAGACGTTTGAAAGAAGCGTTGCAAGCGCCGTCTTGTCTTCAACAAATACCGGATCGATCTGACCGCGCTGGCGGATCGACCCAGCCAGTGCCTTGCTGTCTGCCCCGGCAATTGGGACCTCACCCGCGCTGTAGACGTCCATCAACAAAAGCGTATCGGCCTTGGAAAGCACACGCACGAAATCCTCGTAAAGATCGCGCGTCCGGCTGAACCGATGCGGCTGATAAAGCATGACCAACCGGCGGTCGGGCCACCCTTCACGCACAGCCTTGATGACCATGTCGACTTCGCGGGGATGATGGCCGTAATCGTCCACCAACATCACACGCTCACTGCCCGCTCGTCCCGGAAGCTCGAATTCGCCATGCACCTGGAATCGTCGCCCGACCCCCTCGAAGCTTTCAAGCGCGCGCAAAATGGCCGCATCGGACACACCCGCATCACACGCAACCGCAATGGCTGCCAGCGCATTCAACGCATTGTGCTTGCCAGGCATGGCAAGGCAGACCGGCAAAGGCTCACCCGCGGGCCGCTGAACTGTGAACCGAACCACACCGGCCTGCTGGGTGAACTCGGTAATCCGATAATCCGCAGCCTCATCGAAGCCATACGTCACAAACTGACGCTGAATGCTCGGCATGAGTGCCTTGAGCACCGGATCATCCAGACACAGGATAGCCAGCCCGTAAAACGGAAGGTTATGCAGGAATTCGATGAACGTGTCCTGAAGGCGCTGGAAATCACCGTCATAGGTTGCCATGTGATCGGCATCGATATTGGTCACGATCGCCGTCATCGGCTGCAGATGCAAAAACGAGGCGTCTGATTCATCGGCCTCGGCCACCAGATAATCACCTTCACCGAGGCGCGCATTGGTTCCAGCGCTGGTCAGACGGCCACCGATCACGAAGGTCGGGTCAAGCCCGCCCTCGGCCAGAAGCGTTGCGGTAAGGCTGGTGGTCGTGGTCTTGCCGTGTGTGCCGGCAACCGCGATGCCGTTTCGAAACCGCATCAGCTCAGCCAGCATTTCGGCCCGACGCACGACCGGAATACGGTGTTCGCGAGCGTAGGCCACCTCGGGGTTGGTCGGGTCGATGGCCGTGGACACCACGACCACATCCACCTCATGGGCGTTCGCGGCTTCGTGACCAATATAGACACGGATACCACACTCGCTCAGGTGCTGAGTGACGGCGGACTCCTTGACGTCACTGCCGCTGACCTCAAACCCTTGTGTGCACAGCACTTCAGCGATGCCGCACATGCCCGACCCGCCGATGCCGATAAAATGGATCCGACGAATGCGGCGCATGCCGCTGCGTGAGGGATGATTACTGCTCAAAACCGATCTCCATGCATTGCTGAGCCATGCAGGCCATGGCGTCGAGTCGAGCCTGTGCCCGCGCGTTGCGGGCCATTGTCGATAGTGTGTCCGGCACCAGTAGCGCCGTTAATTGTTCAGAGAGTGCCTCGGGCGTCAGTTTGTTCTGGCGCACCATGACGGCCGCGCCGTGGTCGGCCAGAAACCCTGCGTTGATCGCCTGATGATCGTCGACCGCATGCGGAAACGGCACCAGAATCGCTGGCATCGCCGCCGCCGCCAGCTCCGAAACCGTCAGCGCACCCGAGCGACAGATCATCAGATCGGCCCACGCATAGAGCGCGGCCATGTCATCGATGAACTCGACCACCTCGGCCTCGACGCCGGCGGCGGCGTAGGCCTCGCTTGTGACGGCGCGCTTGTCCCGGCCGGCCTGATGCCGCACCTCGGGTCGAACATCCGGCGCCAGCTGGCCAAGTGCCTGTGGCACGACCTCATTGAGCGCCTTCGCGCCGAGAGACCCACCGGTCACCGCCACGCGTAGCGGCCGGCCCTCATAGAAAGTAGCCTCGCGGGGCGTGCGTCCGACCCGCTCGATGTCATCACGCACCGGGTTACCGACCACCGAAACATCGCGCTTGCCGGGAAAGGCCCCTGGAAACGCCGCATAGGTGCGTGTAGCAAGGCGCGCCAGGCACTTGTTGGTAAGACCCGCGATGGCATTTTGTTCATGTATGACCAGGGGCACGCCCACAAGCTTTGCCGCCACACCGCCCGGACCACTTGCAAAGCCGCCAAGGCCAATCACGATGCCGGGCTTGAGTGTTTGAATTACCTTTCGCGCCTCGGCGATGGCGGCCCAGAGCTTATAGGGCGCTTTCAGCCATTCCGCCGCACCATTGCCTCGAAGGCCTGAGACCTTGATGTGATGCAGGGTATAGCCCGCCTTTGGTACCAGCGTGTTTTCGATGCCACGGGGGGTGCCAAGCCAGTGCACATCTACGCCCCGTTCCGACAGCGCCTTGGCAAGCGTCAGTGCTGGAACAACGTGGCCGCCAGTGCCGCCAGCCATGATCAGGGCCCGCTTCATTGACTGGCCTCCCGGGGCGCCCGCTTGACCGGGCGCTGATTGCGCCGCTTGACGTCTTCGGCGATGCGCTTGCGCGCTCGGGTTTCACCGTCCACGCGGAGCAAAAGCCCTACCATGATGCCACTGATGATCAGGCTCGACCCGCCGTAGCTTAACAGCGGAAGCGTCAGACCCTTGGTCGGCAGAAAGCCAACGTTGACCGCAATATTGACAAACGCCTGCGCCGCGAAGATCAAGCCAACACCGTAACAGACGTAGGCCGAAAACAAGCGCTTGGACGTCTCCGCAGTCCGTCCGACCACGAACGCTCTGTAGATCAACACGCCAAACAGGGCAACGACCCCGACCGCACCGGCCATTCCCAGTTCCTCGGCCAATACAGAGAACACGAAGTCGGTATGGGCCTCAGGCAGATAGAAGAGCTTCTGGACGCTATTGCCAAGCCCGAGCCCCTCCCAGCCACCGCGACCGAACGCGATCAGCGCCTGGGTAAGCTGATACCCGCTGCCGTACTGGTTGGCCCAGGGGTCAAGAAAGCTTGTGATGCGCTGCATGCGGTAAGGTTCGGCCACGGCCATCATCGCACCAAGCGCGATCACCCCGCCTGAAAGCAATACAAAACGCCAGAGCGACGCGCCCGCCAACAGCAGTACACCCATGGTGGTCGACAGCAGCACGACCGTGGCGCCGTAATCCGGCTCCATGATCAAAAGCGCCCCAAGCCCGAAGGTCAGGCACAGCGGCGCCAGAAATCCCCACCAGGTATGTCGTACCCGAGTCAGGTGCCGCTCGATGTAGCCACTCAGGTACACCACCAGACACAGCTTCGCGACTTCAGAGGTTTGAAGGTTGATCGGGCCGAGCGAAATCCAGCGCCGGCTGCCGTTCACCTCGCGCCCGACAATCAGAACCGCCGCGAGGAGAATCGCTGCAATTAACAAAAGCGTTGGGCCATTACGACGCCACCAGGTCATGGGCACCCGCATGGTAATAAAGGCCGCACTGGCCGCGATCAACACGTAAATGCCGTGGCGAATCGAATAATAATACGCATTACCGGTCTGACTGGTCGCGATCTCGGTCGAGGCCGAGGTCACCATGATCCAGCCGATGGTCAAGAGCGCGATCGCCGAGCACAAAAGCCACCCGTCCACGACATGGTGCTCGGTCGACAGACGCTGCTCCCAGGTTTTAAGTCCCATCGTTGTCTCCTTCCAGCACCAGGGCTCGAAACGCCTCGCCACGACGCTCGAAATTGTCGAACTGATCAAGGCTTGCACAGGCCGGCGACAGCAGCACCACGTCACCGGGTTCAGCGCGGCACCTGGCCCGCTCATGCGCCGAGGCAAGATCGTCGACAACCTCGACCGGCACCGCAGGGGACAGCGCGTCGGCAAGCAACGCCCGATCGCGCCCGAACGCGATCACCTCGCCCCGGCCATCAAAAGCGCTCGCAAGCGGCGAAAAATCGGCCCCCTTGCCAACGCCGCCGGCCAGCACGATCAATCGCCCTGCAAGCGCCGGCAACAAGCCTCTAATGGCGGCAAGCGTTGCGCCAACATTGGTGCCTTTTGAGTCGTTGATCCAGCGAACGCCCTGGCGCTCGGTCACAAGCTCCATGCGATGCGGCAAGCCCTTGAACGTTGCCAGCACCTCGCACATTGTTTCGACCGGCCACCCCATGGCGTCACCGATCGCAAGCGCCGCCAGGGCATTGGACAGGTTGTGCTGCCCCTGAAGACACACCTGACTGGCCGCCATCAACGGGCGAGCGCCATGCATCAACCAAAGCTCCCCCTCGTGCAGCGACAGCCCCCACTCGTTCGACGACGGCACCTGAGTGGTGAACACACGACACGGGAGTTCGCGGGCCGGAGCCGTCAGCGCGTCGTCCCGGTTGACCACTGCCTGAGTAGCTGACTCGAAGATGCGCTGCTTGGCGGCGTTGTAGCCCGCCATGGTGGCATGACGGTCCAGGTGGTCTTCACTGAGATTCAAATAACAGGCCACATCGGCGCCGAGATCCGCCGTGGTTTCAAGCTGAAACGACGACAGTTCAAGTACGTAGGTATCGGCGTCCTCGAAAAGATCCAGCGCGGCGCGCCCGAGATTGCCACCCACGCCGACCCTACCGCCAACGGCGCAGGCCATTTCCCCCACAAGCGTGGTGACCGTCGACTTGGCATTCGACCCGGTGATGGCGATCAATCGAGTCGAGCGGCCACAGGCGCGCCGAGCCCGAGCAAAGAGCGTGAGCTCTCCGATCACGTGCGCGGGAAGCCCCGGCGTGGTCGGCGCAACGCCTGGGCTGATCACGACCTCACGCGCACGCTCAAGCGAAAGCGCCTCAAGTGGCCCGGTCAAAAGGGGCACCTCGGGAAACTCGCTGCGAAACGCATCCCGCCCTGGCGGCACGAGTCGCGTATCCGCCATGACGAACGGCTCGCCCTGGCGTCTCAAGTGCCGCGCAATGGCAAGTCCCGACACCCCAAGCCCGACCACGACGGTCTTGCCGTCGACTGAAACGGCGTGCTCCATGTCAGCGCACCTTCAACGTTGCAAGACCCAACAGCACCAGGACCACCGTGATGATCCAGAACCGCACGATGACGCGCGGCTCCGGCCACCCTTTCAGCTCGAAGTGGTGATGAAGCGGCGCCATGCGAAAGACGCGTCGACCGGTGGTCTTGTAGGAGGCGACCTGAATGATGACCGACAGCGTTTCAGCCACGAAAATGCCGCCCATGATGAACAGAACGATCTCCTGACGGACGACGATTGCCACCACGCCGAGGGCAGCGCCAAGCGCCAGTGATCCCACATCGCCCATGAACACCTGTGCGGGGTAGGTGTTGAACCAGAGAAACCCAAGCCCCGCGCCAATAAGGCCACCGCAGAAAACCGCGAGTTCACCGGCCCCCAGAATGAAGGGGATATGCAGGTACTGGGCAAACACCGCGTTGCCGCTTAGATACGCGAACACGGCAAGCCCCATCGCCACCAGCACAGTGGGCATGATGGCCAGACCATCGAGACCATCGGTCAGATTGACCGCGTTGGAGCTGCCAACGATCACCAGATAGCTCAGCAAAATGTAGAATCCGCCGAGGGGAATCACGATCTGCTTGAAAAACGGCACGATCAGACTGGTTTCCACCGGTGAGCTCGCGGTGGCGTAGAGGATCACCCCGGCCGCCAGACCAATCAGGGACTGCCAGAAATACTTCCACTTGGCCGGAAGCCCGCGGGGGTTCTTTTCAATGACCTTGCGGTAGTCATCGACCCAACCAATGGCGCCGAACCCAAGCGTCACCAAAAGCACCAGCCAGATGTAGTAGCTGCCAAGATCACCCCATAAAAGCGTCGTGATCGCGATCGACACCAGAATCATCGCCCCGCCCATGGTCGGGGTACCGGCCTTGGACAAATGCGACTTGGGGCCATCGTCACGCACGGCCTGACCGATCTGTCCCTCGACAAGGCGCCGAATCAGGTACGGGCCGAACCACAGGCAGAGCAGCAATGCCGTCAGCGTGGCCAGCAGAATGCGCAGTGTCAGATAACCGACGACGTTGAAACTGGTATTGAACTGCGCCAGCAGTTCACTCAGAAAAAGCAGCATGATCTATTTACTTAACCCTGTTCGAAGGCCCCAGCCGTAAGCGCGTCGACAAGACGCTCCATGCGTGCGCTGCGTGATCCCTTGATCAGCACGCTTGCATGAGTCGGCAAATGGTCGATGGAAAATTGCTCGAGCGCGTCGAACCGCTCGAAATGATGCCCGTTCGCCCCGAAGGCCGCCGCCGTGCGCGCAGCTTCGGGACCAAAGGTGCATACCGTATCAATTCCCTTGTCCCGCGCGTAATCGCCAAGTGCCCGATGGGCCTCGGCGCTGTGCTCCCCAAGCTCACCCATGGCACCGAGCACACACCAGCGCGGCGCGGGCATGGCGGCAACCACATCGATGGCGGCGCGCATCGCGCCGGGGTTGGCATTATAAGTATCATCAAGCACACAGGCGCCACGAAGCCCCGAAAGCGTTCGCATGCGCCCCTTGCCGGCTCGAAAGGCCTCGAGCCCGGCCTTGATCGTCTCAAGCGGCACGCCAAGTGACCAGGCGCCCGCGGCAGCGGCCAGCGCATTGCTCACGTTGTACCGCCCAAGTACCCCAAGCGTGACTCGTCCAGCACTGTCACCATCAAGCATCAGCTCGAAGCTGCAACAGCCTCGGGCGCCCTGTTCAATCTCTCGCGCCGTGACATCCGCCTGCGGGTCGAGTCCGAATCCGATCACCCGCCGCGGTGAGGCCATGGCCGCCCACAGCGGGAAATAGTCGTCGTCGACGTTCAAGACCGCCGTACCGGCGTCAGGCAATGCCTGCACCAGCTCACCCTTGGCCTGCGCAATCAACCCACGACCGCCGAATTCACCGATATGAGCGCCGGTCACGTTGGTAATCACGGCCACCTCGGGCCTGGCGAGCGACGCTGTCCAGGCAATTTCACCAATGTGGTTGGCCCCAAGCTCTACCACCGCCAAACGGTGCTCGGCCTCCAGCCGCAAGAGCGTCATCGGCGCGCCGTAGTCGTTGTTCAGATTGCCCTCGGTCACAAGCGTTGACGCGTGGCGGGAGGCAATCGCCCCGAGCATTTCCTTGACGGTGGTCTTGCCGCTGTTGCCGGTTACCGCCAGCAGACGCCCTTCCCACCGCCTGCGCCGCGCACGGGCAATCAGCCCGAACGCCAGGCGCGTATCGGGGACGGTCAATGAAGGCACGCCTTGTGAGACCGTTCCCGGCTCGCACACCACCGCTACAGCGCCCTGCTCGAGTGCCTGATCGATGAAATCATGGCCATCGAACGAAGCGCCGCGCAGCGCAACGAACAGATCCCCCGGTGCGATGCGCCGAGTGTCGGTTGTCACATTGGCCACCGCGCGATCTTCCGCCGGGCGCGCGCAGTTCAAGGCATCGGCAAGCTCAAACAGCGTTTCAGCCATGACGCGCCTCCAGCGCGGCGCGAGCCACCGCCTGGTCAGAAAACGGGTGTCTGACGCCCTGGATTTCCTGATACGCCTCATGACCCTTGCCGGCAATCACGATGACATCGTCATCCGCCGCTCGCTCGATCACGGCCTCGATGGCCGCCTGGCGACCGCCGATGACCTCGACATCGTCGCTCTGGGCAACCGCCTCGAACATCGCCGAGCGAATCGATTCAGGGGCCTCACTGCGCGGATTATCGTCGGTGATCACGAGCCGGTCGGCGCACTCGAGCGCGGCGCTCGCCATCAGTGGCCGCTTGCCGGGATCGCGGTCACCACCACAGCCAACGATGCACCAAAGCCTGCCGGGCACGTGGGCCCGCACCGCTTCGAGCGCGTTGGTCAGTGCATCCGGCGTATGGGCATAGTCGATCAGTACGGCAGGTCCGGGGGCGTCCAGCACCTCCATGCGACCGGGCACCGGCGTCAGACTTTCGGCAGCCGACAGCACCTCATCAAGCGTCGCCACGCCCTGCCCGTACAGCACGGCCACGCTCAGCAAGGCATTCACGAGATTGAATCGCCCCATCAGCCCAAGCGACAGCGTGCGCTCACCTTCCGGGGTCTCGATGCGCGCATGAAGTCCCTTCTGAACGTAGGAGACATCAAGAATGCGAAACGCCGCGTCCGGCCCGGTACCGACGTGAAGCGTGCGAACGCCTGGCTTGAGGCCTGCAAGCATCAACCGCGACAGCGGGTCGTCTGCGTTGACCACCGCAAGCTCGAGTTCCTCACGCTGAAACAGGCGCGCCTTGGCGGCTGCGTAGCCGCTCATGGTCTGGTGATAGTCGAGGTGGTCCCGGCTTAAGTTGGTAAAGACAGCGGTCGTGATTAAGGCCCCGTCAAGTCGCCCCTGATCGAGCGCGTGCGATGAAGCCTCGAGCGCCACATGCTCGGCACCGGCTTGCGCGCAGCTTGCCAGAAACCGATGCACGTCGATCACACCGGGCGTGGTCAAGCCTGCATCGACCAGATGTCCCGGCCGCCCGATCCCGAGCGTGCCCATTTCACCGCTCGGGCGGCCGAGTGCCTCACCGAGCAGCGCAATGTAATGCGCCACCGAGCTCTTGCCGTTGGTGCCGGTCACTGCGGTCAGCCCAAGCGGCTCGGGCACCTCGAACGCGTCGACACACAGGCCCCCCAGGCGCGCCTTGAGCCCCGGCACCGCGACCACGCGCGCTTCATCATCAAGCGCCCCGGCCTCGTTTTCACCCGCGACATGAGCAAGAATCAGCGCCGCGCCCTGCTGAAGCGCCTGCACTATGAAATCGCGCCCATCGGCGTGAACACCAGGCATGGCCACGAACACATCGCCTGTGCGCAACTGGCGTGAGTCGACGATCAAGCGCGTGGTCGCGGGCAGCGTGGGGAAAGCAAGCGTCGGCCAGGTTCGCGCCAGCAGCCGGTTCAGCCGTGGCCCGTCGATGGTGTCAATCGGCGTCATCGGGTCGCCTCCGCGTTGTCATGGGGGTTGTCCGGCGGAACATCCAGAAGCCTCAAGGCCTTGCCGGCCACACGGGCAAAGATCGGTGCCGAGACCTGACCGCCGTAGAATTCCTTGCCCTTGGGATTGTCGATCGAAATCATGGTAATGATGCGCGGGTTGCTTGCCGGAGCGATGCCGAGGAAGTTGGCGCGATAGGCCTTTCTCTGATAGCCCTCGACACCGACCTTGCGCACGGTGCCCGTCTTGCCGGCGACGCGATAGCCGTTGACGGCGGCGCGGTAGCCACTGCCCCCGGGCTCAACCACGGTTTCCATCATCTTGAGCACTTGATGCGCCACATCAGGCGTCACGATCTGCTTGCCCTTGACCGGCGAGCGACGCTTGAACAGGGTCGCCGGCACTCGGCGGCCATCATTGGTGATGGTGGTGTAGGCCGCCGCCAGCTGAAGCGCCGAGGCCGACAGTCCATACCCATAGGCAAGCGTGGCGCGCTTGGCCTTGGACCAGTGATACGGCGACGGCAGGCTGCCCGACGCCTCGCCCGGGAAGGTAATGTCCTCCGGTTCCTGGCCGAGGCCCATCTTGCTGTACATGTTCCAGATGGCGTCGTCCGGCAGAGCCAGCGCCATATGGGTCATGCCGATGTTCGAGGACTTGGTGATGATCCCGGTCATGGTCAGCTTGCCGAAATCGAGGCTGTCCTTGATGGTGTACTTGTGGTCCAGCACCATCCAGCCGGGCGAGGTGTCGATCACCGTATCAGGGGTGAACTTGCCGGACGATAGCCCGGCGCACATGGCCAGCGGCTTCATCACCGAGCCCGGTTCGAAGGCGTCGGTGACGCCCCGATTCCTGAGTCCGGCCGGGTCGAGGTTCGCACGATTGTTGGGATTGAACGACGGCGCATTCGCCATCGCCAGTACCTCACCATTGTGCGCGTCGATCATCACAAGCGTACCGGCATCGGCGTGATGCTCACGCACGGCAGCCTTGAGCTCGCGGTAGGCCATGTACTGAAGGCGCAGATTGATCGTGAGCTGCAGGTCGCCGCCAGGCTCGGCGTCTCGAATCAGGTGAAGATCACGCACCAGCCGGCCTTTACGGTCTTTCAGTACGCGACGCTTGCCGGGCGTGCCGGACAGATAGTCGTCGTAGGCAAGCTCGAGGCCCTCCTGACCCTTGTCGTCGATGTTGGTCACCCCAAGAAGCTGCGCGGTAACCTCGCCGGTCGGGTAATAGCGCTTGTAATCGTGCTTGCCATACACCCCCGCAATCCCCAGATCGAGCACGGCCTGGGCCGGGCTGGGAGTGACCTGGCGCTTCAGATACATGAAGGATTTCTTGCGGTAGCGCTCGACCCGATTGATGAAGTCGCCTGGATCGTCGCCGAGCGACTTGGCAAGCCGGGTAAGCGTTGCGCGATCGTCCGGCAGTTCCTGAGGATTGGCCCAGAGGGTGACAACAGGCGTTGACACCGCCAGTGGCTCGCCGTCGCGGTCGGTAATCATGCCCCGGTGGGCGTCGATGGTCTCAACACGCAGGGTGCGAGCGTCCCCCTGGCCCTTCAGGAACTGATGATCGACCACCTGAAGGTAGACAATACGCCCGGCCAGTACGGCCATGGCCGCGAGAATGATGAAAACGATGAATCGAAACCGCCACGGCGACATCGGGTGGTATTCGCTGTCGCTCGATGATGTGTCCTTCTGCCTGCTCATGGCCGGATCACCCTGCTGTCATTGACGTCTGGTACGTGCATGTTCAACCGTTTCTGCGCCAGCGCCTCGATCCGGGAAGGCGAAGACCAGGTACTTTCCTCGAGCAACAGCCGGCTCCAGTTGGTCTGCAGCTGATCGTGCTGACGTTCCATCTTTTGAAGACGGACGTACTGCACCCTCGTGTGGTGGGCGCTTGTCACGACGACAAACGCCGACAGCACGACCAGCAAAAACAGAATGGCCACTCCCATGAACGAGGGCCGAAAATGAAGACTGAACGGCAGTTGGCCAAGCCAGTTCGGGGTCTGCGTACGCGTGCGTTTTGCCATGCTTCCTCTTACGCCAGTTTTTCCGCTATACGCATGACAGCACTTCGTGCCCTCGGGTTCAGCGAAATTTCATCCTCGGTCGGCTTCAACGCCTTACCGACCAGCTTGAGCCGACGGTTCAACTGATCTTCTCGAAGCGGCAATCCCTTGGGTACATCGACATCGCCCCGCGCCTTTTCCCGCATGAAGCGCTTGACGATGCGGTCCTCGAGCGAATGAAAGCTGATCACTACCAGCCGGCCACCGACGGACAGGGTTTCAAGTGCGGCATCAAGCGCGCGCTCGAGCTCACCAAGTTCATCGTTGATGTGGATGCGAAACGCCTGGAAGGCGCGGGTCGCCGGGTGCTTGTGTTTCTCCCAGGCGGGGTGGGCCTCCTTGATCAGCTCGGCAAGCTGATGGGTGCCGGTGATCGGGGTCTGCTTGCGCTCCGTGACAATTGCACGGGCCAACCGCTTGGCAAAGCGCTCTTCACCGTAGGTCTTCATGACCGAGGCGAGCTCCCGCTCACTGACGTGCTCGAGCCATTCAGCCACACTCTGGCCGTGGTCGGGGTCCATACGCATATCCAGCGGCCCGTCACGCAGAAAGCTGAAGCCGCGACTGCCGTCGTCAAGCTGCGGGGAAGAGACACCGATGTCGAGCAGAATGCCATCGACGCGACCGAACACATCATGACGTGATGCGACGTCACCCAACTGCGAAAACGGCGCACGAGCAATTTGAAAGCGGGGGTCGTCGATGGCCGATGCGGTGTCGATGGCCTGCGGGTCACGGTCAATGGCAAGCAGCTGACCATTAGGCGATAACCGCTCGAGAATCGCGCGACTATGGCCGCCGCGACCGAAGGTGCCGTCCAGATAGCAACCGCCTGGCTCGGTCACCAACTGCTCGACAGCCCCATCGAGCAGGACGCTTTTATGAAGAAAGTCCCGGGGGGGCGTCGAAGATGATGACATGAATGAACTCGAATCCGTGGCTACTGGATGTGGTGTGAAATGTGAGGAGGGAGCCGGCCTGTAAGCCGGGTTCTGTCGAGGACAGTCATTCCTCTAGAGGACACGTCACCGTGCCCTTCAAGCAACCTACCCGAACCCAGTGCGGGCCACACCTGCGGGTTCCTATTTGGTCTTGCTCCGAGTGGGGTTTACCGTGCCACGAACTGTTGCCAGCCGCGCGGTGCGCTCTTACCGCACCCTTTCACCCTTACCGGCAGCCAAAGCTGCTTAGGCGGTCTACTCTCTGCTGCACTTTCCGTCGGCTCGCGCCGCCCAGGCGTTACCTGGCACTCTGCCCTATGGAGCCCGGACTTTCCTCCCCCGGCATCGATGATGCCAGCGGCGACTGCCCGGCCGACTCCCAAGCGGGGAAGAATACCAGCGCCCCTGCCCCCCCTCAACTGTTCTATGAACAAGATCACGGATAAATGCACTTCTCTACAAAGCGTTACTGACGATCAAGAAGTGTTTGGTACCACTGCTTTTTCCGGCCGCCCAGCAGCCGTGCGGCGATGGCCGCCGACTGCTTTACGCCGACACCCTCCTCTACGAGCGCCTCAAGCAGCCGGTCGGCGTCAATGTCGGCTCGCGTCTTGGCCACTTTATCCTGCGACGTGCCGGCGATCAGCACCACGAATTCTCCCCGCCCCTGGTTGGCATCCTCTTCAAGCCGGGCAACCAGTTCGGCGGGCGTGCCCTTCAAAAAGGTCTCGAATGTCTTGGTCAACTCCCGTGCCAGCACCCACTGGCGCTCGGGCAGCACATCACCCCCCTCTTCGAGCAGATGGCGGATTCGGTGCGGGGACTCATAGAGAATCTGCGTGCCTTGCGCGCTTATAAACGTCTCAAGCAGCGCCCGGCGGGCCGTACTTTTTGATGGCGCGAAGCCATGAAAGCTGAACGCATCACTTGGAAGCCCCGCCGCGCTGAGCGCCGTAATCAGCGCACACGGTCCCGGTACGGGCACCACCGCGCAGTCATTGGCACGCAAGGCGTTGACGACCTTATAGCCCGGGTCCGAAATAAGCGGTGTTCCGGCGTCGCTGATCAGAGCTATGCGCTCCCCCTTTTGCACCCGCTCAACCAGAGTTTCGACCCGGGCCGCCTCGTTGTGCTCATGCAGCGACAGAAGCGGTGTTCGAATGTCAAAGTGCGCCAGCAGTCGGGCACTGTGGCGCGTATCTTCTGCCGCGACCAGATCGACCTCTGAAAGAATCTTCAAGGCGCGGGCCGACATGTCATCGAGGTTACCAATCGGTGTGGCAACCACGTACAATGCCCCCTCGGAAAGGTGTGTCATCTGTTATCCGTTATGCTGAAAGGCCGGGAGCCCGCCCCGGTAGTAAAAAAGGAATGGCGCCTGGCGCCCAATCAAGGTCGATTAAAAGAGGCAAGACATCATGCGAACCTCATGGCGATGTGCGACAGCGGCTGCCGCGCTCACCCTGGCCCTCGGCGGCTGCGCCAGCTCCTCGCTGACGGGCACATCCGAGCCCCAGTCAGCCCAGCAACTGCTCGAACAAGCCAAGCAACAGCAAGGCACGAACGCCGCTCAGACCCGCCTGAAGGCCGCGACCATCCTAGCACGTGACAACCAGCCAGCGCAGGCACTCGACGTGCTCAAGCGGCTCGACTCGAGCGCACTTCAGGGCAGTGAGTTGACGCGGTGGGCCCTGCTGACCAGCAAGACCGCACTGATGCAAAACGATGGCCGCACAGCCCTTCAGGCAGTCGATGCGATTTCTCTCGAGCAGGTCTCGTCCTCCGAGCGTCAGAGCCTGATGGCCAGAAAAGGCGTGGCGCTTGGGCAGCTCAACCGCCCATTTGACGCCGCCACCACCTTGATTCGAGTGCAGGATGAAACCTCTGACGTTCGACTGAATGACCCGATCTGGCGTCAGATCGCACGGCTAAGCGGCGACCAGCTCGAAAACCTTGAATCCATGAACCCGACTGCACGCGGCTGGGTCAGCCTCGCCCGGGTAAGCCGCGAGCAGGGCAGCGACCTTCAACATCTGTTCAGCGCTGTCACGGGCTGGCAATCGCGCCACTCAGAGCACCCGGCGGGCCGGCAATTGCCGAGTGACCTGGCAGCGCTTGGCGATGCCCGAAACGAGCAGGTCGACCGTATTGCCGTATTCCTGCCTGAATCCGGCCCGCTCAAAACCATCGCCGACGCCATTCGAACCGGCATGAAGGCGCAGAACCTGATCGCCAGCAACAATGGGCAGCAGACGCCGCAGCTGACCTTTTACGATTCCAGCGCCCAGGACATTCAAAGCCTGTATGCACAGGCAGCCATGAACGGCGCTCAGCTCGTGGTCGGCCCGCTCGATAAGGACAAGGTCAGCCAGCTCGAAACGCGCCCGGACCTTCCGATCACGACACTTGCACTGAACTACGGCACCAACGCCACCAATACCGCCGGCAATCTCTACGAATATGGCCTTTCGGCCGAAGACGAGGCTCGAAACGCGGCCCAGCGCGCCTATACCGACGGCCATCGCAATGCGGCAGTCATGGTTCCCAGCAACGACTGGGGCAACCGTGTACTAAGCGCCTTTCAGGAGGCCTGGCAGCAAAAGGGTGGGCGAATCGCAAGCGTTGTGAATTACGACCCCGACGGCTCGGCAACGAACGCGGTGCAAAAAGCGCTCAAGAGCGGTCAGACGCCGGACATGCTGTTTTTGCTGGCCTTGCCGAGCTACGGCCGCCAGGTGCCACCCTCGCTTGATTATTATTACGCAAGGACACTTCCGGTCTACGCCACATCCCATATTTATCAGGGCGCCCCCCAGCCCCGCATGGATCACGACCTGAACGGCGTGCTGTTCTGCGACATTCCCTGGCAGATCCCGGACCCGGCCGTAGGGGGCGTCGACGCACTGCCCTACTCGAGCGCCTACCAGGAATTTTCAGGCCAGGATCAACCGGCGCTTCTCAAGCTGAAGGCGATGGGCGTGGACGCCTATGAGCTGTCACGCCGCTTGCCGCTGTTTGAAAAAGTGGCCTCACTCGAGGTCAACGGTGCCACCGGCACGCTTCATCTGACCGATGAGCGGCGCTTTCAGCGCAAGCTCCCCTGGGCACAGTTCAAGCAAGGAGCGCCAGCACTGCCCACCGTAACCTCCTCAAGCAGCCTCAATGTGGATGAGACGCAGTAGCCATCACCGGGGCCGCCACATGGAAGCATTGGCGGCCCGCTGGCTTATTGAACGCGGCCTTGTTCAGGTGGCAAGCAATGTCACCTTCAAGGGCGGCGAGCTGGATCTAATCATGCGCGACGGCGAGACCCTGGTGTTTGTCGAGGTGCGCCATCGCGCGTCGAACCAGCACGGCTCGGCGCTTGAAAGCATTACCCATGCCAAGCAACGGCGCCTGATCCGCGCCGCCAGTCTGTATCTTCAGAGTCATCCAGCCGCGCGCTGCCGATTTGACGTTGTGGCCATTGATGGCGCCGACGCCGAACACATCCACTGGATCAAGAACGCGTTCGACGCCGTCTAATGCGCCGCGCTGGCATCCCCTTTTCGAGGCTGGCATCATCACGCGTTACTGTCCGATACTGCATATCCGATACTTCACTCGATTCCAACGATAGACCGAGACCGTTATGGACCTTCAATCACGCCTTCTCGACCACTTCAACGCAAGCATTGACGCCAAGACCTATGCAAGCGAAGTGCTGCCCCCGTTCATCGAGGCGGCCAGCGCCATGATGGTTCAAACCCTGATCAACGACGGCAAGATCCTCGCCTGCGGCAACGGCGGCAGCGCCGGCGACAGCCAGCACTTCTCCTCGGAGCTCTTGAACCGCTTCGAGCGTGAGCGCCCAAGTCTCCCGGCGCTTGCCCTGACCACCGATACCTCGACACTGACGTCGATCGCCAACGATTACAGCTACAACGATGTGTTCTCGAAACAGATCCGAGCACTTGGTCAGCCGGGCGACATTCTTCTGGCCATTTCCACCAGCGGCAACTCCGCCAACATCATCCAGGCCATTCAGGCAGCCCACGACCGGGAAATGAACGTGATCGCCCTCACCGGTCGCGATGGCGGCAACATGGCATCACTGCTGGGCCAGGAGGACTGCGAGATTCGCGTCCCGGCCACGTCCACCGCGCGCATCCAGGAAGTGCACTTGCTGGTCATTCACTGCCTGTGCGACCTTATCGATCATCAGCTTTTCGGCAGCAACGAGTAAACAATCATGAAAAAAGGCTTTATGTCAGCGGCGCTGGTCGCTGTAGCAGTGGCAGTCAGTGGCTGTGCCTCGGTCGGACAACAGGGCATGAATTATCAACCCCGCCCGGACGCCGTCGCCCAGGGTGACAGCCAGCTTCAGCATCGCCTGCTCGAGTTGATCCTGCATGGGGATTACCGCTACGCCGATGCTCACATCAATGTCGACGCGTATAACGGCCATGTGCTTCTGACCGGCCAGGTTCAGAACCAGGAACTCAAGACCATGGCGGGAGATGCAGTCAAGCGCCAGAACGGCGTCAAGGATGTTCGAAACGAGCTGGAGATTGGTGAAAATACCTCACGCGCTCAGCGCGTCAAGGACAGCTGGATCACGACCAACATCAACTCAAGACTGGTCGTCGACAATTCGATCGACAGTGAAAGCGTTCACGTAATCACGGAAAACGGGGTTGTCTACCTGATGGGCACCGTCAGCAAGCACGCCGCTGACGACGTCGCCTCGCTCGCCGCAAGCATCGATGGCGTCCGGCAGGTGGTCAAGGTCTTTCAGTACATCGGCCAGTGACCCATAAAAAAGGCAAGCCCTACGGCTTGCCTTTTTACATCCTCTACTCGGGAACCCACTCGCGTCTTACTTGATGACCCGCAGTGATGGCCGCTTTTTCTCGGCCCCCTTGTCAGAGTCGCTGTCACTGCCTGAAGCGTCACTGCCTGAAGCGTCACTGCCTGAATCGTGCTGCTGAGTGGGCGCCTTCTCTTCTTCAACGCTATCCGATGACGGCGATTCGACGCTTCGAAGCGCCGGACCGCTTTCCTCGATGTCCGCATCGTCATCGTCTTCCGCACCTGGAATGATCGGCTCGTGTCCGAACACCATACCAACGCCGTTTTCTCGAGCGTAGACCGCAACGAGTGCGTCAATCGGAACTTCGACACGCATTGGCTGACCGCCAAACCGCGCATTGAACGCGATCATGGCGTTTTCCATCATCAGGTCACGCACGGCATCCGGCGACACGTTGAGCACGATCTGTCCGTTTTGAACGAACTGACGCGGCACGGTCACGCCCGGCAACTCGGCGTCGATGACCATATAAGGCGTCAGCTCGTTATCCAGCAACCACTCGTACAGCGCGCGTGCGAGATAGGGACGACTGGTAGATGACATATTCCTTCCTCCTGCACCCGGCTAACAGCCGGGTCGTCGATTACGCTCGAATTTCGCGCTCGGCTTCCGTCAGCGACGCCTTGAAGGCATCCCGGGAAAATACGCGCTCCATATACTCCATGAGCGGCTTGACCTGGGCTTCGGGAAGCTCGATACCAAGACTTGGCAAGCGCCAGAGGATCGGGGCGACGCAGCAATCGACCAGAGAAAATTCTTCACTCATGAAAAACGGCAGGTCCTCGAAGATCGGACTGATACCGATCAGGCTTTCACGCAACTCCTTGCGTGCAGCCTCCTGCTCCTTCTTGGTACCTGTGCCGTTGACCAGCATACTGACCTTGGAGCACCACTCGCGCTCGACGCGATGAACCCAGAGTCGACTCTGAGCGCGCGCGACCGGATAGACAGGCAGAAGCGGCGGGTGCGGAAAGCGCTCGTCCAGATACTCCATCATGACCTGAGACTCATAGAGTACAAGATCACGATCCAGAAGCGTTGGAGCACTGTTGTAGGGGTTGAGATCAGCAAGTTCTGCCGGCGGATTTGCCTCGTTGACTTCGATGATATCGACGGAGACGCCCTTTTCGGCCAGGACAATCCGGACACGATGACTGTAATGATCATCATTTCCGGTATAAAACGTCATAGACGATCGTTTGGCTACGACACCCATGTAACTTTCCTCGCTTTGATTCAAGCCCGATCATACCACGTGTGGCACCGTCGGAGGGTAACATATACCGACCTCGAAGGAGGCCGGCCAGACACAAAAACGCCCAGACCATTCGGCCCGGGCGTCTCCAACCCAATAAGGGTGCGATTAACGCTTGGAGAACTGCGGACGACGACGCGCCTTGCGAAGACCGACCTTCTTACGCTCGACTTCACGTGCGTCACGAGTAACGTAGCCTGCGCTGCGAAGCGGCTTGCGGAACTCTTCGTTGTACTGAAGCAGTGCGCGTGTGATGCCGTGACGGATCGCACCGGCTTGAGCCGAACCACCACCGCCCTGGACGGTGATATTGAGATCGAACTGGCCAGTGGTTTCGGTCAGCTCGAGCGGCTGACGAACAACCATCTGCGCAGTAACACGACCGAAGTACTCGTTGATTTCACGGCTGTTGACCGTAATCTTGCCGGTACCCGGCTTCATGAATACACGTGCGGTAGAAGTCTTGCGGCGACCGGTACCGTAATACTGTTGGGACATATCAGACCTTCCTTCAGATGTTCAGAGCTTGCGGCTGCTGTGCGGCATGCGGGTGCTCGGCGCCAGCATAGACCTTGAGCTTGGCGTGCATGGCACGGCCTAGCGGACCTTTGGGCAGCATGCCCTTAACGGCGAACTCAATGACACGCTCAGGCGCGTGATCGATCATCTGTTCGAAGGTCATGGAACGCAGACCACCGGGATAACCGGTGTGGCGATAATAATTCTTGGCAGACGCCTTATTACCGGTCACACGGACCTTTTCGGCATTGATAACGACGATGTAGTCGCCAGTATCAACGTGAGGCGTATATTCGGGCTTGTGCTTGCCACGCAAACGACGTGCGATTTCGGTAGCAAGACGACCCAGAGTCTTGTCCGTCGCGTCGACGACATACCAGTCGCGCTGGACGGACTGCGGTTTGGCGCTGAACGTCTTCATGAAAATACCTCTTGAGGGTCACTGACCGTTAAAGGCCATGACCAATCCCTATTTTTCTTGGTTACCTAAACCACGGTAACAATGGCGAGCGCGCATTATACATGGGGCCACCGGTACTGATAACCCCTTTTTTACCTTCAACCGGCTTTTCGTCACGGCTTGTGCGCAAGCGCCAGATACTCTTTGGACTGCATCTCCTGAAGGCGTGAAAGCGTACGCTCAAACTCAAACGACAGCGTGCCTCCGGTGTAGAGAGACTCAGGAGCAACCTCAGCGCTCATCAGAAGCTTCACGGCCCGGTCATAGAACTCATCCACCAGGTTGATGAAGCGACGAACCTGGTTGTCCTCATTGGCGCTCATGACCGGCACATGAGAAAGAAAGACCGTGTGGTACTCGCGCGAAAGTTCGATGTAATCGTTTTGACTTCGCGGACCATCACAAAGCGTCTTGAAATCGAACCAGATCGTCCCTTCGTTGACACGCTCGGCCGTTAGCTGACGGTTGTTGATCTCGATGGTCTGTCGCGTCTTGCCGGCGCTTCCCGACACCCGCTGGAAGCTCTCTTCAAGCGCGCGCTCGGCGTCGGCATCGTCTGGGTAGTGAAAGATCTGAACCTGCTCGAGGGTCCTAAGCCGATAATCAACCCCTGAATCGACATTGACCACCTCGCAGTGGCGCTTCAAGAGATCGATGGCCGGCAGGAACCGGGCACGCTGGAGACCATCCTTGTAAAGATCGTCCGGCACGATGTTCGACGTAGCAACCAGCACGACACCCTGTGCAAACAGTGCCTCCAAAAGATTGGCAAGAATCATCGCATCGGTAATATCCTTGACGAAAAACTCATCAAAGCAGATGACCCGCGCCTCGCTTGCAAGTGTGGCAGCAACCTTGTTAAGCGGGTTCTTTTCACCCTTGTGATGCTCAAGCTCGCGGTGTACGCGCTGCATGAAACGGTGAAAATGGGTTCGCATCTTGCGCTCGAACGGCAGGCTGTCGTGAAACGTATCCACAAGATACGTCTTGCCGCGACCAACCCCACCCCAGAAATAAAGCCCCGTGATGGCCGGCGTCGAAGGCGCCTCGGGCGCACTCTTGCTGCGCCCGAAAAATCCCGCCATCTTGCCCTTGAGCCCACCCTCGGACCCACCGCTTTTGGCAGCAGGCGTTGGGGCCGGTGTGCGCATCAGGTCATCGTACAAGCGCTGAAGATGCTTGACGGCAGCCTCTTGCGCGGCGTCGTATTCGAAATCCTTGCGTTCAAGGTCTTGTTTATACTTCTGCAACGGAGTCGGTTTTGAGCTCATGGACGGCTATCGATCGGCGTGGATGGAAGAAAAGAGCGTCACAGTATAGCGAATCTGGCTCTGACTGTGGGACGCCCGGGTTTGACTGAACAAGGCCAACGTTCTTTAATGGCGGGATTCCCGGGGGCTCGATGCTACGCTCCTGTTTTATAAGCACAAGGAGAGACGGTGTGAACGACGGTAACATCGACTGGATTCTCGCGCTGGCGTGTTTGCTGGCCGGCATCGGGATTGGCGCGGTGGGGTATCACCTTTTGAACGCCAATGTTCGACGCAATCAGAAAGTCAGGCAGCGCCTGTCTGAAACCGAGCTTCAGCTCGGCCAGGTTCGCGATGCGCTGAATAACCACTTCAGTCAGGCAACGGATCTGGTCACCCAGCTCCAGCGCACGAGCCAGGAGCTGCAACAGCAACTGACCGCGCAAGCCGATGCCCTGTGTGATGACCCTCAACTCAAGCGTCGCCTGCATCAAAACGATGATGAAAGCCCGAGCGAGGAAGACACCTCGCTGCATGCCCCGAGAGACTACGCCGAAAGCGGGCGTGGCACGCTTTCTGAAAACTACGGCATGCAGAACAAGGCGCCTGAAAACGACCCTCAGCCGCCCCGCTACTGATCGGCGATCAGCCGCACTGCCTGGCCCGTGCAGTGCGCGGGCAATGAAAAGGCCGCCTATCAAGGCGGCTTTTTTATAGAACGACCCGTTTAGACCGGATTATCGATGTCCACGAATCGGAACTCGATGTCGGCACGCTCGGAAAGCCAATCACCCAGCGCCTGAACCCCGCACCGCTCGGTTGCGTGATGGCCTGCCGAAAAGTAACTGATGCCCTCCTCGCGCGCGATGTGCGTCGTACGTTCTGAAATCTCGCCGGACACGAACGCATCAACACCTGCCGCGCGCGCAGCCTCGATCATGTCCTGCGCACCGCCGGTGCACCAGGCAATACGCTCGATTGGCCGATCATGACCCTGAATCATCAAAGGCCTCCGCTCGAGCACCTCCCCCATGTGCTGAGTCAATGCGTCATGGGTCATCGGCGTCGACAGCGTGCCTTCGTATAAAAGCCCCTGCCCGACCGGCCCATCGAGTACGCCGGTAAACGTCCACCCCATCAGCTGCCCAAGCTGCGCATTGTTGCCAAGACTTGGGTGGGCATCGAGCGGCAGATGGTACGCCAGCACATTGATGTCGTGGGCCAGCAACTTGGCCAGACGCCGACGCTTCATGCCGGTCACCTGGGCCGGCTCGTTTTTCCAGAAATAACCGTGATGCACGAGCACCGCATCGGCCTGCCAGGCAATAGCCTCATCGATCAGTGCCTCGCACGCGGTTACGCCCCCCATGATGCGCCCGATACGCTCACGACCTTCGACCTGAAGTCCATTGACCGTATAATCTTTGAACCGACTCGGCGTCAGCTCATCATCGAGCATGTGAATCAGCGTGTTGCGATCGATCATCTTCCCTCCGGGCTGACGTGAAATGATACACTTCGCAGTATATCGACCTGATTTGGCCCCGACGACTCGCGACACAGGATCCCCTTCATGCGCCAATACCTTGCCGCTCTGTTCTGGCCCATCATCAGCGGCGTCCTGTTAGCGGTAGTTATTCTTAATTACCTTCCCTCACAGTCCGAGTCCGCGCCGTCCTCGAGCGCATCGACGGCGCCTCAAAGTGCTCCGCCGGCAAGGCCTGACCCCGCACTGCCTCCGCCTGCAGAGCGCGACGCGCCGGATACGCGCACCGCCGAGCCATTGACGCGCACACAGGGTCAGGCCAGCTACTCCGACGCCGTCGAGCGCGCAGCCCCGGCTGTGGTCAACATTTACTCGTCAAAGATTGTCGAGAACAAGTCCAAGGAAGACTTATCCAACCCGATCATCGACCGCTTTTTCGGCAAGGGCACCTCAGCACGCCAGCGCATGCTGTCAAGCCTCGGCTCGGGCGTGGTGGTCAGTGAGCAGGGCTACATCCTGACCAATAACCACGTCATCGAAGGCGCCGACGAAATTCAAGTGGCGCTGCGCGATGGCCGCGAGACCATCGCCCATGTCATCGGCGCCGACCCGGACACCGACCTGGCGGTTCTAAAAATCGATCTTGACGATTTACCCGTTGCCTCCCTGGCCGCCGACCATGACATCCGAGTCGGCGATGTCGCCCTTGCCATCGGCAACCCCTACGGTGTCGGGCAAACCGTCACCATGGGCATCGTCAGCGCCCTCGGCCGTAACCATCTGGGGCTGAACGCCTATGAGGATTTCATTCAAACCGATGCGGCCATCAACCCCGGTAATTCCGGCGGCGCACTGATCAACGCAGAAGGCGCCATCATCGGGATCAACACCGCGATCTTCTCCCGAACCGGTGGCTCACAGGGCATTGGCTTTGCCATTCCCATTTCATCGGCTCAGCGCATCCTCGATGACCTGGTTACCCAGGGCCGCGTCATTCGCGGCTGGCTTGGCATCGAGGCGCGCGAAGTCTCCCCTCGCCTGGCGCATGCCTCAAACCTCAATGCACCGAAAGCGATCATGGTGTCGAAAGTGATCGACAACGGCCCGGCCGACAAGGCCGGCATCAAGGCCGGCGATATTCTGATCGCCATCAACGACAAGCCCTTGATGGATGCGCAGGCCGCAATGATGGACATCGCCAACGTCAATCCCGGGCAGGCCGTGCCCGTCTCCCTGTACAGAGACGGCAAGGAAATGACGGTCTCAATCAAGGCCGCTGAACGCCCGGCTGGTCAACCCACCATTCAAACGCCATCAAACAAGAAATAACGCCTGTAACCCAAAAAGGCGGCCCAAGGCCGCCTTTTTGGTGATCCACCAAGTAACGTTTGCTACCTGGCAACGTTTTCAAGCATCACGATTTCAACCGATTTTCTGCAGCGCGGGCATGCGCCGTAAGTGACTCACCACGGGCAAGCACAGAGGCAACGCGACCGAGTCGGTCGGCCCCCTCGGCCGAGCACTGGATCAGTGACGAGCGCTTTTGAAAATCGTAAACGCCAAGCGGTGAGGAAAAACGCGCAGTTCCAGACGTCGGTAGCACGTGATTGGGCCCTGCGCAGTAATCACCGAGCACCTCGGCGGTGTAGGTGCCCATGAAAATGGCACCAGCGTGACGCACCTGATCGAGCCAGGCGTCCGGTTGAGCGACCGAAAGCTCAAGGTGTTCAGGCGCGATGCGATTGATCAATGCCGCGGCCTCGGCGGCGCTCTCGACACGAATCAAGGCGCCCCGTTTTTCGAGTGACGCGCGAATGATGGCCTCACGCTCCATGGTCGGCAGCAAGCGCTCGATGCTTTCAAGCACTTCATCGAGATGGGCATCGTCCCAGGCAACCAGAATCGCCTGCGCGTCCTCGTCGTGCTCGGCCTGGGAAAAGAGGTCCATCGCCAACCAGTCGGCGGGCGTGGTGCCGTCCGATATGACCAGAATTTCAGAAGGCCCGGCGATCATGTCGATACCGACCTGCCCGAACACGGCGCGCTTGGCGGTTGCGACATAGATATTGCCCGGCCCGACGATCTTGTCCACTCGTGGCACGCTCTCGGTTCCATAAGCAAGCGCCGCCACGGCCTGCGCACCGCCGATCGTGAACACGCGCGTAACGCCTGCAACGAACGCAGCCGCCAGTACCAGCTCATTGAGTACGCCATCCGGCGTCGGCACGACCATGACGATGTCCTCGACGCCGGCCACATGCGCCGGCACGACGTTCATGAGCACCGATGAGGGGTAGGCTGCCTTGCCGCCCGGAACGTACACGCCGACACGGTCCAGGGGCGTCACTTTCTGCCCGAGCATGGTGCCGTCGGCCTCGGTGTACTGCCAGGACGTCGGCTTTTGATGCTCGTGATAGGCACGAATGCGCTCTGAGGCTTGGTCCAGCGCGTCGCGCTGATCGTCACTGATCGCGTGATACGCCTCTTCGAGGCGAGCTCGACCGAGCGTCAATTCACTCATGGCGCTGACCGACAGCCGGTCGAATCGACCGGTAAACTCGATAAGCGCGTCATCACCCCGCGCTCGAACCTCGCTTAAAATGTCGTCGACCCGAGTTTGAACCTCGCGATCGGATACCCCTTCCCACGCCAAAAGCGTATCGAGGGCCTGATCGAAATCCGCGTTCGACGCGCTGAGGCGTGCGATGGTTTGGCTTACCTGGGTCATGAAACCGACTCCTCCTTGGCGCGCCGGGCGGATGAGACCACCTCGCGCAGACGCTCGATCAGCGGTTTTATCCGCGCATGCTGCATGGTCATGGACGCCTTGTTGACCACAAGGCGCGTACTTATGTCAGCAATCAGCTCACGCGGGGCCATGCCATTGGCTTTCAGGGTATTGCCGGTATCGACGATATCGACGATTTCATCGGCCAGATTCATGAGCGGCGCAAGTTCCATCGCCCCGTAGAGCTTAATCACTTCCGCCTGAATGCCCTGAGAGGCGTAATAATCCCGCGCGATATTGACGAATTTGGTCGCAACGCGACGCCGAGCACGCCGCGGCGGCTCTCCGACAATACCGGCTGTCATCAGCCGGCAGTGCGATATGTCCAGATCCAGCGGTTCATAGAGCCCGTTTCCGCCGTGCTCCATCAGAACATCCTTACCCGCGACGCCAAGGTCGGCTGCGCCCAACTGAACGTAGGTCGGTACGTCAGTCGCCCGGATCACGACCACCCGAACGTCTGGGTGATTGGTCTCAAACAGCAGCTTTCGGCTTTTACTCAAATCTTCGAGCGGCTCGATGCCGGCCTGGGCCAGAAGCGGCAGCGTCTCTTCGAGAATACGCCCCTTGGACAGGGCAATGGTCAACGGTGTGTTCATAACCTCACTATGCGATCTCGAGCTATCGTCCATCGTATTAGGCCTTAACCAGGGACACGGCGGATGCGCGCGCCCAACATCTGGAGTTTTTCTTCGATGCATTCATAACCACGGTCGATGTGGTAAATGCGATCCACCACAGTCTCGCCGCTTGCGACCATGGCCGCAATCACAAGGCTTGCCGACGCCCTGAGGTCTGTTGCCATCACCGGCGCACCGGAAAGTGCTTCGCCCCCGGTAATGATGGCAGTGTTGCCTTCAAGCGCGATGTCGGCCCCCATCCGGACGATTTCCTGCACGTGCATGAACCGGTTTTCGAAAATGGTTTCCGTGACATGCCCGACACCTTCCGCCACGGCATTAAGCGCCACGAACTGCGCCTGCATGTCGGTCGGAAACGCCGGATACGGCGCCGTTCGAACACTGACGGCCCTGGGCCGCTGCCCGTTCATGTCGAGCGTAATGAACCCGTCACCGGTCTCGATATGCGCCCCGGTCTCTTCAAGCTTGAGCAGAACGGACTCAAGGATGTCGGCTCGCGTGTTTCGAACCTTGACCCGACCACGCGTGGCCGCCGCCGCAACCAGAAATGTACCGGTTTCGATACGATCAGGCATGACGTCGTAGTGACACCCATGGAGCTCTGGCTGCCCTTCGATCGTGATGGTGCCGGTGCCGTGGCCGGTAATGCGTGCGCCCATGGCGATCAGGCATTCAGCCAGATCGACCACCTCCGGCTCACGCGCGGCGTTTTCCAGCACGGTAGTCCCGTCGGCAAGCGCCGCCGCCATCAGTAGGTTCTCGGTGCCGGTCACGGTGACCGTATCGAGGATGATGTGCGCGCCCTTGAGCCGACCCTCGGTTCGCGCCCGAATATAGCCCTGCTCGACACGGATATCGGCCCCCATGGCCTGCAATCCGCGGATGTGCAGGTCAACAGGGCGCGTGCCGATCGCACAGCCGCCGGGCAGTGAGACATCGGCCTGGCCGTAGTGCGCAAGAAGCGGACCCAGCACCAGAATCGATGCCCGCATTTTCTTGACCAGATCGTAAGGGGCGTGGCAATCCCGAACCGCTCCACCCAGCTGGATGGACATCTTTTCGCCCATCACCGGCTCGACCCCCATCCGCCCCAGAAGCTCGAGTGTGGTCGTAATGTCCTGCAGGTGAGGCAGGTTACCGATCGTGATTGGCTCCTTGGTCAGAAGCGTCGCCGCGAGAATCGGCAGGGCCGAGTTCTTGGCACCCGACGCCCAGACCTCGCCGTTAAGCGGCACACCACCGCTAATGATCAATTTATCCATGCAAGAAATGCGCTCTAGAACGTTCGATAATCACGCCTTTTAGGCGTTGGCCCACTGTTCTGGGGTATAGGTACGGATCGTGATCGCGTGCAATGCACCACTGGCGATTTCCTCGGAAAGCGCTCCGTAGATCAACTGCTGGCTCTTGACCCGGTTAAGATGGGCAAACCGTTCACCGATCGCGGTGACCTGAAAGTTGCACCCCTCCCCCTGAATCACGAATTCGCACTCGTCGATGCGCTCTTCCAGCCGCGCCTTGACTTCAGTTGGCTGCATGATCACTCCTTGCTCGTCGCGTTTAAAATCACGTCATCATAAATGAAAAGATGGCCTGAGTGCGATGCAACCAGACCATCAATTGTACCCCGCCGCTCGGCGCCAACGACTATTCGAACGCGTCAAACACATCCGTTAGCGCCGTGACTTCGGCAAGCCCCTTGAGTGTCGGCGAAAGCCGAATACGGGCAACGTCAATGCCCTGGCTTTGGCAGGTACGAAGCCATTCCAGCAGCACCGAAATCGTTGCACTGCTGGTGTTGGCGACCTCGCTTGCATCGAGCGTCAATGCATCAGTTGCTGTCCGCCGCTCCAGAAACTGGATACCGATACGACGCAGCTCCGAGGCATGATCGAATCCCGGGCGCCCGGCAATGACCAGCCGGCCATCGTCGGTTGCCTCGAGTGATACGTCGTCTTCATCGAACAGCTGTTCACTCATTGCCGCTGCCGTCTTCCAGATCGACGTCCGGCGACCACTGCTCGATGACCCGGTCGATGTCGCGGTTGTTGTCACGCATCGCCTGATCAAACTGATTGCGGAAGGTCAGGCCCAGGTTGATGCCATTGACGACCACGTTCACGACCTTCCATTGCCCGTCACGCTGCTTGAGGGTGTAGGACACGGGGTAAGTCTTGCCCTTGGTCGAGACCACGTTCATATCGACGTTGGCCTGATCTTCATAGCGCTGGGTGTTCTGATTTTCCGGCACCGACAGCGTCTTGTAGTCAAACGTCACCAGCCCTTTCGCGTAGGTGTCAATAAGCGTCTGCTTGAAAACGTCAGCAAATCGGCTGCGCTGTTCCGGGCTTGCCGCACGGAAGTATTTACCCATGACGCTTGCACCGACGTAGCGAAAATCAACGATCGGGCTGACCGTTTCATCCACCAGCTGTTTCAGTTCGTCTTCGTGCTGCTGATAGTAGCCCTGCTTCTTGTCGAGCTTACTCATCAACGCCTTGGCGTTGTCACGAATGATCGTTTCCGGGTCTTGAGCCGCACTTGCGTTCATGCTGAACAGCACGCCCATGCACGCCATGAACACGACCAGAATGCGAGAAACCATTGCCTTATGCATTATCCTCTCCTTGTAAACATCCGATGCGCCGGTCGACCGACTCATTCCTTGCTGAAGTTGGACACCAGTTGCTGGATCAGTTCTTCAAGCACCAGGGCCTGCTGAGTGTCCTTGATGGTATCGCCGTCTTTCAACATGTCCGGCGAGCCCCCGGGCGTCAGCCCGATGTACTGCTCACCGAGCAGTCCCGACGTCAGAATCGAGGCCGTGGTGTCCTGTGAAAGCTTGTCCTTGAGCTCATCGGTTACCGACATCGTGACTCGGGCATCGAACCACTTGGGATCCAGCTCGATGCTGGTGACCCGACCCACGGTAACCCCGGCCATGGTCACTTTCGAGCGCTCCTTCAATCCACCGATATTGCTGAAGTTGGCATTGAGCGTGTACGTATCGCCACCGCGCGAAAACGACAGCCCACTGACCTGAAGGCCAAGAAATACCAGCCCCAGAAACCCGGCTAGAACGAACACACCAACACCACATTCAAGCCATCTACTGCGCTTCATCAAAACTCTCCAAACATCAAGGCAGTGAGAATGAAGTCCATCCCGAGCACTGCCAGAGAACCATAGACCACGGTGCGGGTCGTGGCCCGAGAAATACCTTCGGAGGTCGGCTCCAGATCATAGCCCTGAAACACGGCGATCCAGGTGACCACGACCGCAAACACGACGCTCTTGACCATGCCGTTCAAAATATCGTCTGTGAACAGCACGCTGTTTTGCATCGTGCTCCAAAACGACCCGGAATAGACGCCCAGCCAATCGACGCCCACCAGATAACCCCCGAAAATGCCGACCACGCTGAAAAAGACCGTCAGCACCGGAAGCGATATGAACCCGGCCCAAAGCCTCGGCGCGATGACGCGCTTCAATGGATCGACCCCGATCATTTCCATGCTGGTGAGCTGCTCGGTCGCCTTCATCAAACCGATTTCCGCGGTCAGTGCCGAACCGGCACGACCTGCAAAGAGCAGAGCAGTCACGACTGGGGCCAATTCGCGCAGAAGCGACAGCGCCACCATCTGACCAAGCGCCTCCTCGGCACTGAAATCGACCAGCACTACATACCCCTGAAGGGCTAGTACCATGCCGATAAACACCCCGGAGACGATCACAATCGGGAGCGACAGCACGCCCACAAAATGAATCTGGCGCAGAAGCAGACCCAGTCCGTTTTGAAGCGGAAGCCTGAGGCCCATCACCAGAAAGATCACCGAGCGCCCGAGCGCCTCGAGCACGTTGATCGTGCCGCGCCCGAGCGCCGCCAGTTGATTGATCACGACGTCCTCTCCTTTAAGCCGCTACCCCGAAGTATATCGTCGGCAAAATCAACGTCCGTCGGATAATGAAACGGAACCGGACCATCCGGCTCGCCGTGCACGAACTGGCTGACTCGCGGATCGGAGGCCTTGCCAAGCTCCTCGGGCGACCCTTTCGCCATGACCCGCCCGTCGGAAATGACGTAGACGTAATCCGCGATCGAAAGTGTCTCCTTGATGTCGTGCGAGACCACGATGGCGGTCATGTTGAAGGCCTGATTGAGCTGGCGTATCAGCTTAACCAGCACCCCCATCGAGATCGGATCCTGACCAACGAAGGGCTCGTCGTACATGATCAGATCGGGGTCGAGTGACAGCGCCCGCGCCAGCGCCACGCGCCGGGTCATGCCGCCGGAAAGCTCGGAGGGCATCAGGGCACGTGCGCCACGCAGGCCAACCGCCTGCAGCTTGATCAAGGCCAAATCGCGAATCATGGTTTCCGGCAGGTTCGTGTGAACCCGGATAGGAAACGCCACATTTTCAAATACGGACAGATCCGAAAAGAGCGCGCCGCTTTGAAACAGCATCCCCATACGTCGGCGCATGCGAAAAAGCTCCGACCGAGACAGCCGGTGCACATCCTTATTGGCAATGTGCACCCGACCCCGATCAGGGGCGAGCTGACCACCGATCAGCTTCAAAAGCGTGGTCTTGCCCGTCCCGCTTGGCCCCATGATCGCGGTGATCTTGCCCTTGGGAACAACGAGGTCGACCCCTGAAAAGATCTGGCGACCACTGCGCGAGAAATACAAATCCTCTACTTCAACAAGATTCGAGTCGTTCATGGACTCCCAAACTGCCGTCAATGATAATTATCGAACATCGTATCCTAACCCCCTACGCAAGGGCCAGTGTTCAAACGCGTACGAGGGCATCGAGGTTGCACTTGCCAACGCTCCTTCGTTTAATACCCTAGGTGCGCACGCGGCCAAAACGCCAGCGTGCATTTACTCATGGTCATGGATTTGAAATGCCAAAGCCACTTGCACAATTTTCGTTCATCAAAAGCGCACACCGTACGCTCGACCTTGAACAGCGCGCCCTGGGCCAGTTGATCGAGAAGCTCGACACCCGATTCGACACGCTCTGTCAGCGGCTTCTGGCCTGCGAGGGGCGCATCGTGGTGACCGGAATGGGAAAATCCGGCCATATCGCGCACAAGATGGCGGCCACGCTTGCAAGTACGGGTACGCCGGCCTTTTTCATGCACCCGGCCGAGGCAAGTCATGGCGATCTGGGCATGCTGACGCCGCACGATGTGCTTCTGGCGCTGTCGAATTCAGGGGAAACGTATGAAATTACCGCCCTGCTGCCGGTTCTAAAGCGCCGAAACATTCCGATGCTTGCACTGACTGGCCGGGATGATTCCACGCTTGCAAGGCATGCCGACATCCACCTCAATGTGGGCGTTGATCAGGAAGCCTGCCCGCTGAACCTTGCGCCGACCTCGTCAACGACTGCGGCCCTTGCCATGGGCGACGCCATTGCCATTGCGCTGCTCGAGGCCCGCGGCTTTAGCGCCGAGGATTTCGCCCTTTCTCACCCCGGGGGCAGTCTCGGCAAACGACTTCTCCTGACGGTTGATGATGTGATGCGCAAGGGCGATCAACTGCCGCTGGTTCGATCGGGCACGATGCTTTCCGAGGCGTTGGGCGAGATATCACGCAAGGGGCTCGGGTTTACCTGCATCATTGATGAGAACGAAACCCTGGTTGGCGTATACACCGACGGTGACCTGCGTCGCACCATCGATCAGCACGACTCGCTGCGCACGCTGACGATCGACGACGTCATGACCGTCGGCGGCTACACGGTGCACGCAGGCCTTCTCGCTGCCGAAGCTCTCAATATTCTCGAGCAGCACCGAATTTCAGCACTTGCGGTGATCGATGACAGCGACCGGCCCATCGGTGTGCTCCACATGCACGACCTACTGACGCATGGCGTCGTTTAACCCACTCAAAGGCTCCCTATTTCATGACGTCAAGCACACCCAACCGGCCTTCGGCGACACTGTCGCTCTCTGACCGACAACGCGCCCGCGCACGCTCGGTTCAGCTTCTCGCCCTTGATGTCGATGGCGTCTTGAGCGATGGCCGACTGTACTACGACGCCAATGGCGTCGAAGCCAAGGCCTTTCATACCCAGGATGGCGTCGGCATCAAGATGCTGCTCGCACTCGGCATCGAGGTCGCCATTATTACCGGACGCACCTCCCCAATGGTCGAGCGCCGGGTGGAAGAGCTTGGCATCAAACACCTCATCATGGGCCGAGATGATAAGTGGCAGGCCCTGAGCGCCCTTGCCAGTGATCTGGCCCTTGGCCCAGAACATCTGGCCTACTGCGGTGATGACCTGCCAGACCTTGAAGCGATCATGAAGTCGGGCCTTGGTGTGAGCGTGCCCAATGCACCGACCTACATTCAGGAAAACGCCGATGTCGTCACTCAGCGAGCAGGCGGTTATGGCGCCGTTCGCGAGCTGTGTGAACTGATCGTTGACGCCAAGGGCCAGTGGCCTCAGACCATGCGACGCTACCTTGCAACCGACGACACGCCGAAGGAGTAACGGATGGGATCTCTGCTCTCACGCATCACGCCGAAAGTCTGGCTGTTTCTGGTACTGATCGTTGTTGGCGGTGTCATGGCCCTGATCGAGCAGCGCGATCAGTTCACGGCGGTCGGCCCAGCGCCCACCAGCGATAACGGCGAACCGGATTATTACCTCGAAGGCGTGACCTTTACCCGCTTCAATACCGAAGGCGCTCCCTACCAGGTTTTGAAATCCCCGCGGCTGACACACACACCGAACGACGACATCACCCGCGCCGTCACCCCGGAACTCGAATGGACCAACGACCAGAACAAGACATGGCTTGGCAGCGCCGAACGCGGCCGCGTGGAAGGTAGCGGGTCACGCATCACCCTCGACGGCAAGGCGCGACTGCACCAGCCAAGCAGCGACTGGACCCTGTCGACCCAGACCATTCATTACACCCAACATGACAGCCATGCCTGGAGCGATGATCGCTCTACCTTTACTCGAGGCCAGGAAAAAACCGTCGCCAACCGCTTTGATGCCTGGATTGACAAGAATCAGGCCACACTCGATGGCAACGTCACAGGCTCATACCCTCCGACCCGATAACCGCGCTTTAAAAGGACAGCTCGATGATCACCAGACGACTAAGCACCCTGGCCGTTATTTCAGCCTGCTCACTGATGGCTGCCGGCGCCTGGGCACTGCCATCGGATGCCAGACAGCCCATCCACGTGAGCGCCGATCAGCTCAAGCTCGACGACAGTGCCGGCACCGCCATCTACACCGGCAACGTCGACATGACCCAGGGGTCGATGAAACTCGAAGCGCATCGGGTCGACATCAAGCGCGGCAGCAACGGTGAAGTCTCAAGCGTCACTGCCCGCGGACAAGGGACGCGCGCGTACCTGGAACAAAAACCAAATCAGCAGGACGCCAAGATTCAAGGCTGGGGCGACACCGTGATCTATCACGCCGCCTCGCGCCGGGTCGAACTCATCGGCAATGCCAAGCTGATTCAGGCACCCGACACCTTCAACGGTGCCTACGTCGAGTACTTTCTGGACAAGCGGCAGGTCAATGCCCGTGGCAGTCGCTCAAGCGCGAACCAGAACCAAGCCAAGGACGGTCGCGTTGAAATGACGCTGACCCCCAACAGCAGTGTGAGTAACGACCAGTGAGCAGCTTAAAAACCCTTTCCGTGGCCAACCTTGCGAAAAGCTTCAAGGGCCGCCGCGTCGTGCACGATATCAGCATGTCGATCTCTCAGGGCGAAATCGTCGGTCTGCTTGGCCCCAATGGCGCGGGTAAAACGACCTCGTTTTATATGATCGTTGGCCTGATCCAATCCGACGCCGGGACCATCGCCATCGATGACCGTGACCTCTCCCGGCTCGCGATGCACAAGCGCGCCCGGGCAGGCATCGGCTATCTACCGCAGGAAGCCTCGATCTTTCGAAAGCTGAGCGTTGCCAACAATATTCTGGCCATTCTTGAAACCCGCAAGGACCTGGATCGCAAGGCACGTCTCGCTCGCCTTGAAGAACTTCTTAACGAGTTCAACGTCACCCACATTCGGGACAACATGGGCATGGCCCTCTCCGGTGGCGAGCGTCGCCGGGTCGAGATCGCGCGAGCGCTTGCCACCGAGCCGGACTTCATTCTGCTCGACGAACCCTTTGCAGGCGTCGATCCGATCTCGGTCGGCGACATCAAAAGCATCATCCGCCAGCTGAAGGCGCGCGGTATTGGCGTCTTGATCACTGACCACAACGTGCGTGAAACCCTCGATATCTGTGACAACGCCTACATCGTGGGCGACGGTCAGATCATCGCTGAAGGCGATGCCCAGGCCATATTGGCCAATCAACATGTGCGCGATGTCTACCTGGGCCACGAATTCAAGCTTTGACCCAGCGCATCGACAGCACCCTTGAAACTTTGGCATGATTCTTGCTGGAGGCGCGTTTTTGGCTTGCAAGGCGCCAAGTGCGCCGATAGCGTAACGCCCGATTCGATCACGCCGAGACCGTATGACGATGAAACCTTCACTGCAGCTCAGAGTCGGCGCGCATTTAACGATGACGCCCCACCTGCAGCAGGCTATCCACCTGCTGCAGCTCTCTACGCTCGATCTTCGTCAGGAAATCCAGCAGGCCCTCGAAAGCAACCCCATGCTCGAGCAGCAGGAAGCGCTCGAGGAACACGACGCCTCGCCCGAGCCTGAGGCCGACTGGGCAGAAAGCATCCCGGACACCCTTGACCACGACAGTGACTGGAGCGACACCTACCAGGACATTGGCCCCGGCGGCCTGGGTGCTCAGACACCCTCGGATGAGGCACCGGACATCGAGCGCAACAGCTTAGAGAGTACGCTTCAGGACCACGTTCGGGATCAGGTTCGCCTGATTGACCTTGATGACCGGTCACGCCTGATCGCCGACTACCTGATCGATGCGCTCGACGACACCGGCCGGCTGAGCGTGCCCCTTTACGAGCTTGGTCAGCAGCTTACGCATCATTTTCCGACACTTAATTTCAAGCAGGACGAGCTCGAACGCACATTGCAGCTGATGCAGCAGTGTGAGCCTGGTGGATTATTCGCGCGCGACCTTCAAGAGTGCTTGCTGCTTCAACTCGATCACCGCTCTGGCGACACGCCGCTGCTTGCCCAAACGCGGCGGCTTATTCGCCAGTTCCTGGAGGCACTGGCCGGCGGGGATTACAAGCGCTTGAAGCGTCGACTGGGCGTTGATGACGAGCAGCTCGAGCAGATCATTCAAACGATCCAGTCACTCGACCCTCAACCCGGACGCCGGTTCGGGGGCGCACGCAATCACTACGTGATTCCGGATCTGATCATGCGCCACGATGCCCAAAAAGGCTGGCGGGTCGATCTCAATGAAGATGCCCTGCCCCGGGTGCAGCTCAATGCGCAGTACAGTGCACTGATCAAGCGCGCCGACCAAAGCCAGGACAACACCTTTCTCAAGCAGCACCTGCAGGACGCGAAGTGGCTGCTTAAAAGCATTGCCAGTCGCAACGAGACCTTGCTCAAGGTTGGACAGGAAATTCTTGCGCGCCAGCCCGGCTTCGTCGAACACGGCGAGGCAGGCCTAAATCCGCTCACTCTTGCCGACATTGCCCAGGCGGTGGATATGCATGAATCCACCATCTCCCGGGTTACCACGCAAAAATACCTGCACACACCGCGCGGAGTCGTCGAACTCAAGCTATTCTTTTCAAGCCAGGTCGGCACAGGGCAGGATGGGGATGCCCACTCGGGAGTGGCCATCCGCGCACGCATCAAGAAATACGTCAGCGAAGAGCCGACCAGAAAACCGCTTTCGGACGCTAAACTGGTGGAACTCCTGGATCAGCAGGGCATCAAGGTCGCCCGTCGTACCGTGGCCAAATACAGGGAAGCACTGGGCATTCCCTCGTCCAGTGAACGCAAGCGCCTTGCCTAGACACCCGATCAACACAAGGGTTTGTTTTAGCGCAAAAAAGGTTACAATCGAAGTGTCAACCCGTGGGTAAAGGAGAATGCCATGCAGGTCAATATCACCGGACATCACGTTGAACTGACTGACGCCCTCAGAGACTACGTTAATCAGAAACTGTCACGTCTTGAGCGCCACTACGACAACATTACCAACGTTCAAGTGACGCTCTCGGTTGAGAAGGAACGCCAACTTGCCGCCTGCACCCTGCATGCAAGCGGTGCAGAACTTCATGGCGAAGCCGCCCACGACGACATGTACGCGGCGATCGACGCACTGGCAGACAAGCTTGACCGCCAGCTCGTGAAGCACAAAGAAAAAGCCCAGGCGCGCGCTCAGGGCGCACGCTGAGATCCAATATCTATGACGCTCGACCAGCTTCTCCCGCCCGAACGCACGCTCTTTGACGTAAAGGGCGGGAGCAAAAAAAGGGTGCTGGAATTTTTCAGCACCTTTATCGCGCAAAATATTCCAAGCCTTGATGATCAGGAAGTCTTCTCCAGACTGATCGGTCGTGAACGGCTCGGTAGTACTGGCGTTGGCAACGGAGTCGCGATTCCGCATGCCCGCAACCCACACTGCAAGGTCCCGGTTGCAAGCTTCATTCGCCTGGCCGAACCGATCGATTTCGACGCGATTGACGGCGACCCGGTCGATTTGATCTTTGTACTGCTGGTGCCCGAAGAAGCCGAGGATACGCACCTGACCCTGCTTGGGCAGATCGCCGAGCTTCTCAACGACAGCGACAACCGACACACGTTAAGGAACACTCACAGTCAGCGTGAGCTACATGAAACGCTGGTTGACCTCATCGCCCAACAACAAAAGGCCTAGTTTCCATGCAGTTGGTCATCATAAGCGGACGCTCAGGCTCAGGAAAATCCGTAGCTCTTCAAGCGCTGGAAGACTTGGGGTTCTATGCGATCGACAATCTTCCGGCCACACTGCTGGCCCCGCTCATTGATGAACTCGATACCGGAAGCGTCAGCCAACGCCGCATCGCTGTAAGCATCGATGCCAGAAATCTGCCCAAGGCGCTCGAGCGCTTTCCAGAGCTTCTGGCTGATCTTTCCAAGCGCATCGATGCGCAGGTCGTCTACCTGACCGCGGATGCCCGCTCCCTGCTCGAACGCTACGCCGCCACCCGTCGTCGTCACCCGCTTACCCGCGCAAGCCAGATGACGCTTGCCGAAGCCATTGATTCCGAGCAGAGCTACCTCGCCCCCATTCGCAACGCAGCGGATCTCGTGATCGACACGACTGACCAGTCGGTACACGAACTTCGCAACCAGATCGCAAGTCAGGTCGCCAAGCACACCAGCAAGCAGATGACGCTCACTATCGAGTCCTTCGGGTTCAAGCACGGGGTGCCGCTTGACGCCGATACCGTCTTCGATGCGCGCTCACTGCCCAACCCTTACTGGGTGCCGGCGCTCAGGGGCTATACCGGCCGAGACCAGGAAGTCATTCATTTTCTGGAATCTCATGACGAAGTGGCGGCCATGCGCGACGACATCGTCGGCTGGCTCGAGCGCTGGCTGCCGTCCTACAGCAAGAGCAACCGCAGCTACTTTACGGTCGCCATTGGTTGTACCGGCGGGCAGCACCGCTCGGTCTATCTGGCTGAGCGCGTAGCCACCCACTTTGCCGAGCAGTTTCCGACGGTTCGACTGCGACATCGCGAAATGAGCGTTCAGACCCTGCTCAATGACAGCGAGCCACCGAATGATTCGCCGTGAGCTAACGCTTACCAACAAGCGTGGTCTGCATGCCCGCGCGGCGACCAAACTCGTACAATGCTGCGCCACCTTCGAGAGCACCGTGATCGTCTATCGTGACGATCACAGTGCGCGCGCCAACAACATCATGGCGCTTTTGATGTTGGCGGCACCGTGCGGCACACCGCTTGTCGTTGAAGTCGAAGGCAGTGATGAGGCCCAGACCCTTGCCGCCATCGAGGCCATGTTCGATGCCCGCTTCGATGAAGAGACCTGATACCGCCGCACCGCTGATACCGCCGCACCGATAGACACGCCCTAACCCTTTCCCCCCTTTCACGCCGAGGAAGTTCCATGAGTCACGACCTGGCCGATAACGCCGATCATCTGGACAAACTACATGGAGCGCTCGAGCGGGACGCCGTGGATCAGATACGTCGGCTGCTGAATCAGACCATGGTCCCGGCCGAGGTGGCCCACGCACTCGAATCGACACCGCCACGTGAGCGCGAATTCCTGTGGCAGCAGATCGACACCGAAACCCAGGGTGAAATTCTTCTCTATCTGAGCGAAGAGCTACAGACGGAATTCCTGGAGCGCATGAGTGCCCAGGACCTTCTGACCGCCACCGAAAACCTGGACACCGACGATCTGGCGGATCTGCTGCAGCGTTTGCCGACCTACAGCATTCAGCAGGTCCTTGACTCGATGGAGGCCCAGGAGCGCCACCGGGTAGAGACCGTGCTGTCCTATCCAGAGGACACCGCCGGCGGCTTGATGGACATCGATTCCATCACCATTCGGCCCAACATCACGCTCGACGTCGTGCTTCGCTACATCCGCCGCCACGATGAACTGCCCCACTCGACCGATGCGCTTTGGGTCGTGACCCGAAGCGACGTGCTGGTCGGCAGGCTTTATTTGAATGAACTGCTGGTCTCCGATCCCGGCATGACCGTCCGGGAGGTCATGGACACCGAGTTCACGCGCCTTGATGCCATGACACCCGAAGACGAAGTGGCCCAGCTGTTCGAACGCCACGACCTCATTTCGGCACCGGTCGTTAACGAGCAGGGCCAACTTCTTGGCCGCATCACCATTGATGACGTGGTCGACGTCATCCGTGATACCGCCGAACATACTGTCATGAGCATGGCCGGTCTTGATGAAGAAGAAGACACCTTTGCTCCGGCGCTTCGTACCAGCCGGCGTCGTGCGGTGTGGCTCGGCATCAACCTGTTGACGGCCTTTCTCGCTTCGTCCGTTATCGGCATGTTTGAAGGCACGATCCAGAAAATCACCGCACTTGCCGTATTAATGCCCATCGTTGCCAGCATGGGCGGCATCGCCGGCTCTCAAACCCTGACCGTCTTGATTCGAGGGATCGCGCTCGGCCACGTCAAGGGCAACAACATTCGCTGGTTAATCAGCCGTGAGCTGGTCGTTGGATTACTCAATGGCGCGCTGTGGGCCGTTGTCGTCGGGCTTCTGGCGCTGGTCTGGTTCGATGACCGCATGCTTGGCATCATCATTGCGCTTGCCATCATCATCAATCTGATCGTGGCCTCACTCGTTGGTACGCTGCTGCCGGTGGTGCTCAAAAAGCTCAAGATCGACCCGGCGCTGTCCGGAAGCGTCATTCTCACCACAGTTACCGATGTCGTGGGCTTCCTGTCGTTTCTTGGCCTCGCGAGCCTGGTCTATCTTAACTAGCATAAAACTCAACTAGCACAAAAAAGACCGCGCTGCCTAGGCAGCGCGGTCTCCCGCATCCCTCTTTCACCGCGACTCAACCCGTGACAGTCATGCCATCGACCCGCCAGCTTCCCGTATGAATACTGCCGCGGGTATCAAGATCATCACCAAGCCCTGCAAGAGAGGCGAACATGCCGCTCAGATTGCCGGCCACCGTGAACTCCTCAATGGGCCCGGCCACGACACCGTTTCTAATCAAAAAGCCCGAGGCGCCGCGGGAATAATCACCGGTCACCGTGTTGATGCCCTGCCCCATCAGTTCAGTCACGATAATCCCATGATCGATCCCGCCGATCAGCGCGTCGTAGTCGATCAAGGGCGCGTCGATGCGCACATTACGGGCACCACCGGCGTTGCCGGTTGACTTAAGTCCCAGACGCCGCGCGCTGTAACTTGAAAGCATGTAGCTTGAGAGCCTGCCCTGCTTCACGAAGTCATTGTCCTGCGTCGCGACCCCCTCGCCATCAAAGGCCGCGCTCGACATCGCGCCCTTGATACGCGGCCGCTCCCCCAGCGAAAACCACTCGGGAAACAACGACTCGCCCAGCCGGTCGCACAAAAACGACGACTCCCTGTAAAGGGCACCGCCGGCGATGGCGCTGAGAAAATGCCCGATCAATCCCTTGGCCATGCTCGGCGCGAACACGACCGGCATGGTGCCTGAAGGTGCCTTGAGTGCACCAAGTCGTGCGAGCGTACGTTCGGCCGCACGGTGACCGATGTCTTCGGGGGAGCGGAGTAAAAATGGATGGCGCGTGGAACTGTAATCCATGTCGCGCTGCATGCCGGCGTCGTCCCTGGCGATCAAAACACACGACAGACTGTGCCGACTTCCACGCTGAGTCCCCATGAAACCATGGCTGTTGGCGTAGAGCGTTACCCCCTCGCCAGTGCTCAGGTGTGCGCCTTCGGAGTTACTGATGCCCTCGACCGCAAGGCCCGCCCGCTCGCACCGTGCAGCCAGATCGGCGGCCTCGTCAGGGTCAAGCGCCCACGGGTGATGGACCTCGAGATCCGGAAAGTCGGTCGCCATGCGCTCGATGTCGGCAAGCCCTGCATGAGTGTCTTCTCCGGTAAAACGCGCGATATCGATCGCTTTCTCCACCGTTTCTCGAATGGAGCGCTCGCTTGCATCGCTGGTCGAGGCATTGCCCTTGCGCTGGCCAACGTAGACCGTGATGCCAAAGCCTTGATCACGGGCAAGCTCCAGGGTTTCCACCTCACCGAAGCGAACATCGACCTCAAGCCCCTGACTGACTGCCGCGCTGAGCTCACAGGCGGTTGCGCCATGCTGTCTGGCATGTTCGAGGGCCAGCTCGGCCTGACGCTTCAGCGCCGCTTCCTGTGCGTCGATATCAAATACCTGGCTCATGAACGAACTCCTAATACCTGCCGCGCCTGTACTGGTATACTGCGCGCACTCTGATTGACTGGATGAATCATGTCGAGCGAACTTCCCCCCGACCACGACGAATTTCAAAGCAAGACCCAACGCAAGAACGCCATGCTTGCCCTGCAGGCGCTGGGCGATCGCATCCTGGCGCTGAGACCGGTTCAGCAGCGCGAACTGCCGCTGTCCGAAGATATGTGGGCCGCCATCGAGGAAATGGGTCGCATTTCATCGCGCGAGGCGCGCCGTCGGCACATGCAATACATCGGCAAGGTCATGCGCCACGAAGACATTGACGCGATCGAAGCCAAGTTCGAGGAATTCGATCAGCGCAAACAGGCGAGCGACCGCGAGTTCCACCGCCTCGAGCAGTGGCGTGACCGTCTGGTGGCCGAAGGAACGCCGGCTGTGACCGAATTCGTCAAGCACTACCCGAACGTTGACCTGCAAAAGCTTCGCCAGCTGGTACGCAACGCGCAACGCGAGCGGGACAACGGCAAGCCACCCACCAGCGCCCGCAAGCTGTTTGCACTGCTTCGCGACGCCTGAACCGGTTAAGACTTCGTGCCACCCACGGTGATCTCATCGAGCTTCAGCGTGGGTTGGCCGACGCCAACCGGCACCGATTGACCTTCCTTGCCACACACACCGATGCCCTTGTCGAGCGCCATGTCGTTGCCGATCATCGAGATGCGCTGCATGCTCTCGGGGCCGTTGCCGATCAGGGTCGCGCCCTTGATCGGGTAGCTCACACGGCCGTCTTCGATCATGTACGCCTCGCTTGCCGCAAACACGAACTTGCCGGACGTAATGTCGACCTGACCACCGCTAAAGCTTACGGCGTAAACCCCATGCTTGACGCTTTCGATGATCTCCTCCGGCGCATGACCGCCGTCGAGCATGTAGGTGTTGGTCATCCGGGGCATCGGCAGGTGCGCGTAGGATTCGCGCCGCCCGTTACCGGTCGGGGTCATCCCCATCAGGCGCGCATTGAGCTTGTCCTGCATATAGCCGGTGAGGATGCCATCCTCGATCAAGGGCGTGTACGCGCCGGGCGTCCCCTCATCGTCGACAGACAGCGACCCTCTGAGATTGGAAAGCGTGGCGTCATCCACCACGGTCACGCCAGGCGCCGCCACTCGCTCACCGATCTTGCCCGAAAAGGCGGAGCTGCCCTTGCGATTGAAATCACCCTCAAGGCCATGCCCTACCGCCTCATGCAGCAGCACGCCCGGCCACCCGGGCCCCAGCACGACCGGAAGCTGGCCGGCCGGTGCATCTTCTGCATCAAGATTGACCAGCACCTGACGCACTGCGTCACGGGCGTAGCGCTCGGCCACGTCGTCGCGTACGAATTCCGACAGGCTGAAACGGCCGCCGCCGCCGGCACTGCCACGTTCGCGCCGGCCGCCTCGGCTGGCAATCACGGACACATTGAAGCGCACCAACGGACGAAGATCGGCGGCGAGTGTGCCATCGCTTGCCCGCACCATGACCACGTCATACACCGCCGAAAGCGATACCGTCACCTGCTTGACGGCAGGATCGCAGGCTCGTGCGATTTTATCGGCGCGCTGAAGCATGGCCACTTTCTCATCGGGGCCCATCCCCTCAAGCGGGTTGGCCGGGCCATAAAAGGCCGTGGCCTGTACCGGTCGAGAAGTCGCCACTTGCGCTGACTGACCGCTGCGTGAGATTCGGCTGGCCGTACGCCCGGTATCCATGAAGGCGTCTTTACTGATCTGGTCGGAGTAGGCAAAACCGGTCTTTTCACCACTTTGGGCACGAATCCCCATGCCGCCGTCAATGTTGAAACCGGCCTCCTTGACCTCGCCGTCCTCGAGCGTCCATGACTCTCGCCAGCTGCGCTGCAGAAAGACGTCGGCGAAATCGACGCCGGCGCCCATCGCATGGCCGAGCCCCTCGTCAAGCGTCTCACGCGACAGGCCATAGGGCGTCAGCAAGATATCGGTGGCCTGACTGAGTGAATCCTGCGTCATCGCATTCATTCGGCACTTTCCAAACTAAGGTGCGGCGCGCCGAACGGCCCGCGCACACGGTAATGAATTTGAGAGACGTCATTGAGCCATCCCTCGAAGAGTTCATGAAATAACCATAGCACGCCACCCACCTGAGGCGCGCCGATGGCAAACGCCGCCAGCGGCAGGTTCTGCGTGACCGGCACGGTCACGCCAAGCCGGGCATCGATGGTCTGCTGGATAAAGCTGAGTTGGCCATCGACGGTAAACGACGTCGCTGTACCATCTATAACCACCGGGGAATCGGTCACAAGCCGGCCGTTCAAGAGACTGGCGGCACCATGAATGCGCTTGAATGCCACCCCCTTTTGCGTCAGATCCGAGAAATTGAGCGCCAGACGGCGCATCAGATTGTCGAGATTAACGGCACCCAGCACCTTCGCAAACGTCGAGTTGACCGCCGTCAAGCGGCCAGGCCCGGTGTCCAGACGCAGGTGACCACTCATCTGGCCGAGCTCGACCTGCCAGGGCGCGCCAGGCCACGCCACGCGCGCGTTGAACGTGGCTGAATCGGTATGAAGCGCCGGCTTTTGAGTAAAAAGGGCCACCGTATCGGCAAGATCCTTGCTGGTAATGCGCCCCTCCATTCGCGTAAGGCTGCGTTCACCGACATCGGCCCAGGTCAGCGCGCCATTGAATGTCGAGCCCGGCAGAACCACCTCGAGTGGGTCGAGCCGCAACTCCGAGGCGTCACTTTGCCACCGTGTGGTCAACGGTCCGGCCTTGTGCCCGTTGTAGATCAGGGTATCGACAAAAAGCTGGCCGGCCGGAACGCTCGCCATCGCCTTGGAATACGGCAGCGCCTCGGTAGTTGAACCGGTATCCGCGCTGCCATCGGGGTCCAAAAGCGAGTACACGCGCTGCGGCGAATGCGGTGCAAAGTCGTTGTCGGCGGCGTCGGTGCCAATATCGAGCACTCGGTCCACGTTCAGTACGTCAAGGCGGGCATCCACCGGCGTTGGAAACCCGCTGGGCGACCAGCGCACGGTACCGGTGGCAAGCTCGGAGCGCAGCTTGGTGACCCAGGTTGCCCCCTCCGGTACCGCCATCAAGGCCAGAGGCCCACGGCACTCACCCTTGATTTCAAGGCACCCGGCGTTGAGGCGCACAGCGCCCAGAAGCTCGTTGAACGGGCGCACGCTGCTGCCGAACGCATCGTCGCCGGCCTCGGAAGACGCTGCGGCGCGGGGTGTCAGTGAAATCTGGGACAGCGGCTCCACCCAGGCACCCGGCGACAGCGCATCGGCGTCCCAGCTCACGTACCAGTGATCCGACGATGGCCACTGCGGGTCACTCGGCCAATGCTCGAGCCACACCTGGCCCTGGGCATCGCTGTGACGCCAGCGCGCATGCACACGGTCTTCGAACGTCAGTTCGCCACTGCCGTTGCCGAAATCCATCTGCATATCAAGTGGCGCCGGGCGGTCGACCAGCTTGGCAAAGGGCGGCGGCAGGTCGACGACAAGCCCGGTCATCGGCGAGCTCAATGTCAGCACCGGGCCACTGTCTTTCAGGTGCAACGCGGCGCGGTAGTTGAAGGCACCATCGATGCTCTTGGTCAACCCATCGAGCCCAAGCCAGCCTGCCACCCCATTGGCATGAGCGCGCCCGTCAAACGTGACCAGGTTATGAGCCAGGTCCACCTTTACCTTGACCTGATCCTCGAACACCTGCCCCGTGAATGTGCCGAGCAGTTCGTCAACGTTATCGTGGTGGTGATACTTGAACGACCCGGCGATGTCGGTGGTGGTGATGTCCGCGGGCAGAAACAGAGACCGCCCTCGTGCGATGGCGCCCTTGACCTGAATGTCGGCGGTGCCCTCCTCGCTCATCGGCACGCGTACCGTGATGTCGCCCTGAATGGGGCCGGAGGTGCGCCACTGCGCAAGGCTCTGGGACAGTGACGCCTCGAGCGGCGCCTGCTGCAGAAACGAAAGCGCGTTCGAGGCGTTGCCGGAAACGCGAGCGCTGGCCGTCAACACGTTGTCGCGGTAGTGGGCCTCACCGCTCGTCGTTTCAAGCCCATTTTGATTGGCGTGCGCAATCGTTGCGTCGAACTGATCGTTGTCGAGCACAACGTGGCCATCCACCTCGGTCAACGCCGGCCAGCCCTTGACGTAGGCAAACCGCGCATTCCTGATGTCCATATCCAGATGGATCTGATCACGGTCCTTTTTATCGTCGTTAAACGTCAGCGCCATCGAGAGCGCGGCCCGTGGGATCTCACCATACTTGAGATTCTCCCTGAACCAGGTCGAAACGCCTGGGTCCAGCGCGTTGAGCGGCAGCCACTGTGTTGGCGTTTTGGCCACGATGTCTCGGGCATTGAGCGACAGCGCAAGCGTTTGCGGCCCGCGCTCCGGAACGGTTGCCGTGAGCGTGCCGGTCACGTCCGCGCCCTGTCGACGCGCCTTGAAGCGCGTGCTTTGAAAGCGCCAGCGATGATCGGCGTTCGTCCAGTCGATCGCCCCGCGCACCTCATTGAGCGTCATCGCCTGCTCGAATACGCTCGGGAGCATCATTTGCCCCTTGTCCATCGCAAACTCGACGGTCCCGGCGTCCAGACGCCCCGCCACCCACAGATCGAGCGGACCGCCACCCGGCCCGCCCTGCCAGGGGTCCAGGTGCACATCGCGTGCGCCGGCCTTGATGTGCCAGGTGTTATCGTAATGAAGCTCGAGTCCGGTGACCTGCCCCCGCGGCGCCATGGTGGTCAGTGCCTGACGAAGCGTTCCTTCCGGCAGAATCGGCCAGAGCGTGTTCAGGCCATCCAGCGCAAACCCGGGCAGCCGGAGCGTGAGATCGTCGAAGCCCTCGGAGGCGCTCAGCGCGACCCGCGACGGCAGCACAGCCGCCTCCTTGCCGGCCAGGTGGCCGGAAAGATCGAACAGCGCCCCCTGCCAGTGGTTCGCCTCGCGCGTGAAGGCCCACTTGGCTTCAAGGGCGTTTACATCGAACACACCCTGATCGTTATCGAGTGAGAGCCGCGGCACATCGAGTACGCCCTGAACGCCGACCAGCTCGCCCTTGGCCCACTGCGCCCAAAGCGTCATGTTGCCCCGGCCGTCGGTCGGCGTGACCGGGCTTGCGGGAAAGAGGGTATTCAATAACGGGAGGGCCTGCTCGGCCTGAACCGTCAGTTGAAGCTTGCCGTCGAGCTGACGCCCGGTGTCCGGCAGGCGGGCCACAAGCCGTACGCCGTCACTCGTCGCATCGCCCACATGACCAAGCGCTTCGAGCTGATAGTCATTACCGGCGCGATGCAGCGCCACGGTCGGCAGCGTCAGCTCCGTGGTTGCGGTCGGGGCATGAAAATGCACATGGGCGTTATCGATATTGAAACGCTGACGGGACAAGAGCGTGGCCCAGGCATTGAGGCGCTCGATCGAAAACCCGCTGGTCGAGGATGTCGCGCTGGAGCGCTGCCAGGGCCAACGGCCCTGACTATCCTGGTAGAAATGCACCGAGGGTGAGGCAATATCGAGCCGCCCGAGTACCGGCGCGCCTTCATGCAAGGAGGCCATCGAATCGATGCGCGCGGTGAAGCTGTCGATCGTCAACAGCGGGCGGGCCGGATGCGTCTTGGTGGCAGGCTGTGCAAGCTTCAGATCATCGAACACCAGCCGAGGGTCAAAGCCCACGAACCGAAAGGAGATGTCCTTCGCGCTTAAATAGGTGTCGTCGGGTACGCCAAGGGTCTTGAGCACCATCGGCTGAATCACCGGCAGGCCCAGGACACCGAGGCGAAGCGCGGAGATACCGATCGCACAGATCACCAGCACCGCCGCCGTCAACCCGCCGAGAATCCGAACCAGGGTCTGAATCGCTCCCATAAACTACATCAGCACGATGTCGTACTGCTCCTGGCTGTAATGATGCTCGACCTGAAACCGAATGGGTTTATTGATAAACGCCTCAAGATCCGCGACGGCGGTGGATTCCTCGTCAAGCAGGCGATCCACCACGCCCTGGGAGGCCAGCACCATGTAGGTGTCCGGCCCATAGGCGCGTTCTTCGCGAAGAATTTCACGAAAGATTTCATAGCACACGGTTTCCGGCGTCTTGAGCGAGCCACGGCCCTGACAGATCGGGCAGGGTTCGCACAGCACCTGCTCGAGGCTTTCGCGCGTGCGTTTTCGCGTGAGCTGTATAAGCCCGAGTTCGGTCACGCCCGTGAGCTTGGTCTTGGCCCGGTCACGCTCAAGGGCTTTTTCAAGCACCCGCTGCACCTGACGCCGATGCTCGACGTCTTCCATGTCGATGAAATCGATGATGATGATGCCACCAAGATTTCGAAGACGCAGCTGTCGGGCAATGGCCGTCGCTGCCTCGAGGTTGGTCTTGAACAGGGTTTCTTCGAGGTTGCGGTGGCCGACAAACGCACCGGTATTGACGTCGACCGTGGTCATTGCCTCGGTTTGATCGATGATCAGATAGCCGCCGGACTTGAGCTGAACCTTGCGCTCAAGCGCCTTTTGCAGCTCGTCCTCGACCGAAAACAGATCGAAGATCGGCCGTTCACCGGGGTAATACTCGATCTTTTGAACCAGATCCGGCATGAACTCCTCGGCGAATTCCATCAGGCGCAGATGGTTTTCACGGGAGTCGATGCGAACACGCTCGATGTCATCGCGCATCACGTCACGAAGGGTGCGCATGAACAGCGGCAGATCGCCATAGATCACACCGCCGCCGTCTTTCGAGCCACGGTGACGACGTTCATCGAGCTTGGCCCAGAGGCGTTTCAAAAAGAGGATGTCGTTTCGAAGCTCATCGGCACTGGCCCCCTCGGCGGCGGTTCGAATAATGAACCCGCCAAAAGCCGAGGCATCGTCTTCACGGTGAACCTGATCGACGATCGCCTTCAGCCGGTCCCGCTCCTCGGTATCCTCGATGCGCTGAGACACGCCAACGTGAGGCGAATCCGGCATGTAGACCAGGTACCGCGATGGAATCGACAGGTGGGTAGTCAGCCGTGCGCCCTTGGTGCCAATCGGGTCCTTGTTGACTTGAACAACCAGCGGCTGGCCCTCGTGGAGCAGTTGGCTGATCGATTGCTGCTTATCGCTTGGCGTATTGGGCGGCATGACATCGTGGGCGTGAATGAACGCCGCGCGCTCAAGACCAATGTCGATGAACGCCGCCTGCATGCCTGGAAGCACCCGCACCACGGTGCCCTTGTAGATATTGCCCACGATTCCGAGGCGGCGACTGCGTTCGACAAACGCCTCCTGGAGCACGCCGTTTTCAACCACGGCAACCCGTGTTTCCATCGGGGTCAGGTTGATCAGGACTTCACCGCTCATACCAAACTCCGTTGGCTCACTCATCGACGCCCTGCCAGACAGGCACACCCTGCTGGGCCAGAAGCGCTGCCGTTTCACAAAGCGGTAGCCCGACCACCGAGGAATAGCTGCCTTCGATGCGCGAGACGAACACGGCGCCAAACCCCTGAATTGCATAGCCGCCAGCCTTGTCGACCGGCTCGCCGGTGTCCCAGTAGGCCTGGCACTCCTCGTCGGTCAGGCTGCGAAAAAAGACCTCGGTACTGACCACGTCGCATAAAAGTCCTGCGGGCCCGATGACAGCAACCCCGGTCATCACCGTATGACGACGCCCGGACAGACGGTTGAGCATGGCAAGCCCATCGGCGCGGTCGCAAGGCTTGCCGAGAATCTCGCCATCAAGTGTGATCGCGGTGTCCGACCCTAAAACGATCCGGTCGGGGTGGCGATCATAGGCCACTGACGCCTTCTGCGCGGCCAATCGGCTCACGTAGGCGCAGCCGCCTTCGGCCTCAAGCGGAGTTTCGTCGATGTCGACGCCCTCCCCCTCACATTGCACGCCGATATCGGCAAGCAACGCCTTGCGGCGCGGCGACCCTGAAGCCAGCCAGAGTGGCATCGTTGTCATGACGGTTACCCCACGGTAAATCGGCGTTGAATCAGATGAATCAGCGTATACCACCACGGCCAGAGTACGCCGCCGATGATGGCCGAGTAAACGAATTCGATATGAAGAACCTGCGCCCCGAACACCAGCCGCAGCCACTGATCAAGCAGTTGAATAAGCCCGAGTACGACCACGAGCATGCCAGCGCGCTGCCAGACGGAATAGATACGAAGCCGCTGATACAGAAGCAGCACCAGATAAGCCAAAAGCGACAGCAGAAAGGCGTTATGACCAAAGGTGGTGCCTTCAAGCAGATCAAGCAAAAGCCCGAATACAAAGCCGTGGAAGACCCCCACCCGAGAAGGCTTGGTCAAACACCAGTAGGCCAGCATCAGCCCAAGCCAACTCGGCCGCCAGATAAGCCAGGGATCGGGCAGCGGCATGACCTGAAGCCCAAGGGCCAGCAGCATGGAAATCCAGATAAAGAGATTAAGGCGCATCGATGTCCTCGGCCTCGTTTCCAAGCACCTCTAGCCCGCTGATCCGCCGCGCAGTATCGATCAACGCATCCGGAATGACGGTCTGGGCTTTAAGCGCTTCGCGAGCGAACAGCATCAAGAAATGCCGACTGCGATTGAGCTGCGCGACCGGTGCGGCCTCGACCGTTGCAAACGGCCCGCCGTCGTTGAGCTCGACTCGGCTCACCCGTGCAACCGGATACCCTTCGGGAAACCTTGACGCCAGCCCGGACGTTACCAGCAGGTCGCCGACCTTGATGTCTGCGTTATTGGGTACGTGCTGGAGGTTGAGCCACTCATCCTGGCCATTGCCCTGGATGATGAAGCGAAGCCCGTTGCGGTTGTCCTGCACGGGCACGGCGCTGTTGGCATCGGTCACCAGCAACACCCGGCTGGTAAAGCGGGACACCGAAATAACCTGACCGGCAAGACCGGAGGCGTCCACCACGGGCTGGCCGGCATAGATGCCATCATCCTGACCGCGGTCAACGATCATCTGCTGCACGAACGGGTCGTTGTCGAGCATCATGAGCTCGGCCGTCACGTAGCTTATGTTGCTGCGGGGCGTTGCGTTGAGCAGCGCGCGCAGGCGCGTATTTTCCTCGACCAGGCTGTTGGTTCGCTGATTGCGTTGGGAAAGGATCAACAGCTTGTTGCGAAGCGCCTGATTTTCATTGATCAGGGCATCCTTGCTGCTGAGCACCGTCGAAAGCCATGTAAGCCCCTGTGCGGGCTGGCTGACCACCCACTGAATGGGAGACACAAGCGTGGCCGTTTCCTGGCGAACCTGGCTCATCCACTCGAATCGATGATCTGCAAACATAAGCGCCAGTGAGAGCACCGCACACAACAGCATGCGATACCCAGGCACTGGCCCTTCCAGAAACAGCGGCTTAATAGCCCCATCCTCCCGTTATCAGGCAGCCTCGGCTGCCGGTCATGCTCAGTCGGAGGCCAGTAGCTCGAAGGCGTGCTGATCGATCATTTCAAGCGCCTTGCCACCACCGCGCGCCACACAGGTCAGGGGGTCTTCGGCGATGATGACCGGCAGGCCGCTCTCTTCAGCCAGTAGCTTGTCGATGTCACGCAAGAGCGCGCCACCACCAGTCAAGACAAGGCCGCGGTCGGCAATGTCGGAGGCAAGCTCGGGCGGCGACTGCTCGAGTGCGCTCTTGACGGCGGCAACAATCGAGGTCAGAGGCTCTTGAAGCGCATCGAGAATCTCGTGAGAGTTCAGCGTGAAGCTTCTCGGTACGCCCTCGGCCAGATTGCGGCCGCGCACGTCGATCTCGAGCACTTCACTGCCAGGATAGGCCGTACCGATCTCTTCCTTGATCCGCTCGGCGGTTGCCTCACCGATCAGGCTGCCGTAGTGGCGTCGCACGTAGGACGTGATGGCCTCGTCGAAGCGGTCGCCGCCGACGCGCACCGACTCGGAATAGACCACCCCGGACAGTGATATGATCGCGATCTCGGTAGTCCCGCCGCCGATATCGACCACCATCGAGCCCTGGGCTTCCTCGACCGGAAGTCCGGCACCGATCGCAGCGGCCATGGGCTCCTCGATCAGAAAGACTTCGCGGGCGCCCGCGCCTTCGGCGGATTCCTTGATCGCACGGCGTTCAACCTGAGTCGACATGCACGGCACACATACTAAAACCCGAGGGCTAGGTGTTAGAAACGTGCTTTGGTGCACCTTTCGTATGAAATACTGAAGCATTTGTTCGGTCACGGTGAAATCCGCGATCACACCATCTTTCATGGGTCGAATGGCTGTGATGTTTCCCGGGGTACGCCCCAGCATGCGCTTGGCGTCGAGCCCGACGGCCGCCACGCTTCGCATGTTGCCGGACTGGCGGATCGCAACGACAGAGGGCTCGTCCAGCACGATACCGCGACCGCGCACGTAAATCAGTGTGTTGGCTGTTCCCAAGTCGATGGAAAGATCGCTCGAAAACATTCCCCGTAAACGTTTAAACATGTAAGTCTTTCACCTAGTCCAGACCGTAACCTATGCAGATGCGAACGGTATCATCGCCACCCCGATGCGGCAAGCAAGCACGCCTGCCATCTCTCGCCAGTTATGGTACCTTTTTCAACCGTTCACGTTTATCGACTTAGACTATTTCAGAGTTTTCATCCTTGCTAGAACCATTCAGGAGTCCTCATGGCGATCGAACATGCTGATGTTTTGCGCGCGGCGCATCTGGCCCGGCTCGGCATCGACGATGCGGATGCCACGCGCTACGTTGGCGACCTGTCCCGCATTCTCGAGATGGTCGACGCACTGCAAGGCGTCGACACCGAGGGCGTTGCCCCGCTCGCTCACCCGCTGGATGCCACTCAGCCGCTTCGCGCCGACGAGGCGATCGAGCCTGATCGCCGCGAGGCGTTCCAGGCGTGCGCCCCGAGCGTGTCACAGGGCTATTACCTCGTGCCGCGTGTGGTCGAGTAATCACGGCCTCACTCGTACAACTTTCATTTCACTGCCGTTTTGCCAAGGAGTTCGCTCCCCTCATGCACGACCTGACGCTTGCCAAGATCGCCCAAGGGCTTGCCAAGGGTGAGTTTTCAAGCCGCGAATTGACGCAGCACTTTCTCGAGCGCATCGAGAAATATGACTCACGCTTCAACAGTTTCATAACCGTCACCGGCGAACGCGCGCTCACCCGGGCCGATGCCGCCGACACCCAGCGCGCCGCCGGCCAGGCCGGTATCCTCTCGGGGGTGCCGCTGGCCTACAAGGACATCTTCTGCACCGAAGACATCCGCACCAGCTGCGGCTCGAAGATGCTCGACAATTTCAAGGCGCCCTACAACGCAACTGTCGTTGAAAAGCTCGAACTTGCCGGCACCGTCAACCTCGGCAAGACCAACATGGATGAGTTCGCGATGGGCTCCTCCAATGAAACCAGCTTCTATGGCCCGGTCAGAAACCCCTGGAACACCGATCTGGTGCCCGGTGGTTCTTCCGGCGGCTCGGCAGCCGCTGTCGCGGCTGGCCTTGCTCCAGCGGCGCTCGGCACCGATACCGGCGGCTCCATCCGCCAGCCCGCGGCGTTTTGTGGCATTACTGGCCTCAAACCGACGTACGGGCGCGTTTCGCGCTACGGCATGATCGCCTACGCCTCAAGCCTCGATCAGGGCGGGCCGATGGCTCGAAGCGCAGAAGACTGCGCGCTCCTCTTGAACGCCATGGCCGGCCACGATCCCCGAGACTCCACCAGCGTTTCACGGGCGGTTCCCGACTACACCCAATCGCTTGACGCACCGCTCAAGGGCTTGAAGATCGGCCTTCCCCGTGAGTATTTCGGTGACGGGCTTGATGCAGGCGTCGAGCGCGCCGTGCGCGAGGCGATCAAGGTCTATGAATCTCTCGGCGCCAGTGTGATCGATGTAAGCCTTCCGCACACGCAACACGCGGTACCTGCCTACTACGTCATCGCGCCGGCCGAGGCCTCCTCGAACCTGTCTCGCTATGACGGTGTCCGCTTCGGTCACCGCTGTGACGACCCCCAGGATCTGATGGATCTTTACAAACGCTCCCGCAATGAAGCGTTCGGTGAAGAGGTCAAGCGCCGCATCCTGATCGGCACGCACACGTTGTCCGAAGGCTTTTTCGATGCCTACTACAAAAAGGCCCAGCAGGTCCGCCGTCTGATTCGACAGGACTTCCTGGACGCGTTCGAGAAGGTCGATGTGCTGATGGGCCCGGCCGCGCCCACTACCGCGTTCACGCTCGGCAACACGGTCGACCCGGTACAGATGTATTTGCAGGACATCTACACCATCGCCATCAACCTGGCCGGTATTCCAGGCATCAGCGTGCCGGCAGGCTTTCATGAAGGAAGCCCAGTCGGGCTTCAGATTCTCGGCCCTCACTTCGGCGAGGCGCACCTTTTGAACGTGGCGCACCAATACCAGCAAGCGACCGACTGGCACATCCGCCAGCCCGACCTGCCCTGAGCGAAGGAGAGCATCATCAATGCAATGGGAAACCGTAATCGGGCTTGAAGTCCACGTACAGCTGGCCACTCAGTCCAAGATCTTTTCAGGTGCCTCGACCGCCTATGGCGCCGAGCCAAACACTCAGGCCTGCGCCGTCGACCTGGGCCTGCCGGGCGTGCTGCCGGTACTCAACGAAAATGCCGTTGCCATGGCCGTGCGTTTCGGGCTTGCCATCGACGCCGAGATTCCTGAAATTTCGGTGTTTGATCGCAAGAACTACTTCTACCCGGATCTGCCGAAAGGCTATCAGACAAGCCAGATGGGCCAGCCCATCGTTGGCGCCGGCGAAGTCGAGATCACCCTCGAGGACAGCAGCACGCACACCGTGCGTATTCACCACGCCCACCTCGAGGAAGACGCCGGCAAATCGGTGCATGAAAACTTTCATAGCCAGACCGGCATCGACCTGAACCGGGCCGGCACACCGCTTCTGGAAATCGTTTCCGAGCCCGACATGCGCTCGCCCAAGGAAGCTTCTGCCTATGTGCGCGCCCTGCACACGCTGGTGACCTACCTGGGCATTTCCGACGGCAACATGAACGAAGGCTCGATGCGCTGCGACGTCAACGTCTCGGTTCGCCCGAAGGGTCAGGAAAGTTTCGGCACCCGCGCCGAGGTCAAGAACGTCAACTCGTTCCGCTTTATCGAGCGCGCGATCGAGGTCGAGGTCGAGCGCCAGATCGATCTGCTCGAAGACGGCGGCACCGTGGTTCAGGAAACCCGTCTTTTCGACCCCGACCGTGACGAAACCCGCAGCATGCGCACCAAGGAAGAAGCCAACGACTATCGCTACTTCCCCTGCCCGGATCTGCTGCCGCTGATGCTCGATCAGGCCTACGTCGATCATCAGCGAACGCTTTTGCCGGAGCTGCCAGCGGAAAAGCGCCAGCGTTTCATAGACGTCCTCGGGCTTTCAAGCTATGACGCAGCGGTACTGACCGCGACCCGCGCCATGGCGGAATACTTCGAGCAGGTTCACACGCGCTGTAGCGATGCCAAACTTGCCGCCAACTGGGTTCAGGGCGAGCTGTCGGGCCGGCTCAACAAGGAAAACCTCGACATCACCCAAAGCCCGGTGTCGGCCGAACAGCTGGGCGATCTGCTTTTGCGGCTCAAGGACGACACCATCAACGGCAAGGCCGCCAAACAGGTCTTTGCCGAACTGTGGTCGCGCACCTTTGAGACCGCCGATGAAGTGATCGAGGCCAAGGGACTCAAGCAGGTCACCGACACTGCAGCCATCGAGGCCGTGGTTGATCAGGTCATCGCCGACAACCCGATTCAGGTCACCCAGTACAAGGACGCCGAACCGGACAAGCGCGGCAAGATGATCGGCTTTTTCGTCGGTCAGGCCATGAAAGCCTCCAAGGGCACCGCCAACCCCCAGCAGGTCAACCAACTTCTCAAACAGAAGCTGGACGCACTGCTCTAGGCACCGCCCCCTGGAAACTGGCCCTGCCGGCCCCTCGGTCCGGCAGGGCCATCGTTTGGTGTCTATACTGCTGCGTCGACAATAACACTACCGCAGGATGGGACCGTTTCGTTCATGATTTCTCCGCCGCATCATGCGTCGATGTCCGCCGAGCCATCACCGTCGAGTGACTTGCTGTCTCGCGCCATGCGTGAGCAACTGCTGGGCGAGCGCGCACGCGACTCCGTGGTCGACCGCGCCTGCACGCATCACCTGAGCGCTCTCGGCGGCATGATGCGCGCCCGGCTCGGGTTCGAAAGTGCACGCCAGCTCGGCTTTTCACAGGAACAGGCCACCACGCTTGCGCTGGTTCCGGAGCTATTGCACAACGCCTCGCTGATCCATGACGACGTGCAGGACCGCGACCGCGAGCGTCGCGGCCAATCAAGCCTTTGGTACGCCTTCTCACCGGACGTCGCTTTGTGTGTGGGAGACCTGCACATTTCAGCCGCCTATGGCTGCCTCGAGCGGCTGGCCGACCACGCCCCTCGCCTGCCTCGGTTGATCGCGATGATCCATCAATGCGTGCGCGCCACCATTCGCGGGCAGGCCGCAGAATTCAGTGCGCCGAGCGACGACGACTTTGAAAGCTATCGCGCCATTGCCATCGGAAAGACTGCGCCGTTGATCGAACTCGCCCTTACGGCCCCGCTGCTGTTGAGCGGTCACGACCGAGCCCTCGCAGCTGCCCGACAGGCCGCCGACCATTTCGCCCTGGCCTATCAGATCGCCGACGACCTGGAAGACGATCAGAGCGACCTTGAACACGGCTACAGCGATAATCTGGTGCATCGTCTGCGCCGAGCAAACGATCAGAGTCCCCACCACTCGACCCTCATGTTCGCGCTCGACGCTCTTGAGACCGCTCGGACCACCACCGACACATTGCCCTTTGGCGCCGAACACCCCTTGCACCGTGAAATTGAGCGCCTTCACACCCGCCTGACCGTCTGGGAGAACGTCACGTCATGACACACACGCTGGTTATCGGCGGCGGCTTCGGCGGCATGGCCGCTGCGCTCAGAGCCCGAAAGCTCGGCCACGACGTCACGCTTCTAGAGCGTGGCAATGCTCTTGGCGGGCGTGCTCAGGTGTTTGAAGACAAGGGCTACCGGTTCGACGCCGGCCCGACCGTGATCACGGCCGCCTTCATGTTCGAGGAACTGTTTGAGCTCTTCGGCAAGCGCTTGAGCGACTACGTCGAGATGATCGACCTGGACACCTGGTACGAGTTCTACTTCCAGGACGGTCGTCGCTTTCGATACGGGGCGGATCTCGACGACACGCTCGAGCAGATCGCCCACTTCAATCCGCGTGATGTCGACGGCTACACGCGCCTGCTCGAGCACTCGAAGGCCATTTTCGACGTCGGCTTCACCGAGCTTGCCGACAAGCCCTTCCACCGATTCAGCACCATGGTGCGCCAGATTCCGGCGCTGGTGCGGCTCAAGAGCCACCGCTCCGTATGGGGCATGGTGAGCCATTACCTCGAAGACCCCTCACTTCGAAAGGCCTTTTCAATTCCGCCGCTGCTGGTGGGCGGTAACCCGTTCAAGACCACCAGCATCTATGCGCTGATTCCGTACCTTGAACGCAAATGGGGCGTTCAGTTTCCCCGGGGCGGCACCGGCGCACTCGTCGGCGCGCTCGAACAGCTCATGCGCGAGGAAGGCATCCACATCGAAACCGGAGTAAGCGTAGGTCGGCTTCAAGCGCAAGGACGACGGGTCACCGGGGTCGTACTCGAGGACGGCAGCACTCGTCCGGCCGATCGGGTCATCGCCAACGCAGACGCGGCGTATCTGTACAAGCACATGACGCCGAACCTGCCGGCGCTGCCCAAACTGAAGCTCAAGGCAGCCAAGTATTCCATGGGCCTGTTCGTATTGTATCTGGGGGTCGATGCACGCTATTCGGACGTGGCTCACCACACCATCTGGTTCGGGGAGCAGTACAAGACGCTGCTGGCTGACATCTTCGATCATCATGTATTGAACGAGGACGTCTCGCTTTACGTTCATCGCCCGACCGCCACCGATGAAAGTTTCGCCCCCCCTGGCTGCGACTCGTTCTACATTCTCGCGCCGGTGCCGAACCTGCAGGGCGACATCGACTGGGCCGAGGAAGGCCCCCGATTGGCCGAGCGGATCATCGCCTCACTTTCCAAAACGCTGCTGCCGGGCCTTGAACACCACATTGCCACCCAGTTTCACATGACCCCTGCCGATTTCGGCACTCGCTATCTGAGCGAGCACGGCAGCGGTTTCTCGATCGCACCGCTTTTCAGGCAATCGGCCTGGTTTCGCTTTCACAACAAGAGCGAGGCCCTCGACAGGCTCTATCTGGTTGGCGCCGGCACCCACCCGGGTGCGGGCCTGCCCGGCGTGGTGTCCAGCGCCAAGGTCGTCGAGCGTCTGATGGTCGAGGAGTCCCCCGATGGATGACGCGAAGGCGCTTCTGGCCAAGCACGGCAAGTCGTTCTGGTTTGCAAGCCATCTGCTTCGAAAGGAAGACGCACGCGACGCCGCCAGCCTCTATGCGGCCTGTCGCATCCTTGATGATCTGGCCGATGAAGACATGCCGACGGCCAGGGAAAACGAGCAGGCCCGCGACCGGTTGCGCCACATTCAAAGCCGGCTACTGCACGACTCCCTGAAAGAGGACCCGGACCCGGTGGTACGCATTTTCAAGGACCTTGCCCACCGCCGGGGGCTCAACCTGAATGCAGCCAGTGCCCTGATCGACACGCTCACCCAGGACGCCGACCTGACGCTTCGCTTGCAGGATGAGGCCGAGCTTCTGCGCTACTGCTATGGCGCAGCCGGCACGGTCGGGGTGATGATGGCGCCGCTGATCGGCGCGCCAAGTTCGGCCTGGCCTCACGCGATCGATCTGGGCATCGCGATGCAGCTGACCAACATCGCTCGCGACATTTCGGAAGACGGCACGCTCAAGCGGCGCTACGTACCGGGCGCCTGGGTGGCCGACGCAACGCCAAAGGCGCTGATCAGCCCCGATGAGGCCCTTGCACCCACGGCCGCCCGCGCCGATCTGGCGCTTCTGGATCTGGCCGAGCGCTACTATCAAAGCGGCGCCGATGGGTTTACCGAGATTCCGAAACGCAACCGCCGCGCGATTCAGGTCGCCGCCGAAGTCTATCGCGGCATCGGCACTCGGCTTCGCGCGCGTGACGGCCAGTACTGGCATGCCCGGGCGTACGTGCCACTGCGCGGCAAATTCGCTCTGGCGTTCAAGAGCCTGACCGGCAGCGGCGGCGTCACGCCGGCTCACCGCCCGGTGCATGACCGCGAGCTGCATCGCCACCTGACGGGGCTTCCCGGCACCAATCCGCCATGCTAGAGCTTATCATCCTGGGCGGCGGCTGCGCCGGGCTGAGCCTTGCCTATCAGTTGGCCACCCGCGCTGCCGACCCGCCCTCGACGCTGATCATCGAGGCGCGACCGACCTACCAGGAGGACCGTACCTGGTGCGGCTGGCCGCTGGAGCCCCACGCCTTCGATGACTGTGTGATCGCCCGCTGGTCAAGGTGGGGGCTTGAAAACGGCGAGCATCGCGCGAACGTGCGCTCATCCATAGCCTACGAAATGATCGATGCCGGACGGTTCTACGACACCTGCCTCGGGGCCATCGCCACCCATGAACGCCTAACGCTCAGAACCGGCACCCGGGTTGATGCCCTTGTCGAATACGATGACCACGTCGCGATCACACTCGATAGCGGCGAGACGCTCTCGGCGCGTCAGGTCATTACCACCCTGCCCACGCCCAAGCGGCTGAATGCCCCCTGGCGGTGGCAGGATTTTGCCGGCTGGGTGATCGACACCCCAAAGATAGGCGCCCTCGCGCAGGCGGAGCTGATGAATTTCAGCGTCACGCCCGCACCGACCAGTGACACTCTGGCGTTCGTCTATACCCTGCCCATCGATGAGCGTCATGCGCTGGTCGAATGGACCTCGTTTGCACGCGCGCCCGTGCCGCTCGACCAGCTGGAACAGGCGCTCGCCCAGCACGTTGCCGAACGGTTCGGCGAGGTTGACGTACTCCGACGCGAATGCGGGAGCCTTCCGATGGCCCCGGCCTGGCAGCGCGGCAGCGCACGCATTCACCCGGCCGGCACCGCCGGCGGCGCCATGCGCCCGGCCACTGGCTACGCCTTTCACGCCATCCAGCGCTGGGCCCGCGAGTGCCGAGAAGCACTGGAGGCCGGACAGCCGCCGAGCCCTCCTGCGCGCTCGAAAGGCCTTGAGTGGCTCGACCGCACCTTCATGACGGCGCTCTCGCGTCACGCAGCGCTCGGGCCGGACTGCTACGTCCGCCTTTTTGATCGCCTGCCCGCAGAACGGGTGATCCGCTTTTTGGCAGGCCAGCCGACGGCGCTCGACGTCGCCCGCGTGATGACCGCTCTCCCGCTCGCGCCGTTTCTTGAAAGCGCGGCGCGGACGCTCACGGCCCCCCCTCAGCCCTGAGCGTCAACGGGACGTTGACTCAGCGCGCGCGAAGCTCGGTCCAGAGCTGCTGTACGAACTGAAGGGTGTCGGCGTCAAGCGAGGCCGTGTACTTGAGCCGCTCACGCACGGCCGCGTCCGGCATCACCGGCGCCGAGCGAAGAATCGGCTTGAGGGCGTCGAGCGCGTCCTTGTTGGGCGAGGAATAAAACGTCCAGTTGGAGATCTGGGCGGCCACGCCCGGTTCACTTAAAAAATTGATGAACTGATGGGCCAGTTCCGGGTTGGGTGCGTGTTTCGGGATGACCATCGTATCCACCCAGCGCTGGCTGCCCTCACTGGGTACAAAAAACGCGATGTTCTTGAACGCCTCGGGGGATTCGGCCTTCTTGCGGGCATAATCGCCGTTATAGACCACGCCCACGTCGATCACACCGCGGCTCAACTGATCGAGCGCGGCAAGCGCATCGACAAACCCGACGTAGTTGGGCCGTTTCATGGTGGGCTGCACCACCTTAGCCGCATCGATCCACGCCTGCCGCGTCGGGCAATCGAACCCGTTACCCAGATAGGCGCATGCCGATGACAGGGTGAACTGGCCGTCGCCCTTTAAAAGGCCAAACGGTCGGTCCGGGTTGGCATCGGCATCAAAGAGCGCTCCCCAACTGTGCGGCAATTCAGGCAGCGCACTGGCGTCGTAGGCAATGCCGGTCACGCCCCATTGATACGGCATGCTGTAGCGTCCGCTCGGGTCGTAGCTTGGGTCCTTGAACTCCTCGAGCAGGTGCGTGCGGTTCTGTAGTTTCGAAGCGTCGAGAGGCTGAACCAGGTCGGCCTGCTTCAGCCGGTCCACGAAATAGCCGGATGGAAACACCACGTCGTACTGACGGTCGCCGCCAGCCTGCAGCTTTGCAAACATTTCGGCGTTGGAGTTGTAGTAGTTCTGGACGACACGCACATCGAAGCGCTGTTCGAATTCATCGAGCACCGTCGGCGGCAGGTAATCTGTCCAGTTGAACAGGGTCAATGTCTTGGACGCCGCCATTGACGGCAGAGACATCGTAAGTGCTGCGCACATAAGTACGCCCTTGAATCGAACTGACGCCATGACTCGTTCCTCATTGTTGTCGTTATCGTCGGTTAAGGTTCAGACCCGAAGCAGCAAATGCTCGCGCTCCCAGGAACTAATCACTCGGTAGTAGGCCTGATGCTCGGCCCGCTTCACCGCAAGATAATTTTTCATGAAGCGCTCACCCAGCACCTCGGTCAGCTCACTGCTGCGCTCCAGACGCTCAAGCGCCGGACCTACATCGTTGGGCAGCACCGAGCTTTCGCTGTCGAGCGCCGACCCGCTCAAGGGCGCACGCGGCTCGAGCTTCTCGACCATGCCCAGATACCCGCAGGCCAGAGATACCGCCATCGCCAGATACGGATTGGCGTCGGCGCCGGGCAAGCGGTTTTCGACCCGCATGCTCTGAGCCGAGCCGACCGGCACCCGAAGGCCCGCGGTACGGTTGTCAAACCCCCACTCGACGTTGGTCGGCGCCGAGCCACTGAAGCCGCTGGGCATGAACCGGCGGTAGGAGTTGATATTGGGGGCAAGAAGCGGCAGCGCATCGGGCAGATAGCGCTGAAGCCCCGCCACATGATTCAAGAACAGCGCACTCGGCTCACCCTTGTCATCGGCAAACAGGTTGCGCGTGCCACTCAAGTCCCAAAGGCTTTGGTGCAGATGCAGCGCACTGCCCGGCTCGTTGGCCATGGGCTTGGCCATGAAGGTTGCGTACATGCCGTGGCGCAGCGCGGTCTCTCGCAGGGTGCGCTTGAAGATCACCACCTGATCGGCAAGCATCAACGGGTCGCCGTGCTGGAAGTTGACTTCCATCTGCCCGGCGCCCTCCTCATGAATCAGCGTGTCGATGTCGAGTCCTTCGGCCTCACAGAAGTCGTACATGTCCTCGAACAGCGGGTCGAACTCATTGACTGCATCGATGCTGTAGGACTGACGCCCGCTTTCCTGGCGTCCGGAGCGCCCGATCGGCGGCTCCAGCGGATAATCGGCGTCGGTATTACTCTTGACCAGATAGAACTCGACCTCGGGCGCCACAACAGGCTTCCAGCCCTTGGCCGCATAAAGCTCAAGCACGCGCTTTAATACATAGCGCGGCGCGATCTCCACCGGCGAGCCATCGAGGTAGTAACAGTCGTGAATGATCTGGGCGACGGGGTCGGCTGCCCACGGCACCAGATAGACCGCAGACGGGTCTGCAACCAGTTGCATGTCGAGCTCGGCCGGGTTCCAGAACCTGAGTGCGTCGTCGTCCGGGTAGCCGCCGGTCACGGTCTGGATGAAAATCGAATCCGGAAGCCTAGGGCGCCCGGCATTCAGGTATTTGCCTGCAGGCATGATCTTGCCCTTGAGTACACCGGTCATGTCACTGACCAGGCATTCCACTTCGGTAATGCCGTGCTGCTCGAACCAGGCCTTCAAATCAGTGGTGTGTTTTAACGTCATAACCCCGCCCATCCGACCAAAAAAACGGGGCCAAAACGGCCCCTTCGACGACTCAACGCGACTGCACTTCGCTCCAGATCTGCTGGAAGGTTTGAAGCGCCTCGCCGTCCAGGCTCGGTGTGAAATAGAGCTTCGCCATCTGCTCGTCGGTCGGCATCGCCGGCGGCACCTGAAGCTCGGGGTCCAGGTGTGGCACAGCGGCCTTGTTCGGCGTCGAATAGTAGTTGTAGTTCGAGAGCTGCGCGCCGACCTTCGCGTCCAGAATGAAATTGATGAACGCGTTGGCAAGCTCCGGGTGCGGCGCGCGCTTGGGAATCATCATGACATCGACCCAAAGCTCACTGCCTTCTTCAGGCAGTACGTACTCGAGGTGCTTGAACCCCTTGGGGTTTTCGGCCTTGTCGAGCAGATAATCGCCGTTGAAGGTAAGCGCGGCCTGAGTCACGCCGCGGGCCATCTGCGGAAGCGCCGGCGTGCCATCGACAAAGCCTGTGAAGTTATCGCGATGCTTGGTCTTTAAAAGCAGCTTGGCGGCCTCGGTCCAGCTCTTGCGATCGGTGCACTCATAGCCCTTGCCGAGATAGGCGCACGCCGCGCCGAACATGACCTGACCATCGGTCATCATCGAAAACGGCTGACCGCTCGTCTGCTCGGGATCAAAGATCAACGACCAGCTTGCCGGTGCATCGGGGTAGGTCTTGGTGTTGTAGACGATGCCGGTCGTGCCCCACTGATACGGCGCGGAATACGCCTGCCCCGGGTCATAGCTTGGGTGCTGGAACTTGTCCATCACGTTGGCCATGTTCGGAACCTTGTCGAGCTCGAGCGGTTGCACGAGCCCGGCCTTGATCAGGCGCGGCACGAAGTAGTTCGAGGGCACGATAACGTCGTACTGAGCGTAGCCCCCGGCCTGAAGCTTGGCGTACATTTCGGCAAGCGAGCCAAAATGACTTTCGACCACATCAACGTCGTACTTCGACTCGAACGCCTTGATGATGTCCGGGTCCATGTACTCGGTCCAGTTGAACAGATAAAGCTTCTGCGTCGCCCCGAAGGCGGAGCCGCAAAACAAGAGCCCGCCGGCGAGGAATGCGGGCCAGGACATGCGTCGGTTCATCGAAATGCTCCCTGTATCGAATACTTTGATTGTTATGTTAAGTGCCTCACCGGGAGGCGTCTGAGCCTTTTGAGCGCGTGAAGGCAAGGCTGATGACCGCCGCGACCGCGACCGCTGCGATCATTAATGATGCAATGGCGTTGATCTCAGGCGTCACCCCTTTTCGAATCGCGCCCCAAATGTAGATCGGAAGCGTCGAGCTTTCAGGACCTGCCGTAAAGAAGCTGATCACAAAATCGTCGATTGAAAGCGTGAACGACAGGAAAAAGGCCGACACCAGCGCCGGCTTGATCGAGGGCACGATAAAATGGCGCGCCCGATCAAACGGCGAGGCGTAAAGGTCTTTGGCGGCATCGAACAGCGTGGCATCAAGCCCCAAAAAGCGTGAGTAGGCGATCAGCGCCACGAAGGGAATCTGAAACGTTACATGCGACAGCACCATGGTACCAAGCCCCGGCGACAGCCAGCCGGTAAGACTGCTCAGGCGCACGAAAAAGGTCATGTTCGAAATACCGAACACTATGTCCGGCATCACGATCGGCAGATAGATCAAAACGATCAGCCAACCCAACCGGCGCGCCCGATAGCGATAGAGCCCGTAGCCCATCAGCGTGCCGATAACGACCGCGATGACCGACGAGATGATCGCAAGCACCAGGCTATGGCCGAGCGAGGCCATGATCTGCTCGTTGCCCCAGAGCCGCTCGTACCAGCGCAGCGAAAACGACTCGAACAGCGCCGAGCTATTGATCGAGTTGAAGGAAAACAGCACCACCACCGCAAGCGGCAGGTACAAAAACGCCATCAACACCCACCAGAGACAGGCCAGACTGCGCTTCAGTGAGGGCGACGTCATATGACCACCTCCTCACCGCCACCTGCGCGCCGGCCAAGCCGCCTCAGCAGAAATATTCCCAAAAGCGTTGCCACCAGCATCAGGAGCGAGGCCGCCGCCCCGTAGGGCCAGTTGGAGCCCCCGGCGAACTGCGAGGCCACCAGGTTGCCGATCATCAGTGAGCGCCCGCCGCCCAAAAGCTCAGGCACCACGTACATGCCAAACGCCGGCACCGCCACCAGCACGATGCCGGCCAGAAGGCCGGGCAGCGTCTGGGGGAAGACCGCCACCCAGAACGCCTTGAGCGGTGAGGCGTAGAGGTCGCGGGCGGCCTCGACCAGGGTGGTGTCGAGCTTCTCGAACGCGGCGTACAGCGGCAGCACCATGAACGGCAGGAAGTTATAGATCAGACCGAGGGTGACGGCAAAGCTCGACGGAAAGAGCCCCATGTGCGGGGCAATCAGACCAAGCGACTGCGCAAGGTTTGAAAGCGGCGTATCCGGTGCCAACAGGTTCATCCATCCAAAGGCCCGGATGACCTGATTGGTCCAGGACGGCACGACAACCAGAAGCAGCATGATCGGCCGAAGAGATTGCCGACACAGGGTGATGTAATAGGCGATCGGATAGGCGATCACGACCACAAGCGCGGTCGCGACCACTGTCTGCCAGAGAGAGCGCAGCAGCGTGTAAAGATTGCCCGGGCTCCAGCCCAGAAACCCGAAGCCTGCCAGCTGGCGAAAGGCATCGAAGGTCAACGGCAGGCTCGGCTGGCCGTAGGTGCCGTTGGTCAGAAACGCCATGCTCACCAGATAAAGGCTCGGCAGCACCAGAAAGAGCACGATCCAGAACGCGCCCGGCAGCGTGGTCAGTAAAAGATGGCGCGTTTCACGAAAGCGCAGCTGGCGAACCGAGCGCTCAAAGGGCCGTTTGCTCATCGTCAGCCGCCCTCACCGCGTACGGTCATCAGATCCGAAGGCGAGATGCTGATCGGCACGCGATCATCGGCTGCAAAGAGCTTCTGGCCCTGATTGCTGCTGAACGCCGTCAGCGCCACATCCTCGACCTGAAGCCGGTATTCGAAGTGGCTGCCGCGGTAAAAACTCTCGACCACAGTGGCGTCGAATCGATTGGGCTGGCCGAGCGCATCGTCACCGAGTTCGATGGTTTCCGGGCGAATCAGAACCAGATCGCCGTCGTTCATGTGCTCGCCCTCGGCCGGAAGCGTAAGCGGCCCGATCGCGGTATCGAGCCGGTCGGCGCCGCGGCGCTTGATCTCGAGCAGGTTCGAATGCCCCATGAAACGAGCAACGAACGCATTGGCCGGGCGCTCGAACACGGCTCTGGGCGTATCGAGCTGCTGAATCTTGCCGTCGTTGAGTACCGCGATGCGATCGGACATCACCATCGCTTCCTGCTGATCGTGGGTCACGAACACGAACGTCATGCCAAGACGTCGTTGAATGCGTTGAAGCTCGACCTGAAGCTCACCGCGAAGCCCGGCGTCCAGCGCCGACAGCGGCTCGTCAAGCAAGAGCACATCCGGCTCGCACACCAGTGCACGGGCAAGCGCAATGCGCTGACGCTGGCCGCCGGAAAGCTGGTGAATGCGCCGAGAGAGCAGCGGGCTCAGCTTGATGAATTCGGCCATTTCCCGCACCCGGCGGGTGCGCTCGGCCTTGTCGACGCCCTGCATCTTGAGTCCGAAGCCGATGTTGTCCTCGACGCTCAAGTGGGGGAAGAGCGCGTAGGACTGAAAGACCGTATTGACGCTTCGCTTGTGCGGCGGCACCGCGGTCACATCGACCCCACCGATCGACACCACCCCGGCGTTGGGCGTATCGAGCCCGGCCAGAATGCGTAGCAGCGTGGTCTTGCCGCAGCCGGAGGGGCCGAGCAGCGTAAAGAACTCGCCGGCCTTGATGGTCAGGTCGACCCCGTCGAGCGCGATCGCATCCCGACTGAAGGATTTTTCGACCCCTTCAAGCGTGATGGACGACGCTTTTCGGGCGGTTGATTCGTTGGCCAATGTCTCAGTTATACCTCGTTTCAAAACAGATCGTCCGGCATCGTCGTACCGAATCGCTACAGTCGATCCTTCAGCTTGTAAAACGACGTTGCCAGCACCAGTAGCGGCGTACGCAGACGGCGCCCCCCGGGGAAATCGCGATGGGTCAGGCGCGCAAACGCCTCGAACCGCTCGGGGTGGCCCTCGATGGCCTCGGCCAGAAGCTTGCCGGCAAGCCCTGCAAGCGCCATGCCATGCCCGGAATAGCCGTGGGCAAAATAAAGCGTCTGGTCGATCACACCGAAATGCGGTGCCCGGTTTCGGGTGATCGCCACATCGCCGCCCCACCGATAATCGATGGCAACGCCCTTGAGCACCGGAAAAAGCTCAGCCATCTTGGCCTGCATCCGGGGCAGCAACTGCCTCGGTTCACGTCCGTCGTAGCTGACCTGCCCGCCATAAAGAAGACGCCGGTCGCCCGAGAGCCGGTAGTAATCCAGCACGAAATTGGCATCGGACACCGCATCGTTTTGCGGCAGAACGTTTGCCACCTGCGCCTCGCTCAAGGGTTCGGTCGCGATGATGTAGTTGGCAACCGGCATGATCTTTGATGCCACTTCCGGCACCAGCCCCACATGATAGGCGTTCACGGTCAGTACCATACGCTGGGCGCGGATAGTGCCTGAAGGGGTATGCACACGGCAAGGCTCACCGCGCTCGATTCGCTCGGCCGGAGCGTATTCGAACACCTGAACCCCGGCCGCCTTCGCCGCCCGCGCAAGGCCAAGCGTATAGTTGAGCGGATGCAGGTGCCCCGCCTCCGGCTCGAACAGCCCCCCGGTATACGCCTCGGTCACGACCCGCTCTTGAAGCGCCGCCTTATCGAGCCACTCAAGCCCCTCGTAGCCATACCGCTCGGCAAGCGTTGCCTGCCACTGCTTGAGCGCACGCTCGTGACGCGGTTTCAACGCAGTGTGCACGTAGCCGCGGCGATAATCACAGTCGATGCCGTGGGTGTCGATCAAGGACTCGGTCAGCGCAAGTGCCTCACGGCTGAGCGCCCAGAGCCTGCGCGCGTCGTCAAGACCGACCTGCGCCTCGATCACACTCATGTCCGTACCAAAGCCTGGAAGGATCTGGCCGCCGCTGCGTCCGGAGGCGCCATGGCCGATTCGAAAGGCCTCGATCAACGCCACGCGGAAGCCGGCACGCGCCAGATGAAGCGCCGCCGAACAGCCACTGACGCCGCCGCCCACCACACAGACATCGACCTCGAGCTCGCCCGAAAACGCAGGCGTTGGTTCGAACGGCACACGCACGCTATCTGCGTAGTAGGAATCGAGTGCAACAGACATGATGGCAGACCACTCCTGCAGCGGGCGCGATGAGCGCAAGCGCGAAAATGTCGTTTACATCAGGGCCGTCAGCGCCCCGATCAGGCAGGTCGGTGCGCGGCGCACACCGGGCATTCAGGGTCACGCTGGACGTCGAACTGACGCCACTCGCCGGTCAGGCCATCGAAACTTGAAAGCCCTTTTGCCGATGTGCCAGCGCCGGCAAGAAGCTTCACCGCCTCGAGGGCCTGAAAGGTGCCGATCACGCCGACCAGTGGCGAGATCACCCCGCTTTCCGCGCAACTAAGCGCCTCATCGCTGCCATCGTCCCCGTAAAGGCAGGCGTAACAGTGCGTCTCGCGGGTGCGAAAATCAAACACCGCAAGCTGGCCCGAAAAGCGAATGGCCGCACCAGACACCAACGGCGTGTCAGTCTCGAGGCAGGCACGATTGATGGCGTAGCGGCTTGAAAACCGGTCGGTGCAATCAAGCACCACGTCCGCTGCACGAACAAGCTCGGAAAGACGCGCCGCATCGGGGCGCGCCTGCACCGTCTCGATGACGCACTGGCCGTTCAGCGCCTTGGCGCGCGCGCAGGCAGAGGCCACCTTGGTCTCACCCAGCGCAGCCTCGGTATGGGCGATCTGGCGCTGAAGGTTGGTCAGCTCGACGACGTCGTCATCGACAAGCGTCAGCCGCCCCACCCCGCTTGCCGCCAGATAAAGTGCTGCCGGCGAACCCAGCCCGCCGACGCCGATGATAAGCGCGTGCGCGCCAAGCAGCCGACCCTGACCGTCGATATCGACCTGGGGCAGCATGATGTGGCGGCTGTAGCGCAAAAGCTCCTGGTCGTTCATTCACTTGTTTCCTTGCGTGCCGGCCAGAGCGCGCGCGTGACCCGCGGCTGACCAGCAAGATCCTTGAGCGTTTCAATGGCCGAGTAGCCCATGCGTTTGAGTGCCCCTCGAACGCGCTCGCCCTGCGCGAACCCATGCTCGAGCATCAGAAAGCCTTGAGGGTTCAAATGCGCCCGGGCGTGCTCGATCAGATACTCGAGATCCCGATACCCTCCGCTCGACGCGATCAGGGCCGAATGCGGCTCGAAGCGCACATCACCGCGCTCGAGATGGGCATCGTTTGCATCGATGTAGGGGGGGTTGGAGACGATCAGGTCAAAGCGCTCGCCTGCAAGCGCCTCGAACCAATCACTTTGCGTGACCGCAATCTCAAGCCCCAGGCGCCGGGCATTTTCGTGGGCAAGCGCCACTGCGCCATCGACGCGGTCCACCGCGCTCACCTGCCAGCCGGGGCGCTCGCTCTTGAGCGCCAGTGCAACGGCACCGGTGCCGGTGCCCAGATCAAGCGCACGGCCCACTGGGATGCTCATCGCATCCAGGGCGCACTGAACCAGCGTTTCGGTATCGGGTCTTGGAATCAGGGTACTGGCGTTGGTGCCGAGCATCAGGCCCCAGAATTCGCGCTGGCCGGTAAGATAGGCCACCGGCTCGCCGTTAGACCGCGCCTGAATCAACGCCTCGAACGTCTCAAACTCGACCTGGGTCAGCACATGGTCGTTCCAGGTGTAGAGCCAGGTACGCGTTTTACCCAGCACATGGGCAAGCAGCACTTCCACGTCAAGACGGGCGCTCTCGGAACGGTCGCGCAGGCGGGTCGCGGCGCACTCGAGCGCCTCATCGACTCTTGGCAACGCCACCTCAGGACGCCTGCTGCATGGCCAGAAGCTGGTCGGCCTGATGCTCCTGAACCAGTGCATCGATGACCTCACCGAGCTCGGTTCCGGCCACGATGTCATTGAGCTTGTAGAGCGTCAGGTTGATGCGGTGATCGGTCACGCGCCCCTGCGGGAAATTGTAGGTGCGAATGCGCTCGCTGCGATCGCCCGAGCCCACCAGCGAGCGTCGCTCATCGGCCTTTTGTTGGCGCTGGGCGCTCTCGGCCGACTGCTTCAGTCGCGCCGCCAGCAGTGACATCGCTTTTGCGCGGTTCTTGTGCTGGGAGCGCTCGTCCTGGCACTCAACCACCGTGTTGGTCGGCAGGTGCGTAATTCGGATAGCCGAGTCGGTAGTATTGACGTGCTGGCCGCCTGCGCCACTCGAGCGAAAGGTATCGACGCGAAGGTCGGATGCGTTGAGCTCCACATCATCGACGGTGTCGGCTTCGGGCATGACGGCAACCGTACAGGCCGAGGTATGGATGCGGCCCTGGGACTCGGTGGCAGGCACCCGCTGCACTCGGTGGGCGCCGGACTCGAACTTCAGCCGGCCGTAGACTCCCTGACCGGAGAGCCGCGCGATGACTTCCTTATAGCCCCCGTGCTCGCCAAGGCTCTGGCTGATGATTTCCACCCGCCAGCCCTGAAGCTCACCGTAGCGCGAATACATTCGAAACAGATCGCCTGCGAAGAGCGCCGCTTCGTCACCGCCGGTGCCGGCGCGAACCTCGAGGAACACGCTCCGCTCATCGTTTGGGTCTTTCGGCACCAGCAGCTTCTTGAGCGTGGCTTCCTGAGCATCAAGCGCTGCATCCAGTTCGTGAAGCTCGTCTTCGGCCATGGCACGCATGTCGGCGTCATCGTCGTGGCGCATGGCTTCGGCCGCCGACCGATCACTTTCAAGGCCGCGATAGCGGCTCCAGGCCTCGACCAGAGACTCGAGGTCTGCGTACTCGCGGGAATAGGCTCGAAACGATTTTTGATCACCGATCACATCGGGGTCGGAGAGAAGAGCCGACAGCTCCTCGAAGCGCTCATCGAACGAATCGAGACGCTGGCGCAGCGATGCTTTCATGACGGGTCCTGTTCTGCCTCTAGCGGGTCCAGCAGCAGCTCTTCGGCAGCCAGCAGGAGGTCGTGTCGCTCGGCCCCCGAGGCGTCGCGCAGCCGTTTGGTGGTGCCGTGCAAGAGCTTGTTGCTGAGTTGATGCGATAAACGTCGGATGACTTCTTCGGCAGGCTGGCCCTGAGCCAGCTGCTGAAGCGCCTGCTCCTCGGAGGTGCGGCGCAGGCTCTCGGCCTGAAGTCGGTACTGCTTGATCATCTGGCCGGCGCTTCGAACGCGGCGCTCGTGCTGCCAGGTATCCACACCGTCCGCGATGATCGCCTCGGCCTGATCGGCGGCGGCCTGGCGCTGACGTCGGTTTTCCTCGATGACGTCGTGAAGGTCATCGACGCTATAGAGAAAGACGTCGTCAAGGTCACCGACCTGAGACTCGATGTCTCGTGGCACGGCAATGTCGACCATGAACATGGGCCGATACCTGCGCGCCTTGAGCGCCCCCTCGACCATGCCCTTGCCGAGAATCGGCAGTGGGCTTGCCGTGGAGGAAATCACGATGTCGGCGCAGGTCAGCGCAGACGGAATCTCTTCCAGGCTGATCGCAACCCCACCGACTTCGTCCGCAAGCGTCTGTGCCCGCTCCTGGGTGCGGTTGGCAACGATCACGCCCTGGATGCCCGCCTCGCGCAGATGGCGCGCAACCAGCTCAATGGTCTCACCGGCACCGATCAACAGCGCCCGCGAGCGCGTGAAGTCGTCGAAAATGCGACTGGCCAGATTGACCGCGGCAAAGGCAATGGACACCGGATGTTCACCGATATCGGTCTCGGTGCGCACCTGCTTCGCAATCGAAAAGGTATGCTGAAAGAGCCTGTCGAGCTCCCCATGAACGGCTTCGTGGTAGCGCGCCTTTTGATAGGCGTCCTTGATTTGACCGAGAATCTGGGGTTCGCCAAGCACCATCGAGTCGAGCCCGCACGCCACCCGCATCAGGTGGCGGACGGCCTCGCTTCCAATGTAGCTGTAGCTGCACTCTAAAATGTCGCTTGCCGGGACACCGTGGTAGGCGCTCAGCCAGTCGATGATCGCGCCCTCACCGTCAGGGTGCGCGAGCATGCAGTAGATTTCGGTACGGTTGCAGGTCGACAGAACCACGGCGCTCTTGATGCCCTCGAGCGCGGCCAGCTCGACGAATGCATCCTGCAGCTCGACCGGTGAAAATGCGATCTTTTCACGCACATCCACCGCTGCCGTTCTGTGATTGATCCCCAGTGCGAGAAGCGTCATAGTAGCCTGTCGTTCAAAGCGCCGAGTCGTGGGAGACGATCCAGCCTCACCCCGGTCAGACCGTTCACTGCGAGAAATCTCCTCACCGGTCTCGGGAATTGCGGCCCTCGAAAAGATGTTCATCATCGGCTCATCGGGAGCAACGTCAAGCCCCCGCTCTTGAAAAATAGCGGACATTCTACCATAGCGTGCGTGTCCTTGGGATGCCGTAATATTGACGCGATGACGCACCACCGCCAAAGCATTCTGATCTTTCAATATACGAGGCGAAAATGCGGGCTCGCACATTGTTCTTTCCTATAATCGCTATTGGCCTTGGAGCCACGCTGAGTGCCTGCACCCCGCTTTCGACCTCACGCGACTCGACGGAAAGCCCCCGTACCTCACCTCGAGCCGACGCCCTCGCAGCCCTTATTTCCGGCGAACTCTCCGCAAGGCGCGGGGACTTCACCGGCGGGTCGAGAGCCTATCTGGCCCAAAACCGTCACACGCCCTCGACCGCACTTCTCGAGCGCGCCACGGAGCTTGCAAGCCAAAGCGGCGACGAAACGCTTCTTTTGCAAAGCGCAGAGTTATGGTCCGAGGCCGCACCCGCGACCAGCACGCCCTGGCAGATTCTCGCTGACCTTTACAGCACGCAGGAAAACTGGCCGGCAGCGCTCGACGCGCTGATTCATTTGAGGGAAAGCCCGACGCCGCCACCGGAATACGCACTGGTCGACTTCATCGACTATCTGATTCAACGCGGTGCGCCGCCACAGGCGCTTATTCCAAAGCTTTCCCATCACCTCGACACGCACTCTGACGATCATGATGCACGCCTTGCACTCATTCTTGCCAACGTCCGTGCAGCGCGTCTTGACGCCGCCGCGACTGAGCTCAAGCGGGCACACGGGCTGGGGCCGGTTCCCGAGTTCTGGCTGATCAGCGCGCTGTACCATCAGGCGCGGGGCAACACCGAACAGGCTGAGCAGGCTGCGCGCGAGGGGGTCGAACGCGATGCCAGCGACGCTCGCCTGTGGCTTGCGCTGACGCAAAGCGCCCTGGCCCAGCACGATGTCACAACGGCCTCCACCGCGGCCCAGAGGCTGGTGGCACTTCGCCCCGACGACACCGAGCTTCACACCGCCCTGGTCGATGACGCCATTCGCCATCGCGCCGTCGAGACCGGCTTCAAGGTGACCGAGGCCCGCACTGCTCGAAACGAGCGCGACCAGGGGATCACCGCCCTTCTGACCGCCCGACTCCACATCGCAAATGACGCGCCCGAACGCGCGTTGACTGCACTTTTAACGGTACCGGAAGGCCCGCTCTTTCTCGCCTCGCGCCGGCAAGGCATCAACGTGTTGCTTCAGCAGCACCAGTCCGACCGGGCGATTCTTCTGATCCAGCAACAGCAACAGGCCCATCCCGACTATTGGCTCAACCTTGTCGACATCGAACTGGACCTGCTCGATCGGCTATCCCCCTTTTCGGCCGCCGATCGTCGGCTCGATGAACTGATCGAGCAGATGCCCGAGCATCGAGACGAACTGGCCTACACAAAAGCCATGCACGCACTCGATCATGGTCGGGTTCAAAAAGCGCTTGCCGAACTTGAGGCGCTGCATGAGCGAACGCCCGAAAGCCCTCGGGTGCTCAATGCCTACGGCTACACGCTCATCACCCGAACACCTCACCTCGCCAAGGGCACGGCCCTGCTCGAACAGGCCCACCGACTGGCGCCGAACCACTTTGCGATCCAGGACAGTCTCGGATGGGCCTACATCAAGGCCGCCCGGTACCGGGATGGCATTCTGCTTTTGAAGCGCGCCTACATGGACGCGCCAGACGATGAGATCGCTGCCCACCTCATCGAGGCGCTGTGGCTTGACCAGCACCGCCCTCAGGCACGACGTTTGCTCGACGATGCCCTGCAACGCTTTGATGACACACCGGCGTTAAACGACTTGCTGTCACGCTATCCCGACCTTACCCTCTAGACCACCTTGACTCATGAGAAGCGATTTCCCCATGCGACGACTGATGGTTATTGCCGCCTTTGCCCTGATCGCGGGCTGCGCAACCCAGGCCCCGGGCCCCAATGGCACCCGACACATGGGCGACTGGAAGAGTCAGCAGACCCAGATCGAGACGCTCGATGCCTGGACACTGATGGGCAAGGTCGCGCTGAGTGCGCCCGACACTCATCAAAGTGCCAACCTGGACTGGACACAGTCGGGTACGCACTACCGCATGCTGCTGACAGGCCCCTTCGGCGCAGGCCGCACGACCCTTGACGGTGACCCCGGAAACGTCAGTCTGAGCAACAGCGAAGGCACCTTCAGCGCGCCCTCGCCCGAGGCGCTGATGCAGTCACGCCTTGGCTGGTCACTGCCGGTCTCGGCCCTCGATCACTGGATCAAGGCCGAACCGGCGCCGCACTCGGACAGCAGCATCGAGCGCGATGAACTCGGCTTTCCCAAAGTGCTTGAACAGGATGGCTGGACAATCTCCTATAGCAAGTGGACCAACGTCGACGGCCTCTGGCTGCCCGGGCGCATCAGCATGGTTCAGGGGGAGCTCCGCGTAGTCATGATAGTGACGCAGTGGCAGCCCGAGGACGGGAAATGAGCCTCACGCTGCCTGCCCCGGCCAAGCTCAACCTGATGCTTCACATTACGGGTCGCCGCGATGACGGTTACCACCTGCTCCAGACCGTGTTTCAACTGCTCGACCACGGCGACACGCTCACCTTCGAGGCCGCCTCCGGCTCCGAGCTCACGCTCACGCCGGACCTCGAAGGCGTTGCAGAGCACGACAATTTAATCATTCGGGCTGCAAAGCTTCTGCGTAGACACACCGGCTGCACCCAGGGCGCCCACATCTCGCTTGAAAAGCGCCTGCCGATGGGCGGTGGCATCGGTGGCGGCAGTTCGAACGCGGCCACGACCTTGGTCGGGCTGAACGCACTGTGGGAGCTGAACCTGTCGCTTGATGAACTGGCCGAACTCGGTGCAACGCTTGGGGCCGATGTGCCCGTGTTCGTTCGTGGCCGAAGCGCCTTTGCCGAGGGCGTCGGCGAGCGGCTGACCGCGATCGCTCTGCCCGAAATTCCCTTCATCGTGCTTCACCCCGGGCCTCAAATATCGACCAAGACCGTGTTCGGCGCCCCGGACCTGCCACGTGCAACCCCGATTCTTTCAAAGGATGAGGCGCTCTCACGCCGTGACAACGACTGCGAGGCCATCGTCTGTGCGCACTATCCTGCCATCGATGACGCTCTTGCCTGGCTCTCGGCTTTCGGCCCCGCCCGACTGACCGGTACCGGCGGATGCGTGTTCTGCCCCTTGACGTCGCATGAGGAGGCCGATAACATTCTGCGCCGTATTCAGCAGGAGCGTGACGCCCGCAGTGACCGTCAGCAGTGGCAGGCGTTTATTGCTAACGGCTTGAATACTTCTCCCCTTCACATTGCCTTAAACAAGGTTGGGTAATGTGACTGGCAGACGACGTGTTGGGGTATAGCCAAGTGGTAAGGCACCGGTTTCTGGTACCGGCATTCCCAGGTTCGAGTCCTGGTACCCCAGCCATTTCAATGGCGTCTGACTCAGTCGTTCTTGCTCTGATTTCTCTACGATTTCCACTAGCGTCCAAAGGTGGCCACGCGTGTCTAAACTGATGGTTTTCGCGGGGAATGCCAACCCCGAACTCGCCCGCAAAGTTGCAGAATGCCTCGACAACCGATTGGGCCATGCAACAGTCGGCCAGTTCAGCGATGGAGAAATCGCCGTCGAGATCAATGAAAACGTTCGCGGCAAGGACGTCTTCATCCTGCAGTCGACCTGCTCCCCGACCAACGACAACATCATGGAACTGATCCTGATGGTCGATGCCCTGCGCCGTGCCTCGGCCACGCGCATCACCGCGGTCATTCCCTACTTCGGTTATGCTCGTCAGGACCGCCGCGTTCGCTCGGCGCGCGTACCGATCTCGGCCAAGGTCGTGGCCGACATGATGGTCAAGGCAGGCGTCGACCGCGTCATGACCATGGACCTTCACGCCGACCAGATTCAGGGCTTTTTCGACGTTCCGGTAGATAACGTCTACGGCTCGCCGATTCTCCTCGACGACATCGAACGCCAGAACTACGACGACATCGTCGTGGTCTCGCCCGATGTCGGCGGCGTTGTGCGCGCTCGCGCCATCGCCAAGCAGTTAAACACCGATCTCGCCATCATCGACAAGCGTCGCCCGCAGGCCAACCAGGCCCAGGTCATGCACATCATCGGTGAGATCAAGGACCGGACCTGCATTCTGGTCGATGACATGGTCGATACCGCAGGCACGCTCTGCAAGGCCGCCGAGGCGCTCAAGGAGCACCAGGCGCGCCGGGTCGTCGCCTATGCGACTCACCCGATCCTGTCCGGCCCCGCGGTCGATAACATCACCCAGTCCAAGCTCGATGAGCTGGTCGTGGGCGACACTATCCCGCTGTCCGAAGCCGCCCGCCGAAGCGGCAAGATTCGCCAGCTCAGCATGGCTGGGTTGATTGCCGAGGCGATCCGTCGCGTCAGCAACGAAGAATCCGTCAGTGCCATGTTTCATTGATCACTGACCGATAGGCGCATTCGCGCCGAAGCGACGAATACGGATGACCTGGTCGCGGGCATCCGTATTCGTGTTCATTACCTCTCAAAGAGTAACTACATCATGTCCAATCAGTTCACATTGCAAGCTCAAGATCGCAGCGACCTGGGGAAAGGTGCGAGCCGCCGCCTGCGTCGCCAGGGCGATGTCGTACCGGCCATCATCTACGGCGGTGAAGCTGCCCCGAAACCGGTCGCCATCGACAAGCCGTCGTTCTACAAGGCCATCGAGAGCGAGTCGTTCTTCTCATCCGTCGTTGTCCTCGACATCGCCGGTCAGAAAGAAAGCGTGGTCATCCGTGACCTGCAGCGTCACCCGTACAAGCCGCTGATCACTCACGCTGACTTCATGCGCGTCGACAACACGCATGAGCTCACAACGACTGTTCCGCTGCACTTCGCCAACGACGAAGCCTGCAAGGGCGTCAAGGACGAAGGCGGCGTACTTCACGTTCTGAATAACGACGTCGAAATCAGCTGCCTGCCGAAGAACCTGCCGGAATACCTGGAAGTCGATGTTGCCGGCCTTGGCCTTGGCGAGACGCTGCACCTGTCCGACATCCCGCTGCCGGAAGGCGTGACACTGGTCGCCCTGTCCCACGGCGAAGAGTCCGATTACGGCATCGTCAGCATCACCCATGCCGACAAGGGCACGGAAGGTGAAGGCGAAGGCGACGACGCCGAAAGCACCACCACCGAAGACTGATAAACCAACAGGACACCTGCATGACGGCTATTCGAGCCCTGATCGGCCTGGGCAACCCAGGCCAACAGTACGAGCATACCCGCCACAATGCAGGTGCCTGGTTTATCGAAGCACTCGCAAGGGCGTGCAACACGCCCTTGCGACCCGAGAAAAAGTTTTTCGGGCAGTACGCCAAGATCACCTATCAAGGGCATGAGCTGCACCTGTTGGTGCCCACGACGTTCATGAACCGCAGCGGCCAAGCGGTTTCCTCCCTGGCCAAGTTCTTCAAGCTTCCAACGTCTGCGTTTCTTGTCGCCCATGATGAGCTCGATATTCCTGCAGGCCAGGCACGCCTGAAACAGGGCGGCGGCCACGGCGGACACAACGGACTTCGAGACATCATCAGCGCTCAAGGCAACGACCGCGAGTTCATGCGCCTGCGACTCGGCATCGATCACCCGGGCAACGCCAAACTGGTCACCAATCATGTCCTCAGCGCCCCCGGAAAAGCCGAGCGACAATCGATCGATGGCGCCATCGATGCGTCGATCGATGTCCTGCCCCTGCTGCTTCAGGGCGATTCGGCTCGCGCCATGAGCCAGCTGCACAGCATCAAATAATCCAGCACATCGCATCAGGCGATTCGAACGACAGGATGACACCATGGGTTTCAACTGCGGCATTGTCGGACTACCGAACGTCGGCAAGTCGACGCTTTTCAACGCGCTGACCAAATCCGGCATCGACGCCGAAAACTTCCCCTTCTGCACCATCGAACCCAATACGGGCATCGTCCCGGTACCGGACCCGCGCCAAGAGGCCCTGGCCGCCATCGTCAAGCCGGAAAAAGTGGTTCCGACGACCATGGAGTTCGTCGATATCGCCGGGCTGGTCGCCGGTGCCTCCAAGGGGGAAGGGCTTGGTAACCAGTTCCTCGCCAACATTCGCGAAACCGACGCCATCGCCCATGTCGTCCGCTGCTTTGACAATGACAACGTGATTCACGTGGCCAACCAGGTCGACCCGAAAGCCGACATCGAAACGATCAACATCGAGTTGGCACTGGCGGATCTGGACAGCGCCGAGCGCAGCATTACGCGCCTTGCACGCACCGCCAAGGGCGGCGACAAGGACGCCATCGCCACCAAGGCCGTGCTTGAAAAGATTCAGCCGCATCTGGCCGAGGGCCAGCCGCTTCGAAGCTTCTCACTGACCGCCGATGAACTTCAGCTCATCAAGAGCTACGGCTTTATGACCCTGAAGCCGACCATGTACATCGCCAACGTCAATGAAGACGGGTTCGACGACAACCCCTACCTCGACATCGTGCGCGGCATTGCCGAAGAAGAAGGCGCCATCGTGGTGCCGGTCTGCAACAAGCTCGAGTCCGAAATCGCCGAACTCGAAGACGATGAGCGCGCCATGTTCCTGGACGAACTCGGCATGAGCGAGCCGGGCCTTGATCGCGTCATTCGGGCAGGCTATGACCTGCTTGGGCTCGAGACCTACTTCACCGCAGGCGTCAAGGAAGTGCGCGCCTGGACGGTCCCGAAAGGCTCTACCGCGCCCCAGGGCGCTGGCGTGATTCACACCGATTTCCAGAAAGGCTTCATTCGCGCCGAGGTCGTCTCCTACGCCGATTTCATCGCCTACAACGGCGAAGCCGGCGCCAAGGAAGCGGGCAAATGGCGCCTGGAAGGCAAGGACTACATCATCAAGGACGGCGACGTGATTCACTTCCGGTTCAACGTTTAAGTACTTGACTTGAAACGGGGGCGTCCGTATAGTCTGCACCCGTTACGGCTACGTAGCTCAGCTGGTTAGAGCACATCACTCATAATGATGGGGTCCCCTGTTCGAATCAGGGCGTAGCCACCAAGCTTTAAAAAACCCGCCTCCTGGCGGGTTTTTTATTGCCTACTAATTGGCTCATCATTCATTCGGTGTACAGAACGCACCCAGGGCAGCAATCAGGTGCGCCGGATCTCTTGCGCCGGTAGTCTCACGCACCGAGTGCATCGCCCACTGAGATAGCCCGACGTCCAGTGTTGGAATACCAAGCTCTGTTGCCGTAATCGGCCCAATGGTACTGCCACACCCCATATCCGCGCGCGTTACGAACGACTGCACCGGCACATCAGCACGTTCGCAGGCATCACGGAACAGCGCCTCGGTCGCGCTGTTAGTCGCATAACGTTGACTGGCATTGATCTTGATCACCGGTCCACCGTTAATCGCCGGCCCATGGTTACGGTCGTGCTTGTCCGGGTAGTTCGGGTGCAGCGCATGCGCGTTATCGCAGGAAACCATGCACGAGCTCTGAATCATTCGAACAAACCCTTCACTGCCGCCGCGCCCGACGCTCGACTCATTGAGTCGTGAAAGCACATCACGCAGAAATGACCCTTGGGCGCCGCTGGCACTGGCACTGCCCACCTCTTCATGATCGTTGGCCACCATGAGCACCGCCTGATCGCCCTCCAAAGCCGCCATCGCCGACGTCGTACAAAAGCATGAGAGAAGATTGTCGAGGCGCGCACTTGCGATCAGCCCATCCTCGCCTCCGATCCGACCGGCCGGCTGGGTGTCATAGAGACAAAGCTCATGCCCGAGAATGGCGTCGATATCCGTGCCAGCTTGCGTCTTTATCAGGCTCAGCAAGGGGTTATCATCGGTGAAAGCGCCCTGCCAGACCACGGGAGCCATCTGCGTCTGAGCATTGAAGGAGCGGTTCTGATTGGCCTCTCGGTCCATATGGATGGCCAGCGAAGGTATGATGGCAATTGGCTTATTGGTATTAATTAGGATACCTTCAACTTTTCCATTGCTGCGCCGCACATGCACGCGTCCGGCAAGTCCCAGATCACGATCGAACCATGGCGCCAGCAAGGCACCCCCATAGACTTCGACTCCGAACTGCAGCCAGTCGCGCGAACGCTGAACGGGGTCTGATTTGAGCCGCAGACAAGGACTGTCCGTATGCGCCCCCATCATACGAAACCCGTCAAGCTCGCCGGTCGGAACCTGGAAGGCAATCACTGCGCTGTCGTTTCGCGTCACGTAATAGCGGCCACCCGGTGTTAGTGTCCAGGCTGACCGCTCGTCCAATGCCTGATACCCTGAGCGCGCAAGCATGTCCGTCATGTTGCGAGTGGCGTGCCAAGCGGTCGGCGATGCGTCCAAGAACTCACACAGCTGATCTTGTACCTGGGAAACTGAAACCATAAAAAACGCCTCTATCTTTTGCATAACGTTGCATGAATTAGCCGATGCCCGACATTGAGCAAGAGGAACCGTCTGAGGAATGAGTGTACATGAAACCAGGAGAGCATCATTGATGACCCCACGTGCAGTCGCCCACTACATGGCTATTGCCCTACTCTGGCTGGCCGTTGCGATTCCAAGCATGGCCGCTTCGCAGGCACTGACGCCTGACGAGGATCAAAGACAGGCCGCCCGCGACGTCAGCGAAGCGCTCCGCTACGGTCACTACGATGACGTCACGCTCGACCAGGCCTGGTCGGAAAAGGCCTTCGAGCGTCTTCTAACCCTTCTTGACCCGCAACACGTCTATCTGCTTCAGCGCGACATCGACCGTTTCAGCGGCCTACGCCAAAGCTTTGGCGACGACATCGATTCGGGCGACCTCGATGAGCTCTACGCGCTTTACAACCTCTTCCAGACGCGGCTTGAAGCGCGCCTTGACTACATTATCAAGGCACTTGACGACAAACCCTCATTTGATTTCTCGACCGCTGAGCGCATGGCGATCGACCGCGAAGACAGTGACTGGGCCCATGATACCGAATCCCTTGATCACCTCTGGGACAAGCGGCTCAAGAACTCTGCCCTGACCATGTCGCTTTCGAAAACCGCCGATGATGACATCGTCAAACAGCTCAAATCGCGCTACACCAATCAGCTCAAGCGGGTTCAGCAGACCAATTCAGAGGATGTATTGAGCGTCATCATGAGCGCCGCGACTGGCTCGGTCGACCCGCATACCGAGTACCTTTCGCCAAGCCAGGGCGAATCGTTCGATATCCAGATGAAACTCTCGCTGGAAGGCATTGGCGCCCTGCTTCAAAACGAAGGCGAGTACGTCAAGGTGGCAAGCCTGGTGCCGGGCGGCCCTGCCGACAAGGCGGGCGACCTCAAGCCAGCCGATCGTATCGTTGCGGTCGGCCAGGGCAAGACCGGCGACATGACCAACGTGATCGGCATGCGCCTCGACGACGTGGTTGATCTGATTCGCGGTGCCAAGGGCTCGACCGTTCGCCTTGAGATCATCCCGGCCAAGGCCGTGGACGTTACACAAACCCATGTGATCGAAATCAAGCGCGACACGGTCAAGCTTGAAGACCAGGCCGCCCAGAGTCAGGTCATCACACTCGAGCGTGACGGTCAGCCGGTCAAGATCGGCGTAATCAAGGTGCCCGCCTTTTACGTCGATTTCGAAGCCTGGCAGGCCGGCAAGAAGGACTATCGCAGCACCACGCGCGACGTACACAAGCTCATCGACAAACTGAAGGCCCAGAACGTTCAGGGCATCGTGCTCGACCTTCGAAACGACGGCGGCGGCGCCCTGCAGGAAGCCAACTCGATGATCGGCCTGTTCATCGACCGCGGCCCTACCGTGCAGGTGCGTGACGCGCGCGGGCGCATCAGTCTCTACGGCGATACCGACCCGGGCGTGGCCTATAGCGGACCGCTTGCGGTGCTGGTCAATCGACTGTCGGCCTCGGCGTCTGAAATCTTTGCAGGCGCCATCCAGGATTACGGCCGTGGCCTGGTCATCGGCACCCAGACGTTCGGCAAGGGCACCGTTCAAACTCTGTCGGATCTGAGCCATGGCGAGCTCAAGATGACCCGCGCCAAGTTCTACCGCATCACCGGCAAGAGCACGCAGCTCAAGGGCGTGGTGCCGGACATCAGCTTCCCGAGCCTGGTGGACAAAAACGACATCGGTGAAAGCGCACTCGACTATGCCCTGCCTTGGGATACGGTCCGCTCGGTCAACTACCGTGGTTACGGCAATCCGAGCCGCTATTTGAGCGCACTCAAAAAAGCCCATCAGGAACGGGTCAGCACCAACCCCAACTTCCGCTACCTGGAACAGGAAGCCAAGCTTGCCACGAAGCTGCGCGAACAGACCAACTCCGTCAGCCTCAACAAGGAACAGCGGCAGAAGGAAATGAATGCACGCGAAGCCGAGCAGCTCTCACTTGAGAATCAGCGTCGCCGGGCGCTTGGCCTTGAAGAAATTGCCGACTGGACCGACAGCCGCGATCAGGAAGAGGACGACACGCCGATCGATCAGGCCGAGCTTAATGAAAGCGCCGCGATCCTGCTTGACTACAGCACCCTGCTCAAGCACTAGCGCCTACAGAAGGCTCACAAAAAAGCCGCTGACGTGTCAGCGGCTTTTTTCGTTGATCGGCGCCCAATCAATGGCACTCGATCCACTTCACGATACCAAGCACATCGTCCCGGCTCAGCTCATAGTGCGCCATCAGCGCCTCAAGGCGCTGCTGAAACCCATGCCTTGACGTCTCCTGCGTGCGCTCCATTCCTCGAAGCAGTTCACCCAACTGGGCATCCAGCGCCCACTTTTCCTTGGCTGACAAGGTATGTTCTCGAGACATACGCCCCTGGACCACCTTCTTTAAAAACAACATTGAAATAACCACACACCCTCAATACCCCGGTGCGCAGCACCCCCTTCAAGCCAAGCGCCAAGATCAAAGTAATAACGCTTACCCGTCCAGGATGAAACGAAAAGACCGACGAGAGGATCATCCAAGTATAGCCACAATGGCGAATCAAACGATGCCGATCCATTCAACGTGCAGGACGCGGTATGACGGAATACGCCTCGCCTTGAGGCGCACGGGGCACGGGGCACAATGGAGGCGTTATACGCTGAAACAGCACAGGCCGCCAGAGCGATGTGACTGCTTCAGCGTAAAGCCGATAGGATCATGAGCCGCGCCCAACGTTTGCGCGTCGACTCACTCTAATGCCGACGACCGATCAGAGACAGGGACACCGCCAGCACCGACATCAACACCAGCGCCAGTGACGGCACCAGAACCGCCCACGGCGCGCGCTCCAGATACGGCATGCTTTCTGATAATAAAAGCCCCCACTCAGGCTCCGGCGGGCGAGGCCCAAGCCCAAGAAACCCGAGCGCCGCCAGCGCAAGCGCCGTACCGGGCAGTCTCAGCATCGCGTGGCGAAACACCGGCGTAATGACGGCTGGCAACAGATAGCGGCTGACGAGCCGGCACCGGCCAACCCCAAGCATGGGCGTGATTCGAACGTGCGCCTGCCCCATCACCTCCGTCACCAGCGCAGACGTATGCGCCGCCAGCGGCGCCCAAGTCACGGCGGTCACGGCAAGCACCGCCCCGCTCGCGCTGGGTCCCATGATGCCGGCCACGATCAGCCCGGCGATCACCGGGGGCGTTGCGTTGGTAACCTCGATCGGCCCGGCCGCAACGCGCGGCATGAGCCCGACCAACACCCCGATTACAAACGTGATCAAAAGCGTGACCAGTGCCATGCCGATGGTCGACACCGCTCCGTGACTGATGCGCGCTAAAATATCGCGCCCGGTACCGTCAGCCCCGAGCGGCAGCGCAAGACTTGGTGGCTGAAGGCGCAGGTAACTTGAGAGCATCGGGTCTCGTCCGAGCCCGGCAACTACCACGATAACCAAAAGCGTGGCGGCAAGCGCCGGCACGACCCAGCGCCTACGGCCAGCGTGGTCAACCTCCAGAGCCACCGGCATCGATCCGGCCTGAAGCGCCCGCCCCATCAAAAGCGTCCGGCCAAGATTGGCCGCCCCACCGAGCACCACCGCAAGCCCCAGCAGAATCAAGATGCCCATTTGCAACGCCGGAAGATCCTGCGCCGAGGCAGCCCCGAGCGTTGCCCGGCCAAGCCCTGGAATGGAAAACACCTGCTCGACTGCAATGGCCCCACCGGTCAGCCCAACAATCACCAGCCCAACCTGCGGCATGAGACTTGGAAGTGTCCGCATGAGCGCGGCCCGACCGATATGTCGCCGAGTGAAACCAGCCATGTGCCAGGTCGCGACCCAGGCCTCTGAAAAGGCCGCGGTCAGCGCGTCACTGAAGAGCCGCCCCAATAATCCGCCGGCCGGCAGCCCGAGCGCGAACGCCGGCAGGATCACGTGGCGAATCTCCCCCCACCCGTAAGGCGGCAACCACTGAAGCCATGCCGCGAACACCACGAGCAGCAAGGAGGCCAGCAGAAACTCCGGCAAGGCGGTGATCGCCGCGCCGACCGCACCAGAGGTCGGTGACGGACGCCCCTCGAGTCCACGCTTCATCGCCGGTAAACAAATCAGCACGGTCGTTACCAGCGCGACCGTAAGCGCGGAAGCCATCAGCACCAGGGACACCTGCGCGGCACTCAGCATGCCAGGCAGCACCGGCCCGCCCGAAATCCAGGAGGTGCCGGCATCCCCGTGCATCAAGCCAACCAGCCAGCTCTGAAGCTTTTCAAACGGCCCCATGTCGAGGCCAAGCTGAGCCCGAATCGAGGCCAGTGCTTCCTCGGTGGGGTTCTGATCCCCGGCCCGCGCCCGCAAAATACTAAGCGCAGGGTCCCGGCCGGACAGCCACGGCAGCAGCCCGACCAGCACCACAACGGCGCCTAGCGTCACGAGCCTGGACAGCGCCGGAATCAGCGCGCGTCCATCAAACCGCCACCTCACCTTGGGCGACGTGCGCGCCGTCGGCTCGATACCAAGTGCCGGTTGCTCAGTCGGAGCCATTATCGACAAACCGAGTGTGCTCGTTGATCAGCTCGCGCTCACGCGGGTCACGTACCGCGCCGCGGACACGCCTTGCCTCGCCCTGAATCACCCGCTCATGCAGCATCGGTACGGCCGCATCGGTTGCAAGAATGGCCGCCTCAGCCTCGATGATGGCCTGGCGCCGCTCCGGACCTGGCGTCAGGTCGGCGGCGCGCTCGAGCGCGGCATCAACGCGCGGATCGCACAGCTGCGCAATGTTGAACGAGCCGTCACAGGCAAAATCACTGTACATGTACGCCACCGGGTCGCCTGAATCGAGCATGGTGGCGCGCGAGAGAATGAACGCATCGAACTTGCCGGCCAGCATGTCCGATTCGATATGAGCGTACTGCCGCACTTCCTGTTGAACCTCGAACCCGGCCGCCTCGAGCTGCTGCTCCAGAAGAACCGCCACTTCCGGCAGCTCCGCCCGGTCGGTAAAGGTGCCCAGCGTGATCTGCGCGCCGTCTGGAGCCGCCGCCTGTGGCCGCTCGATGGGCGTGCGCAAGCCATCCGCCCAGTCAAGCGCCGGGCCAAGCAGTCCCTTGGCCTCATCGGCGCGACCTTCATAGACAGTACGAACGATCGCCGCCCGGTCGAGCGCTTCCCGCGCCGCGGCGCGCATTTCCGGCGACGTGAACGGACCGGATTCGGTATTGAGGTAAAGCGTGTTGGTGCGCGGCATCGGCACCTCATGCACCAGTTCCTGATCGATCAGCGCCACTTGCGAGACCGGCACCGCCTCGACCACATCGGCTTCCCCGGTGCGAAGCGCCGCCCCGCGCGCCGTGCCATCCGGCACGTAATCGGCATCGATGCCAGAAAGCTTCGCCGTATCGCCCCAGTAGCCGTCAAACCGATCAAGCCGCGCGCTTTGAGTGCCATTGATTTCCTTTAAAACGAACGGTCCCGTACCCGCCTCGATCGGGTTGACACGACCGTCATCGCCATAGGCCTTGGCCGCAAGAATCGCGAGCTGCGGACTGGACAACCGATTGGGCACAAGCGGGTCTGCGTCTTCGGTATGAACGATCACGGCGTTGTCGCCGTCAGCCTCGACCTGCATCGACACACCGTCGAGAATGCGCGGCTTGGGCGAGGCATTGATGGCCTTTCTCAAGGCAACGACCGCCTGCTTGGCGGTCAGCGGCGTACCGTCATGGAAGCGCGCATTGTCTCGAAGCTCGAACCGCCAGGTGTTCGGGTCGACCTGCGTCCAGTTCGTCGACAGAAACGGCTGCGGCTCGCCCTGCTTGTTAAGACGCACCAAGGTTTCCGCTGTGCTCCAGCGCGAGAGCTTGAAGGCGTCGTCGGTCAAGGGGTTGAGTCCGGAGCGCGGCGGTTGAAGCATGGCCACCCGAATGCGCTGATCCGCCTGGGCCTCGGTTTTAGCCTCATCGGCCTCGTCCTGCTGGCAGCCGGCAAGCATCGCCACTGACAGCGCCATGACCGGTAACGTCAACGCGTTGCGAAAAAGTGAATGGGCACGGAACATCTTGGTTCGCTCTCCTGTAACTACATCACGTAAAGGGAAAAGATTGGGCATTCATTGCGCGCTTGATCGATACCCCGCCGCGGCATCGATCAGCGCAATCGTTCGCTTGTGGCCCGGCGCATCAAAAAGCTCAGGCGTCGAGCGGTCTTCGATGATGGCGCCGCCATCAAGAATGATCGTTCTCTGGCACAGGCGGCATACCACCGATAGATCGTGGGAAATGAGCAACAGCCCGATGCCGGCCTCGTGATTGAGGCGTTTCAGCACGTCGGTGATGTGGGCCTGCATCGGCAGGTCGAGCCCGCTCAACGGCTCATCGGCCAATAAAAGTTTCGGACGCACGACGATGGCGCGGGCGATCGCCACGCGCTGGGCCTGGCCTCCCGACAGCTCATCGGGCCGACGATCCAGAAACTCCGGCGACAGCCCGACGTGTTCGAGCGCCTCATCGACGCGGGCGGTGTGATCGGCCTCGATCTTGAGCCGCTTGAGCGGCTCGCGAATCAGCGCCCTGACCGTCATGCGCGGATCAAGCGATGACGCAGGATCTTGTGGAATGTATTGAACGGCCCGTCGATACCAGCGCAGCGCCCGCACGGAACCCGGCGTAATGACTTGACCCTCGCAGACGATGCGCCCGGCATCGGCGCGATCAAGGCCCAGCATCATGTTCAAAAGCGTGGTCTTGCCGGCGCCAGAGACCCCGGCAAGCCCGATCAGTTCGCCTGGAAAGATGCTGAAACTGACCGAATCGAGCGTGCGTCGCCGCGTTTTTTTTGTCCAGAACGGCCCCGGGAGCGTCACGGATTTCTCAAGAGCCTCGATTTTGAGCAGTGAGCCGTCATCGTTGAGCTCATTTAGGCCTGACATGCACACCTCGAGCGCGCATCGTCTTTCAAGACCGTGCCTTGAGAAATGGGTAACGCGTGCTCCTTGATTGCCGCGACCAGTGACTTCGAGAACCGGTGCGCGGGCCTGGCCATGATGGCATCAAGCGCGCCCTCCTCGACCAGATGCCCTTCATCGAGAATGACCGCACGCTCACAAAGCTGTGCGGCGGCGCTCATGTCGTGGGAAATGAACAGCAATGAAGGCGTGATCTCAGTACCGGTGCACTCTCTCAAAAGCGTCAGAACCTCCGCCTGGGCGAGTACATCGAGTGCGGTAGTCGGCTCATCGGCAACCAGAAGCGAGGGCCGGCAGGCCAGCGCCAGTGCAAGGCAAACACGCTGACGCTGCCCGCCGGAAAGCTCCCCGGAGCTTCGTTGCACGACCTGCTCAGGCGCCTCGATCCTCATCCGCCCCAACAGTTCAACCGCCGCTTGATGGGCGTCACGCTGGCTCATGCCGTGAAAACGGATAAACGGCGCGCGCAGCTGAGCGCCCACCGTTACCAGCGGGTTCAGGGCCGCCTGGGTGTTTTGAAACACCATGCCGACCCGAGCCGTTTCAGGGCGCTGCATTGCCTTGCGCGCACTGACATCGATGCCGTTGATTCGGATCGCTCCCGAGACCGACGCCCGGGGCGAGGAAAGGCCAAGCAGCGCACGTGCGGTAAGGGATTTTCCCGACCCGGATGGGCCAAGCAGGCACATGCGCTCCCCCACCCCGAGCCGAAAGGTCAGATGATCTACCACCATACGACCGCCCAGATGGATACAAAGATCCTCGACCTCGAGGACCGAGTCGTATGCTGATGATGTCAAAGAAGACTCCCGATGAACCCTGAAAAACGCGAAAACGTTATATCATAACTAAATCGAAAAACGCTACGTGAGCCGACTTAGTCAAAGGTCGTAGCTATCTCGCGACAAAAAGAATCAGGAAAGCGTCATGAGCCATGAAAATGGCGAGAGAACACGCGCCCGGCGTCATTGAAAATGACCCGCACGTTATAGAAAAGGAAAGTACCAAACGTAAAAAAACCGAGACGCAACAATCGTTGGCTCAGTGAAAACAAAAAAGATCATGCGATCTAGAAGATGGCTCCCCGAACAGGACTCGAACCTGTGACCCAATGATTAACAGTCATTTGCTCTACCAACTGAGCTATCGGGGAACAACTTGGTGCAGTGTACGTTAAATGGCTCCCCGAACAGGACTCGAACCTGTGACCCAATGATTAACAGTCATTTGCTCTACCAACTGAGCTATCGGGGAACAACCTTTAAGTACGCGGCGTAGTATAAGGATTTCGAGGAAGAGGTCAACCCTCTTATGTTCCTGAAACGCCATCTCTACGTTGGCGTGGTGGCTACGCCCTGATTCGAACAGGGGACCCCATCATTATGAGTGATGTGCTCTAACCAGCTGAGCTACGTAGCCAACAACGGCGCGCATTTTACACGTTTGATACGATAGTGCAAGCCCTCTTCTACAAGAAAGCTCAAAAATCATGGTATACTAGAGCATCGTCGGCCTGTTTCATCTACGCAACAAGACAACGCCCCAAAAGCCATCTCCTTTTTAAATTGAATGTTCAATAAAAATTGATAGACTCAAGGCGATAAGTGATGAAGTATTTTTTTGACAAGGCTAAGGAGAGCTAACATGCCCAAAGTGGGAATGGAACCTATCCGACGTCATCAACTTATCAATGCCACGATGCAAGCCATCGATGAAGCGGGGCTTGCTGATACGACCATCGCGCGCGTTGCACGAACAGCTGGCGTCTCGACCGGCATCATAAGCCACTACTTTGGCGGAAAGGATGGCCTTCTTGAAGCCACAATGCGCTACGTCCTGTCTGAATTGGGCATTACTATCAGCAAGCGGCGCGCTGCTATCGGCACTCAAGACGCGAGGGCACACCTTAAAGCCATTGTAGAAGCCAATTTTGATTCGACACAGATTAGCCGTTGCGTCATGAAAACCTGGCTGGCCTTCTGGGCGACCAGCATGCATCGGGAAGATCTGATGCGACTACAGCGCGTCAATGATCGACGACTTTATTCAAACTTGTGTTTTCAGTTTCAAAAGCATCTTTCGCGAGACAGCGCCCAAGAGGCGGCTCGCGGCTTGGCAGCACTGATCGATGGGCTTTGGCTCCGAGGTGCCCTGGCGCCTGAGGGGCTGAACACTGCCCGAGCGATTCATATCGCTTTCGACTACATCGATGAAAGGCTGCTAGGTTCTACGACACGCACCGTCGCTTCCAGTTCCCTTAAACACGTAGCAAACAGACATTTATAAATGTGGAGAGCATTCATGAGCGTTTTTGAGACTCAAAAGCTTTACATCGGTGGCAAACAAGTCGATGCCACCTCTGGTGAAACCTTTGAAACGATCAATCCGGCCACCGGCGAAGTACTGGCAACCGTTCAACAGGCCTCACAGGATGACATCGACCGTGCAGTAGAAGCTGCACGTGTGGGTCAAAAAGTATGGGGCGCGATGACCGGCATGGAGCGCTCACGCATTCTGCGACGCGCGGTTGCGATCCTTCGCGAGCGTAACGATGAACTTGCCAAGCTTGAATCCCTCGATACCGGCAAAGCCATGAGCGAAACCACCGCGGTGGACATCGTCACCGGTGCCGATGCACTCGAGTACTACGCAGGCCTTGCCACTGCGGTTGAAGGCGAGCAGATACCCCTTCGCGAAGACTCCTTCGCGTATACCCGCCGTGAGCCGCTCGGCGTTTGCGCGGGCATCGGTGCGTGGAACTACCCGATCCAAATTGCCTGCTGGAAATCGGCACCGGCGCTCGCCACCGGCAACTCCATGGTGTTCAAACCGAGCGAAGTCACACCGCTGACTGCAATGAAGCTTGCCGAGATCTTCGAAGAAGCCGGTCTGCCTGCCGGTGTGTTCAACGTGGTTCAAGGCGATGGCCGCGTAGGCGCGATGCTCACTGAACATAAAGGCATCGACAAGATTTCCTTTACCGGCGAGGTCGGCACGGGCAAAAAGGTCATGGCAGCTTCAGCGTCCTCGTCGCTTAAAGAAGTCACCATGGAACTCGGTGGCAAATCGCCGCTGATCGTTTTCGCCGACTCAGATCTCGACCGCGCGGTCGATGGTGCAATGATGGCCAACTTCTATTCCACGGGTCAGGTCTGCACCAACGGCACTCGCGTGTTCGTCGAACGCAGCATCAAGGACACGTTTGAGGAAAAACTGCTCGAGCGCGTCAAGAACATCAAGGCCGGCGACCCGCTCGACGCCGCGACCAATTTCGGCCCGCTGGTCAGCTTCGAGCACATGGAAAAAGTGCTGTCCTACATGGAGCTCGGCAAGCAGGAAGGCGCGCGCCTTCTGACCGGTGGCAACCGCATGACCGACGGCGACTTCACCAAGGGTGCCTATGTTGAAGCCACGATCTTTACCGATTGCACCGATGACATGCGCATCGTGCGCGAAGAAATTTTCGGACCGGTCATGTCGGTACTGGCGTTCGACGATGAAGAAGAAGTGATTCGTCGAGCAAACGATACCGAGTATGGCCTTGCTGCGGGCGTGTTCACCGAAAGCTTGAACCGTGCCCACCGCGTCATCCATCAGATAGAAGCCGGTATCTGCTGGGTCAATACCTGGGGCGATTCTCCGTCCGAAATGCCGGTCGGCGGCTACAAGCAGTCCGGCGTGGGACGTGAGAACGGACTGGTTACTCTCGGCCACTACACCCGCATCAAATCGGTTCAGATCGAGATGGGCCCGTTCGAATCCGCGTTCTAAGCCCGCCATCGTGAGGCCGGCGCGGCGATGCTGCTCCGGCCACACTTGTCTGAACGAACCGACGACCTGATAAAGATAAAGAGGAATCCCTTTATGGCAGATCGCCAGGAATTCGATTACATCATCATTGGGGCCGGCTCGGCCGGCAACGTGCTTGCCACCCGGCTGACCGAAGACAAGAATGTGACCGTTCTACTACTCGAAGCCGGCGGCCCGGACTACCGGTTCGATTTTCGCACCCAGATGCCGGCAGCACTCGCCTACCCGCTGCAGGGCAAGCGCTACAACTGGGCGTTCGAGACCGACCCGGAACCCCATATGGACAATCGCCGGATGGAGTGTGGTCGCGGCAAAGGCCTTGGTGGCTCATCGCTGATCAACGGCATGTGCTATATCCGCGGCAACGCTATGGACCTCGACAACTGGGCCACCAAACCTGGCCTTTCGGACTGGACCTACGCCGACTGCCTGCCCTACTACCGCAAGGCAGAAAGCCGCGATATTGGTCCGAACGATTATCACGGCGGTGACGGCCCGGTCAGCGTGGCAACGCCCAAGAAAGGCAACAACCCTCTGTTCCACGCCTTCGTTCAAGCGGGTGTGGATGCAGGCTATCCGGAAACCGACGACCTCAACGGCCAGCAGCAGGAAGGCTTTGGTCCGATGGACCGAACCACCACACCGAATGGGCGGCGCGCCTCGACCGCGCGCGGTTACCTCGATCAGGCCAAGGGCCGCGATAACCTGACCATTGAGGTGCACGCAACGACCGATCGCATTTTGTTCGAAGGCAAGCGTGCGGTGGGTGTAGCCTTTGAACAGAAAGGAACGAAGAAAGAAGTCCGAGCACGCAAGGAAGTACTGCTGTGCGCTGGCGCCATTGCGTCACCTCAGATCCTTCAACGCTCGGGTGTGGGCGATCCGCAGTGGCTCAAGGAGCTGGACATCGATGTGGTTCATGAGCTGCCAGGCGTTGGCAAGAACCTTCAAGACCACCTAGAAATGTACATCCAGTACGAATGCAAGAAACCGATTTCGCTCTACCCTGCGCTCAAGTGGTACAACCAGCCCAAGATCGGGCTAGAGTGGATGGTAAAAGGCCAGGGCATCGGCGCCAGCAACCAGTTCGAAGCCGGCGCGTTCATTCGAAGCGACGACAGTGAGCAGTGGCCGAACCTGCAATATCACTTCCTGCCGATCGCCATCAGCTACAACGGCAAGAGCGCGGTCGAGGCCCACGGATTCCAGGCCCACGTCGGCTCGATGCGCTCTAACAGCCGTGGCCGCGTCAAACTGCGCTCAAGGGACCTGCACGCCGCGCCGAGCATCCTGTTCAACTACATGGCCGAAGAACGCGACTGGGAAGAGTTTCGCGCCGCAATCCGTCTGACTCGAGACATCATCAATCAGCCGGCAATGGATGAACTCCGCGGTCCTGAAATTTCGCCGGGCGCCGACGTCACAAGTGATGAAGCCCTCGATGCGTTCGTACGCGAACACGCCGAAACCGCCTATCACCCCTGCGGCACCTGTAAAATGGGCGATGACGAGATGGCGGTGGTCAACAGCGACGGCCAGGTACACGGCATGGAGGGACTGCGCGTTATCGATGCCTCGCTGATGCCCGTGATCGTGACCGGCAACCTGAACGCCACCACGATCATGATGGCGGAAAAACTCGCCGACAAGGTTCGTGGCCGCCAGCCGCTGCCGAAATCCGACGCGCCCTACTTCAAGGCCGACGGCCGCCCGGCACGCAGTACGCCCAAGCGCCAGAGCTGATGCCGTCAGCATACCGACCAAGCCCGCCACGTGCGGGCTTTTTTACGCCTCGTGGTTGCGCGTATTAGAAACTTTATACATCTTTAGCAGGGCTGGTTTCGCGGTCTATCCTCGACTACAGTGCATTCAAACGATCGTTTGATTCGATCCAAGGAGTGCTCTATGACAACCGCCCTCATTTTCGTGGCAACGCTTGGCTTAAGTCTATGGATGATGGCCCGCGAGCTCGGCGTCAAACCCCAAATAGCGCTTTTCTTTGGTGCAGGTGCCCTTGCCCTGGTCCTTCAGTGCTGGGTCATCGGTGTGCTCTGGCTGATCATCGGTTTGGTGCTTGCCTTATGCGGGCTCAAGAACGTACGCCGCCACTGGTTGACCCCTCGCCTGTTTCGGCTGTTCAAGCAGGTTGCTCCGCGGGTATCGCCCACCGAGCGTATTGCGCTCGAAGCCGGCACCGTGCTCTGGGACGGTGAGCTGTTCAGCGGTCAGCCGAACTGGGGGCGGCTTCGCGACCAGCGCCTGCCCGACTTCACCGACGACGAACAGGCCTTTCTGGACAATCAGTGCTCGGTGGCCGCCAGCATGTGCAACGCCTGGGAAATATCCCGCGAGCGTGCCGACCTCCCGCCCGAACTCTGGGAGTACCTGAAGAAAGAACGCTTTTTCGGCATGATCATTCCCAAGGAATACGGCGGTCTCGGCTTTTCGGCGCGAGCGCAGTCGGCGGTGCTTCAAAAGCTCTCGATCGATGAAACCCTGATGGTGACCGTGGGCGTGCCCAACTCGCTCGGCCCGGGCGAGCTCTTGATGAAGTACGGCACCGACGAGCAGAAAAACCACTATTTGCCCCGCCTGGCCGATGGTCGGGAAATCCCCTGCTTTGGCCTGACCGGACCGCGCGCGGGCAGTGACGCGACCTCCATTCCAGACGTCGGCGTTGTCTGCCGACAACTGTTCGACGGCGAAGAACGCCTGGGCATTCGCCTCACCTTCGACAAGCGCTGGATCACGCTCGCCCCGATCGCGACGGTTGTCGGGCTCGCCTTTCGCATGTTCGACCCCGACCACCTGCTCGGCGAGCAGGAAGACATCGGCATCACCTGCGCCCTGATTCCTCGTGAAACCGAGGGCATGGCGATCGGCCGGCGCCACCACCCCATTGGCAGCCCGTTCATGAACGGCCCGATTCGCGGCAAGGACGTGTTTATCCCGCTCGACTGGATCATCGGCGGCCCGGACATGGCCGGCCAGGGCTGGCGCATGCTGGTCGAATGCCTCTCGATCGGGCGCTGCATCACCCTGCCCTCAGGCTCCAGCGGCGAAGGCCGTTACATGGTCGGCCTCGCCGGCGGCTACACCCGCATTCGCCGCCAGTTCAATCAGCCGGTTGCGGAAATGGAGGGCGTTCAGGAAGCGCTGGCACGCATCGCCAGCCGCGCCTACATCGCCCAGGCCGCGGTGATGCACACCGCCAACATGATCGATCACGGCGTAAAGCCAGCGGTGCCCTCGGTCATTCTCAAGACCCACCTGACCGAGATGGCCCGCGAGATCATGATCGATGCCATGGACGTGCACGGCGGCCGCGCCGTCACGCTCGGCCCGCGCAACTACATCGGCCTTGCCTTTGCCGCAACGCCGGTCTTGATCACGGTTGAAGGCGCCAACATCATGGGCCGAAGCCTGATGATCTTTGGCCAGGGCGCCATCCGCTGCCACCCCTACGTTCTGAAAGAACTGGCCGCCAAGGATGAGGACGACCTGATCGGTTTCGATGGCGCCGTGTTCAGCCACCTCGGGTTCGTCGCCGGCAACGCCGCTCGCAGCCTGATCCAGGGCCTTGGGATTTCACGGAAGCATCGGGAATTCGACGCTGTACTTGCCCCGCACGTCAGCGCCATCGACCGTCTGAGCTCGGCCTTCGCCCTGTGCGCCGATGCAGCCATGGGTTCGCTCGGAAGTCAGCTCAAGCGCCGCGAGATGCTCTCGGCCCGGCTTGGCGATGTGCTGTCGAATCTCTATCTGGCATCGATGGTCATCAAACAGGCCGACGAACGAACGCTGGTCGACGGCGAGCGAACGCTTCTGGACTTCAGCCTCATGCGCCTGTTTTATCTGGCCGAAAAGGCGCTGATCGAATTTCTCGGCAACCTGCCGAACCGAACCATGGCCCGCACGCTCAAGGTCATTATCTTCCCGCGTGGCCGCCGCCATCGCCCGCCACAGGACGACGACGCCCGAAGCATCGCACAGGCCATTTCAAGTGATACCCCACTGCGCAGCCGGTTGACCGAGCTGACCTGGGACACATGGGAAGACGGCAACCGGGATAACCCGCTGCAGCGCTACAACAAGCTGCTCGAAGAGATGCCGCGCGCCGAGCCGATCTACCGCAAGCTTCAAAAGGCCTACGCCAAGGGCGAGCTGCCGATGAACAAGCTGCATCCCGAGGAGCGCATCGAAGCAGGCATCGCAAGTGGCCTTTTGACCGACGAGGAAGGCAGCTTCATGCACGCGTTCGAAGCGGAAGTGCTCGACATGCTGACCGTGGACGATTTCGCCTTTGACGGCTTCGCCCTCAACAAGAGCGCCGCCTCGCCCCACTCAACCACGACCCGCACCTGAGATTCGCGACGGCCTCGTGATCGAGGCCGTCGGTTTATCACATTTACGCAGAACTTGCTCAGTTCCCGTTTCCTTCTTGCCTTACGATTCATTACCCTTGATCTTTGCCTGCGCACGCGCTGCTTGTCACTGTCGTGTGTGACCCCGTGCCTTTCGTTTCATAGAGATCGCCATGCCCCATCCCTCATCGCCGTCCACCCTGCGCTCATCTGTCATCTGGCTTGCGCTCCTCACACTCGCAGCACTATTGATCGCTCTTGGCATCTGGCTCTGGCCCGACGGCGCTGATTCGGACTCCGACCAACCGTCCATGCGCCCGACCACCTCGGTCGCCGCCCAGGACGCCACCCAGGGCACCTTCCCGGTGACCGTGGACGCGCTCGGCACGGTCACCTCGCTCAACACGGTCGAGGTTCGCCCGCGCGTTGAAGGCGAGCTGCTGTCAATCGAAGCCAAGGAAGGTCAAAAGGTGGCCAAGGGCGACGTGATCGCACGCATCGACCCCAGAAGCTATCAGGCACAGCTTGAGGAGGCGAAAGGCCAGCTCGCTCAGGACCAGTCCCAGCTAGACACCGCCCGCAAGGACCTTGCCCGCTTTCAGAAACTGGCCGGTGGCAGCTACGTCTCCCAGCAGGATCTCGACACCCAGCGCCAGACCGTAAAGCGCTATGAGGGCGCGGTCCGCGCCGACCGGGCAAGCATCGAGAATGCAGAGGTTCAGCTCGGTTACACCACCATCACAGCGCCTGTCAGCGGCCGGCTCGGCATCCGAAACGTCGACCCCGGCAACATCGTGCAGCTGGGGGACGAAAACCCTATTGCCACCATCACGCAAAGCGCCCCCATCTCGGTGGTGTTTGCCCTGCCATCGAAGTACCGAACCAAACTGACCACCGCCTTCGATCAAGCGCGGCCGCTCATGGCGACCTTGAGCGAGGATGGCGAGGTGATCGCCAAAGGCCAGGTCACAAGCCTCGACAGCGCCATCGACACCGATACCGGCACCCTTCGTCTGCGGGCCCTTTTCCAAAATGAGGACGGGGCGCTGTTTCCCAATCAGTTCGTTGACGTCACGCTGACGCTCGAACGCCTTGATAACGCGGTTATCGTCCCGGCAACAGCGATCCAGACCAAGGACGGCCAGAACTTCGTGTACCGGGTCAAGGAGGATGCGACGGTCGAGCGCCGCCCCGTCACCCTCAGTGCAAGCAATGACCATCAGGCGGCCATCGCACGCGGCATCAAGGCCGGCGATACGGTGGTGGTCGATGGCGTCGACCGTTTGAGCGACGGCGCCGCCGTCAAGGTCGTGAGCCAGGCGCTGCCCGGTGACGACAGCGACGATGGTAACGCGCACGGCACCACCCTGTCCGACAGCCAGTAACGAGCCGACGCATGAACCCTTCCCGACTGTTTATTCAGCGCCCCATCGCCACGTCGCTGGTGATGGCTGCCATCCTGATCGCAGGGCTTCTGGCCTATCGGCTCTTGAGCGTTTCCTCGCTGCCGCAGGTGGATTACCCAACCATTCAGGTCAAGACGCTTTATCCCGGCGCCGGCCCGGATGTCATGCTCTCGAACGTGACCGGGCCGCTTGAAGATGAGCTTGGAGAAATTTCCGGGCTCGACAACATGACCTCGACCAGCACCGGCGGCGCCTCGATCATCACGCTGCGTTTCGGGCTCGACAGCGATATCGGTGTGGCGGAACAGGACGTTCAGGCCGCCCTCAATCAAGCCAACAGCCTGCTGCCGACGGACCTGCCCCGGCCGCCGGCCTACAGCAAGGTCAACCCCGCCGACACGCCGGTGATAACCCTTGCGATCACCTCAAGCGCTCTGCCGCTGACCCGCGTCTACGATCTGGTCGATACCCGAATGGCGCAGAAGCTGTCACAGATCAGCGGCGTGGGTGAAGTGTCCGTGGTCGGCGGCCATCAGCCTGCCGTGCGTGTTCGGGTCGACACTCGAAAACTCGCAGCCCACGGCCTTGATATGGAAGACGTTCGTACCACCATCAATGCCGCCAACGTCAACCAGGCCAAGGGCAGCCTCTACGGCCCCTACCGCACGCTGACCCTCGATGCCAACGATCAGTTGACTTCACCCGAGCAATACGCCGATTTGATCCTCAAGTACGACAATGGCGCCGCGCTCAGGCTCTCAGACGTCGCCCGGATCGGGGAAGGCAGTGAAAACGCCTATCTCGGCGCCTCGGCCAACGGCGAGCCCGCGATCATCATGAACGTCCGCCGCCAGCCCGGTGCCAACGTGATCGAGGTGGTCGACAGCATCAAGCGTCTATTGCCCCAACTCGAGAACACGCTGCCTTCGAACATCACGGTTCAGGTCATGACCGACCGCACCCAGACCATCCGCGCCTCGATCAGCGACGTACAGTTCGAGCTGATGCTGGCGGTGGCGCTGGTGGTGATGGTGACGTTTCTGTTTCTGCGCAATATTCCTGCCACCCTCATTCCAAGCTTTGCCGTTCCGCTGTCGCTGATCGGCACCTTCGGCGTGATGTATCTGCTGGGCTTTAGCCTGAACAACCTGTCTCTGATGGCACTGACGATCGCTACCGGGTTCGTCATCGATGATGCCATCGTGGTGCTTGAAAACATCATGCGCCACATCGAGCAGGGCAAGCGCCCCCGAGAAGCGGCGCTGATCGGCTCGAAGGAAATCGGCTTCACCATTGTCTCGCTGACGGTGTCGCTCCTGGCGGTGCTGATTCCTCTGCTGTTCATGGGGGATGTGGTCGGACGGCTCTTTCAGGAATTCGCACTCACGCTTGCCATCTCGATCGTCATTTCGGCGTTCATCTCGCTCACGCTGACGCCGATGCTCTGCTCGAAGATGCTCAAGCAGGCCCCTGAAAAGACCACAAGCGATACGTCTGACGCCCGACACCGGACCACCCTGTTCGAGCGTCTGAGCCAGGCCTATCAGCGCGCGCTTTTGGTGGTGCTCCGTCATCAGCGTCTGACGCTTGTGGTCGCGGTAGCCACCTTCGGCGTCACGGCACTTTTGTATCTGGCCATTGCCAAGGGACTTTTTCCGACGCAGGACACCGGTGTGATTCGAGGCATTGCGGTGGCCAGCCAAAACACGTCATTCCAGGCCATGCAGGCGCGCCAGCATCAGCTCGCCACGCGGCTTGCCCGCGACCCCGCCGTCAAGAACATCACGGCCTTTTCAGGCATCGACGGCACCAACACCACCCTGAACACCGGGCGGCTTCAGATTCAATTGACCCCGATTCATGACCGCGACGCCTCGATCGGCGACATCATCGCGCGGCTTGAGCAGTCGGTGCGTGACGTACCGGGCGTCACGCTCTACCTGCAACCCGTGCAGGATCTGACACTTGAAGACAGCGTCAGCCGCAATCAATACCAGTTCACACTGAGCAACAGCGACCGCAGCGTACTGGCAGGTGACGTCGACCGGCTGATGGGCACACTCGAAAAAAGCCCCGCCTTCTCAAGTGTCTCGACTGACATGCAAAACCAGGGGCGCAAGCTGATGCTCACCATCGACCGCGACCGGGCGAGCCGCCTCGGCATCAGCGTGGCAGACATCGACAACGCGCTTTACAGCGCCTTCGGCCAGCGTCTGATTTCCACCATTTTCACTCAGGCCAATCAGTATCGGGTCGTTTTAAGCGCCACCCAGCCCCATCAACAGGGGCCCTCGGCCCTGTCGCGCATCTACATCAACAACGACGATGGCGACCGAATTCCGCTGACCACCGTGGTATCGGCCCATGAGACGACAACGCCCCTGTCCATTCAGCGCACCAACCAGTTCCCATCGGCGCTGATGTCATTCGATGTGGCCCCAGGGCACTCGCTGTCCGAGGCGTTTGAGGCCATCGACACCGCCCAGACCTCTGCCGGGCTCGATAGCGGCACGACCCTTGAGTACCGGGGCGCGGCGCTGTCGTTTTCAAGTTCGACGGCCAACACCCTGTGGCTGATTTTGGCCGCGGTGGTCACGATGTACATCGTGCTGGGCGTACTGTATGAAAGTTACATCCATCCGCTGACGATTCTGTCCACCCTGCCTTCTGCCGCCATCGGCGCCCTGCTGGCGCTGATGCTGTCCGGATTCGAGCTGGGCATGGTCGGTATCGTCGGTATCATATTGTTGATCGGTATCGTCAAGAAAAACGCGATCATGATGATTGACTTCGCGCTGGACGCGCAGCGCCGTGACGGCCTGAGCCCGAGCGAGGCCATCTACAAGGCCGCCTGCCTACGCTTTCGACCGATCATGATGACCACCTTTGCCGCCCTTCTCGGGGCACTGCCGTTGATGTTCGCCTCGGGCTACGGCGCCGAACTGCGCCAGCCGCTGGGCATCGCGATGGTCGGCGGGCTCCTGGTCAGCCAGCTGCTGACCCTGTTCACGACGCCTGTGATCTATCTGTTCTTCGACCGACTTTCCGGCGGCGACCCCACCGCGCGCAGGTCGAACACTGACACCACCGAGGAGGTGGCAAGGTGAGCCTGTCATCGCCCTTCATTCGGCGCCCGATCGGCACCCTGCTGCTGTCGCTTGCCGTTATCCTTGCCGGCACGCTGGCCTACTTTCGCCTGCCAGTCGCGCCGCTGCCCAACGTGTCGTTTCCGGTCATTCTGGTCAGCGCAAGCCTCTCCGGTGCAAGCCCTGAAACCATGGCCTCAACGGTGGCCACGCCGCTTGAGCGCTCACTTGGTGAAATTGCCGGCATCGATCAGATGACCTCCTCGAGCTCCCAGGGCTCGACCCGAATCATTCTTCAGTTCGATCTGGACAAGAACGTCGATGACGCCGCCCGCCAGGTGCAGGCCGCCATCAACTCCGCCCAGGCGCTTTTGCCAAGCGCCATGCGAAGCCCGCCGACCTATCGCAAGTTCAACCCGGCCTCGGCGCCGGTCTTCATTCTGGCGCTGACCTCGGACGACATCGATCAGGGCACGCTCTATTCGATCGCCGATGAGCAGGTCGCGCCCAAGATTGCTCAGGTCAACGGCGTCGGCAGCGTCTCGGTCGCCGGCAGCTCGTCACCGGCCATCCGGGTCGATCTCGACCCTGACGCGCTCGATCACTCAGGCATCGCGCTCGACGATGTCGCCACCGCCATTCAAAACGCCAACAGCAATTCCCCCAAGGGGTTTCTGCACAGCGACCGCTACCGCTGGGAAATCGACGCCGACAGTCAGATGTTCGATGTGGCGGGCTACAAAAGACTGGTGCTCAAGGACGACGGCAACGGTCAGATCACCCGGCTGGGCGATGTCGCGACCATCGAAAAAGGCGTCGAAGACCTCTATCGCACAGGCTTTGTCAACGACCGGAAAGCCATCCTGCTGATCGTCAAGACCGTCAGCGGCGCCAATGTGGTTCAGACCATCAGCGACATCAAGGCGCGCCTGCCAGGCGTCGAGCGCGCCCTGCCGCCGGGGGCGAAACTTGCCACCATCATGGACCGCTCCCCCGGCATCAAGGCCTCGCTCAACGAAACCCAGTTCACGCTGATCATCGCGGTAATTCTTGTGGTGATGGTGGTGTTCGTATTTTTAAGAAGCTTTCGCGCCACCCTGATCCCAAGCGCCACGATTCCGGTGTCGGTGCTGGGCACGTTCGGCCTGATGTACCTGCTCGGCTACTCACTCGATAGCCTCTCGCTCATGGCATTGATCGTTGCGATCGGCTTTCTGGTCGATGACGCCATCGTTGTGACCGAGAACATCGCCCGACACATCGAGCGGGGCGAGCCGCCCTTCCGCGCCGCCCTGCTTGGCGCCCGGGAAGTCGGCTTCACCGTGATGTCGATGAGCATCTCGTTGATTGCGGTGTTTATTCCGCTGCTGTTGCTCGGTGGCTTCATCGGGCGACTGTTTCACGAGTTCGCCATGACGCTCTCAATTGCGGTGCTGGTGTCGCTTCTAGTGTCGCTGACACTGACGCCGATGCTCTGCGCGCGCTGGCTTCGCCACGATCCCCAGACCGAGAATCGAGCGCGCTGGAAACGCGCCATCGAACGGCTGGGCGAGTCGATCGCGCGTGGCTATACCAGAACGCTCGATATCGCGCTCAATCATCGATGCCTGACGCTTCTTTCTCTGGTCGCGGTAATCGTTTTCAACGGCTATCTCTATACCGCGATCGACAAGGGACTGATTCCCAATCAGGACACCGGGCGGCTAATGGGCAGCGCTCAGGCCGATCAAAGCATTTCCTACGACGCGCTCACCAACAAGGTCAACGCCGTTCGAACGCGGCTGCTTGCCGACCCCGACGTCGAGCAGGTGCTCGGTATGCTCGGCGGCAGCGGAGGCCCGGGCGGTGGCGGCAGCAGCTCCGTCACGATGTTTGTGACGCTCAAGAAAGACCACGCCGCCTCGACTGACGCCGTCGCCAACCGGTTGAGCGGCATGTTCAAGGATGAACCCGGTCTCAACGTCTACTTTCGGGCCATGCAGGACCTTCAGTTCGGCGGCCGGGAAAGCAACGGCCAGTTCGAGCTGACGCTCAAGAGCGACGACCTTGATGAGCTTGGCGACTGGACCTCGACCGTAAGCGAGGCCATGCGCGAGGTTAAAAGCATCACAAGTGTCAGCAGTGACAGTCAGACGCAGGGGCTTTCAAGCGTCGTGCGCATCGACCGCGACCGCGCCAGCCAGCTCGGCGTGAATGTGGCGATGGTGGATACGCTGCTGCAAAACGCCTTCAGCCAGCATCAGGTCGCAAGCATCTACCAGGGCGTCAATCAGTATTACGTCATCATGGGGCTTGCGCCCGACCACCGGCGCTCGCCGGAGGTGCTGTCGACGCTTCACGTGATTGGCAACGACGGTCAGCGCATTCCGCTCTCGGCCTTTACCCGCATCGAGCGCGGCAACACGCCGGTAAGCGTCAGCCATCAGGGCCAGTTCGCCGCCGCCACGGTCTCATTCAACCTGCGCGAGGGAGTGCCGCTGAGTCAGGCCACGGCCGATATCAATGCACGCCTGGACCAACTGAACCTGCCCACCTCGATTCAGTCGAGCTTCGAAGGCAGCGCGGGCACCTATCAGGACAGCGCGCTGACCATGCCGCTTCTGATTCTGGGCGCGCTTTTGACGGTCTATCTGGTGCTCGGGATCTTGTACGAGAGTTACGTCCATCCGCTGACGATCCTGTCGACGCTTCCTTCCGCGGGCATCGGGGCGCTGCTGCTTTTGATGGTGTTCGGCAAGCCGTTCACCCTGATCGCCGCCATCGGCATCATTTTGTTGATCGGGGTGGTCAAGAAAAATGCCATCATGCTGGTGGACTTCGCGCTCGACGCCGAGCGTCGCCTGGGGCTTTCACCACTGGACGCCATTCGGGAGGCGGCCATCGTTCGCTTCCGACCGATCATGATGACCACGCTCGCCGCGATTCTGGGCGCCTTGCCGCTGGTGTTCGGCACTGATGAAAACGCCGACATCCGCGCACCGCTTGGCATCGCGATCGTGGGCGGGCTGATCGTGAGTCAACTGCTGACGCTCTACACCACCCCGGTGGTGTATCTCTACATGGACAAGCTGCGCCGCAAAAAAGCGAAACACTGATCGAGTGGGTGCGGATGGAGGGACTAGTGGGGATAGACGGAGGGACTAGTGGGGATAGACGGAGGGACTAGTGGGGATAGACGGAGGGACTAGTGGAGATAGATGGAGGGACTTGAGCGCGCCCTAGGCGCGCTCAAGTCATCGAGCCAAGGATCAGGCAGACGCCGGCATCAGCTCGGGGGCGCGCGCAAGCGCATCGGTGAAGCGCTGCTTGTAGGTCTCGAACAGATCGCTCTTGTGCTTGAAGCTTCGAATGATCGCGTCTTCATCAAAGCGTGAGGGCGCCGGTGCATCCCCAAGCGCCGTGACCTTGGCAAGCGCGTTGAAGCCCACGCGGGCCCCGGTGTCGGCGTAGAACCACTTGTTGAACCCAAGCCCGAACAGGAACTGCTCAAGGCGCGGGTCACGTGTTTCGACGCGAAGGCTTGTGGTCGCGGTCAAACGCTCGACCAGCTCACGGGCGTACCCCTTGCCTCGCAGCCGCTCGGGCGTGGCGAGCATCTGAAGCTCGAGCCCATCGCCTTCACTGTCGAGCGCCAGAAGGGCCATGCTCAGAATTTTCTGATCACCGTCAAGCAGCGCCACCACGCGCGCCACCTCGTTATCAATGAACGCGGCAAGCGTTCCGGTGAATACGACCAGCGGCTTGAGCCCCGCTTCCATGCCGTAGACATCAGCGCACAGCTGCGCCACACAACTTTCCCGCGCTGCAGGATCTTTTATTTCGGCCACTCTCATTCGGAGACTCATTGTTGACTGACATACGCCTGTGCCAACGGCACAATGTGGGGCGCAGACTAGCACAGCCGCAGGCCATCGCGCAGTAGCCAGCGAGGGCATATCCGACCAGAACAACTATACTTTGAGCGCGACACCCGTCGTGTCATACACGTTTTCGCAGGACCCCAAATCATGCTCGCTAAATTTATCGCACACCGTGGCTTAAGCGCTCAGGCGCCGGAAAATACCCGAGCCGCCCTCCACGCCGCCGCCGATGCCGGAATAAAATGGGTTGAACTCGATGTACAGTGCCTCGGCGACGGCACACCGGTGATCTGGCATGACAGCCACGTTCGCCGCTGCAGCGATGGTCAGGGCCTTTTGAGCGAGCTCACACTCGATCAGGCCAAGGCCCTCGACGTCGGCGCCTGGTTCGACCCGCGCTTTGAAGGCGAGCGCATGGCAACGCTTGATGAGGCGCTCGACACGCTCAACGAGCGCGGGCTCGGGCTTAATCTCGAATTGAAGATCGGCCAGCAGGAAGACCCGGTCAGTCTGGTCGAGCGTGTTCTTTCAACGGTGCGGGAGAAGGTGCCGGAAGAGCGTCTGCTGCTGTCGAGCTTTTCGATGGACGCGCTCGACCACATTCGAAAGCTGGACGATACCGCCCCGATCGGCATCCTGTTCGATGAAAAGATCCCAAGGAACTGGCACTGGGACGCCGAACGGCTGTCGCCGGTCAGCATTAATGTCGACTGGCGCTACATGAGCGAGGAGCGGGTCAAGGAAATACGGGAAGCGGGCTATCACCTGCTGTGCTTTACCGTTAACCAGCCCGAGGAGTTCGAGCCCTGGTGGGACTTCGGCATCACAGGCGTCATCAGCGATGACCCCTTGAGCTTTCCGGAATTCGACTCCGCCCGCTAGCTCCGTCAGCGACGGCCCACATCCAAAAACGCCCGCAATGCGCGGGCGTTTTTTTAGGCGTCAGACCAAATAAGCGTCAAACCAGGGCATGGCCCCTAGAAAAACAGTCGACGAAGCGCAGCACCCGGGTCGTCGTCACGCATGAAGCTTTCACCCACCAAAAATCCGTTAACGTCGTGGGCCTGCATGCGGTGCACGTCGTCTCGTGTGGCAATGCCCGATTCGGTAATGACCGTCACGCCTTCCGGCACCATCGGCAGCAAACTGAAGGTGGTATTGAGTGTGGTGTCGAACGTGTGCAGGTCACGGTTATTGATGCCGACCAGCTCGAGCTCGAGCGCCAGCGCCCGGTTGAGCTCATGCGCGTCATGCACCTCAACCAGGACATCCATGCTGAGGGCACGAGCCTGATCGTGAAGCGCCTTGAGCGTGTCATCGTCCAGCGCCGCAACGATCAACAGGATGCAGTCGGCACCGAGCGCGCGGGACTCAAGCACCTGATAGGGGTCGACCACGAAATCCTTTCGAAGCACCGGCAGCGCACAGGCGTCCTTCGCGGAGGCCAGATAGTCGTCATGGCCCTGAAAGAAATCGACGTCGGTGAGTACCGACAGGCAGCTCGCGCCGGCGTCTTCATAGGCCCTGGCGATCGCCGGCGGATCGAACTGCTCACGGATCACCCCCTTGGACGGCGAGGCTTTCTTGACCTCGGCGATCACGGCCGGATCACCGGCCAGCATGGTTCGCTCCAGCGCCTTGATGAACCCGCGAGTGGGTGAGCACTGAGCGATGCGCGCCTTGAGTTCGGCCTCACTGACCGCCTGACGGCGTTCGCTCACTTCCTCGCGCTTGCGCGCAATGATTCGTGCAAGAATCGTTGGCAGCTCACTCATCGCCATCTCCTTCGAAGACCGATGTGAAATGCGACAGTTCGCGCATCTTTTCATGGGCAAGCCCGGTGTCCATCGCGTCCTGCGCCATGGCGACGCCCTCCTTGATGGAGCCGGCGATCCCGGACACATAAATTGCAGCGCCTGCGTTGAACGCCACCATGTCGGCGGCGGCGCCTTCGCCCTTGAGGGCCTGCTTGACCATCACCAGGCTCTCATCGACATTATCGACCTTGAGCGCATCCAATGAATGGCGCGGCAAACCGACATCCTCGGGCTCGAGCGTGAAGGTCGTGATGGTACCGTCCTTGAGCTCGGCGACCCGCGAGGTGGCGGCGATGGAAAACTCATCGAGACCATCGGCGGCATGGACGATCAACGCGTGTGTGCTGCCCACGCGCTTCAGGACTTCGGCAAACGGTGCGACCAGTGATTCATCATAGACACCGATGACCTGCTGCTTGGCCCCGCTCGGATTGGTGAGCGGGCCCAGGATATTGAACATGGTGCGAACCCCGAGCGACTTGCGCACCGGCACCGCGTGGCGCATCGCCGTGTGGTGGTTGGGCGCGAACATGAAGCCAACGCCCACTTCCTGCACGCAGCGACCGATTTCCTCCGGCGCCAGATTGAGCGTGATGCCGGCGCGGGCAAGCAGGTCGGCGCTGCCGGAGGTGCTGGAGACGCCCTTGCCACCGTGCTTGGCTACATGGGCACCTGCGGCGGCGGCCACGAAGCTGGACGCGGTCGAGACGTTGAAAAGGCCCGCCCCATCCCCGCCAGTGCCCACGATATCCACGATGTTTTCGGCCTCGATGTGTACAGGCGTCATCAATTCCCGCATGACCTCGACGGCTGCGGTAATTTCATCGGTGCTCTCTCCCTTCATGGCCAGGGCGATCAAGAGCCCGCCCATCTGAACCGGGTCGGCCTCGCCGCTCATCATCTGACGCATGGCCGAGCGCATTTCATCAAGGCTCAGGTCTTCACGCCGGCTTACTCGGGCAATGGCTTCTTTAAGCTCCACGTACACGACTCCCGTTCTTGGATCGAATGAAACGCTCAGGCAATAGCGCGTGTGTCGGCCACCGGCAGGACATCGAGCGGATGCTCCCCCCGGCGCAGAAAGTTTGCCAGCAGCTGATGCCCCTGGTGGGTCAGGATCGACTCGGGGTGAAACTGAACGCCTTCAATATCAAGCGTCTTGTGACGAAGCCCCATGATCTGACCGGGGGTAACGTCATCGTCACCGGTCCAGGCCGTCACCTCGAGACACTCAGGAAGCGTTGCTCTGTCGACCACCAGCGAGTGATAGCGCGTCACTTCCAGCGGATTGGAAAGCCCGTCGAACACGCCGTGACCTTCATGATGGATCAACGACGTCTTGCCGTGCATCACTTCAGGCGCGCGCACGACATCGCCGCCGTACACCTGACCGATGGCCTGATGGCCAAGGCAGACGCCAAGAATCGGCACCTTGCCCGCATAGGCCCTGATCAGATCCATCGAGATGCCCGCCTCGTTCGGCGTGCAGGGCCCCGGGGAGATGATCAAGTGGGTGAACGACGTCTCGGCCACCTCTTCAAGCGTCACCGCGTCATTTCTAAGCGTTGTAACCTCGGCCCCCAGCTCGCCCAGATACTGAACGATGTTGTAGGTAAAGCTGTCGTAATTATCGATCATCAAAACGGACACGTATTATCTCCTTACTCGACAAACGTGCAGGCCACCGCGCGGCGGACACTCATAAAAATGCCGCCTGAGCGGCGGCTTTTTTAGGGTATTCATAGCCTACGAACACACCGGGGCCGCCTCGCGTTAGAAAGGCCACCACGTTGACACTGCGTCGGTGCGTACGTCATTTATCGGCATCATGTACATCATAGTGTGTTGCCCTCACCCACACTGTCAAGCGCAGGAACGCGGACAGTTAGAGGTTGTCGAGGCCCTTCTCGGCCATGGCTACTGCCCGGAACATCGCCCGGCGCTTGTTGAGCGTTTCGTTCCACTCATCATCGGGGTCGGAGTCGGCAACAATCCCGCCACCGGCCTGCACATGAAGCTCGCCACGCTTGATCACGGCGGTGCGAATCGCGATCGACATGTCCATGTTGCCGGACCAGTCCAGATAGCCCACGGCGCCGGAATAGATACCGCGCTTGACCGGCTCGAGCTCGTCGATGATCTCGAGCGCCCGAATCTTCGGCGCCCCCGAGAGCGTGCCGGCCGGAAAGGTCGCGCGCAGCACATCGAGCGGCCCAAGCTTCGGTGAAAGTCTCCCGGTCACGTTCGAAACGATGTGCATGACGTGCGAGTAGCGCTCGATCGACATGTTCTCGGTCAGCTCGACCGAGCCCGGGGTGCTGATGCGCCCCACGTCGTTGCGTCCAAGATCAATCAGCATCACGTGCTCGGCGCGCTCTTTCGGATCAGCCAAAAGCTCCTCGGCAAGCGCCCGGTCCTCTTCAGGCGTTGCACCGCGATGGCGTGTTCCAGCAATCGGTCGCAGCGTGATTTCCTCACCCTCGAGCCGCGCCAGAATTTCCGGGGAGGCGCCAACCACGTGATGATCGTCGAGATTGAAAAAGAACATGTAGGGCGATGGATTCAGGTGGCGAAGCGCTCGGTAAAGATCGAGCGGTGGCGCGCTGAAGGGAATCGACATCCGCTGGGACGGCACGCACTGCATGACATCGCCTGCGCGCACGTAATCCTTGATCCGGGCGACCGCGTCCTTGTAGCCCTGCTCGGAAAAGCTTGCAAAGAAATCGTCCTCGCCGATTTCATCGCGCCCAGTGCCGGGGCTCGAAGCCGACAACACCGCCGCGCGCAGCTGCGCCTCGAGCACGTCGAGCCGCTCTCGCGCCTGTAAAAGCGCGTCAGGCGTTGCAGGGTCTGCGTGCACCAGAAGCGTCAGCTTGCCGGAGAGGTTATCGAAGACCACCACTTCCTCGGCCACCATCAACAAAATGTCCGGCACGTCGATCGGGTCGGGCTTCTCGACGCCTTGAAGCCTGGGCTCGATATAGCGAATGGTGTCGTAGCCGAAATATCCCACCAGTCCGCCTGAAAAGCGCAGATGGTTGTCCTCTTCCGGCGCCTTGAAGCGCTGCCGGAAGGTATCGATCCATTCAAGCGGATCCTCAACCTGAGTGGCGCCAGCGTCGTGGCCGTCAATGATGTGGCGAATGGTGAAACCACGCACTTCAATGCGCTCGCGGCACGGCAACCCGATGATGGAATACCGCCCCCACTTCTCGCCGCCCTGGACGGATTCAAGCAGAAAGGTCCACGGCTCGTTGGACAGTTTCAAATAGGTGGAAAGCGGTGTGTCCAGATCCGCGAGAATGTCGCGCGAAACCGGGATACGGGTATAGCCGGCGTGTGCCAGCTCATCAAAGCGTTCGGGTGTCATGGGGTGACCTCAAGGCAGTTGCGCTGGGCGCATCATTGCAACAAAAAGCCCGGTGGGCTCAAGCGTCGTACGAGGGTGGGCGTCACCATCGCCAGCGTAATACCTTTTGCATCGATTCGGGCACCGTGGGAGTCATGGGTAGGCTCAACGCACATTAGAAATTAAAAAAAGCCGTTTCAGACGGCAAATTTACCCTAAACGAGTTGTGCAAGCGATTCAATAACGAGCGTCGCGCCCGCCTCGTCAATGGGTTGCCCGTGATTATAGCCATAGGTAAGCGCCACGCTTTGACAGCCGGCGGCCTGGGCGGCGCGTATGTCATTGATCGAGTCACCCACCATCAATGTGCGCTCGGCGGGCACTGAAAAGGCCGCCATCGCATGCTCGAGGGGGCCAGGATCGGGTTTTTTGACCGCAAGCGTATCGCCGCCGACCAGCAGATCGAACAAACCGCCAAGCTGAAGGCCTTCAAGAATCGGGGTAATGAACAGCGCCGGCTTGTTGGTGACCACCGCCAGACGGCGCCCGGACTGTTTGAAGGCGGCGAGACTTTCTCGTACGCCGGGATATACGTCGGTGTTGCGGCAGAGCCGTTGACCGTAATGATGAAGAAAGCGCTGATGGATACTGTCGACGGTCGCCTCGTTAAACGGCGAGATCAGCCCCTGATCGCGGGCGGCGTTCAAGGCCCGCTCAACCAGCACATACGAGCCGTTGCCGACCCAGTCACGCACGGCCTCAAGCCTGGGTGCCGGATAGCCTCGCTCGCTCATGGCCTCGGCAAGGGCGCCGCCGAGATCGGGGGCGGAATCCACCAGCGTGCCGTCCAGGTCGAACAGAATCAGATCGATCGAGTCAAGTAAGTGATGCATTGAGTCTCCATAGGCCGGGAAATGCGAGGCGCTATCATCGCCTTGCCGCGCACGCTATTCTACCGATACACATTTTCAGGTTTGAATCTTTTCAACTTAAGGCGCAGGTACAGCGTAGCGCATAAGCGCCGCGCAGCCTGCCCAATTCGGGAGCATCGATGAAACATCCGCGAATCGTGGTCGTCGGCGGCGGTGCCGGCGGCCTGGAGCTGGTCACCCGGCTTGGCAAGAAACTCGGCAAGCGCAACAAGGCCGACATCGTGCTGGTCGACCGGGACCCGACGCACATCTGGAAACCGCTCTTGCATGAAGTGGCGACCGGCAAGCTCGACTCCGGGCTCGATGAAGTGTCCTATCAAGGCCATTCGCGCCATAACGGCTACCGCTTTCAACGCGGCACCATGACCGGGCTCGACAAGGAAAACCGCCGCATTCAGCTCGGCGCCATCATCGATGAGGACGACCATGAAATCCTGCCCGAGCGAACGCTTGATTACGACTACCTCGTGCTGTCACTTGGAAGCGTCTGCAACGATTTCGGCACCCCGGGCGTAGCCGACCACTGCTACTTTCTGGACAGCCCCAAGCAGGCCGAAATCTTTCGAAAGGCGCTTTTGAACACCTTCCTGCGTCACAATCACGATCAGGAAACCCAGTCTACCCGCCCGCTCAGCGTTGCAATCGTTGGCGCCGGGGCGACCGGGGTGGAACTCTCTGCGGAGCTTCTGGACGCAAGCGACATGCTCAACAGCTACGGCGTCACTCGCATGGACCGCCATAAGCTCACGGTGCATCTGATTGAAGCGGCGCCGCGGGTACTGCCGGCTCTGCCCGAGCGCATCAGTGCCCCCGTGCATCGCCAGCTCGAGCGCATCGGCGTGCGTATCCACACCGACACCAAGGTCACTCAGGCCGATGACGGCGGCTTCGAAACCGCCGACGGCACGCACATCGATGCCGATCTGACCGTATGGGCGGCGGGCATTCGCGGCCCGGCCTTTCTCTCGGAGCTGGGGCTTTCGACCCAGTCCAACCATCAGGTCATGGTCAATCAGACCCTTCAAAGCGTCGACGACAGCAATATCTTCGCCATGGGCGACTGCGCGGCCTGCCCCCAGCCCGGCGGCAAGCTTGTGCCTCCGCGGGCTCAGGCGGCTCACCAGCAGGCCAGCCGCCTCTACAAGAACCTTCTGGCGGCAATCGACGACAAACCCCTGAAGGAGTTCAACTACCGAGACATGGGCTCATTGGTGTCGCTATCGCATTTCGACGCCGTCGGCAATCTCATGCGCAGCAACTCCTCCAAGGGGCTGTTTGTCGAGGGCAAGCTCGCGAAACTGTTCTACGCCTCGCTCTACCGAATGCACCAGCAAACCATCCACGGTACCGCCAAGGCGGGCATGACCATGCTGGTCGATGGCATCAATACCTGGATTCGACCGCGCATGAAACTGCACTGAGACCGGCTCAGGCGCTCGGCATCTCGAGCGCCTTGATCAAAGTGTAGAGCGTCGTGTTGATGGGCGTGGGCACACCGTGCTCGCGCCCTTTTTGCATCAAAAACCCGTTGAACTCATCGACCTCGGTCGGTCGGCCTCGCGCCAGATCCTGCGCGGTGGAGGAGCGCTGATGCGCCATGGCCTGCATGAGCTCGAGCACGTCATGTTCAAGCGTTGCCCCTACATCGACGCCGCATGCGCGGGCCACCTCCACGCACTCCCTGATCAGCTCACCAAACCACGCACCGAGTGATGGCACCTCAAGCAGCGCCCCATAGGTGGACTGGCTAATGGCAGAAAGCGCGTTGAGGGCGCAGTTGACCAACAGCTTGTGCCAGCGCATCGCCTCCATGTCGGCATACAACTGACACTCGATCGCACTGCCTGACAGCACATTGAAAAAGGGCTCGATTCGACAGCGCGCGTCCAAACACAACCGCTGCCCGCCGCGATGCGCCACCACACCCGGCTCATTCATCCCGACCGCGGCGTACACCAGTGCCGGCCAGACAGGGTTGTTTGGCAACGCCTTTCGTAACCGCTCGGCACTTGTCAGCCCATTTTGAAGGCTCAGCACCGGCACATGCGCATGTAACCGGGAGCCAAGATGCTTTGCGGCCTCATCTATCTGCGCGCTCTTGGTGCAGCAGAGCACCAGCGAGGCTCCTTCAAGGCATTCAAGGCCGGTACTTGCGGTGATGTCTCGGACCCAGCGACGCCCTGAGGCCGTCTCGATCCGAAGCCCCTCGGCCTGGATGCGTTCAACATGACGCGCCCGGCCGATCAATGTCACCGAATGCCCGGCCTCGGCCAAAAGCCCGCCAAAGAAACAGCCGACCGCTCCGGCGCCGAACACGACTGTGTTCATGGTCTCATCACGTTCAACACACACGTTCAATACACCCAGGCCATGAAAACGGCACAAAAAAACGCCACCCGGTACAACCGCGTGGCGTGCTTCTCATCAAGTACTCTACGGCACCCTATCGATTTTAGCCCCACTCGGTCCAATCGCGGGGCACCTAAATATTAACACGCTCAACGCACCGCGTCAGCGGATGACCGCGCCGCAAGCCAGCGGCGTTTTTCGAGCGCGGAAAGGCGCTTGATCGAGGCCTCCAGGCGCAAGGCCTTGCCGTGATCACCGACCCACTCCCAGTGCATGAGCACCAAGGGCCCCTTGCCGCGAAGCGCCTTGGCCCCTCGCCCGGCCTCATGCTCGGCACATCGGCGTTCAACGTCGGTGGTAATGCCGGTATAGAGCGTACCGCGCCGGGTTTGAAGCATATACAGGTACCAGTCGCGGCTCACGCCTTGGCGGCCTCGGCCTTCAAGTCGCGGATGACCGAATCGTAGCCGTTCGGGTCGTCGTCGCGGCGGTGATTGAAGATTGCCGAGCCCGCAACGAATGTATCGGCGCCGGCGGCGGCAATCTCCTTGATGTTATCGACCTTGACGCCGCCGTCGACCTCGAGCCAGATGTCCCGGCCGCTTGCGTCGATGCGCGCGCGCGCATCGCGGAGCTTATCAAGCGCGGTAGGTATGAAAGACTGACCGCCAAAGCCTGGATTGACGCTCATGATGAGCACCATATCGATCTTGTCCATGACGTAATCCAGGTACGCAAGAGGCGTCGCCGGGTTGAACACAAGACCTGCCTTGGCGCCGCCCTCCTTGATCAGTGAGAGGGAGCGGTCAATGTGGGCGCTCGCTTCCGGGTGAAAGGTAATGATGTCGGCGCCGGCATCGAGAAAATCGCCGATCAACCGGTCAACCGGGTCGACCATCAGGTGAACGTCAATGGTCGCGGTGACGCCGTAGTTTCGAAGCGCCTTGCACACCGGCGCACCGAAGGTCAGATTCGGGACGAAATGGTTGTCCATTACATCGAAGTGGATCATGTCCGCGCCACTGGCAAGCACGTTTTCCACCTCAGCCCCCAGACGTGCAAAATCAGCAGACAGGATGGACGGGGCAATACGGCAATCGGTCACAAAACACTCCTATAGATCCGACATCGAAAGGAAAAAAGTATAACAAAGAAAAGGCGGCCGAAGCCGCCCCAGTCACTGCACGTTATTCCGCGTTTTCGTAGCGATGCTTGGCATCTTCTGCGTCTGCAAGATCCTCGTATTCGCTGAGCAAAATACCGTCTTCGGGCGTAACACCTCGAAGTTCGTACACATACACTGTCTCGCCTTCCGGCGTGACACCACGCTCGACCTTTTGAATTTCGGCCTTACGGGGACCTGGCGCTCGATCCGGCATTGCTCACCTCTCTCATCAAGTCACGTTCACAATCAAAGACCCGTGTCATCCATTTCGTCAACACGTGCTCTGAAGATATAGCAGACCGTGCACGTGTGCAGCAGCTGCTAAAGTGAAACCACGTCAACGTTCAACAACAACCAAGGAAAAAAGCGATGCGTCGATCCATAAAACGCCCCGGCACGTGGCTTGCACTAGTCACCACGCTTTTGATGTCAGGCCCTCAAGGCGTTGTGGCCAGTGAAGCGATCCTCGAAAGCGAACGTTTCCAACCGGAACACGGCACTCACGGCATGGTCTCGACCAGCCACGAGCTTGCAAGCGAGGTCGCGCGAAACGTGCTGGCAGAGGGCGGTAACGCCGTCGACGCCGCAGTGACAGCAGGTTTTGCCCTGGCGGTCACTCAGCCGCGCTCGGGCAATATTGGCGGCGGCGGGTTCATGCTGATTTCCGATGACGCGCACGACAAGGTCATCGCGATCGATTATCGCGAAACGGCGCCGAGTGCGGCCTATCGCACCATGTTCCAGGATGATGACGGTAATGTGGTCGAGGAGCGTTCGCGCTTTTCCGCCAACGCATCCGGCGTGCCCGGCACGGTCGCAGGCCTTGCACTCGCGCTTGACCACTACGGCACGTATTCACTGGCCAAGGCACTGGCGCCTGCCATCACGCTGGCCGAAGACGGCTTCATCGTGCCCAAGCGGTTCTCCGATGGCCTGATCGAGGCCAGAGAGCGGCTGACCAAGTGGCCGGAGAGCACCAAAACATTCTACAAGCCCGATGGCAGCGCCTATCAGGCCGGTGAACGCTTCATCCAGCCGGAGCTGGCCGCCACCCTCAAGCGCATTGCCGCACATGGGCCAGAGGAGTTTTACACCGGCAAGACCGCGGACTACCTGATCGACACCATTCAGGCCCACGGCGGGATGATGACCAAAGACGACCTGGCCAACTACACGCCCAAGGTACGCACGCCGGTGCATGGCACCTACCGCGGCTATGACGTTTACTCGATGTCGCCGCCCTCCTCGGGCGGCGTCCACATCGTTCAGATACTCAACATACTTGAAGGCGATGACATCGGTGCGATGGGGCTCAACTCGGCCGCAACGATTCACGTGATGAGCGAGGCCATGAAACGGGCCTACGCCGACCGTTCCAAGTACCTGGGCGACAGCGATTTTGTTGATGTCCCGCTCAAGGCGCTGACCAGCAAGGACTACGCCAAGACGCTTCGCGCCGAGTTCGATCTCGCCCATCCGACGCCCTCAAGCGACATTGGCCCCGGCCCGGTTCAGCGTTATGAATCCAACGAAACCACACACTTTTCGGTGGCCGATGACTCGGGGCTTGCCGTATCCAACACCTACACCCTGAACTTCAGCTACGGCTCGGGGCTGACCGTTGCCGGCGCCGGTTTTTTGCTCAACAACGAAATGGATGACTTTTCATCGAAGCCCGGCGTGCCCAACGCCTACGGCCTGATCGGTGGGGAAGCCAACGCCATCGAGCCCAACAAGCGCATGCTGTCGTCGATGTCGCCGACCATCGTCAAGAAAGATGGCAAGAACTTTCTGGTCACGGGAAGCCCCGGTGGTTCGCGCATCATCACGACCACGCTTCAGGTCATCATGAACGTGATCGATCATGACATGAACATCCAGTCCGCCGTAAGCGCGCCGCGCATTCACGATCAGTGGCTCCCGGAAGAGCTTCGCATCGAACAGGGCATCAGCCCCGACACCGTGCGACTGCTCGAGGCGATGGGGCATAAGGTCGAGACCAAACCGGCCATAGGGGCCAGCGAATCGATTCTGATTGAAAACGGCCAGTTCCAGGGCGGCGCTGACCCGCGCCGAGCCACCTCAAGCGCCATGGGCCTTTAAAAAAAGGCTTTTAAAAAAATAGCGCCTTTAAAAAGTAAGACCTTTAAAAAAACAGAGCTTCAAGCACAGAACCTTCAAGCACAGGCGCGTGCCCTGAACCGCGCTCGAGGTGACGTCTGCATGAGAGGCGGCGTCAGATCGAGCGCTCCCCGCACACATTCATATCGATCAATTCAGCCTGCTCAAACGCGGACAAATTGCGTTGAGCCAGCACGAAGTGGAGCTTGGCGTAGGCCGCCTCTCGGGTCATGTCACCGCCCGAGAGCACGCCGACGTCTTGCAGCACCTGTCCGGCCTCATAGGTCGCAAGTGCAACACCGCCCTGCGCGCACTGACTGATCGCGACGACCAGGACGCCTTCGGCGTGGGCACGCTTGAGCGCCGCCATGAAGGCCCCGTTCTCGGACGGCCCGGTGCCGCTGCCGAAGCACTCAAGCACCACGGCATCGAGGCCTGTATCTAACATGGACTCAAGTAACGCCGGGTCAACGCCTGGATAGAGTGGAAAAACACCGACCTTCGGCATTGTTTCGGGCAGTTCACACGTGACAGGGACCTGAGTGCGCGCCTGCGCCTTTACCTGATCATCGGCGTAGGGCACCGCCTGAAACGCCTGCCAGCCGTGGCTTTTCACCTTACGCGTACGCGTGGCCGGCATCAGCGTCTCATGAAAGAACAGGCTGACGCCGTTGGGCGCGCGCTCAAGCGCCTGGAGGCTTCCGAAGAAGTTCGGCCAGGCGTCGCCCCCCTCGACACCTGCCGGCCACATCGAGCCGGTGATGATCACCGGAAGGTCGATGTCCTTGAGCCAGAACGAAAGCGCCGCCGCGCTGTAGGCAAGCGTGTCGGTACCGTGCAGGACGACCACACCGGAGGCGCCCGCGCGCGCGCTCGCGCGCACGGCCTCGATCACCCGCCGCCAGTGCGTCGGGGTCATGTTGGCGCTGTCGATCAGGGGCGCGAGTGCATGAAATGACCACGCCGGCAGCGGCGTGGCCCACGTCGACTGCGCCTGATGGTTTTGGGCCAGCCGGTCCAGCCCATCGGCCGGCGCCAGCCCATTGGGGCCTTCACGCATGCCAATGGTGCCACCGGTGTACAGAATATGGACGCTTCCCGTCATAGGGCGGTCTCCAATCGATGCGTTGAACCTAATACGTTGAACCCAAGATACGTTGAACCTAGGGCGCCAGCGGCTTCAAACGTGGCGCGATCATGTTTTCAGGACGCAGGATGTCGGCTAGAACAGCCTCGTCAAGCAGCCGCTCTTCACGGACGAGCTCCAGCACGCCACGACCGCTTTCAAGCGCCTCACGCGCGATGCGGGTCGCGTTCTCATAGCCGATGTAGGGATTGAGCGCCGTGATCAGCCCGATCGAGTGCTCTACCTGGCTACGACAGTGCGCCTCATTGGCGACGATCCCCTCGATGCAGTGCGCGCGCAGCATGGTCATGGCCCGGCTCAAAAGACGCACTGAATCGAACGTGCGGTAGGCGATCAAGGGCTCCATGACGTTGAGCTGAAGCTGCCCGCCTTCGGCGGCCATGGTGACGGCCAGGTCGTTGCCGATGACGTCGAACGCCACCTGATTGACTGCCTCGGGAATGACCGGATTGACCTTGCCCGGCATGATGGAACTGCCCGGCTGGCGGGCCGGCAGGTTGATTTCGTTCAACCCGGTGCGCGGGCCGCTGGAAAGCAGCCTCAGGTCATTGCAGATCTTTGAAAGCTTGACCGCCAACCGCTTGAGCATGCCTGAAATCAGAACGAATGCGCCCATGTCCGACGTCGCCTCGATCAAGTCAAGTGCGGGACGAAGCGGCATGCCACTTATCTCGGCCAAACGCTCAACGGCCAATCGCTGATAGGCAGGGTCGGCGTTGATGCCGGTGCCGATCGCGGTGCCCCCCAGATTGACCTCGACCAGAAGCTCAGGGGCCATCCGCTCCAGATGCTGGAGATCTTCGCGCAGCGTGTTGGCAAAGGCGTGAAATTCCTGGCCAAGGGTCATCGGCACCGCGTCCTGAAGCTGGGTTCGACCCATTTTCAGGACGGAGGCGAACTCATCGCCCTTTCGACCAAGGGCGTCACACAGCTCGGACAGACTATCGAGCAGGGACTGATGCCCTAGAAGAAGGCCGACTCGAATCGCGGTGGGATAGGCGTCATTGGTCGATTGAGCCATGTTGACGTCATTGTTGGGATGCAGGTAATGATACGCACCCCGCTCGTGCCCCAGGCATTCAAGGCCAATGTTTGCGATGACTTCATTGGCGTTCATGTTGGTCGACGTACCGGCACCGCCCTGGATCATGTCGACCACGAACTGCTCGTGAAACTCCCCATCGATCAGCTTCTGACACGCCTGGGTGATGGCGCCGTGCTTGGTATCATCGAGGTAGCCAAGCCGATGGTTGGCATCGGCTGCCGCATGCTTGACCATTGCCAGTGCGACAACGAACTTCGGGTAGTGCGACAGCGGAACGCCGGTCAGATTGAAGTTCTCGACCGCGCGCAGGGTTTGAATGCCGTAATAGGCCTCTCGAGGGACGTCCTTTTCACCCAATAAATCTTTTTCCAAACGAAAGGCAGCATTCATGACGGTATCCGGTTGCGATTAGACAGGACCGCCAATCTACGGCCGCGCGCAGGTGCCGTCTAATGCCCGCCGCTTCTGACTCATGCCAAACTCGAATGGTGTCCGACGAGGCGGCGCTTAACGCTGCACCTGAACCTCATCATCGACGGGCCCCTTGCGCACCAGCTGCCAGATGTCTTCGCGCTCACCGTCGATGGCGGTAAATTCGCCCAGCCAGGTACGCTCGAAGTTGGCATCGAACAGATGCTCAAGCTCCTCTTTTGACACGTGAAACGGTGGGCCGTGCTTGATCGCCTCTCCGGTTTTCTCAAGCGTGATCAAGAGTCCGGCTGCACCGGGCGGCAGCAGCTGCGCCAGATGAAAGGCGTAACGCTGACGCCTGGCCGGCGGCAAGGCAATCAGGGCGGCGCGGTCGTAGAAGGCGCCGAACGGGCCGCCGTGGTCGCGCCGGAACTGAAAGAAATCCCCACACAGGATTTCGACCCCGCTTTGGCGAATCCCCTTGAACCCATCGCGTGAGACATGCTCGACGTCATCGTCGCTGCCCTGGGTGAACTGCAAAAGCGCCGCCTGGGCAAGCTCGACCCCAACGACCGGATGCCCCCGATGGGCAAGCCAGCGCATGTCGACGCTCTTGCCGCACAGCGGCACCAGTACGCGTGCATGCCGCGCAAGCGCGAGCTCTGACCAGTAATCGGTCAGCCCCGTATGAGGCGCGTCGAGATTGAACCCGATGCGCCCCTCGTCCCAGCGACTGAGCCAGGCATCGTTGGTCATTCGATCGTCCTTAGTGCAGTGGTTGAACGTCTACGTCAGTGGTTGAACGTCATACCAAGACGTGTGCTGACGTTTGACGTGTCCTGACGCCGCCTGGGCGACAGCCGCCGGGCAATTAGAACCAGCGGTCGCGTTTTTTCCGGCGGCGCGGCAGATGGGGCACCATCAGTCCGACAAGAAGCCCCGCCCCGGCGACGCTTCCGCCATACACGAAATAGCGCATCAGCAGGTCGTCACGCTCGCTGTCGAGCCGAGCCTTGTAGGTACGAAGCTGCTCCTGGGCCTGACTGAGTTCCTGGTCGAGCTCGCCATTTTGCTGCTCGAGGTCGGCGATGCGCTGCTGACGCGTATTGAGCAACTGCGTCGAGCCCGAAACCTTGTCTTCCCAGCGATTATTGACGGTGTCGAGCTTCTGTTGAAGCGTGGCCACTTTGTCCTTGAGCGCGGGCACCTGCTCGGCATCGCTTCGCTGAGCCTGAAGGTCGCTGCTCATTATCCACACGGTGTCGCCGCCTTCGCTTCGAACCTGACTGTAGTCACCACTGGTTTGCAGTAATGTGACCTTATCCCCAGAGGTCAGGGTACCCACGATGCGGTATTCATCGGTCGGCCCGCTTCGAACATAGGCGGTCAGATCGTCGCTGACCCAGCGCGACGGCTCGGCGTGGGCGACACCCGCAATCGAGAGCATCACCGCACCTATTGTTAAGCGTTTGATTTTAGACATGATCACATCATCTTCTCGCCGTTGGAGCTGCCTGTACCCTCGTACCGGACAGCCTGTACCAGGTGGCGGTGAGCGCAGGTCCCACGCCACGTTTTTTATCGAGGTGTTTAATCCACACATTCTGTGGATAACATTTTGGACAACAGGTCGTCGGACGTTTTTAAAGTGCCGAATGCTCTATGATCACAACAGATTGTTCACTTTTTAACCACCAGCATGCCCGCTGCCATTCTAGTCGTCTCGCTGTCCCCAGTTCGGTGGCGTCGGAAACGGCGCGACATTGCCGCTGGCCTTGACCGCGCGCGCCTCGCCCTCACGCTCGACCTCATCGATCCGAACGATGGCGTTCATGGGAATGTAGCTTCGTTGAACGCCCTCGAAGGCCTTCTTGAGCTTTTCGGCGCTCGGGTCGACCACGACCGAGGACGTGTCACCGAACACTACCCCCTCGACCTCGAGAAACCCCCACAGGTCGCTTTGATAGATCTCGCGGGCGTAAAGCTCCCAGACCTCGTTTTGTTGATGAAAGATGACTCGATACACCGATTTGGCTGGCATCCGCGCCTGCCCCTCCCCGCACTGTCATGGGTTGACGACACAAAAACCGCGAGTCTACCACAGAGTCACGACACTGCACTGCGCCTCTGGTCGTGGGCCCGATAGCTCCGTATAATACCGCGCAAACGCCAAACATCGACGATGCACCCATCCGGGCCAAACCCGCACGTTCACCGCTTTTTCCTTACCTGATGCCCTCTGACCTGGCTCTAGGCCGGTGATCGATCACGTCGTCGTCGATCGACCCTGACATGCAACAAGGCCTACGCCTTCAAGAGAACGACTTCGATCATGACGAAGAAACTCTTCATCAAGACCCACGGCTGCCAAATGAACGAGTACGACTCCGACCGGATCGCGGATCTGCTTGGCGACTCGCATCAGATGGAGCTGACCGACGACGAAACCGAGGCTGATGTGGTCCTCCTGAACACCTGCTCCATTCGTGAAAAGGCGCAGGAAAAGGTGTTCCATCAGCTCGGGCGCTGGAAGAAACTGAAAGAAGCCAACCCGAACCTGGTCATCGGCGTCGGCGGCTGCGTGGCAAGCCAGGAAGGCGCCAACATCAACAAGCGCGCGCCGCACGTTGATCTGGTGTTTGGCCCACAGACGCTGCACCGCGTCCCGGACATGCTCAACACTCGCGCCGAAAACCAGATTTCGGTGGTCGATGTGACCTTTCCCGAGATCGAGAAGTTCGACCGGCTGCCCAAGCCAACCTCCGACGGCGCTACCGCGTTCGTGTCCATCATGGAGGGCTGCTCGAAGTACTGCAGCTTTTGCGTGGTGCCCTACACCCGCGGTGAGGAAATCTCGCGCGGGTTCGAAAGCGTCATGAGCGAGGTGGTGCATCTGGCCGATCAGGGCGTCCGCGAGATCAACCTTCTCGGTCAGAACGTCAACGCCTATCAGGGCCTTGATCAAAACGGCGACGAGATCGACCTGGCCGAGCTGATCGGCTGCGTCGCGGCCGTGGACGGCATCGACCGCATTCGCTTCACAACCTCGCACCCGGTCGAGTTCTCCGATAGCCTCATCGAGGCCTATGGCGAGATTCCAGAGCTTGTAAGTCACCTGCACCTGCCGGTGCAGTCAGGCTCCAACCGCGTGCTTGAAATGATGAAACGCGGTCACACCCGAGACGAGTACATCGAAAAGATGGAGCGCATTCGCGCGCTAAGGCCCGACATCAGTTTTTCCTCGGACTTCATCATCGGCTTTCCCGGCGAAACCGAGGCCGACTTCGAAGACACTATGGATCTGATTCATCGCATCGGCTTCGACATGTCGTTCAGCTTCGTGTACTCGAAGCGCCCCGGCACGCCGGCGTCCGATCTTGAGGATGACACCCCCGAGCAGCTCAAGAAACAGCGCCTTGCCATCCTGCAGGAGCGAATCAACCAGCAGGCGATGGCGATTTCACGGCGCATGGTCGGCAATACCGAGCGCATTCTGGTCACCGGGTTTTCGCCCAAGGATCCGGGCGAGCTCTCGGGCCGCACCGAGAACAACCGCGTGGTCAACTTCCGGGCCGCCAACCCGATCGAGCTCATCGGCCATTTCGTCGACGTTACCATCACCACGGCCTATCCGAATTCCCTGCGCGGTGAACTGATTTCCGACGCACGCCATTGATCTTGCCTGCCACGGGCATGGAGACGAGGCTAATTCTCCATGCCCTGCCTGATGTTATTGCCCCTCGTGCATGCATCGCAGTAAGCTGGCCGCATACATTCAGCAACCAGCATGGACACGCATCTTGACCCAAAACGCCGGTAACGCGCACCGAATTATCCAGCTGTCGCTGGAACCCAATGACCCGATGCGGCTGTCGAGCCTGTGCGGTCAGCAGGATGAACACTTAAAGCTCATCGAAGGCCGACTCGACGTCACCATTCGAAACCGGGGCAATGCCTTCCAGATTGCAGGCCCCAACGCCAAGGCCAAGATTGCCTCAACCCTGGTCGAGCATCTCTACCGCGAAACCGCCACCAGCGAGCTGACGCCTGAAGCCGTGCACCTCTATCTGCAGGAATCCGGCATGGAAGCGCTCGAAGAGGAAGAGAACGAGGAAGGCGCTGGCAACGACGCCGAGGGCGGCGGCGTGATCATTCGCACCCCGCGGGTGATGATCAAGCCTCGAGGCCTCAATCAGCAGGCCTACGTCAAAAGCATCCACGAAAACGACATCAACTTCGGCATCGGCCCGGCCGGTACCGGCAAGACCCACCTGGCGGTGGCTGCCGCCGTCGAGGCGCTCAACCAGCAGCAGGTGCGGCGTATCCTTCTGGTACGCCCGGCGGTCGAGGCCGGTGAAAAGCTCGGGTTTCTGCCAGGCGATCTCGCCCAGAAGATCGACCCCTATCTGCGCCCGCTTTATGACGCCCTGTATGAAATGCTCGGGTTCGAGCAGGTCGGCAAACTGATCGAGCGTCAGGTGATCGAGATTGCCCCGCTTGCCTACATGCGCGGACGTACGCTCAACAACGCCTTCATCATTCTCGATGAAAGCCAGAACACCACCCGCGAGCAGATGAAGATGTTCCTGACGCGCATTGGCTTTGGCTCCACCGCCGTGATCACCGGCGATGCGACCCAGGTCGACCTGCCCAAGGGGCAGAGCTCTGGATTGATTCACGTGATGAACATCCTGAAGGACGTACCCGGCATCGGCATGACCCATTTCGCCGCCAAGGACGTCGTTCGCCACCCCCTCGTTCAGCGCATCATCGAAGCCTATGACCGCTTCGAGGACTCGAGCTACCAATGAGCCAGGTGATCGTCGACCGCCAGGTGGCAACGTCGGCCGAGACGCTGCCCGAGGTGGCCCAGCTCGAGCGCTGGCTTGATACCGTGACCGAGCGCCTCGAACTCGAGGCGCCCGAGCTTACCGTCCGGTTCGTCGATGAACCGGAAAGCCGTGAGCTCAACCACACCTATCGCGACAAGGACAAAAGCACCAACGTGCTCTCCTTTCCGTTCGAGGCCCCACCCGGCATTGAGCTTCCCCTGCTGGGCGATCTGGTCATTTGTACTCAGGTCGTTGAGCGTGAAGCCGTTGAACAAACCAAACCCTTGATGGATCACTACGCCCATTTGGTGATACACGGGTGCTTGCACCTGCTTGGCTATGACCATATAGATGACAGCGAGGCCGAGGAAATGGAGCAGCTCGAACGCGAACTGCTAGCCCGGCTCGACATCAGTGATCCGTACCGTTAATCACATCAAAGAGGATGAGAGACAACTCGCATGAGCGATGACCGATCGAGTAGCCAGGGCAGCAAGTCCTGGCTTGATAAGTTGCTCGGTGCCTTTTCAAACGACAGTGAAGAACCCAGCTCCGTCGATGAGCTGAAGAACTTCCTGCGTGACGCCGGCACTCGGCTAAGCCTCGATCAGGACGGCATGACCATCATCGAAGGCGCGTTCGAAATCAGCAGTCAGCAAGCTCGGGAGGCGATGATCCCTCGCTCCCAGATCGTTGCGATCAGCGCTGACCAGCAACCGGACGACTTTTTGCCCATCATCATGGAAAGTGCACACTCGCGCTATCCCGTGGTCGATGACAATCTCGATGAAATCATAGGCGTTCTGCTCGTAAAGGACCTGCTGCCCCTGATCATGCAAAGCGCTGAGCAGCGCGCCCTGTTTGATATGCGCAAGCTCATGCGGCCCGCCATGTTCATTCCGGAATCCAAGCGGCTAAACAATCTGCTCAAGGAATTTCGCGATACCCGCAACCACATGGCGATCGTTGTGGATGAGTATGGCGGCACCGCTGGACTGGTCACGATCGAGGACATCCTCGAACAGATCGTGGGCGACATCGAGGATGAGCACGACATCGAGGATGAGGACGACATCCGCGACCTCGGCGATGGCAGTTTTGCCGTCAAGGCACTGACCCCGATCGAAGACTTCAACGAGCGTTTCGAAACCCGGTTTTCAGATGACGAGTTCGACACCGTCGGCGGGCTGGTCATGCAGCGGTTCGGGCACCTGCCGAGACGCCTTGAGTCGACCGATCTCGAGCAGTGGCGTTTCACGGTCATGAACGCCGATAATCGACGTATTCGCCTGCTCAAGGCCACACCGCTCGGCAAGGGGTATACCGCCGACGACGATGAGCACGCATCAAACGCTCAGGATACGTCCTACTAAGGCCAAGGCGCCGTCCTAGGCCGGCGCCGCCCCTGTCCTTTCGATCCCGTCAAAGGCCTGCGCTCATCCCTGGCCCTCGGGTGCATCGCACCGCGCCCTTTCGCCCCGTGCAACAAGGAATGCCATGAAGACATTGACTTCGCCCCTTCATGATCGCCCCTGGCTCAGCGATCTTCTAACGCTGGGTGCCGGGGCAGCCATGACGCTGACGTTCGCGCCCTTCAACGCCTGGTGGCTCGCACCGCTTCTGATGGCGCTCGTCTTTACCTGTGCTCAGCGCGCCCGCGTCAAGCGCATGCTCTGGCGCGGCTGGCTGTTCGGGGTGGGCCTTTTTGGCACGGGCACCTCCTGGGTGTATGTGTCGATCCACGACTTTGGCTACACCGGCGCGCCACTGGCCCTGTTTCTGACGGCGCTGTTTGTGGCAACGCTTGCACTTTTTTACATGGCGATGTTCGGCCTTTACCGCTTCTGTCGCCCCCGGGGCCTGCTCAATGCCTGGGCGTTCGCCGGCATCTGGGTGATCGGCGAGTTGTTTCGAAGCTGGGCCTTCACGGGCTTTCCATGGCTTTATCTGGGCAGTGCTCAGGTCGATTCGCCCATCAACACGCTGGCGCCTCTTGGTGGTGTCTACCTGTTGAGCTTTGTCATCGCGTTGACCGGTGGTCTGATCGCACGACTTGTGGAGCGTCGCTCCTGGGTTGCGGCCGTTATGGTCGCGCTCCTCTGGCTTTCACCGTCGGCGCTGCCGCTCGAATGGGCCGTACCGCTCGACACTCCCAAATCCGTGGCGCTAGTCCAGGGCGATCTGGCCCAGCTCGATAAATGGACACCCAGCGGCCAGCGCCAGGCAGCCAACACCTACGCCTCCCTTACCCGGCGAGATGCCGATAACGCCGAGATCATTGTCTGGCCGGAAACGGCGCTGCCGATGCTCGAGCAGCAGGCGATTCCGTTTCTGGAGCGCATGCAGGCAACGCTTGATTCCGACACCACGCTCATTACCGGGCTCGTTCAGCAGGACGCCAAGGGCCATTATTTCAACAGCGTCATCACGCTTGGGGACGGCCACGGCGTCTACAAGAAGGCCCACCTGGTGCCGTTTGGCGAGTACCTGCCGCTTGATTCGCTGCTAAGAGGGCTGATCGATTTCTTCAATCTGCCAATGTCGGACTTCAAGGCAGGTCCAAGCGACCCCGAGCCGCTTCACGCCGACGGTGTCTCGCTGGGTGTCGCGATCTGCTATGAAATCGTCTATCCCGACCTTGTTCGGCAGCGCGCCCATTCAAGCGACGCCCTTTTGACCGTGTCCAATGACAGCTGGTTCGGCCACTCCATCGGCCCGCTCCAGCACATGCAGATGGCGCGTCTGCGCGCGCTTGAAAATAACCGGTATCTACTGCGCGCCACCAGCAACGGCCTGACCGCGATCGTCGATTCCACCGGCAAGATTACGGCCAAAGCCCCTCGCTTCGAACCGGCCGTACTGACCGGCATGGTCTATCCGATGAAAGGCATGACGCCCTTTACAGTGTTGGGCTCCTGGCCTGCCGGTATTCTTGCCGCGCTAATGGTGCTTACCGGCGCACTGGTGCGCCTTGTCCAGAAACGTAAAGAGGCCTCTGCCGCATGATCTCGTTGATCAAGGTATTCATCCTGCCACCGGGGTTATTTTTGGTGCTGCTGCTGGGCTTTTTGATGTTGATGCCCCGCTATCCGAAACTCATGCGCTGCCTGAGTGGCGCAACGCTTGCCGTGCTGTGGCTGATCTCGACACCGGTGGTCTCGAGCCTTCTACTGGGCCCGGTCGAGCGCGTGATGCCCTCGACGCCGGCGCAGTGGGAAAGTGCCGGCGCCATTGTCGTGCTCGGCAATGGCCGGGATTACGGCGCCCCGGAACTGAACGGGCGTGACCGCACCAACCCCCTGGCGCTGGCGCGTCTGGCAGAAGGCGCACGGATTGCTCGAAAGACAGGACTGCCGATTCTGTTGACCGGCGGCAAGGAGCCCTGGAGCCGTGCCTCAGAGGCCGAGCTGATGCAGCGAAGTTTGACCGAGGAATTCGGACTCAAGGCAACGTGGCTTGAAACCAAGAGCGCCGACACCGAGGAAAATGCCGAGTTCAGTGCCCGGCTTCTCAAACGCGATGGCGTGAACCGCGTCGTTCTGGTGACGACCGCCTTTCACATGGCCCGCGCTCAGCGTGATTTCGAGCGTGCAGGCCTTGACGTCGTGCCCGCCCCGACAGGCTTTGGCAGCGACATTTCCGGCGGTTGGCTCTGGTGGGCGCCCCAGTTCGACAGTCTCGAACGGAGCCGGTGGGCCCTGCATGAGTACATGGGCTGGATAGCCGGCCACTAGGGCCGGCCATCGTTGTCTGGTCAGGCGCGGGCACGTTTGAAATAGCGATGCCCGCACGCATGACAGGGCTCGATCATGCTCGAGGTGGTCAGGGTGACCGGATGATCACAGTGCACGCAGCGCATCCGACCCGGCAGCGCAAGCTCGCCTTCACAGTAATCGGCCTGTGCCGCTTCCAGATCATCCTCGAATCGGAATTGATCCACCGCAGTGCGATCGGCAATCGAAAACAGCGCCGTGCGCACGCGCTCGGACAAATAGTCGAGATCGATGCCCATCCACTGCGCCACGCCTCCCCCGCCTTCGGCCATATAGGAGCCGAACGCCTTCAGATCGCGCTCGAGCCAGGCTTTTAAAAGCGCCGCTTCATCCTTGGTAAACCGTTCAAGATCGGCCTCGAACTTGACGATTTCATCGAGCTCTTCCTCAAGCCCCCGCGTGTCGCGCGCGTGCTCTCGCGTACCGACTCGGTCGAGCGCGCGCTCATAGGCCTCTTTCAATCGCTGATAACGCTCGGATTCACTCATGGCATCTACTCCCAACGGTTGCTCCCCTACCTGTTGCCAGGCGTCTGGGGTATGCTTATGGCCCAGTTACGCGTCAACAAACGCCTACCCGTCCTCTGGGTATAGACCCTAATCCGCAAGACATCCTCCGGGACATCCGAGGCGGGTGGGTAGGCCGTTCGTTATCACCGCACCCCAGAATACGGCAAGGTAATCAAGCTATCACGATGGATGCACAATATTCCCCCCACGATGTAGAGCGCAGTGCACAAACCTTCTGGGCCAAGAACGCATGCTTCAAGGCCATCGAAGACGCCAACCGCGAAAAATACTACTGCCTGTGCATGTTCCCCTACCCCAGCGGCAAGCTGCACATGGGGCACGTCCGCAACTACACCATCGGGGATGTGGTCGCTCGCTTCCAGCGCATGAACGGCCGCAACGTGCTTCAGCCCATGGGTTGGGACGCCTTCGGCATGCCAGCGGAAAATGCCGCGATCAAGAACAACGTGCCGCCGGCCAAATGGACGCATGAGAACATCGACTACATGCGCGGCCAGCTCAAGGCGCTCGGGTTTGCCTACGACTGGGATCGCGAATTTGCCACCTGCGACACCGATTACTACCGCTGGGAGCAGTGGTTCTTCGCTCAGCTGGTTGAAAAGGGCCTGGTCTACAAGAAAATGTCCACGGTCAACTGGGACCCGGTCGATCAAACCGTGCTTGCCAACGAGCAGGTGGTGGATGGCTGCGGCTGGCGCTCCGGCGCACCTGTCGAGCGTCGGGAAATCCCGCTGTGGTTTTTGAAGATCACCGACTACGCCGAAGAGCTTCTGACCGATCTGGATCACGTCGACTGGCCCGAGCAGGTCAAGACCATGCAGCGCAACTGGATCGGCAAGTCCAAGGGCGTCGAGCTTGAATTCGGTGTCAGTGGCAGCCGTGAACTTTCCGAGCTGACCGTCTACACCACCCGGCCGGATACTCTCTTCGGCGTGACGTATCTCGGCATCGCGGCCGATCACCCGCTGGCGATCGAAGCGGCCAAAACCGTTGACGGTCTGGAGGCCTTCCGCCAGGAGTGCCGCCAGGGCGGCACCTCGGAAGCCGACATGGCGACCATGGAAAAACGCGGCATGGACACCGGGTTCACCGCGGTTCACCCCTTGAGCGGCCGTGAAGTGCCGATTTTCGTTGCCAACTTCGTGCTGATGGAATACGGCACCGGCGCCGTCATGGCAGTGCCCGCACATGATCAGCGCGACTTCGAATTCGCAAGAAAGTATGGCCTGGCCATCGAGCCCGTGATTGCCGACGCCGAGACAAAAACCGCACCGGATCTGAGCGAGGCGGCCTTTACCGACCACGGCGTTCTGATCAACTCAGGCGAGTTCGACGGGCTCGAATTCCAGGCCGCGTTCGACGCCATCGCCGCCAGACTCGAAGCGCTCGGGAAAGGGACGGTCAAGACCAACTTCCGCCTGCGCGACTGGGGCGTGGCCCGCCAGCGCTACTGGGGCGCGCCGATTCCGGTCAAGTATGGCCCGAACGGCGAAACCAAGGCCCTGACAGATGACGAACTGCCGGTTGCACTTCCCACCGAAATCGAAATCGACGCCACCGGCTCGCCACTCAAGAAGTCCCCGGCGTTTTATGATCTCGGCGACGGCTGGGTCCGCGAAACCGACACGTTCGATACCTTCATGGAGTCGAGCTGGTACTACGCTCGCTTCTGCTGCGCTGATAACGACAGCGCCATGCTCGATGAGCGCGCCAACTACTGGCTGCCGGTGGATCTTTACATCGGCGGTATCGAGCACGCGATCCTGCACCTGCTTTACGCGCGCTTCTTCCACAAGCTGATGCGTGACTTCGGCCTGGTCGAGAGCGACGAGCCGTTCAAGCGGCTACTGACCCAGGGCATGGTCATCGCCGAAACCTTCTTCCGCAAGAACAGCAACGGCAGCAAGGAGTGGTACAACCCGGCCGACGTCGAGGTCGAGCGCGACGACAAGGGGCGCCCGATACGAGCAGTACTGATTTCAGACGGTCAGCCGGTCGAGATGGGCGGCGTCGAGAAGATGTCGAAGTCGAAGAACAACGGCGTCGACCCCCAGTCCATGATCGACCGCTTCGGCGCCGACACCGTGCGTCTTTTCATGATGTTCGCCGCGCCCCCCGAGCAGTCGCTTGAGTGGTCCGACAGCGGCGTCGAAGGCGCTCACCGCTTCCTGAAGCGCCTGTGGCGCCTGGTGCATGACCACCTCGCTCAGGGTACGCCGGCCACGCTTGATACCGAACGCCTGAGCGATGCCCAGCGTGAGCTTCGCCGCAAGACTCATGAAACGATTGCCAAGGCCAGCGACGACATTGGCCGTCGTACAACGTTCAACACCGCCATTGCCGCGGTGATGGAGCTGACCAATGCCATCGCCCGCTTCGACGACGACAGCGCCGAAGGCCTGGCCGTTGCCCGCGAGGCGGTGGAGGCAAGCGTTCTGATCCTGGCGCCGATCGTGCCTCACATCACGCATCAGCTCTGGGTAGCGCTGGGTCATGACACCCCCGCCATCGACGCCGAGTGGCCCGCCCTCGATGAGTCGGCACTCAAGCGCGACAGCATCACGGTGGTGGTTCAGGTCAACGGCAAGGTACGCGACCGGCTCGATGTCACTCCCGATGCCGACAAGGACGCGATCGAGGAAAGCGCGCGCGCGCTTCCAAACGTTGCCCGCCACATCGACGGCAAGACCGTTCGCAAGGTCATCGTCGTGCCCGGCAAGCTCGTCAACATCGTCGCCAACTGATCGGCCAAAAGCGCCGATCGATCTGACCCTCAAGGACCGGCGGGCATACGGCCCGCCTTCACTGCCAGGAGGCCTTCGTGAAACGACGCGCCCTTTTAAGCACCACCCTCGCCCTTGCCGCCACTCTGACGCTGAGCGCCTGCGGCTTTCAGCTTCGTGGCTATCAGGACACCACACTGCCCTTCTCGACGCTGACCGTGAACTCAAGCGACGGCGGCGGTACCCGCGACCTGGCCTATCAGGCCGTGACCCGCGCACTGAAAAACGCAGACGTTACGCTCGATGCCACCGCACCGCTTCGCCTGAACCTCGGCAAGAGCAGCTTTGACGAGCACGAACTGACCTTCGGCGACGCCGGCAGTCAGGAACGCCAGGTCGTGTTCACTCTGCCCTACTCGGTACAGCGCACACGCGATGGCGCCTACCTCGAAGACCAGCAAAGCGTCGAAACCAGCGGCACCTACACCACCAGTGAAGACCGCCTGCTCAGCCGAGACAGCCAGCGAAGCGATCTCGAGGACGACCTTCGCCGCGAGGCCGCACAACAGCTGATCGAGCGACTGCAGACGCTCAAGCCAAATGCACAGCGCCTTGAGTCCGTTGAAACCGGCAAGAGCGACGCATCAGGGACCGATCAGCCTCAGGCAGATAATGAAAGTCTTTCCCAATAAGCTTGACCCGGCGCTCGCCAAATCGCTCGCCCCCATCTACCTGGTGGCGGGCGACGAGCCGTTGACCCATATGGAAGCCTGCGACAGTATTCGGGCCGCCGCGCGGCGCGAAGGCATCGACGAGCGGGAAGTGCTTCACGTGGACAACAATTTTGCCTGGGGGCAGGTGATTGAAAGCGCCAATGCGCTGTCGCTTTTTTCGTCGCGCAAGCTGATCGAAGTGCGCCTTGGCACCCAATCGCCCGGCCAGGAAGGCGCCCGGGTTCTGACCGAGTACGCGCAGTCCACCCAGCACGACAACGTGCTTTTGATTACCGCCGGCAGGCTCGACCGCAAGGCCCAGCAAAGCAGCTGGTTCAAGGCCCTCGACAAGGTCGGCGTGTTCGTACCGGTCTGGCCGGTGGACACACAGCGCATGGGCTACTGGATCAAGGACCGGGCCGAGCGCCACCAGCTCGAACTGACCAGCGAGGCCGCGCAGTTGCTCGCCGAGCGCGTCGAGGGCAACCTGCTGGCCGCCGATCAGGAGCTTGTAAAGCTTGCGCTGTATCACCCCAAACGCACACGCCTTGACGGTAACGCCATCGTCGATAACGTCGAGGACAGCGCCCGCTTTGACGTTTTCAGCCTGACCGACGCCTGCCTTCGAGGCGAGCCGACCCGGGCCGTACGTATCGTTGCCGGCCTCAAGGGCGAAGGGGTCGAAGCGCCGGTGGTGCTTTGGGCGCTGACGCGGGAACTGAGAACGCTTTTGTCGCTCAGGCAATTGCTTGATCAGGGACAAAGCGTCGAGCACGCCTGCAAGGCGCAGAAGCCGATGATTCCGGAAAAGCGCCGCCCCTATTATCAAAACGCGCTGGCACGCCTTCCCCACAAGCGTCTGAACAAGCTTTTGATGTTCTCACAGCGCATCGATCAAGCCGTCAAGGGCACGCATGCACTGCCGCTCTGGGATGGCCTGACCGATCTGTCACTGACGCTTGCCGGTGGCAAGGGGCTGCTGGCGGAGTGGCCGGGCGCCTACCGAAGCGCCTGACGCGCCATTACTCGAATCGCCGGTTGCTCAACAGGTATCACCATGAATCAGCCAGGTGGGAAGCGTCGCGTCGTGCTCAGTGATCTGATCGAGAATCATCCGCGCGGCCAATCGCCCTTTTGCCCGGTTATCCTGATAGACGGTCGTGAGCATCGGCCGGCGCTGCTGGCCCTCCGGCGCACCATCAAATCCCGTGATCGTAAGCGCTCCCGGTACGTCAAGCCCACGCTGCTCGGCAACCGCCAGTGCCGCCAGCGCCAGCTGATCGGACATGCACAGCAGCGTGTCTGCGGTTGAACCGTCAAGAAGCGCCTCGATCACAGGCACCGCCTGATTGAAGGTGTTGCCATCGACGTTCCAGATCGGCACCGACGCAGGATCGATGCCGGCCGCTGTCAGGGCATCATCAAACCCACCCAGTCGAGCCTGTGCCATGGCATTGAACTGACGCGGGCGCGCCTGTCGCTTGAACGGGCCTGGAGGAGCATCGAGTGTCATTCGAAGGGCAACAATGGCCGGGCGTCGTTTACCCTTGGCAAGCGCCAGTTCGGCGACGCCGCGACTGGCTGCGCGGTCGTCGATGCAAATCGTCGGGTAACTGCCGTAGGTCTTGTCGATGGTCACGGCCGGGCTGAACTCACCCTGCTGCAACCGCTCGGTGGTGCCGTCGGGCATGGTGCCGTACACCAGGTACCCATCGGCGACGCCGTTGAAGTTTTCCCGTTGCGCCGGTCGGGCCGACTGGGGCAACAGCAGCATGCGGTAGTCGTGCTCATCGAGCACTTCAGAAATCCCGGACAGCAATTCGCTTGCGACGCTGTCGCTCAAGCTGAAACTCAGGGTATCCCAGAGCATGACACCGATGATTCGGCTATGGCCGGTTCGAAGGCTACGAGCCCGGCTGTCCGGGCCACGATAGCCAAGTGCTTTCGCCGCCGCCAGAATCTCCTGCCGGCGCGTTTTCGATAACTGATCCGGGCGGTTGAAGGCATTGGAGACCGTTGCCGTCGACACGCCCAAATGTTCGGCGACTTCCTTGAGCGTCAGCGACTGACCCGACGCGCCTGTTTCACGCTTTTTCACACCATCCTTCCTCGATGATCAAACGAACCTGGGCGCCGGATCAGCCTCTTCGCTTAAAAAGTCGTCAGCAGGCAAGCCAGACAGCGCTGTTGGCCGGCACTACCTGCCCATTGCCAATGCCCGGGATACTTTCGACGATTACGTCGCCCTCGGGCCGCTCAACGTCACGGTCGCTCAGATTGAGCACCACCGTTATGGCGCCATTGGTCAGAGACAGCACATCAGACCGCCCGGTCTCGTTCCAGACGATACGCCCACGGCCAAGCGCGTGCTCGGCGCGCTGCGTCAAAAGCGTACGATACAGGGCAAGCGTCGAGTCGCTCTGGTCGAGCTGAGCGTCCACGGCGTAGCGGGCGTAGTTCTCTGGCTGCGGGAGCCAGGTCTGTTCACCGCCAAACCCGAACGCAGGCTGACTCGCGTTCCAGGGCAGCGGCACTCGACAGCCATCGCGCCCGGTCTCTTCGCCATTGGTGCGATGAAACGTCGGATCCTGACGGTACTTGGCGTCCATGGTGGTGTGATCCGGCAGGCCAAGCTCTTCCCCCTGATACACATACGCCGAGCCCGGCAGCGCAAGCGTCAACATGATCAGCGCGCGAGCGCGACGAAGGCCAAGCGCTTCATCGGGCTGTTCGTCATTGGCGGTCAGTCCGTTGGGCCGACAGCCCGGATCAGCAAGCCCCAAGCGGGAAGGATGCCGTACACCGTCGTGGTTCGACATCACCCAGGTCGGCACCGCACCCACACTGTCGGAGTGCATGATGGAGGTGTCGATCACGCGCTTGAGCGCATCGGCGTTCCAACGCGCGAGCAGGTAATCGAAGTTGAACGCCTGCTGCATTTCATCGGGGCGGACATAGCGCGCCAGCCGCTCCTGCGGCTGCACCCAGGCCTCGGCCACCATCATCCGGTCACCGTCGTACTCATCGAGCACCCGGCGCCAGGCGCGATAAATCTCATGGACGCCGTCCTGATCCCACATTGGACCGACGTTGCCCCCCTCGATCATGCACTGGCTCTGGCCGAAATCGGGCAGCCCTTCCGCCTTGATCATGCCGTGAGCGACATCGACCCGGAAACCGTCGACGCCCCGGTCCAGCCAGAAACGCAGCACGTCTTCGAACTCGGCGCGCACCTCCGGGTTTTCCCAGTTCAAATCCGGCTGCTTGCTGTCAAAGAGGTGAAGATACCATTGATCCTCGCCCTCGACACGGGTCCAGGCCGGGCCGCCGAACACGCTCTGCCAGTTGTTGGGCGGAAGCTCCGCGTGTTCACCCTTGCCGGTGCGGAACATGTAGCGGGCACGCTCGGGGCTTGCGGGGTCTGCGTTGAGCGCGGCCTTGAACCAGACGTGCTCATCGGAGGTGTGGTTGGGCACCAGATCGACGATGATCTTGAGACCGCGCGCGTGGGCGCCTTCAAGCATCGCATCGAAATCGGCAAGCGTTCCGAACAAGGGGTCGACGTCGCGATAATCGGCGACGTCATAGCCCGCATCGGCCTGCGGCGAGCGATAGAACGGCGACAGCCACAGGGCATCGACACCAAGCTCTGCCAGATAGTCGAGCTTTGACGTCACACCCGGCAGATCACCGATGCCATCGCCGTTATTGTCCTTGAAGCTTCGCGGATAAATCTGATAGATCACCGCATCGCGCCACCATGCCTGCGCACTCATTGCTGTCTCCTTGAACCGTCGTTGAAACCATCTTTGAAGCTGTCTTAAAAAGTATCTTTGAAACTGTCTTGAAAACCGCCTTTGAGCCGTTTTCAAAAGGAGCCTCGGCCACCGCGCCGGTCGACCCGGTGGCCCTACTTCTTTTCATTTGATCGCATGTTTATCAGGCGCTGTCTTGAGCTCGCACCAGCGCCTGGCCGTGCTCATCGAACAGGTGCGCCTGAGCGGTATCGATGCGCAGCGAAACCGTGTCATTGCGGGCAATCGAGGTATCGGCCTCGACCCGACACGTCAGAAACTGCTCGGCGTCGCTGTCGACGTACACACAGCACTCGTTCCCAAGGTACTCGACGTTGATGACCTCAAAGGCGTCGCTGCCCGTTGCCTGTACCGGCGTCAGATGCTCCGGGCGAATGCCAAGCGTAATCGGGCTGCCCACGGCGTTTGAGTCGACGCCGTACGGCAGCACCACCTCGCCAAGCGCCTTGAGTTCGACTCTTGTTTCACGGGCATCGGTAGACCGGCAGGTCCCTTCGAGGAAGTTCATCGACGGCGAACCGATGAAACTCGCCACGAACTTCGACGCCGGGCGTTCATACAGCGTGCGCGGGGAGCCGACCTGCTCGATATGGCCCTTGTTCAGCACCACGATCTTGTCGGCAAGCGTCATGGCCTCGACCTGATCGTGAGTGACGTACACTATGGTCGAGCCCAGGCGTCCGTGCAAACGCGCGATCTCGTTGCGCATCTGAACGCGAAGCGAGGCGTCGAGGTTGGAGAGCGGCTCATCGAACAGCAGAATGTCCGGCTCGCGGGCAATCGCCCGCCCCATTGCCACGCGCTGGCGCTGCCCGCCCGAGAGGGCCTTGGGCTTGCGTTCGAGCAGCGCTTCAAGCTGAAGAATACGGGCGGTCTCCTTGACGCGCTCGGCCACGCTTTCGCTTGAGGCCTTGCCGAGTTTCAGCCCGAACGCCATGTTTTCATAGACGCTCATGTGCGGGTACAGCGCGTAGGACTGAAACACCATCCCAACGCCCCGCTCCTGCGGCGACAGCTCGTTGACGCGTTTGTCGCCGATCATCAGATCACCGTCACTGATCGATTCAAGCCCGGCGATGAGGCGCAAAAGCGTGGATTTGCCGCAGCCCGAGGGGCCAACGAACACCACGAATTCGCCGTGATCGATGGACAGCGACACCTCGTCGATAACGTGGGTACTGCCGAACCGCTTGCTGACCCGCTCCAGTTGAACGCTGGCCATAGATGCTCCTTGTCTGTCGGTGTGCATGTTCATCCCTTGACGGCGCCGGCGGTCAAACCGGAGACGATGCGGCGCTGGAAGATCAGCACCAGAATCACCAGCGGGACCGTGACAATGACCGAGGCCGCCATGATCGGGCCCCAGGGCAACTCGTACTGGCTGCCGCCTGAAATCAGGGCGATGGCCACCGGCACGGTGCGCTCGGAGTCGGTCAGCGTGAACGTCAGGGCGAACAGGAATTCGTTCCAGGCGGCGATGAACGCCAGAAGACCGGTCGTAGCCATCGCGGGCCACAGAAGCGGCATGAAAACCTTGGTCAGGGTGACCCAGGGCGAAGCGCCGTCCATGATGGCGGCCTCTTCGAGCTCATCGGGCAGTTGGCGCATGAACGTGGTCAGCACCCACACCGTGAACGGCAGCGTGAAAATGGTGTAGCTCAGAATCAGCCCGCCCGGCGAGTTGTACAGATCGAGCACGCGAATGACCTCAAAGAGCCCCGAAAGCACCGCCACCTGCGGGAACATGGAGACCCCGAGCACCAGCATCATTACCCGAGTGCGGCCCTTGAAACGGACCCGCCCAAGCGCGTAGGCCGCCGTGAGGCCAAGCAGCAGCGCGATCGCGACTACGCTCAGAGCGACGATGACCGAGTTGGCAATGCTCTGCACGAACGCCTTCTGCGACAGCACCGCCACATAGTTCGACCAGTCGACGGAATCGATCCAGTAGCCGACCTTGAACATCTCGCTTGACGGCTTGAGCGAGGTCACCACTGCGTAATAGAACGGAAAGGTGGCGTAGACGACCAGGGTAATGACCATCAGCCAGAACCCGAGCTTCAATACAGCGCGCTTCAAGTGCGTAAGCGTCATTGTTCACCTCCCAGTTGCCGCCGACCGAGGTAGAGATAGACGATCGTGAACAGCGCGATGATCAGGAACAAAAGCGTCGAGGCCGCACTGCCGTAGCCGACGTCCTGAAACTCGACCAGCTGCTGACGCGCGTAGATCGACATTGTCATGGTCGACGAGGCGTTCGAGGTCAGCACGTAGATCACATCGAACACACGAAGCGCATCGAGCGCACGGAAAATAACCGCGACCATCAATGCCGGTGCGATCAAGGGCAGCGTGACCTTGAAAAAGACCCGAACCGGTGAGATGCCATCGACACGAGCCGCCTCGTAGCAGTCCGACGGCAGCATCTGAAGGGCCGCCAACACCAAAAGCGCAACAAACGGAGTAGCCTTCCACACGTCAACGATGATCACCGCCCACATGGAGAGATCGGCATCGGCGGTCCAGGCAAGCGGCGCCGAGATAATGCCAAGCCCCATCAGCATGTGATTGAGAATGCCGAACTGGTCGTTGAGCATCCAGGCCCACATCTTGGCCGAGACAATGGTTGGAATTGCCCAGGGGATCAGCATTGCGGCCCGAACCACCATGCGGCCACGAAACTTCGCGTTCAGCACCAGCGCAACGATGACGCCCAATACGGTTTCAAGCCCGACCGATATGACCGTGAAAAAGAGCGTATTCCAGACCGATTGCCACCAGAGCGGGTCAGCAAGCAGGCCGTACCAGCCCTCGTCGTAGACCAGATAGTTTTCGACACCAATGAAGTTGGCACTGCCCATCTGGCTAAGGCTTGCGTCGGTAAAGCTGAACCAGATGGTTCGAAGAAGTGGCCAGCCGGCCACCAGCGCAAGCACCACCAGCATCGGGGTCAAAAACAGCCAGGCCGCCCTCACCCGGCGCCGGCGTACCTTGGTGCCGCGTGCATCCTGCCGGGCCTTCTTTGGCCCGGCGGTCGCCGTTGTCGTTTCGTGAACAGTCATGACACGTCCTTTGCTTAGCGCTTACCAGTGACGACGCTTGATCCGCTTCAGCTCACCTTCAAGCGACGAAAGCCCCTCTTCGGCAGTGACTGAGCCTGAAAGCACTTCGTGTACGGTATTGAAGAACGCGTTCGAGACACGGGGATAATTGTCACCTGTCACGGCAGACGGCCGAGCGACGGCAGAGGTAAACGTCTCGTAGAGCGTGCCGAAAAACGGCGTGGCGTCCAGGATCTCCTGATCCTTGTAAAGCGAGGCGATGGTCGGGTTGTAGGCGCCCTCGAGCGCGCGGCGCTTCTGCTCTTCCGGGCGTGTCAGAAACGCGACCAGATCTGCGGCAAGTTCGGGGTTGTCACTGTAGCGCGAGACCGCCAGATTCCACCCGCCGAGCCCGGCGGCGTGTTGACCGTCACTGCCCCCCTTGGGCAGCTGGGTCACGCCGACCTTATCCTTGATGTCGCTGCTGTCGGCCTGAGCCAGAGACCACGCGTAGGGCCAGTTGCGCATGAACACCGCGTGACCGGACTGGAACACGCCCCGCGCTTCTTCTTCGGTGTAATTGAGTACGCCCGGCGGCGAGATGGTATCGACCCAGCCGTGCGCCATCGTCAATGCCTTGGCGGCCTCGGGAGAATCGACGGTAATGTCGCCCTGATCATCAACGATGGTTCCCCCATTGAAACTTGCAAGCCACTCAAGCGCATTGACCGTCAGCCCTTCATACGCGCGGCCCTGGAAAACGTAACCCCAGAAATCGTCGTTTCCGGCCTTGCGCTCAGCCTTTTGGATTTTATCGGCCGTGTCGGTCAGCTCGCCCCAGGTCTCCGGCACCTCGGCGTCGTATTTTTCGAGCAGATCCTTTCGATAGAACAAAACGCCTGCGTCGGTGAACCAGGGAATCGCGACCTGACGGCCCTCGACGTTGGTGCTATCGATCAGCGGCTGAAATACGCCCTTTGTCGCGGACTTGGGCAAGTGCTTGTTCAGGTCGAGCAGATGAGGGGCCAGCATGCCGGGCCAGACGATATCGATCTGCATGATGTCGATGTCACTGGAATGCGCGTTCAGAATCTGCTGATACAGAGAAAGCCGCTCGGTGGACGAGTTGGGCGTCGACACAACGTTGACCGTATGCCCGGTCTTGTCTTCCCACTGCTTGACGCCCTCCTTGCAAAGCGTCAGTTCCGCGCCGACGGCGCCGCAGGAAATCGTTAGTTCGGCGGCCATCGCCGGGCTTGCCATCGCCAGAAGTACACCGGCGGTCATCAACTTGAGCTTCATGGGGCATCCCCTCACGTTAAGTACTGTTCCAAGAAAAACTGCACTTCTTAATCGATTAAGTTAGATCAACATAAGGATCACACATCACTAAATCCATTAGACATTGGGCGCTCATCCCTAAGGTCTATCGACTATTGGCTAGGTGGTTTTTCCGGGCTTAAACGATTAAGTTGCGGAATCGTGTCACCAAGCGATAACCGTTCAAAAAATCGCCAATAAAAATGTCAGGGAACACTCCAAAATGGCCAAGAAACCGACTCGCACGCCGATCGCGCTTGCCGTAGCGCTCTCGCTCGGCACCACTACCGTGTATGCCGCGCCGGGCACCGATACCTCCATCGAGGATCGACTCGCTGCGCTCGAAGCCCGCGTCGCAGCCGCCGAAGCCCGCGCCCAGAAAGCCGAAGCCACCGTCGAGCAACTGACGACCTCACAGCAAACCGCCTCTTCCGAGACACGAAGTCTCGGCGACAGCAGCGCACCCTCCGCACCGAGCGTGGGCCCGGCCGGCGATGCGCCGAGCATGGAACAACGCGTGGCGAAGCTTGAAGGCAATGCGGACAAGAAGCTCGGTCTGACGCTCAACGGCTACGCGCGCGCAGGACTTTTGTTCGATGACGAGCTGACCGGCACCGAAGGCGGTCCGTACATCACACCGGCAGGCTCGGTTGGCGGCGCGGTTGGCCGTCTTGGCAACGAAGATGACAACTACGCAGAAATCGTGCTCGAGCACCGCGCCGAGTACGAGAACGGCTCGACCTCGCTTTACAAGATCATGCTGGCCGACGGTGTTGAAAGCAGTAATGACTGGACCGGTGGGGACAGCAGCCTCAACGTGCGCCAGATCTTTGCCGAGTTCGGAAGCCTTCCCGATTTCGGCGGGCCGCTTGAAAACGCCTCGATCTGGGCCGGTAAGCGCTTTGACCGCGACAACTTCGACATCCACTGGCTCGACAGCGACGTCGTCTTCCTTGCAGGTACCGGTGCCGGTATCTACGACATCAAGGTCGCCGACGACTGGACCAGTAACGTCTCCATCTATGGCCGCGATTATGGCTACATCGGTGACGAAGGATTTGGCGATGAGGTCGAGAGCTACATCTTCACCCTCAACAACCGCATCGGTAACTGGCAATGGATGCTCAACGGGCTGTCGGCCAAGAACAACGACGACCGTGAGCTAGACCCGGGAATGCTTCCGCCCGACCCGCGGGCCGATCTGGCCGAGCACGGCGCCCACACCATGGTGGCCTACCACGGTGAGAGCTTCTTTGGCCTTCGTGACGGCACCTACAAGGCTGCGGTTCTTTACGGACAAGGCCTTGGTGCCGAGGTCAAGAGCCTGGGCTCTGACGGCAACCTGACCGAAGACGCCGAGTCGGTGCGCCTTGCCGTATACGGTACGACCTACCTGACGCCCAGCTGGCGTTTTGCGCCGTCGCTTCTGGCCGAGCACAGCAAGGACCGCTACGTCAGCGGCGACAGCTATAAGTGGCTGACGCTGAACGCGCGCGTGGCCAACGAGCTTTCCGAGAACTTCGAGATGCAGTATGAAGTGAGCTGGCAGACCATGGACCTCGACCCGCAGGGGTACAACAGCTTCAACTCAGTCGATGGCGACTACACCAAGTTCACCATTGCACCAACGTTCAAGCCGCAGGTCGGCGGATTCTGGGTTCGCCCCGAAATCCGTCTGTTCGCCACCTACGCCGATTGGGACAGCGACCTCAACAACTACGCCTCCGGCAACAGCGACGTAAAATCACTTGGAACCAACGGCTACACCGGCGGCGAGTGGAGCTTCGGCACCCAGATGGAAATGTGGTTCTAAGTCTATTTAGCTAGACTTGATCACTCAAAGCCCGGCATACGTCGGGCTTTTTCATGGCAAATTCAAAACGAACCTACACCCGCCCCCCACTTTATGGTTTGATTGCTCCCCACCGACAATTCATTTTCGATTCAGGGAACACGCATGTCTTCACGCGCGGGCTATACCTTCGCCGACAACCTGCCCTTGATGCTGGCGGTCATGACAACCGGACTGATCACCGGCTACTTCGCCATGCACTGGGTAACCCTCCAACCCGCCATGATGAACATGGGCGCCGACATCTACGGCACCGTTCAAGCCGAGATCACTCACGATCTTCGAAACCCGTTTTTTCTGTTCATGTTCTTTGGCGGCGCGGCGTTTCTCGCGTTGAGCGCGGCGTTTGACATCACGCGCTGGCGAAGCCCATCGTTTGTACTGACGGTACTGGCCCTGATCGTCTATCTCGGGGGCATCGTTGCCTACACCAAGTTGGTGATGGTACCGATCAATCATGACATTCAGGCGTGGAATCCGATCGCGATGCCGGGTGACTGGGTCGACATTCGAGCCCTCTGGCGCGAGCGCAATGAGTACCGCCTGATTGCGGCCCTGAGCACCTTTTTGCTCGCCATTGCGGCTCTGAGTATCCGCACCACGTCAAAACCCACCCCATCGACCTAAAAAAGCCCGCGATGCGGGCTTTTTTGTGACAAGGCTTTAAAGCTCAGGGGCGTTCAAAAATGGTCGCCACCCCCTGCCCCATGCCGATGCACATGGTGGCAAGGCCAAGCGTTGCCTGCTTATGCTGCATCACGTTCATGAGCGTGGTGCAGATCCTCGCCCCGGAGCAGCCCAGCGGATGGCCGAGCGCGATCGCTCCCCCAAAGAGGTTTACCTTGTCATCGATCACGCTTTCCAGATCGAGCGACTGAAGTACCGGAATGGCCTGTGCGGCAAAGGCCTCGTTGAGCTCAACCACATCGATGTCGCGCATGCCGAGCCCGGCGGCCTTAAGCGCCTTTTGCGTGGCCGGCACCGGCCCAAAGCCCATGACCGAAGCATCACAACCTGCCACCCCGACCGAAATGACGCGCGCCAGAGGCTCGAGACCCAGTTCCTGCGCTTTTGAATACCGCATGACCAGAAGCCCGGCCGCCCCGACCGACAGCGCCGAGGATGTCCCCGCCGTGACGGTGCCGCTTTTGGGGTCGAAGGCCGGCTTGAGCTTGGCCATATCCTCGATGTTGGCATCCTCTCGAATGACCTCATCGCGATCGACACGGACTCGAAAGCCATCGGCGTCGTGACCATCGACACCGATGATCTCACGGTCAAAATGCCCGTCGCGTCGCGCCGCCGCGGCCCGCTCGTGGGAACGAACGCCGAAGGCGTCCTGCTGGGCCCGGCTGACGTTATTGAGCTTGCCGAGCAGCTCGGCGGTCAGCCCCATCATCATGGCCGCCTTGGCGGTGTGTCGGCTCACGGCCGGATTGACGTCCACCCCGTGGGTCATCTCAAGATGCCCCATGTGCTCGACGCCGCCGACAAGGTAGTGATCCCCAAGGCCTGCCTTGATGTTGGCGTACGCCGAATGCAGCGCCGTCATCGACGAGCCGCACAGCCGATTGACCGTCTGGGCCGGCACCGCCGGTGGAATCCGGGTCATGAGCGCGGCGTTGCGGGCCACGTTGAACCCCTGCTCGAGGGTCTGGTTGACACAGCCCCAGATCACATCGTCGATCAACGCCGGGTCAAACGCCTCGTGCCGCTCAAGAAGCGCAGTCATCACCGAGGCCGAGAGGTTCTCGGCGCGTACATTACGAAATGCGCCGTCGCGGGCCTTGGCCATGGCCGTTCTCAGCGCATCGACAACTACGACATCATCATCATGGTAGCGCATCAGGTGGTCTCCTCGGCGGTGTCATAAAAAGGCGTCTGTTCGTTGGCGCGCGCCAGCAGTTTGGGCGTCGGCGCGTACAGCGCGCCATAGCGCTGAGCGAGCTCGGCTGCCTGATCGACAAACGCCTTGACGCCGACCTGGTCGATGTAGCGAAGCGCGCCGCCTCTAAACGGCGGGAATCCGATGCCGTAGATCAACGCCATGTCGGCCTCCTGGGGGGAGCCCACGATGTTTTCTTCCAGCGCACGCACGGTTTCAAGACACAGAGGCGTCATGAGCATGGCGATCAGAGTGTCGTCGTCGATGTCGGTGTGGCGCTCGGCGTGCCCCTCGAGCAGGCGGGCCACGGTGTCGTCGGATTCCTTGCGCGGCTTGCCCTTCTTGTCCTCGCTGTACTTGTAGAATCCAAGCCCGTTCTTCTGACCTTTTCGATCCTCATCGAGCAACTTCTCGATGGCGGTCTTGCCTTCGATCTTCATGCGATCGGGATAGCCTTCAGCCAGCACCTGGGCGGCGTGGTCGGCAGTATCGAGTCCAACGACATCCAGGAGATACGCCGGGCCCATCGGCCAACCGAACCCCTCCATAACCTTATCGATGCGCGCCATATCGACGCCTTCACGCAGCAGGAACTCGAAGCCTTGCAGGTAAGGGAACAGCACCCGGTTGACCAGAAAGCCCGGGCAATCGTTGACCACGATCGGCGTCTTGCCCATGTGGCGTGCGTAGGCCACCACGGTCCCAATGGTTTCATCGCTTGAGCGGCTGCCTCGAATCACTTCCACCAGCGGCATCCGGTGTACCGGATTGAAGAAGTGCATGCCGCAGAAATTTTCAGGGCGCTTTAACGCGCCGGCCAGCGCATCGATCGAAATCGTCGACGTGTTAGAGCAAAGGATGGCGCGGTCATCGAGCGACTGTTCCACCTCCGAAAGCACCGTGCTCTTGACCTTCTGGTTTTCGACAACGGCTTCAACAATTACGTCCACATGTTCGAAATCCCCGTAGGAGAGCGTCGGTCGAATGCGTCCGAGCACGCTGGCGCCCTCCTCGGCGGTCAGCTTTTCGCGCGAGACCTGCTTACCCACCAGCTTGCGCGCTTCCTTGAGCCCGAGCTCGATCGCCTCGTTGTTGATGTCTTTCATCAGAATCGGAGTGCCTTTGTAGGCGCTTTGATAGGCGATGCCGCCGCCCATGATGCCAGCACCAAGCACGCCGCTGAGTGTTATTTCACGCCCCTGTTTCTCGTAGCGCCCGGCCTGTTTCTTGACGAACTGATCGCTTTCGAACAGGCCGACCAGCTGATAACACACCGAGGTCTGCGCAAGTTCTGCAAACGCATGGGTTTCGATGGCCTGCGCCCGCAGGCGCGCCTCACCGGCCCCCTTCTGAACGACCTCGACCGCCCGCACCGGCGCGGGGTAATGCTTGCCCGCCTTGGAGGCGATGTAGCCCTTGGCCGTTTCGAACACCATCATCTGATCGACGCTATTGAGCATCAACGGTTCGGTCTTGAGCGCACGGCGCGACTGCCAATCGAACTCGCCTTTTACAGCGCGCCCCAGAATGTCGCGGGCGGCGTCGGTCAGACGCTCACCCTCGAGCACCGCATCGGCAAGACCGACCTTAAGCGCTTCATCGGCCGGATGCTGGCCGCCGCCTGCGATCCACTCAAGCGCATTGTCGGCGCCGATCAACCGGGGCAGTCGAACGCAGCCGCCCCAGCCGGGGATGATCCCGAGCTTGGTTTCTGGAAGCCCGACACGACACGATTTATCCAGCACACGAAAATCACAGGTCAGCGCGAGTTCGAGCCCGCCGCCCAGCGCCATGCCATTGATGGCCGCGACGGTCGGAAACGGCAGATCCTCGATGCGATTGAAAAGCGCATGCACACGCTCGCACATGGTTTGAATGGCCTCGGAGCCGCCTGCGAAGACACCGTGGAATTCCTTGATGTCGGCACCGACAATGAACGCCTTTTTAGCGCTCGAAAAGACCAGCCCCTGACACTCCGTTTGACTCTCCAATGCGGTCATGGCCTCATCGAGCTCGCCTACAACGGTCTGGGAAAGCGTATTGACGGAGCCTTGGCTGGCGTCGAAGACCAGCCACGCCAATCGATTCTCATCCATCTCGACGCTTAAGGTCTGTCCCTGGTAGAGCATGAGCACTACTCCTGAGTGATAGAGTCCTGAGTGATAGAGGCGATGTATGACCGCAGCCGCCAATTTAAACGAGTGTTTGAATCCTTATCGTCGGCGAGTGCGAGCAACGGGTCAAGTCGGCCAAGATGAACCTTGGTCTAAGACCATGGTCAAGCACAGGGTCATGTTTACCGATGTATCACGTATACGTTCATTCACCTTACCGACTCAAGGGCCTACTTTAGCTCATGGTTAACGAACTCGCTCTTCCCGGCTGGCTCAAGGCCTGGATGGAACGCCTCCAGCGCTATCACTATCTGTGGCCGATTGTCAGCTTCGCAAGCGGCGTCATCAGCTTTTTCTTGGTCACAAGGCAGCAGTCGCTCGGGGGCTTTCTGGCGGTGGCACTTCTTGGCACCTGGGTTCTTTTGATCGGCGAAAACGTCTGGAGCAGCCTGCGCCAGCACCGTGCGAAATCCCGGCTTCCTCGGCTGGTCGCGACCTTCGTCACCCAGCTGACGCATCAGGAAACGCTCTGTTTTTGTCTGCCTTTCATTCTGGTCACTACTGCCTGGGGAACAGGTCAGGCGCTGTTCGCGGTCATTCTGGTTGGCTGCGCGCTGCTTTCCGTGATCGACCCACTCTACTTCAAGCTCGCCGAGCGGGTACGCTGGCTCTATTTCGCTTTTCACGGCCTATGCGCGTTCGTGTTGATTCTGGTCTCGGCGCCGCTTTTATTGCATGTAACGACCGGTCAAAGCTTTTTGATGGCAACGCTTGCGGTCCCCATCCTGAGCCTTCCGAGTCTGATGACGCTGTTTCAGGGGCGAGGGGTACTGGACTGGCTTGCAATGATCGGACTTGCCGTCGCGCTAAGCGGTGCGGCCTGGATGGGGCGCACCTGGATTCCACCCGCAACGCTTTGGATCACAAGCAGCGCGCTGTCGCCTGCGTTCAACCGCGCCGAGCGTGCCCCGATGGGCAATATCGCGTTGACCAACACTGCGCTTAAGTCGAATGGGCTGTATGCGTACACCTCGGTGCACGCGCCACGAGGCTTGAACGAGACCATTTACCACGTCTGGCGCCATGACGGACGCGAGGTGGATCGCATCAAGCTGACCATTCGCGGAACCGGTGCTGACGGCTATCGGGCCTGGTCACACAAGCTGCATTTCCCGGCAGATTCCACCGGGCGGTGGCAGGTTGATGTCATGACCGCCACAGGGCAACGGATCGGTGTGATTCGCTTTGATGTCAATAACGATGCCTCAAGTGCCGAACGTGCTGATGGCGAACAGCGACACACTCCGGGTATCGGGTGGCTCAATACCGACTAGAGAGGCGCTCATTCACGGCTTGCCGCGAGATTACGCTTGCATAAGCCAGACCAGATTCGGACAATCTTTGAAAACACTACTCTGACGTATCTTTTAAATGAATGAGACTCTTTGCCTCAAACTGACCCGCATTCCAAGGCTCTGGCGCGCCATCATCGATGAGCGCCTTGCGCCGCTGGGTCTGACACAGACACGCTGGACCACGCTTTATCATCTGTCGCATTACGGTGAAGGGCTGCCTCAGTGCGAGCTTGCCAAGGCAATCGGCGTCGAGGCGCCCTCGCTTGTCCGCACGCTCGACCAACTGACGCAACAGTCACTGATCGAGCGCCGTCCAAGTGAAAGCGATCGCCGAACAAAACTGGTGTATCTCACGCCGAACGCCATGCCACTGCTCAAGCAGATCGAGTCGGTGGTCCAGCAGGCGCGCGTTGAAATGCTCGCAGGGCTCGACCAGGAGACGCTCGATCAGTTTGACAGCATTCTCGATGCCATCGAGAAAAACGGTCAAAAGCTTCTGTGCGCCGAACAGGGGGCGACCTGCGACGCCGACGAGCCTCAGCCGGTCTCCTCATAAGGGGCGATGGCCTGGCGCAGCTCAAGTAGCCGCTTTGCGACCGCTTCGAAACGCTCGAGTTCATCTCGCTCCTGCCACCAAAGCGTCAGTGTGGCCGTACCCGAGGTGAGCAAGAGCGTATCCTGAGGCAGAGCGTCGATAACCTGATCCAACAAGGCCCGCTGGTTCGAATCAAGCGCGCCCTCTTCCTCCACGAGGCCCTCATCGGGCGTCCAGCGAAACGCAGGCCCCTGACGAACTCCCAGATACATCAACCGATACGCCAACACATCTCGCTCGGACGCGTGCGGGCGGCCCGGCGGATTCAGCTCCACTCGAAACCCCAACACGCGCGCCCGATCTCTTAGCGCGACCATCTGACGCTGTCGCCGTGAGGGGTTCAGACTGATCACCGGCGCCAACGCCACGAAAATCAAGCCGGCAATAATCCAGAAAACGGTCATGACTCTCTCTGCCCGAGTTACCGCACTGCGCCAAAGTAACGCGTCAAATGCGATTGTGTATGGTAATGGCGCGTTCTAAAGTAGAACCGCTTCTCTTTTTACGGCCATGAGGACACGCCATGAGCAACGAATACCGCCATATCCTGGTCGCGGTCGATCTCACCAAGGATTCACACCTGGTGCTCAAACGCGCCTTGCCGATCGCTGAGCGAAACGGGGCCAAGATCTCGATCATGCACACGCTGGAGCCATTGGGGTTTGCCTACGGCGGTGATATACCGATGGATTTGACCAGCATTCAAGAGCAGCTCGATGGCCACGCACGCGAGCGCTTGAGCGACATCGCCACACCCCATGGCATCAACGCCGCCGATCAACACGTCGTGGTCGGCATGCCCGACTCCGAAATCCAGCGTTTTGCCAAGGAGCGCCAGGTCGATCTGATCGTGGTCGGCTCTCACGGGCGTCATGGGTTCGCTCTGCTGCTCGGCTCGACCTCAACCGGCGTTCTCCACGGTGCGGAGTGCGATGTACTGGCGGTACGCGTCGGCAACGACAAGACCGCCGCCGAGTAATCGCACAAGCTGAGTGTCGCTGCCTCGCCCACAACCGACACAGGGCGAGGCAGCATTAATCTCAGTCGTTTTGCTGGGCTTCCAGCTCCATCCAGCGCTCCATCGCCTCATCCAGCTCGCCTTGAGTCTTGCCAAGCGCCTCAAGGGTTTCTGAGACCGTACTAGCGTCCTGACCGTAGAAATTAGGGTCCGAAATCGTTGCCTCGAATTCGGCCACACTGGCCTCGAGTGTTTCGATCCGCGCCGGAAGCTCATCAAGCTCTCGCTGCAGTTTGTAGGAGAGCTTTTTAGGCTTTGCCTTGGCCACAGGTGCTGCCGTGTCCGCCGGTGTCTTGGCTGCCTTTTTGGCGTCAGACTTTGCCGTCGGCTCAGCCCCCTTGTACCACGGCGCCGGAGGAAGCGTGCCGCCCTGGCGCACCCAGTCGTGATAGCCCCCCACGTACTCACGGACCTGCCCCTCGCCTTCAAAGGCAATGACGCTTGTCACAACGTTGTCCAGAAAGTCTCGGTCGTGACTGACCAGAAGCAGCGTGCCCTCGAACTGCATCAGAAGTTCTTCCAGAAGCTCAAGCGTTTCAACGTCCAGATCGTTGGTCGGCTCATCCATCACCAGCACGTTGGCCGGCTGAGTGAAGAGCTTCGCCAGCAGCAGCCGGTTTGACTCCCCGCCGGAGAGCGCCTTGACCGGCTGACGCGCACGCTCGGGAGTGAACAGAAAATCCTGCAGATAACTGATGACGTGGCGATCCTTGCCGCCGACCGTCACGCGATCGCGCCCCTGAGCGACGTTGTCATACACCGTCTTTTCAGGCTCGAGCCCCGCGCGAAGCTGATCGAAATAGGCCACCTGCAAATTGGTGCCCATATGAACCTGGCCCTCGCTCGGTGCCTGCTCGCCAAGCATGATCTTCAAAAGCGTGGTTTTTCCGGCGCCGTTTCGACCGATAAACCCGATGCGGTCACCGCGCTGGACTTCGAGCGAGACGTCCTTGAGTACAGCCTCGCGCTCGAAGTACTGACTGACGTGCTCGAGCTCGACCACACGCTTGCCGCTTCGGTCGGCGTTATCGACGTTAAGGCGCGCATTGCCGGTCTGATGACGGCGCTCGGCGTGCTGAGCACGCATGCTTTCAAGGGCACGCACGCGACCTTCGTTGCGGGTGCGGCGCGCCTTGATGCCCTGGCGTATCCACTTCTCTTCCTGGGCCAGCTTCTTGTCGAATTCGCGCCGTTCGCGCGCTTCAGCGTCAAGTTCAGCGTTTTTCTGTTGCTGATACTTGTCGTAATCGCCGGGGTAGCGCCCAAGGCGCCCGCGGTCGAGTTCGAGAATGTGCGTGGCCAGCTTTTTCAAAAAGGCCCGGTCGTGGGTAATGAACAGTACCGCGCCGTTAAACTGAAGAAGCTGCTCCTCGAGCCAGAGAATGGTGTCCAGATCCAGATGGTTGGTCGGCTCATCGAGCAGCAGTACATCAGGGTCGGTCACCAGTGCCCGCGCCAGCGCCACGCGCCGGCGCCAGCCGCCTGAAAGTTTGCTCATGGATTCATCGGCCGGCAGCCCGAGCCGAGTCAGTACCGTGTCAATGCGCTGATGATAGGACCAGCCGTCGCGGGCCTCGAGCTCGGATTGAAGGCTTGAAAGCCGCGTCATGTCCGGATCCGACGAGGCAACGAGCTGATCGTACTCTGCAAGCAAAGCACCGACTTCCGGCAGCCCTTCGGCCACCACATCGAAGATTCGTCGGCCTTCGGCGTCGGGAAGGTCCTGCTCGAGCACCCCGATACGAAGGCCCGGTGCGCGCCAGATCGTGCCGGAGTCCGGGTCGACCTTGCCAGAGACCAACGACAGGAGCGTCGATTTACCCGCGCCGTTGCGCCCGACCAGCGCCAGTCGCTCGCCCTTTTCGATCGTGAGTTCGGCGCCATCCAACAGCACGTGTGTGCCGTAGGCCAGATGAAGTTGTTCCAGTCGCAGCAGCGTCATGTGCCGCCTCCCGCAGAAAATGTCAGCGCGCTAGTGTAACGCATAGCCGGGGGTTTTCGGGGCCGTTACAATGCACGACCTCAAATTCGCTTCCGATTTCCTAAAGGACCGTCATGTTACCGGACGCCCTAACCTTTACCGCGCCCGCGCCGCTGGTCGATATCGGTGCCAACCTGACCCATGAGAGCTTTGCAGCCGATCTGGATGCCGTGCTCGAACGTGCTCGCTCGGCCAATGTGACCACGCTCATTTTGACCGGCACGGAGCGCGCCGCCATCGAGTCAGCCCTTGAACTTTGCGAGCGCGACTCACCTGTGGCGCTTCATACCACGGCTGGCCTGCACCCCCATCACGCAAGCGAGTGGACCCCAGCCTTTGCCGACTGGATGGCGAGCGCTGCCCAGCATCAACGCGTCAAGGCCATTGGCGAGTGCGGCCTGGATTACAACCGCGACTTTTCGAGCAGAATCGATCAGAAACGGGCCTTCGAAGCGCAGCTCGAACTTGCCGCACGCACGCAAAAACCGCTGTTTCTGCACGAGCGGGACGCCGGCGTCGACATGCTCGATATGATCAAGCAGTGGCGTGATGATCTTGGCGACGCCGTCATTCACTGCTTTACCGGTGAGAAGGAAACGCTTTACGGCTATCTGGATCTTGATCTGCACATCGGGCTGACCGGCTGGCTGTGCGATGAACGTCGGGGGCACCACCTGCGCTCGCTGGTTCGAGACATTCCGGCGAATCGACTCATGGTGGAAACCGATTGCCCGTATCTGCTGCCCCGAAATTTGCCGGCAAAGCTCAAGGGACGTCGTCATGAACCGGCGCTATTACCCTGGATCGTGCGCGAGATCGCCCATTACCGAGGCGAAAGCGAGCATGAGCTCAGCGTATCGAGCACGGAAACCGCTCGTCGCTTTTTCAATCTGCCCCTGACCGAGGACGCGTAACCATGGCCGATCTGCCTGGATTTATTGCCATCGAAGTCGGTGATGAGGACCTCCCGGTCGCCATCGCCTGGACATTGCCCGATGGCCAGCTCAAGCACACCCTCATTCAACCCGATCCGGATTGGCTTCAACGAAGCGACGCCTCACTTGGCGACTACACCGAAGACGAGCTGAACATGATGGGGGTCAGCCCGATCGATGTGCTGCGTGAGCTTGAAGAGGATCACTACAACGAAACGCTCTACAGTAACGGCTTGGTCGATGACGAACAGGCGCTGTCGTGGCTATTTGATGAGTACGGGATGGATCCATTCATTCAGCTTGCCCCGGCCGACAGCCTATACGAGCACCTGACGCTTGGTGAGTGGCATCGCCAGCGCAACGATCTCTTCAATGAACTTGGCCTTGAGCCGTTCAAGCCCGAAGACGAGCTGCAGGTCATGCTGACGCTGCACATGCGGGCGCAAAGCGAGGCCGAGGATCAGGCCTGAACCGGGAATAGATCAGCTCTGAATCGAGAATAGCGCCGCGCGACCATGTTCAATCGCCTGGTCAAGCGGTGTCTGCTGCTGATAGAGCGCCGTAAGCGCATCACACAGCGCCCGCGGGCGCGGGGCCAACCCCTCATTTAAATAGCGCTCGGCTCGAGCGCGCACCTTGGCCTCGAACGCGTAGCGGTCGATCTCGGCGTCGCCGTCGAGGTTATCGACGCTTACGTTAAAGGGATGGTCGCAGGCAGCGCACAGCAGGGATTCAAGCGCCTGAGGCGCGACTTCGACCTGCTCGAAGGCGTGTTGCTGGGATGCGTCCCGACCATCTGGTATGTACCAGTAGCCGTAATCCTCCTTCAGTCGTCGCTCGGCGCCGGCAATGCACCAGTGACTGATTTCGTGAAGTGCACTGGAAAAGTAGCCGCGGGCAAACATGATCCGATGATACGGGCAGCCCGTATCGGCCGGCAGGTACAGCGGCTCATCCGCGCCAAGGACCAGCCGAGTATGAAAGGTGTCTGCGAACAGGCCATCGAACAGGGCCATCAACTCAGTCGGGTCGTGTTTCATGAACTAACGTACTCTTTCGCTATACTCGCGGATTGATACGGCGCTATTGTGCGCTCCGTCTTCTTTTTTGCAACGCGTGATCTTCAATGCCGACCTTGATTCGGCGCAGCCTATATGAGGCGCGCCCGCTGATTCGATTGACCATCCCCATTTTTGGCGCCCAGCTCGCCCAGGCCGCCATGGGCACCGTGGATGTCATGATGTCGGGGCACAAGAGTGCCTCGGACCTGGCCGCGGTATCGGTTGGCACCAGCCTGTGGGTGCCGTTGATTTTGCTGATTACCGGCACGCTGATGGGGCTGACGCCGATTGTCGCCCACTGTGTCGGTGGCAAGCGCCATTCAGAAGTCTCAAACTACAAGGGCCAGAGCCTGTGGCTTGCGCTGTTCATGGGCGGGCTCGGCGTACTTCTTCTCACACTGCTGCCCGAGCGAATCTTTGGCTGGATGGACGTGCCTCAAGAGGTAGCCAGGCTTTCGACAGACTACCTACAGGCGCTTGCGTTCGGCTTACCGGGACTTGCCCTCTATCAAGCCCTTCGTGCCTATTCTGATGGACTCAACCATTCACGACCGGCGCTCTTGTTCAGTCTATTGGGGCTTGCTGTCAATATTCCCGCCAACGCGTTGCTCATCTTTGGCTCAGACGCCGTGGGGCAAGCGCTTGGCATGGCGTGGCTTGGCGAGGCAATCGGCCTGCCGGCACTCGGCGCCCAGGGATGCGGCATCGCAACGGCCATCTCGATGTGGGTCATGTATGGCGGAATGTACGCCTACTGCCGACGAGCCTCTGCATACCGCTTCGTGAAACAGGGGCTCGGTATGCCTCGACCGGATATAAAGCGTCTGGGCGAGCTTGCGCATATTGGCGTACCGATCGGGGTGGCAATCTTTACCGAAACGACACTGTTTACACTGATCGCACTGCTTATCGCCGGCATGGGTGAAATCGTGGTCTCGGCGCACCAGATTGCCTTGAACGTGACCTCGCTGCTATTCATGCTGCCGCTGTCGATCGGCATGGCCTTAACGGTGCGAGTCGGGCAGGCGTTGGGGGAAAATACCCCTGAGCGTGCGCGTTTCGTCGCCTACAATGGCATTGCGATCTCGCTGTTGTCGGCTCTGCTCAACGATGTGATTCTGTGGCTCGGTCGCCACCAGTTGCCTGAACTCTATACCGGCAACGAGTCCGTTCAAGCACTCGCCTCCTCCCTGATTCTGATCGCAATCGTCTATCAGGTTTCTGATGTGCTACAGGTCAGCATGGCCGGAGCGCTTCGAGGTTATAAGGATACCCGCGTCATCATGGGGTGCACCCTGATCGCCTACTGGGTGATTGGTCTGGGCAGTGGCGTGGTGCTAAGCGAAACCTTCGGTCTAGGCGTCTACGGATACTGGACAGGCTTGATAATCGGGCTTTCGGCCGCGGCGCTCATGCTCGGTGTTCGCCTAAAGCATCGTGCGTGCGCAGCCGTCTCAAGGTAATGTCTAAATAATCGCTGTATTTGCCGATTATTCATTGTATGAACGCTTTGATCGATCTGGTCTGATCGAGGGGTGATTAACCTTCGAGAGAAGTTGTGCTACTAATTGAAGAGAGCCACGCGTTAAGGACCTTTTCACAGCAGCATCGCTGTAAGGAAAATAAGTCGATAAGGAGGCATTATGGGCGCAATCATGCAACGTCAGCCTGCCAAGGTGATCGACCTTAGTGAAATGCGTGAGCGGTACAAAGCTCAGCACCATATCGTTCGATTGGCACCCGAGCTCGACGGCCTTCAAATGGTCTATCAGGTTGCCTCGGACCCCGATGCTGCCTATGCCATGCCAATTCTTGGGTGGGCCATGAAATCAAATGGCGATGTTGTCGGCGTCGTCCCCTGGCTCGATTCATTAGTGGATTGCGAAACCATAGACGACCCTGAGCATGGCGTTTTCCTAGGCTATCGCGACCCTGAAACCGATGACGTTTTCGACGTCGCGCCGTCACACAAGCAAATGGAGCTCGAGCACTCGGCGGCCTACTTCGATTACGAGCCTACCAACGAAAAAACCCTCCTTCAGAGCCTGCCTGACACTCAGGGAACCCATGCGCTTTGCGTGGACGAAAGCGATGGCCCGTGGCAGCTCAAACAGGTTTACGGCTGGCAGCTTTATAATGACGGCAGTATCGAAGCACTCCTTGTCGATGATGAGGCCGTGCAACACACTCCGATCCTTCTGGGTGACGACTGTCTTTACCCCGGTAAAAGCCGCCACGAGATGATTTATTTCTTTCAGAGAACGATCGCCAATCGCATCAAGGAACAGGACCCGGATACCATGAACGCTCTAGCAATCATGGTACATACCGGCACTTGAACCCCATGATCGGGCAAAAATACATATTCGCTTCACGTAAAAAAGCAGCGCATGGCGCTGCTTTTTTACGTGCGGCTTATGTTTTAAGTAAAACTAGAAACTTAAAGACTGGTTATAAAAACTTACTCAAGTATTAGTTTGGGCACAATAACCTACACTGATTGCCATTGGTTTTTACTACTATCCCCTTTTACCCATTGATACTGGTCGTCTATGCCCACCAAGAATATTCTACTGATCGGAAACCACTCCTGCTCGAACCGAGGTGACGCTGCCATTTTGAGAGGATTGGTCGAGGTACTGGATCTTAACAAGTTCAACGTGGAAATTGCTTCCCGAGACCCACTCAGCACGGAGATCGTGCTCTCGGAGATCAACGTGCCGGTTATACCAGACATGTTTGAGGAGGCGCGTCAAAAAACGCTTCAAGTGCCTTTTTACAAACGTAAGGTAATGCCGAGATACCTTAACGGCATAATGTACCTTTCAAGCACTAAAAACTGGGGCATCGAGCAGACACGAAAACGCTTACCCAAGGCGTACAATGAAGCCATCGATGCGCTGGAGAAATACGATTACATTATCCAGGTAGGCGGCTCGTTTATTGTCGATGCGTATGGGTTCACGCAACTCGACATCATTTTCGGTGCAAAAATGGCACAAAAACCGGTCTATCTGATTGGACACAGCGTAGGACCGTTCGAACATCAGAAATTTCGTGAATTATGCCAGAAGCTGCTGCCCTACCCGGAGGTCGTTTATCTTCGCGAACATGTTAGTGACCAAATTTTAAGCGACGCCGACATTCGTCTTGATAATGTCCAGCATGGTGCAGATACAGCCTGGCTGCTGCCGGATGCTCAGCATTACGACATCAGTGCACTCAACCCTGAAAGAAAACCGCTTGTCGCGATTACCGCACGTCGCCTCGCCCCGTTCGATCGAACTCTCGGCGTTACTCAGGAGGAATATGAAACTCAGATGGCCTCTACGTGTGACACACTGATTGATCAGGGGTACGTGATTATAGGTGTATCGACGTGTACCGGGCTTAACGGCTATCACCGAGATGATCGTGTCACGCTGCACAATATCCGCAAGAAAATGCGACATCCGCATGCCTGCCATGTCATTTTCGATGAGCTGAGTGATCTTCAGCTTGGTGGTGTGCTGGCGCAGTGCCGTTTCACTATTGCGACTCGCCTTCATAGCGGCATTATCTCAATGCGCTACGGTACTCCAGCATTGGTCATTGCCTATGAGCATAAAAGCCAGGGCATCTTGAACGATATGGAACTGAACGCGCTCTCCTTGAGCATGCAGGAATTCATTCAAGGAGAAACACTTAATCGCGTGGAAACGCTCGAAGGTGACTTCGAGCGCACAGTGGCTCATATGCAAGCCCAGGTCACACGCCATGCATCCCTCGCGCGTGAGCAAATCGAAGCAATCTTTCAGTGAAGCGTGTGCACTAACGGTTGATACGTATGAAGTAGTTGAAGCTATCCGACAGGGTATCCTGTTGGATCAGCTCATGACCCAGGTAATGGCAGAACTGCGGGATGTCGCGCTGAGTTGCCGGGTCCGTTGCAACTACGTGCAGAATATCGCCACTGGCCATATCCGCGACACGTGTATGCATCATCATGATCGGCTCAGGGCAGTACAGTCCTGTCGTATCCAGTATGCCATCTGCCTTTAAGGGCTCATCAGACATATCAGTCTCCTTTTAACCTCACGTTAGTACCTGACTCGCTTTTCACTCTTTTAGCCTTATATAGACGGTGATCTCTTCACGATCATGGTAGAGATGTCGAGCGAGACACTCATAAGCAATATTTTCATCATTCAGTCGTTGCTCTAAGTACTCAAGGCACCGTTTAACTTCTTGCCATCGCTTTTTCATGGGCAGTTTTAGGTTGAATATCGCATGCCGGCACCATCTATTAACCAACCACCGCTCAACCATCTCTGAAACACGAACGGGTCGATCAACGATGTCACACACAAGCCAGTCCAACGGGTAAGGCGGCGACCACGTAAATCCATCCTCTCGCAAATGCTCTATCTGACCGGTTCGCATGAGCTCCTCGCTCATTGGCCCATTATCGATCGCATAAACGTACATGCCCTGCTGAACCAATTGATACGTCCAGCCTCCTGGCGCCGCACCTAGATCAGCCCCCTGCATCCCGGCATTGAGCCGTCGCTCCCATTTATCGCTCGGAATGAAGGTATGCCAGGCCTCTTCAAGTTTTAACGTCGAACGACTGGGCGCACGTGATGGTGACCGCAGGTGCTTGATGCCGTTTGGCCACTCACTGCGGTTTTGAGGAAAACTCATCGCGAGCTGTACGGTATCACCAGAGGACCAGAACAGATGCAATCGACGTTTACCGGCCTTTCTTCGAAGAGCCTGGCGCTTTTTCAAGGTGCTTTCCAAGGGCCGCTGCAGAGACTTTTTAAGCCCGGCAAGCCCTTTGCCATCATTGGTGTCCGGAGATTCCTGCCAAAGCTCTTCGAAACTCCAGCCCGCAGCGACAACCTGCTCAATGATTGCGGTAATACGATCATTACGGTCAAGGGTATTGGGCTCAAAGGCCACAAGTATTTGGCGGGCAAACACCAAAGACGATAATTGCACTTCCTTGTGAAGCTCATTTGCGACCAGGTCACTGTCGATGACCACGCGCACATAACCACTATTGGTCGTGGCGACGGGATGCCAGGCACATTCCGAGTGCTCAAGCTTGTCTACAAGCTCATTCACCAAATCGGCTTCGAAACCGGGGCGACAGTAAAGAAGGAGTTCACCCGGAGCTGTGTTTGGCATACATTACCTTTGATCGAATAACCGTTTTTAAAGCTTGCCAAGCCTAGAGTGATCGCCCCTGTTTATCAATGTATGAACAGACGTTCTCTGACCTGAGGGGCAATAGCTATATACAGACAGTGATTTCGCGACCTGAGCTTTCTTAAAGCTTTATAAATGGCCATGAAGCTTTACGTACGGTCGTTTTCAGGCACAAAAAAAGGCCCCGATCGATTTGATCGGAGCCTTTGGTATAGATGCCTGACGATGACCTACTCTCGCATGGAGAAGCTCCACACTACCATCGGCGCGGGGTGGTTTCACTTCCGAGTTCGGCATGGGATCGGGTGGTTCCCACCTGCTATGGTCGT